>CAVRRC010000004.1:0-486992 GCA_963723555.1 uncultured Solirubrobacterales bacterium | reverse complement strand
CCGTTAGCATCTTGCAGAATAAAGTCGGGCGCTGGGTTTCGACCTGTCGATGCCGTCTTCTCCTGCGGCTGCGCATCGGGCTTTTCAGTCGCCTTGCTGGAGCACGACAACACTATTGGCACAAGACCAATTATCGCGATGGCAGCGCAGGTTCTCAAAAATACCTCAACTTCTAGTGTATCGTCCAGTGAGATGACAGGCGACATCAGCGCGACGTTTTCTCTGAACCAGGATTCTCGCTTTCGCCGCCAACACAACGCTAACCCGTACGAGGGGTGGTGACGGATTCCGCTGTAGAGCCAGGCGGCAGTGTCGCAAAAGCTTTCACACACATAATCGCGCCACTGTCGCGAAGCCGAAGCTCCGGCCGAATGAGGTCTCCTTCTTCACGCTTGACGATTCGCCCAGCTCCGCCCGTGCTCGCCGCCGCACTTCGCGCGCCAGCAGATCCGAGTAACTGCGGCGCTGTGAATTCCCCAGCCGTGCCCACACAAAGTGAAACAGCTCGTGAATCAAGGTCAACCGCAGCGACTGCGGGCGTCGGAGCATTCCGTCTCAGGACGATGGCGCGCTCGCGTATGAAAGTCGCTGCATGCACCGGAGTTCCCTGCCCCACCGCCCCGCTAAGCAACTTCCCGCGGTGTGCCGATAGCGAGGGAAGCGTACGAACGCGAATAGGCCCGCCAACCAGCGTTGCAGCCCCAGGATTCCTTGGCGATGAGTGCGCCGCCCTTATTTCTGAGGTTCAGGCTTGGCCGGAAGATACGTTGAGGAGGATGTTCCGGACGGATTAGCAAGCGAAGGGGTCCTGGTTGCAGCGGAGGCGCCAAGAAGTCGGTGTCTTCAACCTGAACTTTATATTTATCGACTTCCTGCTTCATCACTGCCTGATTCTTTTCAGCCTGTAGCTTCTCTTGATCTCAGGCCGCGCCTGATCGAAGGTTTCCTTCGTCCGGCTCTCGAGCTTCAAAATGTAAAATGCGTTTCCGGCGCGAATCGGCTCGGAGACCTGCCCGGGCTGCAATTTAGTAAAGACTGCGCTTTGATGTCGGCCGGGACGTTTGGGGCTTCTGCGTGAAAGTGCCGAGCTGTCCACCTGACGCAGCGGAACGCTGATCGTCCGAGTCCGTGCGCGCGAGGGCTGTCACGTCGGTACCAGACTTGATTTTCTTTTCGAGATCATCTGCTTTGGCGCGCGCCTGCTCCTCGGTACGATTCGCACCACCTGCCGCCGCCGGTGTCCCCGGAGCATTCAAAGTGATCACGATCCCGCTCAGTTTCGCCTGATCGAACTGGCCCGGGTGGCATCGTAGTACCGCTTGGGATCGCCCGCTGGTTGTGTGTTGCTATCGGTCAGGTGTTGCAGTAGGCTCGCGCCAGGATCTGATCGCGGCCAAGCTGCAGTTGCTCCTTCACCGGCGACTGCTTGTCCAATCCTTCCGAGATGGCCCTTTCCGCCAAGGCATCCGCGGCATACAACTGCTCGACAGTCTCTGAAGCTTAGGCGCCTGTCGCCTTTGACTCTCCGGCAAAATCTTGAGCAGATCCCAAGCTTGTTTGGTTCTGATCTGCTTGCCGTTCACCGTTGCGACCACCTTGTTTGGGTCTTTGCCGCGATCGCTTCCGGGCCTCTTGCCTTCAGGTCCGTCGAGGAGGGAATCGCGGGTGAGTCTGCGCGGGAGGAGGCGTGGGTGCAGATTTCTGGGCTGTCTGCGACGATCCTGCAATCGCGAAGCCGGTGAGTACAACTAGAGTAATACTACTTTTCATTAAGATTGAGGGGATTTCTCTTCACTCTACCATGCAAAAGTTGCGAGGTTTCGAACGACTGTTTTCACCGAAGACGGGTTTCGAACCTGATTTCCCGCACAATTCCAGCCGACGGCTGTCCGGACTCGGCGGATAATTGACCGTAACGGCGCTGGCCTCCGGCTGAGCGCCGCACGCAAACTCGGAAGGGCCGTTCTGGACGAGAATGTGCTGCGGATCGGGAACGGCAAACTGAGCCGTCTGCTCATGGTTTGCGATCACGATCCCTGTCAGCCGGCCATTCGCGCACCGGACCTCCGCCAGCTTTCCTTCGATACGCCGCATATTGTCACTCGGTCAACAAACGGATTCCAGTCGGAGGTGCCGCTGCACCCGCGTAGTAACCATCCGCCGCTGGCCATTCGCATCGGTCGCGAAGCGAACGGTCAATTCTGTCCGGGCCATATAGGCGAGTTCGCGCGCGTGGTCGCGCTCGGTGTCATTGGCCGCAAACACTTCTGCGTGCTTCGCATCGGCCTCGGCAGCTTCGTGCTGGCCTATTTGCTCTTCCGCGTAGGAGAGCGCGCTCCAATACGCGAATTTGCGTCCAGGCGCGATCTCGGTCATAGCCTTCAATTGCGCCACGCTTTCTTCAAACTCACCGGCGTTGCTTTGAAGCAGCGCTAACCTCCAGCGTGCGTCGTTGAAACCGGGCTTGAGCGTAATGGCTCTCCGCAGTGCCGAGCGCACTCTCGGTGGGAATGTCCATTGAGTCGGCCATAATCGCGTATCGATAACAGAGGTCCGCGTCTGCGATATTGCCGCCTGTCGGCTTCAATTGAGCAAGTTCGCGGTACTCAGCCGCTGCTCGCTTGTACTCGCATCAGCGGCCAGTAGTGTTGCCAATAGCGCGCGTGAATCGTTTGCAGACATTTGCTTGATGGACCTTATGCCGCCGTCGCCGGGCGGCGAGGCGGGCAGGATCATATTGCGGTATCGTGCTCGCTTGGCGCGTGCCCGCAGCTTTGATCGACTGATTGCAAGTCCGTTCCGTAGATTGTGGCGAGCGCCTTCGGAGTCGATATTCCCGATGCGAGGGCGCCGGCGAATCTAGGGAAGCCGGCGGCATATTCGGGCGAAAACATCAGCATCTCGGTCAGCGCCCATGCGTACGCATAAAAGCGAACGCCAACTGCGCGGTCGTTTCGGAAACGTTCGCCCGCAGTGGAGATCAAATCCTCCACGCTCATCCACGGTCGCGCTTGAAGCGTTCGCACATGAGCCACAATCGGTCCGCCGAGCGTGGTGCCGTTGGAATCAAAGCGGACGGTGGAGAAAACTTCCGCGAGCCCTTCGTTCAGCCAATCCGGAAGTTGTGTACCCGCGGCCTGCAGAACCGTATGCGCATATTGTGTGCCAGCACGGCAAAACGGTCCTGGCCGAGTCCGGACACCACAATGTAGCGCTCTCCGCCGGACGTCACAAAATAAGCATCCGCAGCGGAACAATCTTGTATGGCGCGTACTGCTCCGGGGAACGGAATGCAATCAGACGTATGGGCTTTGTACCCGGATCGATCCCGTTTGAACGGCAAAAACGTATGCAGTTCTTCTAGCCAGCCTAGCGTAGCCCGGGCATTCGCTTCCGAAGCTGCTTGCGCATAGCTCAAAGTGTGTGCTTCGGAAATATGTCCAGGAGTCGGACGGCTCGCCCGATGCGGCAACTGCCGCTATCAGGCTGAGGACAATGCGTAGGACCACGGAAGACGCGCCTAGACCAGGGTAGCGCTAACAAACGGCAAGCGTGGATTTTCGAAGTGCTAACTATTACGACGCCTTGCGCCCGCGGAAAAAATGCACGATGAGCGAAATTACAGCGATGATGAGTAGAAGGTGTACGAATCGCCGGCGACATGAAACGCGAGCCGTGCCAGTAGCCATACAACCACCAAAACGATGAACAAGACGAGTAAGTATAAAATCCGTTAACACTCGCATCTGTCTTTCTCCTTCGTGTTCCTTGCTGGGCTAAAAGCGTATCACGTTCGCGATGCCGTTGCAGAGCGGGCGCGCGGGGGAGCCGGCATCGAACCTACGCCCTGCACTTGGGACTGCGACAACTCGCCGTGCTGTTTTGCATACACGTGAATAACTCGGCGCCAAAGAAAAAGATCTGCGCTGAGTAATAGAACCAGGCGATCACTGCAACCAGCGAACCCGCCGCGCCGTATGCTGACCCGGGTTCGCCATCCCAAGATACAGGCAAGAGAAACTTCCCGATCGTGAAGAGCAGCGCCGTGCCGATGGCGCCGATCCACACGTCGCGCCATTCAATCTGTATATCGGGAACAAACTTGTACATCAGTGCGAAGAGCGCGGTAATCACTGCGAATGACATCACGAAACTATGATTACCAAAAGAGGCGCCGGAACTGGGATCAAATGGCCCATATAAGTGCCGACGAAGGCCATGGCGGCGCTGATCATCAAAGAAATTAGCAGCAGAAAGCCCACGGAGAGCACCATACCAAACGAGAACAGCCGGTCTTTGATCATCCCTTTTATCCCGGTGTTAACCGAAGGCTGGGCGTCCCACATGACGTTCAGCGCCTGCCTTAGTTCAATAAACACGCCGGAGGCGCCAAACAGCAGGGTCACGAACGCAATGGCGCTGGCAATAAAGCCGGATGACTTTTTGTTTGCGACCTGGTTAAGCAGTGTGCGGACTGTTTCCGCACCATGGTTGCCTACGAACTGTCGGCCTGATCTACCAGTGCCTTTTG
This sequence comes from uncultured Solirubrobacterales bacterium, assembly GCA_963723555.1. Taxonomy (GTDB): domain Bacteria; phylum Actinomycetota; class Thermoleophilia; order Solirubrobacterales; family Solirubrobacteraceae; genus Palsa-465. The sequence goes on along the minus strand of CAVRRC010000004.1, from coordinate 482,461 downwards.
CGCCTCGGCCTGGCTGAAGACCAGAGCGAGCACCGTCGCTGCCAGAATCGCCAGCGGTGCGAAGGAGAACAGGCTGTATAGCGCCACCGACGCACCGAATCTCGGCGCTTGATGGTTGTCCCATTCCGTATACGTATCTTTTACGAGCGAAACCCACCTTTTGGCGCTCACGGCAACCGTCTCCGGTGTGTGGACTACAGAAAGCCGCCAATCGTTCGCTGAAACTCACCCAAGTTCGGACATCGTGGGTGGGGCAGGCGATCTCATCACCTGCCATAGCCAGTTGTGGACCAGCCTCGTGCCCTCAACTCCATTAACTCCTGAGCCAGATCTGATCCAGGGTCCGCCCAGAGTACCCGAGCGATTAGCCAGGACGGAGCGGGCAACCATACTGATCTCGGCGTCGATCCTATGCTCCTACTGCTCCACCCAGGATGGATTATCCGGCAGGGGCGGTGATCATTTCGGAGTTGAGCATTCCTCCGCAGCTAAACCCGAAGGGCTGAACGAGGCGGCGGAGTGTCTCAGCACTGTAGCCATACAGATACGGGAAGCCGAGCAGGTCGTTGTAGCCCATTGCTTCCTGCAAAAACTCTGTACTCTCGGCGCCCACGTCCGCGCGCGACAAAAGAGATTCGCAGGTCCGGTAAAAGAAGCCATTCGGCGTGCTTCCACCAGCAGCCCATCCTGACGAAGCACGCGTTTGCATTCTCTCACAAGGGTCCGGGATCGCGCGGGCGAAAACTGGATGAAGCCCTTGCCACCGGCTCGTAATACAATTCGGGCGATGAAGAAAGGAATCTTCGTACTGCCTGCTTTTGTGGGTACGCTGCTCGCCTCAATACTAATGGCTCAGGAACGGGGTCACAAAATGAGCACGATTCGGGTAAGTGGCACCCTGTTGCCGGATCAGTGACGGTCCACGAGAATGTTGCTTACGCTTCAGTGAACGGTTCCGAACTGCGTCTCGATATCTACGAACCCGCGACGCAAGGGGAGATTCGTCCGGCCATTCTACTGATTCACGGGGGTGCATGGACAAGTTTGAATAAGAGCACGATGTGTCGCATGGGCGAGTCCTTGCGCGTTCTGGGTTTGCAACTTTTTCGGTCGATTATCGTCTCTTTCAAGCCACGATAACCGTTGGCCCGCACAGCTCGACGATGTGCAGCGAGCCGTCTGTTGGGTGCGGGCCAACGCGGCGACATATGGTGTAAATCCTGAACGCATCGGCGCTTTTGGGCACTCGGCCGGAGCACAATTGGCCGCGCTCTTGGGTATGGAAGACACGCGCGAGATCCGATCCCGCCCTCGCCAGGTACTCCAGCAAGGTGCAAGCGGTCGTGGATGTCAGCGGGCCCAGCGATTTCACGACGGATCACGACCCTGACGGCGGCTCATTTCTGCGAGCTTTCTCGGGCAGACTACCAAAGCGTCCGGACGTTTGGCGTGACGCCTCGCCTCCTTCCACGTTGCGAAGGGGAATGCGCCGTTCCTAATTTTTCACGGCACTCAGGATCAAAACGTTCCAATCTCGCAAGCACAGGAGCTTTTCGACAAATTGCAATCCGCAGGAGTGCCTGTATCATTCGTCAAAGTCAATGACGGTCATACCTTTCAGACTTCCGAACTTCATCGGCATTGGCTTTCGAGACGCTCGTGTTCTTTAATCGGTACCTTGCCGCGACGCGACAGGGACCATGACGAAATTGCTCGCATAGCCATCCTGGCTGATGGACACTACGGCTCGCGTGCCGTGAAGCACCGGCGGGAGGAGCACGTGCACGGAGTAGATGCCCGTGGAATTCGCCGCCGGTTCAGCGGAGATGACCTGCGCAGGCTGGCCGTTTACGGATGCATTTACCGCCGCAACCGCGAACTGACCGGAGTCGGAATCGTCATCGTTCGCACTTGACGCAACGCGAAGACCGGTGGCCCACAAGGTGACTACCTCTCCCGCTCTGGCGGGATTGTTTTCAGTAACCGGGTTTTCGCCGGAGTGAAGCAGGACTCCTGGAAGCGGCTTGTTACCGCCGAAGGCTAATAATCCGGACTTGCGGTGCTCAGCCTGAGTGCTAGTGGGGCTGTTATTGACACGGCTCCGGTTTCGCTCTCAGTGCGGACGTACAAGCTCCCTGACCCGGGCGCGTTTGAGAAGAATGGAGCTGCGCCGTATCTCCGTGGGTGAAACCGCGAACAACGGAATCGCAGCACCGTCAAAACTGACCTGCACACCGGCGAGCCGGGTGGGTAAGTTCTTAGCGTCTTCCTCTTCGGAACAGAATGTGAGCTGAGACCGCTTGCGGATATGGTGATTAGCGTTCCGGGGGCAAACGGTCCTGCCGCTAAGCTTGCCGTATTTACTACCGCATCGCCCGGCAACACGGAATCGGCTGCACTAAACACCAGAATGCGATGCTCGAGGCTATCGGCAACGAACAAATTGTTCTGTCCGTCTGAGGCCAGCACTTCGGGCCTCGCGATGCCGTCGGCACGTGGGGCGTCGGGCAGGGCTCGCGAGGAGAAATCGGGCTGGCCCAAAACGAAATCGGCCGCCTGATTATTGATGACCGGCAGCGACTTCCATCCGAGGACACGGTGCAGAGCGGCATCGCCACGAACAGACGATTGCTGTCCACTGCTACCGATACCCATTCTACAATCGTCGATTCGTTTAGATTCTGGGCGGCGGGATCCAAGGATCGATGACGACGTCCGGTCCGCGGGCGGCGGACGCGGCGGTGACGTCCCGCCAGATCAGCACACGCCGCGACCGGGGATCTATGGCTGCGACTGTTTTGCCAAACAAGCTAACGGTTGCAGATCCAGGCGCAACGAACTGGGGCTTCAAATCAGACGAGCGAGGCCGCAAACAAAACAGCGCGAAGCATCGGTGCCGCTTATCGCAGCATTAGCATCGCCGAGCTTAGTCAGATCGTAAGTAAACACGCCGTGAGCGGCGTCGGCGACATACAGCCGGTGGTCGGAAATGGATAGTGCGGTTGCCGTGATGCCTTCATCGCGGGCTGAAAATGAGGACTGGCCGATTACGGCGCGAGCGGCCTGGCCAGTAAAGAACTGCGCGCCCTGCATGGATGCAGCGGACAATACGAGGCACGCGAGCCGGGTCATAAAGAGGAGTTTACCGTTTCTTTCGCGTGTAGGTGGCGGTCACCTTGGTGGTGATACCGCCGCGGGCCGCGAAATCGCCGATGACCTTGCGGTAACGGGTCGGCCGCTTTGACCACATCCTCCAGAAAGCGGTTCACCACATTTTCCTGAAAGATGCCCAGGTTACGATAAGCGAGCATATACATTTTGAGGCTCTTCAGTTCCAGGCATTGTTTGCGGGGGTGTAGATGAGAGTGATGATCCCGTGGTCGGGAAGGCCGGTTTTCGGACAGACGGACGTAAACTCCGGCATAGCAATTTCTATTTCGTATCCGCTGCCATATTGATTCGGCCAAGTTTCGATTTCAGGCAGCGCGGCGTCGACGCCGGCGTGGGCATGCTCGTCCGTATAGCGTTCCTGTTGATCTGCTTGTCGGCCTTTGCTCTTGCGTTCTTCATTGGCAACCTAATTTTCGCGACAGGAATTCGAGAAACAGGCCGACATCAGTGACTACTCCCACCGCGTGTCCGGTACCGCGATCGCTGACCTTGGTTGGTACGGCGGGGTTGATGTCGACGCAAACGATTTGCACCCAGGCCGGCAACATATTTCCGACGGCGATGGAGTGCAACATGGAGCTCAGGCAGAGCACCACGCCGGCATCTTTCAATTGCTCAGCATAGGCGTCCTGCGCCGCATTCATATCGGTGATGCATATCGGGAAGGGGTCCGTCGTCGCGCAGACTCCCGGCGAGCACAAAAGGCACGCCCGCCTTAACGCATTCGTACATGAGGCCGCGGGTTAGGCGGCCGGTGCGACGGCTGCGCAATGCTTCCGGCATGATAGATCGCATTGATGGCGCGCATGTGATTGCGGTGGCCATGCTCTTCCTGGCGGCCGTCGGAGGCGCGGACTCCGAGGGAGGTTCCAAGCAGCGCCGATTCGATGTCGTGAACGGCGAGCGCGTTGCCGGCCAGCAGTGCGTCGATCCATCCGCCGCGAACCAGTTGGGAAAGCGGGGCGCCGCCGCCGGTGTGGACCACGACAGGCCCGGCGACCGCGACGATTCGCTTACCTTCGGCACGCGCCTTTCATGATGGCGACGGTTTGTTGTACCGCCGTTTCCACCTGGCGCTCGGAGGATATCTCGTTGCTCATGAAGGCAAACGATTGACGGTCGCGCTCTTTGGCTTCCGGAATCACGCGGATGCCTTTCATCCCTACGACGACCTGGTCGCCGGCTTTGATGTCGCGCAGGCGGCGGCAGACGGCCACCGTCGCGCACCACGATCATGGCGTCCATGCGCTGGTTCTGCACTTCCAGCCATTGCCGCCGTGCCGGACCAGTGTTTGCTGGTTCGTTGTCGAATAGAAATCTTCCGGCGCACAGCGGTCGTTATCGGCAGTCTTCAACTCCGCATCGCCGCTCTCGACCGGAGAGCAGCCGAGCCCGAGTAACTGGGTACAACATCTTGTCCATCTCGTGGCTCGGAGCCGCCTCACGCGCAGCCGAGCGAAGGATCGCTGTTGGTCCGGCCGATGGAAAATTGCTCGACTTCAAATCGGCCCCCAAATTCGACCACGGAGTCGAAGATTCGCTCCATGATGTGGGAATCGACGAGATGCCCCTGGGCTTCCACAACTTCTGAAACGGGAAATTGCTCTCCCTTACGTCTTGCGCCCTGCACTCAGGGCCGCGTGAGGAACAGCGGCAGTCCTTCCTTGTTTTCGTACGTTGGGCGGAAGCGTTCGATGTTGAACATTGTGGAGATGTCGACTTTGCGAGGGCCGAGCTTCGGATCGGGGATTTCGGCACCATCGCATATTTGCCCTTCGATGATTGAGGCCATCAGGCCATGTTTGTTTTGGTGACAGAGCTCGTAGGCCATGGTTCCGAACGTGGTCGCAACGAGCCTGTCGGGAAAATCGGGCGCTCCGCTGCGCAAATCGTAGGTCAGATCGCTGACGACTGTTTCATCGCCGGTTTGCTTTTTGATTTCGTCGCTGAAGTCTTCGGCGACGTTGACTTTTTTTCGATGGCCGAACGCGTCCGCTTCGCCATACTCGCGGATCTTATAGCCTTCCCAGACGGCTCCTTCCGACATTACGACGAGGCAGTAATTGCTGGGATTGTTGCGCTTGTCGGTGATGAGTAACTCGACCATTTTGTCGAGATTGAATTTGTATTCGGGAATTGCGCAGCGCATCGAAGTGACATACGCCGTATAAAGAGCCGTGTAGCCGGCATCGCGGCCGAACACTCGGAAAATGCCGACACGTTCATGGGATCCGACGGTAGTCCGCTGCCGCTCGATGGCGTCTTTAGCGCGGGAGACTGCGGTCGAGAAGCCGATGCAGTATTCGGTATTGCGGACGTCGTTGTCCATCGTCTTTGGGACGCAGATGGCACGGAACCCGAGATTTTCGAGCCGGGCCGCGTAGCTGAGCGTATCGTCGCCGCCGATGGCAACAAGATAGTCGAGCCCGAGCTTCCCCAGGTTCTCGAGCACCCGCGTGCTCATGTCGTAGGTGGTGGAGGTTTCGCCCTTTTTGGTCGTTTCGGAAGACGGAAATCGCCTTACCGAGAAAGTCGGGCACCTTCTTCATCTTTGAAGGATTGGTACGGCTGGTGTGCAGAAATGTGCCGCCGGTCCGGTCGACTGTGCGGGTGTTTTCTCGGGTCAGCGGCAGAACGTAGCGCTTTGCTGTCCGGATCGTCGAAGTTCAGATGCGTGAGCCCCTCCCAGCCGCGGCGGATGCCGGTGACTTCTGGCCGTCGAGGTACGCCGGTAAACGACGTTCTTTATGACAGAGTTCAGGCCGGGAACGTCGCCGCCGCCCGTCAAGATCCCGATTCGCTTGCCAGACATGAATCTCCTGTTCTTCGCGGAACCTATTGCTGTGCGTGAATCATTTTTATTGTATCTGCCGGGGCAGCTCCGGCCGCAACGGTAGGCAGAAACATGCAACCTGCTGGCAATTGACGAAATGGAATTCAGTTACATCGACCGGCCGAGCGAATCCTGTACGCGCTCCCGATAATTGCGGCTCATGCGCAGCTCGCGCCGTCCTTCAGCACCGCTAGATAATCTCCGTTGAACCACTGCCGGAATTCGGTCACACTTCTTAGATTGACAATCGTCGACCGGTGGATGCGCACAAAACGGGTGGGTTCAAGCTGGGCTTCAAGCGCGGCCATTGTCTCCCGCACCATGTGCGAGGTCTGGCCGACATGTACGCGCACATAGTTATCGGCGGTTTCAATCCAATCGATATCCTCGACATCGAGCAGAACACGCGCCCGGGAGCCCGCACCATAAGTGTTTCGAGCCCGCGCTGCCGTTGTGCAACTTTCGCCAACAGTTTCATCAGGCTTTCGTCCGGTCCGGATTGTTGGTGCTGACGTCTCAAAGCCTCGCGCGCATGCCGCATTGCATCTTTGAACCGAAGTTCGTCGAAGGGCTTCAGCAGGTAATCCTGCGCGTGTACCTGGAATGCTTTCACCGCGTACTCGTCATATGCGGTTACGAAGATCACCACCGGCAGCTGCTTGGGCCGGACCGCCTGAATCACGTCAAACCCCGTCCCGCCCGGCATCTGGACATCCAGGAACATCAGATCGGGACCGGTGTTCTGGATTGCTTCGACGGCCGCGCTCCATTCGGCGCATTCGCCTACGATTTCAACATCTGGCTCGTCGGACACTCCGCCGAATCCGCCTTCTTGCCAGACGCTCATCGTCCACAATCAAGGCTCGTATCCCATTCATGTGCAACACCGCTTGAATGGAATCGACAGAACGGCTTCGACACCCGACTCATTCACCGCCCGCAGCGAGAAGTGCTGATTTGTTCCGTACATCCTTTCAAGGCGTCTTCGCGTGTTCCTGAGGCCAGTCCTTCGCGGAAGTCTGCGGGCGAAACTTGCCGGTTCCCGTTGCCATTGTCGGAGATCTCCAACTCCAGCCGACCGCCCGTTATCCGTGACCGCACGCCAATGATCCCCTGGTCTACACGGTCCGCGACACCGTGCCGAATGGCATTTTCCACCAGCGGCTGCAGAATGAGCGACGGTACCGCAGCGTCCAGCGTTTCCGGTTCGATGGCTACGTCCACGCGCAGGCGCTCCTCGAAACGTATCTTCTGGATTTCCAGATAGCGTCCCAAATCTCGACCTCGCGGCGGAGTGGCACCTCCTGCGTTTCCGCGTGGCTCAAGAAGATGCGAAGCAATTCGCTCAGCCGCGCCACCATTCGATCGGCCGCGCGGGGATTGTCGTGTTTAAGCTCTGAGATCGAATGCAGCGCGTTGAAGAGAAAGTGCGGATGTAACTGCATCTTGAGCGCTTGCAATTGCGCTTCCGCAAGTTGTCGCTGCAACTCGGATTTCTGCATCTCGTCCTGGTGGTGACGTCGCAAATAGCGGAAAAACTCGAAGGTGAGCAGAATGATCCGATACAGCATGGCGCCGTAATCAATACTGCCGATGAAGCTCAACGAGCCGCTTCGCTGTCAGGGGCGGATACCATGCCGCCGGAAAGAACAGCGGCAAAAACATCCTCATAAAGAGACTGCGTGAGGATAGCGAAGCAGATGCTCGTAAACAGGTGAATGATGACGTTGCGACTCTGACCGTCGGCGCCAAGTGGATATCTTCGCCCGAGCCGAATCACGCCCACCGTTGCCAACGCCCAGGGATAGCAGTAAGCCAGCTCGTAAACCAGCGTGTGCAGCCAAACCGGATGGTTGCCGTTATCCATGCTAACGACATACATCTGCTGCGCGAGGAACAGGCCGAGCACGCTCCAGGCGGCTAGAATACCCGCCATTGCCGACGCCGTTTTTCGCCATCCGCCCATCGGTTTAATTCCGTATCGCCGGAGATCCTTTATCAGCCTTGCTCCTGGTGCAAACGCTCATTCGATTCCGGCTGCTGCCGGAGAGCGGTTAATCGCTTCAAGAGTGACGGGAGTTGTCCTGTGCCCCGCTTTGCGTAGTGCCAGAATCAGATGATACAGGGCTGTGGCGTCGCGCGGACTGAGGTCGAGCGCCATCTTGCTCTCGCGTACCGCATCGGCAAGTCTGCCCGACTCCAGATACAGGCGTCCCAAACGTCGTGAGCGACCGATAAGGACGGCTGCTCCGATACCGCCAGTTCGGCTGAGCGGATGGCTTCCAGAAACTCAGGACTGCCGGGCGCGGCTCCCTTTTGAGTGATCGCCTCGGCAAGAACATAATGCAGCGTCGCATCATTTGAGTTCCGGCGTAGCCGTTCGCGTACAGCAGTTTCAGCCTGCGGCAGATCATGCCGCTGCAGTTCAGTGAGGCCGACCGCAGCGGATCCGGACTCCACTTGTGGATCGATCTGTTCCGCCGCCTTGAAATCGGCTTCGGCGTCTTCGTATCGGGCCATTTCGGCGTGGACGATGCCGCGAGCGACGTAAAGCCGCGCCGCATGCGGCAGGCGTTTAATGGCCGAGTTCAACGTTTGCAAGGCAGCGGCGAACTGCCTTACCGGCAGGCAGGCGTTTGTCAAATGCACGTAGTAATTCGGTTCATTTGGATTCGCGGCAATCGCCTGCTGCAGAATCTGGATTGCTTGTTCCGGCCGATCCAAGACCGCATAAGATTTCCCCAGCAGGTCCAAGGCTTCCGGGTCGAATTGGGCAGCGTGCGGCGCCAGGATCGCAATCACAGCGTTGTAGTTGCGCGCCAGGAAGTTGATGCGCGCGGCATCATAGATGCGGTTGGGATCACCCGGCTGGTCGCGCTGCAATTGCTCGAACACAGGCAGGGCAGCATCGAACTGTTTTTTGCTCACCAGGCAGGAACCGTATCGAGCCGCGAATCGATTTCCTTCGCCGGCCCTCCGGTGCCCTTGCAATTTCGTCCTGGGCTGCCGCGCAATCGCCGTGCCCAAGATGAATGGCAGCCAACATCAGGAGCGCATCGCGGTCGCCCGGCAGGCTTTGCAACAGGCGTTGTAGATGGACTACGGCCTGGGGATCGCCGGCCACGTACTCGATCTGTGCCGCGCTTTCGAGAGCGGGAACGTAGTTTGGGCAATATCCAGTGCCTGCCGGAAGGACGCGAGCGCCTCAGCCTTCTGACCTGATCTTTCGAGCGCCAGTCCGTTTAATGCCCACAGCCGCGGGTCGCGGGGGAAGAGTTGAGAGCGGTCAAGCAGTTGTCGTGCTGCCGTAATATTGCCGGCGCGAAGATCGGTTGCGATTTGGTGGCCAACGTCTTCTTCCGCGGACAAGGCGGAACCCAGAAGCATGAGGAGAGCAATTGCGCTGTGACTGGAAGCATTGTAAGCGAGGCGGAACCCCGGTTGCCAATCTCCGCCCCTACCTGTTACAGTAGTATTTTCCGCTCACATAGAGCTGAGTGGGGAGTGTGTTCATATGGCAAAAGTGTGTGAGATCTGTGGCCGCGGGCCGCAATTCGGGCATCGCATCAGCCACGCCCACAACGTCACCAAGCGCCGGTGGAATCTGAATTTGCAAACGGTGCATGCGGTTGTGAACGGCGCCGGCCCACCACGTGCTCGTTGAGGTTCTCCCCCGCACCCAACCCGAGCCGGAAGCGGTTGCCGGACAGGATCTGCATCGTGGCCGCCTTCTGGGCCACCACCGCGGGGTGGTAGCGCAGGATCGGACAAGTGACGTAGGTCATCAGCCCGATCCGCTCCGTCGCCTGCGCCGCCGCCCCGAGGATCGACCACGCGTAGCCGGAGTGGCCCTGAGCGTCGAGCCAGGGCTGATAGTGGTCGCTGATCACGGAGAAGTCGAACCCCGCCTTCTCGGCCTGCCTGACGTCCCGGACCAGCTGGTCGGGACGCGACTGTTCGCACATCATCGTGTAGCCAAAGTCGGTCATGTCCGGTCGATTACCCGCCACCCGCGCCGGCTAACGAGCGCCACCCCGTTCCATGAGCCAGGGCGACATCCTGCCTACGCAGCGAGTGCCGGCGCGATCGTCCCGCTGACCTCGCCGAACCAGATCCGGTCCTCGCCCTCGCCGCTCCAGCCACTGATGGTCACGGTGTCGCCGTTCTCCAGGAACGAGCGAGCGACGCCGTCCAGGTCCAGCGGGCGCTGTCCGTTCCAGCTCAGCTCGATCAGGCTGCCCTGGGTGCCGGGGCCCGAGCCGGAGATCGTGCCCGACGCGAACAGGTCGCCGGGACGCACGGTGGCGCCGTTGGAGGCGGCGTGGGCCAGCTGCTGCGCCGCCGTCCAGTAGAGCTCGCGGGCGTTGGTGCGCGCGACCACGTGCGCGTCCCCACCGGCCGGCGCCAGGGCCAGCTCGAGCTCCACGTCAAGGCCCCAGGGCGCGGAGCCGCGCAGATACGGGAGCGGCTGCGGGTCCTGCGGCGGCCCGCTGACCCGGTGAGGCTCGAGCGCCGCCGCCGGCACCACCCACGGCGAGACCGAGGTGGCGAAGGACTTCCCGAGGAACGGGCCGAGCGGCTGGTACTCCCAGCTCTGGAGGTCGCGCGCGCTCCAGTCGTTGACGAGCAGGAAGCCGAAGATCCGCTCGCCGACGCGCTCGATCGGGATCGGCTCGCCGAGCGCATTGGCAGGACCGCCGGCGACAAACCCCAGCTCGAGCTCGACGTCGAGCCGCTGGCTCGGTCCCCAGGTCGGGCCCGCGGCGCCGGGCCGCTGGCCGCGCGGCCGCCGGATCGGCGTGCCCGAGAGCACGACCGTGCCCGACCGGCCGTGATAGCCGACCGGCAGGTGGCGCCAGTTGGGCAACAGCGGCTCTGAGTCCGGGCGCAGCATCCGGCCCAGGTTCGCGGCGTGCTCCAGCGACGAGTAGAAGTCGACGTAGTCGCCGACCGTGAACGGCAGGCAGAACACGGCCTGGTCGAGCGGCACGCAGGCCTCCGCCGGCACGCCGTCCGCCAGCACGCGACGGAGCGCCAAGCGCAGCGAAGCCCACGTCCGCGCTTCCGCCGCCAGCAGCCGATCGAGGTTCGGCGCCTCGATCAGCTCGGCCGGCACATCGGGGAGCCGATCGGCCAGCGCCCCGAGCTCGACCGCGCACTCCCCGAAGGCGACGCACAGCCGCGCCGGCGCGTCGGCGGCGCGCCGCACCGACCCGTAGGGGAGGTTCGCGAGCGTGAACGGCCCGGGTTCAGCCATCGAGGTGGCGCCGGACGCTCACCACCACTTGCGCTCGCGCGCCCGGTCGGTGCCGCCGGTGCGGTCGAGCGCGTCGAGCGCCGCCATGTCCTCGTCGGAGAGGGCGAAGTCGAACAGCTCGCCGTTCTCGGCGATTCGCTCCCGGTGGGTCGACTTCGGGATCACGAGCACGTCGTGCTGCAGGCACCAGCGCAGCAGGACCTGCGCTGGCGTGCGGCCGACTCGCTCCGCGACCTCCCGCACGGTCTTGTCGTCGAGGTGTCGTCCGGTCCCCAACGAGCTGTACCCGACGAGCGCCAGCCCGCGCTGCTCGCAGTTCTCGAGCAGGGCGCGGCGGTACTCGAAGGCGCTGAACTGCGTCTGGTTGACGACCGGGGGCGTGCCGGCGACCGACATCACCTCGTCGAGCTCCTGCACGCTGAAGTTCGAGACCCCGATCGAGCGGGCGTAGCCCCGTTCACGCGCTTGCTCCATCCCCGGCCAGGCCCAGGTGGCGTTCTTCTGGGGCCAGTGGATGATGTACAGGTCGACCTGATCGACGCCGAGCCGCTTCAGGCTCTCCTGCGCTTCGCGCGCGGGGTCCTTCCTGGCCGGATAGAACTTCGTCGTGATGAACACCTGCTCGCGCGGCACGCCGCTGTCGCGCAGGGCCCGGCCGACGCTGCCCTCGTTGCCGTAGGCCTGCGCGGTGTCGATGTGGCGATAGCCCAGCTCGAGGGCCCAGCGGACGGCGTTCTCGCATTCGGGCCCGTCGGGGACCTGCCACACGCCGAGCCCGAGCGTCGGCATCTGGGCGCCATCGGCCAGCTGTCGGACACGCCCGTCCGGGCTGACGGTCTCTGCCACGTCGTCTCCTTCCGTTTCGGTTGGAACACGATGCTACGAGTTCGTCTTCGGGCCCAAGGCTCCCACCGGCACCGGCTCGGCTTCGGGCGCCGCCAGCCGGTCGCGTTGGTCGAAGAATTCCGCGCCCTCGATACTGACGTGCGGCACGCCGTGGGAGGCGCCGATCGAGAGCAGGTTCATCGCCGCCGCCTGCGGCGTTATCACCAGCGTTCGGAACGCCAAGATCAGGAGCACGAAGCTGACCGCGATCACGACGAAGATCTGCAGCGGCAGCTCGCTCGAGATCTTCGAGCCAGGTCGTCGTAGCCGGCCGTGGTGCCACCGACGTAGGCACGCATGTTAGTGCCCTTCTCCGCGCTCGGGATCACGCTCGAGCGAAGCTGGTCGACGAACGTCGTCGTCTCGCTCTCGGCCGGCCCCTGGTCCGGCTAGGGAGTACCGGTTCGTGCCGCGGCCGTCAATGGTCGATTCGGATAACGCACGGCCTACTCTCGGCCGCCGAGCCCGACTCACGACGTGGCGCACTGTTCTCGCGAGGCTAGCCTCGCTTCTGGTAGTGCCGCGCTCTCTCGACGGCCGCCGACGCCATCTGGGCGAGATGGACGAGGACGGCCTCGTCGTCCGCGGTGAACGCTGCGCCTTGCTTGTCGAAGAGCTGAATCGCGCCGAGCTCGCGGCCGTCGAGCGCGGTCAGCGATGCCCCAAGCCACCTCTGAAGTGGGCGATCGCCGGCCGCAACGAGGAATAAAGGCAGCCCAGCGAGTTGCTCGCCGTCGATCCTCACCGAGCCGCCGTTGTGGCGGATGAGCCGGTAGATCGCGGCCAGATCGAGCCACCGAACGAATGTCGTCCAACGCCCCTCAGGGTGCGAGGCCCCTTCGGCGAGCCGGGGGTGGCCTTCCACACCCACCGTGGCCACACAGCAGTCGGCACCCACGAGCTCGCGCGCCTGCTCGGCCACCAACCGCAGCATCTCCTCGAGCGAGTCGGAGGCCTCGAGGGCGAGTGAGGCGTCGGCGAGGAAGGTCGAAAGCTGACGGGACAGCTCCGTCTGGCGACGGGCGAGCAAGAAGGCCTCCCTGGCCTCCTTGAACCCGCGCTGAACCATCTCGAAGCTGGTTAGGCTCTCGAGGAAGAAGTCACCCGCCGCGCCCGCGACCTGCTGCACCTCCGCCGCGACCGACGCGCCCGCGAGCGCGGACAAAAACGCCTCCTGATGGGCGACGGCCAGGTCGAGCACGCTCAGCTGCCGGCGCACCGCCTCGCGCCCGAGCTCGTACGCGACCCGCAGAGAGGTCTCGGTCGGGTCGACCAGATAGTCGCCGAGCGCGGACGCGTAGGCGGTTCGAAACGGCCCTGCTCTGCTGCTCCTGCCGCCGCTCATGGCCGCGGGCCGAGGTAGCGGACTGCGACCACAAGGGCGTCGTCCCGGCGCTTCCAGTGATTGGCCAGGATGCGCTCGCTGATCGCCTGAGTCGAGCCGGAGATGTCGAGCGCGTCTGCGAAGGCGGTCTCGATCCCGTCGGTAGCCAGGACGAGGACGTCGCCCGTACGCAGTTCGAGCGTCGCGGTTCTGACCATTGGCAACTCGTGCCCGGGAACGCCGCGCCCCAGCGCGAGAGAGCCCTTTGGCCGCGTCGCCAACGGATCACCGCTCAGCACCCGCCCCTCCACGTTGCCGACGCCGAGCCAGGTGATCCGATTGCGGGGAGGGGAGATGAAGGCCAGGCTGATCGCCGCCCCGCGCGTACCCCGCAAGGCGCAGTGGCAGCGGTGGACGAGCAGGACGAGGTCCTCGGTCGGGCTTTTGCGCACGACCTCGGCCGCCCTGCGAGCGGCGCGGGCGGCCTCGCTCCCGTGCCCCAGGCCGTCGATCGCCGCTACGAGCGCCCCCTCGGGCCGGACGGTGACGACCGCGAGGTCGCCGCTCGTTGCTTCACCGCCCCGGCATCTCGTGACAACGCCCCACTCGACCGGTTCGCGCGATGCCGGCTCAGGCACGCCGGCGGCGCTCCTCGCGTAAACGCGCGAGCTCATCGCGGAACCTCCACTTCTTCATCGTCACGGTCGTGCCGGTGTCGGCGGCCGACGCTATCTCGAACTCGTCCATGAGTCGCCGCGCCCCGGGCAGGCCGAGGCCGAGGCCGCCCCTCCCACTGTAGTCGTCACGGAGGGCCGCCTCGACGTCACGGATGCCGGGGCCGTCGTCGATTGCGATCACGATGAGGCCGTAGCGGTCGGCGTCCTCAAACGGCTTGAGGACGATCTCGCCCCGGCCGACGTGCACGACGATGTTGCGCGCGACCTCCGAGATGGCGGTCGCAATCAGGGTTGGATCGGGGCGCGGAAAGCCGAGCCGCTGCGCCATCGCGCGCCCTTCTGCGCGCGCGGCCACGAGATCGGCGTCGGCGTTGATCGCAACGCGGACCTCATCCTCCATCCCTTGCGTCCCCCTGAGTCAAGCGATCGAGCAGCGCTGTCGCCGCATCTAGGTCGAGAGCCACGCGCAGCGGCTCGAGGTTCAGGCGGAACTGCACCATCGCGATCGCCACATCGGGATGGATGCCAACGATCACGGTTTCGGCGCCGCGCAACCTCGCGGTGAAGACGATCGCGCGCAAAGCGCGGGTGACGAATGAGTCGATTACGTCGAGCGCGGCGACGTCAATCACGATGCCGCGTGAGCGATGCCTCCCGACCAGCTCGGCGAGCTCATGGCGGAGCTCTACCACCTCGCTGTCGGAGAGGTCCGACTGGATCGAGGCGATCAGGTAGTCCCCCTGGTGGAGGATCGCTACCGACATCGGTGCCGTGGGCCTAGTCCTTGACGCCGGTCGAGTCGCTGGCGTCGCGTCCCCGGTAACCCGCCAGCCGCTCGGCCTCCACGAGTCCTCCCTGAAGGTCGCCGACCGTCTTCATCATGCCGAGGTCCACGCCGAGATCGACGAGAGTCTGTGCGATCTCCGACGAGAGGCCGGTGAGGATCGTGCTCGCACCCATGAGTCGCGACGCCTCGACGGTCTGAACGAGGTGATTGGCGACCGGGCGATCGATCGTTGCCACCCCGGTGATGTCGATCACAACGACCGTGGCCCGATTCTCCTGGATCGACCCCAGGAGCTGCTCGGTGAGCTGGCGGGCCCGCGCAGAGTCGAGAACGCCGATGATTGGCAGGAGGAGGAGGCGCTCACGGAGCTGGAGGACCGGGGTAGACAGCTCCCGCATGGCCTCCTGCTGGTCGTGGATGACTCGCTCTCGTTCCTCGACGAAACTCACCCCGACCGTGACCGCGATCCGATTTGCCGCCGGCTCATATGAGTCAAGGATCCGGTTGAGCAGATCCAGATCCTGCTGGTACTTGGCGAACAGCGATCGCGCCAGCACATCTCGCAGGAGGAGCACGATCCCGATCACCTCGTGGGTTTCGACACCGCGGGGGATGATTCTCTCCGAGAGATCCCGGGCGTACGACTCCAAGGTCTCGATGCTGCCGGTCTCTAGGGCATCCATGTAGTTGTCATAGACCTCGGTCGCCTCGGAGAAGATCTCCTCGTCCGACATCACGCGCAAGAGCTCCGCCTCGCTGATGCGCCGAGCCCACTCCTCCCGGAGCTCGGTCCGGCACTCGCGCAAGTACGCCACCAGCTCCTGCAGGAGCGAGTCGGGCTGTTCGGACGGCTGTTCTCGCCGGTCGTCCGTCGGCCGATCCGTTTTCTCTGAAGCCGGCCGATCGTCAGTCGGCTGATCCGATTCCTCGTCCGGAGCCTGCTGATCGGGCTCATGGTCCATCTGCTCCTCCTCGGGTCTGAAATTGGCCGCGGGCCGCCTCCGCTGGGGAATGAGGTGCTGACGGTCGTTCATCGAAGTCGTGGACGACGAGCGCGGGCTCCGTCGAGGAAAAGGCCGGTGATCGTGGCGGTCATGTCCTCCTTACCGAGCGCCGGGCGGGATGTGAGCACGCCGACGATCAACGCGATCAGCGACTCGGTAAGACGAGCGCTGGCGATGTCGTTGCGAAGGTCTCCACTGTCCTGACCGCGCTCGAACAGCCGGCGCAGCGGCTGGGTGAGCTTGCGCTCGAATCGCTCAGGATTAGACCGCAGTCGCTCATGCGCCAGGAGGACGAAGGAGTCCCCTACGTCGACGAGGGCGCGGACGGCCCGGGCGATGCCCTCCTCAGGCGCCACTTCGTCGATCCTGGCCGACGCCAGCCGCGCATCGACGTCAGTTGCGGCAGCCTGGGCCAGCTCGTCGAGCAGCACCTCCCGGTTCGGGAAATAGCGGTACACCGTGGCCCGGGCGACCCCAGCCGCTTCGGCGACGTCGCTCATGCTCGCCTGCTCTCCCTGGAGGACAAATATGTGTGCGGCTCCGTCGAGGATCGCCGCGGCGACACGCTGCTGCAGGGCTTGGCGAGGGACCGGTTCGGACATCGTGGTCTCGTCACTAGTCTACGGGCTCGCTTGACGAGATGGTACTGTCTCATATAGGGTCGATGCTGTCCATGCCTGAGGAGGGTTCGCTCATGTCGTTGTCGGAGCAAATGCGGACGGGTCTGCGAGAGATGCCGTCGAACGCTGCTTGGGTGCTGTCGCGAGTTCTCAAGCCCGCAGAGGCAGTCGGAAACGCGGCCGAGTCCGCGACAGCGAGCGCTCGCGACCGAGGGCGCAAGGTAAGGGCTGCCGTGGTCGAGGCCGCCCCGATTGGTGGGGACTCGGTCGACCTCCGAATGGCGCGCGCCCAGGATGCCGGTGAGCGGGCGCGGGAGGCCGAGGACCGGGCCGTGGAGGCCGCGCGGGACTCCAAGGCCCGGTCCGACCACGCTCGACAGGTGAGTGAGCGAGGTCGAGCCCGCGTGAAGGAGGTCGAGCGGGAGACGAGTCGGCAGGTCAAACACAGGATCGCCGAGGCGCAGAGGGCCGCCGACGAATCCGTGGAACGCGAACGCCAGGCCGCCGAGGCCGATGCTGAAGAGCGCCGACAAGAAGTCCAGGCGCAAGTTGACGACCAGATCGAGGAGGCTCAACGCGATGCCGAGTCCTCTCAGCAGCGAGCCGAGGAGCTGGTCGAGGACGCGACCGAGAAACTGGCGGAGGCCAGGCGGCTAGCGGACGAGGCCGCCGGGGCCGCGCGCGCCGTCGCCGAAGATGCGAACCGCCGGGCGCAGCAGCTGGCCAACGAGGCAGAGCAGGAAGCGAGCGATGCCGAGCAGCGGCTCAAGGCGACCGAGGAAATCCGCGAGCAGTCACGGGCAACCGCGAAGCACGCTGCGCGCGAGCTCGGGCGGGATTCCGTGGACCGCGGTCTGGAGTCCTACAACAAGCCGGAGCTGGTCGAGCTAGCGGCCGGCATCGGTATCGAGAAACGAACGACCATGACCAAGGGTGAGCTCGTCGACGCGATCACGAGGGCGTCTCGTAGCACCCGGTGAACGGAGGCGGCGCAAATGAGACTCCTCAACAAAAAGAGCCGACTGCAGCGGGTTCTCCACACGATGAATGACTCGCTCGATGTGCCCGGCGGCGTCAAATTCGGCCTCCCGGACATCGGCTCGGGCAACCCGCTAAAGGCCGGTTTACCCCGCGGCAGAGCGATCAGGGCCGGTGTAATCGCCGGCAGCCTGGCGGGCCTCACCGCCGCGAGCGCCGGCGTCTCCTCGCTCAGGCGACGCACAGAGGGGGCGAGGGACAATTCGTGAAGCTCACGGGGGTGGCACTTTTCGCGGCCGGATATGTGATCGGCACCAAGGCCGGACGTGAACGCTATGCGCAGATCGTCGATGGGCTGGCGAGGGCGTCGCAGCGCCTCGAAGAGTTCAGCTCCCGTCGCCCCCCGGCCCGTCAGGACCGGGGGTCCGGTCGTGCTGAGGGCGGTTCCTGATCCCAGGAAACGTCTCACGGACGGCGTTCTGCTCGAGGCCTCGGTCCTGGCGCACATCCTCGGCATGCGGCTGTTGACGCTTGACATGACCGTCGTGCTCGTGCCCGCCGACGTAGCGGTCCCCTCGTCCACGCACCAGGCTCCACCGACGAGCACCTCCGCCCGAGCTTCCGTCGTTTCGCCGGCGCCCTCAGGCGTCCCCGGACGCGGATTGGTCGAGGCTGTCCAGCGCATCAACGAGGGAGCCGAGCTCCTCGCCATGTCGCGGCGTGACCATTCCTGATCGGCGGCGACGCCGTGACGGCCAGCTCCTGAAGCATCGGCGGCGTGTTCGCGGTCGAGGCAGCGATCTGCACGCGCACGAACGCCGCGCGCACGGGGCTGAAGCGCAGGACGTCGGTCGTGCCGGTGGTCCGGCCCGAGACCGTGGCCACGGTGTGCCAGGTCCGGCCGTCGACCGACACCTGCAGCGTGTAGTCGCTGGCCCGCAGCACGGTCACCGGCCCCGGCGGCGGCGGGATGTTCGGCCCCGGCGCCGGCGGCCACTGCCGCCCCCAGAGCACCGTGGCCGTGCTCACCCGGCGGGTCCCACCGTGCACCGGCGTGCTCAGCGTCGCCGGCACCGAGGTCGGCTGCCAATCGGTCGCCGGGCTGCCATCGACCGCGGCCAGGGCGGGAGCGCCGAGCTGGAACGTGCTCGCGGATGCGGGCTGGCACCGGACGACGTCGCCGGTCGGCTTTCGGTCCGGGCGCCGGGTGGCCAGCGTGAGCCGATGCCCGGCGCGGACGATGCGGGTGCCTGCGCCGGTGATGATCGGCAGCGCGGCGCCGCTGGTCAGGATGACCGTGGTCGTACGCGGTTCGATCGTGACCGTGAACGTCCGACCGCGCCAGCGCAGGTTGCGGAGCACGAGGCCGCCGAGTTGGCTGGTCAGGCTCGGGCGCAGCTGCACGGCGCTAGCGTCGAAGCGAAGCCCCGAATAGCCGTAGAGGAACTCCTGCAGGAAGCCGCCGATGCCGGTCATGAACGTGAACGCGCCGCCGGTCTTGGTCTCCGAGAACTGGTCGAACACGTCGCGGATGAACGGCTGGTAGCTGCGCTCGGTGTAGACGTAGCTCGAGCATCCCGGCGTTCCCAGCGCGGCCGAGTCGATCGTGTTGACCGCGTCGCTCATCGACGGGCCGCCGGGATCGGTGCGGGGCACGTAGTAGTCGATGTCGTTGCCGGCCACGCGGGCGGGCATCGGGTAGTTCCACGGGTACTGCATCAGCGTCACGTCGGCCTGCTTGACGAGCTGCCCCTGGTAGCCGTCGAACTCGGGATGGATGCCCAGCGTGGGATCGAAGGGCACGAACATGTTGGCCGCGATCTGCGACCACCTCGCCGGCGCGCTCATCCCCAGCGCATGCGCGGCCCGGGTGGCGATCGCGAGCGTGGTCGCCGCGGCGACGTTCGTGTAGGCCTCGTCGTTCACGTCCGGGTTCTCCTCGTCGGGCCCGGTGATGTGATCGATGTGGTACTTGCCGTCGCTGCCCCTCGTCACGCGCGAGGCCCAGAACGCGGCCGCCTTGGACAGCACCGGCCAGCCGCGGCCGGCGAGCCAGCTCCGATCGCCGGTGGCCAGGTAGTACTGCCACTGCGCCAGCGCGATGTCGGCGGTGATGTGCTGCTCGTAGAGGCCCTCGCTGTTGACCGACACCGGCGGCGGGATCTGCTCGGTGCCGTCGAGCGCGCTCTCCCAGGGATACCGAGCGCCCTGATAGCCGGTGGCGGCGGCGTGCTGCTCGGCAGCGCCCAGGCGCTGATAGCGATAGGCGTTGATCCCCGCGGCGAGGCTGGGATGCTGCGCCAGCAGCGACGGATACATCCACGTCTCCGCGTCCCAGAAGATGTGGCCGTTGTAGCCGTTGGACGACAGGCCGGCGGGCGAGATGCTCCAGTTCACGCCCTGGCGGGTGCTCGACCACAGGTAGAACTCGCTGGCGTTGACGTCGGTGGCCAGGGTGGGGTCGCCGAGGACGTCGATCCGTCCTCGCCACAGCGCCGCCCAGGCGGCGTCGTTGGCGTGCAGGAGCGCGGCGAAGCCGGTGCCCTCCGCGCCGGCCGCCTGTCGCTGCGCCGCCGTGGTCGGATCGGAGGCGTCCTGCGAGCTCTCCACGCCGACGTACTTCGTGAACGTGTAGCGATGGCCGGCGGTGACGTGGAAGCTGAGCTGCTGCCCCACGCTCTCGGGCACGGCCTGATCGAGCTTCGTGGTCGTGGCGCCGCTGACGTCGTCGCTCGTCTGGAGCTGGCTGACCAGCGCCGCTTCGATGCCCGTGCCCGTGGTCTTGATCGTCACCCAGTCCCGGCGCCCGGACCAGCCCTTGCTCACCTCCGAGCTCAGATCCTGCGGCTTCCCGCTGCTGTCGAGGTTCGCGGGCGTGCCGTCGATGATGTCGCTGACCGTCGCCGTCCCGGACCAGTGCGGGGTGAGCTCCAGGCGGACCAGCCCCACGTACTGCCTGGCCCGGTCGGTGAGGACCTGGTAGCGCAGGTCGGTGACGTGGCCATCCGGCGCCCGCCACGTCGCCGTGGTGGTGACGATGCCGGTGTGGAGGTCGAGCGACTGGCGCCAGCTGCTGGTCGCGCTCGACAGCGAGAACGGCTGGCCACCGTCGGAGAAGGTCAGGGTCGACCAGGTCGGGAGGTTGGCCCGTTGCTGCACCATTCCCGGCGGCTGCGCGTAGAAGCCGGCCAGCTCGGACTGGGCGGGGACGGTGCCGGCCGCGTATCCCTGTCCGGTCGGCGGGACGCGCACGCCGAGCACGCCGTTGCCGGTGAACGTCGGCGCATAGCTCGAGCCGGTGTTGGTGGCGCTGAGCACGAACGCACCGCCTTCTGGCTTGGCGCCTGGCCCGGCTCCTGACTTGGCCGTCGCGCCGGCCGAAAATGACATCGACAAAGCCGCTGCGACGGCGACGGCCAGGGCTGGCCTGAGGCTGGACATTCCTCTACCTCCGAGTTGTGACTGCTCACGTATTTCCACGCGCGCGTGGCCGCGAAACCACCGCCGAGCCAGCCCCTACGATCGTCCGATGTGGTCTGAACCGCTCGAGCTCCGCGGCGCCGGCGGCGAGCCGGTCGGCTTCTCCCGCACGCTGCTCTCGCACGGCGTCGCCGACCTGCCGCCGAACGTGATCGCCCCGGACGGCTCGCGGCTCGAGACCGTCCTCACCGCCGGCGACCGCGCGTGGGCGGTGGCGCTCGTGCGCGCCCACGAGGGCTCCGCCCGGCTGGAGACTCCCGAGGGCGCGTCCCCCCCGCCGCGTAACGCACGGGCCACGCTGCTGGCGCAGGTCCGCCACATGCTCCGCCTGGACGAGGACCTGAGCGGGTTCTACCTCGCCGCCGCCGAGGATCCGGGCCTGGCCTGGGCGATCGCCGGCGCCGGCCGGATGCTCCGCAGCCCGACCGTGTTCGAGGACGTCGTCAAGACGATCTGCACCACCAACTGCGCCTGGTCGGGCACCGTCCGGATGGTCACGGCGCTCGTCGGCGAGCTCGGCACCCCGGCCACCGGCGCCCCCGAGCGCCGCTCGTTTCCCGCGCCCGAGGTGATGGCCGCGGCCGACGAGGCGTTCTACCGCGACGTCGCCCGCGCCGGCTATCGCGGGCCGTACCTGCGCACGCTCGCCACCGAGGTCGCCGAGGGCCGGCTCGACCTCGAAGCGCTCGCCGACCCCGCGCTCCCGGACGACGAGGTGGCGGGGCGGCTGCTGGCCATCGCCGGCGTCGGCCCCTACGCGGCGGCCCACATGATGATGCTGCTGGGTCGCTACCGGCGGCTGATCCTCGACTCCTGGACGAGGCCGAAGTACCGCCGGGTGGCCGGGCGCCCGCGGGTGTCGGACCGGGGGATCGAGCGGGCGTTCCGGCGCTATCGCGAGTTCGCCGGGCTGGCGTTCTGGCTGACGCTGACCGAGGACTGGCTGGCGCCAGACGAATAGCTGGCTGATGCCCTTTGCCGCGCCCACCGCCGGCGGCCCAACCCTGTCATGCTCATACGCCACCCCGCGCGGGTAGCCATACGCGCGAACCCGGTGCAGACAGCCGAACCCGGAGGAGAGAGCCATCGCCCAGACGACGCCCGCCCCCCAGCACGCCACCGGTCGCTCCCGGGCAGCCGGGAACGGCGACGCCCCGGGCGTCGACATCTCCGGGCTGAAGCGCGCGCTGCGCGACGCGGTTGCCGGCGAGGTCCGGTTCGACGCCGGATCGCGGGCCATGTACGCCAACGACTTCTCGGTCTACCGGGCGGTGCCGATCGGGGTCGTGATCCCGCGCGACGCCGAGGACGTGGTCGCCGCCGTGGCCGTGTGCCGCCAGTACGGGGCGCCGGTCCTCCCCCGCGGCTGCGGCACCGCCCCGAGCGGCCAGACCACGAACGTCGCGGTCGTGTTCGACTACTCGAAGTACTTCAACGAGATCGTCGCGGTCGATCCCGACAACAAACGCGCGCGGGTGCAGCCGGGCGTGATCTGCGACCAGCTCCGCGATGCCGCCGAGCGCCACCACCTTACCTACGGCCCCGACCCGGCCACCCACGAGTACTGCACGTTCGGGGGGATGCTCGGCAACAACTCGTGTGGCACCCACTCGCTGATGGCCGGCAAGACCAGCGACAACGTGCTCGAGCTCGACGTCCTGCTCTACGACGGGACCCGGCTGACCGTGGGCCCCACGCCGGATGACGAGCTCGAGCGGATCATCGCCAAAGGCGACCGAAAAGGCCGGATCTACGGGGCCCTCAGAGACCTCAGAGACCGCGTTGCCGACCGCGTCCGCGCCGAGTTCCCCGACATCCCCCGCCGGGTCTCGGGCTACAACCTCGACCAGCTCCTTCCCGAGAACGGCTTCCACGTCGCCCGGGCGCTGGTCGGCTCCGAGGGGACGTGCGTGAACGTCCTCGAGGCCACCGTCCGGCTGGTCCCGAGCCCCCAGCACCGCCGGACCGTGGTCCTCTCCTATCCCGACGTGTTCACCGCCGCCGATCACGTCCCGGTGATCCTGGCCACCACGAACGCGATCGGGCTCGAGGGCTACGACGACCTGCTGCTGCGCAACATGGACGCCAAGCGCCGGCTGGCCCGCGAGCGCGCGCTGCTCCCCGAGGGGCGGGCGTGGCTCTACATCGAGTTCGGCGACGACGATCCCGACCGGGCCACCGAGCTGGCCCAGACCGCGCTGGAACGGCTGGCGGGCGGCCCGCAGCTGGACGCAAAGTGCGTGGTCGACAAGTCCGAGCAGTCCAGCGTGTGGAAGGTCCGCGAATCGGCCGTCGGCGACAGCCGGCTCCCGGGCGTGATGGAGGCCGAGGGCGCGTGGGAGGACGCCTCGGTCCACCCCGACCGGCTCGGCGCCTACCTGCGCGACTTCCAGCGCCTGCTCGACGAGCACCGCTACCGCTGCGTCTACTACGGTCACTTCGGCCAGGGCTGCGTGCACACCCGGATGGACTTCGACTTCAAGACCGCGGCCGGGCTGCGCACGTTCCGGTCGTTCATGGAGAAGGCGGCCGATCTGGTCGTCTCCTACGGCGGCTCGCTCGCCGGCGAGTACGGCGAAGGCCACGGACGGGCGGAGCTGCTGCCGCGGATGTTCGGGCCCGAGCTGATGGAGGCCTTCCATCAGTTCAAGCGGATCTGGGACCCGGACTGGAAGATGAACCCGAACCGGTTGATCGGCGACGTCAAGCTCGACGAGGGGTTGCGCCTCGGGCTCGACTACCGGCCCCCGCAGTTCGCCACGCATTTCGCCTATCCCGACGACCGGGGCTCGTTCGCGGCCGCGGTCGAGCGGTGCTTCGGGATGGCGAAGTGCCGCAACCTGGGCAGCCTGACGATGTGCCCGAGCTTCCAGGTCACGCGCGAGGAGCGCCACAGCACGCGTGGCCGCGCGCGGCTGCTGTTCGAGATGCTGAAGGGCGAGCCTCTGACCGAGGGCTGGCGCGACGAGGCGGTGAAGGAGTCGCTCGAGCTGTGCCTGTCCTGCAAGGGCTGTACCGGCGGCTGCCCCGTCCAGGTCGACATCCCCACCTACAAGGCCGAGTTCCTCGCCCACTACTACGCCCGCCGGATCAGACCGGCCCACCACTACGTGCTCGGGCTGATGCCGTGGTGGGGCCCGGTCGCCGCGCGGACGCCCGGGGTCGCCAACGCGCTCTCCCACTCCCGGAGGCTGGCCCCGGCGGGCAAGCGGCTGCTCGGACTGGCGCCCGAGCGCGAGGCGCCGCGGTTTGCCCGCCAGACGTTTCGCGGCTGGTTTCAGTCGCGTCCGCCGAGGCAGCCGGGGGCGTCGGATCAGCGCGTGCTGCTGTGGCCGGACACGTTCACGAACCTGTTCGAGCCCGAGGTCGGGCAGGCCGCGGTCGAGGTGCTCGAGGCCGCCGGCTTCGCGGTCGAGCTGCCCAAGCGCCGGCTGTGCTGCGGCCGGCCCCTGTACGACTTCGGGATGCTGGGCATGGCCAAGCGGGCGCTGCGCCGGATCCTCGACGAGCTCGCGGAGCCGATCCAGGCCGGAACCCCGATGGTGGCGCTCGAGCCGAGCTGCGGCGCCGTGTTCCGCGACGAGCTGCGCAAGCTGCTGCCCCACGACCAGCACGCCAAGCGGCTGGTGGCCCAGACGTTCACGCTCGATGAGCTCCTTGACCGCCAGGGCTCGGGCTGGCAGCCGCCGCCGCTGAACCGGAGGGCCCTGATGCACGGCCACTGCCACCAGGAGGCGGTGTTCGGGGTCGAGGGCGAGCGCGGCCTGCTCGAGCGGGCCGGCATCGAGGTCGAGCTGACGCGAGCGGGCTGTTGCGGGCTCGCGGGCTCGTTCGGATACCAGGCCGGCGACCCCTACACGGTCTCGGTCCAGGCCGGCGAGCGGGTGCTGCTTCCGGCCGTCCGGGCCGCCGACGAGGGCACCCTGATCGTCGCCGACGGCTTCTCCTGCCGGACTCAGATCGCCGCCGGCACGGGGCGGCGAGCGCTTCACGGCGCCCAGGTCCTGAAGCTCGCGCTCGACACCGCCGCATGACGACCTCCTGAGGCCGGTAGGCCTCTTGGTCTGTAGGCGGGGGCGCATGCGCCCCCGCCCGCCTGGCCGCATGCGGCCAGGCGCGGGTCGGTGCATGCACCGACCCGTTCCCTATGGCCAGGGCGGTCCCGATCGCGGCCGGGATCTTCCTCGACGTCTTCAAACATCTTCCTGTTCTTCCTCCAGATCTTCGGCGGCGGACGGAACTAACCGGGCCGTGGCTGCCGAGGGGGTGTGACAAATGTCTCACCGCGCGTGCGCGCGCGCGCAATAGCGTGCCCGGCCAGATGACACGCGCGGTCACCACCTCGAATCGGGAGCGCGGTTCACGGCGTCTGCGCGTGTCCATACCGTTGGCTGGGGGAAAAGGGGGCACCTGGGGGCCCGGGGGTACCTGTTGGGTTAGGGCGTTTGGTCGAGTGGGGGGACTGACCTCGATCAACAGCAACGCCCGTCCAGGGCCTAGCTGGAGCGGCGTTCCAGGCGGGATCTGACCCGCCTGGAACCCCCGCTCGAGCATGCGGGGCGAGGTCCGGAGTGCTCTGCGCAGATCCGATTCCCGCGTTCGGCGCCATCCGCGTCCGCGACGTCCGCTCGCTGGCGGGGCCGGTCGTGGAAGCGCGTGTGCCGGCGGGTACCGAGCTCGTGCACGAGGGCGCGATCGTCGGGATCTTCTGCGTGATTCGGTCTGGGAGCGCCGAGTTGCGCCGCGGTGAGGAGCCGCTCGGCCTGCTCGGTCCCGGCGAGTGCTTCGGCGAGAGTGAGCCGCTCGAGCCCGGGCCACAGCCGTTCACGATCATCGCCCGGAGCTCGCTCCACGTGCTCGCCTTCAGCGCCTTCGGCATCGACCGCTTCTGCGCCGCGATCCCGGGCTCACGCGAGCGGATCCTCGCCCACCAGGCGCGGTCGCTGGAGCAGATCGTGCTCTCAGGCGGCGGTTCCGCCGCAGCGGTCGCGCAGGGCCTCGGGGTCGAGCACGGTGATCGCGCGGTGGTCGGTCGCGACCCAGCCCAGCTGGCGCATCAGCCGCAGCGCGCGCGACACGGTCTCGCGCGTCGCGCCGGTCCATCGGGCCAGCTCGTCCTGGGTCAGCGATAGCTCGATCCGGGTTCCGCGCGCGGACGGGACGCCGTGCTCGGCGGACAGGTCGAGCAGCCGCTTGGCCACCCGGCCGACGGCGTCCTGGGTGGCCAGCGCGGCCAGGTCGCGGCTGGCCTCGGACAGCCGCTTGACCAGCATCCTGATCAGGACGAGCGCGGCGTCTGGGCGATCGCGCAGAAAGGCACGGAACTCGTCACCGTGCAGCACGCCCGCCTCGACGTCGTCGAGTGCGATCACCGTGGCCGTCCGCCGCTGCGCCCCCAGGGCCGCCATGTCGCCGAGCAGCTCGCCCGGGCCCCGGATCGCCAGCACCACCTCGCGCCGCTCCGCGCCGTAGGCGACCAGCCGGACCCGACCGGAGAGAACGACCACGACGTCGTCGCCCGCCGCCCCGGCTCGCAGGATCGGCCGCGAGCGGGCGATCCGCCGCCGGCGGACGCGGCTCAAGAGCTCCTCGGCGTCCTCGGGGCTCAGCTGTCGCAGAAACGGGATCGAGGCCGCGCTCACGGTGCCGATTCTCGCAATCACGGTGGCGTTTGTGGGGGTTCCCGACGCCCGCGTCGGTTACGCGTCGCTATCCGCCGTCATCGACCACGTAATGACGCCCCCCGGCGCCGTCGAGCCACACCCGCATGACCTTGTTCGTGGATGGATCGCGGAACCGCTCGGCCGTGGGGTGCCAGTCGGGGGCGGCGGCCGGCGCCTCGCCGTGGCCCCGGCCCCAGCGACGCCGGCCTCCCGGCGGGGCCATGGGGTCCCCGAGCGGCGGCAGGTCGGCCATCACCGCCGCGGCCTGTTCGCGCGTCTGCGCCTCGCTGATCGCGGCCACGCGCCGCTCGAGCTCCTCGATCCCGATCCGTCCCGCCGCGGCATGCCGCGACAGCTTCTCGAACAGCAGCTCTCGCTCGGCGTCGCTGAGCCGCACCCGCTCAGTCGCCGGCGGTGCCGCGATCGAGCGTGACCGCGGTGCCGTAGGCCACGATCTCGGTGAACTGGTTGCCGATCTCCGAGGAGTCGAAGCGGATGGCGACGATCGCCTCGGCTCCCATCAGCCGCGCGTTGTCGACCATCCGGTCGATCGCGTGGCGCCTGGAGTCCTCGAGCAGCTTCGTGTACTCGGAGATCTCGCCGCGCCGCAAGGCCTTGAACGATGCCGACACGCCGCCGACGAAGCCCATGCTCCGAACCACCAGCCCGTAGCAGACGCCGAGCGTGTGCCGGATGGTCAGGTTCGGGAACTCGAGGGCGGTCGTCATCGGCAGGTCTTCAGCCGCCATAACGCTGCGCAAACTATCACCGGCTACCGTTTCGGGCCGATGGCGACTCGTCCCCTGATCGCGGCGCTCGCCTGCGTCGCGCTGCTCGCAGGCTGTGGCTCCAGCTCCTCGAACTCGTCGAGCTCCTCGAGCGCTTCGACTCCGACCTCGACCCCGGCCACGCAGACGTCGACCTCCTCGGGATCCGGGACCGAGATGGGGTTCGAGGGGGTGCCGATCGAGCAGGGCACCGAGCTGGCGCCCGCCAGCACGACCGGGACCAACCACGTCGACGGGATCAAGTGCGGGGCCCGGGAGCAGCTCGTCTACCACATCCACGCGCACCTGGCGGTGTACGTGAACGGGGTGCTGCGACCGCTGCCGGGCGGGATCGGGATCCCGGGCTCAAAGGTCGAGCAGACCACCGAGGGCCCGGTCGCCCTGGGGGGCCAGTGCATCTACTACCTGCACACCCACGCGCCCGACGGCGTCATCCACGTCGAGTCGCCGAGCTACCGCGTCTACACGCTGGGCAACTTCTTCGACGAGTGGCGCCAGCCGCTCAGCTCGACCCGCGTGGGGAACGTGAGCGGCAAGATCACGGCGCTGGTCAACGGCAAGCTGTGGACCAAGGGCCTGCGGGCGATCCCGCTGCTCCCCCACGAGGTGATCCAGTTCAACATCGGCACGCCGTTGGTCCCGTTCCACACGGTGGACTGGTCAGCGACGCATCTCTAAGCCTCAGCCGGGGCTGCGGTCCGGCGGGGCCGAGGGCGGGGCGGGCTTGGGCGGTGGCGGGGCGGGCTTGGGCGAGGGCGGGGCGGGCTTGGGCGAGGGCGGTGGCGGGGCGAGCGCGGCTCCGGCATCGAGCTTGCGCACGCGGCCTCGCCGGCGCCGGCGCCGGCGGAGCTCGATGAAGATGCCGGCGGCGATCAGCAGCCCCAACCCGATACCGGTCACCCAGCCCAGGTCGGCGACGAAATCGATCACCGCCGGGCCGACGAAGTAGGCGGCGAGCCCGATCCCGGCCGCCCAAACCGCCGCGCTGACGAGGTTCGTCACCTGGTAGACGGAGGTGCGCGTGCGGTGAATGCCGGCGATCCACGACGGGGTCAGCAAGATCGCCACCACCGGGATGCGGGTGAATATCTCGTCGCCCCGGGCCAGCGCCCGGCGCCTCATCCGCCACAGCGGGCCGTGGGCTTCGAGCACGGTCCGGCCGAGCTTACGCCCGATCAGCCACCCGATAAAGCCGCCGGCGGCGGCGGCGAGCCACGCGACCACGATCACCGTGGTGATGTCGAGCTTGTGATGCGCCGCCAGCACCCCCGCCGCGATCAACACCGGTTCCCCGGGGCCGGGAACCCCCACCCAACTGGCGCCGGCGGCCACGGCCACGGCCCAGTAGTCGAGCGACGGTCCGTGGAAGTGGTGGCGAAGCAGCGCGAGGAGGACCAGTGGCGCAATTTTTACGAGGGCTGCTAGGCGCACGCGACGATCTCCACGGTGCCGATCGTGGCATACCCTTCCCCCGGATCCGGCTGGATAGGCCTCTCCCGGGATCCTTGGCCCCATGGCCAATGTCCCGGGCGCGTCGCTGGCCGAGGATTCCACTCCCGATGAGCACGATCATCCACTCCCGATGAGCACGATCATCCACTCCCGATGACCACCATCATCCACTCCCGATGAGCACGATCATCGTCTCCTACGACGGCACCGCCAACGACGACGATGCGCTGGCGCTCGGGAAGCTGCTGGCGCCGGCCGGCGCGAGGCTCGCCCTGGCCTACGTGCGGCACGCCCGCGAATTCGATCCGCGGCGCGAGGAGATCGCCCAGCACGACGCCGAGCGGCGGCTTCAACAGGGCGCCGCCTGGCTGGCCGAGCCTGACCTCCCACGCCATATCGTCATCAGCGCCTCCACCGGCGAGGGGCTCGCGGGGCTGGCCGAGCGCGAGGGTGCGACGCTGATCGCGTTCGGGTCCGACTACCGGACCCCGCCGGGGCACGTCGAGCCCGGTACCACGGCCCAGTACCTGCTGGAAGGGGGCACGGTCCCGGTCGCGGTGGCCCCGGCCGGGCTTCGGACACAGGCTGATGCGGCGATCGGGACGATCGCGATCTCCTCTCCCGACGGCGATCCTGCCGCCCTCGAGACCGCCGAGGCGCTGGCCGGGAAACTCGGGGCCGAGATCGTCGCCGGCGATGCGGTCGACGCCGACCTGATCGTCGCCGCCTCCCAGGCCGGCGCCCACGAGGGCCGGATCGCGCTCGGCGGCGCGACCCGGGCACATCTGAACGCGGCCCGCAGCGCGGTGATCGTGTTGCCACGGGGCAAGCCGGCGGTCATCTGATCGCGCGCGTCGCCAGGTCGCGGCGCGTTTTCCGCTCAATGCGGGCTGGCGTTATCCCAATGTCCAGACTCCCTCCGGCAAACGCTGGACTCAAGGCTATGGCCGCCTGGGGCGCGCCGGCGGAACATGACGGCGAAATTGGGGCCACTCGGTCCTGGCTGGCGTAAACAGCGGCGGTACAAGTCCGTACCGCCCTCACGGACAAGGAGATCCATGCTGGTAAACGCTCCCACCTGGCTGAGCAGCGGAGACAACGCTTGGCAGATGACGGCGGCGACGCTTGTTGGACTGATGAGCGTGCCCGGCCTCGTGGTCCTGTACGGCGGGGTGATGCAGAAGCGCTGGTCGATCAACAGCATGATGCTGACGTTCGCGGCCTTCGCCGTGGTCCTCATCGTCTGGGTGCTGTGGGCCTTCAAGATGGGCTTCGGCTCGCCGTTCCACGGCTTGTCCCATTCCGGCTTCCTCGGGAACTTCATCGGCAAGCCCGGGCCCGTGCTCAGCCACACCGCCGAGCAGCACCAGGCCAACATCCCTCTGGTCGGGACGACGGCGTTCCCGCAGTCGGCCCTCGTCTACTTCCAGTTCGTGTTCGCCGCCATCACCCCAATCCTGATGCTGGGCTCGGTGCTGGGACGCGTGAACTTCAAGGCCTGGATCCCGTTCGTGGCGCTGTGGTGCACCCTGATCTACACGGTCGACGCGTTCCTGATCTGGGGCGGCGGCTTCTTCGCCCATCACGGCGCGATCGACTACTCCGGGGGCTACGTGATCCACCTGTCCGCCGGCGTGTCCGGCTTCGTCGCCGCGGCGGTGATCGGGCCTCGGCTCCAGCGCGACCGCGAGGTCGACGCCCCCAACAACGTGGCCATGGTCGCCGTCGGCGCCGGCCTGCTCTGGCTGGGGTGGAACGGCTTCAACGGCGGAGACCCCTACACGGCCAACATGTCGGCCTCCGCCGCGGTGCTGAACACCAACCTGTGCACGGCGGTGGCGTTCCTAGTGTGGGTCGGCTGGGACTACCTGACCGGGCGCAAGCCGAGCCTGATCGGAGGCGTCAACGGCATGATCACGGGCCTCGTGGCGATCACGCCGGCGGCCGGCTACGTCAACGGCTGGGGCGCCATCGCCCTCGGCATCATCGCCGCGACGATCGTGTACTTCGCGCTGAACTACCTGAGCCGGCTGCGCCCCTTCCGCAACGTCGACGACACGCTCGGGGTCGTTTACACGCACGGCTTCGCCGGCCTCGCCGGCGGCCTGCTGGTCGGCATCTTCGCCGATCCCCAGATGGCGATCACGTACACCCGCCAGGGCCGTCACCTGATCGCCAACGGCATGGCCGGCGTACTCCACGGCAACTGGACGCTGCTCAAGTGGCAGTTCTTTGCCGCCGCGTTCGTGATCGTGTTCTCGGCGGTCGGTACGTTCGTCCTGTTGAAGCTGGTCGGGCTGGTCGTGCCGCTGCGGATGTCCGAGGAGAACATGGAGATCGGCGACACCGCCGAGCACGGCCACGAGGTCTACCCCTCGGACGTGCCTTCCCTCGGGTTCCCGAACGGGATTCCGGGGCTGGCACCGGGACGCGCCGAGGAGCCGGCGGCGACGACGGCGTAACAGGCCGCGCCGTCGGGGGGTGGCGGCGGTCGTCCCCCGCCGGCGCCGGCGGTCGTCCCCCCGGGGCGCCGGCGGTCGCCCCCCAGCGCGCCGGCGGGGACGTGGATGACTTATTGCTGCCATGCGCAGCAAAAGGTCATCCACGTCCGGGTGGGAGACGCTGTGCGCGGAATCTCCCGATTGTCATCAGTGACCACGTCGCGGCGCACGGAGCGAGCGTGTTTGGGGGACAGACTCCGGGGCAACCTTGGCCGCAGCTATCCGACTCCATCCTTAGTACACTAAATCGGTCAGCTTGATTGAATCAGTCGTATGTGGTCATATCTGGTATGCGCAACGCCCCGCAGTGGGAGCACGCTTCTCTGCGAGGTACTGAAGGACACCGGCGTGGCCGGCCGTCCGGAGGAATACTTCGAGGCCCGTCGCGAGACCGGCCTCCCACCCCATCCGGGTGACTATCTCAAGAACCTTCCTCGCACCGGCGCCGGCATCCGCGACGACGCCACGCCGCCGCGAGCGCCCGATCACTCCTCGCTGCAGGGACTGCGCAGCTATCGCGAGCACCTGAGACGCAGCTTCCAGCTGGGAACGACCGACAACGGCGTGTTCGGCGTCAAGCTGATGTGGCGCAATCTGCCTGAGCTTCAGCACCTGGCCGGCGAGCTGCCCGAGTACGGCGACCTGGACCTGTACGGCCTGCTCGAGCGGCTGTTCGACCATCCCCGCTACATCTGGGTGACGCGGCGCGACAAGGTTCGCCAGGCGGTGAGTCTGTGGCGGGCCCTGCAAACGCGTCGCTGGCGCCACGAGCACACGCACGACGATGGCCCGGTCGAGCTGCACTACCGGTTCGAAGGGATCGATCACCTCGTCCGGACGCTGCAAGCGGACGACGAGGGCTGGCAGGAATTCTTCGACCAACACGGAATCTCGCCGCTGCGAATGGTCTATGAGGACCTCGAGCTGGGCATCGGCGCAGCCGCGCGCGCCGTGCTGAGCTACATCGGCGTGCAGGTTCCGCCCGACTGGCATCCACGGGAGGTGCTCAAGCGCCAGGCGGATGCGCTTTCGGATCGGTGGGTGGCGGCGTACCATCGGGATGCCGCCGACCGGAGCAGGCGGGCCAGTTCCGCCTCGCTTTCCGGCCGGTGAGGCCCGGGGCGCACCGATGCCGCCAAACATCCTGTACCTGAACTCCCACGACACCGGCCGCTACGTCCAGCCGTATGGCCACGCGATTCCGACGCCGAACATCCAGTGGCTGGCCGACCAGGGGGTGATGTTTCGCAGCGCCTTCTGCGCCGCCCCGTCGTGCTCGGGCAGTCGGGCCGCGCTGTTGACGGGCGAGTATTGCCACTCGAACGGCATGATGGGGCTGGCTCACCGGGGCTTCGCGCTGAACGATTACGACCACCACATCGCGCGGACGCTGAGCGCCGCCGGGTACCACACCGGCCTGATCGGCGAGCAGCACGTGTCGGCCGATCCCGAGATCCTCGGCTACGACGTCGTCTACGAGATCGTCGACACCAACGCCAGCTCGGTGGCCCCGGCGGCGATCGCCGCGCTGTCGAACGGACTGCCGGAGCCGTTCTTCCTGTCCGTCGGCTTCTTCGAGACCCACCGCAGCTTCTTCGCCCCGAGCTCGGTCCGCGACCGCGTCTACTCGCTCCCGCCGCCGTTCCTCCCCGACACGCCGGAGATCCGACTGGACGTCGCGGCATACAAGGCGAGTGCCCGCGCGCTCGACCACGGGATTGGCGCCGTGCTCAACAAGCTGAACGAGACCGGCCTCGACCGCAACACGCTGGTGATCTGCACGACCGATCACGGGCTCGCCTTCCCGACCGCGAAGGCGAGCATGCTCGATCGCGGGATCGGGGTGATGCTGATTCTGCGCGGCGCCGGATTCGACGGCGGATACGCCCGCGACGAGTTGGTCTCGCAGATCGACATCTTCCCCACGGTCTGCGAGGTGGCCGGGATCGACCCTCCTCCGTGGCTCGTGGGCCGCTCACTGGTGCCGCTGGTCCGTGGCGAGGAACCACCCGGCGCCAGGGAGGCGATCTTCTCCGAGCTGACCTATCACGCCGCCTACGAACCGCAACGAGCGATCCGGACTGACCGTTTCAAGTACGTACGCCGGTTCGACGACTACCCCTACCCCGTTCTGCCGAACTGCGACGACAGCCCGAGCAAGGACGCTTATCTGGCGCGCGGCTGGGGCAGGCGACGGGTCAGCCGCGAAGCGCTGCACGATCTGTTCTTCAACCCCGGCGAAGGCCGGAACGTGATCAACGAGCCGGAGTACGCCGAGGCCGCGGCAAACCTGCGCGGTCGGCTCGAGCGCTGGATGATCGAAACCAAGGATCCGCTGCTGGACGGGCCCGTGCCGGCGCCACCCGGCGCCCTGATCAACGCCCAGGACCAGGTGTCGGCCGACGATCAGCCGTTCGTGGTCGGTGGCGAGACGGCCGGGGCGGCGACGGATCGCTGAACCGGCCCGGGCGCCGGCCTCAGCCCAACACCAGCTCGGCCGCGGTGCGCAGCGTCCGCGGATCGCCACCGATCAGCAGCGTGGTCACGATCGACTCCCGCCATGCCTCGAGGCCGTCCCGGATCTTCTCCTTCGGCCCGATCAGGGTCAACTGCTCGATCAACTGCCTGGGGATTGCCGCGGCCGCCTGATCCTTGTGGCCCGCCAGGTAGAGCTCCTGGATCTTGGCCACGTCGTGTTCATAGCCCATTCGGATCGCGACGTTGGCGTGGAAGTTCGTGCTCCTCGCCCCCATCCCCCCGAAATACAGCGCGTACATCGGCCGCATCGCGTCGGCGGCCGCGTCTACGTCCTCGGTCACGATCAGGGGCACGGTCGCCGCGACCTCGAACTCGTCGCTGCTCCTGCGGGCATTCGGCCTCGACAATCCCTCCTGCAGCGCCTCGCGATAGAAGTCGTCGTGGTGGGGCGAGTAGAACAGCGCGAGCCAGCCGTCGCACAGCTCCCCCGCCATGGCGATGTTCTTAGGCCCCTCGGCGGCGAGGTAGATCGGGATCTCCTCTCGCAGCGGGTGGATGCTGGCTTTCAGCGGCTTGCCCAGACCAGTGCCGTCCGCGAGCGGCAGCGGGTAGTGCGGGCCCTCGCTCGTGACCGGTCCCTGCCGGGCCCAGATGTCCCGGAGGATCCCGATGTATTCGCGCATCCGGGCCAGCGGCTTGGCGAACGGCTGTCCGTACCAACCCTCAACGACCTGCGGTCCTGAAACACCGACCCCGAGGATCAGGCGGCCGCCGGATAGGTGATCGAGCGTCATCGCGGCCATCGCGGTGGCGGCCGGCGTCCGTGCGGAGATCTGGACAATCGCGGTGCCGAGCTTCAGCCGCTGCGTGGAGGCGCCCCACCAGGCCAGTGGCATCAGCGCGTCGGACCCGTAGGCCTCCGCGGTCCACATCGAGTCAAAGCCGAGCCGCTCGGCCTCCAACACCGATTCCGCCGCCCCCGGCGGCGGCCCGCCGGCCCAGTAGCCGAGCGCCAGGCCAAGCTTCAGATCGCGCGCCATCAGCGCGAACGCTACTCGTCGCGACGGTTCGGGCGCTACCGTCCCGACCGTTCGGGCGCCACCTTCGCGACCGTTCCGGGGCTACCCGTCGCGACCCTTCAGGCGTTCGATCGCCCGTCGCCAGCGGCTTGGCGGCCGCGGCTGGCTGCGCAGCCACTCCTCCCGGCTGGGGAGCTTTCCCGCCCGCCGCGCGGCCAGCACGCACTCGGTGTGGGCGTGACGGCGCCGGCGTGAGTCGCCCTCCGGGACGAGCAGCACGTGCTCGCTGAGGGCCGGGAGGTAGCGGCCACACAGCGGGCAGCGGTAGGTGGCCGGCTTCCGGTTCTGGGCCCGGCGCACGTTCCACCAGCGCGCTTGCGGCGTGCGGGCCATCGGCTCAGCATGACATCGAGCCGGCCGCCGCTCCAACTTCCGGGTCGCTATCTTCGCGGGCCGTGGACCATCGCGAGGAGGCGATCGTGGTCGAGACGGCCCGCCACCGGATCACCGGCATCCTGCGGCTGCCCCGAGATGGGTACCGCAGCCGCTTGACCGACTACCTGAACGCCTCCGAGCGGACCTTCCTGCCGCTCACCAAGGTCGAGATCACCGCGCTCGACGGCAGCCGGGGAGTGGAGCGGCGAGCCTTCATCGTGCTGGCGGTGAGCCAGATCGTGCTGGCGATGCCGGCGGATGCGGACGTCGGCGAGGAGTAGCTGTCCGGGGGGTCGGCGAGGGCTTGCCGTCCGGGGTGGTGACCGGAATGGGTGGTGGTCCAGCGCGACGAAACCACGCGGCGGTCGGTGGGTATTCTTGGGCGTATGGCGTCGCGCCAGGCAGAGGAGCTGCAGGGACTGAGCCGCAGCGAGTTGCTGCGGGCCTCCCCCCGGATGTTCGACTCCGATCTGCTGGACAAGGTCTCGCGGGTGCATCCGGCGGTGCCGCCGATTCTGTTCGCCCCCGCGATCGCGTTTCTGCTGGTGTACGGCATCGTCCAGGGAAGCGGCTGGGCGACGCCGCTGTGGGTGCTGGGCGGGTACCTGTTCTGGACCCTGACCGAGTACTGGCTGCATCGGATCGTTTTCCATTTCGAGCCCGAAAAGGGAATCGGCGCCCGGTTGCACTGGATCATCCACGGCGTCCACCACGACCATCCCAACGATCCGATGCGCTTGGTGATGCCACCGTCGGTCAGCGTGCCGTTGTCCGTGCTGTTCGTGTGGGGTTTCTACGCCGTGTTCGGCAGCCCGGGGTTCCTGCCGTTCGCCGCGGGCTTCCTCAGTGGCTACCTGTTCTACGACATGCTCCACTACCACGTGCATCACCACCGGCCCACCACGGCGCTGGGCAAGCGTCTGCGAGAGCTCCACATGCGCCATCACTTCCAGAACCACGAGCGCGGCTACGGCGTCAGCGCCCCGTTCTGGGACCACGTCTTCGGTACCGCGCCGAAGGCTCGGTAGCGATCAGCGGTGAGCGCTGCGAACGTCGAGATCGCGCGGCGCGGCTTCGAGGCCGTTTGCGACGGCGACATCGAGTCGCTGCGCGCATTCCTGGACCCCGCCGTTCAGTGGCACGGCGGCGATCCCTCGGCAGAGGGCGCCTGCCACACCAGCGACGAGGTGATCGAGTTCATCCGCGTGGCCCGCGCCCGCGGCGCCATCGGCCGACTGGTAGATGTGATCGACTGTGGTGAGCGCGTGGTCGTCGTCATGCAGCCGCCGGCACCCGCCAGCGCCGAGGTGGCCCCGCGCGCCAACCTAACCACCTTCCGAGACGGCAAGGTGGTGGAGATGGTGGCGTTCGAGAGCCCAGAGGCGGCGCTGGCCGCGGCCGGCGCTTAGCAACCGGCGCCGGCGATCGGCCGGCGCCCGCGGCGCCTACCAGTGATGCACAACACGGCAGCGCTTCCAGCTCACGCCGGCTCTGTCGCACTATGCAGCTTCCACCGCCTGCCGGCCGCCCACACTATCTCGCACGGCGCAGCTGCCCCAGCGACGCCGGGCGAGGGCTGCTCGCCGCCAGCGGGCGCTCTGACCGGCGGCCCCGGCGGCGGCAGCAGCAGTTGTCCACCGATCGACCGGCATCACCCAAGGCCGAGATCGCACCGAACTCGCCCCCAGTCGACCCGCGCACAACTACTGAGCGTTCCTAAAGCACCACACTTGCAGGTACTTTAGGAAACGGAGAGGGCGGGATTCGAACCCGCGATGGAGCGTGAACCCCATACTCGCTTAGCAGGCGAGTGCCTTCAGCCACTCGGCCACCTCTCCGGAGGCTCGGGGCCAGTGTAAAGGAGGCACCCGGTCGCCGGGACGAGGCCCTGCGGCTCGCCGGGACGAGGCCCTGCGGCTCGCCGGGACGCCGCCCTGCGGCTACGATCGTCCTCACGCGCCCGCCACGGAGGGGTGGCAGAGCGGTCGAATGCGCCAGTCTTGAAAACTGGAGTCCGGCAACCCCGGACCGCGGGTTCGAATCCCGCCCCCTCCGCCTACCTCGTCAGCCGCCCTCTCCGTCGTCTCACGCATCCGATAGATTTACGGCGTGGTCGAAGGGGCAATCTCGACTCCGGCTCTGGGGCGCGCCGAACCGGGCGCCCCTGCGCTGGCACGCCCGGACTTTGAGATCGTTCCGCGCGTTGGGCTGGTGCTGAGCGGGATCGCGGCGATCATGCTGATCGTCGCCATCGCGGCCAACAAGCTGTGGCCGCTGGAGTTCCTGCACGTCGCCGGCGGCGCCGCCTGGACGATCATCGACCTGTTCCTGGGTCTGGTGCTCGGCCCGATCATGGGCAAGATGTCGATCCCGGCGCGGATCGAGTTCACCACCAGGCTGATGCCGAAGATGGTTGTGATCATGCCGACCGTGGTCACGCTCACGCTGGCGGCGGGATGGCAGCTGGCGACGGCGCTGGGCACGAACCTCACCGTCCACCCCGACCACGGCTGGGTCGTCGCCAGCATGATCGTGGTCGGCGTGATGGCGGTGATCGCTCTGGGCCTGCTGGAGCCGGCGAACATCGCCGTGCTCATCGAGCTCAAGAAGCCGAGCCCCAACCCCGCGGTGATCGAGAAGCTGATGAAGCGGTTCATCTACGCCGCGGGGGTCCTCGGCATCATGCAGCTCGCCACCCTGGTGATCATGACCAAGCTGGGAAGCGCGTGACCGAGCGCAAGCTGCCACCGGTGACCCAGACGGGCATGGCGTCCTTGGCGCTCATCGTCGCGGGGGGCATCTACCTCTCGGCGCACCTGCCCCAACACGTCCCGCTTGCTCCCGCGGTGGCCCTGCTCGTACTCTCGGCGCTGCTGGTGGCGATCAACCTGTTCTCGCTGACGCGTGTCCCCGACTTCCCCTGGGCCCGGTTCTTCGGCGTCGCGAAATGGTCGCTGCTGGCCTACGCGGTGATCGCGGCGCTGATCTTGTACGCGTTCCTCGAAGACCACCTCAGCGGCGGGCCGCTGGTCGTGCTGACCCTGTCGCTCGTCATCTTCGCCGTGAACGTGCCGATTCTCATCGGGTTCACGGTCGCGCGCTTCTACGAGCCAGAAGACGCGCCGGCAGCGGACTAGCCCCGGCGACCCGCGGCCGGCAGCGACTAGCCCCGCGACCCCGCCGGCACCGGACTAACCAGCGGCGACCCGTAAGAGACCCTGCCTGACGCTTTCGCCGTGCGGCCGGGTGCGGCGCGTCGCCGTCCGCTTCCTCGAGCGCCTGCCACAGCGTCCGCATGGTCGGCGCGAGATGGGCGATCTCCTGAAGGTGCACCTCGGCGAGCTGCTCGAGCTTGGCGGCCCCGGCCGGGGTGAGCGTGACCCGCACGACGCTCTTGCTCTGCGGGTCGGGGCCGCGTTTCACGAGCCCGTCGGCGGCCGCGCGATCGATCAGTCCCACGGCGCTGTGGTGGCGCAGCATCAGGTAGTCGGCGATCTCCCCGATCGTGGGCCCGGCGGGATCGGGGTGGCCCTTGACCGCCAGCAGCAGTTGATGCTTTGCCGGGGTCAGCCCCGCCCGCCGCGCCTGCTGGTCGCTCCAGTGGAGAAAGCGCCGGAGCCCCGCGCGCAGTTCGAGCAAATGTTCGAAGTCGGACTGATCCAGGGCTATATCGGACAACGATATCGTGATACGATTAGTTTAGTCGCTACAAAGGAGGACTCGCAAATGAGACCGCATACCCTAGACCCGACCGCCGGAGAGCGGGCGCGCAACATCCAGCAGCATCCCGAGGTGCCCCAGCACCTCGAGGATCCAACCGACCGCCGCTGCGGGGAGTTCGTGCCCAGAGCTACCGAGCACGCCTCCGGCCCCGGAGTCATCGTCGATCCGACCGACCCGGCCTGCGGAGATCCGCGCCACTGAACCGGACTTGTTAGGTGGCCGGCCGACAGCGGCCGGCCATATATCTCACGGCTATGCGAGCTGAAAGGAGGCTCTCGATGTCAGAGGTCAAGAGTAGGTATCCGTTCCTGGCCATGGCGAACCTGCTGGGCGGCGGTTTCCTGATCGTCGCCGTGTTCGCGTTCACCGTGACCACGGCGGTGTGGCTCGGGTTCGCGGTCAGCATCCCCCTCGTGGTGTTCGGCCTGGCGATGGTGTTTTCGGCCGCGCGCGGGCCCGCCGGCGGGGAGCGATTCGGCGTGGTCACGCTCGGCACGCTGACCTTCCTGGTCGCGAGCTGGACGATCGTCGCCTCGCTCGTGTTCGCGCCGACGGTGGCGCGCTGGCTGATCTTCGCCAGCGCCTGCGCCCACGTGGCACTGTCGATGACGAGCCTCGTGATCCGCGAGGTGAGCACCGAACGGGTGGTCCATCACCTCGAGGTGCGCGAGCGCGAGCCGGTCGGGGCGAACTGAGCTAGCGACCAGCGCTCGAGGGTGGCCGCGCACGGGCGTGCGGCCGCCCTCGTCGCTGGTGCTCCGGCGAGCGCGGCGCCGCCCTGGGGAGGTGTTCCTGGACCTGTGGGACCCGGCGCCTGGTCCCCCAACCGAGCCCGTCCCAGACCAGCAACAGGGTCGCCCCGGCCGCGCTCCCCAGCCAATCGAGCCCGAGTCGCCCCGTGAGTCGGTTCCAGCTCGTCGGCACGTCGGCGCCGAGCGCATGGTTGGCCAGCCACACGTACAGCTCGTAGTAGATGCCGGCGCAGAACCCGAGACAGGTGGCGGCGATGAACAGGGCGACGCGACGATGGATGCGCGGTTCGTCCGCGAACTCGGGGAAGACCTGGGCCCGGAGCAGAACCAGATACAGCAACGGGGCGAACGCCAGCGCGAGCACGAAGTGGGTCCATTCCTCGTAGCCGGGAAGGGATTGGAAGGCGCCGGCGAAATCTCCCCAGGCCTCGAACATCAGCGCGACGTTGAAGGCGGCGTCGAAGGCGCGGGGCGAACCGATCCAGCGCGCGCCCACGCTGGCGACGAAGCTGAACCCGAAGCGGGCCGCCTGCTGCCAGTTCCCGGCCAGCGCGGAAAGGGCGAAACCGACCAGCAGGGAGACGCGGGCAAGATCGCTGAAGTCCCTGATCAGGCGGGTCCAATCGCCGAACACGAGGCGGGACAGGCGGGTGCTCTCGAACGGAGACGCGGGGGTGGAAACGCGCCGGCGCCGCTGCCGGGCCCGTGATCTCGGGCCGGAGGGATCGCGTGCTCCGCGCTCCATCCGGCGCTCGAGGGAGGTTCGCAGACCGCCGAGGGGATCATCTTCGACGGGCCGGCGGGTCCTCCAGCCACGGCCGGCCCAGGCCACGAGCCAGACCGCCGCGGCGATGCTTCCGAGCCCGCCAAAGAGCAGGTCGTGGATGTCGTGGCTGTAGTTCTCGAGCAGGTGGGCGCTCAGCACGTGGTCGGCGAACCACTCGTATTCCTCGTAGATCGCGTTGACGGTCGACCCGATGGCGAAGGCCAGTACCGCGATCCCCGCCTTCTGGTGGATCGCCGTCTCCTTGGAGAGGTCCGGGGCGAAGCGGAGGAAGACGAGCACGAAATAGACGAGCACCGCCGTCGCCATCGTCAACAGGAAGTGGACGATGTTGTGATAGAAGGCCCACGTCCAGAACAGGCGGCTGACGTTCCCCCACGCCTGAAGCGACATCGCCACGCCGAACGCGACGTCGAACCGCAACGGCATACCGATCAGGCGCGGCACCAGCGACACGGCGAAGGTGAGCAACAGCCTGACCGCATTCTGAACGTCCCCTACGAGCAGCAGCACGCACGCGCCGACCAGGAACGAGAGCCGGATCAGGTCCGCCCAGTCACGCAGCCAGGGCGTCCACGCGCCCACCAGCCACCTCGGCAGGGGATCGCGTTTCGCCGCTGCGTCGTTCACACCAATGGTCTACCCGTCGCTGGCAAACTCGCTCAGGGACGGCCGAGCCCGAGTGCTCGGCGCTCGCGCATCGCCGCGAGCACGCCCACGACCCCGAGCGTCCCGAACAGGACCAGGCTGAGGATCGCGAGCCGCGGGTTCGGATGCGACACCGATCCGGCCAGTCCGGCGTAGATCAGAATCCGGGGCGCCGAGGCCAGCGCGCTCGCAGCGGCGAACGACGCGTACGGGATCCGCGTCAGGCCAGCAGCGTAGTTGAGCCACGTGGCCGGCATTCCCGGCATTACGCGCAACACCAGCACTGACCGGAACGGTCGCTCGTTCACGCGCTCGAGCACGCGCGACAGGCCGGGCCGGGCCAGCGCGGCAAACGCCGCCGCACCCCAGCGGCGAGCCAACCAGCACGACAAGAGCCCGCCGAGCGTCCCGCCGATCACGCCCACTGCGGTCCCGAGAACGGGACCGAACAAAAGACCCGCGGCCGCGGCGAGGATCGTGCCCGAGAACAGCGCGGGCGTCAGGACCATCCACAGAGCCGCGAACACCGCCGGAGCGATCCAGCCGTATCCGGAGATCGCCTTCGTGAGAGCGGCCGGGGAATGGGGCAGGAACACCGCGGCGACCGTGAACAGGGCCGCCGCCCACCCCGCCATCATCAGCAGGCGTGGCCAAGGTCGGGTTAGGAACACTGGCTGGCATGGAAGCAGCTTCCGTGCGCCGTCTGGGAGGCATGTAAGTGGACGAACAATCGATGACTCGGGCAGACGAACGACCGGGCACCGCGGCGAGGACCGACCCGAGGTCGGAGCCGCACGACCTCGCCTGCGTGATCCACGTCCACTCCAACC
This sequence comes from uncultured Solirubrobacterales bacterium, assembly GCA_963723555.1. GTDB lineage: Bacteria > Actinomycetota > Thermoleophilia > Solirubrobacterales > Solirubrobacteraceae > Palsa-465. Next base: position 440,372 of record CAVRRC010000004.1, on the reverse strand, counting down.
TCTCGGACGGGACCGCCACCGTGCCGGAGATCATCGCCGCCGCGAGGGCCACTCGCACCGACGTGGTGCTCCTCACCGACCACGACTCCCGGGAGGCGGCTCGGCGCGGGCTGGAGGACTGGCACGGCGACGTGCTCCTGCTCGTCGGGCATGAGGTCACGACGTCACGCGGCCACCTGCTGGCATTCGATCTGGAACACGAGATCGACCACCGCGGCCTGACCGAGAGCGAGATCTACGAGCGAGTGAGGCTCGCCGGAGGCTTCGCCTTCGCGGCCCATCCGTTCTCGCGCGGGGGGTTGGTGACCTCGATCATCCGGCCTCATCCGTGGCCGCTGGCGGATTCGGAAGGCTGCGGCATCGAGCTCTGGAGCCTGCTCACGGACGTGGCCGAGCGCTGGAGCTCGCCGCTGCAGGTGCTGCGATTCCTGCTCGATCCCGAAGCGGCGATGGACGGTCCGCCCGCCGAGCACCTGGCGCAGTGGGATCGCCTCTGCGCCGCCCGGCGCGTGCCGGCGATCGGGGGGCTGGACGCGCATCAGAGCGGTTTCCGGGTCGCAGGCCGGGTGCTCTCGCCGATGCCGAACAGGCGGTACTTCAGGCTCCTGCGCACCCATGTCCTGCTCGATCGTGGGCCACGGCACGACCTGCGGGCCGATCGCTCCGCGGTGTACGGGGCGCTCCGCGAGGGACGCTGCTACTTGTCCGTCGACGCCCTGGCCCCGGCCGGGGGCTTCAACTTCGTGGCCGGGACTGCCGACGGGCGCACCGCGGCGATGGGAAGCGAGGTCGGGCCCGGCTCTTGGGTGCTCCGCGCGCGCACGCCGCGGCCGGCGAAGCTTCGGCTCCTGCGTGCCGGCGTGACCGTGCAGGAGACCGATGGACAGTCACTCGAGCACGAGGTCGCGCAAGCGGGGGCATACCGGGTCGAGGCTCGGCTGGCGGTCGGCGGTCGCGAGCGAACGTGGATCGTCTCCAACCCGATCTACGTCGACCTCGCCGGCGTCGGCCGTCACTGACGACGGGGGAACATGTTGGCGGTCGCGTCGGCGCTGCTGATCGCGAGCAGGAAGACGATGATGCCGAGGATGACATCGTTCCAGCTCGCCACCGCGGTGTGGTCGATGGTGAAGGCGGCGACGAACAGCCATACTCCGATCAGCGCGTTGATCCAGCTCAGGAAGTCCGCGCGGTAGGCGCCCGACACGCGGATCAACGCCAGGACGGCGACGATGATCCCGAACACCACGTCATTCCACCGCGGATCGCGCGCGCTGTAGCCGAGCACCCACGGAGCGATGATCAGCCAGATGCCCGCGAGCACGTTGAGCCCGCTCAGCCCCACGATCTGGCGCCGCCAGTTCGGTGGCGGAGGTGGCGGCCCGCTGGCCTCGGGCGGCGCCGTCCGGTCGTAGAGCGGGTCGCCGGAGGCCATCGGCCGAGGCGGGCGGATTGTGGTTCTCGGGCCTGGGGTTCTGGTTCTCGGATCTCGGGTGGCCATGGCTGATGCCTCCTGTTCCTGGCCCCGCGTGGCCGGAAACCGGATCCGGCCAGACGCGCAGGCGGCGGCGATGACGATTGCTCTTGACGATTGGGCTGCCCGGTGGCGGCCGCCGGGTCACGGCGACGGTTCGCGGACGGACCCCCGCCGGCGAACCGCCCGGAAGTCTCGGGTCAGCCGCGACCGTGACGTTGCGCCAGCGCGCCCAACCCGCCCAGGGCCACCGCGGCGCCGGCCGCCACTGCCGCGCGTCGGCGGCTGCCATTGCCCTGGGTCTCGGGCGGCTCGGTGTAGCGAGCCTCGGGCCGGGGCGTGGTGGGCCCGTTCGGTCCCTCGTGCAGCGCCATCTGGAGGACCTGGGCCAGGTGCAGCGCGTCGCGGTCGCAGCCGTGGGCGATCTGCGAGCGGCAGCTGAACCCGTCACTCATCAGCAGCGTGTGCGGCGAGGCCGCGCGGGCCGCGGGCAGCAGCGTTCGCTCGGCGGCCTTGATCGACACCTCGAAGCGCTCACCGCGCTCGTATCCGAACGAGCCGGCGAGGCCGCAGCAGCCGGTGTCCAGGACCTCGTAATCAAGTCCCAGTCGGTCCAGCACCGCGCGGTCGCAGTCGGTGTCGCTGGTCGCCCGCTGGTGGCAATGGAAGTGAACCAGCGCCTTGCGCTCGAGGCGCGGGATCTCCCAGTCCTCGGCATGAAGCTCCAGGAATTCGGCCAGGGAATGGGTCTGTCGCGCCAAGCGCTTGGCGTCCTCATCGTGGGGGAGCATGTTGGTGAGCTCGTTGCGGAACACCGCGCCGCAGCTCGGCTCGAGGGCCACCACGGGCGTGCCGGCGCGGATCTCCTCCCGGAGCCCGTCGAGGACCTGGTGGAGCAGCCGTCTGGCCAGCCTCAGCATGCCGTAGTCATACAGCGGTCGTCCGCAGCACAGCGACTGCTGCGGAACGACGACCTCAAGGCCGGCCGACTCGAGCACCTCGGTGGCGGCGATCGCCACCTGCGGCTGGAAGTGGTCGCTGAACGTGTCCGCCCACAGCAGCACCCGTCCCCGCGAGCCTCGGCTGGTGGCCGGGCGCGCACCGTCGCCGGATACGAGCCGGCTGGCTCCCGCTGGGCGCCGACGCAGCCACTGCTTGTAGGTGACGGGGGCGAACGGCGGCATCGAGCGCTCCGGCGCGATGCCGACGAGGCGCTTGCCCAGCCCCGCGAACGGCTGGCGCTGGGTGAGCATGTTGGCGAGCCCGGGAGCGCGCGCGGCGAGCTGCGCCTCCCAGCGGATCAGGCCCAGGGCGTAGGCCTGCCGGGGCCGCAGCCGCCCGGCGTAGTAATGGGAGAGGAACTCGGCCTTGTAGGTGGCCATGTCGACCCGGACCGGGCACTCGTGCAGGCACCCCTTGCAGGCCAGGCACAGATCGAGCGCCTCCTTGACCTCCTCGTTTCGCCACCCGCCCTCCAGCGGCGAATCGCTTCGCATCATCTCGAACAGCAGCCTGGCTCGGCCCCGGGTGGAGTGCTTCTCCTCGAGCGTGACCTGGTAGCTCGGGCACATCACTGCGTTCTGATCGCGGCACGCGCCCACGCCGAAGCAGCGCTCGGCGGCCGCGGCGAAGCTGCCGCCGTCGCCGGGGAAGCGGAACTCGGTGGCGACCGGGCGGGTGTGGTAGCTGGGATCCATCCGCAGATGGGAATCCAGTGGATAGGGATCAACCACCTTCCCCGGGTTCATGCGCCAGTCGGGATCCCAGATCGCTTTGAACTCGCGGAACGCCTCGACGAGCTCAGGGCCGAACATCTTCGGCAGCAGCTCCGCCCGGGCGTGTCCGTCGCCGTGCTCGCCCGAGAGCGAGCCGCGATAGCTCGCGATCAGATCGCCGGCGTCCTCCATGAAGGCGCGATAGTTGCGTACCCCTTCGGGGGTGAGGAAGTCCCAGTCGATCCGTGAGTGCACGCACCCGTGGCCGATGTGGCCGAACAGGCACGAGATCTTGCGCCCGTGCTTCTTGCACAGTTCCTCGAGGTCGCGGAGATAGTCCCCGATCCGCTCCGGCGCGACCGCGGCGTCCTCCCACGACGGCCACCCGGGGTGCTCGCCGGGGATCTTGCTGTGGCCCACCCCTCCCTCTCGGATCTCCCACACCTGGGCGATCTCCTTGGGGTCCTCGTAGAGCTTGACCGCGAAGTGCTCGCCCCCGCCCCCCTCCCGCACCGCCTCGGCGAAGCGCTCGGCCTGCTCGTCGGCCGCATCCTCGGTGTCGCCCCCGAACTCGACCAGCAGCCACGCATCTCCGCCCGGCAGCAGGTCGGTGCGGCGCTTGCGCCCGAGCCGAAGCTCGTTCCGCACCAGCCGGCTGTCGAAGGTCTCGAGCCCGATGGGCCCGAACTCCATCACCCACGGCACCTGGTCGGCCGCCGCCGGACAGTCCTCATAACCGACCAGTACGAGCGAGCGATACTGCGGGCTGTCGATCAGCCGGCAGCGAGCCTCGAGGACGAGCGCGCACGTGGCCTCGGTGCCGACCATCGCCGCCGCCAGGTTGAAGCCTCCCTCCGGCAGCAGGCGGTCGAGGTTGTAGCCCGAGATCCGTCGCGGGATCCGCGGGTAGCGCTCGCGGATCAGCTCGGCATAGCGATCCCGCAGGTCGCGCAGGCGCGCGTAGATCTCCCCCACCCGGCCCCCGCCGCCGATCGTCCGCTCGAGCTCCTCCTCGCTCACCGAGCTCGGCAGCGTCATCCGAGTTCCGTCGTAGAGGACGACGTCGAGCGCGTCGATGTTGTCGGCGGTCACGCCGGCCATGATCGAGTGGGTGCCGCAGGAGTTGTTGCCGATCATCCCGCCGAGCGTGCAGCGGCTGTGCGTGGCCGGATCGGGCCCGAAGGTCAACCGATGCTCCTCGGCGGCGTCTCGCAGCCAGTCGAGCACGACGCCAGGTTGCACACGCGCAATCCGGCCCTGGGGGTCGAGCTCCAAGATCTCGTTCATGTACTTCGAGAAGTCGAGCATCACGGCCTCGTTGACGGTCTGGCCGGCCAGCCCGGTGCCGGTCCCGCGAGCCCCGAGCGGGGCGCCGTATAGGCGGCAGATGTCCACGGCGGCCAGGACGTCGGGGACGTCCCGCGGGATGACCACGCCGATCGGCAGCTGGCGGTAGACCGAGCCGTCGTTGGCGTACAGCGCTCGGCTGCCCGGCGAGAACCGCACCTCTCCGCGCAGCTCGCGGGCGAGTTCGCGGGCCAGACCGCGAGCGTCGACGTCGCGCTGTGACCGGGCGGCGATCTGGACCTCTGCGGTGATCGTCATGTGGTCAACCTTCCTCTCTGGTATTCCCCAAGGCCATCACGCTGACCGCGCCGACGATGGCCAGCGGGACGGCGATCGCGCCGGCGTGCCAGGCGGTCTCGGCGAACGCGCCGGCGAGCGCCCCGGCGGCGTACGTCGCCCAGGCCGCGCCCGGCAGGCTCGGCCCCTCGTGGCTCTCGTGGACCCTGCGCGTCCGCTGGACTCCGCGAGCGATCGCGTTCAACAGCGTGCTGGTCATGTAGGTGGTGTTCACGCCACGCACGTCCGAAGCCCGCACGGCGGCGGACTGCGCGCCCATCGCGATCCCCGAGAGCACGATCAGCGCATATCTCAAACCGCTGGTGCCGGCCCACAGGACGAGCAGCGCCAACAGTGCCGCCGACTCGAGCGCGAGCGCGCTCGCCGCGACAGCCGGCCAGCGGCCCTTGACCCTGATCAGCGCCACACCGCAGGCGGCCCCGGCGCAGAAGCCCGCCAGCGCCGCCGCCGATCGCGCGGCGCCGCCGACGCTTCCACTTGCCAGCGCCACGACCAGCAGCACGGTGTTGCCGGTCATGTTCGCGGTGAAGACCCGGCCGAGGCCGAGATAGCTGACGGCGTCCACGAAGCCCGCCGCCAACGCCAACGCCAGCAGGTACGCCGGAGAGCGACTCGGCCGGGTCAACCGTTATTCCGCCGCTCAAGCGCCGACGTCCTGCTGAACGGAGCGGGCCTCGAACATCGGCAGGATGTCGCGGCGGAACGTCTTGTTGAAGACGATCGCCGCCGAGACGTACCACGCGCACGCGGCGGTGGCGATCCCGAACGCGCCGCCGATGTGGTACAGCAGCGTCGACGGAAGGGCGTCGCCAAGGCCGAGCAGAACGTAGGTCGGCACCAGCGTGATGAACACCGACTGCACGGCGAGACTGACGCGCATCGAGGCGATCCACATGTAGGACGTGAACACCCCCCACGCGAACAGGTACAGCGCCAGCGCCTCTTTCTGGTTGGCGACTGGGATCTGCTTCAGGAACGTGTGCTGAAGCAGGTAGAACGAGATCCAGAAGCCACCATATGAGCTGAGCGCCACCGCCGCGAAGGTGTCGTTCTTGATGAACGCCCACATCCCGGCAAGCAGCTGCACCAGCCCGCCGTAAGCGAGCGCCAGCGCCCCGACCACGGGCAGGATCTTGCTGGTCAGGATCCCGGCGTTGATGAAGCTGAGCGCCATCGTGGTCAGGCCGAATGCGGCCAGGCCGAGCGCGGCGGGTTCTGAGACGAATCTCGCCGGACCCACCTCCGCCGCCTTGACGCCGCGCCGCTGGGGCACGGTCGTCCGCGGGCCCGTGGCGGCTTCAGAATACGTAGCCATTGCTTACCTCCTTTGATCTGACTGGTTCGATTTCCGTCAATCTCCGTTGCCGGCGTGCCCGTCGCCGCCGGGCAGCTTGTCGACGACGCGATCCCGCGCTCGGGTCAGCACGCCGGCGGGGCTCGTCGAGTAGGCCATCTCCCGGGCGAGCACCCGCGACATCGTCAGCGCGATCTGCTCGCGGTTGGGCTCGCCCCGGGCCAGGCCCCAGGCGAATCCCTTGGCGTGTTCGGTGTTGATCGTCGGGGTCATCGGCATGTCGTGCGGATCGACGATCGCCTCGATCACTGCCGGTCCGTCGAGGCTGAGCGCCTCGCGCAGCTGATCGCCGGCGCGGGCCGGATCCTCGATCCGGACCCCGGTCAGCCCGCACGCCTCGCCGACCTTGGCGAAGTCGACCGGGGCGAGCTCGACGCCGTACTGCGGGTTGCCGAGGAACGCCATCTGCTCCCACTTGATCAACCCGAGCACGTCGTTTCGCATCACCACGACCTTGACCGGGAGCGCGTACTGGGCCAGCGTGGCCAGCTCGCCCATCATCATCGTCAGCGACCCGTCCCCGGTGAGCGCGACCACCTGGCGATCGGGGTAGGCGACCTGCGCGCCGATCGCGTACGGCAGCGCGGCCATCATCGAGCACATCGTGCCGCTGAACGAGAACAACTGGCCCCGGCGCAGCTCGGTCCGCGCCGCCCATGTGGTCACGGTTCCAGAGTCGCCGCACAGGATCGCCCGGTCGGCCAGCGCGGCCGAGAGGTGGAAGGGGATTGCGTCGGGCTTGATCGGCCGGTCGTGAGCCTCGGCGCGCTCTGCCTGCAGCGCCCGCCAGTCGCGCATCTCGGCCTGGGCCTGCTCTAGGAACGAGCGGTCGCCGCGTCGCTCGAGCAGCGGCTCGAGCTCCCGCAGCGTCAGCTTGGCATCGCCGCACAGGCCGACCTGCACCGGGTAGCGGAGCCCGATCCGCTCGGGGCGGTCGTCGATCTGGACCCCGGCGGCCGAGCCGGGCGCGGGCAGAAACTCGATGTACGGGCTGGAGCTGCCGACGATCAGGATCGCGTCGCACCCCTTGAGCGCGTTCTGCGCCGGACGCGTGCCGACGAGCGCGTAACCGCCGAGGCAATACGGGCTGTCGTCGGGCACGGCGTCCTTGCCCAGCATCGCCTTGACGATCGGAGCGCCCAGCTTCTCCGCCACCCGTTCGACCTCGTCGCCCGCGCCGCGAGCGCCGGCGCCGATGAAGATCACCGGCCGCGAGGCTCTGGCCAGCGTCTGCGCCGCCTGCTCGAGCCGCTCGGGCGGCGGCAGCCGCCGGCCGTCGATCGCGGTCACGGCACCGTGGCCCTCGATGTTCTTGATCGACCGATCGCCGGTGACGGCCTCACCCGACTGGATGTCGATCGGAAACGCGATCGCCGCCGGCCCCCGCTGGGCGATCGCGGAGCGGACCGCCATGTCGACCACGTTGAGGACGTGCGCCTCCCCCATGATCCGCTGGCTGTACACGCACGGATCGTTGAGCGCGAAGTCGTGGTTGATGTCCTGGAGGTAGTGGGTGCCGATCACGTCGTGGTAGGTCATGCCCGTGATCGCGATCACCGGCGACTGATCGATGCGGGCGTCGTAGAGCCCGTTCATCAGATGGACCGCGCCGGGGGCCGCGGTCGAGAGGCAGGCGGCGGGCCGGCCGGTGAACTTCCCGTACGCGCACGCCGCCAGCGACGCGGTCTCCTCGTGGCGGACATGGATGAAGCGGATCTGCTCGCGATGGGTACGGAGCGCCTCCATGACGCCGTTGATGCCGTCTCCGGGAAGACCGAATACGGTGTCGATGCCCCACTCGATCAGGCGCTCCACCAGCTGGTCAGACGCAGTTTGGCTGCGGGCCATGCTCACTCCTCGTTTGTCGCTCGACGATCACCCTGCTGGCGGGCTACCCGCCGCCAATGTCCGCCACCGCGCATCGGTCAGTGTTCGAACCGGTTCCGTATCCCCGCTCAGCACGGCGGTTATGGCGCTCAGGACGGCGGTTATGGCGCTCACTCAGGGCGAGCGATCGCGCCCATTCACGGCCACCCCGGCCGTCGAGGAGGGCTGAGCGCCGGGATGCCGGCAGAGGACGTGGTAGATGCTCAGCTCCGCATCGGCGAAAGCGAGCGCGGAGCCCAGGATGTAGAGCTGCCACGCGCGGGCCCGCTGCGGGCCGAGCTCGGCCTCGGCCTCGCGACGATGGGACGTGATGTTCTCGTACCAGCGGCGCAGGGTCAGCGAGTAGTGCTCCCGCAGGGACTCGACGTGGCGCACTTCGAGTCCCTCCCGCTCCAGCACCTCGAGCAGGGCGCTCACCGGGTGAAGCTCGCCGTCGGGGAAGATGTAGCGGTTGGTGAAGGTGAGGCCGTCAGGCGGCGCCGACAGCAGCCGCGCGATCCCGGCGTTGAGGAACGATCCTCCCGGTCGCAGGAGGCGTTTCACGGCTCGCACGTATTCGCCGTAATGCGCGATTCCGACGTGCTCGTACATCCCGATGCTGGCGATCTTGTCGTAGGGCCCGTCGGTCAGCCGCCGATAGTCCATCACGCGGACATCGAGACGATCCGAGAGCCCGGCGCGCCGGATCCGCTCCCGGGCCAGCTCGGCCTGGAGTTCCGAGAGCGTGAGGCCCACGCCCGTGATGCCGTGGCGGCGGGCGGCGTGCAAGAGCAACGAACCCCATCCACATCCAATGTCCAGCAGTCGCTGGCCCGCACCCAGTCCCAGCTTCTGGCAGATCAGCTCGTGCTTGTGCTCCTGGGCGGCCTCGAGCGAGTCCTCCGCCGAGCGGAAGTACGCGCACGAGTACGACAGGCTCGGCCCCAGCAGCAGCCCGTAGAAGCGGTTGGAGACATCGTAGTGATGCTGAATCGCGGCCCGATCCCGCGTGAGCGAGTGGGCGCGGCCCCGCAGACGGGCCTCGATCGAGGGGATCGGCGGCGACTTGATCGCCGCCGGGCCGAGGGCGCGCAGCGCGGCGCCGGCGAGTCGCAGCCGGTCGACGCCGCTGAGCCGCAGCCGCCGGACCTGGTGGCGAAGGGCCAGCAGCGGCTCGAGCTCTCCCTCGACGTCGAGCGCACCGGCGATCCAGGCGCGCGCGAGACCGAGCTCGTTCGGCTGGCGCACCAGCCGGGAGATCGCGGCGGGGTCGCGCACGACGATCGATGGCGTTCCATCCGCGGTCTTCGTCCGGAGCTCGCTTCCGTCCCAGAAGCGCACGGCGACCGGAAGGTGCGCCAACGCTCCGTGGGCCACGGTGCCGAACGCGTCTTCGGCGATCCGCGCGACGCCCCGCTCCGTGCCCGCCGGGTGCTCGCCCGCCGTCCGGAGCTCGGGCGGCGTCGCCGTTGGCGTCCCAGTGGACGACGAGGGCATAGATGGTCGCGGGGCTGTGTGCGCTCGCACGCCCGTCTTTTACCCGGTAAGGGCGATCGGACGGCGGCGGCTCCGTGGGGGCGTTCGCGCGCTTACCGCGCGGTGCCGGCGTGCCGCTGGAGCGCGTCCGAGGTCAACACCCGGTAGGGCCGCAGAAGGTGCGCCATCCGTCTGATCTCCGCCTGGATCAGCGCCTCTTGGTGCCTTCGCGCGCGTCGTCGGCGTCTGTCCCAGGGGCTGGCCGAGGATCGCTGGCCGTCCGGGATCCGCGCCCCCAAGTCAATCGTCGTCATCTAACTCCTATCGTCGGTCACCGCTGGAATATGCCGCGCTTGCGGTCTGGATCCAGGGCGCCGGTTCGAGTTCTGACGCCACCCCGCGGCGCCGTGGAAGTCCCGCCTGGTGGTCGGCCCAGGCCGGACCGCAGTGGACGTCCCGCCCGGTGGTCGGCCCGGGCGGGACGAAGTGTTTGTGCTCGCCTACCACCCGAAGGGCACCTGGGAAGCGTCCGCCGTCAGACCGCTTACGGACGAGCGCGCGGTCCGGGGACCGCGGGTCAGGCGGCGAACCGGGTCCGCAGGGCGCGGCCTCGGTAGCCGTTGATTTCGCTGACATCGCCCGCGCGCACATCGACCGTCGATCTCGCCCAGCTCCGCGGCGAGTTCGGCGATCGACCCCTGGCCGCGCAACTCGATGTCGACGGTCACGGACGATCGGTGCGCGCCGTTGCCGCCGTGGCCGTGGTCGTGTTCGATCGACAGGTCGACGAGTCGCGGATAGCCGTAGGCGACGACGAGGTAGATCACGGTCGTGGTCAGCGCCACCAGCGGCAGATCGCCCCCGCAGGCCATTCCGACGGCGGCGGTGACCCACGCCCCGGCGGCAGTGGTGAGACCCCCGCACGACGGCGTCGCGACGCACGAAGATGATGCCACCGCCGATGAAGCCGATCCCCGAGACGATCTGGGCCGCCACGCGGGAGGGGTCGAGCTGGACGTGACTGCCCCCGAGCACGTCGCCGAAGCCATAGGCGCTCACCAGCATGAAGGCGGCGGCTCTGACCCCGACCAGGGAATACGTGCGCAGACCGGCGCTCTTCTGCCGGGTCTCGCGCTCGATTCCGATCGCTGAGGAAAGCACGAGCGCGAGCCCCAGACGCCACAGGATGTCTACTTCTTGCATAGGCCTCGAAACGGGTACTACCTACATGTGGGTGCTGTCCGCTGGCTGCGCCGCCGGCCCCGGCAATCGGCATGCCATCATCGATCAGTGAGAAACCATTGAAAGGAGACGGCCATGGCGAGCCCCCTGAAGCAGCTGGCCGAGCACGGCCAGAGTCCCTGGATCGACTACCTCTCGCGGCCCCTGCTGCGCGACGGGGACCTGGCGAAGCTGGTCGGCGACGGCATCCTCGGGGTCACCTCCAACCCCACGATCTTCCAAGGGGCGATCACCGACGGCGACGCCTACGACGAGCAGCTCGGCGAGGTGCTGAAGAGCGAGACCGATCCCAAGAAGGTGTTCCTGGCGCTGGCCCAGGTGGACATCCGAGACGCCTGCGACGTGCTCCGTGAAGTGTGGGACCGCGGCGAGAGGACCAGGGACGGCTGGGTCTCGCTGGAGGTGGACCCGAACTTTGCCTACGACACCAAGGCGACAAGCGAGGAGGCTCGGCGACTGCACGCGATGATCGAGCGGCCGAACCTGTTCGTGAAGATCCCGGGCACCGAGCCCGGCCTCGAGGCGATCGAGGAGTCGATCGCCTCCGGGATCCCGATCAACGTGACCCTGCTGTTCTCGCTGGAGCGCCATCGGGAGGCCGCCGAGGCCTATGTGCGCGGCCTGCGCCGGCTGCGCGAGGCCGGCGGCGATCTCTCGTCGGTCGCCTCGGTGGCCTCGTTCTTCGTCTCGCGCGTCGATACGGAGGCCGACCGGCGGTTGGATGAGATCGGAGGACACGACGAGTTGAAGGGCACGCTGGCGATCGCCAACGCCAAGCTCGCCTACCGGACCTACAAGGAGCTGTTCAGCGGCCCCGAGTGGGACGAGCTCGAGCGGGCCGGCGCCTCGCCACAGCGGTGCCTGTGGGCGTCGACCTCGACCAAGAACCCGGACTACCGGGACGTTCTCTACGTCGAGGAGCTGATCGGCCCGGACACGGTCAACACGATGCCCCGAGAGACGATCGAGGCGTTCCAGGACCACGGTCGTGTGGAGGACACGCTCGAGCGTGACCTCGACGGTGCCCGCCGAACGCTCGAGCAGTTCGCGGCCGCGGGCGTCGACTACGACGATGTGGTAGCGGTGCTGGAGCGAGAGGGCGTCGACAAGTTCGCCAAGTCCTTCCGGGAGCTGTTCGACGGGGTGGCGGGGAAGCGAGACCAGCTCGCCGCCGCCTGAGAGTCGTCGGACTGGATCGCGGTGGCCACGTCGCGGGCGTAGCTGCGACGGGCCACCAGCAGGACCGCGCCGGCGATCGCCAACGCCACCAGCATGATCAGGAAGGTGACCTCGAGCCCCTGCGCACCCGACTGCGCGCCGGAGCCGAATGTCCCCTGCCCGAAGCTGTGCCCGCCCGTCTCACCGAGCCGGTCGGCCAGGAATCCGAACAGCACCGGCGCGAGCGCCATCGCCAGCGTCCGGAGCGCGGTCTGGATGCCCTCGGCCCTGCCCCACATTGAGGCGGGGATGACGTCGAGCACGGCGGCGTCGACCGGCGCGCTCGGCGCCGTCAGAGCGGCGGCGGCCACCACGTAGATCGGCAGCGCGATCGGGATCGAGGCGGTCACGATCGGCACCACGAACAGCAGCGCGGCGGCGAGATACGCGGCGCCTGCGACCACGACGCGCGCGTTCAGGCGGCCGCGGTTCAGCAGCCGGTCGGCGAGCCGGCCGGCGAGCAGCACGCCCACCAGGGCGCCGAGCCCGAGCACCGCCGAGGCGGCGGTGGCCGTGGCCTGGCCGAGGTGGTAGTGGCCGCGGAAGAAGATCACGCCGAACGTGCGTGCGCCCCCGAGGAAGAAGTACCCGAGCGCGGAGCCGATGATCAACAGCACGTTGGTGCGGATCCGCAGCAGGTAGAGAACCGCCGCCCGCGGCGAGAGCGAACTCGAATCGGCGTTCAGCACCAGATCGGGATCGGCTTCGACGTGCTGCTCGCGCACCAGCCGGTGGACGATCTCCTCGCCGTCGCGGTCAAGCTCGGGATGCGAGAGCCGGCTGCCCCCGCCCCGCTCGGGCTCCGGCAGCCCGCGCCACAGCGCCACCGCCAGCGCGAATCCCGGCACGGCCAGGATCCAGAACGACCACCGCCACGACAGGACGGCCGCGATCTCACCGCTGATCACGAAGCCGAAGCCGGCGCCGAGCAACTCGCCGGCGTGGATGAACCCGAAGATCCGGGCGCGCTCGCGCACGCGGAACAGGTCGCCGGTCAGCGACGCCAGCGTGGGCCCCGAAGTCGCTTGCACGGCCCCGAGCGCGAGCCGGGTGAGGAGCAGCATCTCGAACGACCGGGCGGCGCCGTTGGCGAGCATGGCAACGCTCCACAGCGCGATGCTGCCGGCCAGCAGGGGAACCCGGGGCACGCGGTCGGTCAGCCAGCCGACCGGCAGCGTGGCCACGGCCGCGGTCAGCGAAACCACCGAGGCCAGGATCCCCACCTGGAGATCGTCGATCCGCAGGGCCCGTTCGAGTTCGGCGGCGACGGCGCCCAGCGTGCCGAGGTCGGCGCTGTCGAGGGCCAGCACGCAGGACAACAGGACGATCACCCGTATCCGCCGGCCGCCGCCAGCGGCGGCGATCAGCCTGGGCCTGGCCTGACGCACACGCTCGATCGTCGGGAAACCGTTCATCTCCACCCATATCAGTACCCGCGCCGGCCGCGCGGCGAGCCCGCCGGCCGCGGAGATAGCCCGCTGACCCGCAGGAGCGTCACCGTGCGAACCATCGGCGGCTGTCGAGAATCGTGGCGGGTAGCCGACAGGTGGAAGCGAACGGAAGGAGTAGTTATGTCAAGCGTTCTGAGCGGGATCGCCGCGCTGATCGCGGCGGGCATCGCCTTTATCGTCCTGTATCCGATTCTGGGAGTCACTCTCTGGGTGTCATTCCTGGTCGCCGGATGCTTGTTGGTGCTGGTCGGCGTTACGGCCGGCGTCACCTCAACTAGAGCCCACGCACACTGACCCGGGCCGCGCAAAAGGAGGTTGATGGCCCAGATAACTCACACGGCCAGGTTCAGCCCTGGTGACACAAGCGTGCGGATCGCCGCCGAGCTCGCCTGCGCAGGCTGCGGTCACCTCGATCCCCACGATTCGGCACAGCGGATCGTCGACAACAAGCTGCGCATCTTCTGTGAGCGCTGTGGCACGTTCACGACGATCTCGCTGAGCGACGAGCAAGCGCGGGCGGTCCGCCGCTGGTCGCTGACGGCGTCCGCGCTCGATTAGGGTCAGGGGGCGGGGGCGCCGGAGCGATGCTCGTCGCCACCGCGCGGGTGGTGGGCCGCGCCGTCGTCGCGCACGATCGCCTCCGTGCGCCACAGCAACGCCGCGAACGCCACCGCCCAGACGGCCAGCGCGACCCATACCCACACCTGCGCGAAGCTGGTGATCCCGCCGGCGTGCGCCACCGCCCCGACCACGAAGCTACAGGCCGCGTACATCCCGACCGGGAACACGGTCGACCAGCGGCGCACGTCGTAGTGCAGCCTTGGGCGGAGCACCTCGCCCAGCAGCAGCAGGGGGAGCCAGAGCATGGTCAGGATCCACAGGATCACCGCGAGGTCCCTGAGGATCCCGCCTCCGTTTCCGAGGATCGCCAGCGACTTTGCCTCGGCGGTGAGCTTCCCCACGGCGAGCGTCGAGATCGCCAGCGCGCCGCCGGTGATCCAGTGATCCCCGTGGCCCCTGCCGATCTGTCGGAAATCAAACCGGAAGATCACGAAGGCGTAGAAGCACAGGCCGAGCACGAACGGCACCAGCGCAATGACCAGCAACCAGTCGGCGTGCTCGGGCACGGACAGCGTGGCGGCGAGCACGGCCAGTGATTCCGTGGACACCGTGAGGACCAGCGACGCCCCCACCGTCGGCGTTTTCCAGTTGCTCAGCACCGGGGTCAATAGCACGGCCCACAGGACGAGCGCGATCACCAACAGCCCGATGCCTGCCCACGTCCAGCCGAGCAGCGTGAACCGCGTGCCCAGCACGGCCGTGCCGGCGACCGATGTCAGCGCCGGCGGCGTGCGCACGTCGGCGTGGAAGCGGGCGGGGTCGTGCCGGGCCCGCAGCGGCACCAGCACCGCCAGCGTCACCCACATGACGGCGGCCACGACAAGCAGGATCCTCGAGAGCGTTTCGTGGCCATCGAGCGACAGTGCCACCGAGACGATCCCGGTGCCCATCACCTCGGCCCCGGCGGCAGGGGGCACCGAGTCCAGCACGCGCTCGAGCACGCCCTCGGTCAGCGGTCTCGAGGCCATCACCGTGCGGTGGAGCGGCGCCGCCGAGGCGTCAATCGGACGATGCACGGGCGAGCAGCCATCGCGACCGCGCCGACCTTATCGACATTGCCCCGGCAAAGCCTCTGGCGAGGTACAATCTGTCCAGTCTGTCCAGAACCTTCGATAAGAGCAGACGTGGCCTGGCAACTGCAAGCAGCCAAACAGCACTTCAGCGAGCTCGTCGAGCGTGCGCGCCGCGACGGCCCGCAAGTTGTCACCAAGCACGGCAAGGACGCGGTCGTCGTGGTTTCGGCCGAGGAGTACGAACGCCTCCGCGGAGACGGACCGAGCCTGGTTGAGTTCATCCGCTCGGCTCCGGACTTCCATCTGCTCGATCTCCGCCGAACCAGCGATCGGGGTCGAGACGTCGAGCTTTGAGTTTTTTACTGGATACGAATGTGGTCTCGGAGATCCGTCGCGGCCGCGATCCGCATGTTCGCGCTTGGGCCGACACCGTCGACGATGCCGAGCTTCATCTGAGCGTGCTGACCCTCGGGGAGATCCGCACCGGCATCGACCGTCTGCGCAGCCGCGATGACGCCCAGGCCGACCTGTTCGTGCGCTGGCTCGGCGAGCTGCGCGCTCGCTTCGCCGGCCGCATCCTGCCGGTCGACGTGCGTGTCGCCGACCAATGGGGGCGGTTGAACGCCACCGCCAGTCGCAGCACCATCGACAGCCTGATTGCCGCTACTGCCCACGTGCACGACCTCACCGTTGTGACACGTAAGACCAAGGACCTTCGGGGCTGCGACGTCCCGCTCCTCAATCCGTGGGAATACGAGCCGCCTGAGGATTGAGGGTCTGAGCTGGAAGTCCAAGACTTCATCCGTGGTTCCGTGCCAGCGAGGTTGTCGGGCACGGCGAACTTCTGCAAATCCAGGTGCCAGCGTCAGTCTGGCGTCGCCCGCGCCGTGGGATTGTGACAGCGTGCTTTGCGGCGTTTCAAAGGCGGCTGCGCGTCGCGGCTCGACTTGTGCCGAGCCGCGAACCGCCGCGATGTGCCGGAGCGCCAGGAGGGGCTATGACCAGAACTCGTCCCACGCGTAGAGGTCCTCGAAGTGTTCCCGACCGTCAATCACCCGGCCGTCTTTGAGCTCGAAGACGATGCAGTTGTCAACGTCCAGGTGTTTGCCGTTTCGGTCCGCGGTGCTGCGCTGGATGCCGACCACGCGGGTGTCGCCAACTGCAGCCATGTGCTGCAACTCGGCCCGGAAGGTCCCCCCAGTTTTCTCCGCGAGCTGGCCGAAGTACGCCAGGGTCGCCCCCGTCCCCTCGTAGTCACCGGCCATCGGGCTGCGGCCCGGCAAGTGCCAGACGGTCTCGTCCATGAGCTCGGTGAGCGTGTTGATATCGCCGGTGTTGAACGCGTCGTACGCGCGTCGCATGATCGCTACGTTTTGATCTGTCGCCATCGTCATGCACTCCTTCGCTGCCAGGGTCCTATCGACCTCGGCAATTGGGTTTGGTACTGGCGGGGGCGATGACCAGAGTCTTTTGGCCCCGGCCCCTCGCGGGTGCTGTCAGGCACTGCACTCGCTGGCGAACTGCGCCGCCTGCGGCCTCCCCTTGTGTCCAGCTTCCTTCATGATCGGCGGGACTCCGGGGTCTGACACGAAGCTCAGCCAGCCCTGCTCGTCCCAGTCGAAGATCACCCAGACCCGATCCTCCTCGGATGGATCGCGGAAGATGAGTGCGCCCTTCGACCCGTGCTCCTTGCGCTTCTCGGCGCCCTTGGTGGAGAAGATTTCCAGGAACTGGTCGAAGTCCTCGACCTGCGTCGTTGCCAGCAACATCTCAGTCTCCTTTTGCGGAAGTGTCGTCGTAGACCGTGCTGGTGCCGCAACTACGCGGTGAGAACACGGGGTGTCCACAAGGGACGCCCGGACCGCGACGTTCCATCTGCGGTCATCGTGACGACTCCTTCGCTGCCGAGGCCCTGCCGAACGCCCCGGCGATTGAAATTTGGTGCGCCCCCGCGCAACCGCCAGACCACCCTACACCATGCCAGCGCCAGGTGGGTTTTGATTGCGGCGTATAGCTGGCACGGAGCGTACGTTGGTGGTCGATCGAACCGCGCCGGAGGCCGCCGAGCGTACCCCCGTCCGCGCTGGACCGCTTTCTCCAGCGCGGTCCGTCGTGTGGTGCCTCGACGGGCGGATCTGGCGTCGCGAGAACAGCAGGGCACCACGAGGAGGGACCATGTCTGATGAGAATGTCGTGACGATTCGACGCCAGATCGAGAAGGGGTGGGACCAGGACAAAATCGATGCGTTCGATGGGACCTCGACCGGTGGCTTCGTTGCCACTACGTCGCCGTCGGCGCCCGCAGGGCGAATTGGCACGGTGACCGGGATCACGATCAGCCGTTTCGATTGCGGACAGATCGCCGAGGCGCGGAATCATTGGGGACAACCTGCAGTACGTGCGCGATATCGGAGCGATTCCAGCCGAGGTCGGAGCCTCCGACTGACCCAATCCCGTCTCGGCGCCGAGCCCCGACCCGCCGGACGGCCGAGCGGGGCTCGATCCGCATTCAAGCGACCGCCACTTCGGACGGAAGGGCAGAACTCGTAGCAGATGCTCTCGGCAACCGGCGGAGCAGAAGGCATCCGACATGCACGCCGGCGCCGGCCGTTGGCTGGATCGCAGAGCTTCCGCGATCCTGCCAACCCCCGGCCCTAGGTCATGCCGCGTTATCCTTGCCAGTGCCCGTCCGAGAGGGGTTGTGCGGTTGGCCGTTTCAGCCACACATACTCACCCGGATAGCCGGGTTTGCGCCCAGCAAGGGCCTCGGCACGGATCGCGTCACCAGCGCGAAATGTGTCGATTTCCAGGCAGAAAACAACTAGGCGCCCGTAGCTCAGCTGGATAGAGCGTCGGTCTACGGAACCGAAGGTCGGGAGTTCGAATCTCTCCGGGCGCGCTGGAATGGTCGCCGCGATCGCCGCGGTCCTGCGGCTGCCGCTCGCGGCGATCGTGCTCGCCACATTGCTCACGGCCAACGCCGGGACCGGGGACGAGTCTCTCATCATCGTTGGTGTCGTCGTCGCCTACTTGGTCACCTTGCGGCTCTCCGCGCCAGCGGCCGCCGCGTCCCCGGGCGGAGATGACGCCGTCGCCGGACAGACGCCGACCCCGAAGGCCGGCGCCGCCCCGTCTGGCGGCGCCCTAACGGGTGGCTGACGAGAGTCACACTCGCGCGCATGGTCGGCTCCGGGTGCGTTGTCAGGGTGTAGGCCCGCCTGGCGGGTGCCGTGGCGGGCTGAGTTCAGCCGGCGAGTGTGGTGGCTTCGGCCGTGTCGGAGAGGCGGTCCTCGGCGGGGGCGGCGTTGATGTCGAGTTCGCGGGCGGCTTTGATGGCTGCGCGTCCGAGCGCGTTGGCGTAGGTGGGGAAGGAGAACGGGACGAGCGCGAGTTGCTCGACCGTCATGTTGGCTGCCATCGCGATTGCTGCGAGCTGGGCGAGTTCGACGGCGCGTTCTCCGACGATGTGGCAGCCGAGGATGGTGTGGTGCTGGCGGTCGGCGATGAGCTTGCAGAAGCCGGTGGGGCGTCCGTCGATGATCGGTCGTGGTAGGGAGTCGAACTGCTGGGTCGCGACGATGACCTCGTGGGTCTTGCGGGCCGTCGTCTCGGTGAGTCCGACGGAGGCGTATTCGGGATCGGTGAAACTGCCGAGGGGACTGACCTCGGCTGGCAGGTCGGTCGTGGTGCCGAGGACCGCGTTGGTGGCGGCGAGGTATGCCTCGCGGGCGGCTTCGTGGACGACCATCACGTGTCCGGTGACGTCGCCGGCGGCGAAGATGTGCGGCGCGCTGGTGCGAAGCTCCTTGTCGACCTGTACGTAGCCGCGTGGGTCGGTCTTGACGGCCGCGGCGCCGAGGTTGAGCTCGGCGGTGTTGGCGACCCAGCCGATTGCGAGGACCGCAAGCGCTGCGTCGATGTGGCGAGAAGCGCCGTCGGGTGCATAGATCAGCCGGACTCCCGTGGGGGAGGGTTCGAGGCGTTCGATCTTCCCGGCGTTCTCGAGCACCCGGATGCCGGACGTCGTTAGCGCTCCGCTGACCGCGGCGGCGACGTCTTCGTCCTCGCTCATGAGGAGCCGCGGCGCGGCCTCGAACAGGGTCACGCGTGAGCCGAAGGCGTTGAAGATCGAGGCGAGCTGCACTCCGGTCGCGCCGGCGCCGATCACCAGCATCGACGGAGGGGCGGAGGTGAGGGTCCAGGCGTCGCTGTGGGTGCAGGCCAGCTCGAAACCCGGAAGGTCGAGTCGGCGTGACATCCCGCCGGTGCAGATGATGGTCTTCGCGGCGTGGAGGCGTGGGGCGTGCTCGGACGCGATCACGTGCTGTTCGGTGAACGCGGCGGCGCCGGCGTGCTCATGAAGCGTGACTCCGGACTGTTGGAGCTCTTCGCGCAGCAGTGAGTGCGTACGGACATCGTCGGTCACCTCGCGGACGCGGTCGAGCAGCCGCGCGTAGTCGAGCGTGGGTTCGCCGGTGGTGATGCCGTAGCGTGGGAGCTGTGAGGCTTCGCGCATCAGGCGGGCGGCGTGCGCCAGCGTGCGGACGGGCACCGGTCCGTCGTTGGCGGCCATGCCCCCGAGCTGATCGCGGGTGACCAGCGCGGTCCGGGCTCCGAGTCGCGCCGCGCGAAGCGCCGCCACCACCCCGGCGGGTCCGGCGCCGATCACCACCACATCATGGTTCGTGGCGGCCGCGGAAGTCATCGTGACGATTGTCCGAGTCGGGGTGAAGGGCGGCGTCCCCCGTTTCGGGTGACGCCATGCTGCCGGCGCCATGGGACCGTGAGCGCTATGCGTGCGATCACGGCGGTGCCAGGCCAGCGCGGGAGCGTCGGTGTCGAGGAGGTCCCCGAGCCGGCCGAGTCACACGGCGCGATGCTGGTCCGTGGCCTCGGGATGGGCGTTTGCGGTACCGACCGTGAGATCGCCGGGGGCGGATATGGTGAGCCGCCGCCTGGTGAGAGCGAGCTGATCATCGGCCACGAGGGGCTCGGCGAGGTGCTTGAGGCACCGGCCGGCTCGGACTTTCGTCCCGGGGATCTGGTAGTCGGGATCGTGCGACGTCCCGACCCGGTTCCGTGCCCCGCGTGCGCCGCCGGCGAGTGGGACATGTGCCGCAATAACCGCTTCGCCGAGCGCGGGATCGTCCGCCGGCACGGATATGGAAGCGAGAAATGGCGTGTCGAACCGGACTTCGCGCTGGCGATTCCCTCGGCGCTGGGCGAGCTGGGCGTGCTGCTCGAGCCGACCTCGGTGCTGGCGAAGGCGTGGGACCAGGTCGACCGGATCTCGCAGCGCGCGTTCTTCAGCCCGGCCCGGGCGCTGGTCACCGGCGCGGGACCAATCGGGCTGCTGGCCTGCCTGCTGGGAGTGCAGCGGGGCTATGAGGTGCACGTCGTCGACTTGGCTACCGAGGGGCCCAAGCTCGACTTGGTCGAAGCGCTCGGCGCCCACTATCACCCGGGAGACGCCGGGGATCTCGACGCCGAGGTGGATGTCGTGATCGAGTGCACCGGACTCGGGGCGGTCGGACGTCGGGCCGCCCAGAAACTCGTAACCGGCGGGATCGTGTGCCTGACCGGGATCATGAACGTGGAGCCGCAGTTCGACGTGGACGCGACCACGCTGAATCGCAACATGGTGCTGCGCAACGCGGTGCTATTCGGCACCGTGAACGCCGGCCGGCGTCACTGGGAGCAGGCTGTCGACGCGCTCGCGTCTGCCGACCCGGCCTGGTTACACGGGATGATCACCAGGCGGGTGCCGCTCACTCGGTGGAGCGAGGCGCTCGAGCGCCAGCCACAGGACATCAAAGTCGTCGTCGATCTCACGGCATGACCGCCTCAAGCGCGGTTGCGTGGTCGGCGACGCCCGGGCTGCTCAGCGAGGGCCCACGCTGGGATGACGAGCGCCAGGAGCTGCTGTGGGTCGACATCCTCGGCCGACAGATACACCGCGGCACACTGGCCGCCGACGGCGCCCTCGACCACGTCGTGACGATCTCGCTCGACCGGCACGTCGGCGCGGTCGCGCCCGTACCGGCCGGCGGATATGTGGTGGCTGCCGGACCAGGGTTTCTATTTGTCGACGAGGACGGATCGGCACGGGAGCTGGGCCAGCCCGAGGCCGGCCGGACCGACGTGCGGATGAACGACGGGGCGTGCGACCCGCAGGGGCGGTTCTGGGCCGGGACGATGGCCTATGACGAGGCCCCCGGCGCGGGCGCGCTCTATCGCCTTGAGCTTGACGGCAGCTGCATCACCGTGCTCACCGGCCTGACGATCGCCAACGGGATCGGCTGGAGCCCCGACGGCAGCACGATGTACCTCAACGACAGCGGCACCGGCTGCCTCGAAACGTTCCGCTTCGAAAGCGACAGCGGCGCGATCACCAACCGGCGCACGCTGGTACGCAGCGACGAACCCGGCGTCGTGCCCGACGGACTCACAGTCGACGCAGACGGCGGGATCTGGGTCGCTTGGTGGGGCGGCGGGGCCGTCAACCGCTACGCGCCCGACGGATCGCTCCTAGCCAGCATCCAGCTCCCGGCCGACCGACCCACCTCGTGCGCCTTCGGCGGGCCCGAGCTCGAGACGATGTTCGTGACCACCGCGCGCGAGGGACTCGACGACAACGCCATCGCCCAGCAACCCGACTGCGGACGAGTCTTCGCGATCTCAAGGCTAGGTGTACGCGGGCTCCCGTGCCAGCCCTACCTCGGACGAATCCCGAAAGCCGTGCCCACGCCATGAGCGCCGACAGTCTGGCGCGATGAAGCACACGTCGGTCGACATCTACCTGGTGATCGACACCTTCCTGCTCCTGCTGATCGGGATCGGCCCGAAGATCGCCCTCGTGCCGTTCGTCGAGATCACCGCGCCGCTAGACGGCGCGACCAAGGCCCTGATCGTCCGCAAGATGCTGACCACCGCCACCGTCGTTGCGCTGATCCTCCTCGGGCTCGGCGAGTTCCTATCCAGACTTCTTCACTTCTCGACCGGCTCGCTATCGATCGCCGGGGGAATCATCCTCATCATCATCGCGATCACCATGGTCCTCGGGAGCGCGGACGCCGGCGACAGCGAGGCCGTCAAGGGACGCGATCCGATGCGCATCGCCGTGTTCCCGCTCGCGGTCCCGTACCTCCTGAACCCCGCCGGGATCGTCGCCCTGGTGACCCTCTCAGCTGAGGCGGACTCGGTCGCCGTGTTCGCGATGGTCCTGGGCGTCCTCGCTCTGGTGCTCGCCCTCGACGTGGGCGTGTTCCGGCTGGCGAACCGGGCCAGCGACCATCTGGACGAAAGCCGGATGCTCGTCACCGAGAAGATCTTCGGCATCCTGTTGGCGGCGCTCGCCGTCCAACTCGTGCTCGACGGCTTCGACAGCCTCGGCCTCATACACCTACCCGGTCACTGACCGGCCCACCCCCGACCACCCGGCCGTCGCGGCAGCAGCGCGATGCCCTGATGTCCGGGCCGTCCCGGCGGCTGGGGTTGAATCGTCATCCCATTCGGATGACGTATGGACCTCGGACGATGCTTAGGGTGGGAAGAGCGAGCTCCGCGTGTTGTGGCATTTCCCGACGCGCCGGTACGCCATTGCAATCCTGCATCCCAGCCACCCAGCCGCGGCGAGCCAACCCTGGCCTCGGCACTCGCTTGAAAGGGCCGACACATGACGTTTCTCTGGATCATTCTGGGCGTCTTATACGTAGCGTGCTGGATCTACTTCGGCCTGAGCACCTTCCGCAAAGGGCATTACTGGCTCTTCTGGATCGGGTTCTTCTTCCCGTTCCTGTGGATCATCGGCGCATTAATCGGTCCGACTGCACGCGCCGCCGCTCGCATGGCATAGGTACGATCCGCTGCACGCATGATGAACCTGATCCGCCTCTTATGGGGCGGATCAGGTTCATCGCTCATTCAGCTCGGTGCCGGGTTCTCGCCGAGCTCACGGAGCCCTAGATGAGGCTTGGGATAACCGGAGCTACTGCAGGGTGCTACCGCGGGACGGACTTGCCACAAGCGCGCACGGTACGCGTCGCAGACGGATCGGGTCGGTCGTGGCTCGGGTGCACCAACTGAGCGTCGGGAAGGTGCACCAAAGGCGGGACGCTGACGCTCCCGACGACTGCTGAATCGCCAGGCGGATCCAGCGGTGTCAGCCGCGCGGTGAGAGCGTCGCTGGTAGCCCGATGCAGCAGTGTGGTGGTCCCGAGCAGCGGGCCGCGTGGCTATGCCGGGGATGGTCTGGGCTTGGCTTGGGCGCCGGGTTGGACGGTCGGGATCCCTCGGGTGAACGGGAGCGCAACGAGCGCGAGGAGCGCGAGGATCGCCTCCGCGGTGCGCAGGCCGTCGATCTGACTCTGTTTGTTGACCTTGACGATCTCGTCGGCGGTCGCGGGGGGCACGTTCGCCTTTTGCAGCGCGGCCTTGGTGTCGGCCTCCGACATGAACGGCACGCCGCCTGCGAGCTGGGTGTGCGCCTGCGAGACGACGCTGTCGGGAACGTTGGGGTTGTTCTCGATACCGGTGAAGAACGACGCGGTCATCGCGGAGATGAGCACCGCGCCGGCGAGTGCCGTGCCGATCGACGCGCCGAGCTGGGTGCCGGTGTTCTGGAGCCCGCCGACCTCGCCGCTTTTCTCGTCGGGTACCGCTGAGACCGTCACGGCGCCGAGCTGGGAGGCCATCATCCCGAGCCCGGAGCCCGCGAGCAGCAACGGCCAGGTGACGATCCCCGGACCGACGCCAACGTCGAGCAAAGCGACCAGAAGCAAAAGGCCGGCGAAAAGCATGATGAACCCGAGCCGGACGACGCGCCGGGGTGAGGCGTTCGGGCGTAGCTTGGGGACGCCGACCGCGAACAGGAGCAGGGACAGCGACAGCGGCAGCAGCCGCACGCCGGTTCCGACCGCCGAGACCCCCAGCGTGACCGAGAGGAACAGCGCTAGCGTGAAGAAAAGCCCCGCCTGGATGAGGAACATGAAGAAGAACGACATGACCCCGCTGCGCAGCTGCAGGTTGCGCAGCACCGCCGGGTCGATCAGCGCGGCCTCGCCGCGCTTGACCCGCCGGTTCTCCCACCACACGAACACGACCAGCACCAGCGCCCCCGCGAAGATCATCCAGATCACCGGAGACAGCCCAAGCCACTCGGGAGCGTCCGGACTCGGTTTCACTAAGCCCCACGTTCCAGACTTGAGAACGCCGAGCACGATCGCACCGAGCCCAAGCGCAGACAGAGCCGTGCCCACCAGGTCAAGCCGGGCGCCCTCCTCCGCCGGCGTGTCCTTCATGCGGCGAGTCAGGCCGAGGATCACCAGCACGATGACCACCTCGCCGGCGAACACCCATCGCCACGAGGCGTAGGTAGTAAGCAGGCCGCCGACCAGCGGCCCGAGCGCCACCGCGATCGCGCCCGCAGCGGCGACGAGCCCGTAAGCGCGCGGACGGTCGGGCTTGCCGAAGTTCGACGCGACGAGCGCCACAATCGCCGGCATGATCAGCACCGCCCCCAGCCCTTCCAGGCCCGACCAGCCGATCATCAGCATGGTCAGGTTCTGAGACAGCGCGGTGGTCAGCGAGCCGCAGGCGTAGATGATGCACCCGATCGCAAACGCCCGCTTGCGCCCGATCATCTGGCCGACCTTGCCGCCCGTGATCATCAGCGACGCCATCACCAGCGTGTAGAGAGTGATCGCGGTCTGGATCCCGGTCACCGTGGTTCCAACATCCTTGGCGACGGTCGCGATCGCCGTGTTCATGACCGTCGAGTCGAGAGCCATGACGAACTGCCCGGCAGCCAGGGTCAACAAGACGATCCCCGCCGCGCCCGCCGCCTTCGCGGTTCCCGCCCTTACCGCCGGCGCTCCAACATGCGCGTCGGCGCTCATCTGCACACCCTAGCCCACCCTGGCGGACCAGAGATCGAGTGCGCCCATTCTCGCGAGGAAGCGAAAGTGCCCCTCCGATCGACCAGCAGCGGTATCGCCTGACCGCCCGTTTCTCCGATAGCAGCAGAGCTCATCGAGGCGGGATTGGGGAAACCCGCTCGCAGCAGATACACCCACGCCTCGGACATGGGCCTAAAGCTTCGCCGCAGTCAGGACAGGGCCCTGCTCGGGCGTCCAACAACAGCCCCGAGTTTTGCGCGGAGCAGGGCTCGGTGTCCCGAGACGTGTCCCGAACTGAGCAATTCTGACCTGCGTCAACTGCACTCAGACGATCTCAGCTGCCCGTGTCTACGGCAAAAGCCCTGCAAATGGGGAACTACGGAACCGAAGGTCGGGAGTTCGAATCTCTCCGGGCGCGCTAAGAGAATCGCCAGTAATCATGGCGGATTTGACGGCAAAGGACGCCGGGCTCAAGGGATACGAAGTACCAACCGAGTACCAAACTGCGGGGCAGCGGCAGTTAGCAGCCTTTGCCTTTGCGGGCGGCCTGTGCGGCTCGGAGCTTTCGTCCCTACCGTCCCCAAGCGTCCCGAAGCGTCCTGGGACGTCCGCGCAAGCGTCCCTGAGCGCGGTAGCGACGTCCCGGGCCGGGCGCGATGGTGTTGCGCATGCAAACGCGCATACCCGCGTCACACAGTCCCGGCGGTGGCGGGCCGCCCAGCGAGATCGCCAAGATTCCCATGGGCGTGCGCTGCGCCTCGACGGCGTGGACCGGAACTGCTCAGGCTAACGCCGGCGTTCCGCGAGCAGCCGTGGCGTGAACTGACAGCTGGCCGGGAGCGCGTCGTGAACACCATGGACCGCCGGGCCGCTTGGGGACGGCGAGCGGATCGAGCCACTGGGGTCAGTGTCGACGACGAGGGTGTTCCGGGACTCGCTCGCGGGCAACCCGCTGCTGCTGGCCGTGGAGTGCCTCGCCATCGTGCTCGTCATCGCGGCAGCCTGGCTCATGTCGGCGCCAGTGCGTGCCGCCTCGACGGCCGTGTAGCACAGCCGCGGTCGCTTCTCGGACCGGGACGGCGGCCCGGGCGACGCTCGCAATGCCACGAACTGGAGCGCCAGCGTAAGGACTGGAGCGCCAGCGCAAGCACTGGAGCGCCAGCGTAAGCAGGACGGGAGCATGCTTTCGCGTGAACCCGAGCGCCCCAGCGTGGCAGGCAATGGAGTGGTCAGCGCGGGCGTCCTCGCAAAGATGTCGAGTCTGCTAGATGCTGCGATGCTGTGGCTGCGAAGCGTCGTTCTACCCGCGGGCAGTGGACCGGACCCGTAGGCTTTAGTGGTTAGACCGTGGCTGGCATGCCGCTCGTCCGGGACGTGATATTGCGGGACGGCACCCCGCTGAGGCTTCGCACGCCGACGTTCGAGGACTACGAGGCCATCAAGTCGTTCTACGACGGGTTGTCGGAGGACAGCCTCTACACGCGCTTCCACGGCTGGGTGCGGACCGAGGGGCCGGCACGCTCCGACGCGGAGGCCGATGGCGACGCCCGCGTGGTGCTGATCGGATGGCGGGGAGATCGGGTTGTGGCGTCTGGCGGCTATGACCGGCTGCGTGAGCCGGCGGTCGCGGAGGTCGCGTTCACGGTCGCGGAGGACTTCCAGGGCCAGGGAGTCGCCACGCGGATCCTCGAGCAGCTCGCGGAGATTGGCGCGGCACGCGGAGTTGGGCGCTTCGACGCTGAGGTCGCGGAGACCAACGGGGCGATGCTGCATGTCTTTCGGCGGGCCGGCTTCGGTGTGCGCAGCCAGCTTGACTTCGACGAGCTCCTGGTCTCGTTGGACATCCAGCCGACGGAGGGGGTGCGGGAGCGAATCGAGGAGCGCGACCACGTGGGTGTCGTTGCGTCGCTTCGCTCGATCCTCGCGCCGGACTCGGTCGCGGTGGTCGGGGCCTCCAATGAAGCGGGCAGCGTGGGAGGCGATCTGTTCGCCAATGTGATCGCCGGTGGCTTCCGGGGGATGGCGGTCCCGGTGAACCGGAATGAAGGAGCGGTGCGTTCGGTGCGCGCGGCGGCTAGTCTCGGCGATCTCGAGGAGCCTCCGCAGCTGGTGGTGGTTGCGGTGCAGGGCGACGAGGCGCTCGATGTGGCCGCGGAGGCGGCACGTGCTGGTGCCAACGCTCTGCTAGTGACCTCGCGGTTGTCCGACGGCGCGGCCGCCGACCCGGGGCGAGAGCAGCGGCTGCTCGAGATGGTGCGCTCGGCCGGGCTTCGCCTGGTAGGGCCAAGCTCGCTGGGCGTTCTGAACAACGACGCGTCGACCAGCCTCCGCGCGACCTTTGCCGGCGCGTCGGTGCCTGCCGGGCGCCTCGCGATCTCTTCGCAGTCGGGGGCCATCGGCATCGCGCTGCTGGGTGATGCCGCGGTGCGCGGGCTGGGTGTGTCGAGCTTCGTCTCGCTCGGCGATCGGGCCGATGTCTCGACCAACGATCTGCTGGAGTACTGGGAGGAGGACGAGGCCACCGCGGCGGTCATGCTCTACGTCGAGACATTCGGCAATCCGGACCATTTCGGCCGGATCGCGCGGCGGGTTGCGAGGCGAAAGCCGATTCTGGCGATCAAGGGACGGAGGGTGGAGGTCCGGTCTGCGGAGGCGCGCTCGCACACTGCGGCGGCTCTGCGCGAGGATGCGCTGGTCGACGCACTCCTGCGTCACGCCGGGGTGATGCGTTTTCACAGCGGTGAGGAGCTGTTCGACACCGCCGAGTTCTTCGAGACGCAGCCGCTGCCGCTGGGGCGCCGAATGGGGATCGTTAGCAACTCGAGAGGCGTGGCCACGCTCGCCACCGACGCCTGTGGGTCGCGCGGCCTGGCGGTGGGCAGCTCCATCGCGATCGGCTCCCGCGCCGGACCGTCGGATTACGCGGCGAGCATCCGGGAGCTCCTTGCCGAGCAGACCATCGACGCGCTGATGGCTTACTACGTCGACGTCGGAGGCGGTGATCCGCAGGCGGTCCTCGCCGCGATCTCTGAGGTCGCCGCCCAACAGGACAAGCCGGTGGTTGCCTCGGTCATAGGCGGTGATGGCCGCCGGGTCCAGCGGCAGGGCAGCTCGGTCTCGAACTTCCGTTTCCCGGAGACCTGCGCGGGCGTCCTGGCGCGCGCGGTCGAGCGGCGGGAGTGGCTCGCCCGAGCGCTTGGGCAGCGGCCGGAGTTTGATGGCATCGACGCCGAGGCCGCCCGTGCCCAGGTGGCGGCGTGGCTCGACGATCATCCTGTCGTCGACCCGCGAGCGGGCGGCGGCTGGCTGCCGATCGCGGAGTCCGAGGCTCTGCTCGCCGCATACGGGATCCGGTTCGTGGTCAGCGAACGCTGCTCGGAGGTCGAGCGGGCCGTTTCGTCAGCGGCTGCCTTCGGGGAATCGGTTGTCCTCAAGGCCGACTTCGCCCCGCCCGCCCACGCGACGGATGTCGATGCGGTCCTCCTCGGCCTTGAGGGCGAGGCGGCCGTGCGAGCGGGCTGGCAGGAGCTCGAGCGACGGTCCCGGTCGGCTGGTCGCGAGTGGCGCGGGGTGATCGTCCAGCCGCTCGTGGGGTCCGGTGCCGATGTCCTGGTGGGCGCGCTGGGAGACCCGGAGCTGGGACAGGTGATGGCGATCGGCCTCGGCGGGCGCCAGGCAGGGCTGGGACGCGACGTTGCCTATCGGCTGCTGCCGCTCACTGACGTTGACGCACGCGAGCTGATCGATGCCTCCGAAGCCGTGTCGATCCAGCTCGACGGCTTCCGCGGCTCGCTCCCCAGAGACCGGGTGGCGCTGCAGGACCTGATCCTGCGCTTCGCCGCGCTGCTGCGCGCCGTCCCCGAGCTGGTCGAGGTGGATCTCAACCCCGTGCGTTGCCTGCCCGAGGGCGCACTCGTGCTCGACATGCGCATGCGAGTCGAACGCAGGTCGCGCGCGGAATCGGTGACGCGTTGGTGACGATGCCAGGCGGCGGCGCGGACACGCAGATCTGTGTGCTTCTAAGCAGACTCGACACGGTCCGCGAGAACAAGCCGCGACCGCTGCATTTGCCCGCGATTGCGGCAGCGTTGGTCGAGTTGGATGGCTCTCCTGCAGCGGACGAATCTCAACAACGCCGAGCGACTCGCCGATGCCCGACCTGTACCTAGTCTAGGCAAGGCGTGTCCAACGACGACCGCGACGCCCTCGCATTCCACGCTCGCAATCGCCTCCAATCAGACCACGACGATCGCTGTCAGGACAGCCGGCGCCACTTCTCCTTTGTCGCCGCCGGGGTAGTCGGATAACGAGTGCCGCTTCGGGCCGGCGGAGACCACGAGCAGAAGTCTGGGCTCGCCGAAACCGTGCCGGTCAGATGGCTCGGTCTTCGTGAACCCAGAAGTCTGTCTCGGGGGCGGCTGGTGATCGCACTATCCCTGCGAAGAGTTCGCGTTTCATGTCTGAACGCATCCCGAATGCCAAGTACATCGAGCTGGAGGGCGAGGATCACCTTTGGTTCGTCGGCGACGTGGACGCGATCTTTGACGAGGTCGAGGAGTTTCTCACCGGTGTTCGCCGCAACGTCGTCAACGACCGCATGCTCGCGACCGTTTTGTTCACCGACATCGTCGCCAGCCGCGGAGTGCTGCTCCGGCCGGCGGGAAGGCCAGAGCAGAAGGACAGCGAAGATTGGACTTGCCCCACGGCCCGTCCGTGACGGCCGATTCAGTCCGCGTAGACGGGGCGGAACCGGGCTTGCAAGACCGGGAACACAGGCAGCGAGTAGCGCAGCCGCTTTGGGAGGCGCCTGATGACGGCGATCCACACCGATGCAACGCCGGGTGTAAGCGGCGGGGCGGGGTCGCGAAGCTCCTCGACGCCGGGGATCGCGCTGATGGCGGCGCGTTCGTCAGGGTTGAACAGCCACGTCCACAACTCAACCTGCACTACGCGCCTCGGGCAGACGACGCAGCGCTGGTCGCCGAGGCGTTCCGGATCGAAGGTGCCGTCGATGTTGATTCCGAAGCGAACCTACAGTGACGCCTCCCCCTCGCGAAGCCGCATTGACCGGTCGGCAAATGGCGCGGGATCGCCGTCTCGGCATCGGCGCGGCCGGCGGAGTTGGAGCTGTGTTGGTGGGCCATTCTCAGAGGACGGGGCGGACGATCAGCATCCCCCTACTCGAGACGAGCTGGTCCAACTCGTCCGCCAGCTGCTGGACCCGTTCGCTCGCCTGTTGCTCAAAGCGATCCACCTCGACGATCTCCGCGATCAGCACGTAATCGGCTTGACCGATCGCCTGTCCGGGCAAGTCCGTCGGTCGCGTAAGACGCCACTCCGACACCGTGTCCAGCGATCCGCTGACGATGTCCCGATCCCCCGCCATCAGACGCTCAAAGTCGTCGGCCAGCTCCGGCGAGCGCAGCTGAAACCACATGAGGAGTGTCGCGGGGGGACTCGTGCGCGGAGCGTAGTGCACAATCGCGCGTGGAGTTGTTTGCCGCGCCTCGCCTGCCTGCCTCGCACTCAGGGCTCGTCAGAGATCCTGGACATCTCCGACAACAAGAAGGACTGTCATGAAGATCGTGGTCATTGGTGGGAGCGGGCTCATCGGCCGCAACGTCGTCAGCCGGTTTGTCGCACAGGGGCACGATGCGGTGCCGGCCTCGCCCGCCACGGGCGTCGACACCATCACGGGTGAGGGCCTAGCAGAGGTGGTGGTGGGCGCTGACGTAGTCGTCGACGTTTCCAACGCGCCGGTCTGGGACGACGACGCGGTCATGAAGTTCTTCACAACCTCGTCGCGCAACGTGCTGGCGGCCGAGCGCGACGCTGGCGTCGGCCACCACGTCGCGGTGTCGATCGTCGGCAGTGACCGCCTACCCGACAGCGGCTACCTCCGCGCCAAGGTCGCCCAGGAGGCCGAGATCAAGGCGGGGTCGATCCCCTACACCATCCTGCGTTCCACGCAGTTCTTCGAGTTCCTTCGCCAGATCGTCGAGGCAGGTGCCGAGGCACACAGCGTCCGGCTGTCGACCGGGCTGATCCAGTTCGTCGCCGCCGACGACGTCGCGGGGACGGTGGCCGAGCTCGCGATCACCGCGCCGGTCCGTGGCCGCATCGAGCTGGGCGGGCCCGAGGCGCTGGGCATCGACGCCTGGGTGCGGCGGCTGTTCGCCGCCACCGGCGATAACCGGGTAGTCATCGCTGACCCACACGCTCGGTACCACGGCACGGAGCTGCACGGCGGGGAACTGATGGCGGGCGAGGGCGACCGAATCGGGAAGGTCGACTTCGACACGTGGTTCGCCGCAAACCAGCAGTAGACCCGCTAACCCCAACGCCACCTCGGTCGGGCCAGCGTACCTCGCGGAATGTGTATCTGGTTGCTCTAACGGACGGTCCTGCTAAGCGCGCGGACAGCAGGCTACGGATCCCTCGGACGATCGGAAAGCGATCAAATCACCAGGCGAAAGGCTTGGCGCTCAGCCGAGCTCTTGGGCCAGCCCTATGAGAAGTCCTTCGGGCCCACGGATGTAGCAGAGCCGATACGCGTCTTCGTACTGGACCACTTCGCTGCTGACAAGCTCCGCGCCGTGCTCACGGAGCCGCGTGAGCGTCTCGTCGATGTCGTCCACGGCGAACATCACGCGTAGATAGCCGAGCGCGTTCACTGGCGCGTTCCGGTGATCGGCGACTGTAGGAGGCGTGAGAAATCGCGAGATCTCGAGCCGGCTGTGGCCGTCCGGCGTGCGCATCATGGCGATCTCGACGCGCATGTCACTCAGTCCAGTGACGCGCTCTGCCCAGTTCCCTTCGACCTTTGATTGGCCCTCGAGCTCGAGGCCGAGCTCGCGAAAGAAGGCGATCGTCGCCGGTAGGTCGTTGACGACAATGCCGACGTTATCCATCCGTTGAACTGCCATGTGCCCAATCTAGCCGCCCGGCGGGAGCTTCCCCGCCGCGAGCATTTCGCGGGCCTGACGCAAAGGCTCCGCGAGGGAGCACCCCCGACCCTGCCGTCCCGGAGCGACAGCGACGCTGGGGTTGTCCGGACCCGCTTTCCTCCAACGACGCGTTTTCGCGGCGCTTCCTCCGGATGCCCCACAACGCGCGGAAGCGACGGCGAGACTGCCGCGTTGATCGATGAGCGACAGTGTCAGACCGCGAACCTCAAGCAGCTGTCGTCGATCACCAATCAACTCCCGTGGATCGTGATCTCAACCTGCCCGCCAAGGCAGGACCGGTGCCTGACCGCCTCGCAATTTGGCCGGTCGACGACGGACGTTACGGACTTGATGCCACTTTCCAAGGCGCGTCCGGGTTCGAGCGAGCAGATCATCACGAAACGGAGCTGATCAAGAGCGGCGTGCCACACACGTTTAGGCAAGAGCTCCTGGTCAAGACCTGCTAAACAGCGCTCGCGCTGCGCATCATCCCGGCGGAAGCGCCTCGCTGGGGGGACTACTACGTCGTGTGGACGATCACCACGTCGCAGTGTGCATGATGCGAGACATGATTTGGCACCGAGCCTAGTATGCGCTTGGCGCCAGTCATGCCTCGGTTGCCCACGACGATCATTTGGGCGTGTTGCTCGTCCGCAATCGCCACTAGTGCCGGCCCAACCTCTTGCGCCGAGAGGTGTGCCTCGCTCTCGACGCCTTGCTTCGCCAGTCTCTCTTGCGCTCGGTCTATGTGCTGCTGGGCGTGGGCTCGGTCACCCTGTTTGCCAGCTCCCCGCAGCGGAGTAGTGTCGTCGCTGTAGACGCTGACCACGTGGACGGTTGCGCCGAAGGCGCGTGCGATCGCACCGGCGCGGTCCACCGCGCGCTCGGCCGTGTCAGTGCCGTCAGTGCCGACGATGATGGGTTCCCCGCTTTGCATCTCGTTTCCTTTCCAGCCCGCTGCGACCCCCGGTCGGTCAGGAGCGCCGGGACGCGTGTTGCTATTGGCTCAAACCTACCCCGCGAGGACTGGACGACGGAGATTTCTTGTCCGCCTAGAGGTCCGGGCCTCGGCGGCGTCACGGGCGCGAGGCCATTGCACCGAGTGGTCCTCTGGTTTCGTGGGTTGCTCCGCACCGGAGCAACCGGGATCGCGGTAGGGACCGTCATTGCTGGCGGCCCCCCGCGCAGATCCCAGCGTGCGCGTCTAACGCACTGGGCTCCTCCCTTGGGTTCGGGCGTCGAAGCGCACGTTGGGCCAGGGGTGCAGGATGCGGGGCTGGGGCAGCCATCGCTCGGCGTAGCGTCGGATCCGTTCCCAGGTCATGCGGCCTTTTTGGCTGCGACGCGAAAGCGCCCGCCGCCAGTGCCGTATGACCCGCTCGCGGAACCCCCGCAGCGCCTCGCTGTTGTCGGGCACCGCGTAGTAGCGATAGTGCCCGCCAAGGACGCTGGCCAGCCAGCGCCCCTGGTCCGGGATAGGGAGATCTCGTCGTCGCATCATCTCGGTCTTGACCGATCTGAGCTTCGCTCGCATCTTCTTTTTGCTCGTGACCCGCTTGAGCTTGAACCGCCCGCGCCTGTCCTTCGCGCACATGTGCGTGAAGCCCAGGAACTCGAACGTCTCAGGCTTCCGGAGACCACGGCGTTCTCGGTCTCGGGCGGCGAAGCGTCCGAACTCGATCAGCCGGGTCTTGCCCGGATGCAGCTCCAGACCGAACCGCGCGAACCGCTCGCGCAGGTCAGCCAGGAACCGCTCGGCGTCCTCACGATGCTCAAAGCCCGCCACGTAGTCGTCGGCGAACCGCGCCAGGATCACATCCCCGCGCGCGTTCCGCCGCCGCCACTGGTCGGCCCATAGGTCAAACACGTAGTGCAGGTACACGTTCGCAAGCAGCGGCGAGATCGAGGCTCCTTGCGCCGTCCCGTCCTCCGTCCTTGACCACTTCCCATCTTCGATGACCCCCGCCTTTAACCATCGCTGGATCAGGCGAAGGACCCTCTTGTCCGCGATCCGATGCTCCAAAAACTTCTCCAGCCACGCCTGGTCAAGCGCGGTGAAGAAGTCGCGGATGTCCGCGTCGAGCACCCAGTTCACCCTCCTGCGCTTGATCGCGACCGCGAGCGCGTCCAACGCATCATGCGGGCTGCGCCCGGGCCGAAACCCGTAGGAGAAACCGAGAAAGTCCTGCTCGTAGATCGCGTTCAACACCTCCGCCACCGCCCGTTGAAGGATCTTGTCCTCCAACGCGGCGACCCCGAGCGGCCGCAGCCGCCCGCCCGGCTTGGGGATAAACACCCTGCGAGTCGGCCTCGCCCGGTAAGCGCCCCTGTGAACCCGAGCATGCAGACCTCGAAGGTTCTCCTCGAGATCCAGCCCGTATTCCCGCCACGTGACCCCGTCCACCCCCGTCGCAGCCCTCGGGTTCAACGCCCGATACGCCGCCCGCAGGCGATCCACGCTCACATGGTGCAGAAGCGCGGTGAACCGCGCACCACCATCCCTTCGCGCCACCCGGCGCACACGATCCAGATCGCTTGACACGCCCTGCCCAGCTCTGAGTCCGGGGCGTGTTTCCCTGGCCGTGTTCCCCTCGGGCAGGCCCCTTCCCTCCACCACCTCCGCCCCCGGTCGCCCGGGCTTGTTCGGCAGCTTCGCCGGTACTACGGCCTGTCTGACTTCCCGCGATCGTGCATCAAGGGATTACCGCCTCAGCGTTCCCCTCGCGACCCGCCCCGACCACAGCACGGGTGACCACGGGACCTCCCGGTTCTCGCGCATGGAGAACTTCGCGCGT
The DNA here is from genome assembly GCA_963723555.1 of uncultured Solirubrobacterales bacterium. Classification (GTDB taxonomy): domain Bacteria; phylum Actinomycetota; class Thermoleophilia; order Solirubrobacterales; family Solirubrobacteraceae; genus Palsa-465. The sequence continues at coordinate 405,660 of CAVRRC010000004.1, read as the reverse complement.
GCCTGGGTTCTTCGACCGCGCGGGGTCCTCTGGCGACTCGCGATAACGCCGCCAACGACGTGGCCTTCCGCTAACTATGAGAGCGTCGGCACCCCGAACTAAATTGCCATTTCGCGGCTCAATAGCCCCGCCCGCGCGACCCCTATCAACGCTTCGCCGCCGCCCTCGCGAGCAGCCGACGCATGACTCAGGGCCACCGTGATTCGCTAGATCCTCGATGTAGAGCTCCTTCCGCTCCTTCTCCATGCCGGTTTATCCCGGCGCTTTCCATCGTCCAGCAAAGGGCTGAATTCGCCCGAGTCGCGGCTGGCTCCCGCTTCGGGCTAGATCCAACACTCCGCATTGGGAGCTCAGCCGAGGGCTAATTGCGGTCGGACCAGAGCAGCCTGCGCCAGGGGCAGAAGAGCTGTCTCCCCTTTGCCAACAGCAGGTTCTCGGAAAGCGTGTCCCGAGACGTGTCCCGAACTGAGCAATTCTGACCATCTCGTCGGGCGCGCTTATAGAGTCGCCGGTGACGACGCCGAATCGCTCGCACGGCTGCTGGGGCGTAAGGGTCGACGAAGTAAAAAGGGGCGGTTTCGCCTCAGTGTCCCGTGCGAGTCCGCTCCGGAGGCTTACGAGGTCGATGTGGCGGTGCACGAATCCGTCTGCCTCGAGGCGGTCGATCGTCTTGCTGACGGAACTGAGCCGGCTCGTCGGTTTGAGCGGCGCCCGTTGTTGTGGCGCGCGCCGAGACGGGCTGCGGTCGCTCATGCTGGCGCTCGGATCGTCCTGGCGCGGGTGTCCTTTTCGGCGTCTTGCGGTTCGTCTTAGGGGCGAAGAGCAATCAACCGCTACCCGAAGGAGGGTCGCAATGTCTGATGCGCAGGATCCAACCGGTGTTGTCGTGGCCCGCGCGCACGTGGATGCGTGGGCTATCCGGGATTACGACAGGGCACGGGCGAGCCTCGCGCCGGAGGTCCATGTGGTCGTGACGAGCGTTGACCCGGACGCGCCGAGCGTCGACACGACCGGGATCGAGGAGTACATGGAGGGTCTGGTGCAGTTCGGCCAGGCGGTGCTGCCGGGTATGACCGAGGTCAACTCGGCGGTCGGCGACGAGACCCATGCGCTGTTGCGTGTGACTTCGCGTGTGAAGCTCGGTCCGGACGCGCCGGAGATGACGCTTCACGGTGCGCGCCTTTACCGGCTTAACGAGAGCCAGAAGATCGTCGAGGAGCAGGTGATCTTCTTCGTCGCACCGTAGCGAGCCGCTGGCCGGGCCGGGGCCGCCCGAGGTTCCGGCCCGGCAGTCGTCGATGGAAGACTTGACCCCCGAACGACTTGGAAGAGAGGCGTAATGCGCTACATGCTGCTGGTTTGCGATGACGAGAACGTGGAGTTGAGCCAAGCGGACGCGGACGAGAGGTTCGCCGAGTACACCGCCGTCCAGGATGAAATGGAGGCTCGCGGCGTGCTCCGCGGCCGCGAGCGGCTTAGACCGACCTCCAGTTCCACCAGTGTCCGGGTTCGCGACGGCGGGCTGGTGATCGCCGACGGCCCGTTCGCGGAGACCAAGGAGCAGATCGCGGGCTTCTACGTGATCGACTGCGACGATCTCGACGCGGCGATCGAGATCGCATCGAAGATCCCTGCGGCCAGGTGGGGCACGATCGAGGTCAGGCCGGTGTGGGAGATGTAGTTGAGGCACGGGCGGCGGTCGCCGAGGCGTTCCGCTCAGACTGGGGTCGGGTCGTCGCGTACCTGATCCGGGTCACGGGCAACTGGGACCTTGCCGAGGAGTGCGCGCAGGACGCCTTCGCGCGGGCGCTGGAGCGCTGGCCTCGCGACGGTGTGCCCGACGCGCCCGCGGCCTGGCTGGTGACTACCGCGCGCAACCGGGCGCTCGATCGGCTGCGCCGCTCGAAGGTCGGCGAAGCCAAGCTCAAGGAGCTTCACACGATGAGATCGCGAAGTCGGGGACATGACGAGGACCTGAGCGGAATCGGAGACGATCGGCTGCGGCTGATGTTCACCTGCTGTCATCCGGCGCTGCCGATCGAGGCGCAGGTTGCGTTGACGCTGCGAACGCTCGCCGGCCTGACGACGCCGGAGATCGCCCGCGCGTTCCTAGTTCCACACGAGACGATGGCGAAACGCCTGACGCGCGCCAAGCGCAAGATCGCCGAAGCCGGAATCCCGTATCGCGTGCCTCCCGCCCACCACCTTGGGGAGCGGCTCGGGGCGGTGCTGGCCGTGATCTACGGGTTGTTCAACGAGGGCTACGGCGCCAGCAGCGGCGATGAGCTGATCCGCAGAGAGCTGTGCGCCGAGGCGATCCGGCTGGGCCGGTTGCTCGTTCAGCTGATGCCCGATGAGCCGGAGGCGCTCGGGCTGCTGAGTCTGATGCTGCTGCAGGACTCAAGGCGTGCCGCGCGCGTGGACGGCGCCGGCGAGCTGGTGAGGCTCGAGGACCAAGACCGGCAGCTCTGGAACCACGAGGCGATAAGGGAGGCGTGCAAGCTGTCGGACCGGGCGGTGCGGCTTCGGCGCCCAGGCCCCTATCAGCTGCAGGCGGCGATCGCAGCCTGCCATGCGCAAGCTCAGACGGCGGCGGAGACGGATTGGCGTCAGATCGCGCTGCTGTATGACCGCTTGAGCAAGATCGCCCCCACACCGGTGGTGCTGCTAAACCGCGCCGTCGCCGTCGCGATGGCGACCGGCCCGCACGCGGGACTGGCGCTAGTCGACGAGATCGAGGCCGCCGGGTTGCTATCTGATTACTACCTGCTCCCGGCGACCCGAGCGGATCTACTTAGACGACTGGGACGCAACCAGGAAGCAGCTGCGGCTTACCGTCGCGCGGCCGAGCTCGCCCCGACCGACGCGGAGCGCCGCTTCCTCTCTAAGCGGCTCTCGGAGGTCTCAGGAGACCGTTTGGATTGAGGTGTCCAGTCGGGCGCGCGCCCGTTCGTCTTGGGGATAAACGCCGCGCCACAGCGGCCCAACCCAGGAGGCTCGGATGCACGCCTCAACCACCCCCCAAAGCACGTTCCTCTCCACCCGCCGAGGCAGGCTGACACTCGCGCTGGTTTGCCTGGCGGGGTTCCTGGATTTCATCGACACCACGATCGTCAACGTGGCACTCCCGTCGATCCGGGAGCACCTGCACTTCTCGGTGCAGAGCCTGCAATGGCCTGTGAGCGGCTACCTGGTGACCTACGGCGGCCTCCTCCTCCTCGGCGGCCGCGCCGCTGACCTGCTCGGACGCCGCCGGCTGCTGATCGCCGGGACCTCGCTATTCGGCCTCTCCTCGCTGACCGGCGGTCTCGCCGCCACCGCAGGCATGCTCATCGCCGCCCGCCTCGTCCAAGGCCTGGGCGCGGCGATGATGACCCCGGCCGCGCTATCGATCCTGACCACGTCGTTCACCGAAGGCACCGACCGGGTCAAGGCGATCGGCGCATGGAGCGCCACGATCCCGCTCGCCTCCGCCGTCGGCGTGCTCGCCGGCGGGCTGCTCTCACAGGGGCCTGGCTGGCGATGGGTGTTCTTCGTCAACCTGCCGGTGTGCGCGATCGTTATCACCGGCGCCGCCAAGGGCCTCAGTGCTGACGGGCGCAAGGCGATCAAAGACATCGACGTACTCGGCGGGATCCTCCCCACCGCGAGCGCGCTCGTGCTGGTCTACGCGCTCGTGAACGCCCCCCAAGCCGGATGGGGCACACCGCGCACGATCGCGGAGCTTGTCGCCGTCGTGGTGCTGGTCGCCGCTTTCGTCGTCGTCGAGCAGCGTCGTAGCGACCCGTTGTTCCCGCTCTCGATCTTCCGCATCAAGGGCCTAGCAGCAGCGGACGCGACCCAGGTGATCGCCCAGGCTGGGTTTCTGTCGCTGTTCTTCTTCATCACGCTCTACGTGCAGAACGTGCTGCACATGTCGCCGATCGAGGCCGGGGCCGCTTACATCCCGGTCACAATCGGCGTCGGGATCTCATCAGGCATCTCCACCGCAATGCTGCCGCGGATCGGCAGCCGTCCGCTGATCATCGCCGGCGCCCTCATCGGAGCAGCCGGCGTGTTCTGGCTCTCCCGAATCCCGGCCGACGGCACCTACCTCGCCGACATTCTGCCCGGTCTGGTGGTCATGGCCCTCGGGCTCGGCGCGGTGTTCGTCGGCGTGCAGAACGCCGCCAACGCCGGTGTTCCCGCTGAGCAGGCCGGCCTTGCGGCCGCGCTCATCAGCGCCTCCTCCACCCTCGGCGGGGCGCTCGGCCTGGCGATCCTGTCAGCCATCGCTACCAGCCGCACCCACCACCTACTCGCCGCGCACGCCCCGCACCCGGTTGCGCTCACCTCCGGATTCGGACACGCGCTCACGGCCTGCGGCCTGTTCCTCGTTGCTGCGGCGGCGATCGCGGCGCGGACCGCCAGCACCCGCGGCCAGCAAAACCCCAGTCCGGAGCCGGTGGCCGTCCTCGACGCGGCATAGCCCCCGCATCCCGACATCGCAGCGGACTCGCGGGCGCCAGCAGATACTGGCGCCCGCGGGCGCGGCCATCGCCACAGACTCAGCCGCCGCAGTCGCGCGCACCGCGCCGACGGCCGCCTTGATCGAAGTAGAGACAATTGGAACGGCTCATTTCAACTCGCCTTTCTGCTCGGCGAGCGCCGGCGTGAGCCACTGCGTGCTCATCTCGGCCGCCGGGTGAATGGCGGTCAGCCTGAGCTCCTCGGCGCCTGTGTTGGCGAAGCCGTGCGGTGCGCCCGCAGGTGCGATCACGATCTCGCCCGGCGTGGCCGTGATCTCGGTGCCGTCGACTTCGAAGGTGGCCCGGCCGCCGTGCAGGATGAACACCTCGGGGTAGGGGTGAGCGTGTAGTTCGGCCCGGGCGCCGGGCGGCGAATGCACCAAGAAGAACGAGACTGGAACGCCACCGTGGTCGGCGCCGACGAACTGATCTGCCTCCGGCGTTCCCGGCAGCTCATGGCGTCCGATTCGCAGGGACATCGAAGTGGCTCTGGGCATGCTGAAGCTCCCTTGGCTCGTGGGTTTCTCGGCGGTCGCAGCTGGTTTCGTGGCCCTCGAGACTCCGCTATCTCCACCTCTGGGGGAGTCGGCGAGCTCACCAGCATCGAACCGTGCGGCCAGTCTGCTCCTATCCGACTCAGCTGTCCAACAGATAGCTGCGCTGACAGAAATCGATACCTTCAATGCATGGAATTGCGCCAGCTGGCCTACTTCCTGGCGGTGGCCGAAGATCGCCATTTCACCCGGGCCGCCGCGCGGGTGCACCTGACGCAGTCCAGCCTGTCGAGCTCGATCCGGTCTCTCGAACGCGAACTGGGCTGCGAGTTGTTCGTCCGCAGCACCCGTCAAGTCGAGCTGACCGAGGCTGGTCGAGCGCTGATTCCTGCGGCGCGGCGCGCCGTCGCCGCCTCCGAGGAAGCCCGAGACGCGGTCGCAGGAGTGCGAGGCCTAGTCCGCGGCCAGCTGGCGATCGGCGCGATCCAGGTGCGAGAACTGAACATCCCTGCGCTGCTCGCGCGCTACCACCGCCGTCACCCCGCGGTCGCCCTCCGAGTGCGCCACGCCAGCGTCACATCGCTGGTCCAAAGAACCGCAGACGGAGAGCTTGACCTGGCGATCGTCGACCTCCCACTCGGGCCACAGGCCAACCGTGTCCGAGCACACGCGCTCGAAACCGAAGCGCTGCTGCTGGCCGTCCCCGCAGACGACCCACTCGCCACCCGCCGCCGGATACGGCTGGCCGAGCTTGCCGACCGCGAGTTCGTGGAGTACCGCGCCGACTCATCGCTACGTGCCAGCATCGACAAAGCCTGCCGGGACGCCGGGCTGCAGCGCCACATCGCCGGCGAAGTAGACACACCCCTAGACCTTGTGGAGATGGTCGCGCACGGCGTCGGCATTTCGCTGCTGCCCCCCGCCGCCATCCGAATGGTGCCCGGCAGGGTCGTCGGGGTCGTCACCGAACCAAGCATCGCCCGCGAACTGATGCTCGTCACACCCCTCGACCATCCGCCCTCCCCGGCCGCCACAGCGCTACTCGCCCTGATGAAGACCGACAGCCAGCCCTAATCGGGCTGAATCCCCGGTACGCTGCGAGCCCCACCGTGGGGGCGATCCCGGCCGAGGCGCAGGATTGCGCGGCCAATCACCCACGGGAAGGCGATTCCGAGGACCCAGATGCCGACCGAGATGTTGCCGTGAGTCTCGATCGCGCCCACCACCGCGGGCGCGGCCACCGTAAGCAGGCCGAGCGCCACCGCGGCTGCGACCAAGCCCGACCAGCGCGCGACCACGAACGCCAGCACCGAGGCCTCGAACATCACCGGCTCATGCGTTCCCGAACGCTGCACGACAACCACCGAAACCAGGCGGCGGACCTCGTCGCCCTGGGCCCAAGTCTGAGAGCCCTCGCTGGCCACGAGCTGAAGTTACTCCGGGGCGATCGATTCGACATCCACCCGCAGGCGGGCCCGGGCACCAGACCACGGTAGGACAAGCGCCCGCCGTGAAGCTGCCAAGGGCCAGCGGGCTAGGGGGCCAGCTCGGCCTGGAGCCGGGCGGAGAACTGGCAGCGGAACGGCAGTCCGATCAGCTGCTCTTCCGTCACCTCGATGCCCGCTTGGGCAAGCCGGTCGATCAGCGTGCTCCAGCTGAGCCGAGGCGGGCGGTGCTGCTCGGGATCGCGCCCGAGCATCTGATCTACCGCGTCTTCGACATCGCGGCGCCGGACCCGGTACTGGTCCAGAAACCGCTCCTGCTCAACCGGCTCAGACGGCAACGGCGGCGGTCCGACGTACCGCTTCCAGATCGCCGACGGGCCGCTGCGGCGCATCCCGATACCCATCGCGTATCGACACGCGACCAGCCGCTCCCCGGACTCAAGCTGCGCATACAGGCGGGCGAGCACCCCCAGCACATCGCGATCGCCGTCGACGACCTGAACGCGGCCGCCCTCCACCAGATCGGTCCGCTCATCCTCGAGCTCGAGCAACGCACCAGCCGCAACAACCATCGCCGGCGCAACGGCAGGCGGCTCCTCAGCCGGCCGTTTCGCCATCCCAGTAGTCAACTGCCTCGGAGAGCCTGAAGACCCCGCCCGGCGTCGACAGCTTGCCGCTATCTGGATACGCGCACCCGTATGGCTCCCGCTTGGTCGACAGAATCAGCACCCGCGTGACCGCCGCCGACTCATTGACCAGCTGATGAGCGCCATCCGGGCCCTCGGGGAACGCGACCATGTCCCCGACCGCCAGCACGTCCCGCCCGTCCGGGTGGCGCAGCGTCGGCGTGCCGGCCAGCACCAGCAGACACTCCTCGTTGCCGATCTCGTAGTGGTAAGGGCCGTTGCGCTCACCGGGGTCGAACTCGTACACGGTCCCGCCGAGCAGCTCGCCGCCGAGGAGCGGCCCCAGCTGCCGGTAGCGGGTCCGAAACCCGGGCGGATGCCCAGTGTCGGCCGCGACCTCCACCGCCGTCGCGTTGATCGCCGGTCGCGCCGTCGCGCTCATTCGCCGTCCCAGTAGTCAACCGCGTCGGCGCGGCGGAAGTTGAGCCGGTCCGGACCGCCGCCGGGCGGTCGCACGCCGAGCTTGTCCGAGTCGGGGTAGACGGACGCCGAGGCCGCGCTGTCCGCCGCCACCCCTGAGAACATCACCACCCGACCAGGCCCGCGGACCGCGTGGGCTCCGTCCGGGCCGCTCGGGAAACAGATCACATCGCCGGGCGCCAGCAGCCGCTCACCGGCGGGATCGCGCAGGGTAGGCGCGCCGTCGGCCACGTACAGCCACTCCTCGACCCCGTGGTGGTAGTGGTAAGGGAATGACCACTGGCCGGCGGGCAAATCGTAGACGCTGGCGCCGAACCACCGCAGGCCGCGTTCGCGCATCACCCCGGCCCGGGCGCGCCACGCGTACCCGGATCGGTCCTGCTGGACCGGAAGCTCACCGGTCAACACGTTGCAGCGCTCCATCGGCCCGGATTCTGCCAGCATCACGCTTCCGCCCTGACCTCCCATGTTGTAAGAAACCGTTCAGTAGCTGGCCGCGCGTCGGCTTGGGCGAGTTCGCTCGGCTCCGCCGGCGAGGAGCCCTCGCCACGTCGGCGGGCAGCTGCGCCGGGCGGGATGTGTGGTCGGCCGGCGGGCAGTGGAAGCTGCACCGTGCGTCAAGGCCGGCGTGAGCTGCAAGGGCTGCCGTGTCGTGCATCACTGTGGTGCGTAGCACGGCACGGCTCGCCCATCCCAGCGGCGGTGTCGCGTTGTGCAGCTTTCCTGGGCTCGTAGGGCCGGCGCGAGCGGCCCGCACCCTGGTGGCGATGTCGATTTCGGCCCCTCGCGTTCGTGTAAGAGGTGAGAGGCCCGGGTTCACCTGGTCTCGGGAATCCCAGGCGGCGCATCTTGGTGGCGCCGCCGAGACCGAAAGGACAGGAGATGGGAAAGGTAATCGTGATGAATCACGTGACCCTTGACGGCGTGATGCAGGGACCGGGCCGCCCGGACGAGGACACGCGGGATGGGTTTGCGCACGGGGGCTGGGGGATCCCGCGCGCCGATGAGGCGACGGTCGCCAAGATGGGCGAGCGGATGGGTAGAGATTGGGCGTTTCTATTCGGGCGGCGCACCTACGAGGAGCTGCTGGCCACCTGGAATACCCAGGGCGGCCCGTTCAAGGACGCGCTCAACAACGCTCGCAAGTACGTCGCCTCGAGCAGTCCGGCGACCAGACTCGAATGGCCGAACTCGACTCTGCTGCACGGCGACGTTCCGGCCGCCGTGGCGGACCTCAGGGAGAGCTCGGGTACCAACCTCGTGATCATGGGCAGCGGCGTGCTGATCGGCTCACTGATGGCTGCCGATCTAATCGACGAGTACCTGCTGATGATCCATCCTGTGGTGCTTGGCAGCGGACGGCGGCTGTTTCCCGGCGGCACGCAAGCATCGCTGCGGCTCCTCGACAGCATCACCACGAGCACGGGCGTGTTGATGGCCACGTACGAGTCGGCCCAGGTAGGTGAACAAAAATGACCCCCCTCCCACCGGGCTCGGGGCGGACCGTCCAGCGCCGTGCCGGCGGTCCAGCGCCGTGCCGGCGGTCCAGCGCCGTGCCGGCGGTCCAGCGCCGCGCCGGCGGAGGAGTTGCGCACGAGAGGAGCGAGCATGAAGCAGTACCTGCTGAGCATCTATCAGCCCGACGGCGACATCCCGGCCCCCGCGGTGCTCGAGAAGATCTCGGGTGAGGTGAGAGAGGTGGAGGACGACATGCGCGCCGCCGGCGCCTGGGTGTTCTCCGGCGGGCTTCACCCGCCGAGCAGCGCGACGGTGCTCACGCCGCGCAGCGACGAGATGCCGATGACCGATGGGCCCTACGTTGAGGGCAAGGAGCACATCGGCGGTCTGGTCATCATCAAGGCGGAGAGCCTGGACGAGGCGCTGGCGTGGGGACGGAAGGTGGCGCGGGCGACCACGCTGCCAGTCGAGGTCCGTCCGTTCCAGGGACAGCTCGAGGCCTGACGGAAGCGTGCCGACGGTCCCGCGTTCGGACATCGAGCGTGTCTTCCGCGAGGAGTACGGGCGGGCGGTGGCGGTGCTGGCCCGCGTGTTCGGCGACATTGACATCGCTGAGGAGGCAGTGCAGGAGGCGTTCGCCACGGCGGTCGCACGCTGGCCGCAGAGCGGACTGCCGCCGGCGCCGGCGGGTTGGATCATCACCACCGCTCGTAACCGCGCCATCGACCGGCTGCGCCGCGAGGCCTCGCGCGCTGACCGCCACGCGCAGGCGGCGCTGCTGCACGTCCGCGACGAGCCGGCCGAGGAGAGCCCGGTGCGGGACGACCGCCTGCGGCTGATTTTCACCTGCTGCCACCCCGCGCTGAGCCGGGCGGCTCAGGTCGCGCTGACGCTCAGGCTGCTGGGCCGGCTGAGCACCTCGGAGATCGCGCGGGCGTTCCTGGTGCCTCCGTCGACCATGGCCCAGCGACTGGTTCGCGCCAAGGACAAGATCCGCGACGCCCGGATCCCCTATCGAGTCCCCAGCGAACCGGACCTGCCCGAACGCCTCGCCTCGGTCACGGCAGTCCTCTACCTGATCTTCAACGAGGGGTACGCCGCCAGTTCCGGCGAACACCTGATCCGCGGGGAACTGGTGGCCGAGGCTATCCGCCTCGCCCGCCTGCTCGCCGAGCTGATGCCCGACGAGGCCGAGGTACTCGGCCTGCTGGCATTGATGCTGCTCCTGCACTCGCGCAAGGCCGCGCGCACCACCGCCGAAGGCGGGCTCGTGCCGCTCCCCGAACAAGATCGCAGCCTGTGGGACCGCGATCTGATCGAGGAGGGCCAAGCCCTGGTGAGACGCTGCCTGCGGCGAGACCAGCCCGGCCCCTACCAGATCCAAGCCGCGATCAACGCCGTCCACAGCGACGCCCCCACGGCGGCCCCGACCGACTGGAACCAGATCCTCGCGCTCTACGACCAGCTCCTCACGTTCACGCCGACCGCGGTCGTGGCGCTCAACCGAGCCGTCGCCGTCGCGGAGGTCCATGGCCCTGGGAAGGCGCTCGAGCTGATCGACGAGCTGTCCCTGGACAGCTACTACCTGTATCACGCGATCCGCGCCGACCTGCTACGACGCCTCGGCCGGCGAGACGAGGCTAGCGCCGCCTATCAAGCCGCGATCGAGCGCACCGACAACGCCGCCGAGATCGGATTCCTGAAGCGACGCCTCGCCGCCTGAGCGCTGAACTTCACCGTCTTCTCAGTCCTGCGGCCGCCGCTCGCGCGCGAGGAACGTGTTGAACGGATACAGCTCTGCGCTCTGGGTGCCGCTCCGGATGGACGGGTCGGCTTCCACCAGCTTCCGTGCGTCTTCCTCGCTGTCGGCCTCAAGGACGACCAGGCCGAACGGCCCGTCGTAGCAGCGGCCGGCGAACCGCACGCGACCCTCGGCATAGCGAGCCTCGAGCCACGCGCCGTGCTCCTGGACCACTGCCCGTTGCTGATCGGTGGCGGTGGCGAGAAAGCGCTGGTCGAACGCGGGGCGCACGAGGTAGGCGAACTCCACCGGCTTGGAGCTTACAGCCGGCTCCGTGTGCCTCTGGAGGCATTGCGCCGCCGCGGATCCTGGATCCGGAAAGTGCCCGCGTATGCTCCGCGAATCGGCGATCTCGACAACCGAACGTTTCTCGTCACCGGCGCCACCTCGGGAATCGGGCGTGAGACCGCGCGTGAACTGGCCAGGCGGGGGGCTCGGGTGTTTGTGGCCAACCGGTCCGAGCACAAGTCCCGGCCGGTGATGGATGAGATCGTGGCCCAGACCGGCAACCGCGCGCTCGAATTCCTCGCCCTCGACCTGGGCGATCTCCGGTCCGTACGCGAATGCGCCGCCGAGTTCCTGCGGACCGGTGAGCCGTTGCACGGACTGATCAACAACGCGGGCCTTGCCGGCCAGCGGGGCATGACCGAGAGCGGCTTCGAGCTGGCCTTCGGCACCAACTACATCGGGCCGTTCCTGCTGACCGGTCTGCTCCTCGATCGGCTGCGCGAGAGCGCGCCGGCGCGGATCGTCAACGTGTCGAGCATCGGCCACTACCGCGCGCCCGGAATCGACTACGAGGCCGTCCGCCGGCCGACCGAGAGCTTCACCGGCCTGCCCGAATACGCCGTGTCCAAGCTCGGCAATGTGCTGCACGCCCAGGAGCTGGCTCGGCGGCTGGACGGGGACGGGGTCACCACGTACTCGCTGCACCCCGGATCGATCGCCACCGACGTGTGGCGCCGGGTCCCGTGGCCGATACGTCCGCTGATGAAGCGGGGGATGCGGTCGCCTGCGGAGGGGGCGAAGACATCGTTGTACTGCGCGACCTCGCCCGAGGTCGCCGCTGAGAGCGGGCAGTACTACGACGATTGCCGCCACAAGGAGCCGAGCGCCGCCGCGACGCCGGAGCTCGCGTCGGAGCTCTGGGATCGCAGCATCGCGTGGGTCGACCTACAGCTGTAGGGCTCTACGCCCGTCGAGCCGAGCCCATCCGAACACGTCGCTTCGGAAGCGATCAACTCGTGGAGCTGGTGCGATCCTCGGGGCCGGGCCGGCCCGATGTGCCCACGCTCTGCCCGTCCTCGCCTTGCTTGCCCCACACGAGCGGCCCGTCGGTGAGCTGCATCGGCTGCGCCGTGCGGGCGTGAGCGATGCAGCGGGGACAGTGCTTGACGGTCAGATAAGGGGCGCGCAGGCGAATCCTCAGGCCGCAACGCGTGCAGGTCATGTAGCTCAAGGCTTACTCCGACTCGGGTGATTCCTCGCCGGGCCAGGTGCCGGTGAGGCGGGCGAAGCCGTGCCGGCTGGCGTGGTCGAAGGCGCCCCGGATCAGGCGGAAGATGGCCCCCTCTAGCACCAGCGCCGCCGCGAGCCTGCGGTAATCGACGACGCGATGCTGCGGATCGGGGGCCTCCTGATCGTCGATCGCGCCCCAGGCGAGGGCGAACAGCTTCTTGCTCAGCAGCCCGGCGGCGAGGCCGCCAAGGATGCTGACGGGCAGAAAGACGAATTTCACGTTGTCACCTCCGGGTTGTCAGGTCGGGTTCCCAGCGGCGCCGATTTGAGCTCGGACCAAGGCATTCGTCACTCGCCCTTGGCGGCCATCCGCGGTGTCACCTGCAACTCATCTTCGGCCGGTTCGCCGGCTTCCAATTCGCGCCCGCGTTCGAGCTCGGAATTGAGCTCGGCGCCGAACAGCACCACCACGTTCGAAATCCACAGCCACACCAGGAAGACGATGATCCCGCCGAGACTCCCGTAGGTCTTGTTGTAGGAGGCGAAATTGGCCACGTACAACGCGAACGCGGCCGAGGCGATGATCCACAGCAGGACGGCCAGAATCCCCCCGGGCGTGAGCCAGCGGAAACCGGGGTGGCGCACGTTGGGCGCGGCCCAGTAGAGGATCGCGAACATCAGGCTGACGATCAGCACCAGCACCGGCCACTTGGCGATGTCCCAGACCGTGACCGCGCTCTGGCCGATGCCGAGCACCTTGCCGACCTGCGTCGCCAGCCCTCCGGTGAGCACCACCGCCAGCGCGCTCACCGCCAGCAGCATCACCAGCACGAAGGTCACCAGCACCTGCAGCGGCCGTTTCAGCCAAAACGGGCGGCCCTCGGTGACGCCATAGATGTCATTCGACGCCCGCATGAACGCGCCGACGTAGCCCGACGCCGACCACAATGCCACCCCGATTCCGACGAACACCAGCACGCCGGCGGCGCCCTGGCTCTTCTCCAAATTCTCGATCGCGCTGGTGAAGATCTTCTGCGCCGGTCCGGGCGCGACCTTGTCGAGGTTCTGGATGAGCGGTTGGGTGGCCGACCTGCCGACCAGTCCGAGGATCGACACCAACGCCAGCAGCGCGGGGAAGATCGCCTGGATGCCGTAGTAGGTCAGCGCCGCCGCGCGGTCGGTGAGGTTGTCGGCGCTGAACCCGCGGGCCGAGCGCCGGAGTACGCCGAACCAAGATCCGGCGCCGAGCTTGGCCGGGCTCTCCGGGGCCCGCTGCCGGGCGCCGGCTTCGCGCCGCGGTTCCTGTGCGATTTGGTCGCCCATCTCCGCCTCCTCGATCAGCGCGAGCTGATCCGTCCGATCACGAAGCCGGCCAGGAAGGCCGCCACCCGCGGCGAGGGGAAGCGGATTGCGCTTCGCGGTGGTCGCCGCCTGCTGGGCACCGGCCGCCGCGCTCTCCGGCGTCGCGCTCTTGATCTTCGCCGTCATCTCGTCCTTCTTCTGCTGCGCGGCGTCCTTGACCGAGTCGATGCGCGCCTTGGCCTGCGCCTTGACGTCGGCCTTCTCGGCAAGCGCCTCGACGGTGTCCCCCAGTTCCTCCCGCGTGTCCTCGATCTCCTGGCGAAGTTCGTCGGGAGACTTCTGCTGATCAGCGGGCTGCTCCCGGCTGGAGTTCATCGCCGGCCTTCCTGCGCGCGCTGCTTTGCCCATTTCACGTCCTCCTTCACGCTCTCGGTTGCTTGCTCGGGAACCGGTGGAGTCGCCTGCTGAACCTTCGTCTTGCCCTGGAGCGCCAGCACGCCCGCGGCCGCCGCCAGCACCACCCCCACGATCAATGCGGCCAGCCATGCCGTCACCGCCGTGGCCAGCGCCAGCACTGCCGCCGCCGTCAGCGCGCCCGCCGCGTACAGGCCGAAGATGCCGGCGCCGCCGAACATGCCCGCGCCGATCCCGGCGCGCTTGCCCTTGGTCACGAGCTCGGCCTTCGCCAGCTCCACCTCCTGGCGAGCCAGCCGGCTGGTCTGCTCCGAGAGCTGCTTCACCAGCTCAGCCACCGGCTGGTCGCTGGTCGTGGGTGCGGGGCCCCTGACCGCTGATTGTGTCTGCTCGCCCTGAAACTGCGCCATTGCGCGCCTCCCTTCGATCGCTAGTGGTTGGTCGCGTTCTCGAACAGGCCCAGAACTGCTGCCCGAGCGTCGGCGTTGACGGCCAGGAACACTCCCGCCCCGCTGATGACAACAAGGGTGAGCGCACGCCGGCGCGACCTGCGCCGCGATGGGGGAGCGCTCAACCCCGACCACACCTCCCAAACCGCGACCGCCGCCTGCCGCGAGCGCCGGCGCAGCTTCTCATCGGCGATCGCGTCCTTGGGACTCCGGCCGCGGATCCGGCGGTAGGAATCGCGAGTCGCATCGATCGCGCGCCGCGCGGCGTCCTGCACGTCCTCGTCATCGAGCAGTTGCCGGGCGTAGGGAAGAACCACATTCACCCGATCATTCACCGGCATGGCGCCCCCCTTCGTCCAGCCGCAACGTGAGTGATCGCCGAGAACGACGCATATGGATCAGCGGTCCGGATAAGGATCATCGACACTGTCGCCGCCGCTCCTGGTCTCCCACTCGCCGTTCGAGCACTCCGGGCAAGGGGGCAAGTGCTCGGTGGACCGCACCTGGAGCTCATAGCCACACTCGGTGCATCGGTAGGTCCCTGCCGACACGTCGCTACCTGCTGGGATGGGTTCTGCCATCGCTACCTCCAGAACAAGGACGCTTCGTCCCAGGTAACCGGGACGCTCCGTGAAGGGGCTACCCTCATACCGGGTTCTCAATCCTCTCGCGGCCGCAAATTCGGCACTGTTTCATTAGATCTGGGGCAATTCGCCCCATTTGGCACCGAGATCCGTACCCGGAGACGGACCCGTGGTAAAAGTGGTCGGTGGCCGATCCTCAGACACGACCCGACCCCGTCGGAGTCGGCGGCGAGACCGGGCTCACACGCTCGGACGCGATCGCCAGCCGTCAGCGGATCCTGGCGGCCGCGCACGCCCTGGTGGGCGACCGACACGTGACGATGACGGAGCTGGCGGCTGCGGCGCAGGTCGGCCGCTCGACCCTCTACCGCCACTTCCCCACGCGCGAGGCGCTGGAGCTGGCGCTCGAGCAGTCAGCACCAGCCACCGCGGCGACCCCGCCGCAGCCGGCACGCGGGGACGTGAGCACGCTGCCATTCCGCCCGCCCGGCCGCCTGGGGCGCGAGGCGCCGCTCGCGCTCGAGGTGACGCGGATCCTGGACGAGGTCCCTCCCCACCTCGTCCCCGATCAACTGGTGGCCGAGGCCCGGCGGGTTGCCGGGGTGGCGATCGCCCTGTATGCGGTCGAGATCGACGGTTCGCACCTGCTCCGCTTGGCGGGCTCGGAGGAGTTCCCCGCTCGCCTCAGCGATCCCCCGGCGCTGGGCCCGGAGATCGTGCCCGAGGGGTTGCCGGAGTTCTACGGCCGCCTGCAGCAGGAGCTCCCGGGGTGCGTCGCCGAACCGCTCTGGCTGCGAGGCCGGGTGATCGGTTTGCTCGTCTGCGTGGGCACACCCGTGGCCTCGCTGGCGGACATCGCCAAGCAGGGCGCCGCCGCGCTCGAGCTTGCCAACGACTACACCGACTCGATCGAAGCGGCCAAGCGCCGCAAGCCCACGACCCCCGCCGCCGAGGTCCAGCAGCATCTGTTCCCGCCCCGGATCGCCCGCATCGCCGGGGCCCAGTTAGCCGGCGTGCTGCTTCCCACCTACGAGGTCGGCGGGGACTGGTTCGACTTCGTCGAGAACCGCGACGGCGCCTGGCTGGCGATCGCCGACTCCCCCGGCACCGGCCCCACCGCCGCCGGTCTCGGCGCCGCGGCGCTGGGCGCCCTGCGTTCCGCTCGCCGCAGCGGCGAGGACCTGGATGGCGCGCTCACCGCCATCGACGAGACCATCCGTCGGCTCGACCACCCGGACTTCTACATGACCGCGCTCGTCGCCCGCTGGCGCGCCGCCACCGCGACCCTGACCTGGGTCAACTGCGGACACCCGAGCGCGTACCTGGTCGACGTCGACGGGAGTCTCGTAGTGCTCGAGGGGCCCGAGCACCCGCCTCTCGGCACCGGGGCGCCGCGGAAGAAATTCTCGCCCACCAGCCGCCAGCTGCACCCGGGCGAGCGGCTGATCCTTGTCACCAACGGGATCATCAACCGGCGGATGGAGAACGACCGAACCTTCGGCGTCGACGGACTCAAGCAGGCGCTCGAACGAGCGGACAGCCCGACGGCGGCATCGACGGCCATGGCCATCCAGCAGGCGGTCACCGATTGCTGGCGAGAGCCCCTGGAGGACGACGCCACCGTCGTCGTCATGGCGATCGATTAAGTGGTCCACTGAGGCCCCGGATCGCTCCCGGTCCACTGAGGCCCCGGATCGCTCCCGGTCCACTGAGGCCCCGGATCGCACCCGGCCTCGTCGCCGCCCAGGTGAGGCGCCGGCGAGAGTGGGTATTCACGGATGAAAGTCCCCGACCGGAGAGGAGTTCCATGAGCACGTCAGCCGAGGAGACCGGCAAGGCAACCGGCACCAAGGACAAGGACTACAACCTGATCTGGTTCACCGAGCAGTGCCTGAGCAACGCGCTGCGCCTGGAGGGCTACATTCAGGATGCCGAGCGTGACGGCGATGGCGACCTGGCCGACTTCTTCCGCCGCGCCCAGAACGAGAGCCGCAAGGGGGCAGAGCAGGGCAAGGAGCAGCTTCGCAAGCGGCTCGCGGCCTGAACGCCACATCCTCGAGGCTGGGAGGCACGCCGGGGAACCCGAGCGCCGGCGGCCTCCCGCTCTCAGCGTTTGCGGCCCGGCCCGGGAAGCCGCTCGGCCATCCGTCCCACACGCTCGGTCGCCGTCTGCAGTGGTTCCACGACCTCACGCACTTCGTCCAGGTCGCGAACGATCGGTTTCAAGATGTCCGTCAATCCGGCGAGCCGTACATCAAGCTGCGCTCCGACGTCGCGGAGTGTCGAGTCGAGTTTGCCGGTCAGCTCCCGCTGGGCGCGCAGCTCGAGATGGAGATCGTCCGCCGCCGCGTGGACTCCGGCAAGCTCCGGCGCGAACGTTTCCCGCAGGCGCTGAAGCTCGTCGGTGGTGGCGGCGAACGCGGCCCGGAGCGCGTCCAGGTCATCACTGAGAGGCTCGAACCCGGCACGCAACACGCCGAGTTCGTCCCTGATGGAATCGAGGGTCACGACGGCATGGCCGAATCTTTCGTCGAGGGGTCGCAGCTTCGCCCGCAGTTCGGTCGAGAACGATGCGATAGTGACGGCAGCGTCGGCGATCCGTCGAAAATCATCCAGCGCCCGGACGGCCACGCGCGGCGGAACGAGCAACTGGTCAAGCCAGGAGGACATGTCAAGCCCTACTCTTCCCCCTACGCGAGTCTGTAGTCGACGGAGTACCGCTCGCTGTAGTCGACGGGGTACCGCTCGCGTCGCGCGGCTCCGATTGCCCTCCCCCGCCGGGGGGTATTCGAAAGCTCGCGACCCGAACGCCCCCCAATATGGCCGGGATCAGCCTCACCTTCGACGACGGTCCCGATGCGCGGTGGACGCCGCCGTTGCTCGACGCGCTCGCTCGGGCGGGTGCCCGGGCCACGTTCTTCCCGATCGCCCCACGCGCGGCGCGACACCCCGAGCTGATGGCGCGCATCATCTCCGAGGGTCACGAGGTCGGGCTGCATTGCCATGACCACGACCGTCATTCGTCGCGCTCGCTCCCGTGGGGGCGGCGTGACACCGGCCGCGCACTCGCGCTGCTGGCGTCGGTCGGAGCCCGTCCGTCGCTGTGGCGCACACCCTACGGCGACCTCGCGCCGTGGTCGGAGCAGGTCGCGGGCGAGAACCGGCTGCGGATCTTGGGCTGGACCGTCGACAGCCACGACTGGCGCGGCGACAGCGCCGAGGAGATGTTCCGTCTCACCGCGCCACAGCTCCGCGACGGAGCGATCGTCCTCGCCCACGACGGGATCGGCCCCGGGGCGCGACGGCAGGACGCGCGGGAGACCGTCAGGTACGTGAACCTGGTGTCCGAGCACGCACGTAGGGCCGGTCTCGAGCTCGGGACGGCGCCATGATCTGGCCCGCCGGCGCGGCAAGAGCGGGGTTCGATGAGGTGATCGCGCAGGTCGGGGCCGGGGCGGCGGAGCGCGACCGTGAGGCGAGCCCCCGCTTTCCGGAACTGCCGATCGCGGTGCTCGAGCGGGAGGGGGCGCTGGCCTGGAACGCGCAGCCGGGGACGGACCGGCCGCCGGCGGCGGACGAGCTGAGGCTGGTCAGGCAGGTCGCCGGCGCCGACGGGTCCGTGGGCAGGATCTTCGACGGCCACCTCAACGCCGTCGAGCGCCTGGCCGTTCAGGCGCCGCCGGCGTTGCGCGACCGGGAGCTGGCGGCAGTCATCGCTCGCCGGCTGCGGGCCGGCGTGTGGGGCGGCGATCCCGGCCCCGGCGAGGGCCCGCCGGCGACCGTGCTCGAGACCGACGACGGCGAGGTCCTACGCGGCGTGAAGACGTTCTGCTCCGGCGCCGGCGGGCTTCATCGCGCACTGATCCTGGCCCGCCAAGAGCGTGGCGGACCACCGCTGGCGGTGTGGATCGACCTCACCGACGAGCGGCGGGTGGAGGTCGACGAGCGCTGGTATCGCTCCTACGGACTGCGCGCCTCGGTGTCTCACCGGGTGCTCTTCCACGACGCTCCGGTGATGGCCAGGTTCGGGGCGCCGGGGTCGCTCGGAGAGCAACCCTGGTTCGCGCGCGACGCCCTCCGCACCGCGGCCAGCTGGGCGGGGATGGCCGACACGGCGGTCCGCAGCGCCCTCGACGAACTCGCCCGCCGACCCGGCCGCGGAGAGCTCGAGGCACTCGCCGCCGGGCGGATCCTGACCGCGCAGCGGGCGATCGACCTGTGGCTCGACCAGGCCGCCGAGGCCATGGACCGGGACAGGCGAAGACTTGCCCACGATCTCGATCCTGGCGCGCGTCGGGATCTCCGATGCCTGCCAGGGGCTGCTCGACGAGGCCGCGCGGGCCTGCGGCTCGAGGCCGTTTGCCCGCGCCGGCGCGCTGGATCGCGCGCGGCGCGACCTCGAGGTGTTCCTGCTCCAGCACCGCCTTGATCCCCTGCTGGCGCGCACCGGCGAAGCGGCGCTCGAGGAGCGCTGAGATGGCCCGGATGTCCGCGGCGGAGTTCGAGGCCCGCTACCAGCGGGATCCGGATCCGTGGGGATACACCAGCAGCGACTACGAGCGGCGGAAGTACGAGGCGACGCTGGCGGCGTGCGGCCCGGGGCCGTTCGCGAGTGCGCTCGAGCTCGGCGGCTCGATCGGCGTGTTCAGCTCGATGCTGGCGCCCCGGTGCTCGCAGCTGACGACGATCGACGCCGCCCCGACCGCGGTGGCCGCGGCGCGCCGTCGGCTGGCCGGCTGCGCTCGTGCGCGCGTCATCCTGGGGCCGATTCCCGGGGCCATCCCGCGCGAACGGTTCGACCTTGTCGTGGCATCCGAGGTCCTCTACTACCTGAGCGCGACCGAGCTGGCCTCGACGCTGGCGCCGCTCCAGTCGCGGATGGTTCCCGGGGGCCGCCTGGTGGCGGTCCACTGGCGTCCTGCCGGACCCGAGCGACCGTTCAACGCCGCACAGGTGCATCGGCTCCTGCGCCGGCAGCCGTGGCTCGACCCGTTCAGCTCCGGCGGGACGGAGGACTACGGGCTCGAGGTGCTGGAGCGCCGGTGAGCGACGAGTTCGAACTGCTCGTGCTCGGCGGCGGCCCGGCGGGATTGTCGGCGGCGCGCGCCTACCGCGCCGCCGGAGGGCCGGGCGCGGTCGGGATCGTCACCGACGAGCACCGGGTGCCGTACAACCGGCCGCCGCTGACCAAGGAGCTGCTCCGCGGCGAGTCCAGCGAGGACGAGCTGCCGATCGAGGAGGAATCGTGGCTCGACGAGCACGACGTCGACCTGGTCAGCGGCCGCGCGGTCACGCTCGACCCCGAGGCTCGCACGGTCGGCCTCTCCGGCGGCCGCGAGCTTGGCTACCGGACGTGCGTGCTGGCCACCGGCGCAGAGCCGACCCGCTTGCCCGTCCCCGGTGCCGATCACCCGGCGGTCAGGGTGATCCGCACCCTCGACCACGTCCGCGAGCTGACCAGTCGTCTTCGCCCCGGTGACGCCGTGGTCGTGATCGGATCGGGGTTCATCGGGTGCGAGATCGCCGCCTCGCTGCGACGACGAGGGCACTCGGTGACGTTGATCGCCGATGAGCAGCAGCCGAACGCCGCCCGCCTCGGTCTCGAGGCGGCCGAGCACATCCATCGCTGGCTCGACGAGGAAGGCGTGAACGTGCACCTCGGCACGGCGGTGGAGGAGATCGCCCGGCGGAACGGGGCCTTCGAGGTGCTCGCCGGACCGGTCCGTGCCCGCGCCGCGATCGTGGTCATGGCCGCCGGCGTCGCCCCCCGCGGCGAGCTGGCCGCCGCCGCGGGGATCGAGCTCCGGGACGGCGCGCTCCCGGCAAGCAGCGCGATGCGCACGGCGAAGGACGGGCTGTACACGGCCGGCGACGTCGCCTTCGCCGTGAACGCCCGCGCCGCGCGGCCGCTGAGGATCGAGCACTGGGGCGACGCCCTCGGCCAGGGCGAGGTCGCGGGACGCAACGCCGCCGGCGAGCGCGTGGAATGGGAGGCCGTTCCGGGCTTCTGGTCGACGATCGGCAATCGCACGCTCAAGTACGCGGCGTGGGGCGACGGCTTTGACCAGGCTCGCCTCGAGCGCCACCGCGCGGGCGCCTTCACCGCCTGGTACGGGCGCGAGGGGAAGCTCGTAGGAGTGCTCGCCCACGACGCCGACGAGGACTACGAGCGCGGGCGCTCGCTGATCGCCGCGGGGGCGTCGTGGCGCTTAGCCGGCATCGTCGTGATCCCGGCTCGCGACGAGGAGCGGAGCATCGCGGCCTGCCTGGCGGCGCTGGCCGCGCAGACGGTCCCGCGCGAGGCCTTCGAGACGATCCTCGTGCTCGATGTCTGCGCTGATGGCACCGCACACGTGGCCGAGCGCAGCGCGGCTACGCTCGGGCTGCCCCTGACGCTGGTGCAGGGGCCGGGACGTGGCGCGGGCGCCGCCCGGCGGACCGGGATGGACCTCGCCGCCGCGCGGCTGCTGGCTCTGGGACTCGAGGACGGCCTGATCGCCTGCACGGACGCCGACTCCCGGCCCGACCGGCGGTGGCTGGAGTGCCAGCTCAGGCATGTGCGCGCCGGCGGCCAGGCGATCGCCGGCCTGATCGAGCTCGATCCCGAGGAGTCCGAGCGGCTGCCGCCCAACGTGCTCCGCCGGCGCGAGCGCGACGCCGCGCAGCGCCTGGGCCGGATCCGCAGCGCCGATCCGACCGCCGCCCATCACCACTTCGCCGGCGCCTCGATGGCCGTGACCGCCGGCGTCTACCGGGACGTCGGCGGGCTGGAGCCGGTGGTGGGCCTGGAGGACGCGGTGTTCGCCGCGCGCCTGCGCCGAGCGCGGCATCTCGATCCTGCGCGCCACCGACGTCCGCGTCCGCACCTCGGCGCGCTTCGTCGGCCGGGCCTCGCGGGGGCTGGCCGTCGACCTGGCCGTCTCCGCCTGGTCAGAGCAGCGCCGCTACGTCGCCGGCGCCTTCCCGCCCGAGCGGCTGCGCCGCGACAAGCGCGAGCACGTCGGTGGCGGTGGTGATCCCGACGAAGGAGTGCGCCGAGACGCTCCCGGGGGTTCTCGGGCACACGGTCGGCCCGCTGCGCGCCGCCGGCCTCGTGGACGAGGTCTTGGTCGTCGACGCCGACTCGGCCGACGGGACCGCGCGGCTCGCCGTCGGCGGCCGGCGCCCGCGTGATCCAGCAGGACGAGGTGCTAGGCGAATTCGGTCCCGCGCTCGGGAAGGGAGACGCGATGTGGCGCGCGGTCTCGGTCACCGGCGCCGACGTGATCTGCTTTCTCGACGGCGACACCGTCAACCCGCACAGCGATCACCTCCAGGGACTGATCGGGCCGCTGCTCGTCGATCCCTCGCTGCAACTCGTCAAGGGCGCCTTCGATCGGCCGCTGCGCGTCGGCGGGGTCGAGCTTCCTCACGAGGGCGGACGGGTCACCGAGCTGATGGCCCGGCCGCTGCTGAACCTGCACGAGCCGAGGCTCGCCGGGTTCGCCCAGCCGCTCGCCGGCGAGTTCGCCGGACGCCGGGTGATGTTCGAGTCGATCCCGTTCCCGGTCGGCTACGGCGTCGAGATCGCGGTGCTGATCGACGCGCTGCGCCGGCACGGCCTCGATGCGCTCGCCGAATGCCACCTGGGCACGCGCCAGAACCGCCATCAGCCCCTGCGCGTGCTCGGAGAGATGGCCTACGCCGTGCTCGCGGCGGTGGAGCACCGCATCCCGGATCGCTCCAGCATTCTCGGCGGCCACTACCTGCGGCCGTGGCAGGACGGCTCGGTGGTCCAGATCGCGGTGGCGGAACGGCCGCCGCTGGCCACGCTCACCAACCACCCGAGCGGTTCCAACCTGCGTTCGCGCTCGCCGGTCGTGTAGGGAGATCACCCTGGTTGGGTGACGTTTCCGCGTCCACGCGTGCGAACATCAGGCCTGGCCCGTGGAACGAGCCGACTTTGCATACCTGGTGCTGGGCGTGGCGGCGGCAGCCGAGCATCGCTCGCGCGGCGTTCGCGCCATGGGAGCGAGGACGGTCGACCTGGCCACCCGTCCCGCGGCCCTGGTCTGGCGCTCCCCGGTGGCCGCGCCGCTGCGCGGGCGGGCCGCCGTCATCGCCACATCGCTCGACCGCGACGGCCGGGAGTTCGCGGCCCGGTCCGGCGCCCGCGCGAGACGGGCCACCGAGCCGCTCGGGGCGCTCGCCGATCGCCTGCTGGCGGCCGGCCTGGCCGATGAGGTGGTCGAGCGGCTGCTGGCCACCGGCGCGCTCGACCGCATGATCACCGTCGCCCTCAACCACCCGGCCACCGATGCACTGGTCGCCAACGCCCTCGACGAGCCCGGGCTGGATCGCTTGGTCGCGCGCGTGATGGACAGTCGGCTGGTCGACGACATCGTCGACCGGCTGCTGGCCAGCGACGAGCTACAGCGCGTGCTCGACTATGTGACGCACTCGCCCGAGCTGCGCGCCGCGCTTGCCCATCAGACGGCCGGCCTCGCCGACGATTTCGCCGACGGCATGCGGCGGCGGACGGAGACCGGTGACGTGCTCGTCGAGCGGTTCGCGCGCTCGTTGGTGCGGCGCGGGCGCCGAGCGAAGACCGAGTGACCGAGCAAGAGCTATCCCGCAGCGCCTACGCCGGCCTGGTGACCCGGGCAGTGGCGATCGGGATCGATCTCGTGGCCATCAACCTCATCGCGCTGGCCGCCGCCGGCGCGGTGAGCTTCATCGCCGGGCTGTTCGGGCACAAGTCCACGATCAGCCTCGCGGAGGCGATCGGCGCCTTGGCGGCGTGGGCGGTGTGGTCCGGCGTCTACTTCATCCTGTTCTGGACCGTCACGGGCCAGACGCTCGGCAGCCACCTGCTCGGAATCCGGGTGCTGGATGACTCCGGGGGCAGAGTCAAGTTCCGGCAGGCGATCCGCCGCTACTTCGCCATGCTGCTGGCGGCGCTGCCGCTCGGCGCCGGCTTCATCCGCGTGCTGTTCGATGAGCGGCGGCGGGGCTTTCACGACCGGGTGGCGGGCACGGTGGTGCGCCGGGTGAACACCGACCGGGACCTGGCGCCGCGCCCCGCCTCCGATCCGGTGATCGACGCCGAGGCGGTCGTCGTCGTGCCCGAGGCGCTCCCGCGTCCGGCCGCCCAGCCGGCGCCGACGCGGCAAGCCTGATCAGGGCCGCTCGAACTCGGCCCGTGCCCGCTCCGCCGGCGCGCGCAGATCGCAGCCCTCGAGGTGGTCGTTGACCAGCCCCATCGCCTGCATGAAGGCGTAGACGGTGGTCGGGCCGACGAACCGCCATCCGCGCTGCTTCAGCTCCCGCGCCAGCGCGCGCGACTCGCTGGTGTGCGCGACCTGCACGGACGTCCGCGGTGACTCGGGCTCGAACCGCCACACGTACCGGGCCAGCGAGCCCTCCTCGCCGACGAGCTCGACGGCCCGGCGAGCGTTGTTGATGACGGCCTCGATCTTGCCGCGATGGCGCACGATCGCGGCGTCGCCGAGCATCCGCTCGACGTCCCGCGGCCCGAAGCGGGCCACCCGCGCGTAGTCGAAGCCCGCGAACGCGGCTCTGAACGCCTCCCGCTTGCGCAGGATCGTCAGCCACGAGAGGCCGGCCTGGAAGCCCTCCAGGCTGAGCTTCTCGAACAGCCGCCGGTCATCGGCGACGGGGAACCCCCACTCCCGATCGTGGTAGGCCCGGTATTCGGGCGCCGAGTCGGCCCACCAGCAGCGGGCGACACCGTCGTCTCCGCGGGCGATCCCGTGCTCGATCGTCACCGCAGCTCCGCGTGCTCGTAGCGCGCGAGCAGGTCCCGCAGCTGGGCGGCGTTGCGGACGGCGTAGTCGCGGTAGCAGTTGTTCATCAGCAGGTGGGTCTCGCGCGCCTCCCCGCGTGAGCTCGGCGATCGGCCGGGCCAGCTCCTCGAGCTCGCGCTTCTTGTACAGGTAGCGGAATCGCTCCGCGGCCGAGCGCGAGGTGTCCGACCACGTGCGGTCGGAGCGGCCGTGAAAGCGGACCACGAGCAGATCCTCGCTGGTGATCGCCAGCAGTCTGGGCAGGCCGGAGACCTCCGGCGCGTCGACGCACACGAACACCAGCCCGTGCTCCTCGAGCAGGCGGAGCGTGCGCTCGCGGTCGCGCTCCTCGGCCAGCCACCGCGGAGAGCGGAACTCGACGCAGATGCGGTAGTCGGGCAGCCGCTCGCGCAGCGCCTCGAGCTCGGCCCGGTTCTCGCGCCGGGGCCCGAACCACGGCGGGTACTGGAACAGCACCGCCGCCGAGCTTGCCCGCCTCGTGCAGCGGGCGCAGCGCACGGTCGAATCGCCGCCACGCCTCGTCGAGCGCGTCGGCCCCGAGGTGGGTGGCGTAGACGTTCCGCTTCTCGGCCGCCTCGGGCGGCAGCTGCTCGCGCAGGTCGCGCCACAGGCTCTTCGGCCGCGTGGGATGGCCGGTCAGCAGCGAGTACGCCTTGACGTCGAAGCGGAAGCCCGCCGGCGTGCGCTCCGCCCACAGCCGGGCCTGCTGCTCGGCCGGCGGCGCGTAGTAGGTCGAGTCGATCTCCGTGATCGGAAACTGCGCCGCGTAGTAGCGCAAGCGCTCCTCCGGCGCTCATCGTCCGCTTCGGGTACCAGTCGGACTCCTGCACGAGCGTGCGGTCGGTCCACGAGCAGCTCCCGACCAGCGCCACGTGATCCTCGCGCACGATCCTCGAGCCGAGCTGCTCCTCCGTCATGGCCTCCTCACGCCGCCGTCGCCAGGCAGAGCACGGTCATCAGCGGCAGCTCGATCGATCCCCCGTTTCTGTCGATCACGGCGGCGACCGCGTCCAGCACCGCGCGCCGCTGCGCCTCCGGGCGCACGATGTGGCCGGAGTGCGTCCGCAACAGGTCGAGGTACTCGTCCGCCGAGTACGTGCACTCCCATTCGTAGACGCGCGCCTGCGGGCGCTCGAACCGTTCTGCGGTGGCGATCTCCCGTTGCCAGCGGCCCTCGGCCCGCGCCGGCGAGCGCGACCACGTCGTCGACCAGCGCGGCCGGATACGAGGGCCGGACCCGCTCGTAGAGCTCGGCCACGTCGCCGAAGACCAGACGCCGTTCCTGTTTCACTCCTCTAAGCATGAAGGAGTACTACGACAGCCGGGCCCCGGAGTACGACGACTGGTATCTCGGGACCGGGCTGTTCGCCGAGCTCGACCGTCCGGGCTGGGAGGCAGCGATGGCGGCGCTGGTCGGGACGCTGGCGGCGCTGCCGCCGGCGCGAACGCTCGACGTGGCCTGCGGCACCGGCTTCCTGACCCGCCACCTCCCGGGCGCGGTGACCGGCCTCGACCAGAGCCAGCGGATGCTCGCGATCGCCCGCGAACGGGTCCCGGGGGGCGACGTTCGTGCGCGGGGACGCGCTGGCGCTGCCGTTCGGCGACCGGTCGTTCGAGCGGGTGTTCACCGCCCACTTCTACGGCCACCTCGAGCCGCCCGATCGGCGCCGCTTCCTGGCCGAGGCCCGCCGGATCGCCCCCGAGCTGATCGTCGTCGACTCCGCCGTGCGCCCCGACCACGAGCGCGAGGAGTGGCAGGAGCGCACGCTGGGCGACGGCTCGCGCTTCCGGGTGTTCAAGCGCTACTTCGACGCCGGCGGGCTGGCGCGGGAGCTCGGCGCCGGCGAGGTGCTGCACGCGTCGCCCTGGTTCGTGGTCGTGCGTTCCTAGGTGTTCGGATCGGCGCATGCGCCGATCCGCCGGCGCCGCATGCGGCGCCGGGGCCGGGCCGCATGCGGCCCGGCCTTCCAAGTTATGCGGCGTTCGCCACGTCGACGAGGATCCGCAGCATGGTCTTGGCCGCGGGGGCGGCGCCCGGACCGGCGACGGTGGCGGCCACCACCCGGCGCGCCGGGCTGTGGGGCGCCAGCTCGCGGACGACGATCCCGGGATGGACACGGGTCAGCGCCAGCCGCGGGATCAGCGCCACCCCCACGCCGGCGGCGACCAGCCCCTGGACGGTCTCGTAGTCGTCGCTCTCGAAGGTGACGCGGGGCTCGAAGCCGGCGGCCAGACACGAGCGGACCACGTGGCGCGCGCACGGGCTCGACGCGGAGGTCTGGACCCAGTCCTCGTCGCGGAGGTCGGCCAGGTCAGCGCCGGCCTGGCGGCCAGGGCGTGGGCGCCCGGGAGCGCGACGTGCATCGGGTCCTCGAGCAGGGCGACGGTGCGCAGGCCCGGCGGCCGGACCGCTCGCGGACGCCGGGGAACTCGAACAGCAGCGCCAGGTCGAACTCGCCGGCGCGCAGCCGGGGCGCCATCTCCTCGGGCTCGCCCTCGGCCAGGGTCAGCGGCGACGCCGGGATGGCGCTCGCGGAACGTGGCCACCGCGGCCGGCATCAGCGTCGCCCCCGCGGACGGGAACGAGGCCACCCGCAGCAGGCCGGCGCGAAGCCCCAGCACCGCATCGAGGTCCGCCTCGGCCGCCGCCACCTGAGCCAGGATCGACCTCGGCGTGCTCGACCAGCATGGCGCCGGCGGCGGTCGGTCGCACGCCGCGCCGGTCGCGGACGACCAGTTCCGCTCCGGTCTCGGCCTCGAGCCGGGCGATCGCCTGCGACACCGCCGACTGCGTGTAGGACGAGCGCCTCGGCGGCGGCCGAGAACGACCCCGCGAGACGACCTCCGAGAGGACCCGCAGCCGACTCAGGCTCAGCATTAGCGAATCTTATCCTGACGATGACGAACTTCATTAGTGCTGATAGCAGGCGGATGGAATGCTGGCGGCGAAAGGACCTGGGACCACTTCCACGGAGGAGACCACATGGCAGCGACCGCAATCGTTTCCTACGACGACACGCTCAACGATCTCGACGCGCTGATGCTGGGGCGGCTGCTCGCCGATGCCGGGACCACGCTGACGCTCGCCTACGTCCGCCATGCCACCCAGACCCGACCGCGACCGGGAGGAGCTCGAGGAGCACGAGGCGCGGGTGCTGCTCGACCGCGGCGCGCGCTGGCTCGGCGACCTGGACGTCGACCGGCGCGTGGTCCTCAGCGCCTCGACCGGCGCCGGGCTGAGGTGGCTGGCCGAGCAGGAAGGCGCCGACGTCATCGTGTTCGGCTCCGACTACCGCACCCCCGCCGGGCACGTCTCCCCGCAGCAGTCCGCGCAGGCGCTGCTGGAGGGCGGGCCGGCCGCGGTGGCGATCGCGCCGGCCAGCTACGGCTGGCACGACGGCCCGCAGATCGGGCGGATCGGCCTGCTGGCCGACGCCGGCGACGAGGCCGCGACGCAGACGGCCGACGAGCTGGCGGCGCAGTTCGACGCTCGCGTGGTTCGTGAGGAACGGGGCGTCGACCTGCTCGTGGTCGGCTCGCGCCCGGAGGCCCGCCCCGGCTACGTGACCATCAGCGCCCGGGCCCAGAACGCGATCGAGGCGTCGACGGCGCCGGTGCTGGTGGTGGCGCGGGCCGTCCCCGTCCGGTTCGGGGCGCCGGTGCTCGCGTAGGCCATTGGTGGAGATTTGGGTTCATATACGACCCAAATCTCCACCGGCACTCAGGATCAGGTGGCTGTCGCCGAACTCGTGCCACAGGTAGCCGCGCTCGAGCGCCGCCGCGTAGGAGCGCTCGAGCAGCTCGCGGCCGGCGATGGCCTCGAGCATCTGCAGATGCGACGCCTCGGGCTCGTGCCAGCCCGTGATCAGCCCGTCGACCACGCGCACGCCGCGCTCGGGGGTGATCACCAGGCCCGTCCAGCCCTCGGCGGGATCGACCGAGCCGCCCTCGCCGGCGGCCGTCTCGAGCGCCCGCACGACCGTGGTCCCGACCGCGATCACGCGCCCGCCCCAGCCCTTGGCCGCCTCCACCAGCCGCGCCGTGGGCGCCGGCACCGAGAACTGCTCGGGGAACGGCGGCTCGTGGCGCTCGGGCGAGGAGACGCCGGCGTGCAGGGTGATCGGGGCGATGACCACGCCGCGGGCCACCAGACGGGTGATCAGCTCCGCGGTGAACGGACGGCCGGCGCTCGGCATCTCGGCGCTTCCGGGCGTCGTCGCGTAGACGTTCTGGTACGCGGACAGCGGCCAGCTGCGGCTCACGTAGCCGTAGCGGATCGGCGCCCCGTGGCGCGCCAGGTGTCGCTCGACCGGCTCCGAGCCGCCGGAAGCGGGCCAGCATCAGCCGGGCGCCAGACGCATACGGGGCCACGAGCTGAAGCGACGCGCCGCCGTCGAGCTCCAGCTCCTCGCCGGCGCGGGCGCCCAGCGGCCGCGCGCCATCGGCGCTGCGAATCTCGACCACCCGCCAGCGCTCGTCGAGCCGCGGCGCCCGGGTGGCGAAATGGACCCGCACCCGCGATCCATCCTCCCGGGTCGCCTGAAGCGCGGCCGGCAGCGTCGCCGACACGTTGACGACCAGCACATCGCCGGGGGCCAGCAGGGCGGGCAGGTCGCGGAACCGTGCATGGCCGATCTGGTCCTCGGACCGGCTCGCGACCAGCAGCCTGACGCCGTCGCGGGCGAGGCCGCGCTCCTCGGGCGGCTCGCGGGCCTCGAGCGCGCTCGGCAGCTCGAACGCCAGCGCGTTCACGCCGCGACCTCCGCCAGCTCGCGGGCGCGGTAGCGACCGCTGGGCAGATCGCCTTCGATCAGCGCCAGCAGGCCGGGGACGCTGTCCTCCGGCGGTGGGCGATCCGAGATGTCCTCGCCCGGAAACGCCTCCTGGTGCATCTGCGTGCGCATGTCGCCGGGATCGACCGTGTAGACCCGGATCGAGGGCTGCTCGGCGGCCAGGATCGCGCTCAGCTGCTCGAGCGCCGCCTTCGAGGAGCCGTAGCCGCCCCAGCCCTCGTAGGGCTCGACCGCGGCGTCGGAGGTCACGTTGAGGATCCGGCCGCCGTCGGGCAGCCGCGGCAGCACCAGCTGCGCCAGCGCCAGCGGCGCCAGCGCGTTGACCCGGTAGACCGACTCGAGCACGTCGAGCGGGTACTTGGCCAGCGTGGGCTGCGGGCTCGGGCCGAGCACGCTGGCGTTGTTGACCAGCACATCGATCTCCTGGCCGGCGGCGTGGACGAGCTCCATCCGGTGAACCGGGTCGGCGACGTCGCCGGCGACGGCGACGACCTCGGTGAGCGCGCCCGAGCTCGCGCGCCGCCCGCTCCAGATCGGCGCTCCCGCGGGCGTCGAGCACCAGCGCCCACTGTCGGTGCGCGAGTGCCCGGGCGAGCGCCAGCCCGAGCCCCCGCGAGGCTCCTGTGATGATCGCTAAAGGCATGGGCCCACCGTAGGCCCGGCGCCGGTCGCGCTTACCAGCGGTAATTGGTCTTAGGACTCGGGTACCAGTCCGTGCGGACGGCCAGCAGCGCCGCCTGCGTGCGGTCGGTGACCCCGAGCTTGGCCAGCACGTGGCCGACGTGGGTCTTCACCGTCTTCTCGGCGATCCCCAGCTCGAGCGCGATCCGCTTGTTCGAGCGCCCGCGCACGATCAGCTCGAGCACCTCGCGCTCGCGCCGGGTGAGCTGCTCCTCGCGGGGCGCCCTCGACCCGTCGGCGAGCGCGCTCACCAGCCGCGCCGCCGCTGTTGGGTCGATGACCGCCTCGCCGGCGTGGGCCGCGCGGAGCGCTCGCGCCAGCTCCGCGGGCTCGGTGTTCTTGAGCAGGTATCCGGCGGCGCCGGCGCGGATCGCCGGCAGCAGCCGCTCGTCCTCGAGGAAGCTCGTCAGCACCACGACCCGCGCCGTGGGGACGGACTCGCGCAGCCGCCGCATCGCGCCGACCCCGTCCAGCCTCGGCATCACCAGGTCCATCAGGATCACGTCGGGGCGCAGCCGCGTGGCCGCGTCGACGGCCTCCTCTCCGTCCTGCGGCCTCGCCGACGACCTCGATTCCGTCCTGGAGCTCGAGGAACGCCCGCAGTCCCTCGCGCACGACCGCGTGATCGTCGACGAGCAGCACCCGGATCACTTCGCCGCCTCCAGCCGGATCACTTCGCCACCTCCAGCCGGACGCGCGTTCCCGCCCCCGGGGCCGAGCGGATCTCGATCGTGCCGCCGAGCTCCCGGGCGCGCTCCTCCATCGAGGTCAGCCCGAGGTGGCGGGATCGCAGCTCGGGCCGATCGGGCTCGAAGCCGACGCCGTCGTCGCTGACCTCGACGCCGGCGCGTCGTCAACCGCACCTCGATGTGCCGGGCGCGGGCGTGCCGGACCGCGTTGTGGAGCGCCTCGTGGACGATCCGCATCACCGCCAGCTCGCGCGCGCTGTCAGGGCCGTCCAGCGCTCCGTCGCTGACCAGCTCGATGTCGACGCCGTGGACGCGGCCGAGCATCTCGACCTCCTTGCGCAGCGCTCCCTCGAGCCCGTCGCGCTCGAGGTCCGGCGGCCGCAGGCCGAGGATCAGCGAGCGCAGCTCGTCCAGCGCCTCGCGAGCGAGCTCGCTGGTGCGCTCGAGCTGGTGACGCGCGGCGGGGAGGTCGCGGTCGAGTTGGGTGGCGGCGGCCTCGGCGCTGAGCACGAGGCTGAACAGCTTCTGGCTGACGACGTCGTGGAGCTCGAGCGCGAGGCGGTTGCGCTCGGAGACGATCGACAGCTCGCGGCTGCGCTCGTACAGCCGGGCGTTGGTGATCGCGATCGAGGCGTGCGCGGCGAGCAGCTCGATCAGCGCCTCGTCCTCGGCGCTGAACGATCGCCGGCCCTGCTTCTCGGTCAGATAGAAGGCGCCGATCACCTCGTGCTCGGCGACGATCGGGACACCCAGGAACGAGCGCATGTCCGGGTGCTGGCGCGGCCACCATCCCCGGAAGCGGGGATCGTCGTGGATGTCCTCGGTGCGGTAGGCGGCCGTCGATTCGAGCATCGCGCCGAGCATTCCGTGGGTGCGCGGCAGCGGCCCCAGCGCGGCGATGAGCCGATCGCTCATTCCCGAGACCAGGAAGCGGCGAAAGCCGCCGTCGCCGTCCGGGATTCCCAGCGCCGCGAACCGCGCCCCGGCCAGCTCGCGAGCCGAGTCGACCAGCCGCTGCAGGACCTCGTCGACCGACAGCTGCGAGGCGACGGCCAGGACGGCGTCGCTGACCGCCTTCAGCGGGGGGCTGAGCGGCTCGGACACACACTGGACGATAGCTTTGCCGTATGCCCCGCTTGTGGATCTGGACGCAGGTCGCGATCGTTGTCTTCGTGCTCGTCGGCATGGTCATCGCGATCACAAAGCTCGCTTGACATGTTCGCCACCATCCTCGTCGGCACCGATGGCTCCGACACGGCAACCTCGGCCCTGCGCCACGCCATCGACCTGGCCCGCGAGCTGGGGGCCCGGCTGCAGATCGTCAGCGCCTACGAGCCGGTATCCGACCAGCGCTTGCGCAACGAGCGCGTCGAGGTCCCGGAGGACCTGCAGTGGATGGTGAACCCGCGCGAGGACGTGCTGGCGATGCTCGCCGCCGCGGAGCGGGATGCCCGCGACGGCGGGCTGGCCCGGGTCGAGATCTTCGCCCGGCAGGGCGACGCCGCCGACGCCATCCTCGACGTGGCTGAGGAGCAGCGGGCCGATCTGATCGTCGTCGGCAACAAGGGGATGACCGGGGCCAAGCGGTTCCTGCTCGGCTCGGTGCCGAACAAGGTCTCCCACCACGCCCCCTGCTCGGTGCTGATCGTCCGGACGACGTAGCCGGGTTCAGAGACGCCGCGAGGCGACCGGCCCGAGCGGCGCTGTCGCCGCCCCTGCATCCAGCAGCCCCCAGCCGTAGTCGTGGTTGGGCCGCCCGACCCCGAGCGGCTGGGCGGTCTGCTCCAGCCTGGTCAGGATCTGGTTCGGCGTCGGACGGCGGCCGAGGACGCGGCTGGCGATGATCAGCGCCGCGGTCGCCGACACCTGGGGCGTCGACATCGAGGTGCCGAAGATGCCGCCGGGGTAACCGAACCGCCCGGGGTGGGCGGGATTGAAGAAGGTCATTTGATAGATGGGCGGCAGCCAGCGGCCGGGGTGGCAGTCGGGGTTGGCGATCATCGGCTTGTCGTCGCCGCCGCCGGGGGCGACGAGGTCGAGCCGCGAGCCGCCGTTGGAATAGTCGGCCAGGCAGCGGTCGAGCGTGGTCGCCCCGACCGAGATCACGGTAGGCGCCCGCGCCGGTTAGGCGACCTCGTCGGCGTAGTCGTTGCCGGCGGCGCCGACCACGACCACGTGGTGGCGCGCGGCGTAGCGGATCGCGCCGATCAGGTCCGGGATGTCGTCGGCGGTCACGTCGGGGGTGAACTCGAGGCTCAGGTTGATCACCTGGGCGTGGTGCCTGACCGCGTAGCGGACGCCATCCGCGATCGTCGCCGCGTCGCCGGTGCCGTTGCGGTCCAGCACCCGGACGGGCATGATCGAGGCACCGTACGCCAGCCCGGTGAGCCCGATGCCGTTGTTCGTGCTCTCGGCCACGATGCCGGCGACGAACGTGCCGTGGCCCTCGCGGTCAAGCGGATAGTGGTTGTGGGCGACGAAGTCGTGGGGATCGACGAAGCGGGTGTGGTTGAAGTCCGGCGAGCGGCGGAACTGGTGCCAGTTGCGGTACGCGATGCCGGTGTCGAGGATGGCCACGGTCACGCCCCGCCCGCCGGGATGGTGGTCCGCGCGCAGGTTCGCCCAGGCCCGCGGGGCGTCCACTCCGACGCCGGGGAGGAAGTTCCATTGCAGCTTCTCCCAGCCGCGGCGTTGATGCGAGCGGCCGGGGTCGTTGGGGATCCAGCCCAGGCTGTCGGCGTGGGCGAGGAAGTTCGGCACGGCATAGGAAACGCCCGGCTTGCGGCGCAGGCGGGCGATCGCCGAGGTGACGCTTACGCCCGGCGGGAGCGTCAGCACCACGGTCTGCGGCGCGGGGACGCTCGAGGCCACCGCCAGGGCTCCCTTGCGATTGGCGAGGTCAGCCGCGACCGACGGGAACGGGCCGGGCTGGTAAGCGACGACGACCTGGCCCGGAACATAGTCGGCTGCCCTGGCTGCCGCCGGCGACCCGATCGAGATGCCGACCAGCACCGCCCACGCGAGCGTCACGGCGGCGATTGGACGGAGGTTGAGCATGGTCATCAAAGAATGGGGAGCTCGCCGCCGCCGCGCCCGGAAGGCGACTCGGTCCTATTAAAGACATCATCAGGCGCCCGAAAGTTGTCCTGCGCTAAAGGTAGCGGTCGGGTGCCGTAATGAGCTCGCATTTCTTCCCCCGCGACGAATACTTCATGCGCTTGGCGCTGCGCGAGGCCGCGCGCGCGCTCGACCACGACGACGTGCCGATCGGCGCCGTGATCGTCAAGGAGGGCGAGGTCATCGGTTCGGGCCACAACGAGCGCGAGCTGCGCGCCGACCCGACGGCGCATGCCGAGCTGATCGCCCTGCGCGAAGCCGCCCGCGCGCTCGGCCACTGGCGCGTGCTGGAGACCGTCATGTACGTGACGCTCGAGCCGTGCGCGATGTGCGCCGGCGCGATCGTGCTCGCCCGCGTGCCCCGGGTCGTCTATGGCGCCGACGATCCAAAGGCCGGCGCGGCCGGCAGCGTGCTGAGCGTCCTCGACGTGCCCCAGCTGAACCACCGGCCCCAGGTGCAATACGGGCTTCTGGCCGAGGAGAGCGCGGAGCTGTTGCGAGAGTTCTTCGCCCGCCGGCGGTAGCTTCGGGCGTGCGGCGGTCGCGGTTCACGCCCGCCTCGGTCATCCAGAGCGCGCCTGTCGCTTGCTCTAACGTTGTCCCCGCCTACACCGGAGAGGTGGCAGAGCGGTTGAATGCGCCGGTCTCGAAAACCGGTATGGGCGGTTTCGTCCATCGAGGGTTCGAATCCCTCCCTCTCCGCTGGCTGAACGGCTCTGAGGTGCTCAAGGATTGGCGTACGGTCTGAGCGCTGGTTCGTCGATGTCGGTGGCGCCGATGCGTCCTGCGGCCGATTGACCGGTGGAGCCGATCGGCACGTGGACGCCAGCCGCCCCGAGGCCGACGGGTGGCATGTTGATGTAGATGCATTCGTATTGTCCGGCGCGCACCTTGTAGGTCTCGTGCCAGATGCCTACGTCGCCGGATGCGCCGACGGCGCGGTTGAACCACTTCCATGTCGGCAGGTGGGGTTCGTCGGCTGCTCGGGCGAAGCGGTCGAGGTGCTCGAAGCTCTGCCAGTACTGCACGCTCCCGCGTCAACTTCCCACCGAGCGCCATCGAGACCAGCGATAGCGCCGGCCCAGCGGGACTTGATAGCGGGCCCTCGTCCAGTCTCTAGGGGGGCACGGCAGCGCTGAGCACGACACTCAGAAAACGGTCTCACGTGACGTTGACAGACGAGGCCGGTGCGAATCTCGCGGACTCTTTGGGCGTATCAGTTTGGTCGGATCGTGCCCTCCTCGTTCTCACGGCTGGTGAGCACTGCCGCGAGCATCAGTCGCTGGCGTTCGGTCAGCGACCCGAGCGTCTTTTTCTCCGACAGGGAAACCGAACGCAGCATCTTCGCCGAACGCGTCGGTCCCCAGCCGCGCTGGCTTATTAGTAGTTCGGCGACGGTCATCGTGTCGGTGTCGCGGGAGCTGCGCAGGATCGCGTCCGCCGCCGCGACCTCGCCTGCACGTAGTCGCCGTTTGAGCTTGGCGCGGGTCAGCCGAACGCGATTGGCGCGCTGGAGGGCAAGCAGGCGCTGACCCGCGGACCCGTCGGGGCGGTCCGTGCTCATCGAACCGGTGTCGAGCGGCCCCGCAGGGGGAGCCCGGCTCCACCTATCGCGTGGGTTCTCGTCGGCTCGCCAGTCAGCCGGCCAGCAGCCGTCCCAAGCGCTCGGCCGAGGTAAGCGGCGGCTGGGCGATCGGAAGGCCACGCTCGTCGAATTCGAGTGGGTGTGCGGGCAGACGACGGTCGCGCTCGCGGCCCAAACGCCTTCGGCGCGACCGCAGCTCGCTCCCTACGACAGTCAGCCGCGGACGGCGCCCTCCGCTGTCTTGCTCCCGAGGCGCGTGCATCACCAGCCTCCCAGCTCGCCGGCGCCGACGGCAGCCAGCGTAAGCCGAGCATCCTGGCGCTGCTGCTCGACGTCGCGCAGCGACCAGGCGAGCAGCCACAGCGCAGCCTTGTGCACGGTCGAGAGCTCGCTGGCGTCGATCGCGTCCTCGACCTCCGAGAACCTCGTGCCCCCCTCCATCATCGCCTCGACCTGCGCTTGGCTTTGGCCGAAGCCGTGTGGCGCGCTCCGTGTCATGGCCGCGCCTCCTTTCCTGGGTCCCACGGCAACTGCCCTGAGCGTGCAGCCCGCGGTCCCTCGTGGTCACGGGTGGGCCTACCACAGACCGCGGGTCTCTGCCACCTCGAAGCACGCAATTTGGCGACAAAACCACCGCCGAACCCCACCCGCCCCGCAGGAGTAGGCTCCAGGGAACGCTGCCTGCGGGGCTCCAACGCTTCCTCTCCCTCTCGTGGTGCCCAACACCCGCCCGAGGATGCGGCCGAGAGGTGTCCCGTGGACCAACAGCGCGAAAGCCAAAGCCCGTCGGCGAAGATCGCCACCTCAGCAGTCCAAGTACTTCACGAGTACACCGGTCGAGGGCCGACGAAGGCGAAGGCCACCATCAACGAGAGCGTGGTCACCATCCTGCTCGCGGACACGCTCACGACGGGCGAGCGCACGCTCGTCGACCACGGCCACGCCGACCGCGTCCTGCAAGTCCGCTACGACTACCAGACAACCATGCGCCACGAGCTTGTCGGAATCGTCGAGCGAGAGCTCGATCGCGAGGTAATTGCCTTCATGAGCCAGAACCACATCGACCCCGACCTCGCAGTCGAGGTCTTCGTGCTCAAACCCGCCGAGACGCCAGACCCAGCCACGTCGCTCCCCAAACCGTGAAGCCGCCGCCCGGACGCCCATCCAACGCAGACGGGCGCCGAGCACAGCGTCCTGCCCAACGTCAGCGCTTGGTCGCCCAGGCGGCGGCCATCATCTGGTCGACCCGCTCGGCCGGGGGCGGTTCGGCGGGGAGCGGTTCGGGTGCGCCGGGGTTGGCGCGCATCCCGCGCAGCATCAGCGCGAGGTAGCGGCGCCAGAGCTCGGGCGCGATGTCGTGGGAGACGTCGATCACGGAGGAGAGCATCAGCTGAATCAGGGGGAGATCCTGCGGGCAGAGGTCCTCGCGCACCACGCCGGCCGCGCGAGCGCGGTCGATCAGCCGCGCGCCCACCGGGTATAGGCGCGCGCGTGCGCGCGCGAGGCGCTCGAAGCTGCCGGCGGCGCCGAGGATCAGCTCACGCAGTCCGCGGTCTTGCGCCTGCAGCGCGATGTTGCGCTCGAGGAAGCCCGTCAGTCCACGCCACGGATCAGGGTCCTCGACCGCCTCCTGCAACAGCGCGGCGATCTCGTCGATCCGCTGCTCGAACAGCCCGTCGATCAGCTGCTCGCGGTCGGGGAAGTGGCGGTAGACGGTGCCGACGCCGACGCCCGCGTGATGCGCGATGTCGTTGAGCGTGACCGACAGCCCGCGCTCGGCGAACAGCTCGTGGGCGGAGTCGAGGATCCGCTGGCGGTTGCGGGCGGCATCCTTGCGCATGGGGCGCTGAGGGGCCTTGCTCTGTGTCATTGCGCACATCTTAGCGAAAACGGATTGACTCTATCCGGTTCTATGCTAGGCTTATCACAGGAAGCGGATAACAGCTATCCGGTTTCAACAGGGAAGCACCAGTGATCGGAGCCACCATGAGCCACCAGAACCCTCACCACGAGCGCCGCTGGCTGATCCTCGTGATCCTCGGCCTCGCGCAGCTGATGGTCGTGCTCGACGTGACCGTCGTGAATATCGCCTTGCCCTCGGCGCAGAAGGCGCTTCATTTCTCCAACGGCGACCGCCAGTGGATCGTCACCGCCTACTCGCTCGCGTTCGGCAGCATGCTGCTGCTGGGCGGCAAGATCGGCGACTTGTTCGGCCGCAAGTGGACGCTGATCGCCGGCCTGTCCGGGTTTGCGCTCGCCTCGGCCGTCGGCGGGGCCGCCCAGTCGTTCTCGATGCTGGCCGGCGCCCGCGCGCTCCAGGGACTGTTCGGCGCGCTCCTCGCCCCGTCCGCGCTCTCGCTGCTGACCACCACGTTCACCAATCCCGACGAGCGCGGCAAGGCGTTCGGCATCTACGGCGCGATCGCCGGCAGCGGCGCGTCGGCCGGACTGCTGCTCGGCGGCGCGCTGACGCAGCTGCTGGACTGGCGCTCGGTCATGTACGTGAACCTGCTGCTGGCGGCGATCGCGGTCAGCGGCGCGCTCATCCTGCTTCACAACACCGCGCCATCCAAGAAGCCAAGGCTCGACGTCCCGGGCGTCGTGTCGGTGTCCGGCGGGCTGTTCGCGCTGGTGTACGGCCTCTCGCACGCGCAGAGCACCGGCTGGGGCAACACGCTGACGCTCTCGATGCTGGCGGCGGCGGCCGTCCTGCTGGCGCTGTTCGTGTTCATCGAGTGGCGAGCCGAGCACCCGCTGCTGCCGCTACGCGTGCTCGCGGACCGCAACCGCGGCGCGTCGTTCCTGTCGATCGGGATCGCGTCGGTGTCGATGTTCGGCGTGTTCCTGTTCCTGACCTACTACCTGCAGCAGGACCTCGGCTACTCGCCGATCCTCACCGGTGTCGCATTTCTGCCGATGACGCTGATGGTGGTGGCGACCGCGACGATCGCTACCGCCAAGCTCGCGCCGCGCATCGGGCCGCGACTGCTCGTGACCGTCGGGATGGCACTCGGCGCCGGCGCGATGCTCTACCTGACGCGGCTCGGCATCCACTCGAGCTATACGTCGGCCGTTCTGCCCGCGCTGCTGGTGATCGGGGTCGGCGTGGGCCTCGTGTTCTCGCCGTCGATGAGCAACGCGACGCTGGGTGTCGAGGAGCACGACGCCGGCGTCGCCTCGGCGACCGTCAACACCAGCCAGCAGATCGGCGGCGCGGTCGGCACCGCGCTGCTGTCGACGTTCGCGGCAAGCTCCGCGACCAGCTACCTCGCCGGCGCCCGCCCATCCGCGGCGCTGGTCGCGCAGGCAACGGTGCACGGCTACACGACCGCGTTCGCGTGGTCGGCCGCGATCTTCGCGCTCGGCGCCGTGATCGCCGCGATGGGTTTCCGCCACGGGACGCCACGGGCCGCCGAGTCCGCCCAGCCCGCCTTCGCCCACTGATTGGGTCCGGTTGACTTCTCGGGGTGAGCGGATGTGGCGGTCCTCAGACGGCGAGCTGGGCGAGGCCTCCGCTCTCCAGAGCGACCCACAGTGCACCCTCGGGTCCGAGCGTGAGACCGTGCGGCTCGCTGCCCGGTGGCAGCGGGAGGTGGTGGATCTCTCCGGCTGCGGTGATGCGCCCGACCCGTGCGGCAGCCCACTCCGTGAACCAGATGTCGCCGCCCGGGTTGGCAACGATGCCGTGAGGTCGGGCGTCGCGGTTGGGCAACGGGAACTCTTCGATGTGGCCGCCGGAGGTGAGGCGGCCGAGTTGGCCGGCGGTGATCTCGGTGAACCAGGCCGCGTCGCGGGTGGCGGTGATGCCGACGGGTCCGGCCTGGGGCGTGGGGAGCGGGTGGATCTTCACCTTGCGCTCGATGCTGACTCGGGCGATGGCGTTGGCCTGGTTGAGCGTGACCACGAGGGCGTCGTCAGGACCGCTCGTGATCATCGAGGCCATGGCGCCGGTGGTGGGCAGCTCGAGCCAGGTGATCTGGCCGTCGGTAGCGATCCGCCCGATCCGGTCGCTGCCCATTGCCGTGAACCAGAGCGCGCGGTCGGGGCCGGTCGCGATCCCGAACGGGGCGCTGCCGGCATCGACCGCGAACGAGGTGGCCGTGCCGTCAACGGTGATGCGCCCGATCCGATCGTCGCCCATGCGGGTGAACCACAGCGCGCCGTCGGCGCCGGTCACGATCTGCGAGGGTCGGCACGTCGCGGAGTCGAGCGCGTGCACCACGACTGCACCCCGCGGATCCACCCGTGCGATCTGCCCGGTGTGAATGAGGGTGACCCAAAGCGCCCCGTCTGGGCCGGTCGTCAGCGCGTATGGGCCGGCGCCCGGGTCACCCACGGGCACCAGCCGCGCCGTCTCGCGCGTATCGCGGCCGGCCGGCGTGGGCGTCAGCCGATCCATGGAGGCGTACCCGGCGTCGTTGTCTGCGCGGCGGTGGTTACCAGCGCGTCACCGAAGCCGCAGACCAGCATCGTGGCGTCCGTCGTCGCCGTGAGGTGCCGGGCGACGGTCTCGGGGATGACGAGCGTGTCTCCCTCGGTCAGTTCAACCGCTTCTTCGCTCACGGTGATTGAAACCTCCCCGTGCAGAATGTGCCAGACCTCCTCGGAGTCGACAACGTGGCGTGGGCCGCGCTGGCCTCGTTGCATCTCGACGCGCCACAGACTCAGGGCCATGGTCCGGCCTTGGGTAGGCGACGCGAGTGTCGTCATCGTGGCGTTGGGCGTCTCGGTGCGTCGCTCCCTGCCGGCCCGGATGGGTGTGATTGACATCGATCGCTCCTCGTCAGGGTCGGCTTTCATCGGGTGCCGGGCGGGAGTGGCCGAGCAGCGCTGGTCGCAGGCCGGTGCGCTGGTAGTTGATCTGGTCAATCAGCGCGATGACGACGAACGAGACGGGGAACAGCGCTGCGGTGAGCGCCGGGACTACATCGATCGGCAGCGTGTAGGCGAAGAGCACGCGCAGCGCTGCGTCGCCGAGCATCCCCACCCCCCAGATCACACTCGAGATCCGGAAGGTCCGGTGAAAGCGCTCCCACAGCTCATCCCATGACTGGTTGGTGAAGACGCGCCGCCCCTCCAGCAACGACCGTGCGAACAGGAACGCCAGAGGGCGCCGGCCGCGCGCGCTGATCAGGAACCACGCGCCGGTGACCGCGGTGACCCAGGCTTCCTTGGCCAGCAGGAAGCGAGGGCTGCCGGCGATCAGCGAGACCCCGACGCCAGCCAGCATGGTCGTGAGCATGAATGCCCCGAGGCGGTCCACCGTGCGGCTCACGATCAGGCTGGCGAGCGTTCTGAGGGCCGGAACGCTGGCGCCGAGAAGGAGCGCGAGGTACACACTCGCTCCGGCGGAGCGCAGCACGTAGTAGAGCGCGATCGGCACGAGCACGTCGATGACGATCGAGCTCAGACCCGAGCCCGGCGAGCGCTCGCTCGCGGTCGTCGGAAAGCCGCGGCTGGCTCGGGTCTGGCCCGCGCCGGCGCTGGCGACCGTGCGCGGCATGTCGCTCATCGTGTTCGCCGGTTGAACAGGACGGCGGCGAGCGCGATCGAGGTGACGAGGATCGCGGCGCACCAGGCCAGTGCCTGCCATGGGTTCGAGCCGGCGGGGGTGCCCAGCAGCAGGCTGCGGATCGTTTCGGTCACCGGGGTGATCGGCTGGTGGGTGGCGAAGCCGTGGACCCAGGCGGGCATCGTGTGAATCGGGACGAACGCGCTGCTTGGGTATGGCAGGAACATCACGAAGAACGTGAACCCGTTGGCGCCTTCGGGGGTCTTCGCCACCAGGCCGATGACGGCGGCGAACCACGAGAGCGCGAGCACGAACAGCCCGAGTATCGCGGCCGCGGCGATCCAGTGAAGGACGTCGGCGTGTGGGTGAAAACCGATCAGGATGCCGACGGCGAGCACGAGCGCGGTGGAGGCGGCGTTGCGCGCCATGCTGGCAGTGACGTGTCCAGCCAGCATCGACGCGCCGCCGACGCCTAGCGAGCGGAAGCGGTCGACGATCCCGCCGGTCATGTCGGTGCACACGCTGACGGATGTGACCGCGGCGCCGTAGCCCGCGCACAAGAGCAACACTCCCGGAACGACGTAGGTCACGTACTTGGTGCCGGTCTGGATCGCGCCGCCGAACAGGTAGACGAACAGCAGCATGAGCATGATCGGCAGCATCAGGGAGCTCAGAAGCGCCTCCGTGTTGCGGCGCGAAAGCCGCAGGCAGCGCCCCGACATGGTGAGCGCATCAGACATGGACGGTCTCCTTTCGGTCGGTGGGCTCATTGCTCGGCTCGGCGCCGTGGCCGGTCAGCGCGAGGAACACGTCATCGAGCGTTGCGCTGTGGGTCGCGAACGACGCGACGAGGTCGTGCTCTGGGTCGAGCTCGTCGAGCACCGCCCGCGCGTGGGTCGCGCTGCCGTCGGTCGCCACGCCGACGGTGAGCCCGGCTTCATCGACGTGGACCGCGCGCTCCCCGAGGGCGGCGACGACCTCGTGGTAGGCGCGCTGATCTGCCAGCGTGAGGTCCAGGCGGGGGCCGGCGACCCGTCGCTTGAGCTCAGCGGCGGTGCCTTCGGCCACCACCCGGCCCGCGTCGATGACCGCGATCCGATCAGCGAGCCGGTCTGCCTCCTCGAGGTACTGGGTCGTGAGGAAGACCGTGAGCCCACCGTCGACCAGCTCGGTGATCACGTCCCACATCGCCTGGCGGCTGCGCGGGTCAAGCCCGGTGGTGGGCTCGTCCAAGAAGAGCACCACGCGTTCGGTGACCAGGCTGGCAGCGAGGTCGAGCCGGCGGCGCATTCCGCCGGAGTAGGTGGCGACCTTCCGCCGCGCGGCCTCGACGAGCCCAAACCGCTCGAGCAGCTCATCGGCCCGGTGGCGGGCCTGCCCGTGCGAGAGGCCCCCGAGTCGGGCCATCATGCGCAGGTTCTCGGCGCCGGTCTGCAAGTCATCGAGTGCCGCGTACTGTCCCGTGAGGCTGATGCTCCGTCGCACCTGGTCGGGTTGGACCGCGACATCGCGCCCTGCGACCAGCGCGCGTCCCCGGTCGGCCGCTACCAGGGTTGAGAGGATCTTCACCGTCGTCGTCTTGCCGGCGCCGTTGGGGCCCAACAGCGCGAACACGCTGCCACGCGCGACCCGCAGGTCAACGCCGTCGAGCACCCTCACCTCGCGGTAAGACTTCTCGAGGCCGATCGCCTCGACTGTGATCTGATCGGTCATCTATGCTCCTCGAGCTCGCTGTGGGATTGGCTGTCCGCGCCGAGCTCGAGCCCACGCTCGCGCGCGACGACGAGTGCTCTTGACCGGCCGGCCGAGCCGACCTTGCGTTCCGGCATGGCGCCACAGCTCGTCCACGCGAGCCGTGGCCAGGGCGCTGTGGAGATGAGAATTCATCAGAACCTCGGGCGATCGGGGAATGGGTGTGCGCGGGCTGCCGCGCGGCCATCACCGTGCCAGCGCGCCGCGCCGGTCGCATCGGCGATCTCGCCAGTCGTGCTCGCC
Source organism: uncultured Solirubrobacterales bacterium (assembly GCA_963723555.1). Lineage (GTDB taxonomy): Bacteria > Actinomycetota > Thermoleophilia > Solirubrobacterales > Solirubrobacteraceae > Palsa-465. The sequence goes on along the minus strand of CAVRRC010000004.1, from coordinate 362,463 downwards.
GGTCAGGCAGCGACCGGCTCGCCCAGCGACATCCGGGCGAGCTCGGCCCGCGAGCTGATCTCGAGCTTCGCGAACACCTTGCGGAGGTGGTAGTCGATCGTGCGTGGGCTGAGGAAGAGCTGCGCGGCGATCTGTGGGTTGGTTTTTCCGCTGGCCACCAGCCGCGCGATGTGGAGCTCCTGGGGCGTGAGTTCGTCGCGCATCGACGGATCGCGACGGCGGGCGGTCTCGCCGCTGGCGCGGAGCTCCCGCTGGGCGCGCGCCTCCCAGGGCGCCACGGACAGCCCGCGGAACAGCTCCAGCGCGACCCGCAGGTGTGGCCGCGCGTCAGCGCGCCGGCGGTGACGGCGCAGCCACTCGCCGTAGAGCTGTTCGGTCCGCGCGCGGTCGAACGGTGAGAGCGCGGCGGCGAGCTTGACGGCCTCGTCGAAGTGTCGCTCGCCCGCGGCATCGTCGACGAGCGCTCGGCAGCGCGCCAGCAGCGCCATCCGCGCGGGCGTCGGGACTGCCAGTACCCAACTCTCGAAGCGCTCGAGATGCTCGGCGACGTCTCCGAGCCGGTCGGTCCGAGCCGCCGCCTCGACGGCGTCGGGAACCCCGAGAGCGAAATTGGGATCCGATTCCGGGCGGGCGACGGCGAGCATCGGGAGGAAGTGATCGAGCGCCGGCCCGGGCCGGCCGAGTCCGAGCTCGAGCAGTGCCCGGGCGGTCGCGATGTTGTTGTTGATCGCCCTGGCGCCGCTCCGCGCCACCAGCACTTCGAGCGACTCCGTGCGATCACGGACCAGCTCCTCCGCTCCCCGGAAGGCATCGAGTATCGCCAGGTAGGACAGGCTGATGCTGGCCGCCCACGGCTGACCGACGTCGAGCGCGAGCCGCCAGCCCTCCTCCGCCGCGCTACCGGCCAGGTCAAACTGACCGGCATAGATCAGCTCCCGGGCGTGCGCCTGTAGCGCGAGCGGCAGCAGGCTCACGAGCGCGCGCTCGCGGACGACCTCGACAACGCGGGTCACGATCGCGAGGCCGTCCGCGGCGATCCCGTGGCGCGCCGCGGTGATCGCCGCGGTCAGCAGACAGCTCGGATCGTCGAGACGCTCGGCGATCTCCACCGCGTCCGCGGCGTGGGCGGCGGCTCGGGCGTGGTCTCCAGACAGACTCGAGGCATACGCTCCGATCGCGGCCACCCGGAAGCGGGCCAGTTCGGTCGCGGGGCTGAGCTCTTCGGCGCGGGCGCCCAGCCGGATGGCGGCATCGTAGTCACCGGCATAACCGGCCATCGTGATCGCATCGTCCAATATGTCGAGCGCCCGGGACGGGTCGTCGGCGAGGCGGACCGCCTCCTGCAGCGTCCTGACCGCGCCGCCGAGCGAGCCGGTCCTGCCTTCGATCACCCCGCTCAGATGCAGCAGTCGGACGCGTTGCGCGCGATCCGTCATGGGGCGCGCGCGCCTGATCAGCTCGCGCGCGTGGTCTGACTGCCCGGCCGCCCACGCGGCCAGCCCGGCCTCGACCAGACGCCGTCCGCGACTGTGCTCATCCTCGCTGAGCTCGGCCGCTCGCTCAAGCGCACTGGCCGCGGATGCGTGCCCGGCGCGCCGCCGCGATTGACGCGCCAACGCCTCGAGGGCGGCGGCCAGCTCCTCCTCGCTCGCGCCGGTGGCCATCGCGCGATGCCACAGCGACCGCTCCCTGCGCCGCTGGCTCGCGAGCACGCCGGCCAGCGCAGCATGCACGCGCTGGCGGCGGCCCCGTGCCGCCGACTCGTAGACCGCGGCACGAACCAGCGGGTGGCGAAATTCGAGCTGTGCGCCTCGGGTGTGCACGATCCCGACCTCCTCGGCCGGATCGAGCGCGTCGGGCCCGAGCTCGAGCTCGGCCGCGGCCGTGCGCACGGTGCGCAGATCGCCGGCGTCCTCGGCCGCCGCCACGAGCAGCAGCATCTGCGTCTGCTCGGGCAGCCGGCCGATGCGCTCCATGAAGACCGAGCGCAGACGCGCGGTCAGCGGCAGCGCCTCCGGCAGCGGTCGCCGGCCCGCGAGCTGCTCGTCCGACAGCGCCGCGGGAAGCTCGAGCAGCGCCAACGGATTGCCCGCCGCCTCATCGAGCAGGCGCTCGCGCACGTGGGCAATCGCGTCCGGCGCCGAGCGAGCGAGCAGCCTCGACCCCGATTCCCGGTCCAGACCGCCGAGCACCAGGTGCCTGAGCCCCGGCGCCGCGAACTGACGATCATCGCCCTCACGGGCCGCGAACAGCATCACGACCCCCTCCGCGCCGAGCCGCCGCGCCGTGAACACGAGCGCGTCCGCCGAGGGGACGTCCAGCCACTGAGCGTCGTCGATCACGCACAGGAGCGGCCGGCGGTCGGCCGCACCAGCCAGGAGCGACAGCACGCCCGCCGACACCAGGAACCGGTCTGCGCCTTCCCCCGGCGCCAAGCCGAGCGCCGCCGCCACCGCCGCCCGTTGCGGTTCGGGCAGCCGGTCCAGCTCGCCGACAATCGGCCGCACGAGCCCATGCAGCCCGGCGAAGTCGAGATTGGCCTCCGCCTCCACCCCCGTCACCGACAGTCTGGTCATCCCTGCCGCCTGCCCGCTGGCATAGCCGAGCAACGAGCTCTTGCCCATGCCAGCCTGCCCACGCAGGACGAGAGACGCGCTGTCGCGGCGCCGGGCCGCATCCAGAAGCTGATCGACCGCCGTGCGCTCCCTCTCCCGACCCACGAGCGGAACGGCGGTCCCATCGGGCGCCTGGCTCCCCATCGCCGGAATCATTGCGCACCCGCACGAAGCGCCAAGACGCGCCGGCAGTGCCTCCGCCGACCACAACTGCCTCGGGATTACCCACTCGCGCGGGATACGCCCTACTGGCGTTTGCGGGCCAGCGTGACCAGGTATTCGCTGGTGGCACGGAAGCGGCCGTCACCGGCAGCGTTCATCTCGTTGCTGAGCGTGACGAGCTCGGAGTGCAACGCCTCCCAGCGTCCCCGCCACCGCAAACGCGACACGTCCCGCATCCGGAAGCCGCGCGAAGCCGGTGGTCTGTCGCATCGGTCCACAGTAGCCGTAGGCCGGCGCCGACGCCAGCCAAACGCACCCCACGCTAGGTCTTCGTCTCAGACCCGAGCGGCGCCGGCGCCGCCTCCGGGGATTGTCAGCGCCTGCAGTTGCGCGGATTGCGCACGATGGGGCCGGTGAAGGCGCCGATTGAGCTCGGGGTGACGGACCCCCACTGCGCGTTGGCACCGAAGTTCTCGCCCGTGTGCACGTTGCCGAACTGCCACGTGCAGCCGAGCTCGGGGTCGCGCACCAGTGCCCAGTACGGATAGAAGTGGCCCGGGCCGGCCGGCGGCATCGTGCAGCCGGCGCCGGTCGTGAGGTCGCAGGTCTGCTCGCTCGCCGACACGTCGGTGACGAACTGGATCCGCGGGTACGCCTGTCCGGAGCTGGTTGGCTGCGCTTGCGCGAACGCGCCCGGGAACCTGCCCGGCTGGGTCGACCTCGGCCAGTCGGGCCAATATGACGTGCCGTCGAAGTCGAGGTCGCCGATCGCGTCAAAGAAGACGTCGCAGCCTGTGACCAGGTTTGGAGGGGTCGTCCCCCCGTGTGTGTCCCCGAACGGATAGCAGGGGGAGTCGTCCGGCTCGAGGGTGGGGTCCTCCTTACCGGTCTCGTACGGACCACGGCAGTTCGACCAGTAGGTGTCGGTGAAGCTCTCGAGCGTGAACTGCTGTGGCTCGGTGACCTTCCGGCATGGCTCGAAGTGGCCGATCTCGAACTGGTTGTTGATGTTGTAAGGGCCGATTCCCCACGGAAGGATGTTGCTCGGTGCGGCGCTCGAGTACTCCGGCTGGAAGTTGAACGGGGTGCCGCTGCAATCGACCGGGCTGGTGTTCATGAACCCGTTCGCCTTCGAGGCGATCATGAACCCGGATCGTCCGGTGCTCAGATCTCGTTCGGTGGCCTCTAAGGCGTGACCACCCCCGGGCAGTGCTGCGTTGAACATGTGGATCACGACGACGTCGCCTGGATTGATCAGCAGCGTGCGGGCGTTCGGCGTCTCGGAGGCGAGGTCTGACTCCTGCGGGCTCGGGGGCCCGGTCGGGACGCCGTCGCGCTGGATGAAGGCGAAGTTGACCGGCTCCACGCAGTCGTTGTTGCACTTGCCGCTCGTGCCGCACTCGAGGCTGTCGATCGTCAGCGCCGAGCACCAGTGCGAGTTGTCGCAGCTGATGTTGTCGGCAAACGGAGCAAATCCCGGCGGATAGAACTGCAGCTCCACGAACGCCGCGCCGGCGCCCGGGTTGGTGGCCGTGGGTGCGTTGGCGTCCGACTCCGGCGTGCACGGCCGCTGCGGGAAGGAGCGGGGATCGCACACATTCATCGACATCCATGGGGCGACCGACAGCTCGAAGAAGTGGGTCACGTCGCTGCCGGGGTGGTTAACGGTCGGCAGCCGGGCCGGATCGACCGGGAACCGCTCGACGTATGTGATGTCGGCGCTCGACCCCGGCGCGTTTGAGAGGAACCGCACCGAGGGCTCGTCATGGCCGATGTAGTACCCGTTGTCATAGAACCGGCCGCCGTTCAGACCGCGCGGGTCCGCGCACGCGGCGGTCGCTCGAATCTCCTTTTGGATCGGGCTGAACCCGTTGCAGTCGATCTGACCGACCGGATTGGGGGCCACGCCCGCGTGCGCGGCCGCGGGTACCGCGAGCGTCAGCACGATCGCCAGCCCAAGTGCAAACCTCTTGCCAACGCCCACGCCTACTCCCTCCGTGCGCCTGCGGTCATGCGTAACCTCCACGATCGCGAGGCCGTTTGTCAAGCTCGCCAGCGCCGGTTCGGCGAGATCGAGCGCGACGAGGAGCCCCGCTACCGAGGCTCCTCGTCGGTCGAGCTGCGGGACGATGCGCCGCGCTACGGAACCGCGCCGTAGGACCGCTCGTGGCGGATGACCGCCGGCGTCGTGGAACGGACCGCAGCGACGTGCGCCACCGGACGCGCCGGCGGCGCCCCGGTCCCGCGGTAGCGGATCAGCGGCGGCGCGTATACGGCGGTCTGCCCGTGGCTCGCGGTCGATAGGGTCGCGGACGAAGTCCGGCTCGACCCCGGCAGGGTGAGGGCCAGGACCACGACGGCGACGGCGACCAGCGTCCCCAGCGCCGTGAGGACGATCCCCAGCCGCCCCGGGGGCTCTTGTGCGGTTTGCTCGAGCGTGCTCATGTGAGCTCTCCTTCTGTTGCGGGTGGCTTGTCACCACATCGCTCAAGGTCGGTGTCAGGTGACGACCCCCACTATCCCGAGCGCCCCCGCGGCCTCCAACCAAATGTTGGATGCTTGATCTGTCTAATTTTGGACGGTCGCGGCCTACGCACCCCGGGCGCGCAGCGCTGCCAGATCGCGGACCACCAGCCGCCGCCGGTGCGTCTCGATCCACCCCAGTTCTCTGAGGGTCTGGAGCGCCTTGGCCACGCCGGCCCGTGAGGCCGCGGTCCATGACGCGAGCTCGTCCTGCGAGAGCGCCAGCTCGATCTCGATCCCTTCGTTCTCGTCCACGCCGTAGCGGTCGGCGAGCTCGACGATGCGCGCCGCGAGCCGGCCGATGGTGTCCGATCCGAGAAACTGGGAGCGCTTGATCGTGGTGTCGCGGAGGCGGCGCGTGATCACCTCGAGCAACGCGACGGCAACGCGAGGTGCGGTCTCCAGATGCCTGCGGAACACCCCCGAGGTGATCACCAGGGTCCGCACCGGCTCCAGCGCGGTGACGCTCGCGAGACGGGACGCCCCATCGATGAACGCCAGCTCCCCGAGGATGTCGCCGGGGTCACGGATGCTCAGCAGCGTCTCGTACCCGCCGGCCTCGACGCGAGTCACCTTCGCCCGCCCGCTCTGAAGGACCATCACGTCCTCGCCGGGCTCGCGCTCGTACATCAGCACCGTGCCGCGGGCGTACTTCCGCTGCGACCCGAGCTCCGAGACCGCGGCCTGCTCGGCCGGGGTGAGCAGGGCCAGGAAGGTTCCGGGGGCAGCACTCGTGCTCAGCGACATCGCCTCTCTCCTCGAGCGCACATGGTCTCAGACCATCCACAGCCGATTGAAAGCCGCGTTGCCAGGCCCGTGCACCGGCCTATACCATGACCGCAACTTCACAACGGCAAGTCGACGGAGGCGGTCGCGCCAAGCACGCGGCCGAGGTGAGTGAGAGCAGCGGGCCAAGGTAGGAGTTCATCGCGCGTTACCTGATCACGGGCGGAGCAGGGTTCATCGGCTCACATGTCGCCGATGCGCTCGCGGCGAGAGGCGACGCCGTAGCGATCCTCGATGACTTCAGCACCGGTCGCCCGGCCAACGTCGCGCCCCTGATCGCGAGCGGCTCAGCCGATCTGATCGAGGGGTCCGTCGCCGACGGGCGGCTGGTCGACCGGCTCGTGGCCGCGTGCGACTGCTGCCTTCATCTGGCCTCGACCGTCGGGGTGCAGCTGGTCGTCGCCCACCCGCTCCAGACCCTGCGCGAGACGGTCCGCGGAACCGACGTCGTGATCTCGGCCGCGGCCAGACGCGGCAAGCGCGTGCTGTTCAGCTCGACCTCGGAGGTGTACGGGAAGAGCTCCGACGGACCGTTGCGCGAGGACTCCGACCGCGTGCTCGGGTCGACGTTCAAGAGCCGCTGGTCCTACGCCGTCGCCAAGTCCTACGGCGAGGCCATCGCCTACGGCTACCACCGCGAGCACGGCGCCGACACGGTCGTGGCGCGCCTGTTCAACACGGTCGGACCGCGTCAGCTGGGCGCATACGGGATGGTCGTGCCCCGGCTGGCCCGCCAGGCGATCGCCGGCGAGGAGCTGACGGTATTCGGCGACGGCAGCCAGACGCGGTGCTTCCTGCACGTCGCGGACGCCGTGGCGGCGATCGTCGCGCTGGCCGACCACGAGCAGGCGAGCGGGTCCGCGTTCAACGTCGGTGGTCGCGAAACGATCTCGATCCGTCGCCTCGCCGAGCGGATCGTGGAGCGCGCCGGCTCGAGCTCGCCGATCACGCTGGTGCCCTACGAGCAGGCCTATGACGCCGGCTTCGAGGAGCTCGGGCCCCGGACCCCCGACATCAGCGCGGTCCAGGAACTGACGGGCTGGCGGCCACAGCGAACGCTGGAGCAGGCGCTCGATGACGTGATCGCGTTCGAGCGCGCTGAGCGGGCGATCGCCGCCGGCGGTGGGGTCGATCCGCGAAGCAACGGCGCCCGCGCCGACCTTGCCGCCCGAGCGAAGGCCTGAACGCGATGCGGGTGCTGGTCACCGGCGGCGGTGGATTCATCGGCTCGCATCTGGTGGCGTCCCTGCTCGAGCGGGGCTGCGACGTTCGCGTGCTCGACAACTTCGCCACCGGACGGCGCTCCAACCTGGCCGCGTACGACGGCCAGGCGGAGCTGATCGAGGGCGACGTTCAGAGCTTCGAGCGGGTCGACAAGGCGGTGGCCGGGTGCGAGGTGGTGTTCCATCAAGCCGCCCTGCCGTCGGTCCCGCGCTCGATCCAGGACCCGCTGACCAGCAACGCCACGAACGTGGTCGGGACGCTCAACGTGCTGCTGTCGGCTCGCGATCGCGGCGTGCGCCGCGTGGTGTGCGCGTCCTCCTCCTCCGTCTACGGCACCGCTTCCGGCACGCTCCCGAAGCGCGAGGACGACGCGGCGGTCCCGATCTCGCCGTACGCGACCGCCAAGCTGGCCGGAGAGCTCTATGCCCGCAGCTTCCACGGGGTGTACGGAATCGACGCCGTGGCGCTGCGCTACTTCAACGTCTTCGGCCCCCGGCAGGACCCCGGCTCCCAGTACGCGGCCGTGATCCCGACGTTCATCGCCGAGCTGATGGCGGGCCGGCCGCCGGTCGTCTTCGGCGACGGCGAGCAGTCCCGCGACTTCACCTACGTGGCCAACGTGATCCACGCCAACCTGCTGGCGATGGACGCTCCGGGCGTCGCCGGCAAGGTCTACAACGTCGCCTGCGGGCGGCGGGTGACCGTGAACCGGCTCGTGGCCGAGCTTCGGGATCTGCTTGAGGTGGAGATCGAGCCGGTGTACGCGGCGCGGCGGCCCGGGGAGGTCGAGCATTCAGTGGCCGATCTGTCGCGTTCACGTCGCGAGCTCGACTACCGGCCGGTGGTCTCGCTGCGCCAAGGTCTCGAGCGGACGATCCGGCACTTCCGCGAGGTGGAGCCCGGGCCCGATGACAGTCGTCTGATCGCGGCCTATGAGTCCTGAGCTGTCGGCGGGGGTCGCCTTCGCGGTTGCCGGGGCAGGGACGTTTCTGGCCACGCCGGTGGCGATCGCGGCCGCGGCGCGGGCGAACTTCTACGACCACCCGCACGACTACCACCAGCATCTCCGCCCCACGCCCCTGCTCGGCGGCACCGCCGTGATGGCGGGGTTCGTGCTGGCCGCGGCCGTGGCCGGCGTGAGCGGCAAGCTGCTGGTCCTGCTCGGATGCGCCGTCGGTCTGTGGCTCGTGGGGACGCTCGACGACAGGCGCCCGGTGGCGCCGAGATGGAGGTTGCTGGTCGAAACCGCAGCGGCGTTGGTTTTGTTCTGGGCGGGGCTGGGGTGGAGGACGTCGGGCGGGGGGCTCGCCGATGTTGTCCTGACCGTGCTGTGGTTCGTCGGACTGGTCAACGGCTTCAACCTGATGGACAACCTCGACGGGGCGTGCGCAACCATCGCCTGCGTCTCGGCGCTTGGGATCGGGACGCTGGCGGCGATTGACGGTGGGTGGGCGGCCGCGGCGCCGGCGTTCGCGCTCGCCGGGGCTTGCCTGGCGTTTTTGAGATGGAACCTCGCCCAGCCGGCGAAGATCTTCCTCGGCGACGGCGGGAGCAGGCCGATCGGGCTGCTGGTCGCCGGGCTCGCGGTGGCGACGACGCGCGGGCTGCCCAGCGGCAACGCCGACCTGCTGGTGGGGGCGCTGATGGTCGGCACCGTGATCCTCGACACCGCGCTGGTGACGGTCTCGCGGGCCCGCCGCGGGGTCACGCTGGTCACTGGCGGGCGCGATCATCTGACCCACCGGTTGCTGCTGGCCCGTCGCTCGCCACGGAGCGTCGCCGCGGTGCTGGCGCTCGGGCAGGCGATCCTGTGCGGGTCAGCGATCGCCGGCGATCAGCTGGGCACGGGCCCCCTCGCGGTCCTGACGCTGGCCGCGGTCTCGCTTGGCGTGGCCACGATCGCGGTGCTCGAGACCCCGCGCTGGCGCCCGGCGGGGATCGCGGTCCGCGCGGCGCCCGCGGGGCGGCCGAGCAGCGCCGGGCTGGTCCGCGTCGATCGGCCATGACCACTGGGCCTGCGCGAGCCGAGCGTGAAGACCCGGTCCGCGTGGTCCGCGTGATCGCCCGGCTCAACGTCGGCGGTCCGGCGATCCAAGCGATCACGCTGACCGAGCGGCTGTCGTCAAGGGGTTACCGGACCGTGCTCGTCCGCGGCCGCGAGGAGCCCGACGAGGGCGACATGGGCTATCTCGCCGCCGAGCTGGGCGTGGCGCCGGTGCTGGTGCCGGCGCTGCGGCGCAACCCAGGGTGGGAGGACGTGCGCGCGCTGGGCGCGCTGGTCCGGATCATCCGGCGCGAGCGGCCGCAGATCGTCCACACCCACGCCGCCAAGGCGGGCACGCTCGGACGGTTCGCGGCGATGATCGCGGGGATCGGGCGCGGCCGTGGGCCGATACTGATCCACACCTTCCACGGCCATTCCCTGACCGGCTATTTCTCGCCGCGCCGGGCAGCGGTGTATCGATGGGTGGAGCGCGTTCTGGCCGCTCGCACGGACAGGTTGATCGCGGTCAGCGACGAGGTCCGGGACGAGCTGGTCGGGCTCGGCGTCGCGGAGGCCTCGCGGTTCACGGTCGTGCCGCTGGGATTCGACCTTGGGGCGTTCGATGTGGGCGAGGCCGAGCGGCGCCGCCGGCGCGACGTTCTGCGCCGCGAGCTCGGGGTCGGCGGCGACCGGCGGCTGGTGACGCTGATCGCGCGGCTGGCGCCGATCAAGCGCGTCGACCGCTTTTTGCGCGTCGCCCTGGAGGTCGCCCGCCGCCGCCAGGACGTGCACTTCCTCGTCGTCGGGGACGGACAGCTGCGCGGTCAGCTCCAATCCAGCCGCGAGGCGAGCGAGTTGGATGGCCGCCTCACCTGGGCCGGGTTCCGTCGCGACATCCCCGATGTCTGCTTCGCCAGCGACGCCGTGGTGCTGACCTCGGACAACGAGGGGACGCCGGTGAGCCTGATCGAGGCCCAGGCCGCGGGCACCCCGGTGGTGGGCACGCGCGTGGGTGGCGTGGTCAGCGTAGTCCGAGACGAGCGCGCCGGGTTCGTCGTCGATCCGGGCGACGAGCGAGGGATGGCGGACGCCGTCTCGAGGATCCTCGATGACGGCGCGGCGGCGGTGCGGGCGGGCACGGCTGGCGCCGAGGTCGCCCGGGACTTCTCGCTCCAGACGCTGGTCGGCCGGATCGACCGGCTCTACCGGGAGTTGCTGGGCAGCGAGTAGGCGTGGAGCCGCGGGTCACGGTTGTCATCCCGGTCTGGGACGCGTACGCCGGCGACGGCCTGCTCGCGGCCGTGGCCAGCGTTCACGGCCAAGACGCGCCGGCCCGGGTGATCGTCGTCGACAACGCCTCGCGGGTTCCGTTGCCGGCGTTAGGCTCGGTGGAGGTTGTGCGACTCGCGCGCCGGCGATCGACCGGGGGGGCGCGCAACGCCGCGCTCGAGCGGCTGCGGACGCCGTACGTCGTGTTCCTCGATGCCGACGACGCGCTGCTGCCGGGCGCCCTGGCGGCGCTCCTGGGAGGTCTGGACGCCGACCGCGAGCGCTCGGCGTACGCGCTCTCGATCATCGACGGCGTCACGGGACGGCGACACCGGACGCCGCGCCGCTTGGCCCGGGTGCTGTCCGTCGCGCCGGGGCTGTTCGCGCTGGCCAACACGATCTGGTCGCTGCTGCCCACCCAGGGCGCCACGATCATGCGGGTCGAGGACGTGCTTGCCTGCGGCGGATATGGCGACAGCAGCCGGGGCGAGGATTGGGTGCTGGCGGTCTCACTGGCGTTCCGGGGGCGCGTGCGGTTCGATCGCCGCCCGGGTCTCTGCTACCAGCGCCGGGCCGACTCTCCCGGGACGGCCGCGCTCAGCGGCGAGGTGCTGCTCGAGAACGCCCGGCGGGTTCGGGCCCGGATCCGCGACGATCCCGCCGTGCCGGGTTGGACGAAGTCGGCGCCGGCGCTGATTGCGGGCGCGCAGTGGGCGGTGGCCCGGATCGCCTACCCGGCGTATCGAGGGATCCGTGAGTTGTCGGCTCGCCGGCGCTGAGCGACGGGCGCCGAGTCAGTCCTCCGTCGTGGCCGGTGGCGCCGCCTCCCCCGTCGTGGCCGGGCGCGCCGCCTCGCCGCTCGCCTGCTCGGGGTCCGCAGGCTCGCCGACCGGCGCTGCTCCGTTGGCCGAAACGCCGTTGGCGCCGATCGTGGCGCGCGGCCGATGGATGCGCAGCTTGCCGAAGGGCCCGCCGGCATGGCCGTCGGCGTAGGGGTAGACGCCGTAACCGCGGGCCACCGCACCGCTGCCGGTGGCCACCGCTCCGAGCACCGTGCCGTGGGCCGAGGCGATCATCTTCTGCAGCCGGCGGACGGACGCCCTGGAGGTGCGATCCATCCTCACCACGACCACGGTTCCCGACACCATCTGGAGCAGGGGGAGCGCGTCGCTGACGGCCAGGGCCGCGACGCTGTCGACGATCACCAGATCGGCCTCGTCCTCGAGCTTGCGCACGAGCGCCCGCATCTGTTGCGAGCCGAGCAGCGCGGCCGGATTGGGCGGCACCGGTCCGGCCCCCAGCACGAGCAACCGGCCCTCGTCAGGAGAATCGACCGGATACTCGACCAGCGCGTCTTCCAGCTGGCGCTCGCCGGCCAGGACGGCACCGAGTCCGGCGTCCTCGGGCAGGCCGAGCCGAGCGCAGATCTGCGGCCGGCGCAGATCGGCGTCGACCAGGATCGCCCGCTTGCCGGCCCGAGCCGTGGCCAGCGCCAGGCCGGTGGCGACGGTCGTCTTCCCCGCGCCCACCTGCGGGCTGACGATCGCCACGCTGCCCAGCGGCTGCTCGACGTTGAAGTACGTGAGCGCGCTGCGGAGCATCTGGAAGGCCTCCTCGTTGGGGGGATCGGCGAGATGCTCGGGGGCGAAAGCGCTCGGCGGTATCGCGGCCAGCAGCGGCCAGCCCGTGAGGCTCTCGACGTCCTCGATTGCCCGCAGCCGCCGGTCCGCGTTCTCGGCCACCAGCACGGCGCCGATGCCGAGCAGAAGCGCGATCACGAAGGCAAGCTCGACTGCACGGCGGGTCTTCGGGGCCACCGGAGTGGCGGACGGAGTGGCCGCCTGGATGACCAAGGCACCCGAACTGCTCGATGCCGCCAGCGCCTGGAGCTGCGCGATCTGCTGCTGGAGCGATATCCGGGTGCCCGGATTGGAACGCGACGTGGCGGCGAGCTGCCTGTGCAGTGCGCTTACCTGCTGCCCGATCTCGAAGCGCGCCTGCGCGGCCTGGCGATTCGCCAGCGCGGCCGCAAACGCGTTGGCGATCGCGGCAGCCTGGCGGGGATCGTGGTCCTTGGCGCTGATGGTGAGAAAGCCGGTGTTCTGGTTGGCGTTCGCGCTGACCTTCGCGAGCAGCGAACCGGCGGGCTGGTGGAGCAGGCGGGCAGCGGTGTCGGCAACGGACGTCGTGGTCACGAGCTGTGCCACCGCGTCGAGGTTGCCGGTGACGATCGGTCCACCGGTGGTGCCCTGCGGCTGCGCCGAGATGTCCTGCAGCTCGACCAGCGTGCTCGATTCGTAGATCTTCGGCTTGCTCGCCTCGATCAGATACACCGCCAGCGGGATCACCACCAGGAACGCCAGCAGCAGCCACTTCCAGCGCCAGAAGATCCGCACGTACGTGCTGAGGTCCTGTTGGCCGGTTGACTCCGGAGCCACCCTCTCTCACGCTCCTCGCAGCGACATCAACGCCAGGTCATCGTAACGCGCTCATGCCGGGACAAGCGTCGAGTCGGCGGGCCACTGGGCGCGTTCCAGCGCGCCGGGTTGCGCCGCCCGGCTCTCGGCCCTGGCGCGGAGGACATGCTCGCGCAGCACGGCCAGCATCGCTATGGCAAGCACGACCAGGTGGGTGCGGTAGCGAAATCCGGTGCCGGCATTGCCGGCGCTGAGCGAATAGGCCACCAGCAGGAACAGGAGCGGATACAGGATCGGGGCGGTGAGGGTCAGGACCCGCCCCCGGCTGAGCCATGCGTAGCGGAGCAGCAACGCCAGGACGGCGAGCGCGATCACGGAGCCGACGGCGCCGAGTCGCTGACTGGTGTCCTGCAGCTGCCATGGATAGGGCCTGAAAATCAGGTCCATGCCACGCCTCGGCAGATTGCGAATCACCGCTCCCCGGGTCGAGAAGTTCACCGACTCGAGCGCCAGGTTGTCCGAATTCGAACCTCCGCCGTTGTTCGCCGCCTGGGTCTGGGTGGTGAAGTTCTGGGATTGCTGGAGCTGTTGCAGGTGCGACTTCGAGGTCACGCTCAGCAGCGTCGGAGTGGCCAGGAACGCGATCAGCGCCACCGCGTAGACGATCGGCATCGCCCGCCAGGGTCGATCGAGCCGGCGCAGCGCGGCGTGCAGGGTCAGCAGCACGGCGGCGCTGACCAGGAACCAGCCGGCGTAGCTTCGGGTCTCGATCGCGATCAATCCGCCGAGGGCACAGAGGATGAAGCCGTTCAGGTCCAGGCGCTGCCAGATCTTCACGCCGCCGAACACGACCAAGCCGCTGGCCAGCTCCATCAGCGGCTCCTTGTGGAGCTCGCTGCTGAAGAAGATGCTCGCCGGCTCGAGCACGAACAGCCAGGCGGCAAGCCGCGCCGCGCCCGGCCCGGCGAGGTCGTGGACAGCGGCCAGGATCAACACGACCCCGAGCATCGCGATCCCGATCTGGGTCACCCGCAGCGCCGTGGGGCTGAAGTCGGCCAGCTTGATCTGGACGGCGAACACGACCGTCTGGAGCTGGTAGGGCCCGTGAGGGCGAAAGCCTCTGCCCCACGGCGTGCCCGCGAGCGTCCGAGCCAAGCTGAGGAACGTCTCCTCGTCGCCGCCGCGGAGCTGGGTCTGGATGCTGGTGGCGTTGATCGCCGCAACGGCCATCAGCCGCAGTCCCAGCCCGACGATCAGCGGCTTGCCGATCTGAAACTCCGGACGCCGGCGCCGGAGACGACCGACCACGTACCACAGGACGTAGGCCACCAGGACCACGATCAGGATCAGGCCCTCGGCACGGCGGAGCAGGGTGTCGGACATGGCTCGGGCGATTCCCCTACGGTTGTGAGAGCGGAGCGTACGCTTCTCCGCGTGACGCTTCCGAGCTCTTCGGAGAAGACATCATGGCTGGCGGCAATCGGAGCGCGGCTGGCGATCGACGCCGGGACCGCGGAGGTGATCGAGCGCTTCGAGCGTGCCGGTGTCCACGCGCTGCTGCTGAAGGGACCGTCGATCACGCGCTGGCTGTATGCGGACGAGACCGAGCGTCAGTACATCGACTGCGACCTATTGGTGGGGCCCAGCGACTTCGACGCCGCGGAGCGTGAGCTTCAATCGCTCGGCTACACGGGCCTTCTACGCAACCTGGGAATGCCGTCGTGGTGGTGTGAGCACGCTGCGGTATGGCAGCGTCACAGCGACGGGCTGAGCGTCGACCTGCACCGCACGCTAATCGGGGTACGGGTCGATGACGAGACTGCGTGGCGGGTTCTCTCGGCGGATGCCGAGGAGATCGAGGTCGCGGGCCGTCCCGTCCAGACGCTGGGACTGCCGGCGAGGGCGCTGCACGTTGCCTTGCACGCGGCGCAGCACGGGCATGGCTGGCCCACCTCGATTGAGGATCTAAACCGCGCCTTGGCTGTTCGCGACGATGTTCTCTGGCGACGCTCGGCCACCTTGGCGGCAGAGCTTCAGGCCATGGCGGCGTTCGTGGCCGGGCTGCACTTGATGCCGGCCGGGGAGCAGCTCGTCGCCCGGCTGGGTCTCCCCTACGTCCGCTCGGTCGAGGCCGAGTTGCGGGTGGGCCCTGCGCCGCCGCTGGCGCTCGGGATCGAACAGTTGGCGCAGGCGCGCGGGATGCGGGTGCGGGGGGAAATCGCGTGGCGCAAGCTGGTGCCTACGCCCGAGTTCCTGCGCGAGTGGGATCCGGACGCGGCCCGTGGCCGGGTCGCCCTCGCCCGAGCATACATACGCCGCGCGGCGTGGCTGCTAGGCCGTGCGCCGGCGGGGTTACGGGCTTGGTACCGGGTCCGCCGCTCGGTTCGGAGCTAGGTGCAAGTGCCCCCGCTGCACTTGCCGCTGCAGCAGCCGAAATTGGCTCCAGTGGTTTGGGAGCAGGCCAACGGTCTCCCGAACGGCGAGCAGCAGCTGATGCTGCCCATACAGGTCGCAGTGGCGCTGGGGCAGCTTGATCCGCGGCGGGTGCATCCGTACTGCGTCGAGCAGATGTAGGTAGCGCCGAGTCCGCCACAGACGCCGGTACCCGTCCAGGCGCAGATCCCGTAGCAGCATGATGAGTTGACGAAGTTGCCACAGGTCTGCGCGGCCAGGCAGCTGACCCCGAGGCTGTTGCAGCCGCCAGGCGCGCTGCTACCTACCGCGGTTGTGCCTGTCGAGAGACCGGTGCAGCCAGCAGGTTGAGAGTGGCACGCCGGATTCGGCGACAACGCCGCCGCCATCGACGGGACCGCCACCGAGTAGATCAGCGGGGCGGCAAACGCGGCGCCACCGGCTCTCGCCAGCCTCACTGCCGCTTCGCGGCGCGAGTACCCCCGCTCCGCATCGACGGGAGCGTCGTCGAGCAATCCACACTCGCTCAGCGCATCCACGGCGCGCCTCACCGCAGCGGGCGCCAGCGCCAGCCGTCGCGCGAGCTCCGACTGCGAAACGCGGCCGTCGCAGTGCTCCCACACCAGCGCCGCCTCGGACGACAGGCAGTGCGCTGTCTGGGTGGCCTGGTCATACACGACCAGCTCATCGTCGATCCGTTCGGATACGACGTCCTGCGCCTTGGCCTTTGGTCGATCGTGCATGGCAAGCCCGGCAGCTCCAGCCCGCGAGCAGCGTAGCTCCCCTCTAGCCGCGACGCAACCGGACGGAGCCTCTTCAGCCGCGCTCGACGCTGAGCTCCAGCGGGCGCTCCTGCGCCGCCGCGGTCCGGACCAGCGCCTCGATCGCGGGCACTCCTTCCGCCGGCGCGCTGGCGATGATCCCCTTCAGGTCTACCAGTACCGCGGATGGCGTCGCGCGTAGCTCGTAGAGGTCAAACACCTCATCTGCTTCCTGCGCCATGGCCAGGCTCAGCTCGTGCTCGGCGCACAGCCGCTCTACCTCTTCCCGCTCCCCGGCGAAGATCGCCGCGAGCGTCAACGAGCTCGACAAGGAATCCTGCCAGCGGCCCAGGGTCGGGAGCATCTGAAGACATGGGCCGCAAGCCGTGCTGACGAACACCAGCACGGACGGTCGCAGCTGCTCGGTCAGCTCTGTAAGCGAGTGGATGGTCCCGCGGACCGGGGCGAGGTCGAAGTCGGGCGCTGGCGCGCCGCGGGACAGGCCGGGAGCGCCCTGTGCGGCGATCGCCGCGGTCAGTCGGGTCCGAAGACGGCGTGTGTCCGCCCACAGCTGGGCCGTTGCCGCCGCGAGCAGTGCGGCGAGCACCGAGACGACGACGAGCGCGATCGCAGCACCGTGCAGGCTCCCGAGCGCGCCGTCGAGGCTCGGCCCCGGGCCGGCGACGACGAGCGCCGCCGCCCCGGCGGCGAGCACGGCGTTCCTTATCAGCGTGGAGGGTCCGGCTGGCTCTGAATGGATCTGGCCGAAGCAGTGACAGTCTGGGGCCTGACCTCGGGACATCGCACGCGCGACGCCGCCGGCGAACACGATCAGGAGGAGCAGCGCGGCGGCGGCACCCCAGCGAGCCGATGGACGGAACACCAGCGCGATCGCCACCGCCAGCTCGACGATGGGGAGCGCGACACCCCCGATGCGCGCCGCGGGAGCCGGGACCCCGAACTCCTCGAGCGCACGACGCGAACCTGCTAGATCCAGCAGCTTGCCGATCGCGGCGACGAGGAACACGACCGCCAGCAGGCAACGGATGCTGAGAAAGACGGCATCCACGGGCCAAATCATAGGTACGGCCAGAGCTGGGGTAATTGCGCAGCGGCCGGAGCCGGGCGGACCAACGGCATAACATCGTCTCGATGCGCGTGAGGAAGCGGAGAGCGCCCACGGTCAGCTTCGAGGCGTTCGGGGTGCCGGTTGAGGTGACGGTCGCCGACGCCGAGCTAGAGGCGCTTGTGGACGAGGTTTTGCCGCCCTGCCGGAGACCGTGCAAGACGGACCGATCGGCCGGCCGTTTTGGGTTGAGCCAGACGGGACCCGACGCCTACGAGGTCACGTTCGGCGGTTTGCCGTCGATGGCGCATGCGACGCTGGACGTCGCGCTGACGATGCTCGACTCCCAACTGCGCTTGTACATCGCCGCCAACGCCCGCGACTGGCTGTTCGTGCATGCGGGCGTGGTGGCTCTGGACGGCCGGGCGTTGGTGATCCCCGGCGACAGCTTCTCCGGCAAGACCACGCTGGTGGGGGCGCTGGTCGAGGCCGGTGCGACTTACTACTCCGACGAGTATGCGGTGCTGGACGATGGCGGCGCCATCCATCCCTACCCGCGACCGCTGTCGATCCGCAGCGGCGATGGCAACGCGCGGGAGCGCCGACCGGCCGATCTCGGCGCCGTCGCAGCCGACGTGCACGCGGTGCTGGCGGTGGTGGTCGTCACTCGCTACCGACAGGGCGTCGAGTGGCAGCCGAATCGGCTGTCGACGGGGCGGGGTCTGGTCGCGCTGCTGGCCAACACGGTGCCCGCCCAGGACCGCCCCGAGGAATCGCTGCGGACGCTGCGCAGGGCGGTGGCGGGGGCGACGGTGCTCGAGGGCGACCGGGGCGAAGCGGACCCGGTGGCGAGCGCGCTGCTCGACGAGCTGGACGCGGTCCCGACCTAGGAGCGCATCCAGAGCTTGCGGAGCGCCACCGCCACGGCGAGCAGCAACGCGGCGCCCAGCACGATCGGCAGCGCGACCCCGGTTCCGCCGGGGGCTGAACCGGAGACGATCGGCTTCAGCAGGCCGGCGACCGGCGATTGGCCGCTTGCCGTCGGGGGAGCTGCGCTCAGGGCGGCCGCGGGGGGCCGGGTGGCGCCGGCACCATGGCTCCCCCGCCCGCTGCCGACTCGGTGCGAAGCCGCCGTCCCGGCGATCGGTGGCGCGGTGGCGGCGACGAACCGCGCCACGGCGCGACCCGCCGGACCCTGCGCCGCCAGCTGCCGGCGCTGCCCAGGCGCGAGGCCGACCGCATGGCCACCGCCGGCGCCGCTGCCGCCGGCGCCCGAGCCGGGCGGCGGCACGTTGCAGCTCGCGCCCGGGATCGTCTCGAAGTATTCGTTGACGCCCGAGTTGCCCGGTGGCGCGCACTCGACCGCCGTCGCCCCCGCCGGGAACCCGAGCGCCGCGACAAGCGCCGCCACGGTTAGCTTGACCGCCCTCATGCCCGCCACCCCAGGCTCACGTCGCCGCCGACCACGGCCCGGAGCAGCGGACGGCCGCCGAGGGCGATCGAGCGGTCGATGACCCCGTGCGCACGGGCCCGCAGCCGCAGGATCGTCTTCCAGCGCCCGGACCGGCGGACCTGCACGCGC
This sequence comes from uncultured Solirubrobacterales bacterium, assembly GCA_963723555.1. GTDB lineage: Bacteria > Actinomycetota > Thermoleophilia > Solirubrobacterales > Solirubrobacteraceae > Palsa-465. The sequence continues at coordinate 343,662 of CAVRRC010000004.1, read as the reverse complement.
GCGGTCCCCGAATCCGGCGTGACCGCCCACACCCGCGCGCGGCCCCTGCCCGCGCGCGTGACGATGAACGGGAACCGAAAGGCCTCGAAGTCGGCCTTGCGGCGGCCATTTCGGTAATAGAGCCCGGTCTGCCAGGTGGCGGCGTAGCTCGGGGTCGGGGCCTGGTCGACGATCAGATACCAGGTCGCCGTACTGATCCCCTGGCGCCAGAGCACGTAGAACGCCTGCTCGATCCAATGGGCACGCTGGAGCAACGGTACCGCGCGCGGGTTGGGCGGGTCAGAGCTCCATCCGAACTCGGTCACCCACACGGGATGGTGGATGCGGGGCAGCGCCCGCCCCGTCCGCTGGGCGACGGCGACGGCGCGGGTCAGCTTCCACATGTCGACGAGCGAGACGTCGTCGGCGTTGAACGCCGGGCGCTTGGGGCCCGCGAACGAGTACGGATCGTGGGCGAGGACGTCGAACTGGGCCGGGTTCGGACACCGCTGGGGAACGAGGGCTGAACCGCGCAGGCACAGCAGGTCGCGGACGAACAGCGCCGGCTGGAGCCGCTGGCCACCCGGGGGATCGCCGTACGGCGCCGTGCCCGCCGTGATCACCACGTTCGAGGAGTGCACGGACTTGACGGCCGGATAGAACGCGTTCAGCAGCCCGCGGTAGATGATCGGGCTCTCGGCCACCCAGTGTCCGCCGACTCGGACCCATTGGGGGCTGAGGTGGGTGGGTAGGTTGGGCTCGGTCCAAGCCTGGAAGTAGCGAACACGCGGCAGCACCCCGGCGCCCGGGTTGAAGCTGCCCGAATAGCGGCGGGCCACCGCCTTGGCGAATGCGCCGAACGCCGCCGGGTTCGGTCGCCAGGTGCCGGGGGCGGCGCCCGCGGGACGGCCTGGCCCCTGCGCCCACGCCGGCGCCCCCGCGATCGAGAGCACCACCCGCAGGCCGTGGGCGGTGGCGGCGCGGACGGTCTCATCGAGCGTGCCCCAGTCATAGGCCGGGTTGGCCGGGTTCGAGGGGTCCGTGCCGGCGGCGGGCGGCGACGGCGCGACGGCGCCCCAGGTGACCCACAGCAGGACGAACTGCGCGCCCGAGGCGGTCGTGCGCTCGAGCCACGCGTTCCTGCCGTGGGTCTGGAGGTAGACCGGATCGGCGATTCCGGTGGTGAACGTGGCCGGCGCCGCCTGCGCGGGAGCGGCGTGCAACCCGACGGCGACCACCGCGGTCGCGAACATCCCGGCCAGCCGCGCCATCGCCGTCACCGGCCGGATCGTGGCCAGCCGCGCCATCGCCGTCACCCGCCCAGGGCGGTGGTCGGCGACAGGGGATTGAGCGCATGGGCGCGGCGGTAATCGCGCGCCGCCGCCGACTCATGGCCGCTCTCGGCGTCGATGCGCGACCGCACCAGCCACAGGCTCCAATTCGTCGGCTCGCGCGCCGTGGCCTGGGCGATGGCCGCGCGCGCGTCGCGGAGGTCCTCGGCCCGCTCGAGGATCAAGGCCCGCTGGAGCCGGGGCGTGGCCGCGTACGGCTCCAGTCGCTGAGCGGTGTCGGCGTCGGCCAGCGCCTGGCTGAGTCGGCCCGCTCGCACTTCGCGCTGGCTCGAGCGAAGCGCCGCGGTGGCCGCGAACGGGATGGCGATGGCGATCGTGGCCGCGATCGCCGCGGCCGCGAGCAGGCCACGGGTCGGCCACCCGCCAGGGCGAGATGGAGCGGGACTGGCCCCTTCCGGTCCGCAAGCCAGAATCGCCGCGCCCAGCAGCAGGACGACGAACGCGATCACCGCCAACTGCCACACCCAGTCGAAGGCGGCCGCGGCGCAGAAGGCGATCAGCGACGCCGTCGCCGAGCCCAGGACGGCACGGACAGGGGTCGCAGCGCGGAGCGCCCGCACGATCCCGGTGACCAGCAGCAGGAGCAGGAAGGCGACGATCAGCGCGCCCCCGATCACGCCGGTCTCGGCCAGCGTCTCCAGGTACAGCGAGTGGGCGTTGCGGATGAATTCGTAGATGGAGCCGTGCTGTGCCCAGTAGAACTGGAATGTCCCCGGCCCGATGCCGGCGAGCGGCTTGCCCTTGAACGCGTGCACGGCCGCGAGCCAGTACTGATAACGATGGCTGCCGGAGGCCGTTCCCAGGCGCGAGTAGAGGTTCCCGGAGACGACGCCGGTGACGTCGGTCTGCTTGAACTCGCGCCACTGATGGGAGAGCTGACCGGGGACCCCGGCGGCGATCGCGATCACCACCGCGGCGGCAATGCCGGCCCCGGTCAACCACCCGGCGCGCCGACGGGTGATCGTCAGGGCCCGCGGCCGCGGGATCTGACGCGCGATCAGATCGATGGCCACCTGGACGGCGCCCACGCCGGCACAGACGATCACGATCACCACCAGCAGCTGATGGCGCTGTGAGACGGCCAGCGGACTCGAGAGCCCGTTGCGAACCGCTGAGCGATCGAGCAGGGCCGCGATCAGGATCGCCGCGCCGCCCGCCACGGCCAGCCCGGTGACGAGTTTCGGCAGCCGGTTGGGCGCCAGCGCGTAGAAGGCGACGATCGCGACCACCGCGGTGACCACGCCGCCGCGCGAGGCGGTGAGCACGACCCCGAGCACCGCGACCGGGATCGCGGCCGCTCCGACCGCGCGGCCGACCAAAGTCCGCCCTTCGGTGGCGATCATCAGCAGCAGCGGGATGCCGATGGCCATGAGCTCGCCGGTCCCGTTGGCGTAGTTGAGCGGATAGCTCAGACGCGCCTGTGAGCCGGGGAAGAACTCCGCCACCTGGTTGGCCGGGAACAGGCTCGGCTCCAGGCGCGAGAGCACGGCAAGCGCGCTGACGGCGCCCAAGGCGACTCCCGTGCCGGTGACGAGCAGGCGCACGGTGTCGCGACGGACCAAGCACAGGCCGAGCACCAGGAACCCGAGGTAGGAGGCGAGCCGCCCCAGCTCGGCCACCGTCTGCTCGGCGCTGTCGGACCACGCGGTTGCGATTCCGGTCCAGAGCACGAATGCGCCCAGCAGCGCCACCGACGTCCACCCCAGTCGGGCGATCCGCTGGAGCGGCAGCACCCCGACCAGCACCCCCAGCAGGACGATCCACCACGCCGCCAATCCCACCTCGCTGCGAACCACGAGGTCATAGCCGCCGCCTCGGAGCGCCAGGTACAGGACGGGGGCGAATCCCAGCGTCCAGGCCGCCACCCGAGGCCCGTACGCTGGCAGCGACGCGCGCACGACCTGTGGCCGCGACGGCTCGGAGACAGCCAGCTCAACGGCCACAGCGGAACAGGTAGTTGTGCCAGCGCCGATCCGCGGTCACGCGCTCGCGGCGCTGCGGCCCGGCGTCGGTGAGGAGGTCAAACGAGTAGCCCAGCGGTTGCAAAAGGGTGCTCAGCGCTTCGCCGTCGGCGCCCGGCAGGACCTCGCAGATGATGTCGGGTCGGCTCTCCTCCAGCAGCCGCCCCATCCCGGCGAGCACGTCGGGCTCGGTCGTCTCGGTGTCCACCTTGATCAGATCGAGATTGGCCAGCCCGTGTTGTGCGGCGAAGGTGTCGAGTCGGACCACGTTCACCCGGGTGCTGACCAGCCCGGGAGTCCCGTCCATGAACGTCCTCGACAGGCTCGAGCTGCAGGGGACGATCCCCGGAACATGGAAGAACTCCGCCTCGCCGTCGACGCTCCCAAGCGCCTCCTGTCGGGCGACCACGTTCTCCAGTCGATTCAGACCTATGTTCCTCTTCAGCCGCTCGAACACCGGACCGAGCGGCTCGAAGGCGTACACGGTGGCGCTCGGGTTCGCCGTCGCGGCCAGCACGGTGTAGAAGCCGACGTGCGCGCCGACGTCCACGGTCACCCGCGCGCTCCGGGCCAGGTCCCAGAACCGCGACGTGACCTCGCTCTGATAGCCGCTCCAGCCGCGCCAGAAGACCTGATTGGAAACCCAGTCGTCGCCGCTTGACCACAGCCGCGCGCAGCGGCCGTCCGGAAGCGTCATCTTCGTGGTCCCGACGTGGGGAAGATGCTTGATCGCGAACTCGCTGTCGCGCCCGAGGCCGCGCATCGCCGCCCGGGTGGCGTGGGTCACCGGCCCGTTGACCGCGGGAGCGTCACGGAGCTGCTTCAGCAACGCCCTCACATCAAGTGACGCCGCGATCGGCGACATGACGGCTGTAGCGTTCGACCACGTCCTCCGGCTGCCCGATCTCACGGACCTCGCCGTCCTGAAGCCACATCACCCGATCACAGAGCCTGGCCACCTGCTCGAGATCGTGACTGACGAAGAACACGGTCGAGCCCCCGGCGGCCAGCGAGGACACCTCGGCCAGGCAGCGGGCTTTGAACTCGCCGTCGACCATCGCGAGGACTTCGTCGAAGCAGTAGACGTTCGCGGGGAACAGCATCGCGATCGCGAAGCACAGCCGGGACTGCATTCCGTGGGAGTAGCGCTTCAGCGGCGTGTCGAAATGGCGCTCGAGCTCGGCGAACACCGCGATGTCGTCGAGCTTGCTCTCGATCACCCGCCGCTCGAGGCCGAGGATCGTGCCGTACAGGAAGCTGTTCTCGCGGCCGGTGAGCTCGAGGTGGAAGCCGGCCCCGACCGCCAGTAGCGGCAGCACGGTGCCGCGCACGGCCATCGACCCGCTCGTGGGACAGGTGATCCCGGCCAGGACCTGGAGCACGGTCGACTTCCCGGACCCGTTCGTGCCCACGATCCCGAAGCACTCGCCCTGGAGCGCCTCGAAGCTGACGCCGCGCAGTGCCTCGAACGTAGTCAGCTCGGACCGGCGCCGCAGCAGCGCCCGGAGCGTCGCCTCCATCCGCAGCAGCTCGCCCAGCCGGTAGGTCTTGCTCAGCTGCCTCGCCACCACCGCCGGTTCGTGCGATCCGTTCTGCATGGCGCTAGATCTCGTCCGCCATCCGGACCTCGAGCACCGCGAACAGCCTCCACGCCACGCCGGTGCCAATCGCAGTCAGCGCCAGTGAGATGATCACCGCGGTCAAGCTGGGGCGCACGCCGAGCAGGACCCAGCGCCAGGCGTCGAGCAGACCGGTGAGCGGGTTGATCGAGATCAACGCCCGCAGCACCGGCGAGAGCGCGGCGGTTCCGTACGCGACCGGCGACAGGAACAGCGTGACCTGAAGCATGAACGGCATCACGCTGAGGACGTCGCGAGCGCGCACGGTGATCGCCGCGAGCAGGATCGCGCAGATGGCGACGAACAGCAGCAGCCACAGGCACATGACCGGCACCAGCAGCGAGCCGATCCACAGGTAGCCGGCTGCCCCCGCGGCGATGATCGCCGCGAGCCCCGGAATCAGGAACGAAGGAAGGTTCGAGATCAGCGTGGCCAGCGGCAGCGCCAGCCGGGGGCACGCGGTCCAGCGGACCAATGGGTAGTTGTTGACGATCGACCCGGTGGCCACCATCGTCACCGCCTGGAAGTAGGTCCACACCGCGAGCCCCGCGAGCGCGAACAAAACGTACGGGACCCCGTCGGTGTGCACGTGGGCAACGCTGCGAAAGCCGACCGTGAACGCGGCCAGGAGCGCCAGGGGCTGGAACACCACCCAGGCCGGTCCCAGCGCCGACTGCTTGTAGCGGGCCTTCAAGTCGCGACTGGCGAGCGCTCGGATCACCGGGCCGTAGGTCCGCAGGTCGCCGATCCGGACCCTCGCCTTCGTCGGCACTCGGACCGTGACCGAGGCCGGTGGCGCGGTGGCGGACAGACCGACGGGCGGCGTGCTCATAAACGCTCCGGGGAAGCGTAGTGCCCCTGCTCACCAGTCACGACGGCGCAGGAACAGTTCGAGCGTCAGCAGCGTCCACAGCGCGTGTCCGTGGTTGTGGGTGCGCGCGTGGTGCTCGGCGAGCAGGCGGTCGAGCTCGCTGCCGTTGAGTCGCCGGCGCAGACGTGCCTCTGGCCCGAGCATCGCCGCGGCGTACGGCGCCAGCTCCTGGCGAAACCAGCGGTCGAGCGGCACTCCGAAGCCGTGCTTCGGACGCTCCAGGATTTCGTCATCGAGCAGGCCCCTCATCGCCCGCTTCAGGACGCGCTTCAACGACAGGCCGCGAACCTTCAGGGCGGGCGGTAGACGGGTCGCGAACTCGAGCAGCTCCGTGTCCAGGAACGGCGAGCGGACCTCGAGTCCGTGCGCCATGCTCATCCGGTCGGTCTTCACCAGCAGGTCGTCGAGCAGGTAGGTCTCGAGGTTGAGCGCCAGCAGGCGGTCCAGTGGCGGCGCCCCCGCGGTGGCGTCCCACGCGCGCGCGTACTGCTGGTGCGCCCACTCGTGGTGCGCCCACTCGTGGTGCGCCCACTCGTCGGAAGCCGACAGCAGGCGCTTCCGCTGCGCCGGCGGGACATAGCTGATCCAGCGAAGGTAGGCCCACGGCATCCCGTCCTCGAGCGCCCTGGCGAAGCGCTGCAGGCTGCCCACCCGGCCCCGCAATGCGTCCGGCGGCAGGGCGGCCGCCAGCCGACTACCGGCCGTGCGCAGCGCGGCCGGCGCGCGCAGCAGCCGCTGCGCCGCGAGGCCGGCGGCAAAGCGCTCGTAGCCTCCGAACAGCTCATCGCCGCCGTCCCCCGACAGCGCCACCGTGACGTGCCGGCGGGTTACCTGACTGAGCAGGAAGGTCGGGATCGCGCTCGAGTCGCCGAACGGCTGGTCGTGATGCCAGACCAGCCGCTCGACCATCTCGACCGCGTCCGGGTGAACAACCTCCTCGTGATGATCGGTGCCGAAGCGGTTGGCCACCGCGCGCGCGAACGGCCGCTCGTCGAAGCCATCGCGGTCCTCGAACCCGACCGTGAACGTCTTCACCGGCTCGCCCATCATTCGCGCCATCAGCGCGACAATCGCGCTCGAGTCGACGCCGCCGCTGAGGAATGCTCCCAGCGAGACATCGGAGATGAGGCGCCGGCGGATCGCTCGCTCCAGCCGTGTCCTGACCTCCTGTGCGGCTTCGTCGAGGCTGAGGTCGAGGCCGCCCCGGCCGTCGGCTTCGCCCGGCGGGCTGAGCTGCCAGTAGCGCTCGAGCCGCGGCTCCCCGCCCGGCTCGAGCGTCAATGTGTGCGCCGGAGGCAGGCTCCGGATGCCGGCGTAGAACGTGCGGGGCGTCGGCACGTAGCCGAAGGTCAGGTAGGCGGAGAGCACGGCCTCGTCGAGCTCGCAGGGGACGGCGGGGTGCGCGAGCACTCCCTTGATCTCGCTCGCGAACACGAACGTCCCCCCGCCGGCCCAGTAGTAGAGCGGCTTCTTGCCGAGGCGGTCACGCCCGAGGAGCAGTCGCTCGCGCCGGCTGTCCCATGCCGCAAACGCGAACATCCCGTCCAGCCGGCGGGCCAGCGCGGGCGCGTTCGCGTCCTCGGCCAGGTGGGCGATCACCTCGGTGTCGCCGTGGCTGTGGAAGCGGTGTCCGTCGTCGAGCAGCTGCTGGCGCAGCTCGCGGAAGTTGTAGATCTCGCCGTTGAGGGCGACGCCGATTGTTTGGTCCTCGTTGGTGATCGGAGGGTCGCCCTGGGCGAGGTCGATGATCGCGAGCCGGTTCTGGGCGATCACTCCGCGGCCGCCGCCGAAGCGGCCCTGGGCGTCCGGGCCTCGATGGCGCTGGCAGCTCAGCTGCGCGTCGATCGCGCTGCCGGCCAGTCCCGGCGTGGTGGAGACCGCTCCGGAGATCCCGCACATGGCGACAATGTGACCGATCCCACGTCCCGGCGCCGAATGACAGATCCCACGTTCTCGATCGTCGTCCCCACCTATCAGCGGCCGGATGCGCTCCGCCAGACCCTGACGGCCATGCTCGGATTCGACTATGCACCGAGCCGCTTCGAGGTGATCGTCGTCGACGACGGTCCCGACGAGGTCAACGCCAGGGTCATCGACGCGGTGAGGGACCGGGGGGTTCACCTCGTGCTCGAGACCCAGCACCGCCGCGGCGCTGCCAGCGCCCGCAACCGCGGCGCCCGGGTCGCCGAGGGTGACTGGGTGCTCTTCTGCGACGACGACATCATCAGCCCCCCCTCGCACCTTCTTCAGCACCTGGCCGCGCATCAGCGTCACCGCGACGCCGCCGTGGCGGGTAACTGGGAGCTGGCGCCGGAGCTGGCCAGCGAACTGCGGCAGACGCCCTTCGGTCGCTACCGGATGGCCTTTGAGCGCCGGTTCGTGACCGAAGCTCGCGGGGATCCGCTCGACGGCGACGGTCACCGCCTGCGCGTGCCGCTGGTCTCCGCCGCCGACCTCTCCCTGCGCCGCGATCTGTTCTGGTCGATTGGGGGTTTCGATGAGGACTTTCCACTTGCCGGCGCCGAGGACCAGGACCTGTCGCTGCGCGCTCGGGCCGCCGGCGCGGTGCTGGTGCTGGACACGAGCATCCGCTGCTTTCACCACGACCGCCACCTCAGCCTGGAGGCGTATTGCCGGCGAGAAGAGCGCAACGCGCGAACGATGTCGCTCCTGGTCCGCAAGCACCCGGCCCAGGTCGGCGAGAGCGCCTACGCCCGGGAGAACCGGCCGATCGCGGAAGGCGACTCGCCGAGGCTCGCGGCCAAGAAGCTGCTCAAGGTCGTCCTCGCCGCCAAGCCGGTCCTGAGGCTGCTCCATCGCCTGACGCGGGCCTGCGAAGCCGGCGGCGCGCCGGAGCCCCTGCTGGATCGGCTGTACACCGCGTTGCTGGCCCTGCACATAAACCGCGGCTTTCGGCGCTCGTGGCGCCAGTGACCCCGGAGCTCTCGATCGCGATCGTGCTGCACAACTCGGCGACGACGCTCGTCGGTTGCCTGGACTCGGTGCGCGCCGCCGTCGAGCAAGGATGGGCCGAGATCATCGCCGTCGACAACGCCTCCCCGGACGACAGCGGCGCCATCTTGCGCCGCGAGCTGCCCGGCGCGGAGCTGGTGAGGTTCGACCACAATCGCGGTTTCGCGGCCGGCGCCAACGGGGCCCTGGCCAGGGCGCACGGGCGCTACTGGCTGCTGCTCAATCCGGACGTGCGGGTCCCGCCGGAAGGGCTGCAGACGCTCATCGCCTGGATGGACCGCCACCCCGGGCACGGCGTGGCCAGCCCCGAGCTCGTGGGTGCGAGCGGCGACCCGGAGTGCCCCGGAAGAGCGCCGCCGTCAATTGCGCGGACGTTGCTCGAGCTCACCCGGCTGCACCGGGCGCTGCCGCCGCGGGCACGCGGGCGCCTCCTCCGCGGGTCCTACTGGACCGGCGGTGACCAGCTCGACGCCGGCTGGGTGCCCGGAACGGCGATGATCGTCAGGCCCTCCGCGGTGCGCGACGCCGGGGAGCTCAGGGAGGACCTGTTCATCTACGGCGAGGACGTGGAGTGGTGCTGGCGGATGCGTCAGGCCGGCTGGCGGATCGGCGTCTGCTCGACGACGACCTTCGTGCACGACGCCAGCTCGAGCACGCGGGCCACGTTCGGCGAGCGCGAGACCGAGCGGCGGGTCGCCGCCGGCTTGGATGCGGCCCATCGCCTGATGTACGGTCGACGGCGGGCTCGCGTGCTGGCGGCGGCGACCGCGCTCGCGCTGGTGCTGGAATCGCGCTCGCCCGGCCGGCAGCCGGCACAACGACTGTGGGCTCGGCGAGCGGCACGGATCTGGAGACTGCTCGCAACCCGCGCATAAGATCCACCACGATGCTGGCCAGCGTCGTGATCTGCACGCGCGATCGCGCGAACGCGCTGGCGAGCACCCTCGAGGCCCTCGTCCAACAGGATCTTCCGGCAGGCGAATTCGAGGTGCTGGTCATCGACGACGGCTCCACCGACGCGACCGCGGCCGTGCTCGAGTCGATCTCGGTCCCGTTCACTTTGCGCAGCTACCGGCTGGCGGTCAACCAGGGCACGTCGGCTGCGCGCAACGTGGGACTCCGCGAGGCGAGGGGCCGGTTCCTGATCTTGCTCAGCGATGACGTCGTTGTCCCGGCGAATTTCATCCGCGCCCACCTCGCCACGCTGGAGGCGGTTCCGAACGCCTGGGTAGTCGGGAGCTGCCGTCAGCTGCCGTCGCTGACCAACAGTCCGTTCGGCAGGTATCTCGACCAATTGGAGCGGGGGTTCGAACGTGCGCGACTGAGCTCGCGCATCGAGGAGGGCCTGTTCGAGATGACGGTCCCGACGGCCAGAAACCTTTCGCTGCGTCGCGCGGACCTCGACCGAACGGGGCTGTTCGACGAGCGCTTTCGCAGGGCCTGCGACGACGAGGACCTGGGTCGGCGCGCTCGCGAGCACGGGATCCGCTTCGTCTACAACGCGGCGATCGAGTGCGTCCACAACGACCAGTCGGCGGACCTGAAGGCCTATTGCGTGTTCCAACAGCGCGGAGCGCAGGACGTGGTCCGGCTGGCCGATAAGCATCCGGGCGTCGATGACCGTTCCCCGATCGTGCGCGAGAACGGCTATCTCGTCCGTGAAGACGGCGCGTCGCTGGCACTCCGCAAGCTGGTCAAGCGAGCGCTCGCGACCCCGCCGGCGATGCGGCTGATCGAAGACGCGGTCGCGGCCGGCGAGCGGTGGGACCTGCCGGACGCGTGGCTGTTCCGGGGCTACCGGCTGCTGATCGGGCTGCACATCTTCCGCGGCTTCCGTGAGGGGTTGAGGGAGACCGGCAGGCGACCGCAGAGCGGGGCCTAGCGGGTCCGTCGAGCGTATACCTCGCCCACGCCGCCGACCGGCGAGCCCTCCCCCCAGGCCTCCACGTCGGCGATGATCTCCTCCGGTTGGCGCGTCCGAAACAGCCACGAATGCAGCGGCGCCCCCTGGTACTCGTAACGTCCCAGCTCTTCGAGCCGGGCGAACGCTTCAGCGGCCGCATCTCGGCGAGTCGAGTGCACCTCGAACAGGATGTGCTCGATCGGCCGGCTGAGCCCCTGAAGCACCCGATGGTCCAGGCCCTCGGTATCGATCTTCACCAGCCTCGGCTCCCCGTACTCCCCGATCAGCTCGTCGAGCGTCGTCACCGGCACCTGCTCGCTGCCTTCCCAGGTGCAGCCAACGTCGTCGGCCCAGCTCGTGTCCAGGCTGGCGAGCCAGTCGGCGCCGCGAGCGAGGTGGAGGATCGCCCGCCCGGGCTCGTCGCTGACCGCCATCGGCAGCACGGCCGCTTCAGGGAAGCGCTGCGCGAGCTCGGCCGCGAGCCTGGATTGAGGCTCGAGCGCCACCACCCTCGCTCCTCGGCCCAGCATCCGCCGGGTGTGCTCCCCGTGGTTGGCGCCGATGTCGAACGCCAGGTCCCGGAACCGCAGCTTGGTGGCGTAGAAGCAATACGCGCTGATCTCCCCCAGCTCGGGATGACGTCTGTGAGCCAGACGAGCACGCTGGAGGGCAACCCATCCTCGCAGGGCCGGCTTGAAGTCGCGGACGCTGGCCACTCGTTGCTCCGCTCCCACGGCCCGATGAGTCTAGGCACCGAGCGCCTGCGGGAGCCTGGGAAACAGCTCGGGAGGCCGCCCCACCGCCGACAGCATCCGAAACCTCGCGTACCGCAGGTAGGGCGCAAGGGGGACACGCTGACCGTCCTTGACGTAGCCCAGGCGCATCGCGCTCCGGTACGCCTGTCTGCGCTCGGCTCGCAGCAACTCGACGATTTGTGGGTAGGCCTGGCGGAGCTCGGGATCGAGGGCGAGTGCCTCGAGCGTCCACAGGCCGTCGATCCAATTGCGGCGGTTCTTGGTCGCCGCGGTGCTCTCGGACTCCTCGCTCCATCTGTAGGAGGCGAGTTCCTCGTCGACGAAGCCGACCAGGGCGCGGGGCAGGATCCTCGCCCACAGATCGGCGTCGACCCTGAGCCGTACGTAATGGGCGAAGCCGCCGCTGAGTTCGAGATGAGTGCGGCTGACCATCACCGCCGAGGGCTCGCCGATCCAGTTGTCCCCCAGCCCGGCCGACAGCCACTCCGCCAGCAGCGCACGGCCGTCGTTGATCGCCTGGATGGCCCGGAACCGTCTGTGCAGATCAGCAAATCGATCTGCCCATGCCTGGCCGGCCTGGCGAGGCCCGTCGACGGCAATCCGCCGCCGTGAGAACACGAGTCCGATCGCGGCATCGTCCGCGGCCAGGGCGGCCATCTTCGTGACGCAGTCGTGCTCGAGCCGATCGTCGGAGTCGAGAAACTTGATCAGGTCTCCGCGGGCGAGCGCGAGAGCCCGATTTCGGTTTGCGCTCTGGCCGAGGTTGCGCTCGTTGAGGTGCAGCCGAATGCGCGGGTCGGCGTAGGACCGCACGCGCGCAACGGTGTCGTCGGTCGATGCGTCGTCCACGACCACGACCTCGATCGGCTCGTATGTCTGGCCAAGAGCCGAGCGAAGCGCGTCGTCGATGTAGGAGCCCTGATTGAACGTGGTCATGCAGATCGAGACGAGCGCGGGCCGCCGGGCCGGCAACGCAGGACGGTGGAGCCGGGGAAGCGCCGTCACCGTCGCGTCATCGCCCACTGTAGGAAGGCGTGGTCCGGCTCCAGCAGCCTCCAGCCGGAGCGCTCGCAGAAGTCCCGCACCGCGCGGGCGCCGCCGGCGTTGGGATCCTCGGCACCCGGGTCCTCGCGCCAGTCGTCGCCCATGATCACCCCGCTGACCTTGCGGTCGAGGATCTCGAGCTCGTTCAGCGTGTGCTCGTACGTGTGCGAGGTGTCCAGGTAGACCCAGTCGAAGAAGCGATCTTCGAAGCTGGGCAGGATCGCCAGGTCGTCGCCGATATGGAACGTGACCGGCTCGTCGCGCGTCCGACGACGGACCTCCTCGTAGGCCTGCCCCGTCTCCAGCGCCCCGTGATCGGTGTACGGGCCCCAGTCCGGGAAGCGCTCGCCGTACAGCTCCCACCACCCGTCGATCAGGTGCAGCTCGCGGGGCCGGGTGACCCGGATGATGTGCGGCGTGAACTCACCGCGGAACACGCCGATCTCGGCTCCGACCCCGCCCTTCGGGAGAAGCTCGAGGTAGCGCCACCGCCGCGGTCTTCCCACGGCCGTCCCGACGGCCTGTTTCACCGCTCGGAAAGCCACTGGGCGTAGAGCTCCCGGTAGCGGCTGGCCGTCGACGCCGCCGTGAACCCCTGGACCCGGCGCCGGGCCTCGGTGCCCAACGCCGGCCACGACAGGCGGAGCGTCAGCATCTCGCGCAACCCCTGGGCCAGCGCGGCCGGCGTCGGCGAGGAGCACAGAAGACCGGTCTTCCCGGGGATGATCACCTCGGGCGCGATCCCGACCGGCGTGCTCAGGACCGGCCGCGCCATCGCCATCGCCTCGACCAGCACCATCCCGAACGACTCCGCGATCGCCGGATGGACGAAGACGTCGAGCGCGGCCAGAACTTCGGGGATGTCCTCGCGCGGCCCGGTCAGGACGACCCGGTCGCCGATGCCGAGCTCGTGGGCCACCGCCGCCAGCCCGGGGGCGTCGCCGGCGCCGACGATCACCAGGCGAGCGTCGCGAACCTCGCCCAGCGCCCAGGCGAAGGCCTCGATCAGCGCCGCGTGGTTCTTCAGGGGATAGAGCCGACCGATCGCGCCGAACACCAGCTTGCCCTCCAGCCCGAGCTCGCCCCGCACCAACCCCGCGTCGACGTTGTCGGGATCGAGCCGCCGGAGGTCGAAGCCGTGGTGGACCACCTCGATCTTCCCCTCCGGCACGTGGGCTACCCGCCTGAGCGTTCGGGCCACCTCCTCCGAGGGCGCGATGATGTGGTCAGACAGCGGTCCGGTGCATAGCCGCTCTGGCCAGCGCAGCCGACGGCCGTGGAACGGCAGCTCATGCGAGTGGTGGGCGGTCATCACGGCGACGGGCGTGCGGGCGAGCCGAGCAGCGGTCAGGCCGACGAGCGATCCGTCGACGAGATGCGTCTGCACGATCCCCGCGCGCCGCCGGCGAAGCCCGCCCGCCAGCCTGAGCACGGCGGCGGGATAAGCGGATCGCGACCGGGCTCCGAGGGCGAACGTCGACACCCCGAGCGCACGCATGTCTTCCTGGAGCGGCCCCGCCGGACCCACGCACCCGACGCTGAACGGGCCGGGGCCGAGTCCGCCGGACTCGATCAGGGTTCGAAAGTAGGGATGGGGTCCGGCGTCGCTGATGACGTGCACGACCGACGCGCCGACCGTCCTCGGAATCTGCTCCACTCTGGCCTCAAGCATGACGGCTGCGAGTGCGGTGAGCGCGGTGATCCCGGTCCACAACGGCGCCGCGCACGTGGCCGAGGCCATCGCCAGCGTCCTCAGCCAGACCCGCCCGCCGGTCGAGTGCCTGGTGATCGACGACGGCTCCACCGACGCCACCGCGGACGTGGTGCGCGAATTCGGCGATCAGGTCGCCTACGTCCGCCAGAGCCGGGAGGGCGTGTCCGCCGCCCGCAATCGCGGCGCGCAGCTGGCGCGCGCCGGCCTGGTGGCGTTCCTCGATCACGACGACGTGTGGCTGCCGGCCAAGCTCGAGCGCCAGGTCGAGGCGCTCGAGGCACGGGGAGCGACGCTGGCCCTTTGCGCGGTGGAGGTCGTCGACGGACGCGGTGACCCGCTGGGGACGAAGCGTGTTCGCGCGCGCGAGGACCTGCTCGCCGGCATGCTCATGTTCGACGGGACGGAGACAGTCTCGTGCGGCTCGGCGGGACTCCTCCGGCGGGCCGACCTGCTGCGGATCGGCGGCTTTGACCCCGCCCTGTCGGTGTCGGCGGACTGGGACCTGCTGTTCCGGCTGCTGCTCGGGGACGTGGTCGCCTACGTCGACGAACCGCTCGTCTGCTACCGGGTGCATGGCTCCAACATGAGTCGCGACATCGCCGCGATGGAGCGCGATATGACCTACGCGTTCGCCAAGGCATTCGCCGATCCACGGCTGCCCGAGGGGCTGCGGGACCGCCGGCGTCGCGCCTACGCTCGCCTGTACCGGATGCTGGCCGGCTCCTATGCACAGTGCGGTCAGCGGAGGGCTGCGGTGCGAGCGGGGACGATCGCCTTGCGACACGACCCGAGAATCGCGCCCGAGCTGATCCGAGGCGCTCACCGGATCCGCTCGGCCACCTCGTCGTAGAGCCGGCGGTAGCGCGGGATGCCGACGTCGGCCAGCGACAGCTCGCGCCGGGCCACATCCAGGCAGCGCTCGCGGGTGCCCTCGTCGGCCAGTAGCCCGATGATGTGCTCGACGGCCTCCCGATAGCCGGCCTCGGTGTGCTCGCCCACGAGCACACCGATGTCGGGGGTGATCAGCGCATCGAGATCTCCCACGCCGGCGGTGCACACCACCGGCAGTCCCGCCCCCAGGTATTCGCCGATCTTCGTCGGTGACGAGGAGGCCTTCGAGGGCGCCGGCCGGATGAAGCTGATCCCGAAATCCGCGGCGGCGAGGTAGCCGCCCAGCAGCTCCGGGGGCGCCGAGGTGATCGTGTAGTCGCTGCGCACGCCTCGCTGGTCGAGTCGCCGCGCGACGATCTCGCCACGGTCGCCCTGGGTGAGGATCAGGAAATGCAGAGCGGGCATCCGGACCCGGGCGGCGGCCCAGAACTCGGCCATCTGCGCCGCCATGTACCACCCGCCGAACTTGCCCACGTAGACCATCACCCGGGCGTCGCCCAGGCCCAGCTCCGAGCGCATGCGCTCGCGTCGGGCGTTCGCGGCCTGGAGCGCGTCGAGGTCCGCGCAGCACGGGATCGTGTAGGCGGCGCGGCGATCGCCGAACAGCCGCCGGCGGATCCGCTCCGTGAGCACGACGATGCCGTCCGCGCGGCGAATCGCCGCCCGCTCGACCGCTTTGGTCAGCCGGAACGGAACGCCGTCCTCCTGCCATCGCCCCGCGTCGACGTACTCCTCGGCCATCAGCCCGCGGATGTCGAAGATCAGCGCGGCGTGACGGGGCCATGTCAGCGGCTGCGCGATCAGGGCCATCGCCGCGGGGACGTGCGAGCGGGCGTGCAGGGCGTCGAGGCGGTGGCGCCGGACCAGCAGGGTCGCGTACAGAGCCCCCGCGAGGGTGTCGTAGACCGTGGCGGGGAGCGATGGCCGCTTGTGGTAGCGGAGCCCATGCCAGCTGACGCCGCGGGCGGCGAGGCGCTCGCGCAGCTCGCGACGGCGTTGGCGCGTCAGCCGACCGGTCTCGAACGTCAGCAGGTGGATGCGGTGGCCGTCCGCCGCCAGGCCGCTGAGATAGGCGACGACCTGAGTGTGGGTGAGGGGGTCGTCGAGCGACAGGTAGCAGATGTAGAGCGAGCCCAGCCGGCGTGCCTGGGTGGGGCGAACGGAGTCGGTCATCTAGCGGGACTTTCCGGAGCCACGCTAGGCCATCGCGGAGCGGAACGCGGCCACGATCTTGTCGGCGTTGGCCTGCAGCGTGTAGCGGCGGTGAGCCACTTCGGCCGACCGCCGGCCGCACTGCTCGCGCAGGTCGGGGTCGGTCACCAATCGCTCCACCGCCCGGCGCCAGCCGGCGTCGTCGCCGGCGAGGAAGCCGGTGACGCCGTCGTCGATCACCTCGGGATTGGAGCCGATCGGCGTCGCCACCGGCGGGATCCCGAGCGCCATGTACTGCACGAGCTTCAGGTAGAACTTGTGTTCGGCCCACGGCGTCGCCGGCACCGGGAGCAGCCCGACGTCGAGCCGCCGGAGATCGGCCACCTCGCTCTCCGCGCGCCACGGGGCCGCGGTGTGCGGGACGTCGGGGAGCGCGAAGTCGCTGCCGCCGATGAACAGCAACCGGACGTCGGGGCGCCGGCCCCAAGTCTCCAGCGGTCCCCGGATGAGCTGGAGGTTGGCGACCGTGCTCGGACTGCCGCTCCAGCCCACGCACACGTGGCTATCCCCGCTTCCGTCCCGCGGCTGCCAGCCCGTGTAGGCGTCCGCGTCCACGACGCTCGGGATCTCCCACACATTCGCGTTGTGCCTGCGGGCGAACGCGGCGTTGCTCGGCGAGTTGGCGAACACGGCCGCGCTCAAGCGGCACAGCGTCGCCACCTTGCGGGGGAACTTCAGATAGGACAGCCAGCCGTTGGCAGGGCTGCGATAGGGGATGTACAGCGGGTCGTCGAGGAGATAGATCACCGGCCGTCCCTGCCGCGCCACCCAGCGCTCGACCAGGGCGGGGCCGATCAGCGTCGCCTCGCGGTTGACCAGCACCGCGTCGTAGTCGCCGGCGTGGCGGGCCTGGGGCACGAAGCGGGCGTACGAGCGACCCATCTCCAGCGCCTTCTCGAGCACCCGTCCGCGCTGGTAGATGACCTCGTGCAAGCGGGTGGTCTCGAACACCGCGTACTCGAGCGTGATGTCCGCTTCCCGCAGCACCCGCTCCCACAGCTCGAAGCTCGAGCGTGGCCCGGCGGTCGTTCCGTACGGGTACGGAGTGAGGACGAGGACGCGCATCCGGGCGCGGGCGGAGCAGGGCGTCAGCGGGCGAGCAGGCCGCCCTCGATCGTGAGGTACTCGCCGGTGATGAACGAGGCGGCGTCGGAGGCCAGCCACGCGATCGCCTGGGCGACCTCGTCCGGGCGTCCCATCCGCCCCATGGGCACGAACCCGACCAGGGCCTCCCGGAAGCCCGGGAAGCGCGCGAACGTCTCGTCCATCATCGGCGTGTCGATCGCGCCCGGGCAGACGGCGTTGATGCGGATCCCGGCGGGCGCGTACTCGATCGCCGCCGTCCGGGTGAGGCCGATCACGCCGTGCTTGCTGGCGCTATAGGGCGAGGCCATCGGCGAGCCGCGCAGGGACAGCGTCGAGGCGGTGTTGACGATCGCGCCAGGCTTGCCGCCGGCGAGCATCGCCTCGATCTCGCGCCGCATCGCCAGCCACGTGCCCCGGAGGTTGACGGCGACGATCCGATCCCAGTCGGCGGCGGGGTAGTCGTGGGTCGAGCCGTGGCCACCGCCGACGCCGGCGCAGTTGACGGCGATATCGAGGCCGCCGAAGGTGTCGGCGGCGAACTTGACCAGCGCGGTCACGGCGTCGTCGTCGGTGACGTCCGCGGCCTGGAAGACCGTTTCGGCGCCGGCGTCGTTGAGGGCGGCGACGGTCGCCGCGCCCTGTTCCGTGTCGACATCGGAGACGACGACACGGGCTCCCATGGACGCGAACAGTTCGGCGGTGGCGCGGCCGATGCCCGAGGCCGCGCCGGTGACGAGCACCGTCTTTCCTCGCAAGTCGTAGTCCAAGGGCCGGGCATCATGACACGGCGGGCGGGAATTACGATTAGCCGCGCCGATGCCACTGCGCCCGCCGATGTTCCTGCGCCACTTCAGGCCCGACCCGTTCCGGCCGGCAGCGCCGATGAGCGAGGATCTGCGGGCGCACCCGGTGGTGCAGACGATCCTGCGCCGCCGGCGCGAGGGCTCGCGGCCGGGCGCGAGGAGCGACGGCCGGCGCGTGGCGCTGGTGATCGAGGGCGGGGGGATGCGGGGCGTCGTCTCCGCGGGGATGACCGCGGCGATCGAGCAACTGGGCTTGCGGGATGCGTTCGATGAGGTGCACGGCGCCTCGGCGGGGGCGTTCAACGCCGCCTTCCTGCTGGCCGGCCAGGCCGCGTATCTGGCCACCCTGTACCAGCACGGCTTTGGCGACCCCCGATTCGTGAGTGCGTGGCGGGCGCTGCGCGGCGGGCCGTTTCTGGACATGGACTACGTGATCGACCACGTGTGGACGCGCCAGCGACCGCTTCGCTTCGAGGCGATCCCGTCGTGCTCGATCCCGCTGCACTGCACGGCGACGGACGCCGACCGCGCCGCGGTCGTCGATCTCACCGACCTGGAGACCGAGGAGGAGATCCGGTGCGCGCTGCGGGCCTCGGCCCGGCTGCCGTGGCTCGCCGGCGCGCCGGTCCGCTTCCGCGGGATGCGGCTGCTCGACGCAACCCTGGCCGAGGCGATCCCGGTGCACGCGGCCGGATCGACGGCGACCGACATGCTCGTGCTCCAGACCAGGCCCCGTGGCGTCCATCACGCTCCGCTGTCGTCTCTGGTGGCGCGGCTGACTGACAACTACCTGAGGGCGATCAACCTCGATCTTGTCGAGCTGCGCCGCACGCGCTCGCTGCGCTACGACGCGCTCGCCGACGAACTGTCCCGGCAGATGGCGGATCCCGACCACGTCCCGGCGGTGTGCGTGATCCGACCGCCGGCGGACTCGGTGCTGGTCGGGCACCTCGAGAATCGCCTGTCGGTGCTGCAGACCGGGGCCGCGGAGGGACTGCGGGCGGCCTGGATGGCGCTGGCCGGCGAGGATCCGGAACTGCTCGCGGTGCTGCGGGCGTATCCGGCCGGGCCGGGCGCCGGAGCGCCACGGGACGCCGTGGCGCTCGCGGCGAGCGACGACAGTCCTCAGGTCTTGATCAGGCCGTGAGGATTGAAGACGAACTTCTTGGCCACCCCGCTGTCGAAGTCCTTGTAGCCCTGCGGGGCTTCGTCGAGCGTGATCACGGTGGCATTGACGGCCTTGGCGATGTGCGCCTTGTCGTTCAGGATCATCTGCATCAGGCCGTAGTGGTACTTCATCACCGGGCACTGGCCGGTCGTGAAGCTGTGCGACTTCGCCCAGCCCAGCCCGATCCGGATCGACAGTGAGCCGACCTTGGCGGCTTCGTCGATTCCGCCCGGGTCGCCGGTGACGTAGAGCCCCGGGATGCCGAGCTTGCCGGCGGCCCGGGTCACGTCCATGATCGAGTTCAGCACCGTCGCCGGCGCCTCGTGATCCGAGTCGCTGCCGTGCCCGCGGGCCTCGAAGCCGACCGCGTCGACGGCGGCGTCGACCTCGGGCACGCCCAGGATCTGCTCGATCTGGTCCTTCGGCTCTCCCTTGGAGATGTCGATCGTCTCGCAGCCGAAGCTGCGGGCCTGCTCCAGGCGCTCGGGAATCAGGTCGGCGACGATCACGACCGCGGCCCCCAGCAGCTGCGCCGAGTGCGCCGCGGCCAAGCCGACGGGTCCCCCGCCGGCGATGTAGACGGTCGAGCCGGAGGTGACGCCGGCCGTGTAGGCGCCGTGATACCCGGTCGGGAAGATGTCCGAGAGCATCGTCAGGTCGAGGATCTTCTCCATCGCCTGATCCTTGTCCGGGAACTTCAGCAGGTTCCAGTCGGCGTAGGGCACGAGCACGTACTCCGCCTGGCCCCCGACCCAACCGCCCATGTCGACGTAGCCGTACGCCGAGCCGGGACGATCGGGGTTCACGTTGAGGCACACCCCGGTGTTGCCCGTCTTGCACATGCGGCAACGGCCGCAGGCGATGTTGAACGGCACCGAGCACAGGTCGCCGACCTTGATGAACTCGACGTCGGGGCCGGTCTCGATCACCTCGCCGGTTATCTCGTGTCCGAGGATCAGCCCCTGGGGCGCCGTCGTGCGGCCGCGGACCATGTGCTGGTCGGAGCCGCAGATGTTGGTGGCGACGCACCTCAGGATCGCCGCGTGGGGAAGCTTGCGCCCCACGTTGGCGGGATTGACCCCCGGACCGTCCTTGAGCTCGAACGTCGGGAAGTCGATGTCGTGCAGCTCGACCTTTCCTGGCCCCATGTATGCCACACCACGGTTGTCTGCCATGTCCAATCCTCCTAGGGTTGGGATACCTTGGTCCTAGGGTCTGGGTGCCCTGTCGCCGGCGCCAGGGCGCCGGACAGGGGCGCCGGGGGTGGTGAGCGCTCGCGGGCAGGCGGCGCGGGCGTCGCGGTCCCGACCGCCTGGATCCAGCTCACGCGCTGCACGACACTCTCTCCTGCTAGACGAAGCCAGCAGGCCGATCGTACCCTACTTTAGGGCTGCCTAACGCTCAAATTCCGCGAGGCGCGCCTTCAAGGCCCGGCAGCGCGCCAGCAGCCGCTCGGTGCGAGCGTTCGTCGCCCAGTGGATCGGATGCTCGCGCCCGCCGTCACGGCTCGAGCCCATCGCGAACGCGTACTCCCAGCTGCCCATGTGCGCCTTCAGCTCCGCCGTGGCGTCGGCGAGCTCGGCCTTCAATCTCTCCAGCGGATCCGGTCCTGGCTTCATCACTTGCTTATCGGCATTTCAGCAGCGGAGCCGGACGGGTATAAACGCGCCGTGGACGCTCCGTCGCGAGGCTGGTCGAGAGAGCTCGGGCGAAGCGGGCTCTTGACGACCGCGATCGCGCTCGGCCTCGCCGCCCTCGGCCGTCCCGGGTACCTGAACGTCGGGCACGGCGAGGACTTCGAGGACCGCTCGGTGGCGGCCCTGGCGGACCGCACCCATGAGGTGCTCGACGCTGCCTACAGCGCCGGCGTGCGGCACTTCGACGCCGCTCGCTCCTACGGCCGGGCCGAGGAGTTCCTCGGCTCCTGGCTGGGCTCGCGATCGATCGAGCCGGGCACGGTCACGGTGAGCTCGAAATGGGGCTACACCTACACCGCCGGCTGGCGCGTGGACGCCGATCCGCCTGAGGTCAAGGACCTGTCCGCCGAGACCCTTCGCCGCCAACTCGAGGAGACCCGCGAGCTGCTGGGTTCACATCTGTCGCTCTACCAGATCCACTCGGCGACGGTGTCCAGCGGCGTGCTCGACGATCCCGCCGTCCTGGAGGAGCTCGACGCGCTGCGGTCCACGGGGGTCGCCGTCGGCATCTCGGTGACTGGGACCGAGCAGGCGGCCACGATCGAGCACGCCGTCCGGACGGGCGGCTTCGACACCGTGCAAGCGACCTGGAATCTGCTCGAGCGCTCGGCTGGCGAGGCGCTGCGGGCCGCGCACGACGCGGGTCTCGGTGTGATCCTCAAGGAGGCGCTCGCCAACGGCCGGCTGACCGCGCGCGGCGGGATCGAGCCCCTGCAAGTCACGGCGCGCCGGCTGGGCGTGAGCGAGGACGCGCTCGCGCTCGCGGGCGTGCTGGCCCGACCGTGGGCCGACACGGTCCTCAGCGGAGCGAGCACGGTCGGCCAGCTCGAGAGCAACCTGGCCGCGCGCCACGTCCCCTGGGACGCCACGCTCGAGGAGGAGCTGGCGGCGTTGCGCGAGGTGCCGGAAAGCTACTGGGAGACCCGCTCCGACCTGCGCTGGACCTGACCTCCGACCTGCCCTGGATCTGACCTCCGACCTGCGCTGAATCTAACCGTCACGAACCGCCGCGGGGTTCCCTGTAACGTTTGTTACAGGGCGGGGTTTGATCCGACATGCTCCCGGTTCGTCGCGACAACTCGTTGCCCGCGCGCGCGAAGCGCGGGGCGCGCCAGCTGCGCGCCGCAGCGCCGAACCTGCTGCCGGTGAGGCGCAAGGCCTCGGCCCCGGAGCGGTTCAAGCGCCGGGCCAAGGAGCTGCTCCCGGCGGCGCCGCAACTCGACGTCCCGTGGGCGCGCTCGGCGCCGGCGGTGGCCACGCGCGAGGCGGTCCTGCGATGCGTGCTCGACCCCCTGTTGAGGTTCTACACCCGCCGCCGCACCACCGGCCGCGACAAGCTGAGGGGGATGCGGGCGCCGCTGATCTTGGTGGCCAACCACGTGAGCCACATCGACACCCCGGTGATCCTGGCCGCGCTCCCCCGCCGGCTTCGCAAGCGCACCGTGGTGGCCGCGGCCACGGACTACTTCTACCGCAACCGCTTGGTGGCGATCATGGTCTCGCTGATCTTCAACACGATCCCCATGGATCGCCGCGGGGGCGGGCTCGAGAAGCACGCGGCCAGCCATGTCGACCGGCTGCTGGACCGGGGCTGGAACCTGCTGCTCTACCCCGAGGGGACCCGGTCGCGCAGCGGCGGGACCGGACGGCTGAGGCGCGGCGCCGCCGTGCTGGCGGCTCGCCACCACTCGCAGATCGTCCCGATCCGGGTCACCGGCACTCGTGAGGCGATGCCCCCCGGGCGCTTCTGGCCGCACCGGATGCGAAACGGCAATGGTTCCAAGCGCCACGCCGTGAGCATCTCGTTCGGCGATCCGATCACCCCGACCGAGGACGTCTCGGCGGTCATCAGCACAGTGCAGAGCTTCTTCGAGAGCGACGGCTGATCAGCGCGGCGCCGGCGGCACCTCGGTCTCGGCGCCGAGCGGGACCGGCATCTCCCAGTCGTCCTCATCGAGCCAGTCGACGGTCCGCGCCACCGCCTTCTTCCACTTCCGGTAGCCCTTCTCGCGCGCAGCGGGATCGAGCCTCGGCAGCCACTCGGCCGCCCGGTGCCAGTTGGCCTTGAGGCTCTCGAGGTCGGGCCAGAAGCCGACCGCCAGCCCGGCGGCGTAGGCGGCGCCGAGCGACACGGTCTCGGCGACGATCGGCCGCATCACGGTGGCGTCGAGGACGTCGGCGAGGAACTGCATGAGCAGGTTGTTGGCGGTCATGCCGCCGTCCACCCGCAGCCCCACGAGCTCGCCGCCGTAGTCGGCGCTCATGGCCTCGACGACCTCCCGGGTCTGCCACGCGGTGGCCTCGAGCACAGCGCGCGCGAGGTGACCCTTGTTGATGTAGCCCGTCAGGCCCGCGATCACCCCCCGAGCGTCGCTGCGCCAGTGCGGCGCGAACAGCCCCGAGAACGCGGGCACGAAGTAGCAGCCGCCGTTGTCCTCGACCGTGAGCGCGAGCGTCTCGATCTCCGGCGCGCTGCCGATCAGGCCGACGTTGTCCCGGAACCACTGCACCAGCGCCCCGGTGATGGCGATCGACCCCTCGAGCGCGTACGTGGGACGGCTCGAGCCGAGCTGATAGCCGAGCGTCGTGAGCAGCCCGCGTTCGGAGGCGATCGGTCGGTCACCGGTGTTCAGCAGCAGGAAGCTGCCGGTCCCGTAGGTGCACTTCGCGTCGCCGGGCTCAAAGCAGGTCTGTCCCACCAGCGCGGCGTGCTGATCGCCGAGCACCGAGGCCACGGGCACGCCCGCGAGCGCCACCCCGGCCTCGCCGTAGATCTCCGAGGAGGGCCGGATCTGGGGCAACATCGCCCGGGGAATGCCGATCATCGACAGCAGCTCGTCGTCCCAGTCCAGCGTCTCGAGGTTCATCAGCAGGGTCCGGCTGGCGTTGGTGACGTCGGTGACGTGCCGGCCGCACAGGTTCCACAGCAGCCAGGAGTCCATCGTGCCGAACAGGACCTCTCCGTCCTCCGCGCGCTCCCGCAGCCCGGGAATGTGGTCCAGCAGCCAGCGCACCTTCGGGCCCGAGAAGTACGTGCTCAGGGGAAGGCCGGTCTTCTCGCGGAAGCGGTCCTGCCCGAACTGCTCGGCCAGCTGCATGCACAGACGGTCGGTGCGCGTGTCCTCCCAGTTGATCGCATTGTGCACCGGCGTGCCGGTCCGGCGGTCCCACAGGACCGTGGTCTCGCGCTGGTTGGCGATCCCGAGCGCGCTCAACTCGGTGGGCGAGAGATCCGCCTTCTCCAGCGCCTGGGCGACGACCGTGAGCACGTTGCGCCAGATCTCCTCGGGGTCGTGCTCGACCCATCCGGGCATCGGATAGTGGTGGCGGTGCTCCTTCTGGGCCACGGACACGATCCGCGCGCGGTGATCGAAGACCAGGCATCGCGACGATGCCGTGCCCTGATCGATCGAGACCACGTAGCGCCCACTCATCGCAGTGCCATTCCTACCACGGAATCGCTCCCAGTTCGCGAGAAACTGTTCTGGCGGTCTGCATCACGTAGCCCACGAGGTCGGCTCGCGGGGTCTCGCTCTCGCACAATCGCTCGATCGGTCCCGAGATGCCGATCGCCCCCGCGATCAGGCCCCGGCGGTCCTCGATCGCCGCGGCGATCGACGCCACTCCCGGGAACAGGTCCCCGATCTCGCTCGCCCAGCCGCGCTCGGAGACCTCGTCCAATTCCCGCTCGAGCTGCCGGATGTCGGTGACCGTCGCCGGCGTGTAGCTCGGCAGCGGCTCCGCCCCGAGCTCGGCCAGCAGGTATCGCTGGTGAGCGAGCAGCGCCTTGCCGAGCGCCGTCGCGTGGGCGGGAACGAGGCTCCCGACCTCCAACGCCTGGCGGCTGTCGTCGGGTCGGAAGACGTGGTGGACGATCAGGACCTGGTTCTCGTGCAGCGTGCCGATCCGCACGCTCTCGCCGCTCTGCGTGGCCAGCGCGTCGGCCCAGTTCAGCGCCCGGGTGCGCAACTCGTTGGCGTCGAGGTAGCTGGAGCCGATGTGCAGCAGGGCGGCGCCGAGCTGGTACTTGCCCGACTCGCGGTCCTGCTCGACGAAGCCGACGGAATGCAGCGTCCTCAGGATGCCGTGCACGGTGCCCTTCGGCAAGCCGAGCTGTCCGGCCAGCTCGACCACGCCGAGGCGGCGAGAGCGTCCCGAGAGCAGCCGCAGGATCGCGGCCGCGCGCTCGATGGATTGAATCGGTCCTGACACCTGTTGCCCCCTAGATGACCACCTCAGCCATCTGAGTGCTCCCCGCCATAAATACGACGGAGACCACTAAGTCAGCCTTGTCCATCTTGACTCATCCGCCCTTCCGTGCCACTCCGAACGATGTTTGACATTGGCGAACGATTTCCGCTATTGTCGCAAAAGGACGCTCGTGGGTGGAGAGCGATCGGTTCGAAGGAGGGTGCTTGCTCGGCATTTTCTCTGCTGAAGGAACCGCTCGGCGCGGGTTCCGGCGCGTCCTCGCTTCCCACCCCGGCCGCGCGCCGATGGACCGCGGGTGTCTGATCCTGTCTCCCGTCGCCTGTTGGAGGCTGCATGAAGAAGCTCATCAACGCACCCGATGACGTCGTGCTGGAGTCCCTGCAGGGCGTCGAGGCCGCCCACGGCGACCGTGTGCGGGTGAACTACGAACCCCGCTTCGTGGTCCGCGCCGACGCCCCGGTCCAGGGGAAGGTGGGGCTCGTCTCCGGTGGCGGCTCCGGCCACGAGCCCATGCACGGCGGCTTCGTCGGGCCCGGCATGCTCGACGCCGCCTGCCCGGGCGAGGTGTTCACCTCGCCCACACCGGACCAGATGCAAGCGGCGACCAAGGCCGTCGATGGTGGCGCCGGCGTGCTCCACATCGTCAAGAACTACACCGGCGACGTGATGAACTTCGACATGGCGGCCGACCTGACCAGGGCCGACGGAGTCGAGGTCGAGTCCGTGCTCACCAATGACGACGTCGCCGTGGAGGACTCCCTGTACACGGCCGGACGCCGAGGCGTGGGCATCACCGTCGTCCTGGAGAAGATCTGCGGCGGCGCCGCCGAGGACCGCCGCTCGCTCCAAGACGTGGCCGAGCTCGGCCGACGGGTGAACGCAGGCGGCCGCTCGATGGGCATGGCCTTGACCCCGTGCATCACCCCCGGCTCCGGCTCGCCCAGCTTCGAGCTCGGGGATGACGAGGTCGAGATCGGGATCGGGATCCACGGCGAGCCCGGACGGTTCCGGGAGAAGATCGGACCCGCGTCGCAGATCGCCGAGCGGATGGTGACCCCGATCGTCGAGGACCTGCCGTTCTCCTCTGGCGACCGCGTCCTGGCCTTCGTCAACGGCATGGGCGGCACGCCTCTGATCGAGCTGTACGTGATGTACAACGAGGTGGCGAAGCTGTTGAGGGGCTACGGCATCGAGATCGAGCGCAACCTGATCGGCAACTACATCACCTCGCTCGAGATGCAGGGCTGCTCGATCACGCTGCTCAAACTCGACGACGAGATGGTCCGTTACTGGGACGCCCCGGTGGACACCCCGGGACTTCGCTGGGGCGTGTGAGGTTGGCGGTCACCACCGACACGGTCAGCGACTGGATGAACCGCTTCGCCGCCTCGATGCAGGAGCACCGCGAGGAGCTGGTGCGGCTCGACACGGCGATCGGCGACGGCGACCACGGCACGAACATGGACCGCGGCATGCGCAAGGCGCTCGAGCAGCTTGGCGCGCAGGAGCAGACGGACGCCGGGATGGTGCTCAAGACCGTGGCCATGGCGCTCGTGTCGAGCGTCGGCGGCGCGGCGGGCCCGCTCTACGGGACCTTGTTCCTGCAGATGGGGACCGCGCTGGCCGGCCAGCAGGAGGTCGACCTCGCAGGGTATGCCGCGGCGTGGCGGAAGGGAGTCCAGGGGGTCCAGGCGCGCGGCAAGGCCGAGCCCGGGGACAAGACGATGATCGACGCCCTGCTACCCGCTGTCGACGCGCTCGAGCGGGCATCGGACCTCGATGCCGGCCTGCGCGAGGCGGCGAGCGCGGCCGAGCAAGGGATGCGGGACACGATCCCACTCCTCGCCCGAAAAGGGCGGGCGAGCTACCTGGGAGAGCGCAGTCAGGATCACCAGGATCCCGGTGCGACCTCCTCCTACTACCTCTTCCAGACCGCCGTCGAGGCGCTGGCAAGCTGAAAGGAGAGACACGCGGATGGCTGATTACGTCGCAGCATTGGATCAGGGGACGACCAGCACTCGGTGCATGGTCTTCGACCACGGTGGCAACGTCGTCGCCGTCGACCAGCGCGAGCACGAGCAGATCTACCCCCAGCCGGGGTGGGTCGAGCACGACCCGAAGGAGGTCTGGCAGCGCTCGCAGGAGGTGATCGACGCCGCCAGCGACAAGGTCAGCGGCGGCGCCGGCAACGTCGCTGCGGTCGGGATCACCAACCAGCGCGAGACGACCGTGGTCTGGGATCGCAACACCGGCGAGCCGGTGTACAACGCGATCGTCTGGCAGGACACCCGCACGGACAAGATCTGCTCAGAGCTCGAGAAGGACGGCGGGCAGGACCGCTTCCGGGCCAAGAACGGGCTCCCGATCGCCACCTACTTCTCGGGTCCGAAGGTCCGCTGGATCCTGGAGAACGTCGACGGCGCGCGGGCGAAGGCGGAGGCCGGGGACCTGGCCTTCGGCAACATGGACACCTGGTGCATCTGGAATCTGACCGGCGGCCCCGACGGCGGTTTGCACATCACCGACGTGTCCAACGCGAGCCGCACGATGCTGATGGACCTGGCCACGCTCGACTGGGACGACGAGCTTCTCAGCACCATCGGTGTCCCGCGGTCGATGCTGCCGGAGATCCGGCCGTCGAGTGCTTCCTACGGGGAGATCAAGACCGGCGCGTTCAGGGGCATCCAAGTGGCCGGCGACCTCGGCGACCAGCAGGCGGCGACGTTCGGCCAGACCGCGTTCTCGGTCGGCGAGGCCAAGAACACCTACGGGACCGGCAACTTCCTGTTGCTCAACACCGGCAACGAGGCGGTCCAGTCCAAGAACGGGCTGATCACCACCGTCGGCTACAAGATCGGCGACGAGAAGCCCGTCTACTGCCTCGAGGGCTCGATCGCGATCACCGGCGCGCTCGTGCAGTGGCTTCGGGACAACCTCAAGCTGATCAAGAGCGCGCCCGAGGTCGAGGAGCTCGCAAAGACCGTCGAGGACAACGGCGGCTGCTACATCGTGCCGGCGTTCTCGGGCCTGTTCGCGCCGTACTGGAAGGGCAGCGCCCGGGGCGTGTTCGCCGGGCTGACGCGGTTCGTCAACGGCGGCCACGTCGCCCGCGCCGCGCTCGAGGCGACAGCGTTCCAGAGCCGCGAGGTCTCCGACGCGATGGAGGCCGACTCGGGCGTGAAGCTCGAGTCGCTGAAGGTCGACGGCGGCATGGTCGTCAACGAGACGCTGATGCAGTTCCAGGCCGACATCCTCGGCGTGCCCGTGATCCGGCCGAAGGTCGCCGAGACGACGGCGCTCGGTGCGGCCTACGCGGCCGGGCTCGCCACCGGCTTCTGGAACAACGAAGACGAGCTGCGCGAGAACTGGATCGAGGACAAGCGCTGGGAGCCGAAGATGGAGGAATCCGAGCGCGAGAAGCTCTTCCATTTCTGGAAGAAGGCGGTCGAGCGGACGTTCGACTGGATGGAGTAGTCGGCGGCGACTTCGCCCGGGGCGCCGGCGGTGGCGAGGGCCGGCGCCCCGGGCTGAGGAGGCGGCGATCCAGGAGTAAGCTGGCCCGGTGGAGAAGCTCAGCACCGATGTCCTGGTGATCGGCGGCGGAGCGACCGGCGTCGGGGTGGCCTGGGATGCGGCGCTGCGCGGGCTCGACGTGGTGCTGGTCGAGCGCGGCGATCTGGCTACGGGGACCAGCGGGCGATTCCACGGCCTGCTCCACTCCGGTGGGCGCTACGCCGTCAAGGACCCCTCGGCGGCGGACGAATGCGCACGCGAGAACCTGATCCTCCGCCGCGTGGCGGCGGACGCGATCGAGGACACCGGCGGCTTCTTCGTCACCACGCCGTTCGACGACCCCGCCTATGCCGACCGCTTCGCGCAGGGCTGTCGCGACACCGGGGTTCCCTGCGAGGAGATCGCGACCGCCCAGGCGCTGCGGGAGGAACCTCGGTTGAACCCGGAGATTTCGCGCGCCTTCCGGGTTCCCGACGCCAGCATCGACGTCTGGAAGCTGGTGTGGGCACTGTCGCGAGGCGCCCAGGAGCGTGGGGCGCGGGTGCTCCCCTACCACGAGGCCGTGGCCGTGCACCGCGAGGGCGACGAGGTCCACGGCGCCCGCGTTCGCAACTCGCGCACCGGCGACGAGCTCGATGTCGAGGCCAAGGTCACGGTCAGCGCCGCCGGGGCCTGGGGCGGCAAGATCGCCGAGCTGGCCGGGATCGAGGGCGTGCACGTCCTGCCGGGCCGGGGGATCATGATCGCGATGAACCACCGGCTGGTGAACACGGTCATCAATCGCTGCCAGATGCCCACCGACGGCGACATCATCGTGCCCATCCGGACGGTCAGCGTGATCGGCACGACCGACGTCGGCACCGACGACCCCGACGACCACACGGTGCTCCAGACCGAGGTCGACGCGATGCTCGAGGACGGCGAGCGGCTCGTGCCCGGGTTCAAGCAAGCGCGGGCCCTGCGCGTCTGGACGGGCGCGCGGCCGCTGTTCGAGGACCGCAAGGACAACAACGGCTCGGAGTCGCGCGACGTCACCCGCGCCCACGCGCTGTTGGACCACCGCGATCGCGACGGCGTCAGCGGCTTCGTGACGATCACCGGGGGCAAGCTGACGACCTACCGGCTGATGGCGCAGGACACCGTCGATGCCGTCTGCCGCCAGCTCGGCGACCCCAGCCCGTGCACGACCGCGACCGAGGCGCTTCCCGGCTCCGAGAACGGCGAGCACATGCGGGTCCACGAACGGCTCGACCGCCGGGAGCAGCACCTGCTCGACGACCAGCTGGTGTGCGAGTGCGAGCTCATCCCACGGCGAGCGCTCGAGGACGCGATCCGCCGGCGCGGCACCACCGACCTCGACGACATCCGGCGCCTGCTGCGGCTCGGGATGGGGCCATGCCAGGGCGGGTTCTGCATCTACCGCGCCACCGGGATCCTCCACGGCCACGACGGCATCGACACCGAGCAGGCGAACGCCGCGCTGCTCGACTACATCCGCGAGCGCTGGAAGGGCGTGTGGCCGGTGCTCTACGGCGACCAGCTGCGCGAGACCAGGCTCGATGAGTGGATCTTCCACGGCGTGCTCGACGTCGACCACCTGCGATGACCCCGGCGCTCACCTACGACGCCGTCGTGCTGGGCGTGGGCGTGGCCGGGCTCACCGCGGCCACGCGGCTGGCCGAGGGCGGCGCCCGGGTCTGCGTGCTGGCCAAGGGAGTCGGCTCCACGCACCTGGCTCCCGGCACCGTCGACGTGCTGGGCTACGGCCCCGACCGCGTCGATGAACCCGCGAGCGCGCTCGGCGGGTTCCTCGCCGCCCATCCCGAGCACCCCTACGCGCTGATCGGAGCCGACGCGATCGGGCCCGCGCTCGAGTGGTTCGCGGGGCAGATCGAGCGCGGCCCCCAGTCCGGCTACCGGTACACCGGAGGGCTCGAGCGCAACCACCTGCTGCCGACCGCGGTCGGTGCGCTGCGTCCGTCGGCGCTCGTGCCCGAGACGATGGCCGCCGGGGATACGGCCACGCCGGGACCGGTGTGCGTGGTCGGGACCCGGGTGCTGCGGGACTTTCACGCCTCGCTGTGCGCCGGCAACCTCCGGCGCGCCGGGATCGAGGCCCGAGCGGTCGAGATCGACGTCGACGTGGGGCGAGTCGAGGCCAACGCGCTGGGCCTGGCGCGGCGGTTCGACAACGAATCGTTCCGAGCCGCCTTCGCCGCCCGCCTGGCGCTGTTGCTGCGGCCGGGGGAGCGCGTGGGGATGCCGGCGATCCTCGGCCTGCGCGATCCGCATGGCGCCTGGTCGGACCTCGAACGCAGGCTCGGCCACTCGGTGTTCGAGATCCCGACGCTCCCGCCGTCGGTTCCGGGCATGCGCGTCTACAACGCTCTGGTGGCCGCGCTCCGGGCCGCCGGCGGCCGGCTGGTGCTGGGCGCCGAGGCCGTGGGCGCCGAGCGCGAGGGCGAGCGCGTGAGCGCCGTGCGCGCCCACACCAGCGGTCATGACACCTCGTATCGCGCGCGGTGGGTGGTGCTGGCCACCGGCGGCTTCGCCTCGGGGGCGATCGAGCTCGGCTCGGACTGGCAGGCGCACGAGCAGGTCCTCGGGCTGTCGCTGCGCGGCATGCCGGCGGTGGGCGAGCCACGCTTCGACGCCGATTACTTCGCTGCGCAGCCCATGTCCTCGGTCGGCGTGGCCGTCGATTCCTCGCTGCTGGCCCAGGGAACCGAGAACGTGTTCGTCGCCGGCGCGGCGCTGCCGGGCGCCGTGCCCTGGCGCGAGGGCTCGGGCGAGGGGATCGCGCTGGCCAGCGGCCATTTCGTCGCCCAGGCGGTGCTGGACCGAGAAGGGGCGACGGCCGCGGCATGATCGAAGACCTCCTGCACGAACGGCTGCGCAGCTCGCTCGACCACTGCGTCAAGTGCACGATCTGCGAGACCGTGTGTCCGGTCTCCAACGTGACCCCACTGTTTCCGGGGCCGAAGTACGCCGGCCCGCAGGCCGAGCGCTACCGGGCTACCGGCCAGCCGCCGGAGGAGTCCTCGGTCGACTACTGCTCGGGCTGCGGGCTGTGCACGATGTCGTGTCCGCAGGGGGTGAAGATCGCCGAGCTCAACGCCCATGCCCGTTACGCGCTCAAGCAACGCACCGGGGTGCCCCTGCGCGACCGGCTGATCGCCCGGCCCACGGTGATCGGCCGGCTCGGAACCCCGTTCGCGCCGATCGCCAACGCGTCGCTGCGGGCGCGGCCGATGCGCGTCCTGGTCGAGCGTGTGCTCGGCATTCATCGCGACGCCGCGCTGCCGAAATTCGCCGGCCGGACGTTTCAGAAGTGGGCTCGCGCCCACCAGGGTCCGCCGGAGGGGAACAAGATCGTCTACTTCCACAACTGCGGCACGCAGTACTACGAGCCCGACGTCGGCGAGAAGGTGGTCGGGGTGCTGGAGCACAACGGCTACCGGGTCGAGATCCCGAAGCAGGACTGCTGCGGGTTGCCGTTGCAGTCCAACGGCCTGTTCGAGGACGCCCGCAAGTACGTGCTGCGGCTGGCCCGCGCGCTGGCGCCACACGCCCGCGACGGCACCCTGATCGTGGGCAACGCGACCAGCTGCACGGTGATGCTCAAACGCGAGGCGCGCGAGATCCTGGGCCTCGAGGACGACCCCGACCTCGAGCTGGTGAGCCGGCAGACCTACGACGTGTGCGAGCTGCTGCTGGAGCTGCACGACCGCGGCGAGCTCCGAACCGACTTCCAGCCCGTGGACGAGGTCGTCGCCTACCACGCCCCGTGCCAGCTCCAGGGGCACTGGATGGGCAAGCCCGCGCTCGAGCTGCTGGCGCTGATTCCCGGGCTCGAGGTCCGCGAGCTCGATGCTCGCTGCTGCGGGATCGCGGGAACCTACGGGCTCAAGCGCGAGAAGTACCAGATCGCGATGGACGCCGGCGCCGACCTGTTCGACCAGGTCGCGGCCTCAGGGGCCAGGCTGGTCGTGTGCGACAGCGAAACCTGCCGCTGGCAGATCGAGCACGCCACGCGGCACCCGTCCGTACATCCAATCGAGCTCCTGCATCAGGCCTACGGGCTCTAGGCCAGTGGTTGGCATCGTCGTTGTCTCGCACAGCGCCGCGCTGGCCGATGGCGTCGTCGAGCTGGCCCGGCAGATGGGCGGCGAGGAGCTTCGGCTCGAGGCTGCCGGCGGCCTCGAGGACGGCTCGATCGGCACCGACGTGGAGCGCGTGCGCGCCGCGATCGAGCGGGCCATGAGCGACGACGGCGTGCTCGTGCTGATGGATCTCGGCAGCGCCCTGATGAGCGCGGAGATGGCGGTGGAGCTGCTCGACGGCGATGGCCGCGTGGAGCTGAGCGAGGCACCGTTCGTCGAGGGCGCGGTCGCCGCCGCCGCGGCGGCGCGAGGCGGCGCCTCGCTGGAGGAGGTGGGGGTCGAGGCCCGGCGCGCGATCGCGATGAAGCAGGAGCAGCTCGGCGCCGAGGAGGCTGCCGCGGCGGCGCGAGCCGGTGCCCGGCGGGCCCCCCGGCGCGGAGGCTCGCATCCCCGTGCTCAACGAGATCGGCCTCCACGCTCGGCCGGCGGCGCTGGTCGTCGAGCTGGCGGGCCGCTTCGACGCCGACCTGCGGCTGGCCAAAGCCGGCGGCGCCGGTCCCGTGAGCGCCCGCAGCCTCACCGGCTTGATGACGCTCGTGGCGCGCCGGGGCGATGAGCTGATCGCGACCGCGTCGGGGCCCCAGGCGGATGAGGCGCTGGCGGCGCTGCGGGAGCTGGCCGACGGGGGGTTCGGCGAGGGCGTGGCGGCCGGGGCGACTCGCGTGGCGGGCGTGGCGGCTAGCGGGGCGGCCGAGACTGCTCGCGGGGCGGCCGAGGCGGCTCGCGGGGCGGCCGGGCCGGCGGTGGCGGAGCCGTCGGAGGAGATTCCGGAGGAGCCCGAGCCGGGCACGGTGATCGCCGGGATCCCCGCGTCGGCTGGGATCGCGCTGGGGCCGGTCCGGCACTTCGGCGAGGAGCTCAGCGCTCCGGCCAAGGTTTCCTCGCGGGGCCCCGAGATCGAGCGGCGGCGGCTCGAGTCGGCCCGCGCCAGCGCCAGGACGGCGATCGAGCACGATCGCGACGAGGTGGCGCGCCGGAGCAGCGACAAGGAAGCCGCAATCTTCACCGCCCAGCTGGCCCTGCTCGACGACGACGCGCTCGTCGGGGCCGCGCGGGAGCAGATCGACGCCGGAGCGGCGGCCGAGAAGGCCTGGTACGCCGCCAGCCACGAAACCGCCACGGCGTTCAGAGCGCTCGACGACGAGCTTCTGCGCCAGCGGGCAGCCGATGTCGAAGACGTAGGACGCCGGGTGCTGGCGGCGCTCGCCGGAGCCGAGCCGACGGCGGCCGTCAAGGAGGCGGGCGTGCTCGTCGTCTCGGAGCTCACGCCCGCGGCCGCGGCGTCGCTCGATCCCGACCTGGTTCAGGGGATCGCCACCGCGCATGGCACCGCGACCGCCCACGCCGCGATCCTCGCTCGCGCGTTCGGGATCCCGGCCGCGGTCGGCCTGGGCCCTTCGGTGCTGGCGATCGGCGAAGCGACGCCGGTGCTGCTCGACGGCGGCCAGGGCACGGTCATGGTCGCCCCCAGTGAGCAGGCGGCGGAGCGCGCCCGCCAGGAGCGGGAGCTGGCCCTGGAGCGCCGGCGCGTGGCGCGGGAGCACGCCGGCGAGCCGGCGGTGACGCGCGATGGGAGTCACGATCGAGGTCGCGGCCAACCTCGGCGGAGCCGCGGAGGCGGGGTCGGTGGTGGAGCTCGGGGCCGATGGGGTCGGCCTGTTGCGGACCGAGTTCCTGTTCCTCGACCGCGAGCAGATTCCCGACGAGGACGAGCAGGTGGAGACGCTGGCCGACATCGCCACCGCCCTCGACGGTCGTCCGCTGATCGTACGCACGCTCGACGTGGGCGCGGACAAGCCATTGCCGGCGCTGCCGATGGCGCCCGAGCAGAATCCGTTCCTCGGCCGGCGGGGGCTTCGGCTCTCGCTCGAGCATCCCGAGCTGCTGGCCACGCAGCTGCGAGCCGTCCTGCGGGTGGCGGCCGACCATCCGGTCAAGGTGATGTTCCCGATGGTCGCCACCGCCGCCGAGCTCGAGGCGGCGCTGGCCGTCGTCGCGGAGGCTCGGGGCGCGACCGGCGTGGACGCGCCACTGGAGGTCGGGATCATGGTCGAGGTGCCCTCGGCGGCCCTGCAGTCGCACCAGCTCGCCGCCGCGGCCGACTTCTTCTCCATCGGCACCAACGACCTGACCCAGTACACGATGGCCGCCGAGCGCGGCAACGAGCACGTCGGGCAGCTGCTCGCCGGCCCCCAGCCGGCGGTCCTGCGACTGGTCCGCGCCACCGTCGAGGGCGCCGAGGCCCACGGCCGCTGGGTCGGGGTCTGCGGCGAGCTCGCCGGCGACCCGGCCGCCGCGCTGCTGCTCGTGGGTCTCGGAGTCCGCGAGCTGAGCATGGCCGCGCCGCTGGTGGCGGAGGTCAAGCAGGCGCTCCGCGCGGTCACGCTAGCCGACGCCGCCGAGGCGGCGAGGCGGGCGCTCGACGCCGGCGACGCGGCCGCGGCGCGCCGGTATGGGGCCGATCTTTTCTCCTAACCTCGCTGGTACGCTGCCTTTGATGTGGACGCCGGCGCGCTGAGAGGAGCTAGAGGCAGCGCGCGAGCGAGCGCCCTGATCCTGGCCGGCACGAGCCTCCGCATCGTGGCCACGCCGGTGGTGATGGGGCTGATCCTCGGGCACTCGTTCACGGCGGCGGCGATCGTGTTTCTGGCCGCGTCGAGCACCGACTGGTTCGATGGCCGGCTCGCCCGCCGCTGGAACGTGAGCTCGCGCCTGGGGTCGTTCCTCGATACCACCGCCGACAAGCTCCTGGTCACCGGCGTGCTCGTAGCGCTGGTTGCGGTTGGGCGGGCGTCGCCGTGGCTGTCGGTGGTGATCATCGGCCGCGAGCTGATCGTGCTCGGCCTGCGGGCCGCGGTGGCGGCTCAGGGCCTTCACCTCGAGGCCTCGATGCTCGGCAAGTGGAAGGCCACGGCGCAGTTCGCCGCGCTGGCGCTGGTGATGCTGCGCCCGCAGGTGAAGATCCTCGGCGTGTTCCTCGATCAGTGGCTGCTGGCCCTGGCGGCGATCGTCACGGTCTGGTCGGGCGTGGACTACTTCGTCCGCTTCTCCTCCGCGCTGCGCGCCGAGAGATGAGCCGCGTGTTCGTCACCGGGGGCAGCGGCGTGGTCGGCCGCGCGCTCCTGGAGCGCCTGGTGGCGAGGGGCGACGAGGTCGTGGCCCTGGCCCGCTCCCGGGAGTCGGAGCTCGTGCTCGGCGGGCTCGGGGCCCAGGTCGCGCGCGGGGACGTGCTCGACGAGGACGCCATGTGCGCCGGCATGCAGGGGTGCGAGCTCGTCTTCAACGTGGCCGGGGTGAACACGCTCTGTGTCGATGACGTCACGGCGATGATGCAGGCGAACGTCGAGGGCCCAGCTGCGGCGGTGCGCGCCGCGGCGAGGGCGCGCGTGCCGCGAGTGGTCCACACCTCCTCGGCGGCGACGATCGGCGAGCCGTGGGGATCGGTGGGCAGCGAGCAGACACCGCACCGCGGCTGGTACCTGTCGAGATACGAGCGCTCGAAGACCGAGGGCGAGCGCGCGGCGTTCGTAGCCGGCCGCAGCACCGGCGTCGAGGTCGTGTGCGTGAACCCCTCATCGGTGCAGGGACCCGGCCGGACCGGCGGGACGGCCCGCTTCCTGCTCGCCTTCCTCGACGGCCGCCTGAAGCTGTTCGTGCCCACGAACGTCAGCCTGGTCGACATCGCGGACTGCACCGAGGGGCACCTGCTCGCCGCCGCGCGCGG
Organism: uncultured Solirubrobacterales bacterium; assembly: GCA_963723555.1. GTDB lineage: Bacteria > Actinomycetota > Thermoleophilia > Solirubrobacterales > Solirubrobacteraceae > Palsa-465. The sequence goes on along the minus strand of CAVRRC010000004.1, from coordinate 307,022 downwards.
CGCGGCCGGGGAGCGCTACGTGCTGAACGGGATGACGCTGTCGATCACCGAGGCCCTGGCCCTGGCCGGCGAGGTGGCCGGCGTGAGCGGCAGGCCCCGGCTGGTGCCCCGTCCGGTGGCGATCGCCGCGGCCTTCGCGGTCGAGCACGGGTTCCGCCTGGCCCGGCGCCGGCCGCCCGTGTGCCGCGAGATGGTGAGGACCCTGCTCCACGGCCACCAGTACGACGGCTCGCGGGCGGCCCGAGAACTCGGCCTTCGCTACAGCAGCCCCCGCGAGACCCTGCGCCGGACGGTGGAGTGGGCGCGTGGCGCGGGGCTGCTGCGGTCCCGGTGAGCCGCCGGCGCGCCGCGCCTCATCGCTGAGCCACGCCCACACGCGAGAGCGGCGGCACCGCCAGCGCCGCCGCTCTTCCGCGTAATCGCCTGCTGAGACTAGGGTTCGATCGTCCCCGGCGGCACCGACTCGCCGGGCACCCTTCCGCCTTCGACCGGCTCGAGTCCCGCGGCTCGCGCCTCCAGGATGGGACGGACGATGCGGTCATATCCAGGCACCGCCAGCGCCGCCCCGATCAGAGGTGCGACGATCGGCACCCAGAAGTAGGTGTTTATCCACCCGTAGTCGCCAGGCATCGCGATCTTCCCCCATCCCGCGATCCAGGCGAACAACCGCGGACCGAAGTCACGGGCCGGGTTGATCGCATATCCGGAGTTGGCGCCGAACGAGATTCCGACCGCCAGCACGACGAAACCGATGATCAGCGGGCCCAGGTTCGACCCAGGCGGGAGGTTGATCTCGTCGGTGACCGCAAAGATGAACAAGAGCAGGAAGAACGTGCCCACGATTTCGTCCACTAACGGCCCTAAGACGTTGTGGAAATACGGCGCCGGGAACGTTGCGAACGTACTGTAGGTCGGCAGCGACGACGGCTGCCCCTTGATGATGTGGTTGACCTGGTCGTAGTGGTTGATCGCGTTGTTGTAGACCAAGAACACGAGCGCGGCGCCGACGAACGCGCCGGCCACCTGGACCACCCAGTAGGGCACCACTTTGTTCCACGGCAACTGCCTGCGCAGCGCCGCGCCCAGCGTGACCGCCGGGTTGATGTGGGCGCCGCTGACGCCGCCCACGGTGTACACGGCGAACGTGACCGCGAACGCCCAGCCGAACGTGATCAGGAGCCAGTCGCCGCTCCCGAGCAGCGCGGTGCTTTTGCTTACGGTGCGCCCGGAGCCGATCAGGGCCCAGAGCATCGCCACCACGCCATCGCCGAAGCAGATGAGGATGAACGTTCCGTAGAACTCGGCCACCAACTCGCCGCCGAGTCCCGCGCGCCAGCCGGGTCGCGCCGCTGCTGAATCAGCTACTGCCACATACCCTCCTCCCAAGTCGTTGGGTTAAAAGGAAACGACCTCTCTCTCGAGCTCGGCACTGATCGGAATGACCGCACTACGGCCCGAGGATTCGCCACGCCCCCGGTGCTTCCTGCCCTCTCGAGCAGGCGACCGCCAGTCGCCATCGGTCTGCCGCAAGCTCAGCCGAAGTCGGCGCTCCATCGAGACATCGGCTCCGAGTCTGACTGCGCTCAAACGAACCACCCTCAACCTCGGCGGGACCGACGGCCTAGGTCGGTCCACAAAGCACCACAGGCGCGGGCCGAGATTACCAGACTCCGTTCGGCAGTGTCAAACCACGTTTGGCTTCGCGCAAGCGACCTCCGAGGGCCTAAATGACCCTCTCAAGTGGTGGATATAGCGCGCTGTCGGCGACCGTTCAAGCCAGCGCCTGGCGAAGGTCCGCGACGAGATCTTCGGGCTCCTCCACCCCGCAGCTGAGACGCACGAGATCCGGCGGGACGGCGGCGGTCGACCCTTCCACCGACTGGTGGGTCATGGCCTGCGGGACCTCGATCAGCGACTCGACGCCGCCCAGCGACTCGGCGAGCGTGAACAGACGCGCGCGCGCCGCGATCGCCGCCGCCCGCGGATGGCGGAAGCTGACCATGCCGCTGAACCCCGGCCAGCTGACATCGCTGACCTCGGGCGTTGCTCGCAGCAGCCCGGCCACCGCCCGGGCGCTGCGGGCGTGCGCCTCCATCCGCAGGTGCAGCGTGCGCAGCCCGCGATGCACGAGGAAGCAGTCGAAGGGACCCGGGACGGCGCCGACCGCGTTCTGCACGAACCGCAAGCGCTCGTAGGCCTCCTGGTCACGGGTCGCCACCGCGCCCCCGATGACGTCGGAGTGACCGCCGAGGTACTTGGTCGTGGAGTGCACGACGAAGTCGGCCCCGAGCTCCAGCGGCCGCTGGTTGGCGGGCGTGGCGAACGTGTTGTCGACGGCGACGAGCGCGCCCCGTTTCCGGCCCAGGACGCCCTCGATATCGACCACGCGCAGCAGCGGATTGGTCGGGCTCTCGACCCAGATCAGCCGCGTGTCGTCGCGCACGGCGCGGGCGAGGGCGTCGAGATCGGTCTGATCGACGAGGTCGTAGTGAAGCCCCCAGCGGCTCAGCACCTTGTCCACCAGCCGGTAGGTGCCGCCGTACAGGTCGGAGGGCATGACGATGTGCGACCCGGCCGTACACACCGCCGTGATCAGCGCGTGCTCTGCCGCCATGCCGGAGGCGAACGCGACCGCGAGGCCACCCTCGAGGTCGCCGAGCGCCCGCTCGAGCGCAGCTCGGGTCGGGTTGGCGGAGCGGGCGTAGTCGTAGTCCTCGACGAACTGGCCGGGCCGGGGCTGGGCGTAGGTCGAGGTCTGGTGGATCGCCGGGATCACCGAGCCGAACGCCGGATCGGGGGTCAGACCTGCGTGAACCGCCCGCGTGGCGAAGGCGTCGCCTCGGCGCTCGGAATCGCTCACGAAGCCAATGCTTCCAGCAGATCAGTGCGCGTGACCAGTCCTTCGGCGCGGCCGTCCTGGGTGACCAGGAGCGCCTGCTGGTCGGAGACCAGGAGGGCGACGGCTTCGCGCACCGGATCCTCCGCCGAGACGGCGGGGAACGGTGGCTCCATCACCTCGATGATCTCGGCCTCCAGCAGGGACGGATCCTCGGCCGCGCGCTTGAGCAGGCCGCGTTCGCCGATCGAGCCGACGATCGTCGCCGGATCATGGGCGCTGACCACCGGCAGCTGCGAGACCCGATGCTCGTGCAGCAGCGCCACCGCCTCGCGGACCCGGAAATGCGTCTGGACGGTCACGAGCGAGGGGATCTCGCCGGCGGCGCGCTTGCGCGCGAGCACGTCCCCGACGACCAGGCTGGACTCGCGCTCTAGGAACCCGTACTGGCGCATCCAGCTGTCGGAGTAGATCTTCGACAGGTACGAGCGGCCGCCGTCGGGGAGGATGACGACGATCAGCGCATCGGGGTCGTCCACCTCGGCTGCGACCTCGAGCGCGGCGTGCAACGCGAGGCCGCCGGAGCCGCCGGCGAGAATCCCCTCGAGCTGGGCCAGCCGGCGCGTGGTCAGGAACGCATCTCGATCGGAGACCGTGATCCAGCGGTCGATCACGCTGCGATCGAAGGTCTCGGGCCAGAAGTCCTCCCCCACACCCTCGACCAGGTAAGGCCGGACGTCCTCGGGGCGGCCGGAGTAGATCGATCCCTCAGGGTCGGCTCCGATCACGACCAGGTCGGGCTTGTGCTCGCGCAGGTAGCGGGCGGTCCCGGTAACTGTGCCGCCGGTGCCGACGCCGGCCACGAGATGGGTGACCCGGCCTGCGGTCTGCTCCCACAGCTCCGGACCGGTCGACTCGTAGTGGGCCTGGGGGTTGGCCTGGTTGAAGTACTGGTTGGGTTGGAACGCGCCCGGGATCTCCTCGGTCAGCCGGTCGGCCACCCGGTAGTAGGACTGGGGCGATTCCGGGGGGACGTCGGTGGGGGCGACGACCACCTCGGCGCCGTAAGCGCGCAGCAGGTCGATCTTCTCCTTGGACATCTTGTCGGGCATCACCGCGATCACCCGGTAGCCCTTCAGCCGCGCGACGATCGCGAGCCCGGTGCCGGTGTTGCCCGAGGTCGGCTCCACGATCGTCCCGCCGGGCAGCAGCCGGCCCTCGGCCTCGGCGGCCTCGATCAGCGCCACGGCCACACGGTCCTTGATCGAGCCTCCCGGGTTGAACGCCTCGAGCTTGGCCACGACCTGCGGGCGCAGCCCGGCTCCGATCCGGGCCAGCCTGACGAGCGGCGTGCTGCCGATCGTGTCCAGGATCGAATCCTTGACCGCCGTTGTCGCCGCTGCCGATCCGATGCGGTCATTGTGATGATCCTGCGTCAGGTGATCAAGCTGACGAATATCCTGCGGTGCTTTCCCTATAGATTGGATATTCTTCGGTCCCGCTCGCCTGTTGTGACCACGTGACGCCGAATCATTCACAGCCGCCCGTTGATGCCGTCGATCGAGCGATCCTCGAAGCGCTGGCGGCGGACGCGCGGATCACCAACCAGCGGCTCGCGGAGCGAGTGGGCGTGGCACCGTCGACGGCGCTGGCGCGGCTGCGATCGCTGCGCGACCGAGGGGTGATCCGTGGCTTTCACGCCGAGGTCGACCTCGCCGCGCTCGGCCGGCCGCTGCAAGCGCTGATCGCCGTCCGGCTGACGGTGCACACCCGGGAACAGATCGACGCGTTCACCTCGGTCGTGCGCGAGCTCCCGGGCGTGCTGATGGTCTTTCACCTCACCGGCGTCACCGACTACCTGATCTGGGTCGCCGCCGCCGACGCCCAGGACCTCAGAGAGTTCGTGGTCGATCACCTCGCCACCCATCCCGCGGTCAGCCACGCCGAGACGTCGTTGATCTACGAGCACCGCCGTGGGCCCGGCATCTGGGGGACAGCCGAGCCGGCGGTGAATCTCCCCGCCCGCGCTGATGGCGGCTTTCCGGGGCCGGCGCGGCCGTGAAGCGCGACGCGGCTCTGGCCTCGCTCTCACGCGACCACCACCAGGCTCTGTTCGTCGCCCAGCGGCTTCGCCGCGCGCGCGCCGAGACGGCGGCCGAGGCTCGCGCCGCGCTGCTCGCCTACTGGCGGGACCATGGGCGGGCGCATTTCCGGGCCGAGGAGGAGGTGCTCCTGCCGGCCTACGCGGGTTACGCCGATCCGTACGGTGAGCTCGTCGCCCGGATGCTGTGCGACCACATCGCGATCCGCCACCGCATCGCCACGCTCGATCAGGGTTCCGCGGCGTCCGTAGCATCGCTGCACGAGCTCGGCAGCCTGATCGCCGATCACGTAAGGCTGGAGGAACGACAGCTCTTTCCGATGATCGAGGACGCGCTCCCGGAGGAGGAACTGACCGCGGTGGCCGCCGCGCTGGAGCAGTCGGGGTCCTCAGAACCGCGATCGCGCCAGCACGAGCAGCACGACCGCGAATGAGATCGAATGTTGCTCGGGTCCGAGCGGACAGGTATCGTGCCATGCGGCGGAATGGCGAGAGCAAGAGAGCCGCGGGGACGTGGGCAGCGCGAGAGTGCGACGAGGTTGCCGCCACCGAGTGCGCGAGGACTCATGATGCGCCGGCCCGAGGCCTTGGCGGCTCCTAACCTCGTGCGGCTGTGCGAGGCCGTCCTGGTGGCGGCGTTGATGGTGCTGCTGGCGCCGACGGCCGCCGGCGCCCTCGGCCCACCGTCACAGGCGGACGGCACGCTGCTGGTACTCGGGGAGGGGCGGACGTGAGGCGCCGGGGCGCGTTGGTGGCCGCCGTTGCTGCGGTCGTTGGGGTGTGGTTGGCGGTGGCGTCGGTGGCGTGGGGGACAGCTACACACGTCACTGCGTCCGCACGGTAGGTCAACCGAGCCACGGTGCCTTGCGACGAGCGGCTGGTATACGAGCCCGGTCCTGGTTAGCTGGACTTGGACTCCGCGCGAACGGATCGGCGTGCCGCCGGGCATCGCTGTATCACCACAGTCGTTCGATAGCAGGACGTCCATGACTCAGGTTTCCTGCGAGCGTGGCCGGTCCGCGCGGAAACGGTGGTTCAGCCGTACACCGATCCACGTCGAGATCACCAGCCCGACCGCCTCGGGAGCGCCAACACGCCCGCCCGACTCCAACGGCTGGTACAACCACCCCGTCACAATCGCCTTCGGTGGCAGCTCGTTTTCCGGCATCGCCTCGTGCACGACGGCCAACTACGCCGGCCCCGACACCCTAACCGCCACCGTCGCCGGCAGCTGCACCGACAACGCCGGCAAGACCGTCGCGGCGACAAGCGCGCCATTCGCCTATGACGCCACCCGGCCGGCGCTCGCCGTCGGTCATAACACCGGCGACCACTACGCGTTCTTGAACTGGACGGCGGCGAGTCTCGCGCCGGTCGCCAGGATCCAGATCGTCCGCCGGCCGGGCCTGCACGGCAAGCGGCCGAGCGTCGTCTACCGCGGCAAAGGCAACTCGTTCACCGACAGGCGTGTGCGAAACGGCGTGAAATACCAGTACACGCTGACCGCGCAGGACGTGGCCGGGAACGTGGCCGAGCGCACGTTCACGGCCAGGCCGGGGCTGCGGCTGATCTCGCCGGCGAACGGATCGAGGCTGGTGGCGCCACCGCTGCTGGTGTGGACGCCGGCCCGGCACGCCACCTTCTACAACGTCCAGCTCTGGCGCGGGACCCGCGAGGTGCTGAGCATCTGGCCGACGCGGGCCGCGTTCCAGCTCACATCGACGTGGCGTTTCGCTGGCCGCCAGTACCGGCTCAGGCCGGGCACTTACCGCTGGTACGTCTGGCCCGGCTACCGTCGGCACGGCGCTTCCCACTTCGGGCGGAGGATCGGCACGCGCACGTTCGTCGTCACCCGCTCCGCCTAGCGCCCGATCGGGGCGAAAGCTGGGGGCTGGCCGTGTAACGGGAATATATGGCCCGTTTCACGGCCACCCTCCGGCCGCCGGCGTCCGAAGCGTCGGCGCGAGCCATTGGCGTAGGCAAAGACAGGCATAGCGTGTCCGCGGTGGCGCAGATCCGTCCGAATCTCCACCCCTGATCAGACCGCACCAGCGCGGCGATTACACTCGCACGCCAGTGGCCGGCGGCGCGAGCGCACTTGCAGTGGCACGGTTGAAAGGGCGCCGGCCTGGGAGCGCGCAACGCCAGCCGTGGCTGCCGACCTGGTCGACGTCCGCGGCCCTGCGCGCCGTGCGGGCGACGATCCTGGTCCCGGGTCTGTTCGCGATCACCGACAAGGTGATCGGCAACGCTCAGATGGCGACGTTCGCAGCCTTCGGCTCGTTCGCGACGCTGGTCCTGGCCAACTTCGGCGGCGGCCGCCGGGACAAGCTGATCGCCCACGCCGGCCTGGCCGTGGGCGGAAGCGTGCTGCTGGTGATCGGGACCGTCGTCAGCTCCTCGACCGCGCTCGCCGTCGTCGTGACCGTGCCGGTCACGTTCGCGGTGTTCTTCGTCGGCGTGGCCGGGCCCAATGCCGCCTCGGGGGTCACCTCCGCGCTGCTCGCGTACGTGCTGCCGGTGGCCTCGCCGGGCACGCTGGCCATGGTCCCAGATCGCCTGGCGGGTTGGTGGATCGCCTCGCTCGCCGGCACCGCTGCGGTCCTGCTGCTCGCGCCGCCGACGGCCGGAGACCGGCTGCGGAGCGCAGCCTCGAACCTCGCCGCCGCACTCGCGGCCGAGCTGCGCGCCCTGGCGCGGAGTGAAGCCACCGAGGCGCTGCTGTCAGCGTGCGTCGAGGCCAAGCACGAGTTGCTGGCCGGGTTCACAGCCACGCCGTTCCGGCCGACCGGGCTCACGACCGCCGACCAGGCCCTGGCCAACGTGGTCGAGCTGCTCGAGTGGTGCACGTCCTTGTGCGTCGACACCGTGCACGAGCGCGCCGACCTCGGCGGCGCGGCGCCGGACGATCTCGACCTGCTCGCCGCCTCGGCCGCGGTCCTGCGCGACTCCGCTTCGCTGTTCACCGACACGGGAGCGGCCCGTCCCGATCTCGAGCGTCTCGAGGCCACGCGCCGGCGCACCCTCGAGCGCGTGCACTCCCTGAACCCGGACAGCGATGACTTCCCGGTCGAGGCGCGACTGTCGTTCCATACCCACACGATCGCGGTGACGACGCTGATGATCGGCGCCGACGCCCTCGTCGCGGCCAGGCTGGTGGGCCCCGAGTGGATCGCCGACGCGCGCACGCGCTGGTTCGGGTCGCCGGTCCGGGGCCCCGGCGGCGCCCGCCGGCTCGCCGGCGCGTCGAAGTACGCCGGCATCGCGGCGCGCCATGCCAGCCTGCGCTCGGTCTGGTTCATCAACAGCCTGCGGGGGGCGCTGGCGCTGGCGCTCGCCGTCGGCGTCGCCGATCTGACCAGCGTTCAGCACGGCTTCTGGGTGGTGTTCGGAACCCTGTCCGTGCTGCGCACCAATGCCGCGTCGACCGGCGCCACCGCGCTGCGGGCGCTGACCGGGACCGCGATCGGCTTCGCGGTCGGGGCGGCGCTGCTGCTCCTGATCGGCACCAGCACGGCGGCCCTGTGGGTATCACTCCCGATCGCGGTGTTTGTGGCCGCGTACGCGCCGGGCACGGCGCCCTTCGTAGTCGGGCAGGCGGCGTTCACGGTCACGGTCGCGGTCCTGTTCAACCTGATCGTGCCCGAGGGCTGGAGGGTCGGGGTCGTCCGGATCGAGGACGTGGCGCTCGGCTGCGCGGTGAGCATCGTCGTCGGCACCCTGTTCTGGCCCCGGGGCGTCGCCTCGCTGGTCGGCGACGATCTCGCCGATGCGTTCCGAGCCGGCGGCGCCTATTTGTCGCAGGCGGTGGCGTGGGTGTGCGGGCTGCGAGCGCAGGCGCCGGACCGCGGCCCGGATGCGATCGACGCCGGCCTGCGCCTGGACGAGGCGCTGCGCGGCTTCCTTGCCGAGCAGGGGACCAAGCACATTGACAAGGAGGAGCTGTGGCGCCTGGTCGGGGGCACCTTGAGGCTGCGTCTCACCGCGCACGCCGTGGCCGGCCTGCCCCGCGACTGCGCCTGCGACCGTGACGGCAGCGAGGCCGTGCTCGCCAGCCGGGCCGAGACCCTCGATGCCTGGTACGGGCGGCTCGCGGCACAGCTCGGCCGATCCCGAGGTGCGGCGGTGACGAATTTGACCGCGCCCGACTTCGGCGAGGATGGCGTCGAGGTGCCGCATTCTCGCCGGACCGTTTGGCTGTGTGAGCACCTCGACCATCTCACCGAGCACCTGTGCGAGCTCGTGCAGCCGGCGGCGGACGTGGCGCAGATCCGGCGGCGGCCGTGGTGGCGGTGAGGTGCGGGCGCGTCGCGCCGGCGGCTTGGGGCGCCTGGCCGAGCCAGGCAAACGCGACACCTGATCGAGCGCGCGCGTTTCCCGCGTGGGCGACTGGGTGTAAGCTCGGCGGCCCTCGGTCGGCGGGAGCCGGGGTAATCGAGCGAAGCGAGGGGATCGAGATGAGGCGTGCTGTCGTGTTCGCGCTTGCGGCGTGCGGAGCATTGATGCTGGCGGCCACGGCCAGCGCCCGCGTGCTGCGGGTCGGGACCTATAAGGGAATCCGGGGCCAGTTCAGATCCATTCAGGCGGCTGTCGACGCGGCCCGGCCTGGCGATTGGATCCTGATCGGACCCGGCGACTACAAGACGCGGTCGAGCCGCGCTCCCGCCGGGCACCCGGAGTTCCCAGCCGGGGTTCTGATCCAGACGCGCGACTTGTACGTGCGGGGGATGAACCGCAACACGGTGATCGTCGACGGGACCAAGCCGGGCGCAGCGAGATGCGCCACCAAGAGGTCAGCCCAGAACTTCGGTCCGATGCTTCAGGGGCGACACACCGGGCTCAACGGCGTGATGGTGTGGAAGGCGGCAGACGTGTGGGTACAGAACCTGACCTCGTGCAACTTCCTCGGTGGCGCCGCCGGCGACGGCGCCACCGGCAACGAGATCTGGTGGAACGGTGGCGCCGACAGCGGCAGAATCGGCGGCCACGGCTATCTCGGCTCGTACCTGAACGCCACCAGCACCTTCTACGAGAACGAGACGACCGCCGCGGAGTACGGGATCTTCTCGAGTAACTGGACCGGGGGCACCTGGGATCAGACGTATGCCAGCAACTTCAACGACTCGGGCTACTACATCGGCGCCTGCCAACAGCGGTGCAGGCAGACCATCAACCACGCGCACGCCGAGTACAACGCGCTCGGATACTCGGGGACCAACTCGGGCGGTTACCTGGTGATCAAGAACTCGGAATTCGACCGCAACGAGGACGGTTTCGACACCAATTCGCAGAACGCCGACTTTCCGCCACCGCAGAACGGCGCGTGCCCGAACGCCAAGACCAACCCGATCACCCACACCCATTCCTGCTGGGTGTTCATGGACAACTACGTCCACGACAACAACAACCCGAACGTGCCCTCTGCCGGCTCAGCTGCAGCAGGACCGGTCGGGACTGGAATGTCAGTGTCGGGCGGGCACAACGACACGATCATGCACAACCGGTTCATGAACAACCACGCCTGGGGGATCATCGTGCTGTCCTATCCGGACAGCGGGCCGCCGTGCACCGGGGGGACGATCAACTTCCCGCTGCTGGGACAGGGCAGCTGCCTGTATGACCCGTCGGGAAACGCGGTGCTGGACAACACGTTCTCGCACAACGGGTCCTACGGCCATCCCACCAACGGCGACATCGCCACGCTCAACCTCGAGGCCGGCAACCCGACCAACTGCTTCCGCGCCAACACCGACCACAGCGGCGGCACCGTCAGCACCAGTCCCGTCAACCTCGAGCAGACCCATCCCGTCTGCGATGGCTCGCCGGCGCCGGCGAACGTCAATCCACCGTTCCTGGGCGAGGTCCTGTGCGACAGCCAGGTCTCGCTGACCCCGGGACAGCCGCCGAGCTGTCCCACCGGCCAGTACCCGCGCCGGACTCGCGTGGTCATGCATCCCCTGCCGGCGGGACTGAAGACGATGCCCGACCCGTGCCGGGGCGTGCCCGCCAATCCGTGGTGTCCAGCGCGCAAACCCCCGCCGCTCGCCGCCGATCGGCTTGGGGTAGCGGGACGAACTCGGTTACTTCGCCGATCGTCTCGCCCGGATGCTGTGGCGCTATCCCGAGGTAACCCGCCTCGGCGTCCAGGTGGCGTGGCTCCTGTGGGCCACGCTGTTCGCGGTCGCCTTCAGCCCGATCGACCCGATCGCTAGCTCGTGGGATGAGGTTGCGCTCGGGGCGGTGGCGTTGATCGTGCTTTGGCACCGGAGCGCCGGCGGGCACCAAGCCGGGCGTTGAGGTTCTCGAGCGCCCGCTCGAGCCCGACCTCGTTCGGGTCGAGCTCGCGCATCGCCACTGCCAGCCGGTATTCAGCGAAGTATTCCGGCTCGACCCCGCAGGCGTGCGCGATCAGCTCCATCGCCCGCATCGAGGGCTTGTCGTGACCGTTGGCGAGCATGTTGATGTGTCGGGGTGTTCGAGTCGATCGCCTCTCTGTACGCGGACGAGGACAAGCTCATGGAGGCGTTTCGCTCGGGCACGGGGGTCGGGTGGCACGAGCACGACCCGCGGCTGTTCCGCGGCACCGAGCGGTTCTTCCGCCCCGGATATCGCGCCCATCTCCTCAGCGAATGGATTCCGGCGCTGGATGGCATCCAGCAGAAGCTCGAGCGAGGGGCGAAGGTCGCCGACGTGGGCTGCGGCCACGGCGCATCGACCGTGATCATGGCGGCCGCCTTCCCGAACTCCGAGTTCCACGGCTTCGACTACCACGCGCCGTCGATCGAGCGAGCGAAGCAGGCGGCGGAAGAGGAAGGGGTCGGCGAACGGATCAGCTTCGAAGTTGCCTCCGCCAAGGGATACCCGGGCGGTGACTATGACCTGGTGTGCGTGTTCGACTGCCTGCATGACATGGGCGATCCCGTCGGAGCATCGGCCCACGTGCGCGAGACGCTAGATCCCGATGGCACCTGGATGATCGTCGAGCCGTTCGCCAACGACGATCTCGAGGACAACCTCAATCCCGTCGGGCGCGTGTTCTATGGCGCCTCGACGATGATCTGCACGCCGGCGTCATTGGACCAGGAGGTCGGCCTCGCACTGGGGGCACAGGCCGGTGAAGCCCGCCTGCGTGAGGTCCTGCGAGACGGCGGCTTCACGCGCGTGCGCCGCGCGGCCGAGACCCCGTTCAACCTGATCCTCGAGGCGAGGCTGTAGCGCAGCGTCCGCGCCGACGCCAGCGCAACGGGCCTCGCTCCCGCACCGCCGCCGGCACGCGGCCGGTTTGGAAACCAACCTCAGGCTTGCAATCTCGCGTCTCAGCATGAGACTATGGAGGCTCCCCAGGATGGTTCCGCAATTTTCGATGTTGGAGGATTGGGACGCCGACGGCGCGTTGCGGTTGATGCTGCTCGGAGAGCTCGACCTGACCGTCGCCGATCAGCTGGAGCGCCGCCTGGAGCGGCTGCGGGCGGTCGGGACGAGCGTCCGGCTCGATCTCTCGGAGCTGAGCTTCATCGACAGCAGCGGCATCCGGGTGGTGATCCGCGCCCGGCTGGACGCCACTCGCGACGGCTGGGCGCTGGATGTCGACCCCCACGTCAACGAGATCGTCCGCAGGCCGCTCGAACTGCTCGGGCTCGACGACGTCTTGTGGTCGAAAACTCCTGATTAGCTGCGCGGGCAGCCGTAAATACCTGAACACGTGTCCGAGCGCATCCTGCGGGAGCTTCGCACCGCGTGCCGGCGCCACGACGCCGAGCTGCGGACTCTGATCAGCCAGGCTGTGGACGCGGGCGCTCGGACGCAGGACATCGCCGAGGCCCTGGGCATCAGCCGCGCCACTCTGTGGCGGCGCTACGGCACCGAGCTGCAGCGGGGCGAACCGGCAAAGTCGTAGTGTCGCGAGTCGGAACGTCGGCGACCAGGGCGGCGGCAGGCACGGGGAGCCGGAGGCTGGGCGCCGGCGTGCCATTTTTCGGCGGCGTCTGGTGATACTGCGCCTGAGATGAGCGCGTCACCGCAGCCCGAGGCGGCCCCATTCGGCTCGCTGTACCGGCACGGGTTCGTGCGCGTCGCCGCAGCGGTGCCGCACGTGCGGGTCGCCGATCCCGCCTTCAACGCCGAGCGGACGGTGGCGCTGGCCGCCCAGGCCTCCGAGGCGGGGGCGGCGCTCGTGATCTTCCCGGAGCTCGGCCTGTCCGCGTACGCGATCGACGACCTGCTCCATCAGCAGGCGCTGCTCGCGGGCGTCCGGCTCGGCATCGAGCGGATCGTGCAGGAGAGCGCCTCGCTGCGGCCGCTGATCGTCGTCGGCGCGCCCGTGCAGATCGAGGGCGGCGTGTTCAACACCGCGATCGTCGTCCACGGTGGGGAGATGCTCGGCGTCGTGCCCAAGAGCTACTTGCCCGAGTACCGCGAGTACTACGAGAAGCGCCAGTTCCGCGCCGCCCGGGAGATGGTCGGTGACGGGGTCGAGCTGCTCGGGCGCCGGGTTCCGTGCGGCGCCGACCTCGTGTTCGCGTCCCGGGATCTGTCCGACTTCGCCGTCCATGTGGAGATCTGTGAGGACCTGTGGGTACCGATCCCGCCGAGCACGTACGGCGCGCTCGGGGGCGCCACCGTGCTCGCCAACCTCTCCGCCAGCAACATCACGATCGGGAAGTCGGACTATCGGCGCGACCTGTGCGGCGCCCAGTCGGCGCGAACGATCGCCGCCTACCTGTACACCGCCGCCGGCCTGGGTGAGTCGACAACCGACCTGGCCTGGGACGGCCAGGCGTTGATCTATGAGAACGGCGATCGGCTGGCGGAGGCCGAGCGCTTCTCCGCCGACGAGCAGCTGATCATGGCCGACGTCGACCTCGGTCGGATCATCTCTGACCGCGCCAGCACGAGCAGCTTCGGCGACGCCATCCACGATCACCTCGACCGCGTGGCGGCGATCCGGCGGGTCGAGTTCGAGCTCGGGATCCCGGCCGGGCGGCTCCCGCTGCGGCGCGAGTTCGAGCGCTTCCCGTACGTCCCGGCCAACCCCGCCAGCCGCAACGAGCGCTGCCAGGAGGTCTACAACATCCAGGTGCGCGGCCTCGAGACCCGGCTACAGGCGACCGGGATCGAGCGGATCGTGATCGGCGTCTCCGGCGGGCTCGACTCGACCCACGCGCTGACCGTCGCTGCGCGGGCGATGGACCGGCTCGGGCTGCCCCGGACCAACGTGCTCGGCTACACGATGCCGGGCTTCGCCACCAGCGGCCTGACCCTGGGCAACGCGCGCCGGCTGATGGAGGCTCTCGGCGTCAGCGCCGGCGAGATCGACATCCGCCCCTCGGCCAGGCAGATGCTCGACGATCTCGGCCATCCGGCGGGGCGCGGCGAGACGACCTACGACGTCACCTACGAGAACATCCAGGCCGGCGAGCGCACCTCCCACCTGTTCCGGCTCGCCAACTACCACCGGGGCCTGGTCCTGGGCACCGGCGACCTCTCCGAGCTGGCGCTCGGGTGGAGCACCTACGGAGTCGGCGACCAGATGTCGCACTACAGCGTCAACGCGTCGGTGCCGAAGACGCTGATCCAGTTCCTGATCCGCTGGGCGATCGACACCGACCAATTCGGCGAAGACGCCAACGACGTGCTGGACTCGGTGCTGGAGACGGTGATCTCGCCCGAGCTGGTCCCCCACGACGACCCCGACTCGGATGTCCCCGGCCAGGACAGCGAGACGGTCGTCGGCCCCTACGAGCTGCAGGACTTCTTCCTCTACTACGTGGTGCGCTTCGGCTATCGCCCGAGCAAGGTCGCGTTCCTGGCGGAGCACGCCTGGGGCGACCGCCGGCGCGGCCGCTGGCCCGACCTGATTCCCGAGCAGCGCCGGCACGAGTACTCGCTTGAGGAGATCAAGCACTGGCTGGAGGTGTTCCTGCGGCGGTTCTTCCAGACCAGCCAGTTCAAGCGCTCGGCGATTCCGAACGCGCCCAAGGTCGGCTCGGGCGGGTCGCTGTCGCCGCGCGGCGACTGGCGGGCCCCCAGCGACAGCTCGGCGAAGGTATGGCTCGACGAGCTGGCGGCGGAGGTGCCCGGCGGCGAGTGAGGGTGGAGATTTGGGTCGGTATGTAACCCAAATCTCCACCGGCGCCGTCAGGCGGGCGCGCGCTCGGGCGCCGGCGCCGGCAGGCAGGCGGGGCGTTCGGGCGCCGGCGCCGTCAGGCGGGCGCGCGCTCGGGCGCCGGCGCCTCGACGAACCGCTCGCGCAGGTCGGTCTTCTTGAACTTGCCCGTCGCCGTCCGCGGGATCTCGTCGATGAACTCGAACCGCTCCGGAAGCTGCCACTTGGCGAACTCCTGGCTCAGATGCTCGCGAAGCTGCTCCGGCGTGGCGTCCTCGCCCTCGCGCAGGACGACCGCCGCCAGCGGCCGCTCGCCCCAGCGCTCGTCCGGCACCGCGATCACCGCCGCCTCGGCGACGGCCGGGTGGGCCATGAGCACGTTCTCGAGGTCGACCGAGGAGATCCACTCGCCTCCGGACTTGACCAGGTCCTTCGAACGATCGCAGATGCGGATGCATCCGCGACGGTCGATCTTGACGATGTCGCCGGTCTGGAACCAGCCGTCGTCGGTGAACTTCTCCTGCCCGCGGCCGCGGTGGTACCCGGCCGCGACCCACGGCCCCCGGACCTCGAGCTCGCCCATCGTGTCGTCGTCCCAGGGGATCAGCTCGTTGTCGTCTCCGCGGGCGCGCAGGTCCACGAACGGCGCCGGAATACCTTGGCGGGCGCGGTACTCGTACTGCTCCTCCGCCGGCGCGTCGACGAGGTCGTAGGTCAGCCGGCAGACACTGCCCAGCGGCGAGGTCTCGGTCATGCCCCAGGCCTGGATGATCGTCAGGCCGTGGCGGTCGTAGCCCTCGAGCATGCTACGCGGCACGGCCGAGCCGCCCACGATCAGCCGCTGCAGAGCGCTCAGATCCCAGCGCTTGGGCTCGGCGTCCAGGGCCTGGAGCATCGACATCCAGACCGTGGGCACCCCGGCGGTCATGGTCACGCGCTCACCGGCGAGCAGATCGAGCACGCTCTCCGGGTCAAGGCGCGGACCGGGCAATACCAGGCCCGCGCCGGCGAAGGCCGCGGCGTACGGGATCCCCCACGCGTTGGCGTGGAACATGGGGACGACGGGCAGGATCGTGTCGCGAGAAGAGACGGACATCGAGTCCGGCAGCGCCGCGGCGAGCGAGTGGAGCACCAGCGCCCGGTGGGAGTAGACAACGCCCTTGGGGCGGCCGGTCGTGCCCGACGTGTAGCACATGGCGGCGGCCCCGCGCTCGTCGGAGGCGGGCCAGCTCATCGGTTCGGCGCCGGCGATCAGCGACTCGTACTCGAGCGTGCCGTCGGGCACCTCGCCCGAGTGCGAGACCACGATCACGTGTTCGAACTCCTGGGCTGAGCGGAACCCCTCGAACGCGCTCAGCAGCGTCTCGTCGACCACGATCGCCCGGTCCTCGGCATCGGAGGCGATGAAGCTGAGCTCGTCGGGATGCAGCCGCGGATTGAGGGTGTGGATCACCGCTCCCATCAGCGGCACGGCGAAATACAGCTCGAGGTGCTCGGGCTGGTTCCACAGGAGCGTGGCCACGCGGTCGCCACGGCCGATCCCCAGGTCCCTCAGCGCGGCGCCCAGGCGCCGGGCCCGGCCGGCGCACTCGCCCATGGTCGTGCGGTGCATCGAGCCGTCCGGGCGGCGCGAGACCACGCCGCGGCCGGCGCTGAGGCGCTCGGCCCGCTCGATCAGCGGCGTCAGCGACAGCTGGTAGTCATCCATCATCAAGCCGGCAAGCATCGTCTCGGACATGGCTCACTCCCTGTCGTTCGTCACGCAGAGCATGATCGAGGCGCGCGAGGCGCGCAAGCGGGTGCGATCTACGCCGCCAGGGGCGAGCGGCGGGCTCGTGCGCTGGCGGCCGGGATCTACGCCGCCAGGGCGAGCGGCGCGGGCTCGTGCGCCGGCGCCGGCTGCCGTCCGCCGCCTCCGGGCAGCGCCAGCCGCACGATCTTCTTGACCACGGAGCCGAACTGCCGGTGCAGCGGGCCGGTGTTGTACGGCAGGCCATAGCGCCGGCAGATCTCCCGCACCTCGACCGCGATCTCCGCGTAGCGGTGGGCGGGGATGTCGGGGAACAGGTGGTGCTCGATCTGGTGGCCGAGGTTGCCGCTGAGGATGTGAAACAGGGGGCCGCCGGTGAGGTTGGCCGAGCCCAGCATCTGGCGCAGGTACCAGCCGCCACGGGTCTCGTTCTCGACCTCCTCCTCGGAGAACTCCTCCACGCCCTCGGGAAAGTGACCGCAGAAGATGATCGTGAACGACCAGACGTTGCGGATCAGGTTGGCACTGAGATTCCCGGCGAACACGAACGGCGCCCCCGGCCCGCCCAGCAGCGGGAAGACGGCGTAGTCCTTGAGCACCTGCCGGCGGCCCTTCTCCCAGATCGCCCGGAGGATGTCTCGCTTGTCGGCCCACCCGATCTCCTTGGCCTCGATCCGCTCGACCTCGAGGTCGTGGGCGGCGACGCCCCACTGGAACAGAAGCATCAGCAGCATGGCGTAGATCGGATTGCCGAGATCCCGCCGGCGCCAGGGCTGGTCCTCGGACATCCGCAGCACGCCGTAGCCGATGTCCCGGTCCTTGCCGAGCACGTTGGTGTGGGTGTGGTGCATGTAGTTGTGCGAGTGGCGCCACTGGTCGCCGGGGCACGCGGTGTCCCACTCGAAGCGCTTGGAATCGAGCGCCGGATCCTTCATCCAGTCGTACTGGCCGTGCATCACGTTGTGGCCGATCTCCATGTTGTCGAGGATCTTTGACAGCGACAGGGCCGCCGTGCCTCCGAACCACGCGGGCGGGACGAAACCGATCTCGAGCAGCGCCCGCCCGAGGAGCTCGAGCCCGCGCTGGGTCTTGATGATCCGGCGGATGTAGGCGGCGTCGCGCTCGCCGAGGTCGGCGAGGACGCGGCTCCGAAGCTCGTCGAGCTCCCGACCGAGTGCCTCGGTCTGCTCTTGGGACAGATGGGGATGTGGGGTCGGCATGGTCAAACCTCTCAGATTTCGAGCGCGACGTCCCCTGCCGGGACCGACACGCATAGCTGGATGTCCTCGTCTTCCTCCTTTGAGATCTCGCCGGTGAGGATGTTGCGAACCGCGCCCGCGGCCTTGCGGCACGTGCACGTTCGGCAGATCCCCATCCGGCAGCCGAAGTTCGGCGAGATTCCGGCGGCCTCGGCCTGCTCGAGCAGCGTCCCGGTGGCGATCGAGACCGTCTTGTCGCTGCGGAGGAGGCGCAGCGTCCCGTTCGCCGCCGTCCCGCTCACCGTGAGCGCCGGCGGCGTGAACGTCTCGGCGAGCACGCGCACGTCGGGCCAGATGCCTCTTGCGGCCTCGATCAGCGCCGGCGGGCCGCACACCGCCACGTGCGCGTCGTCCGGCTCGCGGGAAAGCCGGGCCCCGCCCTCGCGCGTGGCCACGTACTCGACGGTCAGGTTTCGGTGCCGGGCGGCGAGCTGCTGGACCTCCGGCCGGTACAGCCAGTCGCGGGCCGTCCGCGCGTAGTGGATGAACTCGACCCGCCCGTCGTGCCCCTCGTCGCACAGCGTCCGCAGCATCGACAGCACCGGGGTGATGCCGCTGCCGCCGCTGATCAGCACCAGCCGCTCCGGCCGGGGCTCGGGGAGCGTGAACTCGCCCTGGGCGGCCCCGAGGTGGAGGGTCGCGCCGGGCTCGAGATCGGCGTAGAGGTAGCGGGAGACCAGGCCGTGGGGATGGGTCGTGACCGTCAACTCGAGCAGTTCGCTGTTCTGTGAGCAGGCGGGCGAGTACGTGCGGGTGCGCCGGACCCCGTCGATCTCGACCCCTATGCGCACGAACTGGCCGGCGCGGAACCCGGTCCAGGCGGAGTTCGGCTGGACCGTCAGGGTCACGCTGCGCGGCGTCTGACGGCGAACCTCGAGCACCCTCGCCCGCGCATCGCGAATCGTGAGCTCAGGGCGAATGAGCTCCAGATAACGATCGATGCCGTGGGGTCCGACGAGCAGGTCGACCACGGAAGAGCGAAGTAGGCGAGACTTAGTGGACATCTGTACACCAATTATGTTGACGGTTCCCCGGTCCGTCAAGCCGTAAACTCGGCAACTGTGACCAGGTGCACAGGATGGCTGTGAACGAACGTGCACCTCGCCGCACGCAGGCCGAGCGGCGGCGCCACACCCGCCAGGCGCTGCTCGATGCCGCGCTGCTGCAGATCGAGGCCGGCGAGAGCTTCGACTCGCTCAGCCTGCGCAGCGTCGCGCGGGCCGCCGGCATCGTGCCGACCGCCTTCTACCGCCACTTCGCGAGCATGGACGAGCTCGGCCTGGCGCTGGTGGATGAGTCGTTTCGGACGCTGCGGGCGATGCTCCGCGACGCGCGCGACGGGCTGCCGCCCACGCACGTGATCCGGCGTTCGGTCGAGATCCTGGTCCAGTACGTGCGCGAGCACCGCCAGCACTTCCTGTTCGTGGTCCGCGTCGGCTACAGCGGCAACGTCGTGCTCCGGCACGCGGTCCGCAACGAGATCCGCCTGTTCACCAGCGAGCTGGCCACCGACCTGGCGCGATTCCCGGCCCTGGCCGGGTGGACGACCGACGACCTGCGGATGCTGGCCGGGCTGCTTGTGAACACGATGATCTCGACCGTCGGCGCGATGCTCGACGTGGCGGTGGCGGCGCCCGACGCGGAAGCCGAGATCGCCCGGGACGCCGAGAAGCAGCTGAGGGTGATCATGTTGGGGGTGCCGCGGTGGCGAAGCGAACCGCGCCTAGCTGCGTCTGATCGCTAGCTTCCGGAGCAATGGTGCTCGCCCGGCCCGCCGCTCCGTATCCGGACCAGTCCTGGTCGGGCTGGGGCGACGGCGCCAGGGTGCCGGCGCTCCCGGAGCCGGTGCTGGCGCTGATCAGGGACGGACTCGGCGTGAGCGGTGGCCCGGGTACGCCGCGGTCGATCTCGGAGATCGGGCTGGCCCCCCCGCGCCTACCCGAGGGGGCGGCCTCGGAGCTGGCGGCCGTCGTCGGCCCGGAGAACGTCCGCGACGATGCCGAGTCGCGGATCCGGCACACGCGCGGCAAGTCGACGCCGGACCTGCTGCGACTCCGCGCCGGCGACGCCGACGACGCACCGGACCTGGTCCTCCTTCCGGGTACGCATGACGAGGTGCTAGCGGTGCTGCGGATCTGCACCGAGCGGCGGATCGCCGTGGTCCCGTTCGGCGGCGGCAGCTCGGTGGTCGGTGGCCTCGAGCCCGAGCGGGAGGATTTCGGCGGCGTGGTCGCACTCGACCTGCGGCGGATGAACGCGCTGCTGGCCCTCGACGAGCTCTCGCGTGTGGCCGAGCTCGAGCCCGGCCTGCGGGGACCGCAGGCGGAGGCGCTGCTGGACGAACGTGGATACACCATCGGCCACTTCCCGCAGTCGTTCGAGTACGCCACGCTCGGCGGCTTCGCTGCCACCCGCTCGAGCGGCCAGGCCTCCGCCGGCTACGGGCGCTTCGACGAGCTCGTGGTCAGGTTGCGGGCGGCCACGCCGGCGGGAACGCTGGAGCTCGGGCGCGCGCCCAAGTCGGCCGCGGGGCCGGACCTGCGCCAGCTCGTGCTCGGCTCCGAGGGCGCGTTCGGCGTGATCACCGCGCTCGGGGTCCAGGTGCGGCCGGCGCCGGCGGCGCGGGTCTACGAGGGATGGCGCCTTCGCTCCTTCGGCGATGGCGCCGGCGTGCTGCGGCGGTTGGTCCAGGACGGGCCCTGCCCCACCGTGATCCGACTGTCCGACGAGGCCGAGACGGCGCTGAATCTGGCCCGTCCGGCTGGGTTGGGGGGTCCTTCGGACGGGGGCTGCCTGGCGATCGTTGGCTACGAGGGGTCTGCTGCGGCGGTGGACGCGTGCCGGGAGCGGGCGACGCGGGTGCTGCGCGACGCGGGCGCCGAGCGCGACGCCGAGGCGGGGCCGAGCTGGGAGCGCGACCGCTTCCGCGGACCGTACCTGCGCGACGCGCTGCTCGACGCCGGCGCCCTCGTCGAGACGCTCGAGACGGCCACGTTCTGGTCGGGGCTGGATCGGCTCTACGCCGCGGTGGCGGCCGCGTTGCGCGAGTCGCTGTCGGCGCAGGGCACCCCGCCCGTGGTCCTCTGCCACATTTCGCATGTGTATCCGGCCGGTGCCTCGCTGTACTTCACGGTGGCCTGCGCCCAGCTGGCCGATCCGGTGGCGCAGTGGCGCGCGGCCAAGGCGGCCGCCGGCGACGCGATCCTCGCCGCCGCCGGCACGATCACCCACCATCACGGCGTCGGCATCGACCACCGGCCCTGGTATCAACGCGAGATCGGACCGCTCGGCGTCGAGGTGCTGCGCGCGGTCAAGGCGACGCTCGACCCGGCCGGCATCCTCAATCCGAGCATCCTCGTGGGCTCGCGATGAGCGACTACATCCGACCCCTGGCCGAGCTGATCGTCTGCTTCGGCGCCAACGTTCAGCCGGGTCAGATCGTGGCCTTGGGCTCCGAGCCCGGCAAGGAGCAGCTGACCCGGGCGGTGGCAGAGGTCGCCTACGAACAGGGAGCCAAGTTCGTCGACCTGATCGTGTTCGACGTGCATCTGAAGCGCGCGCGGGCGCTCCACGCCGCGCCCGAGACGCTGAGCTTCGTGCCCCCGTGGTACGGGGAACGGATCCTGGCCCTCGGCGAGCATCGCGCCGCGCGCATCGGGCTCTCGGGGCCGGTGGCGCCACGGCTGATGGCCGGAATCGACCCGACGCTGCTCGGCCGCGACAAGCTCCCGAGCATCGCCGAGAGCGGCAAGGTCCTCACCGATCGCACGACCAACTGGACGATCGCGCCGTGCCCGACGCCGGCCTGGGCGGAGCTGGTTCACCCCACGCTCACCGCCGCCGAGGCGCTCGACCGGCTGTGGGAGGAGGTCGCCCACACCTGCCGGCTCAACGAGCCCGATCCGGTCGCGGCGTGGCGGTCGCGGATGAGTCTGCTGGCCGAAGTGACCGCGAAGCTGGACGGACTCGCCCTCGACGCGGTCCGCTTCGAGGGGCCGGGGACCTCGCTCACCGTCGGCCTCCTTCCGAGTGGCCGCTGGCTCAGCGGCCGGCTGACCACAGTCGACGGGATCGTCCACGCGCCCAACATCCCCACCGAGGAGGTGTTCACCACTCCCGATCCGCAGCGGACCGAGGGGACGGTCCGCTCGACCAAGCCGCTGTTCGTCTCCGGCGTGCCCATCGAGGGGCTGCGAGTCCGGTTCGAGGCCGGCCGTGCGGTCGAGATCGACGCCGACCGGGGCGCCGGCACCCTGCGCGCGCTGTCGGAGACCGATGCCGGCGCCGCCCGGCTCGGCGAGGTGGCCCTCGTCGACCGCGACAGCCGGGTCGGAGCGCTCGGGACCGTGTTCTACGACACCCTGCTCGACGAGAACGCCGCCAGCCACATCGCGCTCGGTCAGGGCTTGACCTTCTCGCTCGAGAGCGAGGGCGATGCCGCCCGGGCCAACGACAGCGAGATCCACGTCGACTTCATGATCGGCTCGGACGAGGTCGAGGTGACCGGCGTGAGGCGCGACGGTGGCGAGGTGGCGCTACTGCGCGGCGGGCGCTGGCAGCTGTGAGCGGTTGGCGGTCGGGGGCCGCCCCGCGGCTACCGGATCATCCGCGATCCCGGAGACCCCCTCCCCCGCTAGGCTAACCCCGATCTCCAGGAGAGGTGCCGGAGTGGTTGAACGGGCGCGACTGGAAATCGCGTAACGGGGGTCAACCTCGTTCGGGGGTTCGAATCCCCCCCTCTCCGCTAGCTGCTCGGGTCCGGGCCGGACGACCGGCGGACGGCGGCCCGGGAGCTTCCCGGTCCTCCTTCTCGCACAGCAACGAGTCGCATAGTTGTCCATCCGGGAGAAACCGGCTCGCAAAACCGTTGGTCAATCGGCAACCTTCTGGGCTGCCGCACGTTGTTACCGATGACTGCGGGTATGCGGAGCATCATCCCCCGAGACCGTCCAGTACTGAGGCTCGTAGAGCCCCTCGCGCCACAAGAGGTCGAGTGGAGGTGGTTCTGCGGCCGCTGCGCGGCGCCGGCGCCCGCCGGACCCCCGCCGGCGCCGAACTCCCGTGTGTGCCCTTCGTGCCAGTTCGGGCTGCTGCTGGAGACGCGCAGCGACGCGATCCCGAGCGCCAAGGACGCGTTCCTGGTCATCGACGGGGCGCTGCTGGTCCAGGGGGTCTCGTGCGAGGCCGAGACGCTCCTCGACGTCAGCGAGTCATCGGCCATCGACCGGCCCGTGCACGAACTGCTGGTCCCGGCCGACGCCGAGGCCCAAGGCCCCAGCCGCCTCGCCGCGGCGATCACCGAGGCGATACACAACGACGAGCCCGTTTTGGCCTACGTCCGCCCGTGGAACACGTTCGGCGTCCGCCTGCGGTCAAAGATCGCCCCGTGCGGGCCGCCCCGCGCGGCGCTGCTCCTGCTCGAGACGGCGCCCCGGACCCTGCGCGCGGTTTGAGTCAGCAGCCGCCGGCGCCGTGGCCCGCGGGAGCGAAACCCCAAAGGGCGCGCGAAGCGCGCCCCCATCCCCAGCTAATCCACAGCCGCCAGCGTCGCCGGCGCGCCGTAACGGCCCAGGACCTCGGGAAACACCACCGATCCGTCGTCCTGCTGCCCGTTCTCGAGCAGCGCGATGATCGTGCGACCGGTGACGGCGGTGCCGTTGAGGGTGTGGACGTGCGCCGGCCTGCCGTCGCCGGCGCGGTAGCGGATGTCCAGCCGACGAGCTTGAAAGTCGGTCGTGTTCGAGCACGAGGTGAGCTCGCGGTAGGCGCCCTGCCCCGGCAGCCATCCCTCGCAGTCGTATTTCTTCGCCGCCGAGGCGCCGAGGTCGGCGATCGCGATCGACACCACCCGGTAGGGGATGTCCAGTTCCTGCAGGATCGACTCCTCGATCGCCAGCAGCCGCTCGTGCTCGGCGGCGCTGTCCTCGGGCGCGACGAAGCTGAACATCTCGACCTTGTCGAACTGGTGCACCCGGAAGATCCCGCGCGTGTCCTTGCCCGCGGCTCCGGCCTCGCGCCGAAAGCAGGTCGAGAAGCCGGCGTAATGCCGGGGCACCTCGTCGGCGGCGAGGATCTCGTCGCGGTGCAGCGATGCCAGCGCCACCTCCGAGGTGCCGGCCAGGAACAGGTCGTCGTCGGCGAGCCGGTAGATCTGCTGCTCGGTGTCGGGCAGGAAGCCCGTTCCGTAGAGGGCGTGCTCGCGCACCAGCACCGGTGGGAGCACGGGCTCGAACCCCTCCCCCCTCAGCTTCTCGAGCGCGTAGCGGACGAGCGCGAACTCGAGCATGACCAGATCGCCGAGCAGAAAGGCGAACCGCGATCCGGACATGCGGGCGGCGCGTTCGGTGTCGATCATCGGGCCCGCCAGCTGCAGGTGGTCCAGGCCCGTCTTGCCCGCCTCCCCCACTTCCTTGAGCACCGTGTCCTCGTCCGGGGCTTCGGGCGCGGGCAGGTTCGGCAGCGCCGCCAGCTCGGCGTCGAGCTCCGCCCGTACGCCGGTCTCCTCATCGGACAGCGCCCGCCCGCGCGCTGCCAGCGCCGCCAGCTGCTCGCGCTCCTCGGGCGTCGGCGGCCCCTGCCGGCCGCGGCTCTGGCGATTCTGCTCGGCCCGGACGTCCTCGAGCTCGGCGGTGAGCTCCCGCCAGCGCCGATCGAGCTTCAGCACTCGGTCGATTCCCTCGGCGGCCTCCGGGCCGCGCCGCGCCAGCGCTGCACGAACGGCGTCGGGTTCCCGGCGGATCAGCCTGACGTCGAGAACCGCGACCTCCTAGGACTTCTTCTTGTGCTTGGCCTTCGCCGTCGGGGCGGCAGTGGTCGTGGTGCTGGTCGTCGACGCCGTCGTTCCGGTCGTCGAGGCGGTGGTGCCGGTCGTCGACGTCGTGGTCCCTGCCGGCGCCGCTCCCGCGGCCTTGGTTGAAGCCACCGCGGTGCCGGCGGCGGTGAGCGCGACGGGCGGCGGAAGCGTGCCGATGGCCTCGGACTGGCACGATGGAACCCCCGGCGACGTCGCCGCGTGAGTGCCGGCGAACCTCGACACGAACATGGCCACGTCGCGCGCGTCCTGGCCGACGACGACGTTCTGGGGCATGATCGCGCCCGAGAAGCCGCCGTTCTGGATCGCGTACAGGACCCGGGTCACGGGCCGCTCGCAGCGCTGGTCGAGATTTGGCCCGTTGGTGATCTCGGCGCTGCGGATGTTCGACGCCGATCCGTGGGTGGCGGCGTAGGACAGCGTGTGACAGCCGGCGCAGCGCTGCGAGAACAGGACAGCGCCGCGGTACAGCTGTGCGTCCGAGCGCGGGACCTTGATCCGCTCGGTCCCACAGGCGGTCGCAAGCGCGGCGACGGCGAGCAGCGCACAGGTGATGAGAAGGACCTTGAGCGGCCGGCTCATGCGGCCGCTGATCATAATCGGGATCCCCATGCCAGGGCTGCGCGCACCGAAGCTCGCGCTGACGATGGCCGCGTGCTGCTTGCTCGCCGGCTGCTCACACACACAGCTCGTGGGCAGCGACCGCACGCTCCACGTGGCGCTCAACGAGTATCGGATCAATCCCCAGAACGTGCGCGTCAGCGCCGGCCTGCTGGTCATCGAGGTTCGCAACTTCGGCCGCCTGAACCACAACCTGGTGATCACGCACGACGGCGTGACGGTTGATCAGACCGACCCGCTGCCCCCCGGCCAGAGCACCGATGTGGCGGTCTCACTCACCGCGGGGAAGTACGTGATGGCCTCCACGATCCTGTCGGACCAGACGCTGGGGATGTACGGAACGCTGACCGTCACCCACTGACGGGACGAGCAGGAGGCGGGGCGCCGGCGCCGAACCTCAGGGCAATCCCGGCGCCGGCCATTGAGACGTCGCAGCAGTCATCGCGGTCGTCCTCCCACGGCGGCAACCAGAGGGGGCCGGCGCCGGGGCGCCCCTCGGCGAGCGCGGTATAACCACCCCGCGATGGACCGCACCCAGGATCCCGAGCTGTTCCGCGAGGTCTTCGGCCGCTTCGCCACCGGCGTGGCCGTGATCACCAGCTCCGCCCCCACCGGCCGGGGCGGCATGACCGCGAACGCGCTGTGCTCGCTGTCGCTGGAGCCGCTGCTTGCGCTGGTGTGCTTCGAGAACCAGGCGCGCACGCTGCCGATCGTGCAGGAAGCGGGCCGGTTCGCCGTCAACGTGCTGAGCTCGGGCCAGGAGAACCTGGCCGGAATGTTCGCGTCGAAGCTGCCGGAGGGCGAGAAGCTCGACGGGGTCGGGCACCGGTTGGAGCACGGCGTGCCAATCATCGATGGCGCGCTGGCCTGGGCGGCGTGCGAGCTCCGGGAGCTGATCGCCGGCGGCGACCACACGATCGCGATCGGCGAGGTGATCGGGATGGGGCTGGGCCACGGCGAGCCGCTGCTGTGGTACTCGGGCCGCTATCACCCGTGGTCCGACGCTCGGGATGGGCCAGAGCCTCGACGAGCTGGGCCAGAGCCGCGATGGGCCGGGCCAGAGCCGCGATGAGCGCACGGGACAGCGGCCCGGACGCCTCGAGGCGCTCAGGCCGTTCCCGCCGCCCTGACCAGCAACACCACGACCACCCAGGCGGCGATCGTCATCACTCCGATCTCGCGCTGCACGATCGCCAGCGCGACCCCGCGCTGCTCGTCCTCGGGCAGCTCGCCCACCTCGGCCGCGGACTCGAACCCACGCGACCCGAGCACCATCTCGGCCGAGGCGAGCCGGAGCTGCTCGCCCAGGAGCGACACGAGCAGCGGCAGCACGCCATAGAGCACGTGCAGTCCGGGGGGCTTGTGGCCGAGCAGCACGAGCACCCCGCCGAGCGCCACCTCGACGATCACGACTGCCTGGCCGGCGCGGAGCAGGATCCAGAACACCCGGCTGGGGCGAGCCCGCCGCCACTGCACCGCGCCGACGCACGCCGGCACCGGCGTTGACGGCGAGCGCGAGCACGCCCACGACGATGTGCACGTCCTTCATGCGTGCCCCCCGCGCGGCGTGGGTACAGGGCGAACGCGGACCTCCCCGACCCCCGTGAGATAGCCGCATTCCGCACTAAGTAACACTTTGTTACAAGCTACTCCGTCGCGGTGATATAACCGAATCTGATGCTTCGAACCTACCTTCCCGCCGTCGTCTTCTTCATCCTCGGAGGGCTGATCGGAGCGTTGTTCTCGGTGCTGAACGTGATGTTCGGCAAGGCGCGCCCCAACCGCTCCAAGCAGGCGCCGTACGAGTGTGGACTGCCGTCGGAGGTCCAGCGCGGGTTCCGGTTCGGGATCAGCTTCTACCTGATCGCGATGCTGTTCATCCTGTTCGACATCGAGGTGATCTTCCTGTACCCGATCGCGGTCCAGCTGCGGGCGTTCGGCCCGTTCGCGCTGAGCGAGACGATCGTGTTCGTGGTCCTGCTGATGGTCGCGTTCGTGTACGTGTGGCGGCGAGGGGCGCTCGAATGGAGATAAAGCGCGAACCGCTCGGCGGATCCGGCGGCTTCGGCGCGCTCGAACGGACCGGCTCCCCGCCCACCGACTTTCGGGCGCGCCAGCTCCAGGCCCGCGACATGCTCCGTGGCGACCTCGAGGGCGAGGACCTCGAGCGCTACGTGGAGCAGCGCGTGATCATGACCACGGCCGAGAAGGCGGTGGCCTGGGCCCAGGGGAATTCGATCTACCCGCTCACGTTCGGGCTTGCCTGTTGCGCGATCGAGATGATCACGGTTGTGACCGCCAGGGCGGATATCGCGCGCTTTGGCTGGGAGGCGCTCCGGGCGTCGCCGCGGCAGGCGGACCTGATCATCCTCTCGGGCCGAGTGTCGATCAAGATGGCTCCGGTCATCCGCCGGCTCTACGACCAGATGCTCGACCCCAAGTGGGCGATCTCGATGGGCGCCTGCTGCTCCTCGATGGGGGTGTTCAACAACTACGCGCTGGTTCCGGCCGACAAGTTCATGCCGATCTCCGTTCACGTCCCGGGCTGTCCGCCGCGACCGGAAGCGCTGCTGCACGGAATCCTCAGGTTGCGTGACCAGATCCAGGGCCACGAGCCGGAGGGCTGGCGCAAGCGCTACGACGCCGTGGGCACGGAGGAGCTGCTGCCCGGAGCGACAGCGCCGCCATGTCTACGGACAGCGCCCGACATCAGCACGTCTTCAAGGCCGGGGACACCGCCGGTGCCTGACGCCACGGAGCTCGAGCTGACCGCCCAGGAGCTCCGCGAACTCGACCGCGAGTCGATCCTGGATACATCCTTTCATCGCGATCGGGCGGTCCTGATCGCGGAGCCGACCCGGATCATGACCGTGCTCCGGCATCTGTACCAGAAGGGCTACACATTCCTGGCCAGCCTCCACGGCGTCGACTACTACCCCGAGGAGCCCCGGCTCGGGGTCCTCTACGAGCTGCTCGACATGAACCGGGTCGACCGGATCACGGTCAAGGCCCGCGTCCACACCGAGGCCCCGCAGATCCCCTCCGTCGTCGACCTGTTCCCGGGCGCGGACTTCCCCGAGCGCGAGGTCTACGACATGTTCGGCGTGACCTTCGACGGCCACCCCGATCTTCGCCGGATCCTGATGCCCGAGGACTACGAGGGGTTCCCGCAGCGCCGCGACTTCCCGGTCGGGGGCGAGCCGGTGCTGTTCACCTACAACGAAGAGCAGAGCTACGGGCAGTGGCAATGACCCCCGAGGACGACCGCGACCGGCAAGCCAGCGAGGTCGGGCACGGCCCGGGGGTCTCCGAGCACGGCACGACCGCCGTCGCCGAGACGCGCGAGGGCGGCGCCGGACAGCAGAGCCTGACCGACGACTACCGCCGCCGCGAGGAGTCGATCACGCTGTCCTCAGAGCCCGCCGGCGAGGGCGAGACGCACGAGCTGCTGACGCTCAACATCGGCCCCCACCATCCCGCCACCCACGGCGTGCTGCGGCTGCTGGCCACGCTCGAGGGGGAGATCGTCCGCGACATCAGGCCGATCATCGGCTATGTCCACACCGGGATCGAGAAGACCGCCGAGGACAAGGCGTACTGGAAGGTGATTCCGGTGGTCGAGCGGATGGACTACGTGAGTTACTACTTCAACGCATTGGCCTTCTGCGGGGCCGTCGAGACGCTGCTCGGGATCGAGGTACCTCCACGCGCTCAGTACCTCCGCGTCATCCACCTCGAGCTCAACCGGATCATGTCGCACCTGGTGTGGCTGGGGACCAGCGCGCTGGACCTCGGGGCGATTTCGATGCTGTGGTACTGCTTCCGCGAGAAGGAGGCGATCCTCGATCTATTCGAGATGTCATCGGGCCAGCGCATGCACACTCGCTACTTCCAGGTCGGCGGCGTGTTCGAGGACATCCCTCCCGGGTTCGAGAAGAAG
Source organism: uncultured Solirubrobacterales bacterium (assembly GCA_963723555.1). Classification (GTDB taxonomy): domain Bacteria; phylum Actinomycetota; class Thermoleophilia; order Solirubrobacterales; family Solirubrobacteraceae; genus Palsa-465. The sequence goes on along the minus strand of CAVRRC010000004.1, from coordinate 277,599 downwards.
CTTCGCGCGTTCCTCGCCGAGATGCCTCGGCGCGCCGATCAGTACGCGGACCTGCTGGAGAAGAACGAGATCGTGCTAGAGCGGTTGCGCGGAACCGGCATCGTCGATCAAGCGACACTGCTGAGGCTCGGCGTCACCGGCCCACTGCTTCGGGCGAGCGGCAATCCATGGGACCTGCGCAAGGCCCACCCGTACTCGAGTTATGACCACTTCGAATTCAAGATCCCGGTGGGCACGGTCGGGGACAACTACGACCGCTATCGCGTCCGCCACGCCGAGTTCTACGAGTCGGTGAGGATCATCGAGCAGGCGCTCGACGGACTGCCGGAGGGCCCGTTCATCACCCCCGACCGGAAAGTGTCCCTGCCTCCCCGTCATGAGCTGGCCACCAGCATGGAGGCTCTGATTCACCACTTCAAGCTGGTCACCGAGGGCTTCCGGGTACCCCCCGGCGAGGCCTATTACCCGATCGAGGGACCGCGCGGAGAGACGGGCTGCTTCGTCCGCGCCGACGGCTCGGCGAAACCCGCGCGCGTCCACATGCGCGACCCGAGCTTCAGCAACCTCCAGGCGTTCAGCCACATGGTCAAGGATGGCTACATCGCCGACCTGATCGCCACGCTGGCGATGCTCGACCCGATCCTCGGCGGGATCGACCGGTGAATCCAGTCCGGGTACCGCGGTTCGGCCACGGCTCGCGCGTTCCCGGCTGGGACGAGGCGGTCGACCTGACCAAAGCGCCGGCCACCGTCCCCGACCCGGCGACGACGCCGGTCCCCGACGAGCTGCGCGAACGGATCGAGGCGGCGATGGCCAAGTACCCCGACCGGCGCTCGGCGGCAATTCCCGCGCTCCACGCCGCGCAGCAGACGCACGGCTGGTGCTCGCCGGAGGCGATCGACCAGGTCGCCGCCGTGATGCAGGTCACGCCGGCCTACCTGAGCTCGGTGGCGACGTTCTACGACATGTTCTGGACCGAGCCCACGCCCACGAACGACGTGTTCGTATGCACGAACATCTCATGCTCGCTGCTGGGCGGAGACGAGTTCTACGAGGCCATGGTCCAAGCGGCCGAGGAGTCCGCAGATGTGAACGTGCGCTCGTTCGAGTGCCTGGGGGCCTGTGACATTGCGCCGATGGCATCGGTCAACGGCGAGTACGTCGGGCCGCTGAGCATCGACGACGCGCAGCGGATCGTCGAGGACCTGCATGCCGGCCGGCCGGTGCTGGAGCACAAGCAGCTGAGATACCGCCGCTGCGCCGATCCCGGAGTGGCCGAAGGCGCCCGCGACTTTGGGCCGCCGTCGGAGGAGACCCCGAAGGCCGACACCGCGGGGCTCGGCGCCGAGGGCGAGACCGTCGACCGCCCCGGGCCGTCGGCGCCGATCGAGATTCCAGCCGAGCAGGCCGAAAGCGAGGACTCCGGCGAATGAAGCTCCTGTTCGACGGGATCGACGAGCCGGGGCTGAACACGCTCCCGGTGTACGAGCGCCGAGGCGGCTATGACGCGCTCAGGAAGGCACTGGCCATGCCCCCCGAGGAAGCGCTCGCCAACATCACCGACTCGGAGATCCGGGGCCGCGGCGGGGCCGGGTTCCAGATGGGCAAAAAGGCCTCGTTCCTGCCCCGCGACGACATGGACAAGTACTTGGTCTGCAACGCGGACGAATCCGAGCCCGGGACGTTCAAGGACCGCGAGCTGATGCAGAAGAACCCCCACATGCTGATCGAGGGGGTCGTGATCGCCACCTGGGCGGCGGGGATCAACCGGGCGTTCATCTACATCCGCGGCGAATACGCGCACCAGGCCGACATCCTCGAGGCCGCGATCGCCGAGGCCGAGCAGGCCGGCTACCTGGGCGAGAACATCCTCGGCTCCGGCCACTCGCTGAAGCTTGTGCTCCACCGCGGCGCCGGCGCCTACATCTGCGGCGAGGAGACAGGGCTGCTGGACTCGCTCGAGGGCAAGCGCGGCAATCCCCGGCTGAAGCCGCCGTTCCCGGCCATCGAGGGTCTCTACCACGGCCCGACGCTGATCAACAACGTCGAGACGCTGTGCACGGTGCCGGCGATCATCCGGATGGGCGGCAAGGAGTACGCCAAGATCGGCACCGAGACCTCGACGGGCACGAAGGTGGTGTCGGTCTCGGGCGACGTGCAGCGGCCTGGCAACTACGAGATCGAGCTCGGGATCCCCTCCCGGGAGCTGATCTACGACCTCGCCGGCGGTCCCCCCGAAGGGCGCGAGGTCAAGTTCTGGTTCCCCGGCGGATCGAGCTCGCCGGTGCTGACCAAGGACGACCTCGACATTCCCTACGACTTCGACAGCATGGCCAAGGCGGGCAGCATGCTCGGCTCCGGGGCGGTGATCGTCGTCGACGACTCGCACACCGTGCTCGAGGTCGCCTACAAGGTGGCGAAGTTCTACGCCCACGAATCGTGCGGCAAGTGCGTGCCGTGCCGCGAGGGCACCAACTGGACGGTCAAGATGCTCGAGCGGATCGAGTCCGGCGAGGCCACGCCGATGGACCTCGACATCATGGCCTCGGTCCAGGAGCAGATCATCGGCAACTGCCTGTGCGTTTTGGGCGACGCCATGGCGATGCCGATCGGCTCGATGGTGGAGAAGTTCCGCGACGAGCTGGAGGCGGAGATCGAAGCCGCGCGCGAGCGCGCCGGGGCAGCGGCGAGTGAGGACGTGATCCCGCTGGGGGTCGCCGATGAGCACGCCGGCCCCCTTCCCGTGCACTGATCAGCACATGCCTCGCCCCGCCCAGAAGACGATCCAGCTGACGATCGACGGCCGCGAGATCCAGGCCTTTGAGGGCTCGATGCTGGTCGACGCCGCCAAGCAGGGCGACGTCGAGATCCCCTACTTCTGCTACGAGCCGAAGCTGGGCCACCCGGTCGGCGCGTGTCGGATGTGCCTGGTCGAGATCGAGGGCATCCCCAAGCTTCAGACTTCGTGTTCGACCCCGGTCAAGGACGGGATGGTCGTCCACACCCAGACCGACCGCGTCCGCCACGCCCAGAACGCGATCGTCGAGTTCCTGCTCGTCAACCATCCGCTCGACTGCCCGGTGTGCGACAAGGGCGGCGAGTGCCCGTTGCAGGACATCACCTTCGGGTGGGGGCTGGGCCGCTCGCGGTTCATCGAACCCAAGCGCCATTTCGAGAAGCCACTGGCCTTGAGCCCGGTGATCGCGATCGATCGCGAGCGCTGCATCCTCTGCTACCGCTGCGTGCGCTTCTCGCAGGAGATCGCCGAGGACTACCAGCTGATCTTCGCCGAGCGGGGCGCGCACACGTTCGTGGCCACCTACGACGGCCATCCCTACGTGGCCCCGTTCAGCGGCAACATCGTCGAGCTGTGCCCGGTGGGCGCGCTGACCTCGCAGCCGTACCGGTTCCGGGCCAGGCCCTGGGACATCGAGTCGGCGGGAGGGATCTGCACGCTGTGCCCGTCGCAGTGCAACGTCCAGTTCACGGTCCGCGACGAGAAGGTCATGCGGGTGCTGGCGCGCGACCACCCCGAGGTCGACGACGGGTGGCTGTGCGACAAGGGCCGCTTCGCCTACCAGGCGATCCATGCCGACGAGCGGATCACGGTGCCGCTGGTGCGCGAGGGCGACGAGCTGCGGCCGGTGCCCTGGGAGCGCGCGCTCGAGGTCGCGGCGGGGCTGTCCAAGCATCGCGGCCGGGTCGGCACGCTCGTCGGCGGCCAGGCCTCGAACGAGGAGGGCTTCCTGCTGCAGCGCTTGAGTCGCGAGGCGCTCCAGTCGGGCGACATCGATTCGCGCGCGAACGGTCCGGTGCCACTGGAGCTCGCCCGTGGGCTCGCCGCCCCGGAGCTCCAGGCCACCGTCCCCGACCTCGAGTTCGCGCACACCGTACTCGTGGTCGGCTGCGAGCCGCTCGACGACGCGCCGATCCTCGACTTGTGGATCCGCAAGGGGGTACGCCGACGGGGGGTGCGGCTCGGGATCGCCACCGCCCGGCCGAGCGCCCTCGATCCGGGCGCCAACACCGTGGCTCGGTACGCGCCCGGCGAGGAGACGGAGTTCCTGGCCACGTTGGCCGCCGCGCTGGCCGGGGAGCGGTGGGCCACCGACGTCGAGAACCTCCCCGATCTGGCCAACCTCCTGCGCGACGGCGGCGAGGACGTAGTGATCGTGTGGGGGGAGCGGCTCCCCACCGACGCCCTGCCCCACCTGCTGACGATCGCCGAGCGCCTCGGCCTGGCCGGCCGCGACGGCGCCGGGCTGCTCGAGATCCCGGTGGCGGCCAACGGCCGCGGCCTGCGCGAGGCCGGCGCGGTCCCGAACGCCGGCCCCGGCTACGCGGAGATCGAGTCCCCGGGCCGCAGCGCACACGAGATCGCCCGGGCGGCGGCCAACGGCGAGATCAGCGCCCTGCACCTGTTCCAGATCGATCCGGTGCGCAACCTGCCCGACCGCGCGCGGTGGGAGCAGGCGCTTCACCACGCCGGCCTGGTCGTCGCCCACGCTTCGATCCTCACCGAGGGGATCCGCGAGCACGCCGACGTGGTCCTGCCCGCCGATTCCCACGCCGAGAAGGAGGGCACGGTCGTGCACCCCGACGGGCGCGTGCAGCGGCTTCGCCTGGCCATCGCCCACCCGGGGCAGGTCCGGGCCAGCTGGTCGGTGATCGCGGAGATCGCCAAGCGGTGCGGACTCGATCTGCGCGTCCTCACCAGCGGGATGGCGTTCAGGCAGCTGGTCGACGAGGTCCCGTTCTACGAGGGCCTGACACTGGAGGAGATCGGCGGGCGGGGCGTGCGCTGGCCGGCGCGCAAACAGGCCGCCGCGCTTGGCGCCGGCCCGACCTCGCCCCCGCCCAGCCCCAGCGCGTCCCCGCCGCCCGCCACCACCGCCGCGCCTCGCAACGGGGCCCTCCGTCTGGGCACCTACCGTCCGATCTGGGCGGCGCCCGAGGTCGACGTCTCGCCGTCGCTGCGCTACACGGTCGCCCGCCAGCAGCTCGAGCTCTCCCCGCAGGACGCGGTTCGGCTCGGGATCGAGCAGGGTGAAGAGGTCCAGGTGTCCCAGAACGGGACGAGGCTGAAGGCCACCGCGCATGTCCGCACCGGCGTCCCGGCCGGGACCGCCTTCCTCGCCGAGGGCATCGCCGAGCAGTCGGCCAACGCGCTCACCGAGCCCGAGGTCGAGGTCAGCAGGCCGTGATCGGGCTCGCCGACATCTACTACTACGAGCCGTGGTGGATCCAGATCGTCAAGGCGCTGGTGATCTTCGCCGTGATCTTCGCGATCCTGCCGGTGCTGATCGTCTACGAGCGCAAGCTGCTCGGGCGCATGCAGGCTCGCTACGGCCCCAACCGCGTGGGTCCCTTCGGCTTGATGCAGCCCCTGGCCGAGATCGTCAAGTTCGCGGTCAAGGAGCCCTCCCGCCCGACCACCTCGGTGGGCTACCTGTTCCGGATCGCCCCGGTGATCGCGATCGTCTGCGCCGTCACCGCGCTGGCGCTGATCCCGTTCGGGCCGGTCGAGAACATCTTCGGCACGCCGGTCGGGTTGTACGGGATCGACGTCTCGATCGGCCCGCTGTTCGTGTTCGCGCTCGCCGGGATCTCGTTCTACGGGATCATGCTCGGCGGCTGGGCATCGGGCTCGAAGTACTCGTTCCTGGGGGCGATGCGCGGCGCCGCGCAGCTGATCTCCTACGAGGTATCGCAGTCGCTGGCGCTGATCGGCGTGGTGATCACGGCCCAGACCCTGTCGCTGACCGGGATCGTCCACGCCCAGGAGGGCATGTGGTTCTTCATCCCGCAGTGCGTCGCCTTCCTGATCTTCACCATCGCCTCGTTCGCCGAGACCAACCGGGCCCCGTTCGACCTCATCGAGGCCGACGCCGAGCTCGTCGCCGGCTACTTCACCGAGTACGGCGGCACGCCGTTCGTGGCCTACCTGTTCGCCGAGTACGCGAACATGGTCGTGGTCTCCGGCATCGCGGTCACGGTGTTCCTCGGCGGCTGGCTGCTGCCATTCGGGATCCACCCGCCCGGCTGGGTCGACCCGTTCGTGGTGCTGGCGAAAATCCTGCTCTTCTTCTCCTTCTTCATCTGGATCCGCGCCACCCTCCCGCGGCTGCGCTACGACCAGCTGATGTCCTTCGGGTGGAAGATCCTGCTCCCGCTGGCCACCCTCAACCTGCTCGTGACCGCGATCATCGTGGCCTCGTGACATGACTCCCTCCCACGACCCCGTGACATGACTCCCCCCTACGACCCAGGCGACGACGTAATCGAAGTCATCCGGGGACCGGCTCCGGGACCGCTGGCCGGCACCTATCGGGCCTTCGGCGCCACGCTGCGGGGGCTGAAGACGACGTTCGCCCGGATCATCGAAGGGCCGGTGACGATTCAGTACCCGGAGGAGAAGACCCCGGTCTACCCCCGCTTCCGCGGCCGCCACAAGCTCCACCGCTTCGAGGACACCGGCCTCGAGAAGTGCGTCGGCTGCTCGTTGTGCGCCGCCGCCTGCCCCGCCGACTGCATCCGCGTCGTCGCCGCCGAGAACACCCCCGAGCATCGGATCTCGGCCGGCGAGCGCTACGCCGCCGTCTACGAGATCAACCTCAGTCGTTGCATCTTCTGTGGCTACTGCGAGGTCGCCTGCCCGTTCGACGCGATCACGATGGGCCACGACTACGAGCTGTCCGACTACACCCGCTCGGACCTGATCTTCACCAAGGAGATGCTGCTGGCCGAGCCGATCGAGCGGACGCCTTTGCGGGCGGAGGGCGAGTGAGCCAGGTCCTGTTCTTCATCGCCGCAATCGGGGCGATCACCGGCGCGCTCGGCGTGGTCGTCCTGCGCAACCCGTTCTACAGCGTGCTCGGGCTCGTCTGCCACCTGATCTCGCTGGCGGCGCTGTACCTGCTGCTGCGGGCCGAGTTCGTGGCCGCCGCGCAGGTGATCGTCTATGCCGGCGCGGTGATGGTCCTGTACCTGTTCGTGGTTGCCTACGTCGGCGGCGGCGAGGAGCTCGCGGGCGGCACCGCGCTGCGGATCCTGGGACCGCTGTTCGCTTTGGCGCTGGCGATCGAGCTCTGCATCGCGATGCTGGGATCGGCGCTGAAGGGCATCTCGGGCAAGGGGGCGCCGTACGTCCTCGGGTTCGGGACGCCCGGCGAGATCGGCAAGCTGTTCCTGACCAAGTATCTGTTCCCGTTCGAGGTCGCGTCGCTGCTGCTGCTGGTGGCCGCGATCGGCGCCGTCGTGCTGGCCCGGCGCCGGCGGGGTCTCGAGGGCCCCGACGAGCAGCTCGCGGTCCGCATCAGCGCGCCACGCCCCGCGTACACGGGCACGATGGCCGAGGCCGCGGGCACCCGCGCGGCCGAGTCCGCGGCGCCCGAGCCCGAGGTAGAGCCCGTCGGCGCCGGCCGCCAGCCGCGGGAGCACCAGGGCGGTTGGTGATGGCGTCATCCCGGGTCATGACTTCGCCGAGGGGCCGCTGATGGCGATCGGCTGGTATCTGACTGTCTCGGCGCTGGTCTTCTGCATCGGCGCCGCCGGCGTGCTCACCCGCCGCAACCCGCTGGTGGTCCTGCTCTGCCTGGAGCTGATGCTGAATGCCGCCAACCTGTCGCTGGTCGCGTTCTCGCGGATGTGGGGCGGCGAGGACGGTCAGGTGTTTGCGCTGATCGTGATGGTCATCGCGGCCTGCGAGGTCACCGTCGGCCTCGGCCTGATCGTCGCGATCTACCGGCGCCGGCTGCCGATCGACGTGGACGAGCTGAACGAGCTTCAGGGATGAGCCAGGGATGAGCCCGACCACGTTCGGCTGGCTGATCCTGCTCTGCCCGCTCGTCGGGACGGTGGTCATCGGCCTGGACTTCGAGGTGCTCCGCGGCCGCGCCGGAGGCTGGATGGGGACGCTCGCCATCGCGCTCTCGTTCGCCTTCAGCGTCGCCGCGTTCATCGCCCTCGAAGGCCACGACCCCTCGCACCGCCAGTTCACCTCGACGCTCTGGAACTACGCGGTGACCAGCGGGCTGGACGCCAAGCTCAGCATCCTCGTCGACCCGCTGTCGGTGTTCATGGTCCTGGTCGTCTCCGGGGTCTCGGCCCTGATCCACCTGTACTCCGTCACCTACATGACGGCCGATCGCGGGTTCAACCGCTACTTCGCCTACCTGAACTTCTTCGTCCTGTCGATGCTGCTGCTGGTGCTGGCGGGCAACTTCGTGCTGCTGATCGTGGGCTGGGCGTTCGTCGGCGCCGCCTCCTACCTGTTGATCTCGTTCTGGTACCGGCGCACCACCGCCACCGCTGCTGGGCTGAAGGCGTTCGTGATCAACGTCGTCGGCGACGTCGGGCTGGTGCTGGGCACGTTCTTCATCTTCAAGCACACGGGCACCGTCGACTTCGTGAAGACGTTCAAGCTCGTGCCACAGGTGTTCGGGCACAACAGCACCGATCTCGTGGTCGGCTGCCTGCTGCTGCTGATGGGCGCGTTCGCAAAGTCGGCGCAGTTCCCGCTCCACACCTGGCTGCCCGACGCGATGGAGGGCCCGACGCCGGTGTCGGCCCTGATCCACGCCGCCACGATGGTCACCGCCGGCGTCTACCTGATCGCGCGCATGCACCCGCTGTTCGAGCAAGCGCCGACCGCGGCCGACGTGGGCGCGATCGGCGGCTGCATCACGTTGCTGCTGGCGGCCTCGGTCGGCCTCGTGGTCACCGATATCAAGCGGGTCATCGCGTACTCGACGATGTCCCAGATCGGCTACATGATCATGGCGGTCTCGGCGGGCGCCTACTCCGCGGGCCTGTTCCACCTGATGACCCACGCCTACTTCAAGGCGCTGCTGTTCATGTCCGCGGGGTCCGTGATCGGCGCCATGGCCGGCGCCCAGTCGCTGGATCGGATGGGCGGCTTTCGCCGGGCGCTGCCGTTCACGTTCGCGTGTTTCCTGATCGGCGGCCTGGCCCTGTCGGGCCTGCCGCCGTTTTCGGGATGGCTGTCCAAGGACGACATCCTCGCCTTTCTCGACCACCGCGGGGGCGGCTTCTGGGCCCTCGGGATCGCCGGCTACGTGGGCGCCTTCATGACCGGGGTCTACACGTTCCGGATGATCTTCCGGACGTTCTACGGCCCGCCGGTCGAGGAGGCTCACGAACTCGAGCACGGCCTTCTCTACCACGCCGAGGTGCCGACCAACCCGATGACCGGCGAGGAGGAGGACACCGACGTCGGCTTCCCCGGCCCCGGCCACTACATCGCCGAGCGCGAGATGCCGATGAAGGTCGCGATGTCGACGCTGGCGGCGCTGTCGATCGTCGGCGGCGTCGTCCAGATTCCCGGCATCGACTCCGGCATCGAGCGCTTTCTCGAGCCGACGTTCGCCGACTCCCACCTGAGCGAGCCCTCGACCGGGGCGTCGTGGATCGGCTTGGTGGTCGGCGCCCTGATCGCGTTGGCCGCGATCGGCCTCGCCTACCGCATGTGGGTCGCCCGGCCGGAGATCCCGGTGATGCTGCGCCAGCGCTTCGCCGGCGTGCACCGCTTCCTGTTCAACGCCTGGTACATCGATGACGCACTCGACTTCCTGTTCGTGCGACCGGCGCTGTGGTTCGGACGCGTCGCGGAGTCGGTGGTCGAGCGAATCATCGTCGCCGGCGGGATCACCGGGGGCACCGTGGGGGTGGTCCGCGCGGGCTCGGCGGCGGTGCGCCGCTGGCAGACCGGGTTCGTCCGCTACTACGCCGCGGCCATGATCGTGTGCCTGGCGGGCGTCGGCCTGTACTTCCTGATCTCGAGCAGCTGATGACGATCTCGCCCACCCGCCCATGACGCTGTCGATCCTGATCTGGTTGCCGCTGGCGCTCTCGCTCGTCGTGGCCATCGCCGTGCCGCGGGCACTGGTGGGCCGGATCACGGCCCTCGGCAGCCTGGTGACGCTGGCCATCGCGATCTCGTTCGTGGCCCGCTTCAAGCTCGGCCACGCCGGCCTCCAGTTCGTCACCGACGAGGTCTGGATCGGGGCGCTGGGGATCCACTACAAGCTCGGCCTGGACGGGCTCAACGTGGTGCTGGTGCTGCTCACGACGGTGCTGTTCAGCGCCGCGCTGGTGTGGGCGTCGTTCAAGGAATGGGAGCGGGCCCGGCTGTTCTACCTGCATTTCGGGCTGGCGCAGAGCGCCGTGCTCGGGGCCTTCTGCGCCCAGGACCTCGCCCTGTTCGTGGCCTTCTTCGACCTGATGCTGATCCCCTTCTACTTCCTCACCGGGATGTGGGGCACGGGCGAGCGGGTCCGGGCGACGACGAAGCTGGTCGTCTACACGCTGGTGGGCTCGTTCTTCATGCTGGCGGCCGCGATCGCCACCGGCGTGCTGGCCTCGGATCAGCACGGGACCAACCTCACGTTCGTGATCTCCTCCCTGCGGGCGCTGCCGCTGTCGCACACCTCCCAGGACTGGATCTTCCTCTGCTTCGCCTTCGCCTTCCTGGTCAAGATGCCGCTGGTCCCATTCCACGGCTGGCTGGCCGACGGCTACAAGGCGATGCCGATCCCGGCGGTGGCCGTGTTCTCAGGGGTGGTGTCGAAGGTCGCCGCCTACGGCTTCCTGCGGATCGTGTTGCCGCTGTTCCCCTATGCCTCGGTCCACTTCCAGACCCTGATGCTGGTGGTCGGGGTCGTGTCGATCATCTATGCCACTGCGCTGGCCTTCACCACCCCGGACTCCCGGTTGGTCGTCGCCTACTCGAGCGTCGCCCAACTCAGCTTCATCACCCTGGGGATCTTCTCGCTCAAGCCGCTGGGCGCTCAAGGCGCGCTGCTGCAGATGGTCAACCACGCGCTGGTGACCGCGCCGCTGTTCTTCATCGTCGCGGCGCTGGCCGCCCGCGCCGGCGGCTCCGAGCTGCTGCGCGACATGGGCGGGATCGCGTTCCGCGCACCGGTGCTGGCGTCGCTGTTCCTGATCGTGGCCCTGGCCACGCTGGCCATGCCTGGCTCGCCCAACTTCGCCGGCGAGTTCCTGATCCTGCTCGGTGTCTTCCAGGCCAAGCTGGTGATCGCGATCATCGCCTTCGTGGGGGTCGTGGGCGCGGCGGTGTACGCCCTGCGGGTGTTCATCAGCGCGATGCACAACCGGGTCGGGCCGGGGGTCGCCTCGCGGGAGGTCCGCTTCGCCGACGGCGTGGTGCTGGTGCCGCTGGTGGCGGTGATCCTGGTGCTGGCCTTCTATCCCCAGTTCGTGCTCAAGCGCACCGAGCTCACGGCCAAGGCGTCCGTCGCCGCCACCGCGGTGGTCAGGTTGGCCTCGCGATGATCGTGCTCGCCGCCGCCCACATCAAGGGCCCGCACATCGACTGGGCCAGCCTGTCGCCGTTGGTGGCGCTGGCCGCCGGCGCGCTGGTCGTCCTGCTCGTCGGGCTGCTGAGCCACCGTGGCGTCCGCGAGCAGATCGTCCCGGCGCTGACGCTGGCCACGCTCGGCGTCGCCATCGGCCTCGAGATCGCGCGGCTGAATCACCCCGCGCACATCATCTCGGGCGCGCTGGCGGTCGATGGACTGGCGATCGTGCTCGATCTGGTCTTCGCCGTCTCGGCGTTCGCCGCCGTGCTCCTGTCATGGCGGGGAGCGGCGACACGATCGGCCGGCCAGGGCGAGTACAACTCGCTGCTGCTGTTCAGCGTGCTGGGAATGGGGATCCTCGTCTCGGCCCAGAACCTGATCACGCTGTTCGTCGGCTTCGAGCTGCTCTCGATTCCGCTCTACATCCTGTGCGCCTCGGAGTTCCGCCGTGAGGGCTCGCTCGAGTCCGGCCTCAAGTACCTGGTGATCGGCTCGGTCGGCGCGGCGACGCTCGTCTACGGCCTGTCGCTGATCTACGGCGCCACCGGCTCGACCGACTTCTCGGGGATCGCCGCCGCCCTCTCGCGGGGCAGCGTCGCCACCGACCCGCTCCTGCTGCTCGGGCTCGGGCTGGTGGTCGTCGGCTTCTCGTTCAAGGCCTCGGTGGCCCCCTTCCACCAGTGGACGCCGGATGTCTACGAGGGGGCGCCGACCCCGATCACCGGCTTCATGGCCACCGCGACCAAGGCGGCGGCGCTCGGCGTGTTCCTGCGCTTCTTCGACGTCGCCGCGATCAGCGCCCAGAACACCTGGGCCCCGATCCTGGCCACGGTGGCGGCGATCACGATCGTGGTCGGCAACGTCGGCGCGCTGGGCCAATCCTCGATGAAGCGGCTGCTCGGATACTCGGGCGTGGCCCAGGCGGGCTACATGCTCGGGGGCGTGGTCGTGGGCACCAAGCTCGGGGTCGACGCCACGGTTCTCTACCTGATGGTCTATCTGGCCATGAACATGGCCGCGTTCGCGGTGATCGTCGCCGTCGAGCGCGACGACGCCGTCTCCACGCCGGTCGGAGACGACATCGGGGCGCTGGCCGGGCTGGGGCGCCGCTCGCCGTGGCTGGCGTGGCCGATGACGATCGCCATGCTCGCCCTCGCCGGGATCCCGGGCACGGTCGGCTTCATCGGCAAGTTCCAGCTCATCCACGCGCTCGTCGCCGGCAGCTACACGTGGCTGGCGATCGTGCTCGTGGTCGGCTCGATGATCTCGCTGGGCTACTACCTGCGCGTCGTGGCGGCGATCTGGATGAGCGGCGGCGCCGGGGCCACGGTGCCGGGGGCCGGTGGCGAGGTGGTCCTGGCGCCGATCGCCGGCGGCGCGCCGGAGGCCGATGCGGAGCCCGGTGAGGCGGGCGGCGCGGGCGCGGCGGCGGGCGCGGCCGGCTCTGGCGCCGGCGGCGCGGGGGTCCCGGGGGCCGCGACCGGTTCTGGCGCCGGTGGCGCGGCGGCCGGCGTGTTCCCTCACCTCGAGGTTGTCTTCGTCGCGGTCGTGTTCGCCGCCGCCAGCATCGTGTTCGGGATCTTCCCCTCCCCGCTGTTCAACCTGGCGGCGCACGCCGGCAACGCGATCGCGGGAATCTTCTAGGGGGTTGCGCGTCCGGGAGGGCGAACTTTGGCGCTTGGCGTCCGGGAGGGCGAACCTTGGCGCTTGAGTTCCACCCCCCGGAACCAGAACGCCAAAGTTCGCGGTGGCGCGGATTCCCTGCCGTGCACTCGGGGTAGCCGGGGCAGCATGGAAGAGCGACGCTCCGACACCGAGGAGACCTACGGCAGCCAGGAGCCGCCGGGCACCGTCTCCGACCAGAACCAGGAGGAGCCGGGAGCTCCCGAAGGCGAAGGCGCCAGCACCGGCGGAGGCGCCAGCACCGGCGGCGGCTCACCGCGCGCCGACGATGAGGAGCGTGGCGGCGGCTCGCGGCGCGCCGACGATGAGGAGGGTGGCGCCGGCGAGTCACACGGAAGCGGGCGTCGCGGCGGCGCCGGCGAGGACTCGCAGGCGACCGGGCATCCGCAGAACGCCGGGTGACGCACGGGCCGCGCCCACGGGTGCAGAACGCCCGGTGACGCACGGGCCGCGGCCCCGGCGCCGGCGGGAGCCACGCCACCGCCGAGGCCGTCGCTACGATCAGCCGCCCGTGCAATATCCGCTCGAGAGCTTCACCGAGTCCGAGCGCCGGCGCCTGAGCCCGCACTTCACCAACCTCGACCGACCGGTGTTCGCGCTCGTCAATCTGCCGGAGACGGTCAAGGGAGCGCTGTTCGCCCGCTACTCGCGCTACCCGGGAACGCTCAGGCGGTTGTTTCTCGACGAGTTCGCGCCTGGCCTTCCGGCCCTCTCGACGGCCTGGGAGGGCGCGGAAGGCGAGCGAGCGGCCCAGCTCTACGAGCGGATCTTCGTCGGCTACGGCGACGACTCGGTGGCGCAGCTGGGCGGGGCCCACGTCGCCTGCGAGTGGGTCTCCAACGTGCTCACGAAGATCCTGCAGCGGCCCCGGCTGGGCGCCTATCTCGAGCAGTCCACGCGATACATCGCCTACGACGCCCCGATGCCCGACCCGCCAGGCGGCTACCGCTACTACCGGGACCCCGAGCTCGGGCCCGAGTACGGGCGAGCCATGGACCAGCTGTTCGAGATCTACGCGGGAGCGCTTCCGCGCGTGGCCGCCTGGGCGGAGCGGGAGTTCCCGATCGCCGCCGGGGAGGCGCCGGCGGCGCACGCGCGGGCGATCAAGGCCAAGGCGCTCGATCTGCTGCGCGGGCTGCTGCCGGCCGGCTCGCTGTCGCACATGGGCATCTTCGCCACCGGCCAGACCTATGAGCAGCTGATCCTCCACCTGCTGGCGCACCCGCTCCCCGAGGCGAGGTCCTACGGCCAGATGATCCTGGATGAGCTCAGGGCCGTGATCCCGAGCTTCGTAGCTCGGGTGCAGCGGCCGGACCGGGGCGGGGAGTGGGTCGCGTATCTCGAATCCCGCGCCCACGCGGGCGAGCACTGGGCCAGGCGGCTTGGCCTCGACGAGGGCGAGACTGCCGAAGGTCCCTCCGTGCGACTGCTGGCCGTGGAGGGCGACGAGGACGACCTGCTCGCGGCGCTGCTGTTCGAATCGAGCGCCTGCTCGGAGCAGGCGGCCCGGGAGGCGATCGCCGCGCTCGACTCCGACGAGCGCGCCGTCCTGCTGGGCGACCTCGCCGGTCACCGGGCCAACCGGCGCCACCGACCCGGTCGTGGCCTGGAAGCGCTCCGGTACCGGTTTGAGATCGTCTCCGACTACGGCGCGTTCAGAGATCTCCAGCGCCACCGCATGCTCACCGTCCAATGGCAGGCGTTCAGCCCCGCGCTCGGCGCCGGCGTGCCAGACCAGGTCGAGCTGGCCGGCTGTGGCGAACAGTACCGGCGCGCGCTCGAGCTCTCGAGCACCGAGTACCACCGTCTGGTCGACCGGGGCCTGGCGACAGCCGCCCCCTACGCTCTGTGCCTCGGCTACCGGATCCGCTACATCCTCGACCTCAACGCCCGCGAGGCCATGCAGCTGATCGAGCTGCGCTCGGGCCAGGAGGGCCACCCGAGCTACCGGGCGATCGCCCACGAGATGCACGCCCAGATCGCCACCGTCCACCCCGCCGTGGCCGCGGCGATGGTCCACGTCGACCGCGAGACCGAGCCTCGGCTCGAGCGGATACTGGCCGAGATGCGCTCGCACGCCCGCGCGGCGGCGCGGTCCTGAATACCGTCGGCGCGGAAGAACAGCCGACTCGATAGCCGCCGGCGCGGAAGGACAGCTGACTCGATAGCGTCCCACTGGGCAGGCGCAAAAACGAATACCCGGAGGTGGGTTCCCTTGAAGCGCATCATCATCTTGCTGGCCGTGGCCGTCCTCGGTCTCGCCACCGCGGGCATGGCAATCGCCGGCGGCAGGCGCGCGAAGATCGATCTGCGAAAGACCAAGATTGGGAAGGTCCTGGTCAATTCCCGCGGCTTCACCCTGTACGAGTTCGCCAAGGACACGCGCAACAAGGACAACTGCTTCGGCCACGCCAACTGCATCACGGTGTGGCCGGTGGTGAAGACGAGCGGCAAGCCGATCGCCGGCAAGGGGGTTCGCCGCTCCCTGCTCGGCGCGATCACGCTGCCCAACGGGCGCCAACAGGTCACCTACGCCGGCCACCCGCTCTACACCTACATCGGCGACGGCAAGCCGGGCAACGTGTTCGGCGCCGGGATCCTCCAGGCCGGCGGCCGCTGGTACGCGCTCAACGCCGCCGGGCATCGGGTGTCGAAGAAGTAGTGTCATCCAAGCGCGAGCCCCCGACCCGCGGGCGCGGATCGGGGGCTCGCTCGGATGCCTGACGGATGACCTAGGCGTCTCTAGGTCATCCGCAGTTTCATCCTCGTGGTCGCGGCTGCCTTGTGCGGCCGGGACAGCACCACGGTGATCGTCCACGTGCCGCGGCTGATGCGCCTGAGCTCACGCATCGTCATCGTCGCCTTGCCGTGCCTGACTCGGCCGCTGCCGAGTGCCGCCACGTGTCCGCCCCGGACTAGCCGCTCTGGTCGCGCTGGCGCAGCTCGATCCGCCGGATTTTGCCAGTCAGGGTCTTCGGCAGATCGGGGACGAACTCGATGATCCGGGGGTAGGCGTAGGCCGAGTGGTGCTCGCGCACGAACGCCTTGATCTCCTCCTCCAGCGCGTCCGAGGGCTGGTGCCCCTCGGCCAGGACCACGAACGCCTTGACCAGGTTTCCGCGCCGCTCGTCCGGGAACGCGACTGCGGCGGCCTCGGCCACGGCAGGATGCTCGAGACACGCCGACTCGACCTCGAACGGCCCGATCCGGTAGCCCGCCGAGATGATCACGTCGTCGGCCCGGCCCTCGTACCAGAAGTAGCCGTCGTCGTCGGTCCGGGCCGCGTCCTTGGTGTGAAACCACTCCCCGCCGAACACTTCCTCTGAGTCTTCCGGGGGCCGGTTCCAGTAGCCCAGCGGGTAGTGCGGGTTCGACCGGGCCTTCAGACAGATCTCCCCCCGCTCGCCGGCGGCCACGGGGCGCTCGTCCTCGTCCAGGATCGCCACCTCCCAACCGGGCATCGGCTTGCCCATCGAGCCCTCGCGGACCTCCATGAACGGGTAGTTCGCGCACAGCGGATAGGACTCGGTCAGGCCGTAGTAGTCGAGCACGGTGATCCCGTACTGCTCGCGGAACCAGCGGATTGCCTCCGGGTTCAGCGGCTCGCCGGCCGAGCAGACGATCCTGAACTTCTGCGGATGCCGGGTGCCGGCGTCGGCGATCGACATCATCGAGCGGATCGCGGTCGGAGTGCCGAACACGTTCGTGACCTCGTGGCGGGAGAGGAAGTCGAGCTGCTTGTGGGGATCGAACCCGCCCTCGCGCTGGAAGACGGCCTGCACCGCGCCCAGGCGCCAGGGCCCGATCAGAGGGCAGATGCCCGCGGCCCACGCCCACTCGCCCATGCCGTGGAACACCTCCCCGTCGCGAACGTCGTGGCAGTAGATGAACTCCTCGTGGCCGAGGACGTAGCGGTGGGCGTGGAGAATGCCCTTGGCCAGTCCCGTCGTGCCCGAGGAGTAGTAGAGCTGCGCGGGATCGTCGGCAGCGGTGTCGAGCACCTGGAACGAGGTCGAGCCCTTCGCCAGCAGCTCGTCGTCGAGGATCAGGATGTGCTCGACCAGCGAGCGCTCGATCCGGGCCACGTTGGCCTGGTTGGTGACCAGCACCTTGGCCCCCGAGTCGGTCAGGCGGTGGCGGATCCCCTCATCGCCGTAGAGGACGGACATCGACAGCAGGATCGCCCCCACCTTCCAGGTGCCGAAGAACGCGGCCGCGGTCTCGGGAGTCGGCGGCAGCAGCATCGCCACCCGGTCCCCTTTCTCCACGCCGTGCGCGGCCAGCACGTTGGCGAAGCGGTTCGAGGCGTCCTGGAGCTCTCCCCAGTCGACCCGCCGGACATTGCCCCGGAAGTCTTCGTGGACCATCGCGAGCTTGTCGCGCGGATGCCGGTCGCAGATGTCGGTGGCGATGTTGTAGCGCTCCGGCACCACCCAGCGGTGCTGAGCGACTGCGTCTTCGTAGGAGGAGATGGTCGTTGCGGTGTTCATGGCCGTATCATCGCGCCCTGCGGGTTCTGACTCAACCCGCAGGTAAGCTAATGCCCTACCTGCCATGAGCCTCGCACTGGGTGTCCTGGTTGGGATCGGGATCGTCGCAATCCTGGCCACAGCATGGAAGTTCATCCGCCAGCCGCGCGCGGCCCGCGCGCCCGAGGCGGTTGGCATGCAGTCGGCGCTGCACGCCGCCACCTCGACGCTCCCGCACCTGCGCCGCGGCCTGAGCCCGCGATCCGCCGGCCAGGCCGTCCCCCACCTCCGGGCCCTGACCGGCGCGGCGGCGATCGCGCTGGCGGACACGTGCGCGGTGCTGGCCATCGACGGCGAGGGGCGGGAGCAGGTGCGCCCCGGTGACCTGCTCTCGCGGCTCCTCGCCCAGACCCGCGACGATCGCCTGCACATCGTCCCGAGGCTGATCTCCTCCGATCCCACCTGCCCGCTGAAATCGGCGGTGCTGGCGCCGATGATCGTCCAGGGCAAGCGGGCCGGGACGCTGATCGCGTTCTACCGCTCGCCGGGCCGGCCCAGCCACGCCGAGCTGCGCGTCGTCCAGGAGGCCGCGAGCCTGGTCTCGGCCCAGGTCGAGCTGTCCGTGCTCGCCGACCACGAGGAGCGGCTGGCCCAGGCCGAGCTGCGAGCGCTGCGGGCCCAGATCTCGCCGCACTTCATCTACAACGCGCTCGCCGCCGTCGCCGGCGACATCCATGCCCGACCCGAGGAGGCCCGCGAGCTGCTGATCGACTTCGCCGAGTTCACCCGGTACCTGTTCCGCGACGGTCGCTCGTACGTGACCCTGGGCGAGGAGCTCGATCACGTCGAGCGCTACCTGCGGCTGGAGCAGGCCCGCTTCCGGGGCAGCTTGCACGTCACCATCGACGTCCCCGAGGAGACCCGCAGCGCGGTGGTGCCGGCGATGTCCGTGCAGCCGCTGGTCGAGAACGCGGTCCGCCATGGCGTGGAGCTGCGCGCGGGGACCGGAAGGGTGCAGCTCAGCGCCGTGGCCAGTGGCGGAGACATCGAGCTGCGGGTGGGCGACGACGGCCGCGGAATCGAGCCCGAGCGCGTGCCGCAGGTGCTGGCCGGCGCCGGCGGCGGCATCGGGCTCTCGAACGTCGACGCCAGGCTCCGGGCTACGTTCGGCGACCGCTACGCGCTGCGGATCGAGTCGCGCCTCGGCCAGGGCACGACCGTGGTCATGACCGTGCCCAACCTGCGAGGCGAGAGCGCGAAGCACGAGCTGGTGAGCCTGGCGTGAAGTCAGATGGGCTGACGATCCTCGCCGTCGACGACGAGCGCACCCAGCTCGAGGACCTGGCCCGGCTGCTGCGGACATTCCCGCACGTCGAGGAGGTCGAGTGCGCGTTCGACGGTCACGATGCGCTGCTGAAAGCCTCGGGCCAGCGCTACGACGCGATCTTCCTCGATGTGCGGATGCCCGACCTCGACGGCGTCGAGCTGGCGCGGGTGCTGCGCCGGTTCAGCGAGCCGCCGCAGCTCGTGTTCGTGACCGCCTACGACACCGCGGCCGTCGACGCGTTCGAGCTCCACGCCCTCGACTACCTGCGCAAGCCGGTCAGCCGGGTGCGGGTGGAGGAGGCCCTGGATCGCGTGGTCACGGCCGTCGATGCCGGCCGCCAGGAGGCCGACAACGGCGGTGCCCGCCGGCCAGCGCACCCTCCCACCGACAGCGAGATGGTCGCGGTGGCGGGCGTCCGCACCGGCTCGACCCGCCTGATCGCGCGCAGCTCGATCCTCTACATCCAGTCCCACGGCGACTTCGTCCGGATCGTCACCGAGGATGGCCGTTACCTGCTCCGCGCCACGCTGGTCGAGATCGAACGCCGCTGGGAGCAGTTCGGCTTCGTCCGCGTCCACCGCCAATACGTGGCCAACCTCCCCAAGGCGGTGGAGCTCAGGCCCCAGCTCGGCGGCACCGCCGAGCTCGCCTTCGCCGACGGGCAGACGATCCCCATCGCCCGCCGCCACGCGGCGGAGCTGGCCAAGCGCCTGGCGGTGTAGCGCAGCTGGCGGTGTAGGCCGGGGGACGCGCGCCCGAAGCGGCGGCGCGCCCCCCTGGACGCGCCTACTCCTCCTCGGACTGCTCTTCCGTGATCTTCGATTCCAGCTGCGACATCACGTCCGGATCGCGCAGCGTGGTGACGTCTCCCAGGGCGCGGCCTTCGGCGATGTCGCGCAGCAGCCGGCGCATGATCTTCCCCGACCGGGTCTTCGGCAGATCGTCGGCCCAGATGATCCGCTTGGGCCGCGTGAACTTCCCGATCTTGTTGCCAACGTGGTCGCGGATCTCCTTCTCGAGCTCGGAGGAGCCCTCGAGATCCCCTTCGAGGGTCACGAAGGCGCAGATCGCCTGGCCGCTGTCGTCGTCGGCCTGCCCGATCACCGCCGCTTCGGCGACCTGGTGGTGCGAGACGATCGCCGACTCGACCTCGGCGGTCGAAAGGCGGTGGCCGGAGACGTTCACGACGTCGTCGATCCGCCCGATGATCCAGAAGTAGCCATCCTTGTCCTTGCGCGCGGCGTCGCCGACCAGATAGGTCTCCTTGCCGAACTTCGAGAAGTAGACCTCGACGAATCGGTCGTCCTCCTTGTACAGCGTGCGCAGCATCGCCGGCCACGGGCGGGTGAGCACGAGTAGGCCCTGGCCGTCGTCGACCGGCGTGCCCTCGCGCTCGTCGACGACATCGGCGGCGACACCCGGGAACGGCTGGGTCGCCGAGCCCGGCTTTGTCTCGGTGATCCCGGGCAGGGGCGTGATCATGATCGCGCCGGTCTCGGTCTGCCACCAGGTGTCGACGATCGGGCAGCGCTCGCCGCCGACCACCTTGTAGTACCACAGCCAGGCCTTGGGGTTGATCGGCTCGCCCACGGTGCCGAGCAGCCGCAGCTTGTCGAGGTTGTGCTTCTCGACGTGCTCGACGCCCCATTTGATGCAGGCGCGAATCGCCGTCGGCGCGGTGTAGAAGATCGTCACGCCGTAGCGCTCGCACAGCTCCCACCAGATGCCCTTGTGCGGGTAGTCGGGCGCGCCCTCGAACATCACGCTGGTAGCGCCGTTGGCCATCGGCCCGTAGACGATGTAGGAGTGGCCGGTGACCCAGCCAACGTCGGCCGAGCACCAGTACACGTCCTGATCGGGGTGCAGGTCGAACACGTAGCGGTGCGTCGCCGACACGCCGGTCATGTAGCCGCCGGTCGTGTGCACGACGCCCTTCGGCTTGCCGGTCGAGCCGCTCGTGTACAGCACGTACAGCGGGTGCTCGGCCTCGAGCTCCTCCGCCGGGCACTCCTCGTCCGCGTTATCCATCACCTCGTGGTACCAGACGTCGCGGCCGTCCTTCATCTCGCAGTCGGTCTCGGTGTGACGCACCACGATGATGTGCTCCAGGCTGTCGAGGTCGGCCATCACCTTGTCGACCTGTTCCTTGATCGGCGCGGTCTTGCCCTTGCGGCGGGCGCCGTCGACGGTGACGAGCGCCTTGGCCTCGGAAAACTCCATCCGCTCCCGGACCGAATCGGCGGAGAACCCGCCGAAGACGACGTTGTGGGGGGCGCCGATTCGCGCGCACGCCAGCATCGCCACCACGACCTCCGGAATCATCGGGAGGTAGATCCCCACGATGTCGCCCTTCTTGATGCCCAGATCCTTTAGCGCGTTGGCGAATTTCTGCACCTCGCGGTGCAGATCTGAATACGTGAGATCGCGTTCCTCGCCCTCCTCGCCACGCCAGTGGAAGGCGACGCGATCGCCGTTGCCCTCCTCGACGTGGCGGTCGAGGCAGTTGTAGGACGCATTGAGCTTGCCGTCCTTGAACCACTTGTAGAACGGCGGGTCGGAGTCGTCGAGGGTTTCCGTGGGCTCGTTGAACCAGTGCAGTTCCTTGGCCTGCTTCAACCACCACCCTTGCCAATCCTTCTCCGCCTCCTCGTAAACGGACGGATCGGTCAGCAGCGCGTCCTTGCGAAAAGCCTCCGGCGGCTCGAACTTCTCGACCTCGAGGAGCTCATCGAGCTGCGCCTCGAGTGTCTGCGGGATGTTTGCGGTATCTGCCATACCTCGCTTCTACCCAAAATCGGCGCCCCGAGCACCAACGCGTTGCGCCCGGTCTCGGCCCGGGCGCAACGCATCTGACGGGGGTGTCGAGGGGCGGTCTACTCCGCGCGCCCGAACGCCGCGATCTCCTGCTTCTCCTGCTCGGAGAGCTCCCGCGGCGTGTCCCCGTGGGACACCTTCTCGCTCTGCACGTGGATGCGGATCTGCTCCACGACCTCGGGATTGGCCAGCGTGGTGACGTCGCCGACATCGGCGAAGTTCGAGATCCCGGCGATCACCCGGCGCATGATCTTGCCTGAGCGGGTCTTGGGCATGTCGGGCACGACCCACACGTTCTTGGGCTTGGCGATCTTCCCGATGTCCTTCTCGATCATGGCGGTGACCTTCTGCTCGATCGCCTTGCTCGGCTCGTACCCGGGCTTGAGCGCGATGTACATCTCGACGACCTTGCCGCGGACCTCGTCGACGACGGGCACGGCGGCGGCCTCGGCGACCTCGTCGACCTGGATCGCCGCGGACTCGAGCTCCTTGGTCCCGAGCCGGTGCCCGGCGACGTTGATCACGTCGTCGATCCGGCCGAGGATCCGGTAGTAGCCATCCTCGGCCTGGACCGCGCCGTCGCCGCACAAGAACGGCCAATCGTGCCAGTCCTTGCTGTCGGGGTCCTTGCGGTACTTGGCGTAGTAGGTGTCGATGAACCGCTCGGGCTGACCCCACACCGTGAGCATCCTGCCGGGCCAGGGGTTGCGGACGCAGATGTTGCCGGCCTTGCCCGAGCCCTTGGGGACCTCGTCGCCGTTGTCGTCGTAGATGGCCAGATAGATGCCCAGGGCCTCGGGCCCGCAGCTGCCCGGCTTCATCGGTTGCAGCCCGGGCAGCGTGCTGCCCAGAAAGCCGCCGGTCTCGGTCATCCACCAGGTGTCGGTGATCGCCGCCTCGCCCTTGCCGACGACCTCGTAGTACCACCGCCACACGTCGGGCTCGATCGGCTCACCGACCGTCGTCATCGTCTTGAAGTGGTAGTCGTACTTGGCCGGCTCGTCCGGACCCACCTTGCGCAGCATCCGGATCGTGGTCGGCGCCGTGTGGAAGATGTCGACCCCGAGCTTCTCGGCGATCCGCCACGGACGGCCCGGATCGGGATACGTGGGCACGCCCTCGTACATGACCGTGGTCGTCCCGAGCGCCAGCGGCCCGTAAACGATGTACGAGTGCCCGGTGATCCAGCCGATGTCGGCGAAGCACCAGTAGGTGTCGTCGGGATGGATGTCCTGGTAGTACTTCGACGTGCCGGCCACGTAGGCCAGGTAGCCGCCGATCGAGTGCTCCGCGCCCTTCGGGCGGCCCGTCGTCCCGCTCGTGTACATCAAGAACAGCGTTGCCTCCGCCGGCAGCGACACGGGCTCGACCTGCTGGCCCCGGTACTGCTCGAGCAGCTCGTCGACGAAGAAGTCGCGGCCTTCGACCATCGGGCTCTTCGAGTTATAGGCGCCGGGGTGGCGGCGCCAGACCAGGACCTTCTCGACCTCGAGGCCTTCTTTGCGGGCTTCCTCGATCGCCTCGTCGGCCTTGACCTTGTGATCGATCAGCTCCCCGCCCCGGTAGTAGGCGTCCATCGTCACGAGGATCCTGCTCCCCGAGTCGGCCATGCGCTGGCCGCAGGCGGCGCCGCTGAAGCCGCCGAACACCTCGGAGTGGATCACGCCGAGGCGGGCGCAGGCGAGCATCGACACCGGCAGGTCGGGCACCATCGGCAGGTGGAAGGTCACGCGGTCGCCGGTCTGCACGCCGCCGAATTCCTTCAGCAGGGCGGCGAACTCGTTGACGCGCCGGTGCAGGTCCGAGTAGGTGATCTCCTCGGTGTCGTCCTCCTCGCGCTCGGGCACCCAGGTGATCGCGCTGCGATCGCCGCGCGTCTCGAGATGGCGATCGACGCAGTTGGTGCACGCGTTCAGGCGCCCCCCGACGAACCACTTGAAGAACGGCGGATTGCTGGTGTCCAGGATCGTGTCCCACTTGCGATCCCAGCTCAGCATCTCGGCGTACTCGGTGAAGCAGTCCGGGAAGTGCTCCTCGCTGAAGCGCTCGAGGATCGCGGGGTCCTTGGCGTTCGCTTGGGCCGCGAACGCCTCCGGAGGCGGGTAGTACTCCTCCTCGCGCCAATGGACCGCGATCTGCGCCTCGGACAGGCCTGAGTCCGCTTCCTGGGCACTCGTTGCCGCGTCTGTCGTCTCCGCCATGAAACCCTCTCCTTGTGTCTTGAGCCCCGTGCTGCGCAGCTAGGGGCGCCGGCATGAGCGCCGGCGCCCCAGCTTCTGCAGATTTACGGCGATTTTGTCTGTATTTCTACCTGAGAACGCAGCTCTGGTACAGCCCCTTCCTCTCGGTCGGTTCCAGCGCTTACGGCCGCCGCAGCGGGAACACCGGCAGCATCACGCGACCGAAGGTCGAGTTGATAACCGCCGCGAACGACGCGTACCAAGCGGCGATCGCGGTGGCGATCCCGAAATAGCCGCCGAGCTTGATTGTGCCGTTGGTGACGCTGGTGGTCCCGGCCAGGGCCGAGTTGCCGATGCCGAGAATGATGTATGTGATCGCCAACAGCAGCAACACCAGCGCCACAGCGCCGGTCGTCCGCAGCGAGGCGATGAACATGTAGGCGGTGAAGATCCCCCACATCCACAGGTACAGCCCGAGCCCGCTGAACAGCTCGCCCGTCGCCTTCGCGGCGACGATCCCGGGCACGCCGAGTTGCACGATGAGGAAGAAGGAGATCCAGAACGCTCCGTAGGAGCAGAACGCGACCGCACCGAACGTGTTGCCGGTCCGGAACTCCCAGATCCCGGCCACGAATTGGGCGATGCCGCCATAGGCCAGCGCGAGCGACGCGACCAGGGGCAACAGACCGCCGCCGACCAGCGACCCGTTTCCGACCAGATCGGCGTTGATCAGGCTGAGCACGAACGTCGTGCCGGCGAATCCCGCCAGCCCCAGGGGGCCCGGGTCAGCCGGGGTCCAGCCCGCCATCAGTCCGCCCGTCGGCTCTGTCGCTGCGGGGGCCGGCGCTACGTCGGCCTCACGCCCTGGAACACGAGCAGCTTCCATCTATCCCTCCTGATTGGAGTTTGACGAGTAATGATCAACTTTGACCCGGAGCCGAGGCGGCGGCAACGCGCGGATCGGTGAACGGCTGATCAGAGCCGCGAACGGGCTGGATGTACGACGAACGGCGACCGCCTGACTGACCAGGCGGCCCCGCCCCCGCCGTCAGTGGCGGCGCTTGCGCTTGCGCTTCGGCGTGCTGGCGCGGGTCCGCGAGGCCGAGGAAGCGCCGACCGGCTCCGCCGCCGGCGCCGGCGCGGGCTTCACGCGCGGCGCGGCTGCGCCCGATCCGGGCCCCCGAGCCCTGGTCCGCTGCGCGCGCAGCTCCTGCGAGGTCGGCCACGGCTCGGCCTGGCCGGTCCTCCAGGCGGGCGGCTCGCCACCCGGCCAGCGCCGGGCGAACAGGATCGCCAGCGCACCCATCCAGAACACCTGCAGCGCGGCGGCCGGCGCGGAGCCGATCAGCAGCATGCCGGCGATGCCCACGATCACCCCGCAGTAGCCCATGAACCGCGTCAGCAGACCGACGCGCATCGCGTTGAGCGCGATCAGGATGAGCCCGATATCGAACGCGAACTGCGCGGCGATGTCCAGCGTCTGAAGCACCGGCAGCGCGGCGCCGCCGGTGAGGTGCTTGGCCTGGGGGTAGGTCTGGGTGCCGCTGGTCACGAACTGGTGCGCCTTGACCGCGAGCACGGAGGCGTAGATGACCGCTCCCACGGCCGACACCACGCCGGCGACGATCACGACGATCCGCGTGACCGTCGTGGTCTCGGGTCGGCGCGCCCGGGTCAGGTCGAACATGAAGGCGAGCGTCCACACGAACGCCAGCACGCCCAGGCTCTGGAAGACGGCCCCGATCAGGTCGAGGGGAAAGCGCTTGTTGAGGAGGATCAGCTGAACCGTCAGCTCCGAGACGTGCGCCTGCGGCCCGATCAGCTGCACGCCCGCGGCCGCGACCAGCAGCAGCGCCGCCAGCCCGGCCACCACCGTCTGGCGAGGCCGCACCCGTGATTCGTAGGCGAGCTGGTCCTGGGCGCTCATCGCGCAGCAATGCTAGCCGCGAGCGCGATGGTCGGCCGAGCTACCATTGGCGTATGGAAGGAAGTGGCTTCGGTGGTTTGTTCGGAGATCCCGACGAGCTCCAGCGCCGGCTCGGGGAGTTCGCCGAGCAGATGCAGGGCGCGCAGCGCTTGGCCTGGGCCGACAACGCGATCAAGCTGGCCGTCGATCTGACCGTCGCGGCGATGAACCGCGTCAACATCCAGGGGACCACCGAGCAGCAGGCCGAGCAGCTTCGCTCGGTGATGGCGACGGTCTTCCCCGAGGCGGTCACGCTCGTGCGCGAGGCGCGCGAGGGGCTGTCCTAAGAGGCCCGGGCGAGCGTTCCCAGCACCAGGTCGTCGTGCTCGGCAGGCTTGACGTTCCGATGCACGTCCCTGACCGTGCCGTCGGGACCGATCACGAACGTCGTGCGCTCGTTGCCCATGTACGTCCGGCCGTAGCGGTGCTTCTCGACCCACACGCCGTAGGCCTCCGCCACCGAATGGTCCGCGTCGGACAGCAGCGGAAACCCGAGGCCGTACTTCTCGTCGAAGGCCGCGATCGGGTCCACCGGATCAGGTGAGACTCCGAGCACCAGGGCGTCGCTGCGCTCGTAGTCGGCCCGGTGGTCCCGCACCCCACACGCCTGGGTCGTACATCCCGGGGTGTCAGCCTTGGGGTAGAAGTACAGCACGACGGTCTTCCCACGCAGGCCCGAGAGCGAGACCGGGTTGCCGTGTTGGTCGGAAAGGGTGAAGTCGGGGGCCGGATCTCCTGGTTGCACCATGGCGTGATGCTAATCGGGAGGCCAGGCGAGGCGACTACGCTTCCGGCCGTGGCTCCATGCCCCGAGCAGCTACCTTCGCTCGCCGTGGCCGGCGGGGACGACGGTTGACGCCGGCGCGCCGCCTGGCGCGACGGATGCTGGAGCCGCGCCCCGGCGCCACCCGACGGCTGCCGCTCGGTCCCGCCGCGGGAATCCGGCTGGAGGCCGATCCGCACGTGTCGCTCGATCAGTGGGTGGGGCTGTTCGAGTCCGAGCTGGCGCCCTGGGTCAGACGGTTCTGCCGGACCGGTACCCGCTGCGTGGATGTCGGCGCTTACAACGCCTACTACGCACTCACGTTCGCGAAGCTGGCCCGCGCCCCTGTGCTCAGCTACGACCCCGATGTCGAGGCGCTCGCGCGCGTACGCCGCAACCTGGCGCTCAACCCGAAGCTGGCGACGCTGGTCGAGCTCCGCCCGGTCGCCGTCGGCGCCCGATCCGGGCCGGGAGTGGTGACGCTCGACGACGAGCTCGCGGACTGGGCCGACGCGGGGGCCACCGGGTGCCTGGTGAAGGTCGACGTCGAGGGCGCCGAGTTCGAGGTGCTGGCCGGCGCCGCGCACACGCTCGCGCGGCTGCGCCCGCATCTGATCGTCGAGACCCACTCGCTGGAGCTCGAGGTCGCCTGCGCCGATGCCCTTCTGGCGGCGGGGTATGCGCCGGTGATCGTGACCCAGCGCAAGCTGCTCCCTCAGGACCGCTCGTGGACCGGGGGGTCGGGGCACAATCGCTGGCTGATCGCTACTTGAGCAGCCGTGACAGGCGCCGGTCCTTGAGCAGCTTGCCCTCGGTCTGGCAGGTCGGGCAGTAGCACATCACGTAGTCCTCGTAGAACACGGCCTCCAGGCGGTCGCCGCAGCGCGGGCAGGGCTCGCCGTTGCGGCGGTGCACGGTGAGCGGCATCGGCAGCTTGTCGGGGATCGGCAGGGCGATCGTCTGCTCGTAGTACGCGATCGCCTCGCCGAGCCGGCGGACCGTGGCCGCCCGCAGCTGTTCGGCCTCATCCGGCTCGAGGTCCGAGCCGCGCTTGAACGGCGAGAGCCGCGCGGTGTGGAGGATCTCGTCCACCCAGGAGCGACCGATCCCCGCGATCACGTGCTGGTCGCGCAGGAGCGCGTACAGGGGCCGCGGCTGATCGAGCAGTTCGGCGAACGCCGGCGGGTCGGGCCACGCCTCCGGCCCGAGCTCCTGCACGGTCTCCTCGCCCGGCACCTCCTCGGAGCGCAGCACCTTGGTCCACGCCCGCTGCCGGGTGCCGAACTCGCGCAGTCGCAGCTCGCGACCGTCCCCGAGCCGGACCAACAGCCGCGACGTGCGATCGCGGAGCGAGGCGCGCGTGTCGAACAATTGAAGCCGGCCCGCCGACATCAGATGCACCACCATCGTCAGCTCCCGGTCGAACTCGATCAGGAACAGCTTGCCGCGCCGGCCGATCCGCTCGATCGTCGCGCCCTCGAGCGCGGTCAGCGGCGGGTCATAGCTCTTCAGCGCGTTGATCCCCGGCGCCAGCGCCGATTCCACGACGCCGCCGGCCGCGGCGGCGCCGATCAGGCGCGCGGTGATCTCGACCTCGGGCAGCTCGGGCATGTTCATCGAGGGTAGCTGCCGCCTGCGCACCGATCCGCCCCGCTACGCTGCCCAGCGGGCATGGTCACCGCGCCGGCACCAGACGACGTCGTCCGCACCCACGAGGAGGGCGCGGCCAACGACCGCGAGCCGCTGCTCGTGCTCGACCCGCTGCGCGAGTTCCTGGCCGCACACGGCCTCGAGGCGCCCGCCGATCTCGACGCGGCGCCGATCGGGGAGGGCCACTCGTGCGTGACCTTCGCGCTGTCCACCGGCGTCGTGGTGCGCCGGCCGCCGCGGGGACCGCTGCCCCCGAGCGCGCACGACGTCCTGCGCGAGGCCCGATTGCTGCGCGCGCTCGAGCCCACTCCGGTGCGCGTCCCCCGGGTCCTGGCCGTCGCTGAGGACCCGGCGGTGATCGGCGCGCCGTTCTACGTGATGGAGCGGATCGACGGCGCCGTGATGACCAGCGAGATTCCCGCGGCCCTGGACAACCCGGAGCAGCGAGCGATGATCGCCGACGAGCTCCTCGACGCCCTGGTCGAGCTTCACGCCGTCGACTGGACATCGGTCGGCCTGGAGGGGTTCGGCAAGCCCTCCGGATATCTGGAGCGTCAGCTTCGGCGCTTCACCGGCCTGTGGGAGCACAACCGCACCCGCGATCTGCCCGAGGTCGAGGAGGTCGGCGCCTGGCTGGCCGCCAACCTCCCGGCCTCGCCGCCGGCGACGATCGTCCACGGTGACTTTCGCCTCGGGAACACGATCTTCGCCCTGCGCCCGCCGGCGCGGCTCGAGGCGATCCTAGATTGGGAGATGGCCACGATCGGAGACCCCCTCGCCGACGTGGGGTACATGATGATCCACTGGACCCAGCCCGGCGATGAGATCGGCCGGTTCAACCTCCAGCACGTCACCGCTCGGCCCGGATTCCCGACCCGTGAGCAGCTGATCGCACGCTACGAGGAGCGCTCGGGCCGCTCGATGCAGGCGCTCGACTGGTACGTGACGCTGGCGCTGTGGAAGGCGGTCGTGTTCATGGAGGGCAACTACAAGCGCGCCGTCATGGGGTCCACCGACGACCCGTACCTGAAGTCGTTCGGGGAGGGAGTGCTCGAACTCGCCCGGCGTGCACTGCAAGTCACCCGCGATGGCTTCTGAGGACGGAGGCAGCCCCTACGCCGGTCTGCTGGTCGACTACGGGGGCGTGCTGACCAGCAACCTGTTCGACTCCTTCCGCTCCTTCTGCGAGCTCGAGGGAATCGCGCCGGACACGATCGGGCGCCGCTTCCGCGAGGACCGCGCCTCCCGGCAGCTGCTGATCGACCTCGAGACCGGGAGGCTGCCCGAGGAGGAGTTCGAGCCGCGGTTCGCCGCCACGCTCGGGGTGGAGCCGGCCGGGCTGATCGAGCGGATGTTCGCGGGCTCGAAGCCCGATCAGCCGATGGTGAGCGCCGTGCTCGAGGCCCGCCGGCAGGGGGTGCGCACGGGCCTGATCTCGAACTCGTGGGGAGTCGGCCGCTACGACCGCGGGCAGCTGGACGAGCTGTTCGACGGCGTCGTGCTCTCCGGCGAGGTGGGGATCCGCAAGCCCGACCCCGAGATCTACCGGATGGGCGCCGAGCAGCTCGGGCTCGAACCGCGTTCGTGCGTGTTCGTCGACGACCTGCCGTTCAACCTCGCCCCGGCCGCCGAGCTGGGGATGGCCACCGTCCATCACACCAACGCCGCGGAGACGATCGCCGAGCTCGAGGAGCTGCTCGGGGTCAGCCTGCGATGAGACGCGCGGCGGCCGTGCTGGCGCCCCTGCTGGCGGCGCCGTGGGCGGCACTGCTGGCGGCGCCGTTGGCGGCACTGCTGGCCGGCTGCGGCTCGAACGAGCTGTCCGACATCCAGCTGCGCGACCGCGCGGCGGCGGTCTGCGCGGCGGCGAGGAGGCAGACCGATCGGATCGCCATGCCCCAGGCGCCGGCGCAGGGCGCCGCGTTTCTCACCCGCGGAATCGCGGCGTTCAGGCCGGAGCTCGCCCGGCTGCGCTCGCTGCGGCCGCCGGCGGACCTCGCCGGTGACTACAGGACCTCGGTCGATGCGTTCTCGCGCGAGCTCGCCGATCTCGAGCTGACCGTCCACAGCCTCCACGCCGGCGAGGACCCGGTCGTGGCCATCAGGACCCTCCAGCGCCGGCTGGTGCCGATCGAGTCGACCGAGGACCGGGCGTGGGGGACACTCCAGGTTCCCGCGTGCATGAACCGCTGACCGGCTAGCGGATGCTCGGCTGACTGGCGAGCCGGGCGATCCCCTGCTCGATCGCGTCCGCGGCCATGGCGAAATGGTCCGGCTCGGCGGTCAGCGGCGGGGAGACCGCGAGCCCGCGGCCGAGCGGACGCACCAGCACCCCGGCCTCGCGTGCGCCGGCCGCCGCCCGGGCGACCGCGTCGGGGTCACGCTCCAGCACATCCCCCGAGAGCTCGACCGCGGCCATCGTCCCCACCCCCCCGCGTACCTCGGCCACCTCCTCGTGCGCACCCAGCGGCCGCAGGGTGTCGAGCAGCGCGGTCTCCTGCTCTTGGCCGCGCCGGAGCAGCCCGTCGCGCTCGAGCAGGGCGATGTTCGCCAGCGCCGCGGCGCAGCAGGTCGCGTGGCCGGCATACGTGGCGCCGTGGCGGAAGGCCGGGCCACCGGCCGCGCGCCAGAACGGTTCGGCCACGCGCTCTGAGATGACCAGGCCGCCGAGCGGCAGGTAGCCGCTGGTGACTCCCTTCGCGAACACGATCATTGCCGGCTCGACGTTCCAGCGCTCGATCCCGTACCAGCTCCCGAGCCGGCCGAAGCCGCAGATCACCGAGTCGATCACGAGCAGGATCCCGGTGCGCTCGCACAGCTCGGCGACCCCCTCGATGTAGCCGTCGACGGGTGGGTAGACGCCGCCGGCGCCGATCACCGGCTCCACGAACACGGCGGCGATCCGATCGGCGCCGGTCTCCGCGATGGCCGCGCTCATCGCCGCGACCGAGTCATGCTGAACCTGAATCGACTGCTCCTGCGGGTCAAAACCCTCGCGGTTGGCGGGGATGCCGGCGAGCGCGGTGCCGAAGCCGTGGGTCCCGTGGTAGCCGGCGGTGCGGCTGATGAGCACGGTTCGCTGCGGCTCGCCCTGTTCGTACCAGTAGCGCCGGGCGAGCTTCGCCGCCGTGTCGATCGCGTCGCCGCCGCCGGAGCCGAGGAAGATCCGCGCCGGCATCGGCGCCCGCTCCACGAGCGCGTCGGCCAGCTCGAGGGCCGGCCGGTTGGCGAAGTCTCCAAACGCGGAGTAGGCCTCCAGCTGGGCCATCTGCTCGGCCACCGCGATCGCGATCTCGGGGCAGCCGTGGCCGACGTTGGCGTACCACAGGCTGGCGGTGGCATCGAGGTAGCGGCGGCCCTCGGTGTCCCAAACCCACACGTCCTCGCCGCGCTCGAGCACGAGCTCGGCGTGGCGGACCGCACCCATGTCTGCGAACGGGTGCCAGAACCGGGAGTCGCTATCGCTCATCCGCCACCCACGCTAGCGCGCGACCTGGCGCCCGCGCGTCGCATTCGCGCCCCCACCACTGGCCGCCGCGGAGCGCGGCCGGGCGTCAAGCGGCGGGGTCGAGATCGATCGACTCGATCACCGGCGGATCCAGGGGCCGATCCCGGTCGCCCGTGGGCAGGGCCTCGATCGCGTCGACCGCGTCCATTCCCCCGGTGACCCGGCCGAACACGGTGTGCTTGCCGTCGAGCCACGGCGCGCTGTCGGTGGTGACGATGAAGAACTGCGAGCCGTTGGTGTTCGGCCCCGCGTTGGCCATCGCGATCGCGCCGCGGACCACCTTGTGGTCGTTGATCTCGTCCTCGAACTTGTACCCGGGCCCGCCCGTGCCCGTTCCCTCCGGGCAGCCGCCCTGGATCATGAATTCCGGAATCACCCGGTGGAAGATGATCCCGTCGTAGAAGCCGTCATCGGCGAGCTTGCGAAAGTTGGCCACGGTCTTGGGCGCGTCGTCGTCGAAGAGCTCGAGCGCGATCGTCCCCTGGCTGGTGTGCATGTTGGCGGTGCTCATGGCCCCACCCTAGCGAGCCGCCAGCTCCAACCGGACCGGCTCGCCGTTCAACGAGGTTCCGTTGACCCGCTCGACCACCCGTTCGGCCTCCTGCTCGGGCACCTCCAGGAACGTGAAGCGCTCGAGCACGCGGACGTTGCGCACGGCCTCGCCGTCGAGGCCGGTGGCGGCGGTGATGGCGTGGATCACGTCGGAGGGCTCGAGTCCCGCCGCCCGGCCGGCGGACACGATCAGCTTGCGCGCCGGCCCGTCCCCGTTGACCGCGGCGTGCGGCTTGGAATGGCGGCGCGGCCGCGCCATCACCGGCGTCGGGGCCACGTGGGCGTGCTCCACCCACGGCGCCAGCTTGACGCCGGCGTGGCGCTCGATCGCCTGGATATCGCGTTTCTGGCGCGGCTCGTAGAACGTGATCGCCCGGCCGCTTCGGCCCACCCGGCCGGTCCGCCCGATCCTGTGCACGTACACGTCCGGGGAGGTCGGCACGTCGAAGTTGATCACGTGCGAGACCCCGGAGATGTCCAGCCCCCGAGCGGCGACATCGGTCGCCACCAGCAACGGCAGCCGCCCGTCCTTGAACGAGATCATCACCCCGTCCCGGGCCCCCTGGGTCATGTCGCCGTGCAGCGCCTTGACGTCCATGCCGCGGTCGCGCAGGGTCTTGAACAGCTGCTCGCAACGGATCTTCGTGCGCACGAACACGAGCGCCTGCTCGGGCTGCTCGGCCCGCAGGACCTCGACCAGGCGATCGGCCTTCTCTCGCGCCTTGACTTCGAGTGCGAACTGCTCGACGGTGTCGACGGTCAGCGTCGCCGTCTTGACCCTGACCAGCACCGGGTCGTACAGATACTGGTCGGCCAGCCGCCTGATCTCCGGCGGCATCGTGGCCGAGAACAGCGCCGTCTGCCGGCTCGAGGGAGTCAGCGACAGGATCCGCTCCACGTCCTCCAGAAAGCCGAGATCGAGCATCTCGTCGGCCTCGTCGAGAACCACGAACCGGCAGCCGTGCAGCATCAGCGAATGCCGCGAGATCAGGTCCTTGACTCGCCCGACGGTGCCCACCACGACGTGGCCGCCGGCGCGCAGCTGCGCCTGCTGCGTGCGGATCGGGGCGCCGCCGAACACCGCCACCACGTCGACGCCCTTGCGCTTGCCGTACGCTCGCAGCGCCTGGGTGACCTGGATGCACAGCTCACGGGTCGGGGTCAGCACCAGGCCCTGGACCTCGTGCTCGGAGGGATCGACGTACTGGAGCATGGGCAGCCCAAACGCCGCCGTCTTGCCCGAGCCGGTCTGCGCCTGGCCGATCACGTCCGCCCCGTGCAGCAGCGGCGGGATCGCCTGCTCCTGGATCGGGGTGGGCTCCTCGTAGCCGACATCGTGGACCGCCTGGAGCAGCCCGCCGTCAAGGCCAAGATCAGTGAACGCGCTCATGTCTCGCCCCCACGATAGTCAGTGAGCCAGCCGCGTCCCGGACAGCATCTTGACAGAGAATCCTTCGGTTCTTAACATTTAGGGCCCGAATGAATTCTCAGAACCGCATCGAGGCTCACGTCTGGCGGATCAGTGCAGTGGTGATCGTGGGTTCGATCATGTCGATCCTCGACACCACGATCGTCAACGTCGCGCTGGCCACGCTGAGCCGCGAACTGCACGCCACGATCTCGCAGATCCAGTGGGTGGTGACCGGCTACATGCTGTCGCTGGCCGCGGTGATCCCGATCACCGGCTGGGCGGCGAAGCGGTTCGGCGCCAAGCGCGTGTGGCTGACCTCGCTGGTCCTGTTCACCGCCGGCTCGGCCCTGTGCGGCCTCGCCACCTCGACCACCGAGCTGATCGTGTTCCGGGTGCTCCAGGGGATCGGCGGCGGCATGATCCTCCCCATCGGCCAGCTGATGATGGCCGACGCCGCCGGCCCGGAGCGGATGGGCCGGGTGATGAGCATCGTCGCGGTGCCGGCGATGCTGGCGCCGATCCTCGGCCCGACGATCGGCGGCCTGATCCTCGACAACGCCAGCTGGCGCTGGATCTTCTACGTCAACCTGCCGATCGGGATCATCGCCGTGCTCGCCGCGCTGCGGACGCTTCCGCACGACAAACCCACCGAGTCGACCGACCGCCTCGATTTCCTTGGGCTGGCGCTGATGGCCACCGGCCTGCCGCTGCTCACCTACGGGCTGGCCGAGATCGGCAGCACCGGCCACTTCGGCTTCATCCACGTGATCTTTCCCTGCCTCGCCGGCCTGGTCCTGATCGCCTCCTTCATCCTCCATGCGCTGAGGGTGAAGAACCCGCTGCTGAACATCCGGCTCTACAAGCGGCCTACGTTCTCCTCGGCATCGTTCGCCATGTTCTGCCTCGGGGCCGCGCTGTTCGGCGGGATGATCCTCCTGCCGCTGTACTGGCAGGACATCCGCCACGAGGACGTTCTGCGCACGGGCCTGCTGACGGCCCCGCAGGGACTCGGAATGGCGCTGATCATGCCGCTCGCCGGCAAGCTCACCGACCGCTGGGGAGGCGGCCCACTGGCCCTGTTGGGCGTGACCGTGACCACGATCGCCACCGTGCCGTTCGGGCTGATCGGCGCGCACACCTCGATCCTGTGGCTGTCGATCGCGATGTTCGTGCGCGGCATGGGGATCGGCTTTGCCTTCATGCCGGCGATGGCGGCCGCGTTCGCCTCGCTTGACCGCTCCGAGCTTCCCGACGCCACCCCGCAGCTCAACGTGCTCCAGCGAGTCGGCGGCTCGATCGGGACCGCGGCGCTGGCGGTCGTCCTGCAGCGGGCCCTCGCCGGCGTTCACACCCTGAGCGGCGCCGCGTCTGCATACGGCACGGCGTTCTGGGTGTCGGCGGGACTGACCGCGCTGGCGATCATCCCCTGCATCATTCTGGTGCGTGCCGAGCGGGCTGCCCGCGAGGCCAAGGCCGCGGCGGGCGAGGGCGCGGAGGCGGCCCTGGCGGAGGCAGTGGCGGTGTGAGGACCGAAGCGGTTGATGCGGCGACCGAGGTCGGCCAGGCGTTCAAGCGCACGATGGCCGCCCTCCGACGGCTGCGCGGTCGGGAGACCCGCTGCCCGGGCGGGCTCAGCGACGCCCAGTACGGCCTGCTGTTCGGTCTGCTCGAACACGGGCAGCTGCCCACCGGCGAACTGGCCGAGCTTGCCGACGTCTCCCCCGCCAGCGCCACCGAGATGCTCGAGGCGCTGGCCGCCGCCGGGCTGGTTGACCGCCGGCGCTCCGACATCGACCGGCGGGTCGTGCTGAGCTCGCTGACCGACCGCGGGCTCGAGCTGGTCGAGCAGCGGCGAGCCCGGTTCGAGCCGCGGTGGCGGGCCGCGCTGGCCGAGTTCAGCGACGAGCAGCTGCTGAGCGCCGCGGCGGTGCTCGACCGCGTGCGCGCGATGTTCGACGAGGTCACCGAGGAGCGGGTCGGTCAGCCGTAGCTGAGCGCGCCGTCGAGATGCGGGGCGCCCCGCTTGGCGTCCCGGACGCCGAACCGCTGCTCGCCCTCGGCGAACTGCACCGTGGCCGGCAGCAGGATCGGCCTTCTGAACGCGGCCTCGACGGTGAACGACGGAGGCAGCCGGGGCTCGAGCGCGGCCAGGCAACGGCCCGTGGTCCACATCCCGTGGGCGATCGCCGACCGGAAACCGAACAGCTTCGCGCTGAGCGAGTGCAGGTGGATCGGGTTCAGGTCGCCGGAGACCGAGCCGTAGCGGCGGCCGAGATCGCCGGGAAGCTCCCAGGTGGCGTTCGCGGGTAGGTCCTCCGCCGAGACCACCTCGGGCGCCCGGCCGTCCCCACTGGGCCCGCGGCGCAGGTTGGTCGAGGTCTCCTCCCAGACGAGCTCGTCGCCGACCCGGGCCTCGGTCCGCAGCGAGAACTGGCTCCCCCTCGGGTGGGGCTCGATCGGCGTGGCCCAGACCCGGAGCGACAGCTGCTCGGTGGCGCTGATCGGGCGCCGCTGGGTGATCCGGTTGTAGATGTGGACGAGGCCGATGGCTGGAAAGGGGAAGCTCGAGTCGGTCATCAGCGACAGCTGTAGCGGGAAGGCGAGGATGTGCGGAAACGTGGCCGGCAGCGAGTCGCGCAGCGAGAACCCGCACACGCGGGCGTAGCTCGCTAGCCGATCGCGGTCGACCGAGACGGCGTTCAGGACCAGCGTCAGTTCGGGCACCTCGCCGCCGCCCCCGCCGCGGCCCCCGCCGCCGAGCGACGGCAGCCGCGAGGCGCCGGGGATCATGCCGGCGCCGGCGCGGGCGAACAGCAGCAGCTTCGAGGGGGCGCTGTCGAGCTCGCGAACGGTCACCGTCACGCCCCAATCAGGCTCTGACCGCAGACGCGGACGATGTTCCCGGTCACCCCCGCGGAGCCGGGGCTCGCGAACCAGGCGATCGTCTCCGCGACGTCGATCGGGAGCCCGCCCTGGGCGAGGCTGTTCATCCGCCGGCTCGCCTCGCGCGTGGCGATCGGCATCGCCGCGGTCATCTGGGTCTCGATGAAGCCCGGGGCCACGGCGTTGATGGTCACGCCCCGCTGCGCCAGCGCCGGCGCCCACGACTGCACGATCCCGATCACGCCGGCCTTCGAGGTCGCATAGTTGGTCTGGCCGGCGTTGCCGGCGACGGCGCTGATCGAAGACACGCACACCACTCGCCCGTTCTCCCGTACGGCGCCGCGGCCGAACAGCTCCTTGTCGATCCGCTGCGGCGCGGTCAGGTTGATCGCGATCACCAGGTCCCACAGGTCGGCGCTCATCCGCCCGAGCGTCTTGTCGCGGGTGACGCCGGCGTTGTGGACGACCACATCAACGCCACCGTGGTCCTCGAGCAGATGATCGGCGATCGTGGCCGGCGCCGCGGTGTCGGTGATGTCGATCGTCAGAGCCGAGCCGGCCAGGCGGTCGGCGACCGCGTTCAGCCGCTCGGCCTGGGCGGCCACATCGACCCCGACCACGTGGGCCCCGTCCCGGGCCAGCACCTCGGCGATCGCCTCCCCGATTCCGCGCGCGGCCCCGGTGACGAGCGCCACCCTGCCGGTCAGCGGCCGCTCCCAGTCGACCCCCTCGATCGCCGCCGCCCCGGGGCTGATCCGCACGACCTGACCGGAGACGTAGGCGGACTTCGGCGACAGGAAGAAGCGCAACGAGGACTCGACCGATGTCTCGCCCCCGGGCTGGACGTACAGCAGCTGCGCCGTGGCCCCGCGGTGGACCTCCTTGCCGATCGAACGCACCAGTCCCTCGAGCGCACGCTGCGCGATCGCCGCCGGCGGGGTCTCGCACGCCTCGGGTGGCATGCCCAGCACGATCACCCGGCCGCAGTCGCGCACCTGGCGGATCCTGGGGTGGAAGAACGACCAGGCCTCGTTCAGCTGGTCGCTCGAGGTGATCCCGGTGGCGTCGAACACGAGCGCTTTGAACGACTCGCCGGCGGGGGCCACCTCGGCCTCGACCGCGTGCAGCACGGCGGCGACCGTGTCCGTCAGCCGCGATCCCGATGCCGCGCCCAGCAGCACCGGGCCGTCGATCACCGGCTGCCCGGGCTCGTAGCGCTCGAGCTCGGTCGGGGTGGGCAGCCCCACCTGCTTGGAGACGATCCGCCCGATCGGGGTGTTGATCAGCTGCCGGTAGCGGTCCGTCATCGCGGTGCCTGCATGATGGCAACGATGCCCAGCCCGCCGGCGGCGCAGATCGAGATCACGCCCCGGCCGCCGCCGCCGGCGGCGAGCATCTTTGCCAGGCTGGCGACGATCCGGCCGCCGGTGGCTCCGAACGGGTGGCCGGCGGCGAGCGACCCGCCGTGCACGTTGAGCCTGCCGCGGTCGATCGGACCCAGCGGCTGCTCGAGCCCCAGCCGCTCGCGGCAGAACACCGGGTCCTCCCACGCCTTCAGCGTGCACAGGACCTGGGCCGCGAACGCCTCGTGAATCTCGTAGAAGTCGAAGTCCTGGAGGGCCAGGCCGTGGCGGGCCAGCAGCCGCGGGAGCGCGTACGCCGGCGCCATCAACAGCCCCTCGCGCTTGTGGACGTGGTCGACGGCCGCGGTCTGCGCGTCGAGGAGGTACGCCTGGACCGGGATCCCCTGCGCCGCCGCCCACTCCTCGCTGGCCAGCAGCACCGTCGATGCCCCGTCGCTCAGCGGGGTCGAGTTGCCGGCGGTCATCGTCCCCTCCGGTCCTCCGAACACCGGCTTCAGCTTGGCCAGCGTCTCGACGCTCGCGTCGGGGCGGAGGTTCTGGTCGCGCTCGAGGCCGAGATAGGGGGTGACGAGGTCGTCGAGGAACCCGGTGTCGTAGGCGGCGGCCAGGTTGCGGTGGCTGTGGACGGCCAGCTCGTCCTGCTCCTCGCGGGTCAGGCCCCACTCGCGGGCCATGATCGCCGCGTGCTCGCCCATCGAGAGGCCGGTGCGCGGCTCGGCGTTGCGGGGGAGCGCGGGGACGATCTGCTGCGGGCGGAGCTTGGTCAGCGCCCGCAGTCGAGCCGAGTTGCTCTTGGCTCGGCCCAGCTCGAGCAGGACTTCGCGCAGGTCCTCGTTGATGGCGATCGGCGCGTCGGAGGTGGTGTCGACGCCGCCGGCGATCCCGCACTCGATCTGGCCGAGGGCGATCTTGTTGGCCACCAGGACCGTGGCCTCGAGGCCGGTGCCGCAGGCCTGCTGGACGTCGTAGGCGGGCGTGTCCGGGGCCAGCCTCGAGCCGAGCACGGACTCACGGGTGAGATTGAAGTCGCGGCTGTGCTTGAGCACGGCGCCGGCGGCCACCTCGCCGACGGTCTGACCTTCGAGCCCGTACTTGGAGACCAGGGCGTCCAGCACGGTGGTCAGCATGTCCTGGTTGGAGGCCTTGGCGTAGGGCCCGTCCTGGCGGGCGAAGGGGATCCGGATGCCGCCGAGCACAGCCACCCGGCGGGCAGATGCGTTCATCTGAACTGCTCCTCGATGACTTGTTACAGAGGTGTAGGTTAATCCTTGACCGCCGTGGCGGTCGTAAACCCGCCGCCGGCGGTGGCGCGGCGGACGACCGCCGGGAGCAGGAGCCGAGCCGCGGCCGCGAACCAGTACGGGCGCGGCACGTAGCGTTCGGCCTTGCCACCGGGTCCGGTCTCCATGATCGCCTCCGCCACCCGTTCCGGCGAGGACACCAGCCACCGCGTGTGCGGCTTGGCCAGCAGCTCCCGGGCCGGAAAGCCCTCCGTCTTGACGAACCCCGGCAGCACCAGCCCGACGTGCACGCCATGCTTCTGCTCCTCGCCGTAGAGGGCATCGCTCCACCCGGCGAGCGCGAACTTGCTCGCCGAGTAGGCGCCCGAGTTCGGCCGCGAGACCCGCGCCGCCGTGCTGGCCACGTTGACGATCGCGACGTGACGGTCGGACGCCCCGCCCACGCGCGCGGCCGCGGTGCGCCGCAGCAGCGGCAACAACGCCTCGGTCAGCCGCACCGGGGCCTCGAAGTCGAGCTTCATGTGCCGCTCGACGTTGGCCCAGCCGGTGTCCGCGAACCTCCCCCGCCAGGCCGCGCCCGCGTTGTTGATCAGCAGGTGCAGCTGGCCGTGCTCGCGTTCCACGACCTCGAGCACCCGCTCGGGCGCGTCGTCGCGCAGCAGGTCGATGGCGATCACGGTCGCACCGCCGATTTCCTCGGCCAGCGCCCGCAGCCTCTCCTCGCGCCTGGCCACGAGCACGAGTTGGACGTCGTACTCGCGCGCCAGCCGCCGCGCCGTGGCCGCACCGATCCCCGCGGAGGCCCCGGTGACGAGCGCGATGTACATCTCGAGGCGATCCTAACGTGTGGTGGGAGCGCTTCGCTCAGCGCGCTCGGACGCCGGCGCCGGCTCGAGCTCGAACCGCAGGCCCCGGGGCCGTCAGGTCGCGGTGGCCGGGCTCGGCTCGCGCTCGCTTGAGAGCGTCGCACCCGTGGTGCTGACCGCGGGCGGCTGGCAATCGGCGCAGCGGACGCGCCGGCGAGGATTCTCGATCCCCACCAACGCGACGACGCCGCCGAGAATCGCCAGCCCCGCCCCCACGCCCATTCCGATCCGGAACGCGTGCACGGAGGCATCGACGAGCGCGGCGTGGACCCGCGCACGGTCGGCCGCGGGAACGCCGCTGACGTCCGTCACCAGTGGGCGGTTACGAGCGCTGGCCACGGCCGTTCGGGTGCTGGGAGCGAGCCGGCTCGGAGGGATGTCATGGTCGAGCCGACTCTGGAAGACGCTCGACACCACCGCCCCGAGCGCGGCAATCGCCAGAAGCCCGGCGATCCGCGCGATCGCGTTGTTGACTCCGCTGGCCAGCCCCGAGTGCCCCACCTCGACCGAGCTGAGGACGGTGGCGGTGAGCGGGGCGACCGTCAGCGACAGGCCCAGTCCGAATACCAGCACCCCAGGCAGGATCTGGGTGAGATAGCTCGCGTCCGCGTCGGCGCGGGCGAGTAGCAGCAGCCCCAGACCG
Source organism: uncultured Solirubrobacterales bacterium (assembly GCA_963723555.1). GTDB lineage: Bacteria > Actinomycetota > Thermoleophilia > Solirubrobacterales > Solirubrobacteraceae > Palsa-465. The sequence continues at coordinate 236,937 of CAVRRC010000004.1, read as the reverse complement.
GCGACGATCGGCCCACAGCCCATGAACAGGTGCGGCCCGACGCGATCGGCGAGCGCGCCGAACCGCCTCGAGAGCAGGAACATCATGATCGTGATCGGCAACAGCGACAGCCCGGCCTCGATCGGCGTGTAGCCCCCGACCTGCTGGACGAACAGGATCAGGAAGAACGTCGCGATCCCCAGCCCGGCGTATAGGGTCAGCGTGGTCAGGTTGCCGACCGAGAAGTTCCGGATCCGGAACAGGTCGAGCGGCATCATCGGCTCCGGGTCCCGGCGCTCCCAGAGCACGAACGCCGCCAGCAGCACGATCCCGCCGAGCAACGGGATCATCACCCGCGGATCGCCCCAGCCGTACTGCGGCTGCTCGATCAGCGCGAACACGGGCCCTCCCAGCCCGAGGGCGCACAGAATCGCTCCCACCACGTCGACGTGACCGGGGGTCCGATGGTCGGCGTCGAGCCGGGTCAGCAGGTACAGCGTGATCGCCACCGGCACGAGGTTGATGGCGAAGATCCATCGCCACGACGCCTCCTGGATCAGCAAGCCCCCGCCCAGCGGGCCGATCACGGTTGCCACCCCGGTCCAGGCCGTCCACGTGCCGATCGCCGCCGCGCGCTCGTCCTCGTCGAACGTGTCCATGATCAGCGCCAGCGTGCTGGGCACGAGCAGCGCACCGGCGATCCCCTGCACACCCCGGGCGACAATCAGGAACCCGCTGCTCGGCGCCACCGCGCACAACAGCGAGCAGGCGCCGAAGCCGACGAGGCCGATCGAGAACACCCGGCGCCGGCCGAACAGATCGCCCAGCGATCCGCCCACCAGCATCAGCGAGCCGAGCGTCAGCAAATAGGCCTCGACCACCCATTGCTGGTCGGCCAGCGTGCCGGAGAGGTCGGCGCGAATCGCGGGCAGGGCGACGTTCACGATCGTGCCGTCGAGGAACACGATGCCCGACCCGAGGATGCTGGCGACGAGCGCGATCCGCTTGGTGCTCATCCCCGGCTGGGCGGCCAGCGCGCCGGTCGTGCTCATCCCACGCCTGCCGCGAAGACCGCGTTCGACTCGCTGCCCGCGAAGCTCACGCTGCGCTGGAAGGGCAGGCTCTCCTTGACGATCACGCAGTAGCTGCGCGTCCCGCCGGCGCCGGGCACGCAGATCCGGTAGATCCCAGCCTCGATCGTGAACGCGTTGACCAACTGGACCTCGCGGCGGAACTCGGCCGGCGCGCGGTCCCCGATCCAGGCCTGGGCGCGGCCGATCGCGTCCTGCATCGCCCGGTGGTCCGCGACGATCGTGGAATGGTGCAGGAGCCCCACCGCGGCCAGCGCGGCGGCGACGGCCACGACCACCGCCCTGCCGGCGTAGTCGCGGGCGACGACTCGGGGCAGGTCCGGACGGTAGTGCCTGAGCACGGCGCCGAGGGGGCGGCTGCCGAGCACGACCGCGATCAGGTTCAGTACGCACGCCAGCAGGGCCGCGGCCACCAGCGACTCGGTCTGGCCCTGCGGTGGGAGGGCATGCCCGATCACCGCGTCGAGGATCGTCAGGACGATGAACAGCGGCCACAGCCAGGCGCCCCGACGGCGCCACCGAATCCGGGTCAGCCAGCCCCGCAGCGCGCCGCCTTCGTGTTCGGAGCCGACGCGAGCGAGCCTGGCATCGTCCATCTGTTGAAGGGTAAAGGGCGTGGCGAGTCGCGTTCATCAACCACCACGGCGGTGGAGTAAGCTCGCCCATGCCCCTAACGGGCGCCCGGCCGGAGATCCCGGGACGGCGCTTTGGAAAGTGGGGCCGGGAGGAGATCCCGCCCGGTCCACGTCTGAAAGGGAACGGAATAGATGGCGACTCATATGGCTGAGCCGGCCGCCGGCGGAACCGCCGCTGCGACCGAGCATCTCAGGCTCGAGGACCGACTCTGGCTGTTGCGCGCGATGCTCTTGATGCGCGGGCTCGAGGAGCGGGCGATGACCCTCTACCGCCAGGGGAAGGTCCCGGGCTCGTTCTATGACGGATACGGCCAGGAGGCGGTGTCCGCAGGCGCGGCGTTCGCGATGGCGCCGGAGGACCGGCTGTGCATCCTGCATCGCGACCTGGCGGCGCACCTGATCCGGGGCGTGACCCCGGCCCGGATCCTGGCCCAGTACCAGGGGCGGGCCGCCGGCATCACCGCCGGGCGCGACGGCAACGTGCACTTCGGCGACCGTCAGTTCGGGTGCGTCGGGATGGTCTCGATGCTGCCCGACATGATGTTGGTCGCGACCGGCATGGCGATGGCCTTCAAGCTGCGCGGCGAGCGTCGCTGCGCGCTGACCTGGTTCGGGGACGGCTCGACTTCGCGCGGCGATTTCCACGAGGCGATGAACTGGGCCGGCGTGCAGAAGCTGCCGGTGGTGTTCGTGCTCGAGAACAACCAGTACGCGTATTCGACGCCGCTGGACAAGCAGTTCGCGGTCGACCCGGTCGAACGGGCCGCGGCCTACGGGTTCGTGGGCGTGACCGTCGACGGCAACGACGCCGAGGCGATGTTCGAGGCTACTTTCGATGCTCGGGCGCGGGCGCTGGCCGGCGAAGGGCCGACCCTGATCGAGGCGGTGACCATGCGGATGCACGGCCACGCCGCCCACGACGACATGAAGTACGTGCCCAAGGAGCAGGTCGAGGAGTGGCGCAAGCGCGATCCGATCGAGAAGCAGGAGGCGCGGCTGCGCGAGCTTGGAGCGGATGTCGACGGCTTGCGGGCCGAGGTCACCGCTGAGATCGACGCCGCCACGGCAGAGGCGCAGGCGTCTCCGATGCCCGACCCGGCGACGGCGGTCGAGGGCGTCTTCTGTTCCGGGAGAGAGGCCGAGCCTCTGGGCGATGGCGTGGCCCGCTGGAGTGGGTTCCGCTCATGAGCACGATGACCTACCTCCAGGCCATCTCGGCCGGCCTGCGCGACGAGCTGCGCGCCGACGAGCGCGTGTTGGTGATGGGCGAGGACATCGGCGTGTTCGGCGGCGCGTTCAAGGTCACCGACGGCTTCGTCGAGGAGTTCGGCACCGACCGGGTGATGGACACCCCGCTGGCCGAGTCCGCGATCGTCGGCACCGCGGTCGGCGCCGCGGTGGTGGGAATGCGTCCTGTGTGCGAGATGCAGTTCTCGGACTTCATCTCCTGCGGCTTCGACCAGCTCGTCAACGTGGCCGGCAAGATGCACTACCGCCAGGGGCTCGCGGTTCCGATTGTCGTGAGGCTGCCCTCCGGGGGCGGATTCTCGGGCGGTCCGTTCCATTCCCAGAACCCCGAGGCGTGGTTCATGCACGCACCCGGGATCAAGGTCGTGGCGCCGTCCACCGCCTCGGATGCCAAGGGTCTCCTGCACACGGCCATCCACGATCCGAATCCGGTCTGCTACATGGAGCACAAGTTCCTGTACCGGCGGGTGAAAGGCGAGGTGCAGGAGGGCGTGTTCGAGACGCCGTTCACGGCCAGGGTGGCCCGCCCCGGCTCCGATCTGGTGGTGATCACCTACGGGGCGATGGTCCACGTCGCCTTGGAGGCCACCGAGGATCTGGATGGCGCGTCGGTCGAGGTGCTGGATCTGCGTTCGCTGGTGCCCCTGGACGAGGAAGCGATCCTCGACTCGGTGGCGCGGTGCTCGAAGGTGGTGATCGTCGACGAGGCGAACGCGACCTGCGCCGCCGGCGCCCAGGTGGCGGCGGTGATCGCCGAGCGCGGCTTCGAGGATCTCGACGGCCCGGTGGTCCGCGTCGCCACACCCGACGTCCCGATCCCGTTCTCACCGCCGCTCGAGCAGGCCGTCTTGCCCAACGTCGATCGAGTGAGGGAGGCATGCCGTGAGCTCCTCGCGTACTGAGGCGGCCACCCTGGTCGACGTGACCATGCCGCAGATGGGGGTCTCGGTCGCCGAAGGCACGGTCGTCGCCTGGCGGGTCGAGGTCGGCGACCGGATCGGCGCCGACGAGACGATCTGCGAGATCTCCACCGACAAGATCGACACCGAGGTCCCGGCCCCGGTCAGTGGGATCGTGGCCGAGATCCTGGTGCCGGTGGAGACCACGGTCACCGTCGGGACGGTGCTGGCGCGGATCGCGGCCGGCGATGGCGCCGCGCCGGGGTCGGGCGACGGCGGCTCGGGGTCGGCGCCGGGGTCGGGCGACGGTGGCTCGGGGTCGGCGCCGGCGTCGACCGGGACCGTTCCCCCGGACGCCTCGGTTTCCGAGCCCGCTGTCGAAACGCCGGCCGGTCTCGCACCGGGCGACGCGGCGCCATCGGCCGAGGACGTGGCGCCGTCCAACGGCGGTGGCGCCCCAGCCGAGGTGGGGGCCGATCGCCGCCGCTACTCCCCCGTCGTCCAGCGGATCGCGGCCGAGCACGGCGTCGACCTCTCTCAGGTGCCCGGGACCGGCCGCGGCGGGCGGGTTCGCAAGCAGGACGTGCTCGCGTTCCTCGAGTCGGCGCCCGAGCCGCCGCTGCACATCGAGAGCCCGTACCGCCCCGAGCCCGAACCGGCCCCGGCTGCGGCGGCGCCAGCGCCGGCGGCTGCGGCGGCCCGCGCCCGGCGGCTGCGGCGGCGCCGGCGGCGGCGGCGGCGCCGGCCCCTTCAGCGCCCGCGCCGGCGGGTGGCGCCGAGCTGTCTCGCATGCGCCGCCAGATCGGCGAGCACATGAAGCGCTCGTTGGAGACGGCGGCGCACTGCACGACCTGGATCGAGGCCGACATGAGCCGGATCGAGGCCGCCCGGGCTGGGTTGGGCCTGACTGCGCTGCCGTTCGTGGCCCGGGCGACGATCGCGGCTTTGCGCGAGCACCCCGCGCTGAACGCCTGGCTGGAGGGCGAGCGCTACACCGCCCACCGGGACGTGAACCTCGGGATCGCCGTCTCGCTGGGCGAGGACGGATTGATCGTGCCCGTGATCCATCGCGCGCATGAGCTGTCAGTCGAGGGCCTGGCGGCTCGGATCAAGGATCTCGCGCGGCGCGCGCGCTCCCGGCAGCTGACTCCCGACGAAGTCCGAGGCGGAACGTTCACGATCACCAATCCCGGCCAGTTCGGGTCGATCATGGCCACGCCGATCATCAACCAGCCCCAGGTCGCGATCCTGGACCTGGAGGCCGTGATCAAGCGCCCGGTGGTCGTCGCCGACGCCGAGGGCAACGACTCGATCGCGATTCGCCCGATCACGATTCTCGGCCTGAGCTGGGATCACCGTGCGCTCGACGGCGCGCTCTCGGCGCAGTTCCTGGCCACGGTCAAGCGCCACCTGGAGGGCTGGACGGGGGCGTAGCATCAATCCTGTGAAGCCAGAGCTCTGGGTCTGCCACCTCGGCACAATCGAATACCGCTCGGCGCTTGCGCTCCAGGAGCGAATCCGTACGGCCCGGCAACAGGAATTGGTGCCGGATGTGCTCTTGACCCTCGAGCACTGGCCCGTGTACACGCGCGGGCGGCGCTCGGGTCCCGGCGAGCTGCCGATGGGCGAGGAGTGGTACCGGACGCAGGGCATCGACATCGTCGAGACCGATCGCGGCGGCCGGGTCACCTACCACGGCCCCGGACAGCTGGTCGGCTACCCGATCGTGCAGGTCGACGACGTGGTCGCCTACGTGCGCCTGCTCGAGCGAGCGCTCGTCGCCGCCCTGGCCGAGGAGGGCGTCGCCTCCCGGGCCCGACCGGACGAGGGCCCCGACTACACCGGGGTCTGGGTCGGCGACCGCAAGATCGCCTCGATTGGGGTCCACGTCGCCCGGGGCGTGACCACGCACGGCTTTGCGCTCAACGTCGAGAACGACCTCCAGCCGTTCAGCTGGATCGTTCCCTGCGGGCTCGATGGCGTGCAGATGACCTCGCTCATCCGCGAGACGGGCCGCTCGGCGGGACAGATGAAGTGCTTCCGCCGGCGGGCCGCCTGGCAGCTGGCGCAGGCGCTGGGGAGGCGACAGCGGTTGGTGAGCCTGGCGCGGCTGGGCTCGTGGGCGGGGGCGCCGGCGGCGGTCGAACCGGGGGCGGGGCAGGAGTCGCCGGCCGGGGCGCCGGCGTCGGTCGCACCGGGGGCGGGGCAGGAGGCGCCGGCCGGGGCGCCGGCGGCCGGGACCGCGGGCCCTGCGAAGCCGCTACCGGTTTACTAGCGCCAGCACGGTCTCGACGACCTCTTCCGGCGCCCGCTCCAGCTGGCGCCGGGTGGTACGGACGGTTCGCCAGCGGGCGACGATCGTCCGCTGGTCGCGCCGGCGGTCGCGCTCGAACGCTTGCCGGGTCCCGTGGTACCTGCGCCCGTCGGTCTCGACGATCACGCGGTGCTCTCGCCAGACGAAATCCCCGCGGATCGCAGGGCCCCCGTCGGGCAGCGTCACCCAGGCGTTGAGCTCGGGCGGGGGAAGGCCATGCTCCCGGCAGACCCGCAGAAACTGCTCCTCGAGCTCGCTCCACGTGAGGGTGGTGCCGATGTAGTGCTCATCGAGCACTGACTGGACCGCGCCGGCGCCGGGCCGGGTCGGATTGCGCGCGAGCTGATCCTCGATCGCGCGCAGATCGAAGACCTCGAGGACCTCGGACTGGTCGAAGGCCCGCTCCAGGCCGCGGCGGTCGATCACCTCGGCGAGGTCGAACAGCGTGCGCGCCACGCTCGTGCACGGGATGCCGTGGACGGTGGCGATGTCCGTCGGCGACAGCGTCGTGGAGCGGTGGATGGTGATACCCGGCCGCTGGCGAGTCGCCCGGGTGGGCACCGTCACGTCGATCTTGGTGCCGTCGTAGGGACGCAGGTCGAGCAGGGCGGCGGCCGCACGGTGCGAGAGGACCGCGCCAGGACCGCAGGCGAGGACGGCCGCCAGCCACCTGCCTTCGCGCTTCAACAGGCCCGGCGGGACCAGCGAGTAGACGGCGCGGTGGACGCGGTGGAGGCGGCCGGTGGCGGCGCGCTTGCGAATCGCGCTGTCCGAGAGACCGAGGGCAGCTACCTGATCGAGCGAGAAGACAGCCCACTGGGCTGCCCCAAGCGCCGCCAGCCCGGCATCGGCCGGCGGCCGGGCCGCCACGGGGGCCGGCAGCGCCGCATCGGCGGGCGGCCGGCCCGCCACGGGGGCCGGCAGCGCCGCATCGGCGGGCGGCCGGCCCGCCCGAAGCGCCGCCGGCCCGGCATCGGCAGGGGGCTGGCCGCGAAACGGGCCATATATTCCCGCAAGACGGCCAGGCTCGGGCATCATGGCCATGGTGACCCGAAAGAGGTCACGTGTCTGTGACGCCAGGTAGCAATTCGGCACCAAACCGCCTGAGCGCTAGCCTTCGAAGGGTGAGCGAACGCGAGCATGTGACCCGATCGCGTGCCAATCCTGGCGGGATCGCCGACGTGCTCGAGATCCTGGGGCCGAGCGTCCAGCCGCACCGCTCGAGAAAGCCCCCCTGGTTCAAGGTGCCGGCGCCCGGGGGCCCCCGTTACCGCGAGCTGCACCGCCTGATCGAGGGCGAGAACCTCCATACCGTCTGCCAGGAGGCCGCGTGCCCGAACATCGGCGAGTGCTGGCAGCGCGGCACCGCCACATTCATGATCCTCGGCGACACCTGCACCCGCCGATGTGGATTCTGCAACGTCAAGACCGGCAAGCCGACGTGGAACGACCCGCTTGAGCCGGCGCGGGTCGCCCGGTCGGTGGCGCGGATGGGCCTCAGGCACGCCGTCATCACGAGCGTCGATCGAGACGACCTACCGGATTACGGCGCATCAGCGTTTGTGGGCGTGATCAGGCAGATTCGCCGGCAATCGCCGCACACCAAGGTCGAGGTCCTCACGCCCGACTTCCGCGGCGAGGAGATGCCGCTGGCCAAGGTGATCGCCGAACGTCCGGACGTGTTCAATCACAATGTCGAGGTCGTGCCGCGGCTGTACCCGGTGGCGCGCCGGGGCTCGACCTTCCAGAGATCCTGCCGGGTGCTCAGAAATGCCAAGGAGATGGGCGGCGACGAGGTCGTGACGAAGTCGGGTTTGATGGTCGGTCTCGGGGAATCGTTTGAGGAGATGGTGCAGACGCTCGGCACGCTCAGAGAGCAACACGTCCAGGTCCTGACCATCGGGCAGTACCTGCGGCCGACCGAACGGCACCTTCCGATCGTCCGCTACTGGCATCCGGACGAGTTCAAGGCGCTGGAAGGCGAGGCGTACGGGCTCGGGTTCGAGCATGTGGCGGCCGGCCCGCTGGTGCGGAGCAGCTATCACGCCGATCAGCACGTCCCCCAGGAACAGCCCGGGGTGGGGCCGCTGGCGCAGGTGGCGAGCGCATGAGGGCCCGCCGGCGCACGGACTCGCTCCCGGCGCCCCGCCGGCGCACCGACTCGCACCAGGCGCCCCGCCGGCGCACCGACTCGCTCCCGGCGCCTCGCCGGCGCACCGACTCGCACCACGCGCGCCGCCGGCGCCGGATCGCGCTCGTTGCCCTGATCGTGCTCGTCCTGGCGCTGATCGTCGTCCCGACCGCGCTCGCAGCCGCCGGCGGCGGCTCGTCCGGCTTCGGTGGCGGCGGCGGTGGCGGTGGCGGCGAGGGTGGCAAGGGCTTCGCGATCTACATCCTGTTCCAGCTCCTGTTCAGGATCGCGCTGCTGGGCCACGGGCTGGGCGCGCTGGTCCTGCTCGCCGTGGCGATCCTGTACGTGCTGCTGCACCGGGTGATGCCGGGAACGCGGAGCTTCTGGAGCGCGCGCGAGAACCAGGGGCCGGCAGCCCGTCGGCAGTCCGCCAACCGCCAGCGCCGGGTCGAGCTGGCGGCCGCCGAGGCGGCCGAGGACAACCCCGCGTTCGCGCCCGACCGGGTCAGAAATGAAGCCACCGATCTGTTCCTGGACATCCAGGCCGCCTGGGACGAGGGCGACCGGACCAAGCTGTCCCGCCTGGTCGGACCGGACCTCCTGACCGAGTGGGACCGGCGTCTCGACGACTTCGAGCGCAAGGGATGGCACAACCACGTCGAGGCCGTCGAGGCGCCCCGGATCGAGTACGTCGGGCTCGTCCATCGCGGCAGTCCGTCCGCCGACCGCGTGACCGTGCGGATCGAGGCCAAGCTGCGGGACTTCGTCGAGGACGCATCCGGACGCCGCATCAAGCGCGCCGGGAGGATGACCGAGACCGTCCGCGCCAGGGAGTTCTGGACCCTGGCCCGGCGCGGGAACCGGTGGATCCTGGTCTCGATCGAGCAGGGCAGCGAGGGCGCGCACGGGCTGAGCGACGAGATCGTCGCCACCCCGTGGTCGGATGACCGCGGCCTGCGCGACCAAGCGCTGGTCGAGCAGGCCGTCGCCGACGCGCTGCCGGACGACGTCAAGCCCGCCGAAGTGGCCGATCTCCAGTTCACCGGCGACGCCCGGGCCGCGGCGCTCGACCTCAGCCTCGCCGATGGACGGTTCGCGCCCGACGTGCTCGAGATCGCGGCCCGCCGCGCGGTCGCGGCCTGGGCCGAGGCGGTCGATGGCGACGACAGCGCGCTGAAGGCGATCGCCGATCGCGAGGCCATCGAACAGCTGCTCTATGCCGGCGACGCCGGCCATCGTACGCGTCTGGTGATCCGGGGCCCGGACGTGAAGCGGATCCGGATCACCGGCCTCGACGCGGCCGCCAACCCGCCGCGGATGGACATCGACGTCGACATCATCGGGCGCCGGTACATCGAGGACCGCGACACGGCGGCGCTCGTGGCCGGCAGCCGCTCCCGAACCACTGGCTTCACCGAGCACTGGACGCTCGCGCTCAGCGGCGATGAAACGCAGCCGTGGCGGATCACGCACGCGGCGAACCCGGTCCTCAGCGCGTAGCGCCCGGGCCGGCCCGCGCGACATAGATGATTGATTCCAAATTGACGTATTCGGATGTGCGTGGCTCGCGAGCGCCGGGCGACGCACGCCAAAGGGGGCACAGTGGCAGCGCCACGGGCCCCCTTTGGCGGGTGGCGATCCGGTGCCGCGAGACGCGTGCAGACGGATGCGGGAATTTGGAAACAATCATCTAGTGCGGCGGCCGCATGATCCCGATCAAGGACAACATCCCCACCGATCGGTTCCCGGTGGTGACGCTGGGACTGATCATCGTCAACGTCATCGTCTACCTGCTGGCGATCCGGCATGGGGGCTCGCTCTGGAGCGGGCCCGATACGCAGGAAGTATTGAAGTACGGCGCGATCCCGTTCTCGCTGACCCATCACGGGGCCCACTGCGCCGAGGTCGTGCGCCAGACGCTGGCCGGGCCCAGCCAGCCCGAGGTGGTGTGCAACGGCAGGCTGTTGGCCGCAAACGGGATCCCGGCCCAGAACCCGCTGCCGGCCTGGGAGACCGTGTTCACGTCGATGTTCATGCACGGCTCGTTCCTCCACATCGGCGGCAACATGCTGTTCCTGTGGATCTTCGGCAACAACGTCGAGGACTCGATGGGCCCGGTCAAGTTCCTGGGCTTCTACATCGTCGGGGGGCTGGCGGCACTGGCCCTGCAGGTCGGGGTGGGGCCGAATTCGACGGCGCCGACGATCGGGGCCTCGGGCGCGATCGCGGCCGTACTCGGCGGCTACATCGTCCTGTACCCGCGGGCCCGGGTGCTGTCGTTCGTGTTCATCATCTTCTTCTTCACCGTGGTCGAACTGCCGGCGCTGGCGATGCTCGGCATCTGGTTCGCCGAGCAGGCCGTCCTCGGCGCGCTGGGGCTGACGAGTTCGACCAGCGGCGGCGGCGGCGGCGTTGCCTATTTCGCCCACGTCGGCGGGTTCGTGTTCGGGCTGCTGACGATCCGCTTGCTGGCCACGAAACGCAAGCAGGTCCCGCCGCGGCTCCCGGTGTACTGATCGGGTTGCGACTCGCTGTCCTCACGATCACGCTGGCCTTCATCGTCGGCCTCGGAGCGCTGACCGTGATCGACATCGTTCACAACGGATTGACCGCCGTCGGCGTCCTGGCGGTGGGGATTGTGGTGCTATTCGCAATCGGGATCGTCGGGGCCCTGCGCCATCCTCCGAACCAATGACTCCGCCTGGCGTCCTCCAGCAGGGACATCCGCGTCTCTCGCAGCGGCAAGCTGTCGCTCGCCGCGCGCGCCGGCGCCGCCGCGCACGCGACGCCGTGCTGGCGATCGCGGTCGGGCTCGTCGGGCTGCTCGCGTTCATGGCCTCCGCGGTGAGCAATCCGGCCACCGCCCCGCCGGCGACCGCCGGCGCCAGCGCGGCCGCCGGCAGCGTCCGGCCGGCGGGGTCGCCGAGCGGCTACACGGTGGCGCTCGGCCGCCAGCGGGTTCGGGTCAACCTCAAGCAGCCGCCGCGCGCCGGGGTGCTGTTCAACATCCGGACCGGCGAGGTGCTGTGGGAGCGCGATCCAAACCGGCAGATGCCGATTGCCAGCCTGACCAAGATGATGACCGCGCTGGTCGTGGCCGCCCACTCCCGTCCCGGCGACCGCGTTCTGGTCACGCCGGCCGCGGTCCACTTCACCGGCTCCGGCGTGGGCCTGCTCCCGCTCGGCAAGCACGTCCCGGAACTGGCGCTGCTTTATGGCCTGCTGCTGCCGTCCGGCAACGACGCGGCGATCGCGCTCGCCCAACACGTCGCGCACACCCAGGGTCGGTTCATCGCGATGATGAACGCCCAGGAGCGGGCGATGGGGCTGCGCTGCACCCATTTCAACTCGGTCTCGGGGGTCGTGGACGCGGACAACTATTCGTGCGCCACCGACCTGGCCATCCTCGCCCACGCCGTGCTCGAGCAGCACCTGCTCCGGCGGATCGTGGCCTCGCCGAGCGCGATCCTGCGGTTCCCGATCAAGCACAAGAAGCTGTTCCTGTACAACAACAACCCCCTGATGTATCTCCGCTACCCGGGGGTCGACGGGGTCAAGACCGGGTACACGGTCGCCGCCGGACCGTGCCTGGTGGCGTCGGCGCGCCGCGGCCGGGCCTGGTTCGGGGTGGTCCTGCTGCACTCGGTCAACCCGGCCGGCCAAGCGGAGCAGCTGTTGAACGCGGCCTTCGCGCTGAGGTGAACTTCAGAGGGCCGCGGCGCCCCATGCTGCGCCGCGGCCCTCGCCCCGGGGCCCTGCCCCCGACTACGCCCCGTTTGCCCCCCGGGGGGCCGTGCGCCCCCACTGCTCCCCGTTTGCCCCCTGCTCCCCGTTTGCCCCCTGCGCCCCGTGTGCCCCCTGCGCCCCGTGTGCCCCCTGCGCCCCGTGCGCCCCCTGCGCCCCCTGCGCCCCGTTTGCCCTCTGCGCCCCCTGCGCCCCCTCCGCCCCGCGCCTCCGCGCCCCCGCGCCCCCCGCGCCCCCCAAGCCTTCGCCGGCCAGCAACTGCTCGAGCACCTGATCGGCGGTTCCCGGGCGCGAGAACAGGTAGCCCTGGGCGTAATCGCACCCCTGCTCGCGCAGTCGGGAGAGCTGCGCCGAGGTCTCGACCCCCTCGGCCGTGACTCTCACCTCCAGCGCCCGCGCCATGCTCAGCACGGCGTCCACGACCGCGCCGTCCTCGGTGTCCCGGCCGAGACCGTCCACGAACGAAGGGTCGATCTTGAGCGCATCGATCCGCAGCCGCTTGAGGTAGCGCAGCGACGAATATCCGGTACCGAAGTCGTCCAGCGCCACCCGCACGCCGAGTGCCTTCAACCCACGCAGGGCGAGCGCGCAGGCGCCGACGTCGTCGAGGAGGATGCCCTCGGTGATCTCGAGCTCGAGCAGCGCGGGATCGAGCCCGGTGGCCCGCAGGCTCCGCGCCACCGTGCTGGCCACATCGGAGCGGACCACCTGCTGGCGGGAGAGGTTGACCGAGACGTAGATCGGCGAGCGCTCGGGCGCCGCGGCCCGCCAGGCCGCGGCCTGGCGGCAGGCTTCCCCGATCACCCAGCCTCCGATGGGCACGATCAGCCCGCTGCTCTCGGCGACGCCGATGAACTGGGAGGGCTCGAGCAGCCCCCGCGTCGGATGCTGCCAACGCAGCAGCGCTTCGACGCCGGCGATCGTCTCCCCACGCAGCGACATGACCGGGTGGTAAAACAGCCGGAGCTCGCCACGCTCGAGCGCCTGGCGAAGGTCGCACTCGACGCCGAGGCGCTCGAGCAGCTTCGAGCCCATCCCGTCGTCGAACACCTCAATCCGGTCCGCGTCGCTGGCCTTGGCGTTGTACATCGCCGCGTCGGCGTTCTTCAGCAGGTCGGACGCGCTCGCCTCCTGGCCCTCGCGCAGCAACGCGATCCCGGCGCTGACCGTGACCACATGCTCATGGTCGCCGATCACGACCGGACGGCTGCAGGCCGCGGTCAGCCGCTGCGCGATCCGGATGGCCGCGTCCTCGTCGGCGAGGTCCTCGCATAGCACGACGAACTCGTCGCCGCCAAACCTGGCGATCGTGTCGCCCGGCCGCAGCGCCGCGCTGAGCCTGGGGGCGAGGGCCCGCAAGAGCAGATCGCCGACGTCATGGCCACGCGTGTCGTTGACCAGCTTGAAGCCATCGAGGTCCAGGAACAGGACCGCCAGCCGGCCGTGCGATCGCTGCGTCCGGGCGAGCGCATGCTCGAGGCGGTCCAGGAACAGCGACCGGTTCGGCAGGCCGGTCAGCGAATCGTGACTCGCCTGATGGGCCAGCGTCTCGGCGGCGAGCTCGCGCTCGGTGACGTCCCTGAGCGCGACCGAGGTCAACCATCCGTCCAGGCTCTCGGTCCGGCTCAGCGAGATCGCCACCGGAACCCTGCTGCCGTCACTGTGCCGAGCGCTCAGATCGAGCTCGGTGCGGGGCAGCAGCTCGCGGTCCCACGGCCGCCCTTCGCCCTCTCCCGGCAGGACGAGCACCTGATCGACCGAGCGACCGATGAGCCGGTCGCGCTCGTAGCCCAACAGGCGCTCGGCCCGTGAGTTGACGAGCACGATCCGCCCGGCAGCGTCGAAGGTGAGAAGCGCGCAGGGAGCGTCATCGAGGAGCGAACGAGCCCGGTCGTCGGAGACGGCCCAGGACGTGGTCAGCTTCGAAGCTGAAATGACCGGCCGCTCCTTGGCACAGAGTCCACGCCCGTCCAGCGCCATGCGGCTTCGAGCCACGCGGCACGCGGCGCAGATAGTTGGACCCAGATCATGTTTCATTCCATCATCGGCGTTTGGACGGAGAAACTTGAGTAGGTTTTGCGAACTTTTCGGCGGGCGATCGAGCCAGGCACGGACCTGATGCTGAGGAACCGCTCGATGCCCACCGCGACGGTGATCCCGGTGCTGGTCTACGAGGAGGTGGCCGAGGCCGTCGAGTGGCTGTGTGACACGTTCGCCTTCGCCCTGCGCGTGCGGATCGGCGACCATCGCGCCCAGCTCGCGGTCGGGGACGGCGCCGTGATCGTCAGCGAGCGACGGATCACCCAGGACGCGGACGCCGTGGTGATGAGACCGCCGCGCCGCGGCGAGGTCAGCCACGCGCTGATGGTCCGCGTCGAGGACGTGGACGCCCACTACGAGCGTGCCCACCAGGCCGGCGCCCGGATCGTCCAGCCTCCCACCGATCACCCCTATGGGGAGCGCCAGTACACGGCCGAGGACTTCGCCGGCCACCGGTGGACGTTCTCGCAGTCGACCGCCGATGTCGCCCCCGAGGAGTGGGGCGGCGAGACCGTGGCCGGCGACTGACTCCCGCCTCGCCCGCGCGTAGGCTATGTGAGGACCCAGGCAACCGATGCTGAGGAGGCGCTTGTGCGGAGGGCCGACATCGAGGCGATCGGCGAGGTTGCGGGCGAGGCTCTGGCCGCGGGCGGAAGGCTGGTCCGGGAGATGCACGAGGGCATCGCCGGACGACCGTTCCGGGCCCTGGGCCCAGCCGCGGCGCCGGTGCGGGTGCTCCACGACGGGATCTCGCAGGCCGTCTACGAGGGAGTCCGCGGTGGACTGCGCGGCAGCGCCCGCTACGGCGCGCTGCTGGCCGCGCGTCACGCCGGCGGCGAGGAGCCCGCGCTGGCCTCCCAGCCGGTCGGCTCGCTGGTGCTCGGCGCGCTGAACGGCGTCTACGGCAACCACCTCGTGCAACGGCGCAACAAGCTGGCCCTCGACACGGAGATTCGCCGCCACGGGGTCGAGGTCCCGGCTCGTGCGGACACGCTGGCCGGCGCGTTCCCCGACGCGACCTCGCGGATCGTGGTGTTCGTGCACGGCCTGTGCGAGACCGAGGCGGCGTGGAGGCTCGCGCCGCGGGCGGCCGGGCCCGGGGATCGTCGCCCGTACGGGGATCGGCTTCGGGACGAGCTGGGCTTCACGCCGGTGTACCTGCGCTACAACACCGGCCTGCACGTGTCCGAGAACGGCCGGCGCCTGGCGCGGCTGCTCCAGAACCTGCTCGCCGCCTGGCCGGTAGGCGCCGAAGAGCTGGTGTTGGTCGGGCACTCGATGGGCGGACTGGTGGCGCGGAGCGCGTGCCATTACGGCGAGCAGGAGGGCCAGGGCTGGCCCAGGGTCGTCAGGCACGTGTTCTGCCTGGGCACCCCCCACCTCGGAGCCGACCTCGAGAAGGGCGCCAACGCGCTCGCCTGGGCACTCGGCCGCTTGCCGGAGACGCGCCCCCTCGCCACCGCGCTCAACGCCCGGAGCGTCGGCATCAAGGACCTGCGGTTCGGGTCCTGCGTGGAGGAGGACTGGTGCGAGTGCGATCCCGACGAGTTCCTACGCGACCGCTGCCGAGAGGTCCCGTTCCTGGCCGGCGCCCGCTACTACTTCATCGGCGCGACGCTGAACCCCGACCCGCTCGGCCGCGTGCTCGGCGACCTGCTGGTGCGGATGCCGAGCGCCTCGGGACGTGGCAACGGCCGGGGCCGGCGGATCCCGTTCGAGGTCGACAACGGTCACGAGCTCCACGGCCTCAATCACTTCCAGCTGCTCAACCATCCCGCGGTCTACGCGCAGCTCCGCGCCTGGATCGCTCGCCCCGACCCGCCGGTCTATTCCACCGGCTGACCGTTGGCGGTCAGCTTGACCTCGATGTTGCCTCGGGTCGCGTTCGAGTACGGGCAGACCTGATGCGCCGCGGCGACGAGGCCCACGGCCTGCGTGGGATCCTCGACCTGCGGCAGCGTCACGTCGAGCTCGACGGCCAGCTTGAACCCCTTCTCCTCGGTCGGGAGCAGGCTGACCCGGCTGTCGATCGAGGCGTCGTCCGCCTCCAGGCGCTGGCGCCGCGCGACCACGCCGAGCGCACCCTCGAAACAGGCCGCGAAGCCGACCGCGAACAATTCCTCGGGATTGGTGCCGTCGCCATGACCCCCCAGCTCCTTCGGTAGTCGTAGCTGTACGTCCAAGACGCCGTCGCTGGTCTGTCCGTGCCCTTCCGCCCGACCGCCGGTAACCGTCGCCTCGGCTGTGTACAGCGGATCTCTCATCGTCCCTCCTGTCGGGTTGGTGAGGGAATCATCGCGCGTAGCCGCTCGAGGTCTCCAACCGGGAGCCGGCCGAGGCCCGCGCGCCCGCGCGCCGGCGCAGCGCGGCCGCGCCGGCGAGGGCGACGAGCAGACAGGTGAGGGCGCCCAGCCCGAGCCCCGCCCGGGCGCCCAGCACCGCCATCAGCCAGCCCACGATCGGACCGCCGATCGGCGTCGAGCCCTGGAAGGCCACGAACCACAGGGCCATCACCCGGCCGCGCATCTCGGGCGCGGCGGTGAGCTGGAGCGTCGAGTTCCCGGTCGACATGAACGAGATGCTGGCGCCGCCGGCCAGGGCCAGCGCCACGAGCTCGATCGGGAGGCCGGGGGCAACCGTGGCCAGCGTCATGGTGATCCCGAAGGCGGCGGTGGCGAGCACCAGCGGGCGCAGCCCGGTCCGGCCGCGAGCCGCCACCAGCAGACCGCCGACCACGGCGCCGACGCCCATGGCCGCGGTCATGAAGCCGAAGCCGCCGGCCCCGACGTGCAGGCCCCGACTGGCCATCACCGGCAGCGAGACCTGGAACTCGTAGGTGAGACACCCGACGATGCCCATCATCAGCAGCGGCACCGCCAGGTCCGGCGTCGCGCGCACGTAGCGCAGACCCTCGCGGAGCTGACCGCGGGCGCGGGGGGCGGGCTCGGTCGGCTGCAGCGACGCCCGGTTCATGGTCAGCAGCGACGCCACCACGGCGACGAAGCTGCCGGCGTTGATCAGGAAACAGACGCCCTCGCCAACGGTGGCGATCAGGATGCCGGCCACGGCCGGGCCGAGGATCCGGGCGACGTTGACGAGCACGGAGTTGAGCGTGACCGCGTTGCGCAGGTGCTGGGACCCGACCATCTCGAGCATGAACGACTGCCGCGACGGGTTCTCGAAGGCGTTGTTGAGGCCCAGCAGCGCGGCCAGCAACCCGATCTGCCACACGCGCACCGAGCCGGTGACCGTGAGCAGGCCCAGGATCAGCGCCTGGACCCCCATCGCGCTCTGCAGGGCGATCATCATCTTCCGCTTGTCGACGCGGTCGGCGACCACGCCGCCGTAGGGCGCGAGCAGGAGCACGGGAAGGGTTTGCAGCGCGATGATCACCCCGAGCACGGTGCTCGAATGCGTGAGCGTCAGCACCAGCCACGCCTGCGCGGTCATCTGCATCCACGTCCCGACCAGCGAGATCGCCTGGCCACTGTAGTAGCGGCGGTAGTTCGGGACCGAGAGGGCGGCGAAGGTGATCCGGCCGGCGCGCCGCACGCGCGTCATCGGCGGACCTCGCCCAGCTCCTCGGCCAGCGCCTCGAGCGCGGGAAGGGCGTGCTCGATTCGGCGCCGGTCGACCTCGCGCAACCCCTCCAGGGCCAGGTTGAGCGCGTCGGTGCGCTCGCGGCGGATCTCCTGCGCCAGGCGCTCGCCGGCCTCGGTGGCCGTCGCCCAGGCGGAGCGCCGGTCGCCCTCGTCGTTGGAGCGCTCGATCAGCCCCGCCTCGACCAGGTGCCCGATCACCCGGGAGAGCATCGTCGGGTTGATCCCCTCCGCCGCCCCCAGCTCGGAGAGGCGGACCGGACCGGCATTGACGACGTGCAGCAGCACCGAGACGCGGGTCGGGGTGAGCCCGGCGTCGATCGCCGCCGTCGTCGGCCGCAGCCGCCGCGACAGCCTGCCGATCACCGCCCGCAGCTGGACTGCGGACTCGATCTCGAGGGCTGGCGCTGGATTCGGCAAATGATCCTTTCCGAGAATAGTTGCTTGCTGGCAAGCATTATTCTAGCAGTATTGGATGGCCGGGCCGCATGCGGCCCGGCCCCGGCGGCGCATGCGCCGCCGGCGGGTGGGCGCATGCGCCCACCCGAACAACATCAATCGTGCTGGCGCAGGAACGACTCGACCAACTCGAGGAATGCCTCGGGCTGCTCCAGATGGGTCGAGTGGCTGGTCCCCTCGAACAGCTCCCAGCGAACGTCGGGCAGCGCCTCGACCAGGGGCCGGACGACCGCCGGCGTGGCCTCGTCGTACTCGCCCGAGATCACCAGCACCGGGACTGACACCTGCGCCAGCCGCGGCGTGATGTCCCATCCCCGGAGCGAGCCGATGACGTGGAACTCGCTGGGACCGTTCATCGTGTGGTAGACGGTGGGGTCCTCGGCCAGTTGGGCAAAGGTCCGCTGGAGGCCGTCGGGGAAGGGCACGATCCGGCACAGGTGGCGCTCGTAGAACTTCCTCACCGCCTGCTCGTACTCGGGGCTGTCGGTGGTGCCGGCTTGCTCGTGGCGGGAGAGGACCTCCTGCACGTCGGCGGGCAGCTCGCCGCGCAACCGGCCGGTCTCGCTCACCCACAGCTCGATCGACGCCGGCGAGTTGGCCACGACCAGCGAGCGCAGTCCCCGCGGATCGGTGACCGCATGCTCCATCCCCAGCATCCCGCCCCAGGACTGGCCGAGGACGTGGTAGCGGTCCGCGATCCCGAGCTCGGCGAGGAGCGCGTCGAGCTCGCGCACGAACAACTCGACGGACCAGAAATCCGCTGGCGCGTCGGGCAGATGCTGCGAGCGTCCGCAGCCGATCTGGTCGTAGAGCACGCACGGTCGTGACGCGATCGCGTCCAGCCCGGCGATGGACTCGAGATAGTCATGGGCGGCGCCCGGTCCGCCATGGAGAATCACCAGCGGCGCCGGCCCGGTGCCGCCGAGGTCGCCCTCGACGCGGTACCAGGTCCAGCCGCTGTCCCAATGCAGCACGCCCTCGGTCACTGACGCCACCCTATCGGCTCGCCGGTGGCGGAACCTGATTTGCTTGGGCGGTGCACGAGACCGCGGGCGACATCGCGGCGCTACAGGCGCTGCTGGACCGCAGCTACGCGAGCGCCGGCTCACACCTGCTCAGCATCCACACCCCCGACCGGCGGCTCCGCGCTGACGAGGTCGTCGAGAGACTGAGCGGAATGCGCCTGCTGGCGCTGGCCACGGTCACCGCCGACGCCCGCCCGATCGTCGGCCCCGTCGACGGGATCTTCTACCGCGGCGCGTTCTACTTCGGCTCGAGCCCCGACTCGGTCCGCTTTCGTCACATCGCGGCCCGGCCGCAGGTGAGCGCCACGCACCTTCCCGGAGAGGAGCTGGCGGTCACCGTTCACGGGCGGGCGATCCCGATCGACGTCCGCAGCCGGCGGCAGGCCGGCTTCCGGCGAACCCTGCTCGAGGTCTACGAGCCGCGCTACGGCCCGGAGTTCGAGGAGTTCATCGACTCCGGTCCGGTGTACGCGAGGATCATCGCCGAGCGGATGTTCGCGTTCGCGTTGCCGCCGGGCTGACCGATCGCGAGCGAGGATGGCGACGGCCAGCGCCGCGACTACGATCAGAGCGAGTGGCTCGGCAATCCGTAGCGGCGCCTGACGCCGGCCTGCTCACTCGCGCTCCGTCCGGTGCGCTGGTGATCGGCGCGATCGCGTCGGTGCAGTTCGGCTCGGCGCTGGCCACGACCCTGTTCGCGCACGTTGGCGCCGGCGGCGCCGTGTTGCTGCGGTTGGTGGCGGCGACGATCGTGCTGCTGGCCGTGTGGCGGCCAAAGCTGCGTGCCCGCACGCGACGGGAGCTGCTGCTCGCCGGCGCCTTCGGGCTGGTTCTCGCTGGGCTCAATCTCAGCTTCTACCACGCCCTGCACCTGATCCCGTTGGGGGTCGCGGTGACGATCGAGTTCGTGGGGCCGCTGTTGGTCGCCGTCGGGGGATCGCGCCGGCCGATCGACCTGCTGTGGGTGGTGCTCGCCGCCGCCGGGATCGTGGCCTTGACCCGCGGCGGGGCGCACCACCTCGACGGCCTCGGCGTTGCCCTGGCGCTGCTCGCCGGCGGTTTCTGGGCCGCCTACATCCTCTTGAACGCGCGCGTGGGCCGCGCGTTCGAGCGCGGCACGGGGCTCGCGCTGGCGATGTGCGTGGCCACCGTGGTCGCGCTTCCGTTCGGGGTCGTCGAAGGCGGAAGGCATCTGCTGGAGCCCCGATCGCTGGCGATCGGCGCCGCCGTGGGCATTCTGTCCTCGGCGATCCCCTACTCGTTCGAGAACGAGGCGCTGCGCCGGATCGCGGCGAATGTGTTCGGGGTGCTGATGAGCCTCGAGCCGGCGATGGCGGCGCTGGCCGGCCTGATCGTGCTCGGGCAGAGCCTCGGCGGCCGCGCGGTCGCCGGCATCGCGCTCGTCGTGGTGGCCTCGATCGGCGCTTCCCGCCGGGCGCGCGAGGCACCGGTCGCGGTGTAGTGAAGTCACCGCGCCGGCGACGTGTGGCAGCGATGCCGCCTATCGCTTGGCCGGCAGCGACCGCGCGTAGGCCACGCCCCGGGCTACCCACCGCTCGAGCTGGCGCTTGGTCTTCAGGCCCTCGGCATCGACTCTGAGCCATCCCTGCATTACGCGGCCGCGCATCTCGAACGGCTGCGCGTGGGGCTTGCCGAGCAGCCCGTCGGTGTCGCCAGGATCGACGCGCAGCAACAGGCCGCCGTGGCCGCTGGCGGCCACCGACATGTTGCCGTTGATGAGGAACGCCAGCCCGCCGAACATCTTCTGCTCGGTGACCCCCCGTTCCCCCGAGACGAGCTCGCGGACCCGGTTGGCGAGGTCAGCGTCGTAGGCCACGCGCGGATTCTAGGCGCCTAGAGGAGCTTGCTGATGCCGTGGATGGCCGCGCTCCCCAGCACGACCTCGAGCACCACCCCCGTTCCCCCGACCACGAGCGCCACCAGCACCACGAGGAAGTCCTCGAGCAGCACGGCCAGCGACAGGAGGACGACGCCGAGCGAGGGCAGCGTGTCGAGCCCGGTGAACGGAGGGGCGAAGAACGCGCCGGCGGTGCCGGCGATCACCAGCAGGCCGAAGACGACGTTGCTGAGGCGATGATGAAACAGGAAGCGCAGCCGCGGTCGTGAGACTCGCTCCAGGCGGCGGATCAGCTTCATCAACCCGGTGAGGAAGCGCTGCTGCCTCTCGCCGGCCAGCTCCAGTCCGCGCCACCGCTGCGGCAGCCAGATCTCGTCCCGGTTGGCGATCAACTGGAGTGCGAGCAGCGCGGCGATGATCTCGAACACGTGGGTGGCGCCGCCGGTCGGCAGCGGCAGCGCCGGCACCCCGAGCAGCACCACGAAGAGGACGGCGAAGCTCTTCTCACCGAAGACCTCGATGAGGCCGCCGACGGTCTTCTCGCCGTCGCCCTTCAGCCAGCCCTCGAGGGCGTCGCTGACCTTCTCGGGAAGTTGCGGCTGCTCGACGGTTACTGCTGCCCGGCTGCGGCGAGCGCTTCGCTCAGGCGCTGCTCGGTCTCGTTGTCGAGCGAGGTCTGGATGACCTTGCCCGGGTTCTTGATCTCCGGCAGGACCTTGTCGACCGTGACCCTGCGGACGAGGAAGATCACCGCGGCGCCGCCTGGCTTCAGCGAATCCCCGAGCTGCTTCATGAACTTGTCATCGACGCCGTAGTCGCTGAGCGCACCCGCTGCCGCACCGGTGGCCGCGCCGATCGCCATGCCGAACAGCGGCATGAAGAAGATCAGGCCGATCAGCCCGCCCCACAGCGCGCCGCCGACCGCGCCGGCGCCGGTCGCCGAGGGCTGATGGAGCTTCACCTTCCCGTCCTGCTGGCGCTCCACCACGACGAGGTCATCGAGGTCGATGACGTGGCTCTTCTGCGCCTCGGCCGCGTTGGCCGCGACCTGCTGCGCGGTGGCCAGATCGTCGTAGGCGATGGCTACCAGATCACTCATTGCGGATCCTCCGTTCGGTCTGCCTGATTTAGATTCCCCGACAGCGACCCCGTTCCGGCATCCCGATCCCGGTCGCTCAACGAGTGACCCTACCTGATCCCCGGAGGACGAGGCCCTCCGGGGATTCAGGGGGATATCCGGGGTTCCTAGCGCTCCCCGCTAGCGCGGGGGAGGAACCGTCGTCCGCGGCGGCGCGGCGCTCTCCACGGCGCCGAATGTCTCGGGTTCGCCGTAGATGAACAGCCCGTGGACGATCCAGATGCTCAGCGCGAACACGGCGATCGACCATAACGGATACGACGGAATCGAGAGCAGTGCGTCGAGCGCGGCCAGCGAGCCCATCACGATTCCGAACCAGCGCCCATAGGCGCTGCCCCCGAACAGCGAGATCGAGGCCAGGATCTCCAGGATCCCGATGATCAGGGTGATCCAGCCCCAGCCCTTGAGGCTGGCCACGATGTAGTGCTGGTTGTGCACGAAGAAGCTCGAGTTCCCGATCGCGGCGATGCCCCAAAAGATGTTCAGGACGCCGCCGATCATCAGGAGCACGGCCGCGAACAAGGCGCGCCCGGCTCCTCTCACCTCATTCATGTGAACGCCTCCTTCCAGTGGTCCCGGCACGACCGACCGCCGGGCGTTGACTTACCTGTATAGATTCGACCTTCCGCGGGGGAGTCCTCATCAGACCCCGTTCAGGGGGTGTGCACGATCTCGGCCCCGAACGGCACCAGCGAGACCGGAACCAGCTTGAAGTTGGCCAGGCCGAGTGGGATCCCGATGATCGTCAGGCACAGCGCGATCCCGGTCACGACGTGCGCGAGAGCGAGCCACCATCCGAACAGCACGATCCAGATGATGTTGCCGATCAACGACCCGGCGCCGGCGCCGGGTTTGCGGACGACCTCGCGCCCGAACGGCCACAGGGCGTAGTGCGCGATCCGCAGCGCCGCGACGCCAAACGGGATCGTGATGATCAGGATGAAGCAGATCAGCGCGGCGAAGGTATAGCCAACGGCCAACCAGAAGCCCGCGAGCACGAACCAGATGATGTTGAGGATGAATCTCAGCACGGTCTCATGGCCCCGGTGCGCCTAGCCCCCGGTCGACGTGGACGGGGTGGTGGTGGTCGTGGTGGTGGTCGTCGTGGTCGTCACGGTGCTCGTGGGGCCGGTCACGGTGCTCGTCGGAGATGTGACCGAGACGCCGATGGTCGAGGACGTCGACTTGCCGGTCGCCACGGTCTTCTGCACCGTTGTCGTCTGGGTCTTGCCGCCCTTCTTGAGGGCAAAGGCAATGCCTCCGCCGACGAGCAGGGCGATCACCACCGCCAACGCGACCCACCACGCGCCCCCGCCGCGCCGCCGTCTGAGATCAGCGCCGCAGTTGCCGCAGTAGGCGGCGCCCGGGGCCACCGGGAAGTCGCACCGGGGACAGCGTTGCTCGTAGCCGGCTCCCCCCCGGTCGTACCCGGCGCCCTCCGGAGGCTGTCGAGAACCGCTGCTCATTCCGGCGACGACGGGGGATCCGGGGGTGAGGGCGAAGCCCCCGCGGGAGATGATCGAGTCAGCATGCAGCGGAAGCCGATGTGCGACGTCGAGGTGTCGATCGCCTCGCCCTGCCGCGCTGCCGGCCGGTAGCGCAGGCAGTAGTTGGGCGCACACAGATGCGAGCCGCCCTTGATCACCTGGCGCGGGATCGGCTCGCGCTCGGCCCCGGCGGCGTGGCTCTGAGCGACCGACGCAACCCGGGGGTTGCGTGGTGCGCAGCAGGCCTTGGCTGCCTCCGCAGCATGGCGCGGCGCGAAGTAGTCGGCGGTCCACTCCCAGACGTTCCCGGCCATGTCATACAGCCCGTAGCCGTTCGTGGGGAAGCGGTTCACCGGCGAGGTCCCGAAGTACCCGTCGGTCTCGAGGTTCTGCCACGGAAACTCGCCCTGCCAGGTGTTGGCCATCATGCGCCCGCGGGGAGCGAACTCGTCGCCCCAGGTGAAAACCGCGCCCTCGAGCCCTCCGCGGGCCGCGTACTCCCACTGGGCCTCGGTCGGCAGCTCCTTGCCCGCCCACGCCGCGTACGCCGCGGCGTCCTCGGGCGCCACGTGCACCACCGGGTGTCGCTCTCGCCCGCCGACGTTGCTGCGCGGCCCCTCCGGCGCGCGCCAGAACGCTCCCGGCGTCCACTCCCACCAGTTGCGGACGTCGCGCAGGTCGACCGGTCCTGGGGTCGGCCTGAACAGGAGCGAGCCCGGGACCAGCAGGGCCGGGTCGGCGTCGGGATAGTCGGCGGGATCCGGCGGGCGCTCCGCGCAGGTCACGTAGCCGGTCGCCTTCACGAAGCGCCGGAACTCGGCCACGGTCACCGGATGCTCGTCGATCCAGAAGCCGTCGAGCTCGACCCGATGAACCGGGCGCTCCTCCTCGTAGAAGTCCTCCGAGCCCATCGTGAACGTGCCGCCGGGCACCCAGCGCATGTCCTTGACCCCGCCTCCGGCGGGGCCGGACACGGACACCGACCCGGCGGTCGCGCTCACGAGGGACTGAGCTGCTGCTCGGCCTCGTCCGCTTCCATGAGGCCGATCGAGACCAGGTCGAGCGGGTGCACCCAGGCGTCGGCGAGATGGAAGCCACCGGCATCGCGAATCGCCTCGCGCAGCCCGATCGCCCAGCGGTGCTCGATCAAGGCGACCGCGGCTGCCTCCGCGTCTCCGAGCGCGTCCTCGATGTACCAGACGTCGTCGGGCAGGACATGGCCCTCCGAGGCCGCCTCCGCCCCGGCAGCCGCGCCCAGCTCGGCCCCTTTCTCGCCGCCGGCGCCGAGGCCGATCAGCGCGCCGACGAGCGCGCCGAACTCCTCGGACTCCTCGAGCGAGAGGTCGGTGGCGCGCAGACGGATGATGTTGCCTTCGGCGTCCTTGCCCACCAGCGCCATGTCGATCAGGCGGATCGTGTCGCTCTCGCGCAGGCGGTCGAGCTCGGCTTTGATCTGACCGTGAAATTCGGGCTCGCTGAACCCGATCACCAGCAGTTGAACAGGTCCGATGGTCATCGTCTTCTCCTAGCTCCCGAGCAGTTTCGCTTTGGCGGCGTTGAACTCTTCGTCGGTCAGCGCGCCGGACGCCTTCAGATCCGAAAGCTGCTTGAGCTTGCCGACCATGTCCTCGCCGGCGGGGGCTGCCGGCGCCGCGGGGGCGGGCGCGGGAGCCTGCTGCTGTTCGAGCTGGCTGATCCGCGCGTCTTGCTCGTCCTCCGCGTACGCGGACTGCTGACGGCGTTTGCCGGCCATGTAGGCCCCCCCGCCGATCATCGCCGCGCCCAGCAGCGGCCGCCGCCGTCTCATGAACATGTCAGTCGCCTTTCGGTTTGGTCTCTCTCCAGCGCGGTCCGGGCGGACCACGCTGCGATCATAAGTCTCCTCGCCGCGGGGGTGAGGAATCATCACCCGAGTTGGGTGATGAGCGCCCGCAGCCGGCGAGGACCAGTCATCCGGCCGGGATGATGCAGGCTCACGCGCGCCACGTCATGCTGGTCTGTGCAGTGCGAACAGCTACCACTGGCCTGCTCGACGAGCTCGGCAACCTCGACCGGGCCGTCTATCGTGCGGTCGCCACGAGCCGAACGCCGCGGTTGGATCGGGTGATGGGACGACTCTCGGAGGCCGCCAACTACTCGCGGCTGTCGCTCGCCTCAGCCGCCGCGCTGGCCCTGGCCCGAGGGGACGAGGGCCGCAAGGCCGCGATGCTGGGACTGGCCTCGGTCGCGGCCACGGCAACGGTGGTCAACATCGCCATCAAGCCGCTGGGACGGCGGTCACGGCCTGACCGCGCCGCTCACCGCGTGGCTCGCCGCAGGCAGATCCGGATGCCCCGCTCGCGGTCGCTTCCCTCGGGCCACACCGCCGCCGCGTTCGCCTTCGCGGTCGGGGTCAGCGACGTGCTGCCCTGGGACGGGGCGGCCCTCCACGTCCTGGCCACCGCGGTCGGATACTCCCGCGTCCACACCGGCGTCCACTATCCGGGCGACGTGATCGCCGGCGCGCTCGCGGGCACGATCATCAGCCGCGTGGTGGTCGACAGGCTCAGCCCGCCGAGCTGAAGGCGATCCGGGCCAGCGCGCCGATTCCAAGCCAGCCGTTCTCGGGCAGCGCCGCCGAGGGCGAGCGCCCGGGATGCCCGGGCGCGATCCGGACCCGGAGCACCCCGGGCCGGGTCTGAAAGCGGACCGGCGGCTCGAGCAGGGCGGACTCCCCGTCGACTCCGGCCGGCAGCGGGCCGTCGCCGTCGACCTCGATCGACGGGCCTGACCACAGCTCCACCAGCCCCCGTCCGATCCCGCCGTGCGGTCCGATCACGGCCACGCCCAGCTGCCCGCCGTCGACGCGCGGACGGGTTCCGGAGCCGACCGCGCGACCGAGCCGATAGGGGTTGTTCGAAACCAGCAGCGCGACGCCGCCCTCGTGCCGCAGGCCGTCGGGACCGCTCCAGCGGATCGATGGCGCCCCTGCCGCCGGGCCGGCCACATCCGGGATCGTGTCGAGCAGCGTTCGCAGCTTGGCATCGCGATAGCCCCGGCTCTGGACCGCCTGGGCGTAGAGCCCGAGCGAGACGTTGTTGACGAACACCCGGCCGTTCACCTCGGCCAGGTCCACGCGCTGCTCCCAACCGTCGACGAAGGCGTCGAGGGCGCCCACGACGTCGTCGCGATCCACGCCGAGATCGAGGGCGAAGTGATTGCGCGTGCCCGACGGGATGCAGGCGTAGGGGAGCCCCGCCCGGGCGGCGGCGGCGGCGACCACGGCCTGCGATCCGTCCCCGCCCGCCATCGCAAGCCCATCCGCGCCGCGGTCGAGCGCGTCCTGCACCAGCGCCTCGAGCGTGGTATCGAACGTCAGCTCGATCGGTTCGATGCCCCGCGCGTGGGCTTCGTGGGCGAGATGAAAGCGCGTCGCCTTCCCGCCGCCGGAGCGCGGGTTGAAGAACATCACCGCCTTCGATGGCGCCGGCTCCGGAGGCCGCCGCACTCGCACCGCGACGGCCGCGCGGGCGGCGAGGACCGCGCCGAGCGCGGTCAGCACCACGGCCACGGTGAGGCCCGGGTCCCGGCCGAGCAGGATGATCAGCGCCAGCGCCAGGGCCAGGATCGCGATCGCCACGAAGATCGCCCGGACCGCGCCACGCCGGAGCAGGCCGTGCCATGCCGCCCCGAGCGCGAGCACCGTGCAGCCGAGCACGACCAAGCCGCGGGGGAAGTGCACGACGAGCGTGATCGCGGCCAGCACCACACTGGCCACGCCCAGGGTGATGGCCAGCAGAGCCAGCAGACGCCTGCCGATCGTTGAGGTCATCGCCGCCGCAGGCTCGCTCGTCTCGGTTGTCCGACGCTCAGCCTCGCCGGCGTGTGCCAACGCGGATTGGGGAGGCCATGGGCCGGAGTATCTGACGCCTGCCCGAGCAGGTCAAGGAGGCGCGCATGGTCCGCGCAAGTACATTTGCCTGATGGCCCGGAACCCTGGGCGTGAGGCAGCCCACCCGAACCTGATCCTCGCCGTCCTCTCTCTGGCCGGACTCGCGTACGCGGTTCTCAGCTCCGCGGTGATCCCCGCCCTGCCCACGATCCAGCGCGACCTCCACACCAGCGAGACCGGGGTGGCCTGGCTGCTAACCGGCTATCTGCTCTCGGCATCGGTGGGCACATCGATCATCGGCAGGCTCGGGGACATGTACGGCAAGGAGCGGATGCTGCTGCTCACGCTGCTGGTGCTGGCGGCGGGGACGCTGCTGGCCGCGGTCTCGCACTCCCTCGGGGTGCTGATCGTCGCCCGCGTGATCCAGGGCACGGGCGGCGGCATCTTTCCGCTCGCGTTCGCGATCGCCCGGGACGAGTTCCCGGCCGAGCGCGTTCCCGGCAGCATCGGGCTGATGTCGTCGATTCTCGGGGTCGGAGCCGGCTTCGGGATCGTCACCGGGGGCCTGATCGTCGAGCACCTGAGCTGGCAATGGCTGTTCTGGCTGCCCCTGGTGGTCACGCTGATCGCCGCCGTGTGCACGTGGCGGTTCGTTCCCGAGTCGCCGGTGCGGGTTCCCGGCCGGGTCAATTGGCTCGCGGCGACGCTGATGAGCATCGGCATGTGCTGCGTGCTGATCGCCATCTCGCAGACCACCACCTGGGGGTGGGGCTCGCCGAAGACGCTGGCGCTGCTGTTCGTCGGGCTGGTCGTGTGCGCGCTTTGGGTGGCGGTGGAGGTCCGCAGCCCCGAGCCGCTGATCGACATGTCGATGATGCGGATCCGCGGGGTGTGGACGGCCAACCTGACCGCGTTTCTGCTTGGCGCCGGGATGTACTCCTCGTTCATCATCTTCCCGGAGTTCGCGCAATTGCCCAAGAGCACCGGCTTCGGCTTCGGCGCCTCGGTCATCGACTCCGGGCTCTACCTGTTGCCCGCGGCCCTGGGCATGGGGCTGCTCGGGTCGGTCGCCGGTCGCGTCGCCCGGCGGTTCGGCTCCAAGTCCGCGCTCGTCGCCGGCAGCAGCATCACCGCCGTCGCTTTCCTGTGGCTGGCCGTGGCCCACAGCCACCCCTACGACATGCTGATCACCGCCGGGCTGCTGGGGGTGGGTATCGGGCTTGCCTTCGCGGCCCTCGGGAACCTGGTCGTGCAGTCGGTCCCGTTTCACCAGACCGGGGTCGCCAGCGGCATGAACACCGTGATGCGGACGCTGGGCGGCGCGCTCGGGGGCCAGCTCGTCGCCACCCTGCTCGTCGACAACACGGTTCACGGCACCCCGAAGCTGGCCGGCTTCACCGCGTCGTTCCTGCTCGCCGGGGCGTTCTTGATTGTGTGCACGCTCGCCGCTCTGCTGGTCCCGGACGCGCGCGTGAGCCGGAGCCAGGTACCGGTCGACGGACAGCTCGCCTCGGCGCCGGAAATCGGGTAGTGCCGTGTCTGCTGTGCGAGTAGCCTCCTGCTATGGATCCTGAGCGTGCCCATGAGCTGCTGGCGCGCGAGCGAGCGCGGATCGAGCAGGCGCTGGGGGCTCTGCGGCGCACCGGTCAGCAGGAGGGCTCGGACCGCTGGGAGCCCGGTGACGAGGGCTCGGAGGACCTCTATCAGGACGAGTTCAACGCGACCCGCGCGCAGGATCTGCGCGAGCAGCTTGCTGCGGTCGAGCGGGCCGAGCAACGGCTGGCCGCCGGCACGTATGGACTCTCGATCGAGAGCGGCAAGCCGATCCCGGATGAACGACTGGAGGCTGTTCCCACCGCCGAGCGGACCGTGGAAGAGCAAGAACGCCGGCCGTTAGGGTAGCCGTGGCGGGCAGGGACGCTGCCGCGCAAGCTGGCCGGGCGGCTCTTCGCGCGACGAAATGGACGGGCCGCCGCGTCCGAGGCGGAGTAGTCAAGCGCGTCGGCGGCCCGGCCCGCGCGCGCGTGATCACGTTGTTCGGCGCCGTGCTGGCGCTGAACGGCGCCGACAACGCCACCGTCGGGGCGATCGCGCCCCAGCTCGAGCACGCCCTGCACATCGGCAACACCAAGATCGGCCTGCTCAGCTCGGTGTCGCTGCTGGTCGGGGCCGTGTTCACGATTCCCGTCGGCCTGCTCGTCGACCGGACCAAGCGGATTCCGGTGCTGTCGGCGAGCATCGTGCTGTGGAGCATCGCCTCCTTGCTGAGCGCATTCGCCGGCAGCTACTCGAGCCTGCTGGTGACGCGCCTGTTCCTGGGGGCGGTGACCGCTTCGGCCGGTCCGGCGATCGCCTCGCTGACCGGTGACTTCTTCCCCGCCCGGGAGCGTGGGCGCGTGTACGCCTACATCCTCGGCGGAGAGATCGCCGGCACCGCTTTCGGCTTCATCATCAGCAGCAGCGTGGCCAGCCTGATCGACTGGCGAGCGCCGTTCGCACTGCTCTCGATCCCCGGCTTCTTCCTGGCTTGGGAGCTGTACCGCACCGTGCCCGAGCCGCTCCGCGGCGGCCAGAGCCGGCTCGAGCCCGGCGCGGTCGACCTCCAGCAGGCGGTCGCGCGGCCACCGCTGGAGCCGCAGGCCGACGGCGAGCAGGCCGAGCCGGCGGTCGACGAACTGGCCCAGGAGGCGGTGCGGGAGAAGGGCGTGGAGCCGGATCCGAAGCTCGTGCTCGAGCAGGATCCGCGTCAGCTGGGCCTGGTGGCATCGGTGCGCTACATCCTCTCGATTCCCACCAACATGCTGCTGATCATCAGCTCGTCGCTGGGCTACTTCTACTTCTCCGGGCTATCGACGTTCGCGCTGCTGTTCGTCCGTGGTCACTACCGCGCCAGCCAGGCCACCGCGGAGCTGGTGCTGGCGCTGCTGGTCGCCGGCGCGATGGCCGGAACGCTGATCAGCGGGCGGGTGACCGACGCGATGCTCCGCCGCGGGGTGCTCGAGGTCCGGGTGTGGGTGCCGGCGCTCTGCTATCTGGGCGCGACGGCGCTGCTGATCCCCGGCATCCTCGGCAGCCACCTCACGCCCGCGATCTGGTTCGACATCGCCGGCGCCTCGCTGCTGTCGGCCGCCAACCCGCCGCTGGACGCGGCCCGGCTCGACATCATGCCCGCCGGGCTGTGGGGCCGGGCGGAGAGCACCCGCACGGTGCTGCGCTCGCTGGCGCAGGCGCTGGCCCCGCTGCTGTTCGGTGGGCTCGCCGACCTGATCGCCGGCATCGCGCCCGAGCAGGCCCCGATCGGGACCCATCCCGGCGTGATCTCCCCCGGCGGCGCCCGGGGGCTCGAGATCTGCTTCCTGCTGATGCTGGGCACGCTCGCCGCCGCCGGCGTGGTCATGCTGCGCGCGCGCTACACCTATCCGCGCGACGTGGCCACGGCGGCGGCGTCGAATCAGGGCTCGGATCGGTGAGGAGCGCGCGATGGGCCGGGCGCGGTCAGGCCGGCCGGGTCGACGGCTGCGGCGCGGCCAGGCCGGCCGCGCTGAGGACGGCGGCGGCCGGCGCCCGAGGATCGTCGAGCGCCCCGTCCAGGCGATCGCCAGCGAGGTCCCTCACCTTGCCGGCGAGCTCGGACGCGCCCACCGGACGCTCCGGGGCTCCCCGCGGACAGGGCACACGAGCCAGCTCGCGGCCGACGGCGGTCAGCACGGCCCCGAACTCGGGCAGCGCCGCGTCCACGGTCACGTCCACGAGCCGTGATCGCTCGGCGGTGGCCGCCTCGACGGCGGCGAAGTCGCGGACCCGCGGCGGGCCGTGGGCGAGCGTGTGGGCGACGCAGTAGGGGATCGAGAACTTGGCCCCCAGGCCGTCGGAGACGGTGTCGAGGTGGGCGGCCTGGCGCGCCACCGGATGGACGCGCACCTCGAGTCGATCGTGCTCGAGCCGGAAGCCCCCGGCGCGCGCCTGCGCCGCGCCCTCGATCGGCGAGTGCGAACCCAGGCAGCTCGGATAGAGCTTGACCCAGTTGCCCTCGATCGCCCGCGGGCCGTGGTGCCCGGTCGCGGTTCCCGGATCGGGCCAGCTCGCGCCCAGCACCGCCTCGAAGCCGAGCGGCCCATGGATCGCCCGGGGGTCGACGATCGCCCCGGCGCGGGCCACCAGCGCCGCCTGCACCCCGGCGGCGGCAGCCAGGCCGACCTGGATCGCCTTGCCGTCCGAGCCGAACGCCCCGCGCGTCCCCCCGGCGCGCAACAGCGCCACCGCGAGTGCGTTCTCCCGCTGCGCGGGGGTCAGCCCGAGCAGCCGCGACGCCGTGACCGCCGCCCCGACCGGGCCGCACACGGCCGTGGGATGCCAGCCCGCGTCGTACAGCGCGGGATGGCTCGCCGCCGCCACCGCGGCCATGGCCTCGAACCCCTCCGCGTAGGCCTCCAGCATCGCCCCGACCGAGGTTGACAATCGGGCGGCCAGCACCAGCGCCGCCGGCGCCGTGGTCGAGCTGACGTGGGCCACGCCGGCCGAGAAGGTGTCGTCGAAGTCGAGCACATGGCCCGCGGTGGCGGCGAAGGCCACGTCGGCGGCGAGGTCATCGCTGGCGGCGCGCACGGCGACGGCGGCGCGCTCGTGGGCGCCGGCGCACGCGCACGCGAGCCAATCGGTGAAAGCGACCGCGTAGGGGGATTCGTCGCCGGCGATGACCGAAGGCTAGCCTGAGCTCGAGGCCCCCTTCCGGGTGATCTCGAGCAGGTAGGCGGCCATCACGTCGTGGTCGCCGAGCTTCAGGTGGTAGGCGTCGGAGCTGGCCTCGACCCGTTCGATCTGCTCGCGCTTGTCGGCGAACAGATCACCCCATTCGAAGAACTCGTAGTCGACCACCCGCGACCGGTAGCCGAGCTCGTCGAGCAGCTGCGCGGTGCGCTGCTCGCCGATGATCGACAGGTGGAGGATGTAGGCGGCGCCGTCGTCGGCCAGCGCCTCGGGGAGCAGGCCGATCAGGTGGTCGATCAGATTCCGGCCCCAGTAGTCGAGCGGCCGGTGGGTCACGACCTGCTCGAAGGGGTCCACCGGCATCTGGTAGAGCGAGGCGATGATCAGGTCATAGCGCTCCTCCGGCACCCACGGGTAGAGGTCCTGGGCGGACGCCGTGACCCGGTCGGCGACCCCGTTTCGGAACGCGTTGGCGAGGGTGTTCTTGACCGCGGCCTCGTCGATGTCGATCGCGTGCACGTGGGCGGCGCCGTTGCGGGCCAGCTGCACGGTCAGCAGCCCGGTGCCGCAGCCGATGTCCACGCAGCGCTGGTGGGCGCCGATCCCCTCGCGGTACAGGTACTTCCAGACCAGGAAGCTGCCCACGGTGGGCACGAACACGCCCGGCTCGCAGGTGATGTCGGGGAAGTCCAGCGGAAACAGGCGGCGGCCGCGTGCATCGCTCCACGGCGGAATCTCCCGACGGCCCCGGGGGACGGGCGCCGCGGCCGGATCGGGCAGGGCCGCGGGCCGCAGATGGCCGGGCTTGGTCCCTTCGAGCGCGGTTCGGGTGGCGGCGAGATGCTCGGGACCGACGCCGCAGCAGCCGCCGATGACCTGGGCGCCCTCCGCCCGCCATTGCAGCGCGAGCGCGGCGTACTCGGGGCCGCCGATGCTGGTCTCGTGACGCCAGCCGGCGGCGGAGAGATAGCCCAGGTTCGGGTACACGCCGAGCGGCAGATCGGTGAAGTCGCGCAACCAGGACAGCATTCCGGTGACGTGGTCGGGCGGGACGCAGTTGATGGCCAGGGCGCCCGCGCCCATCTCCTCGAACCGTCGGGCCGCGCGACCGAAGGCGTCGCCTTCCGGGCCGCCCCAGTGCTCGCCGTAGACGCCGCAGACGCCGTGCCGGCAGCGGCGGAAGCTCAGCCACACCGGGAGCCCGGTGTCGAGCAACGCCTCGACGGTGGCGTAGGTCGAGGTCCGCACCAGCGACAGCGTCTCGAGCAGGACCAGGTCGGGTCGCTCCTCCTCGAATGCTCGCGCCAACAGCCGGATCGTCTCGCGACCGTCGGGGGTGTCGACGTCGCCGTTGATGCTGAACGCCACCGCGACCTCGTCCGCCCGCCCACCCTCGGCCGCGGCCGCGCGGGCCAGGTGGATGGCGCGACGGGCGACGTCCATCCAGTGGACCGGCCCCAGGGACTCCCACAGCTGCGGGCCGCCGCCGCGCAGGGCGGTCGGCAACCCCCACGTGTTGGTGGAGATCACATCGCAGCCGACATCCACGTAGCGGCGATGGACCGCCTTGACCGCGGCCGGGGCATCGACGACGGCGGTCACGCCCCACAGGTGCTCCTCGACCTCCGGCCGCTCGCCGCCGACGTCGATCAGCTCGGTGCCCGTGGCGCCGTCCAGGATCACGCAGCGATCGGTGGCGATCAGCCGCAGCAGCCGGGCGTAGCGCTCGTCGGTCGCCGGGGCTGGCGCCGGCACGGCGCGGCTCTCCTCTGTCACGGCGCGGCTTTCCTCTGCTTCCAACACGCCGCCCCGTAGCGTGTCACCCGGCGGTGGCGTCCGGCCACTCCCACAGCGCCAGATTGCCCTAACCTTTCGGATAGGTCCAGGAGGCGGTGGGCATCGCGGGGTCGGCCGCCACCGGACACCCTCCCACCTTACCGGGTAAGTTAGATATTAGGGATAGGATCGCGTGGGTTTAGCGGCGGTATCTTCACCCCATGTCGGCCCTCGCCGGATCAAGCGCCGCTCCCGGGCCGCTCGACGAGATCCTACGCCGGGCGGGCGCCGTGTTCACCGGGCACGACGGCCGCACGGTCGCGGTCAACTATGGCTCCGCGGCCGGCGAGCTGGCGGTCTGCGTGCGCTCCGTCGGCCTCGTCGATCGCTCCGAGTTGACCATGCTCGAGCTGGCGGCGGCGCCGGCGCAGCTCCGGCACCTGATCGTCCGGCTCACCGGTCAAACCGTGGCCGCCGGCGGCGCGCTACACGCGCATGGCGCCTGGTGGTGCGGAGCGGCGGCCGACCGGGTGATCGCGTTGTCCGAGACGTCAACCGGCGCACGCCTGCGCGAGCGCCTGGCCAGCCAGGCCCAGGCGCGCCACCACGTCTCGCTCAAGGTGCGCGATCGCTCGCAGGAGTGGGCCGCGATCGAGCTGATCGGAGCGGCCACGTCCGAGCTGCTGGCGGCGCTCGGCGCCTACGGCGAGACCCGCGACCCCCGTCGGGTGGCGCCGTTCACAGCCGGTGCGATCCGCGGCGTGGAGCTGATGTGGCTGCTGGAGTCCGCACGCTGCGCGCTGGCGCTCGTGCCCCGCGCCCAGTCGGGCACGGTGTGGCGCGCGCTCGAGGAACAGGGACGCCCGTTCGGGATCAGCTGCGTCGGTCGCGAGGCCGCCAGTCGCTATCGCCTGATCGAGCGCTCGGCGGCGCTCGCCCACTGATCCCGGCCCAACCGGGCGACGCTCATGGACATCGCGGCGGTTGAGCGCGTCCGCGGCGAGCTGTTCCAGCTCGAGCGCGAGATCGTCGAGCTCGAGTACGTGCGCTCGGCCGATGCGCTCGAGCGGGTCGGGGAGGCGATCCGGCGGCTGGGCGAGGTCGGCTCGCCCGCGGGGATCCTCGACCGGGCCGCGGCGGAGCTCGGCGAGAGCTCGCAGTTCGACCGGGTGATGATCGGCGAGGTACTCGACGGCAGCCTGCACCCGCGGGCGATCTGGGTGGGCGGGGACACCGGGGCGGCCGAGGCGGCCCTGGCGGCGCTGCGCCGGGCGCCGATCCGCCTCCAGTACCCGCTGATCGAGGCCGAGATCGTTCGCCGCCGGGGGACCGAGATCGTGACCGTGGCCGCGGCCCGCTCGCGCACCCCGCGCCCGCTGCGCGACACGCTCGGGTGGGACGAGTACGTGGTCGCCGCGCTCACCGCCGACGGCCACACCATCGGCCTGCTCCACGCCGACGCCGGGCCCAGCGGAAGGCCGCTCGACGACCTCGACCGGGAAGTCGCGGCCCGCTTCAGCGAAGGGCTGGCGGACGTGTTCGAGCGCGCGGTCTTGCGCGAGACGTTGCAGCGCCACCGAGAAGAGCTGCAGTCCGCGATCCAGTGGATGAGCGCCCGCCTCGGCCGGCTCGCCGCCGACGCGGCCGGGGCCGGCGCGGCCGGCGCCGGCGCGGCCGGGGCCGGCGCGGCTGGGGCCGGCGCGGCTGGGGGCGTGCCGGGGGGGAGCCTCGGTGCGGTCGACGCGCTCACCCCCCGCGAGTTGGAGGTCCTCCGGCTGATGGCCCGCGGACGGACCAATGCCGCGATCGCTGCCGCCCTGGTCGTGCGCGAAGGGACGGTCAAGTACCACGTCAAGAACATCCTGCGCAAGCTCGGCGCCACCAGCCGCTCTGACGCGGTGGCGCGCTACGCGCGGGCGAACGGATCCGACCAGCGGCGATGAGAGCGGCCGGCGCCACGTTCTCGGGTCCGCTCGGCGAGCAGCTCCAGCGCCGCTTGGAAAAGGCGATCGAAGATGCGCACCTGGTCCTGGGGATCGAGCCCGGGGCCACCGGCGGCGACGATCTGAGCCGTCTGCGGACGCTGACCGCAGCGCTCGGCGAGCACGCATCCAGCCCGGCGGCGCAAGTCGCGGCCGCCGACCACGAGGCGGCGCTCGAGCGGCTCAGCCGGCGCTTCGAGGGCCGGGCGCAGGCCCTCGCGCGCGTACAGAGGGCGGTGAGGAGCGTGCGCGCGGTGACGGCTCCGGGCGAGATGCTCGCCCGCGCCCCGGCGGCGCTGTGCCAGGGTTCGAGGCTCACGCGGGTCGTGCTCAGCGCCGTCCGCGACGGCCGGATGGTGGCGGAGGCGGCGCACTTCGCCGGCGATCCCGCCGGCGCCCGGCGAGCGCTGGCGCAGCTCCAGGAGATCCCGGTGGCACTGGAGCACCCGCTGATCGAGAACGAGCTGCTGCGACGCCGGCGGGCGACGATCGTCCTCGACGCCGCCGTCCACCCCCGGGCCGACCGCCGCACCGCACAGGTGATGCGGTGGCGCTCGTACGTCGCCGCCCCGCTGCTCGTGGGTCCGCAGGTGATCGGGGTGATCCACGGCGACCGCGGCGTGATCCACGGTGACCGTGGACCGGATCCCCCGCTCGACGTGCTCGATCGCGACGTGCTGTGGGAGTTCGCCACCGGCCTCGGCCAGGCCTACGAGAGCGCCAGCCTGCGGCGCGCGCTCCGGCGCGAGCGCGAGCAGACGCGCGAGTTCGCGGAATGGATCAATGCCCGTTCGGCGGCGCTCAGCGACGCGCCGATCACGCTCGGCGCCGGCGAGCCGACGCCCGTGCCGCTCGCCCCGCTGCGAATCGGCGGCGATGTCGCCGCCTCGCTCGAGGGCCCCACGCCGCCGCCGGGCCGCGACGACCGCGTGGTGTTCTCGGGACTGCTGACCCGCCGCGAGCTCGACGTCCTGCGACTGCTGGCCGAGGGCCGTCCCAACCGGGGCATCGCCGACGCGCTTG
Source organism: uncultured Solirubrobacterales bacterium (assembly GCA_963723555.1). GTDB lineage: Bacteria > Actinomycetota > Thermoleophilia > Solirubrobacterales > Solirubrobacteraceae > Palsa-465. The sequence continues at coordinate 199,931 of CAVRRC010000004.1, read as the reverse complement.
TCCTCTCGCAGGCCACGGTCAAGTTCCACGTCAACAGCATCCTGCGCAAGCTCCACGCCGCCAATCGCGCCGAGGCGGTCGCCCGCTACCTGGCGCTGCTGGGGATGCCCCCGCCGTGATCAGCGCAGCGGCTTGCTCTTGCCCGTCGGCGCCGGCAGTGGTGGAACGACAGGCGATCTGATCTCTATCGCGGTAGTACGCTGCGCGCCCCGATGATCGGCGACGTTCTGTGGACACCCCCCGCCGATTTCCGCACCACCACCGAGATCGGCCGGTACATGAACTGGCTGGGCGACGAACGCGGCCTCGAGTTTGGCTCCTACGAGGACCTCCAGCGCTGGTCGGTCGCCGATCTCGAGGGCTTCTGGTCCTCGATCTGGGACTTCTACGGCATCCGCGCCCACACGCCCTACGAACGCGTGCTCGCAGGGACGGCCGCGATGCCCGGCACGCGGTGGTTCCCCGGCGCCCGGCTCAACTACGCCGAGCACCTGGTCGGCGCCGAGGACGACGAGGACCGCGTGGCCGTGGTGGCCCGCTCCCAGACCCGGGGGCCGCGTGAGCTGACGTTCGGAGAGCTGCGCGAGCTCGCCGGTCGCGCCCGCGCGGGACTGGAACGCCTCGGCGTCCGGCCCGGCGACCGCGTGGTCGCCTACCTGCCGAACATCCCCGAGACGCTGGCGGCGTTCATCGCCACGGCGAGCCTGGGCGCGATCTGGGCCACGTGCGCGCCGGAGTTCGGCGCCCGCAGCGTGGTCGACCGCTTCGCCCAGATCGAGCCCCGCGTCCTGCTGGCCGTGGGGGGCTACGGCTACCGCGATCGATACGTCGACCGGCGCGCCGAGGTAGCGGCGATCCGGGCCCGCATTCCCAGCGTGGAGCAGGTGGTGTGGGTGCCCTACGGCGACGCCGAGCTACCCGATGCGGTTGGCTGGAACGAGCTGGTCGCCGAGCCGGCGCCGCTGCGCTTCGAGCCGGTCCCGTTCGAGCATCCGCTGTACGTGCTCTTCTCGTCGGGCACGACCGGGCTGCCGAAGGCGATCGTCCACGGCCACGGCGGCCAGCTGATCGAGCACCACAAGAACCAGGGCCTGGGCTGGGACCTGAAGCCCGGCGGCCGGCTGCAGTGGTTCTCGACCACCGCCTGGATGATGTGGAACGCGCTCGTCTCGGCGCTTCTGCTCCGCGCTTCGATCGTGATGCTCGACGGCGACCCGGCATGGCCCGATCTGCTCGAGCAGTGGCGGATCGCCGAGCGGACGCAGCCGTCGGTGATGGGGGTCAGCCCGGCCTACCTGATGGGCTGCCGCAAGACCGGCGTGGAGTTCGGGCGCGAGTGCGACCTGCACGGGATCCGCGCCCTCTGCACCGCCGGCTCGCCGCTGCCCGCTGAGGGCTACACCTACGTCTACGAGCAGCTCGACCCGGGGGTGGTGCTGATCAACGGGTCGGGCGGGACCGACGTGTGTACGGGGATCGTCTCGGGGTCGTTCGCCCAGCCCGTCTACGAGGGGGAGATCTCGGGGCGGTGCCTGGGGGTCGACGCGCGGGCGTTTGACCCCGACGGCAACGAGGTGGTGGGCGAGCTCGGCGAGCTGGTGATCGCCCGGCCGATGCCCTCGATGCCGGTGGCGCTGTGGAACGACCCCGACGGCGAGCGCTACCGCGACGCCTACTTCGGCCGCTATCCCGGCATCTGGCGTCAAGGGGACTGGATCCAGTTCACCGAACGCGGCAGCTGCGTGATCACCGGTCGCTCCGACGCCACGCTGAACCGCGGCGGCGTGCGGCTCGGCACGGGCGAGTTCTACGCCCTGGTCGAAGAGTTGCCCGAGGTGCTCGACGCGCTCGTCGTCCACCTCGAGGACGACGCCGGCGGCAGCGGCGAGCTGTTGCTGTTCGTGGTCCCCGCCCCGGGGGCTGTGCTCGACGAGGCGATGCGGGCCCGGATCGCCACCGCGCTTGGAACGGAGCTCTCGCCGCGCCACGTGCCCGACGCGATCGTCGCCGTCCCGGCGGTCCCGCGCACGCTGACGGCGAAGAAGCTCGAGCTGCCGGTCAAGCAGATCCTGCTGGGAACGCGACCCGAGCAGGTGGCCAGCCGCGACGCCCTGGCGCAGCCCGAGGCCCTGGACGCGTTCGTGGCCTACGCCGAGCAGCGGCGCCGGGCCCGCGTGGGCAGCTAGGCTCGCCGCGGCGGTCCACGACCCGCGTGGGCAGCTAGCCGCGGCGGTCCACGACCCGCACGGCCTTGCCCTCGCTGCGGGGGATGCTCCCGGGCTCGACCATCGAGATCGCGATCCGCAGCCCGGTGTGCTCGCGCAGGGTCCAGGCCAGCCGGTCGCGCAGCGCCTCCGGGTCGGCGATGCCGGGAGCCGGCTCGCACTCGACCGTGAGCTCGTCCAGCGGGCCCGGCCGCTCCACGATCAGGCGATAGTGCGGCGCCGTGCCCTCGACGCTCAGCAGCAGTCGCTCGACCTCGGTGGGGTGGACGTTGACCCCGCGCACGATCAGCATGTCGTCGCGCCGGCCGCGGAGCCCGGTCAGGCGGACCGTGGTGCGCCCGCACTCGCACGGCTCCTCGATCACCGTGCCGAGGTCGCCGGTGCGGTAGCGCAGCAGCGGCATCGCCTCCTTGGTCAGCGTCGTGAACACCAGCTCCCCCTCCTCCCCCGGCCCCAGCGGCCGGCCGTCCCCGGGGTCGATGACCTCGACGATGAAGTGATCCTCGTTGACGTGCAGCCCGCGGCGTCCGAGCAGGCATTCCGTCGCCACCCCGGGCCCGCACATCTCCGATAGTCCGTAGAAGTTGATCGCCGCCAGCCCCAGCGCTCGCTCGATCTCGACGCGCAGTCGGTCGGTCCACGGCTCGCCCCCGAACAGGCCGAGCCGGAGCCGGGGCGCGCCGGCGCCGGCGTCGGCCAGGGCCTGGGCGATGGCCAGCGCGTACGACGGCGTCGAGACCAGCACCTCGGCGCCGAGGTCTTGCAGCAGCATGGCCTGGCGCGCGGTGAAGCCGCCGGACATGGGGACCACCATCGCCCCGATCCGCTCGCCGCCCTGGTGAAATCCGAGGCCGCCGGTGAACAGGCCGTAGCCGTTGGCGTTGTGGATCACCATGCCCGGCTGGACGCCGGCCATCGTCATGCAGCGCGCCATCAACTCGGTCCAGGTCTCGAGATCGGCCCGGGTGTAGCCGACCACGGTGGGCTTGCCGCGGCTGCCGCTGGAGGCATGTACGCGCACGAGCGCCTCCCGGGGCACGGCCAGCAGCCCGAACGGATAGTGCTCGCGCAGGTCGTCCTTGCTGGCGAACGGGACCCGCTCGAGCTCGTCGAGCGCGCTCAGGTCCTGGGGCGAGGCAATCCCGGCGCCGGCGAGCCGCTCGGCGCCGAACGGCTGGCTCGCCAGCACGCGGCCGATCGTGGCCCGCAGCCGCTCGAGCTGGAGCGCTTGAAGCTGCTCCCGGGGCAGGGTCTCGGCCTCGTCCCAGATCCGGGGCTCAGAGCGTGCGCTGGTGGGCATTCCAGTGCTGCTCGAGGTTGCGGACAAGCGCTCGGCTCAGGTGACAGTGGGCCTGCTCGACGGCGTACGTGGCCATGTATTCGCGAAACAGGTCGAGCGGCTCCTGGCCGATCCGCAGCGCGCTGCGGTTGGCGGTGGCGTTGATCAGCCCTGAGCTGGTGAGGGCCTCGATCCGGTGCTCGAGCGCGTCGTCCATCGCCTCCGTTGAGACGACCTCGTCGCACAGCAGCGCCGCGTCGGGCTCACCCGCGGTCCACTCGCGCCCGGACAGGATCGCCTGGCGGGCGGCCCGGTCGCCGACGAACCGGGGCAGGCGCAGGTTGGAGGCCCCGGGAATGATCCCCTCCTTGCGCGCGGGCAGGTACATCCGCGCGCCGCGGGTGGCGATCACGTGGTCGACGACGTGCAGCACCTGGCAGTGGCCGCCGATCGCGAACCGCTCGACGGCGGCGATCCAAAGCTTCTCGGTCGCGGTCCCGCCGGCGCCGATGCCGCGGTAGATCTTGTTGACGTAGCCGGTGTCCCGGATCAGGTAGAACAGGAAGTCGATCCGCCCGAGATACAGGTGGGTGAGGTTGATGCCGGCGCCGAACACGCGCTCGCCGGCGTACGGCCGCTGGTCGACGACCGCGCCCCGGAGCACGCCGACCTCGATCGCGGGATCGAGCAGGATCAGGTCGACCGCGCACTCGGTGGGGCCGAGGGTCACCCCGTCCTCGGCGTTCAGATGCCGGGGGTTGTTGAACTCGAGGATCCCCGCCCGGCCGCGGCGGGTCAGGCGCGCCGCCCCCAGATCGGCCTCTCCGGTGGCTTGGAAGCGCTCGAGCAGCGCGAGCGCCTCGGGCGTGGGCTCGAGCATCGCGCCGAGCAGGTGGCGGCCGGCCCGCTGCTCGCCCAGGACGTGGGCGAGCAGCCGACCCTGGTCCAGCTCCACGCCCTCCTTCTCGGCCAGGCTCCGTGCCCGCTCGGCGTCCATCTCGGCTGGGCCCGGGGTCAGGCCGGGGACGCGATCCGCGGCCCGGTAGACGAGCTCCTCGATCCGCACCGACTTCGTGCAGCGGTCGGTGAGAGCGTCGTAGAGCTCGGCCGCATGCGCGCGTAGGTAGCGCTCGCGGGCGTGGCCCAGCAGCTCGAGGATCGACGCCCGCGCCGCCTCCTCGGCGTCGGTGCGCGCGGCGCGTTCAGGCAGGGCTGCGACCAGCGAGGAGCCTCGAGTCAGGAACTCGGCGGTGGCGGCGCTGGCGGCCGGGAACGAGTCCTCGACGGCGGGCGCGGTTGCGATCCAGGCGCCGGCGTCGGCGGCGGACAGCCCGGCTCGTTCGAGGACCTCGATCCGGATCTCAGGCGCGGTGACGGTCGACGGCGGCACGCACGACGCATCCTAGGGATGCGGCGGGCGACTACAAGCGCCCGAGGAGCTCGGCGACGCCGTCGAGAACGGCGTCGGGCCGGCGTCGCGGCGGTAGACGCTCGATCGAGGTCGCGGCGCTGATGCCGGTGCGCACGAGCACCGTGCGCGAGCCCCCGAGGCGTCCCAGCGCGATGTCCATCCCGAGGTCGTCTCCGATCACCGCCAGCTCGCGGGTCGGGAGGCCCAGGCGCGAGCCGATCTCGGCCGCCGCCGCCCGCGACGGCTTGCCCAGGACCTTCGGGCGCGCAGCGCCGGCCTTGGCGATGGCCGCCGTCACCATCGCCCCGCGGCTGAAGATCGGCCCGCCTGCACCAGCGTAGGCACGGGCGTAGGACCCGGTCAGCAGCGGGGCGCCGCGGCTGACGGCGCGCGCCGCCCGCTCCAGCGAGGCCATGTCGACCTCGTCGATGTGGGCCACGAACACCGCCTCGGCGTCCTCGCCGGTGGCCACCGGGATCCCCGCCCCGGCAAGCCGCTCGCGGATCACCTCGGTGCAGAACAGCAGCACGGGGCGGCCGGGATGGCGGCGCCGCAGATAGGAGATCGCGCTCTCGACCGGCGTCAGCAGCTCGTGGTCGGCGACCGGCAGGCCGTCCTGGCGGAGCCCGTGGGCGATCGCCTCGCTGCCCACGTGGCTGCCGTTGGTGAACAGCACCAGCGGGCGGCCCGAGGCCCGGATCCGCTCGAGCACTTCGGGCGCGCCCGGCTGCGGGCGGCCACGACCGTCCGGCCCACGCTGCACGAGCGTCCCGTCGACGTCGAACACGAAGCCGCGCACATCGTCCAGGCGCATGCCGTCGGGGTCAACCACCTCGGCTCCAGACCACGGTGTCGCCGTCCTTGACGAGCTCGAACCGGGTGATCGACGGCCGCGCGGCGAGCTCCTTGAGCAGTGTGACGATGGGCGCCTGGGGCCGGCGGCTCGGGGTGGCGGCGGGCCGCTGGCCGCGCGCTTTGACCATCGCGTCGACCTGCTCGGCCGGCATCGTCAGCCGCAGCAGCAGCTCCTCGTCGGAGATCTGGTGGCCGAACCGCTCGCGGGCCCCGTCCAGGCTGATCGGCTCCAGCCGGTTCAGCTTGCGCGCCTGCGGCCGGGAGAGCACGCGCTCGGCGATATCGGGATCGACGGGCGCCGCCGGTTCTCCGTAGTGGCCGAGGAAGTAGCGCACGGTCTCGTCGGAGACGTTGACCCACCGCTCGCCGTCGATCACGTTGCGCGCCGCCTGGCTGGCCACGAACTGCGAGACCGGGGTGACCAGGATCGGGTAGCCCATCTCGGCGCGGACGCGGGTGACCTCGTCCAGCACGGCGGCGAACAGCTCGGGGCGGTGCAGCTCCTCGAGCATCCGGCGGGTGGTGCTGACCATCCCGCCGGGAAGCTGGTGCTGGTAGTAGGCGACGTCGAACTCCTGCGGGGCGCCCGGCGTCAGGCCCTTCGCCCGCGCGAGCTCGTCGAAGTGCTCGGAGACGATCTCCTGCGCCTCGAGGTCGAGCGGATGGTCGTAGCCGGCGGCCTCCAGGTTGCGGGCGGTGCTGGTCGCTTCGGGCTGTGAGGTCCCGCGCGACAGCGCGCCCGAGGCGGTGTGGACGACCCCGAACCCGGCTCTGACCCCCTCCACGTAGACCCGCGGCGCCAGCCCGATCGTGCAATGGCTGTGCAGCTCGACCGTGCGCTCGCCGGCGGCGGCGATGAAATGTGGCGCCAGCTCGCGAACGGCCTCGGGGGTCAACAGGCCGCCGGGGTCCTTCAGGTACAGACGATCCATCTCCCGGCAGCTCGCCAGCGCCGCCGCCCGCCGGGCGTAGTACTCGTGCGTGTGGATGGGGCTGATCGAGTAGGTGAGGCCGATCACCACCTCCTCGATTCCCGCCCCGCGCGCCATCGCCGCGAGCCGGGTGAGCCTGGCCGGATCGTTGGAGGGATCGGCGATCTGGAGCCGGCGGATCCCGTTCCGAGCCACGAGCTCGAACGATCTCTCGATCACGTCAGGCGCGGCCGGGACCCAGGAGATGAAGCGCATCCCGGTCGTGATCATGCTCAGCAGCGTGTTCGGCATGGCCGCGCGCATCAGCCTGATCCGCTCCCACGGGTCCTCGTGGTGGAAGCGCACGGACACCGCCATGTGCGTGCTCGAGGTGAAATCGAGGGCGTGGTAGCCGACGCGGTCCATCGCCGGCGCGATCGCGATCACGTCGGGCGTGGTCAGCCCGGTGGCGCTCCACAGACTCTGGTTGCCGTCGCGCGTGCTCGTGTCGACGAACTCGATCAGCCTGCTCATGTCAGCCCCTCCTCACCCGGCGTCACCCGGAACAGTGGCTCGCCGTCCTCGACGAGCTGGCCGTCCTCCTGGCACACCTCGGCGACCGTCCCGGCCAGGCCCGCCGGCACCGAATTCATCATCTTCATCACTTCGATGATGCACACTGTGGTGTCGGGCTCGACCCGGCTGCCGACCTCGACGAACGGGGGCTGGCCCGGCGCCTCGGCGCGGTAGAAGATGCCGAGCATCGGCGCGGTGACGGTGGCCAACGCGCGCGGCTCCGGCTCTGGGGGGCGCTCGGCGGCCGGCTCCGGGGCCGCCGGCGGCTCGGCGGGCGCCGGCGGCTCGGCGGGCGCCGGCGGCTCGACCGCGGCCGTTCCATCCCGGCGCACGTGCAGGGAGAAGCCCTCGGTGTCGATCCGCAGCTCCTGCAGCGAGGACTCGTCGATGATCCGCAGGATCTCGCGGACATCCTGGTCGGTCAGGCCCATCAGGAGCCGCTCCGCGGCCGGCCGGCGCCGAACGTGCTCATCACCAGCGCGATCGCGGACGCCGGCGCCGGCGCCGGGCGCTTTTTGGCCACGCCCGTCACGGGGCGGGACTGGACGATGAACAGCTCGCCCTGGCCATCGATCGCCCACTCGATGTCCTGGTGGCCGCCGAAGTGCCGCTCGGCGCGGCGGGCCACGTCCACGAGCCCGCCGAGCGCGTCGCGGTCGAGGCAGGCCACGTCCTGGCGATCTTCGGGGACAGGTACCCGGACGAGGTCATCGCCTTCGGCGCTGGGCACGTACTGCACCTCCTTGCGACTGATGGTTTCCCGCACGACCTCGGAGGTGACCTTGCTGACGAGGTAGTCATCGGGCGTCACCTCGCCACCGACCACCGCCTCCCCCAGACCCCAGCTCGCGTTGACCGCGACCATGCTCGGATCGCCGCTCACCGGGTTGCAGGTGAACATCACGCCGGACACCTCGGCATCGACCATCAGCTGCACCGCCACCCCCATCGCCGTGCGCTCCGGCGGCGTTCTCAGCCGCGCCCGGTAGCTGATCGCGGGCGCGCTGTAGAGGCTGATCCAGCATTCGCGGACCGCGTCGCACACGCGCTCGGCGCCCCGCACCCACAGGCGCGTCGCCTGCTGCCCGGCGAACGTTGCCTCCTCGCCGTCCTCGCCGAGGGCGCTCGAGCGGACGGCCACGGGCGGCGCCGGCATCCGCCGGCTCTCAGCCAGCTCCGCGTAGCGCTGGGCCACCTCGCCACGCACGGCCTCCGGCACCGGTCTCGACCGCATCGCCTCGGCGATGGCGTGGGCGGCTGACTCCACCGCAACGAGATCGCCGGGGTCGATCGCGTCGATCGCTTTCGGGATCTGAAGCTCCAAACCCCCCTCCTCCACAAAGGCCTCGAACGCCGCCGCCGACAGGGCAAACCCCGGGGGTACCTCGAGCCCGGCGCTGAGCAGCTCGCCGAGGCCGGCGCTCTTGCCGCCGAAATGGGACGCGTCGGCCCGGCGCAATCCCATCAGCGGACGGCTGAACGGCATCAGCCCTCGGCGTCGAGCAGGGTGACGACTCCGTTCGTGCCGTCGACCCGGATGGTCTGGCCAGTGCGGACCTGCGCTGTCGCGCGGCCCGTTCCGACGACAGCGGGCAGGCCGTACTCGCGACAGACGATCGCGGCGTGCGACATCACCCCGCCGACGTCGGTGACCGTCGCCTTGATCTTCGAGAAGATCGGGGCCCACGCCGGCGAGGTGCTTCCGCACACGAGAATCTCATCGTCGCGCAACTCGGAGATCTCATCCACCGACCTGACCACGCGCGCGATCCCCTCGACGACGCCGGGCGCCGCCGCGGCCCCGCGCAGCGCTTGGCCGCCTTCCTGCTGGCGGGCCCACTCCTGGACCCGCTCGGTCGTGACACCCCAGAGCATGATCGTCATCGGGTCGGTGACCGCCTCGGGCGTGACGCCGAGGGCGGGCGGAGGCGTCCACCGGGCGAGCTTCTCGAGCAGCTCCTTGCGCCGGGCCACGATCGGCGGCCAGTGCTGGGGTCCGAGCGGGATCCCGCCCGTGGCCCATGTGAGCACCAGCTCGTCGAGCGCCGAGGCGACCTCGTGACGAGTGAGCTGGAAGACATCCTCGGCATCGTCCAGGAAGCCGCGCTGGGCGAGCAGGGACCCGAACTCACGGATCTTGTTCCACCACCGGGTGAGGAACCAGTAGTCGCAGAAGAACTTGTGCTCCTCGACGTAGGGGAACACCGTCCGCGACAGCCCCAGCAGCTCGTCGAACGCGGGCCGCGACTCGGGATCGAGCAGCGCTCCGTACTCCTGCGCGAGACGCTCGCGCTCCCGCTGGATCTGCTCGGTCGGGCGCTCGACTTGTGCGCCCGACTTGATCGCGTTGACGTGTCCGATCAGCGAGGCGTACGGGATGCCGGGATCGTCGAGCCAGCTGCGGTAGTAGTGGTAGAGGCCGTCGCCGGTGGCCATGTTGAACCATGGGTCCTTGACTTTCTCGAGCTCGGCCAGCCAGCTGCGGCCCGCCTCGCTCTGCGCCAGCTCGGCGTCGATCTCGGCCGGCGAGCGCCCCTGCACGAACGCGCCGTCGACGCCGGTGTCGATGGCCAGCCGAGCCAGCTTCCGCAGCTCGGCATCGGGCTTGAACAGCAGCACGTCGATCCCGGCGACCATCTGCGCTATGTGCTGGTCGGGGATGTCGGGCAGGTTCCCCTTGCAGAACTCCACGAACGTGCCGTAGGCGCCGTAGCCGAGCAGCAGGAACTCGAAGTGGTGCTGCCACATTAGGTCGCCGAGCCGCAGGGCCCGTCCGTAGGCGTCGAGCACCTCGTAGAAGGCGGTGTTGCGATCGTCCCCGAAGACGACCTCGTCGGGCTCGTACTCGGGAAGCTCGGGCACGCGCAGCTCGTCCAGGTCCCGGATCAGAGTCTCCATCTTGGTCCGCCACTTGCCGTACAGCTCGCTCCAGTTCGCGTAGTAGTAGCCGGCCCGCTTCTGGAAGAACTCGGCTCGCTCACCGATCTTGGCCGGGTCGGTAACCGGGTTGCCGGAGATGTAGACGTAGCCGTTGACGAGCCGGTAGTCGATCCCCATCGCCGGCGGCACCGCGAACACCCTGTTCTGCCATGACCCCACCGCCTGGTACGGCGAGTCGATGCAGAGCACGTCGAACGCCGGCATCGGCACCGGGAAGTGCATCGAGTTCCAGAACCAGAACCGGTGCTCGTCGCTCTCCCGCCGCCGCTCGTCGAAGCGGGCGTAGTACGGATACATCTCCTCCCACCCCTCGCAGCCCGGCGGCGTCTCGATCGAGAACGGACTGGGAAAAGCGCCGAGTGCAGCCGTCGTGCTCACAATGGAACCTCCCTCGCGGTCGGGATCGCCTCGCCGCGGGCCACGCGACTCCGGCTTATAGTAAGTCAATACCCTTGCCGCTCCGCGCCCATCGGCTTGCCCAGGTGCGCTCGATTCATCGGCACGGGCTTGTCCCCACGGCTCGGCCGCGATTACGATCGGCCGGCGTTGGCACGGGCGGCTGACAGGGCCACAATTCGCGTCTGCGAGGTCACCGAGTTCGGCGGCCCCGAGGTCCTTGCCCTGGCCGAACGGCCGTGGCCCGTCGCCGCCCCGGCGGAGGTGGTGGTCAGGATCGCGGCGGCGAACGTCAATCCAACCGACATCGCGGCCCGCTCGGGGGCGCACCGCCGGCGGATGCCTGAGCTGCAACCGGGGTTCGTGCCCGGCTGGGACCTCGCCGGGACGGTGGTCGAGGTCGGCGCCGAGGCGTCCGGATACGCGGTCGGCGCCCAAGCGTCCGGATACGCGGTCGGCGCCGAGGCGTCCGGATACGCGGTCGGCGCCCAAGCGTCCGGATACGCGGTCGGCGCCGAGGCGTCCGGATACGCGGTCGGCGATCGGGTTGTGGGGATGATCCCGTGGGTCCGGATCGGCGGTCGGGTCGGGGCTTATGCGGAGGCCGCGGCGGTCGAGCCCGGCTGGCTGGCGCCGCTCCCCGATGGCCTCGATGACGTCACCGCAGCCACGGTCCCATTGAACGCGCTGACCGCCCGCCAGGCCCTTGACCTGGTCGCCGCGCCGGCGGGCGCCACCGTGCTCGTGACCGGCGCCAGCGGCGCCGTCGGGGGTTTCGCCACCCAGCTGGCCGTGGGCGACGGGCTGCGCGTGGTGGCGGTGGCCTCCGACGGCGACGAGGAATGGGTCGCCGGCCTCGGGGCGGCCGAGGTGGTCCCGCGGGGAACCGACCTCACCGACCTCGCCGGCCTCGGTCCGGTCGATGCCGTGCTCGACGCCGTCCCCATCGGTCCGGCGGCTGCCGCTCCGGTCCGTGCCGGCGGCGTGGCCGTGTTCACGCGCAGGGTGGGCGAGGTCCCGGCCGAGCTCGGCGAGCTGCGGATCGAGACGCCGCTGGTGCGCTCCGATCCTGTGGCCCTGGCCGAGCTGACCCGCGAGGTGGCGAGCGGCCGGCTCCGGACCAGGGTCGCCCGGACGCTCGGACTGGGCGACGCCGCCGAGGCCCACCGCCTCGTCGAACGGGGCGGCCTGCGTGGAAAAGTCGTGCTTCGAATCGGATAGGAGTCTCGGATGGCGCGGATTGTGCTGGTGCATGGGGCGTTCGCCGGAGCGTGGTGCTGGGAGCCGGTGGTGCCGGGCCTGCGGGCCGCCGGCCACGAGGTCCAGGCGATCGATCTGCCCGGATCCGGCCAGGACCCGACCCCGGTGCAGCGGGTGACTCTCGACGCCTACGCCGACCGGGTGTGCGGCGTCCTGGCCCAAGGGCCGCCGGCGGTGCTGGTCGGGCACAGCATGGGCGGGATGGTCGTCACCCAGGCGGCCGCCCGCTGCCCAGAGCACGTCGCCTCGCTGGTCTACGTGGCCGCGTTTCTGCCCGCCGACGGTCAGAGCCTGGCTGACCTGGTGGCGCTGCCCGAGGCGGCCGGTGACCAGGTCCAGGCGAACATGGTCGTGGGCGGGGCTCCGCCGGTGGCGACGATGCCCGCCGGCGCCGCGTCCCGCGAGGCGCTGTTCGGCTGCTGCGATGACGAGCAGGCGGCCTGGGGAGTCGGGAACCTGGGGCGCCAGGCCGTCGCCCCGTTCGAGGGCCGCGTCGAGCTCGGCGGCGCCGGCGCCGGCGCGTTCGCGGCGCTCCCCCGGGCCTACGTCCGGTGCAACCGCGATCGCGCGATCCCGCCGGCGATGCAGCGGCGGATGTTCGAGGCCGCCGGCTGCGACCCGGTGATCGAGCTCGACACCGACCACTCGCCGTGGATCTCGCGGACCGACGAGCTGGTGGCGGCGCTCGATCGGCTGGCGGCGCGGCGGTAGGCTTGGCGGCCCGCGGTCGCGATCAGATAACAATCGGGCGCCGGGCACGCAGCTTCCCCATGACGTGGATGATCTATTGCTGCGTAGGCCAGCAAAAAGTCATCCACGTCGGTCACGAGCAACAGCGCACGCACGCCGTCCTCCGGCGCTGATCGGCAAGAACCGCTGCTCGCGATCGCTTGCCGGCGCCCACGGCCGGCGCTAGCGTGCGCGTGGTCCCTCACACGAGAGAGGAGCGACGATGGGCGAAGCCGAACTCCTGGCCCTGTACTGGACCGTGTCCGGTCCGGCCGAGGTTCACGTCGGCCGCGAGTGGAGCCTGTTCGACTGGCGCGATCGCTGCGCCGAGGCCGCCAGGGTCGGCTTCACCGGCCTCGGCCTGTGGCACGCCGACATCGAGCACCAGCTCGAGACGACCACGCTCAGCGAAATGAAGCAGGTGTTCGACGATGCCGGCCTCCGGTACCTGCAGGTGGAGTTCCTGGCCGACTTCTTCGTCGACCCGGACGAGCCGGCGCGCGTGCAGTCAGACCAGCGGCGCCAGCTGCTGTTCGACACCGCCGCCGCCTTCGACGCCCATCACATCAAGGTCGGCAACATCCCCGGCACGCCGTGCGAGCTCGGCAAGCTGGCCGAGTCGTTCGCCGAGCTGTGCGCGGACGCGGCCAACCACACGCAGGCCACGGTCGTCTACGAGTTCATGCCCTTCGACGTCAACGTCTGCACGCTGGACGCGGCGCTCGAGCTGGTGGAGAACGCCGGCGCCCCGAACGGCGGGCTGGCGATCGACACCTGGCACATGGCCAAGCTCGGCATCGCCCCCGAGGACCTGCGCCGGGTCGCCCCCGAGCATCTGAGCTGGGTCGAGCTCAGCGACGGCCAGCTCGAGGACATGGACGACCCGGTTGACGAGACGGTCAACCACCGGCGGCTGCCGGGCCAGGGCGAGTTCGACATCCCGGGATACGTCCAGGTCTGCAGCGAGATCGGCTACCCCGGCCCCTGGGGCGTCGAAGTGCTCTCGGAAGAGCTTCGCCGCCAGCCGATCGAGCAGGCGTTCAGGCAAGCGTATGAGACGACCGCCGCGCAGTTTCGCGCGGGGGTCGCGTGAGAGAGGAGGCGGTCGATGAGCAGCACCGGGCAGGCGCCGGCGAGAGGAGGCGGTCGATGAGCAGCACCGGGCAGGCGCCGGCGCTGGACGGCGAGCGGCTGGTCTGGATCTTCACCCAGATGCTGCGGATCCGGGAGTTCGAGGAACGGGTCAAGCGCACGTTCGCGGAGAGCCCCGGGGTGATTCGCGGCCACACGCACCTGGCCGACGGCGCCGAGGCGTCGATCGTCGGCTCGCTGGCCGCCTTGCGCCCCGGCGACCAGCTGCTGAGCACCTATCGCTGCCACGGCTACCCGCTCGCGCTCGGCACCGACCCCCGGGCGATCATGGCCGAGATCTACGGGCGCAAAGACGGGCTGTGCGGCGGGTATGGGGGCTCGATGCACCTGGTCGACACCGAGCGCGGCTTCCTCGGCACCTCCGGGATCGTCGGGCAGGGCATTCCGCAGGCCACCGGCGCCGCCTACGCCGCCCAGATCCGCAAGCGGGATCAGGTCGTCCTGAGCTTCTTCGGCGACGGCGCGTCCAAGCAGGGCGCGTTCTCGGAGTCGCTGAACGTGGCCTCGCTGTGGAAGCTCCCGATCGTGTACGTGATGGAGAACAACGCTTACAACGTCGTCACCAGGGTCGAGCAGGAAGACGCCAACGCCGCCGCCGGCGAGCCGCTGGCGGTCAAGGCGATGGCGTTCTCGATGCCGGGCGTGACCGTCGATGGCGGCGACCCCGTCGCGGTCCACGAGCAGGTCGCCGCCGCGGTGGCGCGGGCTCGCGCCAGCGGGGGCCCCACGCTGGTCGAGTCGAAGGTCTACCGCCTCAGCGCCCACGGCAACATCATCGCCCCGCCCGGGGTGCCGCTGCACTTCCCCGAGCACGAGGCGATCGAGGTCTTCGGCGCCCCGGAGGAGTACGAGGCCGCCAAGCGCGGCGACCCGGTGCCGCGCTTCCGCGCCCGGCTCGTGACCGAGGGCGTGCTGAGCCCCGAGGAGGCCGACCGGATCGCCGACGAGGTCCGCACGGAGATGCAGGCGGCGGTGGAGTTCGCCCTCGACAGCCCCTACCCCGAGGCCGAAGCGGCCCTCAACTACGTCTACGTCTAGGAGGCAAGCTGATGGCACGGGAGATTCCCTACATCGCCGCGATCAACGAGGCGATCCATCTGGAGATGGCCCGCGACGACACGGTCCTCTACTACGGCCAGAACCTGGCCACGACCGAGAACGACGAGTTCGTCAAGGCCTTCGGCCACGACCGCGTGCGCGTCACCCCGATCTCCGAGACGGCCGAGATCGGGATGGCGGTGGGCGCAGCGCTCGCCGGCCTGCGGCCGGTGGTCGAGCTGTACATGGCCGAGTTCATGCTCGTGGCCATGGACCAGGTGGTCAACGAGGCCCCGCGCTTTCGCTACATGAGCGGCGGCAAGGTCAAGGTGCCGCTGGTGCTGAAGGCCGGATACGGGTTCACGGCCGGGTGGGCCGGCCAGCACACGGGCTCGATCTACGGCATGTTCATGGGCGTGCCGGGGCTGAAGGTCGCGCTGCCGGCGACCGCGGCCGACGCCAAGGGGCTGATGGCGACGGCGATCCGCGACGACAACCCGGTGTGCTTCCTTCATCACTACCTGCTCACGCTCGAGCCGGGCGAGGTGCCCGAGGGCGAGTACCTGGTCCCGTTCGGGCAGGCCGACATCCGCCGCGCCGGCGGCGACGTCACCATCGTCGCCACGGGCTGGATGGTCGGCAAGGCGCTGGCGGCCGCCGAGTCGTTGGCCGCCGAGGGGATCGGGGCCGAGGTGATCGACCCACGGACGCTGGAGCCGCTCGACACGGCGACGATCCTGACCTCGGTCGAAAAGACCGGGCGACTGGTGCTGGTCGACCAGGCCACCCGTCACGCCTCGGCGTCGGCGGTGATCGCGGCCGACGTCGCCGAGCACGGGTTCTCGGCGCTGAAGGCCCCGATCACGCAGGTGACCGCGCTCGACGCCACCGTTCCCTACAGCGAGCCGATGGAGGCGTTCGTGCTCCCCGACGAGACAAAGATCGTGGGCGCCGTGCACCAGGTGCTCGGGTCGGCGCCCGTGGCCGCATAAGCGGCCCATGCCCTCGGCGCGGATCGACCCGCAGGCGGCGCTGCGCCTGCTGCGGACGATGTGGCGGATCCGCCGCTTCGAGGAGCGCGTCGCCCAGCTCAAGCGGACGATGCAGGTCCACGGCCTCGTCCATCTCAGTATCGGCGGCGAGGGGGTGGCGGCGGCAGTGTGCGGGCAGCTGCGCAACGACGACGTGATCTACAGCGGCCACCGGGCGCATGGCCATGCGATCGCCAAAGGCGCGCCGCTGGGGCCGTTGATGGCGGAGCTGATGGGACGGGTCGACGGTCTCTGCCACGGGCTGGGCGGCTCGATGCACATCGTGGACCGCGAGCACGGCCTGCTCGGCGCCACCGGAGTGGTCGGCGGCAACATCCCGCTGGCGCTGGGAAACGCGGTGGCCGCCCGGCTGCGCGGCTCAGACCAGGTGACCGTGGTGTTCTTCGGCGACGGCGCCGTGCAGGCCGGTCACTTCAGCGAGTCGGTCAACCTCGCCGCGCTGTGGGAACTGGCGCTGATCCTGGTGTGCGAGAACAACGGGTTCGCCGAGTTCACGCCCCGGTCCGCCCACACGCCGGTGGAGCGGGTCAGCGACGTCGTGGCGCCGTACGGGTTTCCGCGGCGCACGGTCGAGGGCAGCGACGCCGTGGCGGTGTGGGAGGCGTTCGCGAAGTTCCTGGCCGACGCCCGCCGGGGCAGCGGCCCGATGCTGCTCGAGTGCCTTACCCACCGCCGGCGGGGCCACTACGAGGGCGACGCCGAGGCCTACCGCGACCAGCTGGGCGAGGAGGAGTGGCACCGGCGAGACCCGGTGGCGCGCCTCTCAGCCGAGGCGATCGCCGCCGGCTGGCTCGACGAGCAGGCGGCCGTCGCGCTCGAGGCGGAGGCGGCGGCCGAGGTCGAGGAAGCGGTCGGCTTCGCCCGGGCGAGCCCGTTTCCGGAGACCCGCCTGGCGGCAGAGCTCGTGTACGCGAGCCCGGAGGCGGCGCCATGACCTCGGCGCCCGTGGCCGCGAGCTCGGAGGCGGCGCCATGACCGAGCTCGAGACCACGTTCGTGAAGGCGATCAACAGCGCCCTGGCCCGGACCATGCGCGAAGACGAGCGAGTGATCGTGCTCGGCGAGGACGTGGCCGAGGGCGGCCCCTACACCGCGACAGCCGGGCTCGCGGAGGAGTTCGGAGCCGAGCGCGTCCGCGACACGCCGATCAGCGAGGGCGCCGTCTGCGGGGTGGCGATCGGCGCCGCCCAGGCCGGGCTGCGGCCGGTGGTGGAGATCATGTACATCGACTTCATCACGCTGGCGCTCGACCAACTGGTCAACCAGGCAGCGAAGGCCCACTTCATGTCCGGCGGTCAGCTGTCGGTACCGCTGGTGCTGCGCACCCAGGGCGGCTCCGGCAGCCGCAGCGCGGCCCAGCACTCCCAGAGCCTCGAGGCCTGGCTCACGCACGTGCCGGGGCTGAAGGTGGTGATGCCGAGCTCCGCCGCCGGCGCCGCGGGCCTGCTGATGAGCGCGATCGCGGATCCGAACCCGGTGGTGTTCATCGAGAACAAGTCGCTCTACTTCCGGCGGGAGGCCGCGCCCGAGGTCCCGGAGCCCGTTCCGCTCGGCCGCGCGGCCGTGGTCCGTCCCGGACGCGATGTCACGATCGTGGCGCTATCGCGGCTGGTGGGCGAGTCGCTGGCGGCGGCGGAGACACTGGCGTCCGAGGGGATCGAGGCCGAGGTGATCGATCCTCGTACATTGACGCCGCTCGATCTGGAGACGATCGCCACGTCCGTGCGGCGCACCCGCCACGCCGTGGTCGCCCACGAGGCCGTCCGCCACGGCGGCTTTGGCGGCGAGATCGTGGCCCAGCTACAGGCGGCCGCGTTCGATTCGCTCGAGGCCCCGGTCGGACGCGTCGGCGCGCCATTCACCCCGGTCGCGCTCAGCCCTCCGCTCGAGGACGCCTGGCGGCCCGGCCGCGACCAGGTCTACCACGCGGTGCGCGTGGCCGTGGGGCGGGATCCGATCGCGCCTGGGCGCGGCGCGGTCCGCACGTCTTAGCGCTCCCGGCCCGCGGCGGACGTCGCCGGCTCGGTCTCCCCGGTGACCGCGATCAGCGACGCCCCCGGGATCCGCTCCAGCACCTCGTCGTGGCTGAGCACGATCTCGAGGTTGGTGATCGCGATGCGGGCGTGCTCGCGGGCCAGGCTCTCGGCGCGGCTACCCTCGCGGCGCTCGATCGCCTCGATCAGCCCCACGTGATGGTGGTGCGCCATGACGAGGATCTGGCGGGATTCGGGGAGCAGGGCCTCGGTGAGCACGAACGCGCTCGGGCCGGCGAACGGCAACGAGATAATGCCGTCCATGGCGCGCTCGAGCAGCGGGCTGCGGGCCATCTTCAGCATGCGGGCGTGGAAGCGCTCGTTGAGATCGACATAGCGTTCGAACGAGTCGTAGTCCGCTGCGTGGACGAGCACGGCGATCGCGGCGTTGATCGAGCGCAGGGCCTGGAGATCGCGGCGCGTGGCGCCGCGCTCGGCCGCGAACCGGGCGGCCGTGCCCTCGAGCACGCCCCGCAGCTCGATCCCGTCACGGACGTCGGCCTCGGTGAACTCGCGCACGACGTAGCCACCGCCGGCGAGGCCGCGCAGCAGGCCCTCGTGCTCGAGCTCGGCCAGCGCGAGGCGCAGCGGTGTCCGCGAGACCCCGAGCCGCTCGACCAGTGGCAGCTCCGACATGCGCTCGCCGGGCGCGAACTCGCCGCTCAGGATCAGCTCGCGCAGGCCCAGCAGCGCACGCGTGATCTGGGTTCGGTTCGTGTTCGCCATTCGCTTAAGGAGACGCCGTTCGCGCGGTTGAAGTTCCAGGCCGACCGACGCCGAGCAGTCTAACTGGCCGGATTTTCTGCATGCAGCGACGCCGTCGAGGCGATAAAAACAGCTTCCTTTAGGTCGTGTTAGGTATTTCTTGCATGCATCGGCGCTTGGAACTAGTATCGCCCGGCGCCTCATCGGAGGGTCGAGGCGCGTTCATATCGTGATCACCCGAGGAGGAGAGATCGGTGAGGATCTACCACGATGTTCCGCGCGCCCGCCTCGGCCTGACGCTGGTCGCAGTGATCGGGCTCACGGTGCTGGCGGGATGCGGCAGCAGCAGCAAGTCGAGCTCGAGCTCGGCCACGGCCGCCGCCAGCACGACGTCATCGAGCAGCAGCGGGGCCAGCGTCGACACCTCGTCCTGCGGCCCGAAGCCGGGCACCGCCGCCACCGGCTCGCCGATCACGCTCGGCGCGATCAACACCAAGCAGCCGGGCACGGACTTCACCGATATCGAGAACATGGAGGGTGCGTACTTCGCCTGCGTCAACGCCAACGGCGGCGCCAACGGCCACCCGATCAAGCTCATCAGGCTCACGGAGGCCACCCAGCCGGCCCAGATCGCGGCCGACGCGACGAAGCTGGTCCAGACCGACCACGTGCTCGGGATCTCCGGCAGCTCCAGCATCCTCGAGTGCACGATCAACCACGCCTACTGGGAGAAGCTGCATTACTACGTGATCGCGGCCGGGATCGCCCCCGAGTGCTACTCGACCCCGAACATCGCGGACGTCAACATGGGACCGCGCTACAGCTCCGACGGGGCCGTCCAGTACGTGCTCTCGCTGCACCCGAGCAAGGTCGTGTTCGACCAGTCGAACGTCCCCGGCACCGGCTATATCGCCGCCGGTCCGCAGGCGCTGGCCAACAACGCGCACGTGCCGATCACGCAGCTGACCGAGAACGTGCCCATCAACGACGCGTCCACGGTGGCGCTCAAGGAAGTCGACGACGCCGGCCCCAACGGCGCCGTGGTCCTGAACTTCACCCCGCCCGAGGCGCTGGTGATCCTGCAGGCGGCCCAGAAGCTCGGGCTCGAGAACCGGGTCAAGGCGTGGGCGTGTTCGACTCCGTGCGACACCGACTTCCTGGCCACCACGCTGGGACCGAAGTGGAACCACAAGTTCTTCGTCAACGCCGAGCTCACCCCGCCGGACCCGACCAACACGCCGACGATGAACCTCTACAAGGCGATCCTCAAGAAGTACGGCACCGATGTCTCCGGCGGCGTCGGCAGCTTCAGCCAGATGGGCTTCACGATGGGCGAGCTCGCGGTCAAGGCCCTCGACACGATCAAGGGCCCGTACACGGTTCAGAACGTCAACAAGGCGTTCGTGAACCTGAAGAACGTCAGCACGGGGATGCTGTGCGAGCCGTGGACGTTCGGCCACTATCCGCTACACATCGCCAACAACACCGACTACACCGTCACTCCGGAAAACGGCAAGATGGTGATCGCGCAGGGCTGTACGCCGATCTCATCCGTCGATCCGCAGATCGCGGCGTACCATAAGGCTGCTGGTTGAGCCTTTAGGGAGGTACGAGCATCAGCAAGCGATCAGGGCGTCCTGAGGCATGACGTTCGTAGCCGGAGTGCTGGGCCTTCCCAGCTGGCCGGACTTCCAGCCGTTCATCGTCCTCGGCCTCTCGCTCGGTGGCGTGTTCGCCTTGTCCGGCGTCGGGATGGTGGTCCTGTATCGGGCCACGGGCGTGCTGTACCTGGCCTTCGGGGCGGTGGGCGCGATGGGCGCTCTGATCGCATGGCAGTTGATCAACAAGTCGGGCTGGAACCAGTGGCTGGCTTTCCTGGCCTGCGTCCTGTTCGGGGGCGTGGTGACGCTGGCCTACGGGATGGTGTTCGGAGCCGCCCTGGCCAAACGCGACGCCTTGGTAAAGGCGGTGGCCACGCTCGGCCTGACGCTGATCCTGCTCGGGGTGATGGACCTGTTGTGGACCTCGAGCGGCGGGGCGTCCCGGGCGATCACGCTGCCCACCGACAACGACACGTTCATGGTCAGCGGGATCCTGGTCGAGTGGACCAACGTGATCGCCCTCGCTCTGGGGCTGGCGATCACGGTCCTCACCGGCGCCTTCCTGCGGTTCACGAAACTGGGCACGGCGATGCGGGCGATGGCCAACGACCGCGAGATCACGGCCACGCTCGGCGTGCCGGTGCGGCGGGTCGAGGCCGCGGCGTGGTTCGGCTGCGGGGTTCTGTCGGGGCTTGCCGGGCTGCTGCTGGCCGATCTGGTGGCCCTTGACGCGACCACGCTCACGTTCCTGGTCATCTCCTCGCTGGCGGCCACGCTGATCGCCCGGCTTCGCTCGATCGTGGTCACGTTCCTGGCCGCGATCGTGATCGGTGTGGTCGACGCGATGCTCACGCCGATCCAGTCGGTCAGCAACTACCGCGACATGACGCCGTTCGTGCTGGCGGCGGCGGCGCTGTTGGTCCTCAACCGCCGGCGCGTGATCTCGCTCTCCAGGGAAGGGATCTAGCCGATGGATGCGGCAGGACTCGAGACCGCAGGCCGGTCGTCGCGCCGGCCTTCCCTGGAGGCTCGCGCGCTGGTGCGCCCGGCGGTGATCGTGGCGCTGCTGGCGTTCTGCCTGCTCGCGCTGCCCTCGATCCTCAGCCTCTATTACGTCGACGCGATGACGCAGGTGGCGGTCTACTCGATCGTGGCCCTCGGGCTCGGGCTGCTGGTGGGACGGGTGGGCCTGGTCTCGCTCGGACAGGCGGCCGTGCTCGCGCTCGGCGCGTGGGTGGCAGCGCGGCTGCTGTTCGCCACCGCGCTGCCGTTTCCCGTGATCCTGCTGCTGGCGGGACTGATCACGATGGTGCTGGGAACGCTGGTGGGGTTGCCGGCGCTGCGCCTCAGCGGCCTGTACCTGGCGCTGATCACGCTGATGCTGGCGGGCGCGATCACGGTGGTGCTGGCGACGACGAACTTTCCCAACGGCGGCCACGGCTTCCTCGGCTACAACGGCAGCACGGTCCACATCCCGCCGATTCGACGGCCCAGCATCGCCGCCACCGACCCTGCGTTCCTGCGCTACGCGATCATCGTCGCCACGCTGATGTTCCTGCTCGTGCTGGTGCACATCCGCATGCGGCCGGGCCGAGCCTGGGCGGCGATCCGTCAGAGCGAGTCGGCGGCGCTGGCGGCGGGGATCAACACCACGCTGTACAAGCTGTGGGCGTTCGCGCTGGCGTCGTTCGTCACCGGGGTGGCCGGGGGCCTGCTCGCTGGCAGCTCGCGTTACCTGTATTCGATCGACTTCCAGACCCAGGACTCGATCACTCTGCTGGCCGTGGTCCTGATGGGCGGCGTGTACAGCCTGTGGGGGGCGATCGTGGCCGGGCTGCTGCTGCAGCTGCTGCCCTCCCTGCTCAACAGCTGGAACGTCTCCCCCGACTGGCTGACGATCCTGTTCGGGATCGGCGTGCTGCAGGTGCTGACCACGGCGCCGGCCGGGATCGTCGATCAGCTCCCCAAGGACCTGGCCAGGCTGGGCCGGCTGCTGCTGGGCCTGGTCCGCCGGATAACGCCGGCGGGGGGCGGCGCGCGATGATCGAGGTCTCAGATCTGACCGTGCGCTTCGGCGGGGTCACTCCGCTGGACAGCATGAGCGTCAGCTTCGAGCACGGGACCTGCGGCCTGATTGGGCCCAACGGCGCCGGCAAGACGACGTTCTTCAACGTGCTCAGCGGGTTCATCCGGCCCGCCGCCGGCGGGGTGCGCGCGTTCGGCGAGGACCTCTTGCGCATGGTCCACTTCCGCCGCGCGCGCTGGGGACTGCGGCGCACGTTCCAGACCGAGCAGGCGATCGAGCAGCTGTCGGTGTTCGACAACGTCGCCATGATCCACGAGCAGTCGAAGCTGAGCTCGGGCTCGCGCCGCCGGGACACGCTGGATGCGATCGCGTTCGTCGGCCTGGACGTGGACCCGAACGCCAAGGTGCAGACCCTCGGGGCCGGCCAGCGCCGGCTGGTCGAGGTTGCGCGCGCGGTCGTCGGGCAGCCGCGGGTGGTGCTGCTCGACGAGCCCGCCGCCGGGCTCCCCGACCACGAGACCGAGCACCTGAGTGAGGTGATCCGCGGGATACCCGAGCACACCGGCGCGCTCACCATCCTCGTCGACCACGACATGAGCCTGGTCTCCGCGTGCTGCGGCGTCACCGCGGTGCTCGACTTCGGCAAGCTGATCGCTTCCGGTCCGACCGCCGAGGTGCTCCGCGACGAGCGTGTGATTCGTGCCTACCTCGGAACCGAGAAGGTGCTGTGATCGACGCCGGTGCCCCGGTGAAGGACGCCGACTCCGGGAAGGTGTTGAGCCTGCGCGACTTCACCGTCGAGCGGGGTGGGCGGGCCGTGGTCCGCGGGGTGTCGCTCGAGATCGCGGCCGGCGAAGTGACGGCGTTGCTCGGTCCCAACGGGGCGGGCAAGTCCAGCCTGGTGCTGGCGGTGGCCGGGGCGCTGCGGCCGCGCCACGGCTCGCTGCTGCTCGACGGGCGAGAGCTGGCCGGGCGCCGCCCGGAGAAGATCCGGCAAGCCGGGGTGGCCGTCGTCCCCGAGGGCCGCAGGCTGCTGTCCGAGCTGACCGTGGCCGACAACCTCCGGGTGGCCACCTACGCGCTCTCGGGCGAGCAGTCCACGGCCGGGCGCGCGCGGGCGTTGCAGCTGTTCCCGGAGCTGCAGAAGCTGCTCGGCTCGCCCGCCCGCGCGCTCTCCGGCGGCGAGCAGCAGATGCTGGTGCTGGCCCAAGCGCTCGTCTCAGAGCCGCGCTTCTTGTTCATCGACGAGCTCTCGCTGGGGCTGGCACCGGTCGTCGTCCAGCGTCTGATCCCGATCATCCGGGAGATCGCCGAGTCGGGAATCGGGGTGCTGCTGATCGAGCAGTTCGCGACCGTCGCGCTCGGGCTGGCCCGGCGCGCCTACATCATGGAGGGCGGCCGGATCCAGTTCTCGGGAATGGCCCAGGAGCTGCGCGACCAACCCGAGCTGCTCAGCTCCGCGTACCTGCTGCGCGGCGGCGGGGCCGGCAACGGAATGCCGGCGAATGCGCCCGCCGGGCGCGAGCCGGAGGCGGGCCCGAGATGAGCGTCACCGAGATGGAGCATGTGCTCGTGCTCACCGACGATCTGGAGCGCAGCCGCGAGTTCTACTGTCAGGTCGTGGGCCTTCGCGTCGGCGAGCGGCCGCCGCTCGAGTTCCCCGGCTACTGGCTGTACGCGGGGACCACGCCGTGCCTGCACATCGCCGAGCGGCAGGCGTACCGCGACCACGCCGCCCGGCTCGGGATGAGCGCCGGCGGCCCGGTCGACCACATCGCCTTTAACGGCAGCGATTACGAGCAGCTGAGCCAGCGGCTGGAGCGCAAGGCGATCGCCGCCATCCGCAACGAGGTCCCGGGCGGTCCCCGCCAGCTGTTCATCGAGGATCCCGACGGGGTCCGAGTCGAGATCAACGTGAGACATCCCTGAGCTAAGCGAGGTTGTGATGGCTGAGTCCCAGACCGTGAACGAGATTACGTCCGGCCCCCGTTCCTCGCCCCCGTTCAGGGCCGATCACGTCGGCAGCCTGCTGCGGCCCAAGGAGCTGCTGCAGGCCCGCGAGGAGTGCGCCGCCGGCCGCATCTCGCCCCAGGATCTGCGTGCGCTCGAGGACGACGCGATCCGCTCCGTGGTCAAGATGCAGCACGACGCGGGGCTGCAGTCGGCCACCGACGGGGAGTTCAGGCGCGCCGCCTGGCACATGGACTTCATCTACGAGCTCGGCGGGATCGAGAAGGCGCCCGGCGACATCAAGGTCAAGTTCCACAACGAGCAGGGCGACATCGAGTGGACGCCGGCGGCGATCCACGTCGGCGAGAAGATCCACCTCGAGCACCCGATCTTCGCCGAGCACTTCAAGTTCCTGCAGTCCTGCGTCGAGGACGGGGTGACGCCGAAGCTGACCATCCCGTCCCCGAGCATGGTCCACTACCGCGGCGGGCGCGCCGCCGTCGACCCCAACGTCTACTCCGACATGGATGAGTTCTGGAGCGACCTGACCTCCGCCTACGCCGACCAGGTGCGCGCGGTCTTCGACCTGGGGTGCCGGTACCTCCAGTTCGACGACACCAGCCTCGCCTACCTGAACGACCCCGAGCAGCGTGAGCAGATGGCCGGCAAGGGCGAGGACGCCGAGCACCTCCACGAGACCTACATCCGCCACATCAACGAGGCGCTCGCGAACCGACCCGAGGGCCTGGCGGTCACGACTCACATGTGCCGCGGCAACTTCCGCTCCTCGTGGGCGGCCGAGGGCGGCTACGACTTCGTCGCCGAGGCCCTGTTCGGCGGCCTCAACATCGACGGCTTCTTCCTCGAGTACGACGATGCCCGCTCGGGCGGGTTCGAGCCGCTGCGGTTCGTGCCCAAGGACAAGCTCGTGGTGCTGGGCCTGGTGACGAGCAAGCGCGGCGAGCTGGAGAGCAAGGATCAGCTCAAGCGCCGGATCGAGGAGGCCTCGAAGTTCGTGCCCATCGAGCAGCTCTGCCTCTCGCCCCAGTGCGGGTTCTCCTCGACGTTCGAAGGCAACGCGCTCACCTACGACCAGCAGGTGGCCAAGCTCGAGTTGATCGTTGCCACCGCGGCCGAGGTCTGGGGCTGACGCGGGCGGCCGCGACCGAGGTCAGGACCGATGCGAGCGGCCGTGACCGAAGGGGTCGGGGCGATGGCCGTGCTCGAGCGCCCGGAGCCACCCGCCCCAGGCCCCGGTGAGGTCGTGGTCCGGCCCGAGGCGGTCGGGATCTGCGGCTCGGACTACCACTTCTTCAGCGGGGAGCTGTCCGAGGCCGCGGGCGGGTCACAGTTCCCGCGCGTCCAGGGGCACGAGGTGTCCGGCACGATCACCGCCCTCGGTCCCGGATGCCGCGAGCAGCTCGAACCGGGTCAGCGGGTGGCGCTGTGGCCGTTGCGGGCCTGCGGACAGTGCTATCCGTGCAGCGTCGGCCGGCCCAATGCCTGCGAGCACTTCAAGCTGATCGGGATTCACCTCGACGGCGGGCTCCAGGAGCGCCTGCCCACCGCGCAGGATCAGGTGTTCCCGATCCGCGCCGAGGATCCGGCCGTGGCCGCGCTGGCCGAGCCGGTGTCGATCGCCGTGCGCGCCGTGAATCGGGCCGCGATCGGGCCCGGCGAGCGCGTGGTGGTCCTGGGCGCCGGCCCGATCGGTCAGTGCATATGTCTGGTCGCGCGCGAGCGCGGCGCCGAGACGCTGGCCATCGATCTGCAGGAGCGACGTCTGCGGTTGAGCCGGCAGACCGGTTCCGAGACGCTGGTGTGGACGAGCGCCGACGAGGTCATCGCCAACGCCCGTCACTGGGCCGGACCTGCCGGGCCGCCGGTGGTGATCGATGCGACCGGCGCGCCGGCGGCGGTGCGAGCGATGGTCGACATGGTCGCCTCCGCCGGCCGGGCGGTGCAGGTCGGGATGTCGACGGCCGAGGTCCCGCTGCGGGTCGGCAGCCTGACCGAGAAGGAGCTCGACCTGCTCGGCGTAAGCTGCTGCGCCAGCGACGAGTTCGCCGATGCGGTGGGCGTGGTCGAACGCAATGCGGCGCTGCTGGCCGGCCTGATCAGCCACGAGTTCTCGCTGGGGCAAGCGCCGGAGGCGCTTCGCTTCGCGATCGGCAACCCGACCGAGGTGATGAAGGTGGTGATTCGCGGTGAGTGAGCGTCAAAGCTACGACTACGTGATCGTCGGCGCCGGGTCCGCGGGCTGCGTGCTCGCCGCTCGCCTGAGCGAGGACTCCGAGGTGGACGTGGGTCTGCTCGAGGCCGGGGGCCGGGACCGGCAGCCGGAGATCCACATGCCCGTGGCTTTCCCGGCGCTGTTCAAGTCGAGCCTGGACTGGGACCTGCTGGGCGAGCCCGAGCCCGGCCTCGACAACCGGCGGCTGTACCTCCCGCGCGGTCGCATGCTCGGCGGCTGCAGCTCGATCAACGCGATGATCTACGCCCGCGGCAATCGGGTCGACTACGACGGGTGGGCGGCGGCGGGCTGCGAGGGCTGGAGCTACGACGAGGTGCTGCCGTACTTCAAGCGCTCGGAGGACAACGAACGCGGCGAGGACCCCTACCACGGCATCGGCGGACCGATGAGGATTGCCGACAGCCGCTCGATGCACCCGCTCGTGGACACCATGCTCGAGGCCGCGCGCGCGGCTGGGCACGAGCACAATCCCGACTTCAACGGCGCCCGTCAGGAGGGGGTGGGGCGCTTCCAGCTGACCCAGCGCGACGGCCTGCGCTGCAGCACCGCCGACGCCTTCCTGGGCCCGGCCGGCGACCGCGAGAACCTGGAGGTCATCACCGGCGCGATGGCACTGCGGATCCTGTTCGAGGGCGAGCGGGCGGTGGGGGTGGAGATCGCGCGCGGCGACGAGGTGCTCGAGATCCGAGCCGAGCGTGAGGTGATCGTGGCCGCTGGCGCGTACCACTCGCCGGTGCTGCTGATGCTGTCCGGCATCGGCCCCGAGGATCAGCTGACGCCGCTCGGGATCGAGGTGCGCGCGCCGTTGCCCGTCGGCTACGGACTGCAGGACCACTGCATGGCCCAGGTCAACTACCTGACCGACGAGCAGTCCCTGTTCATGGCCATCACGCCCGAGAACCTGGCGCTACTCGAGTCCGAGGGACGCGGTCCGCTGACCTCGAACATCCCCGAGGCGGCGGGCTTCTTCCGCACCCGGCCCGGGCTCGCCGCGCCCGACGTCGAGTTTCACTTCGCGCCCTCCATGTTCTTCGATCAAGGGCTGACGGCGCCGTCCGACCACGGCTACTGCTTCGGCCCGGTGGTGATCCACCCCACCAGCCGCGGCCGGGTGATGCTGCGCAGCCCCCTACCCGACTCCAAGCCCCGCGTGCTGTGCAACTTCCTCACCACCGAGGAGGATCGCGGGAGCATGCTGGCCGGGATGCGGATCGCGTTGGAGATCGCCCGCCAACCGTCGCTGCGCGCGGTCGAGCGGGCGCCGTTCAGCGTCCCCGACTCTGACTCCGACGAGGACCTGCTGGCCTTTGCCCGCCGCGTCGGACAAAGCGTGTACCACCCGACGTCGACGTGCGCGATGGGTTCCGTGGTGGATGCGGAGTTGCGCGTCTACGGCTTCGAGGGACTGCGCGTGGTCGACGCCTCGGTGATGCCGCGGATCCCCAGAGCCAACACGAACGCCCCCGTGATCATGATCGCCGAACGTGCCGCCGACCTCATCAAGGCGCCCAGCGGGACCGAGGCCGCTGCCGGCGTGGCCTAGGCCACGATCTCCATGGGGATTGCCGACAATCTTGTCAACGACCACCGATCGTCCGGAGAGAGGAGCCACGATGCCCACGCTCGATGACCACCGCCTGAACGTGGTCCGAGCACTATGCGAACTGATCGTCCCGGGATCTTCTCGCGTCGGCCCCGAGGTTTACATCGACGCGCTCGTGGCCCGGATGCCCGAGGAGGGGCGCCGCGCGGCGATCGCGGCGATCGACGCCCTCGAGCAGCCGGCCGCGAGCGGCCCGGAGACGCTGGCTGAGCATGCTCTCTCGCCGGAGTTCATGACGATCCGAGCGCTGGCGTGCGAGGCCTACTACAGCGACTTCGTCGCCCCCGGGGCAGCGGGCCCGGGCGCCTGGGAGGAGATCGACTTCAAGCCGCCGCTGGCGGCACGGCTGGCCAAGGACTGGTCGTATCTGGGGGTGACAGGATGAGCGAAGGCTACGACGTGGTCGTGGTCGGCTCCGGCGCGGGCGGCGGTGTGGTCGCGGGCGAGCTGGCCGAGCGGGGCCGCTCGGTGCTGCTGCTCGAGGCCGGGCCGCACAAGACGGCCGCCGACTACATGCGCTGGGAGGCCAGGGCCACTCACGAGCTGTGGTGGCCCCCGGCGTTTGCCGAGCCGGCCCAGCCCGGGCCGCCGATGATCATGTTCCGCGGGCGCTGCGTGGGCGGCACGACCTCGATCAACACCAAGGTCGCGCTGCGCCCGCACCGGCAGGACTACGACAAATGGCATGCGGCGGCCGGGCTGCGCGGCGAGGGCGGCGAGCCCTTCGGCGAGGCCGACCTGCTGCCCCACATCGAACGCGTGGAGCGCCGGCTCGGGGTCCGCGAGCGCAGCGACTGGCAGACGTGCATCCACACCGTGGTCCCCGGGTTCGAGGCCCTCGGCGCGGAGCTCGAGCCGGTGGTCTCCTACACCGACCCGAACTGCATGCGCTGTGGGTCGTGCCTGCAGGGGTGCCCGACGAATGCCGGCAAGTCGACCCTGAACACCTACATCCACCCGCCATGGGCCGAGGGCAAGCTCGAGCTCCGGGCCGAATGCGAGGTCCGGCGGGTGGCGATCGAGGACCGCGGCACGGGGCCGGAGGCCACGGGCGTGGAGTACCTCGGGCCCGACGGCGAGCGCCATGTCGTGCGGGCGGACGTGGTCGTACTCGCCGCCGGCGCCCTGGCCACCTCGGGGCTGCTGATTCGCTCCGGGATCCGGGAGGCCGCGGGCGGTTCTCCCAGCAGCCAGCTGATCGGCAGCCACCTGGGCTTTCATCCCGCGCGGCTGGTTGAGGGCCTGTTCGACGAGGTACAGGACGCCCACATGGTCTATCCGATCAGCTCGCACTGCATGAAGTTCCAGCGCGACGAGGACGGCGGCTTCGTGGTCGAGGCGGCGACGGTGCAGGACCCGATCGGGTTCGCGACCGCGCTCTGCGACGAGCACGACCGGCCGCTGTGGGGCCAGGAGCTCGTCGACGCGGTCCGTCGGTACCGCCACTACACCGGGCTGCTGACCCTGGTCAACGACGAGAACAACGGCACCGCGTGGGTGGACGAGGCCGGGCAGGACCGCTACAGGTTCGCGTGGAACGACCGGGAGCGCGAGCGGATCGATCAGTCGTTGCGGTTCGCCCGCCAGGTGCTCGAGGCCGCGGGCGCCCAGCGGGTCTACCAGACGGGGGTGCTCAGCACCCACGTCCAAGGGGGCTGTCGGATGGGCGATGACCCCGAACGGTCGGTGGTCAACCGGCACGGGGAATCGCACGACGTCCGGCGTCTGTTCGTCGGCGACAGCGCGGTCCTGCCACGGACGCTGTCGGTCAACCCGTCGCTGACGATCATGGCGCTGGCCAGCCGGCTGGCCGAGTACCTCGACGGCGAAGACCACGGCTACTTCGGCCGCGTGGCCGCGCGCGCGGCGGCGTAGGACCATGCCTCCACGGATCCGGTACCTTGTTCGCAATGTGGACAAAGGTTTGCTAGGCGTACGAGGTGGCTGAGCTCGTACCCCTCCACGATGCGGTGGCCGAACTCGTCCGCGACGGCGACGGCGTCGCGCTGGAGGGGTTCACCCATCTGATCCCGTTCGCGGCGGGTCACGAGCTGCTGCGCCAGGGTCGCCGCGACCTGGAGCTGATCCGGATGACGCCCGACCTGCTCTACGACCAGCTGATCGGAATGGGCGTGGCCCGCAAGCTGGTGTTCTCCTACGGCGGCAATCCGGGCGTCGGCGGGCTGCACCGGTTCCGCGACGCGGTCGAGCACGGCTGGCCCCATCCGATCGAGCTCGAGGAGCACAGCCATGCCGGGATGGCCAACCGGTACGCCGCCGGTGCGGCCGACCTGCCGTTCGCGGTGATGCGCGGCTATCGCGGCACCGACCTGGCGGCGCTGAGCCGGGTGGCCCCCATCACCTGCCCGTTCACCGGGGAGCTGCTGACCGCGGTGCCGGCGCTGCGCCCGGACGTCGCCATCGTCCACGCGCAGGAGGCCGACCGGGAGGGCAACGTCCAGCTGTGGGGGATCCCGGGGGTGCAGAAGGAGGCCGTGCTGGCGGCGAGACGTTCGCTCGTGACCGTCGAGCGGATCGTCGAGGAGCTCCAGCCGCAGCCGTCCAGCATCGTGATCCCGGGCTGGGTGATCGATGCCGTCGCCGTGGCGCCGGGAGGGTCGCGTCCCTCCTACAGCCTTGGCATCACCGACCGCGACAACGACTTCTACCGCTTCTGGGACGAGCTCAGCCGGGACCGCGACGCGTTCACGGCCTGGATGAGGGAGCACGTCCTGGCCCGGGGCGAGGCCAGCGTCCGGTGAGCGGGGCCAGCGCGGCCGAGGTTCAGACCGTCGCTGCCGCACGGCGGTTGAAAGACGCCCGGACCGTGTTCATCGGGGTCGGGCGACCGAGCACGGCCGCGATCCTGGCCCGGATGGTCCACAACCCGGAACTGGTGCTGGTCTACGAGTCGGGAACGATCGGCGCGAAGCCGTTCCACGTCCCGCTCTCGATCGGGGACGGCGAGCTGGCCCAGACCGCGGACTGCATCGTCTCGGTGCCCGAGATGTTCAACTACTGGATCGGGCCGGGCAGGATCGACGTCGCCTTCCTCGGCGCCGCGCAGGTCGACTGCTTCGCGAACCTCAACTCGACCGTGATCGGCGATTACGAGCATCCGAAGACGCGCCTGCCGGGTGCCGGCGGGGCGCCGGAGATTGCCGCCAGCTGTGGTGAGGTGATCGTGATCGTTGCCCACAGCAAGCGCACCTTCGTGCCGCGGCTCGACTTCTGCACCACGGTCGGCCACGGCGACGGGCCCCACGCTCGGGAGCGGCTGGGCTTTCGCGGCGCCGGCCCCACCGCGGTCATCACCGACCTCGGGGTGCTCGAGCCCGACCCGGAGACCAAGCAGCTCGTCCTCACCTCCGTCCACGAGGGCGTCGATGTGACCACGGTCCGCGACGCCACCGGCTGGCCGCTCGAGATGGCCGACGAGCTGACCATCACCGAGGCCCCGACCGCGGAGGAGCTGGCGGCGCTGCGCGAGCTCGCGAGCCGCTGAGGATGAGGCCGAGATGACCGAGGAGCGGGAGATCTACGATCCGGTGAGGGACACGCCGGGCAGCTACGAGCGAGAAGGTGCGGAGGCGCATCCGCCGCTCGATTTCGCGCCTTATCGGTCGACGGCCCTGCGCCACCCCAAGCAGCCGCTCGTCTACCTGCCGCAGACGATCACCGAGATCACCGGCCCGCAGCTCTCCGGGCTGGTGGGCGAGGGCGACAACGACCTCACGGCGCAGCACGACGGGGCGCCGATCGGGGAGCGGATCACGGTCCGGGGTCGGGTGTTCGACACCGACGGCAAGCCGTTGCCGGACACGCTGGTCGAGATCTGGCAGGCGAACGCCGCCGGGCGCTACCGGCACCGCTGGGACCGCTGGCCTGCGGACCTCGATCCCAACTTTTCCGGCGCCGGCCGCTGCGTGACCGACGACGCCGGCCGCTACACGTTCACGACCGTCAAGCCGGGGCCGTACCCATGGGGTAACCACTACAACGCCTGGCGGCCGGCGCACATCCACTTCTCGATGCTGGGTCGGGCGTTCGCGCAGCGGCTGGTGACGCAGATGTACTTCCCCGGCGATCCCCTGTTCGAGTTCGACCCGATCTTCAACTCCGTCCGCGATCCGGCGGCGCGCCAGCGGCTGATCGCCCGCTTCTCGATTCAGGACACGGTGCCGAACTGGGCCCTGGCCTACGAGTTCGACATCTACCTGCGCGGACCGGGCCAGACCCCGTTCGAGGAGGCGTTTTGATCTTCCCGGTCACGCCGTCGCAGACCGTGGGGCCGTTCTTCGCCATCGGCCTGCCCTGGGAGGAGGGGCCGGTGGCGGTGCCCGAGGACACGCCCGGGGCGATCCGGATCGCCGGCGTGGTCTACGACGGCGCCGGCACCCCGGTCCCCGACGCGCTGATCGAGACCTGGCAGGCGGATCCCGACGGCCGCTTCGCCGACCTGCACGGCTACGGCGGCCCGTCCGAGCTGCCGGGGTTCCGCGGCTTCGCGCGGTGCGGCGAAGAGGACGGCGACGGCACGTTCGAGATCGTGACCGTCAAGCCGGGACCGGTGCCGGGCCCGGGCGACACGACCCAGGCGCCCCACGTCGACGTGTCGGTGTTCGCCCGCGGCATGCTGCATCGATGCGTGACCCGGATCTACTTCGCCGACGAAGGCGACGCCAACGACCACGACCCGGTGCTGTCAACGCTTCCCGAACGCCGGCGAGCGACGCTGCTGGCGCAGCCGGCGGAGGGCGGCTACCGCTTCGACATCCGCCTCCAGGGGGAGGGCGAGACGGTCTTCTTCGCCGTGTAAGGGGCGAACGGTGGCGGGGTGACGCGCCGGCGGTCCGGCGCCGGCGGCGCCCGGCTGCCCACGCCAGCGGCGCGGCGGCTTCCCCGGACGTGGCACACCTTTTGCTGCGCATAGCGGCAATAAGTCATCCACGTCCGAGAAGGCCCGCCCCGGGGCCGGGGTTCAGCGCGCCAACTCGTCGATCGCCACCGTAATCGCGAGCAGCAGCGCCTCGTCCTCGCCGGACGCGATCTCGATGCCGTAGGTCTCGCGCACTCGCACCCACTTCTTCGAGATCGTGGCGATCACGTCCCCGTCGCGCTTGATCTCGTATTCGTGCTCGAGGACGTTGCCCCTGGCGGCCAGGTCCTCGCCGTGCTCGACGTCGACCTCGAAGCGGTCGCGGATGCCGACCAGGGCCTTGTGCACGGTGGCCAGGGTCTCGCCCTCGCGCTCGATCTCCATCGTTCCCCGCACCCTCAAAACGCGGTCCTGGATGTGGGCAACCTCGTTCCCGGACGGGTCCTCGAGGATGAACGTCTTGCGGGCGCGCAGCGCCTTGCCGTCGACCTTGTAGACGTGCTCGCCACCGTCATCCTCGATCCAGAAGTCATCGCCGATCGAGAACAGCTTCTCGCGCATGACGAATCGCCGTCCTGGTTCGCTGTCGTGCCTTAGGAACCCCATCCGCCTGCCCTCCGTTTCGAATCATCCGAGCGACCACAGGCCATCTTCGCAGGCGCACCGGTTTAGGGTGGGCACAAATGAGTCGGTTGTCGCGACGCACCCGGGCCAACGCGGGCACGGCGCTGGCGCTGGCGGCCGGGGTCTGCCTGGCCTCGGCCGGGCTCGCCGAGGCGGCGGTGGACCCGTTCGGGGCGCCGAGGCTGCGCACTTACCTGGCCCACCGGCAGGGGACCATCTCCGCGGCAGTGTTCGACGTCAGGAACCGGGCCACCTACCTCTACCGGTCGCACGTCCGCGAGCAGACGGCGAGCATCATCAAGGTCGACATCCTCGCCACCCTGCTGCACGAGCGCCAGCGCATCGGCAAGGGGTTGACGGCGAGGCAACGGGCACTGGCCCGAGCCATGATCGAGGACAGCGACAACGGTGACGCCCAGGCGCTGTGGGACGAAGAAGGCGGAAGCGGGGCCGTTGGCGAGTTCGACGAGGCCGTCGGCATGGACGAGACCACGCCCAACGCCGCCGGTTACTGGGGGCTCAGCTGGACAACCGCTCGGGATCAGCTGAAGCTGCTGCGGCGGGTGATGCTGCCCAACCCGCTGCTCGGTCTCAGCTCGCGCGAGTACGAGTACGAGCTGATGCGCCACGTCACGCCCAGCCAGCGCTGGGGCGTCTCCGCCGGCGTGGGCAAGGGCGCAGCCGTCGCTCTCAAGAACGGCTGGCTCCCGCTCCGCGCCGGCGACTGGCAGGTCAACAGCATCGGTCAGATCGCCGGCTCCGCGCGCCGCTACCTGATCGCCGTGCTCACGAGCGACCAGCCCAGCGAGGACTACGGGATCGCGACGATCGAGCACATTTCGGCGGCGACGTGGCGCGCGCTGGGCAAGAGACATTGAAAACTGCACGTCCGCCGCCCCCGGAGTGCGACAATCTCCCGGCGGGCGGAGGGCCACACAACCATGCGAGTTAGGGGCAGAAGAGTCGTGACGGGCTCGATCCGAGCGGCATCGGCCCTGCTGGCGACGCTGCTGCTGGCGGCCTGCGGCGATCTCGCCACGTCGCCCGCGGCCGGCAACTTCAAGCCGCGGACGCGGGGCGTGCTCACGGTGGTGACGACCAACGTCCCGATCCCGGGCTTCTGGGAGGGCACGCCTGACCATCTGACCGGAGGGTTCGAGTATGAGCTGGCCAGGCGTCTGGCCGACCGGTTCGGCCTGAAATCGGTTCAGGTCAAGCTCGAGCCGTTCCACCGGATCGTGGACGGCCGGCTCGACGGCGCCGATCTGTCGCTGGATCTCATCACCCCGACCACAGACCGTGCGCGGTCGCTGTCGTTCTCGGCGCCCTACCTGGATGCGGCGCCGACGCTGGTGGTGCGCACCGGCACCGCGGTGGGCGATCTGGAAACGGCCCGAGGCCTGCGCTGGGGGGCCGTGCGCGCCACCACGTTCGTCGGAATCATCGACAGCCTGATCGCGCCCGAGCAGGCGCTTCAGGTATTCGACGACGATCCGGCGCTGCTGGCCGCGCTCGAGGACCACAAGATCGACGCCACGCTGCTCGACCTACCGCTCGCCGTGGTGACCGCGGACCGCTCGGGCGGGCGCTTGCAGGTGGCCGCGCAGCTGCCCGACACCGAACTGATCGCTGCCGCGCTGCCCAAGGGGTCGGGGAACGTCCAGGCGGTCTCGTCCGCGTTCCGCGCGTTCATGTCCGACGGGACGATCGATCATCTGCTGCGCGTCTGGGTCGGTTCGGCCGCCGCCAACGCAGAGAGTTCGATTCCGCTGCTGCAAACGACCCGATGATCGTCCAGCACCTCCTTTCCCTCCCGCTCGCCACCATCAAGGTCAAGTCGCCGACCGGTGCCACGTGGCAGTTCCTGGTCCTGTTCGTCGTCGTGATCGTGGGGCCGCCGTTGCTGGAGCGGGCGCGGTTGCCCGGCATCGTCGGGCTGCTGCTCGGCGGTTTCCTGATCGGGCCCAACGGCTTCAACCTGATCGGCGCCGGGAACACGACGGTGCCGGAGCTCGGACAGCTCGGGCTGCTCTATCTGATGTTCGTCGCCGGCGTGGAGCTCGACCTCGGGCTGGTCAGGGTCCACCGGCGTGCCGTCGTCATCTTCGGCGTGCTGGCGTTCTTGATTCCGATGGCGTTCGGTTCGGCGATCGGATTCGCGCTGCACTGGGAGACCGCGGCCGCGCTGCTGCTCGGGTCGCTGATGGCCTCGCACACCTTGCTCGTCTACCCGACGGTCAGAGACGCCGGCCTCGCCTCCCATCGAGCCGTGGCCACCGCGGTCGGCGCGACCGTGCTCACGGACACCGCTTCGCTCGTGGTGCTGGCCTTCGTATCCGGATCACAGCTCGAAGGAGGCTCGCTGGCCTCGATCACATTGCAGGTCGTGTTCGGCCTGGTGGTGCTGGTCATCTTCTCGCTGGTGGTCCTGCCCCGACTTGTGCGGCTCGGCTTTCGTTACCTGGGAACCGATCGGATCGTCCGTTACCTGCTGGCCTTCAGCTCCTTCCTGGCCGCGGCCACCCTGGCCGACATGATGGGAATCGAGGGAATCGTGGGAGCGTTCTTTGCCGGCCTGGGTCTGAACCGCCTGGTTCCGAACGAGGGGCCGCTGATGGAGCGGATCGACTTCTTCGGCTCGGCCGTGTTCGTGCCGATCTTCCTGGTCTCGGTCGGGTTCCTGCTGCAGCCGAGCGTGATGATCGAAGGCCAGACGCTGAAGCTGGCAGGGCTATTCGTGGCCGCGGCGCTCGGCGGCAAGGCGATCGCCGCCGCCGTCTCGCGGGGCGCGCTGCAACTGTCGAACCGGGAGACCGCGCTGATGCTGGGCCTCACTCTCCCCCAGGCGGCGGCGACGTTGGCCGCGACCGTGATCGGCTTCGACATCGGCCTGTTCGACCAGTCGGTGGTCAACGCCGTACTCGTCCTGATCCTGGTCTCGATCGTGGCCGCGACGGTGGTGGTCGAGCATGTCAAGGACGACGTCGTCCCGCCGAAGACGCACGGACAGGGCCTGGGCAGGCTGATCCTGGTGGCGCTCGAAGACCCCGGGCAGGCGCAGATCGGGTTCGCGATCGGGGCGCGGATCGCCGCGCCGGACGGCGGTCTGGTGCGCGGGTTGCTCGGTTCTTCGCCGTCGGAGAAGCGCGCCCGTGAACCGGGTCTGGCGAAGCTGAGCCGGGTCGGATACGCGATTGGGGTGGACACCGATCCGATGCTGCTGGTGCACAGCTCGTTCGCCGAGGGAGTCGTCAACGCCGTCACCGAGCAAGAGCCCTCGTTTGTGCTCGTCGGCCAGCGCAGCGTGTCCGCGACGCCCGCGCTCGGCGGCCCGGGGGAGGCGATCGCCGCGTCGATCGCAGCGCCGCTGGCGATCGTGATCGGCCAGGCGGAGAAGATCCGAGAGGTGATCCTGGTCGAACCTCAGCGCCCGGTGGGCGGAGAGCCGTCCGCCGCCGTGGCGATCGCCGCCGAACTGGGGTCACGGATCGGTGGCCGGCGCGTGACCCTCCGCCCGGCCGGAGACTCGCCATTCTTCACCGATCTCACCCCGGGTCAGCTCTGCATCGCGCCGGCCAACTCGTGGCCGGCGCTGGCGGCCTCCGATCCGCCGGAGGGAGCGGCGGTGCTGATGGTCCCCGATCCGCCGCCACGGCCCGCCTCGGAGGAGGACCGTGGATTGGTGGCCCTACGGGAGGCGCGGATCTGAGCCTCGCGCCTTCCGGACGGCCGGCTGGCGTCAGGCCGGGACCAGGTAAGAGCTGAGGTGGGAGTCCAGGGCGGCGAGGCCGGCGGCATCGGCCGGGCTGGCCCGGAAGCCGATATGGCCGTCGGGGCGGACGAGCACCGCGCCCGTGGTGGTGAGGCCAGCTCGCCGGGGATCGCCGGGGGCTCGAGCGAGATCGACCAGCCCATGCCATCGCCGTCGGAGCGGGGCCAGGACCGACTCGTCGGCGGCGCCGAAGAGCAGCAGGTGATGACGGGTGCCGCGCAGCTCGGCCCGATCCGGATAGCGCTCGCCGGGGGCCGGGGTCGGGGCCGGGTCCGCTGCGGGGCCGAGATGCTCGCCCACCAGGGGGCTGCCCGCGTAGGAGACGTCGAGCATCGAGCGCGACTGGACCATGGCCGCCACCTGATCCGCGGTCGGCGGAGCGGGCAGCACTCCCGTGCGCGCCGCCTGGACGGCACCATGGGCCAGCTCGTGGAGCCGGTCGGAGACCTCGAGGACGTGCTCGTCGGCGGCCAGGCGCTCGGAGGCGAAGCTCTCCAGCAGGCCCGGACGGCCGCAGCCCTGGAGGACGAGCGCGAGCTTCCAGGCCAGGTTGTGGGCGTCGTGCAGGCCGGAGTTAAGCCCCTCGCCACCGAACGGGCTCGACAGGTGCCCGGCATCGCCGAGCAGGAACCGTCGCTCGCCCGCCAGGCGCGAGACGAGGCGGCGGTGCATCCGGAACGGGGCCGCCCAGACGATGTCCTCGAGGCGGATCGTGTCGCCCAGCCGGCGCTGCAGGCTGTCGGCGACGGCATCGTCCGACGCGCCGCGGTGGACACGCTCGACCTCATCGTCGTGGAGATCGCCGATGAACGTGATCCAGCGGTCCTCGGGCAGGGGCGCCAGCAGGACATAGCCTTCCCGGCTGGCGATCAGCGCGGACCCGTCGCGCGGCGGCCCCGAGCTGACGCGAACATCGCCGACCAGCGCGCTGCCGGGATAGGTCTCCCCGATCAGCGCTTCCTCCATCGACCCGCGGGTGACGCTGTGGGCGCCACCGGCGCCGATCACCCACTTCGCCTCCACCGTCTCGGCCGTGCCGTCGGCGCGCTCGAGCCTCGCCACCAGCCCGTCCGCCACCGTCTCCAGCGAGCTCGCGGTGACGCCGTGTTCGACCGAGCCGCCGAGCTGCTCGAGCCGGTCGGCCAGGATCTGCTCGGTACGCCACTGGGGCAGGGAGCACTGGAACTCGCACGGACAGCCGGCGCCGGCAAACGCAATCTCGGCCACGGGCCGCAGGTCGGCGTTGAGGACGCGTGCGAAGCGCAGATGAACCGAGGCGGCGAGCACGGGATCGAGCAGTTCCACGCGGGCCAGGATCTCGAGCGTGCCCGGCTGCAGCGCGGTGGCGCGCGCCTGATGGTGGGGCCGTGCCGCGCGTTCGAGGACCCGGGCTCGCACGCCGTGCCGCGCCAGCTCGGCGGCGGCGAACAGCCCCGAAGGGCCCGCCCCGACCACGACCACGTCGACCGCGCCATCGCGCACCCCGTGATTGAACCACGCCGCCGGGCTACCCGGGCGAGGCGGAGCGGGCGACCCCGGAGATCAACCCGCCGTCCACGACCAGCTCGTGCGCGTTGACGTAGCTCGACTCGGCCGAGATCAGGAACAGAGCCGCGTAGGCCACCTCCCACGCCGTCCCCTGGCGAGCGAAGGGCAGTGGGCGCTGCGTCCGTCGCGGACGTGCGGCCGAGGCCAGCCGACCGAGCGGAGTGTCGATCAGCCCCGGCAACAGGACGTTGGCGCGGATGCCGCGTGCCTGGCCCTCGAGCGCCACCGCGCGGCACAAGGCGCCGAGGGCGGCCTTCGAGGCCTCGTAGGCCGGTTCGCGACTGGCCGGGGCGCGGGCCGCGGTCGAGGAGATGAACACGATCGCGCCGCCGGGATCGAGCCGCGGGAGGGCCGCGCGGGCGGCGAGCATGTGCCCGGTCAGATTCGTGGCCAGCACCCGATCCCACCGCTCGACGGTGACGTCGGCGAGCCGCTCGCCGGCGCCGATGCCCACGTTCAGCACGACGCCGTCCAGCCCGCCGAGCGCGTTCGCGGCGTCGGCGAGGAGGCCGTCAACCTGTCCCGGGTCGGAGATGTCGGCGGCCAAGGCCACCGCATTCCCGCCCTCGGCCGCGATCAGCCCGACCGTCTCGTCGGCCGAATCCTTGCGACGGTCGGCGCAGGCCACGGCTGCGCG
The DNA here is from genome assembly GCA_963723555.1 of uncultured Solirubrobacterales bacterium. Taxonomy (GTDB): domain Bacteria; phylum Actinomycetota; class Thermoleophilia; order Solirubrobacterales; family Solirubrobacteraceae; genus Palsa-465. The sequence continues at coordinate 160,476 of CAVRRC010000004.1, read as the reverse complement.
CTCGCGCGCGAACAGCAGGCTCATGGCCCGGCCGTTGCCGATCGGCGGATCCGCTTCGTCACTGGGCCGCTGCCCCGCGCCCACGATCAGGACGCGCCGTCCGGTGAGCCGGCCGACCCCGTCGGCACGGCCGAGCGCCGGGGCGAGCAGCTGGCGTCCGGGATCGATCGAGTCACTCATCGAGTGGCGCCGTGTCGATCAGCTCGACGTCCTCGATCTCGATCTCCAGGTTCTCCAAGAACCGGCTGACGAGCATGTAGTAGCCGATCAGGATCAGCAGCTCGACCAGCTCGGCGTCGGACAGCGTCGCCGCGACCGCAGCGAACAGCTCCGGCGGCGCTTTGACGTCCCGGACCACGGCGTCGGTGAGGCGCAGCACGTCGCGCTCGAGGTGCTCGAACGCGTCTGCGTCCGGTTCGCCGCCCGGATCGCCGCCAAGGGCGTCGACCTTGCTCTGCGGGATTCCGATCAAGCGCGCCACCTGTTTGTGCTGGTGGACCTCGTAGGCCGCCCCGCTCAGGATCCCGACCCGGATGATCACCAACTCGCGCAGCGTGGGGTCGAGCTGGCCCCGCCGGAGCAGGGCGCCACCGAGGGCCAGGAAGCCGCGGGCCACGGCCGGCGCGTTGGCAACCGCGCGGAAGATGTTCAGCGGCGGCTGGCCGTCGAGCGCCTTCTGCAGCGGTTCAGGCATCTCGGAGACATCGAGGTAGGGAACTCTGGCCATGTGGTGCTCAGCCTCCATCGTGGTTGTCGACAGTGATCAAGTGGTGTGATAACGGATGGGCGTGGTCCGCCGTCATCCTGGCCACGAGGCCGGTGCCGGTGGCGAGGACCGATGCTTGGGGGTGAGCTTGGCGCTCATCTTGATCGCCCTGACCGCGCCCGTGGCGCCGGCCTGGAGCGTGACCCCGACGGCAAAGACGAAGATCCCGGGAATCAACAGGACCTTTGAGCCCAGCATCAGGATGCCCAGCCGCCCCAGGAGGTACGGCGGCGTGCACACGGTGGCGCCGATCGCCCCACCGATCGCCGACGTGGTGAGCTTGTCCCGTGTCGACTGGGTCCGCTTCACCCCGATCAGGCGCGCCGGCAGGGCGACGTACGAGACCATCATGATGCCGACGACGATTCCCAGCGACAGCGTGAACCACGGCCGCCCCCAGCGGGTCGCCACGGTGGTCGAGAACGCGAGCAGCAGGCCGATGACGACGCCCGAGGCCGCGATTTGGGTCCGCCTCCCCCGGGCTTGCGCGACCGCCGGCCGGACCCTCGGCGGACCCGACTGCGCGATCGCCATCGCGAACACCGCGTTGAGAAAGAAGCAGGCCACGGTGATCGCCACGATCACCAGTGCGATCGGAATCAGAATCGGACCCCGTACGACGTTGAAGGACCTGCCGTGCAGGATGTGGGCCTTGAGATCGTACATCGCCAGCCAGATCCACATCGCGGGCAGCACCTGCACCAGCGTAAGCCGCCAGTTCGAGACCAGCAGCCGGAGCCCGTCGAACAGCAGAGCGAAGGCGCCGATCGCCAACGCCAGCGGCGCGAAGATCCGTCGCGAACGGCTCAGGCGCAGGATGGCGGCTTCGATCGCGGCCTCGTCATTGCTCTCGATCGCCCGTACCAATGAGCGGACCCGGGCCAGCAGCCGATCGGTCCGCCGCTCGGTGCTCACCCGCGCGCTCAGAGCTCAGCCGACGCGATCTCGGCCCCCTCGGAGAGCGACTTCAGCTTCAGCCACGCGACCCCGGGATCGACCAGGGAGAAGCGGATGAACGTGTCGAAGCCGCAGTCGGTGCCGGCGATCAGCCGTTCCTTGCCGATGATCTTCCCAAGCTGCACGAGCCGGTCGGCGACCAGGCGGGGATGCTCGACGTGGTTGGACTTGACGTCGATCACGCCCAGGATCACCGACTTGTCCTCGGCCAACTCCACCTCCTCGAACACGCGCCACTCGTGCCCGTGCCGGGGGTTGGCGCCCTCGACGTAGACCGTCCCGGCGCTGACCTTCAGCACGTGGTCGATGATGTCGGCGAGCGGGACGTCCCTGTGGTGCGGGCCGCCGTAGTTGCCCCAGCAGACGTGCAGGCGCACCTGCTCCGCCGCGATCCCGGCCAACGCCGCGTTCAACGCCTCGACCGCGAGCGGCAGGTGCGTGTGCCAGTCGCCCACGCTCGAGCCGACCGAGCGGCAGTGCGCCGCCATCGCCATGTCGGGCGAGTCGATCTGGAGCTTCAGGCCGGCGTCGGTGATCGCCTTGTACTCGTAGGAGAGCTCGTCGGCGAGGGCGCCGAGATAGGCCTCGTGCGAACCGTAATGCTGGTCGGGGTAGTTGAAGGCGATCTGCCCGGGGCTGATGGCGCCGATGAACGCCTCCGACCGATCGCCATCGCCGAGGGCGGCCTTGAGCCGGGCGATGTCGCGGTGGACCGCGTCCTTGTCCACGAGCTTGGCCGGTCCGACGCAGTTGGAGAACACGAGGTGCGCCATCGCCGGGGTGTTGAACAGGCGCATGGCCAGGTCGGGGAAGGGGGCGACGTCGTCGGCCTGGAACTCCGAGCGGCCCGCGAAGCCGGAGAAGCGCTCGTTGACGTAGGTGCTGAAGCCGGTCTTGCTCATCTCGCCGTCGCTGACGACGTCGACACCGACCTCGCGCTGCTTCTCGACCACCTCCGTGACGGCCGCGTCGATGCGCTCGTCGAGCGCTGCCTGGTCCACCTCCTGGCCGTCCAGCCGCGCCCAGATCAGGTCGACCAGGTCGTCGGGGCGCGGCAGGCTCCCCGCGTGCGTGGTCAGGATTCGCTCGGCCATCTGCGTACAGTCTCCTTGTACCAGAGAATCCGCGGGACGGGCAACAACGGAGTCCGCGGGACGGGCAAGCGCAATGGCGATCGGAACAACGGTGATCATCGGCGGAACGCAGGGTCTTGGCCGTCGCCTGGCCGAGCGCTTCGCCGCGCGCGGCGATGCCGTCGTGATCACCGGGCGCGATGCCTCACGGGCCGAGACCGTCGCTCGGGAGATCGGCGACTCGACGAGCGGCGCGGCCCTCGACCTCACGGCGCCGGCGCAGATCGCGCCGGCGCTCGAGCCGATCGAGACCGTCGACCACGTCGTGCTGGCGGCGATCGAGCGCGATGTCAACAGCATCCGTGACTACGACGTCGAGCGGGCCTTGCGGCTGGCCACGCTGAAGCTGGTCGGCTACACGGAGGTGCTCCACTGCCTGCACTCGAGGATGCACGACGAGACCTCGGTGCTGCTGTTCGGGGGGCTGGCCAAGGACCGTCCCTATCCCGGCTCGACCACCGTAACGAGCGTGAACGGCGCCGTGACCACGATGGTGCGCACGTTCGCCACCGAGCTCGCGCCGGTGCGGGTCAACGCGCTGCATCCCGGGATCGTCGGCGACAGCCCGGCATGGGAGAACGTCCCCGACATGCTCGAGCGGGTCAAGGAGCGCACGCCCACCGGTCGCCTGGTGACGATGGACGAGGTGACCGACGCCGCGCTGTTCCTGCTCGAGAACCGTGCCGTCAACGGAGTCAACCTGGCCGTCGACGGTGGCTGGGTGATGCTGTGACCCCGTACTTCCACGTGCGCCGAGCGGACGAGCGGGCGTTGGCCGCGCCCGCCGACGGGGCCGAGCATGGCCGGGGGTGGCGGACGGCTGCGTTGGTGGGGCGCCACGTCGAGTCCGTGCACACGGGGTTCACGCTCTGCTCGCTCGAGCCGGACGGGCACGTCGACGCGCACCTGCACTCCACCGAGCACAGTTTCTACGTCCTGGCCGGGACTCCGCATCTGACCGTCGACGGCCGCACGCACCGCCTCGCCGCCCACGAGTGCGGGCTCGTCCCGGTCGGCGTACCTCACGCGTGGGCCAACGCGGGCGACATCGATGCGCTCTGGGTCGAGGTCAACGCGCCGGCCCCTCGCCTCTCCGGCCCCCCGGACACGTTCTGGACCGGGGACCCGGGGCCCGGCGACGAGGCCGCGCCGGCGCTCGACATCCGCGACCCCCGGACGCGTTCGTTCTTTCGTCTCGGGCCGGGCGAGATGGACGTCGAGAACCTCAAGGTCGGCGCCGCCGTGGATGCGCCGACCGTCTCGGCCAGCATGGCCACGGCCCTGCTGGCCTACAGCGGGATCGCGGTCAAGATGCTCGTCGACCAGCGCCTCGGCGCCGTGCTGCACCAGATGTTCATGGTCGAGTACCAGCCCGGAGGCGTGGCCCAGCCCCACGACCACCCCTTCGAGGAGACCTACTTCGTGCTCGAGGGCGAGATCGACGCCACCGCGGACGGGAACGAGTTCACGCTGCGCCCGGGGGACGTCTTCTGGACCGGCGTCGGCTCGATCCACGCCTTCTACAACCGCAGCCCAGGGCGGGTGCGTTTCCTGGAGACGCAGTCGCCCCAGCCGCCGGCGAACTACTCCTACCGGTTCAACCGGGACTGGGATTACCTGGCGCAGCGGCTGAGGACAGCAGCGATCGCGCGCGACTAAACAGGGACCGCGCCGAGCCGTTCGGCTGTGATCACCTCGAGCGCGTCGCGGAGCGCGGCGACCCGATCGGGGCCGAACCGCTCGGCCCAGTCGTGCTCGATTTCGTCGATCAGCCCGCGCCCCAGCGCCTGGGCCTCCCGGCCGCGCTCGGTCAGTCGGATGATCTTGGCCCGGCCGTCGCCGGGGTCGGGGACGCGCTCGATGTAGCCGCGCTGCTCCAGATCGCTGGCGACCTCGCCCACGGACTGCTTGGTCATGTGCGCGCGCTCGGCCAGGTCGGTCAGGCGGGAGCCGTCGGGATCGATGGTGCCGAAGACGCAGCCGTGGGTCACCCGGATATCGGAATACGGGGTCGCTGCCACCCGCTTTGCCAACTCGTCGACGAAATCGGTGTAGGCGGCGTCGAGCAGACGAATGAACGGCTGATGCGATGGGGGAGCGAGATCCGTTTGCATTTAGTCAGGACCCCTGATAAGGTGGCCGAACAGTCTGGAGCCCTTACAAGGTTGCCTGACTAGTCTAGCACCTGACTCGGAGGTACCTGATGCAAAGAAAGTGGTGGACCCTACTGGCGGTAAGCGTCGCGACGTTCATGCTCCTGCTGGACATCACGGTCGTGAACACGGCGCTGCCGTCGATTCAGAAGGACCTGTCGGCCAGCTTCACCGACCTGCAGTGGGTGATCGACGCGTACACGCTGGCGCTGGCCGCGATCGTGCTGACCGCAGGATCGATCGCCGATCGAGTCGGGCGACGGGCGGTGTTCGCCGGGGGGCTGGGGATCTTCTCGCTCGCCTCGCTGGCGGCCGGGCTGGCCCCCGAGGCCACGTTCCTGAACGTGGCCCGGGCCGTGCAGGGCATCGGCGGCGCGGCGATGTTCGCGGTCTCGCTGGCGCTGGTGGCGCAGGAATTCGCGGCCGGCAAGGAGCGCGCGAACGCGATGGGCATCTATGGCGCCACGATCGGCGTCGCGGTTGCCGTGGGGCCGCTGGTCGGCGGCGCCATCACCTCGGCGCTCGGGTGGCGCTGGGTGTTCTTCCTCAACGTCCCCATCGGCATCGCCGCGGTGGCGGTGACGTTCGCGAAGCTCCGGGAGTCGCGTGATCCCAACGCCACCCGCGTCGACTGGCCCGGGCTCGCCAGCTTCAGCACGGGGCTGCTGCTGCTCGTGCTCGGGCTCCTGCGCGGCAACGACAACGGTTGGAGCAGTGCCCCGATCCTGGCCCTGTTCGCCGGCGCGGCGGTGATGCTGGCCGCGTTCGTGGCCATCGAGCGGCGGGTGGCGGAGCCGATGCTCCCGCTCGGACTGTTCCGCAGCCGGGCGTTCACCGGGGTCCAGCTCGCCGCGTTCGCGGTGTCGGCCTCCCTGTTCGCCCTGTTCCTGTACCTGACGCTGTATCTGCAGAACTATCTGGGCTACTCGCCCCTGCAGGCCGGGCTCCGGTATCTGCCGATCACGCTGATGCCGTTCTTGGCCGCGCCGGTCGCCGTGGCCCTGATGGCGCGCCTCCAGGCTCGGGTCGTGATGGCGATCGGGCTGGCTGGGGTGGGCGCGGGCCTGCTGCTGATGACCGGACTGAGCGTGCACTCGGGCTGGACGGCGCTGCTGCCGGGGTTCCTGGTCGCCGGCGTCGGCGTTGGCCTGCTCAATCCCGTGATCGCCGACGTCGCCGTGAGCGTCGTGCCGAAGGAGCGCAGCGGGATGGCGGCCGGGATCAACGACACGTTCCGCCAGGTCGGCGTCGCCGTCGGCGTCGCCGCCTGGGGCGCGATCTTCCTCGGGCGCGGCGCCGAGAAGATCTCCAGCCTGACCGCCGGCACGCCCGCGGCCAGCGGCGGCCACCCCCGCGGGCTGATCGAGGCGGCGTCGGACGGGCGGCTCGGGTCAGCTCTGAACGCCGTGCCGCACGCCGCTCGCGGCGTCGTGGCCAGCGCCACCCGCGAGGGCTTCCTCAGCGGCCTGAACGCGATCCTCGTGATCGGCGCGCTGCTGGCCCTGGCCGGCGCGGTCCTCGCGCTGTGGCTGGTGCGCGAGCACCAGATCGAGCGCGAGCAGCCGGAGCTGGTCGCCGGGCCCGAGGAGCAGCTCGAGGCGATCGCGGCGTGACAGCGGTTAGGCTCGGTTCGTGGTCCCGGCCGGCCCCCGAATCGACGCCTCCTGGGTCATCGCCGCGCTGCGCGAACTCGACCGCCGAACCGGCGGACCGGGCGGTGCACGCCGGGTCGCCTGGACGGAGCCGTGGCACGAGGCCCGGGCGTATCTCGCCGGACTGCTCGGGGAGATCGGGATCGCGGCCGAGCGCGACGAGGCCGGAAACCTGTGGGCCTGGCTCGAGGGCGAGAGAGAGCCGGCGCTGGCGTTGGGATCGCACCTGGACTCGGTGCCGGCGGGCGGCTGGCTCGACGGGGCGCTTGGGGTGATGGCCGCCCTGGGCGTGATGCGCGCGTGGGCGACCGGTGGCCGGCGGCCGCCGCGGGCGCTGGCGTTGGTCGACTGGGCCGACGAGGAGGGCGCCCGCTTCGGCGCCAGCCTGTTCGGCAGCTCGGCCTTCGCCGGCACGCTCGCGGTCGCCGAGGCCGGGCGGCTGCGGGATCGCGACGGCAACCGGCTCGGGGACGTGCTGGCCGCCCAGGGGATCGACCTCGACCGCGCACTCGAGTCCGGACGCCGCCGATCGCGGCTGACGGCGTACCTCGAGCTGCACATCGAGCAGGGGCCGGTGCTCGAGCGGGAGCGACTGCGGGCGGCGGCGGTGACCGGCTGCGTCGGCGTCGAGCGCTACCGGCTCCGCCTTCTCGGCCAGGCCGCGCACGCTGGCACCACCCCGATGGCCACGCGGCGCGACGCCGGGCTCGCGGCCGCCGCGGCCGCGCTGGCGATCGAGGCCGTCGGGCGCGAGCACGGCGGCACGGCGACGACCGGCGCGGTGAGGTTCCTGCCGGGTGCGGCGACGATCGTGCCCGGTGAGGCCGAGCTGATGGTCGATCTGCGCCACGCCGACGGCGACCGGCTGGCGTCGATGCTCGGCGAGGCGCTGGACGCCGGCCGGGTCGCGGCCGAGCGGCGCGGCTGCGAGCTCGAGCTCGAGCAGGTGTGGCGGATCGCCCCCACCCGCTTCGATCAGCGCCTCGTCGAACATGCCCGCGAGGCGTGCGCGCAGGCCGCCGACTCCCGTCGCGTCCTCACCAGCGGGGCGCTCCACGACGCCGCCCAGGTGGCCAGGGCTCTCCCGGCGGCGATGATGTTCGCCCCGTCGACCGGTGGCCTCAGCCACACGCCGGTCGAGGACACCCCCGAGCAGGACCTCACGGCGGCGATCGACGCCTTCGGTCTGCTCGCCGACCGGGTGCTCGCCGACCAGGTGCTCCACGACCAGAGGCCATGAGCGGTAGACGCGCGTGCGCGCGCGCGGGCGGGAGAGACCACGCGCGCCGGCGCCGGCGGTTTCAGTCGATCGCGCGGCGATAGAACCCGCGCACCCCGATCGCCAGCAAGCACCCGATCGAGGCGGTGACGGCGAGCACGCAGATCCACGACGGGATGTGTGGCACGGTCGGCACGAGCGCGGCCCGCATCAACTCGCTCACGTACGTCATCGGGTTGCACGCCGTCACCACCTTGAACCACGGCAGGCGCGAGAGCGAGGGCCACGGGTACTGGCTGCAGCCGGTGAACAGCAGCGGGGTGAAGACGAGCGAGAAGACCACGTTGATCCGGTTCGGAGTCACCAGCGTCCCGAGCACGAGGCCGAGGCAGGCGCCGAGCAGGCTGCCGAACACGAGCGCGAGCACGAGCAGCGGCACGCCGCTCCAGCGCCAGGGGATCGAGCCCAGCACGACGACGCCGACCGGGATCATGACCGTGGCCGCGATGACTGCCCGCAGGCTCGCGAACAGGACTTTCTCGGCGGCGACCAACCCCGTGGCCATCGGCGCCAACAGCCGGTCCTCGATCTCCTTCGTCCAGCCGAACTCGATCACCAGCGGGAACGCCAGCGTCTGCATCCCGGTGATCACGGCCGTCAGCGCGAGCAGTCCCGGGAACAGCAGATCGGCGTAGCCGTGCTGGGTGTAGCCGAGGGCGCCGAGCACCTTGCCGAACACCAACAGCAAAAACAGCGGCTGCAGGATCACCTGGGCCAGGAACACGGGCAGCTCGGACCAGGTCACGAACACGTCGCGGCGCAGGACGGCGGCGAACGCTCGCGACTGGGTGGCGGTGCTCCGCGACGCCGCCGAGACCGCGCTCATCGCAGCGCCCTCCCGGTGAGGTGGATGAACACGTCCTCGAGCGTCGGCGTGCCGAGCTCGACCCCGCTCAGCGACAGCCCGCGCTCGGACAGCAGCGCCGCGGCGGGAGCGATCAGTTGCGGCGCGTCATCGGCGACGTACAGGCGGACGCGAAACGCCAGCTGCTCGCCGTTCGGACCTTCGTCGTGAATCGCCTCGAGCCGCTCCACCGTCGGCAGATCCGCGAGCTCGCGTGAGAGCAGGTCGCGGGTCCCGCCGTCGGGTACCTCCATGGTCAGCTCGAGCGTCGCGCTGCCCGGAAGCGACCGGATCAGCGCCTCCGGGATGTCGAGCGACAGCAGCTTGCCGTGATCCATGATCCCCACGCGGTCGGCGAGCCTGGCCGCCTCGTGCATGTCGTGCGTGGTCAGAAACAGCGTCACCCCCCGGTCGCGCAGCTCGCGCAAGCGGTCCCAGACGAACAACCGCGCTGCCGGATCGAGGCCGGTCGTAGGCTCGTCGAGGAACAGGACCTCGGGCTGGTGCATCAGCGCCGGGCGATCATCACCCGCTGCGCCTGACCACCGGAGAACAGGTCCGGCTTGACGTTGCCGCGGTCGGCCAGGCCGAACTGCTCCAGGAGCTCGTCGGCCCGCGCCGCCGCCTCCGCCGCGCCCACGCCGTGGTAGGCCGCGTGGAAGGTCAGGTTGCGACGGATCGAGATCGACCGATCGAGGTTGCTGCGCTGTGGCACCACGGCGAGTCGGCCGCGGGCGCGGACGGGATCCAAGGCCACGTCCACTCCGCCCACGGCGGCACGCCCGCTGGTCGGCCGGACGCGGGTCGTGAGCATCCCCACGGTCGTCGTCTTACCGGCGCCGTTGGGCCCCAGCAGGCCGAAGACCTCGCCGGACGCCACCGCGAACGAGATGCCGTCCACTGCGGTCACGCGCGATTTCGGGTAGCGCTTGACCAGCGCCTCGACGAGCACCGCGGGGGCGGCGGTCGTGGACGTTCTCGGCTCGGCTTCGGTGACCGTTCCCCCTACCCACGGCCACTCAGATTAACGTCCGCCTGGCCGGCCGTATGGCGCCGTGCTCCTGGGAGCGCTCCTCCTGAACACCAGAGGAGCGCTCCCATGGAGCGGTTGGAGGAGAGAGCCCTAGCTCAGGGAATCGTCGAAGGCGGCGTCTGCAGCGGGCCGTGTCCGGCCTGCGCATTGGCGATCGCCGCGAGCGCATCGGCCGGCGTCAGGAACCCAGCCGCCACCGCGGCGCTGGCCGCGGCGGTGTACCCGGAGACGTAGCTGGCCAGCGTCGGGTACAGCGCCGTGAGCGTGGACTGGCTCAGGTCGGTGAAGTACCCGGAGAGCAGACAGAGACCGGCCGACCGGACCGCGGTGTTGTTGATGCTGCCGGTGCTGAGCGCGGTCAGCGCGCTCTCAACCTCGCTGACCAGCGCGCTCGGACTGAGGTCGCTGAGGTTCGTCTGCGAGAAGTTGATCGGCGAGTAGTCCTCCACCGGCACCTGCGCCTCGGGCAGCCGGACACCCCCCAGCCCTATTCCGTATCGGTCGCCGTTGACGATGTCGTAGGCGCCGAAGAGCACGGGGATCGTGGAGATCGGTTGAGCGTGCGGCGCCGCCGGTCCGCCCCTGATCCAGCTCTGCAGATCGGCGAGGGCGGCGTCCTCGAGCTCGAACAGCGGCATGTTGTTGACCTGGTTGATGCCGTCGAGCGCGGTTCCGGTCCCTTCGATCGGGGTCCCGAGCACGCATTGCGGCACGGGCACGGACGGCTGCTCGCGAGCGATCGTCTCGATCTCGTATTCCGCCTCGTGGGCGTCGATGTGCGAGGCGCCCGGCAGCTCCCAGGTGCGCAGATCGTTGTTGTCAGGCTGGCGGGCGGCGGCTGCATCGAGCTCGAGGATGTCGCCCTGAGTGTTGAGCTGGATGAACGGCGCCGTGTTGTCGGTGCGAATCAGCGCCGGGAAGGGGCTCGTCGAAATCAGTCCGTTGCCCAGCGGCGCGGTGGTGACCGCGCGGCCGACGGCGATGAACCCGTCGAACGCGTGCGTGACCGGCTGAATGGCATTCACGTAGGTATCGACTCGGAAGGCTGACTGCGAGTCGCCGGCGGCGATCAGCTTCTTCGGCGTCAGTCCGCCTAGTAGCGTCCCGCTGTCCGCCTTCACGGCCTCGGCCGCCTGCGTGAAGATGTCGTATGACTGTCCGTCGCTTGAGTCGCCGAGCGACCCGTAGCGCTGCGAGTCCCACGCCTTGAGGTCGTTCATTCCCGCCCTCTGCGCGGTCACGCCGACGTACGCGTAGCCCTGACTGAGCAGCTCGTTGTAGAGCTCGGACCACACCGGATCCTGGTCTCCGCCGGTGGTGTCGTTCAGCCACTCGAACACCACGGTGCCGTTGAACTTCGCCGGGTTGGTCGGATAGCGCACGAGCAGCCGAGTGGTGTAAGGGACGTTGGTCTGCGCCGCCGATACGCCCCACCTGCCGTCCGGCCCCCACAGACCGCTCTGCCGGTACACGGTGGCGCCACCCGACATCGTGAACTCGCGCTCCACGTAGCCGACGGCGCTCAGGTTGATCGACGGCGCGCCGGCGATCAACGGCATCGGCGGGACCGCATCGTACGGGTAGCCGTGCTGCCCGCTTCCGGCCGGGATCGGGGTGATCGTGGGTAGCGCGGCTCGGGCAGTGCCAGCCGAGCACAACATCAAGAGCACGATCCCGGCCCCGAGCAGGCCACTGCGGACGCCGGTGCGTTTGCGGCTGAGTTGCGTCATAACACCCTCCCGGACAGAATGTGTAGCAGTGCCAGACCAGTTTTGGCGCCGGAACTGTAGCACTGCCATACCACTATGTGCGCAAGACCCGCTTAGGCCCCAGCCGCCGGCGCCGCGCCCTGGGCTTCGGAGGCCCCCGCCGCCGGCGTCGCGCCCTGGGCTTCGGAGGCCCCGCCGCCGGCGTCGCGCCCTGGGTCTCGCCGGGCCCAGCCGTGCGGGTCGCGGCGGCGGCGATGCCAGAATGGTCCCGATGGCCTCGGCCGCCCAAGCATCTCGCCGCTATCGGGGCATCACCCCGTCCGAGCGCCGAGCTCAGCGGCGCGCGCGGTTCCTCGAGGCCGGGCTCGAGCTGTTCGGCACGCGGGGATACACCGCCACCTCGATCCGCGCCGTGAGCGCCGAGGCGTCGCTGAACTCCCGCTACTTCTACGAGTCGTTCACGAGCAGGGAGGATCTCCTGTACTGCGTGTACAAGACCATCATGCGCGACCTTGCCGTCCGTGCGGCGGAAGCGGTCGCGGCGGCGAGCACGATCGAGGACAAGGCCCGAGCGGGCCTGCGGGTGGGATGGACGACCCTCACCGAGGATCGGCGCAAGGCCCGGATCGTGGCTCTCGAGGTCGTCGGCGTGAGCGATCGCCTCGAGCGGCTGCGTCGGCAGAACCGGCATGCGCTCGCCGACCTCACCGTCCAGGGCGCGCTGTCGGTCGCGCCTCCCGGCATCCGGCTCCGGCTCGACCCGGTGCTGACCGCCCGCGCGCTCATGGGTGGGGTGGTCGAGGTCCTCGCCGACTGGATCAACGGTGACGTGGACGCCTCGGTCGAGGAGGTGGTCGAGCATTTCACGCGACTGTTCACCGCCGCGGCGTATGCGTCAGTCGAGCCCGAGCCGTCGCCCTCGGGCCAGTAGGAGCATTTCCCGGGCAACGGGCAGCCGGAGCGACGGCCGGGGACGGCGGCCACTATCCAGCGGTATCGGCGTGCCCCGCCGCCGGCCCCTGCTCCACGCGCTGGTCCGCCTCGGTCTTCGACCGATCCCTCAGTGCGCGCGGATAGGAATGCTCCTTGAGCACGACGTTCAGCTGCGCACCCAGCAACGTGATGATCGACTGCAGGTAGAACCACCACAGGATCGTGATCACGGTGGCGAAGTGACCGTACGTCGACTGGGCATTCTTGAGGTACCGGGAGATGATCAGCGCGGATAGCTCCTGCAGGATGAAGAAGGCGATCCCCGAGAGCAGCGCGCCGGGCAGCACATCGTGGACGGTGACGTCACGGTCGGTGAGGATCAGGAACGCGGCCACGAAGATCCCCACGTCGAGCGCTGCCGCCAGCACATAGCCGGCGAGTCGGCCGAGGACGCCCAAGTTCACCCCGCTGGCGGAGCTTGAGATCAATCCGGACAGCAGCGTGGTCAGCACGAGTCCGAGGCCGATCGTCGCCAGCACCAGCACGCTGCGGACGACCTGCTTGACCAGCCCCGGCTGGTGCTCGTCCGGGACACCCCACACGGAGCTGAACGCATATTGCGCCGTGCGAACGACGCCGGTCCCGCTCCACAGCGCCGTGCCCAGGCCGAGGACGATCGTCCACCACGCGCCGTGCAGCGCGCTGACAGAGTTCGGGTCGAGCACTGGCAGCATTTGCGCCACATGCATGAGCACGGAGCTCTTGTCGCTGGCGGGAAGGAAAATCGCCAATAACGTCACCAGTACCAGGAACAGCGGAAACACCGAGAAGAACGCCCAGAACGCGATCATCGCCGCCAGGTTCGACGATTTGTCGTCCGAGAACTTCTTGAACGTCGCCACGGCCACAGCTAGAGCCGTGTTGTCTTTCTGCGCCCGATCGACCTTCGCCACAATCGCACTCATGCGCGCTCTGCTCCTAGGTACAGTTTTGCCGGGGTGGGTGAGAGAACAACGGCTTCTTGGGGACACCTAATAATTCACACATTGCCAACCACGAACTCAACAATGGCCTGGACGTAGGTGTGCGGTGTCAAACAATGCCTCGTCTGCCCTGCCCATCGATGGGCCCTCTGACAGTTCCTCTGGTACAAGCCCGGCACTCGGCGCGAGCCGGCGCCTACGATACACCGGGCTAAAGCCACGGTAAAGACGCCGGGCGAGGGCGGCGCCGCGGCTCGACCAGCGGCTCGTGCGAGCGAGGTCGAGGTTGCTGGGTGGACCGAATCGCGATCAGACGCTGCCCATTGCTGCCTAGCGCGGACGCAGAAGTCCGCCCATGCGCCTGCACTCGTAAGTTACGCTGGCGGCATCTACGAAAGGGGATGACGTGGCGAGCGCAAAGTTTGTGATCTACAAAGACAAGTCCGACCAGTTCCGGTGGCGTCTCGTGTCCTCCAACGGCCAGACGACCGCCAGCTCGGGCGAGAGCTTCACCTCGCACAGCGACGCCAAGCGCGCCGCCGAAAGCGTGAAAGAGCACGCGGCGACGGCTGACATCGTTGACGAGTAGCTTCGGCTAGCGATAGCGGGCCGCGCCCAACCGGTCGTTGGGCACGAACAACTGACCCTCGTCGAGGATCAGCCGCCAGGTGCCGTCGATCCGGTGAAAGCTCGCGTTGAGGTATCCGTGATACCGCGCGCATGCGGCGCTGTGATCGACGTGCGCGCGAGCGTAGACGGGATCGCCGGCGGAGATCGTGACGCGCAGGCACCGGAGCGGGTACCCGAACGCCGCCGCCACCCCGGCCGGGCCGGCGCCTCCCGCCTCGAGGACATGCGCGCCCCGGGCGCCGCCGCCACCGCCCCCGCCGGCACCGCCCCCGCGCCGCCGGCACCGCCGAGCGCCAGCACCCCGGCGACGACCGCGGCGACGCTCAACCCAATGGCGGCTGCGGCGGCCGCGGCGGCACGCGGACTCGCGATCGCGCCGACGCGAGCGAGTCGCTCTCGGAGGGGGCGCTCGCCACCGCGCACGATCGCGACCGTAACCTTCACATCGTCAGGATGGACCGCCTCAGGCTGGATCGCCCGCCGATCCCGTCCATCCGGCAGCCCGTCCGTCCTCACATCAAACCATGGAATAAGTGGACGTTACCCCCGCTCGGGCGGCCGCGCCAGCACGCGATTGGGAAGGGCACGGAGCGGCTCAGACAGGGATGTACCGGGCGTCGAGCGTCACCGCGAGCGTGCGATGCGCGGGCCGGGATCCGACCACGGCCGAGCGCGCCGGGTCGACGTCGTGCGCGCGCGCAAACGCGAGCGCCAGCCCCGGGAGCGGGGGACGGCACCAGCACCTCGGCGGGCCGGCGCCGTGAGGACAGAGCGCGCTGTGCACGGGCCCGGCGACCACAGCCGCGAGGCGCGCGACCAAGGGGCCCAGCGCGTCCGCGGGGCCATCCGGGCTCCAGTCGAAGATCAGATGCGGCGCGTCCGGATCGCCCGCCTGCAGTGCGCGCTCCCAGCCCGGCTCGCGCAGCGCCGGCGCCGCGACGAAGACACCGCTTCCGATCCGTCCGGGGGTTGGGGCGCGTGCGAAGGCGATCGACTCGACCGCGGAGAAGCCCTCGTCGGTCGACGGCGGCTCGAGCTCGCGCAGCATCCGCATCTGCGAGGTCGGCACGAGCGCGCCGGGCTCACGTCGCGCGAGCTCGCGCAGCTGCTCCGGCATCGGCAAGGCGCCGAAGCGTTCGAGCAGGCGCTCGACGAGGTTGACCTGGGCCTGGGCGAGCGGCGTGTCGAGCCACACGCACCGCGTCGGAACCGAATGCCGGATCGCCGTCTCGATCACGTAGCTACGCGCCGCCCGCGTGGCGTAGGTGTTGTCGAGCACGACCCGCCGCACGCCTGACGACAGCCGCTCTTCCAGCGCGTCGGCGAGCTCTCGCAGAGCCCCTCCGCGCTCGTCGCGGTTGAGACGAACATAGCCCCGGTCGACGTAGTCCTGGGCCACACGGCTCTTCCCGGCTCCCGGGATCCCCATGACCAGGACCACCTCGGCGTCGTCGGGCGGATGTGGCGGCTCGGGCCAAGCGGCCCGCCCTGACGGCCTGGGGCGCGGCCGCCCGGATGGCTCGGGGCGGGCAGGCCTGGACGGCTCGGGGCGGGCGGCCCGCCCGGACGGCTCGGGGCGGGCGGCCCGGGCGCCACCGAAGGCGCGGGCGAGCACGGCGCGCTCGCCCGCATGGAGGACCAGCGTCGCCGCGCGTGCGGCCGAGCGCGCGGTCTCGGGGCGTCGCGCGCCCGGGATGGCGATGACGACGGGAGAGATGTCGAGCAGCCAGGCGAGCGCGACCTCCGCCGGCGTGGCACCGTGGGCTGCGGCGATCTCGACCAGCGGCGGGCGGCGAGCCAGGGTCCTCGCCAGCCGCGGCCCGCCCAGCGGCGAATGGGCGATCACGGCGATTCCGAGCTCGGTGCAGCGCTCGACGATCCCCCCGCGGAGGCCGCGATCGTCGTGAACGCTAAGGGCGATTTCGACGGCGGCGACGGGAACGAGCTGGATCGCCTCGTCCAGCTGCCGACGGTTCACGTTCGAGAGGCCGACGTGGCTCACCAGGCCCTCGTCGAGGAGCCGGGCGAGCGCTCGCACCGAAGTCCGCCATGGGGTTCGCGGATCGGGCGCGTGGATCAGGTAGAGGTCGATGGGAAGACCCCCCAACGCGGCCAGGCTCGCCTCGCAGTCGGCCAGGATCGACTTCGCGCGCCCGTCCGGCACCCATCCTCCGCCCGTCCGGGTCATCCCTCCTTTGGTGAGGATGCGGGCCTGCCGGTGCACACCGCAGCGCCGCAGCGCGTGGGCGAGCAGCCGCTCGTTGGCACCGACTCCATCCTCACCGCGTCCGTACGCGCGCGCGGTGTCGAACACGGTCATACCCGCCTCGGCTGCCGCCGCGACCGTCTCGCCGGCGAGCGCCTCGTCGCTGTGCTCGTCGGTTGACATGCGCATGCACCCGAGGCCGATGCGCAGCTCCCTCACGTCCAGCCAGCCGGCGGCATTCACAAACGCAGAGGGTATGCCAGTGGTTGTAGGGCGCTCTGGTTCCGGCCGTCCCTGCGCCGTCCACGTGCGACGATTCCCGCGTGGACGTCGCCACCGCGTTTGCGCCCGTCATTGCCGAGCTTGGCGCGCTGCTCCCGCCCGACGCCCTGGTGATCGACGCCCACACCCACCTCGGCCGGGACGAGGACGGGCAGTCGCTGCAACCGGCGCAGCTGATCTCGTTTCTGGATCAGGTCGCACCGACGGCGCGCGCCTGCACGTTCCCGCTGCACGACCCCGAACGGGTCCCCGGCTACCGGACCCCCAACGACCGCGTGTTGCGATGGGCGCAGGAATCGAACGGCCGGCTGTACCCGTATTGCCGCCTGGACCCCGCCGATGACCCGGTCGCCGAGGCGGAGCGTTGCCTTGGCCTGGGCGCTCGCGGGATCAAGCTCCACCCCCGCGCGCAGGCCTTCGGGTTCGGCAACCACGCCGCCGAGTCGATCTGGAAGGTCGCGGAAGCAGCCGGGGTGCCGATCCTGGTCCACGCCGGCCGCGGGATGCCGGCGATGGACCCGCTCGCCGAGCTCGCGCTCCGTTATCCCGACGTCACGCTGGTACTCGCCCACGCGGCGATCGCGGATCAGGGGATGTTCGCCTCCAGGCTGGCCGAGCACCCGAACGTCGTCTACGACACGGCCACGTTCTCCGCCTTCGATCAACTCGAGCTGTTCGCCCGGGTCCCCGCGGAACGGATCGTGTTCGCCTCGGACGTCCCCTACGGGCGACCGGTCGGCGGGCTGTACGCGGCGCTGCGGATCGCCGCCTACGCTGGGCTCGACGATCGCGAGCGGGGCGCGCTCGTCGGGGGGACGATGGAGGACATTCTCGAGCGGCGACGGCTGGCCGACCCCAAGCCGCCCCGGGTGCCTCAGGTCCGCCCGGTCAACGGGCGATTGGCACGGGTCAGCGGCTACGTGATGATGTCCGTCGCCGCCGCCCTGGGCTCCGGCCCCCCGCCCGACTACGCCCGCGGCCTGCAGTTCGTCGCCATGGCCCGCGGCGTATGCCGCGACCCCGACCCCGGCCCCGTGGGTCCGGCGCTCGATCGGATCGACGAGCTGCTCTCGAACGCGCAGCAGATTCTGACCGCCGGCGGGGAAAATGCCCGCCTTGGGCTGGGGCTGGTGATTGCCGTTGCGGTGATCGCGGCCACCGAGCCGCTCGCGGCGAGCCAACGGCACGGAGCCGATCGCCCATAAGCTTCCCTCCGTGGTGCGCCGCGCCGTCGCTGTCGCGGTCCTTCTCGCCGGGGTTGCGAGCGCCGTCCTCGCCACCACACCGGCGGCGGCAACCCGCGCGCGAGGCGTGGGTCGCCTATCCGTATTTGCCCTGGCCAACCGCTGTTTCGCGCTGCGGTCGCTGAGTGGGGCCAAGGGGGTGTTCATCAACATCCTCAACCGCTTCCAGACCGGGAGCTACTTCAAGACCGTCCGGTGTCCGGACGGCGACCAAGGCGTCGAGGTCCACACGCTCGGCCAGTCGGTGCTCGAGGCGCTGTCGTCGTTCTTCCCCGCGGCCAAGTCGATCGCCGGCGAGCCGATGCCGGCCTACCCCAGCGGCCTGCAGTGCAACGCCCGAGGGCTGACCCCGCTGGGCCGCTACCTGATCCGGCGGCTGATGGCCAACCACATGTCGCCGACGCTGGCGGCGAAGATCCTGGCCATGGCCAGATACAGGGCGCGCGGCAGGTTCTTCGGGGTCGGCCTGGGCACCGACACGAACGGCTTCAGCTCACTCCCGGGGCCGCGCCCGGACGCCGCTCGGCATCCGCTCCGCTACCCGTTCACGTCCTACGACGGCAGCGTCACCTTCACGCGTGAACGCACCGGAACGCGCACGTTTGACCTCAACCGGGACGGCGTCGCCCACTACGGCCTGATCGCCGACCTGATCGCCGACATGGAGCGGACCGCGTCCGGGCGGCGGGCGCTGCCGCTGCTGTTCAACTCGGCTGAGGCCTACCTGGAGACGTGGCAGCGGGCGCTGGCCCACGGCGGGTAGCCAGCGGTTGGCGCTGTCGATGCATGCCTGGGGCGTCGGCTAGGCCGGTGGGGGCAGGAAGTTGACCTCGTGGCGGGCGGACAGTTCCACGACGGCATCCGGGGTCTGTTCGGGCATCGCGTCGATGGCGACGAACAGGTCGTACAGGCGGGCGGTTGGGGTGACCCAGAACAGGCAGGTGAGCTGGTGACCGGAGCGGTTGTAGAGCCCGTGGGGTTGGCCCATCGGGAGCCGCACGAGGTCGCCGGCGCCGGCGGTCTGGTCCTCGTCTCCGCTAACGAGCGTGAGCGTGCCATCGAGCATATACACGTACTCGTCCTGGGTCGGGTGGATGTGCGGTGGCACGAACGTGTCAGGCGGGAGTGTCGCGTGCCACGCGAATGACCGTTCGGTGAGCTGCTTGGGCCGGTAGACCTGGCCGAGGATGTTCCACTCGATGTCGTCGAGCGACGCTGTCGCGCCGATCACGTCCGGGACGCTGTCCGTCATGTCGCTGCTCCTTTGCTCCGGTCTTGGCTTGGCACCGCGAAGCCCGCTTTCTTGGCGTAACCGCGGACGATCGCCTCGCGCTCAGCGCGCGGAAGGACCTGCTCGACGTCGTCGAACCCCTCGGGCGCGAGCGCTTCGACCGCGTCGATCACCTCTTCGGGACCGCCGCTGCGGTTCGAGTAAACGATCTCAGAGGTGGGCTCCAGGCGCTGTTGCTCGTAGGTGGCGAGCGCCTGACCGACATCGGCGATCCCGGTCAGCGCGTGGGCCAGCGCGCACGCGTCGAGGATCGCCTGGCTGGCGCCGTTGGAGCCGACCGGGTACATCGCGTGGGCCGCGTCGCCGAGCAGCGTCACCCGGCCGAAGGACCAGCGGGGCACGGGGTCGCGATCGCAGACCGGGTACTCCCAGAACACCGGGGTGGAGCGGATCAGGGCCTCGACGTCGACCTCCGAGACGGCAAACCGCGCCACATGGGGCAGCAGCTCGTCCAGGTGGCCGGGGCGCGACCAATCCTCACGTCTGGGCGGGGCGCTCCCCTCCTCGCCGATCCGCGCCATCACCGCCCAGTTGGTCAGCCGGCGGTCCGGTGCGCCGCTGGACGCAATCGGATAGAGCACCACCTTCGCCTCCATGCCGCCGGCGATGATCATCGAGCGCCCGGTCAAGAACGCGGGCCACTCCACCGCACCGCGCCACAGCATCGTCCCGTTCCAGCGCGGCGGTCCCTCCTCGGGATACAGCGCTGCGCGCACGGTCGAGTGGATCCCGTCGGCGCCGATCAGGGCCTCCCCGCGCACCGATTCGATCCCGGCGCCGCCGCCCGAGACCGCGAAGCGGGCCGTGACGCCATCGTCATCCTGATCAAAGCCCACCAGCCTGTGAGCGGTGGAGATGACCTCGGGCCCGAGGCGATCGAGCACCGCATCGCGGAGCACGCCCTGCAAGGCGCCACGGTGGATCGAGAACTGCGGCACGGGGTGCCCGGCGTCCATCCCCCGCAGCTCGCGCCAGACCTCTTGACCGAAACGATTCATGTAGATCAGCTCGTACGTGCGCAGCCCGGCCGCGTCGAGCGCCTCGAGCAAGCCCAGCTCGGCCAGCTCCCTGATCGCGTGCGGCAGCGTGTTGATCCCCACCCCCAGCTCGCGGATCTCCGGCGACTGCTCATACACGCGGCACTCCAGCCCGCGCCGGTGCAGGGCCAGCGCCGTGGCCAGTCCGCCGATCCCCCCACCGATGACGATGACCGGCCCCCGCGACCCGCCGCCGTTCGCCGGGCTGGTCATCTCAGCGCCGGCGTGATGGCCGGTAGGCTCGCCGCATGGCACCCGGAGAGCTTCAAGTCTTCCTCGGTGAGCTGGCCGATTGGGTTAAGACGCGGGGCAGAGTGCCTGAAACCTACCGCTACGGCAGTGCGCCCGACCACGAGGCCGACCTGCTCATTCCGGACGGCGCCGGTCCTCATCCGGTCGCGGTGCTCCTCCACGGTGGATTCTGGCGCGCTCGCTTCACCCGGGCGACGATGGCGGCGCTCGCCGTCGACCTGGCCGACCGTGGATGGGTGACCTGGAATGTCGAGTACCGCCGCGTGGGTACCGGCGGGGGGATACCGGCGACCACCGACGACGTGCGCGCTGCGATCGAGGCGCTGCGGGGTGTCGACGCTTCCCTTGACGGCACACGGGCACTGCTGATCGGCCACTCGGCCGGCGGGCAGCTCGCTCTCTGCGTTGCCTCCCCACAGTCCGTCGCCGCGGTCGTATCGTTGGCCGGCGTCTGCGACCTGCGCTCCGCGGCGCATGAGCGGATCGGCGAAGACGCCGTGGTCGAGTTCATCGGGGGAGGACCCTCGGAGCGATCCGACGCGTATGCGTCCGCCGACCCGTTGTCACTGCTCCCGAGTGGCGTGAGGGTGCTGCTCGTCCATGGGGACGCCGATGACCGCGTGCCCGTGGAGCAGAGCCGCCGCTATGCGCGAGCCGCCACAGCCGCCGGCGATCGGTGCGAGCTGCTCGAGCTTCCCGGCATCGACCACTTCGCGCTCATCGATCCGCGCTCGCCGGCGTGGGCGATCGTCGCCATGCGGCTGACGCAACTCGTCTCGTGACACTCACGGGTTAGGGTCCGGGTCCGCGGACCGCGCCCGTCCACGCCGCCGCACTCAATTCTCTCTCGGGGCCCTGGCGTCAGTTCGTATAGGCGGCAGAGCCTTCCGTCGGTTCACTCGGCGGGCGATCCCCGACCGCGTGCCATGCCTTGTTGAGCTCCATTTGCATGTACACAGGTGCAAACAGACTCACGATTGGAATGACATGCAACACGAAGAACAGCGGTCCGCTGCCGCCCGACACACCGGTGGCGCGCTGAGTTCCTTCCATGCGCCGACCGGTCTTCCACACCGACACGAACGGTGGGATGATCACGAACGCGCCGAGCGTGATGGCAAGCACGCTGATGCCGGGGCTCTGGCCGAGGTCGAGGTCGTTGACCCTACCGACGTCCCGCATCTCGCGGTTGATGAAGTACCACCAGAACGGATAGTAGATCCCGAGGGTAATCAGCGAAAGACCAAGCACCCCCCACGGGTTGCGCATTTTTGCGAACCCGGCTCCGGGAGCGATCTGGACCGAGTGAGCCACGACACCTCGCCTTCCTCACGGCTATTGACATGTGGATCATGTCGCTGCTGCGGACGACGCTCATCATCCAGATTGGGTGACAGTGCCGGGTCTCTTGCTCAGGCCCAGCGCTCTCGGTCGCGCTACAGCTCGAGTTAGAGACCACGATCCGCGGCCGCGGTCAGCCTCAGTCGCTCGAGCCAAACGCGCTCAGGCAGCGGCCTTCCAGTCGGAGCGGCGCAGCTTGTGGAGCAGGAGCGGCGGGAGGAGACCGACGAGCAGGGTCGCGGCGAGCAGCGCCAGGAGGTATGGCGCTGTGCTTATGTGTCCAAGCTGACTCGGCGGCAGCAGACCGACCAGGCAGGCGGCCGCGGACGCGAGCATGCCGACGACGCAGATCGTCACCAGCGCAGGCGCCCGATAGCCACGCTGGTGCTCGGGCGCTCGCCGCCGTAGGTTGATCGCGGCGATGAACATCAGCACGTACATGATCAGGTAGACCTCCGTCGCCAGGGCGGCGAACACCCAGTAGGCGCGTGAGACTTCCGGCACCAGGGCGTAGAGCAGTCCAATCAGCGTGATGATGCTTCCCTGCGCGACGAGTATGTGGAGACTCGCGCGGAGCATCGCGCAGCTCGTCGACGTGGACGGCATTGACCTCAACCCCGGCGTAGAGGAAGAAGCTGTTCACGATGAGCACGATGCTCGTTACTCCGTTCCACGCCGGAAGCACATGGTGGGCATTCAGCGGCGCCGCCGATGCGTTGCCCTGCAGGAGGTAGATCGCGGCCAGGAGGACGAGAAGCAAACCCGGGATCAGCGTTCCGATGACGATCCCGTACGACGCCAGTCTCCCGGTGGCGAGGAGCCCTCTGGCGGATACGAGTACGGCGACCCAGAACACGACGATGATCACCACGGCCGTGTAGAGGCCGCTGTGAGCCAAGCTGGGCGCGAACACGTACGCCAGCGTGCTCGCGATGTAGGCGAGCACTGCCGGGTAGTAGAAGGTCGTCTGGGCGAATTGACACCAAATGGCGACCAACCCCATCCTGGGAGACATCCCCTCTGACACCCAGTTGTAGACGCCACCCTCCCAGCCCGAGGCGAGCTCGGCCGACACGAGCGACGTCGGCAGGAGGAACACGATCGCGGGCAGGACATAGAGCACCACCGAGGCGAGACCTAAGGTGGCCGTCGCGGGCGTGGCGCCGAGATCCCCCACCGACCCGAGCGTCAGCAACGCCATCGCCAACCAGGTGAGCGTCGCCTTCGACCCGGCCGGTGCGCGAGCCCGACGCTTGGCCGGGGGCGGATCCGGCTGCTCCGGCGTAAATGTCATCTGTTTCGGGGACGCGAGGGCCGTATCGATCCAGGTCGGGTCGATCTCGTCCATCGACGCGACGGCTGCATCGGCTTACTGGTCGCGGGCCGGAATCGGCTCAGCTAGCGCAGCGCGCCCGGGAGCCGCCTGGAACGGGTCGGCGAAGTACTGGGTCTCGTGCGTTACCAGACCGTCGGTGATCTCCATGACGCTGAGCGAGTATGTGGGCACGCCGTCATAGGTGATCACGCACTCGCTCACCCAGAGGTCGCCGCTGCCCAGGATCCGGCGGATGGTGAAGTGGCGTTCAGCCGGGTGCCCACCGCGTTGCGCTTGGATCCTTGACCGGCCTCTGAAGCGCTCACCGGACTGCGGGTAGTCCAGGATCGCGTCGGCAGCGTAGATCGCGTGCTCGGCCTCGAGGTCGCCGCTTTCCGAGGCGTCCCAGTGCTGCTCCAGCCGAGCCCGGAAATCGGCTTCACAATCAAGCCTTGTCCTCATGCCGTCATGCTCGTCATCTGCGGGTTCATCGGCGTGAGCGGCCGCGGCTTGTCCGCGATCTGCATGCGGAGGTCCATCACGGCCGTGTCGTAGATCCCCGAGAAGCTCGGGAAGGGCTGGATCGTGTCGGCCAGCACCTCGACCGGGACGTGCGCGCGGACCGCAAGTGTCGCCTGCTGCATCCACTCCCCGGCCTCGGGCCCGAGCGCGTAGGCGCCAGTCAGTCGTTCGCCGTCGCTCAGCAATGTCATGAACCCGTTGGACTGCGCCCAGGCGTGGGTGTAGGTCGCAGTCTTCGGCGCCTCTGATACGAGCGCGGTGCCGCTGTACTGGGCCTCGGCCGCGCCGACCGCCGCCGCCTGCGGATCCGTGTATGTGACCCTGGGGACGGCTTCGTAGTTCGCGGGGCGCGGATCGCCGGCAATGTTGTCCGCGACCACATCGCCCTCGTACTCGCCGACGTGGGTCAGCGGCCAGATGCCGGTGACGTCGCCGATCGCCCACAGGCGCTCGCCGGCCCGCATGCACTCGTCGACATGGATGCCGTGGGGATCGGCCTCGACGCCCACGGTCTCCAGGCCGATCCCCTCGACGCGCGGACGGCGGCCGGTGGCGACCAGTAGGCGGTCGCCGCGAACATGCGCACCGCCCTCGAGCTCGAGCACGTACTCCTCGCCCTCACGCCGCGCGGCCGCGGCGTGCATCCCTAGCATCAGCTCGATTCCGTCCTGGCGAAGGGCTTCGCCGAGCGCCTCCCCAAGGGGGGCCGGCTCGCGCGGTAGCACCCGGTCGGCCCCCTCGACGATCACCGTCTCACCGCCGAAGCGCCGCACGACCTGAGCGAGCTCGACGCCCGCCGATCCACCACCAAGCACGAGCAGGTGGCGAGGAACGGCGGTCATGCCCGTCGCCTCCCGCGTTCCCCAGACACCCTCGAGCTCGCTGAGCCCGGGGATCGGAGGCACGAACGGATCCGAGCCCGTCGCCACCACGACGTGCTCCGCGGTGTGCCGCACGCCGTCGACCTCGACCACGCCGGCGCCGGCCAGTCGGCCGGTCCCTCGGAACAGATCGATGCCTCGGCTCGCCAGCCACTTCTGCTGGCCGGTGTCGGTGTGGTTGGAAACCATGTAGTCACGCCACGCGAGCGCGGCCTGAACGTCGACCTCGGCGGTGGCTGCAGCCTCGCGAGCACCATGCACGGCCTCGCCGGGACGCAGCAGCGACTTCGACGGGATGCATGCCCAGTACGAGCACTCGCCGCCGACAAGCTCTCGCTCGACGACGGCGACGCGCAACCTGCGCGAAGCCAGCGCCGCAGCGCAGTGCTCACCGGGGGCGCCGCCCCCTAAGACGATGACGTCGTAGTCATTGCTCGAACTCATCGGTCCCTCCCTCGGTTGCTCTTTAAATCAAGTTCGCGGGCCGCAAACAGGGCGGCAGAAGCGCCGACGTCCGGGCGCGAGGCGGTGCGGCTTCCCTGGCCCACCCACGACATGAGACGAAGCCTCGCACAGCGGACACCCCTCGCGGCAAGCGGGTGCAGTGATGCCAAGTCAGCCCCCGCTGCTCGACTTCGGCCTGACGCTCGTCTGCGGACCGCGGCGACGGCAGGCGCACAATGGAATCAATTCCAACA
The DNA here is from genome assembly GCA_963723555.1 of uncultured Solirubrobacterales bacterium. Taxonomy (GTDB): domain Bacteria; phylum Actinomycetota; class Thermoleophilia; order Solirubrobacterales; family Solirubrobacteraceae; genus Palsa-465. Next base: position 135,335 of record CAVRRC010000004.1, on the reverse strand, counting down.
ACGGAGGTCAGCATGAGCACGATCGACCAGGAGATGGTCTTGGCCCATTTCATCGTTTCAGATGATGTCGAGCGTTCCCGTCGCTTCTACACCGACGTGCTTGGCGGCAGGACCGTCATCTCAGGCGAGGGGAGCGACGAGGTGACGTACGTCGCGCTAGCCAACAGCTGGATCATCATTAACGTCGGTGGAGGTCCGACCGACGACAAGCCGACCGTCACGCTCGAGACGCCGGCCGACCCAGATCGGGTGAGCAGCTTCCTCAATATCCGGGTTGCGGACATCCACGCGGTGTACGCTGAGTGGAGCGGGCGGGGCGCCCAATTCCTAACGCCACCGAAGAAGCACGCAACCGAGATGCGCTGCTACATCCGTGATCCTGATGGCTACGTGATCGAAGTGGGCCAGACCACCCTGGCCAGGGGGTGGCGTCCGCCGTCTTGATCACATCGCCAGTGTGGGCACGCTCATGGGATCGTCTCGCCGGAATCAGGACCGTAATGCGGCGTGACTGCGCCCTGGAGGTCCCTGTGGTGCCCCGTGGCTGATTTGTCACCCGCGGCGGATATGGACAGTGCCGGCTCGTCGACCGACCGCGCGAGCAGCTCAGCATCAGTTGCGAAGGACCCCATACCTCTCACATCGTCCACGAGAGCGAAATCCCTCACGGCATGAAGATTCGTGCCAAGGGTCGCGCGCCGACGGAATCAGACCGGATCGGGAGTAGATGCTGTGCGGTCAGAGAGGGATCGCACGAGCGAAAAACAAAATCGATGATCGCGCAGAGCCACGGAGCGGCAGGTCCGCCGCCGCCACGTCCAGGACTTAGACGGGAAATCGCACGGAAGCGCAGCGTCGATGGCGATTACCAGCGCCCGCAAGCGCCTCCGCGCGATCCTCGGTTACTTGGCGCTGCTGAGGCTGCCGACGAAGTCCTCACCCGGTGACCCGAGGCCGGTCATGTTGTCGTATCCGGTCGCAGTATGGAGCGCCACCAACCGCGTGGCGCACGAGCCACTCGGAGTGCAGAACTGCTCCTCACCTTGGTAGTCGATGATTCGCGTCGAGTAGAGCGTTCCCTGTGAGGCGTTTAGCCCGTTCACATAGTCAGCTCGCGACTCGTCCTGCTTGCCGGCCGGCAGGATGTCATACAGCGCTCCGCCATTGCCGTACAGCGAGTACAGGAGCGGATTTAGGAACCCGAGCGCATGACCCGCCGCCTCGTCGGCTCTCGCGACGACGCCAGCGAACAACGGCGATGCGAGGCTCGTGCCACCCCACCGCTCCTGGCTGTAGTGAGCCCCATCGGGGAACGTGTACGTCTCCCCAACCAGCTCGCCGGTCGCCGGATCGGCGTCCATCGAGATGTCGGGCACGACGCGCATCGGCTGTGACCCGTTGATCTGCGACAGCGAGGTCGGAACCACGCCGGCCTGGTAGGACGGCTGCTGGTACACGGTGCTCGTTCCTCCACCCGAGCCGCCGTCGAGCGCCAGGTCGATCGGCATCCACGTCCCGAGCTGCGCATCGGTGCAGCCGCCGACCGAGACGTATGCCTCGTTGCAGAGGAAGCTGCGCGCGGTCGACCAGCCGAACTCGCCGAGCCGCTGCCTGTTCTCACCGACCTGAAGCGTCGTGCCACCGACCGCCGTCGCCCACGGGCTGGACGCCGGATAGGCAGGAGCGACGAATCCGAGCGTCGTGAACTCGTCGCCTCCGTCTCCGCTCGAGAACATCACGCTGACGCCGGTCCCGGCCGCCATCAGCAGGATGTTGTCGTCGGCGGCGCGCGTGCCGGCACCCTGCGTCGAGTCGGCTGGCTCACCGTAGGAGTTGGTGATGACCTGCGCGAGGTGACCATCGACGATCTGGCGATCGACGTCGATCAGCGACGGAGAAGTGCGGCAGTCCGGCGCGGCGGCATACAGGATGTGCGCGCCGGGTGCCGTCGCGTGCACCGCTTCGACGTCGATCGACTGCTCGATGTACCAGCCGCTCGCACCACAGACGTCGCCGTCGTCGAAGTTGGACGGCAGCAGCTCACTGAACTGCGAGCTCGTGAGCGGGTTGCTCGGATCGTTCAGCGACGCGTACTTCTGGGCATCGGCGAACAGCGTCGGAGAGGCGTACGCGTCGACGATCGCGACCGTGACGCCGGCGCCGTTCGAGCTACCCGTCAGGTGGTACGCGCCGCGGAACTGAGGTGGCGTGTACCCGCACGTCACCCACGACGGCGGATACGGATAGCCGTGACCGTACGCCGGCAGCGTCGTGTCGAAGATCTGGTTGTAATACTTCCCGCACGGAGTTGCGATGTTCGTCGCCGCAGGAGGCGGCGGCGAGTTCCCCGGGGTGAAGTTGGGCGCATTCGTGCCCGCGGCCGTGCCCGTCCTCGACGGGCCGCCACCCGTGTAATCCGGGTGCGCGAGAGCAGCGTTGACGCCCGTCACGCCGATGACGATGCCCCTGAACGAGCTCGGCATCGAGAGATTCCGGCTCGCGAGCCTCAACCTGGCCCCGTCCACTCGGTGGTATGCCAGCGAGGTCGCGAACACGTGCTCAACCTGCGCGGCCGCACCCGAGGCTTTGACCTCCATTCGGTCGGCTGAAACGCCGTGAACGGCGAAGCCGCTGTGATGGAGGAACTGTGTCACCTCTGACACCTCCCCGGCCGTCGGCGAGAAGCGAGCCTCCCACTGAGCGGGGGTCAGGAAGTACCCGTAGGATGAATTGCCGGGGGTCGAGACTGCTGTCGCCAGGGCCTTCGCCCCGGCCAGGTCCCTCGGCGCCAGCTGCATCTGGAAGTCGATCACGCTCGACGGCGCGACCGAGCCGACGCGTGGCGTGCTCGCCGCCACGGGCGAGGCCGTGCCACGGAGCCGAACGGATCGCGCGCGGGTCGCCGCTGCTGCGGGCAGGGCCCCGATCGCGAAGGACCCGACGATCGCGATGAACGCCGGGACAGCTGATCTGCGGAGATACATGCCTGCCCTCCTGCCAGTCGTGTTCCCTTGCGCTGCACCCTAACGGGCCACGCGGCCCGCTTCAACTTCGAGCACGTGGGCGAAGACGGTCTTACCGGAGGCTCACCGGCACTGCACCCAATTCGGATTCGGCCACGGTCCCTCATCAGTCGCACCGCAGCCGACCAGCGACTCTCTCGCGCTCGTCCAAGGCGTTGCGGGCGATCGCGCGCTGCTGCTCTCGGACACGATCGGTCACGGGGATCGCGGAATGGGGTCCTATGCCGAGCCGTGCTCGGACAGCCACACCGTGGCATCGAAGGGCCCGATGTCGACCCCAGCCGCGTCGTCTGAACGGAGTTTCATCGCCGGGGCGACGGAGTCGACCAGCCGCTGGGCGGCCTCGCCCGCGGCCGCGAGGAGCACCGACGTGTCGCTGCCCTCCCCTTGCCCCATCACCACGCCGAGCGCGGTCAGCCGGCGCCTGCCGACCGTTACGTGGGTGAAGAACGCAAGGCACCCCCCGGCCGCGGAGTCTGACCCGGTCTTGCCGGCGTACCCGTCGGCGATCAGGGGGTTGTAGTTGGTGAGCGTGCCGGCGACCGGCAGCGTCACGGTGGCCATCGAGATGGTCTGGCGGAAGACCGAGAAGCGCATCGCTTGCTTGAAGACGCGCAGCTGGTCGGCGGCGGTGGAGACCGTGCTCGGATCGAACCCGCTGGGGTCGGTGTAGGTCGTGTGGCCCATCCCGAGCGCGCGGGCCTCGGCGTTCATCTCGGCGATAAAGCGCGTCTCGCTGCCCGCCACCCAGGCGGCGAGCATCCGGGCGATGTTGTTGCCGGAGGGGATCAGCAGCGCCTCGAGCAGCTGGCGCTCGGTCAGCTGCTCGCCGGCCTGCACCGCCACGTCCGACTGGTGCTGGGCGGCGTCCTGGGCCTCGGCCTGTGCCTGGGCCGCAGTGACGGTGATCGTGAACCCGTCCTGTGTGCCGCTCAGGGGGTAGCGCTCCAGCGTCAGGTAGGCGGTCATCACCTTTGCCAGGCTGGCGATCGGGACCGCCCGCTCGTGCGGGCTCGCCGCCGGCCGGTCGTTGCCGACCACGAGCGCCGCCTGTCCGCTCCGCGGCCACGTGACCGCCGACACGTAGGTGCCGTGCGTGTCGTTGGGCAGGTGGCGGGCTGCCGCGAACGCCGTGGCCGCGAGAAGTAGGGCGAGCACCGCGACGAGCAGCACCCGGCGGCGGCGCGGGCTGTACGCGGCCGATCCGGTACGCCTGGCTGCTGTTCGTGCTGGTTCGCTGTAGCTCATACCTGCAGTCAAGGCAGCCTGGTGTTGCCAGCACGTATGCGGTTTTCGATATGCCGACGATATGTTCGGGCTGGGATCATCGAGGCCATGCGTGTGTTGATCGTTGAGGACGAGCCCTATCTGGCCGAAGCCATTCGCGATGGCCTACGCCTGGAAGCGATCGCCTCCGACATCGCCGGAGACGGCGACACGGCTGTGGGGCTGCTGAGCGTCAACGCCTACGACATCGCCGTCCTCGACCGCGACATCCCCGGGCCCTCCGGCGACGAGGTCGCCCAACGCATCGTCGCCTCCGGCAGCGGCATGCCGATCCTCATGCTCACCGCCGCCGACCGCCTCGACGACAAGGCCTCCGGATTCGAGCTCGGCGCCGACGACTACCTCACCAAGCCGTTCGAACTCCAAGAGCTCGTGCTCCGTCTCAGAGCGCTCGACCGCAGGCGCGGCCACAACCGGCCGCCCGTGCGAGAGATCGCCGGCCTGCGTCTGGATCCGTTCCGCCGCGAGGTCTACCGCGACGGCCGCTACGTCGCGCTGACCCGCAAACAGTTCGCAGTGCTCGAAGTGCTCGTCGCTGCCGACGGCGGCGTGGTCAGCGCCGAAGAGCTACTGAAACGGGCGTGGGATGAGAACGCCGACCCGTTCACCAACGCCGTGCGGATCACGGTCTCGGCACTGCGCAAACGCCTCGGCGAACCCTGGATCATCGCCACCCTGCCCGGCGTCGGATACCACATCGACACTCAGTCAGACACCAGCCGCGAGGGAGGAGACGATGGATAGAGCCCCTGGCCTGAGCGTTCGCCTCAAACTCACCCTCAGCTACGCCGGCTTCCTCATGCTCGCCGGCACTCTGCTGCTCGCCGCTGCGTGGGTGTTCCTGACTCGTGCGACCCACGTCGGGCTCATCATCGTGCCCAAGTACCAGTACGCCGTCCTGCGCGAGTTCGCTCCGACCGCGGCCGTCGCGATGGCGTTCCTGCTCGTGTTCGGTCTGCTGGGAGGATGGATTCTCGCCGGCCGTATGCTCGCCCCCCTGAGTCGCATCACAGACGCCACACGCATGGCCGCGACCGGATCGCTCTCCCACCGAATCGAGCTACCGGGCCGCAGCGATGAGTTCCGCGAGCTCGCCGACGCCTTCGACACCATGCTCGCGCGACTTGAAGCACATGTCGCCGAACAGCAGAGATTCGCAGCCAACGCCTCCCACGAACTGCGCACCCCGCTGGCGATCACGCAGACACTTCTCGACGTGGCCCGCAACGATCAAGACCGCGATAACGGCGAGCTTGTCGACCGCCTCCACGCCGTCAACAGCCGAGCGATCGACCTCACCGAAGCACTGCTCCTGCTCAGCCGCGCCGACCAGCGATCATTCACTCAAGAACACGCCGACCTGTCCCTCATCGCCGAAGAAGCCACTGAAACGCTCCTCCCCCTCGCAGAAAGACGCGGCGCCACCATCGAGACCGCCGGCGACGCGACCCCCACCATCGGCTCACCCGCCCTCCTGCTGCAGATGACTACGAACCTCGTGCACAACGCGATCGTCCACAACCTGCCCGACCAGGGCACCGTGTGGGTCACGACCAGCGTTCACCGCAAGGCTGCGGCGCTCACCGTCGAGAACACCGGCGAAAAGCTCACCCCACAGCTGATCGCCACGCTTGCCGAGCCGTTTCAGCGCGGCAGCAAACGCATCCGCACTGACCACGCAGGCGTCGGCCTCGGCCTGGCAATCGTCAAAAGCATCGCCCAAGCACACGATGGAACTCTCACCCTCACCCCCCGGGCCGCCGGCGGGCTCCGCGTCACGGTGCAACTACCCGCCGCGCCACCGCACACCGCCAGATGACCATCCGGCAAATCGAGGCACGGTCCCGGCGTTCGAGGCCCTGCTACTGCCCGACGTCGAGGGCTCCGTCGACCAAATCGACTACGCGTTCGACGTGCTCGAGCTCGACGGCGTGTCGATCTTTACGAACGCCGGCGGCAGCTACCTGGGAGACCGCCGCTTCGATCCAATCTTCACGGAGCTGCAGCGGCGCGAGGCAGTCGTGTTCGTCCATCCCACGGCCTCCCCGGGTCCGATCGCGCACACCCTCGGCCTGCCTGACTCGCTGCTCGACTACCCCGTCGACACGTCGCGCGCGATCGCGAGGCTCCACTACAGCAACACGTTCGCCCAGACACCGGACGTCAAGTACGTGTTCGCGCATGCGGGCGGCACAATCCCATTCGTCGCCTCGCGCTTTGCGATCGTCGATGAGATGAACGTCATCGCAAGGGCGCAGAAGCGGGGGGCGTTCGCCGATGCCCTCCCTCGCCTCTGCTCGGACACCGCCTCGGCGTTCAGCGACCCCGTGCTCCACCTGCTCCGATCGGTCACGGGGCTCGGAAATGTCGTGTTCGTGACGGATTATCCGTACCCGCGCGACGCGATCTCGATCGCCGGCCTACGTCAAGCTTCAGCACACCGCTGAGCTTGACGACGGCGAGCGCCGCGGCGTGCTGGGCGAGTCGGCCGCTCGGCTGATCCCGCGCCTTGTGCGAGCGGCGAGCACGCTCTGAGATAGTGAGTGAATGCCTGATTCGGCTGTCCACGTCGAAGGTGTGGTCAAGCGCTTTCGGACGACCACGGCCCTTGCTGGGGTCGACCTCGATGTCGAGGAGGCCACGGTCTTTGGGCTCTTGGGACCGAACGGCGCCGGGAAGACGACCCTCGTCCGGGTGCTGGCCACGCTGCTCGCTCCGGACGCCGGACGCGCCGAGGTGTTTGGCCGCGACGTCGTCCACGACGCCGCGGGGGTGCGGGAGCTGTTGGGGCTGACCGGCCAGTTCGCCGCGGTCGACGAGATCCTGACCGGCCGGGAGAACCTCCAGATGTTCGGGCGCCTGTTCGACCTCTCGGCCGCGGATGCTCGCCGGCGGGCCAACGAGCTGCTCGAGCGCTTCGACCTGGCTGATGCCGCCGACCGCCCAGCCCGCACGTACTCCGGTGGCATGCGGCGACGTCTCGACCTCGCATCGAGCCTGCTCACCCGCCCGCGCGTGCTCTTCTTGGACGAGCCGACGACCGGGCTGGATCCGCGCAGCCGCAATGAGATCTGGTCGGTCGTGCGCGAGCTCGTCCGCGAGGGGACGACGCTTCTGCTAACCACCCAGTACCTCGAGGAGGCAGATCAGCTCGCCGAGCAGATCGCCGTGATCGACCACGGTCGGATGATCGCGCAGGGCACGGGGAGCGAGCTCAAGGACCGGGTCGGCGGGCAGATCCTGGAGGTCGAGCTGGTGAGCGCCGCGGAACGGGACAGTGCACGGGCGGCGCTGGCCGGGATAGGTTGCGGTGAGCCGGAGCCTGGGGACCGGCTCGCGCAGCTGACGCTTCCGGCGCCGCGCGATGGCCTCGAAATGATCGAGGACGCGGCCGCGGCACTACGCAAGGCGGAGATTTCGGTGAGCGATCTCGGGCTGCGTCGGCCGACGCTCGACGACGTGTTTCTGCAGCTGACGGGCGCGCCGCCCAGCGAGAACGGGGCGGGGGCTGAAGTCGCGACCGGTGACGGGCGGCCTCATCCGACGAGCCCGAGCGTTCCTGCGGCTCGCGCCCCCGCGGCCCTCCGCCCGGCCGCGAGGCGACACTCGCGGTGGCGGCGCCTCACGGCGCGAGAGCTTCGCGCGGACATCACCGACGCGCGAGTGGTCAGCGTGCGCAACCTGCTCCACTTCGTCCGCCAACCGGACCTGCTGGTGTTCTCGACGATCCAGCCGATCATGTTCGTGCTCCTGTTCACGTATGTGTTCGGCGGCGCGATCAGTCACTCACTGCCCCCCGGCGTGAGCTACATCGACTACCTGTTGCCCGGCATCCTCGTGCAGTCGGTGACGTTCCGGGCGAGCATGACGGCAGTGGGCCTAGCCGACGACCTGAAGCTCGGCGTGATCGACCGCTTCCGCTCGATGCCGATGGCCCGGTCCGCAGTGCTCGTCGGCCGTACCACGGCCGACCTCGTCCGCAACGTCCTGATCATCGTCCTGATGATCATCGTCGGCTACATCATCGGCTTCCGCTTCCAGGCCGGCGTCGCCCAGGCCCTCGCGTGCATCGCGCTCGTCAGCGCCTTCGGCCTCGCACTGAGCTGGATCTTCGCGTTCGTTGCTCTCACCGTCCGCGGCGCCGAAGCCGCCCAATCAGCCGGCTTCGTTATCCTGTTTCCGCTCGTGTTCGCGAGCTCGGTGTTCGTGCCGGTCGCGACCCTGCCGAGCTGGCTACAGACAATCGCGAAGGTGAGCCCGGTCACCTTGACCGCGAACGCGGCGCGCTCCCTCGCCCTCATCCCCGGACCCCCATCCTCCCTCGGCGGCGCGATCGCCTGGATCGCCGGCCTCCTGGCCGTGTTCATCCCGCTGTCCGTGTGGCGCTACCGGCGCATGACCTGACGCCGAGGAGGGTCTGTGTCACCACGGGAGCGTCAGGTGGCCCTGCCCGCTCACGCCAGCCGTTCGCGTGGAAGCAGCGGCACGAGTGCTGACGACCGGACAAGCGCTGCTCAACGAGCGCGCGCGCTGGCGACCAGGCGATCGCGGCCGTCGGCGCACAGGCAGAGCTCTCGCCGCGGTTCTGGCGAGGCCGCGAAGCCCTGTACTTCCTGGCATACGCGGGTATTGCCTGGATCCGTCCGAGGACGCTCGCGCGAGCATGATTGCGGGTCTTGGCCTGCACGTTGGGACGCACCCGCTCCTCGCCAATTGCGCGCATCTCGTGATCGTCGTGCCGCGTTCCACCGCAGACTAAAACCGACCGTTGGCCTCGGCGGCCCTGGGAGCTGATGCGGACACGCTGAACGTCGCCAACCCAATTGCGCGGTCCCCGGCCACGGGTTGCCGCAAAGCGATCGTCGGACCGCGCCAGCTGACGGTCCGGTATGTGGCCCGACTGTCGCTCAGCTAAGAGTCTGCCCGCGTCGCGCGCGGGCGCGGCGCTTGCCCTCGTGCATGGCTCGGACGCGAGCGACCGGGATCGCGCGCCCCTCCTCGATCAGATCGGAAGGCAGCGATTGGGGCTCGGGACGGCGATCGGCCCAGGGGTTGGTGCCGCGGAGGACGGCTGGCACGGTGCGTATGGTGAAGTCGCTCGGCGTCACACGGTCGAGCTCTTCCCATGAGACCGGGAACGACACCGGCGTGTCGGGTCGGACACGCGGGCTGTAGGCGGCGACTATGGTGGCGCCGCCCGCGCGCGTGGCGTCGATAAATACCTTGCCGCTTCGCTCCTCGCGGACATACGCGGTCGTGGCCAGCTGCGGATCGATGCGCTCGGCGCGCGCGGCGAGCGCCCGCGTGGCCGCCGCGATCTCCTCGCCACTCGCTGGCTGCGCCACTGGAACGAACACGTGCAAGCCCTTAGCACCGCTGGTCTTGACGGAGCCCACGAGGCCGGCGTCGGCGAGCGCTCGGCGCACGATCTCCGCGACGCGCGCGACGGCGTCGAACCGGGCCTCCGCCGGCGGATCGAGATCGAGCACGAGGCTCGTCGGGACAAAGCCGTGTGAATCGGCGCGCGCGAGCGTCGGGTGATACTCGATCGCGCGCTGGTTCGCGAACCACAGCAACGTCCGCAGGTCGTTGCAGAGCGCGTAAGCAACGTCGCGCTTCGAGCTCTCCGCCCAAATCGTCACGGTCTTGACCCACGGCGGCGCGTACTTCGGGACGTTCTTCTGCATGAACGGCTTCTGGCCGCGCAGCGCCCGCACCACCGACAGCGGCCGATCGCGCAGCTCGCCGAGCAGCTGCTCACTCACGGCTTCGAAATAGTCGACAAGATCCCGCTTAGTCGCCCGAGCCTCGTCAAACAGCGGCTGGTCGAGGTTAGTCAGCAGGACATCGCGGCCGCCCATGTCCGGCCACTGTACGTTACGCCGCACGTCGCGCACCAACGGCTTGGGTTCCCGCGCTGCGCGGCGGACCGAGGATGAAAGGGATGGTCATGCCCCGCGATGCCAGCGCGTGCTGCTGGCGAGACTAGGCACCTGGTGAGTCAGCGGCGAGTCGGCGCGAGCTGGAAGTCGTAGCGCAGGGTTAGGTGGGAGTCTTGGTTGCTTCCGCTGCTGGAGGGGAAGGATGAGTTCGTTCTTGACGGCGCGGGCCACGTCTGAGTCGAGGAACTCGTCGTCTTGGAAGTACAGCTGGGTTGTCAGCGGCTGGTGGCCGTCGGCGCTGAGCTTGACGTGGATGTGGGCCGGCCGCCAGGAGTGTCGGCCCAGGGCGTTCAGCAGCCGCCCGGTTGGGCCTTGGTCGGGGATCTGGTATGGCGCGGGGCGGATTGTCCTGAGCTCGAAGCGTCCTTGCTCGTCGGTGCGCAGCTTGCCGCGGAGGTTGAAATCGGGTTGGCCGGGATGGATGTTGGAGTAGCTTCCCGGCACCGTGGCGTCCGCGTGCCAGACGTCGAGCAGGGCGCCGGCGATCGGCCGGCCGTGCGGGGTCTTGACGGTGCCGGAGAAGACCAGCGGCTGACCCGGCTCATCGGGGCGCTGCGGCATCACCCAGGGCGCTTCGAGCGTCGGCGCGCCGGGCACGTAGTAGGGGCCTTCGATCGCTGTCGCCGACGACGCGCTCGCCGCGTTGGCGACCTCATCGACGGTCGCTTCAAAGTAGGCCATCAGCAGCGGCACCTCGCCCGCGTTGGCGACCTCGGTCATGAAACCGATGGCTTGGCGCCACTCGCCGTAGCTGACGTTCTGCTCCCTGATCAACTCCTCGACCCGGTCGATCAGCGCTCCAACTACCTCGAGCACCCTCGGGTTTGCGCTTAGCTCGGGGGTCTCGCTCCCGGTGTCGCTGTGCTTGGGCTGTGTCCCAGCGCTCATGTCGGCCCCCGGCTCTTGAGGTGATATTCTTCTTCTCTTGAGAGCTCTCCTCTCGTGAGACTTGTATCACCTGCTATGTCTGCTGTCAAGCCCAACGACCCCCGCGCCAACCAGAAGGCGAGAACCCGGGCCGCGATCATCGCCGCCGCGCACGAGCTGCACCGGCAAGGAACGGCGCCGACGATCGAACAGGCAGCCGAGCGCGCGCGCGTCTCCCGCGCGACCGCGTACCGCTACTTCCCGACCAAGGAGGCGCTGCTGATCGAACTGTCCGAGATCACCGACCAAGCCCCCCTCGAGGCTCTGCTCGCGAACCTGATGACCGATGACGTCGAGCAGCGGCTGCTGCAGCTGATCGACACCTTCGACGGACGCGTGCTCGCCCACGAAGAGCACTTCCGCACCTTCACGCGCGTATCCCAGGACACCTGGCTTCGCAGCCGCCGCAACGGCGAACACGCACCCGTGGTCCGCGAGGGCCGCCGGATGCGATGGCTCGAGACCGTGCTCGCGCCGCTGGACGAGCTCCCCCCCGAACACAAGCGCCGGCTCCAGGCAGCCCTCGCGCTCACCCTCGGAGGCGAAGCGATCATCACCATGAAGGACGTCTGCCGCCTGGACAACCACGAGACCCTCGCCACCCTACGCTGGGCAGCCACAGCGCTCCTGCACGCCGCGCTCCAACAAGCCCCCCGCCCCGCCCCCGGCCACCAGCCCAGCACAGCTCAGCGCAACGGCCAGACCCCCCGCTAACCGCCGGCGCGATGCCGTCTGCCGCGAACCGGGGCGGCCGCAAGGCAATGCATCATGACGAGGACGCCGCGTGCGCCGCGATCATCCTCCGCGAGGCGAAGCAGTACCACCGAACCGTCCGCGCACCCGTCGCCCCGCTGCCGCTCTCGCCCAGCAGCACGCGCCGGACGTCGCGAGGTGGAGGAGCTACCCTGGCGCCTGTGAGCGAGAGGGTGCAGGTGCGGAGAAGCGGCCAGGCACGCACGTACGTCATCGCCGAGGAGCACGAGGACGGCTCGCTGCTGCTGGCGCCCGAGCCAGCCCCCAGCGCTCAAGACACGGTACCCGCCGAAGAGGGCCGATCCGCCGCCGTCGCCGTTCCTGAGGTCCCCGGGATCCTCCAAGTGCGCGACCTGACGGTCGCTTACGGCCCCAAGACGGCAGTCGACGCGGTCAGCTTCGACATTCGCCGAGGAGAGATCTTCGGTCTGCTGGGGCCGAACGGAGCGGGCAAGACGAGCACGCTGAGCGCGATCGAAGGGCTGGTCAAGCCCCAGTCGGGGACAATCATGCTCGACGGCATCGACAGCAGGCGCCACCCCACGTGGGCCAGGGCGCGAATGGGCGTGTCGCTTCAGGCGACCAGCTTTCAGTCCGAGCTGAAGATCACGCAGATCGTTCGGCTATACGCGGGGCTCTACGGCGTCGAGCTCACTGACCCGCAGATCGCCGAGGGCCTGCACGAGATCGGCCTCGAGGACGAGGCCCCCAAGCCATTCAAGCAGCTCTCGGGCGGACAGCAGCAACGCCTTGCGCTGTACATCGCGGTCGTCCACGACCCCGCGCTGCTGTTGCTTGACGAGCCGACCGCCGGGCTTGATCCGCAATCGCGCCGCCAGCTTTGGAGGCGGATCGAGCACATTCGCCAGGATGGCGGCAGCATCCTGCTGACGACCCACTCGATGGAGGAGGCCCAGGCGGTCTGCGATCGGGTCGCGATCATCGACAACGGCTTGCTGCTGACGACCGAGACGCCGCACGATCTGATCGAGAAGCACAAGCACGACCCCCGGGTCCGCCAGGTCGCCCATGGTCAGGTCACGCTCGAGGACGTGTTCATCGGGCTCACCGGGAGCGAGATCCGTGACTAGCTCGACGTCGCCTGCCGCACCACCGCTGCGCCTCGTGGTTACATCGCTGCTGCGCGCGGACTTCCTCGTGTTCCTCAAGCACCGCCGCGCGCTGATCATCAGCATGGTGCTGCCAGTCTTCGTCCTGGTCAGCACGAGCGGGAACAAGGCCACCCAGAAGTTCGGCGGAGCGGAGTTCGTGATCGGGCTGGCGATCTCATACGGGCTGCTGTCGACCGCGATGATTGGCTACGCGCTGACGGTCGCGCGCGACCGCGAGAAGGGCGTGTTCCAGCGACTGCGCGTCACCCCGGCTCCGACCTGGACGATCATGACCAGCCGCTTGGCGATGCAGGTGGTCGCGAACCTGATCATCGCGATCGCGGTCGTGATCGTCGGCAGTCTGATCCATCACATTTCGCCGTCCGCGGGCCAGTACGCATTGGTGCTGCTGGTTTCGATCCTGGCGGGCGCGGTGTTCCTGAGCCTCGCGCAGGCCTTGGTTGGCCTGGTGAAGTCAGCTGACACCGTCCAGGCCGTCGCGCGGGTTCTGTTCGCCGTTCTGATCCTGCTCGGGATCCTCGGCCAGAGCGGAGCGCTCGGCAGCTTCTGGAGCTCGGTCGCACGCTGGACTCCGGTGGGAGTGGTGATGACGCTCTTCGCCGGAGTCCTCAACCTGCACGCGTGGTACAGCCGCGACACGCTCTCGCTGCTGGCATGCCTTGGCTACATCGTCGTATTTGCCGGGATCGGCATCCGCTGGTTCCAGTGGGACGCCCGATGAGAACGGGTACCCGCCGTAGAGAACGGGCGGGCTGCTCCTTACGGTCTGGGCTCCGTGCGAGGCGCACACGAGGTCGTGATGATCGATGCTGCCGCGGCGATCGACCTGATGACCGACTAGCTGACGCGGCTGCGGTATTAATGGGCTTTCGCGCTCCCTGCACCCACGCCCCGACGGTCGAAACGGCGACGACGGGGCGGTCGAGTTCGCGGACCCTGGTCGCCGGCCCGCGCGAAGCTTTGACCTCGAGGTCGCCGGCGAGCTGACGATCGCGTTGGCGACGTCTGGGTGGTCGCAATCGACAGGCGGCCGCCGCCCTCCGAAGGCCTATCGGCCGCCCCGTGGGTGCTTTGCCGAGCTGGCGCCCTGCTCTCGTAGCCAGGTGAGAACGTTCTCCTGGCGGGTGCCAAGGGAGCCGGCTGCATCGAGCGGAGTGCCTTCGGCGTAGTCGGGTACCCAGTCGAGATCGGCTCCTTGAGCGAGTAGGGACTCGGCAGCGCGGCGTTGGCCGCCGGCGCACGCGTGCCAGAACGCCTGTGAGACCTCGTCCTCGGTGTGGTGCCGCTCGGCGAGGAGTTGCTCTGTCCGTGCCAGCAGCCCGAGCGCCGCTGCGTGCCAAAGCTTCTCGACCTTGGCGCCTTTGGCGACCAAGAGTCGGGCGACGTGCCAACAGGCGTAGCCGATCGCGTTGTCGAGCGGGGTCCCGATCGATCCACCTGGCCGTTCGATATCGGCGCCCCCGTCGATCAGCGCCACCGCCACCTCTAAGTCATCGGAGCTCGCCGCCCAGTGAAGCGGCGTCTCAGGGCGAGCGCCGCCGGTGTCATCGTTGGGGTCAGCGGCCGCCTCGAGCAGCACCGCCACCGCGGCGGGGGCAGCCGGGAAGTACCCAGGCCAGTCGGCGGCGACGTGCAACGGAGTACGCCAGCCTTCCTCAGGGCCTTTGCGGCCGATCATGCGAGCCGACGCGAGCTCCGGTCGCTCACCGAGCATCTGCCGAAGTCGGTCCAGGTCGCCACGGTGGATAACGGAGGTCATCTCGTCGGCGACGGGATCCCCGTGGGGCAATGTCAGCTTTGGCCCTGGCTCCCCACGCGCATCGAGGTTCGGCATCGCTGGCAACAGTACGCTCTCGGCTCCGGACCGGCCCGCCTGACCGCCAAACGAGCCGGAGGCGGTCTACCGTGCTCCGCGCGATCGCTTCCGCTGAGCAACCACCGCCCATCGCGCGAGCGCTTGGGCGACCTTGCCGGAGCCAGCTCGGACGGGCGGCCAGCGCTCTGCGTGACGCATCAGCTCGGCGCGCGAGACTCTCCACCTTCGCATCGACTACCGTTGCGCTCATGGCAGACGTAACACGACCCAGAACCCCCCGCCGACGAAGCCGCCACGTTCGTCGCGGCAGTCTCGCATCCGGGGCGGGCCCCCACGCGCTTGGTCCCGCCGCAACCAGCGACCAGCAAAAAGCAAACGCCAAGCAGAACCACGGTGAGCGCGGCGCGACCATCCAAGCTCGTTTTCACGGCATTCAACTCCTCGTGGTGTCTATAGCCCGTTGAGCAGACCGCGGAGCGCGTCTGTGTAGTTGTCGAGCGCGGCGCGGCCCTGGCCGGTGAGTGCGATCGAGGTGCGCGCTGCTCTGCCGTTGCCGGTCGTCTCGCTGTTGAGGTAGCCGGCGTCCTCGAGCTTGCGCAGGTGGGTGATGAGATTCCCGGGGGTCAGGTCGAGCATCTCCTGAAGGCGGGTAAAGGAGAGCGTGTCTCCGTCGGGAAGCGCGGCGAGCGTCGCGACGATCCGCAGGCGCGCGGGGGCATGGATCACCGGGTCAAGCACTTCGGTTGTCATACACGAATGGCCTACCGCGGGCCAAAAACCAATGCTTCGCGGCCGCGGAGCACGGCGGTGGCAAGTGCGTAGCCGACCACCGCCAGGAAGACGCCAATGCCAGCCACGAGCCACGCCCCGCTGGGCCCCACGAACAGGGCGACGATGCCGGCAGTGACGGCCGTGAGCGCGGAGCCGAACTGGGGCCAGTCGGCCTTGGTGCCAGCAATGCCAAGCAAGGTCGTGCCGAGGATGATCAGCGGCACCGCGGCCGGGATCACCCCATAGACGATCGCGTGGCTGGCGCCGTAGTGCTTGAGCGCGCCCTGAATCACCGGGCTGCCGATGAACGACACCCCGATCGCGATCCCCTCGATCTTCTGCTGTCGCACCGATGGCCCGCTGACGCCCGCGGTCGCGCGCCGGTAGACCTTCGCCGCCACGGCGATCGAGACGACCACCGCGACGTACACCAGGACGACCGCGCCGGCGCTTGGACCGCTGTACGGATGCTGGCCGAGCGTCGAGAGCCACAGCGCGCCGTAGCCGAGGAGGATCACGAAGGCCATCACCGCGGACACCACCGGTGGCCTGAGGTCGAACTGACGCCGCGCGTCGCGCCTGGTCTCGTCGAACAGCCGCGCCGCCTCACGCGGGTCGAGCCGGTCGCCGTCGTCGGCTGTCGCGGTCTCATCGCCGTCGTGTGTCCCTTGCATGGTGCTGCCACCTCCGTTCGCTTTGCGATGCAAAGCTAACACACTTTGTGCAACAAAGTCAAGGCCAAGGGTCCTGCGGTGAGACGGCACCGCCCTAGCGAGTATCCGCCGGCGCCAATCCTCGACGGGTCCTTCCGCCTGCCCGCGATCGAGCGCGTGACCTAGCGGCGCATCTGCTCGACGAGCCGAGAAGCGGTAACGGAGTTCATCGTCTCCTCACTAGGACATCGAGCAGGATCGGGCCGACCAGACCGCTGCCTTGATCGACGACGAGAAGTCTGAGGCCAGCGGCCCAGACTCCTGCTTCGTCGCCGAGCCGGGTCTGACCGCGTCAGTGCCGGTCGTGCCATCCGCCGGGTCGAAGCGGAGCCCCGATCGCCGGCGATCGGGTTTCGGGCTGCGAGACTCGGTGGATGCTCGATAGCTACCCCGAGCACCTGTTGGCGCGCGAGCCGGCGCCGCCGTATCGGGACGAGGGGCCGTTCGCTCTGTGGCATGTCAGCGAGGAGGCCGGCCTGGGCCACTTCGTACCGAGAGTCTCTACTACCGACCCACAGGCCCCTTCGCTGGTTTGGGCGGTCGATGCGCGCCATCTCTGGTTTCCCAGGGACTGCCCCCGCGGGTGCATTTGCCGTCATCGAAGACCACTAGTGACGATCGCGAACGGTCCTTCGGGCAGAGCGATAGTGAGCGCGTGCACGTGATCGAGGCCGGATGGCTGGCGCGGGTTCAGCGTTGCCGGCTGTTTGCGTATCGCTTTGATCCGAGCCTGTTTCGGGCACACGAGATCGGCGGCTACTGGGTCGTCGAGCAATCGGTCGACGCGATCGACTGCGTCGAGATCGACGATCTGCTTGGCAAGCACGCGGCCGCAGGTATCGAGAGCGGCAGCGCCGGGGTGTCGTAGGTCATCTGCCGCGCGCTGTACCCGTGGATGAGCCCGGCGATCAGCTCGCGCAGACTGCGGTTCGTCAGGCCGGCGAGCAGGTGCTCAAAACAGCACAGGCAGGCGAGTAGCGCCATCGTGCGCGGCTCGCCGAAGCGCAGGCCGGGGGCTGCGAGGCCATCTTCGATCGATGGCAGCACCACGCGCTGGAGCGTCGTGGCGTCTGGCGCGCACTGGCACGCCGCAAGCTGGTGGTCGAGGAAGCGCTGGTTGACCTGATGGCCGATGGCGACGAGCGCGTCCCAGTTTTCCTGGGTGAGGCGGCGGCCAATCCCGAAGTCGCGGGTGTCGTTGACGGTGGTCTCGGTTCTGAGCGCGCGGCCCTCTTTGACGTACTGCTTGACCTTGGAGGCGCGGTAGTGCACCTGGATCGCGGGCTCGACGCGTTTGGTGAAGATTTTGGTCTGAAACCGACCGGGGGTGTGGCGTTTGACGCGGCGGCCGAACACGACCGCCACCTGGTCGGGGCGCCCGAGCGTGAGCTGGTCCGGGAGGATGCGCTCAAACCACGCCCGGCCGGCGGCGGGACGGTCGAACATGCGAGTGTCGGAGATCTCGGCCTGCCGGAACGCGAGCTCGTGCCGGTAGCCGCGCCGCCGGTCCTCAGCACGCAGGGGCGAGGGCAGCGCCGCCTGCTCGCGGGCGATGTCCTCCTTGACATCGCCCTTCTGAAAGCGCACCACCGGGATCTCCCGCTCGACGATGCACTGCTCGACGGCGTTGACGTACTTGCGGCCGATCCGCCTCAGCACCGCAGCGAGGGAATCGGAAACCCGCGATCCAGGAGAAACCGGATCACCTGAAACTGCGTCTGCAACCGCGGCACATACCTCTGAAAGAACAGCCGGTCAACCGACCGGACCTGGAGCGTGATGTGATCGGCGAGTAGGCTTGAGATCGTGGCCACGGGCGGTCTCCTGACGATCGCAAGGTCGTTTGCCCCCACGAGGGCCTCAGAACTAGAACCGGAGGCTAACCGTGGCCACCAGCCCGCGACCACCCCAGCGCTCCGAAGGAGCGCCCCTCCGCGAGCGAGGCTCATACCCGGACTGCGACTACCTACCGGCCCTCCGCGTGGCGGTATGAGGCTCGCTCGCTAAAACTAGAGAAGCACCAGCACACGCTCGGTCGTTCAACTCGCGGGTACCGCACGGCTTGCATTCGGTGCTGCTCCCAACACGGTCCTCCGGCCGCGTAAAGCTTCGGCAGTGGTCCAGTCCGGTCCAGCAGCGAGATCCCACTCGTCGGCGAACACGCTCGATGTCCCGAAACACCGCGAGCAATCACACTCGGCTCCGACGGCGCCGGCCGCTTGCTCTTCAGCGTTGGTGCGTCAGGCTGATTTGGTGGCCACTACATGGCCGTCGGTGACCTGCGGTGGGTTGGGAAAGAGCTCGGCCAAGTTCTCGCGGACAAAGTCGGCGGCCTGCTCGGTGGAGGCCTCCTCTTCCGCCTGAGTCTCGAACACGCTAGTCGACAACATGACGCCGTTCCCGGCGTCAACCCAGTAATAGGCGACGAAACCCTCCATCTCGCTGATCAGCGGGACGAAACCTTCTCTGACGCGCCGTCCGGCTTCCACTGGATCGGTCACGCCCTCGTACCAGCGTATTGTCGCGTACATCGCTCCTCCTCGTGGTCTCGGCCGTGGGTAGGTCGCCTCTTGGGAGACAATAGATCTCCCACCGATGCAGGTCAAAGGATCGCATGACAGGACTCACCCTAGACTGATACGAGCGTAGGCGCCAGCCAGGGAGCGCTGGATTCTTCGCTCCTCGATCAGCCCACCGGTCTGGGCCGCGCCTCGAGACTGTTGGATTCGTTCCTAACTGGGGGGGCTTCCGCGCGGTGGCGCGAGCGCTTCGGTCGCTCGCGAAACGAAAGCCAACGTCAACGGTCTCGCGCTGTCGTTGGGTCAGGACTCCCACATGATTTTGTTCCGCGACGCCTACTCCGCGTGAGCCCGCTGGTTAGGGTTGTTGGGCAATCCAATCGAGGAGGACACATGCCTGTTTGTCTTGTGATCAACATTCCTGGAGCCACGCTCGAGCAGTACGACGAGGTCCGCCGCGCCGTCGGTGAGCCCCTCGGTCAGGGACAGATCTCGCACGTGGCGGGCGCAACGGCGGACGGGATCTGCGTGGTCGACGTATGGGAGTCAAGAGGCGACTTCGACCGTTTCATGCAGGAGCAGCTCGGTGCGCAGCTCGGCCGCGCTGGAGTTCCACAGCCTCAAATCGTCGAGTTCGAAGTCCATGCTTCTGAGCATCGCGACTAATCCGGCGTTTGCGCCCGCCTTCATTCCGGGGAGGCGTCGACGGCTGCCCGTGCCGCGCGACACCTGCTTCAACCGCTGATTGCAGCAGTCCTATGTAGCTCTGGCGCACGCCTGCCTGTGAGCAAACGGAGGACTGTCGACCTGCCCGCGCCAGAGTGGTCCTCCGGGCTATTTGCAGGCGTCTCGATCGAGGTAATCGGACTATCTGAGAGAGCTGCTCTGGAACGCCACGCGCCGCCCCATCGTCGCGGGCGAGACTGCTGGTTAGTCGCCGATGCAGCCACGAAATTCTGGCTGCTGCTTCGGTACTTCGGCGACTTGGGGCAGAAGTCGGGGTTGGCGACAACCAGGCCGCTGAGATGACTCGGAGGTTCGTGAACGAGAAGTGAGTTCCTGGCCGGCTACTCCGACCTCCCGAGCTGATGAAGGAGCCGGCCCTTCTCGCCGGGGTTGGCCCTTCCCACAGGGTGGGTGCTCACCTCGACGTCGTATGTCTTGATTGGGCTCGTGGCGCTGGGGGTCCACGAGACCCGCCTGCTTGTAGCCGGGCTGTTGAGGAAGCGGCCGGCGCCGCGGCGGAGCTTCGCTTTGCCCGACCTGAGCGGAGTCCGATGAACCGTTCGCTTCGCGCAATACCAACGCGTCCGGGCTGCTTCGTTCATGTGCCCGCGGTGGCGGCGATGGGTGTGGGCTCATACTTTCGGCTGAGGCCGGATATCGCTCGCGGGGCTGATGTGGGTTTGCGGGCGGGGGGTTAGCGTCGATGGCATGCAAATCACACATGCCAATCAAGACCACCATGGGCCTGCGGTGCAGACCGTGGGACTGACGAAGCGGTTCGGCGAGCGCACGGCGGTCGAGGACGTAAGCCTCGACGTCCCGCGCGGCACGGCGTATGGCTTTCTCGGTCACAACGGGGCGGGCAAGACGACGCTGATCCGGATGCTGCTGGGTTTGACCCGCGCGAGCTCCGGTAGCGCGAGGGTGCTCGGCCTGCCGGTCCCCGACCAGCGCGCGCGGGCACTGGCCCGCGTCGGCGCGATCGTCGAAGAGCCGTCGTTCTATGCGCATCTGACCGGGTACGAGAACCTCAAGATCGCCGCGGCGATCAGGGGGCCGCAAACCCGTTATCGGATCGAATCGGTGCTCGACCGGGTCGGCCTCGACAAACGCGCGCACGACCGTGTGGGGACCTACTCGCTCGGCATGCGCCAACGGCTCGGGGTCGCGCGATGCCTGCTGTCTGATCCCGAGCTGCTGATCCTCGACGAGCCGATGAACGGCTTGGACCCGGGGGGAATGCTCGACATGCGGCGGATGATTCGCGTGTTGGTCGAACACGAGGGACGGACGGTGTTCATCTCCTCGCATCTGCTCGACGAGGTCGAGAAGACCTGCGACGTGGCAGCGATCATCGATGGCGGCCGGGTGATCGCGCAGGGCCGGATCGAGGACCTCATCGCAGACGAGGGCGGTGAGCTGATGATCGAGACCGACGACAACGATCGAGCGTTCGCGCTGCTGGCCGGCGATCCCAGCGTGCGAGATCTGCGCACCGAGCACGGCGCGCTGCGCATGCGCCTGGTCGCGCGCGACCACGCGGGCGAGCTCAACGCGCTGCTGGTCGGCGCGGGCGTCGTTGTCGCGAGGCTGGAGCCGGCCCGACACAGTCTCGAAGAGAGGTTCCTGGAGATGACGACACGGCTGGAGGTGGCCGCATGAGCCTGGATCTGACAATCGCACGGCAGATGATCGGGGGAGAGCTCCTGCGTCTGCGAAAAAAGCGGGGCTTCATGTCCCTCGTGATGCTGGCGGTGATCGCGCCGGTCGTGATCGCTTTCGGGTACGACGTGATCGCGCATGCGTCGGATCCCGCCAAGCATGGACCGGCGGGCGGCCTTCACAACTACACGAACGTGCTTGTGATGCTGGGGCTGTTCATGGGCCCGGTTGCGGCGATCCTGATCGGCGCTGAGGCTGGCGCCGGGGATCTCGCGGCCGGCGTGTTCCGCGACAACGTGCTCACCGGACGCTCGCGGACCGCGCTGTTCCTTGCACGGATCCCAGCCGCCCTTGCCGTCAGCCTGTCAGTCACCGCGATCGGATTCCTGATCGGCGTCGCCGGCACGTTCGCGTTCGCCGGCGGGCTCTCGACGCCGAGCGCGTCTTTGATCATCGAATCCGCCGGATGGCTCGCGCTCGCCAACGGAGTTGTGTGCGTGGTCGCGATCGGCCTCGGATCGTTGACCGGCTCGCGCCCGGGCACAATCACCGCGCTGCTGGGCTGGCAGCTAGTTCTGAGCCCGTTGCTGCTGGGCTCCACCTCGCTCGGCTCGATCCGGCGCCCCTTGCTCGACGCACCAATGCAGTTCCTCCGTCCGGGTCCGGCGAACGGTGCCCCGTCGGTCGCGATGTCGGCTGGCATTGCGATCGTGGTCCTCGCGCTGTGGATGTTCGTGATCCCGTCACTCGGTGCCTGGCGCACGCGCACACGGGATGCCTGAAGCAACCCACAACGCCCCGCCGCCCCCGTCGCGCTCGCGGCGGGGGCCGCTTGGGTCGAGTTACTCTCCGCACATGTCGTCGGTCCTCGCAGCTGTCGACGGGGTTCGGGACGCAATCCGTCGCCACCCCTGGTGGACCGACTCGCTGCTGGCCCTGTTCGTGACGTTCATCTCGCTCGGCTCGGTGGCGTTCTCGGGCGGCCACGGTCCACATGCTCGCTCGCTACCGGTGCTCGACGCAATTCTCGTGCCAGTCACTTCGCTCCCGATCGCGGCGCGCCGCTACCGGCCGCTGACGGTGCTCGCGATCACGGTCGGCGCCGAGACCGTGCTGCTGCTGTTCTCAAGCCGCGTGCAGTTCCCGTTCGGCGTGATCGTCGCCCTCTACACCGTCGCGTCGCGGTGCGAACGCCCGATCTCGGCGCGCGCGGCCGCGTGGGTCGCGCCCCCGATCACACTCGGTGTCATCGTCAACAACTGGGGCAATCTGGGGCAGGTGATCCCGCACCTGGCGGTCGTCGCGATCGCCTGGCTGGTTGGCGACAACCTCCGCACGCGTAGGGCGTACCTGGCCCAGCTCGAGGAGCGAGCCGCGCGCCTCGAGCACGAGCGCGAACAGCAAGCCACGCGCGCCACACTCGAGGAACGCGCTCGGATCGCCCGCGAGCTGCACGACGTGATCGCCCACAACGTCAGCGTGATGGTCGTCCAGGCTTCTGCGGGCGAGGACGTGTTCGACTCGGATCCCGGGCGGGCGCGCGAGGCGCTGGCGGCGGTCGCGTCGACCGGCCGCGACGCGTTAGGGGAATTGCGCCGACTGCTCGGCGCGATCCGCCCGGGCGACCAGGAAGCGCTGTCGTATGCGCCCCAGCCCGGGATCGACGGCTTAGGCGGCCTGGTCGAGCAAGTCCGCGACACGGGCTTGGCGGTCGAGCTATCGGTCGACGGCGAGGTGCAAGAGCTCCCCGAGGCGACGTCGCTCTGCGCCTACCGGATCGTTCAAGAGGCGCTGACCAACACGCTCAAGCATGCCGCCGCTACCCGCGCGCAGGTCAGCCTGCGCTGCGACCCGGATGAGCTGACGGTGCTTGTCAGCGACAACGGCCACGGCACGACCGACGCCGCGGCGAACAGCAGCGTGGGCGGGCATGGCCTGATCGGAATGCGCGAGCGGGTCGCGCTGTTCGGCGGCGAGATGCAGGCCGGACCGTCCGCCGACGGCGGCTACTGCGTCACCGCGCGGCTACCCGTGCAGCAGCAGAGCACGTGAGCACGCGCGTCCTGATCTGCGACGACCAGGCGCTGGTCCGCTCCGGCTTCCGTGCGATCCTGGAGACCCGGCCGGACCTCGAGGTCGTCGGCGAGGCCGAGAACGGGGTCGAAGCCGTTGCGCTCGCTGAGCGCCGGAGCCCCGACGTGATCCTGATGGACATCAGGATGCCGATCGTCGACGGAGTTGAGGCGACGCGCCAGCTGGTGGCCAAAGGCAGCCCGGCCCGGGTCCTGATCCTCACCACCTTCGACCTCGACGAGTATGTTCACACCGCGATCCGCGCCGGAGCGAGCGGCTTTCTGCTGAAGGACGTCAAACCCGCGGACCTCGTGCACGCGATAAACGTCGTCGCGGCCGGCGACGCGCTACTGGCGCCGACTGTGACACGCCGGCTGCTCGAGCGTTTCGCGACCACGCTCCCCGTCGGCGACCACACCGACCAAGCCCTCGCCGAACTGACAACACGCGAAACCGAGGTGCTCCGCCTGCTCGCCGCAGGGCTCTCAAACGCCGAGATCGCCGCCAAGCTCGTGCTCAGCGAAGCGACTGTTAAGACCCACATCTCCAGCATCCTGCGCAAGCTGAAGCTGCGCGACCGAGTGCAGGCCGTGATCTTGGCATACGAAACCGGGCTCACCGGGCGGCGCTGACCCAGCGCAAACCACCCCGACCCAACGAACGCGCCCGGTACGAATCATCCGAGCAGCCTCGACCACTGCAAAAGCAGCCACGATTTCTGCCGACGCCGCGCCGATTGCTGTTCTCGTGTCAGTTGGGAGTTCAGCGCGGGTGTGGTGCACCGCCAAGGGGCCAGTCTGGCAGAACTGGGGAAATGCAAGAACAGGTGAAGTGTCAGTAGACCCGCGGACCGGTAAGGCAGATGTGATCGGGTTAGCAGCCGCCGAGTAGATTGATATGGTCTGCATCGGCCGTGAGCGATTCGAGAGGTTGTACCGGCCAGCTCTCGACGAACGGCGAGTGCAAGATCGCCTCGATTAGCGCGGGAGTGCCACCGATCAAGGTCGAGTCGAAGTCGATCTCAGTTGCGACACACCAAGACTGATCGGACGGCCAGAAAAGGTTCGGCGATTGGTAGATAAGCTGGTCTGACCACGGCCAGCTTCCAGAGCGGAGGCCGATGGCCAGCGATCGGGAGATCGATCTAAGGGACCCCGCGAACAAGAAGTAAGTGCGGTTCGGTAGGCGCACCCTTTCAGCAGCGAGCTCTTTGGTGGCGAGGCGTGCAGTTGTGGGGAACTCCAGCTCTGGCGCGGGTCGGCCGGCAGCTCCCGCGATCACCACATCCGTATCGCTGTTGAACCTCCCGTATCCTTCCCAGAGACAAAAGTAGGAATCGTCAGCCGCAGCTTCGAAGCAGTTGAGAAGTTCGCACAGAGGGCCCAGCACCTCGGGAACCAGGTGGCCGCGCCGCGGATTGCTGCCGGGCCACAGCGATCCCGTCGCATTGAGCGGGTCCGGCGACCCGACCAGTGCGTGCCACTGCATCAGGGCATGAGGCTGCCTGCCCGTCGCCTCGGCCACTTGTGCCCACGTGAACCAACGGCCGTCCCGCTGGGACGGGTGGAAGATGCGCGCGTAAGCCCCGTAGCCCGACGGCACAGAGCCGGTCACCGTCCCGATGGCGCCGGTGAGACGTCTGCCGATCCAATCTGCCGGCTCAGAAGTCTGGCTGATTCTGAGCGCGGGATGCCACACCATCCAAGTGTCGCAAACGCGGGATTTGCCGTGCGAGTCTGCTCGGGGTTGTCCGACGAACCAGCGCTCAGGCCCGTCCGCTTCAACCGACGCTCCTACGTGGGGCGACGACCACGCGTCTCAAGCGACCGCGCCGCTCTTCGTTGATGCAGCAGTGCCGAGGTCGCGGCCTGACTTGACTGCCGCCTTGGCAGGGATTGGCACAGTCGTCGAGGCGGTCGTGGTAAACGACGTTGGCTGCTGCGTCCTCATCGACGCGAGCGCCTCGATTGGGCCCGACAACGTCGCTGGTGTGGACGAGTTGGGACAGCGTGCCCTCGACCGTCGCAGGCGCCGGCTCCGCCTGGTTAAGGAGCGAGGGGGCGACCGAGCCGGCGCTACCGCTTCCACGGAGGAGAAGCCACGCCGCCAGCGTGACCCCCTGAGGTGTCGACCGGTAGCGTCCGCACCGCGGGGCGCGACGTGGATGTCGCGAGGCTCGGCGGGGCCGCCGTGGAGACCAGCGGCGGGAGCACGGGGCCTTGTAGGCGCCGCCTCGCGTGCCAGAGGGGGATCCGAGTGCGCGCCCAGCGGACTTGTGATGACCGACCAGCGGTCGTCTGCTTCAACACGCGCTGCCCATCGACTCACTCCTTGTTCGGCAGCAGTTCGAGCAGCCCGGAGAACAGTGGCGTGATGAGGCGCGAATGCGGATACACCCGATAGGTGTTGTAGACCGAAGCGTCCCGCATCGCAAACACGCTCCATCCGGCGCTCACGGACACGGCCGACTCGAGGTCTGGGGCCCCGACCTCCTCGCGGTAATCGCGCAGCCATTGCGGTGCCTCGCGGAGCAGCTGCCCCATGTCGAACTCTTCTCGGACCATGCCGGACATCTCCTCCCGGCGGAACGCGAAGCCGTAGTCGAACAGGAAATCGTCGCCGTACGCCGACACGTACGGGACCGTCCATCCGCGACTCGTCTTGTACGCGACGAGCTTCTCGAGCGGGGCGAGCGACATGCAGAGCAGCGTCACGTCGCGATCGTTTACATGCGGGACCACGCCGCCCAGCCCGTCGGCGAGGGACGAGCAGCCGGGGCACGCAACCGTCCAGTCCTCCCCGAACATCAGGTGGTAGATGAGCAGCTGCGAGCGCCCGTCGAACAGCTCGGGCAGCGACTTGGGCCCATCGTCGGTCGCGAAGGTGTACCCCTTCTCGACCGGGACCCAGGGCAGTTCGCCTCGCTGCTCCTCGACGCGCTTGGCGTGCTCCTCCAGCTCACGTTCAGCGCCCAGCAGCTCCTTGCGTGCCACCTGCCACTCCTGCTCTGTCCCAATCTTCATCGGACCTCCTTCGCGTTGACCTCGTCCTCGTTAGAACGGTGCGACGGCGGAAAACTCATCGCCAGGCCAAACGCTTCGAACAGCTCCGGCAGGCCCCAGTCCACGACCTCGACGACTCGCCTCTCCACCACGCGCAGCACCTCGAGCGCGAGGGGACGGTACTGCGCCTCGCCGGGTCCCCGGAGGTAGATCGCGACCGCCGGCTGCAGGTTCGCCCGTGCCGGCGCGAGTAGGTGCTCGCCGACCGCGGCGTGCTTCTCGCTGCCGCGCCGGAACGCGTCGAGCCCGTCGTACCACAGCGGGCGCGGCGGGAATGAGAACCGCACGTCCTCGCGGACGAGCGCAGCCAGCGCCTCGAAGTCGCGGCGCTCGATCGCTTCGATGTAGCGTCGGGCGACCTCCTCCTGCACGGCGGACGAGTCCGGGCGCGGCCACTCCTCGCGCCGCGACGGCAGGCGCTCGCGCAGCCGAGCGCGTGCCCGCTGCAGCGCGCTATTGACAGCCGGCACGCTAGTGCCGAGCAGCTCTGCCGTCTCGCGCGCCGAGAACCCCGCCACGTCGCGAAGGACCAGCGCCGCCCGCTGCCGCGGCGACAGGTGCTGGATAGCGGCCACGAACCCGATCTCGAGCGTCTCGCGGGCGACCGCCGCCTCGTGCGGGTCCACCAACCGATCGGGATACGGCTCGAGCCACCGCACCTCGGCGCTGATCGGCGGGACATTGTCGTCGGGATCGGCCGCGGGCGCGACGTCGGCGGGCAGCACCCGTGGGCCGCGACGCGCCACGTAGTCGATGCACGCGTTCGTCGCGATGCGATACAGCCAGGCGCGGAACGACCATCGCCCCTCGCGCCTGAACCGCGCCCGTGCCCGCCAGGCGCGCGCGAACGTCTCCTGCACAAGGTCCTCGGAGTCCTCGAACGATCCGACCATCCGGTAGCAGTGCGCCCGCACCTCGCGCCGGTGGCGCTCGAACAGCGCGGAGAAAGTGGCCTCGTCACCGTCCATTACCAGCTGAGACCGGGCTCCCCCGCGCTTCTCATCGGCCACCGTCACCTGGTACACCCGCCCGTGGCGGGTCTGGGGCGGCGCCGAGCGCCAGCCTATGGCCGTAGTCGCCTAGCCCGTCCTCCGGCGCCGCGCCCGCGGGATCCCGTAAGTGCCGGCCGGGTACATGTACGCCCACATATCGGCCAAATCCTCCAGCAGTCGCAGGTCGTCGGCGAACTTCTAGTCCTGCCGCGGGCCGGCCGCCACGATCCCGAGACGACGAAGCGTGCTATGAGGGACGTCCACCGAAAACACGGCGTTATCTCATTTGGGCGATTGCGAAAGTCGCGCTGGCCGGCGTTGCTGTCGTGACTGCGGGCAGGCTCGCTGCTGGTCGTCGGTCAAGCAGTCGCGACAAGGGCGTGACCGCTTCAGGCGTGATCCGGCAGCCGCATCCCGCCGGGATCTCTGAGATCCAGGACGAGGGGGATCGCACGAACAGGCATGAAGACCTTGAGGAGGAGTCCGAGTTGGCACTCGAAGCCGCCGCGCGACAAGAGGCTTCATTTCGCTTCCGATGATGCACGCCAGCGCCGGCCTTGCGCTATGACAGCAGTGGCGAGAGCGCACGCTGCGCTCCCGCCACTGACTCCGGCTGCCCCCCGAGCCGCCGCTGTCGCTCATGCACAAGAGCAACGGCGAGCGCTCAATCTTCGACACTTGGCGTCGAAGTCGCGACGCGCTGCCGCAGTCCCTGGCCAAGCAGCAGGTGCGCGCCCTGGTCAATCGCGAGCCTCGAGCTCCGGCTGAGTTCCATTTGCCCAGCTGCTCAGCCGCTCGATCGCGGTCGTGACGTGGGCGAGGTATCGCTTGACCGCTGCCTGCACCGACGGCTCGTCGGTGTGGTCGGGAAGTGTGCGCATCAGGTTCAGCCGGCTGTTGGCGACCCATGCTGAGACGTCGGGCTCCGTCAGCCACCGCCCCTCCGCGCGCCATGTGCGGCTCATCATCCGCGGCCAGTCCTCGGGTCTGCTGGGGTAGGTGTGGGGTGGGCAAAGCCGGTTCTTGTCGATGTCGTCGTCCCGGTGGGCCTCGACGAAGGCGATCAGGGCCGCGTTGAAACACGGCGATAGGTATCGGACTTGTTGGATCACGATCCGTCCGGGTCCGAAGATCGGGGTGGTGGAGGCGCTTCTCAGGCCGAGCGCAGTGCAGTCCACGTGCAGCACGTCGGGGCTGGTTTTCGTCTCGCCGTGCTCCAGGACGATCCGGTCGGCCTCGATGCGCCGCACCCGGCCGACCCTGACGACGTCTTCGATCTGTCTCAGGGAGTCGAGCTCGCGGGCGCTCAGCATCGTGCCGCGATACATCGTTGCCGGGCAGGACGGGTCGATCCGCACAAGCCTTCCGGAGTCCTCTAGCTGCTCGAACAGGTGATCGACGTTGTCCGCCTGAGCGCCGGCTTCGGCATCGAGAGAGATCCCCTCCATGATTGCCCCAACCTGCTCGAGCGGCTGCCAATGGCGGCGGTCATAGAACCACGCGTCGCGGGGCCGGATCCAGCGAATCCGATCTGGCGCAACGCCGTTATCCAGGAGCCACACGCACGCGTCGACCCCCGTCTTGCCGGACCCAAGCACGGCGTAGGAGCGGGCTGACCCCGCGACCGCGGGCAGTTCGTTGACAGGCACGACCCGTGATGCCGGTCCCATCGCGAACGGGGCGAGGTGGGTAGCCGGGATTGACGCCTCGAGGTAGCGCGCGTCGACGATCTTGCGCCGGACCACGACATCGTGAACCTGTCCGGTGCTCAAGTCTCTGACCTGTTCACCGTTGGTAGCGCCGCCCAGGTGGTCGTGGCCGGTCAGCACGCGGACCCGGTCGGTCCGCTCGAGCCGCGCAGCGGCCTCAGCGAAGTACTCGCGAACCTCGCCGCCGGACGCGCGTTCGTAGAATCCTGCGTTCTCGCCGACCTGGTCGATGCTGTCCTCGCCGAGCGCCAGCGAGTGCACGCCATAAAACGCCGACGGGGTGTGCAGGCGAACGAACGGATAGGCATCCACCCAATGCCCTCCCGGGGCGAATCGGCGGTCGACCACAGTCACCTCGACGCCCGCCTCGGTCGCCACCGTGTCGGCGAATGCGAGGCCGCTCGCCCCTGCCCCTACGACCAAATAATCGGTGCTTATGAGCACATCTCCGTCCCCGTTGCTGTTATACGTACGATCGTGCAGAAGTGTACGGTCGTACGTATAGACTGTCAAGCGACCAGATGGCCGAAACCTTCGACAAGCAACTTGCACGAGCGGAGCCGACGGACATGGTGCGTCGGCCGCGCGCTCCGGGAGAGCGCTCCCGCGCTCGCGTGCTCGAACAGGCGGCAGCGCTGGCAACGCTCGAAGGTCTCGAGGGTATTTCGATCGCGCGGCTCGCGACCGCTACCGGGATGCCAAAGAGCAGCGTCTACGTGCTGTTCGGGTCGAAGGAGCAACTGCAGTTGGCGACGATCGACACCGCCCGGGCCAGCTTCATCACCCACGTTGTCACCCCCGCGATCTCGGCCTGCCCACCGGGAAGGCAACGCCTGCTGCGGCTCTGCGAGGGATTCCTGGACTACGTCGAGCAGCGCGTCTTCCCCGGCGGCTGTTTCTTCGTGACGGTCTCTGCGGAGATGGGCGGCCGGCACGGAGCCGTCCGCGATCGCGTCGCTAGCTACCAGCAACAATGGCGCGAGCTGCTCATGCAGACCGCACGCGACGCACATGCCGCCGCCGACCTGTCGCACGATACAGACGCGGATCAGCTCGCGTTCGAGCTCGGCGCGATCCTCGCCGGAGCCAACCTCGCGGCCGTCCTTCACGACGACAACACGATCATCGACCGCGCCCGCGAAGCGATCCGCTCACGCGTCTGCGCCTGACCGATCGTGCAGTTCTGTAAGCACCGAGTCACGCGACACCGCGAGCGCGCGTCTCGTCGCGTCGCAGCAGTCGACCAGCAAATCGCCACAGGGAGAAGAACGGCCATCGACGGCGCGCAGCTACTCGCAGACGGACGGAGACTTCCGTCCCGGCACGCTGATCTTCGGCTTCCGAGGACTCGACAAACCTAGCGGTGACCGACGCCCGGCCGCTCGCGTGCCGCTTGGCCAGGCGCTGCGGAAGCGCGGCCCGGCCTCGACGTCAGTGTCGAAGTGGACGAGGACCACTCGTCTCGCCGCGCGCGCGAGACCGGTGCATCCCCGCAATGATGCGGGAGTCGGTGCAGCTCGGAGTTGGCGCCGAGGCAGAAGCAGTGCTGCTTCGCGAGGCGAAGCACCAGCGACCCGCGAGCGACGTAGTGCTTGCTCAGGCTCGCAGCCGGCGGCTGTGAGCAGGCGCCGGCGCCGTCGCACGACCCGCGCGGATAGACCAGAGCAGCAGTCAGACCCGACCGCCTCGGGGACCGACCACGACAGCGACGCGGCCGCCTTGACGGTCGAGCAGCGGCGCCGCTCGGACGGGCGACCGCTCCGTTGCTCATGAAGGAGGGGCGGCTCCCGGAGCCCATCGGGGGGAAGCGCGCCGGACCAACTGATGGTCGGCCCTTCGTGCGCTCGGCGCTCGGACCCGTCAGCGGTCGAAGGCTAGAACGAGTGCCGCCCCACATGCCGGCCAATCGGGGGTCACGGCGCTGTGGCAAGTCAGAAGGGGTATGGCCTCTTCGACGGCTACGAGCTGCTGCTCGAGTCTCCCGACGGGGTTGGTCTGGGAGCGGTCGTCTGGATGCGGTGCAGTTCCGGCCTGCTCATGTCACAAGATTTCGGCTCGCGGCAATCTAAGGTCGGCATGGCAGAACCCGAGGCGTTCACCGCGCTCTACCAACGGGAGGCCGAGTCGATCCTCATCTTCCTTGCTCGCCGAACGCTCGATGTCGAGGTCGCGCTCGATCTGACCGCCGAGACATTCGCGCAGGCATGGCGAGGTTGGGGTCGGGTGCGCACAGACAGCCAGGAAGAAGTTCGGGGTTGGCTCTTCACGATCGCTCGAAGACAGCTTGCTCGCTACGCGCGCCGTGGCCACGTTGAACGCCGCGCGTTGAGGCGGGTGGGTTGGACCGTGCCGATGGTTCACGAAGATGACGTTGCCGAGATCGAGCGCATTGCGGGTCTCGGCGCGCTCCGCACGGCGATTGGCGCCGAGCTGAGGAAGCTCAGCCAGTCGCAGCGAGACGCTCTGCGATTGCGGGTCGTCGAGGAACTCCCGTATAACGAGGTCGCCCGGAGGCTCGGAACGAGCGAGTCCGCGGCCCGGGCACGCGTCTCGCGTGCATTGCGTGCGCTCGCTCTCGCTCTCGAACCCGCCGCAACGGAAGAAGTGAATACGTCATGAAGCAACAGCTGCGGGTGTTGCAACAGCTCGGCGAGCAGCTCGAGCGCACTGTCACAGCCGAATCCCGGTCCGATGTGCGCCGACGAGCACTTCGTCCACCGACTGGAGCGATCGCGGTCGCGGCCTCGGTGATCGTGAGCCTCGGCGTCGCAGCGGTCATCCTCCTGAGCGTGCACGGTGGCTCCGGGCCAGGACCGGCGGTGCAATCGGGCGGCGGTGGCGCGGTTCAGTCACCGCCGCCTCCGGGATGGAGCCGCGCCGACGGGCTGGCGATGGACAGCACCCGCAAACGGGATCCCGCCTGTCTCCCAACCCAACGCACCAATACGCCGCTGATCAGCTACGGCGCGCCGAGCCCTGAGCTCACGTCGCTGCTCGGAGTGCTACGGGCGCCGGCTCCGCCTGGCCAGCGGGTCACGGTTCGCACGCTGCCACATCTCCTGAATCATGCCTCGGGCGTGTACATCCGCTATGCGCGCCGTGGTGAGATGGAAGGAATCGTCTACTACTTGATCCCGGCCGCCGCCGCTTACAACATCAGGCCGATCCCTGCTCGCTGCTACAGCGAGCAGATGCATGCATTCCGTCGCCACGTTGCGACGCTTCCGGGGACCGAGCGCGAGCCGGACATCCGCTATGAACAGCAGTGGCTGATACGACTTCGCGCCACGCTGAACGCGCGTGCCGGCGTCTGCCTGATCAGCGTGTCTGGCGTAGATCGAGGCGAGGACTGCCCGACCGTAGTGGACTTGCGCCTTGACCCAGGGATGTTCGCGGGAAGCAGCGGCAACGGGAAGCGAACCGAAACCGTCCTCCTCGTGCCAAACGGCGTCGCCACCGTGACCGCGTACTACCCGCCCAACCGTGAGGTCCCGCCGATGACGGTCACCCGGCCCGTTGTCGGCAACATCGCGATCTTCCGATACGACCACCCCGGCTGGAACCCGCCGCAGCTCACCTACCGCTCGGCGAACGGGACCGTCGTCTGGTCAACCCCAAATCGCAACCGGTAGGCGACCCAAACCAACTGGACGGCTTGCCTGAGGTCAGGTCACTTATCGAACGGATCTCCGATGCGCACCAACAGTGGAAAAGCGCCCGACGCGGTCCAAGTTCTGCCGGCCAGCCTTCCTGTTTGCACTAGGACGCGGCAGTCGGGCCTCCACTCATGAGCAAACCGGCCACGCTATCGACGGTCGAGCTGCCGGTCATATCGGACAATTCGGCCACGCGCTCGTCGAGCACCGGCATGCCTGCTCTCTGCTCGAAGGAGTTGTGCTCCCAGACGCCCCGAGCTTCGCGCTCTTGCTGCCCAGAGCCGCCCACGCACGATGCCGGCGCCTCCCTCGTCGCTGCGGTTCGTCCAAAGCGGTCGTCGCCTCACCGAGCCGCCCCCAAACGAGCACTCTTCAGCGAACTGCCGGCTGGGCGATTCGCTGCGGTGCGATGCCAGGCGATTTGATGCCCAATTGTGATGCCCAGACGAGCTGACAGGGTTGCCTGCGATTCGGCACCGCCGTCCAAAAGGGGCAATTTCCAGGGATGCTCAGGAGTGGAGCCAGCCGGGATCGAACCGGCGACCTCCTGCTTGCAAAGCAGGCGCTCTCCCAACTGAGCTATGGCCCCGTTCGATGCCGAGTCTAACGGTCGACGCCTGGGGCTCCGAGGATCGGTCGGGGGGACTGCGCTCCTGAGCCGGGGCGACACGCAGGTTATGATCGAGCCTTGCCTGACCGTCTTCATTTCACAGATTCCGACGAGGCCAACGCGCTGATTGCGTCCGATCCGTTGGCCCTGTTGGTCGGCTTTGCGCTCGACCAGCAGGTGAGCGTGCAGAAGGCGTTCGCCGGGCCTCAGGCGCTGAAGGAGCGCCTCGGCAAGTTCGATGCCGACACCCTGGCGTCAGCGGACCTCGAGCCCGTATTCCGCCAGCGGCCAGCGATCCACCGCTTCCCCGGGTCAATGGCCCGCCGCGTCCATGACCTGGCCGTGTACGTCCGCGACAACTACGGCGGTGATGCCGCGCGGATCTGGTCCGAAGCGGCCGACACGGATCAGCTGCGGCAGAATCTGGCTGCCCTGCCCGGGTTCGGAGCGATGAAGATCACCTCGCTCGGCGCCGTGCTCGCCAAGCAGTTCGGCGTCGAGGCCGCCGAGGGCCTCGTGCCCAGGCATCCGTCGCTCGGAGATGTCGACTCGCCGGCGGCGTTGGCCGACTATCAGGCGGCGAAGCGGGCTCACAAGGCCGAGTGGGCGAAGGCTCGGGCTCGCTCCTAGCCGGCGTCGATCTCAGGGATCGAAGTCGAAGTCCCGAGGCGGGCGCTGCTCGAACCAGAGCCGATCGTGCTCGGGCGTGTCCTGGAGGAAATCAGGCGTCTCCTCAAGCATGTCTTCGGCATCGGGCTGCTCCCCGATCTGGTGCCGCTCTTCGATCTCGTACTCCACGGTCTCGTCGCCGACGGGACCGCGTTCCGTGGACGTTGCGTCGGGAGGCGCGTGCGGCGCCGCGGCCTCGCCCACCGCGCGCGAGGGCGGCGCCTCGTGCAACTGCTGCTCGTCCTGATCAAGCGGCTCGGTTCCGTGGGGCTGGGGCTCAGGTTCGGCCGGCTCGGACTCGGGGAAGTGCTCTTCGGTCGGCGGCCCCGGATCCGAAACCGGAGGCGGCGCGAAATCGGCCTCGGGCGGAGGGGCAAGTGGACCCACCTCCTCAGCGTACGACTCGCCCGATTCGGACTCGGCTTCGTACCCGTACTCGTCCGCATCGGGCGCCAGCTCAGGGTGCTCGAGCTCCTCGGGAGCCCTCCTAACGGGGCCCAGAGCCTCGCGTTCGGCGCGTTCGACCTCGGATGGATCGGCGCCCCGCCGGCGCTTGAGGTCCAGGTGTTCGCGAATTGCGTCGTCCAATAAACCCATCGCTACAGCCTACTCGGCGCCGATTACGCTCGCCGGTTGCGAACTCTGCTCAGACCGTACGATTCTTGCCCTCCTTTTGGCTGCATAAAGGGTTGTGTTGACGTCAGCGATCAGCGGCTCTGTCGCCGTGGTCCGACGGCGAGACACCGGCTAGGGCGGGCGGAGGCGCCACCGGCGAGACGGCGATCCGAGGCTAAACTATCCCCAGCCGCGCGGCATTCGCCGCCGCACGGGGCTATAGCTCAGTTGGGAGAGCGCCTGGATCGCACCCAGGAGGTCGCCGGTTCGAGCCCGGCTAGCTCCATCACTCGGATCTCCTTTGTTCGCGGGGCTTTGGCGCAGTGGGGCCGTTGTCGGCAGCCCCTCGTACGCAGCGCCGCGGGTACCGAACGGGTACACCAGCTTTCGGGCCGACACCGCGTTCTTCACGGGCGCCGGAAGGGCGTCGTCAGATCGGAGGTACCCCAGCGGGAGCCGGCGGTGGAACGACCGGGCATCCAGCGAACCGCTGAGCAGCCGCCTCACTCCGGCCGGATGAGTGCCTCGACTCCCACGACTGTATGACGGTAGCGACGATCGCCTTCACGCCGAAGGACGCGCCGGCGTCTGCGCCGGCGGAGCACTCCTAAGTCGGCAACCCGATCGCCAGCTTTGAGGCCGCTTGAGAGACGAATGCTTTGCCGGCGCGATGCGCGCTTTCCGCGCGCGTTGCGGGACGCTCATCGTCGCTGACGAGATCTCCGCCGCCGAGTGACAGTTCTCACGACGGCTCTGATGGTTTTCGGCCATCGGAGCTGTCACCGGTTCGATCCCGGTTCGCTTCATCGTCGCGGCGTGGTTGTCACGCCGGGTCGCGTGAGCACCTTGCGTGAGCGAATCCTCATCGCCCAGGTGCCAGTCCGGCCCGCCTTGGCGGGTATTCTCGGAGCGGCAGTCGCCATGGCGATCCGAGACCGACATACGGGGCCTCGCGAGCCGCCACGGAACCTCGAGCCGTCCGCACGACCGCTGCTTGGCCCTCGCGAGCTCAGGGCGCGGCGAGCTGATGAGCGGCGGCGGCTTCGCCGGTGGCGGATCCTTGTCGCGACCCTGACTCCGCTGGTGCTGGTGGTGCTGTACTTCGTGATCTCCTACGCGAACTACATGCTCAAGCCGACGAGCGAAACCTTCTCCGAGCGCTCCGCGGAGTGGGTGCGCGCCGACCTGCCCTTCGGCAACTGGATCATCGACACCGCCGAGCACTACACAGCGAGCGCGCCCCGCAAGGGCGGCCCTGGGCTCAAGCGCCTGCCCAGCGTCGGCCTCAGCCCGGTGCGGCCTCTGGTCAAGCACGCCAAGCACGTCACCTACACGCCCCCACCGATCAGACCGGTGTTCGCCACGCCTCTGCCCGGCGAAGGCGTCTGGCACCGTACGGGTCCATCCGTCGATGGCGGACCGCCGGTGCTCGTGACGAGCTACCGGACGAGCACGGAGTACCCCTCCATCGTCGCCTACGTCCTGTGGATCGACCACACCCGCACCGACCTCGCCTACTACCCCGGTCGCTATGAGCCACCGAGCGCGGTCGCCCGGGGTCCGATGATGGTTCCCGTCGATCAGCGCTACCGGCTGCTCGCCACCTTCAACGGCGCATTCACGCACGTCGACACCAACAACGGTTCGGCGGTCAATGGCCACACCAACGAGCCGCTGATCGATGGCAACGCCACGCTTGTTGGCTACCGCGACGGAACTGTGAACATCGTCAAGTGGACCGGCGGCCCGAACGCGCCGGACAATGTCGCCTGGGCGCGCCAAAGCCTCACCCCGATCCTCTGGGACGGCAAGCTGAACCCGGAGTTGAGCACCGACCCGAACAGCATCCAGTGGGGTTACACCCTGGGCGGCGTCACCTTCACTCCGCGCACCGCCGTCGGCGTCGACGCCCACGGCAACGCGATGTTCGTCGCCGCGTCGGAGGCTACGGTGATCTCGCTCGCCCAGATCCTTGAGCACATTGGGGCGGTTCGCGGGATGGAGTTCGACATCAACCCCGAATGGCACACAATGATTACCTACTCTCACAAGAACGGGCTCGGGCCGACGATGGTGGAGCCCCAGCCCCAGCAGTCCCCCGACCGCTACCTTACCCCCGACGACCGCGACTTCATGGCGGTGTTCTCCAAGGTGCCTGGGCCGGTCACCGTCCCCTTCAAGTAGTCAGCCCGCCGGGGAAGATCTCACCGTCAGGGTGCGCGTCCAGCGCGTCGCCGATCTCGACCGCCAACCCGCGGATCTGCTCGATGAGGACCTGCAGAGTGCTGGTGAGGCGCATCACGATCGCGCGGCGGGTTCGAGTCTCGATCTCCCCGGCGCGTCCCGTCGGAGCGACCGCAGGTGGCCGAGCAGCTGCGCCGGCGTCTTTCGCGAATACCGCTGTGCCTTGAGAAACGCAGCCATCCGCCTCTCACCTAGCCCGCGCGTTTCGTCCGGGCTGGGGTAGCGGGCCAGGAACGCCAGCGAGATCGGGCTATCGAGCGCCGCGAACAGGCCGATCGGCCCGGGCCAGAACCGCTCGAGCTCCGCGCGGAGCTGGTTGGCCAGCGCGACCCTCGCGGCCACCAGATCCTCCCGCGAGCGGGTCAACGCTCGCAGCACCTTGGTCTGATCCGAATCAGGTTCCAGAAGGCGGAAGCGATGCGCGTCGGTGCGCGCGAGCTCGCACACGCACAAAGCAATCGAATCTGTCGGACTTCCCGCCGGAGGCGCGGAACCGATCACGCGCAGCCTTGACCTGATTGGGATGCAACGCCAGCACCCGGAGCCCCCGCTCAAGCAGTCGCTCGACCAGCACACCGTCGCCGCGCTCGATCGCGACGATCTCAACGTCGAAGCAGAGCAGCGCGTCGCACAGCGCTGTGATTCCTGGCTCATCGTGCGCGAACGTTTCGGCCAACAGCCGCTCACCGTCCGCGTTGGCGATCAGGACGTCGTGCTTCTCAGACGCCCAATCGATCCCAGCGACGCTTCCCGTCATCGACCAACCCCTCTCTCGCAGCGTGGACACTCGACCGTGTCCCGACCAGGAGGTACCGTTGCGGGTGCTGATAGACAAGGCCCTCTTCACATGGGGCTACGTCCTGTCGCCGCTCGCCGCACCTCACCACCGCCGGGACGGGCTGGTCTTTCGCTGGCCCTCCACCAAGGGCAAGCAATCGGGGCCCTCTCCCGGCGGCGGTCGAGGCCACCCCAAGATTGACCTATCAGCAGTCGTCAGGCGAGGACGACGCTGCCGTCGTCCGATCCGGATACGGGAATCAGCCGTCATACGTGGTAGTCTCAACTGTATGACGATGCTCAGTTTCCGCGTGCCCGAGGAGCAGGCCGCCGAGATACAGCACTGGGCGGACGCTCTCGGCGTCGATCGCTCCCAGATCCTCCGCGATGCCGTGCACCGCCACCTCGTCGCCCTGAACGGTGAGGCCGATGCGGAAAACTGGGAACTACAGCCTCCAACCGACGCCGAGCGTTCGCTGGAAGCAATTGCCGACTGGGGTCCGGCCGAGGACTGGTCGGATTGGATCGATGCGGCGAGGTGAGATCTGGTTCGCGGCCACCCCGGGTGGTGACCGGCCAGTGCTGGTGCTCACACGAGATCCGGTGGCCGACAGGATCGCATCGGTGGTCGTGGCCGCATTGACCAGGGCACGTCGTGAGCTGGTCAGCGAGCTCGTTCTAACTGCCGCGGAAGATGGTGTGCCGAGCGACTGCGTTGTGAACTTCGACAACGTCCACACGCTACCCCGGTCCACGTTCCGCCGTCAGGTGACGCAGCTGTCCGCACGACGCATGGCGCAGGCCTGTCGAACACTGCGTGACGCGACAGCCTGCTGAGTAGCGCGGCGATCGCTTCCACCTGGGCACCGAGCGACAGCAACCGACCGCCTTGGCGACTTAGGCGTTGGTGGAGTGAGGCGGTCGAGGCGGATGCCGTCTTGGGTGTATGTGAGGCGAGGCGCCGGAAGGCTGTGAGGATGTTGCGGGCGGGGCGCCCTTCGCCGAGCAGGCCGGGTAGCTGGCCGCCACCGTTGATTGTTTGCGGAGCCGAGTCTCGACCAGGCCGAAGATCAGCAGCGCGAACGCGACGATCGAGACCAGCGCGGGCGGCCCTGGGTTTCTCGGAGACCTGATCTCCGCGAGTGGGTGCGGGCGGCAAAGCGAAGGTGATCGTTGGCGAGACCCCGCCGGCGGTGGGCAACCGTGGGTGGTACGGTGGCCTGCGATGGCACGAACTCCGCTCAACGAGGCTGCCGAGCTCAGGGCCGCAGACGTCGTCCACAAACGCTTCAGCGCGTTGCCCGCGGACGCCACAGTCGCCGAGGTGCGTGACTGGTTCATGGCCAGCTCGCACCGCAGGGTGGCGTTCCTCGCCGACCACGGACGCTACGCCGGGTCGCTGACGCGCGACGACCTCAATGGCGAGCGCGACCCGACCCGTTCCGCCGCGCACCTCGCCCGCTCTGGACCCACCATCGCACCCGACGCCCCGGCACACGCTGGCTACGAGCTCGCCATCGCGACCGAGGCCCACCGCGTTGCCGTGGTCGGCTCCGATGGCACCCTGATCGGGGTCGTCGGCGTCACTGACGACCTTGCCGCGTTCTGCGGCGCCCAGTAGCCACCGCCACGCAGTCTTAGTCGGCCATCCCGTCGTCGCTCCGGGCACACGGCGAGACGCGTAAGCATTCGACCGGGGACGCGGCGCAGGTCTACGGAGCGACGCGGCCAACGCCGCGTTGAACCGCACCCGCTTGGAGGCAGATCGATGGCCATGGGTCTCCCGGTCAAATCCGCGGCTGTGGCTCGGCCTATGGCGGCCACACGACCGCTGCATGCGACGATGACGCTGACAGCAGTCGCGGGGAAGGGAGAAAGATGTCCGAGCAGACAGGAGTCCGAGCCGACGATCCGCACGGGCGGCAACCAACCAGTCACGAGCGGCGGGCTGGCCAGCCCTGGGACGCGTCTTACCTGAACGGCCCGGCGCCCTGGGACATCGGACAACCACAGCCAGCGATGCTGCGTCTGGCGGCCCAGGGCGTATTCGCCGGCGCGGTGCTCGACGCGGGATGCGGGACGGGCGAGAACGCCCTTCACCTTGCCTCTTTGGGGCTGCAGGTTCTGGGAGTCGATGTGGCTGAGACCGCAGTGTCGATAGCGCGGGAGAAGGCCGCGGCGCGCGGCCTCGACGCTGAATTCGTGGTTGCCGATGCCATGCACCTTGACCGCCTAGGGCGAGTGTTTGACAGCGTGCTCGATTGCGCCTTGTTCCACACGTTCGACAGCGATGAGCGGCGAGACTACGTGGCGAGTCTGGCGTCCGCGACTGGTCGGGGGGCGATCCTGTATGTGCTCTGTTTCAGTGATCTCGGACCCGATACCGGCCCGCATCCCGTCAGTCAGAAGGAATTGAGGGCGGCGTTCACTCGCGGCAGCGGCTGGAGCATTGCCTCGATCGCTCCGGAACGGCTCAAGACAAGGTTCGACGCGCGGGGCGCGCCGGCCTGGTTAGCGAAGATCGAACGCATCTAGGCTGAAGCCCGCTCATCCCGCCTGCGATCACGACGAACTGACTGAGCGGTGGCGCGTCCAGGCGCCACCGAACCGCGCGCGAGCTGCCGCCGGCGGCGGACCGCCGGCGGGGGCGGGCAACCATGAGCTTGAGCTGATCAGATCAAGGCGCCGCGGCGGATCGGGACGGCGCCGCGGCGGATCGGGACGGCGCCCGGTAATGCGAGCTCGGCCTTTGAGCGTTGCCGCGGCGGTGCCGGCGAAGGCTTGCCGGGCTGACGAACGTGCTGCCGTGCGGGCCGGCGCGGACGGCCTTGTGCAGCGCGCTGCCGCGCAGCCACTGCTTCCAGGTCAGGAACCACATGGTCCAGCCGTTGTCCCAGGTGCCGGCCCGCGGGCTGCCGATGATTTTGACCGGATCGCCCGGATCCGCCATCTTGTAGTAGATCTCGGCGTCTGCCGGCGGCATGTTCACGCAGCCGTGGCTGACGTTGGTGAACCCCTGCTCGCCCACCGACCAGTAGGCGTCGTGCAGGTAGTCGCCGCTCCAGGTGAAGCGCACCGACCACGGCACCTCGATGTTGTAGCCCGGCCCGACCATGTCGACCGGGTTTGCCTTCTCGATCGTCAGGTAGGTGCCGTTCGGGGTGTCATCCCCGGGTCGTCCGGTGCTGATCGGCCAGTGCGCGAACAGCTTCCCGCTGCGGTAGACGTTCATGTAGTGCGCTGCGGTGCTGGCGATCACCGTCAGCGGCGAGCCGATCGTGAACGTCTGGGTGAGGGTGTGGTCGCCAAACACGCCAGGCGCCGCCTGCACCCCGTTCAGGTGACCGGTGAAGCTCACCCGCGTGTGGGGCGGCCAGTAGCGCTGGGGACGGAAGTACAGGCAGACTGGCGCCATGTTGCATTGGCTGTCCCAGTACCAGGCGCCCACGATCCGCTTCGAGGTCCTGATCTGCAGGGCCCGCTCCACCGCCGCCTTGTCGCTGATCGGCTGGCTGAAGTAGAGGACGATCGGCATGCCCACGCCGTAGGTCTGGTCATACCCCTCGATGATCTTGGCCGAGAACGACCTCGAGGGCGTGAGCGTGCGAAACGAGGATCTGCGCGTGACCGGCCCGCCGGACGTCCCCGCGGCGGTGGCGATGACCGTGTAGTGCTGCGAGACGTTCAGCGGCCAGGTACTGCGCCACTCCGTGCCCGCGGCATTGAGCTTCCCCGTGACGGTGTCGCCTCCGGTGCGCACGATCACGCTGGTGATCTTGCCTCCCGCCGCCGTGACCGTGATCCCCTTGTTCGGTGCGGTGTCGAGGCCGTGGCCCGCCGGAGCGATCGACAGCCGCACGATGTCCGCGGGCGCGCTGGCCGGGCCCGTGGTGGGCTCACGGCCGCCGCCGTGGGCCCGGGTCGTGCCGCCGGAGCAGGCGCCGACGAGCACCCCGAGCACGGCGCAGGACGCGACCATCACGAGCCCGCGCCGCTTCGGCCCGGACGGTAGAAGCGAGGTGGCGTCTGGGATCGCCTGTGGACGCAAACTTCTGACCCCCCGACTGGAGTCCTCACAGCTTACGCCGCTCTCGACCTGCCGCGAGGCACCTCATCGGCAGCGGGACGCGGGGACTGGCCCCGGCACCCTCAGCGCGCGGCCTGGTAGCGGCGGCGGTAGAGGATGTAGGGGCGGCCGACGTACTGAAGGGGGATGCTCCAGGCGTGCACCAGGCGGCTGAACGGGAACGAGGCCCAGAACAGCCAGGCGATGATCGCGTGCAACTGGTAGACCACCGGCGCCCCGCTGGCGGCGGCGACGTTGGGCTGTAGGTAAAACAGCGAGCGCCACCACAGGCCGATCGTGGGGCGGTAGTTGTAAGGGGCGTGGGTGAGGAGGTTGTGGGCAAAGGTCATCCAGCAGCCCAGGCCGATCAGGACCGCCAGCAGCAGGTAGGTGAGGAAGTCGATCCGGGTGGTGTTACGCCGGACCCGATCGCTGGTGATGCGGCGGTAGACCAGGCCGAGGAAGCCGATCAGCGTCACCGCGCCCGCGATCCCACCGGCGATCGCGGCGATCCAGCGGTAGGCGTGCTCGTCGATGCCGATGGCGTTGGTGACCGAGGGCGGGATGACCAGGCCGATGATGTGGCCGCCCACGGCGGCGAGCGCGCCGTAGTGGAACATCGGGCTGGCCCAGCCGAGGATGCGGCGGTCGAGGAGCTGGGTGGAGCGGCTGGTCCAGTCGAACTGGTCGTTGCGGTAGCGCGACCAGTGCCCGACCACGAACACCGCCATGGCCACGTAGGGGATGATGATCCAGAGAAGGATCTTGCCGGCGCTCATCGTCTCGCCCCCGGCGTGACCTCGGGCGGGGAGCCGGACGACTCTGGGGCGACCGGCTGTGGGGCGACCGGCGGTGGGGCGACCGGCGGTGGGGCGGCCGGCGGTGGGGCGACCGGCGGTGGGGCGAGGCCGGATGCCGAACGGGCCGGCCCAAGCGGCTCCAGGCCGACGAGCTCGTGCGGGGGTCCGCTGGCCGCGAGCCTGATCGCCCGCGCGCGGTCGGCGGCCGAAGGTTCGCCCAGCGTCAGGCACACGGCCTCGAGCACCTCGGCATACGGGCTCTCCCGTTCGGCGAGACCGGCCCGCACCAGCTCGAGCGCGGCGCGATGCTCGCGCAGGACGAGCTCGCCGCGGCCCGGTGGCGCGGCGGCCGCGAACTCGAGCATCAGCGGCAGGAAGTCGGGCAGCTCTCCGTCCTTCTGTGGCAATCCGGCGGCGCGGTAGAGCTTGCGCAGGCGCAGCAGCGCCATCCCCCGATCGCGCCGGTCGCCCTCGCCGTAGAAGGTCAGGTACAGGCCGCAGCGCTTGTCGAGATCGAACGTCTGCACGTAGCGCTCCTGCAGCGCCGTCGGATCCTCGCCTGCCCACCAGGCGCAGAAACGCTGG
Organism: uncultured Solirubrobacterales bacterium; assembly: GCA_963723555.1. Classification (GTDB taxonomy): domain Bacteria; phylum Actinomycetota; class Thermoleophilia; order Solirubrobacterales; family Solirubrobacteraceae; genus Palsa-465. The sequence continues at coordinate 92,205 of CAVRRC010000004.1, read as the reverse complement.
AGCGCGGCCCGAGACGGGCTCGAGGGAAGCTCCGCCACCGCACCGCTCAGCTCCGGCCGAGCGTCGAGCAGCTCCGGGTCGGGATAGGAGAGCAGCAGCGAGCAGAGCTTGTAGATGGTGCCGGCGCTGGCTCGCCGTCGGGCGCGGAGGGCCATCAGCGCGCCGCCTCGTCCCGACGCTGCTGCTCGCCGAGCATCTGGATGATGTCGAGCTCGGTCGGCTCCTCGGTGAGCATGAACCCCTGCTCGGCGGCCTCCGATTCGGGCACGACCATCCCGCAGTTCCCGGGCCCGCCCTCGAAGTCGAGGCCGCAGGTGCCCTGTTGCTGCATCAACCGCTGGCCAAGCTCGGCGTGGGCCTGGGGGATCACGTAGCGATCGTCGTACTTGGCGATCGCCAGCAGCCGGTACATGTCCTCCACCTCGGGGACGGTCATCCCCACGCTGGCCGGCATCTCCTCGTCGTGCTCGCCGAGGACCTCGCGCTTGCGCATGTGCCCGCGCATCGCCGCCAGGCGCCTGAGCACGTCGCGGATCACACCGCTGTCGCCGGCGGCGAGCAGGTTGGCCAGGTAGTCGACCGGGATCCGCAGCCGCTCGATGGCCGGGAACACGTGGTCGGGATCGGCCTCGTAGCCATCGGTCTCCAGGCTGTTGACGATCGGCGAGAGCGGAGGCACGTACCAGACCATCGGCAGGGTGCGGTACTCGGGATGCAGGGGCAGCGCCACCCGGTAGCGGTGGGCGAGCGCGTACACCGGCGAGCGCCGGGCCGCCTGAACCCAGTCATCCGGGATCCCGTCACGGTGGGCCTGCTCGCGGACCGCGGGGTCGTCGGGATCGAGGAAGACCTCGCGCTGGGCGTTCAGCAGCTCGCGCTCCTCAGGCACCGAGGCCGCGTGCTCCACACGGTCTGAGTCGTACAGGACCAGGCCGATGTAGCGGATCCGGCCCACGCAGGTCTCCGAGCAGATCGTCGGCAGACCGGCCTCGATCCGCGGGTAGCAGAGCGTGCATTTCTCCGCCTTGCCGGTCTGATGGTTGAAGTACACCTTCTTGTACGGGCAGCCCGAGACGCAGAACCGCCAGCCGCGGCACTTGGCCTGGTCGACGAGCACGATCCCGTCCTCCTCGCGCTTGTACATCGCCCCCGACGGGCACGAGGCCACGCACGAGGGGTTCAGGCAGTGCTCGCAGATCCGCGGCAGGTAGAACATGAACGCCTGCTCGTAGGTGGCGGTGATCTGCTCCTCGATCCCGCGGGTCAGCGGATCCTCGTGGATGTGCTCCGGCGCGCCGGCGAGGTTGTCGTCCCAGTTCGGTCCCCAGCGGATCTCCTGCAGCGCCTTGCCGGTCAGCTGCGAGCGCGCGCGGGCGACCGGATCGTGGGCCGAGAGGGGCGCGGTGATCAGCTTCTCGTAGTCGTAGGTCCAGGGCTCGTAGTAGTCGTCGATCTGCGGGAGGTTCGGATTGGAGAAGATCGAGAGCAGCTTCTTCACGCGGCCGCCGGCCTTCAGCCGCAACCGGCCCCTGCGGTCGAGCTCCCAACCCCCGCGCCAGTGCTCGTTGTCCTCCCACCGCCGCGGGTAGCCGAGGCCCGGCTTGGTCTCGACGTCGTTGAACCACACGTACTCGGTCCCGGGCCGGTTGGTCCACACCTGCTTGCAGGTCACCGAGCAGGTGTGGCACCCGATGCACTTGTCCAGGTTCATCACCATCCCCACCTGGGCACGGATCCGCATCAGAACCTCACCTCCGCCTCGCGCTTGCGCAGCACCGTCACCTCGTCGCGCTGGGAGCCCGTCGGGCCGTAGTAGTTGAAGCCGAAGCTCAGCTGGGCGTAGCCGCCGAGGAAGTGCGTGGGCTTCATCACGATCCGCGTCAACGAGTTGTCCGTCCCCCCGCGCTTGCCCTGAAGCTCGGTCAGCGGCACGTTCAAGTGCCGATCCTTGGCGTGATACATCACGCACGTCCCCTCCGGGATCCGATGCGAGACCGCCGCCCGGCAGGCCACCACCCCGTTGCGGTTGTAGGCCTCCACCCAGTCGTTGTCCTTGATCTCGAGCGCCTGCGCATCCTCGCGGCTGATCCACAGCATCCCGCCACCGCGGAACAGGGTCAGCATGTGGAGGTTGTCCTGATACTCGGAGTGGATCGACCACTTCGAATGGGGGGTCAGGTACTTGAGCGTCAGCTCGGGACGCCCCGAGCCGTCTCCCGCTCCCTGATCGCCGAACACCGCGCGGTGGGCCAGCGGTGGCCGGAACACCGGCAGCCCCTCCCCCAGTTCCAGCATCCAGGCGTGATCGAGGTAGAACTGCATCCGCCCCGAGAGCGTGTGCCATGGCTTGTCGCGCTCGACGTTCATCGTGAACGGGGAATACCGGCGCCCGTGGGCCTCGATCCCCGACCACTCCGGCGAGGTGATCACCGTCCGCGGCTGCACCTGGGCATCGCCGAAGGTGATCCGGTCGCCCGCCCGGGGGCCGGCGAGATCGGCCAGCTCGACCCCGGTCGTGCGCTCCAGGGCGCGAAAACCCTCCACGGCCAGACGGCCGTTGCAGGTGCCGGACAGCATCAGGATCGCCTCACAGGCGTGCTCGACGCGCTCCAGCGACGGCCGGCCGTCGGCGACTCCGCCCCGCACCTCGCCGTTGGCCCCGCGCAGCTCGGCCACCTCCTGGACCGCCTTCCAGCTGGCGCCCTTCACCGCCGTGCCGGGCTCCTCGACCAGCGGTCCCAGCGCCCGCCACTTCTGCGCCACCGCCGGATAGTCGCGCTCGACCACGATCAGCTTCGGCATCGTCCGACCAGGCACTGGCTCGCACTCGCCCGCGCGCCAGTCCCGGACCTCGCCCAGGGGCTGGGCGACCTCATCCGGGGTGTCGTGCAGCAACGGCGCCGCGATCAGGTCCCGCCGCACCCCGAGGTGATCCTCGGCCAGCTCGGAGAAGCGCTGGGCGATCCGTCCGAAGGCCTCCCAGTCCGACTTGCACTCCCACGGCGGCGGCACCGCCTGGTTGAAGGTGTGCACGAACGGGTGCAGATCGGTGGAGGAGAGGTCGTACTTCTCATACCAGGTCGCCGCCGGCAGCACGACATCGGAGAACAGCGCGTTGGAGGTCATCCGGAAGTCGATCGTGGTCAGCAGGTCGAGCTTGCCTTCCGGCGCCTGCTCGTGCCAGGCCACCTCGCGGGGGCGCAGCTCGGGCGGCGACTCCTCGGCCCGGACCGCGTTCTCGGTCGTTCCCAGCAGGTGCTTGAGGAAGTACTCATGGCCCTTGCCCGAGGAGCCGAGGATGTTCGCCCGCCACACCGTCATCACCCGGGGGCGGTTGACCGGCGCGTCGGGATCCTCGCAGGCGAACCGCAGGCGCCCCGCCCGCAGCTCCCCGACCACGTGCTCGGCCGGCTCGCGGCCGGCGCGCTCCGCCTCGTCGACCAGGTCCAGTGAGCTCCGATCGAAGCTCGGGAACGACGGCAGCCACCCGAGCCGCGCGCCGAGCGCGTTGACGTCGGCGATGTGCTTGCCCTGGAGCAGCCCGCGTCCCAGCGGCGAGGCCAGGTCCGCCGGCTGGTAGCGCTCGTAGCGCCACTGGTCTGTGGCCAGGTAGAAGAAGGGCGTGCCCGACTGGTGGCGCGGCGGGCGCACCCAGTCGAGTGCGAACGCCACCGTCTGCCAGCCCGCCAGCGGCCTGACCTTCTCCTGGCCGACGTAATGGGCCCAGCCGCCGCCGCCCACACCCTCGCAGCCGCACAACATGACCAGGGCCAGAAACGTCCGGTAGGTCTGATCGGAGTGAAACCAGTGGTTGGTACCGGCGCCCATCGCGATCATCGACCGGCCCTTGGTGAGCTCGGCGTTGCGGGCGAACTCGCGGGCGACGCGCGCCGCCAGATGGCGCTCGACGCCGGTGATCTGCTCCTGCCAGGCCGGCGTGCTCGGCTCCGGGTCGTCGTAGCCGTCCGGCCACCGTCCGGGCATCCCCTCGCGGACCACGCCGTACTGGGCCAGCATCAGGTCGAGCACGGTGGTCACCGCGTGCCCGCCGACGCGCAGCACGGGCACCCCGCGCCTGATCGTCTCGCCGCCTTCGCCACCGACGTCGAACCGCGGCACGTCGACAGCGACGCGCTCGCGGGCGCGTTCGAACAGCGTCAGCGCCGGCTCGACCCCGCCCAGCCGCAGATTCCACCGGCCAGGCTCGCCGTAGCGATGACCGACCGACCCCGAGGGCACCGCCGGTTGGCCGGTCGCCTCGTCGAGCACCACCGGCTTCCACTCGGCATGCTCGCGCTCGCCGCCGCCATCCTCGAGGTCGGACGCGCGCAGAAGGCGGTCGGGGACGTAGCCGTCGCCGCGCTGGCGCAGCGTCACCAGCAGCGGCAGATCGGTGAACCGCCGCGCGTAGTCGCGGAAGTAGGGCACCTGGCGATCGACGTAGAACTCCTTCAGGATCACGTGGCCCATCGCCATCGCCAGCGCGCCGTCGGTGCCTGGCTCGGCGGCGAGCCAATCATCGGCGAACTTCGTGTGCTCGGCGTAGTCCGGCGAGACGACCACGACCTTCTGGCCGCGGTAGCGAGCCTCGACCATGAAGTGCGCATCGGGGGTGCGCGTGGTGGGCAGGTTCGTCCCCCAGATCAGCAGGTAGCCGGCGTTCCACCAGTCTCCGGACTCGGGGACGTCGGTCTGGTCGCCGAACGTCTGCGGCGAGGCCGGCGGCAGGTCCGCGTACCAGTCGTAGAACGAGAGGATCGTGCCGCCGATCAGCGCGATGAAACGGCTCCCGGCGGCGTAGGAGGCCATCGACATCGCGGGGATCGGCGAGAAGCCCACCACCCGGTCGGGGCCATAGCGTTTGATCGTATGCACGTGGGCGGCGGCGATCATCTCCACTGCCTCGTCCCACGACGCGCGCACGAACCCGCCCTTGCCGCGCTGGCGCCGGTAGAGCCGGGCCTTGTCGGCGTCCTCGACGATCTCCCGCCATGCCTCCACCGGATCGCCCAGCCGCGCCCGCGCCTCTCGGAACATGGCCAGCAGGCTCCCCCGCACGTACGGGTACTTCAATCGCAGCGGCGAATACTGATACCAGGAGAACGACGCCCCCCGGGGACAGCCCCGGGGCTCGTACTCGGGCATCTCCGGTCCCGTCGAGGGATAATCGACCGCCTGCGACTCCCAGGTGACGATTCCGTCCTTCACGTACACGTTCCACGAGCACGACCCGGTGCAGTTCACCCCGTGCGTCGAGCGCACCACCTTGTCGTGTGCCCATCGACCACGATACGAGCGCTCCCAGTCGCGATCCTTGGCCACCAGCTGACTCCAGCCCTCCTCGGATACCGGCCCCCGGCGTAGAAACCGATGGGCCTCGAGCAGCGGGCTGTTAGCCATCCCCACAGCTTTTCATAGATCGCCTCGCAAAAGTTGGTGGCCCTTCGGTCACGTCCGCGCCAAGCCGTTGACTTCGATCAGACAGCCCGCGCGATCCGGGTCCTTGGGCACGAACTCGGTCAGCCGCGCCGCCGGATCGAGTTCGTCCAGCAGCCCCCGGGTGAGCCCACGGTGCAGGGCGCAGACGACCGGCTGGTTCTCGTGGACCGCCTCGCGATAGGGGCAGTTGCCGAGCCTGAACACGACTCGCCCCGCGCTGGTGGGCTGGCGCTGGGGTGCGAAGCCCAGGGCGGTGAGGGCCCGGCCCATCGACTGATCGGCCGGATCTCCGGCGCGGGTGGAGGGGAGCTCGCGGCCCAGCTCACGGCCGGCGGCTTCGACCTCGCGCAGCCGTCCCGGGCGGGCGGGAATGCTGCGGGCCAGCCAGCGGGCTAGGCGGGGGTAGGCGTCCCGGGGCTCGCCGCCGGGAAGGGCATCAGGAGCGATCGACCAGCTGTCTCGGGGACGCCCAATGGTCTGAGGCATGCGCTCGCGAGCGATCAGACCGGCGCCGCGCAGGCGCTCGAGGTGAACGCGCACCCCGCTGGGGTGAAGTCCCAGCTCCGCCGCCAGCTCGTTGGTCCCCGCCGGCCGCCCGAGCGCCGCCAGGTGCGCGAACAGCCGCGCGCGCGTCGGCTGGGCCAGTACGTCGCCAGGACCGTCTGACCCACCAGCAGCCACGAGCGACAGTTTCGCATAGCCTCCCTCGCTAAAGTCGGTCTGGTGGTATTTTCCTAGCTTGGATCGCAAAACTCCTCGGAGGACGCTGCTCCATGACCTACGTAATCGCCGAACCGTGCATCGGGACCAAGGACGACTCGTGCGTGGAGGTCTGTCCGGTCGACTGCATCCACCCCACGCCCGACGAGCCGGGCTACGACCAGGTCGAGATGCTCTATATCGACCCCGAGGAGTGCATCGACTGCGACGCGTGCGTTGAGGCGTGCCCCGTCGACGCGATCTTCGCCGAGGATCAGGTGCCCGACGAATGGCAGAGCTACATCGAGGTGAACGCCGCCTACTACCGCAACGAGGCGGCCTGAGCAGGGGCTTGCCGGTTGGGCTGAGCTCTCGCCCGGCGGGACGCCCGTACCTGCCCCATGAGGACACGGCGGTCCGCGCGTGCGTCAGCGAGCGCGGTGATCTGATCGCACTGGCCCACCGCCTGGGCCGCTCGCCCGATGCGCTGCGCCTGCACGCGCAGCACCTCGGGCTGCACCAGCCGCGGTCGCGCCGCCGCTTCGCCGAATGGGAGGACGCGGTGATCCGCGACGGCTACACCAGCGCGCTGCCGTATGCCGAGATCGCCCGCCAGCTGCCGCATCGCAGCGCCATGAGCGTGGCCGCGCGAGCGCGGAGGCTCGGGGTGATCAGCTACGCCCGGCGCTGGAGCGGCCGCGACGACGAGCTGCTGATGGCGCTGACCGCGAGCGGGGGCACGCTCGAGGCCGTGGCTCAGCGGCTGCGCCGGACCCCAGAGGCGATCCGCCGTCGGGCAAGGCGGCGCGGGATCAGCCCACCGGCGCCGGAGCCGGCGCCCCGCCACCGTCGGCGGTGGACTCCGGAGGAGGACGAGCTGCTGCGCCTGCTCCACGCGCTCAATCCGGCGCGGCTCGCGGAGCTGCTGGGACGCTCGGACGCCGCCGTGTGCCGACGATTGTGCGCCCTGGGACTGCGGGTCCGCGCCCGGCGTTCCCCCCACCATCCTGGAAACGGCCGGGTGGAGAGCCGTCGTCGCCTACGCTGAGGGCCGCAATGGCGCCCGACGTTCGGATCAAGCGGATCTACGACCCGGCCGAGCCGGGCGACGGCTACCGCGTCCTGGTCGACCACATCTGGCCCCGGGGCGTCAGCCGGGAGCGCGCGCAGCTGGACGAGTGGGCGCGCGAGCTGGCGCCCAGCGATCAGCTGCGCAAATGGTTTGACCACGTCCCCGAGCGCTTCGAGGAGTTCCGCACTCGCTACCTGACGGAGCTTGGCGGCCACGCCCGCCAGGTCGAGGAGCTGACTGCGCGCGCCAGGAAGCGGCCGGTGACGATCCTCTACGCCGCCCGCGACCGCGACCACAACAACGCTGTCGTCGTGGCCGAGCTGGTGCGCGCCGGCGGACGCCCCGTCACGGCCTGACACCCGCGCGGGCAAGACCACGCCGCGGGGAGCAGCACCGGGCCGCGGTCAGCAGCACCGCGGCGCGGTCAGCAGCGAGTTACCGTGCCTGACCTGGAATCGCCTCTTCCACGACCATGGAGCCCATCGTGACCACAACCAACGGTGCTCAGTCCCTGATCCGCAGCCTCGCCGGCGCCGGCGTCGAGGTGTGCTTCGCCAACCCCGGCACCTCCGAGATGCACTTCGTCGCCGCGCTCGACGAGGTCCCAGAGATGCGCGGGGTGCTCGGCCTGTTTGAAGGCGTCGTCACCGGCGCCGCCGACGGCTACGGGCGAATGGCCGAGAAGCCCGCGGCCACGCTCCTGCACCTCGGGCCCGGGCTCGGGAACGCGATGGCGAGCCTGCACAACGCGCGGCGTGCCTACACCCCGATCGTGAACATCGTCGGTGACCACGCGAGCTACCACAAGCAGTACGACGCGCCGCTGGAGTCCGACATCGAAGCGCTCGCCGGGTCCCTGGAGGGGTGGGTGCGTCGCTGCAACAGCACCGCCGAGTCTCGGCGCCGATGCCGCAGCCGCCGTCGCCGCCGCGACCGAACCGCCGGGCCGGGTGGCGACCCTGATCCTGCCCGCCGACACCTCATGGGGCGACGGCGGTGAGATCGCCGACGCGCCGCCGGCCCGCGCACGGGCGACCGTGCCCGCAGACGTGATCGGCGCCGTCGCCGACGTGCTCCGCACCGGCGAACCGGCCGCGCTGCTGATCGGCGGACCGGCCTGCCGCGAGCCCGGGCTGCGCGCCGCCGGCGCGATCGCCAACGCGACCGGCGCCAGGGTGTTCGCGGAGACCTTCCCTGCCCGCCTCGAGCGCGGCGCCGGGCTGCCGGCGATCGAGCGGCTCGGCTATTTCGCCGAGCAGGCCACCGCGCAGCTCGACGGGGTGGGGCACCTGATCCTGGCCGGCGCTCGCGCCCCGGTGACGTTCTTTGCCTACCCGGGCAAGCCCAGCGACCTCACGCCGGAAGGCGCGCAAATCCACACACTCGCCGACCGGGCCCAGGACGTGGTCGGCGCCCTCCAGGACCTGGCCGAGCAGGTGGCCGCGGACGCCGAGCCCACGGTGGCGCCGGCCAACCGCCCCCCACTGCCCACGGGAGAGCTGACGGCACAGAACTGGCCCGATGTGCTCGCCGCTCTGCTCCCCGATCAGGCGATCATCTCCGACGAATCAAACACCTCCGGCGCCCTCGTTCCCGTGGCCACCGCGGGCGCCCCCCGCCACGACGTGCTCACGCTCACCGGCGGCGCCATCGGCCAGGGCATGCCCGCGGCCACCGGTGCCGCGATCGCCGCCCCCGACCGCCCGGTGATCAACCTCCAGTCCGACGGCAGCGCGATGTACACGATCTCTTCGTTGTGGACGCAGGCGCGAGAGCGCCTGGACATCACCACGATCATCCTCAACAACCGCGCCTACGCGATCCTCCGGCTCGAGATGCAGCGCGTCGGCGCCCACCTCGGCGGCCCTGCCGCGAAGGCGCTCCTTGACCTGTCGGCCCCGGACATGGACTTCGCCAAGATCGCCGAAGGCATGGGCGTGGCCGCCTCGCGTGCCCAGACCTGCGAGCAGCTCGCCCAGCAGCTGGAACAGGCGATTGCCGAGCCCGGGCCCCACCTGATCGACGCCGTCGTCCCCCCGCTGATCTGAACGCTGAACGCTACGGCCCCCCGGACCGCGCCGGTCGCAGCCGCAGCGTGACGATCTGCCCGGGGCCGACCTCGACCGCGCCGTTCGCGGCCGGTGAGGCGCCGGACTCGTCGAGCCGGACCCGCTCCACCGCCACCGGCCCGAGCACGCGCGCCGTGGTCGTCTCCGGACCGGGGTTGAACGCGCGCATGATCAGCCCGTCCCCGTCCTCGGCGCCCTTCAGGCAGGAGAAGACGATGTCGCCCTCGAGCCCGAGCGGGGGCGCGAACCGAACCCCGGGCGCGACGGCGAGGAACGGGCGTCGGTAGTCCTGGGACTCGCGCAGCAGCGCAACCTCGCCGAGCGCGTCGGCATCGAACCGGAGCGCGTACTCGAGCACGTGGCGCCCGAGGCATTGGCCCTCTGGCGTCGGCACCTGCGGCCCGGCCGCGACCGGCCGCGTCGAGATCACATTGGCCGCCCGGGAGATGACCCCGACGCAGCGCAGCATCGTCAGGCACAGCTCGGCGCCGCGCTCGCCGGCGCGAGCCTCGTACTCGGGGAGGCCGCGGGTGAGGAGCGCGATCGGGCCAAGGGCCACGGCGCCGGCGGTGTGCTGGGTCGCATCGGGGGGCTCGCACCATTCGGCGCGGGGCTCAGGCGGGGCGATCGGGCGCTCGACGAGCGCGAACTGGCCCTCGGCGCGAACCGGTCCGGGAGCGTCCCCGACCGGAAACACGACCCGGAGCCGGTGATCGGTGGCGCGGTTGTCAATCGTCGTCTCAAACTCGACCCGGCCGCTGCCCCGGATCAGTCGAACCACCGTCGTCAGCGACAGCGCGACCGTCTCCGGCTGCGGCCGCAGCGCATCGTCGAGGCCGGAGGGCACCTCGCCGTGATAGGAGACTTCGAGCTCCCAGCACACCGGCCCCTCGGAGAGGATCCGCGCCGAGGCAACCGAGCTTCGCCGCACGCACGCTCCCTGGACGGGGCAGAAGTTGTAGAGGTCGCCCATGTCAAGCTCGTCCTCGAGCGCATGCAGCCGTTCGAAGCGCCGTCCGCGGTCGAGGTCTTCGATTGCCAGCGTGCCGTCAGCGGCGACCTGCACCCTGAACCCGTCGCTCTCGATGCTGTCGCCCTGCCGCGGCGCAGCGGTCGCCACCGGCGCCAGCTCGACGGTCCGGGCCTCGAACCCGCTGAGCTCGACGTTCGTCGGTCCGGCCCCCTGAACCCGCACAGTTCCGGAACGGGCATACGGCAACGAGTTGACGAGGCCAAGCCGGCCGTCGTCGGCGCTGCCGTCGAGCTCGGCCACCGCGTCGCCGGCGAGAAAGTCGAGCGTGCGGTCCAGCGAGGCGTAGCGGGCGAGCATGTCGCGGTGGACTTCGTCGCACGAGCAGCCACAGATCGAGTCGTGCGGCTGGCACTTGAGAAGCTCCCGCCAGGCCAAGGTGAAGTCCTCGAGCGGAAAGCTCGTGCCCACGCGCAGCGTGCACAGCGCCGCGAGTGTCTCGACGCTCAGCAGCCGCTGCTCGGCACGCTCGTTGGCCTGCTTGAGGTACACCCGGGCGGAGTTGACGCCGCGCAGGACGTTCTGCAGACGGCTGCCCAGCAGCTCCCCCGTCCAGGAGGGGAGCTCGGCCGTCCGCAGCGCCGACACGTAGTCGCTGTACTTGGCGATCGTGAACGCCGAGCCGGGGATCCGGCGCTCGAGCTCGGCGCACACCGCCGGCATCTCGGGCTGCAGGCGCGAGTGATCGGTGCCGTTGCACAGGACGACCTCGTGGGCGTCGGCCCGGGCCAGAGCCGGCCCGAACCGCTCCCGCAGCGCCCGCACCCGGGCCTCGCCGTCGTCGGCGCCGGCCACGTCGGCGAAGTTGCTGTAGTCGGCGAGGAGCTGGAGCGCCAGCACCGCGCTGCCGTCCGGCGCGACCCAGTTGAACGCGACGCCGAGCTCGTCGAGCTGGTCGCCGAGCCCGCGTGAGAACAGGAAGCTGTCAATCCCGAAGCCGGCGAGGATCTGCGGCAGCTGCAGCGGATGACCGAAGCTGTCGGGCAGGTAGCCGGCCGGCGATGGCTGGCCGCCGAAACGCTCGCAGACCGCGCGACCGATCAGGAGGTTGCGGACGAGTGCTTCGCCACCGACCAGGAACTCGTCGGGAAGCACGTAGCTGGGGCCGATCTCGATCCGGTCGGACTCGATCAGCGACCGCAGCCGTGGCTCGTTCTCGGCCCGGACGGCGACGTAGTCCTCGAGCACCACCGCTTGCCCGTCGAGCGTGAACGAGGTGAACTCCGGGTCGCGCTCGAGCGTGTCGAGCACCTCGTCGACGACGCTCCCCAGCATCAGCCGGAAATGCTCGAACGGGCGATACCACTCGCGATCCCAGTGCGTGTGAGGCACGACGAAGTAGCGCTCGAGCGGCGCGGGCATCTCAGCCGGCCAGCATATGTGCTCCCTGCGTGGTCAAATGACTACTCTCCCACGCCGTGCGCCGCCACGCCCTCGGATCGATCGGGCTCGCCGCCGCGGCGGCGGTGGCGCTGGCCGCGGTGGCGCCGGCCGCGGTGGTGGCGCCGGCCGGGGCCCTCGCTGCCGGCGCGCGAGCCGCCGACGCGCCGTCCGTCCCCGGGCCGTACTTCTCGGCCCCGTTCCAAGTCCACCGCGAACTCTCACACCTTCGGGCAGACGCCGACCTGGACGCGCACCGGCGATGTGCTCTCCCAGGAGGACGACCGCTCCGGGATCCTGCAGGTCTACCGATCCCGGCTGGACGGCTCGGGCATGCACTGCCTGACCTGCGGGAGGCTGCGCGGCCCCAACGGCTTCCCCGAGCAGCGGCCTCAGGGCGGCTGGATCCTGTTCTGCTCCTACGGCGAGCAGCCCGAGCACTTCGGGAATCCATGCTTGGGCGGCTACGGCGGGGACCTGTACGTGATGCGCCCCAATGGGAGCGACGTGACCCGGCTGACCAGGAGCAGCGACCCCGGCAACGGCCTCGAGTACGACGTGCCGGGCGGCATTGCCTACGACAACTACCACCCCTACTGGTCCCCCGACGGCCGCCATCTGGTCTGGACCAGGACGGAGGCCTACCCGCTCTCGCAAGGAGGTCAGCGCTGGGAGATCATGCTCGCCGACTTCGTCGCCGCCAGGCACGGCAAGCCCCATCTGACTCACGTGCGGGTCGTCGGCCCCGCCTACGGCGTGTACGAGACCCAGCACTGGGCGCCCGATGGAAGCGGCTTTTTGTTCACCGCGTTTGGCCCCCGCGAGTCGCCCTACCAGTCGACGCCGCCCGGGTGGATGCACCAACAGTTGTACTTCATGCGGCTCTACGGTCGCGGCGCGTCCCCGGCCCACCCGCGCGTGACCCAGATCACCGATGACCTCCCCGTCTACCAGGAGCAGGCAGCGTTCACCCCCGACATGCGCGAGGTGATCTTCATGAGCAACCGCAACTCGCCCACCGGCTCGTGGTATGACCAGGTCATCGCCGCCGCCCAGCGCACTGGCTTCGATGCGCCGGACGCCGGCTCGACGGGCACGATCCAGTTTCTGGCCGACTTCTCCGACCCCAACTTCCGCAGCGACCTGTTCATGGTCGATGTCCGCACCCACGATCTGCGGGAGCTCACCGACTTTCGCAACGTCGTGCCCGAGTTCAACTGGAACCGCAGCGACACGAAGTTGCTGTGGTCTGGCGTCGTCGGCGCTCCCAACCGCAACTTCATCACCCGGGTGGGCAGCTTCCCCTCGATCGCGGCCGCCCAGCGGCGGCCCCCGACCAGGGTCCCGGCGCCCGGGCTTTACGGCCGGGCGATCGAGATGAACCGCCTCGGGGTTGAGGCGTCGTCGCGCCCCAGCCCGAGTACCCCGCTCCCGCGTGGTGTCCCCGTGCCACAGACGGGCAAGGACAAGCAGGCGATCCCGCCCGTCGTGGTCACCTACTACACGCTGTGGCTTCAGCAGCTGCGGGCGCTCGGGCAGGCCGCGGGGTTGAACATCAGCAATCCGTTCTTCCTCGCCGATTCGTAGTGGCGTACCCGTCGAGATAGCTCGCCGGGGCGCGGGGGTCCGGCTCGAGCATCTCCATCACCAGCGTCGACCAGCCGAACTCGACCGCGCCCATCCCGCGCCCGGTATAGGGGTCGTAGTACTCGCGCAGGCCATGGGCGCCGATGGCGGCGCCGACGCGGGCGCGCAGCGCGTCGGCCTGCGTCGTGTACCCGAGCCGGACGAGCCCCAGCCACCCAGCCAGGCAGCATTGATCCAGGTGGGACCGCGCCAGTAACGCCTCAGCCCGAGCGTCGTGTCCTTGACCGAGAAGGCGGGATCGCCGGCCGGGACCGATGGCGGCGGGACGGGCAGCCAGAACCGTCCCGGATCGAGCAGATGCTCCTCCACGAGCCGCCGGCCGATCTCCTCGGGCAGATCCGGGAGCGCCAGCGGTGCCAGCGCCGCCCACGTCACCGTGGGCACGTGGTCCGGCTCGGGCCGGGCCAGGGGACGGAACAGACCGGCTCGCTCGTCGTACATCCGGGCCACGATCGCGCCGGTCAGCGAGGGCCGGCCGAGCGCCATCAGCGACAACGAATGCAAAACGTTCATCGCCACCTCGCAGCACACCGGACCGCCGGCGTCGAGCACGCGGCGCAGGTCGTAGCCGAGCTCGCGATTGCGGTGCACCAGGAGCACAAACGCGGGCAGGCCGTGGGCGCGAGCGCCCCAGACGGCATCGAACTGCGGCGAGGAGTCAAGGCCCGACTCGTCGGGCTGCACGATCCAGATCAGCCCGTCTCCGTCGAGGTCGCGATTGCGAGCCAGCCACTCGTAGTGGGCCACGATCGCCGGGACCCGCGACGGCTCGCCGACCACGATCCGCCACGCCCAGGCGAGCACCGGCGGCTGGATGCTCGCGGTCGTCGGCGCCTCGGGCGAGAGCACGTTGTAGGTCAGCCGCTGGCGCTCGTTCAGGGGCGTGTCCCAGAAGATCGTGTGCCCGATGAACCCGTCCTCGCGCTGCGCGGCCAGCAATGACTCCAGCTCCGCTCGCGCGCGGGCCGGGTCGAACCGCCGCCACACAATCGCCGTGAAGCACGAGTCCCAGTACCACTGGAACGGGTAATGACCCGGACTCGGGCGCGTATAGGCAAAGCGCACACCGTCGGTTTCACGGGCTCCCTCGCGCCAGCTGCGACGCAGCGTCTGCTCACACAGAGCGCGGATGGCGCCGAGATCGGTCGTTGGCTCCGGCTCCGCGCGCATCGCGCGGAGACTACGCGCCCCGCGAGCCGCCGGTTCGCCGTGGCTACAGTGTCGCTTGCCCGTGTTCGACCATGTGACGATCCGCGTCGCCGACAGGCCCGCGTCGGAGCGCTTCTACAACGCCGTCCTGACGCGGCTCGGGATCGATGAGACGTATCGGACCGGGTCGTTCTCGGAGTGGCGGGAGTTCATGCTCACCGGCGCCGAGCCCGGGCATCCGGTGACCCGGGGCCTCCACGTCGGTTTCGTCTCCCCCACCCGCGAGCAGGTCCACGAGTTCTGGCGAGCAGGGACCGAGGCCGGATACGCCAGCGATGGACAGCCGGGCCCGAGGCCGCAGTACGGCGATGACTACTACGGAGCGTTCCTGCTCGATCCAGACGGCAACAGCGCCGAGGCCGTCACCCACGACACGCTCCGCCGCGGAGGGATCATCGACCACCTCTGGGTGCGCGTCGCCGACCTGGCGGCGAGCAAGCGGTTCTACGAGACGATCGCGCCGCATGCCGGCCTGCGACTGGCGCGCGAGACGCCCGAGCGCGTGGCCTTCGCCGGCGCCAGCGGTTCGTTCTCGCTCGTGGCCGGACCGGCGACCGAGAACCTCCACCTGGCCTTTCCGACCGACGACGACGGCGATGTCGATCGATTCCATCGGGCCGCGACCGACATCGGCTACCGCAGCAACGGCCTGCCGGGCGAGCGCCCCCGGTATCACCCCGGCTACTACGCCGCCTACGTGCTCGATCCGGACGGCAACAACATCGAGGTCGTCAACCACCACAGGGCGTAGCTAGGATCCGGCCAATGCCCCGCGCCAGCGCGTTCGTCGACGAGGTCGCCAACGAGCTGGCCACGTGGCCCGGAGTGCGGATCGAGCGGCGAGCCGACGGCGCCGCCCTGGTCCTCTACGAGCACGCCGAGCTCGGCGTGCTATATCGCGATCGCGGCGTCGCCGAGCTGGCCGTCCTGGAAGGCGAGCACGACGAGCTGATCGAGCACGGTGACGCGGAGCCGGCCGAGACCACGCCCGACTCGGTCGGGGTCGGCCACGGATTGCGCGGGCCCTCGGACGTGACCGCGGTGCTCGAGCTGTTCGATCGCCGCTACCGGGACGTGCGCGGCGAGGACGAGCCCTACAGCTCGCAGGACCCCGTCTGAAGCCGCCGGCCGCCGGTCAGGCGTTTCGGATGATGCGCAGGATCACCGGGCGCGTGCTCTGAGCCGCAGCCTCGAGCACCGCGGCCAACTCCTCCTTGCGCAGCTCATCGGCGGCCTCGACCTCGACCACGAGCGGCTCGAGGCCGATGCCCGCGTGCGCGATCACGCGGCGGACCTCGTCGGCCTCGCGCGCCAGCGCCTCCGGCGAGGGCACGGACAGCACGACCTCGCCGGCGCTGGGCGGCTCGAGCACGCCCTCCTCGTCGGTCGGTCCGCGTTCGACCACCACGTCAACGCCGGCGATGCCCGGCGGCGGCTGCTCCGTGAGCTGCCGGTCGACGGCGCCGGCGCGTGGAATCTCGATGATCAGCTGCGGCTCGTAGGCGATCAGCTCACCCTAGCGCCACGGTGGCCGGGGCGCCGCTCGAAGGCGACCCGGGGCGCCGTTCATACCGCGACGCCGCGATCGGCAAGCCACTCGACCACCTGCTCGGGCGGATCGCCCTTCCACTCCGCCCGGGCGGCGAGGCGGAGGATCTTGCTCGGGTGGTCGTGGAGCTCGTCGCGGCGACGGGCCAGATAGAGGATTGTGGCCACGGCCATCGAGACTGCCGGATCCTCGATTCCGACGTCGACGCCTTCGGCCGCGATCGCGGCCCGCTCCTCGAGGTTCTGGATCGCCGTCACGGGCTCGTCGGAATCCTCGAACTGGGCCAGAAGCTCGCCGAGCCGGGAATCGTCGGCGCCCGGGTCGCAGATCTCGACCGCCCGCTTGGCGACGTCGAACAGCGTGATCGGGTCCGGGTTGCGCGGCATGGCCGTCTCAGCCTAATGGAGTGGGGCCGACCGTGAGCGGGCCGCGGGCGCACAGCTTGACGCGCGCTTACGCGTTCGCCTCGGCAAGCTCGCGCTCGCGGTGGGCGACGCCCTCGCCGTACTCGGCCGACGGTTCGCCGGCCGGCGCTCGCAAGAGCCAGGCGCTCAGGACGGCGGCGAGCGCGGCAAACGCGGCCCCGATCATGAAGGCGACGTGGTAGCCGCCCACCAGCGCGCTGAGATGGCTGTCGCCGTCCGCGAGCAGGTGGCCGGTGCGCGACGCGGCGACGCTGGCCAGGACCGCCAGCCCCAGCGCGCCGCCCATCATGAACGAGGTGTTGACGATCCCCGAGGCCAGGCCGGCCTCGCTCTGCTCGACATCCCCCATCGCCGCCAGCAGCACCGGGTTGAACGCGGTCCCGGCGCCGAAGCCGAGGAGCATCATGCTGGGCAGCACATCGACGACGAAGTGGCCGTGCACCGGCACGCGTGCCAGCAGCGCGAGGCCGACCGCGGCCAGCCCCAGGCCGCAGACGAGCGGCGGCTTGATCCCGAACCGCATCACGAGCTTGGCCGACAGACCGAGCGACAGCGCCGCCATGATCAGGTTCGCGGGCAGGAATGCGAGCCCGACCTCGAGCGGGCTGTAGCCGAGGACCAACTGCAGATACAGCGCGGAGAGGAAGAACCAGGCGAACATCGCCGCCGCCCACAGCACGCCGACGCCGTTGGCCGTCGAGAGGTTGCGGCGCCGGAACAGACCGAGGGGCATCAGCGGCGAGCGGACCCGCGACTCGACGACGAGGAAGGTCGCGATCAGCGCCGCCGCGGCCGCCAGCAGACCGATGGTCTGAGCCGAGAGCCACCCGGCGTGGTTGCCGTTGACGATCGCGTACACGGCGAGCATCAGCCCGGAGGTCACGATCACCGCGCCGGCCACGTCGAGGCGGCTGCGGGTCTCACTCGGGCGGCCGGCCGGCAGCACCCGCAGCGACGCCAGCGAGACGCCCATGCCGATCGGGACGTTGACGAGAAAGATCCAGTGCCAGTCGAGGAGATCGGTCAGCACGCCGCCGAGCAGAACCCCGATCGTGCCGCCGCCGGCAGCCACGAATCCGAACACGCCCATCGCCTTGGCCCGGTCGGCGGGCTCGACGAACAGGGACACGATCAGCGACAGCGAGACCGCCGAGACAACGGCGCCGCCGAACCCCTGGACCGCTCGCGCGGCGACGAGCAGGCCCCTCGCGTCGGCGAGCCCGCACGCGAGCGAGGCCAGCGTGAACAGGGCGATCCCGCCGATGAACAGCCGGCGGTGGCCGAAGTGGTCGCCGAGCCGTCCGCCCAGCAGCAGAAAGCCGCCGAAGGTCAGCATGTAGGCGTTCACCACCCACGCCAGCGATGTCTGCGAGAAGTGCAGGTCGCCACGAATCGACGGCAGCGCCACGTTCACGATCGTCGTGTCGAGGACGATCATCAGCGACCCCATGCACAACAGGATCAGGGCAATCCAGCGGTTTCGGTTATCCGGGGTCATAGCTCCTGGTTCCTTTCCGTCGATGCTCATCAGCCTTCATCGGTTTAGACATCGCCTCGGCCCGAGATTCATCGCCGGGCTCCTCGTGACCGCTCGCCGCCGAATCTAGGCGCGCCACGAGCAGCCGAGAAGATCCAATTGACGGCCGGTTCAAGGGACCACCCGGAAGGCTGGATCCCGAGCGCGCCCTCAGTTGATTGATTCCATCTAGCCCATGACGGCGCTGAGCTCCTGCACCGCGTGGCGCAGGGCGGGCTCGGCCAGCTGTGCATAGCCGAGGATCAGCGCCGGCGGCATCGGCGCCACGCACGTGCAGTGGCGGTGGATCGCGTGCACTGCCACCCCGCGCCGGCGGGCGGCGCCGGCGATCGCGCTCTCGTCCGCGCCTTCGGGGAGCCACGCCAGCAGATGCAGCCCGGCCGCCGCCCCCCCGATCCGAACCTGGGGCAGGTACTCGGCCAGCGCCGCTGCCAGCGCGTCCCGGCGGCGTCGGTACAGGCGGCGGGTGCGGCGCATGTGACGGTCGAGCTCGCCCGAGGAGAGGAAATCGGCCAGCGCGATCTGCTGGACGGACGACGGGCTGGCCCAGGTGACGACGTACTGCTTGGTGACGTCCTCGACGTAACGGCGCGGCAGGAGGATCCAGCCAATGCGCATGGCCGGCGCCAGTGTCTTGCTGGCCGTGGCGCAGAAGGCGACGTGATCGGGATCCATGCCCTGGAGGGCTGCGACGGGCTCGCGGTCATAGCGGTACTCGGCGTCGTAGTCGTCCTCGAGGATCAGGGCGTCACGGCGGCGGGCCCAGTCGAGCAGCGCCGAGCGCCGGTCGGGGCTCATCACGACGCCGGTGGGGAAATGATGGGCGGGTGTCACCGCGACCGCGTCGACGTTCAACCGCTCGAGCTCCTCGACCACCAGTCCTCGGTCGTCGACCGGGACCGGGACCGGAGTCAGGCCGGCATGTTCGGCCGTGCGCGCCTGCCAGCGCCAGCCCGGATCCTCGACCGCCACCCGTTTCGCGCCGCGTTGCCGCAGCGCGAACCAGACGTTGGTCAGCCCGTGGGCCAGACCGGAGGACACGACCACGTTCTCGGGCTCGGCGACCGCCGCGCGCACGCGTCCGACGTAGTCGCTGACGGCCGTGCGCAGCTCCTTGACGCCACGAGGGTCGCCGTAGGTGAGATCGCTGTCGGGGACCCGGCGCATGGCGCGCGATGTGGCGGCGAGAAGCCGCTGGCGGGGGAAGGACGCGAAGTCAGGCTGGCCGGGCCGCAGGTCGTAGAGGATCCGCCGCGATCCGCTTCGCTCTCTGGCGGCGGCGCCGTCGCGCGGGGTGGAGGCATGGGCGACGACGGTGCCGGCGCCCCGCCGGGCGACGAGGTACCCCTCGGCGATCAGTTGCGAGTACGCCTCGACCACGACTCCCCGCGAGACGTCGAGCTCATCCGCGAGCATCCGGGTCGCGGGGAGCGAGACTCCCGGACGCAGGCGGCCGGCGCGGATCGCGTCCCGCAGCTGGCGCTCTAACTGCCGATGCAGCGGTGCACCTGGCTCGAACTTGACGAGCAGGTCCATTGGTCTTAGATCGTAGCCAGTGATTGGTCCTTGGCGAAGGTCCAATGTCTGACCTAGGGTGGCCGCGTGCACATGCTGGGGACAACCGGCGAGCGCGCGCTGGTCATCGGTGGTGGCGGCGCGCTGGGCTCGCTCAGCGCGCAGGTGTTCGAGGACGCGGGCTGGGAGGTGTTCCGGGGAAGCCGCGTCGCCCACCGCGACGACGGCTGGCGCCAGATCGACCTCGACCGGCCGGCGACGATCCGCGCCGGGCTTGAGGGGGTCGACGTCGTCATCAACACCGTCCCGCACACCGGCGCCACCGCGGAGCGATTCGTGATCGAGCACGGCGGCGTTCTCCTGAACACGTCCGCGTTGCCGGTCGCCTACGTCGAGCCGCTGAGCGCGCTGCACTCCGGCGCCCACGGCACGGTCGTGGTCGGCGCGGGGATCGCCCCGGGGCTGACCAACCTGGTCGCGGCCGAGCTGCTGACGGCCCATCCCGAGGCCGACGAGGTCGAGGTCGTGTTCACGTTCTCGGCCGCCGCGACCTGCGGGCCCGGCGGCACGGAGTTCGTACATCGCCATCTGACGGCGAGGTCCCGGCACGACACGGTCGAGGTGCCCCTCCCACCCCCGTTCGGGACCCGCAAGTGCCTCGGCTTCGCCGAACCGGAGCGAGGCTGGATCGGCGATCTTGCGGGCTGGCGACCGGTGCGTTCGTACGCCTGCTTCGTCGAGCGCCCGGTGCACGACTCTCTGCTGGCCCGGAACGAGCGCGGCGCGTTCGCGGAGCTGTCGCGCCCGGTCGCCGTCGCCGCCGATCGAGCGGGCCCCAGCAGCGAGCCGGTGGCCCATTGGGTCTGCCTACGGCGGCGAGGAAGCCGGATCGCGGCGAGGACGATCCGCTGCGCCGGGGACTACCTGGGCGCGGCCCACGCGACGCTGGCGCTCGCCCACGCCCTCCAGGATGCGCGAGCGCGCGCGGTTCTCCCGCGCGGAGCCTTCGGCCCCGAGGGCGTGGTCGAGCTGGCGCGGCTCGATCCGTACCTGTCGGCCGCCGGGATCAGCATCGTCGCGGAGCCCGTCTGACGCCTCTCCGGCGGTTCTTCGGGCGGACCGGCCCACGCCGGGCTCGGATTGGACCGGAGATCCGAAGCCAGATTGGTGCTTCTCAACCGCCGCCGCCGGGACTAGCTTCAGCTTCATGCAGGCCACGAACGCCCTCGAACGCCACGCCGAGCTGATCGATCGGCTGCTCGAGTTCTACTGCGCGTGGAGAGAAGAATGCGCCGAGGTGCATGCTGCCTACCAGCGGTTCTCAGATGCATCGGTGCCGGACCGGGCGCTGGCCTACGCGGCGTACGTGGCCGCGCTCGATCGAGAGGACGCGGCCGCGCTGATGTACGCCGTTCAGGTCGACCTCGTGGCCTCCCGGCTCAGCGGCGAGTCGAACGGCGACGCCGCCCTGCTGCAGGGGTTCGTCGCGGCCCGCTGACATCCGCCGGCGTTTGGCGAGATGATCGTCGGGATGCCACCGAGATCAGGCTGGCGCGCCGCGTCGCGCGTCGAGTTGCGTCCGCCGACCCCCGGGGACCGCGATCCGTTCCTGGCCGCCATGCGAGCCAGCCGCAAGCTCCACCGTCCGTGGCTGGAGGCCCCGACCACGTCCGAAGCATTCGACACGCTGCTCCGCCGGGTCGACGATGACCGGTTCGACCCGATGCTCGCGTGCCGTCGCCAGGACGGTGCGATCGTCGGCTTCGTCAACCTCGGCGAGATCATCCGCGGCTCGCTCCAGAGCGCGTTCGTCGGCTACGGCGCCCTGGCGGCGTACGCCGGGCACGGGTACATGACCGAGGCCATGCGGCTGATGCTGGCGCGGGCATTCGACGAGCTCCACCTTCATCGTCTGGAGGCCAACATCCAGCCCGGGAACACCGGCTCGATCGCGCTGGTTCAGCGCTGCGGCTTCGTCCGCGAGGGATTCTCGGAGCGCTACCTGAAGGTCGGCGAACGGTGGCGCGACCACGAGCGGTGGGCGATCCGGGCCGAGCAATGGCGCGCGCAGAATCGCTTCAGCTATCTTCGCGGCGCGGGCGGCTGAGCTCTTGCTCGGCGCTGCGCCGGTGCCGGGGCCGATCTCGGAGTCATCGTCGGCCATAGTGCGCCACTCTACCCGTCACGGAGAGCGCCAAGCCTACGAGAGGAGCACGCGATGACGGGAAGGGCTGACTTCACAGAGCAGGAGTGGAAGCTCGTGCTCGAGGCGCCGCCGAGCGCCGGCATGATCGTGGTCACCGCCGGGCGCGGGGGCACGATCCGGGAGACGTTCGCGATCGCCAAGGCCTACGTGGAGGCGCGCCAGCAGCACGGGGCGAGCCAGCTGCTCGACGAGATCGTCGCGGCCAAGCCCGAGATCGACCACACCCGCTACCACTCCTACGACGAGCTCAGGCAGCATGGCCTCCAGCAGCTGCGCGACGCGGTGGCGCTGCTCGAGGGCAAGGCGAGCCCGGACGAGGTCGAGGGCTATCGCAAGTTCGTGCTCACGCTGGCGGAGAAAGTGGCCAACGCGCACCGAGAGGATGGCGCCACCGTCAGCTACCCTGAGCGGGCGGCCATCGGCGAGATCACCGCGGCCGTGGGCGCCGGCGCGTCTGCCGGCCCTGGGACCGCGGCCTCCGGCTCTGGGAGCGCGGGCTCCGGCTCCGAGAGCCCGCCGCCGGGCAGCTAGCGGGCGTCGTGGAAGATGATCCCGAGCGCGGTCCGCTCGCCGCGGGTCACGGTGCTGACGCCGTGGCGGAGCCCGATGCGGTGGTAGCCGTTCTTGCCCGGGTGGGGTCGCTCGCGGGTCGGAAAGATCACGAAGGCGCCTTGTGGCGGGGTCAAGACGTGCGCTCGGCTCTGTGCGCGGGGTCGCTGCTCGAGGAGCACGAACTCGCCGCCCTCGAACTCGACCCCGGGCTCGGAGAGGACGGTCAGGGCCTGGAAGGGGAAGAACACCTCTCCGTACAGGTCCTGGTGCAGCGCGTTCCAGTCGCCCCGGTGATAGCGCAGGATCAGCGGCGTCGGACGGGTCTGACCCGCTTCGCGGCAGCGCTCCAGCAGGCGCTCGTGCTGTGATGGAAATGATTTGGTCTCGCCGCGCAGCAGCCGCGACCAGTCGTTGGCGATCGAGGCGAGGTGAGGGTAGAAGGAACGCCGCAGGGCGGCGATCGTGTCGGGCAGCGGGTGCTCGAAGTAGCGATAGCGACCTTCCCCGAACCGGTGGCGGGCCATCTCGACGGTCGAGCGAAAGTGGCCATCGTCGAACAGGTCGGCCAGCCTTCGGCAGTGGTCCGGGTCGAGCAAGCGCTCGGTGATCGCGAACCCGTGGGTATCGAGTTGCCGGCGCAGCTGCGTCCAGTCAAGCGAGCTGATCCGCTCACCGATCGCGGCCGGCTGGGTGGCGGTGGTGGTGGGAGTCATCTGCGTATAGGACGCGGACGGCGAGCATTCTGTGAGGTTCGGCCGTTACGCGATGGCGCCAAACTCGTCGACCAGCGTCTCGATTCGGCCTACCGGCTCGAATCCCAACCGCTCCAGGATCGGCTGAGACATCGCGCCCGCCTGCGTGATCAGCGCCGGCGCCGGCGCGCTCGCGGCCTCGCGCCAGCGGGCCTCGATCAGCGCGCGGTAGACGCCGCGGCCGCGTGCCCGCGGCAGCGTGGCGCCTCCGAACAGCGCCAATCCATGGGGCGTCCACGAGCACGTGCCGGCGCCCACGATCTCGCCCTCCAGCCATACCGCGTGCATGATGCTCGGCGACCGCCGCCACCGCTCGCGCGCGCCCACGCGCTCCTCGGCGATCTCCTGCGGGTCGGCCCCGAACGCCTCCAGCTGCACCTCGGTGGCGCCCACGTACTCGTCCTCCGTCTCGACGCGGCGGGCGAGCAACCCCGCCGCCGGCGCGGGCGGCGGGCTGCGCAACACGACCGCCACGGCAAACGGGTCGCGGTCGTGGACGAGGCCCCGGGCCAACAGCTGCGCCGCCAGATCGTCGGGCTCGGCGGCGCTGCCGATCTCCCACTGGGTGCGCACGCGCCCCCGCTCGAGCAGCAGCGATCTGACCTCGGCCAGTACCTCGTCCAGCTCCTCGCCCGCAAATCGCTGTCGCTGGACTGTGTTCGAACGCTTCCCCGCCGACATGCACAGCGTGTAGCGATCGGTCTCGATGCGCTCCTCCCCGGGACCCAACTCGATGAACGAGTTCGGGTACTCCGCCGCTTCGCGCAACACGCTTCCAGCCTATCGGGGCCCATCGGCCGAGGGCGACGACCGTCGCGATGCCGCGACGCCACCCCGCCACCGCCATGATTGAATCGCGCGTCATGACCGATTCAATGACCGCCGAGACAGTTCGCATCACCGGGCACGGTGGCGATGAGATCGAGGCCTACCTCGCCCGTCCCGCCGGCGACGGGCCGCGTGGCGGCGTCGTCGTGATCCATCACATGCCCGGCTATGACCGCGCCACCAAGGAGATCGTCCGGCGGTTCGCCGAGCTTGGCTACGACGGGATCTGCCCGAACCTGTACTGGCGCGAAGCGCCCGGCGCGGCGCCCGATGACGCTGCGGCCACGGCGCGGGCGCAGGGGGGCGTCCCGGACGAGCGGCTGGTCGGCGACGTCGGTGGCGCCGCCGCCCATCTGCGCTCGCTGCCGAGCTCGAACGGGAAGGTGGGGGTGATCGGCTACTGCTCGGGGGGACGGCAGGCCGTGCTGGCGGCGTGCAACCTCGACCTCGACGCCGCCGTCGACTGCTATGGCGCGTTCGTTGTCGGCACGCCGCCGGAGGGGTTCCCGCTCAAGATCCGAAATCTCGTCGACCAGCTACCCAACCTGCGCCCGCCGCTGCTGGGACTGTTCGGCAACGAGGACTCCCACCCCAGCCCCGAGCAGGTCGACGAGCTCGACCGGATCCTCACCGCCGAGGGCAAGCCACACGAGTTCCATCGCTACGACGACGCCGGACACGCGTTCTTCTCCGTCGACCGCCCCGCCTACCGGGTGGCGGCGGCGAACGACGGCTGGGAGCGAATCACGGCGTTCCTCGAGACCCACCTCGGAGGCTGAAGATGTGCACCTACGCGACCGTGAAGACCACGCTCGACGGCAGCGCGAAGGGACCCGGCAGCGGCTGGTTCCACGTCACCGACGGCACGGTCTACTTCGACCATCCCGTTCACGCCCTGGCCGAGCACACGCTCAACATCGACTTCGCCGACCCGGCGAAGGGCCCGTCGGCCCGGGTCGCGGTGGAGCTCAGCGCCGCCTCCGCGCGTGAGCTGGTTGCGGCGATCCAGGCCGCGCTGGACTCGGCCCCCGCCGAGCTGGCGAGCTGACCGCCGCGGTGGCGCTCGACGCCGACGTGACTGGACACGCGAGCGTCATCCGCGGGTGTAGGCTAACCCCGCCCTAACGACGGTCAGCGACCAAACGCCCTACCCCGAGGAGGCCCGCGATGGCAGACAGCGTGTACCGCGTCACGGAAGTCATTGGCGTCAGCAGCGAGTCGTGGGAAGCTGCCGCGCGAAACGCGGTGGAGACGGCGGCCAAGAGCGTCCGCGACCTCCGGGTGGCGGAGGTGCTGCGCCAGGACGTAACGATCGAGAACGGAGGAATCGTCAGCTTCCGGGTCCGGCTCGGCATCTCGTTCAAGTACGAGAGCGGCGACTGAGCAGCGGGCGGGGCTGAGCCGCCGGCGCCCCGGGGGAGCGCCGCGCGCCACCGAGTATCGTGACTGGCACGCCCCGCGAACCAGATAGCCCGCAAGCCGCACCCAAGGGAGTCCCGCCGCCGCCGATGCCGCGCGATGAGCGCGGTTGGCGGGTGGCGCCGGCGCCGGATGGCCGGGGCACGCCGGCGCAGCACAAGCCACCCCCGCCGCACCGGCTGCGCGGCTTCTGGATCTTCGTGATCGCGTTGCTGGCGCTGAACTGGATCATGTTGCTGCTGTTCCAGGCGCCCGGCCAGCCCCGCGTGAAGGTGCCCTTCAGCCCGTACTTCCTGCAGCACCTGGAGGCGGGACAGGTCAAGTCGATCTCCTCCAAGGGGGACACGATCCAGGGCACGTTCAAGGCCAAGGTGACCTACCCGCCGGCGGACAAGAACGCGAAGACCACGACGCTGTTCTCGACCCAGGTGCCGTCGTTCTGGAACAACACCGCGCTGACCCAGCTACTTCAGTCAGAGAAGGTCGAGGTCAACGCCACGAACCCCAATCCGGGGACCTCGCTGTTGGCCGAGCTGCTGCTGGGGTTCGGCCCGACGCTGTTGCTGGTGGGCTTGTTCGTGCTGCTGGCCAGGCGGGCGACGTCCGGCGGGATGGGCGCGTTGGGGAACTTCGGCCGCTCGCAGGCGCGCCGCGTCGATCCCGAGAAGATCCGGGTTACCTTCGACGACGTGGCCGGCATTGACGAGGCCAAGCGGGAGCTGACCGAGATCGTCGACTTCCTCAAGACCCCCCAGCGCTATCAGAAACTGGGTGGGCGGATGCCGCACGGAGTGCTCCTCTACGGACCGCCCGGGACGGGCAAGACGCTGCTCGCCCGGGCCGTGGCCGGCGAGGCCCACGCGGCGTTCTTCTCGATCGCGGCGTCGGAGTTCATCGAGGCCATCGTCGGGGTCGGCGCATCCCGCGTGCGCGACCTGTTCGCGAAGGCGAAGGACGCCGCGCCCTCGATCGTCTTCATCGACGAGCTCGACGCGATCGGACGCTCCCGGCAGGGCTCGATCTCGGTCACCGGCGCCAACGACGAGCGCGAGCAGACGCTCGATCAGATCCTGACCGAGATGGACGGCTTTGAGTCCACCGAGGCGGTGGTGGTCCTGGGCGCGACCAACCGCCCGGAGATCCTCGACCCGGCGCTGCTGCGCCCCGGCCGCTTCGACCGCCGCGTGGCCGTCCATGCGCCGGACCGCGCCGGGCGCCGGCAGATCCTCGCCGTCCACACACGCTCGCTGCCGCTGGCCGACGACGTCGATCTCGACGCGCTGGCCGCCGCCACTATCGGGATGGTCGGCGCCGATCTGGCCAACCTCGCCAACGAGGCCGCGCTGCTCGCGGCCCGGCGCGACCACGAGAAGGTGCAGATGGCTGACCTCACCGACTCGCTCGAGAAGATCCTGCTCGGGGCGCCGCGCGGGATCATCCTCAGCCCCGATGATCGGGAGCGGACCGCCTACCACGAATCCGGTCACGCGCTCGTTGGCATGCTCACCCCCGACGCCGACCCGGTCCGCAAGGTCTCGATCATTCCCCGGGGGATGGCGCTCGGGGTGACGCTGGCCACCCCCGACGCCGACCGCGTGTCCTACTCCCGCGAGGATCTCGAGGCCAAGATCCAGGTCGCGCTCGGCGGTCGCGTCGCCGAGGAGGTGGTCTACGGCAAGGTCACCACCGGAGCCGAATCCGACATCCAGCAACTGACCCAGATCGCCCGCCAGATGGTCGGCCGCTGGGGCATGAGCGACAAGGTGGGGCCGATCGCCGTGCTCCCGAGCGACGGCCAGGGTCCGCTCCTGCCGGGCGTGAGCGAGACCTCGCCCCAAACCCAGTGGCTGCTCGACGAGGAAGTCCGCCGGCTCGTCGACGAGGCCCACGCCGAGGTCACCAAGCTGCTCACCGAGCACCGCGACCAGCTCGAGAGCCTCACCCAGGCGCTGCTGAAGGC
Source organism: uncultured Solirubrobacterales bacterium (assembly GCA_963723555.1). Lineage (GTDB taxonomy): Bacteria > Actinomycetota > Thermoleophilia > Solirubrobacterales > Solirubrobacteraceae > Palsa-465. Next base: position 64,917 of record CAVRRC010000004.1, on the reverse strand, counting down.
CGAGACGCTGGACGCCGCGGACGCGTACGCCGCCGCCGGCGCGCCGATGCGGGCCGCGGAGCTGGTGCCCGAGCAGGACCCGGCCTAGGAGACGGCCTCTGAGCGCCAGGCGCCGACGCAGCTCAGGCGCCGGCGGGGATCAGGATGCCGCGGCCCTGGAGTCGTCCGCCGTCGAGATCGGCCATCGCGTCGTTGATCGCGTCGAGCGGATAGGTGCTGGTGTGGAGGCTGACCTTGCCCTGCGCGGTCAGGGTCATCAGCTCGACGAGGTCGTCGTAGGTCCCGACGAGGTTGCCGATGAAGGAGATCTCGCGGGAGATGACGTCGATCGTGGGCAGGTTGATGTTCTCGCCGTAGCCGATCACGTAGTAGAAGCCGCCGTCGCGGACCATGGCGATCCCGTCCTCGATCGCTCCCTTCTCGCCGACGAAGTCGATGATCGCCTCGGCGCCGAGCCCATCGGTCATCTCCTTGACCGTGTCGACGTGGTTGCCGTCGACCTTCACGGTCTGATCAGCGCCCATCCCTCCCGCCAAGGCCAGCGCCTGCTCGGAGGGATCGATCACGATGACCTCGGTCGGGGTCATCGCCTTCAGGCACTGAATCCCGATATGGCCAAGGCCACCGGCCCCGATCACCACTGCGCGGGTGCCGGCGCTCAGCACCGGGATCGCCTTCTTGACCGCGTGGATCGCGGTCAGCCCCGCGTCCGCGAGCGCGGCGATGTCCTTCGGCTGGAGCCCTGGATCGAGCTTGACCACCGAGCGGGCCGAGGTCAGCAGGAAGTCGGCGAAGCCACCGTCGCGATCGATCCCGGGGAACGACCCGCTCAGGCAGTGCATGTCATCGCCACGACGGCACGGCACACACAGGCCGCAGGAGATGAATGGATGGACGATCACCGTGTCCCCACGCTCGACGTTGGTGACCGCTGAGCCGATCTCCTCGATCCAGCCGGCGTTCTCGTGGCCGGGCGTGTATGGCAAGGTCACGCCCGACTTCTCCGCCCACTGTCCCTCCTGGATGTGCAGGTCCGTGCGGCACAGGCCCGCGGCGCCGATCCGCACCACCACGTCGAGCGGCTCCAGGACGTTCGGCTCATCGACGCTGTCGAGCTGCAGCGGCTCGTGATAGGCATGCAGCCTCGCGGCCTTCATCGCGCAACCTCCCCTGGATCGCCCGCCAGGACGCGGCGGGCCTCGAGCAGCGAACGACAGATACCCCCGTTGACGTCGAGGCTGGTCCGCACCAGCCGGGCCATCCGCAGCCAGCGCCGCAACTCGCGGGCAGCGATCGGTGCCCCATCAGGGAGCACGAACGCCGGCGAGTCGTCGTCGCTCGGAATGCCCAGATGCCGGCGTAACTGAAGGCACCGCCCGGCATCGGGCCCATCGGCGAGGTCGATCACCCGACGGGCGGCGACCTCGTCTTCGGTCGTCCCGGCAGCCAAAAGCGCCTCGCACATCCTCGCCTGACGCGCCACCAGGGCCTTGCGCATGAACAGCTCCCGCAGCGCGGCCAGCCCGTCGTCGTCGGTCTCGCCCGGAAACGCCCCCGTGAACCCCTCGCCGCGGCCGACGGCGGCGTTGATCTCCTCGCCGGTGTAGTGGTCCTCGAGCAGCACGCTCACGGTCCGCACGCCGGGCAGCCGGCGCACGGCATTGCGCGCGTCGGCCGCCATCAGGTAGGCGAAGTTGGGGGCGCACTGCGGCGTCGGGAGTCGCAGGACAAGCTGGACATCGCCGTCGCGCGTCACCTCGCACGAGGTCACGAAGCCGAGTTCGGTGATCGCCTCATCGAGCTCGGGGTCGTAGACGTCGCCGAGCGCCTCCAGCACGCGCTCCCGGCAGCTGCTCATGCCGATTCGACCAGCTGCGCGTCCTCCCTGGCCGCCGGCGTCTCGTCGGGCAAGCGGAGCTCCTGCGGGACTTCGATGCCGTAGAGCTTGGCGGCGTTGAGCCCGACGATCTTCTTCTTGGTCGCGGTGGTGACCGCCGGGTAGTCGGAGAACTCGTCGCCGGCGGGCATCTTCCAGTCGATGAACCCCTCGAGCTGCCACTTCGGCTCCCAGATCGCGTAGTCGCTGCCGAACAGCATCTTGTCCTCTCCGACCCAGAACAGAAGCTCGCCCATCACCTTGGCGAAGAACCGCGGGCGGGCGTGCATCAACCCGCCGATCACCACCGCCAGCCCCGCGTACACGTTGGGCTCCTGGGTGGCCATGAAGCAGAAGTCCTCGATCCGGGGCAGGCCCACGTGCTCGACGATGAAGTTGAGCTCGGGATTGCTGGTGGCGGCGACGTCGACGTCCTTGACGTCGAACGCGTCCTTGTCGAGCGGCCAGATCGTCGGACCCTTGTGGACGTGGATGTTCTTGATCCCGAGCTCCTTGCACTTGTCGAGGAACACCTGCGCCTCGGGATCCGTGAGCGTCCACCCCCGCGAGCCGTTGTACCACTCCGCGGTGTACAGCTTCACGCCCCGGAGGTTGTAGCGCTTGGCGTCCTCCTCGAGCTGCTTCAGCCCCGCCTCACCCTCACGTGGGTCAAAGCGGCCGTTGACGATCAGCCGGCCCGGGTGCTTGGCGGCCAGCGCGCCGTTGCGCTCGGCGGTGTTGAAGCCCTCGCGGTACCACGACTTCAGGTACGTCGACTGCATGATCGCCGCGTCGACATGACCCTGCTCGAACACGTCCCGGACGAAATCCTCCTCGGAGTACTTCTGGAACTTCTCGATCGGCCAGTGTGTCTCCGGCGGACCGAGCCCCATGTAGGCGTGGAAGCACTCGATCCAGCCTTTCGCGTACTGCTCCTGGCCCTTCACCCAGTTCTGAGGACTGGCGTCCCAAAAGTGCAGGTGAGAGTCGACGACGAAGTACTTCTCCCCGTCTCGCTCGAACATTAGGCCGCTCTCCCCTCTCGAGATTGACGATCGCTGTGGCAACTCTACTCTCCCGAAAATCGCCGGCGGCAATGTCTCGCGGGCAACGCGCCGCCGGGTTGCGACCCAGCGTTCTGCATGGCTAGGGCTCGATCAGGCCGCGGCGGATCGCGTAGCGAGTGAGCTCGACGCGGTCGTGCATGCCGAGCTTTTCCAGGACGTTGGCTCGATGGCGCTCGACCGTCTTCTCGCTGATCACCAGCGCCTCGGCGATCTGCTTGCTGCTGTAGCCCTCGGCGATCAGCTTGACGACCTCCTGTTCGCGTCCCGTAAGGGGCTCTTCGCGCAGCGGCAGATCGATCCGCGCGCCCCGCAGGAACTCGCGGATCAGCGGCGTCATCGCGCCGGGATACAGGAACGGCTCGCCGCGCAAGGCCGCCCGGCAGGCCTCGACGAGGTCGCGGTCGGCGGCCGTCTTGAGCACGTACCCGGAAGCACCGGCCCTGAGAGCTTCGTACAGGTACTGCTCGTTCTCGTGCATCGAGAGGATCAGGATCCGGAGGTCGGGATCGCGAGCGTGCAGCTGCCCGACCGCTTGGAGGCCGGTCATGCGCGGCATCGAGATGTCGACGATCACCAGGTCGATGTCGCCCTCGAGGGCACGCTTGACCGTTTCCGCGCCGTCGCCGGCTTCCGCCACCACCTCCAGGTCGGGCTCGGCGTCGAGCACCAGCCGGAGCCCGCGGCGGACCACGGCGTGGTCGTCGGCCAACAGCACGCGTGCCTTCAGCGGCGTGGGACTCATCGGCCATCCTCGAGCGGTACGTCGAGCCGGACCTCGCAGCCGCCGCTGGAGGAGCGGTTGGCGACCTCGAGCTTGGCGCCGATCAGCGTCGCCCGCTCGCGCATCCCGCGCATCCCCGTGCCCGGCACCAGCCCCGCCGGCAAGCCATGGCCCTGGTCCCGCACGGTGAGGATCACCCGGCCATCCTCGCGGTCGAGGCTCAGCTCGGCGCGGTCGCCGCCGGAATGCCGGGCGACATTGGTGAGGGCCTCCTGGGCCACTCGGTAGACGACGAGTTCCACCTCGGGCGTGAGCGCCGGCAGGTCCGGGCCGATGTGCTCGACCACCTCGAGCGCCGAGCGCTCGGCGAACCGCTGTCCGAGCACCGCCAGCGCACTGGCCAGTCCCAGGTCGTCGAGCGCCTCCGGTCTGAGCTCCAGGGCGATCCGGCGAAGATCCTGGAGACTTCCGCGCACCTCGTTCTGGATCTCGACCACGTCCGGGCGAAGCTCGGCGGGAACCCGAGCCTGGAGCCGGGAGAGGATCAGCAGCACCGCGGTCAGCTCCTGCCCGACCTGGTCGTGGAGCTCCTGGGCGATCCGCAGCCGTTCGGCCTCCTGACCGGCCAGCACCCTGCCGGTGGCCTCACGCCGCTCGGCCTCCAACCGGTCGAGCATCTCGTTGAAGGTCAAGGCAAGCTCGCCGGCCTCCGACGTCGGCTCGGCGCCCGGCATCCTCTCTCCCGGATTGGCGAGGTCGACGCGGCGGGCCAGGGCCGTCAGTGCCTGCAAGGGCCGGATGAACCGCCTGAGGAGATACAGGTTCACGCACGCGACGAGGGCCAGCGCCGCAGCCAGGACGACGACTTCCTCGTTGAACTCAAACGACGAGATCTTGTGCGGCGCCAGTACGACGATCGTCACCACGACCGCCCCGATCAGCAGCAGCGCATTGACGGCCGCCACGCGCCGAAACAGCGGCACGTACGGGCGGCGCAACCGCTTGCGTTCGGGCGCAGAGCGGCTGGGCTCGGTCACGGGCTTGAATGAGATGGGTTCGGTGGAGACCTCACGGGGTTCCAAGGATCTCAGTTCGGCGACGAGCAACGGATGCCTCAACCGAGCGCCGGTCGCGTCCCCATCGAGGGGCGGTCCAGATCGACGCCCATCGCCTTGAGCTTGCGCAACATCTCCCATTGTCGCGACTCCAGGCCAGACGCGGGAATCCCCAACGTCTTCGCGATCTCGGCCGGGGGGATCCCGGCCAATGACATCCCGAAGATCACCTGTTCATCACCATCAAGCCGTCGACGCATGACCTCGGCCAGCTCCGGAGGGACCAGGGGCAACATCGATCGGCCGCCGGCGACGGCCCGGATCGCCTCGCACAACTCCGATCCCAGTCCACCCTTGCTCACCAGCCCGTCGGCCTCGGCCACCACCGCCGAGGCGGCGAGCAACCCGTCGCAGTACGCCGAGTAGATCAGGACCCGTGGCGGTGAAGGCAGGCGCTTGAGCTTGCGGCTGACCCACAGACCGCTGCGGCCGCCCAATTGGTAGTCCACGACAGCCACGTCGAGCGGCTCACGCTCGGCGACCGACATCGCCTCCTCCGCCGAAGACACGGCCTCGAGGACGTGGAAATCGGGCTGATCCTCCAGCAGCTCGTGCAGGCCCCGGCGCACCGCCGGGTGATCGTCCACGACGAGCAGGCGCAACTGCTCCCGAGTCTCTGGCTGGATGTGCTCGGGCAAGACCTCCCAGTCGGCATGTTCGGCAACGGAAATCATCGTTCCTCCGGTTGGCGTTGGAGCTACGTGCTTCCCACCAAGGGTGCTCGGCGGAGGGCGAGGGCGGAATGGAGACGAGGCCCCATCTGCGGGCGTGAAGATGGGGTGCAGACCCCATTGGTTTGCCGGCGCCGGGCGGCTTACCCTGCCCATTACTCCGAGGACGTGCCGCATCGTCAGTCGGCGGGCACGGAAGGCCCGCCAGCAAGGGGATGCCCTCTTGGCTCTGGGGGCCCGAGGATCGGTGCGATCCCCGGTGGTTCATGGGCCGCGCGTCACCCGTGCGACGCGCGGCCCGAACCGCTGCGACGCCGCCACTCGCGGTGACCGGACCCGGCGGGAGATGACCGAACCCGGCGGGAAGGTGACCGAACCCGGCGGGAAGGAATCCGTCGCTCACGGCGTCAAGGCGCCTAAGGGCTGAATTTTCGGTTCAGCCGAACCGCATGGGGGATGGGCTGCCGCGGTGCAGCGGCCACACGATTTACGCGAACGCAATGGATGAATCTCAGGCATGTGGGCGTTGGCCCCGCGGTTTCGGGCACCCAGCCGCACCAGCGGGGATGCGACGCGCGCGCGCCCCCTAGCGCCGACGGCGCGATGGGGATGCGACGCGCGCGCGCCCCCTAGCGCCCACGGCGCGATCGGGGGTCGCTTTTGAGAACTGTGTCAACAAGCAAATGGAGTCCTCATATGAGCAGCAGGTCCTCTGGTTCAAGCGGGTCGTCTGAGACGCGATCCTCCGAGTCGCAGCCGCGCAGCAACCAGCCGGCGAACGGGCGCAACCTGAGCAGCCGGCGCACGTTCCTGGCCACCGCCGGCGCCGGAGCCGTGGGAGCCGGCCTTCTGACCGGCGTGTCCGTGGCCTCGGCGAAGGGCAGCCTGACCGCCGGAGACGAGGCGATTCTCCGCTTTCTGGCCGCCTTGGAGACCCTCGAGGCCGATTTTTGGCAGCAGTACAACGAGCTGGGTGGGATCCAGGACAGCGAGGTGCCCGGCGGGTCCGGAAACCCGGCCTACACCAAGGCCATTTCCAAGCTCGATTCGGACATGGCGCAGTACATCCACGACAACACCGACGACGAGTTCAGCCACTTCCAGTTCCTCAACGCCTACGTCGAGGCGCGGGGAGGCCAAGCGGTCGATCTCGAGCCGTTCCGAACGCTGCCCAGCAGCAAGGCGACGGGCGCCCAGCAGATCAAGCGCCTGACGAACCTGATGCAGCTGACCGTCGACACGACGTGGTGGACGCGATACCGCAGCGGCGACAAGAACCCCGACTTCGGCGACACGTTCCCGCCCGCCGTCCCCGGGCTTCTCGAAGGCGAGTTCCCGGCCATTCCGAGAACCAATGACGACCTGAAGCCGGAGAAGCACCTACAGGCGATCGCCAACACGGCCGGCTTTCACTTCGCCACCATCGAGCAGGGAGGCACCAGCGTCTACCCGTCGCTGGCCCAGAGGGTCACCGACCCCGAGGTGCTGCGCGTCCTGCTCAGCATCGGACCCACGGAGACGATGCACTTCCAGACCTGGAGCGACAAGGCGGGGAACGCGCCGCCGTTGACGGACCCGACGAACGGGCTGGTGTTCCCGGACCTCAACTCTCCGCCGTTCGGCGGCGAGCTGTTCCAGAGCAACCTGATCATGCCCGAGCCGACGATCTTCCTGCGCCGGAAGTTCCCCCGGGTGTCGATCATCCGCCCGACCGAGACCAAGGGCGCGGCCATGGGCGCGCTGGCCTTCCTGACCGCCGACGGGCTGTTTCGGGGCCAGTCGGACGCGTTCTTCAGGTTCATGAAGCGCCTCGCCCGCGCCGCGGACGCGGCCCAGTTCGAAGGGACCCGCTGACCGACAGGGTCGATGGCCGCCGGCGCAGCTGGAGACCTGCGCCGGCGGCCTCAGGTCCTCGAAGACTCAAAGCGGGCGGCGGACCCCGACCTCGTCGAGGTGCGCGAGCAGGTCGCGCGGGTCCTCGTAGACGCGGAAGGCGCCCGAGTAGATCAGCTCCTCCCGGCCGTAGCCGCCCGACAGCAGGCCGATCCCCAGCGCCTGCGCCCGCCGGGCGGCGAGCAGGTCCCACACCGAGTCTCCGACGACGATGCTCTCGCGGATGTCGACCTCGATCCGGGCGGCGGCGGTCACGAACAGGTCCGGGTCGGGCTTGGCGTAGCGGACCTGATCGCGGGTGACCAGGGGCGTCTCGGGCGGCAGTTCGAGGAGCTCCAAGGAGAGCCTGGCGTAGCGCTCCGAGCCGCTCGTGGCGATCGCCCACGGCACTCCGTGCCGGCTGAGCGTGGCCAGCAGGTCGCCCGCGCCGGGCAGCGGGCGGACGCTGTCGAAGTGGCGGATGTAGGCGTCGGCGTGCAGCGAGGGAAGCTCGGCGAGCGTGGCGCGGTCGAGATCCGTGTCAAGCTCACGAGCCAGCGCGTTGACGAACAGCCCGCCGCTCATCCCGATCCGGCGGTGGATCTTCCAAACCGCGAGGTTGATGCCGACCCCCTCGAGCGCCTCGCGCCAGGCGACGACGTGCTGGTAGACGCTGTCGACGAGGGTGCCGTCGAGATCGAACAGGAAGGCCGGCTGGACGTGGTCAGTCGGCGGCCCCGGGGGCTCGGTCACGTCTTCACCAGCCGCCAGCCCGAACGGGCGGCGAGCACGCAGTGGGTCGCCCGCCGCAGCTGCTGCACATCGGCTCGGCGGGCTGCGCGGCCGGCGCTCAGCGGAACGGGAACGGTCCACCAAGGCGTCGGGGCCGGCAGCGCGAAGCGGTTCCAGGTGTCCTCGAAGTACTGCTCGGGCGTGTACGTGGCCGCGGCAGCGGGGTCAAATCCGGCCAGCATCATGGGGCATCGGGGAGCCCAGGCGCCGACGGTGACCTCCCTGTCGGGAGCCTCCTCGAGACGGTCGGCGAGCCGCCGGATGCGCTCGGTGGAGAGGCCCTCGAGCGCTCGCTGGAGGTCATGGCTGGTCATGCCTGAGTTGTACGCCGGGGCATCACTCCGCGTCGAACTCGACCACCACGCGAACCGTGCCCGGGGGGCGGCGCTCGGCGAGCTGCACCGCGTCGTCGAACTCCTCGAGGGGCCGCCGGTGGGTGACCCAGGCGCTCGTGTTCAGGCGTTCCTGGCGCTCCATCTCGATCACGGCCGCGAGGTCATCCAGGCTCGAGACGTAGGCGCCGACGACCTGAAGCTCGTGGGCCATGAAGGCGCTCGAGGCTCCGAGCGTGAGCTCCGAGTCGACGATCGAGCCGATCACCAGACGGCCCCCTCGCCGGAGCAAAGCCAGGCCCTCGGCGGGCGCGGCCGCCTGATTGCTGAAATCGATCACCGAGTCCATCCGGCCGGCGCTCCGGCGCAGCGCGCGCGCCGCCCCCTCGAGCCCGCAGTGGACCTCGATGCCGAGCGCTCCGAGCCGCGCGGCGCTGGCCTCGCTGCGCACGACCGCGGCCAGGCGCAGGTCGGGATCGAGCGCCCGCGCGATGGCCAAAGCAGCGGTGCCGAGCCCGCCGGCCCCGAACACGCACAGCGCGCCGCCCGGCGGTACGTTGGCGAGCTTGAACGCGTTGTGCGCGGTGGCGGCGGCGTCGGCCAGCAGAGAGGCGGCCGCGGGCTCGATGCCGTTGGCGGGCAGCATCCGCGAAGCCGGCCAGGCGACGACCTCGGCGAACCCGCCCGGATCGTGAACGCCGAGCGTGCGCAGCGCCACGCAGCGCTGGTCCTCCCCCCGCCGGCAAGCCGGACACTCGCCACACGGGGCCAGCGGGTGCAGGATCGCCAGATCGCCCTCGGCCACCGGCGCCTGGTCTCCGTTGACGTGCTCGACGATGCCGGCGACCTCGTGACCGGGCCGCACCGGGTAGGAGGCGCCGCGCGGCAGCACCATCCCGCGGAGCAGGTGCAAATCGGTGCCGCAGACGCCGCAGGCGAGTACGCGCACCCGTGCGAACCCCGGGGGGGTCTCCGGCTCGGGGCCGTTGCGCAGCCGGGCCGCGCCCGCATCGATCTCGATGTAGCGCACTCAGTCCGCCATGTCGGAGGGGAACGGAGGGGCAATCGCGGTCAGGCCCCCGTCGACGTAGAGCGTCGTCCCGGTCACGTACTCGGATGCCGGCGAGAGCAGGAACAGCACGCAGTCGGCGACCTCCTGAACCAGGCCCAGGCGCTGTTTGGGGATCCTCGGCACGACGGTCTCGAGCGGCGCCACCAGACCGGTGTTGTAGAAGAACTCCGAGGAGTCGGACTCGATGATCCCGGGGTTGACGACGTTGACATTGATTCCTTCGGGGGCGAGCTCGACGGCCATGTACCGGGCCCACATCTCGATCGCCGCCTTCGCCGCCCCGAGGTTCGCGTAGGTCGGAAACGTGCGCAGGCTGCCGTAGCTGGAGAGCACCACGACCCGGCCACCGTCGGGCATCAGCCGGGCGGCGCGCTGGGTGCCGATCACGAACGCGCGCACGTTGACGTTGAACGTCCGCTCGAGGTGGTGCGGCTTGAGCTCCATGAACGGACGGAAGTTGCTGGCTGAGGCGTTGGAGACGAAGAAGTCGAGCCGGCCGAAGCGCTCCTGCACCCGATCGAACATCGTGCCGGTCTCTTCCAGGCTCGCGAGGTCGGCCCGAATCGCCAGCGTGGTCCCCCCCAACCGCTCGATCTGCGCGACCGTGTCCCGCGCCGCGCCCTCGTTGCGGCGGTAGTTGATGATCGGGGTCGCGCCGCGGCCGGCGAGCGACAGCGCCAGCGCCCGCCCGATCCCGCGCGAGCCGCCGGTGATCAACGCGATCTTGCCCTCGAAGCCGTCCCGCGGCGAGGGGGCCAGCCGGCTCATCTGCGCTCGGTTGGTCGCCGAGCTCACGCTCGCAGCAGCTCCCGCGCGATCGTCATCTTCTGTATCTCGGCCGTGCCTTCCTCGAACAGCTGGGCCCGGGCGTCGCGATAGACCCGCTCGATCGGGCTCGGGGAGAAATATCCGATGCCGCCGTGCACCTGCAGCGCGGCGTCGGTCACCCGCTGGAGCATGTCGCCGGCGAACAGCTTCGCCATCGAGGCCTGCGTGACCGCCTCACCGTCGCGCTCCCACTCCCGCGCCGCCTGCATGACCAGCGCCCGCGCGGCCTCGATGTCGGTGGCCATCTCGGCGAGCCTGAACGAGATCGCCTGCCGCTGGGCGAGCTTGCGCCCGAACGTTTCGCGCCGCTTGGCGTAGTCGACCGCCAGCTCGAGCGCGCGCCGCGCCAGCCCCACACAGGTCATCGACAGGCAGATCCGGCTCGGGGCCAGGAAGCCGCCGAGCGCCACCGTCAGGCCGTCGCCCTCGCCGCCGAGCCGGTTCGCCACCGGGACCGGCGCACGATCGAACACCAGGTGGGCGTGATCGGTGCCGAGCACGCCCATCGACTCCGGCATCACCGTCGCCCGCACGCCCTGGCCCCGGGGCGGCACCATCAGCGCCACCGTTCCGGCCGCTCCCTCGGTCCCCTTCAGCCGCGCGATCAGCACCAGGTAGTCGGCGATCGTCCCGAACGTGATCAGGTGCTTCTCGCCGCTGACGTAGTAGCGCTCGCCCTCGCGCTCGACGGCGCACCGCAGGTCGGCGCCGGTGCCGGCGGTCGGCTCAGTGAGGGCGAAGGCGACCTTGATCTCGCCGGCGACCAGCGGGAGTAGAAAGCGCTCGCGCTGCTCCGGCGTGGCCCACGCCGCGATCGGCCGCCAGATCCCGTTGCAGACGTGGACGATCATGCGCAGCGACCCGTGCGACATGGAGAAGGTCTCGAGCAGCTCCAGGTACCGCGTCAGCGGCAGGCCCTGGCCGCCATACTCGGCCGGCGCGGCGAGCCGCAGGTAGCCGCGGTCCCGAAGCTCGTCCCACAGCTCCGCCGGTACGCGGCGCTCGCGCTCGATCCGCTCGGCCCAGCCCTCGCCGGCATCCTCGACGTAGGTGCGGATCCCGTCCCGCAGGGCGATGAAGGCGCGCTCGTCGGGGCCGGACGGCGCCGAGGCGTCGGGGCCGGACGGCGCCGAGGCGTCGGGGCCGGACGGCGCGGAGGTGTCGGGCCCGGACGGCGCGGAGGCGTCGGCGCCGGTCGGGGTCACGGGACGGTCCGTTGAGCCAAGCACGCCGGGGAGTATCTCCGATCACCCCGATCCAGCTCGTCGTGCTGGCCGCCCCTGGCGGTTACAGGGTGCCCGAGCGGCACTGTCTGCACGGCCGGCGGCTGACCGCCCAGGGCGGTTAATGGCCGCCGGCTGGCGCCGGTCGCATGGTAACGGTGGCGGCAGTTCGGGTAGCCGCGAAGCAGACCACCGTGAGGCAGGAGGAAACCGTGAGCGACACCGAGCGCAAGCTTGAAGACCTGAACCGCGACCGCGTCGGACACGAGGGCAAGCACCTGACCACCGATCAGGGAGTCCGCGTCGAGCACACCGACGACTCGCTCAGCGCCGGCGAGCGCGGGCCAACGCTGCTCGAGGACTTCCACTTCCGCGAGAAACTCACCCGCTTCGACCACGAGCGGATCCCGGAGCGGATCGTCCACGCGCGCGGCGCCGGCGCCTACGGCACCTTCACCTGCACCGAGTCGCTCGCGGACGTGACCAGAGCGGACTTCCTGTCCGAGCCGGGCCGGGAGACTCCGGTGTTCGTCCGCTTCTCGACCGTCGGCGGCTCGCGCGGCTCGGCCGACACGGTCCGCGACGTCCGCGGGTTCGCGACCAAGTTCTACACCCGCGAGGGCAACTTCGACCTCGTCGGCAACAACATGCCGGTGTTCTTCATCCAGGACGGGATCAAGTTCCCCGATTTCGTCCACGCGGTGAAGCCCGAGCCCCAGAACGAGATCCCGCAGGCCTCCTCCGCGCACGACACGTTCTACGACTTCGTCTCGCTGCAGCCCGAGACCATCCACATGCTGATGTGGCTGATGTCCGACCGGGCGCTTCCGCGCAGCTTCCGGACGATGGACGGGTTCGGCGTACACACGTTCCGGTTCGTGAACGCCGAGGGCAAGGGGACGTTCGTGAAGTTCCACTGGCGGCCGAAGCTTGGCGCGCACTCGCTGGTCTGGGACGAGGCGCAGAAGATCGCCGGCGCCGACCCCGACTTCAACCGCCGGGACCTGTGGGACGCGATCGTCTCGGGCAACGGCCCCGAGTACGAGCTCGGCCTCCAACTCGTGCCCGAGGAGCGCGAGCACGACTTCGACTTCGACCTGCTCGACCCGACCAAGATCATCCCCGAAGAGGAAGTGCCGCTGCGGGTCGTCGGGCAGATGGTGCTCGACCGCAATCCGGACAACTTCTTCGCCGAGACCGAGCAGGTGGCCTTCCACGTCGCCAACGTGGTGCCCGGGATCGACTTCAGCAACGACCCGCTGATGCAGGCGCGGCTGTTCTCCTACCTCGACACCCAGCTGATCCGCCTCGGCGGACCGAACTTCGCCCAGCTGCCGGTCAACCGGCCGATCGCCGAGGTCCACCATCATCAGCGCGACGGCTACGGCCAGCACCGGATCGACGTCTCACCGGTCTCCTACCACAAGAACTCGATCGGCGGGGGCTGTCCCGCGCTGGCGTCAGTCGACGAGGGCGCCTATCGCCACTATCAGGAGCGGGTGGACGGCACCAAGGTCCGCAAGCGCAGCCCCAGCTTCGAGGATCACTACAGCCAGGCGACGCTGTTCTACAACTCGATGAGCGACTGGGAGAAGCAGCACATCGCGGACGCGCTGAAGTTCGAGCTCGGCAAGGTCGAGCGCGAGTACATCCGCGAGCGGATGCTCGAGCACCTCGTCCGCGTCGACCACGGGCTCGCGTCCGCGGTCGCGGAGGGCCTGGGGCTGGCGGCGCCGGCCGAGACCGAGCCGAACCACGGCCGCACCTCCCCGGCGCTGAGCCAGGCCGAGCAGCCGCGGGGCGTCGAGACCCGCAAGGTCGCAGTGCTCGCGGCTGACGGCGTCGACGGCGATGCGCTCGAGCGGGTGCTCGGAAAGCTGCGCGGCGCCGGCGCCGTGTGTGAGGTGCTCGCGCCGCACGCGGGGACGCTCGAGGGCGGGGTGGCCGTCGATCGCCCGCTGCTGACGATGGCCTCGGTCCTCTATGACGCGGTCCTCGTCGCCGGCGGACGCGGCAGCGTCGAGGCGCTACGGACCAACGGCGCCGCGATCCGCTACGTCGCCGAGGCCTACAAGCACGCCAAGCCGGTGGCGGCATGGGGCGAGGGAGTGGACCTCCTTCGCGACGCGCCGCTCAACGACGCCCGCCTGTCCGACGACGGCCTGGTCGCGGAGGCGGGCGTGGTCACGATCGCCTCGGACAACGGAGAGCTGGAGCAGTTCACGGCCGCGTTCGCGGACGCGATCGCCCAGCACCGGCACTTCGACCGCCAGGTCGCGGTTGTGCCGGCGTAAGCGGTCTGCGCCGCCCCTACGAGCCCAGCAGCAGTGCAGTGTCAGGTTCCCGACCGGTCGCGCCGGTGGGACGTGCGGGCCCGGCGCGCCCCGTGTCCGTCGCCGACCGCCGTGCTCATGCGGGCAAGCGCCGCCAGGGGGATGCGTCCGCTGACGCGAGTGCCCTGACCGGGGCTGGAGCGGATGGTCAGCTGACCGTCGACGGTGGTGACCCGATCGCGCATGTTGAGCAGGCCGGCGCCGACGCGGGCGCTGGCGTCGATCTGCCCGGGGCCGTCGTCGGAGATCGAGAAGCACAGCTCGGAGCCGGCCTCCCGGAGGACGATGTGCACCGACCCCGCCTCCGGCGCATGCTTGGCCACGTTCTGAAGCGCCTCGACGCAGCAGAAATAGACGGCCGTGGTGATCTCGTCCGGGTACTCGCCGAGGCCCGCCACCTCGACGGTCGCGGGCACCGGTGAGCGGCGGGCCGCCGATTGCACGGCCGCGACCAGCCCCTGCTCGAGCAGCAGCGACGGATAGATACCGCGGGTCAGGGATCGGATCTCCTCCAGCGCCTGCTCAACCTCGCTGATCAGCTCGCGGAGCTCCGCAGCCTCGGCCGGATGCTCGCCCTGGGCCTTCTCGGCGGCGAGCTCGAGGTGGATGCACAGGGCGACCAGCCGCTGTTGGGCGCCGTCGTGCAGATCGCGTTCGATCCGCCGGCGTTCGCCGTCGGCGGCGGCCAGGATCCGCGCCCGCGACACCCGGAGCTCACGGACCAGCCCCGAGGTGCGGGCGGCCACGCGGTCGCTGGCGAAGGCGACGTAGGCCGCGGTGGCGGCTGCGTCGACAAACGCCGAATCCTCCGCCAGCGCCTCGTCGTGGACGATCGCGACGGCCCGCCGGTGGCCGTCGCGGACCTCGGTGAGGCACCGTCCCGATTCGGGCCCGGGCGCGTCGAGCGGCTGTCCGGTCACATCCAGCCAGCGATGCCGCCGCCCGGACCAGGAGGCGATCTGCAGGCCGGAATCGTCGAACGCGCTGGCCAGCAGCTCGCGCACCGGTTCCGGTCCGGGCATCTCGCGCAGCCGTGCGTTGACGGTGCGGACCCCCGCGACCACGAACAGGTGCCAGCGCAGCAGACCGATCACGAAGGCCGCGGCGAGCGCGGGCAACATGAAGGCCACGGTCCAGGCGGCCGCTTCCGTGACCGGCGAAGCCGGGTCCACACGGCGCGCGACGAACATGGCCACGCACGCGAGCAGCCGCGCGATTGCCACCACCAGCACCGGCGCCAAGGTTCGGCGCAGCAGCGAGTCGGCGTCGCGGATCCGTCCCGCCAGCCGGGCGGCGACGACCACGAACACGATCGCCGTGAGCACCTCGCGGAACGGGTCGAGGAAACCACCGATGAACGCCGGCTGGCTGCCCACGATCATGAACGCGTTGTGCGGGCAGGCGTGGATGCAGCTCGACCATGGCGACGGGGCGGGATAGCGCTCGACGACGAGCGCACTCGGCAGGAACAGCGCGGCTACGATCGCCACCGACGCGGCCACCAGCATCCGATCGCCCCGCGCCCGCAGCCGCCCGCTCGGGAACGCGAGCACCGCGTACACCAGTCCCGTCTCGGCCAGCCAGCCGCAGACGCGCCCGACGCTGTGCAGGAAGGGCGAGGACGATGTCGACATCGAGGCCAGAAAGCACAGGCCCCCCACGACGAGCAGCAGCCGCCCGAACCGGGCGTGGGCGGGCCGCCGGCACGCGTACAGGGCGACCCCGAGCGGGACGCCCACGATCAGACCCCGGCCGAGCGCCTCCAGCGCCGCGGCCCCGGCGGCGGCGCCGGTGGTGGCGTGGACACCGGCGGCGGTGACGCCGGCCGTGACCGCGACCGCGGCGGCGGTGATGACGCCGATGGCCGTGTAGCCGATTCGAAGCGGGGGCGCGTGCGCGGGCAGGGCACTACGTTGACTATCAGACCCGCCGGTGCCCGGCAAGCGCAGGGACGGCATTGTCCCGGGTCAGGCCTGCCCGGCGGTGACTGCATTCGTTTGCAGGGCCGATTGTCGGGCCTCGCGCCGCGCCCGGGCGGCTTCCGGCATCAGCATCAACGCGGCCACCAGGAAGCAGACGCCGCCCAGCGACGTGCCGGCGTTGGCGATGCGGGCGCTCACCTCCTCGCCCGAGGACGGCTCCACCAGCGACGCGATCGCCGAGGCCCCGAACGCGATCGAGCCGAGCAGGTTGATGGCCACGATCCACCACGACAGCGACCGATCGCGAAAGCACAGCCAGCGATGGCAGACCTCGGCGAAGGCCAAGGCACTCGCGACCAGGAAGGCGATCGAGCCGAACGCATCGGGGGCCCACACGCGCGCGTTGGCCTGGTGGGTGGTGAGGTTGTGGTTCATGGCGGCGAACGTGCTGATGTTGAAGAGCACGGTTCCGACGAGCTGCACCAGCGCGGCCAGCCAGTCGATCCGCCGGGGTTCCCAGGAGGCCGGCGGCCAGCGCCACCGGCGGCGATGGGCGCCGACGCGGTGCGGGACGCTGGCCGCCTCGGCGAACTGCAGGTAGGCCGCGGAGGTGAAGAAGATCGAGCCGACGAAGAACGTGACGCCGATCGCGGGACGGGAGGACGATCCCCACTGCGAGGCCAGCGCCCCGGCGATGAAGCACGAGGCGCCGACGGAGAACAGGCCGGCCATCCACCAGCTGCGCTGATCCGGGCGCCACCACACCCGTCCGTCCCCCGCCTGCGGTCCCGCATCGCCGCCGGGCGCCGGCCCGGAGCCCTTCCGGTAGGCCCGTGAGCGCCACCGCACCAACGTCCCGTCGGGTCGGCGCAGCAGCTCGCTGGTCACAAACGGGCCCGGACCGGCGGCGGAGACCGGGTCCCAGCCCTCCGGGAGCTCGAGGTAGCCGCGCCTACTTGCTCGGGTAATGGGCGGCAAGGATGTGGGGGATCTGGCCGGGCCTCGCGCCCGGCAGCGTCGGCGCGACCCAGCACGCCTGGTCGGTGGCGGTCGCGGGTCGCGAGCCGTTGCCCGGCGCGCCCGTGCTCCGGCAGTCCCACGACGGCAACGCGAAGCTGCCGGGGTACTTGCCCCCGGCCGAGAAGGCCCGCGGGTCGCCGAGC
This sequence comes from uncultured Solirubrobacterales bacterium, assembly GCA_963723555.1. GTDB lineage: Bacteria > Actinomycetota > Thermoleophilia > Solirubrobacterales > Solirubrobacteraceae > Palsa-465. The sequence continues at coordinate 47,930 of CAVRRC010000004.1, read as the reverse complement.
CACAGCGACGGCGGGTAGGTGTTGCCGCGGCTGTTCGGATCGCGTTTGGCGGCCAGCCCCGAGGTCTCGGGCCCGATGGGCGAGAACTGACGCAGGTAGTGGCCGCAGGGGACCCCGCCGCACTTCAGGCCGCTGCCGCCGTAAGCGGTGGTCTTGGCCGCCACCCCGACGGCCCCGACCGAGATGAAGTCGGAGATCAGCTGCTGGTGCAGCGACAGCCAGCTCAGAATCGGGTTGAGCTGTTCGAGGAACGGGCCGAGCGCGGCCAGCAGCGGCTCGGCGCCGAGCAGCACCTGGCGCAGCGCGGGAAAGCCGGTCTCCGAGGCCGTGATCAGCGGGCCGAGGTTCACGAACAGGCTCTCCAGATCGGGCGAGAGCTGCCCGATCGAGGTCAGCGTCGGGGCCAGGTTCTCGGCCACCGGATGGAGCTCGTCGATCAGCGGGTTGGTGTTGAGCGCGAACGTCTGCAGCCGGGCCAGGGTGGCCTTGGTCTGGTTCAGGAACGTGGGGAAGACATGGAAGGTGGCGGCAAGCTGGCCGCTGTTGGCGGCCGTGGTGGCGAACGTCGCCCCGGCGCTGGTGATCAGGTTGCGCAGCGCCGACTGATCGTGGCTCAGGGCACTGAACACCGTGCCCCCATTCTGGACCAGGCGCACCACCGCCATGTGCTGGACGTCGAGCACGCGCAGCACGTCGGTGGCGTCGGCGGCGAACGGCGGCAGGTTGCCGATCGCGTCGTTGAGGCTGGCGCCGTTGCCGCGCAGGGCGAGGGCGAGCTGCTGCTGCCAGACCTGGAACGCGCGGCGGGTGACCGGATCGAAGGCGTTGAAGACCTGATCCAGCTGCACCGCGGGCTGGACGTTGGCGCGGGCCAACATGCCTCCGTCGGGCAGCGGCGGGGCGGCCCGAGATCCCGGCGTCAGCTCCACATAGGTCTCGCCGAGGATCGTCTTCTGGCGCAGGATCGCCCTGGCGTCCTCGCGAATCGGCGCGTACTGCCGGTCGAGCTCGATCGTGGCGATCGTACGATTGCCCTGCGGATCGCGGGACTTCGAGATCACCTTACCCACCGACACGCCGGCGATCCGCACGTCGGCCTGGGTGGCCAGCTGCTGGGCGTTCGGGAACGAGGCCCGGAAGCGGTAGCCCTGCGGATTGAACGGGATCGGGCCCCCGAACGAGAGCCACAGGAACAGCAGCAGCCCCACGCACGAGAACACGAACAGCACCATCGTGACGATCTTGCCGAGTGAGGGGCTGGTGGTCAGCATCAGCCGGCGGGGAACTTGGTCAGGGGGTGAGCCGACGCGAGGTCGCGGGCGGTTCCGAGGCCACAGAACGTCCGCAGCGGCGCCAGGTTGAGCAGCGCGCCGACGAGCGCGAACTGTGACCCGGTGAGCAGGTTGATCTGCGAGCAGCTGAACTGGATGAACAGCGGCCGGTAGGGGCCGTTGGCGTCCTGAACCGAGAACAGGGTGCGCGTGTTGTGGCCGAGCCAGGCCAGCCACCACAGGTACCCGTGCTGCCCGGCGCCGGGCGAGAAGCCGAGCATGTTGACGAAGTGGTTGAGGACGCCGAACGTCTTCTGCAGGTTCGGCGTCGCCGTGGCCAGCGCGCCGGCCGCCGGCCGCAGGTCGCTGACCACGGGCCGGGCCGCGAGCACGAAGGGCCGGATCTGGTTCTGCACGATCGGCGCGCTCGGCTTGGCCAGCGCCGCCAGCGCCGCGTTCGCCGCCGGCAGCGCGCGGGCCGCGGGCAGCAGGTTGGCGGCCGCGGGCCCGAGCTCGTCGGCGAACGCCTGCACCTTGGCCAGCGTCGCCGTCGTCTGGCTCAGCGTGCCCGGCAGCTCGGCGATGGCGCGGCCGACGTTCTGGTTCTCGGACGCGGTGGCGTTGAACACCTTCGAACTCGCGTCGACGAGCTGGACGATCTGGCTCTGCTTCGCCGCCAGCGCCGTGTTCAGCCGCTGGAGCGAGTTGACCAGCCGGCGGAGGTTGCGTCCTCGCTTCGCCACCGCGCCGCTGACCCGCGCCAGGTCGCGGAAGGTCGGCTCGAAGCGCTCGAATACCTGAGCCAGCTCGCTCCCGCCACCTGCCTTCAGTCCCTGTCCGGCGCCGTTGACCAGCAGCGCCAGATACGTCCGCGTGTCGGCGTCGAGCGAGGACAGGATCTCATCGAGGTTGACGTCCGGCTGCGTGTTCGCGACCGGGATCGTGAAGCCGGGCTGGGCGATCGGCGCCCCCCTCGATCCCGGGTCGACCTCGATGAACATGTCCTTCAGGCCGGTTCGGGGGCGCAGCAGCGCGGTCGCGTCCTGGTGGATCAGGTGCCGGTACTGCTGGTCGATGTTCATCTGGATGACCGCGATCCCGTTCTCCAGCTTGACATTGCCGATCTCGCCGATCTGCACGCCGGATACGCGCACGCTCTGACCCTGCCCCGGCATCACCGCCTGCGCGGTCGAGAAGTCCGCGCTGAGCGTGAACGGAGCGGACTGGATCAGCGGGAACCGCAGGCGCTCGTGGTGGAGGATGTAGCCGGCGACCGCGACCGACAGCACCACCAGGGCGACGATCGCGGCGGCGTCGAAGGCGTGGGTCTTGATCGCTCGCTTCATCGCTACCTGAGCTGCTGGAGCGCCGGCCCGGTCGGCGACGCCAGAGTCGTGATCGGGGGTTGCGTCTCGCACGGCACCTTCGGCTGAAGCGGCGGCCGCCGGTCCCCGGGGGGCAGCGTCGGCTGGGTGGCCACCAGCGGCGCCACCGCCTGTCCGAACGCGCCCGGCGAGAGCGAGTAGGTCAGCGAGCCGGCGGTCAGCAGCACTCGGATGTAGGGGCCATTGGCGTCGAAGTTGCGCGACTCGCCGGCCAGCCCGGGCAGGTAGTCGACGGCTTCGATGTACACCTTGCGAGGCGGGAAACCGTTGGCGGCGTTGAAATGGGGATCGCCCAGCGTGAGCTGCGACCACGGGTAGACGACGGTGGCCAAGCAGCTCGACGCCGGCCGCACCCCGTCTCGCATCAGCGGGATCGTCTCGGCGGTCAGCCGCGCCAGCGACGGGACCGTGGCCGAGAGCTCGGAGGCCAGCCCGCCGAGCTCCGACGGCGCCACCAGCAGGCGCAGCTGCCTGACGAACGGCAGGCTGGCGTCGATCGCCGGACCAGCCGAGGTGACCCCCGGGATCAGCGCGCGGGACAGGGCGCGCAGAGGCGGGAAAGCCGCGTTCAGCGCGTTGAAGGCCGGGATCGCGGCGGCCAACGTCCGCGGCAGCTGCGCGACCGCGCCCTCGAGGGCGACGCTCTGCGATGCGAACGCGTTCGCCGTCGTGTTGAGGTCGGTGATCAGGTTCTCCAGGTTCCGGGGATGCGCGCTGAGCGCGCCGGCGACGGTTCCCTGGGCCGCGATCCAGTTCGAGAGGTCGTGGGGCTGGATCCCGAGCGCGTCGTGGGCGACGACCGAGGTGTACTGGTAGGCGGGCAGCCAGTAGGGGATGGAGGCGTTGTACGCCGGACCGCCGTCTTTGACCGCGCGCCCGTACTGCTGGAGCAGGATCTGCAGGTTGCGGCGGGTGTCGTACTGCAACGAGCCCAGAACCTGGTCGAGCTGCACCGGCTCGACGCCCTGTTGGATCGGGAACGTGTACCCGCTGGGCGCCTTCGGCGCCGCCGGCGTCCCCGGGCTGACGTCGACGAAGAAGTCCCCCTCGAGGAAGATCCGCGGCCGGATCCGGAAGGTCGCGTCGGTGTGCAGCGGCAGCCCCTGGCTGTCGATTGTCATCGTCACCTCGGAGGCCGTGCACGGGGCCGACCCGCTCACCTTGCAGCCCGACGCGGGCTTGATGCTCTGGACCTTGCCGACGTCGACGCCGGCGATCCGCACCAGCGATGACGGGCGCAGCCCGGTAGCGCTCGAGAACGTCGCCTGGATCGTGTACGGGCTGGCGAAGGGGTTCGCGAACTTGGTGAAGACGAGGTAGGTGAGCAGCAGCAGGACGACGATCCCGATCAGGCCGGCCTTGAACGAGCTGATGCTTCTTCTACGTCGGCCCACGGCGGTCATGGGAGCTGGGGTCCGGTGGTTGGGTTGCGGCTGAACGTCTCGCCGGCGGGTACGCGGGCGCGGCCGTTGAAGGTCGGGCCCTGGTCGCCGGGGGTGCGGGCGTCGAGCACCAGGTTCCGGCGTTGGGGGTCGAAGCGATTGAGCTTCTTCGGCCATCCCCGCTGGCCGGTCTCGCAATCGGCGTTGCCGTGGTCGTCGATCGCGGCGCCGTAGGCCTGGGCATGGAGGAACTGCTTGCCGCCGAAGATCGTCAGCGGCGGAGCGTCGCTGCCCGACGTGCCGTTGACGGGGGTGGTGACGCCCTGCTGACCAACGCTTCCCCCCGACGGGGAGGCGAGGTTGACCATCGCACGCTGGGCGAAGCCGTAGGAGGTGTGGGCGGAGAGATGCTCGGCCAGGTACGTCCACCAGTAGTTCCAGTCGTTGCAGACGGTCTGGAACGGCCCCAGGTAACGGACCATGGGGTTGAGGGTGTCGACCGTCGCCGTCAGCCCGCGCAGGGCCAGGTTGGTCCCCGGCGCCAGCGCCAGCTGCTTGAGGGCGTCGAACAGCCGTTCCAGGTTCGCGTTCAGGATCGGCGAGCGCGCCAGCGTCCGCGTGCCGGCCTCGATCGCCGGGTTGAGCACCGGCAGGGTGCTGGCCAGCGCCGTCGTCGCCGGCCCGAGCTGCCGGCCGAGCGCGGTCAGATTGGCCAGGAAGGGCTGCTGTACGCGCAGCGATTGGGTCCCCACGGCGAGCGTCGATGGCGACTCCGCGATCGTCGCCTCGAGCGCGCCGGGATCGCTGGAGATGGCCGCGAACGTCGTCGCCATGTCGCTGAACAGCTGCGCGTTCACACGCGCTACTGGCTCCACCGTGCCGGTGAACGCGTTCAGCGACCGCAGGAACCGCGTCAACTGCGTGCGGGGAGAGGACAGGGATCGCGCCACTGGGGTCAGGTATCCGAGCAGCGCCGGCAGGCTGGCGATCGTGTCGTTCAGCGCCGAGCCTCGGCCGGCCAGCGCGTCGCCCAAGCCGACCAGGTTCTGCTGAATCGCCCGCCGGGTCCGCGGCGTGAACGTGGCGAAGATGTCGTCGAACTGCACCGGGACCGTCGACTGCGAGATCGGCAGCGTCCCGCCGTCCGGGATGAGGTCGTGCGAGCTCCCCATCTCCAGGTCCACGTACTTCGAGCCCAGCACCGACTGCGGCCGGATCGAGGCGCGGGTGTCGACCGGGACCTTGCCGTAGGCCTGGTTCAGCTGCAGCGTCACCTGGGCGCCGATCTGGCCGTCGGAGAGCCTGATCGGCTTGAGCCCGGACACCGCCCCGATCCGATAGCCCCCCTCGCGAGCGTCGTTGCCGACGACCAGGTTCGCGCCGCCGGCGAAGTCGACCTTCAGCTCCTTGGTGGGCACGAACGGCAGACCCTGGTTGGCGTTGTAGGCCAGGAACACCGCGACCAGCAGCACCAGCACCGTCACCGCGCCGATCAGCACGGGGTTCGCGAAGACCGATTGCGTGCGTCTTCTCACCGGGCGCTCACGGATCCAGGAGGTAGTTGAGGAGCTGCTGGGTCTGCCGGCCGCCGGCGGCCGGGGGGTCGGGGCTGGTCGCGGTCTGGGAGGCTGTCGGCGGGCTGCTCTGTCGGGGCGCCGCCCGGGGGCCGGCGGCGCTTTGGGCGTTGGTGGCGCTCGCGCGGGGGCGGGCCAGCGAGGACACGGTCAGCTTGCAGGCCGACGTCCTGGGGCCCCGCCTGCCCGGCGGCGCGCCCCCGGGGTCGGGCACGCAGGCGTGGGGGTTGCTGGGGTCGGTTTCGTTGACTGCGGGCTGGTTGGGCCCCAGCCACGCGTAGCACTGGCGGTAGCGCGGCCCGTACTTCGCCAAGCTCATGGCGATCGTCGCCGGCGTCGCGTACGGCGCGCACATCGGGTCCACGAAAGAGTCGACGGCGAGCAGGTGCCCGAACGGCCCGAAGGTGTTGATCGACAGCGTCTGGTTGAACACGTACTGGAGCAGCGCCTCGAGCCCGGTGTAGCCCTTGCCGCCGGGACTGCGCGAATCGGGTTCGACGGCCCGGCTGCGATCGTCGAGGTCGTGCAGGACGATGGCGAGGTTCTGCGCCAGCTCGGGGGTCGGTCGCGCGAACTGGTTCAGCAGGCCGACCGTCGGTGCCGCGGCCTGCACGGCGGCCTTGCCGGCGACCGACGCCTGCCCGAGCGACTTGATGGCGGGAATCGCCGAACGGGAGAACGGCGGCAGGTCGGTGAACAGCCGGTCGAGCTGAGCCGCGGAGCGGTTCAGGTTGGCCAGCACGGGCTGGTAGACGCCGGCGGCCGCGCCCAGCTGGGCCATGGCCGGACGGAGCTGCTGAAGGAACCCCGGAAGTTGCTGGAGCGTCGCCTTGAGGTTTGTGTCCTGGGTGGCGACGGTGCGCGCGGTGCTGTTGGCGGCGGTGATGAAGTGCTGCACTCCCGAGCTGTTGTTGGCCAGCGCGGTGATCACCGCGTCGGCGCTCACGGTCAGCTGCTGGAGCGTCTTCGAGTCGCCGGCGAGCAGGCTCAGCAGGTTGTCGGTCTCGGTCAGCGCCGGGACGGCCCGCCGCAGCGCGGCCTGCAGGTCCCCCGAGCGTCCGGCCGCCGCCGCGCCGAGCTCGTTGACGATCAGCGTCAGCCGTTCGCGGTAGGGCAGGCGCATGACGTCCAGCAGCAGATCGGCTGGGATCGTCGACTGCGTGTGGGTCACCGGGATCGTGCTGCCGGACGCCAGCGCCTTGCCGTACTGGCCCGGTTGGCAGTCGATGAAGTACTCGCCGATCAGCGACTGCGGCCGCGACTGGCAGAACGCGTCCGAGCGAAACGCGCCGAACCCGCGCTGGGTGACGTGGACGGTGACCAGGGAGTAGCAGGCGCTCGGATCTCCGTCCTTGCAAGAGGCGGGGAGCGAGACCGACTGGATCGTGCCGGCGGGGACACCGGCGACCTTGAACTGGGCCCCGCTGACCAGGCCGAAGGCGTTGTCGAACTCGATCTTGTAGGTGGGGCCCGAGGAGCCGCTGGTGGCCGCCACCACCAGCACGGCGACGACCGCGAAGGCCGCCACCGCGACGAGGGCGCCGAGCGCGATCCGCCTCATGGCCCGCTCGGCACCTGGCTCGGGTTGCACGGGAAGCCGCTCTCGGGGAAGAACAGAGCGCCGCGCTCCACCGACCCGGGACAGCGATCGCCCTGGAACGCCGTCAGCCCGTCGGCGGTGAGCAGCTGCACGGCCTTGGTGAGCTGTTGCGCGAGCGGCAGCGAGGCCAACAGCGCACTGTCGCTGGCTGACAGCAGTCCCAGCGTCGCGGACACGCGGCTCGCGCCGCCGTTGGCGTCGATCGTCCCCGGGTGCGAGAAGCCCTCGAACCAGCCGGTCAGGTCAACCGCGTAGGGGCGGGCGGTGGCCAGTTCCGGGGTGAAGTCGGTGAGGGCCACGGTGGACTGGGGAAACGCGCCCGGTCGCAGCTTGCCGTGGGCGCGGACGGGGCGGACGGTGACCGCGGCCAGGGGCACGCCGAGCCTGGTGAGGTCGATCAGGTCGTTGTCGGGTCCGGGACGGTGGACGACATTGGCCAGCGCGCGCACGGTCGGAACGGCGTCCTGGGCCAGCGGGCGCAGCTGGAGGAGCAGTTGCTCGAGCTTCGGTGCGACGGGCTTGGTGGCGTTGACGAGCGGGGTCAGATCGTCGAGCGCGCTGCGGAGGTTCACGAACGTGGTGTTGGCCAGGCGCATGAACCCCGGCAGGCGCTGGATCGACGCTCCCAGCGCGGTCCGCTGGGCGGCGAACGCCTCCGTGGTCGTGGCCAGGTGCGACACCAGCGCGCTTAGGTCGCTGGAGCGCTGCGCCAGGTCGGAGACGAGATTGCTCGACTTGACGATGAACCTCGTGAACTGGCCCGAGTTACGGTCGAGCTCGGCGAACAGCGCCGCGCTCGAGGCGACCGCGGGGTTCAGGTACTGCCACGCCGCCTGGGCCTGCCGGCCCCGGCCCACGTACTGGGACGCCGAGCCCTGGATCACCTCCTGCAGGCCCTTGACGGTGGGCGCGTCGAGCGTGTTGAACAGCTGATCGAGATCGACCGCGCTGGTCGTGTCGGTGGTGGGGATGACCCCGTTGTCGGGGATCGCCGGCGCGGTGGCGGGACCGAGCCGGAGGTCGACGTAGCGGTTGGCGATCCCGGACAACGACGCCTGGCGGACCGTCGCCTGGGTTCCCGCGCGCAGCGGGCGGTAGGTCGAGTTGTCGATCTCCAGCGTGAGCTGGGCCTGGCCCTGCGGGGTCAGGGAGATGCTCGACACCGATCCGATCGGACTGCCGGCGACCTCGACTTGATCGCCGCTCACGATCTGGCTGGCGTTGACGAAGATCGCCCTGACCCGGTAGGTGCTGCCGCCGCTCAGGACGATCACGGCGACCGCGACCACCGCTACCACGAGCGTCGCGACCGCGGCGACCCTTCCGATCACCGTTGATTTCTGCACCGCCGGGACCTGGCCGTCATCTCCCCCCTAACGCGGGATCGGGGCATCCCAGAGTGCTCCGACCCTATGGACGGACTATCGGGGCGGCATCACCCTCATGGGGTGACGCCTCCTCACTCGTCGCTCAGCGTGTCGTAGCCGATCGCGGTCGCCAGCTTGGGGGCGGTGGCCACGACCCGCGCCAGCCCGACGGTCGGGCCCACGGCGACCAGCACCCCGACGATCTCCGCCTCGGTCGCGCCGGCCGCCTGCGCCAGCTCGACCGTCCGGCGCAGGGAAGCCGTCGCCGCGCCGACCGCGACCAGCGCCCCGAGCCGGACGAGCAGGTCGACCTTTGGCTTCAGGACCACGTCGGGGCCGGGCTCCGACGCGCTCGCGAGCACCATGCCGACCGACTTCTCGTCGTTGAGCGCCAAGCGGCGCAGGAGCTCTTCCGCGCTGTCCACTCCATGGCGAACGTAGGAGCGCGAGGCGTTGTTTACATCCCCCAAAGCGGGTGATGTGACGGAGCGTTGATAGGGGGCGCGCTCCGCGCGCGCTGTGGGTTTCGCTGTCGCGGTGGCGCGCGGCCCCTGGACTCGCTCGGGTCGCTGCCGTGACTGGCCGCTACGGCGGCGCCGGCAGACCGAGCAGCTGGATCACCGCGAACGCGAGGATCAGCGCCCCCACGCCGATCAGCCCGAAGCGCGCCTGGCGGATCCGGAAGTGGCCGCTGATCCCGACCAGGAACAGGACGGTGGCGAGGAAGACCGTGTCGCGGATGTACTCATCCGAGGTGTCCCCGGCGTCTGACCCCTGCTTGAACAAGGCGTTCGCTGCGGCGTCGTCAGCCGCGGTGGCGGCCGCCTGGGGAATGATGTAGTTCGGCATGTAGGCCGGACCCGGCGGAGCGTTCGGATTGTGGGCCGGATCCGTGGCCAGCCAGGCAAAGAATGCCGGCTTGTAGCCGGGGCGAAAACGCTTCACCGCCAGCCGCTCGCCCACTCGGTGGTGCGCGATGAAGGCAGTGAACCAGGTGTCGAACGACACCGCGTCCAACGTGCGCGTCACGATCGCCTCGGTGTCAAGGCGGCTCGCCTGGGCGCGCTTCGAGTTTGACGCCGCGAGCGCCACCGATGACCTGGTGCCCCACTTCGCCGCGGCGAAGCCCGAGTACGCCGCCAGGACGGCCACGAGCGACAGCAGCACGGCCTCGATGATCGACAGCAGGCGGTCGTGGCTGCCATGTTCCTCGGGGCTGGTCGCGCGGTGTTTGTGCTCCTCGATCTCCTTGGCGACCTCGGCCGGGGAGAGACCCTCAGGCACGGTTGACCACCCCCACCCCCCGGGCTAAGAGGCTGTGTCGCTCAGACGACCGCGTCAAGCGACGGCCGGTCACGCGCGGACAAGCCACCGGACGCGTCCGCCGGCCGGTCGGGAGCGCCGATCGCCAGCAGCTCATCGATCAGCCTGAGCGCGGCCGCGTGCGTCTCGTCGGTGTGCTTGCGGATCGAGTGGACGGCATAGGCGCCCAGCGCGTCGATCCGCAGCGGCGGCTTGCGCACGTTCGAGAGGGCGCGGGCGAGCGGGCGCGCCACGAACCAGGTCCAGCGGCGCTGCAACATCTCCGAGCTCCACTCGGCCAGGCGCTCGGCGCGGAGCTGCTGCACGTCGGTGCCGGCGCGGCTGCCCACCACCATCGCCGCGTACACGTACAGGTCCTGCCGGCGCTTTTCGTTGACCGAGTCGTTGTAGGCCCGCAGAAACGATCCGATCACGGGGCAGACGCACTGGGGATGGTCGGTGAAGGGCTCGCCCGCGAGCATCGACGCGAGCTCCATCACGCAGGCCCCCTCGTGAGGAGAGGTGTGCTTGCCCGGGCTCAGCTTGATCGTCTGGTGGCTAACGAGGGACATATGTGTGCTCCCAACGGTCGGCGTGATTCGAAGCTTGAATAAAGCGTCTCACAAACTCGCCCACATCACACGAATAGGACGAAATCGGGGTCGTCGTCGATCGCTTCCAGACCTCACCCCATTGGGATGATGAGGCGCTTCGGGGTTTGGGCTTGGATGGGCCACGATGGCCAACGACCTCGCGCGCTGGCAGTTCGCGACCACCACGATCTACCACTTCCTGTTCGTGCCAGTGACGATCGGGCTGGCCTTCCTGGTCGCGGTCCTCCAGACGGTTTGGTACCGGACCGATAACCCGGACTACAAGCGGATGACGCGGTTCTTCGGGACGCTGCTGCTGATCAACGTGGCCATCGGCGTGGTCACGGGGCTGGTCCAGGAGTTCGAGTTCGGGATGAACTGGTCGGTCTACTCGAATTACGTGGGCAGCGTCTTCGGGGCGCCGCTGGCGATGGAGGGCTTGCTCGCGTTCTTCCTCGAGTCGACGTTCATCGGGCTGTGGCTGTTCGGCTGGGACCGGCTGCCCCGGCGAGTCCATCTGGCGACGATCTGGGCGGTGGCGCTCGGCTCGATGCTGTCGGCGATGTTCATCCTGATGGCCAACTCGTGGATGCAGCACCCGGTCGGCTACAGGTTCAACAAGTCCGGCCAGCCGGTGCTGAACAACGTCTGGGCGCTGTTCGTGAACCCGACGTTCGTGTGGGGCTACGTGCACGTGATCCTGGCCTCGCTGGTCACCGGGTGCCTGGTGATGCTGGCCGTGTCGGCGTGGTACCTGCGCAAGCAGGAGCACGTCGAGTCCTTTCATCGCACCGCGAAGGTGGCGCTGATCGTGCTGATCCCGACGATCGTGATCCAGATGTCGGTCGGCAACCAGCTCGGGGTGATCGAGGCCCACTACCAGCCGATGAAGATCGCCGCCGCCGAGGCCCAGTGGACCAACTGCAAGCCGTGCTCGTTCTCGATGTTCCAGAGCAGTAGCGGCGCGAACGACAAGACGCCCTCGCAGATCATCGAGATCCCGCACCTGCTGTCGGTGCTGGCCACCGGCACCTGGAACGGCCCGGTCACCGGGCTGAGCACGCTGCAGGCCCAGTACCAGAAGCGCTACGGGCCGGGCAACTACGTGCCCGACGTGTTCATCCAGTACTGGTCGATGCGGGTGATGGCCTACCTGGCGTCGCTGGTCCTGCTGCTGGGGCTGTGGGGCGGTTGGTTGCTGTACCGGGACCGATTGCGCAGCTCCAGACTGTTCCTGGGGCTGTCGGTGTGGGCGGTGCTCACGCCGTTCTTGATGAACACCGCGGGGTGGCTGCTGACCGAGAGTGGCCGTCAGCCCTGGATCGTGCAGGGGCTGCTCAAGACCGCAGGCTCGAACTCGCCGGCGGTCAGCGCCACCGACATCTGGATCAGCCTCAGCGTGTTCGTGCTCGCCTACATCATCCTCGGCGCCGCCGACCTGGTGCTGATGCTGCGCTACTCCCGCCACGGGCTGGCCCACGCCGACGCCGAGGCCGCCGGGCCGGGCGGCGCGGCCGATGCCTCTGTCCCCGCCCTGACCTACTGATCTCATGCAGCTTCACACGATCTGGTTCATCATCATCGCCGCCTTCTGGGTCGGCTTCTTCTTCCTCGAGGGATTCGACTTCGGCGTCGGCGCGCTGCACAGGTTCATCGGCACCTCGGAGACCGAGCGGCGCATGGTCATCAACACGATCGGTCCCTGGTGGGACGGCAACGAGGTGTGGCTGATCGTTGCCGGCGCGGCAACGTTTGCGGCCTTCCCGGGTTGGTACGCGACCTGGTTCTCGGCGCTCTACATCGCGCTGTTGCTGTTGCTGTTGGCGCTGTTCGCACGCGGCGTCTCGTTCGAGTGGCGGGGCAAGCGCGACGGCGCGCGGTGGCGCGCGGGGTGGTCGTGGGCGCTGACGGTCGGCAGCATCCTGATTCCGCTGCTGATCGGGATCGCCCTCGGCGACCTCCTGCACGGCCTGCCGATCAACCGGCAGCACAATTACACCGGCAACTTCTTCGACCTGCTGACCGGCTACGGGATCATGACCGGGGTCGCCCTGCTCGCGCTGTCCCTGATGCACGGCGCGACCTTCCTCGGCCTGCGGACGACCGCCGAGCTGCGCGATCGTTCCCGTGCCGCGGCTCGGATGATCGGGCCCGGGGCGATCATCCTCAACATCGCCTGGGTGATCTGGACGCTGGTCGTGATCGGCGGCGGCACCTTGCCCGAGCCGACCCAGATCTTCGGCGTGATCGGGGTGATCTCCGCCGCGCTGCTCGTCAACACCGACCAGGACGGCTGGGCGTTCGTCTCCTCCGGATTCGCGATCGCCGCCGCGATCGGTCAGATCTTCATCTCGCTCTATCCCAACGTGATGGTCTCGAGCACCAATACGGCCTACAACCTGACGGTCAACAACGCCGCTTCGGGCCACTACGCGCTGGTCGTGATGACGGTCGTGGCGGTGCTGTTCATGCCCGTGGTGCTGCTCTACCAGGGCTGGTCCTTCCACGTCTTCCGGGCCCGGGTCGGAGCGCACGATGAGGGCGCCACCGAGCCGCAGGGGCCGCCGCCGGTGGCCCCCGCCGCGGCCGGGCCGGGGCCAGAGCAGTAGAGACGCTGCCGCCGGCGCCGGTCACCCGACCGGCGTCACCGCGATGCGCTCGACCTCCTCCCCCCGGGCGACGATCACGTCGGAGACCATCTCGGGCGGGAACAGCCCGTGCTCGACCACGCCGACCGTGGTCGAGAGTCGCGCCGCCAGCCGCACCGGGTCCTCGAACGCGCCGGTGAAGTCGGCGATGACCCCACCCTCCGGGCTGCGCGGGACGTCGCGCAGGCGGACGGTCTCGAGCCGCCGCAGCGTGGCCCCGAGCCCGAACTCCAGTAGCTCCAGCGGGACCGGCGGCGCCAGCGCGTCGACGATCTTGTTGGAGGAGACGATGACCACGAACCGCTCGGCCGCTGCCACCACCGCCTTCTCCCGCGTGTGGGCGCCGCCGCCGCCCTTCACCAGCCAGCCCGAGGGCGCGACCTGATCGGCGCCGTCGATCGCGATGTCGAGCCGGGCCACGGTGCCCACGCCGCGAAACGACTCGACGCCCAACCCGAGCCTCCGGGCCGACTGCTCGGTGGCCGGGGATGTGGCCACGCAGTGCAGATCGAGCCCCCGTGCCGCCAGCGCCGGCAGCAGGTAACTCACGGTGGAGCCCGTCCCCAGGCCGACGGTCATGCCGTCCTGCACGAGCTGGGCCGCCGTCTCGGCGGCGAGCTGCTTCTCGCGCTCGATCGCCGGCGTCATTCGCCGCTAGGCGGGCTTCTCCGCGTGTCCGCCGAACTCCTTGCGCATCGCCGACAGGAGCTTGTCGGCGAACTCGTCGAGGTGGCGCGAGGCGAACCGCGAGTACAGGGCCGTGGTCAGGACGGGGGCGGGAACGCCCACGTCGATGGCCGCGATCGACGTCCACCGCCCTTCGCCCGAGTCCGAGACCCGTCCCTCGTACTGGCCCAGGGTCGGCGAGGCGAACAGCTCCTCGGCCGTCAGATCCAGCAGCCACGAGCCGACGACGCTGCCGCGCCGCCACACCTCGGCCACCTCGGCGCAGTCGATCTCGTACTGGTAGAGCTCGGGCTGCTCGAGCGGCGCCGTCTCGGCGTCCGCCTGCTGCTGGCGCTTGCCCATGTCGGCCTTCTTGATGATGTTCAGGCCCTCGGCGTAGGCAGCCATCAGCCCGTACTCGATCCCGTTGTGCACCATCTTCACGAAATGGCCCGCGCCGCTGGGCCCGCAGTGGAAGTAGCCATGCTCGGCCTGTGAGGGCTCCCCTGTCCGGCCCGGGGTTCGGGGGGCGGCCTCGACGCCGGGCGCGATCGAGGCGAACAGGGGGCTGAGGCGCTCGACAACGTCCTTCTCGCCGCCGATCATCAGGCAGAACCCACGCTCGAAGCCCCACACGCCGCCGCTGGTGCCGACGTCGACGTGGTTGATGCCCTTGTCCCTGAGCTCGGCGGCGTGGCGGAGATCGTCGTGGTAGTAGGTGTTGCCGCCGTCGATGATCGTGTCGCCCGGCTCGAGCACCTCGGCCAGGGAGGCGATCGTCTGGTCGGTGATCTCGCCCGCCGGCACCATCACCCACGCCGCCCGCGGCTTCTCGAGCTTGGCCGCGAAGTCCGCCATCGACTCGGCCCCGAGCGCGCCGTCGGCTTCGAGCGCTTCGACCGCCTCCGGCGAGACATCGAAGCCGACGCAGCGATGTCCGTCGCGCATCAGCCTCCGGACCAGGCCCGCGCCCATCCGCCCCAGGCCGACCATTCCGAGTTGCAACGGCGTGTTCGTGGCCATCTTCAGCTCCTCGCGTTAGGTGTCATCGCATCGTCCGGTAGCGCCGGATCAGGGCGTTGGTCGAGCTGTCGTGCCGCAGATCGGGCTCGTCCGCGGCTTCGAGCTCGGGGATGATCCGCTGGGCCAGGACCTTGCCCAGCTCGACTCCCCACTGGTCGAAGGAGTTGATGCCCCACACCGTGCCCTGGGTGAAGACACTGTGCTCGTAGAGGGCGACCAGCGTGCCCAGCAGGTGTGGGGTCAGCTTCTCGGCCAGGATCACGTTCGTGGGGCGGTTGCCCTCGAATACCCGGTGGGGCACGACCGCCTCCGGGGTCCCCTCGGCCCGCACCTCATCCTCGGTCTTGCCGAAGGCCAGCGCCTCGGCCTGCGCGAACACGTTCGACATCAGCAGGTCGTGATGGTCGCGGATCGGATTCAGGCTCCTGGCCAAGCCGATCAGGTCGACCGGGATCAGCTTCGTGCCCTGATGGATCAGCTGGTAGAAGCTGTGCTGGCCGTTCGTGCCCGGCTCGCCCCAGTAGATGGCGCCGGTCTGGTAGTCGACCCGCCGTCCGTCCAGGGTGACGTGCTTGCCGTTTGACTCCATCGTCAGCTGCTGGAGATAGGCGGGGAAGCGCTTCAGGTACTGCTCGTAGGGCATCACCCCGACCGTCTGGGCATCGAAGAAGTCCCCATACCAGACCGCCAGCAGGCCCATGAGGACGGGCAGGTTGCGCTCCGGCGGCGTGGTCCGGAAATGGACGTCCATCTCGTGAAAGCCGGCCAGCATGTCGCGGAACGCCTCGGGCCCGACGGCCAGCATCGTCGAGAGGCCGATCGCCGAGTCCATCGAGTAGCGACCGCCGACCCAGTCCCAGAAGCCGAACATGTTGTCGGTGTCGATCCCGAACTTCGACACCTCCTCGGCGTTCGTGGACACGGCGACGAAGTGCTTGGCGATCGCCGACTCGTCGCCCAGCGCGGCCAGCGCCCACTCGCGCGCGCTCCGGGCGTTGGTCATGGTCTCGAGCGTGGTGAACGTCTTCGAGGAGACGATGAACAGCGTCTCCTCGGCGGCGAGGTCGCGGGTGGCCTCGGCGAAGTCGGTCGAATCGACGTTGGACACGAACCGGAACCTGAGGTCGCGGCGCGTGTAGTCGCGCAGGGCCTCGTACGCCATCACCGGACCGAGGTCGGAGCCGCCGATGCCGATGTTGATGACGTTTCGAATCGGCTTGCCGGTGTGGCCCTGCCACTCTCCCGAGCGGATCCGGTCGGCGAACGTGGCCATCCGGTCGAGCACCCGGTGCACCTCGGCCACGACGTCGACGCCGTCCACGATCAGTGACTCGCCCTTCGGCATCCGCAGGGCCACGTGGAGCACGGAGCGATCCTCGGTGACGTTGATCCGCTCCCCCCGGAACATCGCCTCCGTGCGCTCGCGCAGCCCGGACTCCTCGGCCAGCGCCAGCAACAAGGCCACCGTCTCATCGGTGATCCGGTTCTTCGAGTAGTCGAGGTACAGGCCGGCGCCTTCCGCGACCAGCCGCTCGCCGCGGCTCGGGTCCCGCGCGAACAGCTCCCGGAGGTGGAGGTCGCGGATCTGTCGGTGGTGTTGCTCGAGCGCCTGCCAGGCGGGGCGCGCGCGCAGCGGGGTGGTGGCGGTGGTGGTGCTCATCGAGACCCCTCCCTGGCCGGGGCGGCGGTGAGCGCCGAGGACTGCTGGTCGATGTGGCTCATCAGGTCGTTCCAGGAGTCGACGAAGCTCTGGGCCCCGTCGCGCTGGAGCTTGG
This sequence comes from uncultured Solirubrobacterales bacterium, assembly GCA_963723555.1. Classification (GTDB taxonomy): domain Bacteria; phylum Actinomycetota; class Thermoleophilia; order Solirubrobacterales; family Solirubrobacteraceae; genus Palsa-465. The sequence continues at coordinate 31,344 of CAVRRC010000004.1, read as the reverse complement.
CGGCAAGCGCGTCGACGTCGACTCCGGCGGCGGCGAACTCCGCCAGCGTGGTCTCGGAATCGCCGCCGTCGGCCGCCATCACCTTCGGGTCGTGGCCGTGGTCGTAGTAGGAGCGCAGCGTCGACTCGGGGACCGTGTTGATCGTGAACGGCGCTCCCAGGGCCCGGAGGTAGAGATCGTCGGGCGCGTTCGGGTCCTTCGTGCTCGTGCTCGCCCACAGCAGCCGCTGCATGCGCGCCCCCGAGTTCTCCAGCCGCTGCCAGCGCTCGGAGTCCATCAGCTTGCGGTAGGCGCGATAGACCTGGAGGCCCACGGCGAGCGCGAGGCGGTCCTTGAGGCGCTCGGGGACCTGCGCCTGCACGGCCACGTCCCAGCGCGACATGAACACCGACGCCACCGAGCCGACCACCGGGCCCTGCTGAGCTTGGATCCGCCGCTCGAGGCCGCGCATGAACGCCTCCGCCGCCGCCCGGTACTGATCGGCGGAGAACAGCAGGGTCACGTTGACGGGCACGCCGGCCGCGATCGTCTCCTCGATCGCCGGCAGTCCCTCCTTGGTTCCCGGAATCTTGATCAGGAGGTTGGGCCGCGCCGCTCGTTCATGGAGCCGCTTGGCCACCTTGACGGTGGTGTCGGTGTCGTAGGCCAAAAGCGGTGAGACCTCGAGCGATACCCAGCCGTCGAGGCCCTCGGTGCGCTCGTGGATGGCGCGGAACATGTCGGCGGCGCGCTGCAGGTCCTCGATCGCGAGCGCGAAGAACAGGGTCTCGCGGTCGAGGCCGGTGGCCGCCTTCTCGCGGACCGCGTCGTCGTAGGCGCCCGAGGCGATCGCCTGGTCGAAGATCGACGGGTTCGACGTCAGCCCGGTCACCGAATAGTCGTCGATGTAGGTCTGGAGCCGCCCGGAGTCGAGCATCTCGCGCGTGATGTTGTCGAGCCAGATGCTCTGACCGAGCTGGTGGAGCTCTTCGGTCGCTTTCATGTCGTGTCCTCCGTTCTCGTCGCCGCGATCCGCTCGCGGGCGATCTTGCTCACCGCATCGGGCGTGAAGCCGAACTTCTCGAGCAGCATCCTCAAGGGGGCCGAGGCGCCGAACGTGTCCATGCCCACGATCGCGCCGTGGTCGCCGACGTAGCGATGCCAGCCCAGCGTCGATGCCTGCTCGATCGCCACGCGGGCGCTCACCGCCGGCGGCAGCACGTCGTCGCGGTACTCCTGCGGCTGGCGGTCGAACAGCTCCGAGCACGGCATGCTGACCACGCGGACCCCGATGCCCTCGGCCGCGAGCTCCTCGCGGGCGGAGAGGGCAAGAGCAATCTCCGAGCCGGTGGCGATCAGGATCACCTCGGGGCGGGCGCCCTCGGCGTCGATAAGCACGTACGCGCCCTTGCTCAGGTGCGAGGCCGGCGCTGTGGCCGAGCGGTCGATCGTCGGCAGCGGCTGTCGCGAGAGGATCAGCACGGCAGGCTCGTGGCGCAGGCCCATCACGTACCGCCACATCTCGGCGACCTCGTTGGCGTCCGCCGGGCGGAACACCAGCAGGCCCGGCATGGCCCGGAGCGAGGCGACGTGCTCGACCGGCTGATGCGTGGGGCCATCTTCGCCGACCCCGATCGAGTCGTGGGTGAAGATGTGGAGCACGGGAATCTCCATCAGCGCCGACAACCGGATCGCGCCGCGGGCGAAGTCGGAGAAGATCAGGAACGAGGACCAGAACGGACGGAGCTTCGACAGCGCCAGCCCGTTGGCGATCGACGCCGCCGCGTGTTCGCGGATGCCGAAATGGAAGTTGCGCCCTGCGCGGTCGCCGGGCTCGAAGTCCCCCGCCCCGTCGAATGTCAGGAGGGTCTTCGTGGAGGGGGCGAGGTCGGCGGCGCCACCGATCAGCCACGGGACGCGCCGTGCCACCGCGTTCAGCACCTGCCCCGAAGAATCGCGGGTGGCGAGGCCCTTCGGGTCGGCGGCGAACGTCGGGATGCCCGCGTCCCAGTCGTCGGGAAGCTCGCGCCGCTGGATCCTTCCGAGCTCGTCGGCGAGCCCCGGATTGATCGACCGGTATTGCTCGAGCGTGGCTTCCCAGGCCTCGCGGAGCTCGCGCCCGCGTGCGCCGATGCCGTCGGCGAAGTGCTCGTAGACCCCGTCGGGGACCAGGAATTGCGCGTCCTCGGGCCAGCCCAGGAATCGCTTGGTGGCCTTGACCCCTTCAGGGCCGAGCGGCTCGCCGTGGGCCTTGGCCAGGTCCTCCACCGGCGTCCCGTAGCCGATGTGGCTGTGGACGACGATCAGCGTGGGGCGCTCGTGCTCGGCGCGGAAGTCGCCTAGGGCGCGCTCGACCTGCCCGAGGTCGTTGGCATCGGAGACCGTGGTCACGTTCCAGCCGTAGGCGGTGAACCGCGCCGCCACGTCCTCGGTGAAGGTGAGCTCGGTGTGGCCCTCGATCGTGATCCGGTTGGAGTCGTAGATCCAGCACAGGTTCGAGAGCCCCTGGTGGGCCGCGAACGACGCCGCCTCGGAGGCGATGCCCTCCATCATGCACCCGTCGCCCGCCTGCACGTAGACGTCGAAGTCGAACAGCGTGAACCCGTCGCGGTTGTACCGCGCGGCCAGCCATTGGCTGGCCACGGCCATGCCCACGGAGGTGGCCGCGCCGGTCCCGAGCGGGCCGGTCGTCGCCTCCACCCCGCTCGTCCAGCGGTACTCGGGATGGCCCGGGGCCTTCGAGTCCAGCTGGCGGAAGTGCTTGAGGTCCTCGAGCGAGACCGCCGGCCGCCCCAGGATCTCGTAGTCGGGATCGACGGCCTGCAACCGCGTCAGGTGCAGCATCGACCACAGCAAGGCCGACGCGTGACCCGAGGACAGCACGTAGCGATCCCGATTGGGCCAGATCGGGTCGGCGGGGTCGAAGCGCAGGAACCGCTGCCACAGGACGTAGGTGACCGGGGCGATCCCGATCGGAGTGCCCGGGTGGCCCGAGTTCGCGGCCTGGATCGCATCGATGCACAGCGTCCGGATCGTGGCGATGCAGCGGCCGTCGATCTCCGCTGCGGTGCTCGTCGTCGTCGTCATCTTTGGACCACCTTCCAGTTGCCTTGCTCAAGCCTTGCAGGCCAGGGCTCGGTCCGTGTGGCCGGGCCCATCGGAATGGCGTCCGCTGGCCGTGCTCGGGGCTCGCCTCAGGCCGTCGCGGGCGGGGCGCCGGCGGCCGCGGTCACGACCTCGTCGTCTTCCCAGTCGATCTCGGCGGCGTCGTCGCGGTCGAGGACGTGCGGTCCCCCGGTGCTGGTGAAGTGGTCCCAGCTCCAGTCGATGACCGCTTCGATCTTGGCCCGCGTGCCGCTCAGCAGGCTGGCGTGGACCCCGAGCCAGGCCATGTGGGCGAGGTCCCCGTGCACCTCGTGGTGCTTCTTGCCCACCTCGGCGATCGCCGCGCCACGGCCGATCATGGCCATGATCCCCTTGTCGTGGTAGGCAAACGGCTTGCGCGGCTTGCCCTCGAACCCGGCCAGGATGTTGTCGGCCGCCCAGGTGCCGCTCTGCAGCGCCACCGACCCGAGCTGCGGCAGCGGCTCTCCGCCGGCGGGGTCGGGGATGTTGGCGATGTCGCCGACCACGTACACGTCGGGGTCACCGGCGAGCGTCAGGTCGGTCTGTGCGTCCACCCGCCCGCCTTTCCCTTGCGCCAGGCCGCAGTCGGCCGCCACCGGCGCGGCCATGATGCCGCCGCCCCAGATCACGCACCGGGTCGCGATCACCGAGCCGTCCGAGAGCACGGCGTGCCCGCTGTGGACCTCCTTGACGCCGGTGCCGAGCTGGACTTCGACGCCCTTGTCCTTCATCACCTTGGCCACGTAGCCGTGGGCCTTGTCGGAGAACGCGGTCAGCAGCGCGTTGCCGTAGTCGAGCACCCGGACGCGGGCGACGCTGGGATCGAGATTTCGGTACTCGGCGGGCACGGTGATCGAGAGCATGTCGGCGATCGCGCCCGCGACCTCGACCCCGGTCGGCCCTCCCCCGACGATGACGAAGTTGAGCGCCCCGCGCGAGACCAGCGACGGGTCGCGGTCGACGTGCTCGAAGATGCCCAGGATCCGCGACCGCAGGCGGGTGGCGTCGTCGAGCGAGTACAGCGGGAACGAGTGCTCGGGCGCGCCCGGCGTGCCGAAGAAGTTCGGCTGCGCGCCCGCGGCCAGGACCAGCACGTCCCCGGTCCACTCTCCGCCGTCGCTGGCCGTGACCGTCTTCGTCTTCGTGTCCACGGCGACGATCTCCGCCAGCTTGATGTCGATGTTGTCCTTGCCGGCGAACACGTCGCGCAGCGAGTTCGCGATGCTGGCCGGAGCGACCTGCGACGTGGCCACCTGGTAGAGCATGGGCTGGAACTGGTGGTAGTTGTTGCGGTCGATCAGCGTGACCCGGACCTGATCGTGCTTGGCCAGCCGCTGCGCGCAGCCCAGGCCGGCGAAGCCGCCACCGACGATCACCACGTGCCGTCTGCCGTTCGTCGCGCTCATGACGGCACCCGGGCTGCGTTCGCGGTGGGCAGGGTCACCGACATGCGTTCGAGCAGATGGTCCCCGACCCGGAGCGCGTTGGCCATTGCCGTCAGCGCCGGATTGACGGCGCCGATGCTCGGGAAGAAGCTGGTGTCGACCACGTAAAGGTTGTCGAGCTCGTGGGCCTTGCAGTCGGGGTCGAGCACCGAGCTCGAGGGGTCGTTGCCGAACCGGCATGTGCCCACCTGGTGGGCGCATCCGGCGATCGGGATTTCGTTCTTGAGGTACGCGTGGTGCGGGAGCAGATGGTGGTGGTGCATCCCGAGATCTCCGAGCATCGATCTGAGCTGCTCGAACAGCCGCTGCTTCGGCTGTTCGTTGCTGGGGTGGTAGACGATCGTGATCGTTCCGTCGCGGTCGACCGTGACCCGGTTCTCGGGACGCGGGAGGTCCTCCGTCGAGAGCCAGAAGTCGACCGCGTGACTGGCCACGTCGCGTAGCGTCCAGCTCGGCGCCAGCGCCGTCTCACCGGGCTTCTCCCCCCTGAACATCTCCGCCCGCGACTTGCCGACCATCTGGATGTTGCCCATCGGGAACTCGAAGTCGGGGCCGGAGAAGTAGAAGTCGTTGACGCCGAGCGTCTTCTGGAAGACCGTCGGGTTCTCCTCCAGCGACAGCGCCAGCACCGCCTGGCTGTTGTGGAACATGTAGTTGCGGCCGACCTGGTCCGAGCCGTTCGCGAGCCCGTTCGGATGCTTGTCGGTGGCCGACATCAGCAGCAGCCGGGCCGAGTTCGCCGCCCCGCAGGAGACGACGACGAGATCGGCGCTCACCACCTCGGTCTCCTCGCCCCGCCTGACCTCGACTCCGGTGACCTCGGTCCCGGCTTCGTTGGTCCTCAGTCGGACGGCCTCGGACTCGATCCACAGCTCGACGCCTCGATGCTGGAGCGCCGGCCGCACGCCCAGCACCTCGGCATCGGACTTGGCGTGGACGATGCACGGGAACCCGTCGCAGGAGGCGCAGCGCATGCACGTGCTGAACGGCCGGTCGCGCTCGTTGAGCATCACCCCGCAGGGGGCGTGGAACGGGTGGTGGCCGAGCTTGGCCAGATCCTCGGCGAGCTGCTGGATGCGCGGCTCGTGGGAGACCGCGGGGAACGGGTAGGGCGCGCTGGCCGGCGGCTCGGTGGGGTCCTCGCCCCGGGCACCGTGGACCTCGTAGTACTGCTCGGCGAGCGTGTAGTAGGGCTCCATGACCTCGTAGCCGATCGGCCAGGCCGGGGAGATGCCGTCGTGATGGCGCAGCTCCCCGAAGTCCTCGGCCCGCAGCCGGTACAGCGCCGCGCCGTACATCTTCGTGGCGCCGCCGACGAAGTAGTGGACCTGGGGCTGGAACTCCTCGCCGCTCTCGTAGCGCCAGGTGTCTGAGGAGATGTAGCGGCCGTTCACGAACACCTCCTCGGCGGAGACGTTCTGCGGCTCGCGCGCCAGCCAGCCGCCGCGCTCGAGCAGCAGCACCCGCTTACCCGACGGCGCGAGGTGACGCGCGAGCGTCCCCCCGCCGGCGCCGGTGCCGATGATGATCACGTCGTAATGGGTCACGGTGGCGCTCCTAGCGCGTGCGGGGGACCGAGCGGGCGAGGGTCGAGGAGGTCGGCGGGCCCATCCCCTCGAGCGCCAGCTGCTCGGCCAGGATGATCCGCGCCGCGGCCTCGATCAGCGCCAGATGCGAGAACGCCTGCGGGTAGTTGCCCAGAAAGCGCAGGGTGTCGGCATCGAACTCCTCGGCGTACAAGCCGAGCGGGGACGTGACCCGCAGCAGCCGCTCCATCATGTCGTGGGCGCGCTGGGCTTCGCCGACGATCGAGAGTGCGGACACGAGCCAGAACGAGCAGATCAGGAAGGTGCCCTCCTTCCCCGACAGGCCATCGTCGGTCTCGTCGGTGACGTAGCGCAGGACATACCCGCGCTCGGTCAGCTCCTCGTCGATTGCCATCACGGTGTTGTAGAGGCGCTCGTCATCGGCGGGCAGGAACCCGAAGATCGCCGCCAGCAGCGTCGAGGCGTCGAGGGCATCGGTGTCGTAGTGCTGGCGCAGGACGCCTCGCTTGCTGACCCCGTGCTCGAGGATGTCGGCGTGGATCTCCTCCGCGGTCGCTCGCCACTCGGCCTCCAGCGTGGCGTCGCCGCGGATCGCCGCCAGCTGCGCGGCGCGGTCCATCGCCACCCACCCCATCAGCTTGGAGGACACGTAGTGCTGCGGTTTGCCCCGCGCCTCCCAGATGCCCTGATCGGGCTCGCGCCAGTACTTGCTGGCGCACTGGGCCTGCGCCTGGACGATCGGCCACAGCCGGCGGGGCAGTCGCTGGCTGTGCATGGTGTGCTTGAGGATCGAGTCGAGCACGGCGCCGTAGACGTCGTTCTGGCGCTGATCGAAGGCGCCGTTGCCGACGCGCACGGGGCTGGCGCCCGAGTAACCGGACAGATCCTCGCGCAACGATTCGGTCAGATCGCGCCGGCCATCGATCCCGTACATGATCTGCAGGCCGCCATCGGCATTGGGCTCGACGTCGGCGACGAACTGCATGAACTCGTCGGCCTCCCACTCGAGACCGAGAAGATGCAGCGCCTGGAGGGTGAACGTGCTGTCACGCATCCAGGTGAAGCGGTAGTCCCAGTTGCGCTCGCCCCCCGGCGTCTCCGGCAGCGACGTGGTCAACGCCGCCACCGTCGCCCCCGTGGGCATGTAGGTCAGTCCCTTGATCGTCAGCGCCGAGCGCTGGATCGCCTCCCGCCACCGGTGGTCCGCGAACGGCCGCGCCCGCCCGATCCACTGCCGCCAGAAGTGGACGGTGGCATCGAGCCGTCGCGTGGCGTCCTCGACATCGGCGGGACCGGGGAACCCAGCCCCCCATGACAGGGCGACGTACGCCCGCTCGCCCCGCTGAAGGGTATGCCGCGCGCGGATGCGGTTGACCTCGATGCCGAGCTCCAGGTCCGTGTAGAGACGGATCGTCTGGCCGGCGCCGGCGGCCTCGGCGACATGCCGGCTGTCGTCGACGAGCGTCCACTCGGCCGGCGTGCGCCCGTAGTCGAACGCGGGCTCGCACACCATCTCGAGCTGGATCTCGCCCTCGAGGCAGGTGACGGTCCGCACCAGCATGTGGTCGGCGTCCTCGTCGTTCGGTGGGCGGGTGTGCGGGGTGATCTTGTCCTCGCAGGTGGTCGGCCCGATGGTCAGCGCGTCACGGACCTCGAGCCAGCCCTGCGGGGTCTTCCAGGTCGTGAGCAGGACGTTGGTCCCGGGCTCGTAGAACCGCGCGGAGGGCACGTTCACCCCGAACGGCGCCAGCCGGAACAGTCCGCCCTCGCGGTCGAGCAGCGACCCGAACACGCTCGGCGAGTCGAAGCGCGGAACGCACAGCCAGTCGACCGAGCCGTCGGGCGCGACCAGGGCCCCGGTGTGGCAATCGGACAGGAACGCGTAGTCGGCGATCGGCGGGAACGGAGACGGCGCGGCCGCGCTGACCGACTGCGGCTCCACCGCCAGCCTCGAGGCTTTGGCCCGGTCGCCATGGTCGGTCTGCTCCGGCTTCTTCTTCTCGGTCACACCCATCGCTGTCTTCTCCCTCTCGCTAGCGCTCATGCGACCACCCACGGGCCGTGCCAGGTCCCGATGCCCTTGAGCAATTTCTCGGCCTCCTTCGGCCCCCACGAACCGGGGGCGTAAGGATGCACCGGAGGCGGATGGTCGATCAGCGGCATCATGATCCGCCACGTCTCCTCGACGTTGTCCTGGCGGGTGAACGGCGCGCTGTTGCCCTCCATCGCCGCGTGCAGGAGGACCTCGTAGGGGCTGGGCCCCTCCCCGCCCTGCTCGGCGAACTCCATGTCGAGCGTGATCTCCCGCGGGCCCCCTTCGTCGGCCCGGTGGGCGTCGACGATCAGGCGGATGCCGGTGATCGGATCGAGCTTGATCACCAGCTGGCTCTCGACGGGCTCGCGGATCCCGCTCATCGCAATGAACCCCAGGCGCGGCGGACGCTTGAACACAAGTCTGACCTCGGTCTGGGTGACCGGCATCCGCTTGCCGGTGCGGATCAGCCAGGGCACCCCGGCCCATCGCCAGTTGTCGATCTCCAGCCGGATGGCTGCGTAGGTCTCGGTCGTGGATCCCGTCGCCACCCCGTCGATGTCCAGGTAGCCCTCGTACTGGCCCCGGACGTAATGCGCCGGATCTGCGTCGGGCATCGACCGGAACACCGCATATTTCGCGTCCTTGAGCGTGCGCGGGTCATTGCCGGCCGGGGCTTCCATCGCCGCGAAGGACAGCAGCTGCATCAGGTGGTTGACGACGACGTCGCGCAGCGCGCCGACCGGGTCGTAGAAATGCCCGCGGTCCTCCACCCCAAAGCTCTCCGCCATCGTGATCTCCACGGCGGCGATGTGGTTGCGGTTCCAGACCGGCTCGAGGATCGTGTTCGCGAACCGCAGATACAGGAACTCGTCGAGCCCCATCTTGCCGAGGAAGTGGTCGATCCGGTACAGCTGCGACTCTTCGATGTACTGATGGATGTCGGCGGCGAGCGCGCGCGCCGACTCGAGGTCGTGGCCGAACGGCTTCTCCACGACCACGCGGGCACTTGCCGTGAGCCCGGCGTCGTGCAGCCCCTTGATCACGGTCGCGAACAGGAACGGCGGGATCTCCAGGTAGAACACCGGCGTCTGCATGCCCCCGATGGCCTCGCCAATTCGCTGGTAAGTGGCCGGGTCGGTGAAGTCTCCCTGCACGTAGGAGAGCCGATCGGCAAACCGCTTGAACACGGCCTCGTCCACGCCCTCCCCGTAGGCCTCGATCGAGGAGTGGGCGCGGTCGCGCAGCTGCTCGATCGTCCAGTCGTTGCTGGCCACGCCGATGATCGGGCAGTGCAGCAGGCCGCGGCCTTCGAGTCGGTAAAGCGAGTAGAACGTCATCACCCTGGCCAGGTCGCCAGTGATCCCGAACACGACCAGCGCGTCCGCGGGCCGGGTCGCGGCCTCCGGGCTCACTCCGCCCTCCGACTGCTGTGGGGTGGCCACTGCCATATCGCAATCTCCTTGTTCGCGGCCGGGGAGGCCGCCTGCGCAAGCGTTGGAGTGCGCAAGCTACGGTTCCCGCGCCGGGCCATCATCACCCGGTTCGGATGAACTCGTCCCCGGCGGCGCAAGCTACGGTGCTCGCGGATGAGCGCGACCGCGTCCAAGCCCCGCGTCGTCGTCGCCATCAGGCTGCCCGCCGCCGGCCTCGAGCTGTTGCGAGATCGCTTCGTCGTCGAGGCCCGCAGCGACGGCGCTGACGGCGCTTCGCTGCTGACTCGCGTGCCCGGGGCGGCGGCGATCGTGGCCGACCCCAGCGTCCCCGTCGACGGCAGGCTGCTCGACGCCGCCGGCGACTCGCTCGAGGTCGTGGCGAACTTCGGCGTGGGCACCGACAACATCGACCTGGCGGCGACGCGCCTGCGGGGGGTGCGGGTGACGAACACTCCCGACGTCCTGACCGAGGCGACGGCCGAGCTCGCCGTCGGCCTGATGCTGGCGGCGGCGAGGCGGATCGCCGAGGGCGACGCGATCGTGCGCCGCGGCGACTGGACGCGCGAGCTGCTCGGCCGCGGGCTGGCCGGCGCCACGGTCGGCCTGGTGGGATTCGGGCGGATCGGCCGGCGCGTGGCCGCGCTCTTGTCCGGGTTCGACGTCCGGGTGCTGTACGCGGCTCGCGGCGATGAGCCGGCGACGGAGGGCGCGCAGCCCCGCCGGCTGGCCGAGCTGCTGGCGGAGGCGGACTTCGTCAGCCTCCACGTGCCGCTGAGCGACGAGACCCGGCATCTGATCGACGACGCGGCGTTGGCCAGGATGAAGCCGGGGGCGATCCTGGTCAACACCAGCCGCGGCGCCGTCGTCGATACGACCGCGCTGATCGAGGCGCTGCGCGAGGGGCGGCTGGCGGCGGCCGGGCTCGACGTCTACGAGCACGAGCCGCACGTGCCCGCCGAGCTGCGCGAGCTGCGCAACACGGTGCTGACGGCGCACATGGGGTCGGCCACGGTGGCCACGCGCGACGCGATGGCCCGCCTGTGCGCCGAGAACGTGATCGCCGTGATCGAGGGGCGTGAGCCGCCGGCGCCGGTTTCGTGACAATGGGGTCCTGATGCCGCACCGGTACCGGACGGAGATGACGGAGCTGGCGGAGCTGCCGGCGTGCGTGCTCCATGACGAGACCGCCGACCTCCACGCCACCTGGCTCGTCGGCGCGGGCATGCTCGGCGCGTCGCTGGTCCATCATGATCGGGAGCTGCTGTGGCAGGGCGCCGGCGCCGGCGCCTACGCCCGCGAGCGCCGGTTCATGGGTGTCCCGTTCCTCCATCCGTGGGCGAACCGGCTAAGCGAGTTCGGCTACAGCGTCGGCGGCCATGACGTGACGCTCGATCGCTCCTCCCCGCTGCTGCTGCTCGATCAGAACGGCCTGCCGATCCACGGCGTGCTGAGCGCCAACCGCGACTGGTCGCTGCGGGAGCTGGCCGCCGAGAAGGGGCGGGCCCGGCTCCTGGCCTCGCTCGATTTCGACCGGCCGGAGCTGCTGGCCGCGTTTCCGTTCCGCCACCGGATCGAGATGGAGATCGAGCTGTCCGGTGGCGCGGTTCAGGTCCGGGTCACGCTGAGCGCCACCGACGGCCCGGTGCCGATCGCTTTCGGTTTCCACCCCTACCTGCAGATCCCCGGATTGCCGCGAGCTCAGTGGGAGGTCTCGTTCCCCGTGCGCCGGCAACTGGTGCTCGACCAGCAGCTGATCCCGACCGGCTCGACCAAGCCCGCCGAGCCCCTGACGGGCGCGATCGGCGACCGGACCTGGGACGACGCCTTCGACCGCATCGACCCGCCGCGGCGGTTTGAGCTCCGCGGTGGCGAGCGGACGGTCGCGGTCGAGTACGGGGATGGCTATCCGGTGGCGCAGATCTTCGCCCCCCCCGGCGAGGAGTACATCTGCATCGAGCCGATGACGGCGCCGGCGAATGCGCTGCGGGGGCCGGACCGCGGCACCGAATGGGTGCCGGCGGGGCGGCGGCGCAGCCGTGCCTTCCGGATCGCCTGCGAGGTGGATCGGTAGCGGTCGCGGCCCTCCCGCCAACACGTGGTCCAGCAATCGCTAGAACTCCGTCCGCCCCCCAACCGCCAGCACCCGCACCTCCACCGCCGGCGCCCGCTCGCCGGTCAGCTCGGCAAAGCGCCGGGCGGGCCACGCCGGATCCGCGCCCCGGCCCGCGGCCCACGGGAGCGCGAACGTGCCCCAGTGGATCGGGATGGCCATGGCGGGGCTGATCAGCGCCGCCGCCTGCGCGGCTCGGACGGGGTCGAGGTGGCCCTCGCCGACATCCGGGCCCCATCCCCACACCGGCAGCAGCGCCAGGTCGACCGTGCCGCGGAGGTCGACCATCGCGTCGAACAGATCGGTGTCGCCGGCGAAGTACGCGCTGCGCGAGCCGCGCACGAGGTAGCCGACCGGGTCGGCCGCGGGTCCGAGGGGGCGTCGGCGGCGGCCGTGGACCGCCGGGGTCGCCATCACCCGCACCGGGCCCACAGGCACCTCCTCGCCGGCTCGGAGCTCGTGGATCCCGCGCAGTCCGGCGCGGCGCAGCCAGTCTGCCGCCGGATGGGGAGCGAGCAGGGGCCCCGAGCGCTCCAGCCGGCGAAGCGTCGACAGGTCGGCGTGGTCGGCGTGAAGATGCGAGAGGGCCACGCAGTCGATCCGACCCACCGCGCTTGGGTCCACCGGCGTCCCGATGCGCACCAATGGCCCGATCCGGCCCCGCAGGACGGGATCGGTGAGCACGCGCACACCGTCGACTTCGAGCAGCACGGTGGCATGCCCGAGCCAGATGACCGACGCTGGTTGGGGTAGTTCTGCTTCGCCGATCTCGGAGATCCTGAACGCCGGCGCCGGCCGGCGTCATCCTCCCAACAGGATGAGGATCGAGCGGTGGCGGCGATAATGACGCCCGTGGACCGGGATGAGAGCTACGGAGAGGTGGTCGCGTGGACGCCGCAGTCGCCGCGCTTTCGGCCGCTGGGTTTCGCGTTGCGCTGGCTGGTGGCGGCGATCGCCGTGTTCGTGGCCGCGACCATCGTGCCCCACGTGACCGTCGAGCGGTTCGCCGATGCGCTTGTCGCGGCAGCGCTGATCGCGATCCTGAACGCGGCCCTGCCGCCGCTGGTCGCAGCCTTGCGCCTGCCGTTCACGCTGTTGCTGGGCTTCGTCGCCGCGCTGATTCTCGATCCGGTGATCCTGCTGCTGGCCTCGCAGATCGACCCGCACTCGATCAAGGTGGACTCGTTCGGCTGGGCGCTGCTCGCGTCGGTGGTGATCGCGGCGACCACGGTGCTACTGGAGGTGATCCTCGGCGCCAACGACGACGACACCTACATGCTCCAGGTGATCCGGCGGGTGGCGAAACGGCAGGGCCGGCGGACGGCGACCGACGTGCCGGGGATCATCTTCCTCGAGATCGACGGACTGGCCCTGCCGGTCCTGCAGCGGGCCATGCGGGACGGCAACGTCCCCGAGATGAACCGCTGGCGCAGCAGCGGCACGCACCGGCTGACCGAGTGGGAGACCGACCTGAGCTCGCAGACCGGCGCCAGCCAAGCCGGCATCCTGCTGGGCTCGAACGACAACATCCCCGCCTTTCGTTGGGTCGAGAAGGAGACCGGCAAGGTGATGACCTGCTCCTCGCCGGCGGATTGCGAGGCCATCGAGCAACGCCACGCGACCGGCGACGGGTTGCTGCGCGACGGCGGCGCGAGCCGCGGCAACCTGTTCTCCGGCGAGGCCGAGGCGATGATCCTCACCGTCAGCAAGGTCAGCGCCGAAAAGCGGGCGAATCCGGGCTACCGCGCGTTTTTCGCCAGCGGCTTCAACGTCACCCGCGTGCTCGTGCTGTTCGCGTGGGAGCTGATTCTGGAACGCACGTGGACGTGGCGCCAGCGCCGGCGCGGCGTCCGTCCGCGCGGGCAGCGCACCCGTAAGTACGCGCTCCTGCGCGCCGGTCTGTGCGTCGCGGTTCGCGACCTGATCGTGTTCGGTGTCCTCACCGACATGATGCGCGGCCGTCCGGCGGTGTACGCGACGTTCTCGAGCTACGACGAGGTGGCCCACCATTCGGGACTGGAGCGCGCCGACACGCTCGAGGCGCTGCGCAAGGTCGACCAGCACTTCGCGCGCATCAACCGAGCCCGTCGCTACGCGCCCCGCCCGTACAAGCTGGTCGTGCTCTCCGACCACGGCCAGACCCAGGGCGCGACGTTCAAGCAGCGCAACGGCTACGACCTGAGCGAGCTCGTCGGGCGATCGATCGAGCGGGGCACGATCGCCCACGTCGACACCGGCGATGAGAACGATGCCGCCGTCGGCCACGCTGTCACCGAGGCCACGGGCGGGGCTCAAAAGGACGGCGGCGATCAGCTGAGTGGCCAGCACGTCGTCGCGCTGGCGTCCGGGAACCTGGGCCTCATCTACCTGATGGAGGAGCCCCGGCGGCTCACCCTGGAGGAGATCGAACAGCGCCATCCCCGCCTGCTCGGCGCCCTCCGGGAGCACCCGCACATCGGCTTCCTGCTCGTTCGCTCCCGGGAGCACGGCCCGGTGGTGCTGGGCGCCCACGGCGCCCACTACCTGGCCGACGGCCGGGTGGAAGGCGAGGATCCGCTGGCGCCGTTCCCCGCCGGCGCGGCCGCGCACCTGCGCCGGACCGACGAGTTCCAACACGTGGCCGACATCATGGTCAACAGCTTCTACGACCCCGAGCTCGAGCAGGGCTGCGCGTTCGAGGAGCTGATCTCGTTCCACGGGGGCCTGGGCGGCCCTCAGACCCGTCCGTTCTTGCTCTCACCGGTCGAGCTGCCGCTCCCTGGCGAGCCGATCGTCGGCGCCGCGCAGGTCCACGGCGTGCTGGCGGGCTGGCGGCGGATGCTCCAGGAGGACCGGGCTCTCCAACGCGCGCCCGCGCCGGTTGCCGCGGCCCTCAGGCCGGTTTCCGCCGAGTCCTGATCCGCCCGCACTCAGCGCGAGAGCGCGCGCGGATCTGTCCTGCCCCCGATCCCCTGCGGATCGGCAGTGCTGGCCCGATCGAGATCGACGGAATCCCCGTAGTTACGCGCCACCGTGGCATCGAGCCGCGCCAGCTCCTCCTCGACGGCGGCCCGATACTCGGGCCGAACCTCTTCGTGCAGCTCCTCGAGCATCGCGCGCAGGCGGCGCATGACCTGGATCGTCCGGGCCCCGTAGTCGCGGATCTCGGTCGTGCCGAGGCTGAGGTAGTCCTCCCAGCTCCGGAATGGGACGACGAGCCCCGTCCGCCCGGCGCGCTCGCCCTGCCACTGTGACTCGGCGAGGTCGAACGTGCCGATCAGCCGCAGCACGTCGCTGAGATGGTTCATCACCTGCACGGCCGTGGTCGGGTCGTTCACGGCCGCCGACAGGGCTCGGTCGGCGATGTCGACCATGATCCGGATCGCGAACGCCGGATCCTGCTCGACCGTGCGCTCGTCCCCGAGCACCACCATCCCGCGCAGCCTGCGCTCATCGAGGGCCCCGGCGCTCCCGCCACCGTAGACATCGATCAGCTTGGCGCCGGCGGGGACGAAATCGCCGATCATGTGGCGGAGCACGACGAGACGGTCGTGCTGGCGTGCCCAGCGCACGAGCCCGCCGATATCGAACGCCTGGATGACGCCCGGTCCGGATCCGTGCACCGCCAGCGCCGGTCGCTCTCCGGTGTCCTCGACAGACCCCAGGTAGATGTCCGGGACCGCTACGAGCTCTTCCTCGTGGCGCCGAAAGTCGCGCCAGACGTACTCGGCGACGAGCACGACGACCGCCACCGGCCTGAGCCGATGGAGGTAGCGGTCGAGGAAGACGACGAACAACAGCAGGCCGGCGATCACCAGCACGCCGGCGATCGACACGCCCAGGTTGGGGACGAAGTCGCCTTCCACCCGGCGCAACAGCGCGAACGAGAAGGCCAGAGTTCCGATCAGCAGCGCCAGCAGCGCCTTGAGCATGCGGTCGCGGTACCACAGCCGCATGTACCGGGCTGAGAACGTCCCCGTGGCCATCTGCACGACCAGCGTGGTGACGGTGACGACGAAGCCGGCGAGGGCCGCCATCGCGCCGACGATGGCGGCCAGCAGGGTGCTCGCCGTGGACGGCGAGTACGTCAGACCCGCGGGCAGGTGGATCGATCTGTCGACCGCCACGTCGATCACGCCGAGCACCACCCCGAGCAGGCCGCCCAGCAACGGCATGATCCACAGGCTGCCGAGCACGTATTGCCGCAGCCGAAAGCGCCTGGCCCAGGTCATGACTGCCCCACCTCGCGCCGCCACATCGCCGCGTAGGCGCCTTCGCGCGCGAGCAGCTCGGCGTGGGTGCCTCGCTCGATCGCCCGCCCGGCGTCGAGCACGATCACCTCGTCGAAGGCCTCGAGCCCGGCGAGGCGGTGCGTGATCAGCAGGATCGCCTGCCGAGGATCGGCTCCAAGCAGATCGGCGACGATCGCATCGCCGGTCTCGGTGTCGAGGTGCTCCCCCGGCTCGTCGAGCACGAGCACGGCGAAGCTGGCCAGCACCACGCGGGCGGCCGCGAGCCGCTGGCGCTGCCCGCCCGAGATGCGCCCGCCGAATTCGCCCACCTCGGTCCGGAGCCCGGCCGGCAATGTGTCCGTCCACTCCAGCAGCCGAACTCGCGCCAGTGCATCACGCAGCTGCCGACAGGTGGCGTCGCGGCGAGCGAGGCGGAGGTTTGCCTCGATCGTGCCGTTGAAGATGTGGGCGTCCTGGGCCAGCAACCCGATCACCTGCCGGCAGTCGTCGCCGCGAACGTCGTGAAGCTCGACTCCGCCGACGGTAACCGACCCCGCCTGGTAGGGCAGGAACCGCAAGAGCACGTTGGCGAGCGTCGACTTGCCGGCGCCGCTGCGGCCGACGACCGCAGCTCGCCGCCCCGGGGCCAGGTCGAGGTCGAGGCCATCGAGCGCCCACGGCCCGTCCTCGCGATAGCGGCACCGCAGCCCTTGGACGCGGACGGCGGCGGGCCAGCGCGGGATCGGCTTTGCCTCCGTGGGCTCGACGAGCACCGAGTCGGCCTCCAGGACCTGGCGCGTGCGTCCCAGCGAAGCGCGCACGCGCTGGAACGTCTGGGTCGCCGCCGGAAGCCCCGTGGCCAGCTCGAACGCGGCCAGGGGAACCACGGCGATGACCGCCAGCAGCACCACGTCGATGCGGCCGGTGCGGACGGCCTCGACTCCGACCAGCAGCGATCCGACCATCGCCAGCGCCGGCAGGAGCGTGGCTAATCCCTGGCCGACGCCCGCGGTGCGCGCGCTGCGCAGCGCGATCTTCCCGAGCCGGTCGTCGATAGCCGCCGTGCGCTTCAGCTGCTCCTCCGCGGCGCCGTAGGCGGCCAGCTCGGGCGCGCCCTGAACGAGGTCCACCACAGCCGCCGTCAGCTCCCCCCGGGTGGAGGCCTGGCTGGCCTCGCTGCGGGCCGCCAGCCAGCCGGTCAGCCACGGCAGCGCCGTCCCGGCCAGCACCAGCGCCACCAGCAGGATCAGACCGGCGGCGGACAGGATCGCCCACACGAACGCGACCGTGGCCGCGCCGACCATGACGGCGATCGCGAACGGCGAGATCACCCGCACCATCAGGTCCTGGAGCGATTCGACGTCGTTGACGAAGCGGGCCAGCAGATCGCCGCTGCGGAACGCCGGCAGGCCGGCCGGGGCCAGCGCCTCGAGTCGCGCGTAGACGCGGACCCGGAGGTCGGCCAGGGCGCGGAAGGCGGCGTCGTGTCCGACCAGCCGCTGTCCGTAGCGGAACAGGCCGCGCGAGAGGCCGAAGAACTGCACGGCGACGATGGCGATGGCCAGCGCCGACTCCTGGGGGTGCTGGGAGGCCCGCGAGATCAGCCACGCCGAGGTCGCCAGCAGCCCGATTCCGGCGGCGATGGCCCCGGCGCCGAGCACGTTGGCGAGTGCCAACCGCCGCGCCGCCGGACGGGCGAACGCGGCCGTTTCCCGGATCGAGATGGCCCTCATGCAGCCACCGCCATGCGGCTGAGATCGATGACCCGGTCGGCGAGCGACACCAGCGCCGGCCGGTGGGCGACGAGGATCACGGTTCGATCCTCCATCAGCCGCTGGATCGCCAGCAGCACCTCGTCCTCGGTGGCGCCGTCGAGGTTGGCGGTCGGCTCGTCCAGCAGCAGCAGCGGAGTGTCGCGAAGGAACGCTCGCGCGAGCGCGACCCGCTGGCGCTCGCCGGCCGACAAACCCGCTCCCCCTTCGCCGAGCGCCGCCATGAGCCCGTGGGGGCGCCGTGCCACCACGTCGTCGACGCCGGCGGCCCTCAGCGCGGTCCACACCTGCCCGTCGCTGGCCCCGGGACGGCCGAGACGGACGTTCTCGCCGATCGTGGCCGCGAACAGGCGGGGTCGCTGGGGCACCCAGGTGAGACGCTCCCGCCAGGCACCGGGTTCGAGCTCGGCCAGGTCCGCGCCCCCCACCCACACTCTTCCGCCGGCGGGGGCGACGAAGGCGAGCAGCACGCTCAGCAGGGTCGTCTTCCCCGATCCGCTCGGCCCGGTGACGGCGACGATCTCGCCCGGCGCGACCCGGAACGAGACCCGGTCGAGCGCGAGTCGTTCGCGCCCGGGGTAGCGCACGGTCAGCTCCTCGACCGCAATCCCGGTGATCGCGGGATCCGGGATCTCGGCGCTGTGCCCCCGCGGCGGCGTCGGCGCCTCGAGCACCTCGAACACCTGCTCCGCCGCGCGCATGCCCTCGGCGCTGGCGTGGTAGTTGGCGCCCAGTTGCCTCAGCGGCAGGTACGCCTCGGGCGCGAGCACGAGCACGAACAGGGCGGTGCGCAGGCCGAGGTCGGCGCCCAGCAGCCGCAGGCCGACTTCGACCGCGACCAGCGCCACCGAGATCGTGGCCAGCAGCTCGAGAATCAGCGAGGACAGGAACGTCACCCTGAGCGTCGACATCGCCACCGACCGCTGGCGTTCTGAGATCTCGCCGATCACCGCGATCTGCGGCTTTGCTCGGCCGAACACCTTCAGCGTCGCCAGCCCGGAGACGACATCGAGGAAGTGGCTGGCCAGCCGCTGCAGGGCGCGCAACTGGGCCTCGGTGCGCTCACGCGTCGCCGCCCCGACCAGAGCCATGAACACCGGGATCAGCGGCAGCGTGAAGGCGATGATCAGGGCCGAGATCCAGTCCGCGGCCAGCACCACGGCGATCACCGCGCCGGGGACGATCACCGCCAACAGCAGCTGCGGGAGATACAGCGAGAAGTAGCTGTCGAGCGCGTCGATCCCGCGCGTCGCCAGCGTCGCCAGCTCGCCCGCGCGCTCCTCCCCGGACCGCCCGGGGCCGATCGCGGCGATCCGCCGCAGCAGCGCGCCGCGGAGCTGCTGCTTGGCCAGCGTCGAGGAGCGGGTGGCCGCGAGCTCGGCGCCCCAGGCGACGCCGCCGCGCCCCAGCACCACCCCCACCATCGCCGCCAGCGGCACGGTCAGCTGCGCGAGGCCGTGGCCGGCGAAGGCAGCGGCGATCACGTCCGCGAGCAGCCACGCCTGGGCAACGATCAGCAGGGCGCTCAGGAATCCGAGGCCGACCGAGGTGGCGATGAACGGCCTGGTGGCGCGCGCGTAAAGCGACAGTCGCGGGTCGACGATGCCCCGCCTGGCAGGCGCCGAGGGCCGGTTGTGCGGCACGTCCGAATCCAAATCGAAACCGCGGTGGCGCACATCACGCGGATGGGGTGAAGGCCCTGAGCTCCCTGATGATGCGATCGCAGGTCGCCGCGGGATCCGGGGCCGCGTCGACGGTGATGTCGGCGGCGCGGGTGTAGAGCGCCAGACGCTCGGCGCTGAGCCGCTGCAGGAACGCGGTCGCGTCGGACGGCAGCGGCCGGTGATGCTCGCCGCTGTGCGCGATGTTGGCCGCCTCCCGGGCCGCGCTCGATCGCAGCCAGACCGTGATCGTCCCGCTGAGCAGGTCGGAGTCCAGGACGACGGCGGCGGCGGCGGCGAATACGGTTGGCGTCGGGCTGCGCAGGGCGTCGCGCAACAGCCGATCCTCGGTCTCGTGCAGCGCGGCCTGACCGCGTTCCTGCTGGAACTCGGCCGCGGTCTTGCCCGTGGCTGCCTCGAGCGCGTCGTCGTTGTCCCAGAACGGTCGGCCGAGCCGCGCGGCCAGCAGGCGCCCGACCGTCGTCTTCCCGGTGCCCATCATTCCGATCAGTACGACCTGGCGCTGTGCGATCTTGTCCTCCGATCGTTGGTGCCCGCCGGCGCCGCCAGCGTAGGCGATCGGACTTTCCCATGACTCATCCAAACGGGGTGATGACCGGCGCAGGGCCGCACCTAACCTTCGGCCGGTGAGATCCGCCGAACGCTGACATGTCGAGCACCGCCGCCGCCCCAGCCGACGCCGGCCCACCACCGCCGCTCAGCGCCGAGCAGGCGGCCGAGACGATGCGCAGCCGGCCCTACCTGGTGCTGCTCGTGCTGGCGGCGATCGTCGGCGTGATCGTCTCGCTGGCCGCCTGGTGCTTTCTCGAGCTGAACTACCAGATCCAGCAGGAGCTGTTCACGCACCTCCCCCACGCCGTCGGCTATCCCCGTGGCCCACCCGTGTGGTGGCCGCTTCCGGTCCTGGCCATCGGCGCCGCGCTCGTGGCCCTGGCGATCTCGAAGCTCCCCGGGGAGGGAGGACACGTTCCCGCCCACGGCCTGGCCGTCGGAGGTTCGCCGATCACCGCCGCGCAGCTGCCGGGGATCGTGCTCGCCGCGCTGGCCACGCTCGGCGCCGGCCTGGTGCTGGGCCCCGAGGCCCCGCTGATCGCACTGGGTGCCGGCCTGGGGCTGATGGCGATCCGCGCGGCTCGCAAGGACGCGCCGGACCAGGTGACGGTCGTGGTCGCGGCGGCCGGCAGCTTCGCCGCGGTGTCGTTCCTGTTCAGCTCTCCGCTGGCGGCGGCGATCCTCATGATCGAGGCGACGGGGATCGGCGGGCCCCGGATGCCGTTGCTGCTGCTGCCGGGGCTGCTCGCCGCCGGAATCGGCTCGCTGATATCGATCGGCATGGGATCGTGGACGGGACTCAGCAGCAAGGTGTACGCGATCTCCGCCCTGCCGCTGCCGTCGTTTGGCACCCCTCATCTCGGCAACTTCGCCTGGACGATCGTCGTGGCGGCAGCCATCGCCGCCGGGACCCAGGTGACCATGCGGCTCGGGCTGGAGACCTACCGCTTCATCGGGATGCGACTGTTGGCCCTGTTGCCGATGATCGGGCTGATCGTCGCCGGGCTGGCCATCGCCTTCTCGCAGATCAGCGGCAAGACGGTCGATGACGTCCTGTTCTCCGGTCAGGACCAGCTTCCCGGGCTGGTCGCCCAAGCCGGCGCCTATTCAGCCGGAACGCTGGTGCTGTTGATCGTCTGCAAGGGTTTGGCCTACGGGCTCTCGATGGGGAGCTTCCGCGGCGGTCCCACGTTCCCGGCGATGTTCCTCGGGGCCGCCGCCGGGATCCTGGCCTCGCAACTGCCGGGATTTCCGCTCTCGGTGGGCGTCGCCATCGGCATTGCCGCGAGCGTGGTGGGCGTCTTGAGGCTGCCGCTGTCCGCGATCGTGATCGCCACGATTCTGACCGAGAAGTCCGGGGACGGGCTCGTGCCACTGATCATCGTCGCCGTCGTGGTCGCGTTCGTGGTCACCCTGTTGTTGGAGCGCGTTCGGACCCCGTCGTCGGCGTCGCGCCGATGATCGGGGCGCGGTCCACCGACGCCGCCGCCGCCGGATATCGCTACGGCATGGTGTTCCTGCTGATCTTCGCCGTCGTCGTGTTCATCATCGTGACGCCAGACGGCACCGCGTCCACGGCGGTGGCGTTTGCGATCGTGGCTGCGGCGCTGGCCGTCGCGATCGGAACCTCGCGTGAGCGCTCCGACATCCGACATCGCAGAGCGTTGGCGGCCGGGGCGATGACGGTCCTGATCACGCTCGGGATCGCCGTGGGCCTGGTGACCCGCAACATGACCTTCGTGCTGATCGCGCTGTTGACGCTGGCCATCCCGATCGCCCTCGCTCGCGGTCTGCTGCGGCTGGTCCGCGACCACGGCGTGACCACACAGGCGGTCGCCGGCGCGCTGGCGATCTACCTGTTGCTGGGGCTGATGTTCTCGTCCGCGATCGGTTTCGTGGCAGCGATCGGGTCATCCCACTACTTCGCCCAGGGGACGGGCGGCACGGCGAGCAGCGACCTGTACTACAGCTTCACCGTGCTGACGACGACGGGGTTCGGCGACTTCACCGCCGCGCATCGCGTCGGCCGCGCCCTGGCGGTGATCGAGATGCTCGTCGGTCAGCTGTACCTGGTGACGGTGATCGGAATCCTGATCGGCCGACGCGTCGAGAGAGCCCGCTGAGATGGAAACCGTCTTCCTGTTCTCCTTCACCGCGATGTGCAACCCGACGCTCGTCGCCGCCACCACGGTGATGCTGCTCCTGCCCAGCCCGAAGAAGCTGATGCTCGGCTATCTGTTCGGCGCCTACATCACCAGCATCACGATCGGGCTGGTGATCGTGTTCGCGGCCAAGAACTCGGGGGTGGTGAAGTCGGGCAAGACCACGATCAACCCGGCGATCGACTTCGCCTTCGGCGCCATCCTGCTCGGACTCGCGCTGTTGCTCCACCGCGGCATCGACAAGCGGGTCAGAGACCGGCGGGCGCAGCGCAAGCGCGAGAAGGACCTGCGCAAGGGACGCGCTGATCAGGACAAGACGCCCCGCTGGCAGCGGGCTTTGGGCAGCGGCGATCCGAGGATCGCGTTCGCCATCGGCGTCGTGCTGACCCTCCCCGGGGCCTCCTACCTGGCCGCGCTCACGAGCATCACCAAGCTGGGCTCCGGCACCGCCGTCACCGTCCTGCTGGTGGTGATGGTCAACCTGATCATGCTGGCGCTGCTCGAGGTGCCGCTGGTCTGCTTCTTCGTCGCCCCGGACTGGACCCCGAACGCGATCGAGCGGGCCAAGGCGTGGATGGCGCGGGAGGGCCGGCGCGTGGCCGTGGTGGGGTTCACGATCCTCGGGTCGCTGCTGATCCTCCGGGCCGTGATCACGCTGATCGCGGCTTGAGAGCTACACCCTCACTTGCACTTCGACTGCGTGTCGCTGATGAACGTGCTGATCGAGCTGGACACGGCGCCGACTTGACCTGGGAGCTCTGCGATCAGTGCCGGTTGCTTCGGATTGGACACGAGCTGCGTGACCGTCGTCTTGACGGTGCTGACCGAGCTGCTGATTGCGCTCGTCTGGCTGGGGAAATCACCCTTGGCCGAGTCGACGACGGACTTGGCGCTGCTCTCCACCTTGCTCAACGCCGAGGTCAGTGCGCCGGTTCCGTTCTGGAGCACGTTGACCTTGCCGAGGTCCTCGATCGAGTTCTTGAGGTTGTTCACCTGCGAGCAGTAGCTCGGCTTGCTGCTGCCTCCGCAGGCCGACAGCGCCAGGACTGCGCTCAGCGCGACCCCCACGGCAACCAAGGCCGCCCGCGGGCGGGTTCGGTGCTCCACCGGCATGCGCGCAAGCATCGCATAAACGCTCCCGGCGGACCTCGTCCGCTTCGGGTGATGACGCCAACATCGCTCTCCGGAGGATCGGCGAGACCGTGTTCCACGTACTGGCCGTTGTAGTGCTGATCGCCCTCGGCGACTCGGTGAACCCATCGACGATCGGGCCGGCGCTGTACCTGGGGACAACCGAGCACCCCAAGCGGCAGGTGACCGGGTTCCTGATCGGCCTGCTGGCCGTGAACTTCCTCGGGGGGGTGGCGATCCTGCTCGGGCCGGGACAGTTTCTGCTCTCGCTCGTTCCCAAGCCGACGCCGACGGCGAAGCACGTGTTGCAAATCCTCGGCGGCCTGGCCCTGTTGACCCTGGCCGCCGTGCTGTGGTTTCGGCGGCGAGCGCTGGCCCGCCACGAGCTTCCCACGCTCGCGGGCCGTCACCGTTCGAGCGTCGCGCTCGGGGCGGGGATCGGCGTGATCGAGTTGGCCACGGCGTTTCCCTATTTCGCCGCCATCGCCGTGATCGCGGGCTCCGGCATCCACCTGCTGGCCAAGGTGCTGACGCTGGTCATCTACAACGTGATCTTCGTGGCGCCGATCATCGCCATCATCGTCGTCCTGCTGGTCCTGGGCGACCGGGCCGACGAACCACTGAGGCGGGTCCGGGACTGGCTGCAAGAGCACTGGCCGGAGCTGTCTGCGGGACTCGCCGGCGTGATCGGCGCAGCCGTCTTGCTGCTCGGCATCTACGGGTTCGCGGCCGCCCTGCGCAACTACGTGCCCTGAGCGGGCACCGCCGCCCTACAGGCTGTCGTCGACGGCGGCGACCGCGCCCACATACGCGGCGTGGGTGCCGAACGCGGTGGCGATCACGCTCGGCGGCCAGCGCCACGGCGGTGGCGTCCGGCCGAGCAATGGGAACATGGTCAGCGTAGCCGTCATCAGCGTGGCGCCGAACGCGGCACTGGCCCCGGGCTCGCCGAGGCGGCGGCGCAGCCAGCCGTGCCACAGGCCGAATGCCGAGCCATAGCTCCAGCGCAACCCGAGTCCGAGCTCGTTCTCCTCGCGGGCGGTCACATGCGGCAGGTGCATGATCGAGGCCACGATCTGTCCGGGGACGAGGCTGTCGTCGTAATCCAGTGGCCCCGGAACGTTCGGCCGCAGGCGTCGCTCGGTGGCGTAGGCGAGCGACAGCGCCGAGGTTCCGGCGGCGCCGGCGAGAACACTACGGATGAGCCAGGGCAGCGGCATTTGAGGGCTGCGGGAAAAATACTGGCAACGGCGGGCAATTGGCGAGATCATCCGATCCGGAACCCCGTCCCGCGCCGTCAGGGGTGTTTGACCACTGCCGGGGTGGTGCGGGCTTCCACACAAAACGGAGGCGTACCGGCTTGTCCCGCGGCTCCGATGCGGGAGAAACTGAGGGCAAGCAGGAGCCATCGTACGAAGGGCGCAGAGTCGATGTCCACGGGGCCACCAATCAGCAGCACTCTGACGGCGCGCCAGACCCGGCGAACACCCCGCGCCGCCCCGTCCCAGGCCGGTTCGCGGGCGCGGATCGGCGCCGCCACGCTCGACCGGGGCTACGGAGTGCCGGCGTTTCGAGCCGGCTTCGTCTCCCGTCCCGCGCTGGTCGGGCGGCTGCTCGACGGCCGCGATGCTGCGCTGGCCCTGATCGCCGCACCGGCGGGATATGGCAAATCGACGCTGCTGGCGGAATGGGCGGCCTGCGACGAGCGGCCGTTCATCTGGATTCCGCTCGACGCGTATGACCAGGATCCGCTCGGGTTCGCCGCGTCGATCGCGCAGGCCTTCGAGGACATCGGCTGGATCGAACCCGACCTGTGGCCGGCGCTGACATCGTCCCGGGCAGGCGGCGGAACCGCCGCCCTGGGACGGCTGATGCGGGCACTCGCTCGTGAGGACCGCAGCTTCGTGCTCGTGCTCGACGACGCCCACAGCATCCCGGCTTCGGCGCTGAAGGGAGTTGTCCCGCGCTTGCTCGACGGCGTGGGTCAGGGATCGCAGATCGCGTTGGCGTCGCGGACCGAGCCGCCGCTGCCGATCGGCAGGCTGCGGGCGCACCGAGCCCTCATCGAAGTGCGCACGGAGGATCTGGCGATGGCCCCGGCCGAAGCGGCCACCCTGCTCCGGCTGGCCGGCCTCGAGCTCGACTTCGGAGCCGTTCAGGCACTGTCGGGACGGACCGAGGGATGGGCGGCCGGGCTGTACCTGGCCGCACTGTCGTTGCGCGAGCAGGGGGACGTCGCCGCCGGTCTGAAGGCTTTTGCCGGCGACGATCACCTGGTCGCCGAGTACTTGCGCGATGAGTTCCTCGCTGAGCTCTCGCCCAAGTTCAGGCGGTTTCTGATCCGAACCTCGGTGCTGGACGATCTGTCCGCGTCCCTGTGCGATGCCGTGCTCGAAGAGCGCGGCTCCGGCGGCACGCTCGCTCAGCTGGCGCGACGCAACCTGATGCTGGTTCCGCTCGATCACAGCCACGAGCGGTTTCGCTGGCACGGCCTGTTCCGGGCCATGCTCCGAGCCGAGCTGCGCCGCACCGAGCCCGAGGTCGAGCCATCCCTGCATACCCGCGCCAGCGCCTGGCTCGGACGCCACGGCGATCTCGAGGGCGCGATCGGCCACGCCGTTGCCGCCGGCGAGGTCGCACGCGGCGGCAACCTGCTATGGGCCAACGTGGTGCCGTATCTCGCCTCCGGCCGCGGCGAGCTGGTCCAGACCTGGGTGAGCGCGTTCAGTCCCGATGAGATCGGGGGGTGTGCGCAACTCGCGCTCGTCGCCGCGCACAGCTGCCTGATGGCGGGCAACGCCGATCAGGCGCGACACTGGGCCCTGCTGGCCGCCGAGGCCGGCCGGCGAACGCCGTCCGCGAAGAGTTCCCCGACGCTGGAGGCCGGGATCGCCGTGATCGATGCAGCCACGGCGACGGGGGCCGTGCCAATGGCGGAGGCGGCGACGGTTGCCTACCTGCTTGAACCTGAGCACAGTCCGCTGCGGGGACTCTGCTGTCTGCTGCGGGGCATTGGCGAGCACCTATCCGGCCATCGCCAGATCGCTCAGCAATACCTCGAGGAGGGCCTGCAGGTGAGCGCCACCGATGGGCCCTGCATCGCATCGCTGTGCCTGGCCCAGCTCGCGCTGGTGGCGATCGAACAGGACGACTGGGCTGCCGCCTGCGAGCTCGCCGAGCGTGCGGCGAGGATCGTCGAGCGGCCGTCGCTGGCCAAGTACCCCATCTCCGCGCTCGTGTTCGCGGCCTCGGCCGCCACCCGGGCGCACCAGGGTCGCGTCGACGAAGCCAAACGTGACCTTCGCCGCGGCGCCGATCTGCTCGCCACGCTCGGCGACTTCATCCCTTGGTACGGCGCCGAGGCGCGGATTCTGCTCGCCCGCGCCGCGCTCGGGGTGGCCGACACGGTGCGGGCCCGCACACTGCTCGCCGAGGCCTCCCGCCTGGCTCGGAGGGTCTCCGGCGCGGTCATCTTCCAGCGCTCCTTCGATTCGGCCTGGGCGCAGATCGACACCCTGGCCGAGACCGCGCTGTCCGGTCCCTCGTCGCTGACGATCGCCGAGCTGCGGATCCTCCGCTTCCTCCCGAGTCACCGCTCCTTCCGTGAGATCGCGGAGCGCCTCGGGGTCTCGGTCAACACGGTGAAGACGCAGGCCCACGCGATCTACCGCAAGCTCGACGCCGCGTCTCGATCCGAGGCGGTGGCGCGCGCGTCCAGTGCGGGGCTGTTGGGATCGTAGTTCCGCCATCAAAACCAACGCCCACGGCTGGCCAGCGCGGGAGTTTTCAGACAGTCTCTAGTTGCCGTCCCAGCCCTCGACGTCGATTTCGTGACCGATCGCGAGCGCCAGGCGCGGGGCGCTGCTGACCACGCGGGGCAGCCCAACCTCCGAGCCGACGGTCACGAGCACGGCGACGATCTCCTCGTCGGCGGCGCCGGCGCACGATGCGCCCTCCACCGCCCAGTACAGCGACGTCGTTGACGCGTCGAGCGCGACCAGCGCGGCGAGACGGACGAGCATCCTGACTCTGGGCGTCAGCGCCGCGTTCAGGTCCTCGCCGCCGTGCTCCGGCGCCAGCGCCAGCACCCTGCGGACCGTCTCCTCCTCTTGCGCCGCCAGCCGGCGCAGCAGATCCTCACCAGCTCCGACCATCCCGAGGGAGCGTACGGACGTGCGCTGGGCGCACATCGCCCAAGTCGGGTGATGCCGCGGCCGATGTCAGTTGCCGCGCATCGCCCACAGCTCCTCGAGCCGCGCCGGGCATAGATCCTGTTTGCGCATGCACGCCACCCTCTCGCCCAGCGCCACCGCCCCGGCGTGAAGCGACGGGTCGTCGACCGAGATGAGTACGACCATCGGCGCCGGCTGCCGCCTCAGCATCGCACGCGCGGCCGCGATCCCCCGATCCCGGGCATCATCACATCCATCAGCACCAGCTGGGGCAAGAGGACGGCCGCCGCTTCCGTCGCTTCCTCGCCCGAGCACGCCTCCCCGACGAGCGCGAATCCGCGAGCCCGCGCGATCACCTCCCGCAACACGGCGCGAAACTGCGCCTGATCGTCGACCACGAGCACCGCGACCTCGTCGGTGTCCGGTTGCTTGGCGGATTGCGCGGTCTCCCGCATCTGAGCGTGTGGCATCCCGGTTCGAGGTTGGACCTGGCCTGCGAGTCTCGCAGCGCCTGTCGCGCTTTACGACCGTGCCCGCAGGCCTAATCGCGGGCGGCTAGCTTCCCTGTTTCGGCGGCGTGGCAACGGGATGCCGGGGCGGTGCCGAGCACCATCGCCTTGGCCGACAGGTACTCATCGTGGGTGATCGAGCCCCGTTCCTCCAGGGCCGCGAGCCGCTCCAGCTAGTCGGAGACGGCGCCGTTGCCGTTGCCCGCGACCTGCCGCGCCCTGTGGTGGCGCCGCTCCCGGAACGCCTGCGCCCGCTCACGGAGCGCGGCCGTGGTCGCCCCCGAGCGGGCGTCGGGAAACTCCTGGATGACCTGTCGGCGCAGCACCCAGGTCCCGAACATCGCCAGCACGAAGAAGACGATGATCCCGGCGGGAGTGCTGGTGGCATGGAAGGGCTGCCAGATGAAGATCAGCGCCATCACCGCGGCGACCAGGCCGAAGGACCGATCCGGGTGGTCGCGCAGGAACGGCGTGATCGCGCGTCGCGCTGCCGTCATGGCACGCGAGGGCCCGGCGAAATACGCTGCGGCCGCGAGCACCAGACCGCCGATCAAGACCGCGCTCGCAACCTGACTGAGCATCGAGGTCGCGATCGAGACGACGTCGTGAACCGCTGGGCGGATCGACTCGTCGGCGGCGAGCGCCGGCGTCACCTGCGAGATCATGATGTGTCGCCCCAGCAGCACGATCACGCCCGCCACCACGCCCGCGAACCCGACCGTCATCAACGTCCGCCGGCGATGCCCGCGGGCCAGGAAGATGGCCAGCGCGTACAGCAGCGGGACGATGATCGTCAGCAGCAGCGCCAGCCCCTTCAGGGCCTTGCCCCCGTTCTGCACCAGCTTCAGCTGATCGGACTTGAAGACCACGAGGTGCGCGACCGAGGGCGGCAGCTTGGACGAGATGTCGGAGGGCAGCCCCAGTCGTGACGCGACCTGATCGACGATCGAGGCAAGGTCAAGCGTCACCCGCCCCTGGTTGAACTGCACAGCCCCCTTCTGACCGTTGACGATCGCCACCAGCGTCTGTGCGGCGGCGCGGTTGGCCCGGGACCAGAGGGCCTGGATGACCGGACGGGAGAGCGCCAGCTCGGTCGCCTGCACGGCGAGGTTGCGCAGCGCACCGGACGCCGGCCCGGCGAGCGGCTGCAGCCGCGGCGGCAGCCCTGACTTGATCAGCGCAGCCACGTCGTAGTTGGCGTACAGCTGATCGACCGCGTAGTTCGCCGTCGCGCTACGAATCTTGGCGTCCTGCAAGAGCTGGGTGCTGGTGTTCGACCAGTTGTGGGGTCCAACAGCTGCGGTCGCCCACGCCGCGAACACCCCGATCACGGCGAGCACGGTCGTGACCCAGATCAGGACGTCGACCCAGACCAGCCGGTTGCGGGAGATCGTCCGTTGCGAAGTGGTGGCGCCGGCGGTGGCGGCGGGCTCGCCGGCGGCGCCGGCCGTCTCGCCAGCGCTGCCCGCGTCCGCGCCGGCGGGCGGCGGTGCCGGGGTGTCCGACGCGGGAGGGTCGGGCTCGCGTTCAGAAGCCGGTTGGCTGGGCTCGCCACCGCTCACGGACATAGTGTGATCATGGTCGCGGACGCCCCCGCGCATCCCCGGATCGGGTGAGGCGTGCACCAAGTGCTCGGCTACGTGGCGCCGCAGCCCGCCACCGCCGGCGACTCAGCCCGCCACCGCCGGCGCCGCAGCCCGCCACCGCCGGCGCCGCAGCCCGCCACCGCCGGCGACTCAGCCCCGCCACCGCCGGCGACCGACCGCCCGGGACTCCCCGTCCTGATCGGCGAGGTACATGAGGGTGGCTTTCACCCGCCGGCTGATGTCCTGGTCCTCGGGCAGACCGAGCTTGGAGAAGATCGAGTTGACGTGTTCTTCCACCGCCCGCTTGGTCAGCACGAGCGACTCGGCGATCGCGCCGTTGCTCTTGCCGGCGGCGATCTCCCCGAGCAGCTCCCGCTCGCGCGGAGTCAGCTCGGCGAGGGGAGAACGGGCGGGGCGGGCCCGAGCCTCGATCAGCACATCCACGATCTTCGGGTCGATCACCGACCCTCCGCGCGCCACCGTCGCGATCGCGTCGATCGAGAGTTTCTCGCGGTTTCGGATCCGTTCCTTGAGCAGGTAGGCCCGCCGGCCTGACCCCGGCCTCGAGCAGGGCCACGGCGTACTCGGGCTCCGCGTACTGGCTGAGGACGACGACGCCGCCGACCTCCGGATCGCTCGCGCGAAGGCGAGCGGCCACGCGGATCCCTTCTTCCCGGCCCGAGGGCGGCATCCGGATGTCGGTGATGAGCACGTCTGGGCGCACCGACGCCAGTGCGGCATCGAGCTCGTTGCCATCCGAGCACACCGCGACCAGCTCGACCTCTGGCGCCGACTCAAGCATCGAGGTGAGGAATTCGCGCACCACGTATGAATCCTCCGCGGCGATGACCCGGATCGGGCGGTCAGGACGGTCTTCCATCGCTGGCGAGGATGACTCCCGGCACGGCGGCCCTGTTCGGAGGCCGCCTAGACGACGGGCCCGGCCGCGGCTTCGGAGCCCTCGCCGGCGGGCCGGATCGCGGCTTCGGAGGCCTCGCCGGCAGCCCAGCGCGCCGGGCCGCCGGCGAGCCAGATCGTGGCGTCCTCGGGGCTGGGGCCGGCGCCGGGCACCGCAGTGACGATGTGCAGGTCGCCGGCGGGGGAGATCGCGAATAGCAGGCGCATGTGGTCGCTTGGCAGGTCGACCTCGGGAAGCCGGTTCGCCGGCATCTGAATGAGCTGCGCCCCATCGTGGAAGCGCCGGGTGAGCTCGTCGTAGGTGGGGGAATCCTCGGCGAACAGGATGTTCCCCTTCAGCCCGAACAGCGTGCGGCCCCGGGCGTAGGCGGGCACCTGGTCTCGCATCTCCCCGGCGGGCAGCCGAAAGACGTGATCGTCGCCGAGCTCGCGGTGCAGCTCGACGGCCATCAGCGCGTTGAAGCCGTCGTTCAAGGTCAGCAGCAGCACGTCGGTGATCTCTTCGAGCTGGGCCTCGCGCGCCTCGACGTCGACGGCGAGGCGCTCCAGACCGGTCAGGCCGGCCTCCCTCACGGCCCGCAGCTCAGCCGCCTTCCACGTCCATACGCGCGTCGGGACGCCGGCGTCCTCCAGCGCCGCCGCGAGCTGGCGCGCCCAGCCGTGTCCCCCTATCACCAGGACGCTGGCCTTCGTGCTCTGGCCGGCGACGCCGAGCTTCCGGGCGACCGGCGCAGCCGTGAGCCCGTACACGGCGACGGTCCCGAAGATCGCGATGAAGCAGATCGGAAGGACGTCCTGCGCGCCGCTGATCCCCGCCTTGGCGAGCGCAGGCCCGAACGCCGACGCGGTCGCCGCGGCGACGATTCCCCGCGGCGCCAGCCAGCCCATGAACATCCGTTCGTTACGGGTCAGCGACGACCTGAACGTCCCGAGTGCGACCGCGAGTGGTCGGACGATCAGGACCATCACCGCGA
>CAVRRC010000003.1:0-3008604 GCA_963723555.1 uncultured Solirubrobacterales bacterium | reverse complement strand
GACCCGAAGGCTGATGCACCGCCGCCCATACAACCAGCTGGGGTCGACACCAGGACCCTGGCGCAAGTTCTTGGAGAGAGCTAATGACGACGACCAAATCCAGAGCGGCGCGGCCCGCGGCCAGCGCATCGAAGAACGGGGCCACTGCGGCGGTGCCGCATCTTTCGGTTGCTGAGCGGGTAGCGCGCGGCAAGGCGGCGCGGGCGGAGGTTCCGCGTTCCCGCCATGCTGGCTATGAGCCGTCGCCTGACCGGGTCGATCCGGTGAAGTTGCTGAAACGCCAGGCTGAGACACGCGTCCCGGAGCTAGTCCCGATCCGCCACGGCCGGATGCTCGTGTCGCCGTTCACGTTCTATCGCGGGGCGGCGCTGATCATGGCGCAGGATCTTGGGCCGACGCCTCGGTCAGGGCTGACTGTCCAGTGCTGCGGCGACGCGCACCTGTCGAACTTCGGCGTGTTCGGCTCACCGGAGCGGCGGCTGGTGTTCGACCTCAACGATTTCGACGAGACGCTCCCGGGACCGTGGGAGTGGGACGTCAAGCGCCTGGCCGTGAGCATGTTGATCGCCGCCCGCGACAACGGCTATCGCCCCAAAGACGAGGACCGGATCGTGCTAGACACGGTGGCCCGCTATCGGACTGCGATGGCCGAGTTCGCTGGGATGAAGAACTTGGACGTGTGGTACTCGCGCCTGGAGATCGAGAGCCTGCTCGAGGACCTCGCTCCGCAGTACAAGCAGAGAATGGTCAAGCGAACGGAGAAGGCGCTCGCGAAGGCTCGTACCAAGGACAGTATGACGGCCTTCTCCAAGCTCACGGAGTCGGTCAACGGCGATGTCCGGATCGTGGATCAGTCGCCGCTGATCGTGCCGATGGAACAGCTCGCTGCCGGCCATGAGCGTGACGAGTTGTTCGAGTCACTGCATGAGTTGCTCCGCCGCTACCGGGATACGCTCGAGTTCGACCGGCGGGTGTTGCTGGAGCAATTCAGGCTGAC
Source organism: uncultured Solirubrobacterales bacterium (assembly GCA_963723555.1). Taxonomy (GTDB): domain Bacteria; phylum Actinomycetota; class Thermoleophilia; order Solirubrobacterales; family Solirubrobacteraceae; genus Palsa-465. The sequence continues at coordinate 3,007,607 of CAVRRC010000003.1, read as the reverse complement.
CGATTTCGCGCGCAAGGTAGTCGGTGTGGGGAGTGTCGGCACTCGGGCGTGGATCGCGCTGATGCTCGGCCGCGACGGCCAAGATCCTCTGTTCCTCCAGATGAAGGAGGCCGAGGCGTCGGTACTGGAGGAGACCCTCGGCCCGAGCGAGTTCTCAAACCACGGCGAGCGCGTCGTCACCGGTCAGCGCCTGATGCAGGCGACCAGCGACATCTTCCTCGGCTGGCTACACGTCGACTCGGGGCTGGATCAGAGGTCGCGCGACTTCTACGGCCGCCAGCTCAAGGACTGGAAGGGCTCGGCGGAGATCGAGCAGATGGTTCCGAAAGGCATGGCCACGTACGGCACGCTGTGCGGCTGGACGCTCGCGCGTGCGCACGCCCGCAGCGGCGACCGCATCGCAATCGCGTCTTACCTTGGCAAGGGCGACAGCTTCGACCGCGCGATCCTCGAGTTCTCGAAGGCCTACGCCGAGCAGAACGAACGCGACTACCAACAGCTCGCGGCGGCAGCCAAGGCCGGCCGGATCACGGCGCAGACGGGCCTCTGATGCGGGTGCCCAGAAGACCGCGCGCCCGGAATGCCGATCCATCCGATCCGTCCGGATGAATCCCAAGCCTCTCATCCCGGAGACGCCAGGGAGCTTTCCGATTGCGCTGGCAGCCCTCGGGTACGCGGGACGGCTGCACGCAGGCCAGCGACGCCAGGCCGACGGCGCACCATTCATCCTCCATCCGATCGAGGTAGCCGGCCTGCTCTACCACGCGGGTGCCCCCGACCCCGTTATCGCCGCCGGGTTCCTTCACGACGCCATCGAGAGGACCGACGCCGACGCTGAGGACCTCAAGACCCGCTTCGGGATCCCAACCGCGACGCTGGTGCTCGCCGTCAGCGAGGACGAGCGCATCAGCGACTACGCAGAACGCAAGGCAGCGCTGCGCGAACAGGTCGCACGGGCCGGCCCCGACGCGCTGAGCGTCTTCGCCGCGGACAAGGTCTCGAAAGTTCGAGAACTGAGGCTCGGGACCGCGGGAACGAGGCCGCAACCCGCGCTCGGTTCCCGCTCGCGCAGTCAGAGACTCGCTCACTACGTCCACTGCCTGCGACTTCTCGAAGCGCTCATGCCTGACTCGGCACTCGTGGCAGAGCTGCGGAAAGAGCTTGAGAAGCCTCCTCTGAACGCCACCCTGCTGGCCGCGACCGCGCAGCGCCTCAGCCGAGCTATGTAGCGATCGACGCGGATGGGTCAAGTAATCCTTCTGTCGCTGACCGCCTCGTTGAACCCGACGCTGGTTGCCGCGACGACCGTGATGCTGCTGCTCGATAAGCCGTCGCGGCTGATGCTCGGCTATCTGCTCGGGGCCTACACGATGAGCATCACGCTCGGGCTCGTGATCGTCTTCTCACTGTCGAACTCGAGTGCGACCAACACGACGCAGAACACGCTGAGCCCCGCGGTGGACATCGCATTGGGAGGGATCGCGCTCGCCGTCGCGTTCGTCCTCTACACCGAACGTCACGAACGCCTCCGCGAGCGAAGGCAGGCACGCAAAGCAGCCAAGCCCGACAAGGGCCCCCCGCGCTGGCAGCGCGAGCTGAGCAAAGGAACCGCACGGACGACATTCGTCGTCGGTGCGCTGCTCTCACTCCCGGGTGCCTCGTACCTCGCTGGGCTCGACGAGATCCACAAGCTCAAGTACTCGACCACGGTGACCGTGCTGCTGGTGATCGGCTTCAACCTGGTGATGCTGTGGCTGCTCGAGGTTCCGCTTGCCTGCTTCGTCATCGCTCCCGAGTGGACCCCGCGCGCAATCACGCGAGCCAAGCTGTGGGTCAGCCGACACGCACACATGTTCGCGGTACGAGGATTTGCCGCGGTCGGCTTGCTCCTCGTCATCAAAGGCATCATCGGGCTAGCCAGCTGACGTCTCACTGAGAAGAAGGAGGACGCGCGATGGATCACACGTCGATCGACATCTACCTGGTGATCGACACCTTCCTGCTGCTGCTGATCGGCATCGGGCCGAAGATTGCGCTCGTGCCGTTCCTGGAGGTCACGGCCACGATTGATAGCGCCACGAAGGCGCTCGTCGTCCGCAAGATGCTCACCACCGCCGGAGTCGTCGGGGTCATCCTCGTCGGGCTCGGCGAGCTGTTAGCAAGGCTGCTGCATTTCTCGACGGGGTCGCTATCGATTGCCGGCGGCATCATCCTCGTGATCATCGCGGTCACGATGGTTCTCGGATCCGCCGATCCGCAGGAGAGTGCGGCGATAAAAGGGCGCGACCCGATGCGGATCGCGGTATTCCCACTCGCGATCCCTTATCTATTGAACCCGGCCGGGATCGTGACGCTGGTGACGCTTTCAGCGGAGGCAGACTCGGTCGCCGTGTTCGCGATGGTGCTCGGGCTGCTGGCGGTGGTGCTGGCCCTCGATGTCGCCGTATTCCGTTGGGCGAACCGCGTGAGCGACCATCTGGACGAGAGCCGCATGCTCGTGACCGAAAAGATCTTTGGTGTCCTGCTGGCGGCGCTGGCGGTCCAACTCATGCTCGACGGCCTCGACGGCGTCGGCATCATCCACCTCTCAGGCCACTAAACGCGCCGCCCTTGTTCGACTGCCAGGCGGCATTCGTTGCGCACAGTCGGTTATTGAGCCCTCATGGACTCTTCTCGATTCCTCGGCACGAAAGTCCTACCAGTGCGGTCCGAACCTTCCGCCGCGTCAACCTCATCGAGCGCCAGCCCAGATCGCCGCGAGAGCGAAGCGGTCTCCGGCGCGCGAACCCGGCAGGGAATAGTTCCTCGCGATGCCCCTTCGTTGCTTCCGTTGACCCGGTCTCAGAAGCCGCGGTCCGAGTAGCCTGATCGCGCCCCCTATCGCCGGGGCCCGAGCGCCGTGCCCTCGCCGAGTAGTGCAATTGCTAAGCCGGGCGCGTACACGAGTGACCGGATCGCGCGTCGTCGACGAGCTCTGCGGTCCATGGCGCGGGCGACTTGACAGAGTCCTGAGACGCCTACGACGCCAGCTAGCGATCGTGACTCACTGAGCCGCGAGGTGGCGTGCTCGTAGGCGAGCCTCCTCGTGCGCGGCGATGGTTTGCCACTTGATGGTGTCGAGCAGTTCGATGCGGATGTTGCTGCCGACTAGGCCGATCCGGGCGGCGGTCCGCTCGATCTTGCGTGCACCCAGTGAGTCGCCGCAGATGTAGATCACCTCGCTGGACTTGCCGGCGACGATCCAGTCGAGGTGGAGATTGAGGATCGCCTTCAGCCGGCGTTGTGATTTCCCGTGAGCTCAACCTCGATCGGTACCGAGGCCTTACCGATCATTCCAACCAGATCGGGACGATGGCCAGACCGCTTGCCGCTGTGACGGTCAATCCAGAAAAGCTGCCCAGACCACTCGGGACGGCTGAGCAGCTCGCGCGCCCCAAGGAACCGGCGGCCGCGCAAAGTCAGCCAGGCGGCGGTCCACGCGCACCCGGAGTCGTGGGCCCACCACGTCGCCTCCGGTGTCTTGGCTGCCACGAGAGCAGCTCCGAGGACCCGCACGCCCTTACGCGTGGCCAGGAACAACGAGCCCTGGCCCCGGACCATCCGACAACGCTCAAGCCATCCCTCTCGCTCAAGCCGGCGAGCATGACTTCGTCCGGAGACCTCGCTCCAGCCCATCGCATACCGCCATGGATCAAGAGGTGACGGTCCCACCCTCGCCAGCCATCTCAACCCCTCCACACCCACCCCACAAAGGAGGTGAACACTCTCCCCATGGCCTGAGACGCCACCACCGACGAGCTCTACACGTTACACCACGAGATCCGACTTGACTCGCGTGGCAACAATACCCACCATGCCGGACACCGGCCAGATCGTGGCCTCGACAGCAAAAGCCCCGCTGTGCGGGGCTTCCCTAGTGCGCCCGAGAGGACTCGAACCTCCACGGACCATTCAGTCCACAAGGCCCTCAACCTTGCGCGTCTACCAATTCCGCCACAGGCGCGTGGGCGGCCAGTATAGCTTTGGGGGGAAGCCCGGCGGGCGCGAAATCCGCTGGGGGCGCCGGGTTGGCGGGGAAGCTCGGCGGGCGTGCCATCCGCCGGGACGCCGGGGATTGGGCGCGGCGCGGGGCGCGGCGGCCGGCCTCGCCTTGAGTCCGTCCGTGGGGGGCGCTACATTCCCGAACACATGTTCGACGTCGTCGGCCCACTGGGCCTAACTCAGCAAGGAGTGGACGGATGGACCTGACCAAACGTCAACAGGAGATCTTCGACTTCATCAAGCGCTATTCGGCCAAGTACGGCTACCCGCCGACGGTCCGCGACATCGGGAAGGCGGTTGGGCTTGCCTCGTCTTCGACCGTGCACGCGCACCTCGCGAACCTGGAGCGGATCGGGATGTTGCGGCGGGACCCGACGAAGCCGCGGGCGATCGAGTTGCTGGACCGCGCGGCCGCGGGCATGCGCACGTTCGTCCGGCCGGGGCTGCCGCTGGTCGGGCACGTCGCCGCTGGGCAGCCGGTGCTCGCCGAGGAGAACATCGAGGACTACATCCAGACACCGGCGGTGGCCGGCGGCAACGAGGGCGACTACCTGTTGCGGGTCCGCGGTGAGTCGATGAAGGACGCGGGAATCCTGGAGGGCGATCTCGTCGTCGTCCGTCCCCAGGAGACGGCGAGCGACGGGGACATCGTCGTCGCGCTGATAGGCGAGGAGGCGACCGTGAAGCGGTTCTTCCAAGAGTCCGACCACGTTCGCCTGCAGCCGGAGAACGAGGTCATGGAGCCGATCCGCAGCCGGGACGTGCGGATCCTGGGGCGGGTCGTCGGGCTGATGCGGAACATCTCATGAGGTGTGAGCGGACATGACCACGCTGCTCGCCACACGCGCGCCGAGGCTGTTCGACGGTCTGGGCGGTGAGCCGACGCTGGATCAGCTGATTGCCGGCGTATGGGAGGGGCTCACCGCCCCCGCGACCGCGGCGTGTCCGGTGTGCGAGGGCGAGATGGAGCCCGAGTACGACTCGCAGGCGCGCCCGGTCGGCGGCCGCTGCACGCGCTGCGGGACGACGCTGGCGTAGCCGTCGGGCGGGCTGGTGCAGCCGGTTCCGCGCCGACGCGGGTTGCGGCGGCCGGCGCCGGGGCGGGTTGCGGCGGCCGGCACCCCTATGAGATGGCGGCTCGCGCGGCTATGCTTGGCGGTGCAGGCTGAGCAGTCGCGGAGGTGACTCGCCTTCGAGGAAAGTCCGGACATCACAGGGCAAGGTGGTCGGTAACGCCGACCCGGGGAAACCCGCGGGAAAGTGCCACAGAAATGACACCGCCTAAGTCTGGAGCCGCTGCAGAGCTCCAGACCGGCAAGGGTGAAATGGTGCGGTAAGAGCGCACCGGCGTCGCGGTGACGCGGCGGCCAGGTAAACCCCACCTGATGCTAGGCCAAGCAGGACCGCTTGTAGGTGGCCCGCCAAGGTCCGGGTAGGCCGCTCAGATGGATGACTGCTCTCGACAAGATCCGGCTTATAGGCCTGCTACGGAGAAGCCCCGCCTCGGCGGGGTTTCTCTATTGGAGCGCCGGCAAGATTCAGCGGACGCGGCGGCGAGATTCAGCGCGCGGGTGCGGGCCGGCGAGCGACATCGACGAGCGCCGCTCCCTCGAGGCGGAAGCCTTCCCATTCCTCGAGCCGGGTCGCCCCGAGCGACTCGTAGAACTGGATCGCCGGCGTGTTCCAGCCGAGCGCCGACCACTCCAACCGGCCGTAGCCTCGATCGACGGCAAGCTGCGCGACGTGAGCGAGCAGCACGCGGCCGACCCCGCTGCGGTGGTGGGCGGGGGAGACGTACAGGTCCTCGAGCCACAGCCCCGGTCGGCACAGCCAGGTCGAGAACGTCCGGAAGAAGAGCGCGAAGCCGACCGGATTCGGGCCGGCGTCGGCTCCCGAGTCCAGTTCCGCGATGACCGCCTCGGCGACGGGATCGGGGCCGAACAGCGCGCGCTCGAGCAGTTCCTCCGAGCCAACAACGCGATCCGCCGCCCGCTCGTACTCAGCCAGCTCGACGATCAGCGCGAAGACGAGCGGGACATCAGCTGGGTCCGCGCGCCGAATCCGGACCAGGTCCGTCAAGCGCCGCTCGGACGGGCGGTGAGCATCTGGCCCGAGTAGAGCTTGACCACCCGCACCGTTCCGGCCGGCGCCGCGTTGATGCACAGCTCGCACAGCACGCACTCGTCGAGGTTGTCCTCGAGGATCCGCAACGTCCCGTCTTCGTGCTGGGCGAAGATGTCGACCGGGCACACTTCCGCCAACTTGGCGGCCAAGCCGGGATCGGTGGACGTCGGGTCGTCGACCTCGACGTTGATGAACAGCGCCGCGCTCATACCGTGGCGCCGATCTTGTCCTTGACGATGTCCGGGATCTCCGAGATCTCCTCGGCGACCACGATTCCGACCTCCGCCAGCCGCGCGATCTTCTCGGTGGCGGTGTCCTCCTTGCCCTCGACGATCGTTCCGGCGTGGCCAAAGCTCATCCCCGGCATCTCGTCCATGAACCGCCCGGCCATGAAGGCCACGATCGGCAGGCGCGAGTCGTTGTCGGTGACCCAGCGCGCCAGCTCGGCCTCCATCCGGCCGCCCGGCTCGGTGTAGATCACGATCGCCTCGGTCTGCTCGTCGGCCTCGAACAGCGGCATCAGCTCGGCGTAGCTCGAGCCGATGATCGCGTCGCCGCCGATCGACACCGCGGTCGATTGGCCGAGACCGGCGGCGCTGAGGGTTGAGGACATCTCCGTGGTCATGCCGCCGGACCGCGAAATCACCCCGACCGGACCGGGCGTGTAGGACTTGCCGGCATCCTTCGCCGGACCGCCGATCCCGCCCATCTTGATCACGTCCGGAACGATGATCCCCAGGCAGTTGGGGCCGATGATGCGCGCCCCGCGCTCGGTGGCGAGCTCGACCATCTCCGCGACGTCGCCCCGCGGGATCCGCTCGGTGACGATCACCACCAGCTCGACGCCGTTCTCCACGGCCTCGAACACGGCGTCCTTGGTGTACGCGGGGGGCACGGTCACGACCGAGCCCGTGATCGGCCCGCCGTGGTGCTCGACGGCCTGCGCCACGGTGTCGAAGACCGGCACGCCGTGGACGTCGCGCCCGAGGCGGCCGGGGGTGACCCCACCGACGATCTTCGCGCCCTTGCCGTAGTCGAGGCATTCCCGGGTGAGGTTGACCGCCTCGCGGCCGGTGATGCCCTGGACGATGAAAGTGGTGTCCTTGTCGACCAGGATGCTCATGCCGCGACCCCCTGGATCTTCTCCACCGCCCGCCGGGCAGCCTCGTGCAAGGACACGGTGCGATCGGCGTAATCGACGCCGTAGCGCTCGAGGATCTGGAACCCCTCCTCCTCCCAGGCTCCGGGGATGCGAAAGATGGCGATCTTCTCCGCGGGGTCGTAGCCGAGCTCGATGCAGGCCTTGATCACCCCGCGGGCGACGATGTCGACCCGGGTGTTGGAGACGATCGACATCATCACCGCGATCTTGTCGACGCCGGGTTTCTGGAGGACCAGCTTCGCCAGCCCGCACGCCTTGCTCACCGACGGGTTTCCGCCGATCTCACAGTAGTTGGCCGGATCGCCACCGTGCGCCCGGACGGCGTCGAACAAGGTGAGCGAGCCGCCGCCAGCCCCAATCACGAGGCCCAGGTTGCCGTCGAACTCGGTGACGTTTCCAGCCACGCCGCGATGGTCCTGAGCATCGACCTGCTCGCCGGCGAGCTCGAACGGGGTCGGCTCCCGCGCCTGTCGCGTCTCCTCGTCGCCGACGCCCAGCTCGTGCAGGATCGCCTTCTGGCGCGGGCGAGCCTCGTTCTCCATGTCCATATGGGCGTCGAGGGCCGCGAACGAACCATCCTCGAGCTCGCCCAGCGGGTTGATCTCGGCGAGCGTCATGTCGTAATCGAGGAACAGCCGAGCGAGCCGCGCGAGGATGGGGGTGAGGCGGTTGAGCGCCGAGCCACTGATCCCGAGCGAGGCGATCACCTGCTTGGCCCGCCAGGCGGAGAACGGGCGCAGGGTCGAGAAGTGCGCCCGGGCCACGTGGTCCGGATGCTGCTCGGCGACCTCCTCGATGTCGATTCCGCCCATGTCCGAGAACAGCATCACCGGGCGCTTGCGTAGCCCGTCCCACACCACGCCGGCGTAGTACTCGTGCTTGACCCGGGCCCGGGAATCGACGAGAACGCCGCGCGGCATGTGACCGCCGATCTCGAGGTCGAGGATGTGCTCGGCGTGGACGCCGGCCTGCTCAGGCGTGTCCGCGAACCTGACCCCGCCGGCCTTCATCCTGCCGCCGCTCAGGACCTGGGATTTGACCACCACCGGCCCGCCGATCTGCTCGGCGATCCTCCGCGCCTCGTCTGCGGTCTTGGCGAAACCGTGCTTGGTGACGGGGATTCCCGCCTTGGCCACGATTGCCCTCGATTCATACTCGAAGAAGCGCATTGAAGGCGCGGGAGCCTAGCGAAGCCGGCGCTCCGGGGGCGGTGGCGGTGGCCCGGGGCGGTGGCGGTGGGCGGTGGCGGCATTTGCGTCGTCGCCAGCAAAGGCTACAATTTCGCTGAAGTCGATAAAGAAACCTGATTTAATTGAAAAGGGGAAAGTGATGAAACGACCGATCAGGGGCCTGGTTCACCTTCGGGCGAAGCTGGCGATGGCAGCGCTCGCGCTCATCGCACTCGCCGGCGCCGTCGCCGGGTGCGGCGGTTCCTCCGACAACGCCAGCGCCAGCGGGAGCGGCTCGTCGTCCGGCGGGAGCGGCGATACGCACCTCAACCTCGTCGCCTACTCGACGCCCAAGAAGGCCTACGACGCCCTGACGAGCGCGTTCGCGCAGACGTCCGCGGGTAAGAGCGTCGCCTTCGGGGAATCGTTCGGGGCCTCGGGCTCGCAGAGCCGGGCCGTCGATTCGGGCCAGCCCGCCGACGTGGTCGCGTTCTCGACCACCCCCGACATGACCCGCCTGGTCAAGGACGGACTCGTCTCGAGCAACTGGAACGCCAATCCCGAGCATGGCTTCTCCAGCGACTCGGTGGTGGTGTTCGTCGTGCGCAAGGGCAACCCCAAGCACATCGCCGGCTGGGACGACCTGATCAAGCCCGGAGTCGACGTGATCACGCCCAACCCGTCGACGTCGGGGAGCGCCCGGTGGAACATCCTCGCCGGGTACGGCGCTCAGCTCAAGGAGGGCAAGACCCCGGCCCAGGCCCTGGCCTACGTCAAGACGCTGCTGACCAAGAACGTCAGCGTCCAGGACTCGAGCGCCAGCGCCGCCCTCCAGACGTTCACCGGCGGCAAGGGCGACGTGCTGCTCGACTACGAGAGCGACGCGCTCGCGGCCGAGAAGGCCGGGGACGCGATCCAGATCGTGTATCCGAAGCAGACGATCCTGATCCAGACGCCGATCGCGGTCACCAGCAAGAGCTCCCACGCCACCCAGGCGAAGGCGTTCGTCAACTGGCAGTGGACGGCGGCGGGTCAGACGATCTGGGCCCAGCAGGGCTACCGTCCGGTGGTCGCGTCGGTGGCCAAGCAGTTCGCCAGCAAGTTCCCGACGCCACCGCAGCTGTTCACGATCGCCGACCTCGGCGGCTGGACCGCGGTCAAGAAGACGTTCTTCGATCCATCCTCCGGATCGATCACGAAGATCGAGCAGCAAGCCGGGGTTCCCACTGCCTCCAGCTAGCGCATACGCACCCCCCGCCCCCACGGTCGCCCCCCGCCGCCGGACGCGGCGGGGGGCGGCGCGGAGCGGCGGGATGGGGCTCGGCCTGTGCACGCTGTACATGAGCGTGGTCGTGCTGATCCCGCTGGCCGCGGTGGCGGTCAAGGCGTTCAACCAGGGCCTGGCCACGTTCTGGGACTCCGTCACCACCACCGTGTCGCTGCGGGCCCTGGGCGAGACGCTGTTGGCGTCGTTGATCGTGGCCACAATCGGCGCCGTCATGGGCACGCTGGTGGCGTGGGTGCTGGTGCGCGACGAGTTCCCGGGCAAGCGGCTGGTCAACTCGCTGATCGACCTGCCGTTCGCGCTGCCCACGGTCGTGGCCGGGCTGACGCTATTGGCGCTGTACGGACCCGACAGCCCGTTCGGGATCCATCTGGCCTACACCCGCGCCGCGGTGATCTTCGCGCTGCTGTTCGTGACCCTTCCCTTCGTGGTCCGCTCGGTGCAGCCGGTGCTGATCGAGCTCGACCGCGAGGTCGAGGACGCCGCCGCCTCGCTCGGCGCCTCCAACGCGACCACGTTCAGGCGGATCGTGCTGCCGGCGCTGCGGCCGTCGATCCTCTCCGGCGCCGCACTCGCGTTCGCGCGTTCAGTGGGGGAGATCGGGTCGCTGCTGTTGATCGTGGGCAAAGTCCAGATCGCGAGCATCGTGATCTTCGCCGACATCGAGAGCGACGCGCCCCAGGCCGCGGCGTCGCTGTCGGTGGTGCTGCTCGTCCTCTCGCTGCTGATCCTGCTCCTGCTGCGACGTGTGGGAGGCAGGGTTGCGCATTAGCCGCCCCGCGACGCTGTCCCTGCGCGCCGTCGCCCTGCTGTACCTGGGGCTGCTGCTGTTGCTGCCCCTCGGGGTCGTGTTCGCGCGCACGTTCGAGCACGGCGTGGGGGCGGCGTGGGGATGGATGACCACGCCGGCGGCGGTCAGCGCGTTCTGGCTCACGGTCACCCTGGCGGCGATCGCGGTGCCGCTGAACACGATCTTCGGCGTCGGCTGCGCGCTGGTGCTGGTGCGGGGCCGGGGCCACAAGCTGGCCCGGGCAGCCCTCGATTCGCTGATCGATCTGCCGTTCGTGGTCTCGCCGGTGATCGTCGGCCTGGCGCTGATCCTCGTCTACGGGGCCGAAGGCTGGTTCGGGAAGTGGTTCGTCGACGACGGGATCCCGATCATCTTCTCCTGGCCCGGAATGGCCCTGGCCACTGTGTTCGTCTCGCTGCCGTTCGTGGTCCGCGAGGTGGCTCCGGTGCTGATCGAGATCGGCGACGAGCAGGAGCAGGCGGCGGCGACGCTCGGCGCGTCGTCGTGGCAGACGTTCTGGCGGGTGACGCTGCCGTCGATCCGGTGGGGCGTCGCTTACGGCGTGGTCCTGACGACCGCGCGGGCGCTGGGGGAGATCGGGGCGGTGCTGGTGGTGTCCTCAAACGTGGCCGGACAGACCCTGACCTTGCCGCTGCTCGTCTACCAGCGTGACGCCCAGATCGGCGCCGGCCAGATCAACGGCGCCTACGCCGCGGCCACCGAGCTCGCCGTCATGTCGCTGATCGTGCTGCTGGCGATGACCGTCCTTGGACCCAGGAGGCCTGAATCCCGATGAGGATCGACATCAACGCCGTCTCGAAGAGCTTCGGGGAGTTCGTCGCCCTGGACGACGTCACGCTGGAGGTACCCGAGGGGTCGCTGACCGCGCTGCTCGGGCCCAGCGGCTCGGGCAAGTCGACACTGCTGCGGATCATCGCCGGACTCGAGGGACCCGACCGGGGCTCGATCTCGATCGACGGCAAGGAGGTCACCCGCGCACGCGTCCAGGACCGAGGGATCGGGTTCGTGTTCCAGCACTACGCGCCGTTCGCGCACATGAGCGTGCGCGAGAACGTGGCCTTCGGCCTGCGGATCCGCAAGCGGCCCAAGAACGAGATCCGCGCGCGCGTCGACGAGCTGCTGACGCTGGTCGGGTTGAGCACTTGGTCTGAGCAGCGGCCCCACCAGCTCTCGGGCGGCCAGCGTCAGCGGATGGCGCTGGCGCGGGCGCTGGCGGTGGAGCCGCAGGTGCTGCTGCTCGACGAACCGTTCGGCGCGCTGGACAAGACCGTCCGCACCGAGCTGCGCCAGTGGCTGCGGCGCCTCCACGACAAGCAGGGGGTGACCACCGTCCTGGTCACCCACGATCAGGAGGAGGCGATGGACGTGGCCGACCGGATCGCGGTCATGCACGAGGGCCGGATCGAGCAGGTGGGAGCGCCGGTGGAGGTCTACGACTCGCCCGCCAACGACTTCGTGATGGGCTTCCTGGGCCCGGTCAGCACGCTCGACGGCAAGCTCGTCCGTCCCCACGACGTGGGGGTTTCGCTGGCTCCCGAGGCGGGCTCGATCGAGGCCATGGTCTCGCGGGTCGTGATGCTCGGGTTCGAGGTTCGGATCGAGCTCGAGCTTCCTGATGGCGCGAACGCGCGCGCCCAGCTGACCCGCGCTCAGACCGCAGAGCTCGAGCTCAAGCGCGGCGACATCGTCTACGTGCGGCCGCCCGTGCGCGCCGTCGCGGACGGTGAACGCGGGCTCGACGGCCCCGAGCCTGCGCCGGCGGGCCTCACCGCGTGACCCACGCCTCCGGGTCGTCGGCGAGCCTGTCGATCGCCTTGGGCAGGTGCCCGCCCGCGATGTCGGCGACGGTCACGTGCTCGGCCACGCTGCGCAGGCTCGCCCGGACCGCGATCCAGACCCGGAGCAGCGCCTCCGAGGCGCCGGCGTAGGCGGCCTCCTCGGGGGGGCCGCCGCGGACGCTTGCCAGCGGCCCCTCGACCGCGCGGATCACGTCCGCCACCGTCACCTGCTCGGCCGGCCGGGCCAGCCGGAAGCCCCCCTCGGCGCCCCGATGGCTGCGCACGATCCCCGCGTGGCGCAGCTCACCGAGGATGTTCTCGAGGAAGTTGAGCGGGATCTCCTGGGCGGTGGCGATGCGCTCGGCCTTGACCGGCTTGTCGCCCGGGGCGGCCGCGAGTTCGACCGCCGCTCGGACCGCGTAATCGACCTTGGCCGAGATCCTCACGGCCCTACACCGTGGCCGGGGTGAAGCCGTACGCCTCCGCCAACTCTGGATCCTTGTGCGCGAGCATCTCGGCCAGCGAGACCATCACCTTGCACTGCTTCCAGGTCGCGTCGTCTTGCATCTTGCCGTCGATCATGTGAACGCCACGGCCGTCGGGAATCGCCTCCAGCACCTTCTTGGCGAACAGCACCTCGTCCGGCGGAGGGCTGAACACCTTCTTGGCGATCTCGATCTGCACCGGGTGCAGCGACCAGGCGCCCACGCAACCCAACAGGAACGCAGCCCGGAACTGAGTCTCGCAGCCCTCGACGTCGCGGATGTCGCCGTAGGGGCCGTAGAACGGCAGGATGCCGGCGGAGCTGCAGGCATCGACCATCCGGGCGATCGAATAGTGCCAGGGGTCCTGCTGGGCGCTGCGGCGCGGCTGGCCGGGATCGTCGGGATCCGGGTCCTCGATCACCCGGTAGCCGGGATGGCCACCGCCGACGCGCGTCGTCTTCATCCGCCGCGAGGCCGCGAGATCGGCCGGGCCGAAGCTCATCCCCTGCATCCGGGGGCTCGCATTGGCGATCTCCTCGAGGTTGACGACCCCGAGCCCGGTCTCGAGGATCGCGTGGATCAGGATCGGCCGCTCGAGCCCCGCCCTGGCCTCGAGCTGGGCCAGCAACCGGTCGACGTAGTGGATGTCCCAGGGGCCCTCGACCTTGGGGATCATCATCACCTCGAGCTTGTCGCCGATCTCGCTCACCACGGTCGAGATGTCGTCCAGCACCCACGGCGACTCGAGGCTGTTGACCCGCGTCCACAGCTGGGTCTCGCCGAGCTCCATCTCCCGGCCGACGCGCACCAGGCCCGCGCGGGCGGCCTCCTTGCGGTCGACGGGCACCGCATCCTCCAGATTGCCGAGCAGGATGTCCACGGTGGGCGCGATGTCGGGCACCTTCGCCACCATCTTGTCGTTCGAGAAGTCGAGGAAGTGGATCATCCGACTGGGCTTGAAGGGGATCTCGAGGATCGGCTGCGGAGCGCCGATCGCCAGGGGGTTGCCAAATGCACGGGGGTTTCGCATGACTCTGAACAGTAGTGGGGTGTTCGGGGGCGCGCATGCGCGCCCCCGCCGGCGGCGCATGCGCCGCCGGGAGCGGGCCGCATGCGGCCCGCTCTACCTGACATTCTCCGTTCATGGAAACCGACGCCGTGACCCAAGTTGAGACCGATCAGGCCGCGCGCGAGGCCAGTGGCGCGCACCCCTATGGCCGCTATCTCGAGGAGTTCGAGGTCGGGGCCGTGTACAAGCACTGGCCGGCCAAGACCGTCACCGAGGCCGAGGACCACCTGTTCTGCCTGCTGACCATGAACCACCATCCGTTGCACGTCAACGACGTATATGCGGCCACGGCGCAGCAGGGGCGCAACGTGGTCGCGGGGCCGTACGTGTATTCGCTGGTGTTCGGGATGACGGTGTCCGACGTGAGCGGCAAGGCGATTGCGAACCTGGCCACCGAGGAGCTGAATCATCCCTCCCCGGTGTTTCACGGCGACACGCTGTTCGTGGAGTCCGAGGTGCTCGAGGTCAAGCCGTCGCGGTCAAAGGCCGACCGGGGCACGGTGAAGGTCCATACCCGCGCCTACAACCAGGACGGGGTGCTGGTGGCCGAGTTCAAGCGGGTCGTGCTGGTTCCGAGGAAGGAGCCGGGTAGCCCGATTCACGCCGCCGAGAGCAACGTGGACTAGGACCAGGTGTCAGGTGTCTGCACGGACATCCGTAGTTGATGCGGAGGCTGATCGGGGCAGCCGACGGGTAGGCTTCCGCCGGCCACCGACGCTAAGGAGTCTCTGAACGCCATGGCCCACACCGCACCGACGCACCAAGCCACGACCGACCACCCCCGCCTGCTGGCGTGGGTGGACGAGGTCGCGGCGCTGACCCAGCCCGACGAGATCCACTGGTGCGACGGATCGGACGAGGAGTACGACCGGCTGGCGGCCACGCTCGTGGCCGCGGGGACGTTCGAGAAGCTCTCCGAAGCACAGCGTCCGAATTCTTACCTCGCGTTGTCCGACCCGGCGGACGTGGCGAGGGTGGAGGACCGAACGTTCATCTGCTCGGCCAAGGAGTCCGACGCCGGGCCGACCAACAACTGGCGCGACCCCGAGGAGATGCGCTCGACGCTGACAGACCTGTTCAAGGGCTCGATGCGCGGCCGGACGATGTACGTGGTGCCGTTCTCGATGGGCCCGCTCGGCTCGCCGATCTCGTACATCGGCGTGCAACTGACCGACTCCCCGTACGTGGTCGCCTCGATGCGGATCATGACCAGAATGGGCCAGGCGGCGCTGGACCACCTCGGCAGCGACGGCGATTTCGTGCCCTGCCTGCACTCGGTCGGGATGCCGCTGACCGAGGGCGTCCGGGACGTTCCCTGGCCCTGTAACGCCGAGAACAAGTACATCGTGCACTTCCCGGACACGCGGGAGATCTGGTCGTTCGGCTCCGGCTACGGCGGCAACGCGCTGCTGGGCAAGAAGTGCTTCGCGCTGCGGATCGCGTCGGTGATGGCCCGCGACGAGGGCTGGCTGGCGGAGCACATGCTGATCCTCAAGATGACCTCGCCCGAAGGCGAGGTCAAATACGTGGCCGGGGCGTTTCCGAGCGCCTGCGGCAAGACCAACCTGTCGATGATGATCCCGACGCTCCCGGATTGGAAGGTGGAGACGATCGGCGATGACATCGCGTGGATGAAGTTCGGCAAGGACGGCCGCCTGTATGCCGCCAATCCGGAGGCGGGCTTCTTCGGCGTGGCCCCGGGCACCGGGGCGCGGACCAACCCGAACGCGATCGACATGGTGTCGCGCAACACCGTCTTCACCAACTGCGCCAAGACCGACGACGGCGACATCTGGTGGGAGGGGATGACCGGCGAACCCCCAGCGCACGCGATCGATTGGCGCGGGCATGAGTGGACGCCCGAGTCCGAGACGACAGCGGCCCATCCCAATGCGCGCTTCACGGTCCGGATCGCCCAGTGCCCGTCGATCGCCCCCGAGTGGGACGACCCGGCCGGCGTGCCCATCGACGTGATCCTGTTCGGCGGTCGGCGCGCCACCGTGGTTCCGCTGGTCTATGAGGCGCGCGACTGGGAGCACGGAGTGTTCCTGGGCTCGACCATGTCCTCGGAGACCACCGCCGCGCAAGCGGGGGAGGTCGGCAAGCTGCGCTTCGATCCGATGGCGATGCTGCCGTTCTGCGGCTACAACATGGCCGACTACTTCGCCCATTGGCTGGAGATCGGCCGTCGCGACGGCGCCGTGCTGCCGAAGATCTTCTATGTCAACTGGTTCCGCAAGGACGACAACGGCAAGTTCCTGTGGCCGGGGTTCGGAGAGAACTGCCGCGTGCTGGCGTGGATCTTCCGCCGCACCGAGGGCGCCGCGGAAGCGCTCGAGACCGAGATCGGCCTGGTTCCGCCCGCCGGCGAGGGCGGGATTGACACCGAGGGGCTGGACATCTCGGCCGGGGCGATGGAGCAACTGGTCGCGGTCGAGCCCGAGGAGTGGCGCAAGCAGCTGCCGCAGATGCGCGAGCACTACGAGAAGTTCGGCGATCAGCTCCCCGCCGAGCTGCGCCGGCAGCTCGAGCTCCTCGAGCGGCGGCTCGCTTAGCGGGCGGTCTGGCTCGGTTAGCCGGGCGGGCTCTTAGGGGGCCCTTCGGGGGTCGCCGTACCCTCTCGGGAGTGGCCCTCCCGTTCATCCCCTCCGACGCCGGCCTGCTGGCGCTGCAGGCGGGCGTCGTTGCTGCGCCCCGGGCCGTCCCTCGGGTCGCGCTGTTCGAGCGCCTCGGCGGGCGCGGCTGGGCGCTCGTGCCGATCGGCTCGATCGTGGTCGTGATCTTCGCCATCCGCTACGTCTCGAGCACGGCCACGGGACTCACCTACCTGGCGCTGGTCGCGGTGCCGCTCTTGGCGGCAGCGGCGCTCGGCTGGGCCTCGCGCGGGGCGACCCGTGGCGCCGCGCTGCTGGCCATCCCCCTGTTTCTGGTCGCCTGGCTCGCGCACGCGTCGCTGGCCGGGGAGGCCGCGGCGGCGATCCTGTCGGCGCTCAGCTGCGTGACGCTCGGGGTCCTGCTGTCGGCGGTCACGCCGCCCGGCTGGCTGAAGCTCGGGATCCTGGCGATGGCCGCCGCGGACACCTGGCTGGTGGTCTCGGATCTGCTGCAATCGCCGAACGCCACGCTGGTCGCGGCCCACCCCACCGCGCACCTCCCGCAGCTTCAGAGCGAGATCTTCGGCTCGGTGACGATGGGCTACGGCGACCTGTTCGTGGCCGCGCTGCTCGGCGCCGTCCTGGCTGCCAGCCGGCGGCGGCAGCTGCAGGCGGCGGTGCTGACGCTGGCCATCGCCGCGCTGTTCGACCTGCTGTTCTTGGTCGTGAACGAACTTCCGGCGACCGTGCCGGTGGCGCTGGCGCTGATCGTGATGGAGATCGCGCCCCGGGTCAGTGCTGCCCGTCGTCCGTCGATGCCGGCGGCCGCGATTCCTCGGCGAGCGAGGTGATCGCCAGCGTTCCGCGGGCGGCCTCCTCGAGCACCTCGGTGGCCTCCTCGGCCGAGCGGGCGTAGAGCTCGACCAGCAGATGGACCACGATCCGGTCGTCGTCGTGCTTGTGGAAGCGCACGTGGGTGAAGAACTCCCGTGTCCCATGATCGCCGAACGCGGCGTATGACAGCGCGTCGCCGGCTTCCGGCCCCGAGCATGTCTCCACGTCGTCGGCGTCGACCGTAACCGTGCACGAGGCCACCCACGGGGTGCCCGCGATCATCCGCTCCCAGCGGTCCTCGATCGGCTCCACCCGGCCGTTGTGGAAGCCGAGATGCGGCTGATCGTGCATGCACTCCAGGCACTGGACGACCGCCTCCTGCATCTCGTCCACGACCTCGCCGCGCTCGCCGCTCTCGGGATCGATCCGGTGGATCCCTTCGTAGTGCACCTGCACCTCGAGATTTTGCGACCAGCAGCGGTAGCACCGCAACCAGCTCCTGACCTCAATCGAGCCCTCCATGAATTTGATTCTACGATCCCGCCGTGAGCGACCACGAGGAGCGCGTGCGCAGCGGTCCCATCGGGGTGGTGCTGGCTGGCGGACTGGGGCGCCGGCTCGGGGGAAACAAGGCGGTGGCGGAGCTCGCCGGGCGTCCCTTGATCTGGTATCCGGTGCACGCGATGCGGGCGGCGCTGGGCGACGTGGCGGTGATCGCCAAGCCCGACACCGCGCTCCCTTCCCTTCCCGGGGTGACGATCTGGATCGAGGCTCCGGCGCCGCGCCATCCACTGGCCGGGATCACGGAGGCGCTGCGGTTCGCGGCGGGGCGGCCGGTATTCGTGTGCGCCGCGGATCTGCCCCTTCTGAGCCCGGCGCTGATCGCCCAGATCGCGGCCACCGACCCCGCCGGGGCGCCGGTGGTGGTGGCGGCCCGGGACGGGACGATCGAGCCGCTGCTGGGGGTGTATTGGCCTGTCGCAGGCGAGCTGCTGGGCGGCGCGCCCGCCGACCGGCCGGCTCGGGAGCTGGTGGCGGCGCTCGGTCCGCGCCTGGTCGAGGTCGGCGATCCCCAGCAGCTGTTCAATGTCAACACGCCGGAGGAGCTGCGCCGGGCCGGGGCGATGCTGGCTAGCCGAACGTGAAGTCGTAGGCGCTGACGCCGGGCGGAAGCTCGACGGTCACGATCGCCTGCTCGGCCTCGGGGAATGAGACCAGCGAGTACAGGCGCTGGCCGACGACGGTGAACTTCCCCTGGTGGACGTCGGCCCCGGCCACGCGGCCCGGAATCGGTCGCCCGTCGAGCAGCACCTCCCCCGTGCGGGGCTTGTTGTCAGCCGAGGTCATGACCAGGTACACGTGCTGCGCCTGGACGCCGGCGGTGATCGACGCCCCGGGCGAGACCGGGGTGAGGGACTGAGACGTGATGTCGAACGTCCCCTTGAGGGCGAACTCGTTCAGGTGGACGTCGCCGAGGGCGACGCCGGGGTAGGAGTGGACGCCCAGCTGCGGCGGCTTGTCGAAGCCCTGGGCGCGCTGCGGCTGCAGGTAGGTCTCGGGGGTGGCGAGCTGGGCCGAGGGGATGATCGCGTGGGCGCTCATCGGCGCCGGCAACTGCCGAGCGCCGGCGTCGTAGAGCAGCTGGCGGACCGCGGCTTCGTCCTGTCTGTAGTCCCCCTCGCCGAACTGCGTGTGGCGGACCTCGCCATGGGCGTCGACCAGGTACTCGGCCGGCCAGTACTGGTTCTGATACGCGTTCCAGGTGCCGTAGTCGTTGTCCTGGACCACCGGATAGCGAATGCCGTCCGAGCGGACCGCCTGGGCGACGTTGCCGGCCTCCTGCTCGAACGTGAACTCCGGCGTCTCGACCCCGACGACATCGAGCCCGTAGCGGTGGTAGGTCGCGTACAGGCCCTTGACGAACGGGAGTGTGCGCAGGCAGTTGATGCACGTGTAGGTCCAGAAGTCGACCAGCACGACGTGGCCGCGGAGTCCGGCCAGCGTCAGCGGCCTGTCGCCGGGTGTGTTGAACCAGTCCTGGGTGTGGGTGAACGCGGGCGCAGGGCCGAGCTTGGGCAGCGACGGCGTCTTGACCCCCGGGATCGAGACCCCGATCGTGGTCGGGACCGGGCTCGTCGCCGCTTCGCGCTGGCGCAGCGCGAACCGCGACTGAGGCCGTAGGGAGGCGAGCCTGTTCTGGACGGCCCCGGAGTTCTCGAGCGATCGGGTCGGGTCGGTCAGGAAGGCGGGCAGGCTGCGGTCCTTGGCCAGCGCCTCCTCGAAGCGGACATCGAGGTTGGTGGCCATCAGGATGCCGGTCGCCAGCAGCACGGCCCCGAGCGAGCGCTCGACCACGTGGCCGCGGGCGTGGCGGCGCGCGAGCTCGATCAGCCTCCGCCCCCCGACCGAGTACAGGGCCAGGACCGCGCACAGCCCGGCCACGTAGGCAACAGCCACCGCCACGACCCGGGCAGAGGTGTTGCCGGAGGCGCTCACCGAGATGACCGCGGCCAGGATCGGCCCCGCGCACGGAGCGCACACGAAGCCCAAGGCGGCGCCGACGGTGACGCCGGTCCAGAAGCCGTCGCCGCGCGAGCGCGGCCCGAACCGGGCCAGCCGCGACAGCGGCGCCTGCACGCGCTGGGCCAGCTGGGGGATCAGCAGCACCACGCCGAAGCCGATCAGCACGATCACCGCGAGCGTCCGCGTCGCCCCCGCGGCGAGCCCGACGCCTTTGGCGATCTGGGCCAGCGCCACGATCGCGATCGTGAACGTCGTCGCCAGCCCGAGGATGATCCCGAGCGGACGGCGCCGGCCGCCGACCGCACTGGCCGAGAGCAACGCCGGCAGCACCGGAAGCACGCACGGCGTGATCGCGGTGCCCGCGCCGGCGACAAGCGCAAACAGCATCAGTAGCGGCATCGCTGCCTTAGATGATGCAAGTAAACGATTGCGAGAGCATTAACCGCCGATCGCGGACATCGTCCGCGCCGGCTGGATGAAGCCCGGCTCGCCGACGTGGTGCTTGAGCTCCTTGCGCCACACGGCGTTGCGGACGATCTGCTCGAGCTCCCGATCGCTCACGCCGTCGCGAAGCGGTCCGCGCAGGTCGGTCTCGTTCAGCGAGAACAGGCACGTCCGCAGACGGCCGTCGGCGGTCAACCGGATCCGGTTGCAGTCGGCGCAGAACGGCTCCGAGACGGGGTTGATGAAGCCGATCCGGCCGTGTCCGTCGGCGAACCGGTAGACGCGGGCGGTCGCACTGGGCTCGCGCGGCTCGGGCTCGAGCGGGTACACCGCGTCGATCGCCGCCCGGATCTCGGCTCCGGTCAGCACCTGCTGGGGCGTCCAGGCGCGATCGGCATCGAGCGGCATGAACTCGATGAAGCGGACCTCGTAGGGCTCGCGGCGGGCGAACTCCGCGAACGGCAGGATCTCCTCCTCGGTGAAGCCACGAATCGCGACCGCGTTGACCTTGATCGGATGGGCCTCGGGGAAGCCGGCCAGCAGCTCCAGGCCCCGCAATACCCGCGGCAGCGCGTCGCGACGGGTCAGCCGGTAGAAGCGGTCGCGCTGCAGGGAGTCGACCGAGACGTTGAAGCGGGCCACCCCCGCGCGCACCAGCGCCTCGGCATCGCGCTCGAGCAGGAACCCGTTCGTGGTCACGGAGACCTCCGCGACATCTTCGATCTCGCTGACCATGCGGGCCAGCTGCGGGAAGCCTCGACGGACCAGCGGCTCGCCGCCGGTCAGGCGCACGTCGTGCACCCCCATCGCCGCGAGCAGGGTCACGATCCGCGTGATCTCCTCGAACGTCAGTATCTCCCGGCGCTCCAGCCACGGAAGCCCCTCCGCGGGCATGCAGTACTGGCAGCGGAAGTTGCAGCGGTCGGTGACCGAGATCCGGAGGTCGCCGATCAAGCGGCCGTGGCCGTCGCGAAGGGGCTGGAGTCCCATCGGCTAAAGGCTACCCTTCGCCGCATGCGGGTAGCAGCGGGGATCATGGTGGTGTCCTCTGCCTGCGTGCTCGCCGGGTGTGGGAAGAGCGAGGCCGATCAGGTGCGGGCGAAGGTGGACCAGTTCGCGACCGCGTCCGCCGCCAAGGACTACACCACGATCTGTGAGCAGGTGCTGGCGCCCTCGCTGCTGGCGCGGCTCTCGGCGGCCGGTGTGCCGTGCCGGCAGGCGATGCAGATCGCGCTCGGGGCCGTCCAGGAGCCGACAATCAGCATCGGCCGGATCCGCGTCACCGGCCGGCGGGCGACCGTGATCACGCTCAGCGCTGCCAAGGGGGAGGCGGCGGCGCTCGAGGCGATCGACCTGATCAAGACCTCGGGCGGATGGCGACTGCTGTCGCTGGGGTCGCCGCTGACGGCCAGCGAGGCGCGCTGAGGAACCGATGCCAGAGCCGCCGCGGATCGTCCACCTCGACGAACTCGATTCGGTTCCCGGGCCGGGCAGCCTCAGCTGGCGGCCGGTGCGGCTGACGCTCGGGATCCGCGCCTTCGGCACCAACGCGTACACGGCCGGAGAGGCGGGCCAGGATGTGGTCGAGACCCATACCGAGGATCCGGCCCTGGCACACCAGGAGCTGTACTTCGTCGCCTCCGGGCGGGCCACGTTCACGATCGACGGCGAGGCCCACGACGCCCCAGCGGGAACGTACGTGTTCGTGCCCGACCCCGCCTCGCAGCGGGGCGCGGTCGCGGTCGAGCCGAACACCACCGTGCTCAGCTTCGGGGGCCCGCCGACGTTCGCGCCCTCGGCGTGGGAGTGGGCGTTCCGCGCCGGACCGCTGATCCGCACCGATCCCGACCGAGCCCGGGAGATCCTCGCTGACGGGTTGAGCGCGCATCCGGAGAGCAGTGGCCTGCACTACAACCTGGCATGCCTGGAGGCCGTGCAGGGGCGCCGCGACGCCGCCATCGGATCGCTCCGGGAGGCCATCGAGCTCCGACCCGAGGCCGCGGAATGGGCCCGTGAGGATGAGGACTTCGAGGGCCTTCGTGACGACCCGGAGTTCCGCGCCCTAGCCGGGCTGTGAACCGGGATCGCTCGCCAGCAGCGCGAAGGCGACCATGTCCTGGCGACCGTCCTTGCCGCTCATGTACGAGCGCAGGACGGCTTCGCGAGAGAACCCGGCGCGCTCGGCGACGCGCTGCGAGCCCGGATTGGCGCTCGCCGCCAGCAACTCGATGCGCTCCAGGCCGAGGGTCCGGAACCCCCAAGCGCAAATCAGCCTCACCGCTCGCGTGGCGTGGCCGTGGCCTCGGGCCTCCCGCGCGAGCCAGTATCCGACCTCGCCCCGTCGGTTCTGCCAATCCAGCCCGTTGAGCGAGATCGAGCCGAGCAGCGGTGCGCCGCCGGCACCGACGATCGCGAACGGCGCCGCAGCGCCGGCATGGATGGCGTCAAAGCGCTGGAGCAGGTAGGCACGGGCGTCGGCCTCGCCGTAGGGATTCGGCACCGAGGTCCAGCGCCCGATCTCCGGATCCTGGCAGGCCGACACCAGCGCGCGCAGATCGGTGTCCCGCCAGGGACGCAGCGCCGTCGGCCCGTCGAGGAGCGGCTCGGCCGGCAGGACCACTCGGCTCATCGCGTGGGGCTCACGGACGGCGCAGGATCACGAGCACCGTCGCGAGCGCGAATGCGATCTGCCCGAACGCCAGTGCGGTGCCCAGGTTGATCGCGCCGAGCAGGCCGGCGAGCAGGCTCGCGGCCACGAACGCGCCGACCATGATGGCGAGGTCGATGAGCACGCCTGGATTGTGCCGCTATGAAGTGGCGGGGGCGGGAGAGGCCTGCTGGAGCCGGCGCACGAACACCGCGGCCAGCGCGGCCAGGAGCACCGTGCTGATCACCACCGGGCCCACGGCACCGGTGCCGAACAGCTCCGAGACCGCGTACACGAGGCCGCCCACCACGGCCGCCGCGGGAAGGGTCAAGACCCAAGCGCCGGCGATGTTCCCGGCGACGCCCCAGCGCACCGCCGAGAACCGCTTGGCGGCGCCCGCGCCGACGATCCCGCCGGAGATCACGTGCGTGGTCGAGAGGGGATAGCCCAGGCTGGAGGCGGCCAGGATCACTGCCGCGCCGGCGCCCTGGGCGACGAAACCCTGGGCGGGGTCCATGCTGATGATCTTCGTGCCCAGGGTCCTGATGATCCGCCAGCCGCCGATGAACGTCCCCAGCGCGATCGCCCCGGCGGACACGACGACCACCCACGGGGGAACGTGAAAGTTGTTGGCCGCGATGTCGCCGTTGGCGACGAGCGCGAGAGTGATCACGCCCATCGTCTTCTGGGCGTCGTTGGTCCCGTGCGACAGCGCCAACATCCCGCCCGAAGCCAGTTGCCCGAGCCGAAAGCCGCGGCTGACGGGGCCGGGCCGCAACCCGCCGACGATCGCGTAGATGACCAGGATCGCGGCTCCGGCGACCGCGAACGCGACCAGCGGGGCCACGATTGCCGGCAGAATCAGCTTCGACACCAGGCCCTCCCCGTTGACGGCGGCGAACCCCTGGGCCACGATCACCGAGCCGACCAGACCGCCGATCAGCGCGTGGGAAGAGCTCGAGGGCAAGCCGTAATACCAGGTGATCAGGTTCCAGGCGATCGCGCCGACCAGCCCCGCGAACACCACGGTGGTCGTGATCGCGCTGGTCTCGACGAATCCCTGCCCGACAGTCGCGGCGACCTTGAGGGAGATGAAGGCGCCGACGAAGTTGAGCAGCGACGCGCCGGCCACCGCGGCCCGGGGGGAGATGGCGCGGGTCGAGATCGAGGTGGCGACCACGTTCGCGGTGTCGTGAAAGCCGTTGGTGAAGTCGAAGGCGATAGCCGTGCCGACGACGATGACGAGGATGATGTCTCCGCTCATGCTCCAGACGCTCTCGGTCAGGGCACCCCTGATGATCTTCGCTGACCGCTCGGTCGGATCCCGCGCGGGCAGGACGGCCGTGCGCGGGACGTAAAGCCGATGTGAATCTTAGGACGCGTCGTCGGCGGTCCGGAGGTCGAGTCTCTCCTCCAGCGCCCGTGTGAGCGCCGGCACGTCGAGCCGCGGGTCCTGCCCGGCCAGCCAGTTCGCCGTCTCGCGCCGTCCCCCGAGCGCACGCAAGCCGCGCTCGCCATGCTCGGCGGCGAAGTCGGCCAACGCGTGCATCCTGCGCGCGCGCTGCCGGCGGGCCGGCAGATCGAGGGCGATGCGGTGAGCGTCGAGCGCGTCGAGCAGCGCGTCGATCCCCGAGGCGGGTGGGATCGAGGACACCGCGACCACGGCCGTGTCACGTTCGTCCAGCGACCGCAGGGCCGCGCGTAGGTCGGAGAGCGCCCGGGTCGCCGGCCGGCCGAGGTCGGCCTTGGTGACGACGAGCACATCGGGGACCTCCATGATCCCCGCCTTCAAGAACTGAAGCACGTCGCCGGAACCGGGCTGGACCACCACCGCCACCGTGTCGGCCACGTCGGCGACCTCGGTCTCCGACTGGCCCACCCCGACCGTCTCGATCACGACAACGTCGAACGCAACCGCCAGCGCCCCCGCCGCCGCCCGCGTCGCCGGGGCGAGACCGCCGAGGCGGTCGCCGGCCGCGGTCGAGCGGATGAACACCTGGCGGTCAGCGGGGTCAACCTCGATCCGGGCGCGATCGCCCAGAAGCGCGCCGCCGGAGCGGCGCGAGGTGGGATCGACGGCCAGCACGGCCACCGATCTGCCGCCGCTTCGCCACGCCGCCACCAGCCGCGAGAGCAGGGAGGACTTGCCGACTCCCGGCGGGCCGGTGACGCCGATCACGTGGGCCGAGGCCTCGGCGCCGAGCTTTGCCGGGGACAGCGCCTCGAGCAGGGCGTCGGTCTGCCGGCGCGCCGCGGGCGAGCGGCTCTCGACCAGATTCAGGACCGCCGGGGCGGCGAGCAGATCGCGGGCGCGCAGCCGTTCGGCGAGGGTGGCGCCGTCGAGCTCGGGCCCGCTCAAGCCGCGGCGCCGATCCCGTGGCGGTCGGCCACGAGCCCGACGATGTCCCGGATCATCTGGTTGAGGTCCCAGTCCTTGGGGGTGTAGACGGCGGCCACGCCCGCCTCTCGCAGGGTGGCGGCGTCGGCCTCGGGAATGATGCCGCCGACGACCACCGGAATGTCGCCGACGCCGGCACCCCGCAAGGCCTCGAGCACGCTGGGGATCAGCTCACCGTGAGATCCGGACAGGATCGAGAGACCGATCACGTGCACGCCCTCCTGCGCCGCCGAGGTGGCGATCTGGGCCGGCGTCAGGCGGATCCCCTCGTAGACGACGTCCATGCCCGCGTCCCGGGCCCGGACCGCGATCTGCTCGGCGCCGTTGGAGTGGCCGTCGAGGCCAGGCTTGCCGACCAGGAACTTCAGCCGCCGCCCCAGGGTCTCGCTGACCCGCTCGACTTCGTCGCGGAGCTCGGCCACCTGCTCGCTGGAGACGGCGGCGGCGTCGCCCACGCCGGTCGGGGCCCGGTACTCGCCGAACGCCCCGCGCAGCGTCTGCGACCA
The DNA here is from genome assembly GCA_963723555.1 of uncultured Solirubrobacterales bacterium. Classification (GTDB taxonomy): domain Bacteria; phylum Actinomycetota; class Thermoleophilia; order Solirubrobacterales; family Solirubrobacteraceae; genus Palsa-465. The sequence goes on along the minus strand of CAVRRC010000003.1, from coordinate 2,981,737 downwards.
CTCGCCGGTGGTGGCCCCCGCTCGGGCGGCCGCAATCGTCGCCGGCATGATGTTCTCGGACTCCTCCCGAGCGACTCTGGCGAGCTCTTTCAGAGCAGCGTCGACGGCGGCTCGATCACGCTGCGCGCGCCACGCCTCCACGGCCGCGCGCTGATCGGACTCGACCTCCGGGTCGACTTTGAGGATGCCGCCGTCCTCCTCGGCGGTCAGCGGCGACGCCTCGGTCGAGGTGAAGCGATTCATCCCGACCACGGTGAGCTCGCCGGCCTCGATTCGCCGCCAGCGCTCTCGGTGGGATTCGACCAGGGCGGACTTCATGTAGTCGACGGCCTCGACCGCACCGCCGAGCTCGGCGACCCGCGCCATCTCTTCACGCGCCCCCTCGGCCAGCTCCGCGACAAGTGCCTCCATGACCTTGGAGCCCTCGAACACGTCCGGATACTCGAGCAGGTCGGTCTCGTAGGCCAGGATCTGCTGCAGCCGCAGCGACCATTGCTGATCCCAGGGCCGCGGCAGTCCGAGGGCCTCGTTCCAGGCCGGAAGCTGGATCGCCCGGGCCCGGGCGCTGCGGCCGAGCGTCACCGCCAGCGCCTCGAGCGCGATCCGGTAGACGTTGTTCTCCGGCTGCGCCTCGGTCAACCCGAGGGAGTTGACCTGCACGCCGTAGCGGAAGCGGCGGTGCTTCTCGTCCTCGACGGCGTAGCGATCACGCCCCAGCTCGTCCCACAGCTGGGCCATCGCGCGGAGCTTGGCGTGCTCCTCGAGGAACCGCACGCCGGCGTTGACGAAGAACGAGATCCGTCCAAAGACGCTGCCCATCAGGGTCTGCGGGACGCGGTCGCGGACCGCGTCCAGGACCGCGATCGCGTTGCTCATCGCGTAGGCGATCTCCTGGACCGGCGTGGCGCCGGCCTCCTGGAGGTGGTAGGAGCAGATGTTGATCGGGTTCCACTTCGGGACGTGCTCCACCGTGTAGGCGATCGTGTCGGCGATCAGCCGCATGCTCGGGCCGGGCGGGAAGGCGTAGGTGCCCCGGCTGAGGTACTCCTTGAGGATGTCGTTCTGGGTCGTGCCCTGGAGGTTCTGCTCGGGCACGCCCTGCTCCTCGGCGGCCACGATGTACAGCGCCAGCAGCCAGGCCGCCGTCGCGTTGATGGTCATCGAGGTGTTCATCTGATCAAGCGGGATGCCGTCGAGCAGGGTCTCCATGTCGCCCTTGTGGGCGATCGAGACGCCCACCTTCCCGACCTCTCCGCGGGCCAGCTCGTGGTCAGGGTCGTAGCCCGTCTGCGTCGGCAGGTCGAAGGCGATCGACAGTCCGGTCTGGCCCTTGGCCAGGTTGCGCCGGTACAGCTCGTTCGACCGCCTGGCGTCCGAATGGCCGGCGTAGGTGCGCATCATCCACGGGCGGTCGCGCTCGGGCAGGCGCGGGGACGGCAGCTCTGACATCGCGCTCATTGTATGGAGAGGGATCCGGTGCGCGCACGACGTCGCTTGCGGGGGCGGGAGGGGAAAAGGGGTAAGGTCAAGTCCATGCCCGATCAAGGTTCTGCGGCGAACGAGCACGACATCCTGCAGGAGATCACCGCGCCCCTCGCGACCCTTCCGGAGGATCCGGTGCCGCTCGTCGCGGACGTGGATTTTCCGCTCGCGCTGCGCGGATACGATCGGCTCGCCGTCGACGCGTATGTGAAGAAGACCAGCCTGCTGGTCGCCGAGCTGCAGGCGACCCGTTCGCCCGAAGCGGCGATCCGCCGCGCGCTGGAACGGGTCGGCGAGCAGATCTCGGGCATCCTCCAGCGCGCTCACGAGACCGCCGCGGAGATCACGGCGCAGTCACGCCGCGAGGCCGAGGACCGGCTGGAGGCCGCGCGCCGGGAGGCCACTTCGCTCGTCACCCTCGCCGAGCAGCGGGTGAAGGAGCTCGACGGCGACACCGACCGCATCTGGGCCGAACGGCGACGGATCGTCGGCGACGCTCGCGGCCTGGCGCACGAATTGCTGGCGCTCGCGGAGTCGGCGGGCGAGAAGTTCCCGCCGCTGGAGGACGCGGTCGCGGTCGATGAGCAGCCGGTGATGGCCGAGGACGAGGCGGTGATGGCCGAGGACGAGGCGGTGATGGCCGAGGACGAAGCGAGCTCGGGTGAGGAAGAGATCGGACCGGGCGAGGGAGATGCTGACGACGTGACCGCGGTGATGCCGCCGCCGGCCGCCGACGAGGCCGAGCACCCGCCGGCCGAGGGGGAGACCGGGGCCCCGCACGATCGCGACGACACAGATCGGTAGGCCCGCCCGCCGGTGCGTCTGATCGATGTCATGCATCTCGGTCACGAGCGCGTGATCGGCTGCTGGCAGGTCGACGGCGTGCTCGTCGATCCGGGCCCGACGTCGTGCCTGCCGACGCTGCTGGAGGCGCTCGGAGATCGGCGACCGCAGGCGCTGCTGCTCACCCACATCCACCTCGACCACGCCGGCGCCAGCGGATCGCTGGTCGAGCGCTGGCCGGATCTGGAGGTCTACGTGCATGAGCGAGGGGCGGGCCATCTCGTCGATCCGTCCCGGCTGGTGGACAGCGCACGGCGGCTGTACGGCGAGGACTTGGACCGCCTGTGGGGGGAGATGGCGCCGGTGCCGGAGCGCAACCTCCGGATCCTGACCGGGGGCGAGACCGTGCTCGGGTCCTTCGAGGTCGCCTACACCCCCGGCCACGCGTGGCATCACGTCTCCTACCTGCACGACGGGACCGCCTTCGTCGGCGACGTCGGCGGCGTCCGGATCACGCCGACCTCGTTGACGGTCCCGCCGACTCCTCCGCCCGACATCGACGTCGAGGCCTGGCACGAGTCGATCGAGCGGATCGCCGCGTGGCGCCCTGACCGGCTGGCGATGACCCACTTCGGCGCCGGCGGGGAGGTGGCGGCCCAGCTCGACGAGCTCGGTCGCCGGCTCGACGCCTGGGCGGAACGCGCACGAGGCGCCGAGCAGGATCAGTTCATCGCCGCCATGGAGGCCGAGATCGCCGAAGGCACGGAGCCCCAGTGGGTCGCCGCCTTCAACCAGGCGGCGCCCCCGGAGCAGATGTACGCCGGACTGAGGCGCTATCTGAAGAAGCAGGCCGAGGCCGTCCCACCGGCCACCGGGCCGCCGGTATCCTGAGCTCGATGTCTGAGACGGTGGAGTTGCCGCGAGTCGAAAGACCGGGCAGCGGGGTGGGCGGCCTGTGGCGGGTGGTGGTGCTCAACGACGACTTCAATACGTTCGATCACGTCGCCGAGACGCTGGCCACCGTGATCCCCGGAATCACCCTCGCCGAGGGCTATCGGTTCGCCGACCGGATCCACAACACCGGCTGCGCGATCGTGTGGAGCGGCTCGCGGGAGGATGCCGAGGTCTACTGGGAGCACCTCGACGCCGCCGGCCTGACGATGGCGCCGCTGGAGTCGGGTTAGGCTGGCGCCGGCGGGGCGCCGGGAGGGGCGGTGGCGGTTGCCGGGCGGTGGCGGTTGCCGGGCGGTGGCGCCGGCGGGTCAGCCCTCGAGCCGCCGCTCCATCACCACATGCGGCCCGATCTGGGGCAGTCCGAACTCATCCGAGATGACGCGAAAGCCGGCGCGCTCGTACAGCGAGCGGGCGCCGACCCGGACGTTGCACCACACGCGCACGGCTCCGTGCGCCGCCGCGTGGTCCAGCAGCGCCGCCAGAACTGCGGTGCCGGCGCCCCGGCCCCGTGCTCGGGGCGCGGTCGCCATCCCGCGAACCCGCCACGCACCGGGCTCTCCCTGCGGGCCGATCAGCCCGACCGAGATGAGCTCCTCGCCGTCGAAGACGCCGGCCGCGAACGCGCCGTCGGGCTCGTGGGCCTCGAGCTCCTGCAAGGACTGATGCGGCCGCAGCACCGCCTGCCGGAGGGGCCGGGTCGAGGCGAGGGGAACGGGTCGGGCGCTCAGCGCCGCGCTATGCCCTACCGGGCAGGGCCTTCGAACGCTGGCGCTCGGGGCTGACGCGGACCACGTTCCAGACGATCCCGAGCTTCTCCAGCAGCGCGATCAGCAGGCCGGTGGGATCGGCCAGCCGCTCCCAGAAGCGCAAGCCGTGGAAGGCGGAGGTGGGGAAGGCATGGTGGTTGTGATGCCACGCCTCGCCCATCGACAGGGGCGCCAGCCAGAACACGTTGCGGGACTCGTCGTCGACGTCGAACCGCTTGCGGCCGAAGAAATGGCATACCGAGTTGATCGACCAGGTCACGTGGTGCAGCAGGAACACCCGCACGAACCCGCCCCACAGTAGGGCCGTCAGCGCCGTGCCGAGGCCGCCGCCGACGATCCACCCCAGCGCAAACGGAATCGCGAAGCCCAGCACCACCCACAGCCAGAACAGCTTGTCGACGGCGCGGACGACGCGGTCCTTGACCAGGTCGGCGGCGAATCGCTCTCGCTCGGCGGTGCCGACCGACTCGAACAGCCAACCGACGTGGGCGTGCCACAGCCCCTTCACCGCGCCCCAGAAGCCGGGGCCGCTGAGGTGGGGGGAGTGGGGATCGCCGTCCTGGTCGGTGTAGGCGTGGTGTTTGCGGTGATCGGCGACCCAGGTGATCACCGAACCCTGCACGGCCATCGACCCGAGCACGGCGACGATCGCGCGGAAGGCCCGGGAGGACTGGAAGGCGCGGTGCGTGAACATCCGGTGGTAGCCGAGGGTGACGCCGAGCGCGGTGATCACGTAGAACCCGATCAGCAGCCCGAGCTCGAGCGGACCGACCGCCCGGTCCCACAACAGCACGATCGCCGCGATCAGACCGACCAACGGGAGGGGAACGCCGATCAGGTTCAGGATCTTGTGGCTCAGGGACATCGGTCCATCTGAGGATACGTCGATGCGTACGAGTTTTCTGCTCGTCTCGGCACTACGGTCCACCCAAAACTTGTAGCTTTTATACGAGGATGTCCGATCAACCGTGGCATGAGCTGCCGCCAGCGATCGCCGGCGTGCTGCGGCCCGTTCTCAACGACGTCGCCGACGAGGTGATCGAGGCTGTCCGCGCCGTCCCCGCGTACGCGCGGCCGCTCGAGGGCGCGTTCGGCGCCGGCATCCGGGAGGGCGTGGAGGAGGGGCTCGGGCACTTCCTGGCCGAGATCGAAGCGGGAGGGCCGGTTCCTCGCGGCGATGTGTATGTGGCGCTGGGGCGAGGCGAGATGCGCGCCGGTCGGAGTCTCGACTCGCTGCTGAGCGCCTACCGCGCCGGCGCCCGCGTCGCCTGGCGCCGGTTCGCGGCCGCCGGGGTGGAGGCCGGGCTCGAACCCGAGATCCTGTATCTGCTGGCCGAGTCGATCTTCGCCTACATCGACGTGCTGTCGGCCGAGTCGGCGGCGGGCCACGCGCTGGAGCAGTCGGCGGCGGCGGGGGAGGCGGAGCTGCGCCGGCGGCGGCTGGTACGGCTGCTGGTTCGCGATCCGCCGGTCGACGGCGGCACGGCGGCGGCCGCGGCCGGCGAAGCCGGGTGGTCGCTACCGCGGCGGCTCGCGGCGGTGGCGATCGGTGGGGAGCGCCGCGATGCGGCGGTCTCGCGGCTGCCCGCCGACGCGATCGCCGACTCGATCGGCGAGGTCACGTGCGCGCTGCTGCCGGATCCCGACGGGCCCGGTCGCCGGGCGACGATCGAGCGGGCGGTGATCGAAGCGGGCGCGGTGGCGGGGTTGGGAACGACCGTCGAGTGGCCCGCCGCCGCGGTCAGCTTCGCGCGGGCGCGGGGCGCGCTGGCGCTGTGTGATCAGGCGCCGTCACTGGCCGTGGCCCGCGAGAGGGCGGGCGAGCTCCTGCTGCGGGGCGACCCGCAGCTCGGCCGTGAGCTGGCCGCCGACCGGCTGGCCCCGCTGCGCGAGCTGCCGCCCGGGTCCATGACTCGGCTGACCGAGACGCTCCGGGTGTGGCTGGCCGAGCAGGGGAGGCTCGGCCGGGTCGCGGAACGACTCGGCGTCCACCCGCAGACGGCCCGCTACCGCGTGGCTCGGCTGCGCGACCTGTTCGGGGCGGCGCTCGACGATCCCGACGAGAGGTTCTGGCTCGAGCTGGCGCTTCGGCTGGCCCGTTAGCGCTCGGTCCCGTAGGGCCGCCGCCGGGCCTAGACCGCCGCCGCCGGGCCTAGACCGCCGCCGCCGGGCCTAGACCGCCGCCGGGCCTAGACCGCCGCCGCCGGGCCTAGACCGCCGCCGGGCCTAGACCGCCGCGTGCGGAGTCGTCTCGGGCTCCGGCGCGCCCTCGGGCGCGGGAACCTCGGGACCGAGGGCTCCAGCGGCCAGCTCGTCGTGCCAGACATAGACGACCGGCACCTGGAAGTGGCCGGCGTTGCGGCGGCGGAACTCGATCATCTCCGGCCCGTCCCAGTAGCGGTACCAGTCCGACTTGGATTCGAACCAGGCCATCTGGGTGATCTTGTAATGGTCGTCCTGAGAGCGGTGAACGGCGTACTGCGTGGCGCCGTAGCGAAGCGACAAGGGCGCCACCGCCGCCACCTCGGCCGCGAACACCTCCTGGCGGAAGAGCGTCGCGTACCAGGGAATCCAGACCACGCCGCCCACGGTCAGGCTCCGACCTCGGCGCGGATCGCGCCGGGTCCCTCGGCGGTTCGACCCTGGCCTTCCTCGGTGGCGCCGACGAGGATCGCGATCTTGCCCAGATGCTTGTTGTCGCGCAGCAGCTGATGGGCCTCGGCGACCTTCTCGAACCCCATCGTCTGCCACAGCACGGGCCGGATCTTGGACTCCTCGATCAGCTCGTTGGCCTTCGTGGCCTGCCAGGCGTTGGCGAAGTGCGACCCGATGATCTCCTTCTGGCGCATCCACAGGTAGCGAACGTCGAAATCGAGCTGGTAGCCCGAGGTGGCGCCGCAGATCACGACCTTGCCAAACGGCTTGACCACCAGCACGGAGGTCGGGAAAGTGGCTTTGCCGACGTGCTCGAAGACGATGTCGGGGGGGCCGCCGAGCATCCCCTCGACCGCCTTGCAGAACCGGCGCGACTCCTTGAACCGCGTCTTCTCCTCCTCGACGGTCTCGCTGCCGCGGCGCATCATCCCCGCGTACTCCGAGCGGTCGACGTAGCCGATGGCGCCGAGCTGCTCGACCAGCCTGCCCTTGTCGTCGCTGGAGACCACGCCGACGGCGTCGGCACCGGTCAGCGCGCACAACTGGGTGGCGAACACGCCGAGACCGCCGGCGGCGCCCCAGATCAGCACCCGGTTACCGGCCTGGAGGCGGCACCGGTCGATCAGCATGCGATAGGCGGTGAAATACGTGAGCCCGTACGCCGCCGCTTCCTCCCAGGCGAGGTGCTTGGGCTTGTGCAGGAGCTGCTGGGCCTGCACCTTGCAGAACTGGGCGAACGATCCCCAGCTGGTCTCGTAGCCCCAGATCTGCTGGCTGGGGGCGGCTAGCGGATCGAGCCCGTGGACCTCGGGATCCTCGTAGGACGCCTGGTTGCAGTGGATCACCACCTCGTCACCCGGCTTCCAGCGAGTCACGCCTTCGCCGACCTTCCACACGATCCCCGAGGCGTCGGAGCCGCCGATGTGATGGTCCTCGTTGGGGTGGTAGCGGAACACGGAGACGGGCTGTCCGAGCGCCGCCCAGACGTTGTTGAAGTTCACGCCCGCGGCCATCACCCGGACCACCACCTCGAACGCCCCCGGCTCAGGGACCTCCATCTCCTCGATCTGGAAGGCTTCGGTGGGCTCGCCTTCGCGCTCCTGGCGGATGACCCAGGCCGCCATCGTCGGCGGCAGCACGCCGGGCTCGGTCTCGACGGTTGACGACTTGGCTCAGATCGACGGCCACTCGGGATGCACCTTCCTGGGTCGTTGTGATGGGCGGCTCCGGGATCGTACCCGGCCTCGGTCGGGCGAGCCGCGCTGCACGGCCGGGGAAGTCTTAGGCCACGGTGGCTTCGGGAGCCCGCTCTTCGCTTTGAAGCTCTTGCCTGGGCTGGGCGGCGGATGCGGGTGCGGGCGCCGCCACGCGTGGCTGGATGAGGATCCAGGCCAGGGCGGCGCCGGCGAGCGTGACCGCCGCGCCGATGGTCAGGCCGGTGCTGAGTGCGGAGACGAACGCTTCGCGGGTCGCGTCGATGATCTGGGGCGTGGCGTGGTGACCGGTTATCGTGCCGCCGCTGCCGAGCGAGTCGGCGATCGCCGCCTTGGTCGCCGAGGGCAGGTGGGGGAGGCTCTGGTTGATCTTGTCCCGTCCGATCGTGGCCACGAGCGCGCCCATGATCGCCACCCCGAACGTGCTCCCGACCATGCGGCTCATCGACTGGACCCCCGAGGCCGCGCCGGCCTTGGTGCGGTCGACGGCGTTCATGGCCGCGGTGCTCATCGGCGACATGACCAGGCCCATCCCGAGCCCCATGAGCACGAACCCCGGCAGCAACAGGCCGTAGCCGGTATGGACCGTGAGCCGCGACTGGATCAGGATCGCGGCGGAGACGATCACCAGGCCGAGGGTCATCAGCGGCCGCGGACCGACGCGATCGGTCAGGCGACCGGCCAGCGGGCCCATGACGATGATCACGAGCGTCGAGGGCAGGAACCGCACGCCGGTCTGGAGCGGCGAGTAGTGGAGGATGTTCTGCATGTACAGGGTGACGAAGAAGAACTGCGCGAACATCGCGAACGTGACCAGGAAGCCGACCAGGTTGGCTCCCAGCGAGGTTCGCGAGCGGAAGAAGGCGAAGTCGATCATCGGTGCCCGCACGCGCCGCTCGATCTGGACGAAAGCGATCAGGGCCACGACCGCGAGCGCGAACAGCGAGGTCACGCGAGCCGATCCCCAGTGCCAGCTGTTGCCCTCGACGAGCGCGAGCACGAGCGCGGTCAGGCCGACGCTGAGCGTGGCGATGCCGGCGTAGTCGACGGTTCGGCCGACGGTCTCGTCGCGCGTCTCGCGGGCGGCGAACAAGGTGACCGCGGTGGCGATGGCCGCGATCGGCGGGTTGATGAAGAAGATTGCCCGCCAGCTCACCTCCTGGGTGAGAAAGCCGCCGATCACCGGTCCGATCGCCAGCGCCAGCGCGCTCACCCCGGCCCAGGTCCCGATCGCGGTGCCGCGCTCCTCGGCCGGGAACGCCTGGGTGATGATCGACAACGTTGCGGGCATCATGAACGCCGCGCCGATCCCCTGCACGGCGCGGAACAGGACGAGCGCCGTGTCGCTGGGGGCGAAGCCGATGGCGGCGCTCGAGGTGCCGAACACGACGACGCCGAACAGGAACATCCTGCGGCGACCGAAGATGTCTCCCAGGCGCCCGCCGGTCACCATCAGCACCGCGAACGTCAGCGTGTAGGCGTTGACGGTCCACTCCAGCGCGGACAGCGAGGCGTGCAGGCTGCGCTGGATCGACGGCAGCGCGACGTTCACGACCGTGTTGTCGAGCATGACCATGAACAGCGCGAAGCACATGGCGCCGAGCGTCCACCAACGGCTGTTCTCCTCCGTGACCAGGCGATGGCGGTGGGCGAGGATCCGCTCGGTCACGATTCGACGCCTTCCAGTCGGCAGGCCGCGATGTCCTCGCGCTCGAGCAGCTCGGAGAGCGCGTGGGCCAGCGCGCGGCGTTCGGTCTTGGTCAAGGTGTGGGCAAATCGCTCGAGCCCGGTCAGCCGGGCGGCATTGAGCTGCCGGATCACCGAGCGCCCCGAGTCGGTGAGGTGAACCCGCTTCATCCGCCGATCCTCGGCGTCCTCGTTTCGGTCGACGAAGCCGCGGCGTACGAGATCCTCGACGAGCCGGCTGGCCGCCGGCAGCGAGACGTGAACGAGCTCGGCGCCCTCCTTGAGCGTCAGCTCGCGCTCGGCGTCCTCGAGGTGGTGAAGCAGCTTGATCTGGGTCAGCGTCAGCTCGAGCACGCCGACCGCCTCAAACAGGTCCGAGTTGCAGTTCTTGTGCAGGTGGACGACGAGCGCGTACAGATCGGCCGCTAGGGTCTTGGTCTCGGCGTCGGCCTCGGCGCCGGCCTTGAAGGCAGTTGCTTGCACGCATGCAAGTATTGCACATCAGGTATCGATTGCGCAAACAAAAGCATTTGCTTCGCTGGGGCGGGCGCCCACCCGGCGGCTTGCGCACCCTCGCCGACGGTCGGGCGAGGCGGGCTCCGGCTACGGCTGCAGGAGCTGGTTGCTGGAGCTGGGGCGGGGGGCGCCGACGCTCAGCGAGGCGGGCTGGATCGGGCGTCGCTCCGCCAGCGCGGCCTCGGTTCCGCCTCCGCTGGTGGCGGTGGAGAGCGAGTACTGGCCGGGCCGGCTGAAATCTACGGCGACCTGGCCCGTCGCCTGCGGGTTGATCGGACCGGTACTGGCGAGCGGCTGCGCGCTGTTGCCGGCCGGATGGACGACCAGCGACTCCGCCCGGGCGGCCTGATTGGTGACGATGAACACGACTTCGCCGGCTCCGACTGAGGCCGGCGAGAGCGAGACCCGGTCGTTGTTGATGTAGACGGTCAGGTTCACCGGGGTGGCGGGCCGGGGCTTGTTGGCGAACGTGCCACTGCTGCCACAGCCAGACACGGCAAGCAGCGCCACGGCAAACGTAGAGAACGTCGTCCTGCGCATCCTGCTGCTCGGGTCTCCTCTCGAGGTCCTGGGGGCGTCGCTACCCGCCATGTCCCGCCTCAATCCGGAACCTTAACCGACGGGAAAGCAGAGCGCGAGTCCCGCGATCCCGGCCGAGTAACGGCTCAGCCCGTCAGGCGCTCAGCCCGTCAGGCGGCTCAGCCCGTCAGGGGGCTCAGCTTGTCCAGGACTCGTTCAGCGAGCGCCGCCGGCGCTCCACGCGTCGCAGCTCGGTCTGAAGCTTCGCCCAGGATTCCCGCTCGGCAAGTTCGTATTCGTCCCCGCTCAGCTCACGCAGGCGCTCGCTGTATGCGCTCCAGGCGCGGCGGGTGTCGGCATCGAGCTGGCGAAGCTTGTCGCTGTCGGGGGCAATTGCGGTCACGTCAGGACTCCTTCCTAGCTCTCGATAGCGATGCTACCCCGCCCCGCGGTCGTCAAGTCGCAGCGGAACGGAGGGCGGCCGCAACCGATGGTGCATGCCGTCCGGCCGCGGGCGTATCACGCACTCCTTGGAGTTGCTCGAGGAACCGATCGCGACCGCGGAGTTCCTGGTCATCGACACCGAGACGAACGGCCTCGGCGGTGAGGAGTGCGAGCTCACCGAACTCGGCGCGGTGCTGGTCGGGGGCGGGGAGCTGCATGATCGCTTCTCGTCGCTGGTCCGCACGAGCGCGCCGCTGCGGCGTGGGATCCAGCGCTTCACCGGGATCACGCAGCAGATGGTCGATGGGGCGCCGTCGCTCGAGGCGGTGCTGCCGCTGATCGAGCCGCTGCTGCGCGGCCGGGTGATGGTCGCGCACAACGCGCCCTTCGACCGCCGGGTGCTGCGCCAGGCATTCTCGCGCATCGGCCGTGAGTGGCCCGATCCGCCGGTCCTGTGCACCGCCGCGCTGGCCCGGACGATGTTGCCGTTGCAGCGCGAGCGGCGCCTCGGGGCGCTCGCCGATGCGCTCGGGATCGAGGTGCAGGCCTCTCACCGCGCCCTGCCCGACGCGGAGACGTGCGCCCGTGTGCTCTGCGCGCTGTTCCCGCGGCTGTGCGCGAACGCGACCACGATCGGGGAAGCGGTGCGGCTCCTGAAGCCACGGCGGCCGCACACCGGACCGCAGATGAGGACGCGCAGGACATTCGGCGCGCCGCTGGCGACCCGACCCGAGGTGAACTTCGCCGAGCTGCCTCGGGACCCGGGGGTCTACCTGTTCCGGGACGCTGCCGGCAACACCCTGTACGTGGGCAAGTCGATCTCGATCCGCAGCCGGGCCCGCGCCCACTTCGCTCCCTCGGCGCCGCAGGCGGACTGGACGCCGCACGCGACGATCGTGGACTACCGGGCCACGCGCTCGGAGCTGGGCGCCCTGGTGCTCGAGAACCGGCTGATCAAGCAGCTGCGCCCGGCCGGAAACGTCCGCTTGGCGCGAGCCGACGACCGGCTCGTGTACATCCGCTGCCGCCTCGACATCCCGTTCCCGATCCTGGAGGTCTCGCCCCGGCCGGCCGCGGGCCACGCGGTCACGATCGGCCCGCTCCGGGGGCGGCGGCTGGCGCTGGAGCTGGTCGAGCAGCTCGACTCCGTGTTCGGGCTACGGCACTGCGGCCGACGGCTGGTCCGCCGCGATCACCCGTCGGCCTACGGGCAGATGGGGCGGTGTCTGTCTCCATGTCTCGGCGACCTCGACCCGAACCTGTACCGGCGCCGGCTCGATCAGGCGCTGCGGCTGTTCGTGGACGGTTCGGACGGGGGGCAGCGGCTGATCGCCCACGTGGAGACGCAGATGCGCGAGGCGGCGGCGGCGAGGCGCTACGAGCGCGCGATCTGGCTCCGGCGGCGGGCCCGGCGGTTGGGCGCGATCACGGCGCGGATCGGCGGCATCCTCGAGGCCACCCATGCCCGGCCGCGGCTGCTGCTGGCCGGCCATCCGGTCGAGCCCCGGAGCTTTGACGCGTTCTGGATGGTCGGTGGGCGCCTGATCGACTGGGGGCCGCTCCCGTCCGACGCGGAGGAGCTAAGGGACCGAACGGCGGCGGCGCTGCTGCGCGGCGGGCGCGCGGGCGAGCTCGGCGCCCACGTCCCCCCGGGCGAGATCGACGAGGTGCGGATCCTCGCCACCTACCTCACCTCGCACCCCGACACCCCGCAGCTCGTGCTCGATCCGGCGCCGGCGGCCGAGGCCCTGGCGCGATTCGCGTACGGTGCGCCCGGCGGCGAGGAACCTGAGCCGTCCGTCGGAGCCGCCGAGCCGCTCAGCGAGCAAATGGCAGCTCGACAACCTGCGCCGGAATCCCCTGTGCTCCGACCGTGACCTCCGATCCGGGCGGGGCCTCGCGTCGGATCAGCGCCAGCGCCAGCGGTCCCAGCTCCGGCGACTCCACGACGCTCCCCAGGCGCCCCACGGGGCGCCCGGCCTGCCACACCTGGTCTCCGGTCTGCGCCGTGGTGGACAGGCGCAGCCCCCGCAGGTGGCGGTTCGGCTTGCCGCGGTAGTGGAGACGGGCGACGGTCTCCTGCCCGACGTAGCAACCCTTGGTGAACGACACCGCACGCTCGTTGAGACCCGCCTCCTGAGGGATCACGTTGTCGTCGAGATCGAGCCCGTAGCGCGGGCGACCATGCTCGACCCGCAGACACTCGGCGACCGTCTCCGACACCGCCAGGGCACCTGCCCCCTCCAGGGCCACAATCAACGCGGGGGTCGCGGACGCCTCGCACAGCAGGTCGATGCCCCAGTCGGTTCGGATCGCCCGGGCCTCCAGGCCGCCGATCAGCGCCGGCACGTGGGAGTGCTCCGCCGTCGCCAGCGACGGGACATCGGCTACCGCGTCGGCGCCGGGACCGATCAACGACAGCAGGCCCCGCTCGAGCGTGCGCTTATGCAGCTGTACGTCGTGGCCGATGCTGAAGCGACGGATCATGCTGAACAGCCCTTGCAGGGAGACACGCTCGGTGTCGAGCAGGAGCTCGTCGCCGGTGTCGAGAATGCGGAGGTCGCCGAGCATCTTGCCCTTGGGAGTGAGAAACGCCGCGTAACACCCCTGTCCCGCCGACAGCCCCTCGACGTCGTTGGTCACCTGCCCCTGGAGAAAGCTCTTCGCCTGGGTGCCGGTGAGCGCGAGCTTGCCCCGTCCGGAGCGGTCGAGCAGGCCACAGCCCTCCGTGACGGCGCGGTAGCCGGAGCGCAGGAGGTCGACCGAAGCCACAGCACAAATATAAGAACGTCGGCCCAAGTCCGGATATGACTTGTAGAAATTGAGATTTAGGCCTACCATAATCTGTGTCATGGCAAGCCAGGAACAGACCGCGATCTCGTCGGCGATCGAAGACTACGCCAAGGCGATCTACGCGCTCGAGCGGCGCGGCGAGGAGGCGGTCAGCAACACCGCGCTGGCCGATCGCCTCGGGGTGACGCCGGCGTCCGCGTCGGGGATGGTGAAACGGCTCGGCGAGCTCGGGCTCGTGGAGCACCGGCCCTACCACGGCGTGTCGTTGACCGACGACGGGCGGCGGGTGGCGCTCGAGGTGATGCGCCACCACCGGTTGCTCGAGCTGTACCTGGTCGAAGACCTCGGAGTTCCGTGGGATCGCGTCCACGGCGAGGCCGAGGTGCTCGAGCACGTCCTCTCCGAGGAGCTCGAGGAGCTGATCGCGGCCAAGCTCGGCAATCCCACCCACGATCCCCACGGCGACCCGATCCCCACCCCCGAGCTGACGATCGAGGAGGGCGCGACCGAGAGCCTCCAGACCCTCGGGATCGGCACCCGGGGAACCTTCACCCGCGTCTCCGACTCCGACCCCGACATGCTCCGGTTCCTCGCCGATCGCGGGATCGCGCCCGGCGACGAGCTCGAGGTGCTCGACAAGCAGCCGTTCGATGGACCGCTGTTCGTGCGCTTCGGCGATGACGTGCAGGTCCTCGGTGGCGAGCTGGCCAAGGCGATGCGGGTCGAGGTGGCGCGGTGACGCCGCCGCCTACGGGGATCGGCCCCCCGGTGCTCGAGGGCGCCACCGCCGATGGCCAGGCGGCGCTGTCCGACGCCGTCGTCGTTCCGTCGCCGCTCGAGCGGCTGCTGGCCCGGGGGCGGTTGCGGGCGACCCTGGCGATGCTCGGCCCGGCGTTCGTGGCCGCGGTCGCATACGTGGACCCGGGCAACTTCGCCACCAACGTCCAGGGCGGTGCCCGGTTCGGCTACGCGCTGCTGTGGGTCGTGCTGGTGGCCAACCTGATGGCGATGCTGATCCAGTACCTGTCGGCCAAGCTCGGGGTCGTCACCGGGCGCAACCTTCCCGAGCTGTGCCGCGACCGGCTTCCACGGTGGACGAGCGTGGGGCTGTGGATCCAAGCCGAGCTGATGGCGATGGCCACCGACGTGGCCGAGTTCCTGGGCGCCGCGGTCGGGCTGAACCTGCTGTTCGGCGTCCCGCTGCTGACGGCGGGCGTCATCACCGGGGTGATCGCGTTCGCGATCCTCGAGCTCCAGCGCCATGGCGTGCGCCGATTCGAGCTCGCGATCGCGGCGCTGCTCGGCATCGTGTTCGCCGGGTTCCTGTACGAGACGCTGAAGATCGGCCCCTCCGCCCAAGAGACGCTCAGCGGTTTCATCCCCGGCGTACACGGAGGCACCTACCTGTATTTGGCGGTGGGGATCATCGGCGCCACGGTGATGCCGCACGCGATCTACCTGCACTCCGCGCTCACCAACCAGCGGATGCCGCTGCACGGCGACCACGAGCGGGCCCGGGTGCTGCGCTTCGGGCGACTCGACGTGATCGTCGCGCTCGGTCTGGCTGGCGTCATCAACCTGGCCATGCTGGCGGTGGCGGCGAAGCTGCTGCACACCCCCGCGCTGTCCGGGGTGAGCACGATCCAGGGCGCCCACCACGAGTTCGCCCGGCTCGTCGGCGGCGGCGCCGCGCTGGCCTTCGCGGTTGCGCTGCTGGCTTCAGGGGCCTCGTCGTCGAGCGTCGGGACCTACGCCGGCCAGGTCGTGATGGCCGGGTTCGTCAACATCCGCGTGCCCCTGGTGGCGCGGCGTCTGCTGACCATGGTGCCGGCGATCGTCGTGCTCGCCCTCGGCACGAGCCCGACCAGCGCGCTCGTGCTCAGCCAGGTCGTGCTCTCGTTCGGGATACCCTTCGCGCTCGTGCCCCTGGTCGTCCTCACCGGAAATCGCGAGGTGATGGGCGTCCACGTCAATCGGCGCTCGACGACCGCGCTCGCATTCGGCGTGGCGGCGGTGATCACCGCGATGAACGTGTTCCTGATCGTCCAGCTGCTGGCCTGAATGGCTCTCGCCGACACCTTCAACGAGATCGTAGATTCGCTGCCCGACGACTGGACCGACCTCGAGCTCGACCTGCGGATCTTCGACGAGCGCCGCTACGTAGACGCCGCCGTGCTGCTCGTCACCTGCAATGCCCAGCCATACTCCAAGCACGACTGGCACTGGCGGCTGCTGGTGGCCCACCGCTTCGGCCACGCGGCCGCGGCCCCGGTCGTCCACGCCGCGCTGAAGCTGCTCGACGATGCCGGCATCGACGGAGAGCTGGCGGTCCGCGAGGTCCGCACCGGACGGTTCGAAGTGAACCCCTGGTGGGGCCGCACCGAGACGGTGCGCGAGGAGTTCAAGAAGCTCCGGGCCCAGTAGGGCGAGCTGGATGAGCTGATGGCGCGGGTGGTCGCGTTCATCCCCGATCTGCTGTTCGGCTCGAACGTGGTCGGCGCGCTGCGGGCCGCGGGGCACGATGTGGAGCTGGCCGCCGATCCGAGCACGGCGGCTGGGGCCGAGCTGCTGATCGTCGATCTGACCGCGGACGTCGAGTCGCGGCTCGCGGCCGTCCGGGGGATGGTGGGGACGGTTCCATCGCTGGCGTTCTACTCCCACGTGGAGGCGGAGGTTCGCGACCGCGCGCAGGCGGCCGGGATCAATCTGGTGGTCCCGCGCTCGCGGATGGCGCGCGAGGGGCCGGCGCTGGTAGGCCGGCTACTGGCCGGCTGAACCCGGGCCGTCCACGAATGCCAGGTCGAACGTCTGCCGGAGGTCGGGCCGGCGGCTGACGATCCCGAAGCGAGCCTCCCACCTCGCCCAGGCCCTGAGTGTGGCCGGTTCGAGGACGCCGAACCGCCCGTCGATCGCGAACGCGGGCTCGATCGCGCTCAGTTGAGCCTCGACGAGCTTCGGGTCGAGCCCGGGGACGTGCGCCTCGAGGTCCGACGCGCTGGCCCTGGGGTCGGTCAGGGTCACGTAGTAACCCCGGACCAGGGCGCCGACCAGGGCGCGGGCCAGCCCCGGATCGCGGCGCAGCGAGGCTCCGGTCGCGCACAGGACCAGCTCGGGATAGGAGGGGGCGCCGTAGTCGTCGACCCGGAACACGTGAAAGCCGGGACGCCGCAGCCGGAGCGTCACCCCCTCGTCGTTCCAGAACGCGGTGACGGCAGCGACCCGGCCGGAGAGCAGAGCGGCCACCGCGTTGAAGCCGATCGTGATCGTCTTCACCTTTCGCGGGTCACCGCCGGCGCCGGCGACGATCGAGTCGAGCACGGCGGTGTCGCTGGGGTCGCCGGTGATGCCCACGGTCTTGCCCTGGAGCTGCCGCGGGTTGCGGACCTGGGGCGCGGCGATGACCGCGGCCAGCGGGCGCTGCACGATCGCCATGATCCCGACGACGTCCTCGCCCCGTTCGTGGGCGATCGCCAGGTCGTGGATGTCGAGGATGGCGAAGTTGACCCGGCCGGACTCGAGCAGCTTGATCGAGTCGGTGCTCGCCGAGGGGGCGACCACGTGGAGGTGAATGCCCGCGTCGGCGTCGAATCCGCGCGCGATCGCCGAGTAGATCCCGGCGTGGATCGCGTTGGGGGTGAAGTCGAGGACGAGCGTGGCGCTCCGCTCGCGCGCGGTGGTGGCGCTCGAGCCGCAGCCCGCGACCGCCAGAACCATGGCGGCCAGGATGATCGTGATCCACCGCCGCATCCGGCGGGGCAGGATAGGTCGCGTGAGGGCGCCGTGCGCGGCTCGTAGAATCCGGCGAGCGCATGCGTCGCCGGGTCACGTTCAGCCGCAACCTCACGCTGTCGCTTTCGCGAACCTGCCGCTGCTACTGCAAGTACTGCGCGTTCGCCACCCACAAGCCGCATCTGCACGCGCCCGCGGAGGTCGAGCGAATCCTCGACCAGGCGGTCGAGCGCCACCGCGTCAAGGAGCTGCTCGTGCTGACCGGGGAGCGGCCCGAGGTCAACCCCGAGGTGGCCGCGCGGCTGCACAGCTACGGATTCGACGACTTCACCGGCTACGTGGTCTGGACGTGCGAGCGGGCGCTCGAGCGCGGACTCCTGCCCCACACCAACCTCGGGGTGCTCGGGATCGAGGATCTGGCGAGACTGCGCGAGGTCACCGCATCCCAGGGGCTGATGCTGGAGTCGGTATCGGAACGGCTGATGGACACGGTCCACGCCGGCTCGCCGACCAAGCATCCGCAGTGCCGGATCGAGACGATCGCTGCCGCGGGCGAGCTGAAGATCCCGTTCACCAGCGGCGTGCTGGTGGGGATCGGCGAAACCGAGGACGAGCGGATGGCGTCCCTGGAGAAGCTGGCCGAGCTGCGCCGGCGCCACGGACACATCCAGGAGGTGATCCTCCAGAACTTCGTGCCCCATCAAAGCTATTACGGCCGCGAGCCGGCGGAGATCGCGGACGCGGCGGCCTCGGAGTACTGGCGCACCGGAGTGGCGGGCCGGCCGCAGCTGGACGCGCCGGAGTGGGCGTGCGAGGTGACGATCGAGGACATGAAGCGGTTGGTCGCGGAAGCCCGGCGGCTGATGCCCGACGTCGGCATCCAGGTGCCGCCCAACCTGTCCGACTGGTGGATCGAGCTCGTCCGCGCCGGCGCCACCGACCTCGGCGGACTGAGCGCCAACGGGGACCACATCTCCCCCGAGCATCCGTTTCCGTCGCCCACTCAGGTCCGCAAGCAGCTGCACGCCGAGGGGCTGGCACTGAGCGAGCGGCTGTGCGTGTACCCCGAGTACATCGACCCGGAATGGGTCTCCCAGCCCGTGCTGGACGTGGTCAAGCGCTGCTACTGGTCGTTCATCCCGCGCCGCGGGTCGGGCCGCCGGGTCGAGGTACGGGTGCCCGACGATGCCGCGCCCCGAGCGGTGGAGCGAGCCGCCAAGGGGATGGCGCTGAGCGCCGAGGAGCTCACGGCACTGTTCTCGGAGACGCGGCCGTCGGTGATCGAGGAGATGCGCGGCGCGGCGGATCAGCTGCGCGCGGAGCTGGCCGGGGACACGGTCACGTTCGTCGTCAACCGCAACATCAACGTCTCGAACATCTGCGTCGTCGGGTGCGCGTTCTGCGGCTTTGGCCAGTCTCGGCGCTCGCCCGACGCCTACGAGCACTCCGAGGCCGAGTTCGCGCGCCGCGTGCACGAGGCGGTGGAGTTCGGGGCGACGGAGATCTGCGTCCAGTCGGGTATCCATCCCGACTGGACGCTCGAGGACTACGAGAAATGGCTGCGGCTGGCCAAGCGGCTGGCGCCTGAGTTGCACCTGCACGCGTACTCGCCGATGGAGGTCGCGCACATGTGCGACGTCAGCGGCCTCTCGCCGCGCGCGGTGTTCGAGCGGCTGCGCGAGGCCGGGCTCGATTCGACGCCGGGGACGGCGGCCGAGGTCCTGCACGACGGGGTGCGCGAGCGCATCTCGCCGAACAAGCTGCCCGTGGCCCGGTGGGTCGAGATCATCGAGGCCTCCCACGCCAGCGGTCTGCGCTCGACGGTGACGGTCATGTTCGGCCACGTCGAGGAGCCCTGGGAGCTGGCCGAGCACATGCGCGTGGTGCGCTCGCTGCAGGAGCGAACCGGCGGCTTCACCGAGTTCGTGCCCCTGTCGTTCATCCCCTTCCACACCCTGCTGGGCCGCACCCACGGCGTCGAGGAGATCTCGCGGGAGGAGAACCTCAAGCACACGGCGGCGTTCCGGCTGGCCCTCGGGCGGAGTGTCCGCAACCTCCAGGCGAGCTGGGTCAAGATGGGCCTCGAGGCGGCCACGGAGGCGTTGCGGTGGGGGGTCAACGACCTCGGCGGGACGCTGATGGAGGAGTCGATCTCGCGAATGGCCGGCAGCTATCACGGCGTCATGCTGACCCCGGAGGACCTCGTCGGGGCTGCCCACCGGGCCGGCCGGCCGGCGGCCGAGCGCACCACGCTGTACGAGATCCGCCGGCGCTACGCGCTGCCGGCGGCAGCGGCGTGAGCGCAGGGGCGCGGTCGTGAATCTCGGGGCCACGCGCAGCGGGCGGCCCGAGGCGGTGGGGGATCATCCGCGCTCGCTGTTCGCCGGGGTCGAGCCGCTCGAGGTGTTCGTCGAGCTGCTGGCCAAGATCGATACCGACACCTCTTCGACCGAGTTCTACGATCGCATCTGCGAGGCCATCTGCCGGCTGACGACGATGCGCCGGGCGGCGATCTTCCTGGCCGATCCGGGCCGGCGGCGGGTCCGGGTCGTGGGCTCGCACGGCACTTCGTTCTCGCAGCTGGCGGCGCTGCGACCGACGCTCGTCAACACCCCGATCGCCCAGCAGGCGCTGCTCGAGGACCAGGTGGTGGTCATCTCGGAGGGCATCGAGCAGGCCGTACCGCCGGAATACGCGCGGATGTTGGGGATCACCACCCTGGTGTGCACCCCCTTGAGCGCGGCGGGCCGTGCCTACGGGGTGATCTGCGCCGATCGCGGGGGCGGGCGGTTCGAGCTCTCCGACGGTGAGCGCCATCTCCTGTGGACGCTGGGCAAGACCGCTGCTCTGGTCGCCACCGCCCGCAACGCCACCCGTCAGCAGGAGCGCACCCGCCGGCTCGGCGAGCGGCTGGACCTGGCGCGGGAGATCCACGAGCGGGTGATGCAGCGGCTGTTTGGCGTCTCGCTCGCGCTGAGCGCCGCGACGCCGCTCGACCAAGCCGAGCGAGACCGTTGCCGGGTCGAGATGCAGCAGGCCCTGAGCGATCTCCGAAGAGCGCTTGAACGCCCGCTGGCTCCGCTGCCGCCGGAGACCGGAACGACGCTCGCGGCCGAGCTCGAACGGCTGCGGGCGGCACCCGGAGCGGCGGTGACGGTGGATTGGAACCCCGACGTGGTCGTTCCCGCGGACCTCGAACCGCTGGCCCAGTCGGTGCTGGCGGAGTCGATGCGCAATGTCGGCAAGCACGCCGAGCCCACTTCCGTCGAGGTCGTGGTCTCGCGCGACGCCGACACGTTCGAGCTCGAGGTCCGCAACGACGGGGTGCGGCCGGGGGCATCGGGGGCGGGGATGGGCCTGCGGCTCGCGGCCTTCGAGGCCCTGCAGCATGGCGGGGTGGTCGAGTTCGGGGCCGTCGGCGCCGACGGCTGGCGCGTGCGGCTGGTAGTGCCACTCGACGGGGAGGCCTCGTGAACGCGCCCGGGGTCGTCGCCCGCCGGCCGTTCGATCGCAAGCTGCGAGTGTTGGTGGTCGACGACCACGACGTGGTCCATTGGGGGTTCCGGGTCCTTCTCGTGGAGCAGCCCTGGGTCGAGCGGTGCCTCGCCGCGCGGACGGGTGCCGAGGCCCTGGAGCTGGTGCGGGCCTTCGAGCCGCACGTCGCGCTCGTCGACCTGTTCCTGTCCGGCGAGTCGGGCGCCGAGCTGTGCGAGTCGATCCGGAAGGCGTCGCCGTCCACGCGCGTGCTGCTGATCTCGGGGGCGGGCAGGATGTCGGCGGCGGCGGCGCGGGCAGCAGGCGCCTCGGGCTTCGTCTCCAAGGATCTGGAGGCGGGCGAGATCGCCGCCGCGGTGCGGATGGTCGGGCTGGGGATGACGATGTTCTCGCCTCGGGCCGAGCAGCCGGCGCCGCTGCTGACCGAGCGCGAGCGGGAGGTGCTCGACCTGATTGCCGCCGGCTCGACCAATCGCGAGATCGCCGAGACGCTGTTCCTCTCGCCGCACACGGTCAAGGAGCACACGAGCGCCGTGTACCGGAAGCTGCGGGCGCGCAACCGCGCCGAGGCGGTGCAGCGGGCGCAGCGGATGGGCCTGCTGTCGTAGGGCGGTTGCCGGGGGGCGGCGCTGGACGCGCGCACGCGCAGACCGGTTTGCGCCGTTAATCACATAGTGGGGAAATCTGACACCTCACTGCAATAACCTGTTAACCGACAGGAATTAGGCCACGGCGCTCGAACGAGTTCGGAAAGGAGACCGGTCAGCTGTGAGCTTCATCGACATCGCTCGCCACGCTGGTGCGCAGCTGATGTTGGTTTCGCCGCCGAGGCGAAGGACCGCCGGCGCCGAGGACTTCTACGTCGCGCCCGAGCTGTCGGGGCAGGGCCACCCCGGCGAGGTGATCCGCGCCGAGCCGGTGGATGCCTACCTGGTCCCCGGCGTGCGGATCCGGGCTCGGGCATGGCGGGTCCTGTATCGGTCCACGGGCGCCACCGGAGCGCCGACGGCGGTCTCCGGGACGGTCCTGATCCCCAGGTCGCGCACCCGTGGTCCCCGCCCGATGATCGGTTACGCCGTGGGCACCCACGGAATCGGCGACGTGGCGGCGCCGTCGCGCCTGCTGGCGCGGGGGCTGGAGTGGGAGGCGGGGTTGATCGCGATGGTGCTGGCGCGCGGCTGGGCGGTGGCGATCACCGATTACCAGGGCCTCGGCACCGCCGGAGACCACACCTACATGGTCGGTCGCGCGCTGGGCCCGAACGTCCTGGACGTGATGCGAGCGGCCCGTTCGCTTGACCCCGAGCAGCTGCCCGTCGAGGGCCCGGCTGCGATCGTCGGCTACTCCGAGGGTGGCGCCGCGGCGGCCTGGGCGGCGCAGCTCCAGCCGAGCTACGCGCCCGACCTACCGCTACTCGCGGTGGCCGCCGGCGCGGCCGCCGCGGATCTCGAGACCGCTGGTCCCAGCCTCGAGCGAACCTTTTTCTCGTTCTTCATCGCCTACGGCGGGATCGGCTACGCGGCCGCCTACCCCGAGCTCGAGCTCGACCCGTACCTGACGCCGCAGGCGCGCAAGGGAATCGCTGCGCTGCGGACCTCGACGATCTTCCAAGCGATGCTGTCCGGGCCGCGGTTCGTGCGGGCCTCGGACCTCACACAGCCGAACGTCCTCGAGCTGCCCGCCTGGCGCGCCCGGCTGCGAGAGAACCGGCTGGGCGAAATGGTTCCCGGTGCCCCGGTTCTCCTTCACCACGCCCGCCGGGACCAGATCGTGTCCTTCGCGCAGAGTGCGAATCTCCGCGACGACTGGGCGCGGGTCGGGGCCGACGTCAGGCTGTACGTGACCCGCGGCGGCGTCGATCACATCAGCGGGGCCGTGGCGGGGACGCCGGTGGCCCTGGACTGGATCGGTCGCCGGCTGGCCGGGAAGGTGAGGATGCCCGATCCGGCGCCGGTGGTGGAGGAGGACGACAGGCGCGCGGTGGCGTAGCCGAGCGACGCGGTTGCCGGCGGGCGCGGCCGGGCGTTATCGTCCTCGCATGAGCCCCGCGCAATCGCTGGTCGGCCGGCGCGTCCTGATCACCGGCGCCGCGCGCGGCATCGGCGCCGCCCTGGCCGAGCAGCTCGCCTCTCGGGGCGCCCGGCTGGCGCTTGTCGGCCTCGAGCCCGAAACGCTGGCGGAAGTGGCCGCCCGTTGCGGCGAGGGAACATTCCTTGGGGAGTGCGACGTGTCCGCCAACGAGCAGGTGACGGAGGCCATCGACGCGGCCGCGGACGCGCTCGGCGGCCTCGACGTGGTCGTCGCCAACGCCGGGATCGCCGCCGGCGGCCCGCTGCGCTCCCAGGACATCCGCTCGTGGGAGCGGGTGATCGAGATCAACCTGCTGGGCGTGATGTACACCGATCGGGCGGCGCTCCCGCACTTGGAGCGCAGCCGCGGTTACCTCCTGAACATCGCCTCAACGGCGGCGGTCCTGCGTTCGCCGGCGATGAGCGCCTACTCCGCCGCGAAGGCGGGCGTGGAGGCGCTCAGCGACTGCCTGCGCCTGGAGATGGAACCTCGCGGAGTGCAAGTGGGGGTTGCCTACTTCCTGTTCCTGGACACCGACATGGTCAGGGACGCGGAGCGGGAGATGCCGCTGATGGACCGGATCAAGGCCGAGATGCCCTCGGCGTTCGGCCGTACCTATCCGCTGGCGCCGGCGATCGACGAGCTGGTGGCGGCGATCGAACACCGCCGGCGCCGGGTCGCCTACCCGCGGTGGTTCCTGAAGGCGCTCGCGTTCCGCCAGCTGTTCGCCTCCGCGCTCGCGGAGCGTGCGGGCCGGGCCAGGAACGCGGAGGGGATGGCGGAGTACGAACGGATGGTGGCCGAGCGCGGCGCGCGGGCCACGTCGGCGACCGAGCGAACGCGCGAGCTGGCAGGGCTCTAACAGGGTCGGATCCGCTACCGGCTCTGCGACGCCGGCGACGGAGATGACGTCTGGCCGGCGGCGGCGGGCAGCTTGGCGCGCTGGAGCTTGCCCGTGGAGGTCCGAGGGAGCTCGTCGACGACGGTGATCTCGCGCGGGACCTTGTACCGGGCCAGCCGCTCGCGGACGTAGGGCGCAAGCTCGTCTTCGGAGACCGACGCGCCCGGCTTCGGGACGACCAGCGCCACCAGCCGCTGGCCGAACTCCTCGTCCGGAACCCCGTAGACGGCGGCGTCGGCGACCGCTTCGTGCGCGATCAGCAGCTCCTCCACCTCCTGCGGGAACACGTTCTCGCCGCCGGAGACGATCATCTCGTCGTCGCGGCCGTCGATGAACAGCCTCCCCAGCGCGTCGAAGTGCCCGAGGTCGCCGGTGCTCATCAGGCCGTCGATCACCTCCTTGTTCCCGCCGCCGGTGTAGCCCTCGAACGCGAGCGGGCTGCCCACGAACACGCGGCCCGTGGCCCCGTGCGGGAGCTCTTCGCCTTCGTCGTCGAGGACCTTGACCGTCACGCCCGAGGCAGGTCTGCCGACGGTGCCCGGGGCGGCGCGCAGATCGGCCGGCGTAGCGATCGTGCCGGCGCCGATCTCCGTCGATGCGTAGCCGTTGTAGAGCACGTCCCCGAACTCATCCATCACCGCCCGTGCCAGCTCCGGTGGGAGCGGGGCCGCGCCACTGATCACCATTCGCAGCGACGAGCAGTCGTGCCGTCGGCGCATCCTCGACGGCAGATCCATGATGCGCTTCAGCATCGTCGGGACCGCGAGCAAGACGGCGGCATCGTGACGTTCGATCTGGTCGAGGACCCCTTCCGGGTCGAAGCGCCGGCCGAGGATCACCGGCGAGCCGAATCCGAAGGCAGCCATCAAGCCGACGAAGCCGAACAGGTGATACAGGGGCGGGGCGAGGACAACGGGCTGTCCGGAGCGCGGCGGGCGCCTGATCCGGTGAAGATCCAGGATGCCCCCGATCGCCAGCGGCAGTAGCGCCTGCAGGCGGACGTTGCGCGTGGCGCCCTTGGGCGTCCCGGTCGTGCCGGAGGTCAGGATGACGATCCGGCCGTGGCTGGCCGGGGCCGGCGCCTCGCCGGCGCCGGGGGGCTCGCCGGCGCCGGGGGGCTCGCCGGCGCCGTGGGGCCCGCCGGCGCCGTGCACCGCCTCGCCGGCGCCCGCAGCAACCAGGCCCTCGAGCGTCGGGCGGTCGGTCCTCCCCTCATGCCAGGCGATGATCCGGGGGCCCGCGAACTCGGCTTCGTCGAAGCGCTCCTCGAACTCATCGTCGTAGACGGCGGCGGTGACGGCCTCTCGCTCGAGCACGTCCCGCAGCTGGGCTCCAGAGAAGTCGCCGCCGAGTGGCACCACGTCGCAGCCGAGCCGCGACGCAGCCACCAGCGCCTGCACGAAGCCGCGGTGGTTTCGGCACATGATCGCCAGGCGGTCCTTGGCGTCCAGCCCGCAGCAGCGATGCATCGCCGAGGCCAGCGCGCGAACCTGGCCGTCGAGCTCGCCGAAGCTCACCGACCCGCGCTCGTCGATCACCGCCGGCCGATCGCCGTACAGCTCGGCGGCGGCCGCGGCCACGAACCCCGGACCGGGGCCGAACCGCCGCAGCGCCAGCAGCGCCCGGGCGCCCCGGTCGGGCCGGACCGGTCTCAGCACGCCCGCCGAGGCGACCGTCGAGGCTCCTCCCAGCGCCTGCTCGGCGAGGCGGAGCGGCGCCCCCAGTATGCCGAAGCCCCCCGCCCCCGCGCCCGGGGAGCCTGTGGCTCGGCGCCTGGAATCGGGGTTGGTGAAGCGCGAATACAGGGCCAGCGCCGCGTCCAGCGGCTCCTGGGCGAGGTCGGTGGCGGCCGATCCGAGCCGCGCCCACATCGGAGAGATCGTCCGGGGCCGCTGGACGATCGCCCGGCAGACGATCGCCGCGGCCTCTTCGCTGCTCATCGCCGGCAGGAAGTTCCACATCCGGAACGGGCCGAGCATCGGCGAGCGGACGATCTGCAGATGGATCGATGTCGTGGTGACGCCGTCGGCGCGGATCTCCGGCGCCACCCCGGCGAGCCAGGTCTCGAACGCCGCCTTGGAAGCGATGTAGGCGCTCCAGCGCAGCGGCGGAAAATTGACCCCGAAACTCGCGATCGCGACGATGTGGCCGTCCCCCCGCTCGCGCATCGAGTCGAGCAGCCCGAGCAGCAGCCGCACCGGCCCCAGGTAATTGACGTTGATCGTCCGCTCGACGTCGCGGAAGCGGTCGTAGGACTCTGACACCCACCGTCTGATGGAGACGCCGGCGTTGGACACCACCACGTCGACGTGGCCGTGTTGCTCGAGCACCTCGGCCGCCAGCCGCTCGGCCCGCGCGGGATTGCCGAGATCGCACGCGTGCACGAACGCCGTGCCGCCGGCGGCCTCGATCTGGTCGCGGAGCTGCTCGAGCAGCTCGGTGCGGCGGGCCACCAGGAGCACGGTGGCGCCCGCGCCTGCCAGTCGCAGCGCGGTGGCCCTGCCCACGCCGGAGGACGCGCCGGTGATCAGCACGAGCTTCCCCGCCACGGCTGCGCGCAGCCTCCGCTCGCTCACCCCGGGGCTGGTGGCGCCGAGCAGCAGTCGGACCGGGCGAGGCAGGAGCTCGCTCATCGGCGCCGCATCATCCACTCGATCGCCGGCAGCTTCAGCGCATGCGGAACGTAGCGGACGGCTTCCATCGCCGCCCGCATCCTGAGCCCGGGGACGATCACGCGCTCGCCGGAGGCGAGGCCGCCGACGCCGGCGCGCGCCGCCTGTTCGGCGGAGATCCAGGCGGGGCGGGGTACCGCCCGCTCGAACGAGCGCCCCCCGGCCACCTCCCAGCCGGAAATGTCCCAGAAATCGGTGTATACCGGGCCGGGGCACAGCGCGCTGACGATCACCCCGTGGCCGCGCAGCTCCTGATGGAGCGCCTCGGAGAACGTGAGCACGTACGCCTTCGCCGCCGAGTATCCCGCCGAATAGGGCAGCGGCTGCATCCCGGCGGTCGAGGAGACGTTCAGGATCGCGCCGCGGCCACGCTCCACCATCGCCGGCGCGAACGCCGAGGTGAGGGCAACGACCGCCTCGACCAGCACCCGCACCTGCTCGAGCTCGCGCTCCGGATCCGACTGCCAGAAGGGCCCGTTGGTCGCGAACCCGGCGTTGTTGACCAGGACCTCGACATCGAGTCCGAGCTCCGAGACACGTCCCCGCAGCCGCGCGCGGGAGGCGGGCTTGGCCAGATCGCAGGCAATCGTCTCCGCACGAACGCCGTGCTCGTCTGAGAGCTGCTCGGCAACCTCGCGCAGGCGCTCCTTGCGGCGGGCGACGAGGACCACGCCATGTCCGCGCGCGGCCAGCTCCGCCGCGATCGCGCGGCCGATTCCGGCTGACGCGCCGGTGACGAGCGCCGTCGAAGACGGGCCAGGATCAGGAATCGTCAGCGGGCTCATGGTGGAAGTCCCCCCGTTCGGGGGGAACTCGGATTGTGGCCTGTATCCCCGCAGGAGGCTCTGCGTACGGTGAGGTGTATGGCTCCGACGGCAATTCTGTTCCCCGGCCAAGGCTCTCAAACACCCGAAATGGCCGAGGCGGTGGCCACCGTCCGTCCCGACCTGCTGTCGCTGGCGAGCGAAGTCGTCGGGTCGGATCCGTTTCCGCGAGCGCAGGACGGGACGAGGTTCGCGCAGCCGGCGATCTTCTGCGCCAGCCTGGCCGGGTGGAAGACGCTCGGCTGTCCCGACGGTGACTTCATGGCCGGCCACTCGCTCGGGGAGCTGGCTGCGCTCGTCGCCGCCGGCGCTCTGGATGAGCGCGACGGGCTCGAACTGGTGGCGCTTCGCGGACGGCTGATGCAGGAAGCCGGGGAGCGGGAGGGCGACGGCGGGATGCTGGCCCTGCTTGGCTCCGGAGCGGCTGAGCACGCGCCGGAGCTGGCGGAGGCCCACGGGCTCGCGATCGCCAACGACAACTCTCCCCAGCAGGTTGTCCTCTCGGGAGCCCGCACCGCCCTGCCGACGGCGGCGGGGGCGGCCCGTGAGCTGGGGCTGCGGGCCATGGAGGTCCCAGTCACCGGGGCCTTTCACTCCCCGATGATGGCCTCCGCCGTCCCCGAGTTCGCCGCCGCCCTGGATCGCGTGGAGATCGGGACCCCCCGGATCCCGGTGCTCTCGGCGGTCACGGCCGAGCCGTTCGATGACGTTCGGGCAAGACTCGTCGAGGCGCTGACCAACCCGGTCCGCTGGCGGGAGACGATGCAGGCGCTGCATCAACGGGGGGTCGAGCGGTTCGTCGAGGTCGGGCCGGGCAAGGTGCTGACCGGGCTGGCCAAGCGAACCTTGCGCGACGTGGAGCTGGTCCATGCCTGAAACCGCGATCGCCGCGCTCGCCGCCGCTGACGGGGACGGCCGCTTGAGACCGGGATTCCGCGTCCTGCTGAGCGCGTTCGGCGCCGGTTGCACGTGGGCCGGAGGCGTGATCGAATGGGGCGGAGTCGACGATGGCTGAGCGCGAGGGTTGCGCGCTCGTGACCGGCGCCTCGCGAGGGATCGGGGCGGCGATCGCCCGCGGGCTGGCGGCGGACGGGTGGCCGGTCGGGGTCAACTACCGGGTCGATCAAGAGCGCGCCGAGGCCGTGGTCTCGGAGATCGAGCGCGACGGGGGCCGAGCGGTCGCGGTCGCCGGCGACGTCTCGGCCCCGGATGCTCCGGATCAGCTGTTCGAGGCGCTCGAGTCGCAGCTCGAGGCGCCGGTGCTGGTGCTCGTCAACAACGCCGGGATCACCCGCGACGAGCTCACCCCGTCGCTCGGGGACGAGGAATGGGGTGCGGTGCTGGATACGGATCTGACCGCGGCGTTCCGGCTCACCCGCCGTGCGCTGCGGCCGATGCTGCGGGCCCGCTCCGGGCGGATCGTCAACATCTCGTCGGTGGTGGGCCTGCGGGCGAACCCGGGACAGGCCAACTACGCTGCCGCGAAGGCAGGACTGATCGCGCTGACCAAGACGGCTGCGGTCGAAGTGGCCCGGCGCGGGATCACGATCAACGCGGTCGCCCCCGGATGGATCGACACCGAGATGATGGCTGACGTTTCAACGGACCTGCTCGAGCAGGTTCCGGCGAAGCGAGCGGGAACCCCGGAGGAAGTGGCAGCCTGCGTACGCTTTCTGGTCTCCGAGCAGGCCAGCTACGTCACCGGCGCCGTTCTCAGCGTGGATGGAGGGCTTGCGGCATGAAAACAACAATCGATAGGAGCAGTGCCAGATGTCAACCGTGACCAGCCAGCAGGTCGAGGCCCGCGTGATCGAGACGCTTGCGAGCTTCGGCCCCGACGTGAACCAGATCACTCGCGACGCCACGTTCGAGGAGCTCGACATCGACTCGCTCGATCTGGTCGAGCTGGCCCAGATCGTCGAGGACGAATACGGCGTCATCCTCAAGGGTGAGGACATGAAGGAGCTCAAGACGGTCGGCGATGCCGTCGACCTGATCACGAAACGAGCTGCCTGAGTTGAAGCGCCGCGTCGTGATAACCGGCCTGGGGGCGGTCACGCCCCTAGGGGTCGGAGCGGCGGCGTTGCACGACCGGTGGGCCGCCGGCGTGTGCGGGATCGTCGACGGCGCCGGCGCGTGCAGCGAGTTCGAAGCCGCCGAGCACCTGTCGGTAAAGGAGGCCCGGCGGCTGGACCGCTTCTCGCAGCTGGCGCTGGTGGCCGCGGCCGAGGCGCTCGCGCAGGCCGGCTGGGATGCCGAGCTCCCGTACGACCCGCTGCGCACGGGCTGCGTGATCGCCACCGGAATCGGCGGCATCGAAACGATCGAGATCCAGCACGACGTGCTGCGGGAGAAGGGCCCTAGGAGCGTCTCGCCACTGGGCATCCCGCAGCAGATGCCCAACGCCGCCGCCGCGGCGGTAGCGATGAAGCACGGGCTCAAGGGCCAGATGTACGGCGTCGTATCGGCCTGCTCGGGCGGCGCCCATGCCGTCGGTTCAGCGCTGCGAATGATCCAGTACGGCGATGCCGACGCCGCCGTCGCCGGCGGCGCGGAAGCCACCCTGACCCCGTTCGCCTTCGCGTGCTTCAACTCGATGCAGGCGCTCTCGCCAACGGGCTGCTCGCGGCCGTTCGACGCCCGTCGCGACGGCTTCGTGATGGGCGAGGGGGCAGGGGTGCTCGTGCTCGAGGAGGAGTCCGCCGCCCGGGCGCGTGGCGCGACGATCTTCGGCGAAATCGCCGGCTACGGATCGACCTCGGACGCCTATCACCTGACCGCGCCCGAGCCGACCGGAGGTCCGGCGTCGCGGGCGATCGAGCTTGCCCTGGCCGATGCCGGGGCCACCCCCGAGGACGTCAGCTACGTCAACGCGCACGGGACCTCGACGCAGCTCAACGACGCCGCCGAGACGGTGGCCTTGAAGCGCGCGCTGGGCGAGTCGCGGGCAAAGCAGATTCCCGTCTCCTCGACCAAATCGGCGATCGGTCACCTGCTCGGCGCCGCCGGCGCGGTCGAGGCGGTCGAGACCGCCCAGGTGCTGGCCAGTCGCGTGATCCCGCCCACGCTCGGCTACGAGGTGCCCGACCCCGAGCTCGACCTCGACTACGTCCCCGGCGAGGCCAGGCCCCTGATCGCTGCGAACGGCGCCCCGCCGCTGGCGATCTCGAACTCGTTCGCGTTCGGGGGCCACAACGTCGCGCTGGTCATTCGCGGGGTAAGCCAATGAGTGCCACGGTCGTCCACGCCGCGACCCGGCGACTCGGCCCGCTCGAGCGGCTCGAGGCGCTCTGCGACCCCGGCAGCCTGCGCGTGCTCCGCTCGCGGGTCATCTCGCCGAAGCTGGGGGCCCGCGCGAGCGCGGGGGACGGAGTCGTCGGCGCCACCGGCGCCGTGCGAGGCCGCCCGATCGTCTGCTACGCCCAGGACGGCTCCTACCTCGGGGGCTCCCTGGGCGAACGCCACGCGGACACCGTCATCCGCGTGCTCGAGACCGCCCGCCGCGCGAAGGTGCCGGTGGTCGCCTTCGTCGAGTCCGGTGGCGCCCGGATGCAGGAGGGCACGGCCGCGCTCGCCGGCTACGGGCGGATCTTTCGCCACACCGTCGCCCTCACCGGCGTCGTCCCCCAGATCTCGGTGGTGTCGGGGGCATCGGCCGGCGGGGGGGCGTACTCGCCGGCGCTGACCGACCTGGTGCTGATGACCGAGGACGCCGCGATGTTCCTGACCGGCCCCGGGGTGGTGCGCGAGGCGCTCGGCGAGGAGATCGACGCCGCTGCGCTGGGCGGTCCCCGCGTTCACGCCCACAACGGCGTCTGCCATCTCGTCGAACGGGACGAGGCGGCGGCCGCGGCCCGGGTCCGCGAGCTGCTCGGCTACCTGCCCTCGGCGGCAGGCGAGCCGGCGGCGCTGGCCGCGCCGGTGGCGCCGACGTTGGCCGATCCCGGCGCCGCCGTGCCCCGCGAGCCGCGCCGCGCCTACGACGTCCGCGACGCCCTGGCCGGGATCGTCGACGGGGGCTCGCTGCAGGAGCTATGCCCGCGCTGGGCCCGGAACGTGGTCACCGCCCTGGCCCGGCTGGAGGGCCGACCGGTGGCGATCGTGGCCAACCAGCCGCACTATCTCGGGGGCGTGCTCGACGCCGAGGGATCGGAGAAGGCGGCCCGGTTCGTCGGCTTCTGCGATTCGTTCGGAGTGCCGCTGATCGCCGTCGTCGACACGCCCGGCTTCATGCCCGGCTCCCGCCAGGAGCGCGCCGGCGTGATCAGGCACGGCGCCTCGCTCGTCCGGGCCTTCGCGGCGGCACGGGTTCCGAAACTGACCGTGGTGCTGCGCAAGTCCTACGGCGGCGCGTACATCACGATGAACTCCCGGGACCTGGGAGCCGACCTGGTCCTGGCCTGGCCCGATGCGGAGCTGGGGATCATGAGCGCGCGGGCCGCCGTCGGGATCGTCAACCGGCGGGAGCTGCGCGTCGCCGGCGACCCGGACGGGGAGCGCTCCCGGCTGGCGGAGGCCTACGCCCAAGAGCATCTCCGGGCCGAGGCGGCGGCGTCGGCCGGGTTCATCGACGAGATCGTCGCTCCCGCGGACACGCGCGATCGACTCGGCTGGGCGCTGCGCACGCTCGCCCCGTAGGTCCGGTCGGATGATCCTCGAGGGCAAGCGGCTGCTGATCACCGGCGTGCTGACCCGGGAGTCGCTGGCCTTCCACGCCGCCGAGCGGGCGCAGCAGGAAGGGGCCGCGGTCGTGCTCACGAGCTTCGGGCGGACTCGTCGGCTGACCGAGCGCGCCGCGAAGCGGCTGCCCGAACCGGTCGACGTGCTCGAACTCGACGTCAACAAGCAGGACGACCTCGATGCGCTGACCGACAGCTTGCGCGATCGCTGGGGCGGAGTCGACGGCGCCCTGCACGCGATCGCCTTCGCGCCCGAGGACGCGATCGGGGGCCGGTTCATGACCGCGCCGGCGGCGAGCGCCGTGCAGGCGTTTGAGACCAGCGCGTTCTCGCTGAAGGCGCTGGCCGCCGCGGTGGCGCCGCTGATGGACCCCGGCTCGAGCATCGTCGGCCTCGACTTCGACGCCTCCGTGGCCTGGCCGATCTACGACTGGATGGGCGTGGCCAAGGCCGCGCTCGAATCGGTGGCGCGCTACCTGGCCCGGGATCTCGGTCCGGAGGGGATTCGGGTCAACCTGATCTCGGCCGGCCCCCTGGGCACGGTGGCCGCGCGGGGGATCCCGGGGTTCGAGCAACTGGCCGAGCTATGGCGAGACCAGGCCCCGCTCGGGTGGCAGATCGACGATCCCGGACCGGTCGCCCGCGCCATCTCCTTCCTGCTCTCGGACTACTCGCAGGGGATCAGCGGGGAGATCTTGCACGTCGACGGAGGGTTTCACGCCGTAGGGGCCCCCAGCGGGACCTGAACGGGTATCGCCTACGCTGGGGGTGTGGAGCGTCTCCTCTCAGAGGAGCGGAACGTCCGCGCCGCGGCGGTGCTCGGGGCGGTGGCGATCGCCTTCTCTGGCATCCTCGTGCGGCTCAGCCATGCCTCGCCGTCGACCGCGGCGATCTTCCGCTGCGCCTATGCGCTGCCGGTGCTGGGCCTGCTGGCGTGGCTTGAGGACCGGCGCTTCGGCGCGCGCGGCCGGCGTGATCGCCGGATTGCCATCGCCGGTGGGGTGTTCTTTGCCGCCGATCTGATCCTCTGGCACAACTCGATCAAGTACGTCGGCGCCGGGCTGGCCACGGTGCTGGCGAACATCCAGATCGTGCTTGTGCCGCTGGTGGCGTGGGCGGTGCTGTCCGAGCGGCCCGGGCGCAGGGTGCTGGCGGCGCTGCCGATCGCGCTGATCGGGGTGGCCCTGATCTCGGGCGCGCTCGAGCACGGCGCCTACGGTCGTGATCCCACGCGGGGAACCCTGTTCGGGCTCGGCGCGGGGATCGCCTACGTCGGCTTCCTGCTGCTCCTGCGCCGCGGTGGAGCCGACCTCCGGAGGGTAGCGGGGCCGCTGTTCGAGGCCACGGCCACGGCGACCGTCTTGTGCGTGATCGCCGGCCTCGTCATCGGCGATGCCGAGCTGGTGCCGAGCTGGCCCGGGACGGCCTGGCTGATCACGCTGGCGCTGACCTCGCAGGTCCTGGGCTGGCTGCTGATCGCCATCTCCCTGCCGCGGCTGCCGGCGGCGATGACGTCGCTGACGCTCACCATCCAGCCCGTGGGCTCGGTGGCGCTGGCGGCCTTGATCTTCGGCGAGTCCCCGACCGGCCTGCAGCTGGTCGGCGTGGCGATCGTGCTCGGCGCGCTGCTCACGGCGACGGGGGGCGTGCGGGGGCGGCGGCTCGCGCGCCGCGCCGAGATGCCCGAGCCCGCGATCGGGACGCTACCTGAATAGGTCCTCGGTTTCGGCGCGGAGCAGCGCGGCCGCACCGGGTCCGTCGTCCACGGTGACGTGGCGCTCGGCCCCGCGGACGACGATCACGGGCTGCCGGCCGTCCTTTCGCCGCGTCAGGTCGGCGGCGGCGGCGAGCTGATCGGCGATCGCGATCCAGGTCGCGTTCAGCTCGCGGCCGACGGCGTCGGTGCATCCGCGCCAATCGTCGAGCGGCGCCAGCCCCGCGCAGCCGATCGCGACGTCGCACTGACCGTGGCGCCAGGCTCGTCCGAACGAATCCGTGATCAGGACCGCCGGCGCCACGCCGAGGAGCTGGCGCAGCCCACCGCGGATCCCGCGCGCCGAGGCGTCCGGGTCCGCCGGCAGCAGGACGACCGTACCGGGCGCCGGGGCGTTCGACGCGTCGACGCCGGCGTTGGCGCACACGAAGCCGTGGTGGGTGACGCAGATCATCACCCCACGGGAGGCGCGCAGCACCGCCTGCGACTCGTCCAGAACCACCTGCACCTGGCTCGGATCCTTGCCCAGCTCGCGGGCCAGCTGCCGGGCGCGCGGGCCCGGCTCGACCTCGGCGAGCCGGCGCAGCCGCCCCTCGGCCTTCGAGACGATCTTGTGGGCGACCACGATCACGTCGCCGGGACGCGCGGACTCGTCGCTGAGGTCCAGCGCCGTCGCCACGGCCCCGGCGAGGTCGTCGCCGGGTGAGATCTCCGGCAGTCCTTTGAGGGCAACGGCGCTGAGCACGCTAGTGCCGGCTGCGCACCAGCTGACGGATCATCCCGCGGGTGTGGGCCGCGCCCCCGTGGCTCGCGGCCAGCCCCGCCCGCAGCGCCTCGAGATCCTCCGCGGTATCGACGTCCAGGGCCAGGGACGGCACCTCGACGACCGCCGGGGTCGTCCCTGCGGACTGCGCCGTTTCGAGGTGCCGGCGGCAGCTTCCGGGTCCGAACGCGGGAGTCAGCGACTGGGGCGGAGTCAACAGCAGCGCGTTGGTGCCGGTGCCGTGGCGGTCGGGGACGATCAGCACGGAGCGCTGCTTGGCGTCGCGCGCGATCAGCTCATCGAGCTGCGCCGGCTCGGCCATCGGGCAGTCGCCGGCGACGAGCAGGACCCGTTCGGCGCCGGACTCGACGGCGGCGTGGATGCCGCGTCGCGCCGCCGGGTTGTGCCCCTGGTCGTCGTCGTCGAGCACGCTCGCGCCGTAGCCACCGGCGATCCGCTGCGCGTCTCGATCGGCGGTCACGACGAGCACGCCGTCGATCGAGCCGGTACGCCTGAGCGCGACCAGCACGTCGGAGTACATGGCCGCGGCGAGGGCGCGCCGCGAGGCGGGACTCATGTCGGGCGCGAGCCGCTGCTTGGCCTCGTCGAAGCTCTTGATCGGCAGGATCGCCACCGTTCGCATGCGCGGCGAAAGCTATCCCAGCGTCAGCACGAAGCGCACGGTCTCGTCCGCCAGGCGGTGCCGCGCGGTGGGGCTGTCCATGAGCACGTCGGTTTCGAGCACGCGCACCAGGCTGGTCGGTTGATCGGCGATGAGACCGTCGATCAGGCCCGTGTAGGCGGTCGCGATCCCGTCGCTGGTCAGCGGCCATCCCGCCCAGCGCATGAACGCCGCGGTCGGGCCCTTGACGACCTCGCCCTTGACTACTGGGCTGACGGCCACCACGGGGGCGGGGCTGCGCCTGATCGCGGCCCGCACCTCCGGGATGGCCAGGATCGGCCCGATCGAGATCACCGGGTTGGAAGGCCCGAGCACGATCGCCCTTGCGGTGGCGATCGCGTCCAGCACCTCGGGGGTGGGGGCTGCCGAGGGCGCGCCCCGGAAGTCGATCTGCTCGATCGGGCCCTCGCCCCGAGCCTTGATCATGAACTCCTGAAACCGCCACCACCGTCCTCGTGCCATCACCCGCGTGCGCACCGGCCGGTCGGACATCGGCAGCACCCTGGCGCGGACATTCAAAGCACGGGCGATCGTGGCCTGGGCCTCGGTCAGGCGCCGGCCGGCCCGGAGCATGCGCGCCCGTTCGAGGCCGATCGCCAGGTCCCGATCGCCGAGGTTGAACCACACCTCGACGCCGATCGCCCGCAGGCCGTCCATCACCTGAAATGTGTCCCCGGCCAGTCCCCAGCCGCGCTCGTCGATCAGGTCCGCCAGCCAGAACGTCACCAGGTCGGGATCCGGGGAGACGTAGGCGCCGTAGATCTCGAGGTCGTCGGCGGTGTTGGCGATCACGGTCAGCTGTTCTGGCCCCACCACGTCGAGCATCCCGCGGGCGAGCTTGGCTCCGCCGGTGCCGCCGGCGAGGACGACGACGGGGCCGCTCACAGACCGGTGATCTTGATCCCCGCCCTGGCCTTGTGGCGGACGTTGATCGAGATGATCAGCGGGGTCAGCTGCTCGACGATGCGTGCCATCTCGAGCGCTCCGCAGTCGACTGGGCGCAATCCCGGGATCCGGTTCACGAGCTCCGCCACTTTGTCCTTGTCCTCGCGGCGATCGCCACAGATCAGCACGTCCTCGCCGAGGTCGTGCTCGAGATCACCGAGCAGGGCGGCGCTGACGGTATGGAACGCGGACACCACGCGGACGCCTTGAGGCGCCATTTCCTGCGCCTGCTGAGCGGCGGAGCCCTGCCACACGCCCAGCGTGCGGGTGGCCTTGCCGCTGACGGCAGCGGCGAGCGGGACGGTTGCGTCGACGAGCAACTGGCCGTCCGACAGCGCGTTTTTGAGGTTGGTCAGCGTCTCCGACTGGTTACGGAACGGAACACTGAGGATCACAACCTCCGCCTCGGTCACCGCCAGCGCGTTCTCGAGCCCCCCGAACGTGGCCTCCGGAATCTGCGCCGACGCCCGTGCGGCCGCCTCCTGCGCCCGTCCAGGATCGCGCGAGCCGATCACGATCGGCACCCCGGCCTGGCCGAGCCGCAGCCCCAGCCCGAATCCGAGCGCCCCGGTGCCGCCGACGATGCAGACAGGGTCGGTCACGGCGCGGGAGTCTATGGGCCGTAGTAACGTCCCGGAGGAAAGGGGGGTCCGGTGAATGTGGGAATCGAGGGCAGGCAGGAGTTCGAGGTCAACGGGGCCCTGCTGACCGACGTCGGGGGAACCCTCGGCTTCGCCGTGCTCTCGACCCCGGGGATGATCGCGATGATGGAGAAGACCGCCTCGAGGCTGGTCTACCCGGAGCTCGAGCCGGGACAGGCCACGGTCGGATTCGAGGTGTGCGTCAAGCACGTCGGCGGTGCGTCCCGAGGGACCCAGTGCACCGCGCGGGCTCGGC
The DNA here is from genome assembly GCA_963723555.1 of uncultured Solirubrobacterales bacterium. Lineage (GTDB taxonomy): Bacteria > Actinomycetota > Thermoleophilia > Solirubrobacterales > Solirubrobacteraceae > Palsa-465. The sequence goes on along the minus strand of CAVRRC010000003.1, from coordinate 2,944,553 downwards.
TGGAGGAGATCGTCGACGGGCGCAAGCTGCGCTTCGCGGTCGAGGTCGTGGCCGAGGACGGCAGGACGATTGGCTTGGGAACGCACGAGCGGCGGGTGATCGCCGTGGGAGGGGAAGGCCCCGAAGCGTGAAGCTCGCGCTCGGGCTCCTCGCCGCCGCGCTGGTCGCGGTCGCGGCCGGGGTCGAGACCGCCGGCGCGAGCGGCGTGGCGCCGGTGCCGCTCGGGATCGAGGCAGCCTCGCTCACCCAGGACGCGCAACAGCTGGTCTGGACCGTCGAGCTCGCCAGTCCTTTCTCCCTGTCGAGCTTGAAACGTTCCCGGCGGACGCTGTGCCTGCTGGTCGAGCGCGTGCGCCACGGCAGCGTCTCCGGGGTGCTGTGCGTCAAGCGGGGTCGCCGCCGCCCCGAGCTCGTGTACATGCCCGTGACCCGTCGCGGCCCCGGCCCGGGTCCCGGACAGACGGTTCCGGCGTCGATCTCGCGGGCGGGCCCGCGCGGCCTCACCGTCTCCTTTGAGCCGCCCGCGTTCGGTCTGCCGTACAGGTCGATCCGATGGCAGGTGCTGAGCACGGTGCGCGGGCGCGGGTGCGCGCCCCGGCAGTGCATGACCGTGTTTCCCGCCCGCCCGACGCTGGCCAGGCTGCACGTTCCGCAGCTGGTCGGATGCGTGCCCAGCGGCCCGTCACTGGTATACGGCGGGTCGACCCGGGACCACGACGTCGCGCTCACCTTCGATGACGGCCCCTGGGACACGCCGCCGCCGTCGGCGTTCCTGAACGTGCTCGAGCGCGAGCACGCGGTGGCCACGTTCTTCGAGATCGGCGAGCACATCTCGGAGTTCGACCCGGGTGGGCGGTTCGAGCGGCGGATGCTGGCCGACGGCGACATGATCGGCGATCACAGCTGGAGCCACCCCGACGTGGCCGCGCTGCCGGTCGGCCGGCAGCGCTATCAGCTGTTGCAGACGGCGGACGCAATCAGGAAAGCCACCGGCGGGTTCAGGCCCTGCCTGTGGCGGCCGCCCTACGGCGACATCAGCCCCGAGCTGGTCTCGCTGGCCCGGTCGCTGGGCCTGTTGACGATCATGTGGGACGTCGACCCGCGGGACTGGGCGCTCCCGGGCGTGAACGCCATCTACGGCAACGTCGTGGCCAACGCGCACAACGGCGCGATCGTGATCCAGCACTTCGGCGGCGGGCCGCGCTACGAAACCGTGGCGGCGCTGCCGCGGGAGATCGACACGCTGCGGGCCCGGGGCTACCGGTTCGTGACCGTCGCGCAGATGCTCGGACTGCGGCTGATCTATAAGTAGTCAGATGAGCAGCGTTCCCCAGCGCGTGCGGATCCGGGAGGTCGGCCCACGCGACGGCTTCCAGAACGAGCCCGAGGTGATCGCGACGGCGGACAAGATCCGCCTGATCGAGCTCCTCGGGGCCAGTGGCCTTCCACGGATCGAGGTCACGAGCTTCGTCCGGCCCGACGTGATCCCTCAGCTCGCCGACGCCGAACGCGTCCTCGACAGCGTGCACTTGCCCCCCGAGGTGGCGGTGAGCGTCCTGATCCCGAACGAGCGAGGGCTCGAGCGGGCGCTCAAGCACCGCGCGAAGTTCCAGGAGGTCAGCGGCTTCTTGTCGGCGTCCGAGACCCACAACCGCAAGAACGTGGGCCGCTCGATCGAGGAATCGCTGTCGGGGTTGGAGCGGACGTTCGCCCGGGCGCGGGCGGAAGGCTTGCGCTGTGAGGGGGTGATCTCGGTCTCGTTCGGGTGCCCCTACGAGGGCCACGTGCCGCCCGAGCGCGTGTTGGCCATCGCCTCGCGGCTGCGCGCGGCGGGTGCGGCCGAGATCGGCTTCGGCGACACCACCGGGATGGCCAATCCCGTTCAGGTCCGGGAGTTCCTGGCCGCGGCCGGGCAAGCGCTTCCGGGCGTCGAGCTGACGGCGCACTTTCACAACACCCGCGGGCAGGGCCTCGCGAATGTGCTGGCGGCGCTCGAATCGGGAATCGACAGCTTCGAGTCCTCGTTCGGCGAACTGGGCGGCTGTCCCGTCCCGCCCGGTGCGACGGGCAACATCGCCACCGAGGATCTGGTCTCGATGCTCCACGAGATGGGGGTCGAGACCGGCATCGACCTGGGACTCCTGATCGAAGCCTCGCGATCGGTCCAGGAGGTGCTGGGGCGGCCGCTCGGGAGCCACGTGCTCTCGGCGGGCCCGGTGCAGTGGCACTGACGGATAGCCTTGCGCGCCTGACCACTGCGAGCGACTACGGAGAAGGCATGGCGGAGATCGAGAAGGTTGGCGTGATCGGGTGCGGCCTGATGGGCCACGGCATCGCGCAGGTGGCTGCCGAGGCCGGCTATCCGGTCGTGGTCCGGGAGGTCGACGAGGCCACGCTCGTCAAGGGGATCGGCAAGATCGAGAAGCAGCTCGTGCGGGCGGTGGAGAAGGGACGGGCCTCGCAGGCGGACGCGGAAGCGGTCCGGGGCCGGATCGAGGGCAGCACCGACTACGGCGCGCTCGCCGACTGCGATCTGCTGATCGAAGCCATCACCGAGGACCTGGCCCTGAAGCTCGAGATGTGGGCGGCCGTCGACGGCGTCGCCAAGCCCTCGGCGTTCTTCGCCACGAACACGTCGTCGTTGGGGGTGATCGGCCAGGCGGCCTCGACCAGCCGACCGGAGCGGTTCCTGGGCCTGCACTTCTTCAACCCTGCGCAGGTGATGCAGCTGCTCGAGGTCGTGCGCTGCGTGACCACTTCGGACGAGACGCTGGCGGTGGGGCTTCAGTTCGGCGAGAGCGTGGGCAAGCTCGTCGTGCAGACCCGGGACAAGGCGGGGTTCATCGTCAACCGCCTGATCGTGCCCTACCTGCTCGACGGGATGCGCGCGTTCGAGGAGGGCGTCGGCTCGATCAGCGAGATCGATATCGCGATGAAGGCCGGCGTGGGCCATCCGATGGGACCGCTGACGCTCAGCGACTTCATCGGCCTCGACACGATTGGTGCAATCTGCAATGTGATGTTCGACGAGTTCCGCGAGCGCCGGTTCGCCGCGCCGCCGACGTTGCGCAAGATGCTGGCCGCCGGCTGGTACGGCCGCAAAAGCGGGATCGGGTTCTACGACTACTCGGGCGCCGAGCCGGTGGAGAATCCCGGCCTGATGCGATGACCGATCTCGACCACACCGAAGCGCTGGATGAGGCCAGCGCGCGGGCCCGCGCCGGGGGGCCGGAGCGCCACCGCGTGCGCGCGGCCGAGCAGGGCAAGCTGCCGGTCCGCGAACGGGTCGAGCGTCTGCTCGATCCCGCGTCGCTGGCCGAGGACGGCCTGCTGGCGGGCTGGGAGGGAGAGGGGCTCGGCGCCGAGGGGGTGGTGACCGGCGTGGGCACGGTGGGGGGAAGGGCCGTCGCCGTGATGGCCAACGATCCGACCGTCAAGGCCGGATCGTGGGCACCCAAGACCGTCGAGAAGATCCTGCGGATCCAGGAGCGGGCGCTGGCGCTGCGGGTGCCGCTCGTCTACCTGGTCGATTCGGCCGGAGCGCGGATCAACGAGCAGGTGCAGATGTTCCCCGGCCGGCGCCACGCGGGACGGATCTTCTTCAACCAGGTGCGGTTGTCGGGCGTGGTGCCCCAGGTGTGCGTCCTGTTTGGACCGAGCGCCGCCGGCGGCGCGTACATCCCGGCCTTCTGCGACGTGGTGATCATGCGCGAAGGCAACGCGTCGATGTACCTCGGATCCCCCCGGATGGCCGAGATGGTGATCGGCGAGAAGGTCACGCTGGAGGAGATGGGCGGCGCGCGGATGCACACCACTCGCAGCGGCGTCGGTCACGCGCTCGTCTCCACCGACGAGGACGGGATCGATTTCGCCCGGCGCTACCTTGGCTACTTCCCGGGGTCGTTCGTCGAGGAGCCGCCGGGAGCGCCACCGGCGCCGCCGGCTTCCGATCGCCCGATCGGCGAGCTGATCCCGTTGGACGAGAACAAGCCGTTCGACATGCGCGAGCTGCTCGACTCCCTGCTCGATGGCGGCTCGTTTCTCGAGATCCACGCCCGCTGGGCCCGCGAGGTGATCGTCGGCTATGCGCGGCTGGACGGCCGCGTGATCGGGGTCGTCGCCAACCAGCCGAGGGTCAAGGGCGGCGTGCTGTTCGTCGATTCCGCGGACAAGTGCGCCCGGTTCATCTGGACCTGCAACGCGTTCAACGTTCCGCTGCTGTTCCTCGCCGACGTACCCGGCTTCATGATCGGCACCCAGGTCGAGCGCGAGGGGATCATCCGCCACGGCGCCAAGATGATCAGCGCCGTCTCGGAGGCCAACGTCCCCAAGCTGTCCGTGATCGTGCGCAAGGCCTACGGAGCCGGCCTGTACGCGATGGCGGGCCCGGCGTTCGATCCCGACTGTTGCCTGGCCTTGCCGACGGCGTCGATCGCGGTGATGGGACCTTCGGCGGCGATCAACGCCGTCTACTACAACCAGCTCCAGGCGATCGCCGACGAGGGCGAGCGGGCGGCGCGAACCGAGGAGCTGCGCGAGGAATACGCCCAGGACATCGACATCCTGCACCTCGCCTCGGAGCTCGTGGTCGACGCGGTGATCCAGCCCGAGGCGCTACGGGCCGAGTTGATCCGGCGCTTCGCGCTCGCGGCCGGCAAGAACCGGGAGTGGCCGGCGAAGCGCAACCCGGTGACCCCCTCCTGATCGCTGGTCGCGCAGGAACGCGTCGATCGCGTCGACCAGCATCAGCCCGAACTCGAGCGTCTTCTCCAGCGCGGCCTGGTCGAGCACATCGGTGGTGTCGCTTGCGCGATGGGACCTGGGCGCGAGCTCGTGCTCAGCGAGCGCGCCGATCGCGATCGCCGGCAGCCGCGCCGATCTCGCCCGGAAGGCCGGGGCGGCGCCGCGGCCGTGATGCGCGCAGGCGGCGCGCGCGGATTGCCCGCCGGCGAGCTCGCGGCACAGTCGCCTCAGGGCAGTGGAGTAGCGCAAGGCCACGAGCTGGCCGTCACTCGTCCACCAGCGGGGCTGGCCGGCGCCGCAAGCGGCGATGCCGAGCACCGCCGTGTTTCCGGGGGTCAGGAACCGCCGACGGGCTCTCAAGTAGCGCCGCAGCCCGATCCCGGAGCCGTCGCCCGCTCCCTGGAGCACCAGTTCGACCGTTGCCCGGCGCGGCGGGGTGACGTCCAGCGCGGCCGCCAGCGCCACCGCCACCGCCGTGCCACTGCCGTTGTCCGAGGCCGCGGGGCCGTACTCGGAACTGGCCAGCTCGAGCAGCAGCGCAAAGCCGAGCACCAGCGCCACCGTGGGGATGAACTGGGCGACGCCGATCACGGTGCCGCTGTCACCCCCGTCCCGCAGGATCGCGGTTATCAGCAGCCAGGCCAGGGCGATCGTCAGCCATCCCAGCCATCCGGGGCAGATCGGGCCGAGGCGGCCGAGGGTCGCGGCGGCCCGGGCGAACGGCGCCCGCAGCGCCGGCCGGTAGACCAGTCCGGTCCGGCCGGCGTCGTAGTTGGCGGTGATGATCAGATGCAGCGCGGGTTGGTCGGCATCGTGATCCGGGCGGTCGCTGGCCCGGTTCGGTAGGGCCACGATGTTCTGGCTCGCGCGCTCGGGGGTCAGCCGGCGCCCGGGGGAGAATCCCAGCCGCTCGTCGGCGATCACGAAGATCAGCGCGGCCAGCACGAGCGCGCCACCGATCCGGGGTGAGCTGACCGAGACGAGGCTCCCGGCGACCCCGAGCGCCACGTGCCAGGCGTGCCCGAGGGCCCAGTTCGGCCGGCACCAGAACGGCTCGACGCGCACCGTCCGGCCGCTGGCCCTGACCTGCGCGGCGAGCCAGTGCGCGGCGCGCCGCTCGGCGTCAGTGCCGGCGCCGCGCCCCTCGAAGGCGGCCAGTCCGCTCGCTGTCTCGACGACGCGCATCGGCGGGGATGATCGCAAGGCGCCTCGCCTCGCCGATCCGATAGAACCGTCGCGATGAGCGGGGTTGACGAGAACGGCCTGCTGGAGATCGCGCGCGAGGCTGCCCAGGCCGCGGCGGCCGAGCTCCGGGCGCGCTTCGGCGAGCGTCCCTCCGATGTCCACGCCAAGAGCAGCCCCACCGACCTTGTGTCGGAGGCCGACGTCGCGGCCGAGCGGGCGATCCGGTCGGTGCTGGAGTTACGCCGGCCCGGCGACTCTGTGCTTGGCGAAGAGGGAGGAGCAACCGGCGACGGTGACCTTCGCTGGGTTGTCGACCCGCTCGACGGGACGATCAACTTCCTGTTCGGGATCCCCCTGTTCGCGGTCAGCGTCGCCTGCGAGAGCGCCGGCGAGACGCTGGCGGCAGTCGTTCTCGACCCCTCCCGAGACGAATGCTTCGCCGCCACCCGATCGGGCGAGGCGTCGCTGAACGGGGAGCGGATTCGCGGCTCGGACCGGAGCGATCTGTCGACCGCGCTGGTGGCCACGGGCTTCGGCTATGACGCCGGTGTGCGCTCACGCCAGGCGGGGGTGGTGGCCAGGGCCCTGCCGCGCGTGCGCGACATCCGTCGTGCGGGAGCGGCGGCGCTCGACCTCTCCTGGTGCGCCTGCGGCCGCTACGACGCCTACTACGAACGCGGGATCCATCGCTGGGACATCGCCGCCGGCGCGCTGATCGCCACCCGCGCCGGTCTCGAGGTGCGCGAGCTGGCGCAAACCAGCGAGGATGCCGCCGGCGTGATCGCGGCGCCGGGAGCGTTGATGGAGGAGCTGTTCGGGCTGGTGGGAGAGTAAGGCCGTCTCTGAAGTGCAGCACCTAGACTGGGGCGCAGGCGGCGGTGATGGAACGGTATACATGGCGTCCTCAAAAGGCGCTGTCCTTACGGGCATGTGGGTTCGAATCCCACCCGCCGCACTTGTGTCGCTGCTCGGGGCGGCCCGCCGGCTCGGTCGGTGGTGCTAGGCCGGGGCCGGCTCGGGCGGCGTGCTAGGCCGGGGCCGGCTCGGGCGGCGGCGGCGACGGTCGGCCTCCCCGCCGCCTCGCCTCCTCCTCGGGCACTTCCAGCTCGATGTTCCAGCCCTGCGCGAAGCCCTGCATGGCGAAGATGATCAGGAGCAGCTGCACCGGGGCGATGATCAGCGTCACCGCCCCGAGCAAGTCCGGGTTCAGGCCCCTGGTCCCGAAGATCGTCTGCGGCGCGGCGAAGCCGAAATGGTCGCGGTCGAACCAGCTCGTTCCCGATAGCCCGGTGCCGGCGATCACGGCCAGGATCAGCAGCAGGATCGCCAGGGCGGCGGCGATCGGCAGCAGTCCGCGGTTCCAGCGCGCCACGTAGTAGGCGATGACCAAGTAGACCAGGCACCAGATGATGTTGACCGGCTTGAGGCCCTGCAGCTTGCTCCAGCCCCCGATCGTCACCACCAGCATCAACCCGACCGATATCAGCAGCAGGATGACCACGATCACCTTGGTCGTCTTGCTCGCGGCCTTGCTCCGGGTCGGGTAGATGACCACGTAGCCTGGTCGGACCATCCGCTGTGGCGCCATGTTGCGGAACATACAATCTGAACCCGCGGCTTGCAGCAGTTCGCGGGCGTGGCGAAATTGGCAGACGCGCCGGCTTTAGGTGCCGGTGGGCGAAAGCCCTTGGGGGTTCGAGTCCCTCCGCCCGCATGGCGGCGGGCGTTTGTCCCCGTCGAAGGGAACAGGGGAGACAGGACTCGAACCTGCAACCCCCGGTTTTGGAGACCGGTGCTCTGCCAAATTGAGCTACTCCCCTATGAGCCGCGGAGTCTAGACCTCCGGTGCCGAGCCGCCTTACGATGCGCAAGGATGACCTCCCACACCGTCTACCGGACCTTCAACACCGATCGCCGGCGCGAGTTCGTCCGGATCACCGAGGACGTTGCGGAGGCCGTCCGCGAGGCTGGCGTCACGGAGGGAATGGTGCTGGTCTCGGCGATGCACATAACCGCTGGCGTATGGATCAACGACGACGAGCCCGGGATCCAGGCTGACGCGCTCGAGTGGCTCGACAAGATCGCGCCGCCGAGCTGGCACGAACCCGACGGCGAGGTGGCCCGAGAGCTGCTGCCGAACCCGGGCGACTACCGCCACCATCGCGGTGGCGAGGACAACGGCGACGCCCATCTGAAGAACCTGCTCGTCCACCACCAGGTGATCGTTCCGATCACCGAGGGCAGGCTCGACCTGGGCCCGTGGCAGCAGATCTTCTACTGCGAGTTCGACGGCGGACGGCCCAAGCGGCTCGTGATCAAGGTGATGGGGGAGTAGCGCGGTGGCGGGCTCGCGGGTGTTCGCCGAGGGCGCGTTCGAGGGGAAGGTCGCCGTCGTCACCGGCGGCGGCACGAATCTCGGCAAGGCCGCCGCTGCCGAGCTCGCCCGCTGCGGTGCCCGGGTCGTGATCGCCGGCAGGCGCGAGGAGGTGCTCGAGGCCGCGGCCGCGGAGATCGGCGAGCGCTGCTCGTGGGTCGGCGGCGACATCCGCGAGCGCGACGGCGCGAACGGAATCGTCCGCGCCGCCCTGGACCGTCACCAGCGGCTGGACTTCGTGCTGAACAACGCCGGCGGTCAATACTTCGTGCCCGCAGAGGGGATCACGAGCAGGGGGTGGCAGGCCGTGCAGCGCCTGAACGTCGGCGGCACGCTGGCGATGTGCGAGGCGGCGTATGAGCTGGCCATGAGGCCCGCCGGCGCCGGCACGATCGTGAACGTCACGGTGTCCCCACACCACGGGATGCCGGCCATGGCCCACACGGGCGCGGCGCGCGCCGCGGTCGAGGCGCTGACCCGTGAGCTGGCCGAGCGCTGGGCGGCGGATGGGGTGGCGGTCGCGGCGATCGCGATCGGGCGCTTCGCCACGGAATCGCTGCGCAAGTACCCGGCCGAGCTGTGGCGCAGCGCCGCCAGTGGCGTACCCCTCCAGAGGCTGGGTGAGGTCGAGGAGTACGGCTGGCTCGTCGCGCTCCTGGCCTCGCCCCTGGGGCGGGCCTTCTCAGGCTCGGTGCTGACGCTCGACGGAGCGCTCGACAACTGGACCGGGCCGTGGCCCCCGGAGGGCCTGGCCCCCGACGGCGAAATCCCGACCGAGGAGCGCCGGCCGGTCCAGGCGGACGCGGGCCGCACCGCCGACTGAGCGCGGCGCCGCTGGCCACCGTGCCCCGCCGCTGGCAACAATGCTCCGCCGCTGGCAACAATGCTCCGCCGCGGGCTACCATGCTCCGCCGGCGGCTACCATGCGCCGCCGCGGGCTACCATGCCGTTACCCGCGGGCGAGGTGTTAACGGTTGCACGGGAGCCTTCCAAGCTCTAGGAACGGGTTCGACCCCCGTCGCCCGCTCTGGTCCCCTCGAGCCGTACGGCCTGCGGTGGCGGGTCACGGACGGGTTATCATCGGCGCACCACGGGGAGTGGCGCAGTCTGGTAGCGCACCCGGCTGGGGGCCGGGCGGTCGCAGGTTCAAATCCTGTCTCCCCGATCACAGGAAAGCCCCGCCAAGGCGGGGTTTTGTTTGATCAAAGCGCGTCTCTCCGAGCTCAATTTCCGTCTGTGTTCTGTTTGCGCTGCTGTGGAAACCGTCAGAGACAAATTGATCGTCGCGAGGCGGCTGTGCGGAGCCGGAGTCCGAGTGCCGCCTTTCAAGGGAGCTGTGCCCGAAGTTCTGGACGGTTCGGATCGATCAGGATCTTCGCGTGCGCATCGGGATCGGCGAGCGCTGCAAAACCGTCCTCCACGCCCTTCAGTCCGACGGTCCCGGTGACGAGGGGACTGGGGTCGACCTTTCCTTCGGCGAGCATGTGCAGGGTGTCGCGGAACTCGAGTGGTGTGTAGCCGACGACGAAGCGCAGCTCGATCTCCTTGTTGATTGCCATCGAGGGGCGGATCGCGTCGGCGCCCATGCAGACCCCGACCACTACCACTCGAGAGAACAGCGGTGCGCTGGCGATCACTTGGTCGAGGATGCCCGGGACGCCGACGCACTCGAAGATCACGGGCCGCGGTGGTTTGGCGCCGAGCTTCTCGGCGGCGCGCCAGACGTGGTGCCATGGGACGGGCAGGCGCCGCAGTTTCTGGGTGGTTTCGATCGCAAGCTCCGCGGCCGCGGGAATCGTCCGCAGATGCTTGCCCTTCGCGGCAGCCGCCTCATACGGCGATCCGCCCGCGGGGTCCACGACGACGTCGGCGCCACACGTGCTGGCCAGCGCGCGCCTGCCCGCCGAGAAGTCGCTGGCGACGATCGTGCGGACGCCGCTTGCCTTCAGCATGGTGATCACGGCCAAGCCGATCGGCCCGCAGCCGATCACGATCGCGACCTCGCGCTTGCCGACCTCTCCGCGGCGGACGGCGTGCCAGCCGATCGCCATCGGCTCGGTCAGCGCAGCCAGCTCCGCGGAGAGGCCGTTGGGGACGGGCAGCATCAGCGACTCCTCGACGAGCACCTGCTCGGCGTAGGCGCCGGGCGCCATCCGGGAGAGTCCGATCGCCTGCGGCTTGCCTTCTCGCCGAAGGAGGGGGAGGGCGACGACGGCCGCTCCTTGCGCAACGCGCTTGCGGCAGCCAGGTCCGTACTCGGCGACCGTGCCGCTGAACTCATGCCCGAACACGACCTGCTGCGAGGAGCGCATGAAGTCCTCATAGCCGGCCTCTGCCAACACGTCAGCCAGCTCGTCGCAATGGTGGCGAGCGTGTAGATCCGAGCCGCAGATCCCGCAGCGCAGGACCTCGAGCAGCACCTGGCCACGGCCAGGTTCACGCGCAGGGAGCTCGACGATTTCGAGGCGAGCGTTCTCACAGCCGACCGCCTTCACTCCCATCCTCGCTCCTTCGTCCGCGTCGTTACAGTACCGTTAGTAACGGTACTGTAACTTCGGAGCAGAGGATGGCGCGGGCCCCGCGAATCACCAGCCGCATGGCTGCCCCCGAGCGTCGCGAGCAGCTGCTCGACGTGGCCGCGCAGCTCGCCGTCGAGCGTGCGTTTCACGGGGTCTCGGTAGAGGCGGTGGCACAGCGGGCGGGGATAACGCGCGCTGTCGTCTACCAGCACTTCGCTGATCTCCAGGCACTGCTCGAGGCGGTGATCGAGCGCGAGACCTCCCGAGCACTGGCCCAGGTGTCCGAGACCACCCTCGAGGATTTGAGCGAGGGTGATCCGGTCGAGCTGATGCTCGAGAGCCTGCGCGCGTATCTGTACGCGGTGCAGAACCAGCCGAACACGTGGCGGCTCGTGCTGATGCCGCCCCAGGGGGCGCCGGAGATGCTCCACCGGGCGATCGCCGAGGGGCGAGCCTCGGTTCTGGTGCGGATGGCGCGCGCGGTGCGGCCCGCGCTCGCCAGCCAGTCCGGGGTGGCGGATGCGGAGCTCACGGCGAGGATGCTCTCGGCGATGGCCGACGAGTATGCCCGGCTGGTGTTGGGCGATCCCGTTCGCTTCCCCCCCGAGCGGCTGCTCGAACATGCCCGCTGGTGGCTAAGCGAAGCCTCGCTCGGCCCGACCGCGCTGACCACACGCGAGCCGGAGGTGAAGCCCCGCCGAACGAAGGCGATCTACAACCGAACCTGAGAGTTGGCCCGAGGACCCGAGGAGCGAGAGGAGAGCAAGGATGGCAACCGTACATAGCAGGATCAGTGGCGAGATCGACGACGCCCCCGCCGTGGCCGAGCTCGAGGAGATCGTCGCGCGTCAGCGCGCAGCGTTCCTCGCCGACCCGTTCCCGACGCTCGAGGAGCGCCAGGCGCTGCTCGGAGCGCTCGCCGGGATGCTGCTCAGCAATCGCAGCCGGATCGCTGCGGCGATGAGCAGCGACTTCGGCGTACATCCGACGCTGGCCGCCGACCTGATCGAGGTGCTCGGCCCGGCGGGCCGCGCCGGCTTCGCCGCCGAGCAGCTTGCGAGCTGGATGGCACCCGAGCCCAGGCATGCCGACGCCGCGATGTGGGGATCGGGGAAGGCGTTCGTGGCGCCCCAGCCGAAGGGTGTGATCGGGAACATCGTGCCGTGGAACTTCCCGTTCGATTTGTCGGTCGGGCCGCTCGTCGAGATGCTCGCGGCCGGAAACCGCGTGGTGATAAAGCCCTCGGAGTACACGCCTGCCTGCGGCGAGCTGCTGCAGCAGATGATCCGCGCGACTTTCGACCGTGACCGGGTCGATGTCGTGCTGGGCGGTCTCGGGCTGGCGCAGGCGTTCTCACGCGTGCGGTGGGATCATTTGCTCTACACGGGCAATCCTGAGGTCGGCCGGCAGATCGCCAAAGCGGCCGCCGAGCAGCTCGTTCCGGTGACGCTCGAGCTGGGCGGCAAGTGCCCCGCGATACTGACCGACGACAGCATTGACGCCGAGTCGATCAAGCAGGTGCTCGCGACCAAGGCGATCAAGAACGGGCAGATGTGCATCTCGGTGGATTACTGCCTGGTCCCCCGCGAGCGCCTCGAGGACTTCGCCGCGCTGGCAGGCAAGCACATGCGCGACTCGATGCCGGGCTACTGCACGTCTGAGAGCTGCACTGGGATCATCTCGGACCGCCACCTGGACCGGATCGCGCGACTGCTGGACGACGCCCGTGCGCGCGGCGCCGATGTGCGCGAGCTCGAGCAAGCCGGCGATGCCGATCCCGCCACCAGGCAGCTGCCGATGTCTTTGGTGCTGGACCCACCCGACGACCTCGCGCTGATGCGCGAGGAGATCTTCGGGCCGATCCTGCCGGTCAAGGGCTACGACACACTCGATCAGGCGATCGACCATGTCAACGCCGGCGAGCGGCCGCTGGCGCTGTACGTGTTCAGCCAGGACGAGACGGTCGCCGATGACGTCCTGCGCCGCACTACCTCGGGCGGGGCTTGCGTGAACTGCGCCGCTGTCCATGGGGCGCTGCCGTCGCTGCCGTTCGGCGGCAGCGGCCAGAGCGGCTACGGCCGCCACCACGGGGTCGAGGGATTCCGAGAGTTCTCGAACCTGCGGGCTGTGTTCGTCCGCGGCGACGGCGATCTGATGGAGGCGTTCGCGCCGCCCTACGGGCCGGCGGCGCAGGCAGTCGTCGACGCGGCAATGGCCGGGGGAAGCTGAGCAGATGGCGCATTCGAGCCATACCGCGGCCAAGGCCGCCGGCCGCGGGCGTAATCCTTTCGACACCAGCGGCGTCGAGCGCGGCGCCGATGGCATCGCGCGCTACCGCGATCGGCCGGCGTCGCTGGTGCAGATGCTCAGGACGAGCGTGGACCGCCACAGGGACGCGCTGGCCGTCGGCGAAATCGGCGGTGAGTGGCTGTCGTATGAGCAGCTGTGGGACAGGGCTGCGCGTGTGGCTGGGGGTCTGAGATCCCGTGGAGTGCAGCGAGGCGATCGTGTCGCGATCCGGCTACCCAACGGAACCGATTGGGTGCTCGCGTTCTGGGGGGTGCAGCTCGCCGGCGCCGTCGCGGTTCCGGTCAACACGCGCTTCAAGGAGCCCGAGGTCGAGTACGTGGTCTCGGACTCGGGCGCCGCGCACGTGTTCACGCCGGGCGAGCGGCTGCCGGATGGCGAGCCGACCGTCGCCGAAGACCTCGAACCGAGCGACCTCGCGGCGATCTTCTACACCAGCGGGACCACCGGATTCCCGAAGGGCGCGATGACCTCGCACGCGAACTTCCTCGCCAACACCGAGAACGCGGTCCGCTGCGTCGGGATCGACCGGGCTGAGGGGCCCTCGCTGGCGACCGTGATCAACGTTCCGCTGTTCCACGTGACCGGTTGCAACAGCCAGCTGCTGGTGATGGCAGAGCTCGGCGGACGAGTGTTCATCCTCGCCGACCCGCTCGACCTCGAAGGGTTCCTGCGCACGGTCAGCGAGGAGCGGGTCCAGATGCTCACCTCGGTGCCGGCGATCTACCACGCGCTGATGCGCCACCCGCGCTTTGAGCAGACCGACCTCAGTCAGGTCCGCTGGGTCTCCTACGGCGGCGCGCCGATCGCCTCCGACGCGGTGCACAAGATCATGGAGGCGTTCCCCGATGCGCGCGTCGGCAACGGATTCGGCCTCACCGAGACTTCCTCGCTCACCTCCTTTCTACCGCACGAGGACGCAACCGAGCACGCTGACTCGGTCGGCTTCGCGATGCCCGTGGTCGACCTCGCGCTGCACGAGCCCGACGAGCGGACCGGCGTCGGCGAGCTGCTCGTGCGCGGCGAGAACGTCGTGCAGGGCTACTGGAACAAGCCCGAACCAAGCGCCGAGACGTTCGTCGACGGATGGCTTCACACCGGCGACTTGGCCCGGATCGACGCGCACGGACTGCTGTACATCGTCGATCGCGCCAAGGACATGATCAATCGCGGCGGTGAGAACGTCTACAGCATCGAGGTCGAGGCGGCGCTCGTCGGCGCGCCCGGCGTACTCGAGGCGGCCGTGCTCCCGGTGCCCGACGACATGATGGGCGAGAAGGTCGGTGCGGTGATCGTCGCCGGCCCCGACTTCGACCGCGATGCCGTGATCGCGCATGTCCGGCATCGGATCGCGGACTTCAAGGTGCCGCAGTACGTCGCGCTGCGCGAAGAGCCGCTGCCGCGCAACCCCGGCGGCAAGGTCCTCAAGAGCCAGCTTCGCGAGAAGACGGAGTGGGGCGACCCGCTGCGCTAACCACAGACCGAGGAGCAGACCAATGGCAACCGCCGATGTGACCAAGCTCGACATCACCAAGACCAACATCGCTGTGCAGGAGCTGATCGAGGTCACCGAGAACTCCCGCCACCGCTACCTGCTGCAGGCCTACGACCGCCACCGCAACCTCGAGCACGCGGGGCGATACGAAGAGATCTTCGCGCCCGACATGACGGTTGAGCACCCCGTCTACCGCTTCAACATGCTAGGCCAGCCACCTATGAAGCTGGAAGGTCGCGAGCAGGTCGAGCCGCTCTACAGCTACTGGGCGCAGACCAACCAGTCGGTGTTCTACAACGAGGCCGAGACGGTCGCCGTCGGCGACTTCATGGTCGTCAGCACGATGGTGGGCTACCAGCAGCTGCTGGGCTCCGATCTCGCGGCGGCCGGCCAGGACGTCGACGCCGAAGCGATGTACCTGCTGCGCGGCCGGGTGGCGATGGTCTGGCCCTACGACGAACGCGGCCGGCTCGTGGGAGAAAACGTCTGGGAGTACGACGAATCCGAGCACAACCTGATCAAGCTCGAGCCCGACGAGGTGCTGAGCACTCAGCAGGCCGCGGAGCTGCTCGAGCCCTACATCAAGCCGTTGCCACCATTCGAGGACAGCATGCTGCCTCGTGGCAACGGCCGCTCCTGACGAGCGACAGCCCCGGTTTGTGCGCGGAAAGCGGAGCGTTGCATTATGTGTCTGGCGCTCAGCTCGGCGGTCGTCGTTGCGATGCCGCGAGCCGTCGCAGCTCGTCGCGCACGAGCTCGTGGAGATCGAGGCCGTAGTGCGTCGCGACTCTGGCGTGGATCTCGCGCAGCTCCGCGTGCTCGAGTCGGCCCACGGCTGCAGGATCGATCGCACTCTCGTGGACGCGAACTAGTGCGGCGATGATGGCTGCATTCTCTTCGGGAAGTTCGAAACGTTCCGGTGACAGGTAATAGAGCGCCGACTCATGACCGGCGCGGACGGCCTCTTGCTCGCCTGCGGTCAGCGTGGACATGCGTGCCAGGCGTAGTGCCAGGACCTCGTGCAACCGTGGGTCGATGCGGTCTGAGATCACCAGCACCGGTCGTCCCTTGGCGGGCACTAAGAACGTGAACTCGCTGTCGGAGCCGCGCCGGGCGGCGGTGATCAGCCTCTCCGCTTCGGAAACGACGACGGGGGCATGTCGCGAACCCGCGTACAGCCGGAATGGTGCTTGTGGAACGAACGGTACGACGGCCCAGACGACGGCGCCGGCCAGCCCGTTCACAGATCGAGTATCGCTGCGATGTCGTCGGCGCGCTCTACACGGGCGCCGGGGTTGGGGCGGTCTTCGGCCTTGAGCGCCTTGAGTGCTGTCCGGCTCAGCGGCTCCGCCTCGAGCGACCCAGCCGCTTCGATCAGCTCGTGCGCTTCCTCGAGCATCGCGAGGTCCTCTGGGTTGACGAGCGCGACTTTCGCGACCTCGCTGCTGTAGCGCGTCACGATTAGCGCCGTGCCCCTCGGGACTGCGGGTGCGCGAACGCCGTCTGCGGGGCGGGTGTCGTGCCGGAGACGCATGCCCACATTCTAACGATTCCGTACGACTCCTTGCCAAAGTCGTACGAGATGTCCTGGGGGCGGGCGGTCGCAGGTTCAAATCCTGTCTCCCCGATGTATCGGTGAGGACGTGGGGGTACTGAGGAGGTCGGTCGAGGTCTCAAGACCCCAGTGTTTACGGGCGATTTAGCGGTCTGAACGACAGTCGGAGATCCGGGATCGCCCGCGCCGCCGTAAGAGCGACCCGCACGCGCGACTAGGCGCCCGAGCGGGGCCCACGCCGATATGCCCGCACCTCTCCGGTGGCGAGCTTCATCGCCTCGTCCTCGCTCAGACCGTGACCGGACTCCGCCCAGCGCTCGAGCATCGCACGCACGCGTTCGCGCCCTCCAGCGAGTTGCAGGTAGCGTTCGTAGGAGAGGACGACCGCCTCGGGCTTGCGCCTGGCGCCGATCACCACGGGCTCGGCGTCGGCGCCCTGCTTACGGAAATGCTCGAGCATCGCCGGCAGCTGGGCCCGAGCCTCGCGGGTGGGGAGGACCTCATGAGGGCTTTTTGTCATGCTGGGAACGTAGCACGTAGGTGTACACGTTTGTGGTCATTATTAGGCGAAAGCGCGGTCGACCGCATCGGCCTTCTGGTCGCTGGGCTGGTACCGCGCGTAGACCTGGGTGGTCTTCGAATCGGCGTGACCCATCCAGTACTGCAACGCGTCGTCGGGGTACGGCGCGGCAAGCAGCTGCTCGAGCTACTCGCCCAGATTAGGTTGCTTCGGCGAAGACGACGAGGTAGCCATCCGGGTCGCGCAACCAGAGTTCACGGTGGCCGGCGTTCGGATTGACGTGTACGTCGGTCACCACATGCGCGCCGGCGTCGCGGCTACGCCGCACGACGGCGTCGAAGTCGTCGGTCTCGAACCAGACTGCGACGCCGTTTCCGAGAGGACTGTCGGGATCGGCGATGGCGCCGTGGTGGTGGGCGACCTCGCGAGCATGAAGCTGGAGGATCACCGCGCCGTCGACGAGCACTTGCTCGTACTCGTCGCCGCCGTGGCCGCTCACGCCGTCTAGCACATGTTGGTACCAGCGGCTGGCGCGCTGAACGTCGGCTACGACGAGCAGGGGCTGCGGGCGGATCCGCATCGACCGAGCGTAGCCACTCCGGTCGCAGACCCCGTCCGCCATCCTTCAACGGGACGCAAGAACTAGGTGGATGACGTGCCCGCTTTCCGCGCCATTCGGCACGGCTGCTGTTCCGCGCGAGGAGGGGCAGTCTGCCCGAGGCTACTCCGTGAGCGACAACGTAAGAGCTTGAGGAGTGGCTATCTCATCGAGCTCCTGCCGCCTGCGGCCGGCGACAGGGTCATCGTCGGCCAATTGTGGGCCATGCGGCGCAGCGTTCGATCGTGAGTGACGAGAACGACCGCGGCCGGCGTGCTGAGGAGGGCATCGCACAGTTCGTCGGCGAGCGTGACCGAGAGGTGGTTGGTCGGTTCGTCGAGAAGCAGCACCGATGGCGGGCTCAGCAGCACGCAGGCGAGCGCGACTCGTCGGCGCTGCCCGACCGAGAGCTGGCCGGATCGGCGAGTCGGACGGTTAGCGCCTGAGACAACTTGAGCCTCAGGGAACGCCGTCGGCTTAGGATTGATGGGTGGCCGGCGACCTCGAGCTGTATCTGTTCGAGAGCGGCACGCTCGGTCTCGACGGCGTCGATGTCCCGGTGCCGTTCTTCTTGATCCGCCACGGCGAGGGCGACGTTCTCGTCGATGGCGGCAACCCGTTGGCGGTCGCTCGGGATCCCCAGGCGCACTGGGGCGCCCTGGCGAACCAGTTCGAGGTCCACATGTCCGAGGAACAGCACTGTGCCGCCCAGCTGCGACGGCTGGACGTCGGCTCGAACTCGCTTCGGTACGTCGTTCAGACCCACCTGCACATCGATCACACCGGCGCCCTCGGGCATTTTCCCGACGCGACCGTGGTCGTTCATGGGCGCGAGCTCGAGGCCGCGCGCGCCGCGGAGTCTCCCCTGGCATCGGGGTACGTGCGCGCGGACTTCGATCATCCCGGGTTGCGGTGGCGGGTCATCGACGGCGAACTGGACCTGTTCGGCGACGGCGCGATCCGGCTGATCGAGACGCCCGGCCACTCGGCCGGCCACATGTCGGTGCTCCTCCACCTGAACCAGACCGGGCCCGTGATGCTCACGGCGGACGCCACCGACAATCGGGCGCAGTGGGAAGGCCGAGCGCACGTGCGTGCGCTGTTCTCGCGTGAGGACGCGGCGCGATCGCTCGAGCGCTTGCGAGCGCTGGCCGAGCAGACCAAAGCCCTGATCGTCTTCGGCCACGATCCCGGGAACTGGTCGCGGCTCAGACACTCACCGGACTGCTACAGGTAGCCGCGGCTCCCGCCAAGAGGCCTCGGCGCGCCGGTAGCATGGCGCCGGAGAGATGCCCTCGTACGAGTACGTGGTGATCGGGGCCGGGTCGGCCGGCTGCGTGCTCGCCAACCGGTTGAGCGCAGCCGGCGCGAGCGTCCTGCTGCTCGAGTCCGGCGGCAACAGCCGTCACCTCAGCGTGAAGGCCCCAGCCGCGTTCTCAACCCTGTTCCAGGGCCCCAAGGACTGGAACTACCTGTCCGAGCCCGAGCCGGCGCTGTTCGGCCGGCGGCTGTATCTGCCGCGCGGCCGGATGCTCGGCGGCTCTTCGGCGATGAACGCAATGATGTACGTGCGCGGCAACCGCGCCGACTATGACGGCTGGGCGCGCGACGGGGCGACGGGATGGAGCTACGACGAGGTGCTGCCGTACTTCAAGCGCTCCGAGGACAACGCCGAGTTTCGGGACCTCTATCACGGCGTCGGTGGCGAGCAGCACGTCACCAGCAAGCGCTGGCTTTCCCGCCACTGGGAGCCGTTCCTGGAGTCGGCGGCAGCGGCCGGCGTTCCCCGCATCGCGGACTGCAACGGGGCGCAGCAGGACGGTGGCGTGCTGGTTCAGACGACGACCCGGGGGGGTCGGCGATGGAGCGCCGCGGACGCGTTTCTGGCCCCCGCACGCAAGCGCTCGAACCTGACGATCACCACCGACGCGCACGTGCGCCGGATCTTGTTCGAAGGCGATCGTGCCATTGGTGTTGAATACGGCCGTAAAGGGGAGACGCAGTCGGCTCGCGCCGACCGGGAGGTGATCCTCAGCGCCGGGGCCTACGGGTCGCCGCAGGTGCTGATGCTCTCCGGCGTCGGGCCCGCCGACCACCTGCGCGAGCACGGGATCGAGGTCCGCCTGGATCAGCCGAACGTCGGCGCCCATCTCCAAGAGCATCCGATGGCGCTGGTGAACCTGCGCTGCGCGACGAGCGACACGCTCGACGACGCGGCGGCGCCCAAGTATCTGCTGCCATGGTTGCTCGGGGGGCGCGGGAAGCTGTCTTCGAACGTCGCCGAAGCGGCGCTGCACTGGCGCTCGGATTCCTCGCTGCCGTCGCCCGACTTCCAGATCGTGTTCGGGCCCGTCTACTACTGGGAGCACGGCTTCCGCAAGACCGGCGCGCCGGCGCTGACCATCGGTCCCGTGCTCATCAGGCCGACCAGCCGCGGGAGCGTCCGGCTGCGCTCGGGCGATCCGGCCGATCACCCCCGGATCCTCAACAACCTGCTCGGCTCCGAGGGCGAGATCGACGCAATGCTGCGCGCGCTCGAGCTGACGCGCGAGATCGCGTCGAAGCCGCCGTTCAGCGCGCACGTGCTCGAGGAGCTCAATCCGTCGGCGATGCTGCGCAGCCGGGAAGAGTTGACCGCGTGGCTGCGGGCCACCTGCGAGCACGAGTACCACCCGACGTGCACCTGCCGGATCGGGTCGCCCGAGGCTGCCGTGGTCGATCCCGAGTTGCGCGTCCACGGCCTCGAGGGACTCAGGGTCGTGGACGCGTCGGTGATGCCGAGCATCACGTCGGGCAACACCCACGCTCCGACGTTGATGATCGCCGAGCGGGGCTCCGACCGCGTGCTCGCTGCCCGGTGAGCGGCACGTTCGAGGTTGCGACGCCGCACGGCCCGGCGCGCGTGCACCTGCAGCGAGTGGATCGGGCGCGAGCGGCGCTTGTCCTTGGTCACGGGGCCGGCGGAGGCATCTCCGCCCCGGATCTCACCGCCGCCACGGAGGCCGCGGTCGGGGAGCGATTGACCGTGGCGCTGGTGGAGCAGCCCTATCGGGTCGCGGGGCGCCGCTCGCCCGCCCCGCCGAGGCAGCTCGACGCGGCGTGGCTCGCCGTCCTCGAGCGGCTGCGCGCCGGGGAACTGCGGCAGCTGCCGCTGATCGCCGGCGGGCGCTCGCTGGGCGCGCGGGTCGCCTGCCGCACCGCGGCCGCGTGCGGCGCGGTGGCCGTGTTGTGCCTGGCATTCCCGTTGCGGCCGCCGCGTCGCTCAGGACCGCCGCAGACGCGCCTGCCGGAGCTGGATCTGGTGACGGTGCCCACGCTGATCGTGCAGGGTGAGCGAGATCCATTCGGGATGCCGACGCCGGCGCGGCGCCGCACCGTAGCCCAGGTCCCCGGCGACCATAGTCTGCGCAAGGACCCCGCGGCGATCAGGGCCGCGATCGAGGAGTGGCTTCGCGGACTCGAGATCCCGTGAGCGGATCTCACGCCCGTCGCTTGCGCGCCAGGGCCACGTCGGCGGCGTCCTCTTCCGGGCCGATCCTGGCCACCGCCTCCGGTGCGCCCATCCGGCGCCAGGGCCGGGCGTAAACCAGCCACGCCGTGCCCACGCCCAACAGCACCGCGCACAGCGTCCAGCCGAGCGCGGTCGTCCCGAGGCCCACGTATTTCAGACCCGAAGCAAAAATCACGAATGCGATCGCGGGCCGGACGTAGCGGTCGGGGACGCTCGAGGACAGCATTGCGCCGATCAGCACCGCCGGGACGCTGCCGATGATCAACGAGGCGGTCACCCCCACCTCCACGTGACCGAAGGCGAGCGCCCCCAGCGCGGCGGCGACGGTCAGCGGCACCGCCTGCGTGAGGTCGGTGCCGACCAGCTGGTTGGCCCCGATCGCCGGGTAGACGAACAGCAGCAGCACGATCATCAACGACCCCGAGCCGACCGAGGTCATGCCCACGATCAGTCCCCCGATCACGCCGATCGCGACCGTGCGCAACGGGCGTGGGTTCAAGTCGCCGACGACGCCCAGGCGCCGCTGGCCGGTCACGCGGTCGAGCACGTAGCGCAAGACCATCGCGCTGGCTCCCACGAGCAGCGCGATGCCCAGCGCCACCTCGATGTTGCTCTGCGCGGATTTGGTGTTTCCGATCACGTGCAGCAGGTAGGCCCCGAGAAACGCCGCCGGCACCGAGCCGAGCACCATCCACCGGACCAGGCGCAGGTTGACCGTCCCGGCGCGGAGGTGAACGCCGGCGCCGATCGGCCGCATCACGACCGCCGCGACGAGATCGCTCGAGATCGCCGTCGCCGGGGTGACGCCGAACAACAGGATCAACATCGGGGTCATCAGCGCGCCGCCGCCGGCGCCGGTCATGCCGACCAGCAGCCCCACGATCGCGCTGCCGAGAACGATGTACGGGTCGATGTGCACGCGGGCCCCCTTGCAGGGCGTGAGGCTAGCCGATTGTCCCCAGCACCATGGCCCCCACGTCCAGCAGTTCGCCCGGCGGCTCGCCCACGAGCAGCCACCCGTCGTGGGCCAACCGCACCAGGCCCCGGCGCGTCAGCTCCGACAGCGCGCTGGTCACGGTGGGACGGCGTGCGGCGACGAGATCGGCCAGCACCGTGTGGGTCAGGCGGAGCGGCAGCATCGTGCCATCGCTGCGCACGCGACCCCACCGTCCCGCCAGGTGCCAGAACAGCATGAGCAGCCGAATGTCGACTCGCGCCTGGTGAACGATCGCCATGTTCACGGTCAGGTTCCGGGATCGCCCCAGGGCTCGCCCAATCAGTCGACCGACCAGCTCGGGGTAGTCCGACAGCAATTTTGCGAACGGGAGATCGAGCACGGCGAGCCGAGTCGGCTCGATCACCGACCACCCCGTGACGGTGGGCAGCGTCGGCGATCCGTCCTCGCCCTGCCACGGTCTGAGAACGTCACACTCGCCGAGAAGCTCGGCGCCGTAGCGTCCTTCCAGACCCACGCGACGGATCATCATCCCCCTCAGCACGAGCAGTCCGATCCCGCCATCGTGGGGGGGCGCTTCGGCCGACCATGGACCGCAGGGCAGGCGCAGCTCTCGGGCCGCCAGCTCGTCGATCGCCCGATCTCGCCGGTCCTCGGGAACGGCCTCGGCCAGGTCGGGGTCCTCGTCGAGGACGCGGCACATCGGTCCGGTGGTCATAGCTTTTCCCTGCTCCTCCCGGTCATGACCCGTAACTGTGGCACGGAGGGCGTCCGCGTGCTTCACACGGTGTCAGGCGGCTCTGACCGCATCACCCGAGGCGACCTCCCCGGCCAGCTCGACCAGCAGGTCGCTGACTTCCCGCGGCCGCTCGAGCGGGGACATGTGGCCGGTCTCGGGTAGCACGACCAGCTTGCGCAGCCGAGGCAGCTCCGCGGCGATCCGTTCTGCGTGGGACGGAGGGGTCAGCTTGTCGTCCGAGCCCGCCACCACCAGCGCCGGCACGGTCAGCCGCGCGAGCGCCGCGTGGAGCTCGACCTCCGACAGCGCGATGCCGACGTCGGCGCGCACGTCGGGCGGACAGGCGAACAACATCTGCTCGTAGAACGCCACCTGCGCCGGGGACGCCGTCGGCCCGAAGGCGACGTAGCGGATCGCGGCGTGGCTGAGCGGCGTCGAGTAGCGCGGGATCGGGCCCCGGAAGCCGACGAAGCTGGTCGGGGGCAGCGCCCGGTTGATGGCCTGGGCGATCCAGGGGACCGGGATCAGCAGTTGCTCGGCGAGCAGCTCGCCGACCCCGGTGTTCAGCAGCGCGGCCCCGCTGGCGTGGCGATCGACCTCGTGGTGCGCGGCCCACGCGGCAATCGACATCGCGCCGAGCGAGTGGCCGACGAGCACCGCACGCTGCTCGCTCGTCAGCACCGCCCCCAGCACTGCCTCCAGATCTTCTCCGAACCGGGCGATGGCATAGTCGCCGCCGGTCGCGGCCGCGCTGTCGCCGTGGCCCCTGAGGTCGTAGGCGACGACCCGGAAGCCCTTCGCGGCGAGGGTCCGGATCACGTAGGTCCAGAAGGCCAGCGTCTCGGTCCATCCGTGCGCGAGCACGATCGTCTGCCCGCTCTCGGCCCCGAACACCTCAACGTGCAGCCGCGTCCCATCGGCGGAGGCGACGGCCATCGGCCGGCCCGCCAGAGGCGCACGAAGCACCGCGTCCTGCGGGTCGGCGGCGATCCGTCGCATGTGCTGCCGCTGTAGAGCGGTTGCCGCCACGGCGGCCGCCGCCAAACCGCCGGCCCCGGCTAGCAGCCGCCGAGTTCCGCGCGCTTGCATCCCACCCGGATCCTACAACTCCGTAACCATTTCGATGGGCGTTGCCTGAATAGGATTCCGGGCCGATGCGCATCGGAATGCTCACCGGTGGAGGCGACTGCCCCGGCCTGAACGCGGTCATCCGTGCCATCGTCCGCAAGGGGATCGACGCCTACGACGACCAGCTGCTGGGCTTTCGCGACGGCTGGTGGGGGGTCCTCGAAGACGCATCCGACGAACTGACAATCGAGTCGACCCGCGGGATCCTGCCCCGTGGGGGCACCATTCTCGGGAGCTCGCGCACGAACCCGTTCAAGCGCGAGGAGGGAGTGGACCTGATCGGCGAAACGCTCGAGCGAAACCGTCTCGACGGGCTGATCGCGATCGGCGGCGAGGACACGCTGGGAGCGGCGCAGCGCCTGCACAGCGAAGGCCTGAACGTGCTCGGGGTGCCCAAGACGATCGACAACGACCTTGCGGCCACGGACGTGACGTTCGGATTCGACACCGCGCTCCACGTCGCCAGCGAGGCCATCGACCGCCTGCACACCACCGCCGAGAGCCACCACCGGATCCTCGTAGTCGAGGTGATGGGACGCCATGCCGGATGGATCGCGCTGCATTCCGGCGTCGCCGGCGGTGCCGACGTGATCCTGATCCCGGAGATCCCGTTCGACATCGACGACGTGTGCCGGCTGATCCGCCGCCGGCACGACCGGGGCCGGCCGTTCTCGATCGTCGTCGCCGCCGAGGGGGCGATGCCCAAGGCGGACACCATGACGGTGGCGGCCGGCCAGCTCGACGAGTTCGGTCATCCGCGACTGGGGGGAATCGGTCATCGCCTGGAGCAGGAGATCGAGCAGCGCACGGGCTTCGAGACGCGAGCGACGGTGCTCGGTCACGTGCAGCGCGGGGGTACGCCGACCGCTTTCGACCGCGTGCTGGCGACGAGGTTCGGCCTCGCTGCCATCGACGCCGCCCACGAAGGGGCCTGGGGGATGATGACGGCGCTGCGCGGGACCGAGATCGAGCTCGTGCCGCTGGCCGACGCGGTGGCGGAGCTGCGGACGGTGCCGGTCGAGGAGTATCGGCGGTTCGGAGTGCTGTTCGGATGAGATCGTCTCGGATGAGATCGTCGACCGCTTCGCGAGACGGGCACACCGGCGCCGTCTGCCAACTCCGGGTTCTGTCTATGCTGAGGCCGGTGGCCCTCTCCGCTCGCACCGGCTGTTCGTCATGACCGCGACCGAAACCGCCACCACGAAGCTCGAGGAACTGTGTGTCGACACGATCCGGACGCTGTCCATGGACGCGGTCCAGAAAGCCAACTCAGGCCATCCGGGGACCCCGATGGCGCTCGCTCCGCTGGCCTACGTGCTCTACATGCGGATCATGCGCCACAACCCGTCGAACCCGAAGTGGATGGACCGTGATCGGTTCGTGCTCTCCGCCGGGCACGCGTCGATGTTGCTCTATTCGATGCTGTACCTCACCGGCTATCCGCTGACGCTCGAGGACATCAAGAACTTCCGCCAGGTCGGCTCGCCGACCGCAGGCCATCCCGAATACTGGGATTCCCCCGGCATCGAGGCCACGACCGGCCCGCTCGGACAGGGGATCTCGATGTCGGTGGGACTGGCGCTGGCCGAGCGCATGCTCGCCGCCCGGTTCAACGAAGACGGCCACGAGATCGTGAGCCACCACATCTTCACGATCGCCTCCGACGGAGACGTCCAGGAGGGGGTCGCCTCCGAGGCGTCGTCGCTCGCCGGACACCTCGGCCTGGGCAGCCTGATCGCGTTCTACGACGACAACAAGATCCAGCTCGCGGGGCCGACTTCGCAATCGTTCTCCGAGGATGTGGCCAAGCGCTACGAGGCCTACGAGTGGCACGTCCAGAACGTCGGCGAGGACTTGTCGCTGGGCCGGCTCGAGGAAGCCACGCGCGCGGCGATGGCAGTCGACGATCGCCCGTCGCTGATCATCGTCCGCTCTCACATCGGCTACGGCAGCCCGCACAAGCAGGACACCTCGAGCGCACACGGCTCGCCGCTGGGCGAGGACGAGGTGCGGCTGACGAAAGAGGCCTACGGCTGGGATCCGGACAAGCACTTCTACGTCCCCGAGGAGGCCCTGGCCCACTTCCGCAGCTGTTGTGAACGCGGACGCGAGCAGGAGGCCGAGTGGGAGGAGCGGTTCGCCGCCTACCGCGAAGCCTTCCCCGAGAAGGCACGGCTGCTGAGCATGATCGACGCCGGCGAGATGCCCGCCGGGTGGGACGGCGACGTGCCGCGGTTCGATCCCGGCGATGATCCGATCGCGACCCGCAAGGCATCCGAGAATGTGATCCAGTGGGCGGCGGCAGCGATCCCGCACCTGGTCGGTGGCTCCGCCGACCTCGCGACCTCGACCAACACCGACATCGCCGGCGGCGGCGACGTGGAGAAGGGAACCTACGAGGGCCGCAACCTGCGCTTCGGCGTCCGTGAGCACGGAATGGGCGCGATCGTCAACGGCCTCGGGC
Source organism: uncultured Solirubrobacterales bacterium (assembly GCA_963723555.1). Lineage (GTDB taxonomy): Bacteria > Actinomycetota > Thermoleophilia > Solirubrobacterales > Solirubrobacteraceae > Palsa-465. The sequence goes on along the minus strand of CAVRRC010000003.1, from coordinate 2,918,460 downwards.
TCCACGGGTTCCGCGCCTTCGGGGCGACGTTCTTCACTTTCTCGGACTACATGCGCGGCGCGGTCCGGATCTCGGCGCTGATGAAGCGGCCCGCGATCTGGATCTACACCCACGACTCGATCGGGCTTGGCGAGGACGGCCCCACGCACCAGCCGATCGAGCAGCTGGCAGGCTTGCGGGCGATGCCCCGGCTGCTCGTCGTGCGACCGGCCGACGCCAACGAGACCGCGTTGGCGTGGCGGTTCGCCCTGCGCCACGACGACGGCCCGACGGCGCTTGCTCTCACCCGTCAGAACGTGCCGATCCTCGATCCCGACGCGATCCCGGACGACGCGATCGAGCGCGGCGCGTACGTGTTGCGCGACGCCGAGGGCGGGGCCCCGGAGCTGATCCTGATCGCCACCGGGTCGGAGGTCTCGCTGTGCCTCGAGGCCGCGGACCTGCTCGACGGGATCCGTGTGCGGGTCGTGAGCATGCCGTGCATGGAGAACTTCACCCATGCCGACGAGGCCTATCGCGAGCAGGTCCTGCCCGCCACCTGCCCGGCCAGGCTGGCGGTGGAGGCGGCGAGCCCGTTCGGGTGGGACCGCTGGATCGGGCCGGACGGCGCGTTTGTGGGCATGGAGACGTTCGGCGAGTCCGGCCCGGCGAAGGACGTCTACGCCCACTTCGGGATCACCGCGCATCGCATCGCGGATGTGGGTAGCAATCTGATCGGAGGATGACCACCACCGAGCCAAGCGGTCGGACTGCCGGATTACTCAACGGGAGCTGAGACGAGATGCAGATCGGATTCATCGGGCTGGGCAAGATGGGCGGGAACATGGTCCACCGCATCAAGCGCGACTCCGATCACGAGGTGGTCGCGTTCGACTTCAGCGCTGCGGCCGTCCAGGCGGCCGAGGACCACGGCGCCCTGGGCGCGAGCTCGCTCGAGGATCTGGTCGGCCAGCTCTCGCCGCCGCGTACGGTGTGGATCATGGTCCCCGCCGGCGACCCCACCCAGAAGACGATCGACGCCCTGCTGGGACTGCTGTCCGCGGGCGACATGGTCGTCGACGGGGGCAACTCGAAATGGACCGAGTCGATCGCGCGCCATGCCCAGTGTGGGGAGCACGGGGTGGCGTTCGTCGACGTCGGTACGAGCGGCGGCGTGTGGGGGCTCGAGGTGGGGTACTGCATGATGGTCGGCGGCGACGAGGAGCCGATCGCTCGGCTGGCGCCGATCCTCGATGTGCTGGGCCCGCGTGCGGGACCGGACGAGGAGCCGGCGGCCGGGTGGGCACGGATGGGGACTGCGGGCTCGGGCCACTACGTGAAGATGGTCCACAACGGCATCGAGTACTCGCTGATGCAGGGCTACGCGGAGGGGTTCGAGCTGCTGCACCGCTCCGAGTACGGCCTCGACGTCGAGCAGATCGCGAGACTGTGGGGGACGGGGTCGGTGGTCCGCTCCTGGTTGCTCGAGCTCGTGGCCCGCGCGTACGCGGAGGACGGTCCCGAGCTCGAGGGGGTGGAAGGCTGGGTGGAGGACTCGGGGGAGGGACGCTGGACGCTCGAGTCGGGGATCGAACATGACGTGCCGATGCCGGTGCTGGCGGCGTCCCTGTTCACGCGCTTCGCCTCGCGCGGAGACGGCGACTACACGGCACGGATGCTGGCCGCGCTGCGCAATCAGTTCGGCGGGCACGTGGTGAAGAAGGCCTAGCCCCGAGCGATCGCGAGAGGCTCTCAGCGTGGTGACAACAACGGTCGAGGACCAAACCGCGGAGAACCCGCTCGTCGAGGGCCTCGAACGGCTGCCGGTCCACCCGACGGCGCTGGTGATCTTCGGCGCCACCGGCGACCTCGCGCACCGCAAGCTGTTTCCGGCCCTCTACAACCTGGCCCACGAAGGGGCCCTCCCGGAGCGCTTCGAGTTGATCGGCGTGTCCCGCAGCACCTGGTCGCACGAGGAGTTCCGCGCCATGGCCCGCGAATCGATCGAGCGCTTCTCGCGCCGAACGCCCGATCCCGACGTACTCCAGGGCCTTCTCTGCGATATGCGCTATCTCCCGGGATCGTTCGACCAGGACACCGTGTACGCCGACGTCGAGCGGACCCTGGCCGAGTTCGACGAGCACGCCGGCGAGCGGCTCGACCGCGTCTTCTATCTCTCGACGGCCCCCCAGTTCTTCCCGCTGATCGCGGGCAAGCTAGGCGCCGCGGGACTGAGTCAGGCCGAGCACGCGCAGACGCGGATCGTGATCGAGAAGCCGTTCGGCTATGACCTGGCCTCGGCCCGGGAGCTCAACGCCGAGGTCCTGAGCGTGTTCGACGAGTCGCAGGTGTACCGGATCGACCACTACCTGGGCAAGGAGACGGTCCAGAACCTGATGGCGCTGCGGTTCGCCAATGCCCTGTTCGAGCCGGTGTGGAACCGCAACTTCATCGACAACGTGCAGATCACCGCCGCCGAGGACATCGGGATCGAGGGCCGGGCCGGCTACTACGAGGGGGCGGGGGCGCTGCGCGACCTGGTTCAGAATCACATGATGCAGTTGTTGGCGCTGCTGACGATGGAGCCCCCGGCGACCTTCGAGGCCAACCGGCTGCGGGACGAGAAGCTCAAGGTGCTGGAGGCGATCGTGCCCCCGGCGCCCGCCGAGGTGGCCTCGATGGCGGTGCGGGCGCAGTACGGCCCCGGCGTCGTGGGCGGCACCGCGGTCCCGGGATACCGCGAGGAGGAGGGCGTCGCGCCGGACTCGCGCACCGAGACCTACGCGGCGCTCCGCCTGCACGTCTCGAACTGGCGGTGGGCCGGCGTCCCGTTCTATCTGCGGACCGGTAAGCGCCTGTCGCGGAAGCTGACCGAGATCGCGGTCACGCTGAAACCGGTCCCGCATCTGGCCTTCCGCAGCACCGGCTCCGTCGGCGTACAAGCCAACCAGGTGCTTCTCACCGTGCAGCCCGACGAGGGCGTGTCGGTGTCGTTGGGGGCCAAGATCCCGGGCGCGCTGATGCGGATTCGTCCGGTGAACATGGAGTTCCGCTACGGCACCTCGTTCATGTCCGAATCCCCCGAGGCCTACGAGCGGCTGATCCTCGACACGATGCGTGGCGACGCCACGCTGTTCACTCGCAACGACGAGATCGAGGCTCTGTGGGGCATCATCGACCCGATCCTGACCGCTTGGCACGAGGACCGGACATCGCCGATCCCCCAGTACGAGTCCGGCTCGGCGGGACCCCCCGAAGCCGACGCCCTGCTGAATCAAGGCAATCGCTGGCGTCGCCTCTGAGCCGATGCGTGAGGATCGGGCGTGAGCGAGGACGTCTGGGCAGCGCGGGACACCAATCCCGACGCGATCGACGCTGCGCTGCGGGAGCTGCTGCGCGACCGCCATGCGGCCAACCACGCGCTGGCCCCGGCCCGGGTCCTCAACCTGGTGGTGATCGTCGACCGCGAATGGAAGGGTGAGATCGCCAACCGGCTGGAGCGGGTCGGCCGCTATCACGCCTCTCGGACTCTCCTGTGCGCGGTCGAGGAGAGACGGACGACGCTCGATGCCACCGCCGTCATGTCCTACGAGGAGCCGTCCTCGGGACTGGGAGTTATTCGCGAGCAGGTCGAGATCGACATGGGGCCCGAACACCTCGGCCGGCTCGACACGATCATCGATCCCGTGCTCGTCTCCGAACTGCCGACCGTGCTCTGGTCCCCTCACGGTCACGAAGAAGCGGTCAGGACGGTGACGGGCATGATCGACGTGCGGCTGCTCGATTCAGACGACGGGCTCGACGCCGGGGCCGGGCTTGCCCGGGCGGCCGAGGCGCTGCGCACGGCTTACGTCGTCGACCTCGCCTGGCTGCGCACGACTCCGTGGCGCGAGCGACTGGCGGCGAGCTTCGATCCCCGCGACCGGCGGCCGATGCTCGCCTCCCTGAGCGGCGTGTCGGTCCGCCACAGCTCCGCCTCGACGGCCAGCGCCTTGCTGCTGCTCGGATGGCTGGCGTCGCGGCTGCACTGGACGCCCGCGCTCCTCAGCGGCGATCAGCCGGGTCGGCTCCACGGCGCGGCCGCCCGTAACGGGGACAGGGTCGAGTTGGAGCTCGAACCCGCGGAGCAAGACGTGCCGGGACTGGCCGGCGTCACCGTGCACTGCCGGTCCGGGTTTGCGTTCTCGCTCGATCGTGCGCGTGGAGGACTGTGCGCCAGGCAGCGCTCGCCCGACGGGGAGGAACGCGTCTGGCAGGTCCTGGGCGCGTCTCGGGGCGAGGGCGGGATTCTCGGCGAGGGGGTACGGCAGGCGCTGCTGCGCAATCCCACCTACGGCCCGGCGCTCGATGCGGCGCGGGAGCTCAGTCCGGCATGACGGTCGAGATCGAGGTCGTCGAGAATCCCGAGCGCGTCTGCGCGGCGATGCTCGTCGGCGCCGCCGCCGGCGGGGGGGACGTGGTGCTCACCGGCGGATCGACGCCGAAGGCCGCATACGAAGAGCTCGTGAAGGCGGTGCGGGCGGTCAGCCTGGACGTGACGCAGACCACGTTCTGGTTCGGCGACGAGCGCTGCGTCGCGCCCGATGACGAGCGCTCGAATTACCTGCTGGCCAAGCGGTCGCTCCTGGACCCCTTGGGGGAGGAGAACCAGCCCCAGGTGCGCCGGATGAAGGGCGAGCTGGGACCGACGGACGGGGCCGAGGACTATGAACGGCAGTTGCGGGCGGCGGGGCCGCCGGCCTTCGACGTGCTGCTGCTGGGGATCGGCCCGGACGGCCACATGGCCTCGCTGTTTCCCGATCAGTCCACACTGAACGAGGATTCGCGGCTTGTCCTGGGCGTCGAGCAGGCGGGGCTGGAGCCGTTCGTGCCGCGCATCACGATGACGCTGGCCGCGCTCCGCGCCGCCCGGGAGGTGGTGTTCCTGGCCATCGGGTCCTCGAAGGCGCAGGCGGTGGCCGCGGCCTTCGGCCCGGAGGCCAAGCCCGATCCCCACGTGCCCGCATCGCTGCTCCCGTCGGTGAGGGACGAGATCACGGTGCTGCTCGATCCCGCGGCGGCGGAGCGCCTGTGAGCGTCCTCGGGATCGATGTCGGCGGCACCAAGCTCGCCGCCGCGGTGCTCCACGATCGAGATCTCGGCGAGTCCCTGCTGCGGCCGACCGACTTGAGCGGCAGCGCGGCGCTGATCGATCAGATCGTGGGGATCGTCGACGAGCTGCGTCGGGATGACCTTCAGGCGGTGGGGATGGGCGTCCCGTCGGTGGTCGAGTTCGACACCGGCCGGGTCGTGTCCTCGGTGAATATTCCGCTCAAGGACGTAGCTCTGCGGAGGGTGCTCTCCGAGCGCCTCGGGATCCCCGTGTTCGTCGACAACGATGCCACCGTGGCGGCCCTGGCCGAGGCGCACGACAGCGAACTGCGGCTGACGGCCCGCGATCTGGTGATGCTCACGGTCGGGACCGGGGTGGGCGCCGGCCTGGTGCTCGGGGGCCGGATCTATCGGGGCGCCACCGGCGGCGCCGGCGAGCTCGGGCACACGATCGTCGGGCTCGACCTGGCCGGTGCGGTGCCCACGCCGATGGGTGCGTTCCCGCAGCCGGGGTCGCTCGAGTTCGTGGCCTCGGGCCATGCCCTGGACCGGCTGGCCGCGCAGGCGGCGAGCGTCCATCCAGAGTCCGAGCTCGGCCGCCTGCGGGCCGAGGGCAAGCCGGTGCTCGGCGCCGACGCCGTTCAGGCGGCCGAGGACGGGGATCTCCCCGCCCGCCGGATGGTGGAGATCTGGGGACAGCGGGTCGGGATCGGCGTCGCCAACGCGATCAACACCTTCGATCCCGAGGAGGTAGTGATCGGCGGCGGCGCCGCCCGCGCCGGCGAGCTGCTGCTCGAGCCGGCCAAGCGCGTCGCCGGCGGCTACGTGCTGCCGGGGCTGGGAACGCGCACGACGATCCGGATCGCCCGCCACGGCGTCCGCGCGGGCGTGCTCGGCGCGGCCCTGCTGGCCGTCGACGAGCTCGAGGCCTCCGCGCCGGCGTCGAGCACGAGGGCGTTCTCCGGCTAGCGGGCGGGAACGCGATGATCGTCCTGGTGCGTCATGGTCAGACCGAGTGGAGCCTCTCGGGGCGGCACACCAGCCGCACCGATCTGCCGTTGCTCGGGGAGGGGAGGCGGCGAGCAGCCGAGATCGGGGCCGAGCTCGCCGGCCGTGAGTTCGCGGTCGTGCTGAGCAGCCCGCTGCTGCGTGCGCGAGAGACGTGTGAGCTGGCCGGGTTCGGCGATCGCGCGGTGCTCTCTGATGATCTGAAGGAGTGGGACTACGGCGAGTATGAGGGCTTGACGACTCCGCAGATCCGGGCCGGGCGTCCCGACTGGATCCTGTGGCGTGACGGCTGTCCGGGCGGCGAACAGCCGGAGGAGGTATCCGCCCGGGCCGACCTCGTGCTCGCGCCGCTGCGGGGCGAGGAAGGGGACGCGCTGCTGTTCGCCCACGGCCACATCCTGCGCGTGGTGGCCGCCCGGTGGGTAGCGATGGCGGTGGCCGCGGGCGCCCGCCTGGCGCTGGCGGCGGGCGCGATCTGCGAGCTCGGTTTCGAGCGCGAGACCGAGGTCATCGCGCGGTGGAACAGCACGGACTGAGCGGTGACAAACGTCATGCTCGATTTCGGCCGCCCGCCACTTACGCCGGCGGCCGGCGATTCCTATCGTGCTCGTCATGACAGTTATCCCTTCCATGAACACCGAGGTCGCGCTCGCAGTGCGCGACCTGAAGAAGTCCTACGGAGAACTGGAGGCGGTGCGCGGCGTCAGCTTCGAGGTCGCGCGCGGCGAGGTTTTCTGCCTGCTCGGCCCCAATGGGGCTGGTAAGACCACGATCGTCGAGATCCTCGAGGGCTACCGGACGCGGACCGGCGGCGAGGCGGAGGTGCTGGGTATGGACCCGGCCCGCGGTGAGCGCGCGCTGCGCGAGCGGGTGGGGATCGTGCTCCAGCAGTCCGGCGTGCAGCGCGATCTGACCGTTGCCGAGCTGCTCGAGATGTACGGCCGGTACCACGCCCGCCGGCGCCCCGTCGATGAGGTGCTCGCGGTCGTCGAGCTCGAAGAGAAACGGGACGTTCGCGCCAAGAGCCTCTCCGGCGGCCAGCGCCGGCGGCTCGATCTCGCGCTGGCCCTGGTCGGAGACCCCGACCTGATCTTCCTCGATGAGCCGACGACGGGGTTCGATCCCGCGGCCCGGCGGCAGGCCTGGTCGACGGTCCAGTCGCTGTGCGAGCTCGGCAAGACGATCTTCCTGACCACCCACTACATGGACGAGGCGCAGCATCTGGCCAGCCGTGTTGCGGTGATGCGGGCCGGCGAGATCATCGCCAGCGGCCGTCCCGACGAGCTCGGCGGTCGCGATCTGAGGCCGGCGGAGGTCAGGTTCGTGCTCCCGCCGGCGTGGTCGCTGGGGGATCTCCCCGAGGTACCCGCGATCCGGCAGTCGATGGACGGCGATTACGTGCTCGTACAGACGGCCGAGCCCGTCCTGGCCACCCAGCGGATTACCTCCTGGGCGCTCGAGCGGGGGGTCGAGCTCGAGCGCTTCTCGGTTTCGCAGCCGACACTGGAGGACATCTATCTGGAGCTCACCGGCTCCACCGACACTGAGCAGCAGCCGACACCCGAGGAGGTCGTCCGATGAGTGCCCTTCTGAATCCGTCGCTGCGACGCGACCTCGGCCTGGTCGCGTGGCAGGTTCGTTACGAGCAGCGCGCGTACTGGCGCAACCGCGGACGCGGCATCTTCACGTTCGTGTTCCCGCTGATGTTCCTGGTGATCTTCGCCAGCCTCGACAAGGGGCAGCACCTGAGCTCGCGCGGCGGGATCCCGTACGACGATTTCTTCGTGCCCGGGATCCTCGCCTACGGGATCATCGCCACTACATTCGTGAACATGGCGATCTCGACCGCGATCCTGCGCGACGAGGGTGTGCTCAAGCGGATGCAGGGCACGCCGCTGCCGCGGTGGGCCTACGTGGCGGCGCGGATCGGCTCGACGGTGGCGATCGTCGGGATCATGACCGTGCTCGTGATCGGCCTCGGCGCCACCGTCTACGGAGTCCACGTTCACGCCTCGACGATTCCCGGGCTGATCGTGATGCTGGTGCTCGGCACGGCCGCGTTCACCACCCTCGGGATCGGGGTGACGCGGTTCATCCCCAACGCCGAGGCGGCGCCGGTGTACGTCAACCTGTTGATCCTGCCCTTGACGTTCATCTCCAGCATCTGGTTCCCGACCGACGGCATGCCGCACTGGTTGCAGGACATCGCCAAGGTGTTTCCGATCCGGGCGCTGGCCCAGGGCCTCCAGTACGCCTTCGATCCGCGCACGACGGGCGCAGGGCTCAACGGCGCCGACGCGCGCACGCTGGTGATCTGGACCGCGGTCGGGCTCTTCCTGATGATCAGGTTCCTGCGCAAGCCCCTGGGCGAGGCGTCGTGAGCGATCGCGGGAAGACGACGTTCCGCGGCCTGTGGGTCGATCGCAGGGGGCCCTTCTCGGAACGGGGAGGGCCCCGTCTCGGCAGGGCCGGGGCGTTGATCTGGCTGGGGTTCATCGTCTTTCCCGTGGTCAACGCGGTCGCTCAAAAGGAGTCCGCGCTCTCGCACGCGCTCGTGATCGCGGGCGCGGCGGCATTCGTGGCCGCGTACATCGGCCTGGTTCTGCAGTGGCGCATGCGCAGGGACGCCAGCCGGCTGGCCCTGCTCCTGTTCGCCGCGCTGCTGGTGATCGCGACCGCGCTGACCGTGGCCGACCGGCCGGGATGGGGCTTCCTGTTCACGTACTGCGCCGCCTGCACGGCTTTGATCGCCCCGGCGCCGCTCGGTCTCGCCGGCGTCGGTGTGTGCGTGGCCTTCGCCGCCATCGCGTCCCTGATCGGCGGCGCCAGCGCGGGGACGGTGGTCGGTTTCATCGCCAGCGCCGCCGGGATCGGCTTGCTGATGACCCTGTTCCGCGATCTCCGGCTCCGCAACGAGGAGCTCTCCGAGGCCCGCGCCGAGCTCGCCCGGCTGGCCGTCGCCGAGGAGCGCGAGCGGTTCGCACGCGACCTCCATGATCTGCTCGGCCACACGCTGTCGGTGATCGCGCTCAAGGCCGAGCTCGCCGGTCGGCTGTTGCCGGAGCGGCCGGCAGACGCGGCAACCGAGGTGGCGGACGTCGAGAGCGTCGCCCGCAAAGCGCTGGGGGAGGTCCGGGAGGCCGTCAGCGGATACCGCCAGCCGACGCTCGACGGCGAGCTGGAGGGCGCGCGGATGGCGCTGGCGGCCGCCGGCATCGATGCCTCGGTGCAACGGCCGGCGGTGTCGCTTGACCCCGCGACCGAGGCCGTGCTCGCGTGGGCGGTGCGGGAGGGTGCGACGAACGTGATCCGCCACAGTGGCGCGCGCCACTGTGAGCTGCGCCTGAAAGCCGGGCTGGACGGGACGACGCTCGAGATCGTCGACGACGGCGTCGGTTCTCCGTCGAGCAACGGCGGCAGCTCCTCCTCCGGGGGCGGTCACGGGCTCGCCGGGCTGGCGGAGCGGGTGCAGGGCGTCCATGGCCGGGTCGAGTCCGGAGTGCGGTCCGGCGGCGGCTTCCGGCTCGCGGTCCAGGTGCCGCGGGCCGTGCCGACACCGTGATCCGCGTCCTCATCGCCGAGGACCAGGCGATGGTGCGGGGCGCGCTCGCGAGCCTGATCGGCATGGAGCCGGACATCGAGGTCGTCGCCCAGATCTCCCGCGGAGACGAGATCCTGGCCGCGGCACGGGCGGCGCAACCCGACGTCGCCCTGCTGGACATCGAGATGCCCGGACGCACCGGCCTCGACGCGGCCGAGGAGCTGAGCCGGGAGCTGCCGGGTCTCCGGATCTTGATCCTGACCACGTTCGGCCGCCCCGGATACCTGCGCCGGGCAATGGAGGGCGGCGCCTCCGGCTTCCTGCTCAAGGACGCTCCCGCCCACGAGCTCGCGGCGGCGATCCGGCGCGCCGTCGCCGGCGAGCGCGTGGTCGATCCCGGACTGGCGGCGGCGGCCCTCAGTCAGGGCGAGAGCCCGCTGACCCCCCGCGAGCACGAGGTGCTCGCCGCCTCGCGGCGGTACGCCACCGTGGCGGAGCTGGCCGGCGCCCTCTATCTGTCACCGGGGACCGTCCGCAATCACCTGTCCTCGGTGATGCAGAAGCTCGATGCGCGCAACCGGGCTGAGGCGGTGCGGGTGGCGGAGGAGCGGGGGTGGCTGTGAGTCGTCCTCGCGCTCGAGTGCGGCTGAGAGGATTCGAACCTCCACGCCCGATAAGGCACGGCCGCCTGAGGACCGCGTGTCTACCGTTCCACCACAGCCGCGGGGAGAACTCAAGGTATCAAGTCCCCGCGCGGTCGATTTCGATGAATTGCCCGTCGTCATCGACCAGCCCCGGTCACGGGGCCTGAAGCTGCGCCCAGCTAAGCTTCCCGCTGTTCCTCGCCGCTATCGTCTAGGGGACTAGGACGCCGCCCTCTCACGGCGGAAACCCGGGTTCGAATCCCGGTAGCGGTACTGGCTTTTTGCCTGTCTCTGGCCGGTCTAGCCGCTCCGGCGCGGGGTGCTGGCCGCTCGCGTCGCCCTACGCGAGTCCGGAAAACCTCGCCCCTACGCGAGTCCGGAAAACCTGCATAACACGGCGCCGCCGCTGGGATAGGCGAGCCGTGCCGTGCCACGCACGATGGTCATGCACAACGCGACAGCGCTTCCAGCGCGTGCCCGCCTTGGCGCGCTATGGAGCTTCCGATGCCCGCCGGCCGCCCACACGTATCCGGCGCGGCGGCAGCTGCCCGGCGACGCGGGCGAGGGCTGCTCGCCGCCGGCGGGCGCTCGGACCGGCCGCCCCGGCGCCGGCAGCAGCAGTCGCCCAGGCGCTCCAGACCGGCCGCCGTGCCGCGGGCACATCGTCGTTCACCGATCGACCGCCATCACACAATGCCGAGATCTCACTGAACTCGTCCCGAGCGTGAAACGGCTCGGGAGCGCCACACCGCAGCGTTGGGCCATGAAGCACCGTCGACGCCTCGGAGACGCATCACGCATGATCCGGCGTGCTCGGTGGCTCCTCCGTAGCGGAGGTCCGGGCAAATGTGAAAGCTGGTCCCAGCGGCCGTGAGCACAGGCGACGGCGGTCCATATGCTCAATCGCTAGCGTGTTCTGCCTTCCGCTCGAAACGGTGACTCCGACATGGCCCCCTGGGAGCGTGGCGGCGCCGCTGGGGTTGCGGAGAGTTCGGCTCCCCGGGAGGCCATCGGCGAGGCCGAAACGACGGAGCTGTATATCTGCGAGTCCGGACTGCCGTTGATGGCACTGCCCCAGCTCAGCACCGCGGGTGGTCCGATCCGGGTGTGACCAGGACCGCCGAGAGTCGCGATGCCAAACGTGTCGCCAGGCCAGATGGTGGGATCGCCGTACCGAGTGGAGACCTGGGTCGGGGCAGGCGTCAGCCAGCCGCGGTCGATCGAGAATGGCCGGATGTAAGTGGCATATCCCTGCGGCGCGGCGGGCGTCTGCCAGGCCACATACGCGGCGCGGGGTCGCGCGCCCACGACTTCGACCAGCTCCTCGGAGTCTCCCCGATCGGGCGTCACTCGGATTGGGCTTGACCATCTCCTCCCGCCATCCATGGAGTACGCGAGCCACCCGACGTCGGTCGTGTCCGACTGGGTGTCCCATGTCGCGTACAGGTTTCCCGCGTGATCGGTGCCGAGGGACGAGTCGATCCACCACTCGTCCAGCGACTCGGTCCCGGCGGTCGGATCGACCTGGACAGGGGCCGACCACGTCTGACCCCCGTCGCGCGAGCGAGTGAAGTACTCGCCGCCGGGGCTCAGAGCCAGCGTCCTCGGGTTTGTCGGATAGCGCTGATAGAGCACGTCAAGCGTCCCGTCCGGCTGGGCCACGATCGGAGCGATGTCGGCACCGCCGATCGGGAATCCAGGGCTGACCTGGTGCACCGCGCTCCACGACCGACCGCCATCGGTCGACTTCTGGATGACGATGTTGAAGTCACCGGCGCCGAATGCACAGCTGCCGGTCGGCGAGCAGATGAACTGCACCTCCGAAGCGCTCGGCCCGTAATCCCACGTGACATAGACGGTGCCGTCCGGGGCCACAGCGATGAAGTCACGATCACCCCAATCCCCCATCGGATCGGTGAACCGCGGGACCGGGAGAGCAGAGACCTGAGAAAACGTTTGGCCGTGATCGAAGGAGGCCGCTACCACCGGATATGTCGCTTCGGTGTCGGCGTTGAAGAACATGAACGCGGCGTACACGACTCCGTTCCGTGCAACCGCAATCGCAGGGTCCCACGAGGTGCTGTTTGGGTTAGTCGGCGAGAATGATCCGGGCACCGCGAAAGATGGGCCGAAGTGCCGTCCCCGGTCGGTCGACCGAGCGGATGCGATCGCCCCCGAATTGGATATGCCACAGCCGGTGTTCATCCAGAGGTCGTACACGTAGCGCTGGTCCACTGCTTCCTCTACCTCTGCGCCGCTGCTGCCCGGACCGCATTGGCTGACCTGAACCGGGGAAGAGCTCCCGGGGATGAGCTCAGCGGACGCGCGTGACGTCCCGAAACCCGCGACCCCTAGCACAGCCGTCGCCACGACCGCCACAACAGCAACCAGCCTCTCGCGCGACCGCCTGCCGGTGTCACATCCTTCGGTCGCCGCCAGTGACACACCGAGCATCAAAAGCCCCTCTCTCAAGAACTCGCACACCCACGAACGAACAGGAGCCGTGGGCTACGCCGCGGCTACCAGCCTACGCTGATCCTCCCACCCGATGATGAGGCAGTCAAGGGCGTCAACCGAGAGGCCGAGCGGCGGCCTCTCCGAGGGCGCCCTTAAGGCGGGGTAGTCGCCACGCGGCGCCCAGCGGAGCAGAAGCGCGGCTGTTAGCGCCTCGTGGCGGATCGAGCAACCGATGATCTCGTGGTGCGTATGCGGCCTCGTTCTCGGCACCAGAACCATCCTTTCCCCGGCTTACGACCGGAAGCGCCCAAGTGTCGTCGAAAACGGGGGAGTCCACCCCCCGTAGGCCGCACCAACGCGCCAACAGAGAACGCGGGCCCGACCAAGTGCCAGTACGCATTCTTCGCCTTCCGCATCTCGATCAAAGCGGAAGCTCAGAGTGTGATTCGCAATTCGTGCGCGGGGCTCTCCCATACTGACGTGGAGTCATGCGACCAGCTCATGCGCACACGCAGCAGCGAAGCCTGCGGCTGCGGAAGAGGCACCGTGAAGCTACCCAGTGTGATCCCGCAGGCTTGAGATCCTGCGAGACCGACCCCCCCGCCGAGACGGCAATATTCCTGGTCGCAATCGTCCCGCGCCTCGACGCGCGGACGGCACCTTAGCGACGAGAGGGGCGGCCGAATCTCGTACCAAATCCGGATCCCGCGACCGTCACGCTCGACGCCGGTGATCATGAGCGAGTGGCCGACCGGCAAGGATGGTTCGTGTTCAACAGTCTCGAAGTCGAGGGGGACTGGCACAACCCGCTCTAGCCGCTCGTTCTCCTCGAGTTCGACCAGCGCCTCCTCGACGGTGTCGGGGCCAGTCAGACTGCTAAACGCGTGCGCGATCGCCAGCGGGCTGTAGTCCAATTCCCTCAGTCGCTCCTCGAAGGGCGGCCACAGAGCTTCGGCCGCCTTCTGCCGATCGGCAGCCTTGGCGGCGAGGCGTAGGCAATCCCATTCCCCTGGGGCCGGTCTCATCGGAGACAGCCTACGCCTTGACACCGGCGACACTTTCCACTGCCCTTGCCTGGTTTGGCGAAAACTGCTGGTTGGGGCTACGACCAGCGCTGCCGAGTATCGATCAAACCGGAAGCGCGTCGCTCCGCGGTCGCGATGGGCTGTAGCTTGGTGGGATGAGCGAGACGCGCTCCCCGGTGACGATCCGTGCTCTCTCAGCTCGTTTCGGCCAGTGGTTTCGCAGCAGCGTCGGATTGGCCCGTAGCCCAGCGATCCGGCTGCGCTGGGGGCTAGAGGACCGCCGGCTGATCGCCGAGCAGGAGCGTGGCGTTCTCGGTCCGGCGCACCAGCGCTGGCGCGATCACTCTGCGGCGGAGAATCGGTCGCGCTGGAGCGGCTGGGACTGGAGCACCAGAGGGGAGGAGTGGAATGCCTCGATCGAGTGGAAGCACGCGCTGATCGAGGATGTGCTGATGCGCTGGATCCCGGCGGGCGTCGCGGTACTCGAGATTGGGCCTGGCGCCGGACGCTGGACTGAGGTGCTCGCGTCGCGCGCAGCACGCCTGATTTTGGTAGACGTGAGCGAACGGCCGCTCGAGCTCTGCCGCCAACGGTTCGCGGACGCGAGCAATATCACCTACGTGCTGTCGTCGGGGACAGATCTGCCCACGGTCCCCGATGGCTCGGTCGACGCGATCTGGTCGTTCGACGTGTTCGTGCACATCGCCCCACGTGATCAGGCTGCGTATCTGAGCGAGATCGCGCGCGTGCTCGCTCCTGGCGGCGTCGCCGTGATCCACCATGCTGACGGGCGCAATCGCGGGATATCGCCCTCCCGCAAGGGCTGGCGAGCGCCGATGTCGCGCAAGCTGTTCGCTTCTCTCGCGGCACAGCGATACCTCGACGTAGAGCGGCAGCTCGACTCATGGGGGCCTGATGGACGCCACGACCTCAGGGGATACGGCGATGCAATCACCGTGTTGAGGGCACGGAAGCTGTCTCAGCCGGTGTCCAATGAGGACGCTCGCCCGACGCTTAGGTAAGCCTCCGACCTCGACCGCTGAGACTGTCGGAGAGGGCTACATCCGACAGCGGACGCGGAACCTCGCTCGTGGCCGACGTCGCCTTAGGTGCTACCTCAGGGAAACGTTGTCGGCAAGCACCGCGTGCCCGAGCAATGGCCCAGTTCGGCGCGATCTCGGCTTTGTGTGATGCTGAGCCGGTCGATCGTGCGCGACGCTGTGTCAGCATCAGGGGTCTTGAGGCGCCTGGGCGGCGGCTGCCGGCGCCGGTCAGAGCGCGCGCGCCCGCCGGCGGCGAGGAGGCGTCGCCCGCGTCGCCGGGCACGCTGGGCGGGATGTGTGTGGACGGCGGGCGGGCAGTGGAAGCTGCATAGTGCGACAAAGCCGGCAGGGGCTGGAAGCGCTGCCGTGTGGTGCATGACTGTGGTGCCTAGCACGGCACGGCTCGCCCAGGCCCAGCGGCGGTGTCGTGTTGGGCAGCTTTCCTGGGCTCGTGGCGGCCGGCGCGAGCGGCCCGCACCCCGCGCCCGGAGTGGCCGGAGCGACCGGTCCGCCCCCCCCGCCGGAGCGGCCGGAGCGACCGGTCCGCACCCCGCGCCCGGTACTTCAGACCCCCGTATTGACGGGTTTCAGGTCGAGGCGGACAGGCCCTGCTTGCGGGGGTCGTCGACGAAGTCCTGGACGATGTCGTCCGGATCCGCGCCGACGGCAGGGAAGTCGAGGTCGAGGTCGAGCTCGCGCAGAACTCCGTGGAGCGTGTTAGGGCAATTCTCTACGGGCATGCGCCTGACGGGCCGCCGGCAACCCCAACGCATCCCGACGCCGCCCACGCTGAGCCGTGACTGGTGGTCGCCGCCCACGCGCGATGGGGCTGGGCGCCCTTACGGCACCCTGTAGGCCACGATCTGCGGAGCTCCGCCGCCGGTCCTCGTGAGGGGGGCGCCGGCAGGAACGATTACGGCGTTGCCGGCGATCGCGATCGGCGAGTTGGCCGACGTGGGCAGCCGACGGCGATAGACAATGGCGCCGGTGCTGCGGTCGAGCGCGATCAGCACACCGTTGTAGAGCGTAGTGAAGACGAGATCGTTGGAGACCGTGACGGCGCCGAGCGGCAGCTGCGGCAGCTTCTTGTCCCATTCGACCTTGCCGGTCGCGAGGCTGAGCGCCTCCACCTCGCCGGTGGCAGAGCCTGCCGCCGCGGTCGGGGTCGGGAGATTCAAGTTTGTGTACGTCAGCGGTATGTCCAAGGTGGCCACGTATACGCTGTTGCGCGCGACGGCCAGGTCGGTCAAGACGCCGCCGAGCGACCCCGGAAGGATCGTGAGGGGTGCCTTGAGCGTGCTGCGGTGCTCGAGCGCCTGGAGTGAGTCGTTGTCATGGCCGTTGTGGGCGCCCACCGGGACCCTCCAAATGAGTTTGCCCGAACTGGCGTTCATCTCGTACACGTAGCCCATCTTGCCGCTGCCGATCACCACGGAGGCGGCACCGGTGCGCACCGAGATCGGCGAGGCCTGCATGTCGTGGTCCTTGAAGTCGTCGGGCACGCCCTGGTAGTACCAGCGGAGCTTCCCGGTCGCGGCGTCGAGGTTCACGTCGCTATTGGTGTAGAGCCCGACCGCCGGGTGGGCGATTGCCGCAGCGGGGGTCTGATACGGGTTGCCGATCCCGTACGTGACCGACCCGTCGCCACTGACCAGCGGCGTCTCCCACGCGCCGCCGGCGCCGACGCCGAGCGACTGCACGCCCGGCTCTGGGCCGGCGACCGTGTTGAACCTCCAGAGCATTGCTCCGCTTGACGCGTTCAGCGCCAGCAGCACCCCGCCGCCGGGTCCCGAGCCGTATTGGCTTGCCAGATAGACCCGCCCGTTGGCCACCTGTGGCTGGATTCCGAAGGTGCCCTGACCCTTTCGCAGGAGATCGCTGTTGACCCAGATCGTCCGGCCGGTGGTGGCACTCAGCGCAAACGCCGCCGTCGGGGTGAGCCCGTACACTTTTCCGCCGGCGACGGCGACGCCGTTCGGTCCCGGCCCACTTCTCTCGGGCTGATTGCATCGATACTCCCACTCGAGCTTGCCGGTCGCAAGCGCGAGCGCGTACACGTTGGAGTCGAGGTCCTGGAGATAGACGACGCCGTTCTGCACGATTGGGTTCGCGGTCAACGACCCGTACGGGCGTAAGGGCGTGGCCTTTCCCGTGAGCTTGAACGTCCAGGCCTGCCGGAGCCTGTGCACGTTTGCCGAGGAGATCGTCGACCCAGTGGCGTCCCGGGTGTTGGCGAGGTCGGCGTTCGAATACGGCCACGAGCCGGACGCCCCCGTCGTCGAAGCAGCCACGTTCGTGGTGACGGTTTTGCAGCCGGAGCTCGCGGCCGCGGCCCGATTCCCCCCGCAAGCCGCAAGCAGCAACCCCGCCGCGACAAGCAGGGCCGCGCTGAACGTGATGCGACCAAGTGTGCTCGTTTTCATCGCCTCAGCGTAGGAGAAATCCAATATCTGAATGATATCATCTTGCTACCAACGGGGCAAGCCCGAGCGGGGGAGGGCGGGGGCGGTTTGAGGGCCTCCGGCGCGCTCACGGCGGCGGCGGCAGCCGTTCGTCGACTTCCCGCCCGGTGCAAGCTGTCCCTGTGGGCACGTCGATCTTGTAGTGTCGCAGGGGGAGTCGAGCAGGAGTGGTCGCGAGTGATGGCGGGTTTCTTTGGCCGCAGGAAGGATGGGGATTCCGAGCAGGCCGAGTCGCTGGCGCGGATCGAGAGCGGCGGGATCCCGGCCCAAGCCGAGGAACGGCTGCGGGCGCTGGCCAGCGAGGAGTCCCTGTTCACGAGCGGGCTGTCGGTGAACGAGTTCGCGTTGCTGGACCGGCTGGGGCCCAAGCCGCTGGCTCAGGTGATGGGCGCGAGCGTGGTACGCCCGGGCTGGCAGTACCTGCCGGCGCTCGACCCCGGGAAGGTGTCCTTCGGCCGGGGTTCCCCGTATGCGGCCGCGGGCAGATTCAGCGGCGCGCCCACGCCGACCGGTTACGCGCTCACGAACGTTTACACGGAACCGTCGATCGCCCAGGTCCGCAGCTACAAATGGCGCACCGAGGTCGTGTGCGTGCTCGACACGGTGACGGCCGCATGGAACACGGCTCGGCTTCGCGCGCTCGACCGCCTCCGCCAGGAGGCCTTGCAGGTCGGGGCTGACGCCGTGGTCGGCGTTCACCTGCGTGGCAGCGACCGCAACCTCGGCAAGGGAACGATCGAGTACGTCGTCAACGGCACCGCGATCCGGCTGGCGAACTCGGCCGGGTCGGACGCGCCGCTTCTCACCGACCTGTCGGTCCAGGACTACTGGCAGCTCCACAGGGCCGGCCATGAGCCGGTCGGGCTGGTGGCGACGACGGCGGTCGTGTTTGCCTCGCCGCCCCGCTACACGCGCTTGCGACGGGCCCGGACGACGGCTCAGAATCAGGAGCTCGCCGAGCTCAGCAGCGCGTTTGCCCTCGCCCGCGAGACCGTGCGCGAGAGCCTCCGCGGCCAGGTCTCGGAGGCCAAGGCAACGGGCGCGGTCGGGGTCGAGTTCTCGCACTCCGTTCACCGCGAGCAGATTGCGCTGGGCTCCTCGATCCAGACCACCGACCGGCATGGGTGGCACATGGGCCGGTTCGGGGTGCCGTACCGCGTCTCCGGCCGTGGCGACGTGGAACGTGGGGGGTGGGTGATCACCATGCACGCCGCGGGCACGGCAATCCAAGCGGGCCGGGATAGCCCAGCTCCGCCTCCGGTCAAGACCGCGATTCGATTGGGGCCGAGGTGACCGACTACGACCCGCAGTCCCTCGAGGGCATCCCGGAGTCAGGCCTCGAGCGCCTGGAACAGAATCGCCAGGGCCTGTACACGTCGGATCTGAGCGTGAACGAGTTCCTGCTCGTCACCCAGGCCGGCTTTGATCCGGTTGGGCTGGTCGTGGGCAGCTCGATCTTCCACATCGGGTTCCAGGTCGCCGGCCCGACGTCCAGCCGCGAACTGACGGTGCTCTCGCAGGCCATGTACAGCGCCCGCCACCTGGCGATGACCAGGATGGAGGAGGAAGCGGACCAGCTGGGCGCCGACGGGATCGTCGGCGTGCGCCTGGAGATCGGCCGCTACGAGTGGGGCCAGAACATGGCCGAGTTCATCGCCATCGGCACCGCGGTCAAGCACCGCGACGGGGTTCTTCACCGGGCGCCGAACGGCAGGCCGTTTCAGAGCGACCTCTCGGGGCAGGAGTTCTGGACGCTGCTGCGCACCGGCCACCGCCCGGTCGGGATGGTGATGGGCAGCTGCGTCTACCACGTCGGACGGCGCGGGCCGCTGCGGACGATCGCGCAGAGCGGGCGCAACGTTGAGCTGCCGAACTTCACCCAGGCGCTCTACGACGCGCGCGAACTGGCCATGCAGCGGATGCAGAGCGAGGCTCAGGACCTGGAGGCGGAGGGCATCGTCGGCGTCTCGCTCTCAGAGACGAGCCACGGCTGGGGAAGCCACGTGATCGAGTTCTTCGCCCTGGGGACCGCGATCGTCCCGACCGACGCCGAGACCGCGATCGAGCCACCGATATCGGTACTCGACCTGAACGATCGCTGACCGACGAGGCCCCTGAACGCGCGCCAGGTTCCGCAACAGGCGGTGCCGACGGTCAAAGCGTCTACTCTCATTCGCCTCAAACCCGTCCCCCGATCCGCCTCGAACCGGTCCCTGCGACCCGAGACTGTCCGTGCCCCGCGCTCCCGACCTATCCGGCCTCGCCCTCGACGGGCGCTACGAGCTCCACGCCATCATCGGCGAGGGGACGTTCGGGCGCGTGTACCGGGGCCGGGACCGGCGGCTGGCGCGGTGGGTCGCGGTGAAGGTGATCAAGCCGTGGTGGGCCGAGGACCCCGAGTGGGCGGGTAGCTTTGAGCGCGAGGCGCAGCTCCTGGCTTCGATCAGCGATCCGGGCATCATCCAGATCTTCGACGTCGGCGCGGCTCCCGAGGGGCTCTACTACGTGGCCGAGCTCGTCGACGGCGAGAGCCTGGCCCACCGCATGCGCAGCGGCCGGCTGGCGCCGGCGGAGGCGTGCGAGGTCGCGCTGCAACTCGCCCTGGCGCTGGCCCGCGCGCACTCGCAGCGCGTGGTCCACCGCGATGTCAAGCCGGCCAACGTGCTCATCACCCGCGAGGGCCGCATCAAGGTGGGCGATTTCGGCGTCGCGCGGCTCGCCGAGGGCAGCACCGACGGCGCCGTGGCGACGATCGCCGGCACGCCCGGGTACATGGCGCCCGAGCAGACCTCGGGCGGGAGCACCAGCCCGGCCACGGACGTCTACGGCGTGGGGATCGTCCTCTACGAGATGCTCACCGGACATCCGCCGTTCGAAGGCAAGACCGCGGTCGAGCTGGCGCTGAGGCACGTCAACGATCCGCCGCCCCCGCTGCCGGCCGACATCCCGCGGGCGGTGGTCGGGGTGGTCGAGCGCGCGCTGGCCAAGGACCCGGTCGCGCGCTATCACGACGGCCACGAGCTGGCCGCGGCGCTGCGACGAGTGCGGGTGCCCGCCGACGCGATCCCCGGCCCGGCCCGCCGCCCCGGCCCGGCCCTCCGCGCCGCCCGCCCGGCCCGTGCCGGCGCCGGTGCCGGCAGCCCCGGCGCCGCCCCTCGCACGGCCACCGAGGAACCCACGCGCGTCGTCTCGACCTCGGGGCCCGGCACGGCCGTCGCCGTGCTCGCGCCACCGCCCGAGCCGCCGCGGATCCCGCCGACCCGCGTCGGCAATCCGCGCTCGCGACGGCACAACTTCAATCCCTCCGAACGGCGCCAGCGGATCGCGCTGCTGGGCCTCGCGGTGCTGATCGCCGCGGGAATGGCCGCGTTCGCCCTGGCGCTCGCGCCGGGCCATGTGACCGTGCCCGATCTGATCGGGATGGGCAAGGGCCGGGTCCTCAGGACCTCCCATCGCGACGCCTTTCACGTCGCCTTCAGCCGCCGCTACAGCGCCAAGCCGCGCGACAGCGCGATCGCCCAGAGTCCGCAGCCCGGCACCAGGGTGGGTGACGGCGCAACCGTCGCCGTCGTCCTGAGCGCCGGTCCGCGCCCGGTCAAGATCCCCGACCTCGTGGGCAGCTCGGCGAGCCAGGCGCAGACGCTGCTGGGGACGCTGAAGCTGCGATCGGCGGTGACCCAGGTGCCGGCGCCGGGCGTCCGCACGGGCACGATCACCGGGCAGTCGCCGCCCGCCGGCGCGAGCCTGGCCCCGGGGTCAACGGTGGCGCTGTCTGCCGCCGAGGCGCCGCGGCTGCGGCCGTTGACGAGCTTCTCGGGCGACGGGAGCGGACGCTCGGTGCCGTTCCGGATCCGCGGCAGCCGGTGGGAGATCGTCTACAGCATGGGTTTCCAGGGCACGTGCACGTTCATCTTCTTCTGCTCGGGGCCGAGCGCGACCGTGACCAATGTGGGCAGCGGCTCCACCGTGGACCAGTTCGATCTCGGCCAGGGCAGCAGTCAGGACCGGGTTTTCAAGTCCGGGCCCGGCGTCTACCAGATCTCGGTCTCGCCGGGGTCGGACGACGCGCGCTGGAAGATCCAGGTGGACGACTACTACTAGGAGCAACCCGACCACCGGACTGGCCGATCTGGACTACGGGCGGTGGCCCGGCTGGTGTCACGACAGGACCGGAAACCAACACTGCTGTTTCGGCGAGCGTAATGCGGGACACTATGGACCGTGGCGCTCTGCGACCTGCAGGGAGTGGCAGCCAGCGGCCCGTATCCAGGTTCTCGGACGCGGCCCCGAGAGTTACAAGGGGACCGTCGGACGGACACCACGTTTGAGATCACGAGACGGAGGTGTTTCTTGGCCGTCAATGCGTCGTCGCAGCCCCCTCCCGGTCGCCTAGCCAACATGACTCGGCTGACGGATCGCGAACTACTCGCCGCCTACCACGCGGGACGCGAGCGGTCCATCAGGGACGAGCTCGTCGAGCGCTTTCTGCCGTTCGCGCGCAAGATGGCGCTCCGCTACAACTACACCCACGAACCGCTCGACGACCTCGTGCAGGTGGCCTGCCTCGGGCTCCTGAAGGCACTCGACCGGTTCGACCCGCGGCTCGGCCACAGGTTCACGAGCTTTGCCACCCCGACGATTCTGGGTGAGCTCAAGCGTCACTTCCGCGACAAGGGCTGGGGCGTGCATGTCCCCCGTGACTTGCAGGAGCATGCCCTGACCATGGGCCAGGCGAGGGAACGGCTGTGCCAGCGGCTGGGTCGTTCGCCAACCGTCCAGGAGCTTGCCGACACGCTCGACTGGCCCCTCGAGCAGGTACTCGAGGCCAGCGAGGTCGTCCGCAACTACGAGACCGCGTCGCTCGACGCTTCCGTCTGCCGCGAGGGCGAAGAGACCGCGGCGCTCGTGGAACTGATCGGCAGCGAGGAGGAGGGCTTCGAGCTGGCAGAGAACCGGGAGGCGATCGCCCGGACCTGGAGCGAGCTCACCGACCTCGAGCAGCGCGTCGTCGCGCTGCGCTGCCTGCACGATATGACCCAACGGGAGATCGGCGAGCGGCTCGGCTACTCGCAGATGCACGTCTCGCGGCTGTTGCGGCGATCGGTGACCCGGCTGGTCGAGCCGTTGCCGGCGTAGACCGCCCCGCGTTGCTCAGGCTGCGGTCCGGGAGGGTGCGCTGGTGAGGTAGGTGGCGGACATGTCCTCCTCGCCGTGATCCTTGGCCCCTTCGGCCATTCGCTCGCGAACCACGGCGAACAGCGGCAGGTCGAGATCGTGGCGCGCCGCCGACTGCACCACCAGGCCGGCGTCCTTGGCGGCCAGCGCGAGCTTGAACGAGGGCTCGAAGCTGCGCTCGG
The DNA here is from genome assembly GCA_963723555.1 of uncultured Solirubrobacterales bacterium. Classification (GTDB taxonomy): domain Bacteria; phylum Actinomycetota; class Thermoleophilia; order Solirubrobacterales; family Solirubrobacteraceae; genus Palsa-465. Next base: position 2,895,853 of record CAVRRC010000003.1, on the reverse strand, counting down.
CGATCGCCTTGCCCTTCATCCGCAGGTACGGGAGGTCGAGCGCGCCGCCTTCAAGGGCCTCGAAGATCAGCGATGGGTCGAGGCCCAGCCCCTCGGCCAGGGCGATCGTCTCGGCGCCACCCTCGACCACGGTCAGCACCCAGCTGTTGATGGCGATCTTCAGCCGCGTACCGGCACCGACGTCTCCGATCCACATCGTCTTCTGGCCGACGGCGTCGAGGATCGGCGCAAGTCCTGGCCGCGCCGACTCCGGACCCGAGGCCAGGATCACCAGCTCGCCCTGCTCGGCCGGCTGCCTGGTCCCGAGCACGGGGGCATCCACGAGGGTGAGGCCGCGCTCGCCGGCCAGAGCGAGGCAGCGGTCCGTCCCGGCCTCGCCGATCGTGCTCATCTGCAGCCAGATGGCGGATTCGCCGGCGCCCGCCAGGGCCCCGTCCTCGCCATCCATCGAACCGATCACGGCGTCGGTGTCGGCGAGGATCGTAAGCACAACGCCTGCCCCCTCACCGGCGCCGCGCGGCGTGTCGCAGATCTGGACCCCGTCGTCGGCAAGTGCCTCTGCCTTCTCCCGCGAGCGGTTCCAGGCCCGCACCCCGAGACCGGCGCGAGCCAGGTTGCGCGCGATCGGAAAGCCCATCGTGCCGCCTGCTCCGAGCACGGCCACCGGCTCAACGTCCGACATCGATCGTCCCCTTCCAGCGGTTGTTCACAGGCTCTCCTCGGCTTTCTTATAGGCGATCTGCAACGCCTCGGAGCCGAAGAACGCGACCAGCACCGACGCGACCCAGCGCGTGAACCGCGGGGCCACGAGCAGGCCGGCGGTGAACGCGGCACTCGTCCACATCCCGAGGCAGTAAGGGCAGATCAGCAGCTCGCCGATGGCCCGGCGAAGCCCCTCTCCCCGCGCGCGCTCGCTGACCTCGCCCGGTCCGCCTTCGGCCTCGTAGCGGGCGAATGGGGCCCTGACCGGGGTCATCACCCGATCCTTGGAGATCATCCGCGACGCCTTGTGACTGGCCACGGTGACGAGAACCAGGTCCCGTCCTTGCATGCGGTCCGGCAGCTCCCGCCCGGAGGAGCGGAACCACAGCGCAAATGCTCCGGCCAAGGCCGAGAACGCCGACATGAGCAAGGCATAGCTGCGAATCGGCCGCTCCTCGTCAGGCGAGTAGCCGCCCAGGGTCTCACGCTCGTCAGCACCGACGGTCATAGACGAGGTGGTTACCCGAACTGAGCCTCGCGAACCGCGGTCCGCGCCCGCGCACGGGCATGGGGCATGCAAGGGCGCCCCAGCGGGCAGGATTGGTGCGATGGTCAACTCGCGCGTCACGCCGGGCGCTCTCTATCGCGCCGTGTTGCTCGCTTTCGGGCTGGTGGTGGCGGGGCTGATCTTCCAGCAGCTGGTGACGCTCGTGCTCGCGGTCTTGATCGTGGTGATCATCGCCCTCCCTCTGTCGGCGCTGGCCACGCGGCTGGCCCGATACGGGATCCCGCGTACGCTGGGGGCGACGATCGGGCTGCTGCTGGGCTTGGGGGCGGCGGCGGGCGTGGTCGCGCTCGTGGTTCCCGTCTTCAGCTCCGAGGTCAACCACTTCACGGCGTCGCTGCCGAACATCGTCGACTCGCTGCGCCACCGCGTCGCCGGCCTCACCGGAACCTCGCCGACCCGCGTCGGGCAGCAGATACAGCACTTCGTCAACGGCTACACCCACCACCCGACCAAGCTGCTCGGGCCGCTGGCGTCGATTGGCGCCAGCGTCGCGGCCGCGATCGCCGCGATCGTGGTGATCCTGCTCACCGCGCTGTACACGGCGATCCATCCCGAGCCGCTGCTGAACGGCTTGATCCGGATCTTTCCCCCCACTCGCCGCCCGCACGTCGAGCACATCCTGTCGCGGTTGGCGCGCGCTTACCTGGGGTGGCTGCGAGGGCTGGTGATCGGGATGGTCCTGCTCGGGAGCCTCACCTATGCCGGCCTGCGCATCATCAACCTGGACTTCGCCGCGTTCTTCGCCGTGTTCACCGCGGTGGCGATCATCGTCCCCTACTTCGGGGCGTTGGCCAGCTCGATCCCGCCGATCGTGTACGCGCTCACGATCTCCCCGGGGAAGGCGCTGCTGGTGGCGGCGATCTACATCGGCGCCCACCAGCTCGAGGGCAACGTGCTCCAGCCGCTGGTGGTGGCGCGGTCGGTCAAGGTCCACCCCGCGGTCGTCGCCGTCGGCGTCGTCGCCGTCGACAGGTTGTTCGGGTTCGTGGGACTGTTCGTCGCCATTCCGATCATCGTGACGGTCAAGATCCTGATCCAGGAGCTGTGGGTGAAGCCGATGGAGCGCGGCAGCCCGGCCGGCCTGCTGGAGCCTCAAGGTGGCAACGGAAGCGGGCGGGGACCGTCGTTGGCCTATCTTGAGCCCCATGTCAGGACCTCAGTCCGGCACTGAGCCCGCACCCGCCGGGCGCACCGCCAGGCGCGCGGGCGCTCTAGCGACGGCCGCGGCGGCGCTGCGGGCGCCCGGCATCGTCCCCGCCGCCGCGATCGCGACCGCGGCGCTGCTGGCGGCCGGGGCGAGCCCTGCCGCCGCGAGCGGCGACCGCCCTTGCACCGGCAGCTACGGTGGCGCCCGTCCCCGGGTGGGAGCGCCGGTGCGATTCGGCGTGGACCCGGGGATCGCGGGCAGCGCCGGCGCCGTGCAGCAGCCCTCCGCGCCCGATGACCCGGCGCGGGATCTGGCCGCGGCGCGACGGCTGCGTCCGCCGGGACGGGCGCTGGTCCTACGCCTCAACCGCCTGTTCTGGTCCGACGGCCAGGCCGGCATCGACCACTTCCGGCGGCTGTCGGCGAGGTACACGCGGGCCGGGTTCGAGGTCGAGCTCCAGGTCCGCTACCACCCGGCCGCGAGCGAGGTGGGAAAGCTCGGCGCCTGGGTGCGTTACGTGCGCCACGTCGTCGACTCGTTCGGCGCCAACCGGCGCGTGGTGGCGATGACGATCACCAACGAGGTCAACGTCAAGGTCTCGCCGAACACCTCCGACGGCGCCTATACCGGCGCCGAGGAGGCGCTGATCAAGGGGATCGAGGCCGCGCACCGGGAGGCGGTCCGCCGCGGCTACCGGCAGCTGCGGTTCGGCTTCACTTACGCGTACCGGTTCGTTCCCAGCCAGGACGCCGCGTTCTTCTCCTATCTCGGCGCGCACGGGGGGAAGGCATTCCGGGACTCGCTCGGCTTCGTCGGCCTGGACTTCTATCCCGGCACGATCTACCCGCCCGTGCTGGCGCCCGGCCACGGCTATCGGGCCGCGTTCGCGCAGGCCGCCGGAGTCGTGCGCGATTGCCTGGCGCCGAAGGCGCGGATCGGGCGGCGGGTCCCGATCTGGATCACCGAGAACGGCGTCCCCGGCGTCGGCGGCACCGAGGCGCGGCAAGCGGCCGCGCTGCGTGTGCTGGTCGAGGCCGTCCGCGCCTACTCGGGCACGTTCAACATCACCGACTACCGGTGGTTCAACCTGCGCGATGCGAACTCGAGCCCGCCGGCTACGCCCGGCCCGACGTTCGGCTTCGACGGGCTGCTGCGCGCCGATTACGCGGCCAAGCCGGCGTTCGCCGTCTACCGCTCGTTGATCGCCAAGTTCGGCGCGCGCAGTCCGCGTTGCCCGAGGCCTCGGTGAACGCTCATCCGGCCGCCGCTTCGCCGCCGGCGTAGCGGGGCCGCTCGGTCAACCGCTCCGCGGTCATCCGCGCGGTCTCGCTCGCCCACTGGCTCGTGGTCACGGCACCCAGCACGACGACGACGAGCCCGAGTCCGGCGATGATCCACCAGCTCGAGTGCGTGGCGGCGGCGAACCCGGGGCCCAGCGCGCTGGTGATCGTCCCCCCGGCGACGGCGCCGACGACCGCGACGCCGAGCGTCATCCCGACCTGTCGGCTGGTCGAGGCCACGGCCGCCGCCACCCCCGCCTGCGCGGGCGGCATCCCGGAGACGGCCGTATTGGTGATCGGCGGGTTCACGAACCCGGTGCCGGCACCGAACATCACGTAGGCGACGAACAGGAAAGCGGTGGTGCTGGTCGCCGCCAGGCGCGTCAGCATCAGGGCGCTGATCAACACGCAACCGCCTCCCAACAGCAGCGGCAGCCGCGCACCCCGCTGCCCGACCAGATGGCCCGAAAGCGGCGAGCAGATCAGCATCATCCCGGCCATCGGGAGCATGTAGAGCCCGGCGTGCAACGGCGAGAGGTGGCGGACCTCCTGGAGGTAGAGGGTGTTGAGGAACAGGAACCCGCCGGTGGCGGCGAAAACGCAGACGGCGATCGCGCTCGCGCCCGAGAACGGGGCGCTGCGGAAGAAGCGGACCTCGATCAGGGGCTCGAACCGGCGCAGCTCGTAGAGGACGAGCCCGGCGAAGCACGCCGCCGAGAGGACGAACAGGCCGAGGATCCCGGCTGAGAGCAAACCGTTGCGGGGCGCTTCGATGATCGCGTAGGTCAGCGACGCCAGCGCGATGATCACCAGCGCCTGCCCCACGGGGTCGGTCCGGCGTGGGTGTGGAGCCCGCGACTCGGGGACGAACAGCGCGGTGAGGACGATTGCCAGCACACCCACGGGCAGGTTCACGACGAACACCGCCCGCCAGCTGATGGCGTCGACGAGGACGCCGCCGAGCACCGGGCCCAGCGCCATGCTGAGCCCGAACACCGCGCCCCAAACCCCGATCGCCTGTGCCCGCTCGCGGGGATCTTCGAACACGTTGCGGATGATCGACATCGCGACCGGGTTGAGCATCGCGCCGCCGATCGCCTGGACCACGCGGGCGCCGATCAGGAACGGCAGGCTCGGGGCCAGCGCGCACAGCAGCGATCCGAGCGAGAACACCACCAGCCCGGTTTGGAACGTCCGGCGGCGACCGACCCGGTCGGCGGTCGAACCGGCCAGCATCAGGAGGCTGGCCAGCACCAGCGTGTACGCATCGACGGTCCACTGGAGGCCCGAGATCGATGCGTGCAGCGAGCGATGGATCGACGGCAGGGCGACGTTGACGATCGTCGTGTCGAGCCCGACGATCAGGAGGCTGATGCTGCAGATTGCGAGCACCAGCAACCGCCGAGGGCGAGTGAGCGGCTCCATACCAGTAGGCTAATTGGCTAACCCGGCCCGGTTTTCCCTTGCCCGCTCCCAACACTGCCCAATCAGAGGGGTTGTCGTCGTTCCCGCAAGCGGCGACGCTCGAGCTCCGCAGCGTTTCCAAGCGTTACCCCCGGCAGCGCGAGCCGGCCATTCAAGAGCTCAGCCTGAGCGTCGACGCGGGCGAGGTCTGCGTGCTCGTGGGGCCCTCCGGCTCGGGCAAGACGACGGCGATGCGGCTGATCAACCGGATGATCCCGCTCACCTCCGGCGACATCCTGCTCGGCGGGCGCAGCGTGCTCGAGCGCGAGCCCTACGAGCTGCGGCGGGAGATCGGCTACGTGATCCAGCAGATCGGCCTGTTCCCGCACCAGACGGTGGCCGAGAACATCGCCACCGTCCCCCGGCTGCTGGGATGGGACAAACCGCGGGTCTCGGCCCGGGTGAACGAGTTGCTCGAGCTGACCGGGCTCGATCCCGCGGACGTGGGTCCCCGCTACCCGGCGCAGCTCTCGGGCGGTCAGCGCCAGCGGATCGGGGTGGCCCGCGCCCTGGCCGCGGACCCGCCGCTGATGCTGATGGACGAGCCGTTCGGGGCCATCGACCCGATCACCCGGACCCGGCTCCAAGACGAGTTCCTGCGCCTTCAGGAACGCGTGCGCAAGACGGTCGTGTTCGTCACCCACGACATCGACGAGGCGATCAAGATGGGAGACAGGATCGCGATCCTGCGCGAAGGCGGCCACCTCGCGCAGTACGACACCCCGGCCGAGATCCTCACCAACCCCGCCGACGAGTTCGTGGCCGAGTTCGTCGGCGCCGATCGGGCGCTGAAACGCCTGGGGCTGGCGACGCTGCGAGAGGTGAAACTGCTCGAGCCCAACGGTGCCGGGACCGGCCCCCAGCGGGTGCAGCTGACGACCACGATTCGCGACGCCCTGTCGCAGATGTTGGCCGACGGCGGCGGGCCGCTGACGGTCGTGGACGAGCACGACCAGCCGGCCGGAATCGTCACTCTCGAGCTCCTGGGGGGCCTGCTCGCGGGTGACGGCCTGCAAGACGAGAAGGTGTCGGCACCGTGATCGTGTTCGCCAGCGGTGGCGGTCCGGTGATCCCCAACTTTGGCGGCAGCCCGTCGTCGTTCGCCTGCGAGCGCGACAACCAGCTGTTCTGCCCTCACTGGGTGACCCAGAACTGGAGCACGGTGCTGTGGCCCGCGCTCCGCCAGCACATCGTGCTGACCGTGATCGCGATCACGATCGGGTTCGCGATCTCGACCGCGCTGGCCCTGATCGCCTACCGCCGCCAGTGGTTCGAGCGCCCAGTGCTGATCGTGACCTCGATCCTGTACACGATCCCGTCGCTGGCGCTGTTTGAGCTGCTGGAGCCGATTCCGGGGATGGGGCTGAGCCGCACGACGGCCGAGGTGGCGCTGGTCTCCTACACCTTGCTGATCATGTTCCGCAACACGTTGACCGGGCTGCGGGAGGTGCCCGCCGAGGTCCGCGACGCAGCTGCCGGGATGGGCATGGGCCCGACGCAGACCCTGCTGCGGGTCGAGCTGCCGCTGGCTCTGCCGGCGATCATTGCCGGGCTGCGGATCGCGACCGTCACCGTGATCTCACTGGCCACGGTGGCGGCGCTGATCGACAACGAGGGGCTGGGCGTGCCGATCCTGACCGCGATCTCCAACGAGGTGTTCAAGACGGAGCTGATCGTCGCCGGCGCGATGGCCGTGGGGCTGGCGCTGGCCGCGGACGGGCTGCTGGTGATCGTGCAGCGATTCCTGACTCCGTGGACGCGGGCGCGGTCGAGCTGATGAACAACTTCTTGGAGGCACTGAAGTTCATCGGCCGCAACGGCCAGGTGCCGGGTGCGCCGCCGCTCCCGAGCCTTGTCCACCTGACCTTCGGGACGCTCAAGATCGCCGGCATCGGCATCGGGATCTCCATCCTGATCGCGCTGCCGATGGGAGTGTGGCTCGGCCATCTCCACAAGGGGTCGTTCGCAGCCATCAACCTCGGCAACATCTGGCGCGCGCTGCCGAGCCTGGCGGTGCTGGCGATCGGCGTGGCCTTCCTGGGCATCGGGCTGCGCAACGTCGAGCTGGCGCTGGTGGTGCTGGCCGTGCCCCCGATCATCACCAACGCGTATGTGGCCATCGACGGCGTCGACCGCGATGTGGTCGACGCGGCGCGGGGGATGGGGATGACCGGACTCGAGATCCTGCGCAAGGTCGAGATGCCGTTGGGGATCCCGCTGATCTTCGCCGGGATCCGAACCGCGGCCCTGTTCATCGTCTCGACGACCACGATCGCCGCCCTCACCGGGTACAGCGGCAGCCTGGGCGACATCATCAACAACGAGACGAGCTACCACTTGTCTGGCGTGCTCGGAGCCGCGATCTGCATTGCCGTGCTGGCGCTGGCGGTGGAGTTCGTGCTGTCCGCGGTCCAGCGGGCGTTGACCCCTCGTGGGGTGAAGATGGAAGAAGCGGAGGACGTGTCGCTGACACTGGCGCCGATCGTCACCGAGAACGCATGAACGGTCACCGCGACCGCATGAACGAGAACTTGACCGCAGTGATCCCGAAAAAAGGAGTCAACATGAGATGGTTCAAGGCGACCGCGGTCGCGATCCTGCTCGCCGCATCGCTTGCCGCGTGCGGGAGCTCGTCGAAGAGCTCCTCGAGCTCGACGAGCACGAGCACGAGCGCGGCCTCGAGCACGCCGACGGGGCCGACCCAGGGTTCCCCCCCGTCGGCCGCGAATGGCCCCGGCGTCGGCAAGCCGCCGGTGACGATCGGCGACAAGAACTTCACCGAGGAGTACATCCTCGGCGCTCTCTACGCGCAGGCGCTCGCCGCCAAGGGCTACAAGGTGACGGTGAAGGGCAATATCGGCTCCTCCGAGATCACCTGGAAGGCCCTGACCTCGGGCCAGATCCAGATGTACCCCGAGTACACCGGGACGTTGCTGTCGGCGATCGCCGGAGACGAGAAGCCGCCGACCAGCGCCAAACAGACGTATGACCTGGCGCAGGCCTACGCGCAGAAGCATGGGTACGAGCTGCTCAACCAGACCCCGTTCTACGACTCCGACGCGCTGGCGGTGACAAAGGCCTTCGCGGCCAAGAACCACGTGAGCACGATTGCGGATCTGAAGAAGCTCGGCCATTCCCTGAAGCTTGGGGGGGCGCCCGAGTTCGCCACGCGCTTCGCTGGCCTCGTGGGCCTGAAGAAGGAGTACGGCATCAATCCGACGTTCGTGCCGCTGGCGATCGGGATCACCTACAAGGCGATCGATGACGGACAGGTCGACGCGTTCGACGCCTTCACCACCGATGCTCAGCTGACGAGCGGAAAGTACGTGCTGCTGAGCGATCCCAAGAAGGTGTTCGGCTACCAGAACGTCGCCCCCGTGGTCAAGAAGAGCGTGGTGCAGGCCGAGGGGCCCGCGTTCGCGCAGACCCTGGACAAGGTCAGCGCGCTGTTGACGCTGCCGGCGATCAGGAAGATGAACGCCGCGGTGGCGCTCGACCAGCAGCCGCCACAATTGGTGGCCAAGGAATTCCTCAAGGCGAATGGTCTGACGTAGTCACGCTCGGCCGCCGCGGCGAGGTCCAGCCCGGTGGAACAACAAGTACGGGAACCGGCCCCACGGGGCACAGGGAAGCGACGACCTCGCCGCATCGGTCGGCATGCCGAGCCCGGCCACGACCTGAGCGTCACCACCGGGCTCTCGGCGCTCAGTCTCGACGCGCTCTCGAGCGTGGCCTACGGGCCGGAGGCGATGATCGTGGTGCTGGTCGCCGCCGGCGCGACGGCGCTGCGCTGGACCCTGCCGCTGACGCTCGTGATCGTGGCGATGCTGAGCGTCCTGGTCATCTCCTACTCGCAGGTGATCGCGGCCCATCCCGACGGCGGCGGGGCATACGCGGTGGCCAAGTCCGATCTGGGTCGGTGGCTGGCGCTGCTGGCGGCGGGCTCGCTCGTCGTCGACTACGTGCTCACGGTCGCGGTCAGCCTGGCCGCGGGGGCGGCCAGCCTCGGCAGCGTGTTCCCGGCGCTGTCGCACCATCTCCTGTTGGTGTCGGTAGCCGCCCTGGCCCTGTTGGCGACGATCAACATGTTTGGGATCGCAGAATCGGCCAAGGTCCTCATCCTGCCGGCCGCGGTGTTCCTGATCAGCGTGTTCGCGGTCATCATCGTGGGGCCGTTCCACTCCCATCCCGTGGCCGTGATCGGGAAGCCGATTCCGGTCACGGCGACCGAGGCGCTCGGAATCGTGCTGATCCTCAAGGCGTTCGCCGCGGGATGCTCGGCGCTCACCGGAGTCGAGGCGATCGCCAACGGAGTCCCCGCGTTTCGTGCCCCCCGGGTGCGGACGGCGCAACGGACGGAGATCGCCCTCGGGGTACTGCTGGGGATCATGCTCATCGGCCTGGCCACGCTGGCCCGCGCCCACCACGTGGTTCCCCGGGGCGGGGTCACGATCCTGGCGCAGCTGTCCGCCGGCGCCTTCGGGACCGGCTGGCCGTTCTACGTCTCGAACATCGCCGTGGCGCTGGTGCTGGGACTGGCCGCGAACACCAGCTTCGGCGGTCTGCCAGTGCTGATGAGCCTGCTCGCCCGCGACCACCGCCTCCCGCACATGTTCTACCTGAGGGCCGAGAAGCCGGTCTACCGCCACGGCATCGTCGCGCTCGCGCTCGCCGCGCTGCTGTTGCTGATCGCGGTCAAGGCCGAGACCAACCGGCTGATCCCGCTGTACGCGATCGGCGTGTTCCTCGGCTTCACGATCAGCCAGGTCGGGATGGTCCGCCATTGGCGCAAGGGGCATCAGCCGAGGTGGCGCCTCCGCGTCGCGCTCAACGGCACCGGCGCGGTGATGACCGCGATCGCGGTGGTGGTGTTCCTGACCAGCAAGTTCCTCGAGGGCGCCTGGGTCGTGGTGATCGCGATCCCGGTGATGATGTTCCTGTTCGCCTACACCGAGAACTACTACGCCCGCGCCGCGCACGAGCTGCGGCTGGGCAAGACCCCGCCGCACCCGCGGCGGCGCGAGAGCGTGGTGATCATTCCGACCTCGACCGTCAACGTGATGACCGCCAAGGCAGTCAGCTGCGCCATGTCGCTCGGGGAGACGGTGGTGGCGGTGGCCGTGGCCGGGAACGAGGAGGAGTGCGCGGAGATCAAGCGCGCCTGGGACGAGTGGGGGCCGGGGATTCCGATCGAGGTGCTGCTTGACCCGCATCGCTCGCTGATCCGCACCGTGCTCAGGTACATCAAGTCGGTCGAGAACGAGGACGCGACGATCTGCGTCCTGATCCCGGAGATCATCCCGACCAAGCGGCGGCACGAGATCCTCCACAACCAGCGCGGCCGGCTGCTCGAGGGCGTGCTCAAGGCGCGGACGAACGTGGTCATCGCGACGCTGCCGTTTCACCTCAAGGACTGAGGGCGGGCTGCACCGGGCGCCGGCGCGCGATCGGCGCGATGCGCTCGTCCTTGTCGGGGCGCAGGACGACGATCTCGCCGGGCGCCGCATCGAGCAGCCAGGCCACGTCGTCGGCGGCGAAGCCGGGGCTGCCGTTGGCCGCCGCCGCGACCACGATGCGATCGAAGTGCTCGTGGGCGATGGTCTGCCTGAGCGCATGGCGATATGTCCTGCCCTGCTCGATCCGGGCGTCCACGGGGACATTGAACGCCGCCGCTCGCTGCTCGATCGCTTCTTGCAGCGGGATCGCCTGGCCGCACTGATGCGCCAGCGATGCGCCGACCGGAAGCTGCAGCGGGACCCGGGCCAGGAACACCGGCACGAGCGTGGCCTCCTCGGCGCTGGCCAGGCGCAGGGCCGCGTCCAGAGCCCGCGGCGACAGAGCGCTGGCCAGGAACGGGAACAGGATCCGCCGCGTGCCCGCGGTGGGAGCGCGCCGGCCGCGCCGGCGCTGAGCCAACTGCATCCGCCCCAGCACCGCCAGTGCCACCGCCAGCACCACGAGCAATCCGATCAACAGCCCAGTCATGAGTCCTCCTGCTTACGTTGGGTCCGGTCGGCGACGATTCTCAGATCGACGCCGGGAAGCGCCGCCAGCAGCCGGTACGGGAGTGCGGGCTGGATCAGCCGCCGCCACGCGGCGCGGGGCTTGGGTGTGCCCATCAGCACGTAGGTGGTGCCCTGCTCGCTGGCCACCCGTTGCGTGACCGCCACGACATCCTCGCCCCGCTCCACCAGCAGATGGGCTCCGAGCACGCTGGCCAGCCGGCGCAGCGCGTCCAGCTGCTCGCGCTCGGCCTCGGTCGGCTCGTGGTCGGCGACCCACAGCAGGTCGAGCTCGGCGCCGAGCCGCTGCGCGGACCGCCACGCGCGCCTGACCACGCGCTGCGACTTGGGCTGCGGGGTGATCAGGGCCAGCAGCCGCTCTCCGACCGCCTGGGGCGCCGCGGTGTCGATCAGCCGCTCGTCACCCGGGCGCGCGACGACGTCGGTGGGGATCCGCTTCGCCTCCACCTCTTCGGCGACCTGGCGCAGCGCGACCTCGCGCAGTGCGGAGAGGTTCTCGACCTTGAAGAAGTTCTCCAGTGCCGCTTGCACGCGCTCGCCCGGGTACACCTTCCCGGCCAGCAGGCGCTCGATCAGCGACTGCGGCGTGATGTCGATCAACACCACCTCGTCCGCCGAGCCCAGGACCGCATCCGGCACCGTCTCGCGGACACGGATCCCGGTCAGCTCCGCGACCTGGTCGTTGAGGCTCTCCAGATGTTGGACGTTGACGGTCGAGAACACATCGATGCCGGCGGCGAGGACGTCGGCGATGTCCTCGTAGCGCTTGTCGTGCTCGGTCCCGGGAGCGTTGGTGTGAGCGAGCTCGTCGATCAGGCACAGCTCCGGGGCGCGGCGCAGAATCGACGGCAGATCCATCTCCTCGAGCACGGCGTCGCGATAGCGCACCCGGCGGCGGGGGACGAGCTCCAGGCCGTCGGCCTGGACGACGGTCTCGGCTCGCCCGTGAGGCTCGAGGTAGCCGATGAGGACGTCGCGGCCGGCTTCGGCCTCGGCCTGACCCTCCTGGAGCATCCGGTAGGTCTTTCCGACCCCGGCGGCCATGCCCAGGAAGATCTTGTAATGGCCGCGGGCCGAATCGCCATGGATCATCGGAAGCGAACTCGCAACGGTGGCGGGCAAGGCTACGCGCCGATCAGGTTGTGGACGATCAGGTCGATCAGCTTGATCCCGATGAAGGGGGCGATGAGGCCGCCCAGGCCGTAGATCCACAGGTTTCGCCGCAGCAGGGCGCTGGCGCCGATTGGCCGGTAGCGGACGCCCTTCAGCGACAACGGGATCAGCAGGGGGATGATGATCGCGTTGAAGACGATGGCGGAGATCACGGCCGACTTTGGCGTGCCCAGGTTCATGATGTTGAGCACGTGCAGCGGCCCCTTGCCGCCCGGCGAGGTGGCCCAGGTGGTGACGAAGATCGCGGGCAGGATCGCGAAGTACTTGGCCACATCGTTGGCGATCGAAAACGTGGTCAGCGCGCCTCGGGTGATCAGCAGCTGCTTGCCGACCTCGACGATCTCGATGAGCTTGGTCGGATTGGAGTCGAGGTCGACCATGTTGCCGGCCTCGCGCGCCGCCTGGGTGCCGGTGTTCATGGCCACGCCGACGTCCGCCTGCGCCAGCGCGGGCGCGTCGTTGGTGCCGTCGCCGGTCATGGCCACCATCCGGCCGCCCGCCTGCTGCTCCTTGATCAGCGCCAGCTTGGCCTCGGGGGTGGCCTCGGCGAGGAAGTCGTCGACCCCGGACTCCTCGGCGATCTTGGCCGCGGTCAGGCGGTTGTCGCCGGTGATCATCACCGTCCGGATGCCCATTGCGCGGAGGTGGTCGAACCGCTCTCGCATTCCCTGCTTGATCGTGTCCTTGAGGTAGACCACGCCCATCACCTGCGAGTCGCGGGCCACGGCCAGGGGCGTGCCGCCTTCGCGCCCGATCCGATCGAGCACCGGCTGGAGCTCGGCCGGCTGGCGACCACCCTCCTCCTCGACGAAGGAGATGATCGCCTCGCCGGCGCCCTTGCGCAGCTGACGCCCGTCGAGGTCCACGCCGCTCATCCGCGTCTGGGCGGTGAAGGGGACGAACCGGGCCTGGAGACCGGCCATGTCGTGCGCGCGAATCCCGTACTGCTTGGCCAAGACCACGATCGAGCGGCCCTCCGGCGTCTCGTCCGCCAGCGAGGACATCTGCGCCACCTCGGCCAGCTCTGCCTCGGAGACGCCGGGCATGGGGATGAACTCCGCGGCCAGCCGGTTGCCGATCGTGATCGTCCCCGTCTTGTCGAGCAGGAGCACGTCCACGTCCCCGGAGGCCTCGACGGCGCGGCCGGACAGGGCGAGGACGTTGCGGCGCACCAGTCGGTCCATGCCCGCAATCCCGATCGCCGACAGGAGCGCGCCGATCGTGGTCGGGATCAGCGCCACCAGCAGCGAGATCAGCGTCGTCTCGGAGATCGCCGTGTGCGCGAACAGGCCGAACGGGCGCAGCGTCGCCACCACGATCATGAAGATCAGGGTCAGCCCCGCGAGGAGGATGTTCAGCGCGATCTCGTTCGGCGTCTTGCGCCGCTCGGCCCCCTCCACCAGTCCGATCATCCGGTCCAGAAACGACTGGCCGGGCTCCTGCGTGATCTGCACCACGATCCGGTCCGAGAGCACGCGGGTACCGCCGGTGACCGCGCTGCGATCGCCACCGGACTCGCGGATCACCGGCGCCGACTCGCCGGTGATCGCGGACTCGTCCACGGACGCGATGCCTTCGATCACGGTTCCGTCGCCCGGGATCAGCTCGTCCGCCTCGACGACGACGACGTCCCCCTTGGCCAGCTCGGAGGCGCTCTTGATGCTCCCGTCCTCGAGCCTGGCGACGGTCTCCTGGCGCATCGACCGCAGCGTGTCCGCCTGGGCGCGGCCGCGGCCCTCGGCGAACGCCTCGGCCATGTTCGCGAACACGACCGTCAGCCACAGCCAGAACGAGATCACGAACGCGTACCAGGCCGGGTCTCCGCCGCGGGCTCCGCCGGCGAAGCCGGTGGACGCCTTGCCGCCCAACACCTGGAGCAGCCAGGTGGCGGTCGTGATCGCGGCCCCGATCTCGACCACGAACATCACCGGGTTGCGGATCTGGACCCTCGGGTCGAGCTTGAGGACGCTCGCGACCAGCGCCCGCCGGGCGATCTCGGGCTGGAACATTGAGATCGCCCGGCGTTCGCGGGGGCGCGGCTGCGGGCGGGTCTCGGGGGCCTCCGTGACGGCCATCACGAGCCTCCGGCGAGCCGGTCAAGGGCGAGGTTGAGCTCGAGCACGTTCACGCCCGGTTCTCCGGAGAAGCCCAGGCCGCGCCCGGCCGTGTACCTCGAGATCAGCTGCCTGACCTCGGGCATCGGCAGGTGGCGGACGGCGGCGATGCGGTGAGCCTGGATGTCGGCGTTGGCGGGAGAGATGTCCGGGTCGATGCCCGAGCCCGAGCTGTCGGCCGCGTCGACAGGCACCCTGGCGGCGGTGAGCGCGACACGGTCGTAGGGGCCGTTGAGCCTGATGTAGGCCCGGATGTTGGAAGCGATCGCCTGCTCGGTGGCGACGCTGTTGGGACCGAGGTTCGAAAACGTGGTCGCGGCGGCGTTGTTGGGCGGGACCGTCGCCGACGGCCGTCCCTGGAAGTAGCGCGGGTTCCCGCCGAAGTTCTGGCCGATGATCTTCGAGCCGACCAGCCTGCCATCGACGTAGACCTTTTGGCCATTGGCGTTGCCGGGGAACGCGACCTGGCTGACCCCGGTGACGGCGAGCGGATAGACGATCCCGAGCAGCAGGGTGAGGACGAGGATCCCTATCGCCGAGGTGACGATGTCGCGCTTCATCGCTAATAGAGATGGTTGGTCAGGCCCTGCACGATCGGTCCGAGCAGCAGGGCGGGGAAGAAGGTGAGCGCGCCCACGAGCACGATCACGCCGATCAGCAGGACTACGAACGTCGGGTTGTCCGTCCGCATCGTCCCCAGGCCGACGGGGCTGATCCGCTTGCCGGCCAGCGAGCCGGCGACCGCCAGCGCGAACAGGATCGGGGCGTAGCGCGCGAAAATCATCGTGAAGCCGCCGAGCAGGTCGGTGAACGTGATCCCGTGGGCGCCGAGGTTGCCGGCGGCCGGCTGCACGTAGCCGCCGTAGCCGGCCAACGCGGAGCCGTTGTTGTTCGCCTGCGAGAGGTAGGCGTAGAACGTCTCCGAGAATCCCTGGGGCTGTCCGGTGGCGGCGGCCGAGATCGACGCCCGCCCCGCGCTGCTGGCGGTGGCCAGCGCGGTGGAGAACAGCGCCGCCAGGGGCGTGATCAGCAGCCCGACGGCCACCAGCTTGATCTCGCGGGCCTCGATCTTCTTGCCCAGGTACTCGGGCGTGCGTCCCACCATCAGCCCGCCGATGAACACGGCCAGCAGGACGTAGAGGAGGATCGAGTACAGGCCGGTCCCGACGCCGCCGAAGATCACCTCGCTGGCGGACAGGTTCGCGAACGGGACCGCGCCCCCGATCCCGGTGAAGGACTCGAGCGCGCTGTTCACCGCGCCGCACGAGGTGGCGGTCGTGACCACGTCGTAGAGGGCGGACCCGGCGATCCCGAACCGCTGCTCCTTGCCTTCCAGGTTGCCCCCGGTGGAGCCGGCGATCACCTGCGTGTGCAGTCCGGCGGCGTGCTGGGCCGGCGACCCGTGGGCCTCGGCGATGTAGGCCACGGCCGCGGCGCCGAGGAACATCACCATCATCGTGGCGTAGATCGCGTAGCCCTGGCGGCGCTTGCCGGCCATGCGCCCATAGGTGAACACCAGCGCCGCCGGGATGATCAGCACCGTGAGCATCTCGATGAAGTTGGTCAACCCGGTGGGGTTCTCGAACGGGTGGGCCGAGTTGGTGTTGAAGAAACCGCCCCCGTTTGTGCCCAGCAGCTTGATCGCCTCCTGCGAGGCGACCGGGCCCATCGCGATCGTGTTGGCGAGCCCGGTGGGACCGGTGAAGCTCGTGTAGTGCGAGAGGTTCTGGATCGATCCCTGGAACACCAGCACCAGCGCGATCGCGAACGAGATCGGGGTCAGCACCCACAGGACCGTGCGCACCAGGTCCTGCCAGAAGTTGCCGAGGTGCTTGCCCGACCGGCCGGTGATCCCCCGGATGAGCGCCACCGCGACCGCGATCCCAACCCCGGCGGAGAGGAAGTTCTGCACCGTCAGCCCCGCCATCTGGCTGAAGTAGCTCATCGTGGTCTCGCCGCCGTAGTACTGCCAGTTCGTGTTGGTCATGAACGACGAGGCGGTGTTGAAGGTCACGTCCCACGTGCCCGAGTGGAAGTGCTGCGGGTTCAGCCCGGTGAAGTCCCACAGCGTCTGGGTGCGCAGGATCAGGTACAGCAGCATCCAGCCGGCGAGCGAGAAGACGAGCACGCTCCTGGCGTATGCCTTCCAGTCCTGGCCCCGGTCGGGGTGCACGCGCATGATCCGGTAAAGCAATCGCTCGGGCGTGCGGAACAGCGGGTCCAGCAAGGTCCGCTCGCCCGCGTAGACCGCCGCCATGTAGCGGCCCAGTGGCAGCGCCAGCGCCGTCAGCACGGTCGCGAACAGGAAGATCGTGAGCCACCCGGGGACCGTCATCGGCTTCCTGCCCGCCTATAACTTCTCGCCCCGGAGGAGCGCATAGAGCAAGTAGGCGCAGATCAGCACGGAGACGACCAATCCGAACAAGTCAGCTCCGCTCAGGTGAGCGATGAACGCCCCCAGGGGAATGTTCATATCCGCTCGATCCCGGAGAGGAGCGCGAGCAACACGCCGAATATCAGCGCCGCGAGCAGTAGGGCCACAACATCCATGGCCCCAATCGTGGCCGGCCCCACGTCAAGGGCTCATTCAGAAACCGCGGCCAGCCATACAGATGTTGTGAAGCAGCGCCGGAGCGGTGGTGACGCGCTGTGCATGCTCCAGCCGCCGCTCCGGCCTGCGGACCTCCGGCCGTCGCCGCCCGTCGCAGCTAGCGACCGGCGCGCGACGGCCCGAGCCCGTCGGCGATCCACCAGATCGCGTCGCTCATCGAGCGCGCCGGATGCGGGTCGTACACGGGGCTGCCGCCGTCGGTGAGCAGCACCCGCACCCGCGCCACACCGCACGGGTTGACCGGATCAGTCCGCTCCAGCCGCTCCGCCAACCCGAGCAGCGCCTGCCGGCAGGGCAACACGGCCCGCCGGCAGACCGGCACCGCCGCGCTCAGGCGCTCGGTGGCCGGCAGCTCCGAGTCCTCGATCAACCCGCGCAGGGAGCGGGCGAGCCGACGACGGGTGTGGGCATCCCCGAGCTGACGCGCGCGCAAGGCTCGATCCTCGGAGCCCTCTGCGGCCAGGCCGTCGGATAGCTGCCGATCCAGCGCTCCCCGGCGAAGCAGCACCCGGAGCCGCAGTCGAAGCCCCGACCGCGGATCGGGCCACCCGGCTCGGACGGCCGCCGCCGGCTCTTGCAGAAGGGGTGCGAGTCTCATCGTCATCGATCGGCCTCGTTGTCGTGCTTACCCAACGCTAGGACCGGAGCCGTCAAGGCGGCATCGAGATCGCCGGGCACGGCATCAAGATTTCGCAAAGATTCGCCCTGCGGGGCGCCCGAATCCGGCACTAAGCTACGCACGAGATGCCGCAGCGGCGCCAGTTCCATCGCATGTCCACGCGCCTGATGTCGATCCTGATGATCGTGATCGGGATCGTGCTACTGGTGCGCACGCTGGCGGCGGGCGGCGGGGCAGTGGCCACCGGCGTGATCCTGGGCCTGCTGTTCATCGCCGCCGGCGCCGCGCGCCTGTACCTGCAGTTCAGAAATCCGTGAGGCGGCGGCAAGCGCGCACGTGAACGAGCGGCCCTTCTCCTACCGCGCACTGTTCGCGGTCGTCTACACGACTTCGGTCAGCTCGGTCTACTTCGCGCTGGGCGTGGTCGCCCACCGAGCCAACGGCCTCACCCCGCTGGTGTTCCTGGCCGGCGGGATCTTCTTCCAGCTGACCGCGATGACCTACGCCGAGGGCGCCTCCCTGCATCCCGAGCGCGGCGGCTCGGCGGTGTTCGCGCGCTATGCCTTCAACGAGCTCGTCAGCTTCATCGCCGGCTGGGCGATCGTGCTCGACTACGCAATCCTGCTGGCGGTCGCGGCGCTCACGGTGCCGGCCTACCTGGCTGCGTTCTGGGCTCCGCTCGGTCACGGAGCGGCCCAGATCGTGGTCGCGTTCGGGGTGATCGCCTTCGTCGCCTTCGACAATCTGATCGGCGTCAACGTCCGGCAACTGCGACGGCGGATCGCGATCACCGGCGCCGACCTGGTGCTCCAGGCGGCGGTGATCGTGCTCGGGCTGATCCTCGCCTTTCACCCGGGCCATCTGACCCAGTCGATCCACCTCGGGACGGCCCCGACCTGGTCCGACCTTGCGTTCGCGTTCCCGATCGCCGTCATCGCGTTCACGGGCCTCGAGGCGGCGGCGAGCCTGGCCGGCGAGGTCACCGCGACCGCGCGGCAGGTGAAGCGGCTCGTGCTCCCCGGCTCGGCGGTGATCGTGCTGATCTACGTGGGGATCGCGTTCGTGGGCATCTCCGCGCTGCCGGTCCACGACGGCGTCAGCGAGCTGGGGACGAGCCACCTGCAGGCGCCGGTGCTGGGCGTGGTCGAGGCCTTCCGGCCGGTGTGGGTCTCCGACGTGCTCAAGTACGCGGTGGCGATCGGCGGCGCCCTGGGCCTTGGAGCCGCCGCCGCCTCCGCGATGCTGGGCGTCTCACGCGTCGGGTACTCGCTGGCTACCAACCGCCAGATCCCCAGCGCGATTGGCCGGCTCAGCGGCCGCTGGGGGACCCCCTACGTGGTCATCGCGGCCGCTTCGGTGGCGGCGGCGGCGCTCGTGCTGCCCACCGACCTGGAGCTGCTGGTGGGGATCTATGCGCTGGGCGCGCTGGTCGCGTTCACGATCGCGCATGTCTCGGTGATCGCGCTTCGCTTCCGCGAGCCGGCCCGGGAGCGCGGGTTCACGGTCCCGCTGTCGGTGCCGTTCCGGGGCGTCGGGGTGCCGATCCCGGCCGTGATCGGCGCCGTGCTCGGCGTGGCCGGGCTGATCTCGGTGCTGATCTTCCACAGCGGCGCTCGCTACGTGGGGCTGGGATGGCTGATCGGCGGCCTGGCGCTGTACGTGACCTACCGCAAGACCGAGCAGAAGCCGCTGCTGCGCCGGGTCACGATCCCGGAGCGGGCGCTGCGCCACGAGACGCTCGAGCCCGAGTTCGGCTCGATCCTGGTGCCGATCTTCGGCGGCCCGCTCGACGACGACATCGTGCAGACCGCGGGCCGGCTGGCGGGAGAGACCCGCGATGACGTGATCGAGGAAGGGGCGGTGATCGAGGCCATCTGGGTGTTCGAGATGCCGCTCTCGCTTCCGCTCGACGCGCCGCTGCCCGATGCGCAGATCAGGCGGGCGCGCGAGGCGCTGGCCCGCGCCAAGGCGGTGGGGGAGGAGTACGAGGGCGTCGAGGTCGCCACGGCGATGGTCCGGGCCCGCCGCGCCGGCCAGGCGATCGTGGGCGAGGCCCGCCGGCGCGGCGTCGAGGCGATCGTCCTCGCCGCCGAGGAGCCCTCGCGCGTTCGAGGCGGGGCGCTGCTCGGCGGGGTCGGCCCGTTGGAGAATTACGTGGGAGAGGTGACCAAGTACGTGATCAACAAGGCCCCCTGCCGGGTGATCATCACCGCGCCGCCGGCGGACTGGAAGCCCAGGTTTTATCCCGACGGCCGGGGAGTGGATCGCTGATGGCCGAGCGGCGGCTCCCCGGCCTGCAGCGCGTGCTCGGCGTCAACGCGCTGGCGTCGAGCGCGTACGGCAACGTGGGCTCCTCGATCTACTACGCCCTCGGGCTCGTCGCCTCGCTCGCGCTGGGGCTGACGCCGATCGTGTTCATGATCAGCGGCGTCATCTTCTTCCTCACCGCCGCCACCTACGCCGAGGCGACGGCGATGTTCCCCGAGGCGGGCGGGTCCTCGAGCTTCGCGCGGCATGCCTTCAACGAGTTCTGGTCGTTCTTCGCCGCCTGGGGCCAGATGCTCAACTACGTGATCACGATCGCGATCTCCGCGTTCTTCGTGCCCCACTACCTCGGCGGGCTGTTCTTCCCCTTCCTGAAGACCTCGCCGGGGGACATCGTCTTCGGCATCGGCGTGATCGCGGTGCTGTGCGTGATCAACGTCGTCGGCATCGCCGAGGCCACGGCGGTCAACGTCGGCCTGGCGATCGCCGACTTCTCGACCCAGGTGCTGCTGGTCATCCTCGGCCTGATCCTGGTGTTCGATCCTCACACCCTGATCGCCAACGTCCATCTCGGCACAGCGCCGACGTGGAAGAACTTCCTGATCGCGATCCCGGTGGGGATGATCGCCTACACCGGCATCGAGACGATCTCGAACATGGCCGAGGAGGCCAAGGACGAGACCCGGACGATCCCCAGGGCGATCAACCGGGTGGTGATCGCGGTGTTCGCCATCTACGCCGCGCTGCCGGCGGTGGCGCTGTCGGCGCTGCCGGTGCGCTGCGTCGGGAACCACTGCCAGACGCTGCTTGGAGTCAGCGAGGACAAGGGCGGGTACGCCGGCGATCCGGTCCTAGGGATCGTCAAGCACCTGCATCTCGGCCTCCTGCAGCACGCGGGCGAGATCTACGTGGGCCTGCTGGCGGCGACGATCCTGTTCATCGCCACCAATGCCGGGATCATCGGGGTCTCGAGGCTGGTCTACTCGATGGGCCTCCATCGGCAGGTGCCGGGGGTGCTGCGTCAGCTGCATCCACGGTTCCGCACCCCGTGGATCGGGATCATCGTGTTCGGAGCCGTGGCATGCCTCACGCTGATCCCGGGACAGGCCAACTTCCTGGGCAACATGTACGCGTTCGGAGCGATGCTGTCGTTCACGATCGCGCACCTGTCCGTGATCCGCCTCCGGATCAAAGAGCCGGGACGGGCACGCCCGTATCGCGGGCCGGGAACGGTGCGATGGGGGGACAAGCCTCTGCCCGTGTTCGCGATCGTCGGGGGGCTGGGGACGCTGCTGGCGTGGGTCACCGTGACCGCGCTCCACGTCGAGGTGGCCATCGCCGGGGTGGGATGGCTGGCGTTCGGCATCTGCCTGTACATCGCCTACCGCCACGGCCAGGGCCTGGACCTGACCACGACCACGAAGGTGGCCATCCCCAGGCCCGCCGCGGAAACCGAAGCCGAATACGAGTCGGTGCTGGTCGCCTTCGACGAGCGCGGTTACGCCCCCGAGGTGATGGCGACGGCGGCCCGGATGGCGGCACGCCGGCGGCGCGGGATCCACGTGCTGGTGACGATCTCGGTGCCGGCGAGCAGCCCGATCAGCGCGGAGCTGCCCGAGCACGAGGCGGCGGCGGCCTCGATCATCGAGGAAGCCAAGGTACAGGTCGGCCGCCGCGTCTCCGGCCACGTGGAGAGGGTCCGGGCCGGGCAGACCGGGCGGAGGATCGTCGACCTGGCGAGAGAGATGCGGGCCGGGGCGATCGTGATGCCGATGGCGCACGGCGGGACCGGGTTCGGGCGGACGCTCGAGACCGTGCTCCGCGAGCGTCCCTGCCGCGTGATCATCGAGTCAGTGCCGGCGGAGAGCAAGCGGAGCACACCGATCGCGGCGTAGCCTCTTTCTGGCCATGACGTCGAGGATCAGGTTCGAGCGGAGCGCGATCGTCCCCCGGGCGCTGCTGGGGACCGTGATCGAGGTGATCGTTGCCGTCGGCCTGGCCACGGCGTGCATCGCCGCGCTGCATTCATCGGCGCCGGCGGAGGACCTCGGTGTCCTCTACCTGCTCGCCGTGCTCGTGATCGCGATCCGGCATGGGCAGCTGGCGGCGCTGGCGACCGCGCTGCTGGGGATCGTCACCTTGAACTACCTGTACATCACGCCGCGTCACCAGCTGGCGATCGGCCATTCACAGGACTTCGTCGCCCTGGTGGTGCTGATGATCGCCGCGGTCGTGGTGGGCCGGCTGGCGGCGCTCGGGCGCCAGCGCGCCGCCGAGGCCGAGAGCCGGGCGCGGGTGGCGGCGGCGCGCGAGCGCGAAGCCTCGCTGCTGGCGGAGGCGGCCTCGGCGATCCTCGCTGGACAGAGCGTGGGGATCCAGCTCGAGAGCATCGGCAGCCGGGTGGCTCGCGCCACCGGGGCCAGCCGCGCGCGCGTGGTGCTCGAGCCCGTGCCCGCGCGCAGCGACGGCGAGTTTGCTGTGCCGCTCCCCGCCCGGACGCGGTCGGCGTGGCTCTACGTCTCCAGCGACACCACCTGGGAGCCGCGCGAGCTCGAGCGGATCTCCGAGCCGCTGGGGCGGCTGATCGACGTCGCCGTCGAGCGCGAGCGGGTCGCCGAGCGGGAGGCCGAGACCGAGGCGGGACGCCGGGCGGAGGTGGCGCGGACGGCGATCCTGCACGCGATCTCGCACGACCTTCGCTCCCCGCTGACCGCCATCACCACCGCCGGCGACGCGCTGCGGGCCGCCGGTCTCCTCGAGAGCGAGCGGGACGAGCTGATCGAGGTCATTCAGGGCGAGAGCGCGCGCCTGGCCAAGCTCGTCGACGACCTGCTCGACCTGTCCAAGATCCAGGCCGGCGCAGTGTCTCCCCAGGCCGACTGGTGCGATCTGCACGACGTTGTCGGCTCGGCGGCCGCGCATCTGCGCACCGAGCATCCGATCGACTTCGCGCTGCCCGGCGATCTGCCGCTGGTCCGCGCCGACGCCTCGCAACTCGAGCGCGTGTTCTCGAACCTGATCGAGAACGCGGTCAAGTTCTCGCCCCCGGGCTCGCCGGTCCGGATCACGGCCGGAACCGGCTCCGGTCGGGTCACCGTGCGGGTCATCGACCGGGGCCGGGGAGTGCCCGCACAGCATCGCGCGCACGTGTTCGAACCGTTCTTCCACGGGCGCGGGCAGACCGGCTCGGGGTCGGGGTTGGGGCTGGCGATCGCCCGCGGCTTCGTGGAGGCCAACGGCGGGCACATCGTCCTGCAATCCGACGCCGACCGGGGCACGTCGTTCGCGGTCAGCTTTCCTGTCGTTCCACAGCCGGAGGCGGTTGGATGAGCGACCCCCGGGTGCTGGTGGTCGACGACGAACCCCAGATCGTGCGGGGATTGAAGATCGTGCTCCGCAGCGCCGGCTACGCGGTCGAGGCCGCCGAGACCAAGGAGGAGGCGCTGACCGCGCTGGCGCTCAAGCCTCCCGACGCGATGGTGCTCGATCTGGTGCTCCCGGACGGCGGCGGAGTCGAGGTCTGCCAGGAGGTCAGGCGCTGGAGCCGACTGCCGATCCTGGTCCTGTCCGCGGTCGGGGACGAGCGCGAAAAGGTCCGCGCGCTCGACGCCGGCGCCGACGACTACGTCACCAAGCCGTTCGGGACCGACGAGCTGCTGGCGCGCCTGCGGGCGATCCTGCGCCGCTCGGCCGAGGCCGGCGGCAGCCCCCGGCTCGAGCTGGGGGAGCTGGTGATCGACCTCCAGGACCGGCGGGTCACGCGCGCCGGCGCCGAAGTGCACCTGACCCCGATCGAGTTCGACCTGGTCAGGGTGCTGGCCCAGCACCACGGGCGGCTGGTCACCCATCGCCAGCTCCTGCGGGAGGTGTGGGGGCCGGAGTACGGCGAGGAGACCCACTACCTCCGCGTCCACGTCGCCCACATCCGCGCCAAGCTTGAGCCCGATCCGTCGCGGCCGCGGTATCTGATCACCGAGCCCGGCGTGGGCTATCGCCTGCGCGATCCGTCAGCTTAGCCCGCGCGGAATTAGCGCTTTCTCTACGTCGCGGCGGCGATGTTTAGCGGGATCTTGATGGCGTGAGCCATACCGTGGGTGGGGGCCATGGCCCGCATAGAGACTCACGGACTACGTCGCAGCGTCGGCGTCGGCGGTCTGTTCGCGACCGCCTACGGAAACGTCGGTTCCTCGATCTACTACGCGCTGGGGATCGTGGCCGCGTACGCGCTGGGGCTCACGCCGGTGGTGTTCATGCTCGCGGGCGGCCTGTTCGCGCTGACCGCCAAGACCTACGCCGAGGGCGCAGCGATGTTCCCGGAGGCCGGCGGCTCGTCCTCGTTCGCCCGCCACGCGTTCAACGATCTGGTCTCGTTCTTCGCCGGCTGGGCGCTGAGCCTCGACTACATCCTCACGATCGCCATCTCGGCGTTCTTCGTGCCCCACTACCTGAGCGCGTTCTGGCCCGCGCTCAGGCATCCGCCGGGCGACGTGATCGGCGGGCTGCTCGTGATCGCCGTGCTGGCGTGGCTGAACGTCCGCGGGATCGGCGAGTCGGCGAAGCTGAACTTCTTCCTCGCCCTCGCCGACCTGGTCACGCAGTGCCTGATCATCCTGCTCGGGGCGCTGCTCGTGCTGAACCCGTCGCTGCTCGTGCACCAGGTCCACCTCGGCACCGTGCCGAGCTACTCCCATCTGATCTTCGCCCTGTCGCTGGCGATGCTGGCCTACACCGGGATCGAGACCGTCTCGAACATGGCCGAGGAGGCGCGGGATCCGGGCAAGGATGTGCCCAGGGCGGTCAACCTGATCCTGTTCGCGGTGCTCGGGGTCTACGCCGGGATGACCGTCGTGGCCCTGTCGGCGCTGCCGGTGACCGGCCACGGCGCCCACGCCACCACCCTGCTCGGCCAGGCGCCACCGCACGGTTACCAGAACGATCCCGTGCTCGGGATCATCCAGCACCTCGGCCTCGCCCACGCCGCCGCCAACGCGCTGCGCTACTACGTCGGGATCCTGGCGGCGACGATCCTGTTCATCGCCACCAACGCCGGCCTGATCGGGATCTCGCGGCTGTCGTGGTCGCTGGCCGAGCATCGCCAGCTTCCGAGCGTGTTCGCCCAGCTGCACCGGCGCCACCGCACCCCGTGGTTCACGATCATCTGCTTCTCGGTGTTCGCCGGGATCCTGCTCATTCCCGGCAAGACGGACTTCCTCGGCAACCTCTACTCGTTCGGGGCGATGCTGTCGTTCACCACGGCCCACGTCTCGGTGGTCGTGCTGCGGTTCAAGGATCCCGACCGCGACCGGCCCTACAGGATGCCCGGGAACATCCGGGTGCGCGGTCGCGATCTGCCGCTGACGGCCGTGATCGGCGGGATCGGCACGTTCGCGGCCTGGATCTCGGTGATCGCGCTGCACGTCGACGCCCGCTACGTCGGCCTCGGGTGGATGGTGGTGGGGCTGATCGGGTACGTCGTCTACCGCCGGCGCCAGGGGCTCGATCTGGTCAGCGACTACCGGATCGAGCGGCGCGAGCGCCCGGCGTTCTTCGTCGAGCTCGAGTACCGCTCGGCGCTGGTGCCGATCTTCGGCACCGACGTCGACGCCGCGGCGCTGCGCGCGGCGGCCAAGCTGGTCGGCGAGGACGCGCTCGTGGAGGCGGTGTACGTGCTCCGCGTTCCCAACCAGCTCTCTCTCGACGCCGGCCTGGCGAAGGAGGAGGCGCTGGGACTGAGCGTGCTCGAGAGCGCCAAGGTGACCGGCCGGAAGGCCGGCCTGAAGGTGCAGACGCGGCTGATCCGCACCCGCAGCCCGGGCGCGGCGATCGTCGAGGAGGCGGAGCGCAGCGGCGCCGAGATCATCTACCTGGGCACGGCCCACGCGCCGCCGTCGGAGCGCGCCCTCGGCCCCACGGCCACGTATCTGCTGGCCCACCGCCCGTGCCGGGTGGTGATCGAGACGCCGCCGGTGAACGGCGGGGCCGCCCGGGACGCGGTGGGCGCCGGCGCCCAGCCACGTGCTGCCCGCGCCGGGTGGGACGGGGGTGGCGCGGGCCGCGTTCAGCCCGCGAAGCGGTAGCCCACCCCGGCCTCGGTGCGGATCAAACGGGGAGCGCCGGGCGGCTCGACTTTCCGGCGCAGATTGGCGATGTGCGCCCGCAGGACCTGCGTGTCCTCGGCGTAGCCGGGCCCCCAGACGGAGATCAGGAGATCGCGATGGGTCATCAGCCGTCCACGATTGCGGACCAGCAGCCGCAGCAGATCGAACTCGGTGGGGGTCAGATGGACCGCTTCCCCCTGCACCCGGACCTGGCGCCGGGCCAGGTCGACCTCGAGTCCGTCGGCGGCGATCGTGGCCTGCTCGGGCTCGGGCGCGACGCGGCGCAGATTGGCCCGCAACCGGGCGATCAGCTCCCGGGGCCCGAACGGCTTGGTCACGTAGTCGTCGGCGCCCGCGGCCAGGGCCCGTACCTTGGCCTCCTCCTCGCCGACGGCCGAGAGCAGGAGCAGCGGCAGATCGCTCCATTCCCGCAGGCGCCGGCAGAGCTCGATGCCGTCCCCGTCGGGGAGCAGGAGGTCGATGATCGCGGCGTCGGGATGGCTGACCGCGGCCACGTCCAGCGCCTCCTCCATCGTCGTCGCCGGCAGGGCCTCGAACCCGTCGTCGCGCAGGATCACGCGCAGCGCCCGGAGGATCTGCTGCTCGTCGTCGCATACCAGGACCCGCGGTCGGGCCGGCCGGTTCACGCCCCCACCTTCGCCGGCGGCGTCGCCAACGGCAGGGTGACGATGAACGTCGTCCCCTGTCCGGGGAGCGATTCGACGGAGATCGTGCCGTCATTGGCTTCGATGAAGCCCTTGGCGATCGCCAGTCCCAGACCGGATCCGGGCCAGTGGTCGGGACCGGCCCGCGTCCCGCGGTAGAACGGCTCGAAGATCCGGTCGCGCTCGGAAGGGTCGATCCCCGGGCCCTGGTCGACGATCCGCACCAGCAGCCGGGTGGCGGTGCTCCGCGCTTGGACCGACACCGGGCGGCCGCCTGAATACCGGGCGGCGTTCTCGAGCAGGTTGGCGAACGCCCGCTCGAGCTGCGCGGCATCCGCCCGCGCATCCGGCAACTGCGGTTCGACGGACACGCGAATACCCCCGCCGGCGGAGGCCACGCCCTCGCGCGCGGCGAGCAGCACGTCCTCGAGCGAGATCCAGTCGCGACGCGGTTCGGCGCGCCCGGCTTGGAGCTGGGAGAGGTCGAGGAGCTTCTCCACCAGCACCGCGAGCCGCTCGCCCTCGGCGACGACGGCGTGGCTGAGCTCGGCCTGCTCCTCTGCCGTCAGCGAGCGGGTCCCAAGGGCATGGCCCGCGGCGACGATCGCCGTCAGCGGCGTGCGGAGATCGTGTGAGACCGCTCGCAGCAGTGCCGTCTTGAGATCGTCGCTGCGCCTGAGCGCCTCCGTCTCCACGGCCGCCGCCTGCACGGCGTCGCGCCGGAGCGCGATCGCGACGATCGCCTCCAGCGCCGGCACGGCCTGATTCTTCAGGCGCTCCGAGACGTCATCGGGAAGATCTGCAGGGACGAACAGCGTGGCGATCTGCTTGCCGTCCGGGTCTGTGAGCTCGAGCGCCCGGCGCCGCTCGTCGGCGGCGCCGGGGCCGAGCACGATCGAGGCGGAGGGGATGGCCAGCGCCTCGGCCACGTGTCGCGCCGCTGCCGCCAGGCCGTCGCGGGTCTGGGACTCGGCGAGCAGGTCGCGCGCGAGCGCCGCGGCCAGGTCAGCCTCGGCCCGCCGCCGGTCCGCCTCGAGCGCCCGGTTCCGGGCGAGCTCCGCGACCGTGCTCACCACCACCGCCACGATCGTGAATGCCCCCAGCGCGACCCAGTTGCGGCTGTCGGCGATCGTGAAGCGGCCGGTAGGTGGCAGATGGAAGAAATTGAACGCCGTCGCGCTCAGCAGCGCAGTGGTCAGCCCGAGCGCGAGCCCCCAGTACGCCGATACCAGGAGCACCGCCGGCAGATAGACCACGCTCAGCGACACGGTCGGCGCCAGGTGCTTCAGCGGGTAGATCGCGGCGGTGGCGGCGGCGACGGCCCCGACCGAGACCACGACCCCGACCCACACGCTCGGCCGCGCGCCCACCAGGCGGCTCGGTGTCCGCTCACCGGACATTTGACGGTCAGCGTACGCCAGCGGGCGATGGAAGCGGTTAGTGTCAGCCCCCGATGGCGCTCCCCGCACCCGCCAGCCAGTCGACTGCGCTGATCACCGGCGCGTCCGCCGGGATCGGCGTCGAGCTCGCCCGCGGCCTCGCCCGGCGTGGTTACGGCGTGACGCTCGTGGCCCGGCGCACCAAGCGGCTCGAGCAGCTGGCCTCGGAGCTCGGGTCCAGACACGACGTCCGGGCCGAGACGGTCGGCTGCGATCTGAGCCTGGCCTCCGAGCGCGATCGGCTCGCCGGCGAGCTGAGCGAGCGGGGGCTCACGGTCGAGATCCTCTGCAACAACGCCGGCTTCGGCAACGCCTCGCGGTTCATCAGGCTCGAGCGCGGGCGCGAGCTCGCGATGCTGCGGGTGAACTGCGAGGCCGTGGTCGATCTGTGCAGTCGCTACGCGCCGGCGATGGTCGAGCGCGACCGCGGCGCGATCCTGAACGTGGCCTCGACCGCCGCCTTCCAGCCGATTCCCGGCCAGTCCACTTACGCGGCCACCAAGGCGCTGGTGCTGTCGTTCACCGAGGCGCTGCACCAGGAGCTCGCCGCCACCGGGGTCACGGTCACGGCCCTGTGCCCGGGGCCGGTGCGGACGGAGTTCCCCGCGGTCGCCGGGATGGGGAACATCGACGCCACCACGCCCGGGTTCATCTGGGCCTCGGCGGAGGCGGTCGCCGAGGCGGCGCTGCGCGGCCTCGAAGCCGGCGAGCGGGTGGTGATTCCCGGCGCCATCAACGGGCTCGGCGCGGCCCTCGGACGGCTGGTCCCCCGTGGAATGTGGCTGCGGGTGGCGGATCGGTTCTATCCCGTCGGACGGGAATAGGGCATCGCTCACGGTGATCGATGGCGCGATCAAGCGGACCGTCTCCAGCGCCGGCGCGGAGCTGTCGATGCTCGAGGCCGGCGATCCCGAGCAGCCGACGGTCGTGTTCATCCACGGATACCCGGACACCAAGGAGATGTGGGAGGCGGTGCTCGAACGGCTGCGCGGCAGCTTCCACCTCGTCGCCTATGACGTGCGCGGCGCCGGCGAGTCCAGCGCCCCTCGGGGGCCTGCGGCATACGACTTCGGTCACCTAGCCGACGATCTCGAGACGGTGATCGGGCAAGTGGCTCCGGGCCGCAGGGTACACCTCGTCGGCCACGACTGGGGGGGCGTCGCCGGCTGGGAGTTCGCGACCATGGCTCGGTTCGAAGGCAGGCTGGCGTCGTTCACGACGATCGCCGGTCCCTCGCTCGATCAGGTCGGCGGCTCGCTGCGCCGACTGCTTCGCCAGGGCCGGTTGGTGACGCTCGCCGCCCGGGCTCGCCGCTCCTGGTACATCGCCGTGTTGCTGGCGCCGGGCGGCCCCACCCTTTGGTGGCGAGGCGCGCTGGGGCCCGCCCGCTGGGCGTGGTTTTTGCGCAACGTCGAGCGGATCCCCACCACCGCGGACTACCCTGCTCGCACCCTGACCGCGGACGGGCTCCACGGCGCGAACCTGTACCGGGCCAACATCCCGCGACGGCTGCTGCGCCCGCGCCGGGAGGCGGTGGCCCGCGTCCCGGTGCAGCTGATCGTCCCCAGCGGCGACCGCTTCATCGCCAGCAGCTACTACGAGCTCGCGCCGCGCGCCGCTCCGTGGCTGCGTCGGCGCGCGGTCGCGGGTTCGCACTGGTGTCCGCGCACGCAGCCCGAGCTGATCGCCCGGTGGGTCCGCGAGCACGTCGAGGAGACCGAGGCCGGCGCATCGGACCCGCCGCGGGCGCCGTGGGTACGAGGCGGCGGCACCGACCAGCTCCGCGGCCGGCTGGCGCTGGTCACCGGGGCCGGCAGCGGGATCGGCAGGGCGACCGCGGTCGCGCTGGCCGGCCACGGGGCGCAAGTCCTGCTCGTCGACCGTGACGGCGCCGCGGCGTCGGCGGCGGCCGCGTCGATCGACGGGGGCCACGCGTTCACCTGTGATGTCAGCGACGCCGAGGCGATGGGGCGCCTGAGCAACACCGTGCTCGAGGAGCACGGAGTCCCGGACGTCGTCATCAACAACGCCGGGATCGGGATCGCGGGGCCGTTCATGGAGACGGGCCCGTCCGACTGGAGGGAGATCCTCGACGTCAACCTGATGGGGGTGATCCACGGGTGCCGCCTGTTCGGGAGGGCGATGATCGATCGCGGCGAGGGCGGCCAGATCGTGAACACCGCCTCGGCGGCGGCGTTCCAGCCCAACACGGCGCTGCCCGCCTACTCGACCTCGAAGGCCGCGGTATTGATGCTCAGCGAGTGCCTGCGGGCGGAACTGCTCCCGTACGGAATCGGCGTCACCGCGGTGTGTCCGGGAATCGTGGCCACCAACATCACCCGCGTGACCCGCTACGTGGGGCGCGCACCGGATGAGCAGCAACGGCTGCGCGAGCAGGTGACCCGGCTCTACCAGCGGCGAAATTTCACCCCGGACCAGGTCGCGGCGGAGATCGTCGAGGCGATCGCCACCGACGAACCGGTCGCCGTCGTCACGCCCGAGGCCAAGCTGGCCCGGGCCTTGTCGAGGTTCGCTCCGGGCCTGGCGCGACGGTTCGCGGGCGTCGACACGCTGCCGGTCTGAGACACAAGTTCGGTGAAGGAGTCCGCCCCGAGGGGGCGAAACCGAGCACCATGCTGCTCAGACACCGTCCACCGGCACTCGGTTCCCAGCCGGTCACCACCGCGAAGAACTTCGCGCATCTCGACCCGAAGGCGGTCGGGGTGCTGCGCTGGCTCAAGGCGAACGGCGTGGAGTTCGTACTCGTCGGGCCCGTGGCGCAGGCGGTCCGCGGCGAGACGCGCCCGTCCGGACCGGTCGCGATCGTGCCTGCGCCCTACGCTCGCAACTTTGAGCGTCTGTCCCGCGCCCTGTGGCGGGCTCACGTCCGCCTGCGTGTCGACACCGAGACCGAGGCCGAGGCCGAGGCCGTTCCGTTCAAGGTCACCGAGGAGAAGCTGATGCGGGGTCAGCGCTTCGCCTTTCGCTGCGGCGAGCACGACCTCGACATCGAGGGCCGCCCCGATGGCGCGCCTCAATACCAGGAACTGCTCTACGAAGCGGGCCGGGTCGAGCTCGCCCCCGACCTGACCGTCGACGTGGCCTCGCCCGAGGACGTGGAGCACTACGCCCACCTCCAGCGCACCGGTAGCCCGCCGGAGATCCGGATCACCCGGAACGCCACAGAGCAGAAGCCCGCGTAGGCGACTCCTATATAAGCGGCTCTCGGGCATGGGCTAGCCTTGACGCCCATGCCTGAACGCGCAAGGACGGCGATCATCGGGGCCGGCGCCCTGTTCGTGCTGCTGTTCGCGACCTGGTTCGCCGCCTTCCACATCGGCCTGTTCGAACACGCGGATCAGTCGATTCTCCGCGGCTTCGGGGACCTTCAGGGGCGGCCGCACGTCAACCGCGTGGCCAACCTAATCGCCGGCCTGTGCAACCCGGACCCGTACATCTACTTCTGCGCGGTGCCGGTGCTGGTCGCGGTGGGGCGGCGGCGATTGTGGGTGGCGCTGGCGATCGTGGCCATCCTGCTCGGGGCGAACGTCACGACCCAGCTGCTGAAGCCACTGCTCGCGCACCCCCGGCCTACGGAGCTGCTCGCCGGCATGCAGCTTCCCGCGGCGGCGTCGTGGCCCAGCGGTCACGCCACCGCGGCGATGGCGCTGGCGCTGTCCTGCGTGCTGGCGGCGCCGCCGCGACGGCGGCCGCTCGTGGCGGCAATGGGCGCGGCGTTCGCGATCGCGGTCAGCTACTCGTTCCTGACCCTGGGCTGGCACTACCCGAGCGACGTCCTCGGCGGCTTCCTGGTCGCCGCGATCTGGACCCTGCTGGCGATCGCAGCGGTGTTCACGGCCAATGCTCGGCGGCCTCAGGTGGCGAGCAGCGAGTTGGTGCAGCGGGCCTCGATCCGCGAGGCCCTCGGGCCGCCGTCCGCTGCGCTCGTGGGTGCGGTGGCGCTGGGAGCGGTAGTCGCGATCGCCCGACCGCTGGCGGTCGCCGACTACGCGCGAGCGCACGAGGCGTTCGTGGTCGGCGCCACCACGATCGCGGCGCTGGGGATGGCGCTGGCGACGGGTTTGATGCTCGCGCTGCGGAAGTAGGACAGCTACTCCCGGAACCGACCGGGCTCCCACAGCGGCTCCTCGCCGCGGTTCGCGCCGCGACTGAGGATGAACAGCAGGTCCGAGAGCCGGTTCAGGTAGCGGATCACCTCGGGGCCGAGCTCGTCGCCGCAGGCGATGGCCAACCGCTCCGCGCGCCGGCAGACGGTTCGGCACACGTGCAGCTGTGCCGCCGCCGCGGTCCCGCCCGGGAGCACGAACGACTTCAGCGGCTCGAGCGTCGCGTTGACTTCGTCACAGCGCTGCTCCAGCCAGGCCGTCTGGGCCGGGATCACGCGCAGCCGCTCGCGGTCGGGGTCCTCGGGAGCGGCGATGTCCGCGCCGACGTCGAACAGGTCGTTCTGGATGTGGCGCAGCCACTCGGCGTAGCCCTCGGGGAGCCCGTCGATCGTCAGCGCCACGCCGATGTGGGCGTTCAGCTCATCGACGGTGCCGTACGCCTCGATCCTGGGATGGGTCTTGGCCACGCGGCTCATGTCGCCGAGATGGGTCTCGCCGCCATCCCCCAGACGGGTGTAGATGCGCGTCAGGTTTACCGTCACCGCTGCCTGCCAGTGTAGGCGCCGGCGGCCGCCGAGTCCCGCCCGCGATACGATCCCCCGGTTCAAGGTCGGTGGTGATGGGAAGCCGGTGCAATTCCGGCGCGGACCCGCCACTGTGATCGGGGACGCCACCGCGATGTGCCACTGGCGAGCAGAAGTCGCCGGGAAGGCGCGGAGGGTAGGCCCGTGAGCCAGGAGACCAGCCTCCGACCACCAAGCCGACACGCCCTCGCGGAAAGGGGTGGCCCTCGTGGATGTAAACAAGCTCATCGCTCTGTGCGGAGCAACCGTCGCCGTCATGCTCGCGCCCTCGGCGGCGCTCGGCGCCGCCGGTACGAAGGTGACGGTGCGCATCGAAGGAGTGAACAAGACGCTGCTCGCGCCGACCGCGGTTCAGACCCAGAGGGGCTGGATCACGAAGGGTGGGACGCCGCGCGGCACCTGCCCGAAGACGAGCGCGGCCGGCGCGCTCGACGTGGCCGCCCATCACGACTGGAGAGGCAGCTACGACCCGACGCAGGGGCTCGAGATCACCTCGATCCTCGGGGAGACGCACACCTTCGCGTCCCTCAGGGACTTCTGGGAGATCTTCGTCAACAATCGGGCCGCGACCGCCGGCGCCTGCGCCCTGAAGCTTCACCGCGGCGATCAGCTGCTGTTCGCCGCGGTCTCGCAGAAGACGATCGCCTATCCAATCGCGATCCGCGCTCCCCGTACCGCCACCGTCGGCCACCGGTTCAACGTCAAGGTCGTGTGGTTCAACGCCAAGGGCGTCGCCAAACCGCTCAGCGGGGCCGGGGTCAGCGTCCACGGCAGGAGGGTGAGGACGAGGACGAACGGGATCGTCGGGATCACGTGGGGTTCGGCCGGGACGATCGTGATCCGGGCCAGCCGCCGCGGCTACGTCCGCGCCGTGCCCGCGCGCGTGCAGCGTGCCTATCCGGCTGACGAGCATGGCCCGCGCCCGTGCGCGTATCCGGCTGACGAGCATGGCCCGCGCCCGCGCGCGTATCCGGCTGACGAGCATGGCCCGCGTCGGCCGCATCCCGGCGGCGGTTGCCGCCCTCGCGATGGTCCTCGCCGGGTGCGGCGTCGGCCTGGGCGCCGGCCGGGGCACCTCTGATGTGACCGTGACCGTCACCCGCGGCTTCGGCTCGAGCAAGATCGCCTCGATCACCAAGACCAAGGTCCCGGGGTCCGAGACCGTGATGCGGATGCTCGAGCGCTCTTTCCGAGTCCAGACCCGGTACGGCGGCGGCTTCGTGGAGTCGATCGACGGGCAGGCCGGGAACGCCGCCCGCCGGGACTGGTTCTACTACGTCAACGGCATCGAAGCGTCGCAGGGCGCGGCGAGCACCGGCGTGCACCAGGGCGACCGGATCTGGTGGGACCTTCACGACTGGAGCGCGACCGACTCGATTCCCGCCGTGGTCGGCTCATACCCGGAGCCGTTCATGCGGGGCGTCGGCGGCAAGCGGTTTCCGACGACGCTCGAATGCGCCACCGACGTCGCGGCGAGCTGCAAGCGGGTGTCGGCCGCGCTCGACGCCGTCGGCGTCCCCGTGGCCAGCCAGCTCTTGGGCACCGGCTCCGGGCAGGACACGCTCGGCGTCCTGGTCGGGACCTGGAGCGATCTACGAGGCGTGCTGGCCGGGAGCCTGATCGAGAAAGGGCCGCAGGCGAGCGGCGTGTACGCGCGGTTCGGCGGACCCGGGGGGCGCTCGCTCGAGTTGCTGAACCCCGCCGGGGCGGTGTCGCGCACGCTCACCGGCGACGCCGGACTGATCGCCGCCACCGCGCAGAACGGCTCGACGCCGACGTGGCTGGTGACCGGCACCGACCCCGCCGGCGTGTCGGCGGCGGCGTCGGCGCTGACCCCGGCGCGCCTGCGCGACCACTTCGCGCTGGCGGTGCAGGGATCCGCCGGCTTCCCGCTCCCGCTGGACGGCGGCTGGTGAGCTACTGCCCGCGCCCGAGTCCGCTGCACGCCGCTCGGGCGGGGGCCGGCGCGGCGTACTGCCTGGCGCTCGCGCTGGCCGCCCTGGTGGTGTCGAACCCGCTCGTCCTCGGGGCCGTGGTGGCGGCAATCGTCGCCGCCGGCGCGTGCGCCGGGGTCGGAGGAGAGCTGCGCCGCGCCGCACGGGTGGCGGCCGCGCTGGCGCTCGCGATCACGGTGATCAACGCGCTGGTCACGCGCGACGGCCTGACCGTGATCATCCGGCTCGGTCAGCTGCCGGTGTTCGGGCACACCGACATCACGCTCGAGGCCACGGCCTACGGGGCCGTGCTCGGGCTGCGGGCGGCGGCGCTGATCATGTGCGGCGCGCTGTACACCGCCGCCGTCGACCCCGACGAGGTGCTGCGGCTGTTTCGCCGCATCTCGTTTCACTCGGCGCTGACGGCCACGCTGGCCACCCGCCTGGTGCCGGTGCTGGTCCGCGATTCGCGCCGACTCGCCGACGCCCAGCGCTGCCGGCCGGGGCGTCCGCCGAGCCGCTACGACCTGATGCGGGCCGCCACCGCGGGGGCGCTTGACCGAGCGCTCGACGTCGCTTCCGCGCTCGAGGTCCGGGGATACGGGGCGGCGCGCCGGCCCCCGCGTTATCGCCGGCCGTGGTCGCGCCACGACCTCGCCTTCTCGCTGGCGGCGGGCGCGATCGCCGCCATCGCCGTGGTCGCGCGGGTGTCCGGGTGGGCGACGCTGCAGGCCTACCCGGCACTGCGCGTGCCCGTGGGAGCCCCCGAGGTCGCGGTGTCGGTCGCCCTGATCGCATGCGCGCTGGGTCCGTTCGCCGACCGCCGGGGAATCGAGCCGTGAGCGCCTTCGTGCTCGAGCTCACCGAAGTTTCCTACCGTTATCCGGGCGCATCACGACCCGCGCTCGATCGGGTCTCGATCGAGATCGAGCCCGGAGAGCTGGTCGTCGTGGCCGGCCGCTCCGGCTCCGGCAAGTCGACGCTGCTGCGGGTTGCGAGCGGTCTGGTTCCGCACTTCCACGGCGGATCGTTCGCGGGCGAGGCGATCGTGGCCGGGATGGATGTCCGCACCAGCAGGCCCGGCGAGCTGGCGACGGTGGTGGGGACGCTGTTCCAGGATCCCGAGACGCAGGTCGTGATGGGAACGGTACGGGCCGAGCTGGCCTTCGGCCTCGAGAATCGAGGCCAGGAACCAGCCGCGATCGCCCGCGGCGTGGAGGAGGCGGCGCTGTCGCTCGGGGTGGCGCCGCTGCTGGACCGCGCCACCGCGCAGCTCTCCGGCGGCGAGCTGCAGCGAGTCGCGTTGGGGGCAGCCCTGGCGGGGCGGCCCGCGCTCGTGGTCCTGGATGAACCCACATCTCAGCTCGATCCCGTCGCCGGCGACGAGCTGATCGGGACCCTGCGGCGACTGAACGAGGATGACGACGTGGCCATCCTGCTCGCCGAGCACCGGCTGGAGCGGTGTCTGGGGCTGGCCGACCGGGTGATCGTCCTCGACCGGGGGAAGATGGTCTGCGACGGCTCGCCCGGACAGTTCCTGGAATGGGCGATGGCCGCCACGCCGGCGCTGGCGACGCCGGGGGCGCGACTGCTTTCAGAGCTGGGGCTGGGACCCGCCGCCGGCGTCAAGCCGGCGCGGGCGGCGCTGCGAGGCGCCGGCGTCGACGTGGATGATCTTTTTGTTCCCAGGGAAGAAGAAAGTCATCCACGTCGGTGGCGGGCCCGGGGAGCCCGCGCTGCCGAGCTCGCGTTGCGGTTCGATCGGGTCTGGCACGAGGTGCGCGACGGCCCTTCGATCCT
This sequence comes from uncultured Solirubrobacterales bacterium, assembly GCA_963723555.1. Classification (GTDB taxonomy): domain Bacteria; phylum Actinomycetota; class Thermoleophilia; order Solirubrobacterales; family Solirubrobacteraceae; genus Palsa-465. Next base: position 2,859,240 of record CAVRRC010000003.1, on the reverse strand, counting down.
TCGCGGGGTCACCCTGTCGGTCGCCCCCGGCGAGCGGCTCGCGCTGATGGGGCGCAACGGGGCCGGGAAGTCGACCCTGTTGCGGCACGCGGCCGGGTTGATGGCGCCCACTCGCGGCCGGATCCGGCGCGCCGGCCGGGTGGCGCTGCTGCTGCAGAACCCGAACGATTACCTGATCCACGAGACCGTCGCCGAGGAGGCCTCCCCCGAGGCGCTGCGAGCGGTGGGGCTCGACCCCGGCTCGCTGGCGGCGCGCCATCCCCGGGAGCTCTCGGGCGGAGAGAAGCAGCGGCTGGCGCTGGCGATCGTGCTCGACGGGCCGAGAACCGACCCGCCAGCGGTCGTATGCCTGGACGAGCCCACCCGGGGGATGGACCGGGCACACAAGGACGAGCTGGCCGCGCTCCTCGCCGGCCTCCCCGCGGCCGTGATCGTGGCCACCCACGACCCCGAGTTCGCCGCCGCATTCGCCCAGCGCGTCGTGCTGCTCGGTGACGGGAGGCCGATCGCCGACGGCTCGGGCGCCGAGGTGCTGGCCGGGGGGACGTACTTCGCCACCGAGACCGCTCGCATCCTCGGCGGCGCCGGCGGCGCGCTCACGGCCGAGCAGGGCCGCGCGGTCGTGCAGGCGAGCCTCAGTGCGCGGGAGGCCATCGTATGAGCTGCGCGCGGGAGGCGATCGCGTGAGCTGGCAGCTGGCCGCGTTCTCGCTCCTCGTCCTCGCCTTGGCGCTCGGCTTCGGGTGGTACGAGCGCTCCCGGCCGGACGCGCGGATCGTGGCCCTGGTGGCCACGCTGGCGGCCCTGGCCGCGCTCGGGCGGATCGCGTTCGCCGCGGTCCCGAACGTGAAGCCGACCACCGACATCGTCCTCATCTCCGGCTACGCGCTCGGCGGTCCGCCGGGCTTCGCCGTCGGCGCGATCGCCGGCCTGACGTCCAACTTCTTCTTCGGCCAGGGGCCGTGGACGCCGTGGCAGATGGCCGCCTGGGGCCTCACCGGAATGATCGGCACGGGGCTGGCGATCGTCACCCGCCGGCACATCGGACGGTGGCCCCTGGCGGCCGTGTGCGGGCTGGTGGGCTTTGCCTTCGCGGCCTTCCAGGACGTCGGCGACTGGGTCATGTACAGCGACCACAGCGCCGCCCAGCTCGGGGTGTACGTGGGAAAGGGGGTCGGCTTCGACCTCGTCCACGCCGGCAGCTGCGTGCTGTTCGCGCTCGCCTTCGGACCGCCGCTGACGCGCTCGATCCAGCGGTTCGCCCGTCGGCTGCAGGTGCGCTGGGAGCCAGTCGGCGCCGGCCTGGTGGCGCTGTTGGTGGTCGCGCTAGGCGGCTGGTTGGCCAGCCAGCCAACCATTGACGGGGGCGTGGCCGCGGCCGCCGGTGGCGGCCCGGGTGCGGCACGGGACGCCTCCGCCGCCTCCCCGACGAGCTACCTCCTGTCCGCGCAGAACCCCGACGGGGGGTTCGGAGCCGCGCCGGGCGCGCCCTCGGCCTCGCTCTACAGCGGCTGGGCGGCACTGGGACTGGCGGCGCAGGGTCGTAACCCGGCGGACGTTCGCCGCGGCGGCACGAGCCTGCTCGACTACATCCGGGCCGGCGCCGGCGGCGCCACCGACCCCGGCTCGCTGGAACGCACGATCCTGGTGGCGCGGGCCGCCGGCGTCTCCGCGACCGCGTTCGGCGGCTCGGACCTGGTGAGCCGCCTGGAAGGCGACATCCGCTCGGACGGCTCGGTCGACGGGCAGGTCAACCTGACATCGTTCGCGGTCCTGGCGCTGCGGGCCGCCGGCGTCCCGGCGCCGGCGCGGATGGTGTCCTGGCTCATCCGCCAGCAGGACGGCGACGGCGGATTCAACTTCGCCACCGCCGGCGGGACCAGCGACATCGATGACACCGGCGCCGCGCTGCAGGCGCTCGCGGGCTCCGGATCGGCGGCGCGGGCGCAGCGACGAGCTGTGCGCTTCATCGCGCGCGAGCAGGATCGCGACGGCGGCTTCCCGTCGGAGCCGGGTGGCGAGTCCAACGCGCAGTCCACCGCCTGGGCGATCCAGGGGCTGCTGGCGACGGGCGTCGCCCCGAGTTCGCTGCACAAGGCGGCCGGTCCGTCGCCGCTGCAGTTCCTGCGCTCGCTGATCGCCGGCGACGGGCATGTGCGCTACTCGCGCTCCACCGACCAGACGCCGGTGTGGGTGACCGGGCAAGCGCTGATGGCGCTGGCGGGCAAGCCGCTGCCGCTGGCCGCGGTGGCGCCGGCGCGGCCGACGAGGAGCGGGCACGCGCCGGCGGCGTCCCGGCCCACTCGCCCGGCGGACCGTGAGCGCAAGGCCCGGGCCAAGGCGGCGCATGCGAGGCGCCGCCGGGCGAACGTGCGGCGGGGGCGGCCAGCCCGGCCGTCGTGGTCGGCGCTCGCCGCAGACGCCGCCGCTGCCGCCGCGCTAGCGTTCGCACCGGTCGGACTGGGCTAGTGCCCCTTCTGCGAACCTTTGCCCTGTCTGGCGGCTGCAAACCTCCGTCCAGCGGCGTCCTCGGCGCTCGCTGTAGCGCTGGTACAGCTTCGCGCCTGCGTCCTTGCTGGACTCGGTTTTCGCTCGCCATTCAGGGCAAACGATTCTTGAAGCGGCCCTAGGCTCCCCGCCAGTAATCGATAGCCTCCGGCGCCCGATGAAGATTGGCGTTCCGAAGGAGACCTTGGACGGCGAGCGCCGCGTGGCGCTGGTGCCCGAGGTCGTGCGCAAGCTGACGGGCAAGGATCACCAGGTGATCGTCGAGCGGGGGGCGGGCGCGGCGGCGCTGATCCCCGACGCCCAGTTCGAGGAGGCGGGGGCGACGCTGGTCGACGCGAGCGCGGTGTACGAGGCGGATGTGGTCGTGAAGGTGGCGCCGCCGACCGGCGAGGAGACCGGCCGCTTGCGCTCCGACGGCGTGCTGATCGCGTTTCTGCAGCCGCTGACCAACGGCGACGGGATTCGGACCATCGCCCAGACCGGGGCGACGAGCTTTGCGCTCGAGGCGGTGCCCAGGATCAGCCGGGCGCAGTCGATGGACGCGCTCTCGAGCCAGGCGAACATCGGCGGCTATCGCTCGGCGCTGATCGCCGCGCAGGAGATCGGTCGCTTCTTCCCGATGCTGATGACGGCGGCGGGCACGATCCGGCCGGCGACGGTGCTCGTTCTCGGGGCCGGCGTGGCCGGGCTCCAGGCGATCGCTACCGCCCGGCGGCTAGGGGCCGTGGTCCAGGGCTTCGACGTCCGCGCCGCGGTCAAGGAGCAGGTCGAGTCGCTGGGCGCGACGTTCCTGGAGTTCGAAAGGTTTACTCAGGACCTGGAGGGCGCCGGCGGCTACGCCAAGGAGCTCACGCCCGAGCAGCAGGCGCGCCAGCAGGAACTGATGGCCGAGGCGATCGGGAAGGTCGACGTGGTGATCACGACGGCCGCGGTGCCGGGCCGTCGGGCACCGATACTGGTCACCGAGGAGGCGGTCAAGAAGATGAAGCCGGGCTCGGTGATCGTCGATCTGGCGGCCGAGACCGGGGGTAACTGCGAGCTCTCGGAGCCGGGCGAGACGGTGATCCGCCACGACGTGAAGATCATCGCGCCGCTGAACGTGCCCTCGACGATGGCCGAGCACGCCTCCCAGCTGTACGCGCGCAACATCGAGGCGCTGCTAGGGCTGATGATCGCCGAGGACGGGCGGCTCGAGCTCGACTTCGAGGACGAGGTCATCGCCGGGGCGTGCATCACCCGCGACCGCGAAATCGTCCATGCCGCCGCGCGAGAAGTCGCGCAGGGCGCCACCGCCGCCAGCTAGACCCAGCCAGAGCCCAGGGAGGCCACCGCAGATGAGCACCGTCACCGAGATTGCGATCCTCGTGCTTGCCGCGTTCGTCGGCTTCGAGGTGATCTCGAAGGTCCCGAACACGCTCCACACGCCGCTGATGTCGGGCACGAACGCGATCCACGGGATCGTGCTGCTCGGCGGGCTGTTGCTGATGCACGAGGCCTCGGGCGTGTTCGAGCACGTGCTGCTGGTGATCGCGATCATGTTCGGGACGATCAACGTCATCGGCGGCTTCTTCGTCACCGACCGGATGCTCGGGATGTTCAAGCGCAAGCCGGATCTGCCCTCCGGCGAGCGGGAGGGCGACGAGCAGTGATCCTCGGCACCGTCTTTCTGCAGAAGACGAACTTCATCGACGCCTGCTACATCGTCGCCTTCTCGCTGTTCATCTACGGGATGAGCGGCCTGACCGGGCCGCGAACGGCGGTCCGCGGCAACAAGATCGCGGCCACCGGCATGGCGATCGCGGTGATCGCGACGCTGCTCACGCCGCACGTGCTGTCGGGGTCGAGCACGCCGTGGCTGATCGCGCTGGGCCTCGTGCTCGGCACCGCGATCGGAATCCCGGCGGCGCTGAACGTTCGGATGACGGCGATGCCGCAGATGGTGGCGCTGTTCAACGGCGTCGGCGGCGGCGCGGTGGCGATCATCGCCTGGGTCGAGTACCGCCACCACTTCGGCGTGGGCTTCCCGCTGAAGACCGAGATCCCGTCGCTGTTCGCCGCGATCGTCGGCTCGATCTCGTTCTGGGGCTCGAACATCGCGTTCGGCAAGCTCCAGGAGATCCTGCCCGGCCGGCCGATCAAGCTGCCGGGGCAGACCATCATCAACGGAGCCCTGTTCGTGATCGCGATTGGCTCAGCGATCGTGCTCGCCTCCGGCGTGCACTCCCAGGCCCTGTTCATCCTCGGGATCCTGGCCGCCGCGGCGATCCTCGGCAACATGGTCGTGCTGCCGATCGGCGGCGCCGACATGCCGGTCGTGATCTCGCTGCTGAACGCGTTCACCGGCCTGTCCGCGGCGGCCACGGGAATCGCGCTCAACAACACCGCGATGATCGTCGCCGGAATGATCGTCGGAGCCTCGGGAACGATCCTCACCAACCTGATGGCCAAGGCCATGAACCGCTCCGTGCCGGCGATCGTGGCCGGAGGGTTCGGCGGTGCCGTGGCCGCGCCGGCCGCCGGCGCCGTCGAAGGCGGCACCGTGCGCTCCACCTCGGCGCAGGACGTCGCCATCCAGCTCTCCTATGCCCGCCAGGTGGTGATCGCCCCCGGCTACGGGATGGCGGTGGCGCAGGCCCAGCACGCCGTGCGCGAGCTCGAGCGGGCGCTGGAGGCCAAGGGCGTCGAGGTCAAGTACGCGATCCACCCGGTCGCCGGCCGGATGCCGGGGCACATGAACGTGCTGTTGGCCGAGGCCGACGTGCCCTACGACCTGCTCAGGGAGATGGATGAGATCAACCCGGAGTTTCCGCGGACCGACGTGACGCTGGTCATCGGGGCCAACGACGTCACCAACCCGGCGGCCAAGAACGAGCCCGGCTCCCCGATCTACGGGATGCCGATCCTGGAGGTCGACCGCTCCGGGGCCGTCGTCGTGCTCAAGCGCTCAATGGCCTCCGGCTTCGCCGGCATCGACAACCCCCTGTTCTACGAGGAGAAGACATCGCTCTTGTTCGGCGACGCCAAGCAGTCGGTCGGCGATATCACCAGCGAGGTCAAGACGCTGTAGACCGGTGGCGTCCGTGGCCGAGGCACACCGCGGACACCTGCCGCCGCAGCCCAAAAGCGCGCGGGGGGGCGGTGGCGCGTCAGGCCCCGGGGCGCGGGGCGCGTCGGGCCCCCTTCGCGGGCCAACACCGGGCATTGAAGGGGCGGGCCCCGGGGGGGTCGTTGATTTGGCCTCATGCTGCATAACGCGACAACTCCGGCCGCCGCTGGATGCTGTGTCGCATTGGGCATGCTCCTCGTGCACAGCGCGGCAGGGCTGGGCGGTCTCCGTGGCACTGTCGTGCTATGCAGGTTTCTCAGCGTCGCGAGAGCAGCCCGAGGCAGGCTGGTCCAGGCGCTGTGGACCAGTGGCGTTGGTGGCCGTTAGAGTCACAGGCGTTGGCCCCAACAGAAATCGGGAGCGTCCATGGATGAGAGTCGGCTGAAGAAGATCCCCCTGTTCTCACAGCTGTCGCCCGAGGAAGCCCACCGCCTGGCGGCGTTCGCGAGCGAGACGAGCATCGCCAACGGACAGATCCTGATGAAGCAGGGCGACTACTCGACCGAGCTGATCGCGATCGAGGAGGGAACCGCCGACGTGCTGCGCGACGGCAGGAAGATCGCCTCGTTGAAGGAGGGCGATCTGATCGGCGAGATGGGCCTGCTGGCGCGCGAGCCCCGAAACGCGGACGTGATCGCGACCTCGCCGATGAGGGTGATCAAGCTCACCCACTGGGAGATCCGGCGGATGTCCGAGGACACCCTCGACCGGATCAAGGCCATCATCCACGAGCGCCAGCAGAACGGCGTCGCCGACCCCGCCTACCAGCCCGAGTCCTGACCGCACCGCTCGGGGCCTCGCACCCCTCGGGGGCCTTTCTGATAGCTTGGCGCCCGCCGAGTCCCCGGCTTTGCCGCCCCGGGGAGCGGGGAACCCAAACACATTGGGGCGAGTCTCGCGGTGATCCGCGAGAAGCGCTTTTCTGAGAAGCGCGAGCCCGTCAGCTAACTCCGCAGGCGCCAGGCGAGAACTGCAAGACCGTGCCCGCGGAGTGCCGGCCCCTGTTCGCTTTCTGCAGCTTTCAACCGAAGAGGATGTGCAAGCCGGCAGCGGATCGCCGCCGGCAGCCCGCTCGCGCCGACCGTGGTTCGCGGATGGGCTACGTGGGCAAAGTGACGATCGCGCTGTCGGTGGCGCTGCTGGTACCGGTCGCGAGCGCTGCCGCGTCCTCGTCGGGGGGAGCCGGGATCGTGGCCCCGACGCCCCCTCGGGGGATCGTCCGGGCGCCAAGCCGTTCCGCCTCGGTGTTCACTCGCGCGCTGCGCAAGGGCGACTCCGGCGCGGACGTGAAGACGCTCCAGACGTGGCTGAACGATCTCGGCTACCGCCTTCCCGACACCGGCTACTTCGGCTCGATGACGAAGGCCGCGGTGAAGCGCTTCCAGCTCGCCCAGCACCTGGCGCCGGCCAGCGGAACCGTCGGGGACCGGACCGCGGCGGCGCTGCTGGCCGCGGTCAAGCACAGCGCCAAGCGCTCGACGCTGAAGGGCGGCTCGGATCCCGGCGTGGCCCCGCCCGGGAGCTCGCCGCTCGTCTTTCCGCTGCGCCCGATCTCCCGCGTGCTCCCACCGCGCGACTGGACCCTCGATCAGGGAATCGACATCGGCACCGTGGGCAACGCCTGCGGGCCCAAGGTGACCGAAGTGGCGATGACCGCGGGCACGATCGTCCAGGAAGGGATCGACGGGTTCGGCCCCGCGGCTCCGATCATCAAGGTCTCGAGCGGCCCCTACAAGGGCCGCTACATCTACTACGGCCACGCCCTGCCCGCGCTCGTCCCGGTCGGGGCGCACGTGACCGCGGGTGAGCCGATCGCCGAGATCGGCTGCGGCGACGTCGGGATCTCGTCCGGGCCCCACATCGAGATCGGGATCAGCGACGTCGGCGGCCCGCCCTGCTGCCCCGGCTATCAGGAGACCTCGCCGGCGTGGTACGAGGTCGTGCTGGGCCTCTATCGCGCCGCCGGCGGCTGAGCGACCGCTCTCCCGTTGGCGGGAGCCCCAGCGGGCGCCTCCCCGATCGGCGGGAGCCCCGACGGCGCCCTTCCCAATGGGCGGGAGCCGCAACGGGCGCCCTCCCATCGGCGGGCGGATAACCTGGCCGCCATGCTCACCCGGGAGCGGGCCATCGCGACGCTGCTCGGCGAGCGCTTCGACGTGCTCGTGATCGGGGGCGGGATCACCGGCGCCGGCGTGGCCCTGGACGCCGCCTCCCGCGGCTACAGCGTGGCGCTGGTGGAGAAGGCGGACTTCGCCTCCGGCACCAGCAGCCGGTCCTCGAAGCTGGTCCACGGTGGTTTGCGCTATCTGCAGAAGTTCGATCTTGGCCTGGTCCGAGAGGCGCTGCTGGAGCGTCAGCTGCTGGTCAAGCTGGCGCCGCACCTGGTCAGGCCGCTGCCCCTGGTGGTGCCGGCGTTCGACGGCGCCCGGCCCGACCGGATGGTCGGGATCGGCCTGGGCATGTACGACGTGATGGCGACGGCGCCGCTGCGCGGCCGGCGCGCGAGACGCGCCGAGCGGGTCAACGGCGCCGAGACCGACTGGAGCCCGGCCCGCCACCGCGTGGTCTCCGGAGACGAGGTGGTGGAGCTGGTCCCGGCGCTAGAGGCCCGCAAGCCGACCGGCGGCTATCTGTTCTACGACTGCCAGACCGACGATGCCCGGCTCGTGATCACGGTGCTCGGCGAGGCCGAGCGGTTTGGGGCCATCTGCGCCAATCGGCTCGAGGTCACCGAGCTCGAACGCCAGGACGACGGCCGCACCGCCGCCACGGTATGCGACGGCGAGAGTGCAAACGCGTTCACGATCCGCGCCGACAACGTCGTCAACGCGACCGGGGTGTGGGCCGACCGGATCCGGCCCGAGGAGCTTCATTCCGAAGCCGAGCTGCCGACGATCGCCCCGAGCCGCGGCACGCACGTGACGCTCGCCCATGCCCAGCTTCCCCTGCTCGCCGGGGTGATCGTCCCGGCGGGCCAGGGACGGTCGATCTTCGCTCTGCCGTGGCTGGGCCGCACCCTGATCGGCACCACCGACAGCAACTACGAGGGCGACATCGACCACGTCCGGCCCTCCCGACGGGACATCGAGTATCTGCTGCAAGCCGTCAACTCGTTCTTCGGGACCAGTCTCGGCCCCGGCGAGCTGAGCGGCGCCTATGCCGGCGTGCGGCCGCTGATCTCCGCCGGGGACACCCGCAAGTCGGTCGACATCTCGCGCAAGGCGGAGCTGTACGAGACCTCCAGCGGACTGATCACGATCACCGGGGGCAAGCTCACCACCTGGCGGCGGATGGCGAAGCTGGTCGTCGACCGGCTGGTCGAGCGCGACGGACGCGAGGCCCCGTGCCGCACGCACGAGATCCCCCTCGGGCAGCCGACCGACCCGGCGCTGCTGCCGCGGGTGAAGGGCGTCGCCGAGGAGGCCTACGGCGCGCTGGCCGACCGCTACGGCCACGCCGCCGAGCAGGTCCTGGCGATCGTCTCCGGGCGGGGCGAGCTGGCCCAGCCGATCCTCCCCGAGCTCCCCGACCTGCTGGCCGAGGCGGTTCATGCCGCGCGCAGCGAGCAGGCGCGCACCGTCGCCGACGTGCTGCTGCGCCGCACCCGCCTGGGCCTGCTGGCCGGCCGGGAGCTGTGCGCCGAAGGCAACGCGGCGCCGGCGCGCGTGGCCCGCGCGGTCGGGGCCGTGCTCGGATGGGACCAGCCGCGGATGAGGATCGAGACCGAGCGCTGGACCGAGGAGGCTCGGGCCGAGGGGATCGGGGTCACGCCGGAACCGAGTGCGTCGTGAGCGCGCCGGCGCGGACACTTCGGACGTCGGCCGGGACGCTCGAGCTGGGCGGCCGGCCCTGGCTGATGGGCATCGTCAACGCCACGCCGGATTCGTTCTCCGACGCCGGCCTGGCCCAGACCCTCGAGGGGCGTCTCGAGCTCGCCCGCTCGCTGCTCGCGGCCGGCGCCGAGATGATCGATGTCGGCGGAGAGTCGGGGGTGACGAACCGGCCTCCGGTCGAGGCCATGGTGGAGATCGAGCGCGTGGTGCCGTTGATCGAGCGCCTGGCCGGGGCGCTCGGGGCGCGGGTGTCGGTCGACACCTACAAGCCGGCCGTGGCCCGGGCGGCGATCGCAGCGGGGGCCTCGATCGTCAACGACGTCAGCGGGCTGCGCGACCCCGAGCTCGCGGACGTGTGCGCCCAGAGCGGCGCCGCGCTGGTGGTCATGCACACCCGGGCGGCGCCGAAGCAGAAGTGGTTCGATCGGCGGCTGGACGGCCGGGTGATGGAGGATGTCGTGTCCTTCCTGCATGAGCGGATCGACGTCGCACTGGGGCGTGGAGTGCAATTCGAGCAGCTGCTGCTCGATCCCGGTCCCGACTTCGCCAAGACGCCGGCCCAGACCGTCGAGATGCTGCGCGCGCTCGGCGAGCTCCATGCCCTGGGCCGACCGGTGCTGCTTGCGGTGTCGCGCAAGGACTTCGTCGGCGCCATCACCGGCCGGTCGCCGCGGGAGCGCCTCGCCGGGACCCTGGCCGCGGTGGCCCATGGGGTCGCGGCCGGCGCGCACGTGTTGCGCGTCCACGACGTGGCCGCGGTGGCGGACTTCCTCGCCGTGCGGGCGGCGCTCGAGGGCGAGAGCGAGGTCGAGCCCGAGCTCCGGCTCGCGGACGAGCTGCGGTGGGAGCGGCAGGGGTGAGCGACGCCCCGCGGGATCGTGCGCAGGCGCCGCACGCTAGATTCAGCGTTCCAATCGCCGGCCGCTGCCTCAACGCGGCCGGAGCCCACCGATAAGCCCCCAAGGAGGCATCCCATGTCCGTGCTCGACCGCGCCGCACTCGAAGCCAGTCCGCTCGCCGATCTACACGCGATCGCGTCGGAGCTCTCGATCGACGGCTACCGGCGGTTGCGCCGGCCCGAGCTCGTCGAGGCGATTCTCGCCCGGCAGGCGGGGGACGAGCTCGAGCCCGCTGCCGGGGAAGAGCCCGAGCCGGCAGCCGGGGAAGAGGCCGAGCCGGCTGCCGCGGAAGAGGCCGAGCCGGGTGCCGGGGAAGACCACCAGCCGGAGGCCGTTGCCGCCGGGGAGCCGACCGACGGCGAGCCCGAGGAAACGGAGGGGCCCGCGCCGGCGCGCCGGCGGCGGGGCCGTCGAGGCGGGCGCGGACGAGCCGCCCCCGCCGAGGAGCCCGCCTCGGATGAAGCCGAGCGGGCGGAGCTCGAGGTGGCGCCCACCGACGGCTCGCCGGACGCGACCGAGGCGCCGCCGGCGGGTCCCGTGGAGGAGATCGTCAGCGGCGTGGTCGAGCTCCTGCCCAACGGCTCCGGCTTCCTCCGGATCGATCCTCCCGAGCCATCGGACGCCGATGTGTACATCTCCGCGGCCCAGGTCAAGCGCTGTGAGCTCGTCTCCGGCGACCGGATCGCAGGGCCGCGCCGGGCGCCACGGCGCTCCGAGCGGTTCGCCTCGCTGGTCCGGGTCGACACCATCAACGACCGTCCCGCCGGCGAGCTCGCGGACAGCACCCGCTTCGATGATCTTCCCGCCGCCTTCCCCAGCGAGCAGTTCCGCTTCGGCTCCGATGACCCGACGGTCAAGGCGATCGAGTGGCAGACCCCGATCGGGCGGGGCTCGCGCGTGACGATCGTCGGGCCGTCCGGCGCCGGCAAGACGGAGGCGTTGCGACGGCTCGCCGCCGCACTCGCGGGCGACGACGAGCTCCGGGTCTCGGTGGCGCTGGCCGGGGTCCGCCCCGAGGAGATCGGCGAGTGGAGCGCCGGCTCGCCCGCTCCGAGCGCCGCGGTCAGCCTCGGCGCCTCGCCCGACGCGCAGGCCGGCGCGGTCGAGCTGGTGGTGGACCAGGCGCGGCGGATCGCCGCCCGGGGGGCCAACGCCGTGGTCCTGATCGACTCGCTGGACGGCCTCCAGCAACACACCGCGCGCAAGGCGCTGGCGGCGGCCCGCAACATCGTCGACGGCGGGTCGCTGACCGTGATCGCGACGGCATCGAAGCCACTCGGAGGGGAGACGACGGTGATCGCGCTCGATCGCGCCCTGGCCGGCGCCGGGCGGTTCCCGGCGCTCGACCTGATGGCCAGCGGGACGATCCGGGCCGAGCTCCTGGTCGGCGACGCCTATGCCCGGGCGATCCTCCGGGCCCGGGCCGAGGCGCTCGAAACCGGCCCTGGCGGAGCCGCTCAGTAGGCCGTGCAGCGGGTGCGGTGACGAGGCACCGCCTTGTAGCGCGGTCCCTGCCCGCGATACCACAGCAGCTGGTCGACGTCCGCGGCGCAGCTGCCAGGGCGGCGGGCGACGAGCAGCTCGACGGCGTGCACGGCGCAGGCTCTGATCTCGACCTCCTCGGGCGAACCGTGCTCGATCAGCTCCTGGGCCTCGATCCGGGCCACGAGCTGGGGCTCGAAGCGCAGAATTCCGTCGAGGCGCAGGACGTGGGGGACGAGGTTGTCGGCGAACATCGTCAGCTGGTCGAGGTCGGCGAACGTGTCCACGCCTGCCCGCGCCAGGTCGGCGGCGGCGATCTGAGCCCGCTTGAGGAACGGGAGCGCGACCCCGTCGTAGCTGGAGGTGTCGGCGAACGAGTCCCATTGCCCGAGCCGTCGGGCCAGCGCCACCGCCGATCCCCCCGCCTGGTCGGCAACCGCGGCGAAGCCGCCCCCGCAATCGTCCTCGACGTGAGCGCCGAGGTCGCGCAGCGACACCGCGAAGCGTTCCATCAGCTCGTGACCGGGGTCCTGTCCGAGTGCTGCGGCGATCTCGCCGGCGCTGATCCCCGAGAGCTCCGTGGCGCTCCACGGTCCCGTGGCCGCGAACCGGTCGCGAACGCCAGTCGCGATCGTGAAGTAGCCGGAGCGGTCGCGGCGCTTGCGCAGCGTCGGGAACCAGCCCGAGCCGAAGTTGATGGCATCGAGGGTCAGCCAGAACGCGGCCCGCTGCTCCCGGCTGCCGGTGAGCAGGTGGGCTTCGGGGTCGGGCGCCGGCGCCCGAAGCCCGTCCGGCCCCGGGTGCGGGAGGCACGCGGCATAGGGGGCGATCGCCGCGTGCTCGATGGCGACGTGCTGCGCGCGCGCCGCCACGTCCGCGCAGGCGAGGCGTAGCTCTTTCATCGGCCGCCCCGAACGCTACCGTTGACCGTGCCGCCGATGACCGAGCTGACGATGGAACTCGATGCCCTGCTCTCGGGCCTCAACGACCCCCAGCGGGAGGCGGTCACGCACGGCGAAGGGCCGCTCCTGATCCTGGCCGGAGCGGGCTCGGGGAAAACGCGCGTGCTCACCCACCGGATCGCCTATCTGATCGCCACCGACGCCGCCAAGCCGAACGAGATCCTTGCCATCACGTTCACGAACAAGGCCGCGGCCGAGATGCGCGACCGGGCTCAGCTGCTGGTCGGCCGCCGCATCCGCGCGATGTGGGTGATGACGTTCCATTCGGCGTGCGCGCGCATGCTGCGGGCCCACGCGGACCGGCTCGGCTACACGCGCCAGTTCACGATCTACGACCAGGCCGACTCACGCCGGCTGGTCAAGCGCTGCCTGGACGAGCTCGGGATCGACCCCAAGCGGTTCACGCCGGCGGCGATCCAGACCCAGATCTCGGACGCCAAGAACAAGCTGCGCGACGCCGACGCCTACGGCCGGATGGTCGGGTCGTACTTCGAGCAGACGGTCGCCGACGTGTACCGCAGCTACGAGCGAGAGCTGCACCGGATGAACGCGATGGACTTCGACGATCTGCTCGTCCGCGCCGTCAACGTGCTCGAGCTGTTTCCCGAGGTCCGGGACGTCTATGCGGGCGGCTTTCGCCACGTGCTCGTCGACGAGTATCAGGACACCAACCACGCGCAGTACCGCTGGCTGCAGCTGCTTGCGGGGGAGCGCCGGAACCTGATGGTGGTCGGCGACGATTCGCAGGCCATCTACGGGTTCCGCGGCGCCGACATCCGCAACATCCTCGAGTTCGAGGACACGTTCCCGGACGCCCGCGTGATCAAGCTCGAGCAGAACTACCGCTCGACCCAGACGATCCTCGACGCCGCCAACGCGGTGATCCGCAACAACCGCGCGCAGAAGCCCAAGTCGCTGTGGACCGACCTCGGGGCAGGCGACCCGGTCAAGATCCGGGAGCTCGAGGACGAGCACGCCGAGGCCCGGTTCGTCACCGGCGAGATCCAGCGGCTCGTCGACGACGGGATCGCGCGCTCGGAGGTCGCGGTCTTCTACCGCACCAACGCGCAGTCGCGGGTGCTCGAGGACACGCTGGTCCGGTCCGAGATCGCCTACCAGGTGATCGGCGGCACGAAGTTCTACGAGCGGGCGGAGATCAAGGACGCGATTGCCTACCTGACCGTGCTCGTCAATCCCCAGGACGTGGGCGCGTTCGCCAGGATCGTCAATTCCCCCCGGCGGGGGATCGGGGCGACGTCGCTGTCGCGGGTGCTGGCGTTCGCGAACACGATGGGGGTCTCGGTGTGGGATGCGGCCTCGGAGCCCGAGCAGGTCCCGGGTCTGGGCGCGGCCGCGATCAAGGCGCTCAGGCGGTTCATGGGCACGATGCACGTGCTCCGCGAGCGGGCGCAGTCGGGAGCCCCGATTGCGGCGCTGCTGGGCGAGCTGCTGCGCGAGACCGGGTACACCGAGGCGCTCGAGGCCGAGCGGACGATCGAGGCCCAGGGGCGGATCGAGAACTTGACCGAGCTGGTCAACGTCGGGGCCGAGTACGACGTCCGCGAGGACGGCGAGCACTCACTGGCCGAGTTCCTGCAGCAGGTGGCCCTGATCGCCGACGCCGACGAGCGAACCGACGATGAAGGCCTGGTGACCCTGATGACGCTGCACAACGCCAAGGGCCTCGAGTACCCGATCGTGATGATGATCGGCTGCGAGGAAGGCGTGTTCCCGCACGCGCGTGCCCTGGACGAGGGCGGGCTCGAGGAGGAGCGGCGGCTGTGCTACGTGGGCATCACCCGCGCCGAACGCGACCTGTACATGACCTACGCGCGGACCCGCAACGTGTTCGGCGCCCGGAGCTACGGCGCCCCCAGCCGCTTCATCGGCGAGATCCCGGCCGACTTGACCGATCGCGAGCAGCAGCAGCCGCGGGCCTTCGGCGGCGTCCGCCCCCGCATGACCTCGTGGGATGCCGGTGGCGGCGCTCAGGGATGGGGGCAGGCCGGCGCCGGCGCCTCCCCGATCGCGTTCAGCGTCGGCGACGATGTCGCGCACCCGGCGTTCGGGGAGGGCGTGGTGACCGGCGTCGAGGCCGGCGGGATCGTGGTGATCCGCTTCAGCAAGGACGGCGCCGAGCGCAAGCTGGTCGCGGACCTGGCTCCGCTCTCGAGGTTGTAGCGATGGCCGCGACGATCATCGACGGGCGGGAGGTGGCGGCGCGCGTGCGGGCGGAGGTGACGCGGGAGGTGAACGCGCTTCGCGGGCGGGGGGAGGATGCGCCCGGCCTGGCCACGATCCTGGTCGGGGACGACCCCGCGTCCGCGATCTACGTGGCCAACAAGCGCAAGGCGTCCGCCGAAGTGGGCATCGCCGACTACCACCGTCACCTGCCGGCCGACGCCGCGCGAGAGGATGTGGCCGCGCTCATCGATGAGTGCAACCGAGACCGGGCCGTGGCCGGGATCCTGCTGCAGCTGCCGCTGCCCGCGGGGCTACGGGGGGCGGAGCTGACCGGAATGATCTCCCCGGACAAGGACGTCGACGGGCTCACGCCGGTGAGCTCGGGCCGGCTGGTGCAGGGATCGCCGGGGCTGCGGCCGTGCACGCCCGTGGGGGTGATCGAGCTGCTCGACTCCTATGCGGTCCCACTGGAGGGCGCCGAGGCGGTGGTCGTGGGGCGGTCGAACCTCGTCGGCAAGCCGCTGGCGGCGCTGCTGCTGCAGCGCAACGCGACGGTGACGATGTGTCACTCCCGCACCCGCGAGCTTGCCGCGGTATGCGCCCGCGCCGATGTCCTCGTGGCCGCGGTGGGGGTACCGGAGCTGGTCGGCGCGGAGTACGTGAAGCCGGGGGCGGCGGTGATCGACGTCGGCATGAACCGGACCGAGGCGGGGCTCAGGGGAGACGTCGACTTCGAATCCGCCTCGCGCCGCGCCGGTCTGATCTCGCCCGTGCCCGGGGGGGTCGGCCCGATGACGATCGCGATGCTGCTGCGCAACACGGTGGCGGCTTTTGCCCTTCAGCGGCGGGGCGATGAACGCGCTGCCTGAGCAGGCCGAGCCGCCTGCGGAGCCGACCGCACCGTGGCGGCCGCAGCGGGGCGAGCTGGTCAGCGCCGCCGGCGCGGCGGTGCTGCTGGGACTGATGTTCCTGACCGAGTGGTACGGCGTGGACGGGATCCCGGGACGCTCCCAGGTGTCCTCGGCGGAGAACGCGTGGCATGGGTTGACGGTCGTCCGCTGGTTGATGCTGGCGACGATCCTCGTCGCGCTCGGGTCGCTGCTCATCCACGCCACCCAGCGCGACCACGGCGCGCAGACCGAGACCGGCGGGGTGATCGCGGTGCTGGGCACCCTCACCGCGGCCGTGCTGACGTGGCGGGTCCTGATCGTCCTTCCTTCCCCGGCTGCGGTCGTCGACCAGAAGCTGGGGGCGTATCTGGGCGTGCTGAGCGCCTACGCGATCGCCCTGGGCGGCTACGACTCGATTCGCGCGGCAGCGGCGCGGGCGCCGGTGGCGGGGCCGTCCCGGCGGCAGTCGAGGCGTCGGTCGAGGCGGCACTCCGGGCGGCGGTCGGGGCGGGAGACTGCCGGCGTGGCGCCACCCCCACAGACGCGGTAGGAGTGCGGGGATGGAGCTCTGGGTATGCGAGAGTCCCGGTGACGGTTGACAAGGCCAGCCGGGAGGACTGGATCGTGGGCGGTCTCGCGCTGGCGCTGGTGATCGATCTCCTCGAGCTCCCCTGGCACACCGTGGGCGGCGGCACGGTCAGCGGCATCTCGCTGCCGTCGATCAGCGACCCGGCCACCGGGCCGCCGGCGGCGTTTCTCGGGGTGCTCGCCGTGCTCGCCACGCTCGCGGTACTGCTCGACCTGCTCGTCCAGCACCTTTCCCCGGAGACGAGCATCCCGACGATCGGGGACAGCCGCCCGTTCACGCGCTACGTGCTGGCGATCGCCGCCGCGGCGTTGATCGCGCTGAAGTTCGTCCTTCACCTGGGGCAGATCGGGAACCTGGGCGTGGGCTTCTGGCTCGGGGTCGTGCTGGCGGCGGCGCTGGTGTACGCCAGCGCGCAGGCGCGGCGCCACCAAGCGCCGGCGGGAGCCAGCGCCGAGACGCCCGAGGGCCCTGGTTCCTGACCGGGATGGGGCCGCAGCGGAAGATGGGCATCGAGCTTTCCCGACTTCGCCCCGGCGAGATCATCGCCACCGCCGGCGCGCTGCTGCTGCTGGTGTTCATGTTCGCGCTGCCCTGGTACGAGGTGCACGCGGTCCCAGGGCCGCCGGCGTCGGCGGCTCGCGTCACCACGTTCGACGGCTGGGGGCTCGGTCACGTCCGCTGGCTGCTGGTGGTGACGATCGTCGCCGCGCTGGCGCTGGCGTACTTCCAGGCCGCTCGTCGGTCACCGGCGATCCCGGTCAGCCTGAGCGTGATCGTCACCGTCCTGGCGCTGGTGAGCACGCTGGCGCTCCTCTACAAGGTGCTGATCAACGTGCCCGGTCCCGATCAGCTCGTGGACGCCAGGGCGGGGGCGTACCTGGGACTGCTGAGCGCGATCCTGACGCTGTACGGGGCGTTCGCATCGATGCGCCAGGAGGGGATCTCGCCCCGCGATGCCCCCAGGCAGATCGAGACGGTAAGGCGGGGGGGCGCGGGCGGATCCTAGAATCCTGCCCAGTGGGCCCCACCGAGCCATTCACCATCTAGATGCTCGACCGCGCGCAGGTCCTTCACGTAGCCCAGCTCGCCCGGCTCGAGCTCAGCGATGAGGAGCTCGAGCGGATGGCGTCCGAGCTCTCCAAGGTGCTCGACTACATCGAGCACATCCGCGAGCTCGATCTCGAGGGAGTGCCTCCGACCTCCCACGTGGTCGAGGTCGTCAACGCGCTGCGCCCCGATGAGCCGGTGCCCTGCCTGCCGGTCGAGGTCGCGCTGGCGGCGGCGCCCGAGCCGGTCGAGGACGGGTTCGGGGTCCCCAGCCCGGGCGTCTCGCCAGCATGACGCCGGAGTTGATCGAGCTCACGGCGGCCCAGGCAGCCCAGCGCCTTCGGGCCGGGGAAGTCGGTCACGCCGAGCTGTTCGAGGCCTACCGTCAGCGCGCGGCCGCCAATGAGCTGAATGCCTTCACGTGGGTGGCGGACCGGGCCCCGGAGGAGGACGCCGATGCCGGGGCGCCCCTCGGTGGCGTTCCCCTGGCGGTGAAGGACCTGTTCTGCACCGCCGGCGTCCCGAGCCAGGCGGGATCGCGGATCCTCGAGGGGTACCGGCCGCCGTACACCGCGACCGTTGTCGCCAGGCTCGCCGACGCCGGCGCTCCGCTGCTGGGGAAGACCAACCAGGACGAGTTCGCGATGGGATCCTCAAACGAGAACTCGGGCTTCGGGCCGGTGCTCAACCCGTGGGACCGGCGACGCGTCCCCGGCGGCTCCTCCGGCGGCAGCGCCGCCGCGGTCGCCGCCGGCCTGGCGCCGTGGGCGATCGGGACCGACACCGGCGGGTCAATCCGCCAGCCGGCGGCGCTGTGCGGGATCGTCGGCATGAAGCCGACCTACGGCGCCTGCTCCCGTTACGGGATGATCGCGTTCGCGTCCTCGTTGGACCAGGCGGGTCCGCTGACACGCGATGTGACCGACGCGGCGCTGCTGCTGAGCCACATGGTGGGCCATGATCCGCGCGACTCGACCTCGGTCCCGTTCCCCGAGGCGATCGCGATGCCACGGGCGGAGGATCTGGCCGGCATCCGCCTTGGCGTGCCGGAGGAGCTGACCGGAGCCGAAGGCGGGGTCGAGCCCGGCGTCAGGGCGAGCTTCGAGGCGACGCTGGAGGTGGCCGAGCGGCTCGGCGCCCGGATCGAGTCGTGCCAGCTGCCGCACGCTCCCCACGGGCTGTCGGCGTACTACCTGATCGCCCCCGCCGAGGCCTCCGCCAACCTGGCGCGATTCGACGGCGTCCGCTATGGCCTCAGGGTCGACGGCAATCTGGACCTGACCACGATGTACGGCCGGACCCGAGCGGTGGGGTTCGGCCCCGAGGTCAAGCGGCGGATCATGCTCGGGACCTACGCCCTGTCCAGCGGCTATTACGAGGCCTATTACGGGACGGCCCTGAAGGTCCGCACCAAGATCGCCGAGGACTTCCGACTGGCCTTCGAGCGCTTCGACTTCATCGTCACCCCGACCAGCCCGTGGACGGCGTTCGAGCTGGGCGCGAAGACCGACGACCCGCTGGCGATGTACCTGAACGACTTCTGCACCGTGCCGATGCCGCTCGCGGGGATCCCCGCGCTGTCGATTCCTTCGGGGCTGAGCGACGGACTGCCGGTCGGCTTCCAGCTCGCCGGTCCGGCGTTCAGCGAGAATCGGCTGCTGAACGCCGCCTACGCGATCGAACAGGCGATCGGATTCGACGGAGCGCAGGCGCGCAGATGAGTGCGGCCACCGAGTACGAGCCGGTCATCGGGCTGGAGATCCACGTCCAGCTGGGCACGCGCACGAAGATGTTCTGCGGCTGCGAGCTGTCGTTCGGCGATCCCCGCAACATCCACACCTGCCCGGTGTGCCTCGGCCTTCCCGGCGCGCTGCCGGTGCTCAACGAGCGGGCGGTCCACTTCGGGCTGACGATCGGCGCGGCGCTCGGCTGCGAGATCGCCGAGCGCTCACTGTTCCACCGCAAGAACTACTTCTATCCCGACCTCCCCAAGGGCTATCAGATCTCCCAGTACGACGTGCCGCTGTGCCGAGGGGGCAGGCTCGGCGATGTGCGCATCCACCGCGTCCACCTCGAAGAGGACGCGGCGAAGCTCGAGCACGTCGGGGAGAGCGGCCGGATCCACGGCTCGGACCGGAGCATCGTCGACTTCAACCGCGGCGGCACCCCGCTGGTGGAGATCGTCACCGAGCCTGACTTTCGCTCCCCGGAGCAGACCCGCCAGTGGCTGATCCTGCTGCGGGAGACGCTGAGGCAGCTCGGCGTCTCCGACGTGGACATGTCCCAGGGCTCGCTGCGGTGTGACGCCAACGTGTCCGTCCGGCCGGTCGGTGCGACCGAGCTCGGCACCAAGACCGAGCTCAAGAACATGAACTCGTTCGCGTTCCTGGAACGAGGCATCCGGGCCGAGGTGGAGCGGCAGATCGGGCTGCTGCAGGCGGGCCAGCCGGTGGTGCAGGAGACGCTGCATTTCGACCCGGTGTCGGGGCGGCTTACGCCCCTGCGCTCCAAGGAGGAGGCACACGACTACCGTTACTTCCCCGAACCGGACCTGGTTCCGATCCTTGCCACCGCGGACATGCTCGCCGCCGCCCGGTCGGCGCTGCCGGAGCTGCCGGCGGCGCGAGCGCAGCGGTTCGAGAGTGAGCTGGGATTGAGTCCCGAGCGGGCGCGCGAGCTCGCGTTCCGAGCCGATCTGGGCGACTATTTCGAGCGCGCGGTGGCGGCTTCAGGCGACGGCGACGGCGTCGGGCCGGTGGAGATCGCCAACTGGATCCCGCAGCTGGTGGAGCGGATCGGCTCGGCGACCGACCCCGCCAGCACCAAGGTGGCTCCGGAGAGCCTGGCTCTGATCGCGCGCATGGTCGCGGCCAGGGAGATGAGTCGCGACGCGGCGCGGGACGTCCTCACCCGGCTGGTCGCCGAGGGCGGAGACCCGCGGGCGATCGTGGAGCGGGAGGGGCTGGGCGCGATCAGCGAGAGCGCCGACCTGGCCGATGTGGTCGATCGCGCGATCGCCGCCGATCAAGCGGCCGCGCAGCAGGTCCGGGCGGGAAACATGAAGGCGATCGGCCCGATTGTCGGGTTCGTGATGCGCGAGACCAAGGGCCGCGCCGACGGTGGCGAGGTCACCAGGTTGATCCGCGAGCGGCTTCAGACGCCGCCGTAACCGCTCGGCGCGACCGCGCCGCGCTTCGGCGCTATGGGCGTGACTACCGACTCAGTCCAGGCGGCGAGAGAGCCTGCGAACGACCAGACCCGCGGCGAGAAGCGTGCCGCCGCCGGCGACCAGCAGCCCCAGGTCGAGGCCGGTGAACGGGAGCGTGCCCGAGCTCGAGCCCGAGCTCGATCCGGGCCCCGACGTCGCGCCGACCGAAGAACAGAGCTGCGGGTTGTAGGCCTGGCAGGTGGAACTGCTCGCGGCCAGGGCGGAACTCGACGCGAACATCAGCGCAAGTCCCACCACCAATATGGCAATACGTTTCATGGGCCCCTTTCCGTGACCTTTGTGACCGCGACCCCTGGCTTGAATCGGCGCGCGGCAAAGCTAGCGCGTTCCCTACCAAAAGTGTAGCGGAACTACCCAACTCGCACAAACGATACATTGGGCGAAGCGGCCCATCGGCCATCGGCAATTCGTCCAATTAGCGGCTTAGTACGAGTAGCCGGAAGGCTTCGGCAGGGGTCAGCGGCCGGGTGGTGTCGACGCGCGCCAGGGCCTGTTTGACCGCGGGCTGGAGCTTGTCGATGCTCGCCGCCACCGCGTAGTCGTGGCGGGCACGGGCGCTGTCGCCGAGCGCGGAGGCCGCAAGCCCGTCCCCAAGCCACGCATACCAGCCGCCCGGTTGGCGAGCGATGGCCTGCCGGAACCGCCGCTGGGCTTCGGTGAAGAGGCCGTGCTGCAGCGCGATCGTCCCAGCCAGGCGCCCCGGATCGGCGCTCAACGGGTCCAGGGCGGCGGCGGTCGCGAGGTCGTTCAGGGCCGCTCCCTGGTTGCGGTGCGCGATGTCACCGGCGGACGAGACCTCGCGGACCGACAGGTAGGGGAGCCCCAGCACGATCGTCGCCGCGACGAGAGCGACTGCCCCGAGAGCGATCAAGACCGTCCGGCGGACCGGCGCGATCGCCCGGGCGGCGATCAGGGCCCTCCGGCGGCCCGGGGGGATCGCGGCCCGATCGCCCACGGGACGTGGCTCGCCGGCACGGCCGAGCGCGATCGCCGCCCCCAGGAAGCCGAGTGCGGGACCGCTCAGCGCGGGCATCTCCCAGAACCAGTCGACCGATCCGTGGATCAGCCATACGACCAGGGGCAGCAGTGCGGCACCGGCCAGCGCCCGCCGGCGCATGTCCTTCGAGCGGAACCGAGTGCGCAGCGCGGCCGCGATCGCGGCGATCAGGAACCCCGCGAACAGGGCCGTGCCGACGATCCCGGTGTGGGCCAGCAGGCGCATCTCGAGGCTGTGGGTCCACGCCGGCTCCTGGCTCGTGCGGCGGTGGACCAGGTAGTAGTCGGCGAAGTTGTCCTGACCCAGACCGCCGATCGGATGGGCCCGGAAGGCGTCGAGCGCGACCCGCCACATGTCGTAGCGCCCGCTGCCGACCTCGGCAAAGTGCGATCCGCCGCTCGAGGTCGTGCTGGGATGGGTGAAGCCGTGCCACTGACGGTTCAGGAAGCGGACGGGATGCCCATGGGTCGCGGCCAGCGCCCCCGCCACCGCGGCGGTGGCCGCGACGGTGAGCGCGATCGCGGCGATCGCCCGCCGCGCCCGCGCCCCCAGACCCGGGCCCCGCAGCCGGCTCTCGCCCAGGGCGATCACCGACCCGGCCACGAACACGGCCGCGCATGCCACCAGGCCGGCGCCGCCGGCACGCGCGGCGGCGTGGATCAGAGCCTCGGTGGGCGCGGTCCGGCCCCCGTGGGAGCGGAACACCGACAGCAGCCGCGAGAGCACGGCGAGGGTGCCGACCATCGGCAGCAGCGCGGCGGCGGCGACGCGAAGCCGGTCGTGCACGACCGCCAGGGCCGCGATCAGGACGAGCGGGAGCGTGAACAGCCAGCCACGGCTCTGGGCCAGGAGCGCGAGTTGCAGGTCTGCGCACGCGAACGCCAGCAGCAGACCTCGGAGCACGGGCGAGGACTCGCGTCGCACCGATAACGCGACGGCGAGCAGCGCCCCGATCGTGAACAACGCCGCGGTGGCGTTGAAGTAGCCCGCCGGCGAGACCAGGCGGCCCTCGCTGAACATGCTCGCCCCGTGGCTGCCGGCTAGGCGCACGAGCTCGAGCGCGCCGATCGCCCCGATCCCGAGCGTGAACGTCAGCAGCAACGCCGACACGTGCCGGACGGTCAACGGGGCAACCGTGAACAAGGCGAAGACGATCAGATATAGGAGCGATCGATTGCTGCCCTCCAACGCGTCGCCGGGGCTCGCTGCCCACGTGATCGAGAGGTAGGACCACGCGACGTAGAGCGCAAAGGCCAACACCGCGGCCTTGGCCGCCGGAGCCAAGGCCGCGGCTCGGCCGGGAGCGGCGATCACCATCGCGGTGAGCACGCTCAGCAGCACCAGCGCTCCCCAGTACCAGGTGTCGGCGTCATAGCCCCCGTCGTGCCAGGCCCACACCAGCATCAGGGCCACGGCCACGAACGCGGGCGCGGCGGGCCAGTACTCGGTGGGCAGCCAGGCCGCTTGGCTGCGGCCGGTGCGCTCCGCGGTCAGCGCCATGCCAATTCAGACCGCACCCGGCGTTGACAGCGCAGCGGACAGCATCCCCCGACGTTTGTCCAGAGCCAGCGGCGGTTTTTGGCCATCGCCGGCCGCGCAGCCGACCAAACCGCAATGCAGAGAGCGGTTGCCGTTCTGGTAGCGATTGTCAGTCTCTGCGGTCCGGCTTCGGCGCTCGCGCATGGGCACGCACGCCCGCGCGCGGGCGGCCGCGCCCCCTGCGGGCGCCCGCGCCATGGCCGTGAGCTGTCGCGCCGTTGCCAGACCATCCGCACTCACCCCCGCAGGCTGCCCGCCGCCGGCGCCGACAGCGCCGGCAGCCATGCCGCGCTTCTGCCACGCGCTTCGGTAGGCCCACTGCCGACGCCGTCGACCACGAACTGCGATCTGGTGGCTTCGCCGTCGGGATCGGACACCTCCGGCACCGGAACCATCGAGCGTCCGTACGCATCGCTGGTGATGCTCGACCGCTCCTTGCGGCCCGGTCAGACCGGATGCCTGCGAGCCGGGGTGTACGGCAGCACCCACACCTGGCACGATCTGACCCGCGACGGCGCCAGTGGGGCCCAGATCACGATCACCTCGTTCCCCGGGGAACTGGCGACGATCGTCGGGTGGGTCGATCTGGAGGGTTCGTATGTGACCCTGTCGCATCTCCGGATCGACGGGTCGAACACGTTCTATGACCGTCGCCGGCCGGGGACCTCCTGCCGCTACCCGGTCTCCCAGGGGCTGGTGATCGCGGGGCGTGGTGATGTGTTCGAGGACAACGACTACTACCAGTCGGTGGCCAGCCTGCGCGGCAACGGGCTGGGGATCGGGTGGTGGGGCGATGTCGATGGCACCGTCATCCGCTATAACCGGATCCACGATGTGGGGGGCTGTGATTTCTACGATCACCTGATCTACCTGGCCCACGGCAACGGCGTCCAGGTGTACGGCAACTGGCTGTGGGACGACCCTCATGGATGGGGGATCAAGCTCGACCCCGGCCCCACCAACGCCCGGGTGTGGGGCAACGTGATCGACGCCGCGGGCTCGGGGTTTAACTTCGGCAACAGCAGCGGCAGCGACCCCACCGCCGGCAACCAGGTGTTCGACAACGTGGTCCTGAACTCGGTCGGGGTATCGAACCCGGACATCGGCTGGTCATACCCTGGCGTGATGATCACCTCTCCTGGCCTGCTCCCCACCAGCACAGGCAACCGGGTCTACGACAACGACTCATACCACAACCCCGGCGGCATCAGCGACCTCGTCCGAAGCGTCACTTCCGGACAGATCGCGCTCAGCAACAATACCAACGGCGCGCCACCGTTCGTGGATGCCGCCGAACACGACTATCGCCTCCGCTGACGGCGAGGGCCGCGGGGTGCGGTGGCGCTGTGAAGGTCGCGAGCCAGCGCCGCGGACGGCCGGTCGTATGCTGCGAGCATGATCAGGTTCAGAGGCGGCCCGGCGCCGGCCGAGCGGCCCGAAGAGCGGCTGCGGGCACACTGGGAGATCGAGCGGGAGCTGGCCGAGCGCCTGCGCGGGGCCACCCGAGACGAGCGAACGACCCTCTACGGCTCGGTATACGACGAGCTGTTTCGTCGCGTGCCGGACCATCCGCAGGTGCTGCGAAGGGCCGATCGCGCCGAGCGGGAGGCGTCGGCGCGGCGGCAGGCCAAGCTGATCCGGCGGTTCCTGGCCCCGGGTGGCGTGTTCCTGGAGATCGGGGCCGGGGACTGTGCGCTGTCGGTGCTGATGGCGGGTTACGCCGCGCAGGTGTATGCGGTCGAGGTCTCCCGGGAGATCGCCAGCATCGAGCACCCGCCGCCCAACTTCGAGCTGGTGATCACGGACGGACGAGCCGTACGGGTCCCGCGGGGGACGGTCGATCTCGCCTACAGCAACCAGCTGATGGAGCATCTGCATCCCGAGGATGCCGCTGAACAGGTCGACCAGATCTTCGCCGCGCTGCGTTCGGGCGGCAGATATGTCTGCCTGACCCCGAATCGGCTGCTCGGGCCCGCGGATATCTCGATGTACTTCGAGGACGACGTGGCCAGCGGTTTTCACCTGCGCGAATACTCCAATCGCGAGCTCGGCGATCTGTTTGCGGCCGCCGGCTTCTCCTCGATCAAGGTGATCGCCACCCTGGGCGACCGGGTGTGGGAACTTCCGCTGATCTTATGGCGGGTGCTCGAGCTGGCGTTCGAGCTGCTTCCAGGCTTCGTTCGCCGACGGTTGAAGCGCCGCCGGACGGTGCGCAAGCTGCTGTGTCCGGGTGGAGGCGTGAGCGCGCGCAAGGGCTGAGCCGCTCCCCGACGCCGGCCGCCGCCGCTGCGCCCCGAGGCGGCGCGCGAGCGCGAGCAGCGCCGGGCCCAGTCCCAACAGGATCCACAACCGCCAGTCGTCGCCGTCGGAGAAGAAGACGATCGCGGTCAGCATCCCGATCGTGCCCATCATCGTTGCCCGCGCCAGGTGGCCGTAGTCCCTCCGCCCTGCCCGGTCGAACAGGCGGGCGGCCAGCCATGACGTCCGCAGGCAGGCGAACACGACGGCGAGAAAGCCGATCAGGCCGATCACCCCGGTCTCGGCCAGCAGCTGCAGGTAGGTGTTGTGGGCTGGAAACGGGGTCTCGGCGATGTAGGTGACGCGCGAGACATTCCGGTGCAGGAGCGCGAAGTGGGGCTCGACAACCTGGAAGTTGTTGAGGCCGACGCCCACGATCGGGTGCTCAGTGAAGACCTTGGTCGCCACCGACCAGATGTCGCTGCGCCCGCTGGTTCCGCCTCCGAAGTCTGTGATCCGCGACAGGGCCCCGGGTTTGAGGGCCAGGGCGACCGCGGCCACCAGCGCGCCGACGAGCATGAAGCCGAGGATCCGCCGACGCTGACCCTTGAGCAGCACGAAGGCCGCGATCGTCGAGACGCCGAGCGCCAGCAGCCCGCCGCGGGACTCGGTGGCGAAGAACGCGATCGTGATCAGGACGAAGGCGGCGAGCAGGCCCAAGCGGATCACCCAGTGGCGATAGACCGTGATCAGCCCCATGGCCAGGAACATCGCGGCGATGAAACCGGCGGCCTGGAGGTTCGGATCGCCGCCGCCTCCGGTCAGCCGGCCGTTGACCGCGGTCTGGCCGACGGCACCGGCGGTCGACCCGAGCCCGCCGGTGGCCAGCCCGCCGCTGGCGAGCCCGATAACCGCCGCGACGGTGGCGCCGGCGACGAAGGCAAGCGCGACCAGCGCGATGTCACGGCCACGGGTCAGCGTCGTCATCACGATCAGGAACGCGAGGCCGGCGAGCCACCAGAAGCCCGCCTGGCTCAGAGCTGTCCCGGGATCGATCGCCCACGCCGTGGAGATCGTCAGCCACAACAGGAAGAGCACGATTCCGATCACCAGCCGCCGCTGCTGGAGCAGCGCCGGGAAGACGCGCTGGCGCGACAGCAGCACCCCCAGAAAGCCAAGCCCGACCAGGACCCCCATCGTGTTCGGCCCCACGCTGAGGGCCCGGATGTCCTTGAAGAACAGGACCGCCGTCCAGGCGGCGATCGCCGCCGGCAGATTGAAGAACACCAGCGGGGCATAGATCGCTCCCACCGCCAACGCCGCCGCGTACTTCTCGCGGCCGTCGGCGAAGAACCGCCCGCACAGGATCGCGGCGATGATCGCGCCGGCGGTGATCGCCCACGGGGGTATCCGGGGCAGGGCGTCCGAGGACGAGCCGGCGCGAGCAGCCGGGGCGCTCGTCGCGCGGGCGGCCACGTTGGCCACGGTGTGCCTACCTCCCCCCGGCTCCGGCGCGCACGCCCCGCGCCCTCCCGGCCCCTCGGAGCTTGGCCTCGTCGAGCACTTCGTCGTAGAGCTCGCGGGTCCGGTGGACCCAGGGGCCGGCGGTGAAACGCTCGGCGTAGGCGACGCGGGCAGCGCTCGCCAGCGCCTCCCGGCGAGGCCGATCGCGCAGCAGCGATGCCACCGCATCGGCGATCGCCGGGGCCGACGGCGGAGCGGGCATCAGCATGCCCGTCTCCCCGTCGGTGACGATCTCGGGAATTCCTCCCACCGCGGTGGCGACGATCGGTACCGAAGCGGCCATCGCCTCCAGCAGAGTAGTCGGGAAGGCGTCGGCACGCGACGGGTGAAGACAGATGTCGAAGGCGTCGAAGCAGCGCATCACATCGGCTCGTGCGCCCGCCATCGCGACGAAGTCGCTCAGTTCCCGCGCGCGGCTGGCAATCTGCTCGCGGGCCGGCCCATGGCCGACGATCAGCAGGCGCAGCCCCGGGAAGCTCGGTCTCAGCAGCGCCATCGCCTCGAGCGCGAGGTCGTGGCCCTTCTCCGGGCGCAGCGCGGACACCATCCCGACGACCAGGTGCTCCGGCCCCCAGCCGAACTCGGCGCGTACCTCGCGGCCGGCTCCGGGGAGGGGCTCCACGTCGACCCCGTTGTGGATCGTCACCAGCTGCGAGTCCGAGCTCCAGCCGCGCTGCGCGTAGACACCTCGGGCGCTGTCGGAGACCGCGATGATGCGCGCCGCGCAGAGCCTCACCATCGTTCGTTTGAACCGCGTCTCCAGGTCGTGCCCCCAGACGGCGGTGTGGATCGAGGACACCACCGGGAGGCCGAGCGAGCGCGCCGTCAAGCCGCCGACCCAGTCGGAAGTCCCCAGGTGGGTGTGGACGATGTCGGGCGTGGCGGCGGCCAGATGGCGGCGCAGCGTCCGGAAGGTTCGCGCCCCCGGTCGGCCGGGGACATCGAGGTTGGTGGGCACGATGCCAGCGGCGCGGAGCGGGGCGGCGGCGGGATTGCCATCCCGCTCCCCCAGGCAAGCTACCGAGAGCTTGATGTTCGCCGACGGCGCAGCGGCGGCGAACTGGCCGAGCAGCATCTCCGCGCCACCCATCACGAGATGGTCGATGACCGCCATCACCGCGAGCTCGTCGTGGCGCGGGAGAGCCTCTCGGCCCCGAGCCGCAGATCGCAGCACCTGCACCGCGCCCGCCCGCCTAGGTCCCGGACCGGCCGTGCAGCACGCTCGTGTCGACGTCCTCGGGCAGGTCGGGCGTGGGCACCTGGATCGGGGCGCGCCCGTAGCCGTAGTACTGGCCGTAGCCGTCCGGCGCCGTGTCGCCGACCACCACCAGGCCCGCCGTCTTCGCTCCCGCTCGGGCCAGCAGGTCGCGGGAGAGGGCCAGGCGCTTGCGGTCGGTGTGGCGGGAACGTGTCACCATCACCACGGAGTCGCACAGCGGCGCGACCTGCAGGGCCTCGCTCACCTCTCCGACCGGCGCCGTGTCCACGACCACCCAGTCGGCGGCCCGCCGCGCCTGCGCGATCAGGAGCGGCAGGCGCAGCATCACGTCCTCGATCCCCTCCATGTTCGAGACCGGGAGGGGCAGGAGCTTGACGTTGCGCAGCTTGGGCACCTCGACGAGGCCGCCGACCGGATCCGGACCATCGAGCCCCAGACCCGACATGGAGGGCGGAACGGCGAGCACGTTGGCGAGATTCGGCCGGCGCAGGTCGAGATCGATCACGATCACGCTCTTGCCGGTCTCGGAGAAGGCGGCGGCGAGCGCGGCGGCGACCGTGGTCTTGCCATCCCCGGCGACCGCGCTGGTGATCATCGTCACCCCCGAGGGCGCCGCGAGGTCGAGTTGGACTCGCAGCAGGCGGACGGGTTCGAACGCCGGCGCGGGCAGCAGCCATGGCGACAGCGGTCGGGCGTTGCGGCGGCGGACGGTGGGGATGGTGGCGAGCACCGGCGCCGCGAACACCTCCACGATCTCCTCCTCGTCACGGACCGGTCGGCTGAAGAACTCCAGGCCCAGGGCGGCCACGCTGGCCAGTGCGAAACCGCCGACGAGCGCGAGCAGGAGGATCAGCGAGCGCGAGGCGCCGCTCGGAGATGAGGGCGGAATCGCCGGCTGCGAAATCGACAAGCTCGGGTCGCCGCCGGTGCTCTGGGCCGCGCGGAGCTCGCCGATCCGGCTGGCGAGGTCGGTGACCTGGGACGCGGTGGCGCCGCCGCGCGGCAGCGTGGCCGCACGGGCCTGCAGGTCGGCCAGGGAGCGGGCGATGTTCCTCTGGACGATC
This sequence comes from uncultured Solirubrobacterales bacterium, assembly GCA_963723555.1. GTDB lineage: Bacteria > Actinomycetota > Thermoleophilia > Solirubrobacterales > Solirubrobacteraceae > Palsa-465. The sequence goes on along the minus strand of CAVRRC010000003.1, from coordinate 2,829,931 downwards.
GCGGCGCGGCTGGCGATCGAGGCGGTGGTGAAGTCGTTGGCCAGGCGGGAAGCCTCACTCGGCGACGAGCCGCTGGCGGTGACCGAGATCACGTCGCTCTGTCCGAGCGGCGTCACGTTGACCGCGTTCTGCACCCGCTGCAGGGTCCAGCCCGATCCCATCTTGTGCGCCGCCGCGATCGCCGCCTGGGAGGAGTTGATCAGGGCCGAGGCAGTCTCGACGTTCCGCGCCGGATCGCCGCTGTCGACCACGACCCCGATCCCGTTGAAGGTGGGATCACCTTGCGGCAGCGGGGTGACCAGTACCGACGCGCTGGCCTGGTAGGTGCGTCCTCCGTGCAGCAGGGTGAACGCCGCCACCGCCGTCGCCAGCACAGTGACCACGAGGACGAACTTCCAACGGCGCCGGACGGCGCGGAGATACGGTCCCATGGCCTGCTGAGGCGTGCGTTCAGGCATGGAGTCGAGCGCGGCGAAGTCGCCGCCAGGGGAAGCGGGGCCCATAGGATCGGGGACCATGTTAGCTGTATCGGCCGCATCGCCGAAAGCGTTACCCCGAGGCTCTGACGAGCACTTGGGGAAGGCTCATGGTGGCCCTGAACAACGCCGGGGTGCTCAGCGATTCCACCGGCACGCGGCGGATGTCGAAGGGCCGGAAGCCGGCGCGGGTGACGCGGCCCCCGTAGTTGCTGAACGCGTACCGAATACCTGCCTCTCGCGCCGCCGCGGCCGTGCTCGAGTCGAACGCCCCGCGCGTCCCGACCGGATAGGCCAGCAGTCGCGGCCCCTGGCCGAGCTCGTCGGCGATCCGCTTCGCCGAGGTCGCGATCTCCTCGCGCTGGCGAGCTGCGGGAAGTCGCGCCAGCACGGGGTGGGAGTCGGTGTGGGCGCCGATCTCGTGACCGTTGGCCTTCATCGCCCGCGCCATGTCCCAGGTGAGCCAATCCTCCGGCGCCGGGGGCCGGGAGCCCGTCCCGGTATGCAGCTCGAGGCGACCGAGGAAGGCTTGCGCCTCGATGGGGGACAGCTCCCAGTATGCCCGCGTCACCGTGTCGATCGTCCGCTCCAGCGCCGGGCCTCTCAGCGCCAGCGCGCGTGCCGCCCATGGGCCGGGGGCCAGCTCGGGCTCGGCGGCGTGACGGAGCATCCAGGCGATGTCGTCCCACCAGGCCCGACAGCGGCCATCGAGGAACCCGGTGCACAAGAACATCGCCGCGCGCACGTCGTTGGCCTGCAGCACCGGATGGGCGAGCTCGTAGAGGTCCCGGTACCCGTCGTCGAAGGTCACCAGCACGTGCCGCCCGGGGGCGTCGAGCAGGGCTGGGTTGAGCTGGTCCGGAGCGACAACGTCGAAGTGGCGCTTCAGCAGCCGCAGTTGCCGGTCCAGCGTTTCGCGATCGCCGCTGAACAGGCCCCGATGCAGATCGGAGTCGGCTCGCACCCCTATCCGGTGGTAGCTGAGCACGATCAGCCCGCGCCACGACGGGGCCCGCCGCAGCACGGGCTCCAACCCGCTGATGCGCAGAGCCTCGGCCAGCAGCACCCGCTTCGATCGGCGCTCGCGTGGCCGCGCGGGTGGAGTCGCTGCGCTGTCCATCGAAGGCGCCGGTGACTATAGAGCCGCCGATCGATCCGGGGCGGTGGGCTACCTTGAGGCTGTGATCGCCTGCACCGATGAAGCCCTATGAGCACGGAGCAACCCGACGGGGCGCTGACGCATTCGGTCAAGCGGGGGGTCGCTTGGTCGACGCTGACCTTCGGGCTGGCCAAGGGGATCTCTTTTCTGGCCGTGCTCGTGCTGGCGAGGGTGCTCGCGCCCTCGCAGTTCGGGGTCGTTGCCGCGGTCGTGGTGATGCTCAGCTTGATCGAGCTGACCTCGGATCTCGGCATGCAGGCGACGGTGATCTACGAGCAGGAGGGGGGCGCCGGGGAGCGGGTGCAGACCGCGTTCACCCTGAACATGGCGGTGGCCCTGGTGTTGACCGTGATCGGGGTGCTCGCCGCCCCTTACGTGGCCGGCTTCTTCCACGCCTCCCGGCACGCTGCCCTGTTCCGGCTGGCGTCGCTGGACGTGCTGCTCACCGGGCTCGGTTCGATCCACGACGGCTTGCTGCTGCGCGATCTGCGCTTCAGCACCCGGATCTTCACCGAGACCGTCAATGCGATCGTCCGCGCGGCGCTCAGCGTCACGCTGGCGCTGCTGGGGTTCGGGGCGGCGTCGTTGGTGTGGGGGATGCTGGCGGGAACGCTGGCCTGGACCGTGACCCAGTGGTCGGTGACGCGGTTCCGGCCCCGATGGCGGTTCGACCGCAGGATCGCCGCCAGCATGCTGAGTTACGGGATCGGCGCCTCGATGCTGTCGATCCTGGCCCAGATCTACTCCCAGGTCGACCCGACGGCGGTGGGCCGGGTCCTCGGTCGGCGGGCGCTCGGTCTCTACACCGTCGCCTTCCGGCTGCCGACGCTGGTGCTCGAGAACATCGCCTACCAGGTGTCGCTGGTCGCCTTCCCGGCCCTGGCCCGCAAGCGGCTGCGCGATTCCGCCGGCGTCGGCGCGGCGACGCACCGGCTGGTGCGATACCAGGCCCTGTACGCGCTCCCGCTCGCCGCCGGCATGGCCGTGCTGGCCAGGCCGATCATCGAGATCATCTTCTCCGCCAAGTGGCTGCCGGCGTCGGGCGTGTTCGCGGCCGTCTCGGTCATGTCCGGGATCTCTGCGGCCGCGTTCGCGCTCGGCGACGCGTTCAAGGCGCTGGGACGGCAACGGGTGATGGTGGTCCTCAGCCTGATCCAGCTTCCGCTCACCGTGGTGACGATTGTGCTCGCCGCGCCCTACGGGATCACCGCGGTGGCCTGGGTCCGGGCGGCCAGCGAAACCCTGTGGGTCGGGATGATGATCGTGGCCGCCGCCCGGGTGCTGCGAGTGGCGATCGGCGGCACGCTCGAGGCGCTGTGGCCGGGAATCGTGGCCGCGGCCGGCGTGCTGCTGGGCACCGCGCCGGTGCGGGCGTGGTCGGGCCTTCCTCCGGTCCCGCTGGTGATCGCGGCCACCGCCACCGGGGCCGCCGGCGGGCTGCTGGCGCTGGCCGTGCTGTCGCCGGCGACGTTCAACGAGCTGCGGGCCGGGGCCGTCGGCCTGCGCCGGCGCCGGGGGCGAGGAGGGCCCGACGCCCGTCCGACGGCCACCGTGGCCGAGATCCCGGGGAGGGTCGGAGAGGACGGCTACTGAAGGACCAGGAACGTCGTGCGAGCGAGGGGGCGGAGCCGGGGATGGCGCTCGAGCAGGCGATCGTCGAGCCGCCTCACGAACCGGGCGAGCCGCTCCCGCCAGGCCTGGGGAAGGAGGAAGTTCAGCGGCATCAGCGGGACGCTCGTGAGCTCGACCTCACGATGGGAGAAGCCGGGGAACGCCTCGGCGCACAAACGCCAATCCTCGACCGTGAATGGATGCTCGTCCTCAGTGCGGGCCGCCGGCGTCAGCAGGCGCCCCAGCCGGAGCAGCGGGTTGTGCGCCAGCGGCTCCTGGAACACCGCTTTGCCGTCCGGCGCCAGCAGGCGACGGATCTCCGCCAGGGCCCTTCGCACGTCGAGGTGGTGGAGGATGGCCGTGCCGATGATCAGGTCGAACGAGGAATCCTCCAGGCCGGTGTGGTGCGCATCGGCGACCCGGAACTCGGCGCGGTCAGCGTAGCCGCCGTCGCGCGCCTGGCGCTGGGCCTGGTCGATCTCCGCGTCGGAGATGTCGATCCCGGTGATCGATGCGGCGCCGTCGTCGATCAGCTGGCCCACGTCGTTCGCCGGCCCGCACCCGTAGAGCAGCACCCGCTTGCCTCGGGGGTCGTACAGCGTCTGCAACTCGGAGTTGCGGTTGAAGGGACCGATGGCGCGCCAGATCACCCGGCGCCACCGGCGATAGCGCCCGTGGCTGACGTTGTAGAACCGGCGCTCGCGCTCCACGACGTCGATCGATGCGTTGCTCATGGGGTTGATGAAGAGGGGTTGCGCCGGCGCGGCCCGTGCGTCCCGTCCCGGCCCTCGGCGCCGCCGATGGTACTAGCGCGCGGACCGTGTCGGCGGTGGCGCGACCTCGGGCCGGCCGGGGTCGGCGGGGAGGGCGGCCTCGGCCCGGCCGCGGTTGGCGGTGGGCAGCGCCCCGGCCCGGCCGCCGTGGGCAGTGGGCGGCACACTCGGCGCCCCCAGACCCCGGCGGGCACGGCAACGTCACGAGCATTCAAGCCAGATCGATCGCCGTGACATTACCGCCGCCTGGCGGCGGTACCGTGACGGCAAGCGAACGCTCGCAGAAGCGCGTCACGTTGGCGTGGTTCGCGTGGCGTGGTTCGCGTGGCGTGGTTCGCTGGCGGCGTTCGCGCGGCGGCGACCCCCGGCGCGCGATCGCGCCGCGGCGACCCCCGGCGCGCGCTAGCGGGTGCGCCCGATCTGGCTACGCAGCCGGTAGTCGTGCCGGGCGGCGTTCGCGAAGTCGGGCCTGACGTTGACGTTGCCCGAGAGGGCAACCTGGCGGGGGAGCAAATTGGTGGCGAAGTCGCTGATGCCGCCGGGGTTGTGGTATGAGTCGTTGTCGTAGACCCGGTTGCCTGTGCTGGTGGGGAGCAGGCCAGGAGAGGTGATCATCACGCCAGGGTATGACCAGCCGATGTCCGGGTTCGATACCCCGACCGAGTTCAGGACCACGTTGTCGAACACCTGGTTGCCGGCGGTGGGGTCGCTGCCGCTGCTGTTGCCGAAGTTAAACCCCGAGCCCGCGGCGTCGATCACGTTGCCCCACACCCGGGCGTTGGTGGGGCCGGGGTCGAGCTTGATCCCCCATCCATGAGGGTCGTCCCACAGCCAGTTGCCGTACACCTGGACGCCGTTGCCGTGGGCCAGGTAGATCAGGTGATCGTAGAAATCACAGCCCCCCACGTCGTGGATCCGGTTATAGCGGATGACGGTGCCATCGACATCGCCCCACCACCCGATCCCCAGCCCGTTGCCGCGCAGGCTGGCCACCGACTGGTAGTAGTCGTTGTCCTCGAACACATCACCACGCCCCGCGATCACCAGCCCTTCGGAGACCGGGTAGCGGCAGGAGGTCCCCGGCCGGCGATGGTCATAGAACGTGTTCGACCCGTCGATCCGGAGATGCGACAGGGTCACATACGAACCCTCGAGCTCGATCCAGCCAACGACCTTGACCCGCTCGCGCGGATAGGACCGAATCGTGATCCGGGCGGCCGGCGTGCCGCTGACCGTGATCACGTAGCGGGCGTGGATGGTGCCGTAGGTGCCCGCGCGCAGACATCCGGTCTGCCCGGGGCTCAGCGATGCCGCCAGCCGGCCCAGCGTCTGGAACGGACGCCGGAACGTCCCCCGGCCGCGCGCGTCGGAGCCATGGGGCGATGCGAAGCGGTTGCAACCACGGTGCGGCTGGTGGCGAACGACGCGTTGCGGTCTCCAGTCGCCCCGCGTGGAGGACACGACGCCGAGCAGCATGCTTGTCGCTGCGATCGCGGCCAGGAGCAGGGGATGCGGCCGGCGCATGGCGGGCATCCTGCCAGGACGGCGGCACGGCGAGGCGGCTTCCCAAGTTCACGGGAGGTTCGCGCACAGATCTTGCACACCTACCTTCCATCTGAGAAGGAGCGCGCAACGCGTTGAGGCTGATCGTCTACACCGATTACGTGTATCGCGAGGTGGATGGGGTGGTCTATGCCGAACGTGCCTTCGCGCTGTTTCTCGCCCGCCTGGTCGACCATTTTCCCGAGCTGACGATCGCCGGGCGGCTCGACGCCGGCGACGGCCCCGCGCACTATCGGCTGCCGGCGGCAGTCCGCTTCGTCGGCCTGCCCCATTATGCGAGCCTCAGCCGTCCTTGGGCGGTCGGGCGTACGCTGGCGTCGTCCCTAGGTCGTTTCTGGAGGCAGCTCGACGACAGCGACGGCGTGTGGCTCCTCGGTCCCTCGCCGCACGCCGTCGCCTTTGCCATGATCGCGAAGCTGCGACGGCGCCGACTGGTGCTCGGCGTGCGCCAGGACTACCCGACCTACGTCCGCAGTCGCCGGCCCAATCGGCGTTGGATGCACCATGCCGCCGACCTGCTGGAGTTCGCGTGGCGGGCCCTTGCCCGCGTGACCCCGGTCGTGGTGGTGGGGCCCGAGTTGGCCCGCCATTACCGCGAGGCGCCGGAGCGCCTCGAGCTCGTGGTCTCGCTGATCTCGGAGTCCGACGTCGAGGCGGGGCGGCAGGCGTCGGCGCGCTCGTACGAAGGCGAGCTGCGTGTCCTCAGCGTGGGCAGGATCGACCGAGAGAAGAATCCGCTGCTGCTCGCCGAGATCCTCCACCTGCTCCGGCGCGCGGGGCCGCGATGGCGGCTGATCGTGTGCGGCGAGGGCCCGCTGGAGCAGGCCCTCCGACAGCGAATCGCCGAGCTCGGCCTGTCCGACCACGTGGAGTGGCGTGGATACGTTCCGATCGACGCCGGGTTGCTGGCCCTCTATCGAGCGAGTCACGTGTTCCTGCACGTTTCGCTCACCGAGGGCATGCCGCAGGTGCTCCTCGAGGCCTTCGCCTCCGGGGTTCCGGTGGTGGCCACCGCCGTCGGCGGCGTACCCGAGGCGGTTGGAGACGCCGCGCTCCTGATCGCGCCGGGCGACGCCGCCGCGGCCACGCGGGCGGTTCAACGGGCGGCGGAGGATCCGCAGCTGCGGGCGCAGCTGGTTGCGGCGGGGCTGCGCCGGGCCGGGCAGCATTCGCTCGAGGCCGAGCTGAAGCGGCTGGCCGAGTTCATTACCTGAACCGCCAGAGCGGGGACGCCCGAACCCGCCGCACGGTCGGGCTCATCTTCAGACGGAAGCGCCAGCTGTGGTCGCCGTGGTAGATCCCGACGCGGGGGAAGCGGAGCACATCCTTGCGCTCCAGGCGGCTTGAGAGCGCCGCTCCGGCGCGGTAGCCGGCCGTTCGCGCGGCCTCGGCCACCCGTTGATCGACGTCGCCGTAGGGATACGCAACGGTGGTGCACGGCACTTCCAGGTGGCGAGCCACTGCGTCCCGGGAGCTCTCGAGCTCGTCCTTCAGAGACGGGTCGTCGAGCGTGGTGAGCCGCGGGTGGGTACTGGTGTGGGACCCGATCTCCCACCCCGACTCGACGAGCTCGCCGAGCTGCTCCCACGACATGCACGCCAGCTCTGCGGCCGCCGGCGTCTCGCTCCAGTGGCTGATGCCGGGCCAGCTCAGCGGCCCGCCCGAGGAGATGAACCGGGTGGGGGCGAACACCGTGCCCGGCAACTTCAGCGCGGCCAGGACCGGATGTGCGTGCACGATCACCGAGGCGAACGCGTCGTCGAATGTGATCGCCAGCGTGCGCGGGAAAGGCGGGTCATGGACAGCAGCGGAAAACGTCGCTCCCGTCCATCCGCGGGCGACCAGCGCGCGGAGCTGTCGCTCGAGGGCGTCTTGGGTCACCGACAGGGCCGCCGTCCAGGTCGGGCTGACGGCGTGATAGCAGAGGACAAGCGAATCGTTCACGCGCTCGTGGCCGGCGTGGTTGCGGACTTTGCCGCCAGGCTCTCATAGAGATCGGCAAACCGTCCGGCGATCCGATCGATCGTGAACTGCTCCAGGCGCTCGGCGGCGGCGGTCGCCATTCGGGCTCGCCGGTCGGGGTCTTGGAGCAGGCTGACCAGAGCAGCGGCGAGCAGATCGGGTCGCCGGGGGGCAACCAGCAGCCCCGTCTTGCCGTGTTCGACGACGTCGGGCAAGCCGCCGACCGCGGTGGCGACGAGCGGGGTGCGGCTGGCCATGCACTCGTACGCGAACAGAGGCGTGCCCTCATAGTCCGAGGACATCGCGGCGACGTCCACGGCTTGGAGGATCGAATCGACGTCGAGCCGACGGCCCAGGAAGTGCGTGCTGGCCTGGAGGCCGAGCTCCCGGGTGCGCCGCTCCAGCGCGTCTTGGCACTCCCCGAAGCCGGCCAGCACCAGGTGCGCCTCCGGAACCGTGCGCAGAACCTGGGCGTGGGCGTCGAGCAGGACCTCGAGCGCCTTCTGCGGGCGCATCACCGCCGCGGTGCCGACGAGTGGCGTCCCGGGAGCCAGCCCGAGCTCGGCCCGGAGATCGCCGGCCCGGGCCGGCGGGCGCGGCACGTAGGCGCTGGGGATCACGACGACCTTCTCGGCCGGTACCCGTTCGATCCTGACCATCCGCTCGCCGTCGGCGGCCGAGACAGCCACGAACCGGGTGGCCAGGCGGCCGATCACGCGTCCGTCGAGCCATGCGCGAACGGGATCGCCCTCGTAGGACCAGGTGTGCTCCTGGGCGATGACCACCGGCACGTTCAGCGCCCGCGCCGCCATCGTCCCCCACAGGTTCGACCCGAACAGGTGCGTGTGGACGATGTCGAACCGCTCGCGCGCGATCAGCCTGGCCAGCCCGCCGAGGCGATGGACGTCCCACTTACCCTGGCGACCGAGACCGACAAAGGGAATCCCGGCTCGAGCCAGCGCGCCGACGGGCTCGGCTTCACCGCCGCGCGGCGCGCAGAACCAGGAAGCGAATCGCTCGGGTGGCAGATGCGTGGCCAAGCCGAGCGCGAATCGCTCCGCGCCGCCGGTGCGCGAGAGGTAGCCGATTACGTGAAGCACGCGCAGCCGGGCTCTCGTTCCCCGGTCGGCGACCGGAAACTGGTTGGTCCCCGCTCCAGGAGAGCTCGACACTGGGCCCGTACTATTCCATCCGGGGCACCGGCAGTCCCTTGACCGCCGCGACAGGATTGACCGACATGACGGACGACCTCGACGTGGAAGTGGATGCGGGAGCGGTGGCGTGCTCGGTGCTGACGCCCGTGTTCAACGAGGAACGGCACATCGCTGCCAGCGTCGCCGCGATGCTCGAACAGCAGTTCCCCGGACGCCTCGAGTTCCTGCTCATCGACGGCTGCTCGACCGACGGCACGCGGCAGCGACTGGCCGCCCTGGCCGACGCCGACGATCGGATCCGGCTGCTCGAGAATCCCCGGCGGACCACCCCCAGCTCGCTGAACCTGGGACTGCGGGACGCACGAGGCAGGTGGGTGGCGCGGATGGACGCCCACACCGAATACCCGCTCGACTACCTCGCGCGGGGCGTGGAGCGCCTCAGGCGAGGGGACACCAGGTGGGTCAGCGGCCCGCAGGTGCCGGTCGGTCACAACCGGGTGTCGAGGGCGATCGCGCTGGCACTGCGAACCCCGCTCGGGCGCGGCGCCTCCAAGCGGTGGGGCCCGGCGGGTGCGGCCGACACGACGGAATACGAACTCGACTCGGGTGTGTTCGGCGGGGTGTGGGAGCGCAAGACGCTGCTCGAGTACGGCGGCTGGGACGAGGGTTGGCCCCGCAACCAGGACTCGGAGATGGCGGGGCGCTTTCTGGCCCGGGGTGAAAAGCTGGTCGCGGTGAGCGCGATGGCGGCCAGCTACGCGCCGCGGGGATCGCTGAAGTCGCTGTGGCGCCAGTACTTCCAGTACGGCGAGTTCCGGGCTAAGACCGCGGTCCGCCACGCCCAGACGATGCGCCGCTCGCATCTGCTGGCCCCGATGCTGGTGCTCGACGTGCTCGCCGCCATCGCCGCGCCACGCCCCCTGCGCGGGCTGGCCCGCGCCGGTGTGGGCGTCTACGCCACGACCCTGGCCGCCGCCGGCGCCAAGGCGCTGGGCGACGCCGAGCACCCACTGGATGCGGCGCTGGTGCCGGTGGTGCTCCCGGTCATGCACCTGGCCCACGGCACCGGCGCCCTGCGCGGCACGGCCCGGTACGGGCTGCCGGTGGCCGCGATCGCGGATGCTCTGGGCCGCGGGCAGGCGCCGGCACGACCCGGAACGGCCCGATCCGGACCGGCACCACCCGGGCCGGCCCCACCCGGCCCGGCCCGATCCGACTCGCACGCTCTGCCGCAGCCGGCGCCTTGACGCGCGGGCGGGTGATCGTCACCGACGCGCAGGAGCGCGCCGTGCTCGCGGCGATCCGCTGCCTCCACGACACCGGCTTTGAGGTGAGCGCGATCGCCAAGCCGGGTCCGGCGCCCGGCCTGTGGTCTCGAATGCCGGCTCGCCGGCACGTGGCGCCGGACCCACGGGTGAGCGTGGAGGGGTTCGTGGCCGCGGTCGAGGCGATCGTCCGCGAGCGGGAGCACGACGTCCTGCTGCCCGGCACCGACGACGCGCTGCTGGTGCTGAGCCGGTACCGGGATCGTCTGCGCCCGCATGTGACGGTGGGCTTGCCCGACCACCGCTTGGTGGAGCGGGCGCTGGACAAGGCGTGCCTGATTCGCGAGGCGGCGCAGGTCGGCCTCGACGCGCCCGATGCGCGCGTGTGCGCCACCGGGTTGGAGGCCCGCGCCGCGGCGGCATCGTTGGGTTACCCGGTCGTGGTCAAGCCCCTGCACACGGTTCTCAGCTCCGGCGATGCCACCAGGCGCCTGGCCAGCAGGCTGGCGTGGACGCCGGAGACGGTCGAGGCCCACGCGCGCACAGCCGGCACCTGCATCGTCCAGCGGCGCCTGCGCGGGCCGGTGATCTCGTTCGGGGGGGCGATGAGCAGGGAGGGCTTGCTGGGTGCGGCCGCCTCGCGTTATCTGCGCACCTGGCCTCCCGACGCCGGCAACGTGTCGTTCTCGGAGACTTTTGTCCCTCCACCGGCCCTGGTGCAGCAGGTCGAGGCCCTGGTGGCGGGGCTCGGGTGGGTGGGGATGTTCGAGCTCGAGCTGATCGACGTGGACGGGGCCGCTTCGGCGATCGACTTCAACCCGCGTCCGTACGGTTCGCTGGCGCTGGCCGTCGCCGCCGGCGCGCCGCTCCCGGCGCTGTGGTGTGACTGGCTGATGCACCGCAGCCCCCGGACGGTCTTCGCCAGGCCCGGCGTTCGGTATCGCTGGGAGGACGCCGACCTGCGCCACATGGCCTCCGAGGCCCGCCGCGGAAACGTCCGGGCAGCGCTTGCCGCCGGGGCGCCCCACCGGCACGTCGCGCACGCCTACTTTCAGCTCCGGGACCCAGGGCCGGCGGTGGCGCGCGGAGTGGAGCTGACACGGGTCACACGCGCGCGCCGCGCCCCGCGAGCGGGCATCGGCGAGCCCACGTTCGAGCTCGCGACCACGCTCGCAGAGGCACGCTCGACATGGGGTTCATTGGCCGAGCTCAGCCGTAACATCTTCTCGACCTGGGAATGGGCCGACGTGTGGTGGCGGCACTTCGGGCATGGCCGCGAGCTGACGCTGGCGCTCGTGCCGAGCGCCGCGGACCCGGTGGCGATCCTCCCAATGCACACCGAGCGGCGATCGGGAGTACGGGTCTCGCGCTTCATGGGCCATGGCGTCGCCGATCAACTCGGCCCCGTATGCGCGCCGGTTTACGCCGAGCGCGCGGTCGCGACGCTGCCAGCGGCGATCGGCCACGGAACCTTGCTCCTCGCCGAGCGGCTGCCGAGCGGGATCGATTGGGCCGGCGCGCTGGCCGGGCGCGCGGTCTTCGAGGAATCCAGCCCCGTGATCGATCTCGTGGGCGAAGGAGGCTGGGAGCCGTATCTCGCTGCCCGGAGCGCGAACTTCAGGCAGCAGGTGCGGCGCAGGGCGCGCAGTCTCGAGCGCACCCACGGTCTGCGCTTCCGGCTGGCCGACGACCCGAACCGACTGAGCTGCGACTTCGACGCCATGCTCGGGCTGCACGTGGCGCGCTGGGGCACCGCCTCGATTGCCTTCCGCGGCCCGCGGGCCGCTTTCCACCGGGAATTCGCCGCGCGCGCCCTCGAGCGCGGATGGCTGCGTCTGTGGCTGGCAGAGGTCGACGGGACTCCGGTGGCCGCCTGGTACGGGTTTCGCTTCGCGGGCGTGGAGTGCTACTACCAGGGCGGCCGCGACCCTGGCTGGAGGGGCCCGTCGGTCGGCGCCGGGATCCTCGAGCACTCCATTCGCGAGGCCTTCGCCGACGGCCTGGACGAGTACCGTCTGCTTCGCGGTGCCGAGGCCTACAAGTCTCGCTATGCGACCAGCGACACGCGCTTGGTCACGGTCGCCAGCGGCGATGGACCGTTCGGCGGGGCCGTGACGGCGGCGGTCGGGCTCCTGGCGCGATCCGCGGCCGGTCGCCGAGTGCTGAGGTTCGAATCGCCGACCCCCGGCACGAGCCACGGGCGCCGGAAGGCCCTCAGCCGCGGAGTCTGAAGACCTCGGCCAGCGTCAGCGCGACGATCCGGAGGTCGAGCCACAGCGACCAGTTCTGGATGTAGTAGTTGTCCCACTCCACGCGGTCGATGATGGAGGTCTGACCGCGCAGTCCGTTGACCTGGGCCCAGCCGGTGATTCCCGACTTCACGCGATGACGATCCTCGTAGGAGTCGACCTCGTCGATGAATCGCTGCACGAACTCGGGTCGCTCGGGCCGCGGGCCGACCAGGCTCATTTCGCCCCGAAGCACATTGATGAGCTGCGGCAGCTCGTCGAGCGATGTCTCCCTGAGGATCCGCCCGAGCCGGGTGCGGCGGTCGATGCCCTCCACTCCGCCGGGGGCACAGCCCTCGGGCGGGTGGAAGCGCTCCTCGGGTGGAGCCTCACGCATCGTCCTGAACTTCAGGAGGTCGAAGGCCCGGCCGTCGCGCCCGACGCGCCGCTGCCGGAAGATCACCGGTCCTCGAGAGCCCAGCTTGATCGCGAACGCGATCGCAGCCATCACCGGCGCCAGTCCGAGCAGGACGAGGAACGCCAGGCTCCGGTCGATCCCGTGCTTGATCGCGAACCGCCAGCCGTCGGGGTCGGTCGGGCGCAGCGACACGAGCGGCAGCCCACCGACGTAGTCGAGCGTTGCCCGCTCGTTGATGGTCTCGTACAGGCGCGGGACCAGCGACACCTCGACGTCGTGCGCCTGGCAGTAGCGGACCTTGTCGACCAGCGCCTGATCGGGCTCGGTGGAGAAGGCGAGGATCACGTGCCGAGCGCCGGTCTCGTCGAGCGCCTGCGCCAGCTGGTCGGGACCGCCGAGCACCGGGACGAACGGCGACTCGGAACGTCCCACCCGCGGCAGGGGATCAGAGTCGAGGAACCCGACGGGGCGAAGACCGTACCGCGGCTCGGCGAGCAGGCGCCTGACCACGTGCTCGCCGATCAGCCCCGCGCCGACGACCAAGGTAGGGGTGACGAGCCGGTTCCGGCTCAGGGCCTGCTGGCGAATCGAGAGCAGCACCACGCGCGCCAGGCCGAGGTAAAAGGCCGAGAACAGCCACAGCCTCACCGCAAGCCCGACCGGGCGACTGGCGCCGAGCACCGAGTCGAGCGCAATCGTCAACATCGCCGCGATCGAGACCATCCCGACCACGTGGACGTAGGTCTCCAGGCGCGAGCCGTTCAGCCGGTCATCCGGACTGCGGCGGGTGCGCATCACCCCGATCACCACTAGCGGGAAGACCAGCGCGATCCAGCGTTCATCCGTGCGCACCCCCGGAACCGCAAACGCGGCCGCGGCCGAGGCGAGATACAGGACCACGACGTCGACCAGGCCCCGTATCCGACCCCACGCGCGCGGGTCGAGCGACCGGCTGGTGGCGGCGGACGGGCGCGGACCCGACCGACGACGTACCGGCAGCGTGCTGCGAGCAGCCTCGGTTGCGGCAGGCGGCGGCGTCATGGTTCAGATGTCTCGATGTGGTGCATCCCTAACTGACGGCATCCGGCCGACAGCACCCGCCTATGCGCGAAGCGTCCCCCGCCATCAGTCGCCGGTCGTCTCGCGCGGTGCGTCGAAAAGCTATCTGATGCAAACTATAACGCTCAATGGGGACAAAAGTTGCTCCCAATTGCAAATTGCGAACTAAAGTGGCGCATCTCGCGCCACCGTCGCGTCGCCGCTCGAGCCGAGCCGGCGTCTCTCGACCCCGGCCCGGCGGACGGCTCGCCGAACGCTATGGGCAGCTGCGCAGCTTGCGCCTGATCGCCAGGCCGGTGCCGAGCAGCAGCAGGCCGCCGATCCACACGCCGCCGACATCGAGGCCGGTCATCGGCAGGGTCTGGCCGCTGCCCTGCGCCGGCGACGTGTCGCTGGAACCCGGCGAGCCGCCGGCGGTGCTCGCGCTGGGCGTCGATGTCGTCGGCGTGGTCGTGCTCGGGTTGGTCGTCGACGCCGCGTTGGCCAGCACGACCACGGTTCCGTGCATGAACGGGTGGATCGTGCAGATGTAGGCGTAGGTGCCGGCCTGGGTGAAGGTGTGCGACGCGCTCTGGCCCTTCTTCAGGAGGCCGGTGTTGAAGCTGCCGTTGTTGGCCGTGGCCGTGTGCTCGGTGGGGCCGGCGTTGGTCCACGTGATTGTGTCGCCGACGTGGATCGTGATCGTGGCCGGCGTGAACTTGAAATCGGAGATCGTGTCGCTGGGGTCGCCGGCCGCGTGGGCCCTGCGGTGCGCTCCGGGCCCCGACACGGCCAGGGCCAGGCCGAGGTCGAGGTTGGTCGTCGGACGGGCCCGGTGCGGGCCCGTCCCGCGGTGGCGCGGGCCGGCGACCGAGCCGCGTCTCTGGGACCGCGTCGCAGCGGGCCGCGGTGGCGGTGCGGCTCCCGCGGCCTGTGGTCGCGAGCTCGCCTGCGCTCGTGCGCCCGCGGTCGTGTGTCTGCCCTTGTGATGTGTTCGGTGCTTGTGAACGGTCTGATCGGCGGCCGCCAGCGGCAGCGGGACCAGCAGCGAGCCCGCGGCGACCAGCGCGATCGCGGACTTGGGGCGTGGGTGGAGGAGCAAGGTGAGGAAAATGACGCGGGTGGGGGCGCAAACCTTCCCACATGGCGGCGTAGGATGGGTGCACCCGGCGCCGAGCCGGGCACGACCATCGCGTAGTCCTCAGGAGGTCAACGATGTCCCGACTGATCAGGATGGACGACACCGGTCACAGCACCGTGGCCGAGTGGACGGCCGGAGATCGGGCCAGCGTCGAGGCGGCGGTGGCGGCGTTCCGCACCGAGCTCGAGCAGGGATACTTCGCCGTCGTCTCCGACGGAGAGGGCCACGCCGAGCAGGTCAAGGAGCTGCCGCTCCAGGCTCCGCTGGTGATCCTGCGCCAGCCGATCGCGGGGGGATGACGCATCGTCGGCGCCGGCGAAGTGGGAGTTCCGTTCACCCAGACGCTGCCCGAGCTGGCCAGCGTCCACTGGCGGCCGCGGGCGAGCGAGGGCCGGCTGGCCCACAGCGGCCGGTTGTGGACCCTCAGCGCCGTGGCCCACACCGTTCCGCTGATCGCCGCCGCGCTGGCGCTGGCGGCGCTCAACCCGATCACGATCCCCGTGGGGCTGGTGCTGCTCGCGCACGCGTGGGCGATCCCCGAGCTGTACGCCGCCCGCGGCGCGAACGTCGTGCGCCCCCGTGGCAGGGCCGGTGGCGACGCGGAGCGCGTGGCGGTGGGGCTGCTCGGTGACCTCGTCGGCCACGAGGCGCGCGAGTTGCACCGCCGGACAGGCCTGGTGCTCGAACGTGGGCGGCTCGGGACCTGGTTGGTCGGGGAGGCGGGCGCGCTTCTGGTTCGGCCCGGCGGCCGGCGGATCAACTGCTACTGCGTCAAAGTGCCCGACCCGGCGCTCCCGTCCGCCGATCGCATCGCGCACCTGTTGCTGGCGCTGCGGGCGGACGAGGCCGGCTTTGCCACCGTCGCCAACCTGGCCTTCTCGGGCGCTCCGTGGCGCCTGCGCCGGCGCCTGGCGGCGGCGCCGCGGGAGGCGCTCGGGGACGGAGTGCGGGCGGCGCGCGGCGAGTGACGCCACGCGGCGCACCCCGGCTCGAGAACTTTGTCCCTAGGGCCAATGCCGGGTGGGGGCTGGGCGGGGATGATCCTCGCCATGACCCGCCCGATCAGATCACCGAGGCTCCTGCTGGTGGCCGATCCGCGACCGGCCTCGCTGGAGCCGGGCCTGCCGGTCCGCCGTTACCGGCTGGCGCGGCTGCGGCTCGACGGCCGATCCCCGGAGCCGGAGCTTCGCTTCGAACATCTCAAGCGCGTATTCGATTAGGACTCTGCGCCGGATGGCGGAGCGGGCTGGCGAGCGCGCTACGCTTTCGCTATGCGTAGCGACATTGAAGCGCAGCCGGAAGCTCGTACCCCGGTCGTGAAGAAGGCACTCGCCGGCGTGGTCCTGATCGTCGTCGCCGCCCTGGCGGTGAAGGTCGTGATCGGCCTGATCATGAGCGTCTTCTGGATCGTGGTCGGCTTGGCTGCGGTTATCGCCGTTCTCTGGGCGCTGAAGACGATCGTTTGGTGATCATCCGCCGATGGCGGACGATGGCCTGATCGTGATCATGTTCTTCTTCGGCCTGGCCGGCGGCATCGTCGGGCGGATCAAGGGAAGCTCGTTCTTCCTCTGGTTTCTGATCTCGGGGCTGGTGCCGTTCCTCGGCCTGCTGACGGCGATCCTCTACCGCTGGGAGAACCAGGAGCTGCGCCGCCAGTGCCCCGGATGCGGACGGGTGGTGAAGCTGCACGATGCCCTCTGCACCAACTGCGGCACCGAGCTGGAGTTCCCGGACGTGGCGATCGCGTCCGAGGCGGCGATGCGCCAACGCCCGGCCTAGCGAGGCCGGTAGGCGCTGTTAGACTCGCCGGTCCCCCGGCGCGCGGGAAATGCCTGCGCGGGCGCAGATTCCGAGTCGTGAAAGGAGGCGAATCGCATGCGTGCAGTCGATGCCCTGATGGAATGCCTGAAGGCGGAAGGTGTCGACGTGGTATTCGGGCTGCCCGGCGGTGCGAACCTCCCCACCTACGACGCCTTCTACGACGCCGGAATCCGCCACATCCTCGTCCGCCACGAGGCCGGGGGCGGCCATGCCGCGGAGGGCTACGCGAAGGCCACGGGCAAGGTCGGGGTGGCGTTGGCCACGAGCGGTCCCGGCGCCACCAACCTCGTCACCCCAATCTGCGACGCGATGATGGATTCGGTGCCGGTGGTGTTCCTGACCGGCCAGGTGCGCACAGAGCTGCTCGGCACCGACGGCTTCCAGGAGGCGGACACGATCGGGATCACGATGCCGATCGTCAAGCACAGCTTCATGATCCAGCATCCGCTGGAGCTTCCCCGCTCCATCCACGAGGCGTTCCACATCGCGCGCACCGGGAGGCCGGGGCCGGTGGTGGTCGACATCCCGCAGGACCTGAGCCGAGCCGACATCCCCTACGAGCCGGTGAGCGACGTTCACCTGCCCGGCTACCAGCCGACCACCGAGGGCAACCAGAAGCAGATCCGCCTCGCCGCCAAGGCACTGGCGAACGCGCGGCGGCCGGTGATCTACGCCGGCGGGGGCGTGGTGAGCTCGAATTCGGCCGCTGAGCTGGTCGAGCTCGGCACCGCCGACCGCTTCCCGATCACGACCACGGTGATGGGACTGGGCGCGTTCCCGGCCTCGCACGAACATTGGCTGGGGATGCTGGGGATGCACGGGACCAGGACCGCCAACTACGCCATGGACGAGGCCGATCTGATCTGCGCGATCGGGGCTCGGTTCGACGATCGCATCACCGGCAAGCTGTCGGAGTTCGCGCCCCGGGCCAAGTTCATCCACATCGACGTCGATCCGGCCGAGATCTCGAAGAACGTGCCCGCCCACATCCCGATCGTGGGCGACGCCAAGAACATCCTGCCGCGGCTCACCGCCGAGTACCGGGCGCTGTCGCCGGATCCCGGCCGGCTCGAGGAATGGTGGTCGCGGATCCATTCCTGGCAGGAGCGCTATCCGCTTCGCTACGAGGACTCCAAGGACAACGAGATCAAGCCGCAGTACATGGTCCAGGCGCTGTACGAGGCCACCGGCGGAGAGGCGATCGTGACCAGCGACGTTGGCCAGCATCAGATGTGGGCGGCCCAGTATTTCCACTTCGGTGCTCCGCGCCGGTGGATCAACTCGGGAGGCCTGGGGACGATGGGCTTCGGCCTGCCGGCGGCGATGGGGGCCAAGGTCGGCTGCCCCGAGGAGACCGTCGTCTGCATCGCCGGGGACGGGTCGGTGCAGATGAACGTGCAGGAGCTCGCGACCTGCGCCCAGGAGGGGATCGCGATCAAGGTGTTCATCATGAACAACGGCTACCTGGGCATGGTCCGGCAGTGGCAGGAGCTGTTCTGGGACAAGCGCTACAGCCACGTCGATACCGGGCAGTGGCCTGACTTCGTCAAGCTCGCCGAGGCCTACGGTGCCACCGGGATGCGCTTCGAGGACAAGACGACGCTCGTCAGCGACATCCGAGAGGCGCTCGCCACCGACGGGCCGGTGCTCGTCGACGTTCGCGTCACGCGCGAGGAGAACACGTACCCGATGATCCCCGCGGGCCAGCCGGCCCGCGACATGGTGGGGTGAGGCGAGTGGGAGAACCAGCCACCAAGGAGGTTCTGTCGCTCGACGAGCTCGAGGCCGCCGGCGGCCTGCGCACGGGCCGCAAGCACATCCTCTCGATCCTGGTCGAGAACAAGCCCGGCGTCCTGACCCGGATCGCGGGCCTGTTCGCCAGGCGCGGCTTCAACATCGACACGCTCGCGGTCGGCCCGACCGACGACGAGGCCTTCTCCCGGATCACGCTGACCCTCGATGGGGCGGTGCACCCGATCGATCAAGTCACCAAGCAGCTGCACAAGCTCGTCAACGTCCTGAAGATCCGTGATCTCGAGCCCGAGGAGACGCTGGCCCGCGAGCTGGCGATGTTCAAGATCTCCGCCGACGGAACCAGCCGCGCCGAAGTGATGCAGCTGTGCGAGATCTTCCGCGCCAAGATCGTCGATGTGGGCAAGCGCTCGGTCGTGGTCGAGGTCACCGGCACCTGCGACAAGATCGAGGCCTTTGAGCGGCTGGTCCGGCCGTTCGGGCTGATCGAGATGGCCCGCACCGGGGAGATCGCCATCTCCCGGGGCCGCGGGGAAACCTAGGCCCCGATCCAGTCGTGACGACCCGCTCCGCGCAAGAGCAGGCCAACGCGCGGACCTACGAGGCCATGAGCGTCGCCGCGCACTTCGACAGCCGCTCACTGCGGCCGGTCGAGGTCATGATCCTGGTGCGCCACCGCGAGCCGCTGTCCGGGCGCGTGCTCGAGATCGGCTGTGGCGGCGGTCGCCTGCTCGGTTACCTGGTGGCGCTGGGCGGGGAGGTGCACGCGATCGACGTCTCGCCGGCGATGGTGGAGCACTGCCGCCGCCTGTATCCGGCCGCGCAGGTGCGCCTCGGCGACATGCGTGAGCTGCGCGCGGCGACCGACGGCCGCTTCGACGTCGTGTTCCCGTCGTTCAACGTGCTCGACGTGTACGACGATCGCGTCCGGCGCCAGGTCCTGTCGCAGATCCGGGAGCTGCTGGCGCCGAGTGGACTGCTGATCTTCTCCTCCCACAACCTCGCCGATCTCGAGCGCGCCAAGCGGCCGCCTTCCGCTAGCCGGCCGCCAGCGCGCGCTCTGCTCTCGCGGCTGAATCGTCCGCCCAGCTACTTCCTGGCCAGCGCCGCCCGCCTGCCGCGGCGGGCGCGCAACCGGCGCCGCCTCGCGCCGCTCGAGCGGCGGGCCTCCGACCACGCGATCGTCAACGACGCGGCGCTCGACTACTCCTTGCTGCACTACTACATCCGCCGCGACGATCAGGCTCGCCAGCTGGCCGAGCTTGGCTATGAGCTGATCGAATGCCTCGACCTCGATGGCGGCGTGGTCGGGGAGGGGGAGGAAGGGAACGGCCCCGAGCTGCACTATGTGGCGCGTCTAAGCGGGGGCGCCTGAAAACGGCTCGCTACCATCACGAGCGCGGGGCGCGGCGAAGGCTGGGATGCAAGCCCGAGTAGCTATAGACCTTCAGTCATTTGCCGATGTATCCGAAGCAATGCTCAACCATGGCCAGCGATATCTCGAGCGCGTTTACACCGTGCAGGAACTGCACGACTGCGGTGGCGATCCACGACGGCTGGCCGAGCGCTTCGCCGCCAAGGAGGCGGCGATGAAGGTTCTGCGACGCGCGGACGAGTCGATCCCGTGGCGCTCGATCGAGGTGCGGCGGATGGCCGGCGGCGCCCCGTCGCTGGAGTTGAGCGGCCCCGCGGCCGACCTTGCCCACGAGCAGGGCATCGCCACGCTGACCGTGAGCCTGGCCCGCGGCAAGGAGTCCGCGGCCGCGGTTGTCCTCGCCGAGCTCGGAGGCGGGGCATGAGCGATCTCCTTGCCGAGATCCGGCAGGTGCTGCGCGAGCACGCCCGCCTACCCGTCGACGTGGAGTCGCTGGGCGACGAGGCCGACCTGTTCCAGGCCGGCATGACCTCGCACGCCAGCGTCAACGTGATGCTGGCGCTCGAGGATGCGTTCGACATCGAGTTCCCCGACTCGATGCTCAAGCGCAGCGTGTTCGAGAGCGTGGCCGGGATCGCGGATGCGGTCGGCGAAGTCAGGGCCCAGGCGGCATGAGCGTCGCCGTCGATCGCGACCAGGCGTTCATCGAGAGCACCCGCCGGATCGCCGCCGAGGTCGCCGCCGCGCACGCGGACGAGGTCGACCGGGACGCGCGCTTCCCGCGCGAGGCCGTCGACGCGATCCGCGAGGCCGGCGGCCTGTCCGCGTTCGTGCCGGAGTCGCTCGGCGGTGGCGGCGTCTCGCTCGAAGCGCTGGCGCGCGGCTGCTTCGAGCTCGCCCGGCATTGCTCCTCGACGGCGATGGTGTTCGCGATGCACCAGATCCAGATCGGGACAATCGCCCGGCATCTCGACGGCGCGGCCTGGTTCGAGTCCTACCTGCGCGAGGTCGCCGCCGACCAGCGGTTGATTGCCTCGGTCACCTCAGAGATCGGCACCGGCGGGGACATGGGTCGGTCGATCGCCGCGGTGGTGCCCGGCGAGGACGGGTGGCTGGGGTTCGAGAAGCAGGCGCCCACGGTCAGCTACGGCGCCCATTGCGATGACCTGTTCACGACCGTGCGGCGCGCGGAGTCGGCCGAGGGCGGCGACCAGGTGCTGGTGCTCAGCCGCGCGGCCGAGACCGAGCTCGAGCCGGCGGGCACCTGGGACACGATCGGCATGCGCGGGACGTGCTCACCGGGGTTCGTGGTGCGCGCCCGGTTCGCGCCCGAGCAGGTTCTGGCGGCGCCGTTCTCGACCGTGATGAACGAGTCGCTGGTGCCGCTGTCGCACATCCTGTGGTCGTTCGTGTGGCTCGGCATCGCCACCGAGGCCTTCGAACGGGGGCGCAGCTTCGTGCGGGCGGCGGCTCGCCGCAAGCCCGGCGAGCCGGTCCCCGCGGCCCACAGCCTGTCGCGCGTGATGAGCGAGCTGTCGATGTTGCGCTCGGAGGTCGATTCGGCGCTGGAGGAGTTTCTGGCCGCCAGCGAAGAGCCCGGACGGGAGCGGCTCTCGACGATGGGCTCGATCCTGCGCTTCAACAACCTCAAGCTCGCCGCCTCGGAGCAGGCGCCCCGGGTGTGCATGGGCGTGCTCGAGGTGATCGGCATCATGGCCTACAAGAACGACTCGCCGTTCGGGGTCGGGCGCCACCTCCGAGACGCGCTGTCGGCCCGCCTGATGGTCGCCAACGAGCGGATTCACGCGGTCGACGCCGGCTTGCTGCTGATCGCCAAGGAGGTGTGAGGGCGTGTCGGTGGAGGTCCGGGCCGGAGCGCCCGAGCAGGTCGAGTTCCTGCGGGAGCTGCTCGACGCCGAGCTGCTGATCGACACCGGCGTGCCCGGGATCTACGGGCACGGGCCTGTGTTCGAGGAGATCCGCGAGCGCCTCGACGCGCGGCTTTCCCGGGAGGCCGTGGCGCGCGGCGCCGAGCGGCTGCGGTTCCCGCCGCTGTTGCCGCGCCGCCAGCTCGAGATGAGCGGCTACCTGGGCTCGTTCCCGCACCTGGCCGGGAGCGTGTTCGCATTCGGTGGCGACGAGGTGCAGGCCGCGCGCCAGAGCGAGCTGGCCAGCCGCCACGAGGACTGGAGCGAGTTCCAGCAGATGACCGACCTGACGCTGCTGCCGGCGGCGTGCTATCCGGTCTATCCCGCGGTCGCGGCCCGGGGCCCCCTCCCTCCGGGGGGAGCGTTCGTCGACGCCGGCGGTTGCTGGGTGTTCCGCCACGAGCCGTCGTATGACCCGGCGCGGCGGCAGATGTTCCACCAGCACGAGCTGGTGCGGATCGGCGAGCCCGAGGCAGTCGTTCGGTGGCGGGAGGAATGGTCGCAGCTCGGCCTGAGCCTGCTACACGACCTGGGCCTGCCCGCCGAGCTCGACCACGCCAGCGATCCGTTCTTCGGCCGCCGCGGGAAGATGCTCGCCGCCAACCAGCGCGAGCAGGCGCTGAAGCTCGAGCTGCTGGTCCAGATCGCGGGGCCCGAGCCGACCGCGGTGGCATCGTTCAACCACCACCTCGACCATTTCGGCAGCACGTTCGGGATCGAGCTCGCCGACGGCGGCGTGGCCCATACGGCCTGCCTTGGCTTCGGGCACGAGCGGATCGTGCTGGCGCTGCTGCGGACGCACGGGTTCGATCCGAGCCGCTGGCCCGAGCAGACCCGAGCACAACTGTGAGCGTCTCGAGCGCCCGGCAGCTGAAGAGCCTGTCCGGGAAGCACCCCGACGGCTACCGCCCCCACGCGCTCCACCAGGCCGGTCGCACCTACCTCGAGACCAACTGCTACAGCGACATCATCATCGAGCTGCTGTATGCCTGCGGCTATGAGCCGATGGCGGCGTTCGCGCACCTGGTGAGGATGGATTTCGAGGGCGACCAGTGGACGTTCTTCAAGCCGCCTCCGGAGGACCTGGAGCTGCTGTTCGGGATCGACATCCACGAGATGCAGCCCTACCGGCCGCTGCCGGCGCAGATCGAGGAGCAGCTCGAGGCCGGCCGGACGATCATCGTCGAGCTCGATTCCTGGTACCTGCCCGACACGGCCTCCACCAGCTATCGCGCCGAGCACGTCAAGACGTCCGTCGCCGCCGACGCGATCGACCCCGCGGGCGAGACGCTGCGCTACTTCCACAGCGCCGGGCTGTTCGAGTTACGCGGCGAGGACTACCGGGGCGTGTTCCGGATCGGCGGGTTCTCCGACGACGTGCTGCCCCCCTACACCGAGATCGTGCGCTTCGACGCGGGACCGCGGCGCGAAGGCGAGCAGCTGCGGGCGACGGCGCTGAGCCTGTTGGGAAGGCACCTCGGACACCGGCCGGCCACGAATCCGTTCGCGCGGTTCGCCGAGCGGCTGAAGGAGGACCTCCCGGCGCTGCTGAGCTGCGCCGCCGAGGACTACCACGCCTACGCCTTCGCCACGGCGCGGATGGTCGGCTCCGCGTTCGAGGTCGCCCACTCGCATGCGGAGTGGCTGCTCGGCGATCACGCCGAGCCGGCGAGCCGGCCGATGCTCGAGATCGTGGAGGGCGCAAAGGTCCTGTCGTTCCGGCTCGCGCGTCGACGGCCGTTCGACCCGGCGCCGTTGATCGAGCCGATGGCCGAGGCGTGGGAGCGCGCGATCGGCGCCCTGGTCGATGTGGCCGGCTGACTGCCACGACCGCCACGAGCTCACCGAGGGCTGGGAATGTGCCGCAACGGAGCCGGACGCGTGCGAGGACAGCCAGCGCCTGGACGGGCTGAGGTGGATGCCGGCCGTGGTGCCGGGCACGGCCGCGGCCGCGCTGCGCGCGTCGGGCGCAGGGCAGCCGGGGGACGAGTACGACTTCGACCGCCAGGACTGGTGGTTCCGGACCCGGTTCGAATGCGATCGTCCGGGTGCAGCGGAGAAGCTGGTGCTCGCCCTGGACGGCCTGGCCACCGTCTGCGAGGTGTACCTGAACGGCAGGCGGGTGCTCGACAGCGCGTCGATGTTCGCCGGGCACACGGTCGAGGTGACGGAGTTCGTGCAGGCGAGCAACGAGCTGTCGGTCCGATGCCGGGCGCTGGCGCCGCTGCTGGCGGTCCCGCGCCGGCCCCGGGCTCGCTGGCGCACCCGGCTGGCGCCGGCGAACCTCCGCTTCTTCCGGACGATGCTGCTCGGGCGCGCCCCCGGGTTCGCCCCCGGCCCCGCGGTGGTGGGACCGTGGCGGCCGGTGCGGCTGGAGCGCCGGCGGGTGCTCGAAGTGCAGGAGCTGCGGTTGCGCGCCGGCGGCGACGGCCGCGTGGCCGTGTTCGCACGGCTGCGCCCGCTGCCGGGCGCCGGCGCGGTGAAGGGCGCCGAGCTCGAGCTGTCGGGACCGGCCGGCGCCCACCGGGTGGGGCTGGTGGCGCGCACTCAGCCGGACGGGGTTGAGCTGCGGGGAGGGGCCGTGATCGCCGGCGCGGAGCGGTGGTGGCCGCACACGCACGGCGACCCCGTGCTCTACCAGGCGGCGCTGGTGGCGCACACCGATGAAGGCGAGGTCCGGGTCGGCGCCGGCCGGGTCGGGTTCCGGAGCCTGACCGCCGGCACGGAGATCGAGCGCGATGGCGTCCAGCTGCGCGTCAACGAGACGCCGGTGTTCGCCCGCGGAGCGGTGTGGACCCCGCTCGACCTCGCCCTGCCAACGGCAACGGAAGCCGAGCTGCGGGCGGTGCTCGAGCGGGTCGCCGCGGCGGGGATGAACACGGTGCGCGTCCCCGGGATCGCCTGCTACGAGAGCGATCAGTTCTACGACCTCTGCGACGAGCTGGGGATCCTGATCTGGCAGGACTTCATGTTCGCCAACTTCGACTACCCCGAGCAGGATCCGCAGTTCATGGCCGCGGTGGAGGGCGAGGCGCGCCAGGTGCTCTCGCGGCTCGCCCACCGGCCGAGCCTGGCCGTGCTCTGCGGGGGCAGCGAGGTCGCCCAGCAGGTGGCGATGCTGGGCCTGGATCCGGCGCTGGCCAGCGGGCCGCTGTACCACGAGCTGCTGCCCGCGCTGGTCGAAGACGCCGAGGTCGACGCCGCCTACGTGCCCTCGACTCCATGCGGGGGCGATCTCCCGTTCCGCACCGATCGCGGCGTGGCCAACTACTACGGGGTGGGGGCCTACCGCCGCTCGTTCGAGGATGTTCGCCGCTCGGAGGTGCGGTTCGCCGCGGAGTGCCTGGCGCTGGCCAACGTCCCGGACGAGCCGGCCCTCGAGGGGCTCGCGGCCGCCGCCCACGATCCGCGCTGGAAGCGGGGGGTTCCCCGCGACACCGGGGCGGGCTGGGACTTCGAGGACGTCCGCGACCACTACCTGCGCAGCCTGTTCGGCGCCGACCCGGTGGCGCTTCGCAGCGTCGAGCACGAGCGGTATCTCGACCTGTCGCGGGCGGTCAGCGGCGAGGTCATGAGCGAGGTGTTCGGCGAATGGCGGCGGGCTGGATCACCGTGCGGCGGCGGCCTGGTGCTGTGGCTGAAGGACATCGCGCCCGGAGCGGGCTGGGGCCTGCTCGACCACCGTGGCGAGCCAAAGGTCGCCTACCACCACCTGCGGCGGCTGCTGGCCCCGGTCGCCGTGTGGAGCACCGACGAGGGCCTCGGCGGCATCGTCGCCCATGTCGCCAACGATCGCGGCGCCCCCCTGCGGGCAAACTTGCGGGTGGCGTTCTACCGCGACCTCGAGACCCGGGTCGAGGAAGTGGTCCATGCGCTCGCGCTGGACCCCCACGGCGGCTGGCAGGTGAACGTCGAGGAGCTGCTGGGCCGGTTCGTGGACGCGGCGTGGGCGTATCGGTTCGGTCCGCCGCAGGTCGACGTGATCGCGATCAGCCTCGAGGACGGGGACGAGCTGCTCTCGCAGTGCTTCCGGATGCCGGTGGGAAGACCGGCCGCCCGCGAGCCGGCCACGCGCCTTGGCCTCACCGGGCATCTCGACGAGCGGCCCGACGGCAGCGCGCTCCTGTCCGTGCACAGCGATCGCTTCGCCTACGGGGTCCGGCCGGCGATCCCGGGTTTCCTGCCCGACGACGACGCGTTCTCGGTCGAGCCCGGGGGCGAGCGCCGGCTGCGCCTTCACCGCGTCGCGGAGGATGCCAAGCTTCGCGGCGGAACGCTGACCGCCTTGAACCTGGCCGGAAGGGTGTCCGTGAGCACGTGAGCCTCGAACGAGCCACACCAGAGCTGCTGCCGCCGGGCGCGGCCACCTACCTCGCGCTCGAGCCCGACCCGGTGCTGGCGTTCCTGCATCTTCCCGCCGGCGTCGAACCGCGCGCGACCGCGGTGCTGATCTGCCCGCCGTTCGGGTGGGACGAGATGTGCTCGTACCGCGCCCGGCGACGGTGGGCGCAGGAGCTGGCGGCGGCCGGTTATCCGTCGGCCCGCCTCGATCTCCCCGGATCCGGCGACAGCGGCGGGTCACCCACCGACCCAGGCCGGCTCGAGGCCTGGACGGCGGCGATCTCGCAGACAGCCACCTGGCTTCGCGGTCAGACCGGGTGCGAGCGGGTGGCGGCGATCGGCATCGGCCTCGGCGGCATGCTCGCCTACCGCGCCGCCGCGCAGGCCGGGCCGATCGACGACCTGATCCTGTGGGCCGTTCCCGCACGCGGCCGCCGGCTGCTGCGCGAGCTGCGCACGTACGCCGGCGTGGCCACGGCCGGCCACGCGGACGATGCGAGTCACTCCTCGCTGCCTGCGGGGGCGCTCGAGCTGATCGGGTTTCTGATCAGCCCCGAGACGGCCAGGGAGATCGAGGCGCTCCAGCTCCTGCGACTCACCCTGCCCGAGCGGCCGGGCCGCCGGGTGCTGCTGCTCGGACGCGACGGCCTTGGCATCGACGAGCAGCTGCGAGAGCACCTCGAGCAGACCGGCGTCGCGGTCACGGTCGCCGACGCTGACGACTACGGAGTGATGATGAACGTGCCCCAGGAGTCGCGCGCGCCGCTGGCGACGATCGAGAAGACGATCGCCTGGCTGGGCGAAACGGCGCCGGCGAGGAGCGAGGCCAGATCGGCCCCGCAAGGCGCCGAGCCGACGATCACGCTCGGCGCGATCCGGGAGACCGTGGTCGAGTTCGACCTCGGGGTCCCGAGGTTGTTCGGCGTTCTCGCCGAGCCGGCGCAGGGCGCGCCGGCGAGCGTGTGCGCCGTGCTGCTGAACTCCGGCGCGCTTCACCACATCGGTCCCAACCGGACCTGGGTCGAGGTCGCCCGGCGCTGGGCCGGCCGCGGGATCCCGACCCTGCGGCTCGATCTGGCCGGCATCGGCGAGTCCGACGGCGACGAGGGGCGCCTGCTGCCGAACCCGAGCCTGTACTCCTCGGACCGTACCGAGGAGACGATCGCGGTCCTCGACCGGCTGGCGGCGCGGGGGCTGCCCGACCAGTTCGTGCTCGCCGGCGTCTGCTCGGGGGCGTACTGGTCGCTGCACGCGGCGCTGGCCGACGACCGCGTTCGGGGCGCGTTGATGGTCAACCTGTATTCGTTCTTCTGGACCCCAGACCTGGTGGCCGAGCGCGACAGCCACGACTCGCTTATGAAGCTCAGAAAGCGCGGGCTCCACCGCTTGCGACGGCGCAAGGTGGCGGCGGGGGAGATGAGGGAGGTGCTCGGGAACCTGCGGCCGAGTCGGATTCGCGCCGGCGTGCAGCATCCGGTCGAGCGCGCCCAGACGAAAGCGCTCACCAAGGCCCTCGACCAGCTGCGAGACCAGGGCACCGAGGCACTGCTGCTGCTCTCGCGCCAGGAGCCGCTGCGCGACCAGCTCGCACGCGGGGGCCATCTCGAGCAGCTGAGCCGGTGGCCGAACCTCAGGGTCGAGACGATCCCCTCGCACGATCACCTGTTCAGGGCGATGTGGCTGCAGGAGCTGGTCCAGGAGCAGCTCGACCAGGCGCTTGAGCGGGTGCTCGACGCGGTGCCCGCGGCCGCTTCCTCGCCACCCGGGTAGCCTCCGCGGACGATGGCGAACGTGTCCGTGGCTGCGGGTGGCTGGCTGGACGCCGCGAGCGCCCGACGGCTCGAGGGGCGGCTCGAGGACGCCCTGCGCCGGGCTCAGGCCACCGGCACGGCGGCGATCGCCAGCGTCACCGCGACCTGCGACCGTGTGGTCGACCCGAGCGCGGTGGTGGCCGCGTCGCGCCGGCCCGGCGAGCCGTGGTTCTGCCTCGAGCAGCCCGATCGCAGCCGATGGGCCCTGGCCACGCTGGGCGCGGTCCGCGTGCTCGAGGCGCAGGGCGCCGAGCGGTTCAGGGTCGTGGCCGCCCGCTGGCGCGAGCTCGCCGCCGGGGCACTGGCCGATTCGCCGCGGCGCCAGGCGGGCGCGGGACTGGTCGCGGTGGGCGGATTCGCGTTCGCGGCCGAGGCCAGCGGCGGGTCGCAGTGGGAGGGGTTCGCGCCGGCATCGCTGGTCGTGCCCGAGTTGGCCCTGGCCCGCAGCGGCGAGCGCTGCGAGCTGACCGTGGCCGCCTGCGTCGAGCCCGACGACACGGTCGCCGACGTGCGCGGAAGGGTCGAGGCCCGCCTGGATTCGCTGCGCGAGCGTCCCTTGCCCCTGCTCGACCCCGCGCCGGCCGGCCGCTACCGGGTGCTCAGCCCGATGCCGCCGGCGCATTACGAGGAGGCTGTGGCCCGGGCGGTACAGCGAATCCGCGCCGGCGCGCTCGACAAGATCGTGCTGGCGCGAGAGGTGGAGGTCCACGCGCCGCTCGACCACGACCCGGCGGCGGTGATCGGGATCCTGCGCGAGGCCTTCCCGTCGTGCTACGTGTTCGCGGTCGGCCGGGGTGAGGCCACGTTCGTGGCCGCCAGCCCGGAGCTGCTCGTGCGCCGGGAGGGGCAACGCGCCAGCACCGTCGCCCTCGCCGGCTCCACGCGGCGCAGCGCCGACCCCGCCGTCGATGACCATCTCGGCGAGCGGCTGTTGCAGAGCGAGAAGGACCGCGAGGAGAACCTGATCGTGGCCCGGCGGATCGCGCGGGCGCTGAGGCCGCACGCCGTGTGGGTCACGGCCGCGCCCGAGCTCTCGGTGGTGCGGGTGGCCAACATCCAGCATCTGGCCTCCCCGATCCGCGCCCAACTGGCCGCGCCGATCGACGCCATCGAGCTGGCCGCCGTGCTCCATCCCACGCCGGCGGTCGGCGGTGAGCCCGCCGAGCCGGCGATCGCGCTGATCCCGGCGCTCGAGGGCCTCGATCGCGGTTGGTACGCCGGGCCGGTGGGCTGGACCGATTCCGCCGGCGATGGCGAGTTCTGCGTGGCCCTGCGGTGCGCGCTGCTGCGCGGCCGGCTGGCCCGCTGCTACGCCGGATGCGGGATCGTCCGCGACTCCGACCCGGCGGCCGAGCTGGCCGAGACCGAGATCAAGCTGGAGGCGATGTTGCCGGTCCTGGCCGGGTGACGGGGCCCATCGCGGCGGCAATTCGGCGGTGCAGGGCGAGGTTCTGCTCCCGGTTGGTCCTGACCTCGAGCAGGGTGGCCTTGCCGGCCTTGCCGTGCGCAAGCGAGATCTCGACCGCGGCCTTCAGGTCGGCGGGGCTGATCGGGCGCTCGTGGACGAGTCCGTAGAGCGAGGCCACGTGCGCGAAATCGACGCCGTGCGGCGTGGCCACGTGCTCCTCGAAGGCATCGGTCTGGGTGGCCACGGGGAGGAAGTGGAAGATCCCGCCACCGTCGTTGTTGAGCAGCACGATCGTCAGCTTGAGGCCCAGCCGGCCGGCGGCGAGGAGCCCGCCGATGTCGTGGAGGAGCGCGACATCGCCGATCAGCACGGCGACCGGCTTCCCGGTCGCCGCGGCGATGCCGAACGCGGAGGACACGGTGCCGTCGATCCCGTTGGCGCCGCGGTTGGAGAGGACGGTCGGGGCGGTCTCGCTGACCGGCGCGAACTCCTCGAGGTCGCGGACCGGCATCGAGGAGGCGGCGAACAGGATCGCGTCGGGCGGGAGCCAGCCGCCGAGCCGCGCCGCGATCAGTGGCTCTGAGAGCTCGTCGCCGAGCTCGGCGGCGATCGTGGCGGCGGCGGCATCATCGGCAGCCCGCCAGCGGGCCAGCCAGCCCGGCTCGACGTCGATGTGCTCGGGCTGGGGGAGGCGGCCGCCCAGCCGCATCCCGACTACGCCCGCGGGATCCTGCCAGACGCCGTGGGGATCGAGGGCGATCTGCGCCACGTCCGGCAGCGAGGCCAGCCAGGCGCGCAGCGGCTTCGACGTCGGCAGGTCGCCGAGCCTGAAGATGAACGTGGGCCGGTGGGCGTCGGCAAACGCCGGATCGCGCAGCAACAGGTCGTAGTGGGCGACGGCCGCCGCTCCGCGGCGGGCGCCCGACAGCGGATCGGCAAGCACCGGCACGCCGTGGCGGGCCGCGTACTCGGCCAGCCCCTCCGGGTCCGGGGTGCCGGCGCCGGCGACCACCAGCAGGCGACCCGAAGGGCGCGGCCCGGGGCCGCCCGCCGGTGCCGGGGCCGCCGGTGGCTCGACGAGCACGTACGGGTGGTCGTCGGCGCGGGCCGTCGGGTCCGGGGGCAGCGGCCCGTCGAGGACCAGCGGCTCGCGCAGCGGGAAGTTGAGGTGGACCGGGCCGGGGCGGCCGTTCAGCGCGGTCCAGACGGTCCGGCAGGCCAGCGTGCGGATCCAGCGCAGGCGCTCGGGCGTGGCCTCGTGGACGCCGACCTCGACGAACCACTTGACGAAGCCGCCGTACAGCTTGAGCTGGTCGATCGTCTGACCGGCGCCGACGTCGCGCAGCTCGGGCGGGCGGTCGGCGGTGAGCACGATCAGCGGGACCCGCGCCTGGTGGGCCTCGATCACCGCCGGCGCCAGGTTCGCCGCCGCCGTGCCTGACGTGCATGTGATCGCGGTTGGTTTGTTCGTCGCCTTCGCGGCGCCGAGGGCGAAGAAGCCGGCGCAGCGCTCGTCGAGGTGCGACCAGCAGCGAATCCTCGGCTCGCGCACCAGCGAGAGGACGATCGGCGTGCACCGGGACCCCGGCGAGGTGCAGGCGTGCTCCACTCCGCAGCGGGCCAGCTCGTCGCAGAACGCCCGCAGCAGCAGGTAGGTGTCGGTGGCGCTCACTGGCGGCCCCGGCCGGCGCGGACCCAGTGGCCGAGCAGGGGGTCGACGATCCGGTAGCCGGTGTGCGAGCGGCGGTCCTCGACCAGGTTGCCGCTGTCGATCAGCGCCTTGATCGCGTGCTCCATGCCGCCCCCGCGCGAGCCGCCGACCTGGCGCTGGGTCGACCGGGCATAGGGTGGCTGCCCGGTGGCGATCGCCAGCAGCGCCCGGCGCTCGCCGCCGGCGAGCGAGGACCAGGCCGCACGCAGCTCGTCCGCCGACTCCACCGCCATCACGTGATCGAGCGCCTCGGCCCACGTCTCCTCCCTCGCCACCCCGCGCACCGGCGTGGCGTCCCAGACGAAATGCGCCAGCAGCATCGCCCGCTGAGGGTGGCCCTCGGTGAACGCGAGCAGCGGGCTGAGCGCGGCGCCGACGTCCTTCCCGGTCTCGGCGAACCGCGCCTGCACGAACTCCGCCACCTCGGCCGCGATCAGCGGCTCCAGGTCGACCGCGCGCGCCTGGGCGTAGAACGCCCGCCGTCGGCTAGTGAACAGCTCCCTCATCATCCCGACGTGCGAGCCCGTGAACACGTAGCTGGCCGCGTCGCCGTGCTGCTCGATCTCGCTGCGGATCACGGCATCGATCCGGGGATGGGCGGTGAGCGTGTCCTGGAACTCGTCAAACGCGACCAGGCACCGCCGGCCGCTGCGGTCGAACACCCGTCGGGGCAGCGCCAGTCGCTCCAGCAGCGGCTGCTGGGCACGTTTGTCGGTGAGCTCGACGCTCGCCGGCACCGGACCGGCACCGAGCCGGAGCGTCGCGCGCACGCCGTCGAACCAGCGCCCGAGCGGCCCGCGGAGCCGGTCGGCGTAGGCGAGCTCGATCCGCTCGGTGATGTCGGCCGCCGTGACCACGCCGAAGAAGTTCACGTACACGGGGATCATTCCCGCCCTGTCGGCGCGCTCGGCGAGCGCGTGCAGCAGCGAGGTCTTGCCATACCGGCGGGCCGCGACCAGGCGGGCGTTGTGCCCGCCGTCGGCGAGCGCCAGCAGCTCGTCCAGCTCGTCGTGGCGGTCGATCAGATCGCGGGGGGCGACGGGGCTGCTGTAGCGGAACGGGTTGGCCACGGCTCTATGATATAGAGCCAAATGGCTACGGAGAAGCGAGCCGTGGTGTTGCTGCACGGGTTCACCCACACCGGCGCCAGCTGGGGACCGGTGGTGTCGGCGCTCGGCCCGCGCTTCGAGGCCGTCGCCCCCGACATTCGCGGCCACGGGAAGGCGGGGGCGCTGGAGCCCGTGACGCTGCCGGCGGTTGTGGACGATGTGGCCGCGGTGGCGCCGGCGCGGTTCACGCTTGGCGGATATTCGATGGGAGGGCGGATCGCCTTGCATGTCGCTTTGGCTTTGCAGGAGGAGCGGGTGCAGCGGCTGGTGCTGGTGGGGGCGAGCCCGGGGATTGCGGATGCTGCCGAGCGGGAGGCCCGGCTTCAGGCCGATCTGCGGCTGGCGGACGAGATCGAGGGCCTCAGCATCGAACAGTTCGCTCGGCGTTGGGCGAGCACCAGTGTGCTGGCTGGCCAGCCAGCCAGCGTGCGGGCGGCGGCGGAGGAGGATCGGCTGCGGAACACGCCGGCGGGCCTGGCCCGGGCACTGAGGGGCTTGGGGACCGGCGCGCTGCCGTCGCTGTGGGAGCGGCTCGGGGAGCTGACGATGCCGGTGGCGCTGATCGTGGGCGAGCGGGACGAGAAGTTTTGGCGAGTGGCCGGCGAGATGGCCGCGGCGACCCGCCAATCGAAGGTCGTCGTGGTTCCGCGGGCCGGCCACGCGGTTCACCTGGAGGCGCCGGCGGAGGTGGCCGAGGCCATCGCCGGCTAGGCGTCGATGGATATTTGGGTGCTATATGGACCCAAATATCCATCGTTAGCCGTACCAGTCCAGCAGGTCGTCGCCCAGGCCCGGGCCGCGCGGCGGCTCGATCCGCCCCAGGTGGGGCGCCAGCGGGTCCGGGCGTTCGAACAGCCCCAGGGTGGCCAGGCCGCTGGGGCGCTCGGGCCGGACCACGGCCGCAGCGTGGAGCGCGGCCGCGATCCCCAGCGGGCCGTCGTGGGTCGAGGCCAGGTAGACCTCGTAGCCGGTGGCGCGGGCGCGACGGGCGGCGTCGAGCAGGCCCGAGATCCCGCCGCAGCGGCCGATCTTCAGGCAGACGGCGTCGCAGACCCGGGCGTCCAGCGCCCCGGGTGCGCCGGCGGTCTCGTCGATGGCGATCGGGACCAGGGTCGAGGCGGCCACGCGAGCGCAGGCCTCGACTCCCGAGACCGGCTCCTCGCACAGCTCGATTCCCACCGGTTCGAGCGCGCGCAGCGCGCCGAGCGCCTCGTCCACCGACCAGGCCCCGTTGGCGTCGAGGCGGATCTCCATGTCCGGGCCGGCCACGGCGCGGATCGCGGCCAGACGGCCGGCGTCGTCGCCGATCCCCACCTTGGCCTTCAGGCACCGGAAGCTCGCGGCCCGGGCGCCGGCGGCCTCGGCCGCTGCGCCGGCACGGTCCGCCGCAGCGATCGTGGCGTTCACCTCGACGGGGACGGGCTCGGGCGCCCCGAGCAGCCGCCACACGGGCGCGCCGGCGCGCCGGCCGGCGAGGTCCCACAGGGCGAGGTCGAGCGCCGCCACCGCCTGGGGAAGCACGGCCAGGCGCCGGCACGCGGCCAGCGCCTCCTCGCGATCTGCCCCGTCGGATGACGCCAGCGCGTCTCGACAGTCCGAAAGCGCTCCAACCACGTCTTCGATGTCCACCCCGTCATACGACGGCAGGGGTGCTGCCTCTCCGAACCCACACACGCCGTCCGACCCGCACAACCGCACGAGCACGAGCGAGCGAACGCCGACGGCTCCCCGGGCGGAAACCACAGGCGCGCGCATGCGCGCCTCTATCACCTCGATCTCCAGCTTCACCGGCTGAGCAGCAGGCCGGCCGCGAGCAGAACGCAGAAGGTCAGCTGCAGCAGCCCGGACTGAGCCAGCGCCTGGTTCAGCGACGGCCCGTCGGTGCGGTTGCGGACGGTGCGGAGGACCTGGGCGGCGAGCGGCAGCGTCAGCCACGAGAGCAGCAGCCACGGCCGCAGCGGACCGAACAGCCACGTCACCGTAGCCAGCAGGTAGGCGCCGTAGACGATCGTGGCATGGAGGTCCCGGGTGCGTGCGCGACCCAGCCGGACGGCGAGGGTGCGCTTGCCGGCGCGGCGGTCGGTGTCGATGTCGCGCACGTTGTTGACGACCAGGATCGCCGCCGCCAGCAGCCCGACCGGCACCGCCAGCGCGAACGCCTCCCACTCGAGGTGGGTGACCTGGACGTAGTAGGACCCGGCGACGGCGACGATCCCGAAGAACAGGAACACGAACAGCTCGCCGAGCCCCTCGTAGCCGTAAGGGCGCGGCCCGCCGGTGTAGAGCACGCCGGCGAGGATCGAGGCCGCGCCGACGAGCAGCAGCGCCCAGCCGGCGACCGCGATCAGATAGATGCCGGCGAGCACGGCGACGCCGAACGAGACATAGGTGGCGACCAGGACCTGGCGGGGTGGGACGAGGCCGCCGGCGGTGACGCGGACCGGCCCGAGCCGATCGTCGGCGTCGGCGCCCCGGCGGGCGTCGGAGTAGTCGTTGGACAGATTGGTCCCGACCTGGATGAAGATCGCCCCGATCAGCGCGGCGACGAAGCGCAGCGGGTGGAACACGTGCTGATAGCCGGCCAGCGCAGTGCCGACCAGGACCGGGGCGATCGCCGCCGGCAGCGTCCGCACTCGAGCGGCCATCACCCAGATGCGGGCGCCGCTGGGAGCACTGACCGTCGCTCCAGAGGCCATCAGCTCATGGGCGCCGCGGGAACTGCGAGAAGTCGGGCCGGCGCTTCTCCATGTAGGCGCGGCGCCCCTCCTGGGCCTCCTCGCTCATGTAGAAGAGCAGGTTGGCGTCGTGGGCCAGCTGCTGGATCCCGGCCAGGCCGTCCTCGTCGGCGTTGAAGCTCGCCTTCAGCATCCGCAGCGCGAACGGGGACAGGGTGAGCATCTCACGGCACCACTTGACCGTCTCGGCCTCGAGCTCGGCCAGCGGCACGACCGCGTTGATCAGCCCCATCCGGAGCGCCTCCTGCGCGTCGTACTGACGGCACAGAAACCAGATCTCCTTGGCCTTCTTCGGCCCGACCAGGCGCGAGAGGACGGTGGCGCCGAAGCCGCCGTCGAACGAGCCGACCCTGGGGCCGGTCTGCCCGAACCGCGCGTTCTCAGCGGCGATCGTCAGGTCGCAGACGACGTGAAGCACGTGGCCGCCGCCGACCGCGTAGCCGGCCACCATCGCCACCACCGGCTTGGGCATCCGCCGGATCTGGACGTGCAGGTCGGTGACGTGGAACCGGCCCACGCCCGGTGGGGTCTGCGTGCCGGAGGCCGCGCTAGCGCCGCTCACGTAGCCACCGCGCTCACCGCGGGTCCGCTGGTCACCGCCGGAGCAGAACGCCTCCGACCCCTCGCCGGTAAGGATCACCACGCCCACGTCGAGGTCCTCGCGGGCCTTGGTGAAGGCGTCGATCAGCTCGACCACGGTCTCGGGGCGGAAGGCGTTGCGGACCTCGGGCCGGTTGATCGTGATCTTGGCGATGCCGGCGTCCTCGCCGGTGGCGAGCTCGTAGCGGATATCGGCGTAGTCCTCGGCTGGCTCCCAGATGACTGTCACAGCCGGCCGAGACTACCGTTTCGGCGATGGAGCACTGGCTCACGCGTGCGGCGGGGATCCATCCCGAGCGCCCCGCGGTCGACGGACTGAGCTATCGGGACCTGCTCGCGGCCGCGCTGGCGGCCGCCGGTGGCCTGCGCGAGCGCGGGGTGCGGCGCGGCGACCGGGTGGCGCTGGCGCTGCCGCCCGGGGCCGAGTTCGTGGCCGCGCTGCACGGCTGCTTTTTGGCCGGGGCGGTGGCCGTGCCGATCGACCTGCGGCTGGGCGCCGGCGAGCGGACGCACCGAACCCGGGGCGCGGTCGTGGTGATCGAGGACCCGCCTCGCGGCTCCGAGCCGCTCCAAGACCCCGCGCCGCTGGTGCTCGAATCGATCGCCGCGGTCATGCACACGTCGGGCACGACCGCGGGCCCGCGGCCGGTGGCGCTCTCCTACGGCAACTGGCTCGCCAGCGCACTCGGGTCGGCGGTCGCGCTGGGGCTGGACCCCCGGGAGCGGTGGCTGTGCCCGATGCCGCTGGCCCACGTCGGCGGCCTGTCGATCCCGATTCGCAGCTCGATCTACGCCACGACGGCCGTGGTGCACGGTCGCTTCGACACCGAGGCGGTGCGGGCCGCGCTGATGGACCCGGGGCAGCGGATCACGCTGGTCTCGCTGGTGCCGACGATGCTCGCGCGGCTGCTGGACGCCGGCTTGGAGCGCCCCCCGGCGCTGCGCTGGGCGCTGCTCGGGGGCGGCCCGATCGCGCCCGCCCTGCTGGAGCGGGCGCGGACGGCCGGCGTTCCGGTGGCGCCGACGTACGGGATGACCGAGGCCTGCTCGCAGATCGCCACCCACGGGTGGCCGCTGCCGGGGGTGGAGGTCCAGGTCGCCGCCGACCACGAGGTCCTGGTCCGGGGAGCGACGGTCGCGGCCGGCGCCCTGGCCGGCGACGGCTGGCTTCACTCGGGCGACCTGGGCCGGTTGGACGCGGCCGGTCGCTTGACGATCGAGGGCCGCAAGGCCGACACGATCGTCAGCGGCGGCGAGAACGTGGCTCCGGCCGAGGTCGAGGCGGCGCTGCTCTCGCACCCGGCGATCGCCGAGGCGGCGGTGTTCGCTCGCCCGGACGGGGAGTGGGGGGAGGCGGTGGTGGCCCGGGTCGTCCTGCGCGACGGTCTGGGAGCGGGGCCCGAGGAGCTCCGCGCCCACTGCGCCGCGCGCCTGGCCCGGTTCAAGGTTCCCAAGACGATCGAGTACGCCGAGCGGCTGCCGCGGACCCAGTCGGGCAAGCTGCTGCGGCGCGAGCTCGAGTGACCGTATGATCGCCGGGGTGTTGACCGAGCAATCGCTGGACGAGTTCGTGCGGCTCTCAGAGCGGGCCAGGTGAGCGCCGCTCACGCCGACGCCCAGCGTGCCGAGATGCTGGCGCGGTGGGAACGCGCCGCGCCGGGATGGGCGAGGCGGGCGGACTCGATGCGGGACAACACCCTGGCCGTCTCCACGTGGATGATCGAGCAGCTCGACCTACAGCCGGGCCAGGACGTGCTGGAGCTGGCCGCCGGTCCCGGCGACACCGGCTTTCTCGCCGCCGAGCTGATCCGCCCGGGGGGACGGTTGATCTGCAGCGACGCCACCGAGGCGATGCTCGAGACGGCCCGGGAGCGCGCCACCCGGCAGGGGCTGGACAACGTCGAGTTCAAGCAGCTCGAGCTCGAGTGGATCGACCTTCCCGCCGCCACCGTGGACGCGGTGCTGTGCCGATGGGGCGTGATGCTCAGCGTCGACCCGGGCGCGGCCCTGCGGGAAGCCCGCCGCGTCCTGCGGCCTGGCGGGAGGATCGCGCTCGCCGTCTGGGACGAGCCTGCCCGCAACCCCTGGGCGACGATCCCGGGGCGGGCCATGGTCGAGCTGGGTCACAGCGCGCCGCCCGATCCGAACGCGCCCGGGATGTTCGCCTTGGCGGCGCCCGGACGGCTGGCTGAGGTGCTCGAAGATGCAGGATTCGTCGAGGTGGTGCTCGACGCCGTCGAGATCGAGCGGAAGTACGAGAGCGTCGAGCGCTACATCGAGGAGACCCTCGACCTCTCGGGCGTCTTCCTGGAGGGGTTCGGCCGGCTCGGGGAGCGCGAGCGGGGAGAGGTCCAGCGGAGGATCGCCGCGCTCGCGGCCGAGTTCACCGCCGCCGATGGGACGATCCGCCTGCCCGGTCGGTCGCTGGTGGCGACGGCAGATTCGTGAACGGAATCTTGCGTAATGCGAGCAGGATTGCAGGGCTTTTCACAGACGGCCCTTTGCCCACAAACTGCGGCCCATGCGCACGCGAATCCTGCTCCCGTTCCTGGCCGCCGCGATCCTCGGTTCCCCCGCGGTGGCGTCGGCCGCGTTTCCCCACGTAGTCGCGGCCGGGGAGTCGCTGACGTCGGTGGCCGCCGCCGACGGCGTGACCGTTGGCCAGCTCGCCGCCGCCAATGGCATCTCTCCCGATGCCCA
The DNA here is from genome assembly GCA_963723555.1 of uncultured Solirubrobacterales bacterium. Classification (GTDB taxonomy): domain Bacteria; phylum Actinomycetota; class Thermoleophilia; order Solirubrobacterales; family Solirubrobacteraceae; genus Palsa-465. The sequence continues at coordinate 2,791,852 of CAVRRC010000003.1, read as the reverse complement.
GCTGGTCAGCGGCTCGACCCTGATGATCCCGCCGCAGCAAGGCGGCGTCGGAGCCGGCGCAGGCTCGGGCTCGCCCTCGTCGGCCGGCTCGTCGGCCGGCTCGTCGGTCGGCGACGGAGACGGCGACGAGGTCGGCGCGGGATCGGGCGGCGGTGGTTACCTGGTGGCGCCCGGCGACACGCTGTCGGCGATCGCGGCGCGGGCGGGGATCAGCGTCGCGCAGCTGGCGGCCGACAACGGGCTCGACCCAAACGGGACCCTGCTCTCGGGCTCGACCCTGCACGTCCCGGGCTCTTCGTCGGGCACGGCCGTCCCGGTCAGCGCCAGCACGGCCGGCTCGAGCGGCGGCGCTTACGTGGTGCAGCCAGGCGACACGCTGACCGCGATCGCCGCCCGGGCCGGAACCAGCGTCGCGCGTCTGGCCGCCGACAACGGGCTCGACCCCAACGGGACCCTGGTCTCGGGCTCGGCCTTGACGCTCCGCGGCGCCTCGTCGGGGAGCGCCTCAGCCTCCGGGCAACCGGTCGGGGCGATCGCCGAGGGCAACCCCACGGCACCGCCGTATCCAACCCCGGAGCGGGTCAGCCCGTCGCAGGTCGGCGCGATCGCGAGCGCCAACGGCGTGCCGCCATCGCTGGCCGAGGCGATCGGCTGGCAGGAGAGCGGCTTCAACAACGACCTCGTCTCGTCCGCCGACGCCCGGGGCGTGATGCAGATCCTGCCCGGAACCTGGGACTGGATCCAGCGAACGCTGACCCCCGGGGTGCCGTTGGCACCCGCGTCCGCGGCCAGCAACGTCCGCGGCGGCGTGCTGATGCTGCATTCGCTGCTGAACTCAACCGGCGGCAACTCGGCGCTGGCGGCAGCGGGGTACTACCAGGGGCTGTCCTCGGTGGAGCAGAATGGCGAGCTCCCCGACACCCAGCAGTACGTCCGCAGCGTGTTGGCGCTGGAGAACCAGTTCGGCGGAGGGTAGGCAGCGCGGGCTCAGGCGGGTATGTAGCCTGCCGAGCCTATGTTCTACGACGACGACGCCGACCTCACGCTCCTGCACGGCAGGACCGTCGCCGTCATCGGCTACGGCTCCCAGGGCCACGCCCACGCGTTGAACCTTCGCGATTCGGGCGTCTCGGTGGTGGTCGGGCTGAGGCAGTCCTCGCCGAGCGTGGCCAAGGCGCGGGAGCACGGGCTCTCGGTGGCCGAGCCCGCGGACGCCGCGAGCCAGGGCGACGTGGTGATGATGCTGGTCCCCGACGAGCTGCACGGGACCGTGTGGGAGTCCGGCGTCCGGGACGGGATCGCCGCCGGCAACATGCTCATGTTCGGCCACGGCTTCTCGATTCACTACGAGCAGATCGTCCCCCCGCCGGACGTCGACGTCACGCTGGTGGCGCCGAAGGGGCCGGGCCACCTGGTGCGCCGCCAGTACCTCGAGGGGTCGGGGGTTCCCTGCCTGGCCGCCGTGCACCAGGACGCGAGCGGCAACGCGCTGGCGCTGGCGCTGGCATACGCGAAGGGCATCGGCGGCACCCGCGGCGGCGTGATCGAGACCACGTTCAAGGACGAGACCGAGACCGACCTGTTCGGTGAGCAGGCGGTGCTGTGCGGGGGCGTGACCGAACTGGTCCGGGCCGCTTACGAGACCCTGGTCGAGGCCGGCTACGACCCGCGGCTGGCCTACTTCGAGTGCCTGCACGAGCTGAAGCTGATCGTCGATCTGATGTACGAGAAGGGGATCGCCGGGATGCGCTACTCGATTTCCAACACCGCCGAGTACGGCGACATGACGCGCGGGTCACGGGTGATCGGCGGCGAGTCGCGCCGGGCGATGAAGAAGATCCTGGCCGACATCCAGTCGGGCGACTTCGCCCGCGAATGGATCGCCGAGAACCGCGCCGGCCAGGAGAGCTTCAAGCGGATGCGCGAGGAGCAGTCGCGCCACCAGGTCGAGGTCGTTGGTCGCGAGCTGCGCGCTCAGATGGACTGGATCGACACCGAGTTCGAGGAGTGACGGCCCTCGAGCTCGCGTTCGTGGCGCCGTCGCGGGCGCTGGCCTAGTCATCTCGCTAACTTCGAGGAGCACGCATGCCCCAGACCGTCGTTGACATCCCCGCGCAGCTGAAGCCGGTCGACGGACGATTCGGCTCCGGGCCCTCGCGGGTGCGCCCGGAGCAACTGCAGCGCCTGGCCACGGACGGGATCAAGGTGATGGGAACCTCGCATCGGCAGAAGCCGGTGAAGGATCTCGTGGCCCGGATCCGCTCGGGGCTCCGAGATCTGTTCGATCTCCCCGACGGGTACGAGGTCGCGCTCGGCAACGGCGGGACGACGGCGTTCTGGGACGCCGCGAGCTGCTCGCTGGTGCGGGAGCGGGCCCTGCACCTGAGCTATGGCGAGTTCTCCTCGAAGTTCGCGGCCTGCACCCGTGGCGCCCCGTTCCTGCGCGAGCCGGTGGTGATCGAGGCGCCGGCCGGCGACGCGCCCGAGCCACAGGCCGACGGGCTGGCCGACGTCGTTGCCTGGGCGCAGAACGAGACCTCCACCGGCGTCATGGTCCCGGTGCTCCGCCCCGCCGGCACCGACGCGCTGGTGGTGATCGACGCCACCTCCGCCGCGGGCGGCCTGCCCCTCGACGCCGCGCACAGCGACGTCTACTACTTCGCCCCCCAGAAGGGGTTCGCCTCCGACGGCGGGTTGTGGCTGGCGCTGCTCAGCCCGGCGGCGCTCGAGCGGATCGAGGAGATCGCCGCCGCGCTCCCGAGCGCGACCGCGGCCGCCCGCTGGATCCCGCCGTTCCTGTCGCTCCGGACCGCGCTCGAGAACTCGCTCAAGGACCAGACCTACAACACGCCCGCGATCGCCACCCTGCTGCTGCTCGCAGATCAGCTCGAGTGGATGCTCGAGCGGGGCGGGCTCGAGGCGATGGTGGCGCGCACCACCGCGTCCTCTTCTCATCTCTACCGATGGGCCGAGCACCATCCCCACGCCACGCCGTTCGTGACGGATCCGGCGAAGCGCTCCCTGGTCGTGGGCACGATCGATTTCGACGACGAGGTCGATGCCGCCGGACTCGCGGCGACGCTACGCGCGAACGGGATCGTCGACGTCGAGCCCTACCGCAAGCTCGGTCGCAACCAGCTCCGGATCGCGATGTTCCCGGCCACCGATCCGGCTGACGTGCAGGCCCTGACCGCGTGCGTCGACTACGTGCTGGAGAACCGATGACGCGCGTGCTGGTGACCGAGCAGATCGGCGACTCGGGCATCGACCTCCTCCGGGAGCACTTCGAGGTCGAGCTCGGCACCGACTGGAGTCGCGAGCGGCTCGCAGAGCGGATCGGCGAGTACGAAGGAATCCTGATCCGCTCGGCCACCAAGCTCGACGGCGAGCTGCTGGCCAAGGCCGGGCGCCTGCGTGCCGTCGGGCGGGCGGGAGTCGGGGTCGACAACGTGGACGTGCCCGCCGCGACCAAGCGCGGGATCGTGGTCGCCAACGCCCCGCAGTCGAACGTGATCACCGCCGCGGAGCACACCATGGCGCTGCTGCTGGCGCTGGCCCGCAACATCCCCCAGGCTCACGGATCGCTGATCGACGGCAGGTGGGAGCGCTCGAAGTTCTCCGGCGTGGAGCTGTACGAGAAGACCCTCGGGATCCTCGGCTTCGGGCGGATCGGGCAGCTGGTGGCGCAGCGCGCACGAGGGTTTGGGATGCGGGTGATCGCGTTCGACCCCTACGTCGCCACCGAGCGCTACCGCGAGCTCGGGGTCGAGAAGGCCGATTCCTCCGACGCGGTCTATGCGGCCGCGGACTTCCTGACCCTCCACCTGCCGAACACCCCCGAGACCGAGGGTTGGCTGAACGCCGAGGTCCTGTCGAAGTGCAAGGACGGGGTCCGCGTGCTGAACGTCGCCCGCGGGCCGCTGGTCGTCGACGAGGACCTGAAGGCCGCGCTCGACTCGGGCAAGGTCGCGGGCGCGGCCCTCGACGTGTTCCGCTCCGAGCCCGCGACCGAGCACCCGCTGTTCGGCTATCCGAACGTGATCGTCACCCCGCACCTCGGTGCCTCCACGGCCGAGGCCACCGACCGGGCGGGGTACCAGGCCGCCGAGCAGGTGGTCGCCGCGCTGACCGGCGGCGTGGTCACGAGCGCGGTCAACGTCCCCGCGATCTCCCGCGAGGACATGGAGGTGCTGGGGCCGTTCGTGTCGCTGTGCCGGAGCCTGGGCCGGATCGCGATCGAGCTGGCCGGCGGCTCCTCGGTCGATCGCGTTCACACCGAGTTCCTCGGCCGGATCGCCGAGCACGACACCCGGTTCCTGTCGATCCAGGTCCTGCTCGGCGCTCTGCGCGGGCACACCGAGGAGGACGTCAACGAGGTCAACGCCCCGGCGATGGCCGAGGAGCGCGGCATCGAGCTGGCGGAGAGCAAGCGCACGCATGCCCGCGACTACACCGACCTGATCCGGGTGACGGTGTTCTGCGGAGAGGAGAGCGTGCGGGTGGTGGGGACGCTGATCGGCCGCCGCAACCGGCCGCACCTGCTGGAGGCCTGGGGACAGCGCTTCGACGTCCAGCTCGAGGATCACATCACGCTGTTCCGCTACCGCGACGTGCCGGGGATGATCGGCCGGGTGGGGACGGTCTTCGGTGCGCACGGCCTGAACATCGTCTCCGCGGCCGTCGGCCGGCAGTCCAACGACAACGATGGCGCCCGGGGCCGGCTGGCGGCGATGGCGATCACAACCGACACCGCCGTCGCCCGGGAGGTCGTCGAGGAGATCGTGGCCGGCCAGGGGTTTGTGGCCGGGCGCACGGTGTCGCTGTAGACCGCGGCCTGGCGCCGGGTTGTGTCCGGGCGCACGGCGTCGTTCTAGGCCGCGGCGGCGGCCGGCGTCTGGGCTGGTAGGTTGCCACCGTGCGCGCGGTGGTGATCACCCGGCATGGCCCGCCCGAGGTCCTGGTGGTGCAGGAACGGCCGGAACCACGCCCGGGCCCCGGCGAGGTCGTGATCGACGTGCGCGCGGCCGGGATCAACTTCGCCGACCTGATGGCGCGGATCGGGATGTATCCGGATGCCCCCAAGCCACCGTGCGTGGTCGGCTACGAGGTGGCCGGCGAGATCGCGGCGCTCGGCGCCGGTGTCGACGGCGACCTGCGGATCGGGCAACGCGTGGTGGCGGCGACCCGGTTCGGCGGCTACGCCGAACGGGCGGCCACGCGGGCTGACGGCGTCGTGCCCCTCCCCGACGAGCTCACGTTCGAGCAGGGGGCGGCAATCCCGATCAACTACTCGACCGCCTGGGAGGCGCTGATCCGGGCCGCCAACCTGGATCCCGGCGAGCGGGTCCTGATCCACGCCGCGGCGGGCGGCGTCGGGATCGCCGCGACGCAGATCGCCAAGCGCGCCGGGGCCGAGGTCTGGGGCACGGCGTCGCCGGGCAAGCATGATGCGATCCGCGGCTTCGGCGTCGACCATCCGCTCGACTACACCCGCTCGGGCTGGGAGCGGGCCGTGCCCAAGCTCGACGTGGTCATGGACGCGCTCGGCGGCCCCAGCTTCCGCCGCAGCTACAAGCTGCTGCGGGCGGGCGGTCGGCTGGTGTGCTTTGGTGCGTCGGGCGTGGTCTCGGGTGAGAGCCGGAACCTGCTGGCCGCCGCGAAGACGGCGCTGCGAATGCCGCGCTTCAACCTGCTCAAGCAGATGTCGGATTCCAAGGCGGTGATCGGGCTGAACGTGCTCACGCTGTGGGACGAGTTTCAATCGGCCGAGCGGTGGCGGGGGCCGCTGAGCGAGTTGCTCGCCGATGGCACCATCCACCCGGTGGTGTCGGAGTCGTTCGCCGTTCGATCAGGCGCCCGCGGCCCACCGGTTCATCGGCGAGCGGCGCAACGTCGGCAAGGTGGTACTGGTGCCGTGAGCGGCGCGACCACGACCGCGCCGGCCACCCGGCCCCGGGCGCTGGAGGCCACGAGCATGTGCGAGGCCTTCCAGCTCACCGCGGCCGCGCGCCGTGATCAGGTGGCGCTGAGAACGATCGGCGACGGGATCTCGATCACCTTCGGCGAGTACGCTCGAGCGGGTGCGCCGGCTGGCCGCGGGCCTGCACGCGCTCGGGGTGGGCCGGGGCGACACGGTGGGGCTGATGCTGACCAACCGGCCCGAGTTTCACTTGCTGGACACCGCGGCCATGCACCTTGGCGCCACCCCGTTCTCGATCTACAACACCTCATCCGCGGAGCAGATCGCCTACTTGCTCGCCAACGCCGCCAACCGTGTGCTGATCGCCGAGGCCGCGTTCCTGCCACGGGTTCGCGAGGCGATCGAGCAGACCCGGATGGTCGAGCACCTGATCGTGCTCGACGATGCCCCGGAGGACGCGATCACACTCGAGGAGCTCGAGGCCGCGCAGCCGGGCGGGGGCTTTGACTTCGAGGCCGGCTGGCGGGCCGTCGGTCCCGAGGACGTGCTGACCCTGATCTACACCTCGGGCACGACGGGTCCGCCGAAGGGCGTGCAGCTGACCCACGCCAACGAGCTGGCGGAATGCCGGGGGCTGGCCCAGGCCACGCCATGGCGCAGCGCCGGCGGCATGGTCGTCTCCTACCTGCCGCAAGCGCACATCGCCGACCGGGGCCTGACCCACTACGCGCAGATGATCTACGGCCACACGATCACCACCTGCCCAGACCCGACGCAGGTGTTCGCCCATGTCGCCGAGGCCCGGCCCACGTTCTTCGGCGGCGTGCCGCGCGTGTGGGAGAAGCTGAAGGCGGCCCTCGAGGCCGGGATCGCCACCGAGCCCGACGAGGGCAAGCGCACGGCAACGCTGGACGCGATCGCGCTCGGCCTGCGCAAGGTCCGGGCGGGGGAGCCCGCGAGTCAGGAGCTGGTCACGGCCTGGGAGCACACCGACCGGCTGGTCTTCTCGCAGATCCGGGCGCGACTGGGCTTTGACCGCTGCGAGCTCGTACATGATCGGTGCTGCGCCGGCCCCGCTCGAGGTGTTCGAGTTCTTCGCCGCGATCGGGATCCAGATCTGCGAGGTGTGGGGGATGTCGGAGCTGGCGAACGTGGCCACGCTGGTCCCCCGCGAGCGGGTCAAGTTCGGCACCGTCGGCCCGCCGCTGCCGGGCGTGGAGCTCAAGATCGCCGACGACGGCGAGCTGCTGGCCCGGGGCGAGACCGTGATGGCCGGCTACCGCAATCAGCCCGAGAAGACCGCCGAGGCGATCGACGCCGACGGGTGGCTGCACACCGGCGACATCGGGTCCTTCGACGAGGACGGCTACCTGAAGATCGTCGATCGCAAGAAGGAGCTGATCATCAACGCGGCCGGCAAGAACATGTCGCCGGCGAACATCGAGCAGCAGCTCAAGCAGGGCAGCCCGCTGATCGGCCAGGCGATCGCGATCGGCGACCGGCGTCCCTACAACGTGGCCCTGATCGTGCTCGACCCGGACGCGGCCACGGCGTTCGCGTCCCAGCGTGGCCTCGGCGACGCGTCGCTGGGCACCCTGTCGAGCGACGCGGCCGTGCTGGCGGAGGTCGCCGCCGGCGTCCAGCGCGCGAACTCCCATCTGAGCCGCGTCGAGCAGATCAAGCGCTTCGAGGTCCTGGGGTCCGACTGGCCGCCCGGCGGCGATGAGCTGACCCCGACGATGAAGTTGAAGCGCAAACCGATCTTCGAAAAGTACGCCGCCGAGATCGACGCGCTGTACGAGCGCTGATAACGTTTCGCTCAGATGGCACTCCGCCTCGACCTTCGACTTCTTCTCCTCCCCCTTCGGGGGGAATAGCGCGCCGGCGGCCGCACGTAGCCGCGAGACCAGCACCGAGAAGAAGCAAGTTCGAGAACGACAAGGGGTGACATGAACGCAACCGGAGACCCAAACCGAGTACTGATCTTCGACACCACGCTGCGCGATGGCGAGCAGTCGCCGGGAATCTCGCTGAACACCGGCGAGAAGCTCGAGATCGCGCAGCAGCTCGCGCGGCTGGGCGTCGACGTGATCGAGGCCGGCTTCCCGATCACCTCGCCGGGCGACTTCGAGGCCGTGCAGGCGATCTCGCGGATCGTGGAAGGCCCGGCCATCGCGGGCCTGGCGCGGACCCACGTGGCCGACATCGACGCCGCCTGGAACGCGGTCAAGGACGCCGAGCGGCCGCGGATCCACACGTTCATCTCGACCTCGGACATCCACATCCGCCACCAGCTCCAGACCACGCGCGAGGACGTGCTCGGCCAGGCCCGGGCGGCGGTGGCGCACGCTCGGGATTACGTCGAGGACGTGGAGTTCTCGCCGATGGACGCCACCCGCGCCGACGTCGAGTTCACCGCCGAGGTGTGTCAGGTCGCGATCGACGAGGGCGCGAGGACGATCAACATCCCCGACACCGTCGGCTACGCGATGCCGGATGAGTTCACGAGGTATCTGCAAAGGCTCTACGAGCTGATCCCGGGTCTCCGGGACGTGGTCCTGTCCGTCCACTGCCACGATGACCTCGGGCTGGCGGTGGCGAACTCGTTCGCGGGACTGCTGGCCGGCGCCCGCCAGGTCGAGTGCGCGATCAACGGCATCGGGGAGCGGGCCGGCAATGCCTCGCTCGAGGAGATCGTGATGCTGCTGCACACCCGGGCCCAGGACATTGGCCTGCACACCGGCGCGGTGACGCGGGAGATCGCCCGCACCTCGCGACTGGTCTCGCGCCTGACCGGCTATCCCGTGCAGCCGAACAAGGCCGTCGTCGGCCGCAACGCGTTCGCCCACGAGTCGGGGATCCATCAGGACGGCGTGCTCAAGGAGCGCACCACCTACGAGATCATGGACGCGACCACGGTCGGGCTCGACGCCAACTCGATCGTGCTCGGCAAGCACTCGGGACGCCACGCCCTGCAACAGGCGCTGTCGGAGCTGGGCTTCGAGCTCTCCGGCCAGGGCCTGAACACCGCGTTCAAGCGCTTCAAGGAGATCGCGGACAAGAAGAAGCACGTGACCGCGATGGATCTGGAGGCGCTGGTCACCGACGAGCTGCGCGAGGAGATCGCGGGCTACCAACTCGAGTGGTTTGACGTCGAGGCCTCCTCGCGCCGCCCCCCGCACGCGACCGTCGGCGTGCGGACGCCCGACCGCGGGGAGGCGACCGGCTCATTCACCGGCGACGGCCCCGTGGACGCGATCTTCCGCGCCATCAATGCCGCCACCGGCGTCGACGGGCGCCTGCGGGAGTTCCGAGTCGACGCGGTGACCGGCGGTCAGGACGCGCTCGGCGAGACCTCGGTGGTGCTCGAGGTCGGCGGCGTGAGCGGGTCGGGCCAGGGCGTCTCCACCGACATCCTCGAGGCCGCCGGACGCGCGTACGTGCGGGCGCTGTCGAACGCGCTTCGGCGCCGACGCCTGGCCGAGGCCGAGGCGGAGGTGGCGCCGGAGGCGGAGGCGGTCACGGCGCCTTAAGGCGGAGGCGATCACGGCGCCGTAGACGGCGGCGGTCGCGGCGCCTTGGCGGCCCCGGCTCACCCGCCGTCGCGGGCGGCCAACTGCAGACCCTGGCGGTAGCCAGCGACCAGCACCCGGCTGCGCGGCTCGCGATCCATGAAGTTGGTGCCCATCGCCGCCGCGGACTCCATGTTCGGCGCCACCGCCTGCACCGCGGCCCCGCGCCGGCGCAGCACCAGGGCCTCGATCGAGACCGTCGAGCGGGCGACGTTGCGGATCACCCCGAGCACGGACTGGGTCCCGCTCAGGCTGGCGGTCGGGTTCAGGCACAGCACGTGGGTGTCGCGGCCGGCCGGCGCGATGTCGAGGTTGGTCGGGCTCCAGACGCCGCCGTCGACGTACTCGCGAGCGCCGATCCGGACCGGCGCGAACAGCCACGGCACCGTGCACGAGGCTTCGACGGCCTGGCCGACCGAGGCCGTCGGCGCGCCGGGGCTCCCGAACACGATCCGCCTGCCCGAGTGGCGGTCCACCGCCACCACCCGGAGCCGCCCGTCGAACCCGACGCCAGAACGATCGATCCGCCGGCGGAGGTCATCGAGGGAGTCGCTCGGGCGCGGCAGCCGGCGCAGCAGTGCGGCTCGCATGACCGCGCCACCGGGAGCCGCGATTCCGAGCGCCAGGGGCGCGAACGTCGACGCCGCCGCCATCGCCCAGCCGCCGGCCTGGCGGGCGGCATCGACCGCCGCGGCCGCCAGCCCGGTGACCGCGGGCGGTGAGGCCACCTCGATCTCGGTGCCCACCGCCGGCGGGCGCCGGGGCGCGTTCCCGGCCACCAGGTGAGCGGCCACGATCGATCCGGCCGAGGTGCCGACGAAGTATTCACACCGGCGCAGGTCGAAGCCGGTGGCGTCCTCGACCCCCGCCAGCACGCCCATCATCCACGCCTCGCCGAGCACGCCGCCGGCGCCGAGGACGAGGATGTCGGGGCGGGTCAGCATCGTCCCGATCGTAGTTGGGATCGGCGCATGCGCCGATCCCACCGGCGGCGCATGCGCCGCCGGGCCGGGCGCGCATGCGCGCCCGGCGTACGTGATAACGTACGTTTGTATGGCGACTGCTCCGATGAACGGCTCCCTCGGTCCGCGGATCCGTGCCCTCCGAGAGTCCATGTCGCTCTCGCTGCGCGATCTGGCCGAGCGCTCGGGCGTGAGCGCGCCGATGCTCTCCCAGGTCGAGCGCGGCGAGACCAGCCCCACGCTCCAGGTGGCCGAGCGGATCGCCGCGGGGCTGGAGCTGCGTCTCTCGCAGCTGCTGCGACTCGACGAGGACGGGGCGGTCACGGTCGTGCGCCAGGCCGAGCGCCGCAAGGGGCCCGGTCGCGTCAAGGGCCACAGCTACGAGATCCTGTCGCCGCCGCTGCCGGGGCAGCGGGCCGAGCTGTCTCGCCACACGCTGGCGCCCGGCGCGGTCACCGGCGGCCCCGGCGACCCCCCGATGCACGAGCCCGGCAGCCGGGAGACGGCGCTGGTCGAGTCCGGGACCGTGGCGCTGCTGATCGACGACGCCCGGCACGAGCTGCACGCCGGCGACTGCGTGACCTTCGATGCCGACCTGCCCCACCATTTCCAGAACCCCGGACACGACGAGGCGGCGCTGCTGGCCGTGGTCAGCGCCGGCCTGCGCAGGAGTTGACACCGATGCCCACGAGCCTGTTCGACAAGATCTGGGAGGCCCACGAGGTCGCCGACAGCCTGCTCTACGTCGACCTCCACCTCGTGCACGAAGTGACCAGCCCGCAGGCGTTCGACGGCCTGCGCCTGGCCGGGCGCAAGGTTCGCCGGCCCGACCGGACGCTGGCCACGGTCGATCACAACGTGCCCACCGACGGGACGGCGGTGGCCGCGCGGATCCGCGACGAGCTCTCCCGCGTGCAGGTGCAGACGCTCGAGCGCAACTGCGAGGAGTTCGGAATCCCGCTGTACTCGCTCGGGTCCGAGCGCCAGGGGATCGTGCACGTGATCGGGCCCGAGCTGGGAATCACCCAGCCGGGGATGACGATCGTGTGCGGCGACTCGCACACGGCGACACACGGCGCCTTCGGCGCGCTGGCCTTCGGGATCGGCACGAGCGAGGTCGAGCACGTGCTGGCGACGCAGTGCCTGGTCCAGTCAAAGCCCCGCTCGATGCGGATCGCCTACGAGGGCGAGCTCGGGTTCGGCGTGACCGCGAAGGACCTGATCCTGGCCACGATCGGGCAGATGGGCGTCGACGGCGCCGTCGGGCACGTGGTCGAGTACTCCGGTCCCGCGATCCAGTCCCTGTCGATGGAGGGCCGGATGACGGTCTGCAACATGACGATCGAGGGCGGCGGCCGCGCGGGGATGATCGCCCCCGACGAGACGACGTTCGAGTGGGTGATCGGGCGGCCGGGAGCGCCACCCGAGGTGCCGGCCTCCTGGGCCCAGCTGCACACCGAGCCCGGCGCCCGGTTCGACCGCGAGATCACCGTCGACGCCGCCGCGATCAGCCCGATGGTGACGTGGGGGACGACCCCGGGGATGGTCGTTCCGGTGACCGAGTCGGTGCCCGAGCCGCGCACCGAGCAGGACGAGCGCGCGCTGCACTACATGGGCCTGCGGCCCGGCACCCCGATCCGGGAGATCAAGCTCGACCGGGTGTTCATCGGCTCGTGCACGAACTCGCGGATCGGTGACCTGCGGGCCGCGGCCGCGGTCGTCGACGGGCACAGCGTCTGCAGCGACGTCTACGCGATGGTCGTGCCCGGCTCGGCGCAGGTCAAGCTGCAAGCCGAGCGCGAGGGTCTGGACGAGATCTTCCGTGGGGCCGGCTTCGACTGGCGCGGCGCCGGCTGCTCCATGTGCCTGGGCATGAACCCTGACATCGCGGCCGCCGGGGAGCGCGTCGCCTCGACCTCGAACCGCAACTTCGAGGGCCGCCAGGGGCGCGGCGCGCGCTCGCACCTGGTCTCGCCGCAGATGGCGGCGGCGGCGGCGATCGAGGGCAGGTTCGTCGATATCAGGAGCTGGGACTCATGAAGGCCATCGAAACCATCACCGGGCGCGTCAGCGTCCTGAACCGAGACGACGTCGACACCGACCAGATCATCCCCAAGCAGTTCCTCAAGCGGGTGGCGCGGACCGGCTTCGGGGAGTTCTTGTTCTACGACTGGGCGAAGGAGCCGGGCTGGGAGCTGCCGGCCAACCCGATCCTCGTCGGCGGGCGCAACTTCGGCTGCGGCTCGAGCCGCGAGCACGCCGCCTGGGCGCTCGAGGACTACGGCTTCCGGGCGATCGTCGCCCCGAGCTTCGCCGACATCTTTCGCTCCAACTGCACGAAGATCGGGCTGCTGCCGGTGCAGCTGCCCGCCGAGGCGTGTGCCGCGATCGCGGAGGCTGGCGACGCGCAGGTCGACCTGCGGGCCCAGGAGGTCCGGTGGCGGGCACCCGGCCAGGATGGCTGGGTCGGGAGCGCGCGGTTCGAGATCGACGCACAGATCAAGCACCGGCTGCTGGGCGGCCTCGACGACATCGCCGCCACGCTCACCGAGGACAGCGAGGCGATCGACGCCTACGAGCACGACCGCGAGCGGATCGGGCCGGTGACCACGGCGCTGTGAGCTCGCGAGACTGGGACGCGGCCTCGTATGACCGCGTCAGCGATCCCCAGCTCGGCTGGGCGCTCGAGCAGCTCGAGCGGCTGCCGCTGGCCGGCGACGAGGTGGTGCTCGACGCCGGCTGCGGCTCGGGTCGCGTCACCGCGCTGCTCGCCGACCGCGTTCCCGACGGCCGCGTGTACGCGGTCGATGTGGCGCCGTCGATGGTCGAGCACGCCCGCGCGGCGCTCGGCGAACGGGCTACGGTGCTGTGCCAGGACCTGGTCGAGCTGGACCTGCCGGAGCCGGTCGACGCGATCTTCTCCAACGCCACCTTCCACTGGATCCACGACCATGACGCGCTGTTCGCGGCGCTGGCGCGGACGCTGAAGCCCGGCGGCCGGCTGGTGGCCCAATGCGGCGGCCGCGGGAACATCGACACGTTCCGGACCACCGCCGATGAGGTGGCGGCGGAGGAGCCGTTCGCTCGCTACTTCCTCGGCTGGGAGCGGCCTTGGAACTACGCCACGGACACTGACACCGCCGAGCGCCTGCGACGTGCCGGGTTCACCGACGTGACCTGCTGGCTGGAACCGAAGTCGGTTACGCCCGGCGACCCGCGGGCGTTCGTGCAGGCGGTGTGCCTCGTCCGCCACCTGGATCCGCTGCCCGAAGCGCTCCGGGCGGAGTTCGTCGATCGGGTGCTGGCGCGCTGCGGTCACCCGCTGGTGCTCGAGTACGTGCGGCTCAACATGACGGCACAAGCTCGTACGATGTGGGCGGTCAAATAGTTCGGGGGCAGGAGGTAGATGGTGTCGCGATCCAAGGGCAGGCTGCTGGAACGGCGACCGCTTGCCGCGATTGGCTGCGCGACCGTGATCGCGCTCGGCGTCCTGTCGATGGGCGCCGGCGGCGCCGCGCGCGCAGCGGGCACGCCACCGCTGCCGGCCGCGTTCACGCTCACCGGCGGCGGCATCGCCGTGCCCAGATCGTTCTTCGGGCTCTCGATGGAATACAACCAGATGCCGGTGTACGCGCAGGAAGGGCCGGTCTTCGACCGTGCCCTCGCGCTCATCCGCCCCCAGGATGGGACCCGGCTGGTGCTGCGGATCGGGGGGCGCTCGACCGACCACACCTACTGGGAGACGCCCCGGCCCCAGAACCCGAAGCATCTGATCGAGATCGGCCCGGACTGGATGGATCAGCTGGCCGGGCTGGTTCAGCGCGACGGACTGCGGGTGATGCTGGACCTGAACGTCGCCGTCCACTCTCCGACGCTCGAGGCGAGCTTCGTGCAGTCCGCGATCAAGGCGCTTCCGCGCGGACGCCTGATGGGGCTCGAGATCGGCAACGAGCCCGACCTCTACTGGCGCCAGCCGTGGCTGAGCGAGGGGCGGATCGCCAGCACGATCGCCTCCACGCCGAGGCGCTGGGCCGTGAACTACAACGCTTCCGACTACCGCCGCGACTACGTCGACTACGCGCGCACCCTGCACGCGAAGGTTCCGGGGATCCCGCTCGGGGGCCCCGCGATCATCTCCAACAACCCGCCCTGGCTCTCGGCGGTGGAGGGCCTCGGGCCCCTCGATCCCGCGTTCCTCTCGATCCACCGCTACGCGTCCTCGAACTGCTGGCCCAGGACCTCGCCGTGGTGGCCGACGATCCCGTTGCTGCTCAACGAGGGCTCGTCGGCCGGGCTGGCGCAGTCGGTGGAGAGTGCGGTCTCGTTCGCGCACAGCCGGCACCAGGCGCTGCGGCTGACCGAGATGAACTCGATCAGCTGCGGCGGAAACCCCGGCGTCGCCAACTCGTTCGCCACCGCCCTATGGGCGCCGGACACGCTGTTCGAGATGGTTCGCGCCGGCGTCGACGCGGTCAGCTGGCACATCCGCCCCGACCAGCCCAACGAGCCCTGGCAGCCGACCCGCAGCGGCATCCAGCCGTTGCCCGAGCTCTACGGCCTGTCGGTGTTCGCCCAGATGATTCGCCCCGGAGCCTACGTGATGAACTCCAGGATCTCCTCGGCGCTGCACGTGAAGGGGTGGGCGGTTCGGACGCCACAGGGCCTGAGAGTGCTGGTGATCAACAAGGGCGGGCGTGCGGCCAACGTGACCCTGCGCCTGGGCACCGGCAGCCGGCTCGGGTTCCTCAGGCGCCTGCGCGCCCCCGGAATCGGCGCCAGCAGGGGCGTGACGTTCGGAGGGCAGTGGATCGGCTCGGATGCCCGCTGGCACGGGCGCCTACGGGCGTCGACGCTGCACGGCAGCGGCGGTGTCTACCAGTTCGGGATGACCGGCTACAGCGCCGCGCTGGTGAGCGTGTGGCGCTGAGCTGAGCATGGCCCACACGATCGTGCTCCTGCCGGGCGACGGGATCGGGCCCGAGATCATCGAGCCGGCGGTCAGGGTCCTGGGCACGGTTGCCCCCGGCGAGCTCGAGTTCGAGACCCATCTGTTCGGGGGCGCCTCGATCGACGCCCACGGCACGGCGTTGCTCGACGAGACGCTGGACGCCTGCCGCCGCGCCGACGCGGTGCTGCTGGCGGCGGTCGGGGGGCCGAAGTGGGACAGCACCGACCCGTCGAAACCTCGCCCCGAGCAGGGACTGCTCGGGCTCCGCCGGGCGCTCGGGCTGTTCGCCAACCTGCGACCGGTCAGACCCGTGCCCGCGCTCTACGACGCCAGCCCGTTGCGGCGGGAGATCATCGACCGGACCAACCTGCTGGTGGTGCGCGAGCTCACCGGCGGGATCTATTTCGGCGAGAAGACTCGGACCGACGATTCGGCTTCGGACGTCTGCGCCTACACCCGCGAGGAGATCGAGCGGATCGCCCGGGTGGCGTTCGGCGCCGCCCGCTCGCGGGTGACGAGCGTCGACAAGGCGAACGTGCTCGAAACCAGCCGTCTGTGGCGGGAGGTGGTCCATGGTCTGCACGGGATCGAGTTTCCGAACATCGAGCTCGAGCACCTGCTGGTCGATAACGCCGCGATGCGGCTGGTCGCGGCGCCCCGCCACTTCGACGTGATCCTGACCGAGAACATGTTCGGCGACATCCTCAGCGACGAGGCGGCGATGCTGACGGGGTCGATCGGAATGCTGCCGAGCGCGTCGCTGGGCGATGGCGGGCCCGGGTTGTTCGAGCCCGTCCACGGGTCCGCCCCGGACATCGCCGGCACCGGCGCCGCCAATCCACTGGCGATGTTCCTCTCCGCGGCGCTGATGCTGCGCCACGGACTCGCCATGGAGGCACAGGCGGCGGCGATAGAATCGGCGGTCGATCGGGCGCTGGCCGACGGCCTGCGCACCCTCGATCTGGGCGGCAAGGCAACGACCGAGCAGGCCACCCAGGCAGTCCTCAAACACCTCTAAGGGATCGACGGGCCTCAACTAAGGAGTGGTCGTGGAACAAGCGGACCTCATCTGGCACAACGGAGAGCTGGTCGCCTGGGAGGACGCCAAGGTCCACGTACTGACGCACGGCCTGCATTACGGGACCGGAGTGTTCGAGGGCGAGCGCGCCTACGAGACGACCCAGGGCCCGGCGATCTTCCGCCACCTGGATCATCTCGAGCGGCTGTTCCGCTCCGCGGAGCTGTACTACATGCCGATCCCATACACGCGCGAGGAGCTGCGGGCCGCCACCCACGAGCTGATCGCGGCCAACGAGCTGCGGGAGTGCTACATCCGGCCGATCGTGTTCCGGGGCTACGGGCAGATGGGCCTGTACCCGCTCGACGCGCCGGTCGAGGTGTCGATCGCAGTGTGGCCGTGGGGCGCGTACCTGGGGGAGGAGGGCAAGCGGCTGGGCGTCCGCGCCAAGGTCTCGAGCTGGCGGCGGATCCCGCACGACGCATTGATCCCCCACGCCAAGGCCAGCGGCCAGTACCTGAACAGCGTGCTGGCGAAGATCGAAGCGTCGAAGGCCGGCTATCAGGAGGCGATCCTCCTGGACCCCCACGGGTTCGTGTCCGAGGGCTCGGGCGAGAACATCTACGCCGTCCGCGACGAGCGGATCCTGACCCCGCCCCAGACCGCGGGGATCCTGGACGGGATCAGCCGCAAGTCGATCATCCAAATCGCGCGCGACCTCGGGATCGAGGTGGTCGAGCGCGA
Organism: uncultured Solirubrobacterales bacterium; assembly: GCA_963723555.1. Taxonomy (GTDB): domain Bacteria; phylum Actinomycetota; class Thermoleophilia; order Solirubrobacterales; family Solirubrobacteraceae; genus Palsa-465. Next base: position 2,774,688 of record CAVRRC010000003.1, on the reverse strand, counting down.
TCTCGCCCGGGCCGAGCTGTACCTCGCCGACGAGGTGTTCCTGTCGGGAACCGCGGCGGAGCTGGTGCCGGTGCGCGAGATCGACGACCACGCCATCGGCGGCGGCGAGCCGGGCCCGATCACGCGCCGGCTCCAGAGCGTGTTCGACGACGCGCTGCACGGCCGCGATCCGCGTTACGCCAAGTGGCTGGACGTCGTGAAGGTGCCTTCCAAGGCGGTCTAGAACCGCCTCCTCGATGACGCAGATCCAGCTGTACGACACGACGCTTCGCGATGGCATGCAAGGAGAGGGCATGTCTCTGTCCGCGCAGGAGAAGCTGCGCGTCGCCCACCGGCTCGACGAGCTGGGGATCGCGCTGATCGAGGCCGGCTTCCCGAGCTCGAACCCCAAGGAACTCGAGCTGTTCGAGCTGCTGGCGCGCGAACGGTTCGAGCAGGCGGACATCGCGGCCTTCGGCATGACCCGGCGGCGGGGCATCAACGCCGATCAGGACCCGGGGCTGCGAGTGCTGGCCGACTGCTTTGCCCCGGTCTGCACGCTCGTGGGCAAGACCTGGCGCCTGCACCTCGAGAAGGTGCTGAAGGTCGACGGCGACGAGAACCTGCGCATGATCGAGGACTCGGTGGCGTTCCTGGTCGCCGAGGGCAAGCGAGTCGTCTACGACGCCGAGCACTTCTTCGACGGCTACGCCGACGACCCGTCGTACGCGCTGCGCTGCCTGGCCGCGGCGGCGCAGGCCGGCGCGGAGACCGTGGTGTGCTGCGACACCAACGGCGGCACGCTCCCCGACGGTGTGGCCGCGGCGATGGGCTCGGTGGTCCAGGGGCTGCGCTCTTCAGGGGTGCGGGTGGGGATCCACTGCCACGATGACGCCGGCTGCGGGGTCGCGAACTCGCTGGCCGCCGTGCAGCACGGAGCGACCCACGTCCAGGGAACGATGAACGGCTACGGCGAGCGGTGCGGCAACGCCAACCTGGTGTCGATCATCCCCAACCTGCAGCTGAAGCTCGGCTACCGATGCCTGAGCGACGGGCAGCTGGCCGCGCTGACGCCGGCGGCTCACTTCCTCGACGAGCTGCTGAACTTCCCGCCGGACCCAGACCAGCCCTACGTGGGCCGCAACGCGTTCGCGCACAAGGGGGGCATGCACGTGGCCGGCGTGGCCGCCGATCCGGCCACGTTCGAGCACATCGACCCCTCGCTGGTGGGCAACCGGCGGGAGGTGCTCGTCTCGGAGCTGTCGGGCAAGGGCACGGTGCACGCGCGGGCGCGCGAGGCCGGGATCGCCCTCGACGATCTCGCTGCCGCCCGGGTGCTCGAGCGCCTCAAGGAGCGCGAACACCGCGGCTATCACTACGAGGCCGCCGACGGATCGTTCGAGCTGTTGCTGCGCCGGGAGACGGGGGAGTATGAGCCGCTGTTCCGGCTCGAGGCGTGGAGGGCGATCGTGGAGAAGCGAGCCGACGGGCGGGTCGAGACCGAGGCCACGATCAAGATCTGGGTCGACGGTGAGCGCTACGTACGCACCGCCGAGGGCAACGGCCCGGTCAACGCGCTCGACCGCGCCCTGCGGGACGCGCTGGTCGAGATCCACCCGCATCTCGCCGACATCGACCTGGTCAACTTCAAGGTCCGGATCCTCGACGAGGCCAAGGGCACCGGCGCCATCACCCGAGTGCTGCTGGACGCCTCCGACGGCCAGCAGGTGTGGGGCTCGATCGGGGTCTCGGAGAACGTGATCGAGGCGTCGTGGGAAGCGCTGGTGGACTCACTGGAGTACGGGATGCAGGTAGCTGGTCTGGACGCGCCGGCAGGCGCGGGGGGACGGGGGGCGCGGCGGGGCTCGAGCCGGTGAGCTCGGTCTCGCACGAGCTTCTGCCGCTGGCCCGGCCCGTCCTCGGCCCGCGCGAGGAGGAGCTGGTGCTCGAAGTCCTGCGCTCGGGGCGGCTGTCGCTGGGGCCGCTGCTGGCGGAGTTCGAGCAGGCGTTCGCGCTGCGAGTCGGGGCCCCGCTGGGGAGCGCGGTCTCGAGCGGCACGGCCGGGCTGCACCTGGCGTTGCGGGCGGTGGGGGTCGGCGACGGCGACGAGGTCGTCACGAGCCCGTTCTCGTTCGTGGCCAGCGCCAACGTGGCGGTCTATGAGCGTGCCCGGCCGGTGTTCGCGGACATCGATCCGGTGACCCTGAACCTGTCGGCATCGGCCGCCGCCGCGGCGGTGACCGACCGCACGGCGGCGCTGCTCCCGGTGCACATCTTCGGCTACCCGGCGGATATCCCGGCGTTCGAGCGCCTCGGATTGCCGATCGTCGAGGACGCCTGCGAGGCGCTCGGCGCTGTCCACGGCGACGGGGTTCCGGTCGGCGGACGTGGTCATCCGGCCGTGTTCGGCTTCTACGCCAACAAACAGCTGACCACGGGGGAGGGGGGGATGGTCACGATGGCCTCGGAAGCGCTCAAGGAGCGGATCGACTCCGAGCGCAACCAGGGCCGGTCGCCGGACATGGGCTGGCTCGACCATGATCGGCTCGGCTTCAACTACCGCCTGTCCGACATCGCCTGTGCACTCGGGCTGGCGCAGCTGGAACGGCTCGATTCGCTGCTGGAGGGCCGGGCTCGGGTCGCCTCCCTGTATCGCTCCGCGCTGGGGTCGATCGAGGGTCTGTCGTTGCCGTGCCCGGATGCCGGCGGCAACCGCCGGGGGTGGTTCGTGTTCGTGGTCCAGCTTCCGCGCGGCGTCGATCGGGATTCCGTCGTGGGCGCGCTCGGCGAGCGCGGCGTGCCCAGCAAGCCCTACTTTCCGGCCGTGCACCTGATGACCTACTACCGGGAGCGGTTCGGCCACCGCGAGGGGGAGTTCCCGGTGTGCGAGGACGTCGCCGCGCGCTCGATCGCGCTGCCGTTCTTTCCCGAGATGAGCGAGGGACAGGTGGAGATGGTGGCCGAGGCGCTGGCGGCGGTGCTGGAGGCAAAGCCGCGTTAAGCTGGGTCGATCCCAACCGGTAGCGCATCTCCACGGGAGAGGGACCGGCGCTGAGACGGGCGCTGTTCACGCTGAGACGGCCGCTGTTCACGCTCTCGGCCGTCGTTGCGGTCGTGCTCGGAGTGAGTACCGGCGCAGGGGCTCACTGGATGCTCGAGGACGGGTCACAAGCGGCGCCGGCCGGCGGCAGCGACCCCTGCCCGCCGGGCATGCTCGTGCACGTGGCCGCCCCGGGGCAGATCGGGACGCTGGGGGAGGGTTCGTGGTCGTGGTTCGCCGATCCTCGCGCGGTCGACCTCGATACCCCGTATGACGAGACGGTCGCGGGCTGGATCGATCGGAAAGGGAACGTCACCGTGGGGGCGCTGGACCCGGGCTGCGGCATCGAGCAGCGCGCGGTCGTCGGGCACCTGTTCCACGACGACCACGGGGCGCCGGCGATCCTCGTCGAGCCCGACAACCGGCTGACGGTGTTCTGGTCGGGCCACAACGGGGCGAGCATGAACTACCGCACCACCCTGCTTCCCGGAGACATCAGCGCCTGGGGCCCGGCGCAGCGCGTCCGCTCGCGGCTGCGCGGCGATCTCGGCTTCACCTACCCGAATCCGGTGCTGCTGACCGGGGAGGGCGACAGGCTGTATCTGTTCTGGCGCGGGGCCGACTGGACCGCCGACTACGCGAGCAGAAGCGTGACCGGTCGCTGGCGGCCGGCCCGAGAAGTGATCCGCAATCCCGGCCAGCGGCCGTACGTGAAGTTCGCCGGCAACGGCAGCGACACGATCGCGCTCGCGTTTACCGACGGTCACCCCCGCAACGTGAACACCAGCATCTACTACGTGGCCTATCGGGACGGGTGGCTCAGGCACGCCGATGGCCGCCGGATCGCCAAGCTCGGCAGCGGTCCGATCCGGCCCCGGCAGGGGGACCTCGTCTACAACGGCGCCAAGACCCGCGTCCCGAGCTGGGTGTGGGACGTCGCCCTCGATTCCCGGCAGCATCCGGTGATCGTCTACGCGACCTTCCCCTCGGCTCGCAACCACGCGTACTGGTACGCCCGCTGGAACGGACGGCGATGGGTCTCGCATTTCCTGACTTTCGCCGGGCCGTCGATCAGCCCGGGCACGATCGAGACCGAGTACTCAGCCGGGATCACGCTCGACCACGCCGATCCATCGATCGTCTACCTGTCGCGGGAGGTCCACGGGAGCTTTGCCATCGAGCGATGGGTGACCAGCGACGGCGGCTACCGCTGGCGCCGCGCGACCGTGGTGCGCAGCCCCGGGGTCGACAATCTGAGGCCGGTGGTTCCCCGTGGACGCGGCGGCGACGTCCTCGGCCTGCTGTGGCTCCGCGGCCACTACGGCAGTTACACCACGTACCGGACCGCGGTCGCCTATCGCCGCTGAGCTCGCGGCCGGACCGAGTGCGGGCAGTCACCTACCATGGCGGCCCGATGTCCCGATTTGCCGAGCCCCAGGACGCCGCCTTCCGCCGCCTGAACGACTCGATCGCTTTCGACCGCCGGCTCGGCCCCTACGACATCAGGCAGTCACGAGCGCACGCGGCGATGCTGGCCAGGCAGGGGATCATCTCGGAGTCCGATCGCGACCAGCTCCGGACGGCGCTGGACCAGGTCGACCGCGAGCTTGGCGCCGGCACGTTCGCATTCGCCGATCACGACGAGGACATCCACACGGCGATCGAGCGTCGGGTGACCGAGATCGCCGGCGCGGTCGGCGGCAAGCTTCACACCGCGCGCTCACGCAACGACCAGGTGGCGACGGACCTGGCTCTGTTCGTTCGGGACCATGGCGAGCGGGCGGTGGCGTCGATCGGGTCCCTCGCCAAAACGCTGCTAGGTGCGGCAGAGCGTCACCTCGATTGGCCGATGCCCGGCTACACCCATCTCCAGCGAGCACAGCCCGTGTACCTCAGCCACCACCTGCTGGCGTACGTGTGGATGCTGTTCCGCGACCGCGATCGGTTCGCCGGCGTGCTCGACGGCACCGGGTCCCTGCCGCTGGGAGCGGGCGCGCTGGCGGGCGTGAACTTCGACACCGACCGGGCCTTCTTGGCCCGTGAGCTCGGGTTCCGCCGGCCGGCCGAGAACTCGATCGACGCGGTCTCCAACCGGGACTTCGTGCTCGACTACCTCGCGGCGGCGGCGACCTGCGCCACCCACCTCTCCCGTCTCGGCGCCGAGATCGTGCTGTGGTCGAGCGAGGAGTTCGGCTTCTGCGAGGTGTCGGATGCGTGGGCCTCGGGCTCCTCGATCATGCCGCAGAAGAAGAACCCGGACGCCGCCGAGCTGCTGCGGGCCAAGGCGCCGCGCATCGCCGCACACCTCGTCGCGCTGCACGGAGTGATGCACGGACTGCCGCTCACCTACAACAAGGACATGCAGGAGGACAAGGAGCACCTGTTCGACACCGTCGACACGCTCGAGCTGTGCCTGGCCGCGGCCGAGGGGATGATCGGGTCGATCTCGTTCCGGCGCGACCGGCTTGCCTGCGCCGCCGGCGACGAGCTGCTCGCCGCCACCGACGTCGCCGACCTGCTGGTCCGGCGCGGGGTGCCGTTCCGGCAGTCGCACGCGATCGTCGCCGGCCTGGTCCGGCTCGCGGTCGAGCAGGGCGTATCGCTGTCGGAACTGAGCCCGGAGCAGCTCGTCGAGCAGTCGCCGCTGCTCGACGACGCGTTCTACGCGCGTGCTGCGAGACGGCGCGTGGCTGGAGTCGAAGGTGTCCGAGGGCGGGACCAGCCTGGGCCGCGTGCGCGAGCAGCTCGAGCGGGCGCGGGCCGCGCTGTGAAGGCCTCGTTCTACGAGCGGCCCGTGCTCGAGGTGGCGCGGGACCTGATCGGCTGTGTCGTCAGCCATGGCGACACCGCCGGCGTGATCGTGGAGACCGAGGCCTATCACCACTCCGAGCCCGCCTGCCACGCGTTCGTGGGTCTCACAGCGCGGACGCAGACGCTGTTCGGTCCGCCCGGGCGCGCCTACGTGTATCGCTCGTACGGCATCCACGCCTGCCTCAACGCGGTCGCCGAGCCGCTCCGGGGTCGGCGCGGCGGTGCTGATCCGGGCGCTCGAGCCGGTGGCGGGGATCGAGCAGATGCGAGCGCGCCGGCGCGTCGAGCGCCTCGAGGCGCTGTGCTCGGGTCCGGGGAAGCTGACGCAGGCGCTGGCGATCGATCTCGACCACAACGGCGACCGACCTCATCGACCGGTCCGGTGCTCATCTCCGATCGCCCACAACGGTGGCGGGAGCCCCTGATCTCGGCTGACCGGCGGATCGGGATCACCAAGGCGGCCGAGCTGCCGTGGCGGTTCTGCGCCGCCGGCAGCCCGTTTCTGTCGCGGCCGGTGCGGGAGGCGGCGTGATCGTGCGGCGCGGCCGGTTGGATCATCAGCGCGAGCCGCCGTCGCCCCGCGGGGTCGTGCCCCGCGGGGTCGTGATCGCGGGGTCAGCCGCCGCTGCCACCGCCGCCAAGACCGGCGCCGCCGGAGCCTCCGCCACCGGAGCCGCCGCCCGAGGTCCCTCCGCCGCCGGCGCCGCCACCACCTGCGCCGCCGCCGCCGCCTGCGCCGCCGCCACCACCACCGCCGGTCGCGCCGCCACCACCTGCGCCGCCGCCGCCGCCACCGCCGGTCGTCCCGCCCGTGCCACCGCCGCCCCCGGCCGTCCCGCCGCCACCGCCACCGCCGCCGCCGGCGCCGGTCGCTCCGCCCGCCCCCGCTCCGCCGGCACCGTTGCCCGTGGCGCCGCCACCGCCGGCCGGGGTGACCACGCCGGAACCCGATCCGGCGGTGCCCGCGTCGGGCACGGTCGAGGTCGTGCCGGTCGTGCTCGTCTGCTTGTGGCTGGGTGGGTTCTCGCTGGCCAGGATCTGCAGCGCCTGGGTCATGAAGCTCTGCCAGATGATCGCCGGGTAGGTCCCGCCCTCAACCGGGCCGCCGTCGTAGTCGGTGGCCATCGAGACCAGGCCCTTCGGATACCCGACCCAGACCGCCGTGGTCAGCTGCGGCGTCCAGCCCACGAACCAGGCGTCCCCGTAGTTGGAAGTCGTCCCGGTCTTACCGGCCACGACCACGCCCGAGATCTGGGCGGAGGTCCCGGTGCCGTGCTCGACCACCCCCTCCAAGAGCTGATGGACGGTGGCGGCGATGCTGGCCGGGATGATCCGCTTGTAGGTCGGCTTGTCGACGATCGTCCTGGCCGAGCTCCCGCAGACGTGGGCGGGGCAGTTGATCTGCGCGATTCCGGTGGGGCCCTCATCCGGCGTCCCGAGCCTGCGGTTGTACACGCGAAGGCCGCCGGTGGCGAGGGTCTCGTAGGCGTGGGCCATGTCCAGCGGCGTCACGCCCTCGTTCAGACCCCCGAGGATCATCGAGTAGTTGTTCGAGACCGGGGAGCGGATCCCCATGCGCCGGGCCATCCGCGCGATCTTGTTGGTGCCGAGGCTGATGCCCACCTGCGCGTAGACGGAGTTGTCGGAGATCGCGGTGGCGTCGGCGAGGGTGATCGGCCCCGAGTAGGTGTTGCCGAAGTTGTGGACGATGAAGTGCTCCTTGCCGGCGCTATTGGGCACGATGAAGTTCTGCGGCGCCGAGTCGATCACGGAGTCCGGGCTGTACCGGCCCGACAGCAGCGCCACCGCGAGCGTGAACGGCTTGAACGCCGAGCCCGGCTGGCGGTGGCCTTCGGTGGCGAGGTTGAACGGGAAGTCCTTGTAATCCTGCTCCCCGTTGATGATCGGGCCGCCGACCATCGCGCGGACCTCGCCCGTGTGGTTGTCGATCGCGACCAGCGACGCCGACGGCAGCCCTGACCCGTACGGCAGCTCGGAGCTGACCGCCTGCTCGGCCGCCTGCTCCATCCTGAGGTCGAGCGAGGTCCTGATCTTCAGCCCCCCGTAGTAGGCCCGGTATTCGGCGACGTTGGCCGGGACGTGGCCGTGCTCCATCGCGGCGAGGATCTGGGGGCGTAGCCAGCTGGTGAAGTACGGCGCCGCCGTCGGCTCCTCCGGCTGCTGGATGTCGCCGGCGGTGGGCAGCGGCTCGGCGCGCCCCTGGTTGTACTGCGCGCGGGTGATCCAGTGTTGCTGGAGCATGTCCTGGAGCACCAGGTCGCGACGTGCCCGTGCCTCGGCGCGATCCGCGATCGGGTCGAACGCGCTCGGCGACGCCACCATCCCGGCCAGCAGCGCGGACTCGCCCGGGGTGAGCAGCGAGGCGCATCTCGGTAGGGCGCCGTCGCCGCAGCGCGCCCCGCCCGAGGGTGCGCTCGATTGATCGGGGAGGCTCTCGTTCGCGGCCGCGGCGGGGCTGTAGCCGAGCTGCTTTCCGAAGTAGACCCGCGCCGCGGACTCGATCCCGTACGCGCCGTTGCCGAAGTAGATCGAGTTCAGGTACTCCTGCAGGATCTTCCACTTGGGCCACTCGCGCGTCAGGTGGTAGGCGAGGGCCGCCTCGCGCAGCTTCTCGAAGACCGTCCGGTTGTTCTCCTCCGAGAGCGCGTTCTTGACGAACTGCTGGGCGATCGTCGAGGCCCCCTGGCGCGATCCGCCGGTGACGTCGGCGATGAACGCTCGGGCGATCCCGCGGATGTCGACGCCCGGATCGGTCCAGAACCGCTTGTCCTCGACCGACACGATCGCTCTGCGCATCCAGGGCGAGATCTGATCGAAGTCGTCGATCACGGCGCCGTTCGGGGGAGCGAAGACCCCGATCGGCCGCCAGTGATCGTCGTAGAGGAACGAATCGAGCGTCTTCCCGTACTGGACGCGGTTCTCGATCTCCGGCAGATCCGAGGCGACGGCCATCATCATCCCGAACACCGTCGAGATGAACGCGAGCGCGCCGAAGCCGATCAGGATCAGCAGCAGCCGGAGCTTGCGCAGCCGCGGCTTGGGCGGGCGCTCGGGGCCCCGCGGTCTCCGCCGCCAACGGCGCCGCTTCGGCGTCGCGGGCGGGCCGAACGGGATCGGCTCGCCGAGCTCCTCGCCCGGCTGAAGGATGTCAACGTCGTCGCTCATGCGATCGGAAATGCCGAAGCGGCGGTGCGCCGGCGTGGTCCCGCAGCGGAGACGGCGGCGCCCGGACGGCAGCGGGCAGCGGTCTCGACGGGGCGAGAGTCTAGCATTGCCCCGGATGCACTCTTCGCCCGGGGAGGGGCCGGTCGCGCCGGCGCTCCCGCCCCCTTCGAGCTACGCCGAACAGGCTGCATGGCTGGCGCGCAACGCGGTCGACTGCCTGCCCGAGGGCGCGCTCGAGCAACGGCTTGCCGCCGGCCGCCCGCTGCGGGTCAAGCTCGGGATCGACCCCACGGCGCCGGACATCCATCTCGGGCATACGGTCGTCCTGCAGAAGCTGCGCGAGTTCCAGGATCCTCGGCCACACGGTGGTGCTGATCATCGGCGATTACACGGCGCGGGTCGGCGACCCGAGCGGCCGATCGGAGCACGCGCCCGGTGCTCGCCGCCGGAGCAGATCGACGCCAACGCCCGCACATTCCAGGAGCAGGCGTTCAAGGTGCTCGATCCGAGACCGGCTCGAGGTTCGCCACAACAGCGAGTGGCTCGACATGCCGATGGAGGACCTCTTCCGCCTGGCGCGGACCACGACCGTCGCGCCAGCTCATCGAGCGCGAAGACTTCGCCAAGCGCTTGGAGGCGCGCGAGCCGATCTCGATGCTGGAGCTGCTGTATCCGCTGCTCCAGGGCTACGACTCCGTCGCGATCAAGGCCGACGTCGAGCTCGGCGGCACCGACCAGAAGTTCAACCTGCTCCTGGCCCGCGACATCCAGCGCGCCTACGGCCTGCCCGAGCAGGTGTCCTGACGATGCCGCTGCTGCCCGGGACCGACGGGCATGCGCAAGATGTCGAAGTCGCTGGGCAACTACATCGGCGTCACCGATCCACCCGACGAGATGTACGGCAAGACGCTCAGCATCCCGGACGAGGCGCTCGGCGAGTGGTACTCGGCTGCTGATCGGCTCGGAGCCGCCGGCGGGGGTCGGTCCTCGCGACGCCAAGCGCGCCCTGGCCCGGGCGCTGGTGGAGCGCTTCCACGGCGCCGAGGCGGCCCGCGACGCGGAGGCGAAGTTCGATCGCCTGCACGTCCGCCGCGAGCTGCCGAGCGATGTTCCCGTGGTCGAGTGGGAGGCCGGCGAGGATCGGGTCCATCTGCCGGCGCTGATCGCCCATGCGTTCGGGGTCTCAACCTCGGAGGCGCAGGCGAAGCCTGGCCCAGGGCGGGGTCAGGCTCGACGGCGTCGCCGTCGCCAACGGCTCCCTGGACGTCGATCGAGCCGACGTCGACGGCAAGGTCCTGCAGCTCGGCCAGCGCCGGTTCGCGCGGGTCCGCCTGAGCGGTACGCCGGGGCCCGAGGTGAGCTGATGGCTGTCCACGGCGGCCTGCTGCGGCTCGAGACGCCCGGCAACGGCCACATCGTCGACATCACCGAAGGCTGTCGCCGCGTCGTCGCCACCTCCGGGGTGGAGCGCGGCCTGGTGACCGTGTTCGCGACCGGCTCCACGGTCGCGGTGACGACGATGGAGTACGAGCCGGGCGGCGTGCACGACCTCCAAGCGCTGCTCGACCGGCTGATCCCGGCCCAAGGCGACTACGAGCACAACCGCCTGAACCACGACACCAACGCCCATGCCCACCTGCGAGCAGCCGTGATCGGGCCATCGGAGACGATCCCGCTCGTCGACGGCCGGCTGGCGCTCGGGACCTGGCAGCAGCTGGTCCTGATCGACTTCGACGACCGGCCGCGGACGCGGACGGTGACGGTCCAGGTGCTGTCCTAGGCGGTGGCGCCTCGCCCAGACCCACCACAATCGCCCGGAACCCGGTCCGATATGCTCCGCCTCTCAGACTATGCTCTGGTGGACGCCGGTCCGGTCCCGGCCGAAGAGGAGATTGCGGTCCTCCCGGCGCCTTCAGTTGCGCGCTATACTCGTCGGTCCGCTCCGGGGTCCGGTTTGGGTCTTGGGCGCGCCGATTGGAGAGGAGACCCCTTCCTGAAGAGGTGCGACGGTCTTTGAAAACTCAACAGCATGCGCACTCTCGACCGACCCCTCGGTCGAGGAGTGTGTCCAGGTTCGAAACCGTCGCCCGCTCTCGGCTCATCTCGTGGAGTCGCTGAGGCGGCGGTGCCAGAAATTGACCCCGTCTTGCGCTCCGGAGCCCAACGTGTACAGCGGGCTCCCTCGTGTGAGCGCAAGGGTCTGATCCCACCAGGGACAGACCCAGGGTTTTGCCCGCAGCCGATGCGGCCACTCGTCGCATCGTGCCTGCGGGTTGTAATCCCTGACGACTCTTTGTGAAAGGCGGGTGGTCTCGCGATCGCTCGCCAGCAGTTCTTCACGGAGAGTTTGATCCTGGCTCAGGACGAACGCTGGCGGCGTGCCTAACACATGCAAGTGGAGCGACGAACCAGGCTTCGGCCTGGGGCAAAGCCGCGAACGGGTGAGTAACACGTGGGTAACCTGCCCCGATGATTGGGACAACCCGAGGAAACTCGGGCTAATACCGAATGTGCCCTCCGGCCATAAGGCCGCTGGGGAAAGGAAGCTTCGGCCTCCGCATCGGGATGGGCCCGCGGCCCATTAGCTTGTTGGTGAGGTAACGGCTCACCAAGGCGACGATGGGTAGCTGGTCTGAGAGGACGATCAGCCACACTGGGACTGAGACACGGCCCAGACTCCTACGGGAGGCAGCAGTGGGGAATCTTGCGCAATGCGCGAAAGCGTGACGCAGCAACGCCGCGTGGGGGAAGAAGGCCTTCGGGTTGTAAACCCCTTTCAGTTGGGACGAAGCTTCGCCGGTGAATAGCCGGCTGGAGTGACGGTACCTTCAGAAGAAGCCCCGGCTAACTACGTGCCAGCAGCCGCGGTAATACGTAGGGGGCAAGCGTTGTCCGGAATCATTGGGCGTAAAGAGCGTGTAGGCGGCTCGGTAAGTCCGCTGTGAAAGTCCAGGGCTCAACCCTGGAATGCCGGTGGAAACTGTCGAGCTAGAGTCCGGAAGAGGCGAGTGGAATTCCTGGTGTAGCGGTGAAATGCGCAGATATCAGGAGGAACACCAATGGCGAAGGCAGCTCGCTGGGACGGTACTGACGCTGAGACGCGAAAGCGTGGGGAGCAAACAGGATTAGATACCCTGGTAGTCCACGCCGTAAACGATGGGCACTAGGTGTGGGGGGTGTCGACTCCCTCCGTGCCGACGCTAACGCATTAAGTGCCCCGCCTGGGGAGTACGGCCGCAAGGCTAAAACTCAAAGGAATTGACGGGGGCCCGCACAAGCAGCGGAGCATGTGGTTTAATTCGACGCAACGCGAAGAACCTTACCTGGGCTTGACATGTTCCTGACAGCCGTGGAAACACGGTCTCCCTTCGGGGCAGGATCACAGGTGGTGCATGGCTGTCGTCAGCTCGTGTCGTGAGATGTTGGGTTAAGTCCCGCAACGAGCGCAACCCCCGTCGCATGTTGCCAGCATTTAGTTGGGGACTCATGCGAGACTGCCGGTGACAAACCGGAGGAAGGTGGGGATGACGTCAAGTCATCATGCCCCTTATGTCCAGGGCTACACACGTGCTACATTGGCGCGTACAGAGGGCTGCAAGACCGCGAGGTGGAGCGAATCCCTTAAAGCGCGTCTCGGTTCGGATTGCAGGCTGAAACCCGCCTGCATGAAGGCGGAGTTGCTAGTAATCGCGGATCAGCATTGCCGCGGTGAATACGTTCCCGGGCCTTGTACACACCGCCCGTCACACCATGGGAGTGAGCAACACCCGAAGCCGGTGGCCTAACCCTTTTGGGAGGGAGCCGTCGAAGGTGGGGCTCGTGACTGGGGTGAAGTCGTAACAAGGTAGCCGTAGCGGAAGCTGCGGCTGGATCACCTCCTTTCTAGGGAGCCCTCTTCGGAGGGCACCGATCGCCGGAGGATCGTCGCCTGAGCTCTCGAGCTCCGCGGCGGTCTCTCGAGCGCGATCGGCCGCTAGGAATGTCGACCGGATCTGGCAGGCCGCACGGCACGGGCATCCGCCCGGATCGAGGCGGCTCGCATGCTGTTGAGTTTTGAGAGACCGGCTCGCCGCCGGCGGCTCGCTGGACCAGGTCCCGGGCTACTGCGCGGCGGGCTTCGCCTCTTCGCGGACCTTGAAAACTGCACAGTAGCCAATGACACGGGTATCACCGGGCAGAGCCGCAAGGCTCTTCCCGAGATCACCGTCAAGATATTAAGGGCACATGGTGGATGCCTTGGCACCAAGAGTCGAAGAAGGGCGTGAACGGCTGCGATAAGCCGCGGTGAGGCGCTGAATAGCCAGTGACCCGCGGATGCCCGAATGGGGAAACCCAACGTCGGTAATGCGACGTTATCCCGCGCTGAACACATAGGCGCGGCGAAGACAAGCGGGGGAAGTGAAACATCTCAGTACCCCGAGGAAAGGAAATCAACCGAGACTCCCTGAGTAGTGGCGAGCGAAAGGGGAACAGCCCAAACCCGGCGTGTGTAAGCGGCCACGCGTTGCGCGTCGGGGGTTGTAGGACGTCTGGTCCGGATCGTGGCCGATCCGGCGGAAGTGACAAAGTCGTGTGATAGTCGAAGCGTGTGGAACCACGCACCACAGAGGGCAATCGTCCCGTAGGCGAAATCGCACGGCCTTCCGCAGATGTTCCTGAGTAAGTCCGCACCCGTGAAACGCGGACTGAACCTGGGGGGACCACCCTCCAAGGCTAAGTACTCCTTGGTGACCGATAGCGGACTAGTACCGTGAGGGAAAGGTGAAAAGTACCCCGGAAGGGGAGTGAAATAGTACCTGAAACCACGTGCCTACAAGCGGTGGGAGCGGCCTTGTGCCGTGACCGCGTGCTTTTTGCATAACGAGCCGGCGAGTTACTCGTCTGCGGCAAGGTTAAGCGATGAGCGGAGCCGTAGCGAAAGCGAGTCCGAACAGGGCGACATAGTCGTAGGCGGTAGACCCGAAGCTGAGCGAGCTACCCATGGGCAGGTTGAAGCGGGGGTAAGACCTCGTGGAGGACCGAACCGACCTAGGTTGAAAACTGGGCGGATGACCTGTGGGTCGGAGTGAAAGGCTAATCAAGCTCAGTGATATCTGGTTCTCTCCGAAATATATTTAGGTATAGCCTCGGATCAATTCCGTGGCGGCCGTAGAGCACTGTTTGGACTAGGGGCCCTACCAGGTTACCGACTTCAGGCAAACTCCGAAGACCGTCACGGTTACTCCGGGAGTCAGTTGCTGGGGGATAAACTTCAGCGTCAAGAGGGAAACAGCCCAGACCGCCAGCTAAGGTCCCTAAGTGTTAGCTAAGTGGGAAACGATGTTCGAATGCCGAGACAACCAGGAGGTTGGCTTAGAGGCAGCCACCCTTGAAAGAGTGCGTAACAGCTCACTGGTCAAGTGTTCGAGCGCGGACAATGTAACGGGGCTCAAGCTAATCACCGAAGCTGCGGGTGCGTGAGGTCTGTACCGGTTTCCGCGCGGTAGGAGAGCGTTCCGGCGCCAGTGAAGCAGCGGCGTAAGCCAGCTGTGGAGGCGGCGGAAGTGAGAATGCCGGCATGAGTAACGAAAGAGGGGTGAGAATCCCCTCCGCCGATTGCCCAAGGTTTCCTGAGTAAAGTTCGTCTGCTCAGGGTTAGTCAGGACCTAAGGCGAGGCCGAAAGGCGTAGTCGATGGCCAACGGGTTGATATTCCCGTACCACGTTGCTTCCGTTTGACCGATGGGGGGACGAGGAAGGCTATGGGATCCCAGGCGATGGTTGCCCTGGGGTAAGCATGTAGGGGTGGCCCTAGGTAAATCCGGGGCCGCATAACCTGAGGTGCGATGCCAGCTGGCTCTAAGCCGGCGAGTCCCGGATGCCATGCCTCCGAGAAAAGCCTCTAGGGAGGAAGCGCGTGCCTGTACCAAAACCGACACAGGTGGGCAAGTGGAGAACACTAAGGTGATCGAGATAACCCTCGTTAAGGAACTCGGCAAAATCGCCCCGTAACTTCGGGATAAGGGGCGCCCCAGTAGGGTGAACCTCTTCGCGAGGGAAGCCCGAGAGGGCCGCAGTGAATAGGTTCAAGCGACTGTTTACCAAAAACACAGGTCTCTGCTAAGTCGTAAGACGACGTATAGGGGCTGACGCCTGCCCGGTGCCGGAAGGTTACGTGGAGGTGTTAGGGCTTCGGCTCGAAGCACCGAAACTAAGCCCCGGTAAACGGCGGCCGTAACTATCAACCGAGGTAGTTGTAAAATTCGGCTATATGCTGGAAACTCCGAGTATCCGGCACTACTCGCCGCGTGAGTGGCAGTGACAATGCGTCCGGTGCGGACAATCAGCAGGAAAGGCCGGCCGAGGAAGTTTGCTCGGCCGGAATCCTCAGAGACTATACGCCGAGCCTCCGACCTTCAGTGGGTCGGGGGATGAGATAGTCCGACCTCATGGGCGACCATGAGAGCTGGCCAGAAATGGGTCAGCCGCTTTGTGACAGGTCTGTCGCAGAGGAGTAACAAATGTGAACGGTCCTAAGGTAAATCGTTGCCCACCGCGCTGGTAACAGTGCGGATTGCATTCGGCTATATGCTGGAAAACCCGAGTATCCGTCCGGTACTCGTCCTAGACTCCGGTTGTGGACAGTGACAATCTGGTCGGTGCGGAAAACCAGCAGGAAAGGCTGATCACGATCGGCTGGGTTATTGGGTTTGTAGACGGAGAAGGATGCTTCTCAGTCAGCTTTGTTCGACAGCACGATCGGACGGGCCGACGCGGCTACAAGCTCGGCTATCAGGTCGCGCCGAGGTTCATCGTGTCGCAAGGCGCCGGCAGCGTCGCCTGCCTTGAGGAGCTCAGGGAGTTCTTTGGGGTCGGCTACGTGTACGGCAACCGACGGCACGATAACCATCGGGAGCACATGCATCAAGTATGTGGTGAACGGTCGGTGGGATCTTCTAGAAACCATCGTCCCGTTCTTCCAAGAGCATCCTTTGCGGACTGTGAAGAAGTTCGACTTCGAGAAGTTCGTGCAGGTGCTCGAGATGATCGAGAACGGTCTGCATTTGACCCGAGAGGGTCTTGCGCAGATCGCCGAAGTCACCCAGACCATGAACCGCCGGAAATCCAGAAGAGATCTGATCGGAATCCTCAGAGGCCATACGCCGAACATCCAAGGCATTGGATGAAGAGATGGTCCCATCTGCATGGCGACATGCAGGGATGGCGGTTTCGCCGTCGTCCGCTTCCGATATACCGGAAGTAAGAGTTAGAGCGAAATTCCTTGTCGGGTAAGTTCCGACCTGCACGAATGGCGTAACGACTTGAACGCTGTCTCAACGAGGGGCTCGGTGAAATTGCAGTCTCGGTGAAGATGCCGAGTACCCGCGGCTAGACGGAAAGACCCCGTGAACCTTTACTACAGCTTGGTATTGGGGTTCGATGCATCTCGCTCAGGATAGGTGGGAGGCTTGGAAGCGCCGGCTGCGGCTGGCGTGGAGCCAACCTTGAGATACCACCCTTGGTGTATTGGATCTCTAACGGTGCGCCGTGAATCCGGGCGCCGGACAGTGACAGGTGGGTAGTTTGACTGGGGCGGTCGCCTCCCAAAATGTAACGGAGGCGCGCAAAGGTTCCCTCAGCACGGTCGGAAATCGTGCGTAGAGTGTAAAGGCAGTAAGGGAGCTTGACTGCGAGACCGACAGGTCGAGCAGGTGCGAAAGCAGGCCTTAGTGATCCGGCGGTAGCAAGTGGAAGCGCCGTCGCTCAACGGACAAAAGGTACTCCGGGGATAACAGGCTTATCGGGCCCAAGAGTCCACATCGACGGCCCGGTTTGGCACCTCGATGTCGGCTCGTCGCATCCTGGGGCTGAAGTAGGTCCCAAGGGTTGGGCTGTTCGCCCATTAAAGCGGTACGCGAGCTGGGTTCAGAACGTCGTGAGACAGTAGACCATTGCTGTCTATAAATCTGGCTATATGCTGGAAACTCCGAGGATCCCGCACTACTCGTTCCGTCCGATCCGGACGGTACAGTGACAATGTGACGGGTGCGGACAATCAGCAGGAAAGGCTGGATGGTTATATTTCGGGATATGTCGACGGGGAGGGATCCTTCTCAGTCGTCATAAACCGAAATCCCTCGTGTCGCACCGGATATCAGCTTGTGCCTGAGTTTCACGTGAGCCAGAACGGCGATCGTGCTCAGGTCTTGGCTTTGATTCAGGCGCGCCTCGGGGGTTGCGGCTACATCAAGCGGAACGGACGGCGCGATCGTGTGCTGGTGTTCGTCGTCAGGAGACGAGAAGACCTTCTCTGTAAGGTCGTCCCATTTTTTGAGACATCGCCGATGCTGTCATCGAAGCAGGCGGATTTTGAGAAGTTCGCCCATATCGTGAGAGCGATGGCGCGCGGACAGCACCGTTCGCCTCAGGGGTTCAACGAACTGCTTCAACTAGCGGTCTCGATGAACGGAGGCGGTCGGTATCGCCAGTACCGATGGCTCGATGTAATCCCAAGCGATCCAGAATCCTCAGAGACTGTACGCCAGACCGGTGATGCACCGGAAGATACAGTCCGAGCTGCATGGCGACATGCAGAGTCAGGCAGAAATGACCTGGCCCTCGATCGTCGGTCGGACGGTCGGGAGTAACAAAACTGTCGGTCCCTATCTGCCGTGGGCGTTGGAGAGTTGAGAGGATTCGTCCCTAGTACGAGAGGACCGGGACGAACGCACCTCTGGTGTATCTGTTGTCCTGCCAAGGGCACTGCAGGTTAGCTACGTGCGGATCGGATAACCGCTGAAAGCATCTAAGTGGGAAGCCGGCCTCGAGATGAGCTCTCCCATCCCCTTGAGGGAGTAAGACCCCTGGAAGATCACCAGGTTGATAGGCCGGATCTGGAAGGATGGTGACATCCGTAGGAGACCGGTACTAATGGGTCGAGGGCTTGACGGATATTTGATATCCGTGCATTGGCACTGTGTAGTTTTGAAGGCCCGCGAGGAGCGGTCTCGACCGGTTTCCGGTGGCTATGGCGAGGGGGAAACACCTCTTCCCATTCCGAACAGAGCCGTTAAGCCCCTCAGCGCCGATGGTACTTGGCTCGCAAGGGCCCGGGAGAGTAGGTCGCCGCCGGTTTTTTGTCATCTCCCGACCCCGTTCGCCCGTGCGGATGGGGTCGTTTGCTTGCCGCTGTGGCCCGTGGGGCTGCTAGACCAGCCGTTCGATCCTTAGCCTGCGGATGCCCCGGGGCGTCTCCACCTCGACAACCTCTCCCGGAGCGTGGCCGAGGAGCGCCTTGGCCACCGGCGAGTGATCGGAGAGCTTGCCGGCCGACCGATCCGCCTCGGCGGCGCCGACGACGGTCCAGGTGTGAACCTCACCGGTGCCCTCGTCGAGGATCTCAGCGGTTCGCCCGAACGAGAACGTGGGGTCATCGGCGTTGCTGTGCACGACGACGGCGTTCAGCAGTCGCTGGCGGAGCCGCTTGATCCGCGTCTCGAGGTGCGCCTGGTCCTCTTTGGCGGCGTGATATTCGGCGTTCTCGCTGAGATCGCCGTGCTCGCGGGCGGTGAGGATCCGCTTCGCCATCTCGCGCCGGCCGGCGGTCTCCAGCTCGCCGAGCTCGGACTTGAGGGCTTTGAGCCCCTCGGGGGTGATGGCTTCGCCGCCAGAATCGGTGCCGGGAGCAGTTCGATCGTTCACAGACCGCATGCTGTCAGGCTCGGCGTCTGCGCGCCGTGCCGGCGAGCGGCCGTGGCGGCGACCGGGGTCCGTGCCGGCGAGGGGCCGCCGGGCCGGCGACCGGCGTCCGTGGCGGTGAGCGGCGGCCCAGGCGCTGAGGCGCGAGCACCGAGGTGGCACGATCTAAGGGCCGTGCGTCAGCTCGTCGCCTTCTTTCGCCAGAACCCACAGGTGTTCGTTCTGCTGGTGATCTGCGTGGTCCTGGGGCTGGGGACGTTCTTCGCCGTGATCTTCGGCTTGATCACGGCGGGCAGCAGCCGGACCACCGGCGAACCGAGTGGCGTGATCGGGGTCGTGCTCGCCGTGACCTAGCCTGGGCGGGCCGCGGTGTCCCGGCGGCTGGCGCCGGCGCCGGCCCGCACCGGCGAGATGCAGTGAGCGGGGCGTGGGGCCACCGTGCCCGGGCGGCGCGGACGGTCCCAGCGCAGCGGGCGCCGGTGGGGGTGCGATGTGACGTTGTCTTGGTCGCGGTGCGCGTCGTCCGGCGGGTCGCCGAGGATGTCCTCGGCCCACCTCAGCCAGGTGCGCAGGCGATCAGCTGAAGGCTGGAACATATGTTCGGGAGAGTAGGGAGGGGGGCGGACGGAATCGGGGCGGCGCGTTATGTCTCGCGGGTCGCGACCGGGTCAGGGAGGGGCCCCGACCGGGTCACAGAGAGGACCACACGTCGAGCTTGGTCCGCACGCGTTCGAGGACCGCGTCGGTGAACTCCGTTGTCCCGGCATGGCCTCCGAGGTCGGGGGTCCTGACCCCGGCGGCGACGGTCTCGAGCGCCGCCTCGTAGATGGCGCGGGAGGCGCGCTCGGCCTCGGCTCCGTACCGGTCGGAGGCATGGCGCAGGACGGCGCCGCAGGCCAGGATCATTGCCAGCGGGTTGGCGAGGTCCTTGCCCTGGAGCGCCGGCGCGGTGCCGTGTGGCGCCTCGGCCATCGCCACCGTCGTGTCGTAGTCCTCGTCGAAGGCCAGCAGCACCGACTCGGCGCCGGCGATCGAGCCGAACATCGGCAGGACCAGGTCGGACAGGCAGTCCCCGTCGCGGTTGAGCGCCGGGATGACGAGCGGCGCGTCGGTGGCGCCGGACAGCAGGCCGGCGTAGGTGGCGTCGATCAGCACCGGCTCGTAGGCGACGGTTGGACGGCGACCGGCGGCCTGGTCGAGCTCCTCCTTGAGCAGCCCCTCGTAGATCGGCGACACCGTCCACTTGGGGCCGCCGTAGACCCGGGCGCCGATCCTCTCGGCGGTGCGGAACGAATACTCGGCCACGGCGCGGCAGGTCGAGCGGGCGATCCGGTCGGTCCGATAAGCGAACTCGCCCGGCGATCCCGGGTCGCCGTGGCGCCACTCCTCGGCGCCGTAGGCGTCGCCAACAGCCATGCGCACGATCGCGATCGGGTAGTGGACGCCGGCGATGGGCGCCACTCCGGGCAGCCGGCGACCGGTCCTGACGATCACCTTGCCGTCGATCTGCTCGCGCAGGATCCGGTTGGGGGAGCCCACGTCGCCCGCCCCCTCCGGCGTGATTGTGGCCGCCTTCAGCCCCAGGCCGGCATCGCGCATCGCGGCGGCGGCGTCGCTCACCACCTGGTTGGAGGTCGCGCGGCGGTTCTCCAGAGACAGATCATGGCGCTCCAACTCGAGATCGAGTCCGAGCACCTCAGGATCCAGGACGCGCAGCGACTGCTCCAGCAGCTCCTGGCCGGTCTGATCGCCCTCCAGGACCGCGATTCTGATCGTGCCGGGCACGGCTGGACCTTATCCCACGGTGGTTGGGCCCCATCCACCGGAGGTCGGCGCGGGCGGAGCGGACCTGCGACTCCTCCTGTTCGCCCGATCCGGCCGACAGGCCCCGTGAGGTCGGGAATCGTTGACTCCGCCGCGACCCTCTCGCAGATCGCCAGCCGATGCGGCCCCGATCGCCGGGCGGCTACGCCGCGCCCGCCGCCGGCAGCAGCTCCTCGCGCCGCTCGGTCAGGGCGTCGATGACGATCTGAAGGTGCTGGTCGAAGTCGACGCCGAGCTCCTCGGCCCCTCGGCGAAGCTCCTCCCGGTTCACCGCGGCGGCGAAGCTCGGCTGCTTGAGCTTCTTCTTGACCGACTTCGGGGTCATGCCGACGAGCCCCTCGGGACGGACGTAGGCGCAGGCGAGCAGGAAGCCCGATAGCTCGTCGACGGCGTAGAGCGCCTTCTCCATCGGGGTCTCGCGCGGAACCCCGAGGAAATCGGCATGCGAGGCCACGGCCCGGACCAGCTCGGGCGGATAGCCGCGGGCCTCCAGCTCGCGCAGGGCGTAGCGGGGATGGCCGTCCTCGAGGTTCGGGTAGCGCTCGTAGTCGAGGTCGTGCATCAGCCCGGTCATCCCCCACAGCTCGACATCGCCGTCGAAGCGGGAGGCATAGGCTCGCATCGCCGCCTCCACGGCCAGCATGTGGCGGCGCAGAGACTCGGATTCGGTCCATTCACAAAGGAGGTTCCAGGCCTCTTCCCGCGAAATCTCAGGCGGCATGACTCCTACCCTAGCTGAGCGCTCCCGGACCCGTCCCGCGTCCCCAGGCCGCCCCGACCAGGGGTCCGGGGCCGCGCTGCCACCCGCGCCCTCAGCAGCTACGCTGGGGGACCCCCGGACGAGAGCGACGGAGGGGAAACCACCGATGGAAAAGTTCGTCATCGAAGGCGGGGTGCCGCTGTCCGGCACGATCGTTCCCGCCGGCAACAAGAACGGCGCGCTGCCGATTCTCGCCGCCTGCCTGCTGACCGAGGACGAGGTGATCCTCCGCAATGTCCCCCGGATCAGCGACGTCGAGGCGATGGCGATGCTGATCGAGAGTCTCGGGGCCAAGGTGAGCTGGCTCGGGCCGGGCGAGGTCCGGATCGACTCCTCGACCGTAGACTGCCATCGGGTCGACCGGGAGCTGGCCGAGCGGATCAGGGCGTCGTTCCTGCTCGCCGGGCCGCTGCTGGCGCGCCTCGGCCGCGCGCACATGCCTCCCCCGGGGGTGACGTGATCGGCCGGCGCAGGCTCGATCCCCACCTCGACGCGTTCCGGGCGCTGGGCGCGGCCGTGGAGCACCAGGGGACCGACGTCGTCCTGACCGCGCCGTCGCTGGGGCTCAGCCCGTGTGACTTCCTGATGGACGAACCTTCGGTGATGGCCACCGAGAACGCGCTGATGGCGGCGGCGCTGACCCGCGGGCCCACCGTGATCCGCAACGCCGCCTCCGAGCCCCACGTGCAGGACCTGGCGCGGATGCTGGTGGCGATGGGCGCCTCGATTGACGGGATCGGGTCAAACGTGATGACGGTCCACGGCACGGGTCGGCTTCGCGGGTGCACACACACGGTCGCACCCGACCACATCGAGATCGGCTCGTTCATGGCGCTGGCCGGCGTGACCGGTGGCGAACTGGTGGTCAAGGACACGGTCCCCGAGGACCTGCGGATGATCCGGCTCGTGTTCGACCGGCTCGGTCTGCGCAGCGAGGTCCGCGGCGCCGACGTGATCGTGCCTGCCAACCAGAAGCTCGTCGTCCGCAACGACGACGGCGACTACATGCCCAAGGTCGAGGACGGGCCGTGGCCGGCGTTCCCCGCCGACCTGACCAGCATCGCCTTGGCGCTGGCGACCCAGGCCGAGGGCTCGGTGATCATCCACGAGAAGATGTTCGAGAACCGCCTGTTCTTCACCGACAAGCTGGTGATGATGGGCGCCGCGATCACGATCTGCGATCCCCACCGAGCGATCGTGGTCGGACCGCGCCGTCTGCGCGGCCAGCGGGTGGAGTCCCCCGACATCCGCGCCGGGATGGCGATGTTGATCGCCGCGTTGTGCGCGGACGGCGAGACCGAGATCGGGAACATCAACCAGATCGACCGCGGCTACGAGCGCATCGACGAGCGCCTACGCGAGTTGGGCGCGCGGGTTACACGGCTGGACGACGTGCCCACGACCGTGTGAGCGGCCGAGCAGTCCGGGCGATCCCGCGCCCCCGAGCACGTCGAGCACGATGATCGATCGCATTCCCAGCGGAACGCGAGACGTCCTGCCCGACGAAATGCGCGAGCTCCGCGCGATGACCGACCGGATCCGCGAGGTGTTCGAGCGCGCCGGCTACGGAGAGGTCTACACGCCCGCGCTGGAGTACGAGCGAAACGTCTACATCGGCACTGAGCCCGCCTACAGGATGTTCGACGAGCACGGCAACGTGCTGGTGTTGCGATCGGATATGACGGTGCCGATCGCCCGGCTGGCCGCGACCCGCTACCGCCACGCCTCGCCGCCGCTGCGCTTCTGCTACCTGGCCCATGCCTACCGGGATGTACGCCCGCAGCGCGGGCAGACCCGGGAGTTCCTGCAGGCCGGGGTGGAGCTGATCGGCTCCGCCGGTCCCCAGGGAACAGTGGAGGCGCTGAGCGTCCTGTGTGCGGCGCTCGACGCCGCCGGGCTTGAGAACTATCGCGTCGGCCTTGGCGACGCCTCTCTGTATCCGGCGCTGCTGGACGCGGTGGGCGTCCCCGCCGAGGGCCACGAGCGGATCCTGACCGATCTCGTGCGACGAGACTTCGTCGGGATCGAGCGCGAGGTGCGCCAGCTGCGCCTGCCCGATGACGCATCGGAGCTGCTGCTGCGCGTGCCGCGGACGCGGGGCGGGCCGGAGGTGCTCGAGGGTCTCTCCGGCGCCCTTCACGACGCGGTAAGGGGGATGCGCGAAGTCCACGCGCTGCTCTTGCCGGGGGTGGCCGAGCGGGTCATCTTCGACCTCGGGCTGGTCCGCAACCTGGGCTACTACACCGGGGCCGTGTTTCAGGTCTACGACCCCGCCTACGGCGTTCCGATCGGGTCCGGGGGGCGCTACGACGAGCTGCTGGCGACGTTCGGCCACTCGCAGCCGGCGGTCGGGTTCGCGCTCAACGTGGAGCGCGTGCACATCGCCCTCACCGGCGAGGAACGGTGGCGCGGGCGATGAGCGAGCTGCGGATCGCCGTTCCCCGCGGCGCCCTGTTCACGGCCACCCTCGATCTGCTCGACCGGCTCGGGATCGCCACGCGCGACGTGCGCGAGAACGACCGCAAGCTCCTGTTCGACGACGTCGGAATCGTGACCATGCGGCCATCGGACGTCCCGACGTACGTCGAAGCGGGCGCCGCCGATCTGGGGATCACGGGCAAGGACGTGCTGATGGAACAGTCAGAGCGCGAGGTCTACGAACTGGTCGACCTCGGCTACGGCCACTGCCGGATGGTGCTGGCGACCGTCGCCGGGGAGGATCCGGCGGCCGAGGTGCTGCGCCGCCTGGGCGTGGTCCGGATCGCGACCAAATACCCTCGGATCGCGGCCCGCCACTTCCTCGACACCGGCCGTCAGGCCGAGATCGTCGAGGTCAAGGGCTCGGTCGAGCTCGCGCCGCTGACGGGGCTGGCGGAGGGGATCGTCGACCTCACCGCCACCGGGACGACGCTGCGCGAGAACGGGCTCGTGATACGCGAGGAGATCGCCGTCAGCACTGCCCGGTTGATCGCCAATCCGGTCGCCCACAAGCTGCGGGCGCACGCCATCGATCAGCTGCTGGAGCGACTGGATGCGATGTGAGCGGCTGCGCGCCGCCGGCGACGCGGATGCCCTCGCGGCCGAGCTGCGCGGGCTCGTACCCGCGCCGGCGATCGTGCGTGACACCGTGGCCGGGATCATCGCCGCGGTGCGCTCGGGCGGCGACGATGCGATCCGGGAGCACACCCGCCGGTTCGACACCGCGGGCGCCGAGCCGGCGGCGCTGCGCGTCGACGAGAACCAGCTCGAGGCCGCGGCTCGAGCCCTGGATCCCGAGGTGCGCGCGGGCCTCGAGCTCGCGATCGCGAACGTCCGCCGGGTCGGGGAGGCGTGGCTGCACGCGGACGGCGAGGTCCGCTTCGATCGCCACCGCGTGGCCCTGAGAAGCGCGCCGGTGGCCAGTGCCGGCGTCTACGTGCCGGGCGGCCGCGCGCCGTACCCGAGCACCGTGGTGATGGGCGTGGTGACCGCGCTCGTGGCCGGCGTCGGGCGGGTCGCGGTCTGCGCGCCGCCGGGGCCAGGCGGCGATCTGGATCCGGTCGTGCTCGGCGCCTGCGGGCTGGTGGGCGCGCCCACCCTCTACCGGATGGGTGGCGCGCAGGCGGTCGCGGCGCTGGCCTACGGGACCGAGTCGGTGGAGCCGGTCGAGGTGATCGCCGGACCCGGCAACCTCTACGTTCAGGAGGCCAAGCGCCAAGTGTTCGGAGACGTGGGCATCGACGGCTTCGCCGGGCCCAGCGACCTGGTGGTGATCGCCGATCGCGACTCCGACCCGGGGCCGCTCGCGCTCGATCTGCTGGCCCAGGCCGAGCACGGCCCGGGCACGCTGGTGATCGCGATCTCGGACTCGGACTCCGTGCTCTCCGCGCTGGCGGAGCTGGTGGCGGCAGGGCCCGAGAGCGAGGCCGCGGCGCGGCTGGTCGAGGTGGGGGAGCTGGGCGAGGCGGTGGCGCTGGCCGAGGCGCTGGCGCCAGAGCATCTCCAGCTCGCCGGTCCCGGGGCCGAGGCGCTGGCTCCGGAGATCACGCGGGCCGGCTGCGTGTTCGTCGGCGCTGCGTCGGGGACGGCGTTCGGCGACTACATCACCGGCTCGAATCACATCCTGCCCACCGGTGGTGCCGCGCGCTTCGCCTCCGCGCTGTCGCCCTGGCACTTTCGCCGCCGCTTCACCGAGGTCCGGATCGAGGACGGCACGGCGCTGGCCCGGGCGGCCGCGCCGGTGGCCCGGGCGGAGGGCTTCGAGCTCCATGCCCGGTCGATGGAAGCCCGCATTCGCGACAATGCCAGCCGATGACGCGTGCAGCTGAGATCGACCGCAAGACCGCCGAGACCGACATCCACGTGACCCTGGCGCTCGACGGGAGCGGATCCGGCGAGCGGCGGACCGGGGTCGGCTTTCTCGACCACATGCTCGATCTGTTCGCCAGGCACGGTCGCTTCGATCTGGGCGTGCAGGCCCGGGGCGACCTCGAGACGGGGGCCCATCACACCGTCGAAGACGTTGGGATGTGCATCGGCCAGGCCTTTGACCGGGCGCTCGGGGACCGCGCGGGGATCTCGCGCTACGGCCAGGCGACGGTGCCGATGGACGAGGCGCGGGCGTCGTGCGCGATCGACATCTCCGGGCGCGGACTGTGCGTGTTCGACGCCTCGCTTCCGCCCGGAGCGATCGGCAACTTCGATCACGAGCTGACCGAGGAGTTCTTCCGGGCGCTGGCCACCAACGCGAAGCTGACCCTGCACCTGAGCGTCGAGACCGGCACCAACTCCCACCACGTGATCGAGGCGGCGTTCAAGGCGCTGGCGCGGGCGCTTCGGTTCGCCGTCGCCGAGGATCCGAGCGAGGCCGGCGTGCCGAGCACCAAGGGCACGCTCACATGAGAGCCCAGCCCGCACCGCTGATCGCGGTGCTGGACTACGGGATGGGCAACCGCCGCTCGGTCCAGAAGGCACTCGAGCACGTGGGAGCGCGCGCGGCGGTCACCCGCGACCAGCGGACGCTGCTCGATGCCGACGGCTTGGTGGTCCCGGGGGTGGGCGCATTCCCGCGGGCGATGGGCAACTTGCGCGCGCTCGGGCTGATCGAGCCGCTCCGTGCGCGGGTGGGGCAGGGAACGCCGCTGCTCGGGATCTGCCTCGGGATGCAACTGCTGTTCGAGCAGCTCCGAGGAACTCGGCCACAGCGAAGGACTCGGGCTGCTCGCCGGGTCGGTGAGCGCGTTGCAGACCGGGGGGTTGCGCATCCCTCACATCGGCTGGAACGAGGTCCGGTTCGAGCGGCAATCGCCGCTGACCGCGGGCCTTCCCGAACCCGGCTGCCCCTTCTACCACGTCCATTCGTTCGTCGCGCGCCCCGCCGAGGCGGAGGTCGTGGTCGGGAGTGCAGAGTACGGCGAGCGGTTCGCGACGATCGTGGCCCGCGGCTCGGTTTTCGGCGTGCAGTTCCATCCCGAGAAGTCCTCGGCCCACGGACTGCGGATGCTGGGCAACTTCACCGAGCTGTGCGGAGCGCGAGCGGCGGCGGCGCGAGCGGCAGCGGCGTACGCATGATCCTGCTGCCGGCGATCGACATCCTCGACGGTCAGACGGTGAGGCTGACCCAGGGCGATTTCGATGCCAGGAGCATCTACGACGCCGACCCGCTCGATGCCGCCCGGCGCTGGGTGGAGGACGGGGCTCACGAGCTCCATGTCGTGGATCTGGACGGCGCCCGCACCGGGACGCCGTCGAACCTCGAGCACGTGGCGCGGATCGTCGCCGAGCTCGACGTGCAGGTGCAGCTCGGAGGCGGCTTGCGCACGATCAGCGCGCTCAGGGACGCGGTCGAAGCCGGCGCGACGCGGGTCGTGATCGGCACTGCCGCTTATACCGACGTCGATTTCCTCGACGAGGCCGTCGCTCAGTTCGGGGAGCGGCTCGTGGTCTCCGTGGACGCCCGCCACGGGCGGCTGGCGGCGTCCGGGTGGAGAGAGCAGACCGAGATCCCGATGGAGTCGGTGGTGGAACGGCTCGGCCGACGCGGAGTGCGCCGGTTCGTGTACTCGAGCATCGACCGCGACGGGATGCTCAGCGGGCCGGACCTGGACGGCGCCCGCCGAATCGCGGCCGCGGTGCGCGGCAGCTTCATCTACTCCGGCGGGATCTCGTCGCTTGACGACCTCCGCGCCCTGGCCGGGCTTCGCCAGGTCAATCTGAGCGGCGTGATCGTCGGCAAGGCGCTGTACGAGGGCCGGTTCACGGTCGCCGAGGCGCGCCGGGCGCTCCGCTGATGCACTACAAACGCGTGATCCCGTGCCTCGACGTCGATGGAGGCCGAGTCGTCAAGGGGGTCGGCTTCCTCGACCTCCGCGACGCCGGCGATCCCGTCGAGCTGGCCTCCCGCTACGACGCCGCCGGCGCCGACGAGCTCGTGTTCCTCGACATCACGGCGACCTCGGACAAGCGCGGCACGGTCGTCGAGCTGGCCCGCCGGACCGCCGACGAGGTGTTCATCCCGTTCACGATCGGCGGCGGCATCCGCTCCATCGCTGACGCCCAGGCGGTGCTCGACGCCGGCGCCGACAAGACCTCGGTCAACTCGGCCGCGCTGCAGCGGCCCGAGCTGGTCGGCGAGCTGGCGCGGACGTTCGGCGCGCAGTGCGTGGTCCTGGCCATCGACGCCAAAGCGAGACCGGACGGAGGCTGGGAAGCGTATTTCGCCGGAGGGCGAACCCCGACCGGGCGCGACGCCGTGGCCTGGGCCCGGGAGGGGGTGGAGCGGGGCGCCGGCGAGATCCTGCTCACGAGCATCGATCGCGACGGCACCAGCTCCGGCTACGACCTCGAGCTGACCGCGGCCGTCGCCGACCGCGTCGAGGTGCCGGTGATCGCCTCCGGCGGCGCCGGCGAGCTCGACGACCTGACTGACGCGGTGGGCGCCGGCGCGGACGCCGTACTGTGCGCGTCGATCTTCCATTACGGCCATCACACCGTCGCCGAGGTCAAGGACTACCTGGCGGCCGCCGGGATCGCGGTCCGGCGCGGCTAGTGGTCTCGGCCGTAAATACGCCGCGCGGGGCCGCTCGAATGCGACCGTATTTATGGCCGGGAGCACCAGAGCGACTCAGCTCAGCTGGGCCACGATCACCGGGACGTGCGTCGGCGCGAGGCTGCCTCCCGCGGGCTCGGGAGTGACCAGCACCTCCCTGACTCCGCTCAGATTGCCGGGCAGGCCGATGTTCCCGGCGCCGCTGGAGGTAACGCTGAACAGCGTGCTCGTCGGCGACGGGGCGCGGTGGGCACGCTGGAGCCAGACCTCGTAGATGTGACCGGCGGGAGGGGGCGGGAAGTGGCGCACGACCAACTCTCCGCGTCCAGCGGACAGCCGCACCTCGGCACTCGCCGCCGCTGCCGTCACCCGGGCGGGAATCACGCGCACGCCGCTCGAGCCGCCGGAGGCCAGCAGCACGACCACGGCGGCGGCGACCGCGAGCCCGGCGGCGAGCGCGGCGGCCAGCGCCGGCCGCGGGATCCGAAACCGGGGCCTGGGCGAAGGCGCCTGGCCCTGGGACGCGCGCGGCTCCGCTCGCGCGGCGGCCAGCACGCGGTGGCGAAGACCGCGCGGCACGGGGTACTGTGGCGCCGCCGCCGGCAACGCATCGGCCACCTGTTGCAGCGCCGAGACCTCGTCGCGGCAGACGACGCAGCTCGCGAGGTGGGCACGGAACGCATCGGCGTCGGCCGGGTCGAGCGCGCCGAGCACGTAGGCCGCGGCATCGCCGCTGCAGTCACGGGGCTCGGAGATCCCGTTGCCGGCGTTCATCGCATCACTCCCGCGGTCATAGCACGACCTCCGCGCCGTCGCCAAACACGACCCGCATCTTTGCCAATCCCAGGCGCATTCGGCCCTTCACGGTACCGGCGGGCAGGTGGAGCATGTCGGCGATCTGGCTGTGCGTGAAACCGCCGAAATAGGCCAGCTCGATCACCTGTCGCTGCTCGGTCGGAAGCTCCGCCAGGGCCCTGCGCACCTCGCGGGCATCGTCGCGACGCTCGACCTCGCTGTCGGTGAGCTCCGGCGCCGCGATCCGCTCGGCGATCCCCTCGTCGGAGACCATGCGATGGTCCCCTTTCACCGCCTCGCGCCGGAACGCGTCGACCGCGCGGTTGTGCACCGCGCTCAGCACCCACGAGCGCACGCTGCCGCGCCCCCGGTCGTAGCGGGCGCCCGTCCGCCACAGGGACAGGAACGCCTCCTGGACGATGTCCTCGGCCATCGCCCGCCGGCCACACATCCGGTAGGCCAGGGAGAAGGCCACGCCCGCGTGGCGGTCGAAGATCACCTCGAACGCCCGGAGCTCGCCGGCGTGGACGAGCTGCATCAGGTCCTCGTCGGCGAGCGTCCGGAGATCTGCGGTGCGGGGGCGGCGAGCGGGTCGGAGCACGGTCCTCGGCGGATTCGATCAGGTCTGAGCGTTCGAGACCAATACCTGTACGGGACGGCGCTCGCGACGGATCACCGCCGGCACCGGCCGCGGTGATCCAACTGGCGTCGCCCTGCGTATAGCGGCTCGACACGACCACGTCCCGGAAGGGAGAGAGCAATGTCCGAACCGCAACCACAGGCCGTCAGCGACCGCAGGCAGTTCATCGGCCGCTCCGCCGCCACCAGCGCCGGCGTCCTCGTCGGCGCAAGCGCGCTGGAGGCGCTGCTCCCCGGATTGGCCGACGCCAGACGCAGGCGCGGCGCCACGAAGGGCGACCTGGAGATCCTGGTGGCGGCCGAGATCGCCGAGGCGCTGGCGGTGACCACGTACACCGGGATCATCGACCGGGCCCCGTTCTTCGCCCACCTGGCCAGCGACGACCAGGGCTACCTCAAGGCGGCCCGGCAGGAGGAGATGTCCCACTACCTGCTGGAGATGAGCGTCACCAAGAAGCCCTCGCCGTTCACCACGTTCTATTACCCGCCCAAGATGTTCTCCGACGCCCAGACCACGCTGAACGTGCTGGTCACGCTCGAGGACGCGTTCATCGCCGCCTATCTGGTCGGCGTGCGCCGCTTCAGCACGCCGGACCTGCGGGTGACCGCGGCACGGATCATGGGGATCGAGAGCGACCACCGGACGCTGGCGCGCGTGCTTGCCCCGGATGTCGCGAGCCAGGACGGCGGGCCGATCGAGACCGTCACCGGGATCCAGGGCAAGGCCGAGAGCGTCGACCCGCCCAACAACAACGGCTACGAGCGGACGCTTCGCTGGACCAGGATCGAGCAGGCGGTGGCCGCGCTGACGCCGTTCGCGGACAAGGCCGCGGCGCAGAAGGCGGGGTTCGACACCGCCCGCGCCTTCAAGTTCCAGCCGTTCTCGCCCGAGCTGCCAAGCCCGCTAGGCGCATTCCACTCCTTCCTGGGCTAGTGCCCCTTCT
Source organism: uncultured Solirubrobacterales bacterium (assembly GCA_963723555.1). Taxonomy (GTDB): domain Bacteria; phylum Actinomycetota; class Thermoleophilia; order Solirubrobacterales; family Solirubrobacteraceae; genus Palsa-465. Next base: position 2,744,006 of record CAVRRC010000003.1, on the reverse strand, counting down.
GCGAACCTTTGCCCTGTCTGGCGGCTGCAAACCTTCGTCCAGCGGCGTCCTCGGCGCTCGCTGTGGCGCTGCTACAGCTTCGCGCCTGCGTCCTTGCTGGACTCGGTTTTCGCTCGCCATTCAGGGCAAACGATTCTTGAAGCGGCACTAGGTTCGTCCGACCGTAGGGCTCCGATCGACGGCCTGCTGCGCCGCGTGCGCAGCAGGCCGTGGGCCGCGGAAACCCCGGCCAAATCCGGCGAGATGCAGTTTCTGTTGGACCCGGCTGCGAGTCGGCCGCGCTACGCGGCCTCTTCCACATAGCCCGCCGCGGCGCACGCATCGCAGTACGCGGCCGGCGGGACGCGAGGCTCATAGCAACCGGGGCGGCAGCAAGTTGACGACCGCTTGGGACGGCCCCGTCCGATGCGGGCGGCGGCGGCATCCTTGAGCTCCTCGCGCATGCGATCGAGCTCCGCCGCGTGGTCCGCGCAGAACCGACGACCCTTCAAGGCCGGCTGCTGACAATGACTTCCACTACGACAACGCATAGACCGGGAACAATAGCAAGAACCCCCGAACGCATGTTCCGTGGGCGCTTGGTTGCGGCGCTATTTATGCCCCTGGCGACGGGCGTTTCGGGCGTTTCGGGCGGTGATCGGCCGAGCTGCCTGCCGGCGCGCGCGAGCGGCCCGTGCGGACGCCCGGCGGCGCCCGGCGGCCCGCCGAAGGGCGGCAGCCCCCGGGCCTGCGGCCGTCCGCTTGGGCAGCAGCTGGTAGAGCTTTGAATAGCCGCTCAGGTAGAGGGCGCCGTTGTCGCAGACGACCGGGTTGAAGGCGCCGTCTCCGAAGAAGAACACCTGCTGACCCGTCCGCGCGTTCAGGCCGGTGGTCGTCCTGGATCCGAGGGCCGAGTAGTAGACGACGTTGTCGACGATCGTCGCCGAACCCGAGATCCGGTTCCCGACCGGATGCCTCCACCGGACCGCCCCGGACTGGGCGTTGAAGGCATAGAAGTTGCCGTCGTAGGAGCCCACGTAGACCGTCGGGCCGAGCCCGGGAACATCTGCGACCGCAGGTGAGGCGTACACGTAGGCCCCGGTCGCCGTCGCCCACGCCACCTGTCCCGTTCGGGCCGCGAACGAGTACACGAAACCGTCGGTGTTGCCCATGTAGACCCGGCCGAAGGCGACCGCTGGAGTCGAGTAGAAGTTGCCCGAACCGAACCCGAAGTGCGCGCCGTTGGTGCTCACCGCCCAGACCTGATGGCCGGTGGTGGCGTTCAGCGCGTAGGCGCGTCCGGCGTAGTCGCCGAAGTAGAGGATGTTGTCGACCAGCGCGGGCCCGCCCTTGACGGCGCCGCTGGCGTGGTAGGTCCAGTACACGTGTCCGTCGCGTGCCCGCAGCGCCTGGACGTTGCCGGCCTGGTCGCCGTAGTAGACCGTGGTTCCCCACGCCATCGGCGAGGACTCCGTGCCCGCGGGGACGGGGTGCGACCAGACGACCCGCCCGGTTCTCATTGACACCGCGTCGAGGGCGCCGTTGCCGGGACTGTGGCCGGTCCTGGACAGGATCGGCACGAACAGCAGCCGTTGTCTGACGCCGATCGCAGGCGACGCCGCCGCCAGCGCCCCGAGCTTGTGCTGCCAGATGAGATGGCCGTTCAGCTTGTTGATGGCCTTGATCGAGGCGTCGTCGTCGAGCTGGTAGAGGGTGTTCTGGTAGATCACGGGCGGGAACTCGAGCAGGGCGTAGTCCTCGTAGCTCCAGCCCACGCGGAACGGCGGAGTCAGTCCGCGAGCGCCGGGGAAGAACCGGGTCCGGGCCGCATCGAAGCCGTATCTCGGCCACTCGAAAGTGTTGACCACGACCCTTCGCTTAGGCGACGGCGCGGTCGTCGTCGATGTCGCCGGAGGGGCGGTGAACGAGAGATTGGGGTGAGAGACGTTGCCGGGCTCGTGCAACAGGACGAAGGCAACCGCGACCCCCACCATCACCAGCAGGACCGCCAAGGCCACCAGGACGACCCGCAGCACGCGCCGCGAACCGAGGCTCGGCATCCGCCGGATGCTAGCCCGGCGTCTCCCGGCACGCCCCAGCAGCCGCTCGTCGGCCACGCGCGCGAAGATCCCCGGGTGGACATTCCGCCGCCCCGGGAGATGATCGATCGCCTAGGCACGCTGCCGGCGGCCGTGCCGCTTTTGCCCCGGTTGGGGCAGGAAGAGGGTGTGTACCTCGTCGGCGGGGCCGTCCGCGACCTGTTGCGGGGTGGCGCGCCCTCCGATCTGGACCTGGTCATCGAGGGCGATGCGGGGGCGCTCGCCCGGAGGCTTGGCCCGGCGAGGGTCCACGATCGCTTCGGTACCTCGACGGTGACCCTCGATGGCTACAGCTACGACATCGCTCGCGCCCGGAGCGAGACCTACCCGCGGCCGGGCGCGTTGCCGGAGGTGGCACCGGCGAGCCTGGCCGAGGATCTCCTGCGCCGCGACTTCACCGTCAACGCGATCGCAGTCGCGCTCGGCGGCGCCGCCGCCGGCGAGCTGAGCTGGGCGCCGCGGGCGCTCGAAGACCTCGAGGCAACCCGCCTGCGGGTGCTCCACGATCGCAGCTTCATCGAAGACCCCACCCGGCTGCTGAGGCTCGCGCGCTACGCCGGCCGGCTCGGCTTTGCCATCGAGCCGCGGACGCTCCGGCTCGTCTCGGGGGCGCTGCGCTCGGGTGCCTTGCGGACGGTGAGCGGCTCACGCGTCGGGGCCGAGCTCAGGCTCGCGGCTCGCGAAGCCGACCCGGTCGCCGCCTTCGGGCAGTTGCGGGAATTGGGGCTCGACGCCGCGATTCACGAGGGCTTGGGCCTCGACGATCCGGAACTGGCGCGGCAGGCGCTTGACCTGCTCCCCGTCGATGGGCGTCGCGACCTGGTCGTGCTCGGCCTGAGCGCACGGAGCGTGCCGCCGGCGGAGCTGGTCGAATTGCTCGACGGGCTCGCGTTCGACGCCCGGGCCCGCGACGTGATCGCGGCGGCGGCGCTCCAGGCGGACGCGCTGGCGGAAGCGCTCGCGGCCGCCGAGCGCCCCTCGCAGATCGCCGCGGCTGCCGCCGGCGCCGCCCCGGAAGTGGTGGCGATCGCCGGCGCCCTCGGCCCCGCCGACGAGGCCCGGGCGTGGCTCGAACGGCTGCGACACGTCCGCCTCGAGATCAGCGGGGACGACCTCACCGCGGCCGGGGTCCCGGAAGGGCCGGGGGTCGGGATCGGGCTGCGCGCCGCGCTGGCGGCCAAGCTCGACGGGGACACCGGTGGGGCCGAGGACGAACTGGACCGGGCCCTGCGGGCCGCGCGAGGCACCGGATAGCCTCCCGGCGGATGAAGCCAAACGAGCTCCAGTGGCGGGGCAATCCGGGCCACTACGAGGTCTACTATCTGACCCTCACGGACCCTCGGTCGGGCATCGGCGTGTGGATCAGGTACACGATGCTGGCGCCGCTTCCGGGCGTCCCCGAAGAGGCCACATGCGCCCTGTGGCTGGTCGCGACCGACCCGCGGCCCGGGCATGCGCACAGGGTCGCCCGCAAGACGACCCTGCCGATCGGCGAGCTGCACGCACGCTCTGAGCCGTTCGAGCTGCGGATCGATGGCGCATCGCTGAGCGACGCGGGGACCGCCGGCGGATTCGAGGACGTGGCCTGGGAGCTGCGCTGGACCCCGGCCCGCGACGCCTACGAGCACGTCCACCCGCTGCTCCGGCGGGCCGGAATCGCTCAGACGGTGCTGGTGCTGCCCCACGGTGATCTGAGAATCGACGGCACCATCGAGCTTCCGGATCAGACGCTCGAGATCTCGCAGGCGCGCGGAGGACAGGCCCATCTGTGGGGGTGCAAGCACGCACGTCGCTGGGCCTGGGTCCACTGCAACGACTTCAAGGGCTTGGACGGCGAGCCCGCCCCGGGGACGTTGGTCGACGCCGTCTCGGTGTTCGTGTCCCGGTTCGGCCGCGAGGTCGGGCCGAGCACGCCGGTCGTGGGGCGGATCGACGGCGAGCGCTTCAGCTCGACCTCGCCGCTGCGGGTGCTCAGCAACGACAGCACGTTCGCGCTCACCGGGTGGCGCTTCGAGGCGGTCGACGGCGCCCGGAAGCTGATCGGCGAGGTCGACGCCGACCGCGACCAACTGGCGGGGGTCACGTATCACGACCCCGACGGCGAGCTCGCCTACTGCTACAACGGCGAAACGGCCTCGATGCGACTGCAGGTCTACGAGAAGGCGCGCAGAGTGGGCGGGTGGGCGCACCGCCAAACGCTCGTGGCCGCGGGCCGCGCGCATTTCGAGTACGCGCAGCGGACGCCGATCGCCGGCCTGGAGCTGCTGACGACGTGAGGCTGCCCGATCCATTCCGCCCGGCCGGCGAGCATCTCGCGATCGAGCTGCCGGGAGCGCGAGCGGTGTTCACCACGCGTCGCGGCGGGGTCTCGAAGGGGCCGTTCACGAGCCTCAACCTGGGCCGTTTGACCGACGATGAGCGATCGGCGGTGGAGCGCAACCGGGAGCTGCTGGCAGAGCAGCTGGGCGTGCGATTCGCCTGCGGCCGTCAGGTCCACGGCGCCGTGGTCACGCGAGCGCTCGCCCCGACGGCCGATGGCGGGGAACCCCTGGCCGCCGACGGCCAGGCGGTGGCGACGCCGGGCATCGGAGCTCTGGTCCTGACCGCCGACTGCCTGCCGATCGCGATCGCCGGCGAAGGGGCGGTGGCGATGGTGCACGCGGGGTGGCGCGGGCTGTCCGCCGGGGTGGTGCGCGAGGGCGTCGAGGCGGTCCGGCAGCTCGGCGCCCGCGGTCCGCTGGCGGCGGCGATCGGGCCGGGCGCCGGCCCGTGTTGCTACGAGGTCGGCGAGGCTGTGCACGCGATGTTCGCCGACCGAGGCGAGGCGGTCCGGCGCGGACACAACCTCGACCTCAAGGCGATCGCGCGGATGGAGCTCGAGCGGGCCGGCGTCGCGGTCCTCCACGATGCCGAGCTGTGCACGATCTGCTCCGAGCCCTCGTTGTTCTTCTCCCACCGCCGCGACCACGGGGTGACGGGACGCCAGGCAGGAGTGGCGTGGCTGAGCTGATCCGCGGGCTACGCCCCGAGGGAGTGCGGGCGAGCGTGGAGCGGATTCGCGCCGAGATCGGCTCCACGGGCCGGGATCCTCACGAAGTGCAGATCCTGGCGGCGGTCAAGTACGTTGCGCTGGAGGAGCTGGGAGTGCTGGCCGAAGCCGGGATCGAGCTGCTCGGCGAGAACCGCGCCCAGGACCTGATCGCCAAGGCCGACGCCTATCCGGAGCGGTTCACGTGGGATTTCATCGGCCAGCTTCAGAGCCGGAAGGTCCGGCAGCTGCTCCCCTACGTCCGCTACATCGAGTCCGTGGCCAGCGACTCGGCGCTGGCTCAGCTCGGCCGTCACGGGTCCCCGGAGACGGAGGTGATGGTCGAGGTCAACGTCGCCGGCGAGCAGAGCAAGAGCGGGATTGCGCCGGCCGAGCTCGGAGCGTTCCTGGAGCGCTGCCCGGTCAGGGTGGTGGGGCTGATGACGATGCCGCCGTTCGCGCGCGCGGCCGAGGCGAGCCGGCCCTATTTCGTGGCCCTGAGGGAGCTGGCCGAGCGCCACGGGCTGGCGGAGCTGTCGATGGGCACCAGCCAGGACTACCTGGTCGCCGTACAGGAGGGCGCGACGATTGTGCGCCTGGGCACAAGTCTTTATGCCGATTGCGACCGCGGCGCGCCATAATCATGGAGGGAAACCCCGCCGGGAGGCGAACCTCCCGAAAGCCGATGGCCTTCCGCGATACCTGGCACCGCACGCTCGTCTACTTCGGCTTGGCCGAGGATGAGGCCTATGAGGAGGAAGTGGAGCCCTACCAGGAGCCGGAGGCGGACATCCAGGACACCTACAGCCAGCGGCCGAATGTCCGCCGGCTCAGCGGGCGGCGCCGGCGCGATGAGATCGACGACATCTTCGCCGAGGACGCCGGCCCCAGCCGCCGGACGGGGACGCTGCGGTCGGTCGGGGGGCGGGGGAATGGGAACGGCGGCGAAGTCCGCGTTCACTTCGTCGCGCCCAAGAACTTCAACGACGTGCAGGACGTGGCCGACAAGTTCAAGGAATCGATCCCGGTGATCCTCAACCTGCAGGGCACCGATACGGACCTGTCGAAGCGCCTCATCGACTTCTCGAGCGGCTTGACCTACGCCCTGGACGGAGGGATGCAGCGGATCGCCGACAAGGTCTTCCTGCTGACGCCGCACAACGTCGAGGTCTCGGCCGAGGAACGCGCTCGGCTGGTGGAGAAGGGGTTCTTCAACCAGTCCTAACCCTCGCCGCAAGGCGCGCGGCGGCCGGGTCCCTCGGCCGGCTCCGGCGCCAAGGTAGATTTCATTCCATGCAAGTCGGCCTGATCGGCGCTGGCAACATGGCTCGCGCGCTCGCCCAAGGGTGGGGCGAGCCGGTGCTGTGCTCGGACAACGGCTCGGGCCGCGCTCGGGACCTCGCCGACGAGGTCGGCGGCGTGGCGCTGGCCTCGAACGCGGCCGTCGCCGAGCAAGCCGACCTGGTGGTCCTGTGCCACAAGCCGGCGCAGCTCAGGGAGGTGGCGCACGAGCTCTCGGGCAAGGTGTCGGCGGTGGCGTCGGTGCTCGGCGGGACGCCGCTGCCGACGTTGCAGGACGCCTATCCGGGCGTCCAGGTGTTCCGCCTGATGCCGAACACGCCGGTGGCCGTGCGGCGGGGGATCGTGCTCTACTCGCCCGCCGAAGGCGCCGACCCGGGGCTCGAAGCGGACGTGATCGCGCTGTTCGAGCGGCTCGGCACCGTCGTCCGGATCGAGGAGCGGCAGATGGAGACGGCGGCTGCGGTGATGAGCGTCGGTCCGGCGTACGTGGCGCTGCTGGCCGAGGCCCAGGTGGACGCGGCGGTCCGCCGGGGCCTCAGCGCGGCGCTCGCGTCCCGTCTCGTCGTCGAGACGATGTCGGGGACCGCCGCGCTGCTGGCCGCGCGCGATTACGACACGCTGGCGATCCGGCGCGAGGTGACCTCACCGGGCGGATCGACCGCGCGGGGACTGGCGGCGCTCGAGCGCGCCGGCGTGCGCAGCGCGTTTCAGGAGGCGATGGATGCGGTCATGCTCAGGAGCGGGAGCTGATGGCGATCCTGGCCGTCACCCGCGTCGACATCGCCAACTATGTGGACGCGCTGTTCACGGTCTACATCCTGCTGATCTTCGCCTACATCCTGCTCAACCTGCTGTTCTCCTTCGGCGTCCGGCTGCCCTACTCGCGGTGGTCCGACGCCGTACTCAACTTCCTGCGCGACGTGTGCGAGCCCTACCTGCGGATCTTCCGCCGTTTCATCCCCCCGATCGGGATGTTTGATCTGAGCCCGATGATCGCGATCATCATCCTGTACTTCATCCGCACGATCGTGGTCAACGCGATCTCTGGCTGACCGCAGCGCGCTCTGCTCGATGGTGACCCACGCGCCGGCGACCACCTCGCTACATGCCCGCTCCGGGGCCTACGTCCGGGCCGGGCTGCTGGTGGTGGCCGTCCTGGTGCTCGATCGGCTGACCAAGCACCTGATCGTCTCCGGGATCGCCGTCGGGCAGGAGCACAAATTCCTGCCTGGGATCAACCTCGTCCACGTCCGCAACACCGGGGTGGCGTTCGGCTTCCTGTCGGGAGGGGGGGCGCTGGTGCTGGTGTGCACGTTCGCCGCGTTGGGGGTCCTGCTCTGGTACTTCCTCAGGCACCCCGCCAGGCCCTGGCTGTGGGTGCCGACCGGCCTGCTGATCGGGGGCGCGCTCGGGAACCTGCTCGACCGGGTCCTGAACGGCGCCGTCACCGATTTCATCAAGCTGCCGCTGTGGCCCGCGTTCAACCTCGCAGACATGGCGATCACGTTCGGGGTGCTGGCGCTGCTGTGGGTGCTGGAGGGCGGCGGCAGTGCCGAGAACCGGTGAGACGCGCGGCGCGCGGCCCGGGCTCGGGGTGCCCGATGTCGCCGCGGGCATGCGGCCCGAGCTCGAGGTGCCCGTCGGCGCCGCGGGCATGCGGCTCGAGCTCGAGGTGCCCGACGGCGCCGCGGGCACGCGGCTGGATCGGTTCCTCGCCGATCACCTCGGCTCGCGCGCGCGGGCCCAGGCCCTGATCGACGCCGAGCGGGTGTGGGTCGACGGCCGCCGGCGGCCCAAGCGCCACGTGGTCAGGGGGGGCGAGCGGGTCGAGATCGACGATCGCGAGCCGGAAGGCCCACGGGCTTCCGGGCCGCGCGCCCCATTCGTGGTCGCATGGGAGGACGACCACCTGCTGGTCGTCGACAAGCCTGCCGGGGTAGTCGTGCATCCGGCCCGCGGCCACCGCACGGGGACGCTGGCGCAGGCGCTGACGGAGCTGGGGGCGAGCGGTGGCGATGAGCCGTGGCGAGCGGGGATCGTTCACCGCCTCGACCGCGACACCTCGGGGCTGCTGGTGGTGGCCAAGCGCGACGACGTCCACCGGGCGCTGAAGGCGCTGCTGGCGGCCCGAGGGCTGCACCGTGAGTACCTGGCACTGGTCGAGGGGCATCCGCCGGCGCGGACGGGCACGATCGACGCGCCGGTGGGGCGCCATCGCCGCGAACGCGTGCTGATGTCGATCGACACCGACGATCCGCGGGAGGCGCGCACGCACTACGAGATCGAGCGTCTGCTTCCCCGGTCCTCGCTGCTGCGGGTCAGCCTGGAAACCGGTCGCACCCATCAGATCCGGGTCCACATGGCGGCCATCGGCCATCCCGTCTGCGGCGACCCCCAGTACGGATCTCCCGGGCTCTACGGGCTGGAGCGGCAGTTCCTGCACGCGGCGCGGCTGGCGTTCGAGCATCCGGTGACGGGGCAGGCGATCGATGTGCGGTCCGAGCTGCCCGAGGACCTGGCCGGGGCGCTGCGGCGGGCGGCCGGCGCGGGGTGAAGCGGCGCCTCGCGCCCGCCCCGCTCGAACCGCCACCTGGAGGCTGGCCGCGAAACGGGCCATATATTCCCGCAAGACGGCCAGGCTCGGAAGAGCCGGCGGGGCGGCCCGTCCAAAGCCGCCCCGCCGAACGTTGCGAACCGAGCCACCGGAGGTAGGGGAAGGGAGGTTCGGCCCGCGTAGTGGGCCATCACCTAAGGTAGGGGAAGGGTGATGGGCCCGCTACACCCCCAAACGTAGCGCTTCGCCAATACTTGCGTAAACTTTTTCACGAAGTCCATCAACAAACAACCCCGCGCGCGCGGATCGCGCCCTGCCTCGAATCCGAGGTTCGCGAGTGCCGCCGGGCGGGCTGCCTGTAGACCTACACAAAAAGGGAGTGCGAGCAGTGGCTCAAGTTGGAATCAAGGAGCTGCTGGAGGCCGGAGTTCACTTCGGCCACCAGACGCGCCGCTGGAATCCGAAGATGCGCCGCTTCATCTACGGTGAGCGGGACGGCATCTACATCATCGATCTCCTGCAGACCGAGACGCTGCTCGAGAACGCGCGCCGGTTTGCCTCCGAGGTGGCTCGCCGCGGCGGGACGATCCTGTTCGTCGGAACCAAGAAGCAGGCTCGCGACGCGATCCAGGAGATCGCCGATGCGGCGGAGATGCCGTACGTCAACCACCGCTGGCTGGGCGGTTTGTTGACCAACTTCCAGACGATCTCGTTGCGAATCAAGCGGCTGCACGATCTGGAGCGCTACGAGGCCGAGGGACAGTTGCAGCTGCTGCCCACGCGCGAGCGGATGTCCGCCCAGGCGGACCTCGAGAAGCTGCGCGCGAATCTCGGTGGCGTCAAGAACATGCAGCGGGTTCCGGACGCGGTGTTCGTGATCGACCTGAAGACCGAGGCCATCGCGGTGCGCGAGGCGCAGCGGCTGCGGATCCCGATCATCGGCCTCGTCGACACCAACTGCGACCCGGACGGGATCGACTACGTGATCCCGGGCAACGACGACGCGATCCGCTCGTGCGCGGCCATCACCAGGGCGATCGGAGATGTGGTCGCCGAGGGCCACGGCATCTTCCGCGCCGAGGAGGAGGCGGCCAGGCTCGAGCGGGAGCGGCGCGAGGCCGAGGAGCGCGCCCGTCAGGAGGCCGAGGAGCGCGCCCGTCAGGAGGCTGAGGAGCGGGAGCGCCAGGAGGCCGAGGAACGAGCCCGCCGGGAGCTGGAGGAGGCCGCCGCGGCGACGGCGCCGGCGGAGGCGGCACCTTCTGCTCAGGCGGAAGTGCCGCAGGCTGCCCCGCCGGGGCGCCACCCGGGCAGGCGCCGGCGGCGCAGGTCACCCCCGCCGAGACGCCGGCGCCGGTGGCGGAGGCCACCCCCGCCGAGACGCCGGCGCCGGCGGAAGCGCCCGAGGCGCCCCCCGCCGCGGCCGCGGCCGAGCAGACGGAGACAGCGCCGCCCGCCCCGGCAGAGGAGACCGAGACAGCCGCGCCGGCCCCGGCAGAGGAGACCGAGACAGCCCGCGCCCGGCCGCCGCCGACCAGACCGAGACAGCAGCGCCGGCCCCGGCCGACCAGACCGAGACGCCCGCCCCGGCCCCGGCCGACCAGACCGAGACTGAGGCGCCGGCCGCCGCGCCACCCGAGGCGGTGCCGAACACCGAGGAGGGCGCATGACGGCGATCACCGCGAAGGATGTGAAGGCACTCCGCGACCGGACCGGGGCGGGCGTGCTCGCCTGCCGCGAGGCGCTGTCCGAGTCTCAGGGCGATGTCGAGAAGGCGATCGAGCTCCTGCGCGCGCGCGGCGCCGCCCAAGCCGCCAAGCGGGCGGGCGCGGAGGCGCGTGAGGGCGTGGTGCAGAGCTACATCCACGCGGGCAACAAGATCGGGGTCCTGGTCGAGATCGACTGCGAAACGGATTTCGTGGCCCGCAACGAGAACTTCATCGAGTTCGCCCGCGACCTTGCGCTCCACATCGCTGCGGCAGCCCCGCTGGCCGTCGCCGAGGAGGACGTCCCGGCCGAGGATCGCCAGCGCGAGGAGCGGATCGCCACCGAGCAGGCCGCGGACCGTCCCGAGAACGTGCGGGAGCGGATCGTCAGCGGCAAGCTCGACAAGTGGCTCGACGACGTCGTGCTGCTGCGCCAGAAACACGTCAACGAGGACAAGCACGGCGGCAAGACGATCGAGGATCTGCGTGCCGAGCTGGCCAGCGAGACCGGCGAGAACGTGGTGATTCGAAGGTTTGCCCGGTTCTCGGTGGGCGGCTGACGGTGGTGGGCGGCCAGCTGTGACGGACGGAGACTCCGCTCGCCCGCCCGCCTATCGGCGCGTGCTGCTCAAGCTGTCGGGGGAGGCGTTGATGGGCGAGTTGCCCTACGGCACGGATCCCGAGCGGGTGCAGGCGATCTCACGGGAGATCGCGGAAGTGCACCGGCGGGGGGTCGAGGTGGCGATCGTCGTCGGGGGCGGCAACGTCTACCGCGGGCTGGAGGCCGCGGCGCGCGGCATGGACCGGGCCACCGGCGACTACATGGGCATGCTGGCGACGGTGTTGAACGCGCTCACGCTCCAGGACGCGCTGGAGAAGGACCACATCGCCACCCGGGTGCAGTCGGCGATCGCGATCTCCGAGGTCGCCGAGCCGTACATCCGGCGGCGGGCCATGCGTCACCTGGAGAAGGGGCGGATCGTGATCTTCGCCGGCGGCACCGGCAACCCGTTCTTCACCACCGACACGGCCGCGGCGCTGCGGGCCGCCGAGGTCCACGCCGAGGTGGTGCTGATGGCCAAGAACGGCGTCGAGGGCGTCTACAGCGACGACCCGGCGACAGACCCGACCGCCGAGTTCATTCCCGAGATCACCCACAAGGACGCGCTCACCCGCGGGCTGCGGGTGATGGACTCGACCGCGTTTGCGCTGTGCATGGACAACAATCTCCCGATCGTGGTCTTCAACATGGCCGATGGGCGCAACATCGACAAGATAGTGTCCGGAGACAGAGTGGGGACGTTGGTGAGGACATGACTGACAGCGAGCTGATCGATGGTTTGCTGGCGGACGCCCGTGACCGGATGGCGAAGTCGGTTGAGGCGATCCGCCATGAGTTCGGATCGGTGCGCACGGGCCGGGCAAGCCCGGCGCTGCTGGATCGGATCGCGGTCGACTATTACGGGACTGCGACGCCGCTGCGCCAGCTGGCGACGATCAGCGCCCCGGAGGCTCGGCTGCTGACGATCCAGCCCTACGACAGGAGCTCGATCAAGGCAATCGAGCGGGCGATCCTCGAGTCGGACGTCGGACTGACCCCCAACAACGACGGCAATCTGATCCGGCTGGGGATCCCCGAGCTGACCGAGGAGCGCCGCAAGCAGCTGGTCAAGGTGGTCCGTCACATCGCCGAGGAGGGTCGCGTGGCGATCCGCAACATCCGTCGGGACGTGATGCACGACCTGCGCGAGCTCAAGGAGGCCGGTGAGGCGGGCTCCGACGACGAGCACCGCGCCGAGGTCGAGCTGCAGAAGGTCACTGACGGGCGGATCACCGAGCTCGACGAGGCCCTGAAGCAGAAGGAAGAAGAGATCCTGGAGGTTTAGTGGGTATCCGCGGCCGGTCGCACTAGTGGGCGCGAGCGAGGAACGCGCCCGCTACGTCGCGATCATCACCGATGGCAACGGCCGCTGGGCCCACCGCCGGGGGCTGCCGGTGCTCGCCGGCCACGAGGCCGGCGCCGACACGGTCAAGGCCCGCCTGCGCGACGCGGTCGAGCTGGGCATCGAGGAGCTGACCGTCTACTCGTTCTCGACCGAGAACTGGCGGCGCTCTCCGGAGGAGGTCGCGGCGCTGATGGAGATGTTCGTCCGCCGGATCGAGGGGGAGACGCCCGAGCTGCACGCCGAAGGGGTCAGGATGCGGTTCATCGGGCGGCGGACCGAGCCGGTGCCGCCGGCGCTGGTGGAGCGGATGGAGTGGGCCGAGGAGCTGACCCGAGCGAACACCCGGATCACCCTGTTCGTCGCCTTCAACTACGGCGGCAGGGCGGAGATCGTCGATGCTGCGCGAACCTTTACCGGTAGAGACGAGGACGAGTTCCGCGCCCATCTGTACGCCCCCGAGATGCACGACCCCGACGTGATCATCCGCACCAGTGGAGAGCAGCGGATCTCGAACTACCTGCTGTGGCAGGGCGCGTACTCGGAGCTCGTGTTCCGCGAGGAACTGTGGCCGGACTTCTCGCGCCCGGCGCTCGAACAGAGCCTCGAGGAGTTCGCCGCACGCCGGCGCCGGTTCGGAGGACGGTAGAGGTGCCGTCCGGGCGGAGGCGGTCGAGCCCGCAATACGTGCGCCCTCGTTCCGGGGCTGAGCAGCGCCACGCCCGCGAGCGGCCGCCGGGCGGAGGGTCGGACCTGCTGGCGCGGATTCTCGTGGCCGTGCCCGCCGCGGTGGTGGCGATCCTGTTCATCGACTTCGGCGGCCTGGCGTTCGCGCTGTTCATGATGGTCATCGGCTGGGTCTGCATGCACGAGCTGTACGGGCTCCTGCGGCGCTGGAGGCCAATGCCGCTGGTCGGGTTCGCGTCGCTGGCGGCGATGGTGCTGGCCGCACGCTACGGCACGGTGCGCGACGTGCTGGAGGTCGCGATGGCGACGCTCCCGGTGCTGGTGCTGTTCGTGATCGCTCGCCCACAGCACGCCGGCGCCACGGTGGCGATCGCCGGCACCCTGCTCGGGGTCTACTGGATCGGGTTCGCGTTCGCGCACGCGGTGCTGCTGCGCCAGCTCGATCACGGGAACGGCATCCTGATCGACGTGCTCATCGGGACGTTCCTCGGCGACACCGCCGCGTACATCGGCGGGCGGCTGTTCGGCCGGCGGCCGTTGGCGCCGCAGATATCCCCGAACAAGACCGTGGAGGGGCTGTTCTGCGGAATGCTGATCGCAATCCTGGCCGTGTTCTTCGCCGGCATCTACCAGACGTGGCTGACCCCGGGAGACGCGCTGCTGCTCGGGCTGACGGTGGCGGTGCTGGGGCCGATCGGGGACCTGTTCGAGTCGCTGGTCAAGCGCAACGCGGGACACAAGGACGCGGGGACCCTGTTCGGCGCCCACGGTGGCGCCCTGGACCGTCTCGACGCGGTCATCTTCACCGTGGTCGCGGGCTACTACGTCTGGATCGCGGTGATGCACTGATGCGCGAGGTGATCCAGCGCGCCCCGAGGGCGTAGGTCGGCGCGGTACCTACAATCGAGCCGTGCCTCGCCGACTGGTCATCCTCGGCTCCACGGGCTCGATCGGCGTTCAGGCGCTGGACGTCGTCGCGCGCAGCGGCGGCGAACTGCAGGTCGTGGGGATGAGCGCCGGCGACGCGTGGGAGTCGCTGGTCGAGCAGGCGCAGCGCTACGGCGTCAGGCGGATCGCGCTGGCCGATGGGGATGCGGCCGCCCGGACGGCCGAGGCGTGGACCGACGGTCGGGTGCTGGCCGGCGCCGACGGCCTGGTCGAGCTGATCACCGACTGCGAGTGCGAAATGGTGCTCAACGGGATCGTGGGCTCGGCCGGGCTGGTGCCGACGGTGGCCGCGCTCGGGGAGGGGATCGACCTGGCGCTTGCCAACAAGGAGTCGCTGGTCGTCGGCGGGGAGCTGGTGATGGCCCTGGCCGAGGCGACCGGCGCGGCGATCCTCCCCGTCGACTCCGAGCACTCGGCGCTGCACCAGCTCCTGGCCTCGGAGCGACCGGGAACCGCTGATCGGCTGATCCTGACCGCGTCGGGCGGCCCGTTCCGGGGCCGCAGCGCGGCCGAGCTCGAGGATGTGACCGTGGAGCAGGCGCTGGCGCACCCCACGTGGGCGATGGGGGGCAAGATCACGATCGACTCCGCGACGCTGATGAACAAGGGGCTCGAGCTGATCGAGGCCCACCATCTGTTCGGGATGCCCTACGAGCAGATCGAGGTCGTGGTCCATCCGCAGTCGATCATCCACAGCCTCATCCAGCTGTGCGACGGCGCTACCTTGGCCCATCTCGGCTATCCGGACATGCGGGTCCCGATCTCCTACGCCCTGCACTACCCCGAGCGGGTCGATGTTCCGCTCCGGCCGCTGGACCTGGTAGAGCTCGGCGCGCTCACGTTCGAGGACGTCGACGAGCGGACGTTCGCGTGCCTGCGGCTGGCCCGCGAGGCGGCGCTCGCCGGCGGCACGGCGCCGTGCACGCTCAACGCCGCCAACGAGGTCGCCGTGCACGCGTTCCTGGGCGGGCGGCTGCGGTTCCTCGAGATCGCGGCGGTGATCGAGGAGACGCTGGCGCAGCTGCCGGCCAAGCAGGTCCACTCGTTCGAATCGCTGGGAGAGGCCGATGCCGAGGCCCGGCGGCTGGCCGGGGAACTGGTCGCGGCGCGGGCGACGGCCTGAACGCAGACGACTTCGCAAACCCTTACGAGCACCCTGCCACACTAAGCACGGGATGTCCTACCTGCTCGCCGCCCTCGGCTTTGCCGCGCTGATCATCCTGCACGAGGCCGGTCACTTCACCGCGGCCAAGGCCGTGGGCATGCGGGTCGAGCGGTTCTCGCTGTTCTTCGGGCCGCTGCTGTGGAAGGTTCGCCGGGGCGAGACCGAGTACGGGATCGGGCCGATCCCGCTCGGGGGCTACGTGCGGATCACCGGGATGAATCCGCACGAGGAGATCCCGCCGGAGGCCGTGGGCCGGGCCTACTACAACCAGCCGGTGTGGAAGCGGGTGGTGGTCATCCTGGCCGGCCCGGCCGTCAACCTGGTGATCGCGTTCGCGATCGTGTGGGTGCTGTTCCTGGCCCACGGTCAGTCGGTCCCCTCGAGGCAGATCGCGGCCGTGGAGAAGGCGACCCCCGCCGCCACCCGGCTGCGGCCCGGCGACCGGCTGGTGTCGGTCGACGGCGTCACCGGAACCCCTGACCGGCTGCGCAGCCAGCTGGCGACGCACCGGTGCGCCGGGGCACAGGTGAACGGGTGCCTGGCCAGCACCCCGGCCCGGATCGTGGTCAGCCGCAACGGGCAGCTGCTGACGTTCGAGCTGCGCCCGCGCTACAGCGCCGCCGAGCAGCGCCCGCTGGTGGGCTTCGAGTTCGGCTCGGCGCAGCAGCCCGTCGGCCCGGCCCACGCGGCATCGCTGACCGTGTCCGGGCTGTGGTCCGTGAGCACCCAGACGGTGTCCGTGGTCTCACGGATCTTCCAGCCCCAGGAGCGCAAGCAGCTGAACGGCCCGGTGGGGGCGTACACGATCACCCAGGAGTCGTTCGCCAGCTCAACGACGCAGGCGCTCGAGGTCCTGGCCCTGATCTCCCTGTCGCTGGCCATCATCAACCTGTTCCCGTTCCTGCCGCTGGACGGCGGGCACGTGTTCTGGGCCGTGGCGGAGAAGGTCCGCGGCCGCCGGATTCCGTTCGAGGTGATGGAGCGCGCCAGCGTCGTCGGATTCGTGCTGATCGTGCTGCTGTTCGTGATCGGCTTCAGCAACGACATCTCGACGCTTTCGGGCAAGGGCTTCAACGTCCACTGATCCCCACGGCGCGCTGCGATAGCGTTAGTCGCGGTAAGGCGAGCCAGGAGGCGGAGGAGACTATGGAGAGCACGACGGTCGTGGCTTGCGCGGAGCGTTCCGTCGACGCGCCGACGGTGACCGAGGCGCTGCGGCGCACCGCCGCCAACAACCCCGACATCGTCGCCGTGCGCACCCCGGATGACGCCGTCTCGCTGACGTGGTCAGAGCTGCTGGCGCGGGTCGACGCCGTCGCCGGCGGGCTGGCGAAGCTCGGCCTCGGGCCCGGGGAGACGGTGGCGATCATGCTCAGCAACCGCCCCGAGTTCCACATCGTCGATCTGGCCGCGGCGATGCTCGGGGCGACGCCGTTCTCGATCTACGTCACCTATCCCCCGGAGGAGGTCCGCTATCTGTGCGCGGACGCGGCCTCGAAGGTGGCGATCGTCGAGCAGGCGTTTCTTCCGCTGATGCTCGAGGCGCGCAAGGAGCTGCCCGAGCTCGAGCACGTGATCGTGGTCGACTGGGACGCGCAGCCCGGCACAATCCCATTGGCCGAGCTGGAGGGCTCGAATCCGGGCTTCGACGTCGCGGCCGCCGCCTCGCGGATCGGTCCGGACGACGTGTTGACGCTGATCTACACCTCGGGCACGACCGGTCCGCCCAAGGGCGTCCAGCTTTCGCACCGAAACATCATGGTGGCGGCGAAGGCGACCGAGCAGATCATCCCGCTGGAGCCGGGCGGCCGGCTGATCTCCTGGCTGCCCGCCGCCCACATCGCCGAACGGATGGCCCACCATTACCTCCCGGTGATCTATGCCGGGTCGATCACCACGTGCCCGAACCCGCGCGAGGTGGTCTCCTACCTGCCGCAGGTCCATCCGACGTGGTTCTTCGCCGTTCCGCGGATCTGGGAGAAGCTCAAGGCCGGACTGGAGGCGATGCAGGCCGCTCAACCCGAGGAGCAGCGCGCGCCGATCGAGGAGGCGATGCAGGCGGCGATCCGGCGGGTCCGCTTGAAGCAGCGTGGCGAGCCCGTGCCCGCGGAGCTCGAGGCGAAGGTGGCGGAGGCGGACGAGCAGATGTTCTCGAAGCTGCGGGCGATGCTGGGGCTCGACCAGGTGGTCGCGGTCAACGTCGGCGCTGCGCCGACGCCGGTCGAGGTGCTGGAGTTCTTCCATGCCCTCGGGATCGAGCTGGCCGAGCTGTGGGGAATGTCCGAGACCTCGGGTTTCGGCACCTGCAACCGGCCGGGCGAGGTCAAGATCGGCACCGTGGGCCCGCCCTCGCCGGGCGCGGAGCTGAAAATCGCCGACGACGGCGAGGTGCTGATCCGCGGCCAGTTCGTGATGCTCGGCTATCGCAACCAACCCGAGAAGACCGCCGAGGCGCTCGACGGCGACGGGTGGCTGCACACCGGCGACATCGGCGAAATCGACGAAGACGGATATCTGAAGCTCGTCGACCGCAAGAAGGAGCTGATCATCAACGCGGCGGGCAAGAACATGTCACCGGCGAACATCGAGGCCGAGGTCAAGTCCGGCAGCCCGATGATCGGACAGGCGGTCTGCATCGGCGACGGTCGTCCGTACAACACAGCCCTGATCGTGCTCGACGCGGACTTCGCCCCCCAGTGGGCAGCCCAGCACGGGCTGGAGGGCAAGACGCTCGAGGAGCTCGCGAGCGAGCCGGGCGTCGTGGCCGCCGTCCAGGCGGGGATCGACGAGGCCAACAAGCACCTCGCCCGGGTGGAGCAGATCAAGAAATTCAAGATCGTCCCCGGCGACTGGGCCCCAGGCGGCGACGAGCTGACCCCGACGATGAAGCTCAAGCGCAAGCCGATCGCGGCCAAGTACGAGGCCGAGATCCAGGCTTTGTACGCCGGCTGAACCAAACAGCCCGCCAAACGGCCCGGCCTCGTCGCCGTTCCAGGCGCTTCAGAAGTATGGGGGCGCGGTGACGAATCGATAGCCCCGCGCGCGGATCGCCCCGATGATCCTGCCCAGCGCATCGGCGTCGATCGTCGAGTGGTCGGTGGGGTTGGCACCGACGTGCATGAGGATGATCTCGCCCGGCCCGAGGTGCTCGACCGCATGCGCGAACACGCTGGCGGTCGATTGCCCCAGCGACGTGCCTTCCCAGCCGAGTGTGTCGACGGTCCACCCAATCGCCGTGTAACCGAGGCGATTCACAACCGCGAGCGTGCTGGCGCTGCTCGAGCCGTAGGGGAAGCGAAACAAGCGCACCGGCGGCCGGCCGATGGCCCGCTTGATCGCTGCGCTGGCCATCACGAGCTCGCGGCTGACGTCCGGCAGCGGCAACCGGAGGAGATCGGTGTGATCGAAGGTGTGATTGGCGATCGGGTAGCGAGCGGCGATCCGTCGCGCCCATTGCGGGTACAGCTGGGCCCAGCGGCCGGTCATGAAGAACGTGGCGGGGACCCCCGCCCGCTCGAGCACGGAGAGGATCTTCGGCGCGCCGGCGTCATCGGCGCCGGCGTCGAAGGTGAGCGCGACGACGTGTCGCGCCGTGGGCAGGCGGTCGGGGATCTGACCAACGAGAACGTGGTGGGCGGGGGCGTTCGCGGAGTTAGCGGGGGCGTTCGCGGAGCGGGCCCGCGGGCTGTGCCCCGCAGCTGTGTGCGTCGTCGGTTGGGTGGCGAGCGCCGGGTGCGTCTGCCCCGAGGGAGCGTTCCCGGAGCCCCCGCAACCGGCGATCGCGATCGCGCCGATCGCCGCTCCCAGCCGCGCCCGCCCGCTCACGGCCCACTCCTTCTGGCGAAGTAGGCGTCGAGCGCGTCGAGCAGGGCCCGGGCCAGCGCCGCTTGACCGCGCCGGCTGAGCACGAATGTTGCCTCGGCAGGGCTGGTCAGAAACACCGGCTCGATGAGCACGGCCGGCATCAGGCTCGGGTGGGGGAGCCACGGCCGGTCGGCCGGACCAAGTTCGATCAGGTGGTGGTAGTCGGCGGTCTGCGGGGTCAGGGCCGCGCCGCCGGCAGCCCCGTCGGGCAGCACCCCGCGGTCGACGACGCTCCCCCCGGACGCTCCGATGGCCGCGAGCGTTGCCCGCTGGACCAGATCGGCCAGACGCCGGCTTCGCGCCGCGAACGAGCGGGTCGGGCAGTAAACGGTCTCGGTCCCCGCCGCCGAGGGGTCGGCAAACGCGTTCATGTGGATCGCGATCAGGGCCTGGGCGTGGGCGGCGTTCGCACACAGGTTGCGGGCTTCGATCTCGCGCTGGGCGGCGGCAGGGGTCAGCATCCCCTGGTGTAGGTCGGCGGCACCGAAGCGGGCGACGGTCGAGTCACGAACGCGTGACATCACCACCCGGTAGCCCGTTTCCCGCAGTAGCGACAGCGCTCGCAGGCCAACCGCGAGCGTCACCTGCTTTTCGCTCACCGTGCGTGCTCCAACCACGGCAAGCGCGCCCGGGTCAACCCCGCCGTGGCCCGGATCCAGAGCCACAGTCACTCCGTTCGGGCGACCAGTCGGCGCGAAGCCCAGACAGGCGTCGCGCTGGAAGCGGATCGGTCCTCCGCGGCCGACGAGCTGGACGCCGTCGTCGTCGGCGGCCGCCGCCGGAGCCAGGATCTGCGCCGATCGCACGCGGGCCGGCGTCCGCACAGGCGGCCGACTCGACGACGACATCACGGCAATCGCCAGGGCGCCCAGCCCGAGGGCGACCAACCCCCCGAGCGCTGCGCGACCCAGTCCCTCGGCGTGGGAGTCCAGCTTGATCATCGCCGAAACACGCCGCGAGCTCGATCGCGGCGGCACCGACCTCCGATTATCCGCCCGCGTCGGCGGGGCGCAAATTAGAGCTTTGCCAGGATCGCCAAGGACACCGGTGGAGATTTATCGCCTTATGCGCGATAGCTCTCCACGGCGGGCTACCGAACCGTGATCGACTGGTTCCGGCTGTGGATCGTCCCGCGGGCCAGCAGCGGATCGTCGTGGGGGTAGGCCCAGCTCAGCCGCACGGTGCCGCTGGCGGGGAAGCTCACCTGAGCGTCGAAATACCCGCGGGCGCTGGTGATCTTGACCTTCTTGACCGTCGCGAACGGGCCCCCTGAGCGCGGCCGGAACTGTATCTGGACGTACTGCGCCTCCCCGGTGTCGATCGCCGCGTAGTGCGCGGGACGCACGCACCCCCAGACCTGGAGCGAGCGACCGCGGCGGGTGGATGTCACGGGCAGGAACAGCGGCATCCGATAGGAGGTGTACGCCGGCTTCGTCCGGCCGGTCATCGTCAGCAGCGCGCTGGAAAAGCCACCCTGGGGCAGAAACGGGCTCGGCGGCGGGTCGTAGAGCAGGTACTGGCCGATCGAGGCGATCCGGCCGCTGCGCCAGCTCAGGTACTCGGCCCAGTTGAGGTAGTACGCCGCCAGCGCCGGGGAGACATAGCGGCCGTGGTTGGGCGGGTTGGTGATGTAGCCGAACTCGTCGTTGTAGATCGGCAGCCGCGCGTGCGAGCCGTACAACCGCTGGAGCCGATCCAGCTCCGCCTCCAAGTTGGGCAGTCGCGGGAAGGTGGCGAAATTGGGGTCCCTCGAGTGGTCCTTGGTCGGGGGCAGATCCTGCGGATAGGGATGGTCGCCGAACCCGCTGGCGCTGAACAGCCCCGGGTTCTGTGCCCGGAACCGACGAGAGCCGGCGGCGGTGGTGGGACAGCCCACCGCGTGGGCGGCGGAGCCCCGCAGCTGGCGGTAGCGCGAGTCCACGCAGTACAGCGTGCGGATGAACTGAAGCGGCTTGGTCTGCGAGAAGTTCCCCGGCAGCCCCTGGGGATGGGCGGCATTCGCGGGGCTCGGCCCGAGCCCGCGCGCCGCCAGCTCGCCGATCACGATCGTGTCATGGCGGTGGCCGGTGGCCTGGAGCGCCGTCCATGCCGAGCCGACCAGGCTGCGGTAGAGATAGGCCGCAGTCGGGACCGTCGAGCCCCTGGTCGCCTGGGGCGCCAGATCCTCGCCGAAGTTCGGCTCGTTCCAGATCGACCAGAAGCTGACCCGCGGCAACGTCGTGGCCGGGTCCTGCGGATCGGGATAGCTGCCGCTGTAGCGCGTGCCGACGGCGTGCACGAAGGCCCCGAACTTCGCCGCCGACGGGAACCAGGCGCGATACGGGGTCGCCTTCACCACTGCGGGGCTCCCGGGACCGTCGGCCCACCGGGGCGCCGAGCCCGTGATCACGAAATCGACTCCGAGCCCCTCCAGCGGGGCGGCGCGCACGACGGCGTCCCACTGCGCCCACGCCCCCGCCGGATAGGAGGCCGGATCCGAGGGGTCGAAATGTGCGGGCTGCTTGGTCGAGTGCCAGTCGGGGGCGATCTGGTTCCACTGGACGAACACCCGCACGATCCCGGCGCCGAGGTCCCGAAACCGCTGCAGGGTTCGCATCGGGTCCTGGAGCACGTGCGGGTCGTCCTCGATGATCGCCACCTGGTTGCCCGAGGCGGCAGCGGGTGCGGGGACGCCGAGCAGGTGGACGAAGGCGCACGCGGCCAGGGCCGCGATCGTGATCAGGGCTCGTCTGTCCGGTCGCATGCAGTAGGAAACAGGTCGCGACTTGCCGAAGTTGCGCCTCCGAAGCGACTTCCGTCTCGCGCCGCGTTCGGAGGAGGCTAGCGGACGGTCACGCCCACGGACCGGCTGAAGATTGGCGGCCCGTGCGGATAGACCCAGCGGAGGCGCACCGTGCCCGTGGCCGGGAACTGCTGGCGGACGTCGAAGTAACAACCGCCGGAGTCGCTCAGGGTCACCGTCCTGATCGTCCGGAACCCGCCGCCGGCGGCGCCCGCGAACTGGATCTCGACGTTCTGCGGGCGACCCGTCTCCAACTGTGCATTGGGGGCGGGGCGAGCGCAGCCCCACACCTCGAGCGGCTGGCGGCCGCCGGCCGTGGTGAGGGGCATGTAGAGCGGCATCCGGAAGGCGTAGTAGGAGGGCTTCGGCGTCCCGTTGGCGAACTCGAGCGCGGTCGAGAAGATGCCGCCCGGCCCGTCGACGAGGAGGTACTGGTCGTACGAGCGGATCCGGGGATTGCGCCAGCTCTCATACTCGGTCCAGTTCATGTAGTAGGCCGCGATCCGCGGCGGCAGCGCCCTGAGCAGCTTCTCGGGCGGGTTGGTCTGCTCGCCGAACTCGGTCGAGTACAGCGGGAAGCGGGTGCTCGAGCCGTACGCCTGCTGGAGGCGATCGAGCGCGACCTCCACACGCGGAAGGTCGGCGAACTCGGCATAGTCGGGCTCGAGCCGCGGGGCCACGGTGGGGGGCAGGCCCTGCGAATACGGATGGACCGCGACCCCGCTGGCATGGAACAGGGCCGGGTGCTCGGCGACGAACTGCGACGAGCCCGCGGCGGTCGTGGGACAGCCGCGTTGCGATGCCGCCAGGCCCCGCAACTGGTGGTAGGAGGAGTCGACGCAGTAGAGGGCGCGCAGGAAGCGCAGCGGGACCATCATGTCGAAGTTCCCCGGGACGTCGGTGCCCACGGTGGCGCCGTCCGGGGCCAGCTCGCCGATCAGGATCGTGTCGCGGCCATGACCGGTGGCCTGGAGCGCGGACCAGGCCGCGTCCACGAGCTGGCGGTAGTAGAGGGGCGAGACCTCGAGCTTGCCGTCGTCGATCGCCTGCGGGGCGATGTCGATGCCGAGATTGGGTTCGTTCCAGATCCCCCAGAAGCTGACCCGGGGCAGGTCCACGTCGCGATGCAGAGGATCTGGGTAATGGCCGCTGTAGCGGGTCCCGACCGCCTCCACGAACGCCCCGAAGTCGACCGCCGACGGCTTCCAGACCCCGATCGGCCCCGGCGGCTCTCCGCGCTGCGTGGCCCACACCGGCGCGGGCCCGGCGAGCGTGAAGTCCAGCCCGATGCCCCGCGCCGCGGCGGCGCGCACGATCGCGTCGTAGGGAGCCCAGCTCCTGGCGGGATATTGCGCCGGGTCGGCGGCTTTGAAGCCTCGGGGGGGCACCCGCGAGAGCGCGTCCGGGGCGAGCGCCGGCCTGGGGGGAAGCGCCCCCCAGGGCACGAACACGCGCACCCGATCGACCCCGAGCCGGTGCAGCAGCGCGAGCGTGCCCACGGGATCGGCGAGCAACTGGTTATCGGCCTCGAGGATCGACTCGAACGGGGTCGTGCGGACGGGCAGCGAGGCCGGCTGGGAGCCGCCTCCGCCACCGCACGCGCCCAGCGCGGTCGCCAGCGCAGCCAGCGAAGCGGCGATCAGGGCGCCGCGGAGGGCCCCGCGGGGTCCTCGGAGGAACAGATGGCAAACGGACAAGCGAAGGACACTACAATCCGGCGCCCATGCTGACGACGGCCCGCAGGGGCGCTGTTGGGGTGGCCGAGGCCTCGCCGGCATGGCCGAGCCGGGTTCCGATCGAGTCGCTGGTGCTCGTGGGTCTGACCGTCCTCGCCGCCGCGTTGCGCTTCGCCACGCTCCGCAACCAAAGCTACTGGTTCGACGAGGCCCAGGCGGCACACGAGATGCAGCTGTCGTTCGGGGGGCTGATGCACACGATCGGCGCCCAGGAGACCAGCCCGCCCCTGTACTTCGTGGTCGCGTGGCTGTGGGCGAAGGTGTTCGGAACCGGCGAGGCGGGGCTGCGGTCGCTGTCCGCGCTGGCCGGCACGGCGATGGTCCCGCTCGCCTACCTGTCCGGGCGGGAGCTGGTTTCGAAGCGTGCCGGCATGCTCGCCGCGGCGCTGGCCACGCTCAGCCCGTTCCTGATCTGGTACTCGCAGGAGGCACGGGAGTACATGCTGCTCGGCGCGCTGTCCGGGGGGTCGTTCCTGTTCTTCGCGCGGTCGCTCCGCGATCCATCGACCAGGAACGTGGTGTGGTGGGCGGTGTTCTCGGCGCTGGCGCTGCTGACCCACTTCTTCGCCGGCTTCCTGGTCGCCACCGAGGCGGTCTGGCTGCTGTGGAGGGTCCGGAATCGCATCGTGCTCGGGGCCGTGGCCGCGGTGGTCGCGGTCGAAGCCTCGCTGATCCCGCTCGCGGTCAGCGACACGGCCCACCCGCTGGGATGGCTGACCTCGGTCCCGCTGCACACGCGGATCGAGCAGGTACCGGTCACGTTCGCCTTCGCCTCCCTGTACCAGAGCTCGATCGTCAACTACGGCCTGATCGGCGCGGCGCTGTTCGCGGCGGTGCTGATCGTGCTGCTGGTCTCCGGAGCCGATGGCCACGAGCTGCGCGGGGCGGGGATCGCGGCCGTGCTGGCGGCGGCGGTGCTGCTGATCCCGCTGCTGCTCGCGGTCGCCCGGCACGACTTCTACATCGCGCGGGCGCTGATGCCGGCGTGGATCCCGCTGGCGGTGGTGGTGGGCGCGGCCTGCACGGCTTCGCGCGCCCGGGTCCCGGGGGCGGCGGTGGCGGCGGTGGTGGGCACCGCGTTCGTGGTGGCCCTGGTCCGGATCGGCGATCACCCCCAGTACCAGCGGCCGGACTGGCGCGGCGTCGCCGCCGCGCTCGGCCGGCCGAGCGGGCCGCGCGGGATCGTCGTCTACAACGGCCAGCTGGCCATCGACCCGCTCGCGTTCTACCTGCGGGGGATCCCCTGGAACGGGACGCCGGCGGCGCCGGTCGCGGTCCACGAGATCGACGTCGTGGGCAGCCCCCTCGACACCGCGGTGACGCCGGCGCCGGCGGGCACCAGCATGATCTCGCGCCGGATCGTCGCCGGTCACCTGGTCGAGCGGTTCGCGCTCGCCCAGCCGTGGACGCTGACGCCGGCGGCGATCGGGGCCCGCGCGGCCACGCTGCTCGCCCCGGCGCCGCCCGCGCCGGTTGTGCTGGTTCAGCACCCGGCTTGAGGCGGCGGTCCAGTTGCTAGCCTCGCCGCCGTCCAAGGGGACCGTTTCCTCGTGCGTTCGATGATTCAACGGCACCGACTGCTCGCGCTGCTCGCCGGGCTGCTCGCCATCGCGATCGGCCTTGGCGCCGCCGTGCCCGCGCCGGCGGCGAGCGGCGGCGCCGCTGTGATCGCCGACTGCAACTCCCACGACACCCTGACCCGCACCTACAGCATCGCCGCGCTCGAGGATGCGCTGCGGACGATGCCGGCCGAGGTGGCGGAATACACCGACTGCAACGACGTGATCCAGCGGGCGCTGCTCGCCCAGGAGGGAAAGCTCCACCGCACCGGGTCGGCGAGCGGCGGCTCGTCGTCGGGCTCGTTTCTCCCCACCCCGCTGATCGTGGTGCTGGTCGTCCTGGCGCTGGCCGCAGCCACGTTCGGGGGTCTGGCCCTGCGCCGCCGACGGGGCACCTGACGCCTCGTGCTCGGCAAGCCTTGATCCTGTTCCTGCACAACCGCTACCGGACCACCGGGGGCGAGGAACGGGCGGTGGCGGACCTCCTGTGGCTGGTGCGCGAGCACCTGGGCGAGGACGCGGAGGTGCTCGTGCGGGACTCCTCGCTGCTCGGTCGCACCGCGGCCGCGGCGGGGCTGCTGGGAGGGGGGCTGGCCCCGGACGAGGTCGCGCGGGCGGTGAGGCGGACCCGGGCGCGCGTTCTGCACGCTCACAACCTCCAGCCGTCGTTCGGCTGGCGGGCGCTGGCGGCGGCCCGGGCGGCGGGCGCGAGGGTGGTCCTCCACCTGCACCAGTACCGGCTGGTGTGCGCGGTCGGGGTGTGCTTCACCCGCGGCCAGGAGTGCACCCGCTGCCACGGGCGCAACACCGCCCCCGGGGTGATGCTGGGCTGCCGCGGATCGCGCGCCGAGGCGATCGCCTACGGGGCCTCGCTGGCGCTGTGGCAGCGACGGCTCGCGGCCCAGGCCGACGCGTTCGTGGTCCCCAGCCGGTTCGCGCTGGAGCGGCTCCACGCGCTCGGGGCCCCGCTCGGCGAGACCCACGTCGTGCCCGCGGTGGTGCGCGAATTCGCCGCCGCACCGGCCGCGGGCGCGGGAGGGCACGCCCTGGTCACGGCCCGACTGGCCCCGGAGAAGGGCATCGACGTCGCGATCGAGGCCTGCCGCATCGCCGGGCTGCCGCTGGTGATCGCCGGGGAGGGGCAGGAGCGCGCCCGGCTCGAGGCCCGGTTCCCCACCGCCCGGCTCGCGGGCCGGCTCGACGAGCGGGCGCTGGCCCGGCTGCGGGCGGAGGCGGTGGTCGCCCTCGTGCCCTCGCGCTCGGGGGAGAGCTTCGGCCTGGCCGCCGCCGAGGCGATGGCGGCGGGCCTACCCGTGGTCGCCTCGCGGGTCGGGGCGCTCCCCGAGCTGGTGCCCGAGGAGTGGCTGGTGGCGCCGGACGACCCGCCGGCGATGGCGGCGGCGATCGGACGCCTGCGGGAGGACCCGGGGGCCCGGCGGCGGGCGATGGCGCGGGCGCGGGAGACCGTCGCGCCGGACGTGGCGGCGCCGGCGCTGGCCGAGGTGTACGCGTCCGTAACCTCGCGGAAACAGGCCTCCACGGGGTCCTGACTACACTGACCCCATGGCTTCAGAGCGCCAGATCCGCGTGGGCGGGGTGCCGATCGGGGGCGGTGCGCCGGTCGCCGTGCAGACGATGACGAAGACCGAGACGGCCGATCTGGGGGCGACGATGGACCAGATCCGGCGGGTCGCCGACGCCGGCGCCGACATCGTCCGCGTCGCCGTCCCGCGCGATCAGGACGTCGCGGCGCTGAAGACGATCGTGCGCCAGTCCCCGATCCCGGTGATCGCCGACATCCACTTCAACTACACGCTGGCGCTCAAGGCGCTCGACGCCGGCGCCCACTGCGTGCGGCTGAACCCCGGCAACATCGGCGGTCCCGACAAGGTGGCGCAGGTCACGGCCCGGGCGACCGAGCTCGGCACGCCGCTGCGCGTGGGGGTGAACTCGGGCTCGCTGCCCGCCCATCTGCGCCGGCTCGAGTACGAGAACCCGGTCGAGGCGCTGGTCACCGCGGCGGTGGAGACGGTCGAGCTGATGGAGCGGCTGGACTTCCGGAACTTCAAGGTGTCGATGAAGTCGACGTCGGTGCCGAACACGATCGCGGCCAACCGGCTGCTGGCTCAGCGGATCCCGTATCCGCTGCACCTCGGCGTCACCGAGGCGGGGACGAAGTGGTCGGGCTCGCTGAAGTCGGCGGTCGGCCTCGGCACCCTGCTGGCCGACGGGATCGGCGACACGATCCGGATCTCGCTCTCGACGTTCCACGCCGAGGAGGAGGTCAAGGTGGCGTGGGAGATCCTCAAGGCGCTGAAGCTCCGCCAGCGGGGCCCGGTGCTGATCGCCTGCCCGACCTGCGGACGGCTCCAGTTCGACATGGACTCGGTCGTGGCCGAGGTCGAGCGGCGCTTGCAGGCCTACGAGGACCCGATCGAGGTGTCGGTGCTCGGCTGTGCCGTGAACGGGATCGGCGAGGCCCGGCACGCCGACTTCGGCATCACCGGGGCCAAGGACATGGGCATGATCTATTCCCGCGGCGAGCCGCTGAAGAAGGTGCCGACCGAGCGGCTCGTGGATGAGCTGTTCGCCGAGATCGACCGCTACTACGCCGCGGGCAAGAAGGTGGTGCGCGACGAGGCGCGGGCCGCCGAGGCCCGCGAGTGGCTGTCGGAGAACGAGGACGCGACGGCGATGACGCCGGAGCGGATCGCGGCGATGGAGGCCGCGGCCGTCCAGATCGACGAAGAGCTCTCCCCGGTCGCCGGCCGGCGCTTCACCCGGGCCTAGCCATCACTGGACGCCGCGCGCAGCGCGGCCCCGGATCAGCTGAGCTTGGAGAAGCCCTCCGCCACCTTGGGCCAGTTGACCACGTTCCACCAGGCGTCGATGTAGTCGGGGCGCCGGTTGTTGTACTTGAGGTAGT
This sequence comes from uncultured Solirubrobacterales bacterium, assembly GCA_963723555.1. Classification (GTDB taxonomy): domain Bacteria; phylum Actinomycetota; class Thermoleophilia; order Solirubrobacterales; family Solirubrobacteraceae; genus Palsa-465. The sequence continues at coordinate 2,715,731 of CAVRRC010000003.1, read as the reverse complement.
AGGCGTGCTCCCACACGTCGACGCCCAGCAGCGGGGTCTGGCCGTCGCTGATCGGGTTGTCCTGGTTGGCGGTGGAGACGATCGCCAGGCCCGAGCCGCTGTGTACCAGCCACGCCCAACCCGAGCCGAAGCGCTTGACGCCGGCGTCCTTGAACTGCGCCTTGAAGTCGTCGAAGGAGCCGAAGGCCGAGTTGATCGCGTCGGCCAGGGCGCCATCTGGCGAACCGCCGCCGTCGGGCGCCATCCACTCCCAGAACAGCGAGTGGTTGTAGTGGCCGCCGCCGTTGTTACGGACCGCGGTGCGCTTGTCGTCGGGCAGCCGGTCCAGGTTCTGGAGGACGTCCTCGACCGGCTTGTCGGCCCACTCCGTGCCCTCGAGCGCGTTGTTGGCCTGGGTCACGTAGGCCTGATGGTGCTTGTCGTGATGCAGGTGCATCGTCTCTTCGTCGATCGTCGGCTCGAGCGCGTCGTAGGCGTAGGGAAGGTCGGGAACTGCGTAGGCCATCGGTTGGCTCCTCGCTGTCGGAGATGCGGTCGGTAGCTTCTTCTATCAGATGGCCGCGAGTAGGCTTGGCGCCCACCGATGACCCGTCTGTCCAGCTACTTCCTGCCCACCGAGCGCGAGCCCCCGGCGGAGGCCGAGGCGATCTCCCACAAGCTGATGGTGCGCGCGGGACTGATCCGGCAGGTCGGCTCCGGGCTGTGGTCGTGGCTGCCGGCCGGGTGGCGCGTGCACCAGAAGATCGTCCAGATCGTGCGCGAGGAGATGAACGCGATCGGCGGCCAGGAGATGCTGATGCCGGTGCTGCACCCGGCGGAGCCGTGGCGGCGCTCCGGCCGCTATCGGATCGAGGAGCTATTCAAGCTCAAGGACCGCCGGGGCGCGGACATGGTGCTGGCAATGACCCACGAGGAGATCGTCACCGGCCACGTCGCCGCCGCCGTGCGCTCCTACCGGGACCTGCCGCTGATCCTCTACCACTTCCAGGTCAAGGAGCGCGATGAGCCCCGTCCGCGGGCCGGCGTGCTGCGCACCCGGGAGTTCATCATGAAGGACTCCTACACCTTCGACCGCGACGCCGAGGCGCTGGACGCCGCCTATCAGAAGCACGTCGAGGCTTATGGCCGGATGATGGACCGCTGCGGCCTGGAGTGGTACCGGGTCGAGGCCGACGTGGGGATGATGGGCGGCCTCGGCGCCCACGAGTACATGGCGCCGTGCCCGGCGGGCGAGAACGACGTCGCGCTGGCGCCGGGCTATGCCGCCAACGTGGAGGTGGCCACGGCGCAGGCCCAGCCGGTGCCGCTGCCGGCGCCGCTTCCCGAACCGGTCGAGGTCCAGACCCCGGGGATGACGACGGTCGAGGACGTGGCCGGCGCCCTGGGGGTGCCGGCCGGAGCTCTGCTCAAGGCCTACCCGGTGATCCTCGACGGCGACGCCTGGCGCCTGGTGATCGTGCGCGGCGATCACCGCGTCAACGACATCAAGCTCCAGACCGCGCTACGACGGGACTTCAGGCCGGCCCGGCCCGAGGAGGTGGCCGAGCGCCTCGGCCCTCCCGGCTTCATCGGCCCGGTCGGCGCGCAGATGCCGATCCTGCTCGATCAGGCGGTGGCGCCCGGCGGCTACGTGACCGGCGCCAACCGTCTCGATGCCCACCTGCGCGGGGTCGAGCCCGGCCGCGATTTCCGGTATGAGACCGTGGACGTGCGCACGGTCGTGGCCGGCGACAGCGTCAACGGCTCAGCGATCCGGATCGAGCCGGCGATCGAGGTCGGCAACATCTTCAAGCTCGGCACCCGCTACTCCGAGCCGCTCGGGGCCAGGTACCTGGACGAGCACGGCGCCGAACAGCTGATCTGGATGGGCTGCTACGGATTCGGGCCGGCGCGGGCGGCGGCAGCCGCGGTCGAGCAGTACGCCGACGAGCAGGGGATCTCGTGGCCGCGGACGATGGCCCCGTTCGACGTCGAGCTGGTAGGGCTGGGCCGGGAGGCCAGCGAGGAGCGGGCGCGCGCCGAGCGGCTGTATCGCGAGCTCCAGAACACCGGTCTCGACGTCCTCTACGACGACCGCGACGCCGGCCCGGGGGAGAAGTTCGCCGACGCCGAGCTGCTCGGCTGCCCGGCACGGGTGACGGTGGGGAGGCGCACGCTCGAGCGCGGCGAGGTCGAGGTGCAGGTTCGGCGAGGCCGCGAGGCGCGGACGGTGCCGATCGAGGGCGCGGCGGAAGCGATCGCGGAGATCTGGCGAGGACTGCCCTGACGTCGCGGGCCGGTCTCAGCAAGCGTCGCCTGCTCGGCATCGACCGCTCGGGGCCGGCGCCGGCGCAGACGCGCTCCGACCAGCCCCTGCATCCGTGGACGGTCCCGAACGCGATCGGGTTCGTCCGCCTGGCGCTGATCCCCGTGTTCCTGCTCGTCGCCCTGTCCAGCGACGACGGCGTCGACGCGCTGGCCGCGGTGCTGTTCGCGATCATCGGGTGGGGCGACTACGTGGACGGCTTCGTGGCCCGGCTGACCGGCCAGTACAGCCGCCTGGGGGCGCTGCTGGATCCGATCGTCGACCGGCTGCTGGTGATCTCGGGGATGGTGGTGATGTGGCATTTCCAGCTCCTGCCGCGCTGGGCGATCGCGCTCGTGGTGGCGCGCGAGCTGTTCATGCTGCTCCTGAGCCGCTACGGGATCAGGCTCGGGGTCGAGCTCAAGATCAACTGGCCGGGACGGCTCGGCGTCGCGCCGACGATGGGGGCGCCGTTCTTCGCCATGGTCGGGCTCCACTGGCTCGCGCTGATCATGCTCTACCTGGGGCTGGCGCTGTCGCTGCTGGCCAGCGCGCTGTACGTCCGCCGGGGCGTGCTGGAACTGCGTCAGCGCAAAGTCTCAAGCTCAGATTGACCCTCTGACAATGCTGGGTATACTCGCGCTTCGCCCCGACCTTGCCGAACCCGGGAGGTGCTGACCGCATGGAAACGTTCCCAGACCTCGGCTCCCTGACCGATCAGGAGCTCAAGGATCTCATCAAGGAGCTGACCGAGGAGGAGATGGAGATCTCCTACCGGCGGCGGATCCTGCACGGGAAGATCGACATCCTCCGGGCCGAGCTCGTGAACCGGCTGCGCAAGAAGGACGAGAGCGGTGAGCTGGTGATCTCGGGCGCGGACGTCCAGCAGCTGACTGACATCCTCGCCGGTCGCGTCCCCGCGGCAGAGACCGAGTAGGCGGCTACCCGGCCGTGGCCCAGCACTGTCCAGAGTGCGGCTTCGCCAATGCCGAGGGCGCCAACTACTGCCAGCGGTGCGGTGCCTTCCTGGCCCAGTCGGACCCCCCGCCCGGCGCCACCACGGCCACCTACAAGGTCGGCGAGACGGGCGAGATCGAAGAGGTGGAGCTGGGCGAAGTGGTGGCCCGCGGCGCCGCGCTGGTGATCCGCTCCGGTGGCGGGCGCGCCGGGGAGAGCTTCCCGCTGGAGAAGGATCGGCTCACGGTCGGGCGCCGGCCGGACAGCGACATCTTCCTCGACGACGTGACCGTGTCCCGCGATCACGCGATCCTGGTCCGCCGCGGCAGCGACTACTACCTCGACGATTGCGGGTCCTTGAACGGCACCTACGTCAACCGGAGCCGGATCGAGTCGCACAAGCTGGCCGACGGGGACGAGCTCCAGGTCGGCAAGTACAAGCTCGCGTACCTCAGTCGCTGATGGCCATCTCCGAAACCCGCGGTCCCGACGTGGAGCTACCCGATCCCGCCGAGGAGGCCGCCGGCAGGCCACGCAAGGCGGTGACGATCGGCGCCGTGTGCAAGGCGCTGAACCAGGAGTTCCCCGACATCTCGATCTCGAAGATCCGTTACCTGGAGGATCAGAAGCTGCTCTCCCCGCGCCGGACGCAGGGCGGCTATCGCCTCTACACCCAGGCCGACATCCAGCGGCTGCGCACGATCCTGCGGCTCCAGCGCGACGAGTTCCTGCCGCTGCGGGTGATCCGCCAGGAGCTCGCCGGGGGGCGGACCGACCGCGACGTCTCCCCGCCGGGCGAGCCGCGCTCGCTGCGGCGCGCGACGGTCGCGGTTCGCGACCCCGGCGCGCTGTACTCGCTCGAGGACGTGGTCGAGGAGACCGGCGCCGAGCCCCAGCTCGTCCGGGAGCTGGTCGACTTCGGCGTGATCAAGGGTGAGAACCGGGCCGGCGTGCGCTACTACGACGAGACCGAGCGCGAGATCGTCCGGGCGGTCTCCGAACTCGCCCGCTACGGCGTCGGCGGGCGCAATCTGCGCGTGTTCCGAAGCTCCGCCGATCGCGAGGCGCAGCTGTTGCAGAGCATCCTCGCACCCGCGCTTCGTTCCCGGAACCCCGAGCGTCGCAAGGAGGCGGTCGAGGCACTCGAGAACCTGGCCTCGGTGACGACCCATCTGAAGCACCTGTTGCTGATCCGCGATCTGCGCAAGATCGCCACGTAGCTTCTTCAGGGCCCATCGATGAACCCCCAGCCGCCGTGAGCCTGGAGCTGAGGTCGTTCATCCGCGACATCCCCGACTTCCCGCGGCCGGGGATCGTGTTCAAGGACATCACGCCGCTGCTGCTGGACCCCGGCGCGCTCGCGGCGGCCGTCGCGGGCCTCAAGGCGTCCGTGGCGCCGGCCGGGGTCGAGCTCGTGGTCGCGGCCGAGGCGCGCGGATTCATCCTCGGGGGGGCGCTGGCGCGGGAGCTCGGCGCCGGGTTCGTTCCCGCCCGCAAGCCGGGGAAGCTGCCGCACGAGACCGTCAGCGCCGAGTACGTGCTCGAGTACGGGATCGACGCCCTCGAGGTTCACGCGGACGCGCTGGCCGGCGGCGCCCGAGTGCTGATCCACGACGACCTGCTGGCCACGGGCGGGACCGCCAGCGCGCTGTGCCAGCTCGTCTCGGGGCTCGGCGGCGAGATCGTGGGCTGCGCCTTCCTGATCGAGCTCGCGTCCCTCGGCGGCCGGGCTCGGCTCGCGCCCCATCCCGTCCACGCCCTCCTCACCTACGAGAGCTGATGGCGGTCGCCCGTCGCAGCCGGACGATCCAAGCCGCACCGGAGCGGGTGTGGGAAGTGCTCGAGGATCCCCACCACATGCCCCGGTGGTGGCCGGGGGTGACGCGCATGGAGGGGGTCGAGCCGGATCGCTGGACGCAGGTGTTCAAGACGAAGAAGGGGCGCCCGGTCCGGATGGACTTTCGCCTGCTCGCCTCCGAGCCGCCGTGGCAGCGGGCCTGGGAGCAGGAGATCGCGGGATCCCCGTTCGAGCGGGTGCTGATCGAGTCCGTCACCGAGATCGCGCTCGAGCCGGAGGGGTCGGGGACGAAGGTCACCATCGCCCAGCGCCAGAGGCTCCGAGGCTACTCACGCACCGGCGGGTTGATGCTGCGCCGGGCCACGGCGAAGCGGCTCGACGAGGCGTTGGCGGGGCTGGAGCGGGTCTGCGGCTGACCGGCTGCTACGAGACGCCGCTCAGCTGGCCCTGGAGGACGATCCTGCCCGGCTGGCGGGGCTGCGCCTGGGTCTCGAGTGTGACCACCATGTCCTTGAAGCGGGCGGCGTTGGTGGGGAGCTGCCTGGCGGCCGAGAAGCGGCCGTTGCTGCCCACCCCGGGGTTGACGAAGCCGAGCAGCTCGGCGTCGGTTTGCGAGTTGTAGAGCCACACGGCGTAGGCGTCGTGCTTGGTATTCGGCGCCACGCCCTCGGCCACGATCGCGATGTCCTGGTTGTTGCCCTGCTTGACCACTGCGGCGACGCCCTTCGCCCCGCTCGTGCCACCGCCGGGAGGCAGCAGGTTGACCCGCCCGACGACGCGGGTCGGGGTCGTTGACGTGGCGGTAGTGGTCGGGGTGGTGCTCGCCGCCGCGCCGGTGGATGTGGTCGAGGAGCTGTGCTTGTTGCTGCCGCCGCTGACCAAGACGATCACGATGACCACGGCGGCGACCACGGCCAGTCCGCCGAGCCCGAGCAGGACCGCGCCGCCGCGGCGTGAGCTCCGGCCGGTCCGGGAACCGGGCCCGGGCGCAGGCCCGGAGGCGGGCCCGGGCGCGGGCTCGGGCGCGCCTCCGGGGGCGGGCTCGGGCGTGCCGGTGTCGCGCCCCGAGGCGTCGGCCGAGATCTCGGGCAGCGGCGCGGAGGCGATCGGCGCGAGCTCGGAGGCCACGACGCGCGCCCAGGCGCGCTCCGGCGGCGACTGCGCCATGTGCTCCCGCGTGGTCTCTGCGACCTGCGGCGGCAGCTGGCCGAGCAGGTAATCGGTGATCAGCGCGCGGCGTTCGGGCGCCACGCCGGTGTCCGGCCCGAGCGCGTCGAGCGCCGCCCGCGCGCGCTGGCGAACGGCGCCACGATCGATCGACAGCAGCGTGGCGATGTCGTCGTAGGTTCGACCCCGCTGCAGCACGAGCTGCAGGACCGCCCGCTGATCGGCGGGGAGGTTGTCCAGAGATGGCATCGCCCGGAGTAGCGTAGAGAAGCCCGCCGGGGAATGAAGCGCACCGTGAAACCAATAATGTGCCGGGTCCTCGTGGACCAGGCGCTTCAATTCCGGGTCGGGCAGGGATTCGACGGCCTGTACGGCCTCGAGCTGATCGAGGTGACCGACGCGCTCGCCCTGGGGCGGGTCGTGGTCCGCGACGAGCTCAAGCAGCCGAGCGGACTCGTTCATGGCGGCGTCTACGCCTCGATCGCCGAGAGCCTGGCCTCACTGGGCACGGCGATCGCGGTGGTTCCGCAGGGAAAGACGGTGTCGGGCCTCTCCAACCAGACGAGCTTCCTGCGGCCGATCACCGGCGGCTCGATCCACGCCCGGGCCACGCGCCGGCACCGGGGCCGGACCACGTGGGTGTGGGAGATCGAGATGACCGACGATGACGGCAGGCTGTGCGTGTTGACGCGGATGACGATCGCCGTCAGGTAGGGGGTTTCAGCCCTGGTTCAGCCCCTGGGACTCCCGCGGCCCAGCCAGTAGTCGACGAACTCGCGCAGCAGGGGGTCGTTGGCCCTGCTGACCCGGATCATGTGGGCCCAGGCGAGGCCGATCAATCCCGCCGTGCCGGGCCGCCGGGCGAGGATCACCGCTTGGCCCGCCGCCGCCAGCGGCGCCGTGAACGGCGCGGCCACGGACCGCGCGACCGCCCGCAGCCCGGGCGGCGGAGTCCGACCGCCGTACATGATCACGACGTTTCCCGCCGCCAGCGCCTGTAGCAGCTGATCGTCGTTCAACTTGGCCTCGTCGCGGCGCACCGGCTCGGGGACGTGGGCACCGCTGGTGGGGGGATCCGAGCTGTAGGCGGGGTGAGGCTGGCCCGGCTTCAGGTGGGCATCCCCGAGGTCGCGAAACTGCTGCCCCACCGGCGTCGCCGCGCTCGACACCCCGGCCTGATCACGCCCGGCGAAGAACCCGGACAGCGCCGCGATCAGCCCGATCGACAGCACCAGCGAGGCGACGATGATCGCCAGCCGCTCGAGAGCCGTTGTCAGCTTCACTCCGGAGTGGGGAGGGCGCGGGCGCGCGATGCGGTCGGCCGCGGGGGCGTGGCGCCGGCGGTGACCCCGGCAGCTGCGGCCAGCTCTTCGATCGAAGTGCCGAGTTCATCGGCCAGCGTCTCGACGTCCGCGAGGGCATCGTAGTCGGCGACCAGACCGAAATTCAGCTGGCCGTTGTAGCTCATGATCGCGATCCCGAGCGCGGTGTTCTCCGCCAACGGCACCATCGGGTAGAGGGCCTCCAGCTCGCGGCCCAGCATGAACAGCGGGACCTGCGGCCCCGGCACGTTCGTGACCACCAGGTTGAACAGCCGCTGGCGAGCCTGAAGACGCGCCGCCTGGGCCATGATCGTCGGAGGCGCGAATCCCGACAGCTCGGTCAGCATCTGCGCTCCGACCGCCTGTCCCGAGCCCTTCAGGTCCTTCATCGCTGCGCTGATCCGCCGTAGCCGCTTCCGGGGATCCGTGAGCCCGACGGGAAGGGGCGCCCACATCGCGGCGACGCGATTGCCGAGGGCACCGCGTTCGACGTCGGCGCGGACGGAGACGGGGACCATCGCCCTCAGGTCGACGTCGGTGGCGTGGCCGTGCCGGCGCATGTAGCGGCCGAGCGCGCCGGTGACAACCGTCAGCACGACATCGTTGACGGTCCCGCCGAGCTCGTCCTTGATCGCCTTGAACTGGGCCAGATCGCTGCGGACCCAGGTGAACCTGCGGTGCGGGCCGATCCGCACGTTGAACGGGCTCGGAGGCGCGGCCTGTAGACCGGCCCACGCCATCGCGCCGACGGAGACGAGCGCGCCGCCGACGCGGCGGGCCACTTGTCGCGGTCCCCTCACCGTCGCCCGGACGCCGCGGACGATCTCCCCCGGGACGGTGGCGCGCTCGAGCAGCGCGTCGGCCAACAGCTGCGCGCGGCCCGGAAGCGGCTTTGGCACCCATTCGTGATCGGGCGCGGCGACCGGCATCGGGTCCGGGGAGGTGTCGAACAGAACCGTGGCGATGTCGACGCCGGAGATCCCGTCGACGAGCGCGTGATGGGTCTTCGACAGGACCGCGAAGCGATCATCGCTGAGCCCCTCGACCAGCCACAGCTCCCACAGGGGGCGCGCGCGATCGAGCGCCTGCGAGAAGACCCGGCCGCAGAGCCGTTTCAGCTCCTCGTCGCCGCCCGGCCGGGGCAGCGCGGTGTGCCGAACGTGATAGGTGATGTTGAAGTGGGGGTCGTCGACCCACACCGGCCGGCCCTGGTTCAGGGGCACGAAGGCGAGACGCTGCCGATAGCGCGGGACGAGGTGCAGCCGCGAGAGGACCTCGTCCACGAGATCTTCGTACGCGGGAGCTTGCCCCTCGAACACCATGCAGCCGGCGACATGCATGTGCGCCGCGTCGCGCTCGAGGTGAAGGAACGAGCTGTCGAGCCCGGTGAGCCGGTCCTGATTGGCCACGGGGCCATTTTTGCAGGGCGAGGGAATCGGGGGGCGGAGGGCCGTGACGGACCGCGACCGGCGGGGGCGGGCTGTTGTTGGCGTCCGCGAGGCCGGGCTGCTGCCGGCGTCCGCAGGGGACTGAGTGGCTGAGCATCTGTGAGGGAGATCACACAAGATCCAAACCTTCGCTGCCAACCTCCTTCGGTCGTATTTCGACTTGCCGAGTCGTCCTTGCCCGGTGCGAGGGCGAACGGGGAACCCGCTGCCGGGTAGCAGAGCTTCCACCCGGCCGGGGCGAATCGACCGCCCGGCTACCAGCCGGCCGCTGGTTGTAGCGACCACCTCATCAGCACGAGCACCGTGCGATGTGGGTCGGCCGCGAGCCCGTCAGCTAACCCCGTAGGCGCCCGGTCGATGATCAATAGGAGGGACCATCATCATGAGGTCCAGGCGCATGATGCGCAGATCCCGGGCGGTCAACGTGGCCGCCGGGGCGTTGTTGCTGACAATTCCCACCTCCGCGGTCGCGCTCGCCGTGGGGCAGCCAGATGCTCAGGGCGCAATCCGGATCGACGTCACCTCCGATCACGTCGGCTTCGGCCGGCAGGTGACGGTCAGCGGAAGGGCGTCCACGGGCTCGGCCGGACAATCGGTCCTGCTCGAGTTCGCCCGCGCCGGCACGCGGAACTGGCAGACGCTGAGCTCGACCACGATCGGCGGCGATGGCCACTTCCGGTTCATCGTCCCGCTGCGCCGGTCGGGAATACTGCGTGCGGTGGCGGGCGGCGGCTCGACGACCGACGTCGCGAGCGCGCACGCCGTCGGCACCGCTCCCGCGGCGCTCTCGCCGAGCTCGCCCCAACCGGTCTCGGTGGCGTCGAAGTTCCAGCTCGGGCACCGGTCGATCGATGTGCTGACCGTCGAATCCGTCGCTGTACGGGGCAAGCTGCGCCCGGCCGTCGCCGGCCGTCAGGTGCAGCTCGAAGGCCACTGGGGGGGCCGCTGGCACCCGCTCGGCTCGGCTCAGACCGGTCCTCATGGCGGGTTTCAGATCCGCTACCGACCGGCCGCCGGCGCCACCGCTGCCGGCGGGGAGCAGCTGCGAGTTCGGTTTCGCGGGGACCGCTTGAACACCGGCTCCAGCGCGGCCGCCGGCAGGGCAACCCTGTTCACCGAGAGCCTCGCGTCCTGGTATGACGACGCCGGCTCCACCGCCTGCGGCTTTCACGCCGGCTTCGGCGTGGCCAACAAGTCGCTTCCCTGCGGAACCAGGGTCACCTTCCGCTACGGCGGCAGCACGGTGACGGCGGTCGTCGACGACCGTGGCCCGTACGTGGGCGGCCGGGAATGGGATTTCAACCAGAACACCGCCGGCGCCCTGGGCTTCGCCGGCGTCGGCACGGTCTGGTCGACGTCGTAGGGCCCGCCACCGCTTGGGCTGGCGCCGGTCGGGCGGTAGACGCCGTCTGACCCGTCGCCTAGCCTCAGGTGAATGTCGGCACGTTGCGTCGCTCATCTCGACATGGACGCGTTCTACGTGTCGGTCGAGCTTCGGCGCCGGCCCGAGCTTCGTGGCCTGCCGGTGATCGTCGCCGGGAGCGGTCCCCGCGCCGTCGTCACCACCGCCTCCTACGAGGCGCGCCGGTTTGGCGTGGGCTCGGCGCTGCCGGCCTCGCGGGCGCGCCGGTTGTGCCCCGACGGGGTCTTCCTGCCCCCCGACTTCGCCTACTACCGCGAGGCGTCGGCGCAGGTGATGACGATCGTGCGATCACACGTGGACACGGTGGAGGTGGTGGGGCTCGACGAGGCCTATCTCGAGCTGACCGGTCTGCCGGCGCCGCACGCGACGATGCGCCTGGTGGCGAGCGAGATCGGGTGCCAGACGCAGCTCGGCTGCTCGATCGGGATCGGCCCCAGCAAGCTCGTGGCCAAGGTCGCATCCGACGCGGAGAAGCCCCGCGGGTTCGTCGTCCTGACTCCGGAGGCGGCGTGCGCGCGGTTCGCGGACGCGCCGTGCGGGCTGGTTCCCGGCATCGGCCCGAAGACGGTCGAGCGGCTGCGCAGCATCGGCATCACCACGCTCGCCCAGCTGGCCGGCGCCCCGCCGGCGCCGCTGGCCGCGCGGTTCGGCTCGCGGTTCGCGGCCGAGCTGCAACGCCGCGCGCGATTCGAGGACGACGCGCCGGTCACCGAGCAGCGCAAGGTCGTCTCCGAATCCCGCGAGACGACGTTCGACTACGACATCTCGGACCGCCGGCGGCTCGAGCAGATCCTCGACGGGCTCGTGGAGCGGCTGTGCGCGGCGCTGGCCGATCAGCGTCGATGTGGCCGCACAGTCGCCATCAAGGTCCGGCTCGACGATTTCTCGACCCATACCCGGGCCCGCACCCTGGCCGACCCGGTCGGCTCGGCGGAGCGGGTGGGACCGGTGGCGCGCGACCTGCTGAGGCGGTTCGCGCCGTCGCGGCCGGTGCGGCTGATCGGGGTGCGGGTGGCGGGCCTGCAGCCCGCCACCGAGGACCTCGACGAGCAGCTGACGCTGGCCGTGTGAGCTAGTAGAGAGCCGAGGCCAGGCGCCGGCGGGACCGGCGCGCGAGCGGATGCTCCACGCCGAGCTCGTCGAGGATCCCCACGACGACCCGGCGGATGTCCTCGCGCGCGCCGTCGGCGCCGGGAAGCGCGCGCAGCAGCAGATCGAGCGCCCGCTCGCGATCGTCGGCGTCGAGGGCGGCGAAGGCCTCGCGCAGATCAGGTTGGGCCTCGCCGTCGCCGCGCTGCTCGAGCTCGATCCGAGCGGCCAGACCGTCGGCGGCGAAGCTTCCGGGGATCCGCCTGACCAGCGCCAGCGCCTCGTCGCTTTCGCCGCGGGCGTGGAGCATGCGCGCCAGCGGGACCGCGGCGTCGGCGCGGAGCGGCTCGAGCTCCAAGGCCCGCCGCAGGGATTGCTCGTCACCCTCGGCCACGAGCGCATCGGCCTCCGAGGGCAACAACGAGTCCAGGAACTGCTCGACCGCCGCCGACGGCTGGCCGCCGACGAACTCGGCCACGACGTTGCCATCGCGGAACGCCTTGACCGCCGGGATGCCCTGGATCCGATAGCTCCGGGCCACGACCGGGCTGGCGTCGACATCGACCTTGGCCAGCTCGAGCTTGCCGGCGCGCGCGGCCACCGCGCGCTCGAGCACGGGGCCGAGCTGGCGGCACGGCCCGCACCACTCGGCCCAGAAGTCCACGACCACGGGCAAGGTGTGCGATCGCTCGATTACCGCCGATTGAAATGTGTTGTCGGTGACGTCCATCTGCCATTGATGGTAGCCACAGCATTGGGCGGGGTGATCGGCTACAAAGCACGCGATGAGCGAGCGGATGATCGACGCAGCCGCCGTGCGGCTGGCCGCGGAGGATTCGGGCCACGGCGTCCCGGTGGTGCTGCTCCACGGTCTGACCGCGACGAGGCGCTACGTCGTGATGGGCTCCAAGTCGCTCGAGCGATCCGGCCACCGCGTGATCGCCTACGACGCGCGCGGTCACGGACGATCTTCACCGGCACCCGATCCAGCCGCCTACGGTTATCCGGACCTGGGACGCGACCTCCAGGCGGTGCTGGACGGCCTCGACGTGGGCAAGGCGGTGCTGGCGGGCAGCTCGATGGGCGCCCACACGCTGCTGTGGCTGGCCCTCAACGACCCCGACCGAGTGGGGGGATTGGTTGTCATAACACCGGCGTATGAGCCGGAGACGAACGACGACCCGGCGCGCCTGGCGCGGTGGGACGCGCTGGCCCAGGGCCTGCGGTCAGGCGGTGTCGAGGGCTTTCTCGAGGCCTATGGAGAGCCGAACGTACCGCCGGGTTCAAGAGAGGCCGTGCTGACGGTGATTCGCCAGCGCCTGTCGCTGCACGAGCATCCGGAGGCCGTCGCTGACGCGCTCAGCGCGGTTCCCCGTTCGCGGCCGTTCGGAGCGCTGGGGGAGCTCGCGGCGATCTCGGTCCCGGTGGCGGTCGTGGCCAGCAGCGACGAGCTCGACCCCGGCCATCCGCGCGCGGTGGGCGAGGCTTACGCGGCGGCGATCCCGGGAGCGCGGCTGGTCCTTGACGAGCCGGGACGGTCGCCGATCGCCTGGCAGGGCAGCCAGCTCTCCAAGGTGATCGCCGAGCTGGCGGCGGAGACCGAGATCGCGTGAGCGAGATCGCGTGAGCGGTCGGCCGCCCGCGGGCGCCGCCGGCGAGCCGACCGGCTAGCCGAGTGACACGTGCTCGATCCGGGCCCGGTGGCGGGCCAGGTAGCCGTTGCCGAGGTACTGGACCAGCACGCGGAGCTTCACGCGGTGATGCCGGTGCCGGGGGCGATGGTTGAACGTGGTCAGGGCCGAGAACCGGCAATTGGGCTGCACGGGGGCAAACTCCCGCATCACCCGGCGCCGGCCGAGGAAGAAGCGGACCTCCGCCGTGCCCGAGCACGCGAACTGGGCCGGGATCCAGGAAGGCCCGATCACGCGTCCGGCGCTCGTGAACACGAACGGCCTGAACCGATCGCGGCGGGGCGTGGTCCTGGCCCGCACGCGGGGCACGGCAGCGACGGTGGGGTAGGTCATGAACGCGGCGTCGGCGCCACGCTCGAGCACCCCGCGATTCACGGCCACGATCCGGTAATGGAAGATCGTCCCCGGCGCGAGTCCCTGGAGCTGGGCCGAGACCGTCACCGGCGCGCTGCCGGCGGGCAGCGACTGGGCGACCGTCTGGGCGCTGTAGGAGGGGGTCAGGCCGTACTGGAAGTACCAGGTCGTCCGCTGCTTGTTGGGATTGATCACCGCGGTGACGGTCGCGCCGCGGGCGCTGACCTGGGTGGTGGGTCCCGTGGCAGCGTATGGGGGCGGATTGCCCCTGGTCTTGAACGTCCGATCGCGGCCGAACGCGCCGCCGGCCGTGCTGATCGCCGCCACACGGTAGTGGTAGACGGTTCCGGGGAGCAGCCGTCGCACCTTCAGCGAAACGCTCACGGCCACCGTCCCGCCGCCGGCCGAACGCACGCGACTGGACCTGCCGTAGCCGCTGGTCAGGCCCCACTGGAACACGTAGCTGGTCTTGGCTCCGTTGGGGTTGATCGTGCCGCGAAGGACGGCGCTCGAACCCGTGACCGAGGCCGCCTTCGTCGTCGACACGGAGGGCGAGGACGCGGCGCCGGCGACGGCGGCGAGCGCGGCAAACGCCGCGACGGTGGCGAAAAGCAGCACCAGCTTGCGATTCATCGCTGCCTCCTCAAACGTTGTGCGCGTCCGTTCAATACCAGGGCTGGCCGAGAAGTTGCGGGGCGCGGTGGCGCGCACGAGGTGAGGCCCCGGCGGCACGCATGGCGGCCGAGCGCAACCGTGGCCGCGCGCCGGCGCATAACCTGCACGCATCGGGTTCTTCGAGCCACCTGAGATCCCGCCTGAGCCACCGGCCCAACGGCGCTATCGCACCCCAGATTGGATGGGGCCGCCCGACAATGCCCTTCCAGGAGTGGCGCCGCTCGAGCTCATGCTCGTACACATCGAACGACACGCGGTGTGGCTCGGCGAAGCCCACGTCTATCCGGCAGGCGTGGTGTTGCCTGTCGAGCTCCACGGTCGGGGCGGCGGTGGGAGCCGGTCGGTCTGGCGTCAGGAGTATTGGCTCTGGCCCCTACCACCTCCGGGCGAGTTGGTCATCGCCTGCGAGTGGCCCAACGCCGGCATCGAGCTGAGCACCACGACGATCAGCGCCGATCTTCTGCGCACCGCTGCCGGCCGTAGCCGTGAGCTGTGGCCGACTCCCGATCTGCCCGAATGGCCCCGATAAAACCGCCGCACTTGGTGCATCTCGATCGCGGTGGAAGCTCTGCGGGTGCTGGCTCACTCCGACGCAGTCGGAGGAGTGCTACAGTGTCGCACGTGGAGATTGGGGTCCGTGATCTGCGTAACCGGACCGGTCAAGTGATCGACGCCGTCCAGGCCGGCGAGCGAGTCACGCTGACCGTCCACGGCGAGCCTGTCGCGGACATCGTGCCCCACGGCCGTCGCGCTCGGTGGCTCGCCGGCGACAATCTTCGCCAGCAACTGCGAGATCGTGCCGCCGATCCGGATCTGACCCGCGAGCTCAACGAACTTACCGGCCAGACTCTCGACGAGCTGTGACCGAGCCTGGTTCGGGGCTGCTGGACACCTCGGTCTTCATCGCAGGCGAAACGGACCGGCCGCTGGCAGAGCTACCCGACCGCGTAGCCGTATCAGTCGTAACCATCGGCGAGCTCCAACTCGGTGTCCTAAACGCCGCTGATGCCGCGAGTCGGGCCCGTCGCGCCGACACGCTCGCGCTTGCGCGAACGGCCGACCCGATCCCGATCAGCGAGGCGATCATGGTCAGCTGGGCGCGACTGGTCGCAGACTGCCGGGCGGCGAGGATCCATCGGATGGTCAAACTCACCGACGCCCTGATCGCCGCAACTGCGGTCGAGCACGGCCTCGCCGTGGTCACGCAGGACGACGACTACGACACGATCGCGGCGGCTCACCCGCCGCTCCAAGTCATCAAGGTCTGACCGCCGCTTTCACGCCCTCGTATTCCGCCCGAGCCCGGGCTTCGCGTCCCGGTGTCGCTGAGTCGTGCGCAGGAGCAAAGTGGAGACTCTGAGGTCAGTAATCGGTCTCGAAGGCGAAGTAGGAACCGCGGATGGTGCCGGCCAGCTTCGACTTCTGGCTCGCGAACTTGAACCTGGAGGCGAGCTCCGCCGGAACGTCGATCCCTTCGGAGAGCTTGAACCCGACCGCCCGCTTCTTGGGGTCGTCGATGGTGTACATCACGTTGATCGACAGGCCGTTCTCGTAGAAGACGTAGGCAATTCGGATGTTCTCGACTTGGAACGCCGTAGCCTCGAGAGGGCGAGAGGAGATGACGATGTCGCGTTCTTCCTTGAGGATCCGGTGCACCCAGTCGATGGTCCCCTTGGCGTTGCTCGCCGGCTCCACCGTGAACGCGTGGTCGTACTTGTTCTTGAAGTAGCGGGCCTCGTGGGCTCGCAGACCGGCGAGCGCCGCCGAGACCGGTGAGGACTCGAGGCCGACGGTCGAGACATCGTTGAAATCCACGGCGTAGGGCATGACGGTTGGTGCGCGGCTACCCCGCCCAGCGAAATCCGGTGGCCTCGGGTCGCGGCCTCAGCGCGCTGGCCGGCAACTCGCCCGGAGGGTCCTCCTCGTTGTAGGCGCTCGGCGCCACGTCGTTGGGCGCAGCGGCGTGGAAGAGCGCAGCGAGCAGCTCGATCTGCCCGCGGCCCACGCCCAGCTCGCCCATACCACCGCCATACATCGGCCGTTTCTCCCGTGCACAGCGCGCGTAGACCTCGAACAGCTTGCGCAGGCTGCCGATGCGCGACGGCTTGACGTTGACTACGCGCGCGGCGAGGGGCGTCGCGCCGATGTCCTCGGCGCTTCGGATCGGCGCGTCGTAGGACACGCGCTCGAGGTGACCGCCGAGCCGCTGAGCGATCTCGGGCAGGTCATGCGGGTCCTCCAGATAGGCGTCCGGGAACGCCGGGAGAACGCGGTCGTACAGCGCACCGAGCGCCTCGGGATCCTTGACCTCGAACCCGTACTGGCCCTTGAAGTCGATCGTGTCGACCGCACCCGTCGCCGCGACCTCATCGACGAGCGCCGGCGGCCAACTCGCCTCCGCGTCGAGCTTGAAGCGCACGCCGGGGGAGCGGGCGAGTCGCCGGCGCACCGGCTCGATCGAAGGCTCCTTGCCGAGGCCGAGCGAGTTGACGAAACGCACCGGCTGCGGCTCCAGCCCCAGCACATCGTGCAGCGAGCGGCCGGCTTGGCGCAGCGCAAGGTCGAGCGCCGCGGACTCGAACGCCCACTGGCGAAAGCGCAGCGCCACAGCCCACTCCGGCGGCTCGGGCCACAGCTCGAGCGCCGCCAGATGCTCACAGAAGCCGGCCAGCGTCCATTCTCCCTCCAGCGGCAGCGCCGGTCTCCTCTCATGTAGCGCCGTGCCGTCCTCGCGGAACACCGAGACATCCTCGCCCAGCCCACAGGCGCCAGCGCCGACGAGCCGCACATGCGTCGTGATGCGCTCGAACTCGTAAGCGAGGACGGCGTGCAAACGCTCGTACTCGCACGCCTCGACCACGAGCGGGAGCCCCGCGAGCCGCGGCCACAACGACTCGCCTTTCACCGTGGCGCTCCCCGCGTTCACCACCGCCATTATCTCACCAGGCTCACAGGCGAGGCCCGAAGCCGGGCCAACTCCGTTGGCTCATCATCCGACCGATCGATGACTTCGCGCCGTTCCTGCGGTCTCTTGTTGGCGAATGGAGCGATGTAGTGGAGACTGGTGCTGAGATGGCCACGCTCACCCACCTGTTCGCCGGCGTCCCGGTATCCGATCTGGACGCCAGCATCGATTGGTACAGGCGGCTCTTCGGCCGATCCCCGGACCGGCGCGTCGGGGAAGAGATCCTCTGGGAGATCGACGAGCACGCCTGGCTGTTCATCGAGCCGAACGCGGCCCAGGCGGGCGCGGGCCGGATCACCCTCGCCGTCGCCGGCCTCGACGCGCTCCTTGAGCATCTCGCCGCTCAGCGCATTGAGCACGAACCGATCGAGACCTACTCGAACGGCGTCCGCCACGTGAAGATTCCCGATCCGGATGGCAACGCGATCGCCTTCGCCGAGCCGCCCGATACCGCATGACCGAGCCCTCGATCGAGCCGTTCACAAAAGCCCACCTCGACGGCCTCATCTCGCTCGTGGCGGCGGAGGGATGGGTCGAGTACACGGACGATCCAGACCGGACCTACCGCGCGCTGACCGCGCCGGGCGTGACAACGCTGGTTGCGATCATGGGCGGGCGGGTCGTCGGCGCGATCCAGGTCCAGTCTGATGGCCTCATTCAGGCTCACGTTTCGATGCTCCTAATCGACCGCAACTGCCGTGGAGCCGGGCTCGGGGCCAAGCTCCTGCGCGAGGGCCTCGAGCGCGGGGGAGGCCTGCAACTTGACATCCGCACTCGGACCCAGGGTTACTACGAGCGGCTTGGTGCAACGCGGTCGCTCGGCTTCCGCCTCACGCGCGAGAACCTCGGGCTCAGCGCCCCGCCGCCAGGCAAGGTTCATCGACGCGAATCGGTGCCAAACGCCGGTCGACGCTATGAGGCCGGCGCTGCCCCGTCTGTCCGGGAGCGGAAGTCTCGAGCGCCGCGGTAGCTGGACTCGGCTGCGAGGTTGTTATAGCGTCGCGCTTGCGATGAGGCGGGCGATCGGCTTGGTGCTCTCGACGGCTGTCGGGCTTGGGGTATCGGGGTGCGGCAGCAGCTCACACAGCAGCTCACACAGCAGCTCGACTGGCCTTGCGATCAGCGCCTACGTGGTGCGGGGCAACGAGGAGACCGGTTTCCATCCCGCCGGCCGACCGCAAGTCGCCCACACCGTCGCGGCCTCTGAGGCTGGCAATCCGAACGCCGCCAACGACGAGAAGCGGCTGACTTCGGAGGGGTTCATCCAAGGGGTCACGGTCAACACGAGCGGCGCTGACGGCGGACAAGGAGGCTCTTCGGTGACCGAGCTTGGCTCCCCCGCCGAAGCCTCGCGTGAGCAGCACGCGTCGGTTCAGGAAGCTGCGCTCGAGCAAGGCGGGGCGGCGGTCTCCCACTTCGCGGTACCGGGAATCCCCGGCTCGACTGGGATCGTCGCCCTGGCCCCCGCGGGGGGTCAATCCACCGCCAACCTCTACTTCCATGAGGGGCGCTGCGCGCTGTGGGTGGGAGACGAGACCTCCAAACCCGGTTATCGAGCGGCGGTGACTGCCGCGGCCGTGGCGATCTACGCACGTACCAACGGGCGACCGGGCCCGTGCACGGGCTGACGCCCAGGCACGATCTCATCTACAGGTTCACCGCCGCCTCGCGATTGACCGTGGTCGCCGAGTGTCGCGATCAACCAGCCGCACGGCCAGACAGCTCCGCCATCGACAAGCGGCCGCCGGCGGCCGTTATCAACGCTCGATAATCGATCTTATGTCCAGCGCCATCTAGATAACTCCGAGTTCCACTTGCCCTTCGGACCGACGACCTCGTCGACCTCCTCCTCGAGCATCTCGCTCAGCACTCCCAGCCCGACCCCCACGCTCAGCGCGAGCAACCCCTCCTTGGCAGCCCCGATCAGCCGGCCGAACGCCTCCTGAACGCGCTCCGGAAGCACAGCCTCATCGTTGGTCGCCTGCGCGACCGGTACGGTCTGCTTCACGGTGGTTCCTCCTTCGATCTTCGCGGGATCGCCGCGAACGCTCCCAACCGGAGCGGACGCGGCCGGAGGACCGCCGTCACCTCAAACTTCTACACGCGCCGGGACAACCTCCCTACCGAGCCTGAGAATGGGCTGATTGCTGACGCGAGGACTTGACTAGCTCCCTCAGCCTGTGGGTATCAACTCCAGCAATGCGCGTGAAAGGGGGTGAGCCAGAGGCAAATCCTGATCGGCATTCTGCTTCGTAACGGGACCATCACTGGCAGGAAAGCGAGGACCAAACTTGCGACGGTCGTGTTTCATCTGCGTCCTGGCTGCAGCCTCGATCTCATTGCTCGCGTTTTCCGCGAGCGCGCTCGCAGCCGCTCCGCTACTACAGATCAGCAGCGATCCATTTACCAACGCGGAAAGTCAACACCAGACTCAGGTCGAGCCGGATACGTTTGCCGTTGGGAAAACCTTCGTGTCGGCCTTCCAGTCGGGGCGCTTCTTCAGCGGCGGTGCCTCCGACATCGGGTTCGCCACCTCGACAGACGGAGGGGCCACGTTCACACATGGGTTCCTGCCCGGCACCACGCCATACTCCACGCCGACGGGGCCCTACGCTCGTGTCAGCGACGCATCGGTCGCCTACGACGCCAAGCACAATGTGTGGCTGATCTCATACCTGGGGCTGCACGAGAACTTGAGCGTGGTTGACGTGGTGGTGAGCCGCTCTACGGACGGCGGCCTGACCTGGGGCAGCCCGGTGGTGGTCGCAGCAACAGGTCAGTTCTTCGACAAGAACTGGAGCGTCTGCGACAACCATCCGGCGAGCCCCTTTTACGGGCATTGCTACACGGAGTTCGACCTCGTGAACGAGAGCGACCTCGAGCAGATGTCGACCTCCAGCGACGGAGGCCTCACCTGGGGCCCGCCGCTGGCGACCGCAAACCGTGCTCATGGCCTCGGCGGCCAGCCCGTCGTCCAACCGGACGGGCACGTGATCGTGCCGTACCTGGGCTTTAACCTCAACACGCCTGCGTTCTACATCCGGTCGTTCGACTCCACCAACGGCGGCGCAAGCTGGAATGCGTCTGTGACCGTCTCGGAGATCCGGACCGAGATCCCCGGCGGGGATCTGCGCGCCACCCCGTTGCCCTCCGCCGAGATCGACCAAGCGGGCCGGGTGTACGTGACCTGGGCGGACTGCCGGTTCGAGCCTGGGTGTACGTCGAACTTCAACTTCCGCGTTGCGGGCGACGCGGTGCTGAGCACCAGCACGGACGGGCACACGTGGAGTACGCCGGCGCGAATCCCGCTCGATCCAGTCGGAAGCGGAGTCGACCACATCTTCCCAAGTGTGGGCGTCGATCCGACCACCTCGGGCGCCAGCGCTCGGCTCGCGTTGATCTACTACTACTACTCGAACGCCAATTGCCGCACGAGTACGTGCCAGTTGAACGTGGGCTCGTCGCGTTCGAACGACGGCGGTGCCACCTGGACCCCGGGCTCGCACGTTGCCGGCCCAATGCACCTGACGTGGCTTCCGCTCACGAGCTCGGGATACATGGTCGGGGACTACTTCTCGACCTCGTTCGTTGACCACACGCCGTATCCGGTGTTCGCGGTCGCCGCTCCGCCCTCGAGCGGAGGGTCGAGGTGCGTGAACGCGACTCCGAACTGCAACCAGGCGATGTTCACGATTGTGGGTGGACAGAGCAGCAGCAGCCAGGCGGTTGCAGCCGCTCACCGACGCTTCGCTCGGCCGACGGCCGGACGGCAGGCGTTCAAGACGCCGACGGCTCACTGAACGCGCCCATCATCGGGGTGCAGGACGCGGGACTGAGGTCTCGCGTCCTGCAGTACCCTTGCCGGGAGGCGGATGACGGCGTTGATGGTCGCCCTGGTTGCAGCGTTGTGCGAGATTCCGGCGCAGGCGGAGTCGCACAAGGGCTGGCGGACTTATCGAAGTCACACCGCTTCCTACGACGTCCGCTATCCGCGCAGCTGGCATGCGCAGACCATGGCACCTGAGCCTGGCGTCGTGTTCACGACCTTCGCCCCGCCGTCGGGCAGCCCGGCGATCCACATCTACGTCTATCCGGGGACCGGCCCGGGCACAGACAATCCGCTGCCTGATGTCCACTGCCACCCGCTGCGGATCCACGGCGTCAGCGGGAGGCGGTGCCGCACGCTGGCCAGCGGCAGCCCGGTGACGATCCTCGTCGACGGCGGGCGGACGTACCGCATTTCCTCCGACGCCGGAATCGACTTGGCGATCTACAACCGGTTCGCAGGCAGCTTCCGGCTGATCCACAAGCGCCGCTAGCCGCCTGGATTCGCGGCACGGCACGCGGGTACGCGTCACTCCACGATGCCGACGAACCTGAGCAGGCAGATTCTCGAGGAACACCTCGTCGAGGGTGAGCTCACGCCCGGATCTCCGATCGCGATCCGGTTGGACCAGGAGCTGCTGCAGGACGCCACCGGAACGATGGCGCTGATGCAGTTCGAGAAGAACCCCGACGACCACCGGATGCTGCAGGCGCTCGCGGGCAAGCACGGACTCAACTTCTCCTGGCGCGCGAGTACTGCGCTCGCGGCGTCCCCGTCCAGTACACCCAGTACGACAGCCTCAGCCACATCAGCAGCGCGGTGCCGTGGATTCCGGCAGCGACGGCCTGGCTCGCCGACCGCTTCGCCGGCCAGGCCGCGCCACAGGACTGCGCGCAGATCGCTCCGGGGAACTCGTTGGCACCGATCGGTTAAGGCCAGGCGAGCGGGCCGAACTCATCGGCGATCTCGGCGCCGAGGTCCGGTGCGCGCTACCTCAGTCGGCCCGCCGGTGCCGGCGCGCGGGTCGGATCGGCCTCGACACCGGCGGCGGTCCGAGTGGCCGGCCGCCGTAGATGACGTGGCCGGACGCGGTCTGGTAGGTGAGCCATGGGATCGTGGGCTGCTGATGCACCCCGGGCTTGGTGAAGTTGCACACCCCGCCGCGGAAGACCTGCTTCAGCTGCACCCATTCGGCGTCGGTGAACGTGATCGGGAGGTAGTCGGAGCGGCGCAGCGGCCTGAGCCGGCATTTGAGCGCGTCGGTCGTGATCGGGTCGCCAGCCACCGTCCGGGGGGTGCCGTACACGGGCACGACGCCGGGCGGGCAGAGCCCGTTCGAGACCTTGTGGCCGGCGCCGTCCCAGCACTCGTCGCCGAGTCCGGCGGGCTTGTCGCGGACGATCTTCTCGGGCAGCCCCCCGCGACGCTTGTCGCGCGCGATCGAGGCGAGCCAGCGGTCCATGGCGATGAAGCTGTTCAGCTCGCAGTTGACGTCGGCCACGAGGGGGTCGGGGCCTTCCCAGATCAGCTGGTTGGCATGCGTGCCGTGCTCGCGGTCGAGCCGGGCGCGAACCGCAAACGCGCGATAGGAGTCGTGCGCGAGCCCCGGGTTGGGGCCCCGGCAGTCGATGATCGCGGTCCGGTTGAGGTTGTTGGTCTCGTTGACCAGCCCGGTGCGGTACGCGTTCGCCAGCGCCGGCTCGTCCGCGACCCGCCGCTTGGGGATGGGGTTGAGGTCGATGTCGGCTCCACCGATGTGGGAGTTCAGGTCGACGAACTGGGCCGGGGTGATCTGGCCGTCGCGCAGCGCAGCAAGGCCGTACTGGACGCCGATGTTGTCGAACGGCACCCCCGCGAAACCGTGTCCGACCTTCTTCTCGGCCGCGGACCACACATCCGGCGGCCGCAAGCCGAGCAGGTTCTTGCTCAGATCGGCGATCGAGCACCGAACCCCGCCGGGGTTGGTCTGGGCGTTGTACAGCTGCTGGCTGCTCACGCCCGCGCAGGGCCAATACGGGACGGCCCCGTAGAAGTAGCCGGTCGGGCAGGTCGCCGGCGTGTAGGGCGGGTTCACATTCGTGCACCCGACGCTGAGCATCGCATTCGCCGTGCTCGGGATGCCCTCGACCGCCGCCTGCTGGGGCTCGGACCACGTCACCCCTGAGTTCGCACTCGACACCGCGCCGGCGAAATAGTGCTCGAGCAGGGCATAGTCGGCTACCTGGGTGGCCGAGGTCCACGCGTCCGGGAACGAGCACGTGGGCAGAATCCCCTGGTAGACGCCCGGATAGGCGTTGGCGATCCAGTACTGGGCGAGTGACCCGCCCGAGCAGCCGGTGCCGATCGTGTATCGAAGCGTGCCGTAGGTCTTGACGATGTACTCCTTGGTCATCACCAGCGATTCGGCCTGCACGGCGACGTTGCAGTCGTGGCTGCTGTTGTCGAGCGCCGTCGACATCGTCATGAACCCCTTGCCGAGCGCGTAGTCCCCGGCGCTGTCGCCGGTCGTGGGCGGCGCCGTGCCCGTCTCGTACTGAACCGCGCAGCCGAACCCGTGCAGGATCAGCAGCTTGTGGTTGAACTGCGGCTGGGGGGCGAACGTGGTCCATGGCTTGCCCGGCTGGAACAAGGTCGCGATCTGGTACTGATCGCGGTCGATGTAGCCGGTCTCGACCCGGACGATGAACCGAACCCTCACCCCCTGGTCGGTGGTGGTGGTCGCGACGTCGGGCGGCGGGTGGCTCGGATCGTAGGGCTGGAAGCCCGGCTTGGCCGGGTTGCTCGACATGTACACGTACGTGAAGCTCGGCGGCTGGTCGCACTGCTTGTCGAGCGCGGTCGGCTGACACGTCCATGGCTCGAGCTGCGGACCCGAGAACAACGGCCCGCCAATCGGATGGTTCACCAACGTCAGCCGCGCCCCCCACCCGCCGGGAAGGGTGGCGCGGAGCACGTTCCGGCCGAGCCTGAGGCCGCGGACCAAGCCCTCGAAGCGTCCGCCGGCCCGGACGGCGAACGCTCCCCTCACGTTGCGCCCATCCAGGGTCACCCGCAGCCGGCGCGCCGCGCGCGCGGGCGAGATCGCCACCAACGCCGAGCCGCCGCTGACCAGGTCGGCGCGGCTCGAGAGCACGGTGATCGACACACGCGGGCGAGCCTGAGCGGCCTGCGCCGGCACGACCGACAGGACCATGGCACCTACCGCCGCGACCGCGGCGCGACGCAGCACGGAGAGCGAAAGGGGCCGGGACGGGTCGAGCATTTCCATCGCTCCTTTTGGCGTCATCGCGACAGGACCGGGATCTCAAGCGCCCCGCTCGCGAGCGCGACCACGGCGGGGCGCAGTCTTACACATGGCGAGCGGTCGGGGTCGAGATCCGGGCTCGATCGCCGAGGCCGAGCCGCCGCCGCCCGCCGGGATAGGCTCTGCGCCTCAGCCAGGGTCTGGTCGAGCTTCGCAAGGCAGCACTCATCCACAGGGCGGCCGGCGCCGACCGAGAACTTCTCGATGATGCACGATGCACGACGCTGACAGCGACGCCCGGTGCCGGACCGCGAGGATCCTGCTGGCCTGCCGGCTCGGCCTCGCCGCCGCCGCGCTGAGCTTGGCCGCCGGCGCGGGCGCGCCGGCGTCCGCCGCCGGAGCCCTCGCCGGGCGCTCGACCCGGTATCCGAGCGGCGGTGGCGGCTTGGCGCCGGTGGCTGCACCGAAGCGGAAGCTGCCGCGGCCGCCGTCCAAGCACAGCCATGGCCGGTGGCTGGGCGGGTTCACGATCACCGAGTACTGGCCGGCGCCGGAGAGCTGGTTCCTCGGGCGGATGGTCAACGCTCCTGGCCTCACCGGCAAGTACCCGATCGATTGGCTCTACTCGGCAACCGGCGTGTCGATGAACGGCGAGGGCATCGGCCTGAACGGCCGGATCTACCACATCGACTCGCTCGGCGACGGCGGCTGGATGACCGCGGGCGGGCAACCAACATCGCCGCTCGACGGCTGGGCGGACGGCCCGCCGTACTGGCGGGCCGGGGGCTACTGGCGCACCCGCGCGGGAGCAGTGACCTTCCCGCTTGCTGCCGGTGGCTGGTCAGCCGGTCCGGGTCAGAAGTACGTGCCGCTCCGGGGCGTGAGCTTCGCCGCGGGGCCGTCGCTGCCGCTGCGCTACTACCAGTCGATCGCCGTCGACCCCTCCGTGATCCCGCTGGGAAGCCGCGTGTACATCCCCGCCTACCGACACGACCGATACGGCGGATGGTTCATCGCCCAGGACACCGGCGGGGCAATCAGCGGTCGTCACATCGACCTCTATCGCTCGCCGCCGGCGCTCCCGACCGAGGGCGGGCAGCACCTGACCGGCCGGCGCATAATGGTCATCAAGCCGCATCGATGATGCGCTACTAGACTCCACGGCGATGGCCAAACAGCAACGCATGATGCGCGTCGAGCAGCGCAGCCAGCTGGCGGCGATGCAGCAGCTCGAGAGCCGTTCGGACGAGGAACTCGAGGCGGAGACGAAGTTCAAGGCCGCGGCGCAGGCGATCCTCGGCTCCCGGGCGGCGGAGCGCTACGACGCCAAGGCCGCCCGGGCCCACTTCCAGCGCGCGATTGCGGCCGCTCGACCGCAGGAACGACTGCAGCTGCGGCGCATGGCCGATGCGTCGCTCGCCCTGGCCGAGCGCCGTGCGGATGACCTGAAGCGGGCGACCGAGCGCCTGGGGGTCGAGGCGCCGACGAATCGGCAGCTGCGCGGCCTGTGGCTGATGGGATTGGTGGCCCCGCCCAAGAGCGCGGGGATCCTGGCCCGGACCCGCGGCATCGTGATCATCATCGTGCTGGTCGTGGCGGTCCTCGCCGTGGCGTTCGGGATCGTCAACCTGATCGCGTTGCCGTTCGGCGGTATCTCGCTCGACCTCGCGATCTTCTATAGCCTCGTGTTGGTCGCGATCGCCCTGGGAGTGCTGATGTTCCTGGGCCGCCGGCGCCAGAAACGGGCCAAGGCCGACCGGGCCGAGCAGATCGCGGCGCGGTCGCGCTGAAGACGTGCCGCCGGTCGTAAATTCGCGACACTGATTCGGTCGTGTGCGGCCGGTACACGCTTGCATCCCCTGATCCGGCGGCGGTCCGGGCGCGCTTCCCGATCGGCGAGTCGGTCGAGGTCAGGCGGCGCTACAACGTCGCGCCCGGCGACGACGTGCTGGCCGTGACCACCGATCGCGGAGGCCGCCCTCGCGGCGAGCTGTTGCGGTGGGGTCTGGTCCCGTCGTGGGCCGAGACCCCGGACATGGGCCTGAAGATGATCAACGCCCGGGTCGAGACGGTGGCCGAGCGGCCCGCGTTCAGCCGAGCGCTGCAGCGGTTCCGATGCCTGATCATCGCCGACGGCTTCTACGAATGGCGCGCGGCGCCGGCCGGCCCGAAGCGGGGATTCCACATCACCCGCGAGGACGGTGCGCTGTTCGCGTTTGCGGGCCTGTGGTCGATCTGGCACGGGCCCGACGGCAGCGGCGTACGGACGTGCACGATCCTCACCATGGCGGCGAATCGGGCGATCGCGCACCTGCACGACCGGATGCCGATCATCCTCGCCCCCGAGGCCGAGGCCGATTGGCTCGAGCCCACCACCGACCCTCGGCGCCTCGGGGAGTTGCTCGGCGGGCTGGCGGCTGAGCGCACTGCCGTGCGGCCAGTGGGTCCCGCTGTCAACGATGCCCGGTACGACGGGCCTGAGTGCCTTGAGACGCCCGTGCAAGCCCAGGCATCACTGTTCTAGGCCAGATTGATGCCCCTCTCCCCTCTGCTCGATCGCTACGACCATGTGCTGCTCGACCTCGACGGATGCGTGTGGGTTGGGGAGACGTGCACCCGCGGCGCGGGGGACGCCATCTCCGAGCTGCGCGCCGCGGGCAAGGGGCTCATGTTCCTGACCAATGACGCTCGCCGTTCGCCCGAGGAGTATGTGCGCAAGCTGTGGTCGCTCGGGCTCAGGGCCTCGCTGGAGGAGATCGTCACCGTGGGGGCATCGATCCAGCATCTGCTCGCCGAGCGCGGTTCGGGGGCCGCGACCTACGTGATCGGGTCGCCGGCGATCTTCCGTCACGTGGCCGATTCAGGGCAGCGCATCGTCAACGGCACCGGCACGCAGTCCGAAGCCGAGCTGGTGGTGGTCGCGGGCCATGACGAGCTGCGGTTCGAGGAGCTGCGGGTGGCCACCCAGGCCGTTCTCGCCGGCGCGGAGATGGTTGCCGCCGGGCGGGATCGGACGTTCCCAGCCGACGATGGGATGTGGCCCGCGACCGGCGCGATCGTGGCGGCGCTCGAATACGCCACGGAGAAGACGGCGACCGCCGTGGGCAAGCCCGAACCCCAGATCTTCTACACCGCGCTCGACCGTCTCGGCCCCGGCAAGGCGCTGGTGGTCGGCGATCGCATCGACTCCGACCTGGCCGGAGCGTCAGCCGCGGGCCTGGACGCCGCGATCGTCTTGACCGGCGTGAGCTCGCGTGCGGAAGCCGAGCAGGCCATCGATCCGGCCCCGGTCATGATCGCCGAGGACCTGAAGGCGCTCACGCTGGCGACGTGAGGCTGGCGCTGATCGCAAATCTCTCCGCCGGCGGCGGCCGCACCGGGCGCGCGCTCGAAGGCGTGCAGCAGACGCTCCGGCGTCTCGGCGTCGAGCACCGTGTGGAGCGCACCCGGAGCCTGGCCCATGCCCAGGAGCTCGCGACCGCGGCCGCCGCGGCCGGCGAGACCGCGGTCGCATTCGGCGGCGACGGGCTGATCGGCGCCGTCGCCGACGCCGTCAGGCACAGCGACGGTGTGCTCGGCGTGCTGCCGGGCGGCCGCGGGAACGACTTCGCGCGCACCCTCGGGATCCCGCTGGATCCCGACGCCGCCTGCGAAATCCTCGCCGCCGGCACCGTCCGCAAGGTCGACCTGGGCCAGGCCGGATCGAGGACGTTCATCGGCATCGCCAGCTGCGGCTTTGACTCCGACGCCAACCGGATCGCCAACGAGACCCGTCTAGTGAAGGGAAACCTCGTCTACGCCTACGGCGCCGTTCGGGCCCTGCTGCGATGGCGACCAGCGAGCTTCGAGGTGACGATCGACGGCGCCGCGCCCCGCCGGGTGACCGGCTACACCGTCGCCGCTGCGAACTCGAAGGCTTACGGCGGCGGAATGCTGCTGGCGCCCGAGGCTTCGCTGGAGGATGGGCTGCTCGACGTCGTGATCGTCGAGGACGTGGCCAAGCTGAGGTTCCTGCGGCTGCTCCCCACGGTGTTCCACGGCACCCACGTTCGGCAACCCAATGTGCACGTCCTGCGAGCGCCGGCGGTCACGATCAGCGCCGACCGCCCGTTCACGATGTTCGCCGACGGCGACCCGATCGCCGAGCTTCCCGTCACCGTCCGCGTCCTCCCCGGCGCTATCCGGGTAATCGCCCCGCGATGAGCGTCCTGGCGGTCAAGATCGGCGCGGCCCGGGCGGTCGGGGAGCTGGCGCGCAGGGCCGGCCGCGGCGGCGGGACCTCGCTGCCGGGGAAGGTGCTCATGCGCCTCGAGCCGCATGCGATCGCCGAGCTCGCGGCTCGCCTGTCCCGCGGCTCGGCCGTGATCTCCGCCACCAACGGCAAGACGACCACGGCGGCGATGACGGCCTCGGTGCTCGAGCGGGCCGGCATCTCGCTCGTGCACAACCGAGCCGGGGCCAACATGGCCGGGGGCATCGCCTCGACGCTGCTCGGGGCCGCCCGGGGCGGAGGCAGGATCGCCGGCGAGATGGGGCTGTTTGAGATCGACGAGTTCTGGCTCGATCGGGTCACCCCCGAGCTCGAGCCGCGCGCGATCCTCCTCGGCAACCTGTTCCGCGATCAGCTCGACCGCTACGGCGAGCTCGAGACGATCGCCAACCGCTGGGCGGAGATGGTGGGATCGCTGCCGGCGCCCGTGCGGCTGGCGCTGAACGCCGACGATCCCCTGATCGCCGACCTCGGCCGTGAGGCGCCGAACGTGACCTATTTCGGGGTCGATGATCCCTCCGTGGCCATGCCCGAGATGCAGCACGCCTCGGACTCGAAGCACTGCCGCCGGTGCGGGACGGCGTACGTGTATGACGCCGTCCACCTCGGCCATCTCGGCGTCTATCGTTGTCCCAACTGCGGCCAGGAGCGGCCGGCGCCGACCGTCGCCGCGGAACGGATCGTGCTGCGCGGGACCGACGGGGCGAGCTTTCGACTCCGTACCCCCCGGGGTGTCGGGGAGGTCGACCTGCCGCTCCCGGGGCTCTACAACGTCTACAACGCCCTCGGCGCGGCGGCGCTGTGCCTGGAGCTGGAAATCCCGCTGGAGCAGGTGGTGGCGGGCCTGGCCGCCGTGACCGCGGCCTTCGGGCGGGCGGAACGGGTCCGGGTCGGGGATGTCGAGCTCTCGATCCTGCTGATGAAGAACCCCGCCGGCGCGAACGAGCTCCTGCGTACGCTCACGCTCGAGGGCGGGGAGCTGGACGTCCTCGCCGTGCTCAACGACCGGACCGCCGACGGCAAGGACATCTCGTGGGTATGGGACGCGGACTTCGAGATCCTCGCCTCCCGGTTGCGCCGCGTGACCTGCGCGGGCACTCGGGCCGCCGAGCTGGCCCTGAGGTTCAAGTACGCCGGCGTCGAGGCCCAGCGGCTGCATGTCGTCCCAGCGCTGTCGGCCGCGCTTGACCACGCCGTAGCGGACAGCGTCGGCGGCCGCCTGTACGCGCTGCCCACCTACACGGCCCTGCTGGAGCTGCGCGACGAGCTGGCCGGCCGAGGTATCACCGGCCATTTCTGGGAGGCCGGGGCCAGGGTCAGCAGATGAGCGTGATCTGGCACGACCTCGAGTGCGGTGGCTACGCCCAGGACCTCGCCCTGTGGCGGTCGCTGGCGGACGAGCATGGCGACCCGGTGCTGGACGTGGGCGCCGGCGCCGGCCGGGTCACCCTCGAGCTGGCCCGTCGCGGCCATCGCGTGACCGCGCTCGACCACGACCCCGAGCTGCTCGCCGAACTCCGGCGCCGCGCCCCCGATTTCGAGGTCGACACGGCTCTCGCGGATGCACGCGAGTTTGAGCTCGGGCGGCGATTCGCCCTGTGTATCGTGCCCATGCAGACCATTCAGCTGCTCGGGGGCGTCGCAGGCCGGGCCGCTTTCCTGCGCCGGGCGAAACGGCATCTGGTGGCCGGGGGGATCCTGGCCATCGCGATCAGCGACAAGCTCGAGCTGTTCGAGGTCTCCGACGGCGCCGGACCCCTTCCGGACATCTGCGAGCTCGACGGCATCGTCTATTCAAGCCATCCGACGGCGGTTCGGGCCGACGGCGACGCCTTTGTCCTCGAGCGCCGCCGGGAGACGGTCGCCGCCGATGGGACCCGTTCGGTGGCCGAGAACCTGATCCGGCTCGATCGGCTGAGCGGCGAGCAGCTCAGAGGCGAAGCCGCGGCGAAGGGGCTGACCGTCGTCGCGACGCGGACCGTGCCCGCGACCGCCGATCACGTCGGCAGCGAGGTGCTGATCCTCCGTGCCTGACCTTGGGCTGCGGGTGTGCGCGCTGTACCCCGATCTGATGAACATCTATGCCGACCGCGGCAACCTGCTCCTGCTCGAGCAACGCTGCCGGTGGCGAGGCTTGCGCTTTTCGGTTCAGACCAGCGGGCTGGGCGACGCACTGGACCCGGATGCGGCCGACCTGTACTACATCGGCGGCGGGCAGGATCGGGACCAGCGGCTGTGCGCGCTCGATCTGGCCGCGGTCAAACGTGACGCCCTGCATGCCGTGGCGCAGCGGGGCGGGGTGATCGTGGCCGTGTGCGGCGGCTATCAGCTGCTCGGGCACAGCTACCAGCTGGGAGACGAATCGCTGCCGGGCGTGGGGCTCGTGGACCTGCACACAGTTCGCGCGCACGGCCCGCGCCTGATCGGCAACGTCGCCATCGAGGTCGAGCTCGATCCGGGTCAGCGGCGCGTCCTGGCCGGATTCGAGAACCACGGCGGGCGCACTCATCTCGGGACGGGGGCGCGGCCGCTGGGGCGGGTCCTCAAGGGTCACGGCAACAACGGCGTCGACCGCGGCGAGGGGGTGCGCGCGGGCAACGTGATCGGCACCTACCTGCACGGCCCGCTGCTGCCCAAGAACGCCTGGTTCGCGGACTGGCTGATCGCCACGGCGCTCGGGTTGACCGAGCCCCTGTCAGCGCTCGACGATCAGCTTGAGGCCGACGCCCACGCCGACGCACGACGCGCCGCCGGGCTCTAGCAATAGGATGGCGACGCGCCCGGAAGCGACTCCTTCGGCGGGCGCCAGCTCGAGATGAAGGTCTCCCGTGTGATCTTGGCCGGCGGGCTTGCGCTCGCCGTTCTCCTGCTCAGCGCGTGCAGCGCCGGCAAACGCGACGCCACCGGTGACACGCCGAAGTCGCCGACGACGACCAGCACGGCGCTGCCCGGCGCCGGCAAGCCGCAGGTCACGATCGGCGACAAGAACATCACCGAGCAGTTCCTGCTCGGCGAGATGTACGCGCAGGCGTTGATCGCGCAGGGCTACACGGTGCAGTTGAACCGCAACATCGGGCCCACCGAGGTGACGATGCAGGCGATCTACAGCGGTCGCCTCGACATGTATCCCGAGTACCTGTCGACCTGGAACTCCGACGTCGCCGGCTACAAGCGAGGCTTCGGGACGGCGGTGGCCGCATACCGGGCCGCCCAGCGCTATGCCCGGCTTCATGGCCTCAGGCTGCTGGCGCCGACGCCGTTCAGCGACACCGGCGGGATCGCGGTGAGCACCGGCTACGCCTCCGCCCACCGGCTGAGAACGATCGCCGACCTGCGCAGGGTGGCGCCGACGCTGGCGCTCGGGGCGCCGCCCGAGTTCCAGCAGGCGCCCGGCGGGCTGGGGACGCTCGAGAACGTGTATGGCTTCGTCCCGGCGACGTTCACGCCACTGGCCATCGGGGCCCAGTACCAGGCCCTGAACCAGGGGACGATCCAAGCCGCCGAGGTCAACACCACCGACGGGCAGCTCAGCAGCGGCAGCTACACCCTGCTGCGCGATCCCGCCAGGGTGTTCGGCTGGGGACAGGCCGTCCCGGTGGTGCCGCTCAAGGTGCTGCTCGCCGAGGGTCCCGCATTCGCGGCCACCATCGACAGGGTCAGCCGACTGCTCACGACCCCGGCCATGCAGGCCCTGAACGCTCAGGTCGACGTCTATCAGCAGGACCCGGCCGTCGTGGCCAAGCAGTTTCTGCAGGCGCACGGACTGGTGCCGCTGGACTCCTCCTGAGGGGCCGCCCGCAGGCCCGCGGATTCAGCTGCCGCTGGAGCCGAAGCCCCCGGCGCCGCGATCGGATCCGGCGAGCGCCTCGACCTCGATCACCTCGGGCGTCTGCACCCTGACCAGCACGAGCTGCGCTATCCGGTCACCAGCCGCGATTGCGAACGACTCCGCGCGGTCGGTGTTCAGCAGCAGGATCCGGATCTCGCCCCGGTAGCCGGCGTCGATCAGTCCCGGTGCGTTGACGAGCGCGATCCCGTGCCGCGCCGCCAGGCCCGAGCGCGGGAGGACCAGCCCCGCCTCGCCGTCGGGGATCTCGACCGCGATCCCGGTGCGGACCGCGGCGCGCTCGCCGGGATGCAGCACACGGGGCTCGAGCGCATGCAGGTCGAGGCCGGCATCGCCCGGGTACGCCCGCCTGGGCAGCGTCGCCCGGTCGTCCAGGCGCAGCACCCGCAGGCCCATCAGCGGCGGTGCGCCAGTGAGTAGCGGCCGTAACGCGCCGCTACGCTCGCCGGCAGGCGCGCCGCGACGCGGACGCCCTCGGGGGTCTCCTCCCGCAAGAGATCGCCGGCGATCTCGTGCAGCTCGGCCAGCCGCCCGCCCTCGTCGAAGGGAATCAGCAACTCGACCTCCTGAAGCGATCGAGCGAACTCGACCTCGATCCGCTCGATCAGCGCCGCCAGCCCCTCTCCCGTGAACGCGGAGACGAGCACGGCCCCGGGGTGACGGTTCTCGAGCTCGGCTCGCCGCTCCCCGCCGACCTGGTCGGCCTTGGCCAGGACCAGCAGCCGTGGAGCTTCCTCAGCGTCGATTTCGTGCAGCACGTCGTCGACCGCGGAGGTCATCGCCAGCAGCTCCTCCTCGGGAACCGACGCATCGACGACATGGAGGATCAGATCGGCCAGCCGGGTCTCCTCGAGGGTGGCGCCGAACGCCTCGACCAGCTGGTGGGGAAGCTTGCGGATGAAGCCGACGGTGTCGGTGACCAAATAGTCGCGGCCGCCTGCACGCAGCACCCGCGTGGTCGGGTCCAGGGTTTGGAACAGCCGGTCGCCGACTCCCGCCGATGAGCCCGTCAGCGCGTTCAGCAGCGTGGACTTGCCCGCGTTCGTATAGCCGGCCAGCGCCACCCGGGGGAGGTGAGCCCGCTCGCGCTCGGCCCGCATCACGGACCGGCTCGAGCGGACCCGCCCGAGTTTGCGCTTGAGCGCGGAGATCCGGTCGCGGGCCAGCCGGCGGTCGGTCTCGATCTGGGTCTCGCCCGGTCCTCGGGTGCCGATGCCGCCGTCGATCCGGCCCGCGCCGAGCCGCTCGAGGTGTGACCACAGGCCCCGCATCCGGGCCAGGTTGTACTCGAGCTGGGCCAGCTCGACCTGGAGCTTGCCCTCGGCGCTGTGCGCGTGCGCGGCGAAGATGTCGAGGATGATCGCGGTGCGGTCGATCACCGGGACTCCGAGCGCCGCCTCCAGATTGCGCTCCTGGCGAGGGGAGAGCTCATCGTCGCAGGCCACCAGGTTGGCGTCCGCGCGCGCGAGGTCGGCCTTCAGCTCGTCGAGCTTGCCGGTTCCGAGATAGCTGTTCGGATGGGGGCGCTCCCGGCGCTGGATCAACTCGCCGACGCCGGCGACGCCCGCCGTCCGCAGCAGTTCCCGCAGCTCGGACAGCTCCTCGCGATCGCCGTCGGGGAGCGCGGCGATGAGGTAGGCACGCTGGCGAGCGCGGCCGGCCTGGCGCTGCCCGTCGGCGGTGTAGGTGGACGCCTTGGCGCGCCCATGGCGGCTTGGCTGCACGGGTTGGATGGTAGCCGCGGCGCCCGGTCGCTACAGCCGGCGAATCCGCTCCACGGCCTCCATCAGGCGGTCATCGGGCGTGGTCAGCGAGATCCGGAAGAAGCCCTCGCCGCTGGCTCCGTAGGCACCGCCGGGTGTGATCACGACGGCCGCCTGCTCCAGCACGTGCTCGCAGTAGGCGGCCGCGGAAGCGAAGCCGGCGGGGACAGGCGCCCAGATGTAGATGGTTCCCTTCGGACGGGTCACCTGGACGCCCGCCTGTGCGAGTGCATCGCAGACCAGGTCCCGGCGGCGGGCGTAGATCGCGGTCATCGACCGCACCTCCCCGTCCAATTCGGGTGCCAGGGCGGCTGCTCCGGCCAGTTGCACGGCTTCGAACAGCCCGGAGTCGATGTTCGACTTCAGACGCCAGTAGTGGGCGATGGCCTCGGCGTTGCCGACAATCGCGGCGCACCGCCAGCCGGTCATGTTGTAGCCCTTCGACAGCGAGAACACTTCGACCCCGACCTGCTTGGCGCCGGGCGTGGCCAGGAAGGACGGCGCCACGTAGCCGTCGTAGGTGATCTCGCTGTAGGCGTTGTCGTGGACGGCGAGAAAGTCGTGGCGCCGGGCCGACTCGACGACGTGGTCGAAGAAGCCATCGGGGACGATTGCGCCGGTGGGGTTGTTTGGGTAGTTGAAGAACATCAGCCGTGCCCGTTCGAGGTCGGTCGCCTCGATCGCGGCCAGGTCAGGGACGAAGCCGCGGTCGGGGACGAGCGGCAGCAGGATCGGCTGCGCGCCCGCCAGCAGCGGACCGCCGGTGTACACCGGATATCCGGGATCGGCGGCGAGCGCGACGTCGCCGGGATCGAGGAACGCGAGGTTCAGGTTGAAGATGCACTCCTTGGCGCCGATCGCCGGCATCACCTCGGTCTCCGGATCGAGCGTCACCCCGAACCGCCGCGCATAGAACGCCGCCACCGCCTCGCGGAACTCGGCCCGGCCGCGATTGCTCGGGTAGGTGTGGGTGCTGGGATCGGCGAGGGCCCCCTGCCCGGCGGCCACGATCGGAGCGTAAGTGGGCCTGTCGGGATCTCCGATCCCCAGGCTGATCACGTCGATGCCGGCGGCGCGCTTGGCGCTGACCTTGCGCTCCAGCTCGGCGAACAGGTAAGGCGGGATTTGCTCGAGGCGCCTACTGGATCGCATTCAGCTCCTTTACGAATTCGTCGGCGAGCGCGCCCCGAAACACCGGTACCGCCCACCCCGTGAGGTTGATGTGCATGTCCTCCCCCACCTCGACCTCCAGCTCACCGCCGTCGAGGATGACCGTCACCGGCGAGTCTCCGCCGTCGAGGACGTGGGCCACGGCGGCGCCGATCGCCCCGGTGCCGCTGGCCGCGGTCTCCCCCGCGCCGCGCTCGAAGATCCGCGCTCGCACCCGGGCCGGCCCCAGCACGGCGAACCAGGAGACGTTGGTCCGATTCGGGAACAGCGGGTCCTCGACGATCTCGGGGCCGATCTCGGGCAGATCGAGTGTGGCCAGCTCCCGCTCGTCGTCGACCCGGATCGCGCACTGGGGGTTGCCCACTTGCACATGCTGGAAGCGCCACCGCCGTCCCGCCGCGGCGAGCTCGCCGCGGCCGTCGTCGGCCCCGTTCGGGTAGTCGGGACTGCGGAGTCGTGCTCGCCCCATGTCGACGGTGCAGGTGGTCTCGGAGGTGATGGTCGGGCGAATCTCGCCGGCCGCGGTGTGGATGGAGAATGTCTCGGCGCTGGTCCAGCCGCGCCGGCGCAGGTACAGCACGGCCTCCCGGGTGCCGTTGCCCGAGAGCTCGGCCTCGGACCCGTCGGGGTTGAAGATCCGCAGCCGGGCCACGTAGCCGGGCTCGTCCGATTTCGACAGCAGCAGGACTCCGTCCGCGAACACGCCCGTGTGCGGCGCGCAGATGCTGCGCACGCGCCCCGGCGTCAACTCGAATGGGAGCGCCGCCGCCTCGACGATCACGTAGTCGTTGCCCAGGGCGTGCCACTTCTCGAACTCCACGCGCGCGCAGTCTAAGGGCCCATCGATGAATAACCCCAGGTGCTGCTCGCCGAGGGCTCGGCCCGGGACTCGTCGCGGTTGCGCTAGTACCGTCGCGGGGCGATGGCCGCGCGCCTGCGAGATCCGCTCGTGCTGCTCGCCGTGCTGTCGGCGCTTTCGCTGGCAGCACGGGTCGCCTGGCTCAGCGAGCCCTGCCAGGCGCCCTGCCGCTCGAGTGCGGATCACGTCCTGATCTTCGACGAGCAGTACTACGTCAACGCGGCACGGGTGATCGCCGGCATTCATCCGCCGACGGGGTCGCCCTACGCCCAGGCCCCGCTGGGAACCGATCCCAACGCCGAGCACCCCCAGCTGGCGAAGCTGATCATCGCCGGCTCAATCGAGCTGTTCGGCGACGGGCCCTTCGCGTGGCGGATCGGCAGCATCGCGTTCGGGTCGCTGGCCCTGCTCGGGCTCTACGCGCTGGTTCGCGCCGCCGGGGGCAGCCGCTTGCTGGCGCTCGGGTCTAGTGCGCTGATGGCGGCTGACAACCTCCTGATCGTCCACGGACGGATCGGCACGCTCGACATCTATGCCGTCGCGCTGATGATCTGGGGCGCGGTCTTCTACCTCCGGGGACGGCCGCTGGCCGCCGGGGCCGCGATCGGCGTGGGGGCGTGCATGAAGGAGGTGGCGGCGTACGTGCTGATCGCGTTGGCGATTCTGGAGCTGCTGCGCTGGCGGAGCCCGGGCCGCGCCCGGGGCGCCCGCTGGCGGCCGCTCGCCGCGTGCGCCGCGGCCGGCGCCGGCGTGTTCGTGGCCGTGCTGGCCGCGCTCGACCGGATCGCGCCGCCCTACGATCCCGTGGCCGGCAAGCGGATCGCCGGGGGGCCGTTCGGGCACCTCGCCCACATGGCCTCCTACGCCGGCGCCCAGGTCAGCCCTCACGGCCCCCAGGGGATCGCCTCCTATCCCTGGCAGTGGCTCGGCGACTACAAGCCGATCGTGTATCTGAACGTCGATCCCGCCCAGCCCACCCCGGGCCTCAGCGGCATCCACCCCGCGGTGCATTTCCTGGGCATGATCAGCCCGCCGATCATGCTGCTGGCAGCGCCGTCGCTGCTGCTCGCGGCGCTCGGACTGGTTCGCGGCCTGCCGGCGCGGGCGCGCCGTCTGGCGCCCCGGCCCAGCGGGGTGGCCGTCGTCGGGCTGGCCTGGTCTCTCGGCACGTTCCTCCCCTTCCTGGTCTTGAGCGCGTTGTGGAGCCGGACCAGCTACCTCTACTACATGGTGATCGTGATGCCGGGCATCTACATCGTGGTCGCCGAGCTGATCGGTCGCATCGGCGTGGGCCGAAAGGCGATCGCGGGCTGGGCGTTCGCGGTCTTCGTCGCGGCCGTGCTGATGTACCCCCTCACGCCGCTTCCGTGAGCCACGTCCGCTCGATCTCCGCCGCCACCTGATCCGGGGAGCGTCCGGTGACGTCCAGCACGCGCACGCCGCCAAGCTTGCGCATCCATGTCAGCTGCCGGCGGGCGTAGTTGCGCGTGCGCCGTTTCATCGCTTCCACGTCGCCGGTCAAGAGCTCCTCGAACCCCAGGGCCTTGCGGGCGGTGATCGATGCCCCGGCGGCGTTGGCGCGCCGCACCTCGTCGGCGGCACCGGCACCGACCATCCGCTCCACGCGAGCGTCGATCCTGGCGCACAGCCGCTCGCGCTCCATCACCAAGCCGATCAGGAGAGTCGGCCTGCGAACGGCATCGGTCCACAGCTCCGACTCCCCGTCGGGCGGCTCGAGCTCGCCCGCTTCGAGCAGCTCCAACGCCCGAACGATCCGCTGCCGGTCGCCCGGGTCGATCTCGGCCGCGGCCCACGGAGCGCGGCGCGTGAGGGTCGCATGTAGGGCCTGAGGCCCTCGTCGCTCGAGTTCGTCCAGCCAGCGCTCGCGCACCCCTTCCGCCGGTGCCGGCCGGAGGCTCAGATCGGTCAGCGCGGCCCGCAGGTACAGTCCTGTACCGCCGACCACGATCGGGCGCCGGCCGGCGGCCAGGAGCCCGTCGATCTCGGCGTGGGCCAGCTCCGCATACTGGCCGGCGCTGAACGTGGCGTCGACCGGGAGGAACGACAGCAGGCGATGCTCGAGCTGCGCGCGCTCGGCCGGACGGGCGGTTGCGGTGAGGGTCTCAAGCCCGGCGTAGACCTGCAGCGCGTCGGCCGAGACCGCCACCGGATCCTCGCCGCGCCGGCGAAGGCGGCCCGCGAGTCCGATCGCCACCGCGGTCTTCCCCACGCCGGTCGGTCCGAACAGCGCGATCACCTCCGGCCGGGACATCCCGCGCAGTATCGTGCAGCGATGACCGTCGAAGGGCGTTCGTGAGCTCGCGCGTAAGTGCCGCGATCTCCACCGAGCATGATCCGCTCGAGGCAGGCCGGGCGGCCGCCGCCGCCGCGGCCTCGGCGCTCGGAGACGCCGTACCCGACCTGGCGGTGGTGTTCGCCAGCGGTGCCCACCTCGCGGCCCCCGAGGCCACGCTCGAGGGCGTGAAGTCGATGATCGAGCCTGGGGCCTTGATCGGCTGCGGCGCGGGGGGTGTGCTCGCCGAGGATCGAGAGCTCGAGTCGGGCACGGCGGTGACTGTCTGGGCGGCCTCGTTCGAAGGCGCGGGCACCGTCACCCCGTTCCACGCCTCCTTGGCCGAGGAGGGCGTAATCGACGGGCTGCCAGAGCTCGACGGCGCCAGCGCGGCGATCATGCTTCCCGATCCCTACACGTTCCCCACGGAGGCGGTGCTGGGAGAGCTGGCGACGCGCGCACCTGCCACTCCCGTCCTCGGAGGCCTCTCCAGCGCCAGGACGCAGGAGGGCGCCGGGGCGCTGTTCCTGGACGACGAGGTCTACGAGGAGGGCGCAGTCGGCGTTCGCTGCGACGGCATCGAGGTGCTTCCGTGCGTCTCTCAGGGGGCGGCCCCGCTGGGGCGCGAAGTGACCATCACCGCTGCCGAGGGCAACGTGATCCACGAGCTCGCCAGCCAGCCGGCACTGGAGACCGTCGAGCGGATCATCTCCGAGCTGTCGCCGTACGATCGGGCGCTGATCGCGGGAGGGCTGTTGATCGGGATCGTGATCGACAGCGGCAAGCCCGAGTACGAGCAGGGTGACTTCCTCGTCCGCGGCCTGCTCGACGCCGATCCGGAGTCAGGTCGGCTGGTCGTCGGCGCCGCGGTTCGTGAGGGGCAGGTGATCCGGCTGCACGCCCGCGACGCACGTTCGGCCGATGAGGACCTGCGCCGAGTGCTGCGGGAGCGCGTCGAGGCGATGGACAGCCAGGGCCCAGCCGGCGCGCTCGTGTTCTCGTGCAACGGACGCGGCAGCGCGATGTTCGGTCCCGGCGATCACGACGCGGCGATGGTCCAGCGCGAGCTTCGGGGCGTTCCCGCGGCTGGCTTCTTCGCCGCCGGCGAGATCGGCCCCGTCGGGGCTCGCAGCTTCCTGCACGGCTTCACGGCCACGGTGGCGGTGTTTCCGAAGTAGCCCGGCCGGCCGGCGGGCTGGGGCCCCGGCGCGGGGGGCCGGGCCGGCACGACGAGGCTGGGCCGGGGCGAGAGGGCGATCAGCCGCCGGCTCGCCAGCCGCGGGCGGTGGCGGGTTCGCGCTCATGTGTGGCCGTGGGCTCGCCCGTGGGCTCTTCCCGATCCGCGTTCGCTTGCGGGTGCTCGCCGGTGACCGCCGCGAGAGCGGCGATGATCTCGTCGGCCAGACGCGCGCCCTCGTTCGCCCGCTCGGGGGTGGCCTGGACGCGAATCACGACATCGTCGCCGTCGAGCTCCTCGAGCAGCACCTTCGCCGGCGTCCGCACCGGCGTCCTGATCTGATCGTCGAGCAGCGCCTGCACCTGGCTCGGACGCACGCCCGAGCCGAGCCTCACCCTCACGTCGACCGAGTCGGGTTCTCGCAGCGGCACGATCACGGCGGAGAGCACGCCGTTGTTCGGAACCATGATCCGATCCTCGCCGCGGGCGATCGTGGTGTACAGCAAGCCGAGCGAGCTGACCACGCCCTCGAGCTGACCGCCGAGCGCGCCGGCCTGCAGGCGAATCCTCTCCCCCACGCGGAACGGGCGCGCGGTCAGCAGCACCACGCCGGCGATCAGGTTGCCGAGGGTCTGCTGCGCCGCCAGGCCGAGGACGATGGCGGTGAAGGCGCTGCCGGCGACCAGTGAGGCCGTGTTCACGCCCGCGACGCTGAGAGCGATGATCAGCGTAATCCCCATCGTGGCCAGGCGGATCAGGAATCCGACAGTCCCGGCCGTTGCCGGATCCATCCGCCGGAAGAACGTGGGCCCAGCGGCTCGACCGATGTCCCGGGCAAACGCCCACCCGAGCGCGAGCAGCGCGACCACCGTCGCCCACTGGATCGGGGTCTCCCATCTGCGCTCGGTACGCTTTCCGAGCAAGTCGACGCGGAAGTGGTAGAGCAGCAGCACGCCGATCAGCAGCGGCAGCAGCACCACGATCTGCCGCCGGGCTCTGCGCACCGCTCGTTTGCTGGTGTTGACCGTCAGGCCGACCTGCTCCCAGGCCTGACTGCGCGTCTCGAACATGCGCTCGAGGTGCAGGTCCTTGGTGTTTTTGAGGCGGCTTCGGATCATCTTGCTATCTGCCCGCTAACGCGGCCGTATTACCTACCACCGGCCCTGAGCATGAGTTTCACTCGAATTCAGAACAATCGCTCCTGCGTTGCCGGTTCCTTCCGTCCATTGCCGCTTGTAGGGGCCTCGGGTCGTCCTCGCATCCGCTGTCCTGGGGCGAGATCAGGACCTTTCACGAGTGCCGCCAGTCGGCGACGCTCCTCGAGCGGAGCGTACGCCCCCCGCCGGTAAAGCTGCTGGTAACGAGGCACGAGATCCGGGCGGCTGGACTTCAACCAGTCTAGGAACAACCCTTTCACATCGCCACGCAGATGGAGCGCGATCCCGCTCACGTACGCGGCGCCGGCGTCCGAAGCAAGCTCGAGGATCTTGGCCACCTGCTCCGGCGCATCGTTGATTCCCGGCATCAGCGGAGCGACCAGCACGCCGGTGCGAATGCCGGCCCGCGTCAGCTCCCCCACCGCTTCGAGCCGCGCCCGAGGATTGGGGGTATGCGGCTCGGTCGCGCGCCACGCCCTCTCGTCGAGCGTGGGGACCGAAAGCGCGGCGCTGAACTCGGTGCGCGCCGCGATCGCCTTCATCAGCTCGATGTCCCGCAGCAGCAGCGGTGACTTGGTCAGGACCGAGCACGGGTTCGCGGCGTCCCGCATCGCCTCCCAGATCCCCGGCATCAGCTTGTAGCGCCCCTCTACCCACTGGTACGGATCGGTGTTGGTGCCCAGCGCTACGTGCTCGCGATCCCACGACAACCGCGCCAGCTCGGCCCGCAACAGCTCGGGTGCGTTGACCTTGACCACGATCTCGCGCTCGAAGTCGCGGCCGGCGTTGAAATCGAGGTACTTGTGCGTGGGCCGGGCAAAGCAGTACACGCAAGAATGAGTACACCCTCGGTACGGATTGATCGTCCAGCGAAACGGCATCTTCGAAGCCTCCGGGACGTGGTTCAGGATCGACTTGGCCCGAACCTCGTAGAACCTCGTCTCGATCGCCTCGGGTGCGTCGAAATGGCGCACGATCGCCTCCTCGCGGTAGCCGGGCAGGCGAGCCCTGTCTTCGACCGAGGTGCTCAAAGCGCTCCAACGCATCGAACGCATGTTCGCACAAGCACCGGACGGACCGCCCTGGTCGCGCCGGGATCGCCGTCGTTAGAGCGTGAGCCTTCCGAGCCGCCACTGTGGCTTCGCGCCCAGCCGCAGCAGATGTGCGAAGTGACCGAGCTGGAAGGCAACCGCCTCGATCGACGCGGTCAGATCTTCGCTCGGGTCCACCGGGTGCCGACTCAGCAACTCGATCAGGGCGAGCGGCTGCAGGCCGTCGCGCACGGGAGCCAGCAGGGCGCTCTGCATCCCCTCAGCTGCGGCTTCGCTGATCCGGCCGTCCCCGCCATGCTGCAGGTCGCTGAGCACGGTTGTCGAGGCTGCGGCCAGGGCGCGCCACAGCTCGCCGTCCGCGGCCTGCTCGCCCCGCTGCCAAGTCGCGGTCTCGAACGCCCTCAGATCCTCGGACTCCGTCCACATGGCAACGCAGCGGAGGGCGTCCTGTCCATCCGGGCACCAGGCCACCACGCTGTCCCAGCCGCCCCGCGACCCGACGATCTTGATCGCGTCCGCGAGGCCGGCGCGCCAGTCAGAAGCCCCCGCCAGCGCCGACGCAAGCACGCGCTGAGCGGTGGGCGTCCAATGGGGCCCCGACTGCCGCAGCTGCAGCTCGCGCTGGGCTTCATCGAGTTGCTGGCGCGCTTCGGCCAGCTCTCGCTGAACAGTCTGCCGCTCGTCTCCCATCGTCGCTTCCAAGCGCTCGGCACGGTCGCGCTGGAGCTCGAGCTCGGCGGCGGCCTGATCGCTCACTTGCAAGAGCCGCTGTAGCTCTGTCTCGGCCTGACCGCGCCGCTCGATCTGCTGCGCCAGCTCAGCGCGGCCTCGCGCCAGCTGGTCGTTGGCTTCGCTCAATGCGCGTGTCTGGCCTTGCGCCTCGGCCTGCGCCTGCTCCCAGCGCTCGCGCGCGTCCGCCAACTCGTGCTCCAGCTCCGCCCTCGCCCGCTCGAGCTCGTCGCGAGCCTCGCCCAGCGCCGTCTCGGCCTGCTCGGCTCGCACGCGCTGCGCATTCGCCAGCTCTTCCCCCTCGGCGGCGGCGCTGGCGCGCTCGTCCGCGAGGGCCGATGCGACTCGCTCGAGCTCATCCTGCATCTGCTCCGCATGCCGGCGCTGGCGCTCGAGCTCGCCCTCGAGGCCCCGGCTCCGCTCGAGCTGCTGCTCGATCTCCGCCTCGAGGCGCTCAATCTGCTCACGTTGCTGCTGCAGCTCGTCGCGGGCTCCGTTGAGATCCTGACTGCGGCTCTGCAGCTGGACCCGCAGCTGTTCAGCCTCCTCCTGCGCCAGGTTCGCGCTCTCACCGTCCGACGCCAGCCGCGCGTGAAGACTCTCGAGCTCTTCACGGGCGCTCGCCAGCGCCGCCTCAGCCGCCTCCACCCGCTCGGTCTCCCCCTGCTGCGCCGCCTGCACGCGCTCCAACTCTCCGCGCAGCCGCTCGCCCTCCGCACGTGCGGTGTGCTGCGCCGACTCCGCGTGCTCGCGCTGGCGCCCCAGCTCGCCCTCCAGCTCGCGGTTCCGGTCGAGCTGCTGGTCGAGCTCACCACGAGCACGCTCGGCATCCTCACGCCGGCTCTTGGCCTCGGCGTCCGCGAGTTCCCGGCGCTCGTGCTCTTCGGCCACGGATGCCTGTACTCGCTCGAACTCCTCTGTCAGCTCGCGCAGCGCGGCCTCGGCGCGCTCCGCCCGCTCGCGCTCCTCTAGAGCTTCCGCCTCGGCTCGCTGGACCCGCTCGCCCTCCGAGTGAAGCCCCGCCTGAATGCGCTCCAGCTCTGCGCGCGCCGCTTGCAGCGAACTCTCCGCCTCCTCGGCCCGCGCCCGCTCCTGGGAGACGAGGGTCTCGCCGGTCGCCGCCGTCTGCTCACGCTCCTGCGCCAGCGCCGCCTGGATCCGCTCGAGCTCGTCCCGCAGCCGCTCGCTTTCCTCCCGCGCCGCGGCCTCCGCCGACTCGGCGCGCTGGCGCTGTCGCTCGGCCTCAGCCTCGATCTCCTCGACACGTGCCCGCCGCTCGGTGGCCTCGCGCAACGCGACCTCCGCCCGTTCGCGCTCCTCTAGGGCTGCCGCCTCGGCTCGCTGGGCCCGCTCGACCTCCGACTGGAGCCCCGCCTGCAAGCGCTCCAGCTCCGC
This sequence comes from uncultured Solirubrobacterales bacterium, assembly GCA_963723555.1. Taxonomy (GTDB): domain Bacteria; phylum Actinomycetota; class Thermoleophilia; order Solirubrobacterales; family Solirubrobacteraceae; genus Palsa-465. The sequence goes on along the minus strand of CAVRRC010000003.1, from coordinate 2,671,776 downwards.
GTGCGCCGCCTGCAGCGCGATCTCCGCCTCCTCGGCCCGCGCCCGCTCCTGGGAGACGAGGGTCTCGCCGGTCGCCGCCGCCCGCTCACGCTCCTGCGCCAGCGCCGCCTGGATCCGCTCGAGCTCGTCCCGCAGCCGCTCGCTTTCCTCCCGCGCCGCGGCCTCCGCCGACTCCGCACGACCGCGCGCCGTCTCGGCTTCCTCGCACGCGCGTTCGGCTTCTTGGCGCTGGCGCCCCAGCTCGGCGTCCTCGGTCTCCCGGCGCTCCCGCGCTTGCGCCAGCGACGCTTCCATGCGCGCGAGCTGCGCCCGGGCGTCCGCCAGCGCCGCGTCAGCCTGCTCGGCCTGGTGGACGGCGGCGGCCGAGGACTGTTGAAGAGCGGCAATCCGCCGTCCCCCCTCCGCCAACTCCTGGCGGAGGTTGGATGAAGCTGTGATCGCCGAGTCGCGGTCCGCCGCCATCGAGTCCCGCTCCGCCATGACCGCGTTGCGCTCCGCGGTTACCGCGTCGCGATCCGCCGTGACCGCATCTCGTTCGGTCACCGCAGCCTCCAGCTCGGCCGTCAACCTGTCGCGCTCGGCGACCACGACCTCGGACTCGAGATCCTCCGCGGTGGTCTCGTCTTGATCAGCTTCGGCCGAGACGAGCACCGGCGTGCCAGCGACGGGCTCGAGTCCCCACTTCTCCAGGATCTCGGCGCGGATCAAGACCGGATCGAGACGGCTCCAGCGCTCGATCTGCATCAAGTGGGCACACTCGGCCCGCGCGGTGGCGGCGTCGTCGAGCGCGGAGGCAAGGCCGCACGACGCCACCGGCTCCCCGGCCCGGTTGCGGATCGCGAAGCGCAGCGCAGCGAGTGCCGGTCGACCCTCGAAGGCGCCGACGGTGTACTCGAATTGCAGGGGCTCGGACGGGCGCGAACCGCCCTCCAACAAGCGCGGGCCATCGACGACTTCGCCGGGCGGCAGTTCAGCATCCGTCCGGCCCAGCAGCCGTTCCTCGGTCGTTGACAGGAACTCCGCGTAGCGGCGGTTGACGTGCAGATAGCGGCCGTCGAGATCCTTCAGCCAGACGAGCGCAGGACTATCGTCGAACCGAGAGCTGAGCAGGGGATTGGCCTCGGTGGCCACGGTCGGCTCGGCGCTCGGCGCAGGATGGACCATCACCAACGCGCGCCGGGCCCCGATGGCGTCGATCACCGCCTCGACATTGACCGCGACCCCTCTGAGGACGAAATTCGAATGCTCGATCCGGCCGCTCAGAACCTCCTCGATGCGAATATCGCTCTCGAGCGCCTCCGCCGCCTCTCGATATCGATCCAGAAACCCGTCGGTGCTCCGTTCCAGCTCGCCGAGAGCAGCGATCAGGGCCAGGGCCGGGATCTCGACCACTGGTTCATGGACCGTCACCGCGGCGCTGCCGTTTGCCACTGCCCTCACGCTCCATCCCATCGGCGCGCGCGCGAGGGGCGCGGTCCCGCGCCGAGCCCCGTGGACGCATATCCGACCGCCCTGGCCACATGTACGGGCCGCCGAGCGCGGCCCGACCCGGATCAGGCCGCGGCCCGTGGCACGAGCGATTGCAGCCCGGAAAGCGTCTGACTGGTGGCGCCCGTGATCTCCACCTCGACCAGCTCGCCGGCGCGAGCCGAACCGGCGAAGTTCACCACCTTGTTGTGGCGCGAGCGTCCGCGCAGGCGCGTCGGGTCGGTCCGTGACGGTCCCTCGACCAGCACGTCCAAGGTGCGACCCACGAACCGCTGCCCGCGCTCGCTGGCTCGACGCTGGACCACCTCTACCAGCCGCTCGAGCCGCTCCACTTTCAGCTCGTGTGGGATCTGCCCGGGCAGCGTCGCCGCCTCGGTTCCGCGGCGCGGTGAATAGACGAACGTGAAGGCGCCGTCGTATCCGACGTCCTCCGCGATCCCGAGCGTCTGTTCGAAGTCCGCCTCGGTCTCGCCGGGAAACCCGACGATGATGTCGGTGCTCAGCGAGCAGTCGGGGACGTGCTCGCGGATCAGTGCGACGCGGTCGAGGTACCGCTCCCGGGAATAGGTGCGGCGCATCCGTTTCAGCACCGCGCTCGAGCCGGACTGAAGGGGCAGATGGATGTGCTCGCACAGGGCCGGCAGCTCGGCGTGAGCGCGGATCACGTCCTCGCGCATGTCCTTCGGGTGCGGGCTGGTGTAGCGGATCCGCTCGATCCCGTCGACGGCGTCGATCCGCGCCAGCAGCTCGGCAAACGAACAGCGATCCTCGCGAGCGAGATCGCGTCCATAGGAGTTGACGTTCTGCCCCAGCAGCGTGACCTCGATCACCCCGTCCTCGGCGAGCCTCTGCACCTCGGTCACGAGCTCGGCCGGCGAGCGGCTGACCTCGCGCCCGCGCGTTGATGGAACGATGCAGTAGGCGCACGCGCAGTTGCAGCCGACGCTGATCTGGACCCAGGCCTGGAACTCGCGTTCGCGTTTCGCCGGCAGATGCCCGGTGAACCCTTCGAACTCGAAGAACCCCTGGGCTGTGAGGGAATCGCTGGTCAGGAACTCGGCCAGCTTGTGGACCTGACCCGGGCCGAAGGCGACGTCCACGAACGGAAAACGGGCGAACACCTCTTCCTTGACCGATTGGGCCCAGCACCCGCCGACGCCGACGATCCGATCGGGATGCTCGGACTTGAGCCGCTTGGCCTCGCCCAGGTGGGCAATGAAGCGGTTGTCCGCGTTCTCGCGGATCGAGCAGGTGTTGAACAGGATCAGGTCGGCCTCCGCTCGCGTCCCGGCCTCCGCGTAGCCGAGTGACTCGAGCATTCCCTTCATCCGCTCGGAATCGTGCTCGTTCATCTGGCACCCGAACGTGGTCACGTGATAACGGTTCATCAGTGGTCGAAGAGTACCGCCGCCAGCGGGACCGGCTTCCGCGGCGATCAGTCGGGTGTGAACCTCGGCAGCACGAGCTCCACGGAGGCCCCGTGTCCGTTCGGCGCGTCGCTCGCCCGAACCGTTCCGCCGTGGGCCTGGGCGATCGCCAGCACGATCGCCAGGCCCAAGCCTGCTCCTGCTGGCGCCCCCGTCCGGACCGGATCGATCCGGTGGAAGCGCTCGAATATGCGCTCCCGCTCAGCCGCCGGGATGCCCGGGCCGTCATCGATCACCGCAAACCCGACCCCGTCCGGGGCGATCCGTTGAACCTCGAGCCGTACTAGCCCACAGCCGGCAGCGGTGTGATCGATCGCGTTGCGGGCGAGGTTTCGGATCGCCTGCGCCAGCCGGTCGGGATCGGCGTCGAGCGTACCCTCGGGGACGGGCCCCAGCTCGAAGTGCCGGTCGTCGATGAGACTGACGCCATCCCACAGATCGATCACGAATGGGCGTAGGGGGATCGCCTCCGCGCGCAGGAAGTCTGTCCGCTCGGACTGCGTGAGCATGAGCAGGTCGTCGACGAGCCTGCTGAGTCGGGTGACTTCTGCCTGTACCAGCCGTTCGACGCGACGCACCTCCGGACGGCTGGGACTCGGCTGGGCCGCCAGCACCTCGAGCTGGCCGCGGATCACGGTCAGCGGCGTGCGCAGCTCGTGCGAGGCATCGGCCACAAACGCGCGTTGACCCGCGAATGCCTCCGCCAGCCGGTCGAGCATGTGGTTGAAGGATTCCGCCAGCACCTGAACTTCACGACCCGAGCTCGGCGCGGTGTCCATCCGCGGCTCGAGCTCGCCGGCATCGACGCGCGCCGCGACCGAGGCCATCCGGCGCAGCGGGGCGGTGACCCGAGCCCCGGCCAGATAGGAGGCCAGCACGGCGATCGCCAGCGTCAAAGCTCCGGCGAGAACAAACGCGTTGGCGATGCCCCGCTGGGCCCGGATCACCGATTGCAAAGGCTCACCGGCTCCGGCCACGATGCTCAGGGCGCCGAGACCCAGCCGGCGCTCGAGGATTCGCATCTGGCCTACGTCGGGAACCTGCCGCGTGGAAAAGCCCAAACGTGGAATCTGAAGGCCCGCGCCCAGCGCGTTCTCCTGCGCCTGCTGCCCAACCGTCTCGCCCTCGTCGGGCGGAGTCCCGCCGAACACCTCGGGGTGGTTGCTCACAGTGGGGACGCCCGGAACGACGACGAACAGGAGCGTCGAGGTTGCGGTGTAGGGCAGGGCAGCCAAGTAGCGACTCGCGGCGGCGGCGAAACGCGCCGGGTCTCGACCGGCCAGCGGCCGCAGGCCCTCGGACAGCTGCGTGGTGTCGCCATGCAGGTCCCGGTCGATCTGGGCCCGGATCTCGCTCCCGGTGCGTGTGTAGGTCACGACCCCGACCACCACGGCCGAGACCAGCATCACCCCCGCCACCCACGCCGTCAACCGCCAGCGCAGGCTGGTCGGCAGCCGCGATCTAATCGCCCGAACCGAAGCGGTAGCCCACCGACCGGATGGTGGTGATGGGCGCTTTCCCCTGCGCGTCCCTGAGCTTGCGACGGAGGTATCCGATGTAGACATCGACAACGTTCGTCCCGGGGTCGTACTCGTAGCCCCAAACTGCGCGCAGGATCTGCTCCCGTGATAGCACCTGGCCACGATTCTGAAGCAGGTAGGCGAGTAATTCGAACTCGGTCGTCGAGAGCCGGACCGGTTCTCCGTGGCGCCGAACCTCCCGGGTCAGAAGGTTGACTTCGATGTCGCCGTCCCGCAGGCTCGTGGTGGGCACCTGTGCCGCCACCCGCAGCTGTGCCCTGATCCGCGCTGCCAGCTCGCTCAAGGAGAACGGCTTGGTGAGGTAGTCGACCGCTCCGGCGTCGAGGCCGGCCACTCGATCCTCGACTTCTCCTCGCGCGGTCAGGGCGATCACCGGCAGCGCCGGGCGCGTCTCCCGCAGCTCGCCCAGCACCTCGAGCCCGCTGCGGCCTGGAAGCATCATGTCGAGCACGACCAGATCAACTCGCTCGCTGAGGGCCTTCTCGGTGCCGGTGAGGCCGTCCAGCGCGGTCGAGACCTCGAATCCATGAGCCGCCAGGCCCCGCTCGAGGAAGTCGACGATTCCGGGCTCATCCTCGATGACCAGGATCACGGCCGACATGGCCCCGGCAGCGGCATGGTCCGCGATGATAAGTCGTCGCATTGTGGCTCGATCGCCGCCGAAGAGCTTTCTCATGATGCGCTGACCGAGCGTTGAGCCCGCGCCGCGACAGTTTGTCGAGATGGGCGCGACGCGGCAGGACGCGGTCGGGCATGAGCGCTCCGCGCGGCGCGGTGGGCCAGGCGCCTGGAGGGCCCGGCTCGCATCCGTGACGGCCGGTAGCACCGGCGGAAACGAGCAGCTCACCGCCGCCAACGGCCTCGTGCTGCTCGTGCTGTTCGCCGTGATCGGCGTGACGATCCTCCGAATCCGGCAGCTGATCTCGGTCCACCTGTTCGTGGGCCTGCTGCTGCTCGGGCCGGTGGCGTTGAAGATGGCCTCAACCGGCTATCGCTTCGTCCGCTACTACGCCGGCGATCCCATCTATCGCGACAAGGGGCCTCCGCAGATCGGGCTGCGACTGATCGCCCCCGTCGTGGTGCTGACGACAGTCGCGGTGTTCGTGTCGGGCGTCGTGCTGATGTTCGTGGGTCCCGCTCATCGTGGGCCGCTGGTGATGTTCCACAAGGTGAGCTTCATCGTCTGGGCGGTGTTCGTCGGCCTTCACATCCTCGGTCACCTGCCCGGCTACGGGAGCGCGCTGCGCGCCGGCCCCAAGACAGCGGCGGGTGGATCGGCGGGCCGAACCGGGCGGGTGATCTCGATCGCCGGCGCGCTCGTGGCCGGGCTCGCGCTGGCCATCGTTCTGATTCCGCACTTCGGCGTCTGGACGGCACACCTTCCCCACCATCGTCACTGACGATCAGCGCGCGTACTCGACCGCCCGTGACTCGCGGATCACGGTGACCTTGATCTGGCCCGGGTATTCAAGCTCCTTCTCGATTTCGCGAGCGATCTCGTAGGAGAGCAGCGTGGCGGCGTCGTCGTCGATGGCGCCCGGGGCGACCATCACGCGGATCTCGCGGCCGGCCTGCATCGCGTAGACCTTGTCGACGCCCTTGTGGCGCGTGGCGATCTGCTCGAGGTCACGCAGTCGCTTGACGTATTGCTCCAGCGATTCGCCGCGGGCTCCCGGCCGGGCACCCGACAGCGCATCGGCAGCTTGGACGATCACCGCTTCGATCGTCTGTGGTTCGACCTCGTTGTGGTGGGCCTCCATCGCATGTGCGACCGCCTCGGGCTCTCCGTACTTGCGGGCCAGCTCGCCGCCCACGAGCGCATGTGGTCCCTCGATCTCGTGCGTCACCGCCTTGCCGATGTCATGAAGCAGGGCGGCCCGGCGAGCAGTCTTCGGGCTCGCCCCGAGCTCCTCCGCCATCATCGCCGCCAGCCGGGAGACCTCGATCGAGTGGGCGAGGACGTTCTGGCCGTAGCTGGTGCGGAACTTCAGTCGTCCCAGAAGCTTGATCAGCTCCGGGTTGACACCCTGGACGCCGGCCTCGAACACGCCCACCTCGCCGAGCTCCACGATGTGGCTCTCGAGCTCGGATCTGGCCTGGTAGTACATCTCCTCGATCCGCGCCGGGTGGATCCTGCCATCCTGCAGGAGCTTCTCCAACGTCAGCCGCGCAATCTCGCGGCGAACGCCGTCGAAGCCGGAGAGCACCACCGCCCCTGGCGTATCGTCGATGATGAAGTCCACGCCGGTTAGGTTCTCGAGCGCACGGATGTTGCGGCCTTCACGGCCGATGATGCGGCCCTTCATGTCGTCGGCCGCGAGCTGGACGACGGACACCGTCGTCTCCGCCGCGTGACCGGCGGCGAGACGTTGCATACAGACCGAGAGGATGTTCCGCACGCGCCTTTCCGCCTCGCGCTTGGTCTCCTCTTCGATCTGCCGGATGCGACGGGCCGCGTCGTGCCTGGCCTGGTCCTCGACCTCCTTGAGCAGCAGGTGCTTCGCGCGCGCCGCCGACAGGCCGGAGACCTGCTCGAGCGTCCGCTCCAGTTCTTGACGGCTCGCGGCGAGCGCCTCGCGCTCTTGCTCGAGCTCCGCTTCCCGGCGCGCCAGATGGTCCTCGCGGCGGGCAACCGCCGCGGTGCGCTCCGGGAGCTCCGGGTCGCGCGTGACGGTCGGGGCAAGCTCCGGCGCCGGCGCTCTCGCACCGGAATCCCCCCCGCGACCGTTGACGACCGCATACACCACGGCGGCGAGCACGAGTCCCACCGCGATCAGCGCTGCGGCACCGACGATTTCCATGGTCGTTCCCTCCTGGCGGCCCCGGATTGGACCCGGGACCTACACGCACTGCTTCGGTTCTTGGAGCGACCGACCGGCCCGTGCGGATCGCACGAACGGATGCCGGATCAGGCGACCGTGTCGCCCATCAGGCGGCGGCTAGCTGGCACTTTCTTTCGGTTTTCTGGGAGGGCACACATCCGGCCAAGGTGACCGGAAGGGCCCATTCGTGATCGCCGTCAACGCTGAGTCCGGGAATCCAAGATCTGCAAGATTTGCTGGTGTTTTGCGGCCAACAGGCCGTTCGTTCGCTATTGGCATCGTAGTACCGGGAACGAGTCCGCGCAATCCGCATAGGCGACAAGCGCTTCGAGCGCAACCTCGCTCGTGTAGCCCTTTCGCAGTAGGACCCCGAGCGCCCGGTCGCGTTCGCGGCGCTCCCGGGGCGGCTTCGGGAAGCGCCGGCGCAACAGCCCCACGGCGCGAGTGATCTCGCCGTCGGGACCGCCGGCGGCGCGAGCGATCTCGCCGTCGGGACCGCCGGCGGCGAGCGCCTCCTCGACCAGCTCGACACCGATTCCGCGCTGGCTCAGGGTTCGCCGAATCCGTTCACATCCCCACTGCTCCAACCTCCGCTTGTCCTCGACGAACAGCCGGGCGAAGCGCGCATCATCGAGATAGCCCTGCTCCCCCAGCAACTCGACCGCGGACTCGATCTCCTCGGCCCGGCAGCCGTGCCGCTCAAGGTGGCGCCGCATCTCGAGGACGGTCCTATCGCGTCGGTTCAGATAGCGGTACGCGCGTGCGAGCGCCTGCTGCAACCGATCGTCCGCGTCCCGGGCGCGAGGGTGCTGAGGCGGATGTTCAGGCGGCCCGGCCTCCAACTGCTTCCACCCCCTCCATCGCCGGCCAATCGCTTTCCGACCCGTTCTCCGCGTTCTCGGCTTGCCGCTCGCGCGCTTCGATCGGCTTCACCAGATCCCGATTGATGCCCAATGCCGCATAGACCTTGCCCTCGATCTCACTGGCCATGTCCTGATGCTCATCGAGGAACGCCTTGGCGTTGCCGCGTCCTTGCCCGAGCCGCTCCTCTCCGTAGGAGAAGAACGAGCCTGACTTGACGACGATCTTGTGCTCGATCCCATAGTCGAGCAAGCAGCCGGAAGTAGAGATCCCCCTGCCGAACTCGATGTCGAACTCGGCCTGCTTGAACGGGGCCGCGACCTTGTTCTTGACGACTTTGACCTTGACCCGGTTGCCGACCGCCTCCGCTCCATCCTTAAGCGTCTCGATCCGGCGGATGTCCAAGCGCTGCGAGGAATAGAACTTCAGAGCGCGTCCTCCCGGCTGGGTCTCCGGAGAGCCGAACATCACGCCGACCTTCTCGCGGATCTGATTGGTGAACACGCACAGCGTCTGCGTGCGATTCAGGTTGGCGGCCAGCTTGCGCATTGCCTGGGACATCATCCGGGCCTGGGCGCCGACCGACTGGTCGCCCATCTGGCCCTCGAGTTCGGCGCGCGGCGTCAGCGCGGCCACCGAGTCCACCGCGATCACGTCGACCGCGCCGGAGCGGATCAGCATGTCGACGATCTCAAGCGCCTGCTCGCCATAGTCCGGCTGGGAGACGAGCAACTCGTCGATGTCGACGCCGATCTGGCGAGCGTACAGCGGGTCCATCGCATGCTCGGCATCGATGAACGCGCAAACGCCGCCGAGCTTCTGCGCCTCGGCCATGATGTGATAGACGAGCGTCGTCTTCCCTGAGGACTCCGGACCGAAGATCTCGACGATCCGCCCCCGCGGGACACCGCCGATCCCGAGCGCGATGTCAAGCGCGAGCGCGCCGGTGGGAATCGCGTCGACGGCGACACGAGCGCCGGGATCGCCCATCCGCATCACCGTGCCCTTGCCGAACTGCCGCTCGATCTGCGTGAGGGCTCCATGGAGTGCGGCTTGGCGCTTGGCATCGGACCTCGCGTCCGGGGTGGCGCCGGAGCGCGCGCCAGACTTCGCACCGGTCTTCTCTTGCTCGCTCATCTCGGGTTCGGCTCCTTGTCTCATGCGCGTTGAACCCACCACGGTAGGAGGAGTGGCGGACGGAACCCGACGCTAGATCCGAGGCCGGTGACGAAACAAGACCCATTCCTCACGGAAGGCGAACAAGTTCATGTCAATCGTGAACAGTGGCGGCGGGCGGCCGGGTGGCGGCGGACGAGGGTGGCGGCGGACGGGCGGGGGTGGCGGCGGTGGCGGTGGCGACGGGCGGGGGGTGGCGGGCGCGGGCGCCGGCGGCCGGCGCTGGCCGGGGCGGTCGAGGGTCGATCAACGGCGCCGGGAAGGGGTCGCGTTTGAGGGGCGGGCGCGGGCGCGTCGGCGGTGCCACCGGGACGTGGATGACTTAATGCGGCTATATGCACAAAAAAGTCATACACGTCCTCCATCAGTCCGTGAGGCCTCGCCCGCGGGCGCCGCCGGCGTCCCGGGCATCGCCGGCGCCATGGGGCCGCCGCCGGCGTCCCGGGCATCGCCGGCGCCATGGGGCGCCGCCGGAATCGCCGGCGCCACGGGGCGTCGCCCGGCGTCGCGGGCATCGCCGGCGCCGACAGACCCGCCACCGCCCCGAGCACCCGGGCCTCTCCCCTTACGACCAGATCTCGTCGAAGGCGTACAGATCGAACGGCACGAGCCGGCATTCCGCGATGCGTCCCGCCCGGACCCGGAAGATGCCGACGGTCTCCCAGGTGAGGGTGCGGCCGTCCCGCTCGGCGCGCCCGCCGGCGAGCTGCACCACCTGGTCGCCGATCGCCGACACGCCGTGGATGGTTACGCGAAAGGTGGCGTCGGTCATCGCCGCGCGCCGGCGCAGGTAGTCGAGCACGGCGTCCACACCCCGGTGCTCGCCGGCGATGGCGCTGCGGCCGGGAACGTGCCAGACGACGTCGTCGTGCAGGAGCGAACGGACGCCGTCGAGCTCTCCGGACGCGTAGGCCCGAGCCTGCTCGGCGTGAAAGCGTCTCACCACCGACAGCGGATCGACCGGGGCGCCGGCGGACCCGAGCGCGACGCGCGCCAGCGGCTCGTAGCGCGCGCCTCCTGGGCCGAGCCGCGACCTGAACAGCGTCACCGTGGACCCTTCGAAGCTCGGCTGCGGCTGCGGCGGCAGCTCAACCGATGCCAACCGGGCGCCTCGCGCCACCCGGCCGACGGTGACGTGGCCCAGGAACGGCCGCGTCTCGGGCACGTACCAGCCGCCTGACTGGAGCTCGCGCGAGAGCGCTCCCTGGACTTCGGCAAGGTCGCCGTCACGGTCTTCGACTTTGACCGCCAGGACCCGCGGCCGGCGCGGTGGCAGCCACATCGGGGCGCCCACAGACAGACTCGGGCGCCGCTGCGAGGCCACTTGCTCGCACACAGCGATGATCGGCTCGATCTCAGCACCGAGGCGCCAGCCGAGGAAGCAGAGCGTGACGTGGAGCGCCTCGGGCGCGACCGCGCGCAGACTCCCGAGATCGCGCAGCACCCCGCGGCGCCAGTCGATCAGCGCCTCGCGGACGTCCTCGGGCAGCTCGAGGGCCACGAACAGCCGGACACGCTCGTCGCTCACGCGCTCGTCGCTCACGCGCTCGTCGCTCACGACGCCCGTACGCGCTCGCCGCTCACGACCCCCCGGACGCGCTCGCCGCTCACGAACCGCCGGGCCGGCCGGCCTCGCCGGCGAGCCCCCCGGGTGCAGCGTCACCGACGTCGTCGACGTCCCCGAGCAGCAGCCGTCGCAACAGGTGCATCGCCACCGTGGTGGCGCGGTCGCGGATGTCCGCCCGGCTGCCGGGGAGCCGCGCGCTGCGGGTGATCCGGCCGGCCTCAGGCGAGCTGACCGAGAAGCAGACGAGCCCGACCGGCTTGTCCTCGGTGCCGCCGCCCGGGCCCGCGACCCCGGTGACGCCGATCCCGAAGTCGGCGTCGAACCGCTCGCCGGCGCCGTCGGCCAGGGCTCGGGCGACCTCGGCCGACACCGCCCCGAACCGCGCGATCAGCGATTCCTCGACGCCGACGAGCTCGACCTTGGCCTCGTTCGAGTAGGCGACGATCCCGCCTGCGAAGTACTCGGAGGAGCCGCCGCGCTCGGTCAGCCGCGCCGCCAGCAGTCCCCCGGTGCACGACTCGGCCACCGCGACCTTGCGGCCGTCGAGCAGCCCGGCGACCTGCTCGTCGACGGTCGAACCATCGCGCGAGAAGAGGGCGTCGGCGTGGCGCTCGGCGATGAACTCGACCAGCGCATCGTACGCCGCCTGCGCCGGCGGCTCGTAGCGAGTGGCGACCTCGATCTCGCCGCGGCGCAGGCAGGTAGTGACCTCGAGCTCGTCGAGCGACAGCCCGGCGGCCGCGGCCGCCCGCAACGTGTTCGCGATTTCGGACTCCGGGATACCGAACAGGCGGATGATGCCGCGCTCGTAGGTGGTGGCATCGGCCACCGCGTCCCGGAACGCGGGCGTCGCCCGGGCCGTCTCCCACATCGGTTGCAGCTCGCGGGGAGGGCCGGGGAGCACGACCACGGTTGGGCCCTCGCGATCCCGAGGCGCCACCACCAGGCCGGGAGCGGTGCCCACCGGGTCGAGCACGGTTGCCCCGCTCGGAATCACGGCCTGTTTTCGGTTGGAGGCGCGGATCGCGTCCGGGTCGAGCCCGGGCCAGCGGTTCATCATCGGGCGCAGGATCTCCGCGATGCGCTGCTCGAGGCGAGGGTCGAGCACCATCTCGCGCCCGGCGAAGCGTCCCACCACCTCCGCGGTCAGGTCGTCCGCGGTCGGCCCCAGGCCCCCGCTGGTGATGACCAGGGCCATGCCCTCGCGCTCCATGTACTCGAGCGCGGCCAGGAGATCCTGCGGGCGGTCGCCGACGATCTGGATCATCGCCGTGTCGACGCCGATCTCGCGCAGGCGCTCCGACAGCCACGGCCCGTTGCGGTCGCTGATGATCCCGGTCAGGACCTCGGTGCCGGTGATCAGGATGCCCGCGCGGGCCGTCACGGGCACGTCGGCGGGGTCGAGGATGGCGTCGGATGGACCCCCGTGGGGTCGATCAGGAAGCGGATGGCCGCCCCCGAGGCGGCCACCGGGACGGTGTGGCCGTTGACCTTCATCTGCACGGAGTTGTTGCCGAGCGTGAGCAGCAGCTTCGGAGCGGTCGCGGTCGGAATCGTCTGGCCGGCGGTGAACGTCTGCTCGTTGATGAGCTTGGTGCCGGCGCCGTTGACCAAGCACACGTACACGGTTCCGGTGGGCACGAGCTGGAGCTTGACCGTCGTCGGCTTCGGCGGCGGGCGGTGGTGATGGCGGGGGTGACGACGGGGCCGGGTGGCCTGGGTGCCGGTCGTCGGGGCGGGCTTGTTGTTGCTGCTGTTGTGGATGCCGATGAAGTACAGCGCCACGATCACCGCGACCAGGACCATCCCGATCACCGCCCACGACGGCAGCAGAGGCCCGCGGGCGGCGCGCTCGCGCTCGCGGGGCCGGATCGGCCTCAGGTCGTGGTCGGAAGGTCCCTCGTACTGCCGTCTGAACTCGTCCACGAGCATCCGGCTGTCGAGGCCGAGGAAGTCGCCGTAGGTGCGCAGAAAGCTCCGGGCGTAAACGGGTCCGGGGAGCAGGTCCCATTCCTCGTTCTCGATCGCACGCAGATACTTGGCACGGATCTTGGTGCTGGTCTCGACCTCGCCGATGTCGATCCGGGCCCGCATCCGCGCCTCTCGCAATGTTGCGCCGATCTCGGGCACTGCCGGAAGGCTAGACGGCTGAGCCAACGAACGGCAGGCCTGAGAAGCGGCAAAATCAGCCGCTAACGGCAGGGTTGTGGAGCTGTCCCCAGCCTGCCGCCGCCCACGGGAGAGGTGCGCGGCGGGCGCTAGATTCGCTCCTCGTCCTCGGGCGCCGGCGGGGCGCCCGCGCCGCCACCAACGGAGGCGCCGGCGCTGCCGCCGGCCTCCGCCAGGTGCGCGAGGATCCGGGGCAGGTCGGCCTCGGCGATCAGCACCTGCCGCGGCTTGGACCCCTCGTAGCCGGAGATGATCCCCCGCCGCTCGAGCATGTCGATCAGCCTCCCCGCGCGCGTGTAGCCGAGCCGCAGCCGGCGCTGGAGCATCGACGTCGAGGCCGTTCCCATCTGGGCGACGAGCGCGATCGCCTCCTCGAGCAGCGGGTCCTCGTCGGGACGCAACTCGGCTTCGTCGGAGTCGCCGGAGTCCGCGGGCTCGACTTCCTCCAGCAGCTCCTCGTGGAACTCCGGCTCGCCCTGCCGCCGCCAAGCATCGGTGAGCTCCGCGATCTGCTCCTCGTCGATGTAGGCGCCCTGGATCCGCTGCAGCTTGCTCGATCCCACGGGCGAGAACAGCATGTCGCCCTGGCCGAGCAGCGACTCGGCGCCGTTCTGGTCGAGGATCACCCGCGAGTCGGTCTGGCTGGAGACCGCGAACGCGATCCGCGATGGCACATTCGCCTTGATCATTCCGGTGATCACGTCGACCCGCGGCGACTGGGTCGCGAGCACCAGGTGAATGCCCACGGCGCGGGCCTTCTGGGCCAGCCGGATGATCGACTCCTCGACGTCGGCGGGCGAGACCATCATCAAGTCGGCGAGCTCGTCGATCACGCACACGACGTATGGAAGCGCGGGCTCCCCCCGCCGCTCGCGCGCCCGGTTGAGCTCGGGCAGGCTCCGGGTCCGCGCCAGCGACATGGTGCCGTAGCGCTGGTCCATCTCGCGCACCAGGTTCTGCAGCGCGGTGGCGGCCATCCGCGGCGAAGTGATGACCGGCGTCAGCAGGTGCGGGATCGACTCGTAGTGGTTGAGCTCGACCTGCTTGGGGTCGACCAGCACCAGCCGGACCTCGTGCGGCGTCGCCCGCAACAGGATCGACGACAGCATCGCGTTTACGCAGGCCGACTTGCCCGCGCCGGTGGTGCCGGCCACCAGCAGGTGGGGCATCTTGGCGAGGTCGGCGCCAATCGCCCGGCCAGCGATGTCCTTGCCCAGCCAGACCGCCAGGGGCGACCAATCGGGCGGCGGCTCCTGGAAGACGTCGCCGAGGTGGACGATCCGCCGGCGGGCGTTCGGCACCTCCACCCCGACCGCCTGCTTGCCGGGGATCGGCGCCAGGATCCGGATGTCGGTCGCGGCCAGCGCGTAGGCCAGGTCGTCCTTCAGCTGCGCCACCTTGCCGACCTTCGTACCCGGGGCCAGGCGGAGCTCGTAACGGGTGATGTGCGGTCCGGTGACCCGGCCGATCACCTTGGCCTCGATCCCGAAGTGCCCGAGCGTCTCCAGCAGCGTGCGCGCCACCTGCTCCTGGCCCTCGGTGTCGGGCTTGGCCGCCTCGCCGGTGGAGCGGGTCAGAAAGCGCGAGCCCGGGATGCGCCACACAAAGTCCGGATCGTCGGTGACGTGCGGGCGGTAGCGACCCTGGGGCGTGAACGCCGCGGGCCCCAGGGCCGCCGGCTCTGGGGTCCCGACATGAGGCTCCCGATCCTCCTCTGGCTCCGGCGGGCGCTTCTCGGAAGTCGCCTCGTCCTCGATCGGCGGGGCCTCTACGTGGGTGGCACGGACCACGAGCTCGGCGGTGTCGAACTCGGGCGGGAGCACGAGCTCGCTTTCGTCCGGCGGCTCGCCCAGGCCGCTCCGGGTCCTGGCCGCGTGGGTGGCCGGGCGCCGGACGGTGGCCGCGATCTCCTCGGTGGAGCGCTTCAGCACGCGGCTGGTCCCGGCCACCCGGGTGCCGGTGGCGCGCACGATCCCGGCGAGGGTCGCCCCTGTCACCAGGATCACGCCGGCCGCGAGCAGGAACAGCGCCAGGATGTGCGCGCCGAGGGTCGAGAACAGGTGCGAGGAGACCCACAGCTCGCCCTGCCCGACGATGCCGCCGCGCGACTCGAACGCGGACGGGCGCCAGAACTGGTGGCCGTGCAGGGCGCCCGGCCCCAGGCCGAGCGTGCCGGCGGCGAGGGCCAGCGTGATCGCCGCCGTCAGGCACACCGTGCCCGTTCGCAGGGGGCGGCCCGGAGGCCGGAGCTCGCGGGCGAGGACCAGCGCGCCGCCGGCGACGAGCGCGGCCGGGACCGCATAGCCGACGGCGCCGAACACGAACCGCATCCCAGTCACCGCCCCGTTCCCGAGCGCGCCCCCGGACCAGTGCAGGTAGGCCACCGCGCCGAGGAAGATGCCGATCGCGATCAGGGCGAGGGCGATGATGTCGATGTGGTGGGCCTGGAGGTCGAGGTGGGGGAAGCGGAGCGGCCGGCCGGCCAGCAACGAGCGCCTGGCGCGTCTGGGGGGCGGCTTCTTGCCGGCCTTCTTCGAGCGGGTGGTGGCAGCCATTTGCGTCCGGCAGACTGGCTTCGACGGCCGCGACCGGGCTCCTGCCGTGGATCAAGGGCCAGTAAAGATCGGCTGGGCCCGCAATTGGGTCAAATACCATCTGGTGGGAAGCGATGGTGGATTTCGAGCGCTCACCGCGGGTCCTGGTCGTCGAGGACGACGACGCGATCGCGCAGGTGCTGCAGCGTTCGCTGCGGATGGAGGGCTACGACGTCAAGATCGCCGGCGACGGGATCAGCGCCCTCGATCTGGCCCACGGCTTCCTGCCCGATCTGGTGATCCTCGATCTCGGGCTGCCGCGGCTCGACGGGATCGAGGTGGCGAGGACGCTGCGCAAATCCGACGACGTGCCGATCCTCGTCCTCACCGCCCGCGACGCGGTCGAGTCTCGCGTGGAGGGGCTCGATTCCGGCGCCGACGACTACCTGGTCAAGCCGTTCGAGCGCCAGGAGCTGCTGGCCAGGCTGCGCGCGCTGCTGCGGCGCCGTCCCCCCCGGGGCCAGGCGACGCTCACGGTCGGCGACCTGAAGCTGAACCCCGACACCCACGAGGTCTGGCGGGGGGAGCGGGCCATCGACCTGACGCAACGGGAGTTCGAGCTGCTCGAGTACCTGATGCGCAACGAGCGGATCGTGATCTCCCGCCAGCGGCTGCTTGACGAAGTCTGGGGCTATGACCCATTCTCGATGACGAACACGATCGAGGTGTTCGTCTCCAACCTCCGGAGGAAGCTTGAAGCGGACGGCGAGCCTCGGCTCCTACATACGATCCGCGGCGCGGGCTACGTTCTCCGCGTATAGGCGGCTGCCGATCCGCTGGCGCCTGGCCGGTGGCTCGGCGGTGCTGACGTTCGTGATCCTGGCCTCGTTCGCCGGGATCCTCGGCGTGCTCACGACGCGTCAGGTCGTCCGGCAGTTCAACGACGAGGTCGGCTCGGCCGCCGACCAGCTCCAGCAGGAGCTGAACCGCAAGCTCGATTACAGGGACGGGGTGCTCGAGAACTGCGATCGCAAAGTCCACCTCAGCGACTACGCCAGCCCCGAGCAGGCGCAGATCCGGATCTTCGACTCCTACACGGGCGAGCTGCTCTGCACCCAGCACCAGGTGAAGATCAGGGGCACCAAGGCGCCGCTCGCGACTGCCTCGCTCAACTCGCTGCCGATGCAAACCCGCGGCATGCTGAGCGAAGAGGGCTACCGCGTCGCCGTCCGCCAGCTCAGCCCCCAGCCGGTCGGCCAGCTGACGCTGCTCTACGCCCGCCCGCTCTCGGACGTCGATCAGACCATCGCCCGCGTCCGCATCCTGCTGCTCCTGGGGGCCCTCGGCGGCACCGTCCTCGCCCTGCTTGCCGGGCTGTGGACCGCCCAGCGGGCGATGGGCCCGATCGCGGAGCTGACCGAGGCGGCACGCGAGATCGAGCGCACACGCGACCCCAGCCGGCATCTGCCCAGGGTCCGGGCCGATGACGAGATCGCCGAGCTGGCGCGGACGCTCGAGGGCATGCTCGCGGCGCTGGACGCCGCCCGCGGGGAGACCGAGGCGATGCTCGAGCGACAGCGGGAGTTCGTCGCCGACGCCTCGCACGAGCTGAGGACGCCGCTGACCAGCGTGCTGGCGAACCTCGAGCTGCTGGCCGAGGAGCTCGAGGGCGAGCAGGCGGAATCCGCCCAGGCGGCGCTGCGCTCGACCAGGCGGATGCGGCGTCTGGTCGGCGACCTGTTGCTGCTCGCTCGGGCCGACGCCCTGCGGGAGCAGCCCCGCCGGCAACTCGATCTGGGCGAGATCCTCACCGAGGCCGCGGCCGAGCTGGGGCCGATGGCGGTCGACCACGAGCTCTCGATCCACGCCGAGCCGGTCCCGGTCGAGGGGGTCAAGGATGACCTTCATCGGCTGACCCTGAACCTGCTCGAGAACGCTTTGCGCCACACCAACCCGGGGACTCACATCCAGGCGCAGACCACCACCGACAACGGCAGCGCGGTCCTCGTGGTCGAGGATGACGGCCCCGGGATCCCACCGGACATCGAGCGGCGCGTGTTCGACCGCTTCGTCCGCGGGGGCGGCGACGGGGGTCGCGGGTCGGGGCTCGGCCTGGCGATCGTGCGGGCTGTTGCCGAGCTGCACGGTGGCACGGTCTCGGTCGAGCGTCCCCGCTCGGGGCCCGGAACGCGGTTCACGATCCGGATCCCTGCCAGCGCCGCCACCGTTGCGGCCACGAACGGGACTCCGCCGGCGGTCGCTCAGACCTCGACGACCACCGGCAGCACCATCGGCCGGCGGCGCAGCCGGTCGTAGACGAACGCGGCGAGGTCGTCGTGGAGCGACTGCTGGAGCAGGTCGGTCTGGTTGATCCCGTCGCGGGCGGCGTTGGCCAGCGAGCGCTCGACCTCGAGGCGAATGTCCTCGACCAGCTCGTCGGCCTGCTCGATGAAGGGAACGCCGCGGAAGATGACCTCGGTCGGGGCCACCGGATCGCCGCTCTGCTCGGAGACCGTCGCCACCACGATGAAGATCCCGTCGGCGGACAGCATCCGGCGGTCGCGCAGCGCCACATCCGCCGGGTCGCCGATGTCGACGCCGTCGACGAAGATCATCCCCGACTGCTCGTGCTGGGCGAAGCGGGCGCCGAGCGCGTCGATCTCGAGCGGCAGCCCGTTCTCGCCCCTGAACACGTCGTCCGGGTCGATGCCGACCGCATCGGCGAGCTGGGCGTGGAGCTGGATGCGCTTGTAGTCCCCGTGCACCGGCAGCACATACCGTGGCTGGACCAGGTTCAGCATCAACTTGAGCTCCTCGACGTAGCCGTGGCCCGAGGAGTGGATCGGCGCCTCTTTCGGGGTGATCACGTCACAGCCGATGTGGTACAGGCGGTCGACGGTCTCCCCCACCGCGCGCTCGTTGCCGGGGATCGGGGTGGCCGAGAACACCACGGTGTCGCCGGATCGCAGCTTGATCGCGCGATGGTCGTTGTGGGCCATCCGCCGCAGCGCCGACAGCGGCTCACCCTGTGACCCGGTCGAGATCACGATCACCCGGTGGTCGGGCCAGTCCTCGACCTCCTGCGGCTGGATCAGGATCCCCTCCGGGACCTCGATGTGGCCGAGCGAGCGGCCGATGTTCACGTTCTTGCGCATCGATCGGCCGACCAGCGAGACCTTGCGGCCGAGCGCCGCGGCGGCGTCGATCACTTGCTGGACGCGATGGATGTTGGAGGCGAAGCTGGTGACGATGATCCGGCCTTCGGCGCGCGCGAAGACCTCCTCGAGATGTGGCCCGACCTCGCGCTCCGAGGGCGAGAAGCCGGGGCGGTCGGCGTTGGTGGAGTCACCGCAGAGCAACAGCAGTCCCTCGCGGCCGAGCTCCGCCAGCCGCGAGACGTCGGCGGGGGGGCCGTCGACGGGGGTCTGATCGAACTTGTAGTCGCCCGTGACCAGCACCGTGCCCAGCTCGCTGCGGAGCGCGACCGCGCACGAGTCCGGAATCGAGTGAGTCATGTGGACCAGCTCCAGCGTGAACGGCCCGGCCTCGATCTCCTCCCCCGGGTCGACGTCCTCGAGCTCGGCGTCCCGCAGCTTGTGCTCGTCGAGCTTCGAGCGCGCCATGGCGATCGTCAGCCGGCCTCCGTAGACGACCGGGGCGGCCTCGCCCAGCTCCCGCAGAATCCAAGGCAGGGCCCCGAGGTGATCCTCGTGCCCGTGCGTGATCACGATCGCCTCGATATCGCGCGCGCGCTCGCGCAAGTAGGTGAAGTCCGGCAGCACCAGGTCGATCCCGAGCATGTCCGCGGTCGGGAACCGCAGTCCCGTGTCGACGACCACGATCCGGCCGTCGTACTCGAAGACCGTCATGTTCTTGCCGATCTCCCCCAGCCCCCCGAGTGGGAGGACGCGAAGGCTGCTGTTCACGCCGCCCTGGTCAGCATGCCGTGGCGTTCGAGCAGCCCCCGCACGGTCGCGAGCTCCTCGTCGTCGAGCTCCACGTAGGGGAGCCTGGGCACGCCGACGTCGAAGCCGAGCAGGCCCAGCGCAGCCTTGATCGTGCACGCCAGTGGGGCGATGGTCAGATCGCGATACACGTCCTTGAGGTCGGCGTCGATCTCACGCCGGCGCTCGGGCTCATCGACCATCCGGTGCATCTCCTCGCCGAAGATGTGGCTGGCCACGAGCACTCCGCCGGGCTCCCCGAGATCGAGGACGTCGGCGAGCAAATCGTCGTTGCCGGCGTAGATCTGGAGGCCGTCGACCTTGGCCAGGTTCGCCGCATTGGCCTGCTTGACCGCGACGACGTTGTCGAGCTGGGCGAGCTCGGCGAGGAGATCATTGGGCATGTCGGAGCCGGTCCGCTGCGGGATGTTGTAGAGGACGATCGGCAGGTCGGTGGCGCGGGAGACCTCCTCGTAATGGCGGAGGATCCCGCGACGGCTGGGACGGTTGTAGTACGGATTGACCGACAGCAGCGCGTCGGGGCCGAGCTCGGTGGCCCGTTCGGTCAGGTACACGGCGTGACGGGTGTCGTTCGAGCCGACGCCGGCGACGATCGTGCAGCGCCCTCTCATCTCCTGGACCGCCAGCTCGATCATCCCCAGGTGCTCGGCGTCGTCGAGCGCCGACGCCTCGCCCGTGGTGCCGCAGATCACCAGTCCATCGGAACCGTGCTCGACCAGGTGGTGCATCAGGTCGACCGCAGCCTGCTCGTCGACGCGGCCGGCGGCATCGAACGGCGTGACCATCGCGGTCAGGATCGCGCCGAGGTTCACGGGCATCTGGCGGTGAATTATCGCACCGGCTCGCGACGGTGCCCGCCCGGGGCCGCTACTGCGGCGGCTGGCCGCCCCATCCCAGGACCGACAGCGGCCCCATCCCCGAGTCCTCGTGGTGGGGCGGCGCCGTCGTCGAGACCGCGGGCCGGGGCGGCTCGGAGACGACGTGGGAGACGGGGGCGCCGGTCAGCTTGCCGATCCGCTCCGGCAGGCCCGCGTGGAGCCACTTCGAGACCTTGCTCGGCAGCGTCGAAACGATGATCTCGTCGTAGCGCTTGGGGTCCCAGGCGTCGGTGACGGCGACGATCGGGTCGGGAGCGCCGACGGCGCCGTCGGCCTCGAGGCCGGCCTCGGCCAGGCGCGCGAGCGCGGTCGACAGCATCTCGGTGGCGGCGGCGCGCCCGCCCCCGAACGGGGTGGCGGGAACGATCACGGTGAAGCTGGTCGGCTGATGGCGCGATCGGGTGAGGAGCGCGTCCACCAGCTCAGGGGACGCCGCGGTCACGTTGGCCACCACGAGAATGTTCCGCTTCCACGCCATGGTCTCTCTACTGCAAACGTTAGCGCTCACAACATACCTGGCCCGGCGGCGCGCAAAACACGGCTCGGCGCACATGCTGCGCGGGTCGAAGGGCCACGGTGACCGCGCCGGCCCCCGGGCTCAGGCCGCCGCGGCGATCCTCTGAGCGTCGCTCTCGCCCTTGCCGCGCACCAGCGGCCCGTCGTAGGCGCCGGGTTTGGGCCTCACCCGCCCGCCGGGGAAGGCCAGCCGGAGGATCGTCCGCTGCACCGATCCGAGCTGTTTGTGAAGTGGCCCGGTGTTGTAGGGCAGGCCGTAGCGAACGCAGATCTCGCGGACCTGCGGCGCGATCTCCCCGTAGCGGGTGCTCGGCATGTCCGGGAACAGGTGGTGCTCCACCTGGTAGCCGAGGTTGCCGCTCAGGACGTGGAACAGCGGGCCGCCGTCGATGTTGGCCGCGCCCGTCAGCTGGCGCACGTACCACCCGCCGCGGGTCTCGTCGGCGACCTCCTCCTCGGTGAAGGTGTAGGTCTGATCGGGGAAGTGGCCGCAGAAGATGATCGCGTAGGACCACACGTTGCGGATCACGTTGGCGGCGATGTCCGCGGTCAGCGTGCGCCGGAACGGCTCGCGGAAGGAGCGCCGCTCGACGAGCCGGCGGAGCACCTCACCCCGCTCGGGCTGCGTGCGGCGGAGCTTACGCGCGGCTCGCTGGACCTGCAGCCTCGGGCTCCGGCGAGCGCCGGAAGTGCGCGTCCTCGCGCTGAACACCCCGGCTTCGATCGCGGCCATCACCAGGCCGCTGATCAGCGGCCAGGCGATGTAGTCCTTCTGAATCTGGGCCCGGGCCTTGCCGGCGATCCCTTTCAGCTCCTTGCGGACCTGCCTCATGTCCTTCTCGCCCGCCCGGATCGCGGTGAAGTCGAGGTCGTGGACGGCCACCCCCCACTCGAAGAGCATCATCAGCACGATGTTGTAGAGGGGCTGAAGGAGGTAGAACGGATACCACTTCTGGTGCGGATCGATCCGCATGATCTCGTAGCCGAGATCACGGTCCTTGCCGAGGATGTTGGTGTAGGTGTGGTGGACGTAGTTGTGGCTGTGGCGCCATGCCTCCGCGGTTGAGGCGGTGTCCCAATCCCAGGCTCGGGAGTTGATCACCGGGTCGTTCATCCAGTCCCACTGACCGTGCAGGACGTTGTGGCCGATCTCCATGTTCTCCAGGATCTTGGCCAAGCCGAGCGTGACCGCGCCGAGGCCCCACGGGATCCGCCAGCGCGAGGCGATCAGCTCCACGCGCCCGATCAGCGCCAGCCGTCGCTGCAGCGCGATCATCGAGCGGATGTAGCGGGCGTCACGATCCCCGAGGCTGGCCCTGACCTGCTCGTGTAGCGCGTCGAACTCCTTCCCGATCTGCTCGATCTGCTCAGGGGTCAGTCGCCGCAGAGGGCTCTCGGGCTCCTCGGCAGCACTGCGGCCGTTCGTGCGCCTGCTGTCTTGCGTGGCGGTCGCCATCGGCGTCTCCTCGATGGTTGGTGGTTCCTACAACTCGATTTCAACCGGCCCCTCCGGCGCGCTGATGCACGTCCGGATCATCTCCCCCTCCTGCCCGTAGAGCTGCCCGTTGCGAAGGTCGCGCACCCGCCCGGAGCGGAGCTCGCCCACGCAGGTGTGGCAGATGCCCTCCCGGCACCCGAACGGCAACTCAAGTCCCGCCTGCTCGCCGGCCACCAGGATCGGCACGTGGCCGTCGGATTCGGTCTGGCACTCGGACTTCAGGAACTGGATCGGCCCGCCCTCCCCTTCGCCACCCTGGCCGAGACCGAGCTTCGGCTGAAAGCGCTCCAGGTGCAGGCGCTCGCAGCCCCCGTCGCGTTCGAAGTGCTCGGTGAACGCGTCGAGCATGTCTTTCGGCCCGGAGATGTAGACCTCGCGCTCGCGCCAGTCGGGGCACAGGCGATCGAGATCGCCGGGACCCATCCGTCCCTGCTCGCCGGTCAGCTGCTCGTGCAGGACGAACCCGTGGCGACGCGAGGCGAGCTCTCGCAATTCGCCGCCGAAGATGACCTCGTCGGTGTGCCGGGCGGAATGCAGAAGCACGGCGTCGGTCAGACGGTCGGCGTGATCGAGGTGACGCAGCATGCTCATGATCGGCGTGATCCCGCTGCCCGCGCTGATGAACAAGAGCTTGTCCGGCGAATCGTCGGGCAGCACGAAATCCCCTTCGATCTTGCTCAGCGAGACGATCGTGCCCGGCTTGGCCTCGCTGACCAGGTAGGGAGAGACCTTGCCCGTGTCGACCCGCTTCGGAGTGATGCTGATCAGCCCGTCCTCACGGTAGGGGTCGGAGGTCAGGGAGTAGGCCCGCCAGTGGCGCACCCCGTCGATATCGATGCCGATGCGCACGAACTGCCCCGGCTTGTGACCGGGCCAGCGGTATCCCGGCTTGATCATGATCGTGGCCGCCGCGGGCGTCTCGGGTCTGACCTGCTCGATCCGTCCGCGTAGCTCGCGGGTCGACCACAGCGGGTTGATCAGCTCCAGGTAGTCGTCGGGAAGCAGCGGGCTCGAGAGCACGCTCAGTGCCCGCAGCATCCGCCGCTGGATCGGATGAACGTTGGGGGGCGCGCCTTTCTCGGGCATCTACAGGTGCGCGATCCCCGGCGTCCAGGGGTGGGCGATCTCCCGCATCTACCCATGAGTAATATCCATCTGGGTAGATTCCCTAACGTGGCCCTGCGTCCAGATGTGGGAAGAGGAGCGGCTAAGAAGTCCGGAACCCGGGGAATGCCCCGTGAGGCCCGCGAGCAGCTGATCCTCGACGTCGCCGGCCAGGTCTTCGCCAGCGGCGACTACCACTCGGCCTCGATGGACGAGATCGCCGAGCAGGCGGAGATCTCCAAGCCGATGCTCTACACCTACTTCGGCTCCAAGGAGGGCCTGTACGTCGCCTACATCGATCGCACGGGCCGGGAGCTGGTGGACCGCCTCGTGCGGGCCGGAGGTGGCGGAGACCCACCGCTGGCCGCGCTGCGCGCCCGGATCGTCGAGTTCCTCGCCTTCGTCGAGGAGCATCGCGACGGATGGACGGTCCTGTTCCGGGAGATGACCGCGTCCAGGCCACTGGCCGAGGAGGTTGCGCAGCTGCGCGCCCAGGTCGCCGCGGCGGTCCGGCAGATGATCGAGGACGGCATGCCTCCGCGCGCCGAGCTGCCGGCCGGAGCATCCGATGCCATCGCCCACGCGATCGTGGGCGCCGGCGAGTCGCTAGCCAACTGGTGGCTCGAACATCCCGACGTGCCCCGCCGCCAACTCGCCGAGTGGTACGTCGGCGTCGTCCAGGCGACGGTTGGCGCGGTGGCGCGGTAGCGGCGCGCTGCTTGGCGCCGCGGCGCGCCCCGAGGGAGCAGCGACGACCGAATCCGCGCCGAAGGCCGATTTGATCGTGCATAACACGTCACGACCACCCGGACCCATCGGGTCAGTCGAGCAGCCGCTCGAGCCCGATCGTGAGCGGCTCGGACAGCGACCCGACGCGCCGGATCGCCAGCAGCACCCCGGGCATGAACGACTCGCGGTCGGTCGAGTCGTGGCGGATCGACAGGGTCTGGCCGACGTCGCCGAAGATCACCTCGTGATGGGCGACGAGGCCCGGGAGCCTGACCGAGTGGATCGGGATCTCACCCCGGTCGGGAGCCCCGGCGGAGATCAGCGACGCAGCCCGCGCGGCGGTGCCGCTGGGCTTGTCGAGCTTGCGGTCGTGGTGGAGCTCGATGATCTCGGCCCGGGCCATGTGCCTGGCGGCCTGGGCAGCGAACTGCATCATCAGCACGGCGCCGATGGCGAAGTTGGGGGCGATGAAGATGTTGGCGCCGGCGAGCCCCCCGAGCTCGGCGGGATCGAACCCGGTCGTCCCGATCACCACGTGCACGCCGGCTGCCACCGCCTCGCGGGCGTTGGCCACGGCCGAGCCGGGCACGGTGAAGTCGACCAGCACCTCGGGGTCGGCCTGGAGCGCGTGGGCCACGGAGCTGCCCAGGGCCGGGTCCGCGCGCGCGACCAGCTCCATGTCCTCGGCGCGCTCGACTGCGTGGCAGACGGTTTCTCCCATCCGCCCGGCGGCGCCGGCGACGGCGACGCGGATCACACCACGCCCGCCGCCGTGATCGCGCTCAGGGCCTCGTCGAACTGGGCCTCATCGGGACCGATGCCCGCGCTCGAGAGCCCCTCCGGCGCCCACAGCTCGCCCACCAGCGCGCCCAGGTCGTCGAGCGTGACCGCCTCGATCCGCTCCACCACCTCGTCGAGGGACAGCAGCGGCGCGCCCGCGAGGATCTCGGAGCCGAGCCGGTTCATCCTCGATCCGGTCGACTCCAGCGAGAGCACGACCCGCCCCTTCAGGTTCTCCTTGGCCCGGACGAGCTCCTCGGGGGTGGCCGGCTCCTCGCGCAGCCGGCTGAGCTCGGCGCCGACGACGGCGAGGGCCTCGGCGAGGTTGTCGGGCCGCGTGCCCACGTACAACCCGGCCTGACCGGTGTCCTGATAGGCGCTCGTGAACGAGTACACGGCGTAGGCCAGGCCCCGCCGCTCCCGGACCTCTTGGAACAGTCGCGACGAGGAGGTCCCGCCGAAGATCGTGTCGGCCACGCGCCACACGAACCGGCGCTCGTCGTGGCGCGAGAGTCCGGGGCCACCAAGGCAAACGTGATACTGCTCGGTGTCCTTGCGTTCGAACCGGCGGCGCCCGCCGACGGCGACCGGCGGCTCTTCCGCGCCGCCGGGAGCGGGAGCCGGCGCCGCAGGCACACGCTCGGCCGCCAGCTCGACCAGCCGGTCGTGGTCGATCGCGCCGGCGGCGGCGATCACGACGTTCGACGGGCTGTAGCGGGCGGCGTGGAAGCGCGCGATCTCGCGCACGGGCGTAGTAGCGATCACGGGCGCGCGGCCGATGATCGCGCGGCCCAGCGGATGGTCGCCGAACACCGCCTGGCCGAGCACGTCGAAGACCTTCTCCTGGGGATCGTCCTCGTACATGGCGATCTCCTCCAGGATCACCTCGCGCTCGGAGTCGACATCGTTCAGCGCCGGCCGGAAGACCATGTCGGCCATCACGTCGAACGCGTCCGGGAGGTGCTGGTCGATCACACGGGCGTAGACCGAGGTGGTCTCCTTGCCGGTGCCCGCGTTCAGCTCGGCCCCCATGCCGTCGAAGATCTGGTCGATCTCGAGCGAGCCGTACTTCGAGGAGCCCTTGAACAGCAGATGCTCGAGCAGGTGCGAGAGGCCTGCCTCCGCCTCGCTCTCGCCCCGCGAGCCGCTGCCGATCCAGAAGCCGAGGGACACCGACCGGACGGAGGGCATCGCCTCCGTCACGATTCGGACGCCCGACTCGAGCGTCGTCAGCCGATGATCCTGGGCCACGCCGGCTCTACGACCGGGGGCGGTCGGGATCCCGATCGCGCACCCGTCCGCGGTCGCGGTCCCGGGGACCGCGATCGCGCCCGCGATCCCGTCCGTCGCGCCCCCCGCGGTCGCGCCGCGGCGGTCCGTTGTCGCCGGTCCCGACCGCGGCCAGCTCCTCGACGGTCTTGCCGGCCACGTCGGGGTCGCTGGCCAGCCGCAGGCCGATCCGGCCACGCTCTCGGTCGACCTCGACCACCCGGACGTCGAGCTCGTCGCCCTTGTTGAGCACCTCTTCGACGGTGGCGATCCGCCGGCCGGGCGCGATGTTGGAGATGTGAAGCAGCCCGTCGGTGCCCTTGGAGAGCTCGACGAAGGCGCCGAACGCGGTCGTCTTCACCACCTTGCCGGTGAACTCGTCGCCGACCTCGACCTCCTTGGTCATCGCCCGGATCCGATCGACCAGCGCGTCGCCGCGCTCGCCGTCGGCCGCGTAGACCAGCACCTGGCCCTCGTCGTTGACGTCGATCTGGGCGTCGAATTCCTCCTGCAGGGCGCGGATCGTCTCGCCGCCCTTGCCGATCAGCAGGCCGATCTTCTCGGGATCGATCTGGACGGTGGAGATCCGCGGCGCGTGCTTGGAGAGCTCGGACCGCGGCTGGTCGATCACCTTCGCCATCTCGCCGAGGATGAACTCTCGCGCCCCCTTGGCCTGGGTGAGCGCGTCGCGCATGATCTCGAACGTGACGCCGGTGATCTTGATGTCCATCTGCAGGGCGGTGATGCCCCGCTCGGTGCCGGCCACCTTGAAGTCCATGTCGCCGAGGTGGTCCTCGACACCGGCGATGTCGGTGAGGATGATGTACTCCTCGCCCTCCTTGATCAGGCCCATCGCGATCCCGGCCACCGAGCGCTTGATCGGCACGCCCGCGTCCATCAGCGACAGGGTCGAGCCGCACACGCTGGCCATCGAGCTGGAGCCGTTGGACTCGAGGATGTCCGAGACGACCCGGATCGTGTACGGGAACTCCTCCTGGCTGGGGATCATCGGCACCAGCGCCCGCTCGGCGAGCGCCCCGTGGCCGATGTCACGGCGCTTGGGCCCGCGCATGAAGCCGGCCTCCCCGACCGAGAACGGCGGGAAGTTGTAGTGATGGAAGTAGCGCTTGGCCGTCTCCAGCCCGAGCGTGTCCAGGCGCATCTCCTCGCGCGTGGTGCCGAGCGCCACCACGCTGAGGGCCTGGGTCTGGCCGCGCGTGAACAGCGCCGAGCCGTGCGTCCGGGGCGCCACGCCGACCTCGATTGAGAGCGGCCGGATCTCCTCGGCGCTGCGGCCGTCGGGCCGCTTCTTCTCGACCGCGATCCGCCCGCGGATCAGCGTCTTCTCGAGCTTGTCGAAGGCCATCTGGGCGCCGGCCCGGCGCTCGGCGTAGCCCTCGGACTCGGGGTCGCCCGCGTAGTGCTCGAGGATCTGCTCCTCGACCGCCTTGGTCGCGTCCTGGCGAGCGAGCTTGTCCTCGACCTGCGTGGCCGCGTCCAGGGCGGCGCCGTGCGAGGCCTTGATCTGCTCGTAGAGCTCCGGGTCGGCCTGCGGCACCTCGACCTCGATCTTCGCCTTGCCCGCCTGCTCGGCCAGCTCGCGCTGCATCCGGCACAGCTTCTTGATCTCCTCGTGAGCGATGTCCAGCGCGTCGAGGATCTCCGCCTCGGGGATCTCGTTGGCGCCGGCCTCGACCATCAGGATCGCGTCCTCGGTGCCGGCGACGATCAGGTCGAGGTCGGTGTCCTCGACGAGATCCTCCTCGCTCGGGTTGACGACGAAGTTGCCGTCGATCTTGCCGATCCGCACCGCGCCCACGGGCGTGGGGAACGGGATGTGGGAGACCATCAGGGCCGCCGAGGCGCCGTTCATGGCCAGGATGTCGTAGGGGTTGACGTGGTCCACCGAGATCGGCAGAGCCACAAGCTGGGTCTCGTACCGCCAGCCCTTGGGGAACAGCGGCCGGATCGGGCGATCGATCAACCGCGCGGTCAGCGTCGCCTTCTCGCCGGCGCGACCCTCGCGCTTGAAGAACGAGCCGGGGATCTTCCCGGCCGCGTACATCCGCTCCTCCACGTCGACCGTGAGCGGCAGAAAGTCGACGTCCCGGAGATTGCCCGCGGTGGCGGTGCAGAGGACCATGGTGTCGCCACTGCGGACGACGACGGCGCCGGAGGCCTGCTTGGCCAACTTGCCGGTCTCGAACGAGATCTCCTTGCCCTCGATCTCGACGGACACCCGCGTAACGGCGTCAGACATATTCAATTCCCTTCTTGCTTCGCCCTTCGGTCGGCGAAGTGCTTCGTTTCTCTATTTTGATCCGAACGTCGCTGATGGTAGCGGGCGCCGGCCGATCAGACAGGGTGAGGCAAGAAGGGTGCGGGGCGTCGACCCGGCTCGACGGCCAAGACTCAGCGAGCCGGCCACAACAGCTGCTGCGGGCGCGGCCGCTGGCCGCGGCGTCGTGCGCGCACCTGGACTTCACCGGTCTCGTGCGGCATGGCCACGAGGATCGGCTCGTCGCGGTGCTGGGTGACGATCGCCCACACCAACGGGGCGAGCACCCCGATGACGAGCGCGATGCCGAGGATCAGGTTGAGGATGAGTGCCAATGCCATGCTGTCTCCTTTTCCGCTTTCCGAGAGCGTGGAACGGGGCCCGAAGACGAGCGTTGGACTGGCATAAGTCGTACGTAAGCACGACATGAGCGTGGCGGAGGGTCGCCCTCCGGGCCACTCAGCGGACGACGGCGTCGATGGCCACGGCCACGAACAGCAACGCCAGGTACAGCAGCGAGTAGTGAAACAGCGCGCCGGCGTTGGCCGGGGTGACGTCCTGCCGCAGCCGCCACGCCAACGCGCACAGCACGACGCCGAGCAGCAGCGCAGACCCGAGATAGAGGGTGCCGAATGTCCCGATCAGGCCGGGGATGAGGGTCGCCCCCACCAGGGCCAAGGAGTACAGCACGATGTAGCGCGCGGTCACGGACTCGCCCCGCACGACGGGCAGCATCGGAACCTCGGCGGCGGCGTAGTCGCGAGCCAGCAACAGCGAGAGGGCCCAGAAGTGCGGCGGCGTCCACAGCAGCACGATCATGAACAGAAACCCCGCCCCCGCGCCGAGGCGCCCGTCCGCGGCGGCCCAGCCGGCCAGCGGCGGGATCGCGCCGGCGGCGCCACCGATGACGATGTTCTGCGCGGTTGTCCGCTTCAGCCAGATCGTGTAGACGATCACGTAGAACGCCGCTCCAGTGAGCGCCAGGGCGGCCGCGAGCAGGTTGTCGAAGCCCGCCAGGACCAGGAACGACAGCGCCAGCAGGACGCAGCCGAAACCGGCTGCCCGCCCCGGGGCGATCCGTCCCGCGGCCACCGGACGCGTCGCCGTTCGCGGCCCCATCAGGCGATCGATGTCACGGTCGAGCACATGGTTGAGCGCACTCGCCCCCCCGCAGGACAGCGCGCCCCCGAGGGCCAACGCCGCCAGCTTGAGCGGCGCCGGGGACCCGTCGGCGGCTCCGACCATGGCGCAGAGGGAGGTCAGGACCAGCAACGACATGATCCGCGGTTTGGTCAGGATCAGGTAGTCGGAGAGGACGGCCGTGGCGGCGTGCAGCGGCACCGAGCGCTGGCCCGCGGGCTGGAGCGGCGCGGTCCTCGCGCCGGCGGGGAGTGCCTCGACGACCTCAGGCACGAGCAGCGGGGCCGCTTCGCTCCATCAGGGATCCCCGGCGGGCGGCCCGGTCTCGGTCCCCTGGGGCTTGGGCGGAGAGGCGGCGGCGACCACCTCGCGCGGTGGGAGCGAGGGCGAGGAGACGGGCGTGTCCTCGGGCACTCGCCTCAGTGACAGCGCGTACCAGATGGTGAGCGCGATCAGCAGGCCGAGCGGGAGGAAGATGGTCAGCAGCGAGGCGGCGAGATAGTTGGTGGCGAGCAGAATCGGTGGCATCGGGCGCGGTCCTCCTCAGGTCGTGAGCGCGGGGCGGCGGGGGCTGGGTGCGCTGTCGGGCTCGAGCCAGCGATAGACGCCGGTCATCATCGCGATCGTGTACGAGACCGACCCGAGCACCCACATCACGCCGCCCGCGAGCTGCTGGTCGGTGAGGGCCGAGATCCCGCCCGGCCGGCGGGCGAGCAGGGCGTAATGGGAGTAGAGCGGGTGGGGCACGATCACCAGCGTGATCGCCAGCACCCAGCCGACCACCATCGCGCTGACCACGTAGGCGATCCGCGTGGGCCAGAGCAGCCGGGGACGCAGCGGCCCGGGGTCGATCACGCGGGCCCAGAACAGCAGCCCGGTGAAGAAGAACATCGCGTGCTCGAGGTCATGGGCGACGTGCGAGCTCAGGGTCAGGTTGTAGGCCGCGGGAACGTGCCAGGCGACGAGGGTCACGTTGAACAGCAGCCACGCCGGCCAGGGGCGCGCGAGGGCTCGCACCGGCGCGGTCCATGGCGACTGGGCGAGGGTTCGACCGATCATGGTCCGCGCCCGCAGGGGCAGCGCCCGCCACATCCGCGGCCACGGGCGGCCGAGCAGGATCAGGGGCGGCGCGACCGTCAGCAGCAGCACGTGCTGGATCATGTGAACCCAGAACAGCTGCTCGGCATCGGTGTCGATCGGCGACTCGAGCGCGATCACGATCATGGCCAGGCCGGCGATGAACGACGCCGTCCGCAGCCCTTGGTGCGACGCGGGCCTGTACCCCCGGCCGCCGACCCAGTACAACATCGCGGCGACGGCCACATAGGCGAGCGGGGGCTGGATCGACCAGCCTTCCCAGCTCATCCGCGATCCACGGTCAAGGTCTCCACGGCGAGCGCCTACAGCAGGTAGAGCAGCACGAACAACACGATGCCGGTGAAGACGTAGAAGTTCCAGAAGAACGAGCACGCCTGCAGCCCGGCGCTGATCACCGCCGGGTCGGTGTGCACCTCCGCCGGGGCCGCCGGCTCCTGTCCACGAACCCCCTCCCGGTTCCTACGCCACGCGGTCGCCACCTGGGTCTCGATCCAGAACGCGCACGGGAGCGTGAACACCGCGTACCACGCCGTCCACCCCACGTAGACGCTGGCAAAGCCGCCGCTCGCGGGCCCGAAGCCGAGCGTCGTCCAGGTGATCACCTGAAGCACGATCGAGAGCAGCGCCAACACCACCGCGGCCGCTCCGGCCGGGAGCGTGAGATCCGGCCGTCTGGCCGCCAGGTGCAGCGCCACCGCGCTCAGGACAAGCGCCACGGCAATCGCGACGCCGAGCCCGACCGGCACGGTGACGGTCCCGATCTTCCACGACTTGTTGGGATCCAGCGAACGGAGGTAGAAGTAGGCGAACACGAACGAGACGAAGAAGAAGGCGGCAACGCCGCACAGCTGGCGCGCCCCCACCCACAGCGCCCGCGGCTGCCACTCGGGCGGCTCGAGCTCGATCCGGGGATGAGTGGGGGCCGATGCGGAGCCTTCCATCGCCTACGCTCCTCCGCCCGCGGGCACCAGCTTGGGCGCGCCGGCGGGCTCGACGCCATACGGGTACGGGTCGTCGTCGAACACCGGGATGCGCTCGAAGTCGTACACCGGCACGGGGGTCGGCAGCTGGAACTCCGCCGATTTGGAGTGCCACGGGTTGGGTTCGGCCGGCTCGCGCTTGATCAGCAGCGACCAGACCACGTTGAACAGGAACACGAGCATCGAGAGCCCGAGCACGAAGGCCGACACCGACACCCAGATGTTGAGCGGCTGGAGGTTCGTCGGATAGGTGACCACGCGCCGGGCCATGCCCATGAACCCGAGCGCGAACAGCGGCGCGAAGGTCGAGTTGAAGGCGATGAACATGGCCCAGAAGTGGACCCGGGCCAGCGTCTCGTTGAACTTGTAGCCGACCATCTTCGGGATCCAGTAGTAGATGGCGGCGAAGAACGTGAACACCAGCCCGCCCATGATCGTGTAGTGGAAGTGGGCCATCACGAAGAAGCTGCCGTGCGTGGTGACGTCGCTGGGGACGTCGGACACGAACACCCCGGAGATGCCGCCCCACAGGAAGTTGAATGCCCAGGCCAGGCAGAACAGCATCGGCACCGTGAACCGTATTCGCCCGCGCCACAAGGTCCCCATCGCGCACAGGAAGATGAACCCGGTGGGCAGCGAGATGGCCTCGGTCGAGAGCATGTAGAACGGTCGCAGGTCGGCGTTGATGCCGCTCACGAACAGATGGTGCTGCCAGACGAAGAAGCTCAGCAGCGTCACCCCGAGCATGCCGGCGACCGCGAGCCTGTAGCCCCACAGCGGCTTGCGCGCGAACACCGGCAGCAGCTCCAGCACGATCCCGAACCCGGGCAGCGCGACGATGTAGACCTCGGGGTGGCCGAAGACCCAGAACAGGTTCTGGAACAGGTAGTTGCTGCCGCCGTTGCCGGCGACGTAGAAGGCGGTCTGCACGGTCCGGTCAAAGGCCCCCATCAGCAGCGCCGCGATCAGCATCGGCGCCGCCAGCATCATCAGGATGCTGGTCGAGAAGACGCCCCAGACGAACATCGGCAGCCGCGTCCAGGTCATCCCGGGCGCGCGCATGGTGATGATCGTGGCCAGCAGGTTGAAGCCCAGCAGGCACATCGACACCCCGACCAGGGCGAAGAAGCCGATATAGGCGTCATAGCCCGCGGTGCCCTGATCGCCGAGCGGCTGATAGCCGGTCCACCCGGTCTGGAAGCCGCCGAAGAAGATCGTCGTGATCAGCACCACACCGGCCGCCATCAGCAGCCAGAACGTGAACGACTCGAGCCGCGGGTAGGCCATCCGCCGGGAACCGATCATCAGCGGCACGACCCAGTTCGCGAACGGCCCCAGGATGGCCGAGGTCATCATCCCCATCATCATCGCCCCGTGCATCCCGACCAGGGTCAGGTACTGGTTGGCGCCGAATGCGTGCACGTTGGGCTGCAGCAGCTCGGTGCGGATCAGCATCGCGTTGACGCCACCGACGAAGAAGAACACCCCGATCCCGGCCATGTACTGCATCGCGACCACCTTGTGGTCGGTGCACAGGGTGAAGTAGCGGCTGAGCCCTTCCCCCTCGGACTCGTGCTCGGCCAATGACGGGGGATGGCCGAGCATCCGCTTGACCGGATAGTTGGCGAAGCCGAGCCCGATCAGGAAGCCGAACACGCCGAACAGGTAGCCGAGAAGAACCGAGATGTCGTTCTGCCCCGCCTCCTGAGAGAAGAAGTCCAGGCTCGGAGCGTGAACCCGCCCGCCGATCCAGTAGCCGACCAGCCAGCCCACGATCGCCAGCACGATTCCGCTCAGCAGGTTGAAGCCGAGCAGCCGGCGCCACGTGGGGCGTCGCTCGGCTGGGATCGCGATCGCGGTCATCCGCCTCTCCTCGTCGGTTGCGGGAAGTACTGCCGGGCGTACGGCGGCAGCGCCTTGGTGGCCGGCGCGAACCGCCGCTGCTGCACGGCGATCCAGGCCGCGAACCGGGCGCTCGGGACGACGTAGCCGGTGTCGAACATGTACCCGTGCCACACGCCGCACAGCTCCGCGCAGCGGACATCGAACTTCAGCGGCCCCTTGGTCGTCACGTAGGCGACGTTGTTGATCCCGGGATTGGCGTCGGCCTTGACCCCGAGCTGGTAGGCCCAGAAGGAGTGGATGACGTCGAGCGAGGTGACGTTGAAGCGGACCGTCGTGTTGGCCGGCAACTCGATCGCCGGGGTCTCGACGCCCCCGTACTGGGGCCACCGGTAGGTGAACTTCCACTGCTGCGCGATCACCTGCACCTGGAGGGCGCGGCTCGAGCCCGCCGGCGCCGCGATCGGGTTGGGGCCCTGGCCCCCGCCCGAGCCATCGGCCAGCAGCCTGATGGTGCCGTAGGCGGCCAGGCCGAGGACAATCGCCGTGGTCACGATCAGCCACCACATCTGGATCTGCGCGTTACCCCGGATCGGCGGGCCGTCGAGCACCGCCTCGGGCTCGCGCTCGCGGAAGGCGATGATCGCGTAGATGAAGTACACGAGCACCGCCAGCGCCACCGGCGTCGAGACGCCGAGCAGCACCGTGTTGTCGACCACCTGCCCCGAGGCCTCGACGCTGCCGTTGCCAGGCGGGAACCCGGGACCGAGCACGAGCACCACGATCGGCGTCAGGATCACCGACGCCGCCAGCCACCACAGGACCACGCGCCGCCAGTGATTGACCTCGCTCATCGCCTCGGAGGCCTCATGTGACGTGGATGAAGCCGCCCATGTAGCCGACGGTCTGCATCGGCCCGCCGAAGCCGTGGATGAACCCGGCGGCGCAGGGGACGAAGCACTGCCAGCGGTACAGACCCGGTCCCGGGGTGCGGATCGTGAAGGTGATCGTCTCGTGGTCGTAGCTGAGCCCGCAGGGGGCGTTGCTGCACGGGTTCTTGGCGCTGTCCGGGACGCCCTCGAGCGGCACCGAGACGCCCCACTGCGGGATCGCGAACACGTGCGAGGCGCTGTCGGGGTCGATGGCCACGGTCGGCCGGCCGTTGAGGAGGAACTGACCGCCGATGATCCCGGTCGCCTGGGAGATGAACGGATTGCGCAGTCCCGAGTCGCCGTCGAACTGGTAGATCGTGATCGTGACCAGCGAGTGCGCGGGCATGTCGTAGGTCGTCACGTGGTTCCAGTTCGTCGAGGTCGGGCTCACCTGGTAGTAGGAGACCCAGGTCGGGTGCGGGTCGCTGAGCTCGGCGGCCGGGACCGTGCCGAGATACAGCCGTGCGCCCGTGGCGGTCCGAGTGGCGGCGGCGGAGCCGGGCACGTTGGTCAGGTAGAGCCCGATGTACAGCCCCAAAAGCACGCAAACGATTGCGGCTGCGAGCACAATGCCCACCAACCTCAATGCGGACGAGCGCTGCTCCATCGCGGCGGAACTTATCGCCGGGACCGCCGAAGGCAAGGCAGATGACCGCGATGTCATCTGCCGGTCATTTACAAGTCATCCGCGGAGGGCTATCTTGCGCTGGTTCTATCCCGGAGAGGGGGAGAGAGCGATGCGAATCTTGGTTGTCGAGGATGAGGCGCGCATCCGTGCCTTCCTCGCCCGTGCGTTCGAGGCCGAGGGCCTGACTGTGGACGTGGTCAAGGATGGAGAGCACGGCCTCGCGCTCGCGCTCAGCGGGAGCTACGAGATCGTGATCCTCGATCTGATGCTGCCGGGCCGCGCCGGCCTCGACGTCCTGCTGGAACTGCACCGCGAGCGACCCGAGTTGCCGGTGCTGATCCTGTCCGCGCGCAACGACCTGGCCACCAAGCTGCGCGGGTTCGAGCTCGGCGCCGTGGATTATCTGGCCAAGCCGTTCTCGCTCGACGAGTTGCTGGCCCGGGTACGCGTGCAGCTGCGCCGCGCCCACGGCGTCGAGGGCTCGATCCTGCACGCCGGCGCGCTCGCCCTCGACGTGGCCCGGCGGCAGGCCCGCGTCGGCGACACCGTGGCCGACCTCTCGGACCGGGAGTTTCGCCTGCTGCACTTCCTGATGCTGCACGTCGGCCAGGTCATCAGCCGCCAGCGCCTGCTCTCGGAAGTGTGGGGTTATGACTTCGACCCGCGGTCAAATGTGGTCGACGTGTGCGTGCGACGGCTCCGCCGTCAGCTGGGGCCCGATGCGCCGATCGAGACGGTTCGCAATGCGGGCTATCGCGCGGCCGCCTGAGGTGCGGGGACTGCTGCGGCGCTACCGCGTCGAGCTGCTGTGGGTCGCGTTCGCGGTCGCCAACTACGTGGCCATGCTGGCCTGGCCGGGCTGGGATGCGATCCCGTTCTACCTGGTGTGGATCAGCCTGGCGCTGCTCTACGGCTACCGGGTATGGCCGATGCGCCCGACGGGGATCGTGCTCGCCTGCGTGGTCGCGCTCACCGGGGCGCCGATCGCGCTCGCGGTGCTCCGGGGCGATGAGCCGTGGGGCCGGCTGTTCGTGATCCCCCTGATGACCACGATGTTCCTGACCACGGTCTGGCACGCGCGCCGGCGAGTCCAGGCGCTGCGCATCGCCGAGGCCCGCTCCGAGCAGCGTCGCTCGTTGCTGGAGCGCCAGGAGCGCTTCATCCACGACGCCTCCCACGAGCTGCGCACCCCGCTGACGATCGCCCGCGGCCACCTCGAGCTCGTCGCCGCGCATGGCCGAGAGACACCCGAGGTCGAGGTCGCGCTCGATGAGCTGGCCCGGATCGACGCGATCATCGAGCGCCTGCTCGTCCTCGCCACCGCCGATCAGGCCAACTTTCTCCACCTCGCCGACATCGACGTCGAGTCGTTCCTGGAGGACGTGTTCATGCGCTGGTCCGAGGTGGCTCCGCGGGCCTGGCGCCTGGGGCCGCTCGCCTCCGGGCTTTTGCGCGTCGATCCCGAGCGGCTGCGCACCGCGCTCGACGCGCTGCTGGAGAACGCCGTCAAGTACACGCCGCCGCACGCCGCCATCGAGCTCCGCGCGCGTCGCCACGGGGCGGGGCGGCTGGCGATCGAGGTCGAGGACGAGGGCTCCGGCGTCCCGCCCGAGGCCCTGCACCGGATCTTCGACCGCTTCGCCCGGGCCGATGCGGCGCGCACGCGCGCGACGGGAGGTGTGGGCCTCGGCCTAGCCATCGTCGACGCGATCGCCAAGGGCCACGGAGGGCACTGCACGGTGGCGAGCACGCCGCAGGGGTCGATCTTCGCCCTCCATCTCCCCCACTTCGCCCCGGCCGTCGCATTGCCGCCGGCGCCGCCGCTCGTCCGCTACACGCCCAGTTCCTCCAGCGCGTGAACGTCGATCTGGCCGGCGTGCATGTGGCCGCCGACGAACACCGTCGGCGTCGTCACCACCCCGGCCCTGACGCCGGAGCGGAAGTCGCGCTGCACTCTCGCGCGCACGTGCTCGCTGCGCCGGTCGGCCTCGAACCGTTCCAGGTCGAGGCCCAACGCTCGCGCCCGCTCCCACAGGTGCGGATCCTCGAGCCGGCCCTGATCGGCGAACAGCGAGTCGTGCATCTCCCAGAAGCGGCCCTGGAGCCCGGCCGCCTCGGCGGCGCAGGCCGCGGGCCAGGCCCGGGGATGGCTCGAGCGGACGGGGAAGTGCCTGAACGCGCGTCGCACCAGCGCCCCCGCCAGACGGGCGCTGAGCGCGGCACAGTACGGGCACTCGAAGTCGGCGTACTCGACCAGCAGCGGTGCGTCCGGTCGTCCCCGGACGTGATCGTCGGGGCCGAGCGCAGGGATCGGGGCCGAGCTCAGGTCGCCCGCGTGGCCTCGAGCGCCGCCCATCGCATCGTCCGTCGGGGCCGGTCCGGTCAGTCCGCCAGGCCGTCGAAGATCAGATTGGCCCCGGGAAGCTCGCCGGGGGAGGCGGCCTGATAGCTCCACTTCACGATCCCGTCGGGGCCGACGATCACCAGCGCGCGCTGGGGAAAGCCGCCGGGGTGGTAGACGCCGAACGCTCGGCAGACCGCGCCCTTGGGCTCGAAGTCGGACAGCTGCTCGATCCTCACGCCGAGCTTCTCGCGAAACGCTCTCTGCGAGTAGGAGGCGTCGCAGGAGACGCCGTAGAGGATGGCGCCCCGCGCCTTGAAGTCCTCCAGCACCTCGTCGTAGAGGCCCAGCTGATCGGTGCACACGGGGCTGAAGGCGAACGGGTAGAAGACCAGCACGGTCGTCGTCCCCCGCAGATCGGCATCCGTAAATTCGCTCCCGTCCTCGCGACGCAGTGTGAACTCCGGGACCGCGGTTCCGGCCTCGAGGACGTTCGTTGCCCGCTCGGCGGTGCTCACCGGCGCAGGCCGAGCTCGCGGATCAGCGCCCGGTAGCGCTCCAGATCCGTTCGCTGCAGGTACTTCAGGAACCTACGGCGGCGACCGACGAGCATCAGCAGGCCCCGTCGCGAGTGGTGATCCTTGCCGTGGGTGCGAAGGTGGTCGGTGAGCGCGTTGATCCGCTCGGTGAGCAGCGCGATCTGGACCTCGGCCTTGCCGGTATCCGATTCGCCGTCGCCGAATTTCTCGACCAGCTCCTGCTTGCGTTCCTTGGTCAGCGTCATGCGGCGGTTGAGGCTAGCAGAGCTCATTGGCACAGCTCTCGCGTGCGGGCGACGTCCTGGCGCATCTGCTCGACCAGCGCCTCGATCGTGTCGAACCGGCGCTCGCCCCGCAGCCGCCGCAGGAACTCGACCCGGAGCGTGCGGCCGTAGAGGTCGATGTCGCGGTCGAGCAGGTAGGACTCGATCAGCACTCCCCGACCGGTTCCAAACGTGGGGCGCACCCCCACGCTGACCGCGGCGCAGGCGCCGTCGGCACGGGCCACATAGACGCCGTGACCGGGGTAGACGAGGGCCTCGTCGGGAACCAGGTTTGCCGTCGGGAAGCCCAGCTCGCGGCCGCGGCGATCGCCCACGACCACCTGGCCCCGGACCTGGAAGGGGGCGCCGAGGAAGCGGGCGGCGAGCTCGACCTCGCCGGCGAGCACCAGCCCCCGGATGTGGCTCGAGGAGACGATCTCGCCGTCGACCTCGACCAGCGGGACGATCCGGGTCCGGAACCGCGAGTCGCTGGCCAGCAGCGCCGGGTCGCCGGCCGCCCGGTGACCGAAGCGGAAGTTCTCGCCCACCGACACGTGGGTGGCGCCGATCCGCTGCACGAGCACCTTGTCGATGAACTCCTGCGGGCTCTGTCTGGCGAAGCCGCCGTCGAAGGGGATCACCACGAGCTCCTCGACGCCCAGCTCGGCGATCAGCTCGGCCTTGACCTCCAGGCTGGTGAGCAGCTTCGGGGCCGCCTCGGGCCGGACCACGCGCAGCGGATGAGGCTCGAACGTGAGCACCGTGTCGTTGCCGGCGATCACCTCCCGATGACCCAGGTGGACCCCGTCGAACTCGCCCACCGCGACCTTCCGGGGACGCGGCTCGGCGTCCCTGAGCTTCGTGACCCGCATCGGCGGGGAAGCCTACCCAGCGCTCCCGCGCAGCCCCACGACGGGCTTCAGCACCCCGTCCCCGACGGGCTCGGCCAGCGCGACCAGGCCCGATTCGTCGGTCAGCCTGACGACACCCGGGGCGCTACCGGCGATCGTCCCACCGTTGCTTGCGCGGCGGGCGTCCTCGGCACCCAGTCGCCGCTCGGCGATGAAGCTCAGCGCTTCGCCTAGCCCGACCAGCCGCTCGGGATCGGCGGCGGCCACGTCGAAGGAGCCGATCCGGGTCCGTCTCAGCTGCTCGGTGTAGGCGTCGCCGAGTTCGCTGATCAGCGTTCGGACGTAGGTTCCCGCGGAGCACTCGATCAGAAAGCGGCGGATCTCGCCCCGGCGCTCGAGCTCCTCGAACCGGTAGACCTCGACCTCCCGCTCGGGCAGATCGACCTCGATCCCGGCCCGGGCGAGCTTGTAGGCGCGCCGGCCGCCGAGCTTGATCGCCGAGAACGCCGGCGGGCGCTGCCTGATGAGCCCGTGCGGCAGCTCCAGATCGCCGTCGGCGACCACGCCGGTGTGGACGATCTCCCCGTCGGGATCGCCGGTGGTGGACACCGCGCCGAAGCGGGCTGTGGCCTCGTAGGTCTTCGGCAGGCCCATCAGGAACCGCTGCACCCGGGTGCCCCGGCCGATCAGGATCAGCAGCAGTCCCGTGGCGAACGGATCGAGCGTGCCGGCGTGACCGACCTTCACCCCGTGCCCGAGCCGCCGGCGAACCCCGGCCACGACGTCGTGCGAGGTGACCCCGGCCGGCTTGTCGTAGAGGACGATGCCGGAGTCGACCACTACACCGGCGCGAGCTGTGCGGCGATCGCCTCGCGCAGGAACGCCACGAGCTCGTCCCACTCCATCGCGGTCGTGAACCCGGCCGCCTGCCGGTGGCCGCCGCCCCCTTGTTCTCGCGCGATTCGCGAGACGTCGACGCGCTCGTCGCTGGCGCGCAGGGACACCTTGCGCGGTTTGCCGCCGTCGGTGTCGCCCATCCGGTCGCGGACCAGCGCCGCGACCGCGGTGCCCTCGACGGCCCGCAGATGATCGATCACACCTTCGGAGTAGCTCTCCTCCGCGCCGGATTCGACGAAGTCCCGCGAGCTCAGCGCCGTGACCGTGAGCCGGCCGTCGTCGTAGCGGTGGATGTTGGCCAGCCCCCGGGCGAGCAGCGCCAGCTTGGCGTAGGGAACGTCCTCGTACACGGAGCGGTAGATCCTGTTCACGTCGACGCCGACGTCGATCAGCTCGGCCGCCATCAGGTGTGCCCGCACGCCCGTGTTCTCGTACATGAAACGGCCGGTGTCGGTGATCAGGCCCACGTACAGCGCCTCGGCAGTGGTCAGCGTCGGCTCGACGGCGAGCCCGTGCATCAGGTCCCACACGATCTCGGCGGTGCAGGATGCCTCGGGGACGACCAGGTTGACCGTGCCGAAGCGCGTGTTGTCGTGGTGGTGGTCGATGTTCAGGATGTGCGCGCCGGGGCGCTGGAGCGCCTCCGCGGGATTGCGCTCGAGGCTGCCGCAGTCCAGGAACACGATCGTCCACCCCTCGAGTTCCTGGGGTGGGGAGGTGACCAGGCCCTCCAAGGGAAAGAAGCGGTACTCGTGGGGCAGTGGGAACTCGCCCGGATCGATCAGCATCAGGCACCGCTTGCCCAGCGCGGTGAGGATCCCCTGCATCGCGATCAGCGACCCGAGCGCGTCGCCGTCGACGTTCTCGTGCGTGACCACGATCAGCTCCTCGGCCCCGCGGAGCTCCTCGAGCACCTCGGAGCGGGCCGAACGGTCGCCGTTCTCAGCCATCTTCGCCCACCCCCGGATCGACCTCGTCGAGCAGCTGCGTGATCCGCATCCCGC
The DNA here is from genome assembly GCA_963723555.1 of uncultured Solirubrobacterales bacterium. GTDB lineage: Bacteria > Actinomycetota > Thermoleophilia > Solirubrobacterales > Solirubrobacteraceae > Palsa-465. The sequence continues at coordinate 2,630,659 of CAVRRC010000003.1, read as the reverse complement.
GGTCCACCGATTCGTCGTATTCGAAGCTCAGCGTCGGCGTGTGCTTGAGCGACAGCTCCGAGGCCAGCACGCCCTGTAGGAACCCGTGGGCGGAGCGCAGTCCGTCGAGGCTGGCCGCCCGCACGTTGTCGTCGCCGAGCACGCTCACGTAGACGCGGGCGTGGCGAAGATCTGGGCTGGTCTTGACTCCCGTCACGGTCACGAATCCCACGCGCGGATCCTTGAGATCTCTGGCGATAGCGTCGCTGAGCACAGCGCGGACCGCCTCGTCGACGCGGCGCATGCGGCCTCGCGCCATCCTATCCCTCCGCGCCGAATCGTGAGAACACGTTGCGCAGATCTTCCACCGAGGCCAAGACGCGTTCCACCCGCACGCCATCCGGGCAGCGAGCGTCGAGCCAGCGCTCGAGCTTGTCCACCGCTGCCGACAGCGACGCCAGCGAGCCCCCGGTCAGCGCGGCGGTCAGCGTCGCCCGCTGCCACAGGTCGGCATGGGCGGTCTCGGACACGGCGACCCCGAGCCGCTGGTGTAACTGCGATTTGATTGATGACAACTCCTTGCGCTTGCTTTTGAGGCTTCCGGCCTCGGGAAAGTGCAGATGGATCACGAGCACGGCGACGAAGCCGCTCTCGGAGGGCATCGGTGCTACGTGAGCTCGCGCTCGACCTGGCGGGTGGCGTAGGCCTCGAGCACGTCGCCTTCCTTGATGTCGGCGAAGTCCCGGAGCACGATGCCGCAGTCGAAGCCGGCGGCGACTTCCCGGACATCCTCGTTGAAGCGCCGCAGGCTGGCGACTTCGCCGTCGTAGACCACCGTGCCGTCGCGGACCAGCCGCACCTTGGCGCCGCGGGTGATCCTGCCGTCGGTCACGTGCGAGCCGGCGATCGTCCCCACCCGGGAGGCCCGGAACAGCTGGCGCACCTCGGCCGTGCCCAGCGTCTCCTCGACCTCTTCGGGCGCCAGCAGGCCCTGCATCGCGCTGCGCAGATCCTCGATCGCCCGGTAGATCACCGAGTAGTGGCGGATCTCGACGCCTTCGCGCTCGGCCGCCGCGCGCGCGTCGCCGACCGGACGGACGTTGAAGGCCAGGATCACCGCCTCGGAGGCGGCGGCGAGCATGACGTCGGACTCGGTCACCGCGCCCACCGCGCTGCGGATCACTCCCACCGACACCTCGTCCTGAGGCAGCTTGGCGATCTCGTCCTCGATCGCCTCGAGCGAACCGGCGACGTCGGCCTTGAGGACCAGGTTGAGCTCCTGCAGGCCGGCCTTGAAGATGTCCTCGAGCGACACGCGCTTGCCGCTGCGCCGGGCCAGCGATTCGGCCTTCAGCCGGGTGGCCCGCTCACCGGCGAGCTGCCGGGCGCGGCGCTCGTGCTCGACCACGCGAACCCGCTCGCCGGCCTGGGGGACGCCGTCGAATCCGAGGATCTCGACCGGCTCGCCCGGAAGCGCTTGCGAGACCCGGTTGCCGAGGAAGTCGTTCATCGCCCGGACGCGGCCCCAGTGGGCGCCGGCGACGACGGCGTCGCCAACCTCGAGCGTCCCGCGGCCGATCAGGATCGTGACCACCGGCCCCCGGCCCGGATCGAGCTTTGACTCGATCACCGTCCCCGAGGCGGGCGCGTTCGGGTTGGCGCGCAGCTCCTCGACCTCGGCCATCACCAGGATCGTGTCGAGCAGATCGTCGAGGCCCTGCTTGGTCTTGGCCGAGACGTCCACGAACTCGGTGTCCCCGCCCCACTCGACGGGCTGCAGCCCCAGCGCGGTCATCTCGGTCCGGACCCGATCGGGCTGGGCCCCCTCCTTGTCGATCTTGTTGACCGCGGTCAGGATCGGGACGGCGGCCTCCTTGGCGTGGTCGACCGCCTCCTGAGTCTGGGGCTTGACGCCGTCGTCCGCGGCGACCACGATCACCGCGATGTCGGTCACCTTGGCGCCGCGGGCGCGCATCGCCGTGAACGCCTCGTGGCCCGGCGTGTCCAGGAAGGTGATCGTCTTGCCGTCGTGGTGGACCTGGTAGGCGCCGATGTGCTGGGTGATGCCACCGGCCTCGCCGGCGGCGACCTCGGTCTCGCGGATCGCGTCCAGCAGCGAGGTCTTGCCGTGATCGACATGGCCCATGATCGTCACCACCGGGGGTCGCTCGACCAGCTCCTCCTCGGCGTCGTCGTACACGGGCTCGACGACGGTCTCGTCCTCGGAGTGGACGATCTGGACATCCTTGCCGAGCTCGGAGGCCAGCACCTGGATCGCGTCGTCGGAGAGGGTCTGGGTGAGCGTCTTCAGCTCGCCGAGCGCCATCAGCTTCTTCATCACCTCGGGCACGGGCACGCGGAGGTACTCGGCCACGTCCTTGACCGTCGAGCCCGAGTTGATCTGGATCGCGTCGGGCTCGGCCAGCGCCGTACGCGACGCGGCGGGACGCGACTCGGCCTCCTCGTCGTAGACGCCGCGGCGGCGCCGGCCGCGGCGTTGGCGGCGGGGCGGCTGGTTTGACTGAGGGGGTCCGCCGCCAGCGGCGCGACGGGAAGCCTGGGAGTCGATGACCACACGGCGGCGGCCGCCGGCGGTGCCGGGTGCGCGCTCGCCTTGGAGGGAGTCGCGCGTGGGACGCTCGCGCCGTCCGGGCGCTCGGCCTCCGGCCTCGCCTGAAAGCCCGGGGCGCGAGTCATCCGGCTGCCTCCCTGGCGTTGGCGCTCGGCCTCCAGCCTCGGGCTGGGGCGGCGCGGCGGCGGCCGGCTCCGCGGCGCTGGCGCCGTCGGCGCGCTCGCCGTCGGCCGCTCGAGCCGGAGCAGGCTGCGTGCGCCGAGGCTGGGCGTCGGCGGCCGAGGCGGCCGCGCTTGCGCGGGCCCCGCTGTCGCCGGCCGTGTTGTCCCCGTTGCCCAGCGCGCGCAGCGCGGTGGCCTCATCGACGCTCGAGGACGCCGCCTTGACGTCGATTCCGGCCGCTTTCAGCTTGGCCAGAACCTCCTTTGGCGGGAGCCCTCGTTCCTTGGCGATCTCGTGGACGCGCTTGTTCATCGGCCTCTCAGTGTACGTCGCCTATGGAGCCGTCTGTGAGCCGGCATCGGCCCCCGCGGCCTGAGAGTCCGGATCGGCTTCGGCGGCCGGAGCATCGGGCCCGCCGTCGGCGGGCGGGGCTGCCTCGACCTGGTCAGTGTCCTGGTTCGCGAGCGCCTGGTGGGCCTCGATTCCGCAGTAGCGGGAGCCCGGCAACGCGGCGTTGGGGCAGCGGCGGCCGTTGGACAGGATCGCGGCGCAGCGGCCCTGCGCCTCCTCCTCGTCGTAGCCGTGTTCGGCCTCCTCGGCGGCGAACTCGGTCTCCGAGCGGATGTCGATCCGCCAGCCGGTGAGTCGCGCCGCCAGCCGCGCGTTCTGACCCTCGCGGCCGATCGCCAGCGAGAGCTGATCGTCGGGAACGATCACGGTCGCCTGCTTGCCGGCGTCGTCGACCAGGACCTCCCTGACGCGCGCGGGCGAGAGCGCCTTGGCCACGAACCGCGCCGGTTCGTCGTTGTAGGGGATGATGTCGATCTTCTCGCCGCGCAGCTCGGAGACGACCATCCGCACCCGGGACCCGCGCGGCCCCACGCAGGCGCCCACGGGATCGACGCCGTCGACGTGCGAGACGACCGCGATCTTGGAGCGATAGCCGGGCTCCCGCGCGACGCCGGTGATCTCGACCAGGCCGTCGGCGATCTCGGGGACCTCGAGCTCGAACAGCGACTTGATCAGCTCGGGGTCGCGCCGGGAGACGATGATGCTCGGGCCCTTGGTCGAGTTCGAGACGTCCTTGATCACGGCCTTGATCCGCTGGGAATGGTCGTAGCGCTCGCCGTCGACCTGCTCCGACTTCGGCAGCAGCGCCTCGACCCGCTCGCGCAGCTGGACCAGCGTGTAGCGGGAGTCCGACTGCTGAACGATGCCCGTGATCAGCTCGCCGACGCGGTCGCGGTATTCCTCGAACATCATGTCGCGCTCCGCTTCCCGGATCCGCTGCAGGATCACCTGCTTGGCCGTCTGGGCGGCGATCCGGCCGAAGTCGTGCGGGGTCACGTCCTCGGTCTCGATCTCGTCCTCGTACTCCTTGAGCTTTTCGAGGTCGATCTCGGGCTCGGGCGGCTCGCGCATCTCGCCGGTCTCCGGATCGACACTCGGCTCCTGGTCGGCACTGGCCTGCACCAACAGCTGCGCCTCCAGCTCCTCGGGGATCTTCAGCTCCCAGACCTTGAAGTCGCCGCTGTCGCGATCCATCTCGACCTTCGCGTACGGCGCCGACCCTGGCGTCTTCTTGTACGCCGACAGCAGCGCATCCTCGAGCGCCTCCATCAGCTTCTCGTGGGAGATGTTCTTCTCAGCAGCGAGGCCCCGTACCGCTTCTACGATCTCTCTCGACATGGCTTCAGTCTCCGGGAACTAGGTTGGACCGGGCGATTTCCGCGTAGGGGATCGTGACCATCCCGCCGCCGGCGGCGATCGTCACATCCTTCTCGGAGGCCCCCACGAGCTCGCCGGTCAAGCTCTTGTGTCCCGCGGACTTGCGGCCCGCTCGGCGTCCGGCCTCGCCTAACTGGGCCGCGTCCGCGTCATCCGGCTTGGCTTCGCGCAGCCGCAACCGGGCGTGGCGGCCAATGAACCGGGAGTAGTGCTGGGGCTTGGTCAGGGGACGATCCTGGCCCGGCGAGGACACCTCGAGCGCGTAGCGCTCCCGGTAGTCGCGTAGCAGGCCGCTGACTCGCTCGCACAGGGCAAGCGTCACGCCGTCGGGGTGATCGATGAACAAGCGCAGAGTGACGCCTCCGACGACCTCGGCCAGCAGCACCTCGACCTCGGGCTCGGCCCGCGCGAGCCGCTCCTCGATCTCTGCGTGAAGTGCTGTCAACTTCTCCTCCGTACTGGTCATAAAAAAAGCGGGCCAGCGCCCACTTCCGGTACTACACCGGGAAGCGCCCGGCGCGAAAGCTGTTGGTTTCAGGGTAGCACCAGGATCGTGACGGTGGCGGGCCTAGCCATCCACGCGTGCGCGCGCCCGTCGCGCGCTCGCTAGGTCCTGGCTGCTGCGGCGCGAGCGCGGTCGCGGTACAGGCGATAGTCGCGCCGCCCCGGCTGTAGACATGCGGCCAGGGCCAGCGGCTTGCGCGCTTCCGCGTGGCGCCCCAGCATCTGCAGCGAGCGTCCCAGGCAGAACTGCGCGTAGTCGTTCGTGGGCGCGCGGTCGATCACGGCCTCGAACTCCTTGGCTGCCTGCTCGTAGCGCTGGGCGTGGAACAGGGCCCGGCCCAGGGCCTCGCGGATCGACGCCTTGTCCGGGGCCAGATCGCGGGCCCGTGACAGCGGGATCGTGGCCTGGTGGTTGTGCCCGGCCTCGAGCAGCTCGGTCCCGCGTCGAAACAGGTCGTAGAGGTCGTCCATCAACTGGAGTTTAGGCCCCCGCCGGGTCCGCCGGCGAAGGCGTGCGCAGCCGGAAGCGCGGCGGCAGCGCCCACAGCGCCCGGGCCAATCCGGCAACCCCGAGGCCCGTGCGCAACTGCCGGCGCAGGGCCCGGCGCTGGGCGACGGAGGGACGCCCGGCGGCGCCGGCGAAGCGAGACAGCCGGAGCATGCGCACGTAGGCCTCGGCCTCGGGAGCGCCGCGCAGCCGCTGCTCCAGCGCCGCGAGCGTGGTCCCGGGCTGCATGCGCCGGCCGCAGCGGGCGAACGCCCGCTCGAGCTCGGCCAACAGCTCGTCGTTGGTCGGGTCGCGGAGGCGCACCGTCGCCCGCAGGACGAAGGCGAGGAGCGCGATCGCGGCGGCGAGGGCGATCAGCGCCGCGGCGGAGATCCCGCCGCCGCCGGGCGAGGCCGCCCCCCTGGTCCTGGCGGGGGTGCCGGCCAGGCCGTGGGACGACGGGGCCGCCGAGCCGCTGGACGCCGATCCCTTGATCGGGGCGCTCGGCACGTGGCCGCCGAGTGCCGGCGCCGCCGCCGGGGTGGGGTCGAACCGCACCCAGCCGAAGCCGGGGAACCACGCCTCGACCCAGGCGTGGGCGTCGGTGTCGGTGACCACCCAGCTGTGGGTGGCGCTGTCGTAGGTGCCGGTCGCGAATCCCGTGGCGACCCGCGCCGGGATCCCCCCCATTCGCAGCAGCAACGCCATCGCGCCGGCGAACTGCTGGCAGTAGCCGATCTTGTCGCTGAACAGGAAGGTCTCCAGCGGGTAGCGGCTGGGCGGCGGATCCTCGTTGTAGCCGTAGGCGCCCGAGTCGAGAAAGCGCTTGACCTTCAGCACGTAGGCGTAGGGCGTGGCCGAGCCGCGCACCAGGTGCCGGACCTCGGCGTAGGCACGGGCGTAGGGCGAGCCCGCCAGCGCAACCGCGGGATTCGGGGTGCTGGGGCTGTAGGCAGCCCCGACCCGGGACCCGAACGGAGGAAAGATGACCTGCTGGGGAGTCGTCACCGGCGCCCCGAGGGGGACGGCCCCGGGCGCGGTGGCGTCGGTGGGAATCGAGAGCGTGAGGTAAGGCGGCAGCAGCACGTTCGGGTAATCGGTCCCCGCCGCGGCCAGCTGTGAGGGGGATGGAGCCGGGTCATAGGCGCTGATGTCGTAGCTGTCGCCCGGGCCCAGTCCCGACGGATCGATCCAGGTGCCGTCGCTGACGCCGGCGTCGACGCCGTCCACGTGGGTCGGCGGGGCGGCGGCGAGGCCGGACGCGATCACGTTGTCGGTCTTCATGGCCCGGATCGTCACGTGCAGCGTCTGCGTCCACCGCTTGAGGTTGGCCGCGGCGATCGTGTCCTGGGCGTCCTCGGCGCCGACGCTCTGCTGCACCCATCCGCGCCCGTCGAACACGTCCAGGTTTTCGGTCTTCCAGTACTCCGGCTTTGAGGCCTGGACGTCCAGCACCTCGCGTCCGTTGCGGGGCCAGTGCAGGGGCCCGTAGCGCTGCGTCCAGTCGAACGCCTCCGGATGCCCGGGAGCGAGGTCGGAGGCGAGCGCCTCGTAGTTCAGCCACGGCTTGTGGCCGTCGAGCGCGGGCGCGACGACCATCGCCGCCGCCCCCGCCACGGCTGCGACCGCGATCGCGCTCACCACGTCATCCTGCTTGATCCGGTCCGCCCACATGAACGCCGCCACCAGCAGGAACAGCAACAGCCCCTGGAAGTAGGGAAGCTGGGGCCGGACCAGCGTGGACGGGATCACGGCAAGCGCGATCAGCGCCGTGGCCGCCGCGGCCCGCCGCCCGTCTCCGAGCCGCCGCGGCGAGAGCGCGATGATCAGCGCCGCGTCGAGCAGCAGCACGGCCGCGCCCATCACGATCACGGTCCGGATCCACTGATTGATCCCCAGGTAGGGCAGCAGGACCCGGGGCAGGCCCGAGATCCCCTCCGAGATGCCGTCGGCGGTCACGGCGATGCGCACGTGCCTGACCCACGACAGCGGCACGCCGGCCATCGCGAACGCCGCCAGCACGGCAAACGCCGTCAGCACCCCCATCGCGAGCCGGCTGCGGCCGCCGATCACGGTCCCCCCGCCAACGAGCAGCAGCGCCAGGCCGAGCAGCCCCAGCAGCCGCCACACCGGAGCCGGGCTCATCAAGGTCCCCCATCGAAGCGTTCCGTACAGGCCGAGGGCGGCGAACGTGACCAGCCTCACCACCGGCCGATCTCGCGCGCTGACCGCGGCCTGGCGAGAGCGGGCGCGGGCCGTCCCGGCCGGAACCAGGACCGCGACTTCGGAGCTGGCGCTCATGCCGCGGTCCGCTCCATCGGCCTGGTCCGCGAGCCCATGGCGAAGCCCTGGCAGCCGGTGACCTCGAAACTGGGCCTCCCCGGTGGCATCGCCTCCAGGCCCTTGGGCAGCACCACGATCACCGTCCCCCGGCCCGGCGCCGACAGCGCCGCCGGCAGCCGCTCGAGCGACTGGGCGGCGACGTAGTACAAGGGGCCGAGCCGGGCCACGCCGTCGAGCAGGGGCGCCCGGGTGTCGGGGCCGCCCTCGACCAGGGCCAGCCTGGCATGGGCCGCCGGCCAGCTCGCCAGGTCAGGCTCGATGGCCAGCGCCCGCCGCTCGCCCGGGAGCAGCAGCCGGCATCCGCCCAACCGCGCCAGCTCGACGGTCAACGATGCGGCGGCGCGGACGGCGGCGTCGAGCTGATGGCCGGGGTGCTCACCGCGCGCGTCGAGCACGACCAGCGGCCGGGTGTCCCGGTCGGCCCGGAGCCGGCGCTCGAGCAGGCCGGCACCGCGGGCGAGCGCCGGCCAGTGGATCCGCGAGGCCGGCGTGCCCGGGCGGTAGGGCCGGAGACCATCGACGTCGATGGCGGCCATCGGCTCGGTGTGCGAGCGCCCCTCGCTGCGCTGGGGCGTGCGGCCGCGAGCGCCCGACGCCCACCGGACGCGCTCGGTGTAGGGGAGCACGAGCAGCTCGTCGGGACGCCCGGAGCCCCTTCTGGCCACGCTGGCCAGCTCGAGCGGGTCCTGGACGACCAGCGAGGGAGGCTCCAGCCGGCGCAGCCCCCGACGCGCGAAGCGGGTGACGATGCGGACGTCGGCGACGCGGCTGCCCTGAAGCAGCGACATCGGGACCTTGAGCACGATCGGCCGCGGCGCCAGCGGGTCGTGCAACTCGGCGCCGGGCAGCCCGAGCACGCCGCGGCGCACCTCGATCATGGCCTCGAACGGCTCGCCTTCGACGACCCGGTCGACCTGCAACCGCCTCGACACCAGCGCCGGCCGGGCGCTCAGCCAGACCCACGCCGGCGCACCCACGCCGATCACGATGAAGGCAACTCCGGCCACGAACAGCGGCGCGGCGTCGAAGGTCAGCGCGGCGAGGGTGAGCGCCGCGCCGCCCAGCGCCACACCGATCGCCCGTCTCACCTCGCCGGCCGCCTCCTCACAGCGCTCGGACGTAGGCGACGGCGTCGACGATCACATCGACAGCAGCGCTCCGCGGGCACTCGGGCGCGAGCAGCAGCCGATGGGCGAGCACCGGGACGGCCAGCGCCTGGACGTCGTCGGGCAGCGCGTGATCGCGTCCGCGCATCATCGCGTGCGCCTTGGCGGCCCGGAGCAGCATCAGGCCGGCTCGAGGGCTGGCGCCGAGCTCGACGCGCGGGTCCTCGCGCGTGCGCCACAGCAGACGGACCACGTAGTCGCGTAACGCGTCGGACGCCTGCACGCGGGCCGCCGCGTCCTGCGCCGCCAGCACCTCCGCGGCCGTGGCTACCGGGGACAGCGTCAGCACCCGGTCGCCAGTCTCGTGGTCGGCGAGCATCCCCGCCTCGGCGATGCGATCCGGATAGCCCAGCGAGATCCGGGCCATGAAGCGATCAACCTGCGCTTCCGGCAGTGGGTAGGTGCCCTCGTACTCGATCGGGTTCTGCGTCGCCAGCACGAGGAAGGGACGCGCCAGCTCGTGCGTCTGGACGTCAACCGTGACCCGCCGCTCCTGCATGCACTCGAGCAGTCCGGATTGGGTCTTGGGCGAGGCGCGATTGATCTCGTCGACGAGGACGATGTTCGCGAACACCGGGCCGGGCCGGAACTCGAACCGCTGTTCGCGCTGGTCGTAGACGTTGGTGCCGACCACGTCCGCCGGCAGCAGGTCCGAGGTGCACTGCACGCGCGCGTACTGGCAGTCGATCGAGCGGGCCAAGGCCCGGGCCAGCGCCGTCTTGCCCACCCCCGGATAGTCCTCCACCAGCACGTGTCCCTCGGCGAGCAAGGCGATCAGCAGATGGTCGAGCGTGTCGGGGCGAACCTGGACGGCCTGGGCGATGTTGGCGGCGATCCGCCGCGCGATCGCCACTAGGGCGTCAGATTCCTGCGGCGCTGCTGGCGCTTGCTCTGACGGTTCCACCTTCCTCCTCTTTCGATCCTCGAAGCCGCTCCACCTCATCTAGGACGACTTCGGCCACCGCTTTCTTGCTTGTACGTGCGACAAGCTGCTCGAGTCCGTCGCCGGAGACGATCGTGACCTCGTTCTCCGCCGCGTCGAAGCCGACGCCGGAGATGGAAATGTCGTTGACCACGACCATGTCGAGCCCCTTGCGGTCGAGCTTACCGCGCCCGTAGGAGACGGCGTCCTCGCCGTGTTCGGCGGCGAAGCCAACGAGCACCTGGCCGCGCCGGCGCCGCGCCGACAAGGTGCTGAGCACGTCAGGGGTCGGCTCGACCTCGATCGTAGGCACGCCGGCGTCCTTCTTCAGCTTCTGCTCCGCCGGCGCCGCCGGCCGGAAGTCCGCCACCGCCGCGGCCATCAACAGCACGTCGCAATCGTCGAAGCGCTGCTCGCACGCCTCACCGAGCTCGGCGGCGGTCTCGACCTCGACCACCCGAGCGCCGAATGGGGGCTCCAGCCCCACGTTGGCGGCGATCACCGTCACCTCGGCCCGCCGCCGTGCCGCTTCGGCGGCGAGCGCGTAGCCCATCCGTCCCGAGGAGCGGTTGCCGATGTAGCGCACGCTGTCGATCGGCTCCCGCGTGCCGCCGGCGGTGACGAGGACGCGCACCCCCGCCCAGGTGGGGACGCTGAGCAGAGCCTCGACGGCGGCCAGCAGCTGCCCCGGCTCCGCCAGCCGCCCGATTCCGTGCTCGCCGTGCGAGGCCAGCTCGCCCTCGCCCGGCGGGATGACCGCGACCCCTCGGGCCGAGAGCTGCTCGAGGTTGGCCTGCGTGGCCGGATGCAGGTACATCCGGTTGTTCATGGCCGGAGCGATGGCGACGGGGCAGGACGCCGCCAGCGCGGCGGTGCTGAGCAGCGTGTCGGCTTGACCGTGGGCCAGCTTGGCGATCGTGTTCGCGCTCGCGGGGGCGATCAGGTAGAGGTCCGCGCGCTCCACCAGCGCCAGGTGACTGATCGGCGCCCGCTCGGGTAGGGGCTCGCCGGGGTAGGCGCCACGCGCGGGATCGGGCTCGAACTCGTCGATCAGCACTGGTGCCCCGGTGATTCCCGCAAACGACGCCCGGCCAACGAACCGCTCGCTGGTCGGGGTCTGGATCACGCGCACGGCGTGGCCGGCCTTGACCGCCAGCCGGGCCGTCTCGAGCGCCTTGTAGGCCGCGATCCCGCCGCTCACTCCGAGGAGCAACCGGGCCACGCGACCGACCTACCTTCCGCCCCGCCCGGCGATCGAAGCGGACACGATGCCTACCGGTAGTGGTACTTGAGCTTGCCCTGCGCCACTTCCTCGAGGGCAATCGTCAGGTAATTCTTCGAACGCGTCTCGACCATCGGCGGCGGGAACTCATCGAAAGTGCCCTCGCCGAGGTTGTGGTAGTAGGAGTTGATCTGGCGCGCGCGCTTGGCGGCGACGATCACACTCGCGTAATCGGAGTCGACGTGCTCGAGCAGCTTGTCGATTCTGGGTGAGATCATTGGCTGGAATCCGTTTCCTCGGGGGTCCCAAGGTTAGCGTCCAGTTGGCCGGGACTCGCCGCCAAGGCGCGTTTGACGATCTCGACCAGCTCGTCGGTGGCCTGCTCGAGCCGGTCGTTGACGACCACGTGCGAGAACTCCGGCCGGGCCGCCAGCTCGCGCTGGGCCGTGCGCAGCCGCTCGTCGACCTGCTGGGGGCTGTCGGTCCCCCGCCCCACCAGGCGCGCGCGCAGGGCGTCGAGCGAGGGCGGCGCGATGAACACCGCCACCGCTTCGGGCATGGCCTCGCGGACCTGCCTGGCGCCCTGGATCTCGATCTCGAGCACGACCGGGATGCCCTTCTGCAGGCATCGGTCAAGCTCCGAGCGCAGCGTCCCGTAGCGCTCCCCCGAGTACGTGGCGTGCTCGACGAAAGCATCCCGGCTGAGGTGACCCTCGAACTGCGCCGGGGTCATGAAGTGGTAGTCCTGGCCGGGACGCTCGCCGGGCCGGGGCGCGCGAGTGGTGGCCGAAACCGAGAGCTGCAGCTCGGGGATCCGCTCCAGCAGCCCCCGGATCAGCGTCCCCTTGCCCACCCCGGAGGGCCCGGTGATGACGAAGACCTTTGGGCTTGGCGCCACTTCGGGGGCGGCGTCGAGGCGTTCCTCAGCGGCGACGCATGAGCGCCACCAGCTCCCGGCGCTGGCGCTCGGACAGGCCGCCGATCGTCTTGCTCGGGGAGATCCGGCACTGCGACAGGATCTTGTTCACCTTGACGCGGCCGTACTTGGGAACCGCGAGCAGGAGATCGAAGACCTTCGCCGTCTCCAGGTACTCGGGTGGCTCGAGCAGCAGCTGGTGGATCGGCTGGCGGCCGGCCTTGAGATCCCGCTTCAGCTGGGCCCTGCGGCTGCGGATGTCGTTGGCGCGCTGGAGCGCCTCCATTCGTTGCACGAGGGAACGTTCAGGCGCGGCGACGAGCTTCGTGGGCGACTCACTGACCGGCGGCATGGGCGGCGACTATACATCTTGAGGCTTCGCGATCAAGGCAAATCGGCCCAATTCGACTCGACCTCACGTTGAGGTCGAGCATTGTCGAGGATGGTTGCGGGAATAGGTGGTGTTTGCAGGGGGTTTGCCGTGGTGCTAGCACCCGCCGGTATGAAAACCCGCAGTTTGCGGCAAGGCGTTGCCGTTGCGGCGCGCCAGCTCGTCTTCGGCGAGCAGCTCGCGCAGTTCCGCGCTGATCCGCGACGCCGCCGCGGGATCGCGGAAGCTCTCGGTGCCGACGGCGACCAGCTCTGCGCCCACTCGCATCAGATCTCGAGCGTCGCGGCCGCTCTGAACTCCTCCCATGCCGATCACCGGAATCCTCACCGCGCCGGCGACGGCCCGGGCCTGGGCCAGCGCGACCGCGCGCACCGCCGGGCCGGACAGGCCGCCGGTGACGCCGCCGAGCCACGGTTCGCCGGAGCGCGGATCGAGCGCCATGCCGCGGACCGTGTTGATCAGCGACAGGGCATCGGCGCCGGCCCGCTCGGCGGCCCGCGCCACCGCGGCGACGTCGGTGGCGTTCGGGGTCAGCTTCACGATCAGCGGCTTGTCGGTGATCGGCCTGACCCGGTCCAGCAGCATTGCCAGCTCGCCGGGGTCGGCGCCCATCACCATCCCGGTCTCCACGTTCGGGCACGAGACGTTGAGCTCGAGCGCCGCCACCTCCTCGCGCTCGGCGAATGCGCCCACCAGCTCGGCGACTTCCGGGCGGCTGAACCCCATCACGTTGACGATCAGCGGCACCGGCAGCCTCGACAGCCGCGGAAGGTCCTCGCCCAGATACCCCTCCAACCCCTTGTTCGGCAGGCCGATCGAGTTGATCATGCCGCCCGCGGTCTCCCACAGCCGCGGTGGCGGATTGCCCTGGCGGGGCTCGAGCGTCACCGTCTTGGAGACGAACGCGGCGAAGGGAAAGTGCTCGATCAGCTGCTCGCCGAACGCGCGCTCGGCCGCGATGGCGTCGAACGTCCCCGACCCGTTGATCACCGGATGGGCAAGCTCCAGGCCGCAGAAGCGGACGGTCAATGGCCCGCCCCCACGACGGCGGCGGTCTCGAGCAGCTGGGCGTCGAGCACGGGACCGTCGACACACACGCGCAGATAGCCCTGGCGCGTGGGAACCACGCAGCCGAAACACGCCCCGAAGCCGCAGGCCATACCCGACTCCAGGGCCAGCTGCGCGGGAACCGAGCGCTCCGCGCACAGCGCGCGGACCGACTCGAGCATCGGCGGCGGGCCGCAGGCGAAGACCTCGACGGCGGAGTCTTCCTCGAGCGCCTCCGCGAGCAGCTCGGTGACCGGCCCCCGGCGCCCGACGCTGCCGTCGTCGGTGGCGAGCACGGGGTCGTGTAGGAGCGTGGCGCCGGCGGCCCGGGAGCGGTCGCGGAATCCGAGCAGCGCCGACGCGGACGCTCCGAGCTCGTCCTGGAGGATGGCCAGCGGCGCGATCCCCACGCCCCCGCCGACGAGCAGGGGCGGGCGCCCGTCGCGGGGCCCGGCGAACCCGCGGCCCAGCGGCCCCACGATCAGCAGATCGTCCCCGGGTGAGAGCTCGCACAGGCGTTTGCTGCCGGGCCCGACGTCCTCGAGCAGGAAGTCGAGCTCGCTCGTCCCGGCGGGGGCCCGGAGGACGCTGAACGCCCGGGGCAGGAACGGCCGCTCGGCGTCTCCCCCACCCCACCGGGCGGCCGCGGCGAGCATGTAGAACTGGCCCGGTTGCGGGCGTGGCCCGAGGCGATCGTGGCAGCGGATCACGATGTAGACGCCGTACTCCTCGCGGGCGCTGACGGGCGCCGCGCGGCGCCCGAACGGGGCCGTGACCCGGTCGTTCATGCGACCTCGCTGGGTCGCCGGTCGTGGATCTCCTGGAGCGAGATCACCTCCGGGCCGCCGCTGCCGTTCCCGCGCCGGGCGGCCGAGATCGCTCGGGCCGCGGCCATCCCGCCGGCCATCGTGGTGATGCAGGGGATCCCGCGGGCGACGGCCGCGGTGCGGATCTCGTAGCCGTCGGTGCGCGCGCCGGTGCCGATCGGGGTGTTGATGACCAGGTCGACCTCGCCCCGCTCGATCCAATCGACCACGTGGGGGGAGCCCTCGCCGATCTTGTTGATCGGCTCCGCCGGGATTCCCATCTTGCAGATCGCCTGCGCGGTACCCCGGGTGGCGATGATCCGGAAGCCGAGGTCGTGGAGCATCGTCGCCACCCCGGTGGCTGCCGGCTTGTCGCCGTCGGCGACGGTGATGAACACCGTGCCCGAGTTCGGCAGGCCGGCGCCGGCGGCCGCCTGCGCCTTGGCGAACGCGGTGGGGAAATCGTGGGCGATGCCCATCACCTCGCCGGTCGACCGCATCTCGGGGCCGAGCAGCGAGTCGGCGCCGGCGAAGCGGTCGAACGGGAGCACCACCTCCTTGACGCACACGAGGCCGCCCGCGCCGCTCCATCCGGCCACGCCGTCGCGCTCCGTCTCCGCCGGCAGATCGAGGTCGGCGAGCCGCTCGCCGAGCAGGATCCGGCAGGCCAGCTTGGCCAGCGGGCGCCCGATCGCCTTGGACACGAACGGCACGGTCCGCGACGCGCGCGGGTTGGCCTCGATCACGTGCAGGCCGTCGTCCCCGTGGATCGCGAACTGGACGTTCAGCAGCCCGACGACGCCCAGCGAGCGGGCGATGCCCTCGGTCTGGGCCTTGATCTGGTCGAGCATCTCGGCGCCCAGCGTGTGCGGCGGGAGCACGCAGGCGGAGTCCCCGGAGTGGATCCCGGCCTCCTCGACGTGCTGCATGATCCCGGCGATCCACACGTCGGTGCCGTCGGACAGCGCGTCCACGTCGACCTCGATCGAGTCCTCCAGAAACCGGTCCAGGTAGATCAGCTGGCCCGCCTCGGCGCCGACGCGATCGAGATACTCCTCGAGACCGGCGACGCTGTAGACGATCTCCATGGCCCGGCCGCCGAGCACGTAGCTGGGCCGCACGAGCAGCGGGAAGCCGACCGACGGGGCGCGGTCGAGCGCCTCCTGGG
This sequence comes from uncultured Solirubrobacterales bacterium, assembly GCA_963723555.1. Lineage (GTDB taxonomy): Bacteria > Actinomycetota > Thermoleophilia > Solirubrobacterales > Solirubrobacteraceae > Palsa-465. Next base: position 2,615,246 of record CAVRRC010000003.1, on the reverse strand, counting down.
CCGAGCGGGCGGTGGCGAACGCTGGCGCCCTGTAGCCGAGGCGCCCGAGCAGCGTCCCGAAGCGGGAGCGGTCCTCGGCCAGATCGATCGACTCGATGCTGGTGCCGAGGATCTCGATCCCGGCGGCGTGCAGGCCGGCGGCCAGCTTCAGCGGCGTCTGGCCCCCGAACTGGACGACCACACCCTCCGCGCGCTCGACCTCGCATACGGCGATGACGTCGTCCAAGGTCAGCGGCTCGAAGTACAGCCGGTCCGAGGTGTCGTAGTCGGTGGAGACCGTCTCCGGGTTGCAGTTGATCATCACCGCGTCGCGCCCCGACTCGCGCACCGTCTGGGCGGCATGGACGCAGCAATAGTCGAACTCGATGCCCTGGCCGATCCGATTCGGCCCCGAGCCGAGGATCACGACGCTCGGTCTGTCGCCGCGCCGGACTTCGTGCTCGGGCCCGGACGCGCCCGCTCGCTCCCACCCGGAGTAGTAGTAGGGGGTCCGTGCCGGGAACTCGGCGGCGCAGGTGTCCACGGCCTTGAACGTCCGCTGGCCGGCGAACGGCGCCTGCGGATCGGCGGCCAGCTCGGCGAGCTCGTTCAAGAACCACGGGTCGATGCCCGTGCGGCGGTTCAGCGTCTCGATCGGGATCCCGCGGCGGAGCGCCTCCAGCAGGTGATCGAACCGCTCTGCCCCCGCCTGCTCGACCAGCGCGAGCAGCGCCGGCTCTTCGCTCGGGAAGCGCGGGCCGACGTCCAGCTCGCGCGAGCGCATCGCCTTGGCGAACGCCTGCTTGAACGTCCGTCCAATCGCCATCACCTCCCCCACCGACTTCATGTGCGTGGTCAGCCCGGGCTCGGCGCCGGGGAACTTCTCGAACGCGAACCGCGGCCACTTGACCACGCAGTAGTCGATCGCGGGCTCGAAGCTGGCCGGCGTGGCCCTGGTGATGTCGTTGGGGATCTCCTGCAGCGTGTAGCCGATGGCCAGCCGTGCGGCGATCTTGGCGATCGGAAACCCGGTGGCCTTGCTGGCCAGCGCGCTCGAGCGCGACACCCGCGGGTTCATCTCGATGACCACGATCTCGTCCGTCCCCGGATTGACGGCGAACTGCACGTTGGAGCCGCCGGTCTCCACCCCGACAGCGCGGATCACGGCGATCGCCTGGTCGCGGAGCTGCTGGTACTGCTTGTCGGTGAGGGTCTGCTGCGGGGCCACGCAGACGCTGTCGCCGGTGTGGACGCCCATCGGGTCGAGGTTCTCGATCGAGCAGACGATGACCACGTTGTCGGAGCGGTCGCGCATCACCTCGAGCTCGAACTCACCCCAGCCCAGCACCGACTCCTCGAGCAGCACCTGGCCGATCGGGGAGGCCGCGAGCCCCCGACCGACCACCCCGGCGAGCTGGCTCTCGTCGCGCACGATCCCGCCGCCGGTGCCGCCGAGCGTGAACGCCGGCCGGACGATCAGCGGCAGTCCGACGTCGTCGACCGCCGCCCGGGCGTCCTCGATGCTGTGGGCGATCGCGCTGCGGGGCACCCGCAGCCCGGCCGCCGTCATCGTCTCGCGGAAGCGCTCCCGGTCCTCGGCACGGTCGATGGCGTCGTAGTCGGCGCCGATCAGCTCTACCCCGTGCCGGCGCAGGGTGCCGTCCTCGTGGAGCGCCTTGGCCAGGTTGAGCGCGGTCTGCCCGCCGAGGGTCGGGAGCACGGCGTCGGGCTGCTCGCGCGCGATCACCTGGGCCACCGGGCCCGGCAGGAGGGGCTCGATGTAGGTGCGGGTCGCGACCTCGGGGTCGGTCATGATCGTCGCCGGGTTGGAGTTGACGAGCACGACCTCGTAGCCCTCCTCCATCAGCACCTTGCACGCCTGCGTGCCCGAGTAGTCGAACTCGGCCGCCTGCCCGATCACGATCGGGCCCGAACCGATCAGCAGGATCCTGTGGAGGTCGTCCCTACGCGGCATTCCGGGACCCGTCGGCGACACCACGGGGCGCCCGCAGGACGCCCTCTAAAAACCGGTCGAACAGGTAGAGGGAGTCGTGCGGGCCGGGTCCCGCCTCGGGGTGGTACTGGACCGTGGACCCGGGGACATCGCGAAGGGTGAGGCCCTCGACGGTGCGGTCGTAGAGGTTGATGTGGGTCAGCTCGGCGGCCCCGAAGTCGGTCTCCCAGCGCACCGGCTCGTCGTCGTCGATCGTCTTGGCGCCGTTCGGCCCGAGCACGGCGAAGCCGTGGTTCTGGCTGGTGATCTCGGTCCGCCCGGTGGTCAGGTCCTTCACCGGGTGGTTGGCGCCGTGGTGGCCGAACGGCAGCTTGTAGGTCTCGAGGCCGACCGCGCGGCACAGCAGCTGATGGCCGAGGCAGATCCCGTACATGGGCCGCGTGCCGACCAGCTCGCGGACCGTGTCGACGACGTAGCCGAGTGCCGCCGGGTCGCCGGGGCCGTTGGCCAGGAAGATCGCGGCGGGGTCGTTCTCGAGCAGCTGCCGCGCGCTCGCCATGCACGGGTGCAGCTCGACCGTCGCGCCGCGCCGGCGGAGGTTGGCGATGATCGAGCGCTTGACGCCGGTGTCGATCATGGCGATCCGAGGACCGCCGCTGCCTTCGAGGATCAGCGGCTCGGCCGGGGTCACGTCCTTGGCCAGGTCGCGGCCGGTCATCGGCGGCTCGGCCGCGATCAGCTCACGCGCGCGCTGTTCGGACACGGTGGCCGGGAAAACGCCCCCCCGCATCGCCCCCCGGTCGCGGATGTGGCGCACGAGCGCGCGGGTGTCGAGCTCGGTGATCGCGGGGATCCCGGCGTCGGCCAGCCATGAGAGCCATCCGCGCTCGGCGCTCGGGGCGTCGTCGCGGTCGGTGGCGGCGCGCATGATCGCCGCCCGGGCGTGGATCCGATCGGATTCCATCGCCTCCTCGCAGACCCCGTAGTTGCCCATCTGGGGGTAGGTGAAGGTGATCAGCTGGCCGGCGTAGCTCGGGTCGGTCATCGCCTCCTGGTAGCCGGACATCGACGTGGTGAACACGATCTCGCCGGTGGCGTGCCCGTCGGAACCGCAGGCCACCCCGTCGAAGCGGGTCCCGTCCTCGAGCAACACGTAAGCGCCGGCGCCGCTCATCGGGCGCTGAGCGCTCGCGCCTCGGCCAGCATCCGCTCCCGGAAGGCGATCGTTCCGCCGGCGAGCGTGAGCACGACGCGGCTGTGCAGGGTGCGGCCGTGGAAGCAGCAGTTGGACGAGCGGCTCACGTACCCGCCCGCGCCGACCTCCCAGCACGCCTCAAGATCGACCAGGCACAGGTTCGCGGGCTCATCGACGGCGATCCGCGGCGTCGGCAGGCCGTACAGGGCGGCGCCGGCGCTCAGCCGCTCGACGACCGTGGCCAGGTCGAGCTCGCCGGGGAGCACCAGCTCGGTGTACAGAGCCGCGAACGCGGTCTCGAGCCCCGTGGTCCCCATCGCTGCCTCCTCGAACGGGACCTCCTTCTCGTGGCTGGCGTGCGGGGCGTGGTCGGTGGCGATGCAGTCGATCACCCCGGCTCGGATGCCCTGGATGAGGGCTTGGCGGTCGCGCTCGGCGCGCAGCGGCGGGTTCATCTTGAAGCGGCTGTCGAGCGTGCGCACGAGATCGTCGGTCAGCGTCAGGTGGTGCGGGGTGACCTCGCCGCTGACTCTGGCGCCGGCGTCCTTGGCCGCCCGCAGCGCCTCCACGGACTCCACGCAGGAGAGGTGCTGGAAATGGACGCGCGCGTCCTCGTAGCGCGCCAGCGCGGCGTCGCGGGCCACCATCGTCGACTCCGACACCGACGGGATGCCGGCCAGCCCGAGCCGGGCCGAGACCGCCCCCTCGTGCATCGCGCCGTCCCCCGACAGGCCTGGGTCCTCCTCGTGCAGGGCGACCACGCCCCCGCACAGCCGCTGGTACTGGAGCGCCTTGCGGAGCATGCCGGCCGCGACCACCGGCTTGCCGTCGTCGGTGAAGCCGAGCGCGCCGGCGTCGCGGAGCTCGGCCATCTCGGTCAGCTCCCGGCCCTGGAGGCCTCTCGTGATCGAGGCCAGAGAGCCGACCGGGATGCGGGCCTCGCGCTTGGCGGCGTCGAGCAGGGAGCCGAGGATGGCCGCGTCCTCGAGCACCGGCTCGGTGTTCGGCATCGCGATCACGGCGCAGAACCCGCCCGCCGCGGCCGCCGCGGTCCCGCTGTCGAGGTCCTCCTTGTACTCCTGGCCGGGCGTGCGCAGGTGGACGTGGGGATCGACGAAGCCGGGGAACGCGTGCTTGCCGCGGGCCTCGATCAGCTCGCCGTCGGGCGGCTGGGGCAGCGATCCGGGAGCGCCGATCTCGGCGATCCGGCCCTGACGGACCAGGATGTCGGCGGGCTCGTCGCTGCCGGTGCGAGGGTCGAGCACGTGGGCGCCGCGGAGGAGCGCTTCGGCGGGCGGCCGCGGGCGGGCGCGGAGGCGGTTCTCGCTCATGCCACCGCCGCCAGGACTGGGGAGCCGACCAGCAGCTCGTACAGGACCGCCATGCGCACGGCCACGCCGGCCTTGACCTGGTCGCCAATCAGCGCCTGCGGGGAGTCGATCGCCTCGGCCGAGAGCTCGACGCCCCGGTTCACCGGGCCCGGATGCATCAACAGCTGGTGGCGGCCGAGCCGCTCGGTGCTGATCTGGTAGCGGGCGGCGTACTCGCGCAGCGAGGGCACGAACGACTCCCGCATCCGCTCGTGCTGCATCCGCAGGACGTAGACCACGTCGGCCTCGGGCAGGCGGTCGAGCGTGGCGCTGGCCTGGCAGCCCAGCGACTCGATGTCGCGGGGGATCAGGGTCGGAGGGCCGGCGACGGTGACCGTGGCGCCCATGCGGGTGAAGGCGAGGATGTTCGAGCGGGCCACGCGGGAATGGAGCACGTCGCCGACGATCCAGATGCCGGCGCCGTCGAGCGAGCCCAGCCGGCGGCGCAGGGTGAAGACGTCGAGCAGCGCCTGGGTGGGGTGCTCGTGCTTGCCGTCGCCGGCGTTGATCACGCTCGCGGTGGTCCACCCGGCGACGAGCTGCGCGGCGCCGGCGTGCGGGGAGCGGATCACGATCGCCGCCGGGTCGTACGCGGACAGCGTCTGAACGGTGTCCTTGAGCGACTCTCCCTTGTCGACGCTCGAGCCGGCGGAGCGGATGCTGACGACGTCGGCGCTGAGCCGCTTGGCCGCGAGCTCGAAGCTCGAGCTGGTGCGGGTGCTCGCCTCGTAGAAGAGGTTGACGACGGTCCGCCCGCGGAGTGCCGGGACCTTCTTGATCTCGCGCCCGGAGACCTCGGCGAACGACTCGGCCCGGTCCAGGATCCGCTCGATGCCGGCGCGATCGAGATCGTCGATCGAGATCAGGTGGCGTCCGATCCGCGCTGCGGTGCCGCTCATGCCGCCTCCGCTCGGCGCGGCGGTTCGGCGATCGGCGTAATCGTCACCTCGTCGTAACCGTCGATCTCCTCCACGCGTACGTTGACTCGCTGAGCCTGCGACGTGGGGATGTTCTTGCCGATGTAGTCGGGCCGGATCGGCAGCTCGCGATGGCCGCGGTCGACGAGCGCGGCCAGCTGCACCCGGGCGGGGCGGCCATAGTCGAAGATCTCATCGATCGCGGCGCGCACGGTGCGGCCGGTGTAGAGCACGTCGTCGACGATCACGATCGTGCGGCCCGCGACGGCGAACTCGAGGTGGGTGGCGTTGACGATCGGGGCGCTGGGGCGGGTGGCCAGATCGTCGCGGTAGAAGGAGATGTCGACGAAGCCGAGCGGGACCGGTTGGGCCAGCAGCTCGCCCGTCAGCGCGTGGAGCCGCTGCGCCAGATGCGCTCCGCGTCGCTGAATGCCGACGAGCGCGACGTTTCCGTCCGGATTCTTCTCGACGATCTCGTGAGCGATCCGCACCAGCGTGCGGCGGATGTCATCGCGGTCGAGGACGACCGTAGCGGCTTGCAACGTGCTCCTTCCTGGCCTCACGGGACCGGGTTAAAGGGGCCGACCTCGGGGAGCGTAGCAGCGCCGGCGGCGGGACTATCGGCGGCGGCGGCCGCGCGCCGGCGGCGGGATCACAAGCGCCGGCGGGCGCCTGGCTCAGGGGCTGGCCGTGTTACGGGCCATATATTCCCGTTCCGCGGCCACCCTCCCCGTTTCGCGGGTACCGGCCTCATTGTCCCGACGCGCCGGCGCTCACCTCGGGGCCACTTCGGTCTCCGCCTTGTCGGGCGCCGGGCGCTCCCCGTCGGCGCGCTCGCTCCACCTGATGAGTTGAGGCCGGCCACGCTCGGGGAACGGGACCTCGATGGTGTCGAAGTCGCGGGGAAGGACGGTCTGGGCGAACACCGCCCGGGCCTCGTCGCGCAACTGGCCCACGGGGTAGCGGGTCGAGAAGTGAGTCAGCGCCAGCAGCCTGACCTCCGCGTCTCTGGCGATCGCCGCGGCCTGCGCGGCCGTCGAGTGGCCGGTCTCCCCCGCCCGATCCTGCTCCTCGTCGGCGAACGTGGCCTCGTGCAGGAGCACGTCGGCGTGGTGCGCGGCGACCCGGACGGTCTCGCAGGGCATCGTGTCTCCCGAGATGACGATCTTGCGCCCCGGCCGTGGCGGTCCGAGGACCTGCTCGGGCCTCACGCCCTTGATCTCCTCGCCGCGCTGCAGGCGACCGAACTCCGGTCCCGGGGTGAGCCCGAGCCGCTGCGCCGCCTGCGGATCGAACGTGCCCGGCCGCTCGTCCTCGAAGATCGCGTAGCCGAACGCGGGGCCGCGGTGTGAGACCGGGACCGGCGCGATCCGGTAGCCGTCGCGCTCGAGCACGTCGCCGGTCGCGAGCTCGGACAGCGCCAGCTCGAACCTGACGCGGCCGAAGGCGCGCACGGCGAACACCAGCACCTCGCGCAGGCCGGGCGGGCCGTGAATCGTGAGCGGCCGGCCGCGGCCGCGGAGGTCGAACGTCTTCAGCATCCCGGGCAGACCGAGCCAGTGATCGGCGTGGAAGTGAGTGAGGAAGATCTCGTTCAGATCCGCCAGGCCCACCGAGCTGACCAGCTGTCGCTGCGTTCCCTCGCCGCAGTCGAACAGGATCCGGTCGCCGCCGCGCCGGATGAGCACCGCGGGCAGGCCCCTGCGCGCCGTGGGGATCGAGCCGGCGGTGCCGGCGAAGAAGATCGAGAGGTCCATCGGCGAGGCAGTCTGTCAGGCAGTCTGCCCGCGGAGCTCGATCAGCTCGAAGCCGACGCTCCGGTGGCGTGCGTGAGCGATGCCCATGGTGTGCCGGGGCGCGTGCCGGCGCTCGGTCGGACTGCCGGGATTGAAGATCTGAAAACCGTCGGACGCGCGCACATGCACGGGGATGTGCGAGTGGCCGAACACGACCGCGTCGGCCTCCGGGAACCAGGAGCGCAGCCGCTCCAGGCGCCACGACGCCGGGCCGGCGTCGTGGACGACGCCGATCCGCACGCCACCGGCGTCGATCGTCCGCCGCGCCGGAAGCAGGGCCCGCAACTCGGCGTCATCGACGTTGCCATGCACCGCCACCGTGGGGCCGTAGGACTCGAGCTGCCTGAGTATCGACAGCCCCATCAGGTCGCCGGCGTGCACGATCAGATCCGCCGCCTTCAGCCTGCCGACGCAGTCCTCCGGCAGCTGTCTGCGCCCGCGGGGCATGTGCGTGTCGGCGATGATCGCGATGTCCACCGGCGCCAGCATGCAGGATCGGCGACGGCCGGCGCCGGCGGTCCGGGTGGCGGGTGCCAGCGGTCGCCGTAGCCGGCGCCGGGCCGGGTCCTCTAAGCTCCCCTCGTTCCCGCGGATCGGGGACAGTCCCCGCGCCCGTAGCTCAGGGGATAGAGCGTTCGCCTCCGGAGCGAAAGGTCGCAGGTTCAAATCCTGCCGGGCGCGCTCTCCGAAAGCCCGAACTCTCGGACCAGCTCAGTTTCCCAGAGGACGTCGTCAACACGATCATCACCAACAAGGTACGCGCGCGGCTCGCCCTGGCCGCAGGCGACAGCAACGAGGCTGAGTGCTGGGCGCGCAGCGCTCTCGACCATGCGCGCTCAACCGACGTCCTGGTCGGCGAGGCCGAAGCCCACCGCGAATTGAGTCGCATCCTCTCGTCACTCGATCGCCGGAGGAGGCGATAGCCGAGGCCGGTGTGGCGCTCGAGCTGTACGACAGCAAAGGCGACCGGCCCGGAGCGGCAGAGACGCGAGCCCTACTCGTCGAGCTCGGCTCTCCTGGCTAACGGCTGGTGGGCTCTGCTCAAACGTGGCCGTACGTGGCAGCTCGGCCACCGGCTCGTACCATCGCTTCGGAACTGCGTGCGGGTGGGCGTCGGTAGCCCGCGCTTCTCGGTCGGGCCATCTCAGGCTGAGCGGAAGTAGGCTCCGGGCGTTACCCCGGTTTCCCTGCGGAAGGCGGCTACGAACGCGCTTGGGGTTTCGTAGCCGACCTGCGAGGCGACGTTGCTGATCGGTTCGCCGGCGGCGAGGCGAGGCAGGGCCGCTTGGAGGCGCACCGCGGTGCGCCAACGGCTGAACGAGACGCCAGTGCCGGTCTGGAAAGCGCGGGTGAGGGTACGTGCGCTTGCTCCCACAGCGTGCCCCCATTGGGCGAGGCTGCGAGGATCCGCGGGGTCGGCGATCAGGGCCCGCGCGATGTCGAGCGCGCGCCCGTCGGTCGGCATTGTGACCTGGATCGTCGAGGCGGCCACGGGTTGGAGGAGGTCGAACAGGACCGCTTCTGCCCGCGCGCGCTGGGTCTGGTCGAGAGTTGGGTCGCTGAGATGCTCGATCAGCTCGGCAAGCAGCCTGGTGGCGGCCACGGGCTGCGGCGCTGACCAGGTGATTGGACACAGCTCTGGCTGCAGGTAGAGGGTTCTCATCGTGGCGCTCTCGGAGGCGATCGTCTCGTGGGCGACCCCGGCCGGAATCCACAGCGCACGTGTCGGCGGTAGCACCCAGGTACCAGCCTCAGCAACGACGGTGAGCACCCCGCTGGCCGCCCACGCGAGTTGATGCCGCTGGTGGGTATGCCATTCAAAGCGAGCGCCAGACGGCATCGGGAAGGTGGCGACGAAGATCGCGCGAGCGCGCTCGGGGGCCTCCAAAGGACCTTGTCCGTTTAGCGACACAAGTTGGCAGCATACGCCCTTGAGGAACTGCCACGGCGCGACTAGCGTGCTTGGCATGGACGAACAGCACCGGAGGCTGTGCGCCAGCCCCGAATGGGCGGCGTATCTGCAGGGCGAGGTCCTCCCGTCGGTGACGGCCGGCCTCGATCTCGGCGAAGAGCTGCTGGAGGTCGGGCCCGGGCCGGGTGCGGCAACCGACTGGCTGCGAGCGCGGGTCAGGCGGCTCTGTGCAGTCGAGCTCGACAAGCACGCCGCGGACGCGCTCGCCGAGCGCTACGCCGACACGAATGTCGAGGTCGTCCACGCGGACGCCACGGCGCCGCCCTACCCGGCAGCCTCATTTGACTCAGCCGCGTCGTTCACGATGCTCCACCACGTACCGACGCGCGCCCTGCAGAATCGGCTGCTGACCGAGGTACTGCGCGTCTTGCGCTCGGGGGGCGTCCTCATCGGGTCAGACAGCCTGCCCAGTGACGAACTGCGCCGTTTCCACGAGGGCGACACATACAACCCGCTCGACCCCAAAGCCTTCGCGACCACCCTACGGAGGCTTGGGTTCTGTGAGATCACGGTCACCGTCGAGGCGAGCATCAAGTTCATCGCCTACAAGCCGCTCGGCAGCGGACGCACTTGCTGGCCGAACTTGAGGAAGCCGGGCATAAGGCAAGCCGTCCAATCTGCTGCTCAGTTGAGGCCCATCGACAGCGAAAGGGAGATGCAATGCACCCCCACGTAGTTATGGCTATCGCACGAGCTCGTCAAGACGATCTACAACGCTGGGGCACAACCGCCGCCGCCCGCCTCCCCGCAGATCCCCCAAGAAGCGCGGGGCACGCCCAGCGCGTGCTTGCGTGGTGGTCGATTGCGAAGCGCCACGCTGTAGCGCCCGAGCCCGCACCAACCCGTCTGGTGACGCCGCCGCTCAGCGAGCGTTACCGCCAGAGCTCCGGCGCCCGCCACGCGCGCTCGGGGTCATGACAGCGGTCAAGCTCCGCGGCCTGTCGGCATGGAGGGGCCTGGGCCGACTCGATTCCGCCGTTCGGCCGTACGAGGCGAATACGACCGGCGGGCAAAACCAACCTTTTGGCTGCGGTTGCGTTGATGTAGATAGAAGATGCGTTCAAAGCACGAAGCTTGGACGGCGACACCCTTCGGTTTAGCGGCATCACGGTCACAGTAGTAGCTGGGGGCATCACCGTGATGCCCTGAAACGGTGACGGCGCCCCGGGTCCTCCGGGGCGCCGTCCGGGGGGCACAACCGGTCGATGCCCAACCGGTCGACGCCCATCAGGGGCACATCTGGACCCGACCGGTCAGACGCCGAGTCTAGTCGAGGGAGTCCGTCTCGGCAATATTCTCCTCATTTTCGAGCGATGGCCCCGTCGTTACAAGTCGTGGCCGGATGGGCCGCACGTAGAGTTCGAAAGCGGCCTGCTCGAGGCTTGAAATGCGAAGAAATTTCCGGCCTCGGAACTAGACCACTGGGGCTTATACCGCATACTCTAGGAATCAGCGCGACCGCACCCATCGTTGGCCGTCATCCGGCGATCGACCGCAGACTTGTCGCCGTGCAAACCGACGATGACCTCGTGGCACGGGTGCATGCCGGCGACGGTGCTGCCTTCGAGGCGATCTACGATCGATACGCGCGCGGCGTGCTCGCCTTCTGCGTACATATGCTTGGAAGCCGAGACGAGGCTGAGGACGCCCTACAGCAGATCTTCGTCTCTGCATATCGGGGGCTGCGTCGTGCGGACAAGAGCATTTCGCTCAGGCCGTGGCTCTACACGATCGCCCGCAATCGTTGCCTGTCAGAGCTCCGCACCCGCTCCGACGCGGTCCGCGTCGACGGAGCGCTCGTGGAGCGGTCGTGTCTGGATGGCACAGTCGACCTGGTCCAACGGCGGGAGGAGCTAACTGAACTGCTGGAGGACATCCACCGGCTGCCGACGGACCAACGCGCCGCGCTGGTGCTCTTTGAGCTCGGTGATCAGTCTCACACCGAGATCGCCACGGTGCTGGGCGTACGCAGCGAGAAGGTCAAGGCGCTGATCTTTCAAGCGCGCGAGGCGCTCATGCGCGGTCGGCGAGCTCGTCAGAGTTCCTGCGCGGAGATCCGCGAGCTGCTGGCAACGGTCCGCGGCAAGGTTCGCCCGCGCAGCATGACACGCGCCCATATCGATCGCTGCCCAAGCTGCGCAGCGTTCGAGGACCAGCTGCGCCACCAGCGGGCAGCGCTCGCCCTCATCCTCCCCGTGGCACTGGTCGGCGAGCTGAAGGCTTTGGTGCTCGGCTCGGTGTTGAGCGGCGGGGGTGGGGTCGCTGCCGCCGGGGCCGGCGCGGGTGGAAGCGGCGCGGCCCTCGGCGGCGGAGTAGGCGCGAGTGGAAGCGGCGCGGCCCTCGCTGGTGGCGGGGCCGCCGCCAGCGGCGCGACCGTGGCCGGTGGCGGGGCCGCCGCCAGCGGCGCGACCATGGCCGGTGGCGGAGCCGGCGTCGGCACGATGGCAGCAGGCGCCGGTGCAGCTGGTGGCGTTGCCAGCGCCGGCACCGCTGGCGGCCTAACCAGCGCCGTAGCAGCGGGCGGCCTGGCCAGCGCGGGCGCAGCGGGCGGCGTCGGCAGCGCCGGCGCAGGCCTGTGCGGTCTCGGGGTGGCTTCCGCGGTTCCAGCTGCGGCCGTCGGCACTGATCTTGCGGCCGGAAGTACTGTCGTCGCGGTCCTCGGTGGGCTTACGGGGGCGGGTTCGACCGCCATCGTCACGAAGATCGTCGCAGCAGCCGCACTCGCCACCGCACTATTCGGCGCCGCCCATGGGAGCATCGCCTTGCCGGCGCCAATTCCGTTCACGTCCGGGGGCTCCACGCAAGTAACAACAGCACCGTCCGGAGCGTCCAATCCGAGAGCCGCAACGCTACTGGCGGGGGCTGGCGCTGCCGGCGCCAGCGGCTTAAGGACCGGCAAGGTCAGCCCGACGTCTGCCAGCGCGACCGACCCAGCCACCGCCGTGAGTAGCTCGACCGGGTCAGGCACGTCCACTGGCTCGAGCGCAGCGATCCCGTCAACTGCCACCTCATCTTCGGCTTCGCCGACCTGTGCATCGACTGCGCCGGCTTCGTCAAGCGGGGCCGGCCCCTCGATCGCCCCGTCCAGCAGCACGGTCAGCTCGAGCAGTTCGACCGGGTCGGGCACATCGGTCGCACCGACCTGTACCTCGCCCGCGTCAAGTGCGAGTGGAGTGAGCTCCCCGGCCGGAACGAGCGGGTCGACCGGCTTGGCCGGCACCACGACCGGCTCGACCGGCACGTCGGCAAGCTCGGGCACCACCGGCCCGGTCGCGTCGAGCGGGACGACCGGCACGACCACCGGCTCGGCCGGCACGACCACCAGCTCAGGTACCGGGGCCGGATGCACGGGGTCGGCCGGCACCACCACCAGCTCAGCCGGCACCACCACCGGCTCCGGCGGCACCACCACCGGCTCCGGCGGCACCACCACCGGCTCCGGCGGCACCACCACCGGCTCCGGCGGCACCACCACCGGCTCCGGCGGCACCACCACCGGCTCCGGCGGCACCACCACCGGCTCCGGCGGCGGCGCGACCGGCTCGGGTACCGCGGCCGGATGTACAGGCTCGGGTGGCACCACCACCGGGCCGGGCGGCACGACTGGGACCACCGGATCGGGCACCGGGGCCGGATCCACGGGATCGGGCAGCCGGCCGGCTCGGGCGCCACGACCGGCTCGGGCCCACGACCGGCTCGGGCGCCACGACCGGCTCGGGCGCCACGACCGGCTCGAGCGGCCCTACAACTGGGTCGGGCGGCACGACCGGCACCACCACCGGATCGGCCACCGGGACCGGATCCTCGGGATCGGGCAGCACGACCGGTTCGAGCGCCGCTCTCATCCCGTAGACCGGCGCGGGCGCTGACTTACATCGATGCGAGCTGGCCGTTCCCGCTGCGGGCCGGCGCCTGGAGCTCGCCGAATCGGCCAGCAGGATGGTCCGCTGACCGTCTCCCCGGAATCGCCCCCGGAATCGCCGGACGAGTGTCTGACCGACCGAGGCGCCGAAGCCCTGCTAGTCAATGGAGTGATGGCGGGAAGGGCCGGCCCTTCCCGCCACCTCTTCATTTGTGCCAGCTCTGGGTCTTGACCAGAGAGTCCCTCACCTGGTTGCAGTCACCGCGGCTCGCACCCGTCGACGGTCGTCAGAGACCGGGCGCGTCGCACTGCCCGATCTTCTTGCCGCCGACGACGTTCGGCAGGCCACCGGAGTCGCCGACCTGAACGGCCGGACTGTTGTCCTTGCAGGTCAGGTTCCCTCCGATCGTGTTCGTGACCACCTCGCTCGAGTCGGGATCGAGCACGCTCACGTTGCGGGAGAAGACCACGTTTCCGCCTACGGTGTTGCGGATCGCGCCAACCCAACCGCCGTGCCAACCTTCGATCGACAGGTTGCCGTCGATGACGTTGTCCTTGGTCGGGAAGTTGACGAACTCAGTCGTTTCCAGGCCTGGGCCACCGCCGCGCGAGACCACGTTGCCGTGAATGGTGTCCCCGTCGAGGTACATCGTCAGGGCGTGATTCGCGGTCAGGTTGCCGTCCACCGTGTCGTTGGTCGTTTCCGAGAAGCACGGCGCCACCCCCGGCCCGATCGAACCTGGCGTGCACCCGAGCGCGAGGATCGCCGCCTCGGCCACCCGCACGTTCCCTCGCACGTGCACGGTGCCGAGGGTGAAGGCGTCCAGACACGCCCCGTTGGCGATGGTCAGGTTGCCCCGGACCGTCAGCGTGGTGCCGCTCGCCACGTAGCGGTTACCGGTGATCGTGAGATTGCCGTAGGTGCCGCTGATCGCGGTCACCCCGGACGCCGGTCCCGGACAAATCGGCGGTCCCGCCGTGGGATCCGCGGCCGCTGGCGCCACCCAGACACCAAGCGCCAGTACTGCGCACAAGCCGAGTAAGCCCCTCAGCTTCATCATGTTGCCCCTCCTTCAGTCGAAGACCGAAGCCCTACCTCCGGCAGGACTTCGGATTACCGGCGCCTACCCTACCGGCTCCCGAACCCCACGTGTGACTAGTTTTATGAACTTTGGCGAACTTCGCCGGCGTGAGTCTTAAGCGCCGTCGCAAAGGGGGTTGGAGCGCGCCCCATGAACTGCACACGCCCCGGCGAAGCGCCCCCGTGAACCGCAAGCGCCCCGGCGAACCGCCCGCCCTCCCGCTCGCAGCGCCGGTCATCACCTCATCCGGATGCCGACCAGCCACCCGGCCGGATGTGTCCTCCCGGGCGCGGGAATCTGCCAGATCACCCGAAGCTGGTGCGAGCGGGGCCAGTGGCGCGGCCGGTGGACCTTGCCCAGGCGGCAATCAGCCTTGGCCAGGGCCTTCTTGACGTTGGCGAGCACCAGGTGGCGAAGACGGGGCGGCACGCAGGGGACGGTCGGAAACGCCGCCAGGCCGGCGCCGTCGACCGGGACCGCGCGGGACCGCAGACCCCCGAACAGGCGGCGGCCGCCGGCGAACGTCCAGTACTTGCGGTACGGCAGGCTCTCGACGACGGTCCCGTTGGCGGGGACGGCGTTCAGATGGGCCAGCGGATTGCCAGCGTTCTCGATGTCCCACTCATCGACCGTGACGTAGGGCTGGACGCCGCCGAACAGCGCCCAGTTGGTGACCGGCAGCGGCGCGCCGCCGGCGACCCGGTACGCGTTTCCCGCCGAGCTCATCAGGAAGGTGCCGTTGGCGGGGAACGGGCACAGCGAATCGAACTGCTGGGGGGTGAGCACGGTGGCGGCCTGTTCGGCGCCTACCGTGCCGGGGTTGCTCACGAACAGCGGGGCGCCACCGGCGATCTCGTAGACGGCCTCGCTCCCCGACACGGCCACGAGCGTGCCGCCAGCGAACGGCGAGGAGCAGGTCGCGCCGGCGGTGGCGGCGTCGACGAAGTCGTGGTCGATGTTCAGCGTGACCCCGCCCCATGTCTCGTTGCTGCCGCCGCCGTACTGGTGCAGGCGCTGGTGGGAGGGCCAGTCGGTACTGGGTACGCTCGGGTCGCTCGTGACCCGCTGGCCGTTCCAGTCGGCGATCCAGAGCTCGTCTGGCTCTGCGTAGCCGGTGCCGTACCTCGCGACGAGGTCGGCGATGCCCGAGCCCGTGCTGCTGTAGACCCCGGAGAGGTAGCCCAGGGAGTGCAGTTCGGTCGTCCACCCCGAGAGGAACGCCAGTACGGCGGCGGCGTTCGCGGACGTGTGGGGGTAGGCCTCCATATCGTCGTAGATCGGGTTGCCGGCGGTGATCCCGAGCGCCTGGGCGCGAGCGACCGCGTCGCTCGCAGCCGCGACGCCCTCGGACGTGGCGCCGCCCGCCCTGATCGCGGCACAGCCACACTCGTTCTTGGGCGCCTGGAGCCCGACATAGATCAGGATCAGGTGCCATCCTGCCGCCGTTTCCTCCTCGGCCCAGGCGGCGGTCAGGTTCGCCTGCGAGCAGGCCACGTTGGCGCCCCCCACATAGACCCCGATCGCGCGGTAGGGCGATGAGCCCCACGCGGCCATCGCGTTCGCGCTCGGAGTCGAGCACACGTCGAAGCCGAGTCCGGTGTAGACACCGCCGGCCGCGAGCGAGCGAGCCTTCGCCCGTGCCGCGGCCGCGCTCGCGATCGCGCGCGAGCGCCGCCGCAGGACGCCGAGGCTCCGAGCTCCGACCGCTCGCTCGATCACGCGCGGATGCTCGGCCCAGGTGGCGGTCACGAGCACGTGGTCCGCGGGGACCGAGAACTCGGTCGAGGTCCCTTCGCTGCTGCTGGCCCGCGGGCTTGCCACCGGCGGCAGCGCCAAGGCGGGGTATCGGCCCGCGGCGGCGGGTCCGGCGGGCGTTGGCTGGACCAGGATCGCTTCGGTGCGCCCGATCGAGTGCGCCGGACAGCGCTGCACGGCGCTCGGCTGCCCGAGGTAGACCGCGTGGCGGTCGAAGCGGACGCACAGACGCGGGTGGCGGCTCAGCCTGAACACCGGCCAAGAGGCCGGAACGGCGAGCCTGTAGCCGTGGTAGCGGACCAGCCTGCTGGGCGTTCGCGCGTGCGCCACCGACGCACACAGCAGCGAGGTCGCCAGAACCGCCAGGAGGCCCGCCGCCCTGGCGCCCGGAGAACGCCGCCCCGCGCTCAACATGCTTCCGCTGAAGGCCAGCAATGTCGTCGGCGATCGTACTGGATGGGCCAGCCCCGATCGGCCGCGACCCCAACAATTTAAGTTCGCCGTCAGTCCACGAAGACGAACGCGTCGACCGTCTTGGTCAGCTCCAGCACGCGCTGAACCTGCCGCGGCCCGCGCCGCAGCGCCAACCCGTGTCCATCCTCCTGAGCTCGCTCGCGGGCCGACAGCAGCGTCCGCAGCCCAGTGCTGTCCATGAACTCGAGTGCGCTCAGATCGATGACCAGCTGCCGGGGATTGCCCGACTCCACCGCTCGCAGCTCGCGTTCGAAGGTCTGCGCCGAGGTCAGATCGAGCTCCCCGCGAAGCGAGAGCACCACGGCATCCCCGTCATCGCTGGTCTCGACCACGAGGGGGCCCGGAACCGGTGTATCGGGTACGCCTGACTCAGCCACGGGGACCACCATCATCCACTATCGAGGCAAGATGTAGCAACCAATCTAGCAACGGGACATCCGGATTCGTTACGAGAACAGGCGCGGGTCGGCGGTGACGATGCCGTGCACGCCGAGCGACCGGAGCCCCTGGATCACGGGTCGTTCGTTTACGGTCCAGGCATACAGGCGTCCGCTGCGGCAGACCACGTCCTCGAGCAGCTCCGGATCGACCAGCCGGTGCTGGGCCATCACCACCTGCCATCGCCGCGAGGTCAGCCCGGTGAGCACCTGGGAGCGCCAATCCCGCCAGCGCCGGCTCAGGCGAGCAAGGCGACCACCGATCGAAATGCCGGTGTGGGCCGAGGGCGCCAGCGCTCGGACGTTGTCGAGGACGTCCGGCACTTGACAGGAGATCAGGGTCCGCTTCATCTGCCCGCGCCGTCGCAGGGCCTCGAGCACGGCGGGCTCGCAGCCGACGTGCTTGAGGTCGAGGTTCAGCTCGATGTCGCGGAATCGCCTGCTGGAGAGATGATCGAGGGCTTGGAGCAGCGTCAGGCTCCCGCCCTGGCGGGCGTCGAGGATCGTGTGCGCGAGCAGCAACTCTCCGCGCCAGGCACGCACGTCGAACTCGACCATGTCGACCCCGATTTCGAGCGCCGCCTCGAACGACTGAAGCGTGTTGGCCGGCGCGAGCGCGCTCGCCCCTCCATGCCCGACCCGCTGGCACACCGCGGAGCTCATATGCTGGACGGTTGCATAGCAGAAGGAGGCGACGACAGATGACCGACACCTCGAGCACCCCGCGACTGATCGCCCCCACGGTCGCCGCGCTGCCGGGCTCCGCCACCGAGCGCTTCGGCGATCGGATCGCGGCGCGATACAAGCGGGGCGACGAGTGGCAGGAGATCACCTACGCGGAGGCGGGCGAGGCTATCCGGGAGCTGGCCCTCGGCTTGGTGGCGCTCGGGATCCGGGTGGGCGACCGCGTCTCCCTGCTTGCCGACACGCGGTGGGAGTGGACGCTCGCCAGCTACGCGATCTCGGCCGCTGGCGGCGTCGTCGTCCCGATCTACCCGACCAACGCTCCGCAGGAATGCAGGTGGGTGCTCGGCAACTCCGAGGCGCGGGCCGTGATCTGCGAGAACGGGGGCCAGCGCGCGAAGATCGACCAGATCCGCAACGAGCTCGACGGTCTCGAGCACGTGATCGGTATCGAATCGGACGGTGGCGAGGTCAGGATCGATGAGCTGCGCGAGCGGGGGCGCGAGGGCGACCCGCGGGAGTTGAGCTCCCGCCAGGAGGCGATCGGGGCCACGGATCCGTACACAATCATCTACGCCTCCGGCACCACCGGCCCTCCGAAGGGCGTGGTGCTCACACACGCGAACGCGATGTCGGTGTGCAAGATGGTCGAGGAGCTCGCGTTCGTGCAGCCCGGAGAGAAGACGTACCTGTACCTGCCGCTCGCCCACGCGTTCGCGCTCACCTCCCAGCTGGCCTCCTACGACCAGGGCACCATGATCATCTACTTCGGCGGCAACAGCAGGGAGATCCTCACGGAGATCATCGAGACCAAGCCCACCTACCTGCCGTCCGTCCCGCGGATCTTCGAGAAGCTCTACGCGGCCGCGATGGGAATGCGGGAAAAGGCAAGCGAAGAGGAGAAGCGGCGGCTCGACCAGGCGATCAAGCTGGGAGTCGAGGTGCGCCGGCGCCTTCAGCGCGGCGAACGGGTGCCGGACGAGTTGATGAGGCCCTTCGAACAGGCCGACAAGGAGATCTTCCAGGGCGTCCGGCAGTTGTTCGGCGGCGAGGTTCGCCAGGCGGTCAGCGGGGCCGCGCCGATCGCGCCCGAGATCCTGGAGTTCTTCTACGCCGCCGGGGTGCCGGTGCTGGAGGGGTGGGGCATGACCGAGACCACGGCCGTCGGCACCGTGGGGACGCTCGATCAGTTCAAGTTCGGCACCGTGGGACGGCCGATGCCCGGCGTGGAGCTGCGAACCGGCGAGGACGGCGAGATCCTCACCCGCGGACCCAACGTGTTCGAGCGCTACTGGAAGAACGAAGAGGCGACGCGCGAGACCCTGATCGACGGTTGGCTGCACACCGGCGATCTGGGCGAGATCGACGACGAGGGCTATCTCAAGATCACCGGCCGCAAGAAGGACATCATCATCACCGCCGGGGGAAAGAACCTCACGCCGGCCAACATCGAAAACGATCTCAAGCAGTCGCGGTTCATCTCGCAGGCGGTGATGTACGGGGACCGGAAGCCCTATCCGGTGGCGCTGATCACGCTCGACGAAGAGGAGATCGGGCCGTGGGCCAGGGACCGCGGCCTGCCCGAGGACATCTCCGAGCTGGCGCAGAGCGACGCGGTGCGCGAACTGGTCCAGACCGAGCTCGATCGCGCCAACTCCAACTACGCGCAGGTCGAGCAGGTCAAGAAGTTCGCCGTCCTGGACCATGACCTGTCAGTCGAGTCAGGCGAGCTGACCCCGACGCTCAAGGTCAAGCGCAACGTGATCAACCACCAATACCGGGACCTGTTCGAGTCGATGTACTCGGGCTAGGGGCCTCAGTGAATCGGCGTGTGCGCCCGCGCCGGCAGGTCGAGCTCGAACAGCCAGAAGTCCCGCCCGATGACCGGCACGGAGACGTTGTAGACCGGCACATCTCCGATCGCTCCCTGGAACGTCCCCGCGTGCGCGTGCCCGTGTAGCACCAGGTCGGGCTCGTGCTCGGCGATCGGAGCCGCCAACCGATCGGTGCCCAGAAAAGCGTAGATGCCGGGCGGCTCGCCGGCGATGGTGGCGTCGGTGGGCGCGTAGTGGAGCATCGCAATGCGGGCCGGGCAGAGCGCGATTTCGCGCAGCCCCTGGTCGAGGGCGGCCACCTCGCGTGAGGTCTCGCGATACACCTCGCGCAGCAAAGGCTCGCCGAAGTCGGGCAGGTGCGAGCCGGGAAACCCGCCCACGAAGCCCTTGACGCCGACCACCCCGACCTCCAGCCCGCCGGCCTCGCACACCGCCCAGTCGCGCTCGAGGACGCGGATGCCGCCGGAATGGAGCGTCTCGACCAGCTCGTCTCGTCGGTTGGCATGCCAATCATGGTTGCCAAGCACGGCGAACACCGGGGACTCGAGGGCCGCGCATGCGTCGGCCAGCACCGCCGCCTGCGCCGGTTCGCCGTGGGTGGTCAGATCGCCGCACAACAAGACGATGTCGGCGGTGCCGCTCAGCGCCTCGATCGACCGCTCAATCTCGTCGCGGCGATGCTCGGAGCAATGAAGATCGCCGGCCGCGGCTATGCGCAGGCACCGGGTCGAGCTCGAGTGGCTGCCGTCCATCTTCGAGGGGCTCGAGTGGCTGCCATCCATCTCCGAGTCAACTACCCCGATGCGGGTATCTCCATGGGGCAATGGCCCACCAGGAGGCATTTGATCCGCTGGCGAAAGCGCTCCGAGTCGCGGTCGCAGCCTTGCGCGAGGCGCGGATCCCGTTCGTGCTCGGCGGTAGCCTGGCCGCGTGGGCGCGCGGCGGCCCCGAGCCCCAGCACGACCTCGACCTGATGGTCAAGCCCGCCGACGCCGAGGCGGCCCTGAGCGCACTCGAGGGCGTGGGCATGCGCCCCGAGCGACCGCCCGAGGAATGGCTCTACAAGGCCTGGCACGACGGCGTAATGATCGACCTGATCTTCATGCCGTCCGGCCTCGAGATGACCGACGAGGTGTTCGCCCGGGCGGACACGATCCCGGTGCTGGCGGTGGCCACGCCGGTGATGGCGATCGAGGACGTGCTCGCCACCAAGCTCCACGCGCTGGGAGAGCACTCCCTCGACTACACCCACCTGCTGGCGATCGCGCGCTCCGTGCGGGAGCAGATCGACTGGCCGCGGCTGCGGGCGCGGACTTGTGACTCGCCCTATGCACAACCGTTCTTCACCCTCGTCGAAGCACTCGGGGTCGCGCCCGGCCCCGGGAAAGCGGCGGGAGCGACGGTCAGCCGCGTACGCGTGGTCCCGAGCGGCGGCTGACGAGCGTCGCCGCGTACGCGTGGTCCCGAGCGGCGGCTGACGAGCGTCGCGGGGACGCGCCGTGCCCGACCCGATCCTAGATCGCCGGCGGGTTCGGATCCGGGGGCAGCGGGCTGGGGCCGGGCGTCGGCGTCGGCGGCTGTGGATCGGGCGGCGCCGGCGCGGGGCCGGGCCCCGGTGGCGTGCCGGGCGGCGGGGGATCCGGTGGGGGCGGCGCAGTGCTCATGGCACCGTTCGCCTACCCCGCCACGGCGTGTAGCAACCACCGCCGCCGGGTAGCCGGGGCGCGAGATGAAGCTCCTCGTCCTCACCAGCGAGCCGATCTCCGCCCAGCAGCTGCGCGACGCGCTTGGAGGCGACCTCGACGCGGAGCAAGCGGAGGTGATGATCGTCGCCCCGGCGCTCCAGGAGAACCCGCTGAAGTTCTGGTTCTCGGACGCCGACGAGGCGATCGCCAGAGCCGAGCGGGTCCGGCGACAGAGCGTCGAGCGGCTCGGTGCCGAGGGCGTCGGGGCCAGCGGCGACACGGGCGAGAGCGATCCCTTGGCCGCCATCCAGGATGCGCTGCAGACGTTCCCGGCGGACCGGATCGTGCTCTTCACCCATGAGGGCGACGAGCAGCGCTACCGCGAGGACGTGGACGAGCGCGAGATCCGGGAGCGGTTCGGGCTCCCGGTCGACCGGGCGCTGCTGACGACCTGACCGGCGCCGCCGTCGAGCTGACCGGCGCCGCCGTCGACCTGACCGGCGCCGCCGTCGAGCTGACCGGCGCCGCCGTCGAGCTGACCGGCGCCGCTCTCAGCCTGACAGGCGGCGCCGCAGCGCGACCGCGTTGGCCGGCGCGAACCCCTGCCAGTCATTGTTGAAGTACGCGAACACGGCGGTCCGCCGGCGCCAGGCGGCGATACGCCGGGCCCATTGCGCGATTTCGGTGGCGGAATAGTTGCCGCGGCGGCCCCGAGAGCCATAGTGGAAGCGGACGAAGCGCCACGGCGCCGTGGCCTCGTAGCCCTGGAAGGGCCGCTGAGGGTGATCGCCGATCGTGAGCGCGACGGCTCGCTCGCGCAGGGCCGCGAGCACGGCCGGCGCGAACCAGCTCTGATGTCGGAACTCGATCGTGTGCAGGCCCGGCGGCAGCTGCTCCAGCCAGCCGTGCAGCCGCCCGTCGTCACGGTGGAAGTTCTCGGGCAGCTGCCACAGCACCGGGCCCAGGCGACCGGCCTCGATCAGCGGCTCGATCGGCTCGTAGAAGCGCCGGATCCCCTCGCCGATGTCGAGGAGCCGCTTGATGTGGGTCAGGTAGCGGCTGGCCTTGACCGAGAACAGGAACCCGTCTGGGGTCTGGTCGATCCAGCCGGCTACGGCGTCGCGGCGGGCCAGGCGGTAGAAGGTCGAGTTGACCTCGACGGTGTCGAACTGCTGCGCATAGAGCTCGAGCCAGCGTCGCTTCGGTTCGCGCTGGGGATACAGGCGCCCGCGCCAGTCGTCGTACATCCATCCCGAACAGCCGATGCGTATGGGTTTCATCGTGGGGGTAGGAATCGAACTGCCCGATGAGCTCGCTCGCCAAGCAGTCGGCCGCGCGGCGGGATCGCCCCCCGCCGCCGGTGCCCCCTCATCCGAGCCCTTCGGCCATGCGCGAAGCCGTGCAGGGCTGCCGCGCCTGTGACCTGTGGGAGGGGGCGACCCAGGGGGTGATGGGCGAGGGGGCGCGCCACGCGCGACTGATGCTCGTGGGCGAGCAGCCCGGTGACCGCGAGGACATCGAAGGCCACCCGTTCGTCGGCCCGGCCGGGAAGGTGCTCGATCGCGGGCTCGACGAGGCCGGAATCGACACCGATCAGGTCTACATCACCAACGTGGTCAAGCACTTTCGCTACAAGGCCCGGGGCAAGCGCCGGATCCACCAGAAGCCCGACCGCTGGCAGGTCTCGGCCTGCCTGCCGTGGCTCGAAGCCGAGATCGCGATGGTGAAGCCGACCGCGCTGGTGTGCCTCGGCGCCACCGCAGCCCAGGCGCTGCTCGGATCGCACGTCCGCATCGGGCGTGACCGCGGCCGGCCGATGGAGTCCGAGCTGGCCGAGCTGGTGACGCTGACCGCGCACCCCTCCTCGATCCTGCGCTCTCAGACCGACGAGGAGCGGGACGCGGCGATGGCGGAGCTCGTCTCCGACCTCAGCAACGTGGCTCAGTGGCTGAACGCGAGGCCGAGTGGCTGAGCGCGAGGTAGTCGTCGTCACGGGGGCGTCGGGGGGGATCGGCCGGGCGGTGGCGCGCGAGTTCGCCAAACACGGCGCCGCCGTGGGCCTGATCGCCCGTGGCCGCGCCGGCCTGCAGGCGGCGGCAGCCGAGGTCGAGGAGCTCGGGGGGACGGCGTGTCCGTGCCCGACGGACGTGGCCGAGTTCGAGGCCATGCGTAACGCGGCGGCGGTGATCGAGGAGCGGCTCGGCCCGATCGAGGTATGGATCAACAACGCGATGACGACCGTGTTCGCATTCTTCGACGACGTCGCCGCGGACGAGTACGAGCGCGCGACCCGGGTCACCTACCTGGGCACTGTGTGGGGAACCAAGGTCGCGCTCGAGCGGATGCTGCCCCGCGACCGCGGGACGATCGTGCAGGTCGGCTCGGCGCTCGCCTACCGGGGCATCCCGCTGCAAGCCCCGTACTGCGGCGCCAAGCACGCGATCAAGGGGTTCCAGGAATCGCTGCGGTGCGAGCTACGCCATCGCGGCAGCGCCGTCCACGTGACCATGGTCCAGCTTCCCGGGCTCAACACGCCGCAGTTCAACCACTGCCTGAGCAAGATGCCGCGGCACCCGATGCCGGTGCCCCCGATCTTCGAGCCCGAGGTGGCGGCGCGGGCGATCCACTGGGCCGCCCACCACCGCCGTCGGGAGCTGTACGTCGGCTTTCCCACCCTCTACACGATCATCGGCAACAAGGTGGCGCCGTGGCTGGCCGAGCGCTACCTCGCCCGGACGGCGATCGACGGCCAGCAGACGGATCAGCCGGTGGCTCGCGATCGGCCCTCCAACCTGTACGAGCCGCTGGACTCAGACCACGACGAGGGCGCGCACGGCATCTTCGACGAGCAGGCCCAGGGCCGCAGCGAGCAGGCGTGGCTCAGTCGCCACCGGCTGGGCTCAGGGTTGGGCGCGGCGGCGGCGCTGGCTGCCGCCGGCGGGCTCCTGGCGCGCCGACTCGCTTGAGGTCGAGTCGCTCGGCGAGCCGCGAGGCGAGGGCCATGATCGTCAGCGCCGGGTTCGCCGAGCCCTGGGTCGGCATCACGCTGCCGTCGGCGATGAACAGGTTCGGCAGCTCCCAGGCGCGGTGGTCGGAGTCGACGACGCTCCGCTCGGGGTCGGATCCCATCCGGCAGCCGCCCACCAGGTGCGCGTAGCGGTCGATCACGAGCACGTCCTGGGCCTCGGCGGCCTCGAAGATGTCGTGGAGCGTCCGCTTGGCGAAGGCGATGTTCTTGCGGTCGTTCTCGCCCTGGCTGTAGTCCATCCGCGCCACCGGGATCCCGTTCTGATCGGTGACGTCCCCGACCACGGTCACGCGGTTCTCCGGCAGCGGCAGCAGCTCACACAACACCCCCAGCGTGTACCAGTGGTTGTAGTCGCGCATGTACTCGCGCAGCGCCGGGCCCCAGTGACCGTCGGCCATCACGTGCTGGGCCCACTCGATCGGCAGGGGCCCGACGGTCTGGATCGAGAACCCTCGGGCGAACCCCCGGGCGGGGTCGGTTTCGTAGAACTGCTCGGAGGAGATCTCGGGCGGCGGGGCCTTGTACATCCGCATCTCCTCCGGAAAGCGGCCCGCGACCTGGGTGGCGCCCTGGACCATCACGCAGCGGCCGACCTGATCGTTGCCGTTGGCGAGCCCGTGGGGGAACCTCCGGCTGGTCGAGTTCAGCAGCAGGCGCGGCGTCTCGATCGAGTAGCCGGCGACCGCCACCGCGTCGGCGCGTTGGAAGCGCTCCTTGTCGCCGTGGATGTAGCGCACGCCGGTGAGGCGCCCGGAGGACTCGTCGAGCTCGATCTCGGTGACCATGCAGTGGTCGCGAATCTCGGCTCCGTGCTCGATCGCGTCCGGGATGTGGGTGACCAGCGGCGACGCCTTGGCATTGACCTTGCAGCCCTGCAGGCAGAAGCCGCGGTAGATGCAGTGGGGGCGGTTGCCGAAGCTCCCGTTGGTGATCCCGACCGGTCCGACCCGCATCTCGACCCCGAGCTTGCGCGCCCCCTCCCAGGCGGCCTCGGCGCCGCCGGCGATGGGATGGGCAGTGTGCGGGTAGCGGTGCGGATCGCCCCACGGCCACCAGTCACCGGCCACGGGCAGCTCGAGCTCCAGCCGCTCGTAATGGGGTTTGAGGTCCTCGTAGGAGATCGGCCAGTCCTCCCCCACCCCGTCCCGGGTGTGGACCTCGAAGTCGGAGGGATGAAAGCGGGGGCAGTAGCCGGCGTAGTGGACCATCGACCCGCCCACTCCCTTGCCCGAGTTGTTCTTGCCGAGCTCCACCGGATCCTGGCCACCGATGATCCGCCTGTCGGTCCAGTAGAGCTTGTGCGAACCCGCCTCGTCGGAGACCCAGTCCGCGTCGGGGTCCCAGAACGGGCCCACCTCGAGCACCACCACCTTCCAGCCCCGGCGGCCGAGCCGCTGGGCCAGCGTGCCGCCCCCGGCACCGGCGCCGACGATCACCAGATCGACCGGATAGCCATCGTCGTAGCGGGCCATGCGCTCGCGCGGGACGGCTCGGCGGTGGACGTCGAGCAGGAACGCGGAGTCGTTCTCGGGTGGGCGCAGCGCGCCCCGCAGCATCGTCCGCATCCCGTGGCTCACGTCCCCTCCACGCCGCGAGACTGCGTGTCCTTTACCGGATCACGCTCGAACGCCGCCGCACCCTCCCAGCTCTCGCGCTGGCCGGCGCCCATCCGCGCGTAGCCGCGCGGGTAGGCGGGGCCACCGAACCCGATCTCGTTCCACGACCACGGATGGGAGTAGAACGAGCTCAGCACGGCCCGCATGACCACGCTCCAGGCCCGCGCCGGGGGCAGCTCGTCCCACACCTCGCCATGCAGCTCGCCGCTCGAGAACGCGTCGATCACCCGGGTCTGGATCTCGTGCGAGGCGGTGGCGAAGTCGCTCACGCCGTGCTGCCGGGCCGCCGCGTCCAGCCCGGTCGCCACCCGCCGCCAGGTCTCGCGGTCGTCGGGCAGGTCCGCGAACTGAAAGCCGTCGAGCTCGCCCGCGAACAGCTTGGCGTCGACCATGTTCAGGACCGGGATCTTCGGCTCCCGGTCCTGGGCCATGACCACGTCGCAGAACGCGCCGAGCGTCCTGCACTCCTCCGCGGTGAAGAAGCGGATCGGGGGCGTCTGCTCGACCCGCTCGAGCACCACGCGACGGGTCACCTCGTCCCAGTGGTCGATCTCGTCGAGCACGTTGTAGTCGGGGTAGCGCCCGTGCATCTGCGGAGTCACCCCGTTGCGCTGGCGCGGCAGCTCCTCGGGCGAGGCGGGCTGACGGTCCGCACGCCGGTTGGGCAGGTGAAGCGCGTCGCGAAAGTCGCGTGTCGGCATCAGTGCTCGCGCCCGAGCACGGCCGCCGCCAGACCCATCCCGCCGACCAGCGCCAGGGAACCGGGCGCGAGCAGCGGCGGGCCCATCACGATGTTGAACAGCGGCTCGCGGAAGCCACCGGGCTTGCGAGCCACGCCCCGGACGTGGGTCACGACGCCGATCAGCCCGTCGAGGCAGTACAGCGCCGACAGCGCGGGAAGCCAGGTCTTGGCCGCCCGCTCGGAGCGGATCCCGGCCACGCCGGCGATCGTCAGGGCGGGAGACAGCGCCACCGGGGTCCACATCCACTTGTCGCCGAAGGACCCGCGGAAGTGCTCGAAGTAGATCTCCAGCCCGAGCGGCAGCGCGCTGAACGCGGTGGCGCCGGCCAGCGTCCGCTGCGCCCGGCCCCGGCTGATGTTCTGCCACCAGCGGGTCAACCCGCGCTCGGGCGGCGTGGTGCGGCGGACCGGAAGCCGAGCGCTAAGCCGCATACCGCTCCGCCTCGGCGCGCTTGAGCTCGAGTCCGATCCCGGGCCGGTCGAGGTCGGGATGCAGCGCTCCCTCGCGCGGCTGCACGACGCCGTCGAACAGCAGCTGCTCGATCCGGACGTGGTCGTGGAAGTACTCGAGATGCACAAGCTGCTGCAGGGCAACACCGGGATGGAGATGAATCGACGGGCCGCAGTGCAGCGACAGCGGCATCGACCGGGCCCGGCACAGGCCATCGACCCGCAGCAGCTCGGTGATACCCGCGCACCGCGTGACGTCGGCCTGCAGCACGTCCACGGCACCGGCCGCGAGCATGCGCTGGAAATACCCGGCGTCGTAGCCGTATTCGCCGGCGGCGATCTCCATGCCGGCGGGAGCGCGATCGCGCAGCAGGCGCAGCCCCTCGAGATCGTCGGACGACACGGGCTCCTCGAACCAGCTGACCTCGCAGTCGGCGCGGAACCGTTCGGCCAGCTCGAGGGCCTGCTTGCGCGTATAGGCCCCGTTGGCGTCGACGAACAGCTCGACGTTCGGGCCGATCGCCTGCCGCGCGCAGCGGACCCGCTCGGGGTCGTCCTGGGGCTGGGAGCCGACCTTCATCTTGACCCGCGGAATGCCGCGCTCGGCCCAGCCCGCCAGCTGCTCCGCGAGACGGTCGTTGCCGTAGGCCGTGAACCCGCCCGAGCCGTAGATCGGAACCCGATCGTGAGTCATCCCCAGCAGCTTGCACAGGGGCAGGCCCAGGAGCCGCGCTTTGAGGTCCCACAAGGCCAGATCGACGGCGGCGATCGCCATCGAGCTGATCCCGGGGCGACCCAGGTTGCGGATCGCGCCGACCATCGCCGACCAGGCCGCCTGAGGCGACATCGCGTCTCGGCCCCGCACCGTCCCGGCGAGCTTGGACTCGATCAACTTCGCCGTGGAGACGTCGGCATAGGTGTAGCCGAGGCCGGTCTCCCCTGCGGCACGTGCGTGGACGACGACGACCGTGGTCGAGTCCCAGGACAGCGTGCCGTCGGCTTCGGGGGCATCCGTGGGGATCGTGTAGGCCCCGACCTCGAGCTGCTCGATGGGCGCTTCTACATCACTCGCGACGGCGCTGGTCATCGTCCCGGAAGGAACTCCTCCACCTTCTGCTTGAACGACTGTCTGACGATCTGCCCGGCATTGGGATCGCCGTGCGCCAGCGCCGAGGTGAGCGCCTTGGCCTGCTCCAGCGTGATGTGCGGCGGCAGCGGAGGCACCTCGGGATCGGTCACCGCCTCGTAGACCACGGGCCGGTCGGCGGCCAGCGCCTCCTCCCAGGCGGGTGCCACCTCGTCGGGGCTCGTGACCCGGATTCCCTTCAGCCCCAACATCTCCGCGTAGCGGGCGTACGGGAAGTCGGGCAGGTGCTGGGAGCCCTCGAACTTGGGGTCGCCCGACATGGCGCGCTGCTCCCAGGTGACCTGGTTGAGGTCCTGGTTGTTGAGCACCATGATGATCAGCCGCTGGTCGGGCCACTGATCGCGGTACTTGGCGATCGTGATCAGCTCGTTGATCCCGTTCATCTGCATCGCCCCGTCGCCCACCAGCGCGAACACCGGCCGGTGGGGGTAGGCGAACTTGGCGGCGATCGCGTACGGGACTCCGGGCCCCATCGTCGCCAGCGTGCCCGACAGCGAGCCCATCATCCCCTTGCGCAGCTTGATGTCGCGGGCGTACCAATTGGCGGCCGAGCCCGAGTCCGAGCTGACGATGGCGCCGTCGGGCAGGCGCTTGGAGAGCTCATGGAAGACCAGCTGAGGATTGATCGGGTCGGCGCTCAGCTGGGCGCGGTCTTCGATCAGCTTCCACCACTCCTCGATCTCCCCTTCGATCTGCTCGCGCCAGGCGCGATCCTGCTTGCGCTCCAGGCGCGGCAACAGGGCGCGGAGGGTCTCGGCGCTGTCGCCGACCAGGTTGACCTCCATCGGGTAGCGGATGCCGAGCATCTTGCCGTCGATGTCGATCTGCACCCCGCGGGCCTGGCCCTCCTCGGGCAGGAACTCGGAGTACGGGAAGCTCGAGCCGACCATCAGCAACGTGTCGCAGTCCTGCATGAGCGTCCAGCTGGGCTTGGTCCCCAGCAGACCGATCGAGCCGGTCACATACGGGACGTCGTCGGGCAGCACCGCCTTGCCAAGCAGCGCCTTGGCGACGCCGGCGCCGAGCGCCTCGGCCACGGCGGCCACCTCGTCGGCGGCGTGCAGCGCGCCCTGTCCGACGAGCATCGCCACTTTCTGGCCGGCGTTCAGCACCTCCGCGGCCCGGTCGAGATCCTCGTCGGTGGGCAGAATGCGGGGCGCACGATAGCCGGGTCCCGAATGGACGGTCCCGTGGGCGTGGGGAGGCTGCTGCACCGCGGGCGACTCCTGGACGTCGTTGGGGATGATGATCGTGGTGACGGTCCGCTCGTCGAGCGCGATCCGGAAGGCGCGGTCAATCAGGTGGCGGACCTGCGCGGGCTCCATCGCGATCTGGACGAACTCGTGGGCGACGTCCTTGAACAGGGTGGTCAGATCGACCTCCTGCTGGTAGTTGCCGCCGAGCCCCGCTCTGGCCTGCTGGCCGACGATCGCGACCACGGGATGATGGTCGAGCTTCGCGTCGTAGAGCCCGTTCAGCAGATGGATCGCGCCCGGGCCTGAGGTGGCCATGCACACTCCCGGCTCGCCGGTGAACTTGGCGTGCGCGCAGGCCATGAACGCCGCCATCTCCTCGTGGCGGACCTGGACGAACTCCGGCCGTTGACCGTTGCTCGAGCGGGTGAACGCCCCCATGATCCCGTTGATCCCATCGCCGGGATATCCGTAGATCCGTTTGACCCCCCAGGTGGAGAGGCGCTCGAGGAGGTAGTCGCCGACGGTCTGGCTCATTCGCGATCAGTTCCTTTCGTTCGTCGCCCGGCGGTCGTCGGTTCCGAGCTACCCGCGCCGCCTGCGCCTAATCAACCGTGGTCACAGCGCGCGCTGGGCCTCGGTCAGCGCCACGGCGGCGTCGATGTGCGCGAGGTGGGTCAGCGCCTGCGGGAAGTTGCCCAGCAGCTCCCCGCCTTCGGGATCGACCTCCTCGGAGTAGAGACCGAGATCGTTTCCGATCGCCAGGGCCTTGTCGAACACCGCGCGCGCTTCGCCGAGCTCTCCCTGCTGGGCCAGGCACTCCGCCAGCCAGAACGAGCAGCACAAAAACGCGCCTTCACGGCCCGGGAGCCCGTCGGCGCGCCGGTAGCGGTAGAGCAGGCCCTCGCCGGCGTCGAGCTCCTCGCGGATGGCGGCGGTGGTGCGGAGCATCCGCTCGTCGCGCCAGTCCACGAACTCGACCGTCGGCAGCAGCAGCAGCGCCGCGTCCATCTCCTTGCGACCGAAGGCCTGCACGAACACGCCTCGCTTGCGGTCATAGCCACGCCGCTCGACCGCCTCGCGGATCTCGTCGCGGGCCTGGGTCCAGCGCCGGACCGGGGCCCTTCGCATGCACTCGTCGGCGAGCCGCAACCCCCGGTCGAGCGCCGACCAACACAGGACCTTCGAGTGGACGAAGTGATCGGGCTCGCCCGGCCACTCCCAGATCCCACAATCCGGCTCCGCCCACCGTTTCGCGGCATGATCGATCAAAGAGAGCAGGAACCGCCAGTCATCGTCGTCGGGGGAGTGGCCGCGGCGGTGCCATCGCCAGGTCAGGTTGACGAGCTCCCCGTAGGCGTCGAGCTGGCGCTGGGACGAGGCGTCGTTGCCCACCCGCACGGGCACGGATCCGCGATAGCCCTCCAGGGCCTCGATGACTTCGCCCTTGAGCCGGCGCTCGCCGCCCACCCCGTACACGACCTGGAGATCGCCGGCATGGCCGGCGGCGGAGCGCATGATGAAGGCCCGGAACGCGTCGGCCTCCTCCTCGCAGCCGAGCTCGGCGAAGGCGCGAGAGCTGAAGCTCGAGTCCCGCACCCAGGCGTAGCGGTAGTCGAAGTTGCGCGACTCGCCGATCGCCTCCGGCAGCGACGTGGTGGGGGAGGCGACGACGCCACCGGTGGGAGCGTGCGTGAGCGCCTTGAGCGTGAGGGCCGAGCGCCGCACCGCGGGCTCGTCGGCGCCACCGAGATGGACGCCCTGCGCCCATTCCCGCCACCACCGGGCGGTGGCCTCGAGCTCGGCGTCGAGCGCGGCGCCATCCGCCTCCTCGGGTCCTTCCGCGTCGATCAGCTCGGGCGGGGAGTAGATGAGCAAAATCCGGACGCGGTCCCCCACGCCGACTCGTACCCGTCCGACGAGCTCGTGGTCGGGGTCCTCCTCGAGCTCCTGATCGGACCACACGATCAGCGCGTCGTTGCCTCCGATGGCGCTGTGGAGGCGGTGGCCGTGGCGGCGGATCCACGGCCTCACCTCGCCGTAGTCGAACCGTGGCGCCACCCGCAGCTCGAACTCGATCGCGCCCCGCCGGCCGTCGAGGACACGCAGGATCCGCCGCGGCGGTGGTGTGGGCTGCTGCTCGTCGCCGAGAATGAAGCAGTCGGTCAGCGTCGCCTGGCCCGCGGGCCCGTCCATCGTCGTCTGCAAGACCAAGGTGTCCTCCAGGTACACGCGGTCGTACTCCCACTCCCCCGTTGCGGTGGGAGTGATCGAACAGTGCCCCCCGCGATCGTGGTCGAGGATGCGCCCGAACGCACTGCCGGAGTCGAAGCGGGGCAGGCAGCACCAGTCAATCGAGCCCTGGCGCGAGACCAGCGCGGCGCTGTGGCAATCCCCGATCAGCCCGTAGTCGCCGATCGGCGCGTAGCGATCAACTCGGTTCACGACTGCCCATTACCCGCAAACGATTCATCGAGGACCCCCAGGGGTAGAAACCTCCGATGTGGCTCTATCTGATTGCCGTCGCCTTCATTCTGGTCGGGATCGTGGTCGGACTGGCCGGCGGGGGGATCTTCACCATCGTGCTCGTCCCCTTGGGGCTGATCGTCCTCGTCGCCGCGTTGATCTCCGCCGCCGCGGGCCGCAAGGCGCAACAGGCCGCCGGCGGAACCGCCGAGGAAGGCCCGGTTCCACAGCGACCGTTGCCCCATGCCCACCCGCAATCGAGCGGTCGGGCCCCGACCTCTCCAGAGGGCCTGGCCGACGCCCGGCGCGCGCAGCAGTGACGTCACGGCCGCCAGCCGTTTGCTGACCCTACCGACGGGTAGCGCTAGGGGTGCAAACCACCGTTAGGAGCAGCCTGTGGGTATCACCGACAAAGTCACCGGTCGCGTCAAGAAGGCGGCGGGCGATCTCGCCGACGACGCCTCGCTGCGCAGAGAGGGGCGCCAGGAGGAGCGCAAGGGCGAGGCCAAGGATGAGCTCGCCGAGGCTCACGAGCGCGCCGACGAGAAGGCCGAGGAGGTCGCAAACCTCGAGCGCAAAACGTCTTAGCGCTCCCTGAACCGGGATGACATCGGGCCCGGCGCGCCCAGATCGGTGCGCCGGGCCCTACTTCTGGCCCCCGACCGCCTCGCGCTCGTGCGGAGACGAGGTCGCCGGAGACCCGCGATGGGGTTCCCCGGCCGCGACCGTGGGCTGGGCCCGGGCAGCGCCGCGCCGCTGGCCACGCTCGATCAACTCGCGCTGGGAGCCGGTCACGTACCGGGGGTCGTTGGCCGAGCGAAAGCCGGCCCGAAACACGCTCCACCGGGTGGCCACCGCACCGACTGACAGCAGCGCACCCGACGCCGCCGCGGCCAGGCGCGATGAGCTCCCGCGCCGGTACAGAAGGGCCCCGCCGGCGGCGATGCAGCCGCGGCTGAGGTGGGCCGCGGCGACTGCTTGCCCGTGCCGATAGGCGTGGCCGTGCCGGCCCAGTCGCAGCGCCATCAGCTCCATCAGCGGCCCCTCCACCACGGCCGCGCCGAGCGCCAGACGACGGGCCGCCCGCGCCCGCTCGGGCGGGGTCACGGCCACCCCGACTGCCCCCGCGCTGAGCGCGGCCCCGGAGCCGAACACGAACGGCAGCCACCTCGATGCGCGGTGCCAGACCGGAATTGCGGTGTTGGCCAGGAGCGCCGCAGTGTAGGTGGACAGCGGCAGCCCCAGCACGGCGGCCGCCGGCTTCGCGACTCTGGCTGCGCGCGGGAACCGCCCCGTCCACGCGTTGGCGGCCGCCAGCGCGGTGGCCGCGCCGCTGCCCGACAGCAGCCAGGAGCCGACGCTCATCGGCGAGGTGACCTTGAACAGCCGCAGCATGTTCAGAAACCGCTCGGGCCGGCCGAGATCGGAGACCAGGAACCCGGGGCTCAGGGTGATCCCGGCCAGCGCGATCGCCCAGGCCCGCCGTGCGAGCACGTCCTCGCCGTCAAGCTCGGATAGAAAGGCCAGCCCGGCCGAGGCGCCGGCCAGCCCGCCGGTGAAGAAGTAGATCGGGATCTCCCATGTCCACACGGGATCCTTGATCACCGGCTGGCCGTGGTAGGAACGGGCTTCGGGCCACGGCCCGCTGGCGGCCGCGTCGCTCATCGCCGCCCCGGCAAGACGGCGGCGGCCAGCCCGAGGCCGAGCGCGACTGCGGCGGCGGCCGTGGCCGACCAGATCGATCCGATATCGCTCACCGGGTCGACCGGATCGGGCGGCAGGCCGTAGACCTCAGGGTCATCGAGCAGCAGGAAGAAGGCGCCGGCGCCGCCGATCCCGTCGTCCTCGTCGGCGAGATACAGCTGCGCCTTGTCCTGGCCGGCGTCTTGGAGATGAGCCAGCCGATGCTCGGCCCGCGATCGCAACGCCGACAGCTCCCCGAACTGGATCGAGTTGGTCGGGCAGGCCTGCGCGCACGCGGGCTCCTTGTCGTCCTTGAGCCGGTCGTAGCAGAGCGTGCACTTCCATACCCTTCCGTCATCCTCGCGCTGATCGAGGACACCGAACGGACAGGCCGGAATGCAATAACCGCAGCCGTTGCAGACGTCCTCCTGCACGACCACGGTGCCAAACTCCGTGCGGAACAGGGCGCCGGTGGGACACACCTCGAGGCAGGCGGCGTGGGTGCAGTGCTTGCACACGTCGGAGGCCATCAGCCAGCGGATGCCGTCGCCCTCCTGATAGGTCTGCACGCCCGCTTCGATCGCGGCCGCCCGCTCGGCCACCTGCACCAGTGAGCCCTCCTCGCGAGCGTCCGCCGGAAGCTTCTGCTCGACGAAGGCCACGTGCCGCCATGTGTTCGCGCCGAGGTCGATCGTGTTGTCGTAGGAGTTGCCGGTGAAGCCCTGGAGCGACATCGGGACCTGGTTCCACTCCTTGCACGCCACCTCGCACGCCTTGCAGCCGATGCAAACGGAGGTATCGGTGAAGAACCCCATTCGGGGCTTGGCCGCGTCGCCGTAGCTCCCCGGCCAGGCATGGGTCTCGAGCCTCATGTCTTCACCCCGGCCCGGCGGCGGTACTCCTCAACCAGCTCCAGCCGCGCCTTTCCCCGCGGCCGCCGCCCCGGCCGGATGTCGCACGTGGCGGCCTTGTACTCGGCGATGTGGACGTTGTTGTCGAGCACCACCGGAAGCAGTTCGTTGGCGGAGTCTCCGGTGACGATCCCCACCCGGCCCCAGTGGTAGGGCGTCCCCACCAGGTGCATCGTCCGGCCCTGGATGTGGAGCGGTTTGATCCGGTCGGTGACCATCACCCGCGCCTCGACCGCCTGGCGCGCGGTGATGATCGTCGCCCAGGCGCCGTGCTCGAGCCCGCGCAGCCCGGCGA
The DNA here is from genome assembly GCA_963723555.1 of uncultured Solirubrobacterales bacterium. GTDB lineage: Bacteria > Actinomycetota > Thermoleophilia > Solirubrobacterales > Solirubrobacteraceae > Palsa-465. The sequence goes on along the minus strand of CAVRRC010000003.1, from coordinate 2,580,718 downwards.
GTTGCGGCGAGACCTCGCAGAAGAACTCGGGCTGCAGCTCGGCCAGGTGGGGCACGGTCCGCGACATGCCGCCGGCGGTGTGATGCTCGGTCAGCCGGTAGGTGGTCAGGACGAACGGGAAGACCTCACTCCCGTCCTCGCCGCCGGCCGGGTGGTAGGCGTTCTCGAGGCGGTGGAACACCTGGCGGGTGGGATTCTGCTGCTGGGCGTAGAGCGGGTTCTCGAACGGGGACTCCTGCGGCTCGTAGTGCGTCGGCAGCGGGCCGTCGACGAGCCCGGTGGGGGCATAGATCCAGCCCAAGCCGTCGGGATGGAGGATGAACGGCTTGTCGCCGGCGATCGCCTCCATCTGCTTGGCACCCCGCTTGGGACGGTAGTCGGGGGCCTTGGTGGGAGGAAAGTCGGGCGAATCGCCGAGGCTCGTCCACTCGCCCTGCTCGCCATCCCACCAGACGTAGCGCTTGCGCTCCGACCACGGTCGTCCCTCCGGGTCCGCCGAGGCCCGGTTGTAGATCATCCGGGTGTCCTTGGGCCAGGCCCACCCCCACTCGGGCGCGATCCAGTTCTGCTCGCGGTGGGGCTTCTTGCGCGCCGATTGATTGACGCCGTCCTTGTAGATGCCGCAATGGATCCACGACCCGCACGTGGTCGAGCCGTCGTCCTCGAGCTCGTCGTAGCTGGCCAGGAACGAGCCGTCGGCGCGACGGCCGGAGATCTCCTGCAGGACGTGCTCGGCGTCCGGCTCGTCGTGAGGCCCCTGGAGCGGATAGTCCCAGGTCAGATCGAGGATCGGTTGGTCCCTGGGGTCGTCCGATCCCGCCAGCTTCTCGCGGATGGTCTTGCCCAGGTGATAGATCCAATGGAGCTCCGAGCGGGCCTCGCCCGGAGGCTCACAAGCCTTGTGGTGCCACTGCAGCAGGCGCTGGGTGTTGGTGTAGTTCCCGTCCTTCTCCGTGTGCGCCGCCGCCGGCAGGAAGAACACCTCGGTCTGGATGTCCTCCGCGCGCACCTCGCCCGATTCGTGTTCGGGCGAGTCCCGCCAGAAGGTCGCGGTCTCGACGGGCTGGAAGTCTCGAACCACCAGCCAGTCGAGCTTGGCCAGCGCGAGCCGGATCAGCTTCGAGTTGGCAGAGCCGACACCCGGGTTCTGCCCGACGCAGAACATGCCCTTCACCCCGCCGTCGAGCATCTTCAGCATCATCGCGTAGTGCGAATGGTCCCCGTTGATGCGCGGGAGGTGACGGAAGCAGAATTCGTTGTCCTCTCTCGCCGCATCCCCCCACCAGGCCTTGAGCAAGGAGACGATGTACGGGCGAAGATTCCCCCACGCTCCCGTGTCGGGCCCGTTCAGCTCCACGAACGTGTCCAGCGTCGGATGCCGCTGCGGATGCGGCATCGGGATGTAGCCGGGCAGGATGTTGTAGAGCGTCGGAATGTCGGTCGAGCCCTGGATGTTGGCGTGGCCGCGCAGCGCCAGGATCCCGCCTCCGGGACGCCCGATGTTGCCCAGCAGCAACTGGACGATCGACGCCGCCCGGATGTTCTGCACCCCCACGGTGTGCTGCGTCCAGCCGACGGCGTAGACGATCGCGGACGTCCGCTCCCGGCCTGAGTTCTCGCACAGCGCGCGCGCGACCTTGAGGAAGCTCTCCTGCGAGCAGCCGCACACGTCCGCGACCAGCTCCGGCGTGTAACGCGCGAAGTGACGGCGAACGATCTGCAGCACGCAGCGCTCGTCCTGCATCGAGGAATCGAGGTCGGGGGGTTGGCCCCCGGAGAGCTTCATGCCATGAGCCCCGTGCGCCTGCTCCCCGGAGACGTCCGCCTTCTGCTTGGTCGCGCCGGCCGTCGCCTCACCGCCGGCCTTGTTGTAGCTCCAGCCCTCGATCCAGTACGTGCTGTCGTCGGCGTCCCAGCCGGAGAAGAAGCCGCTGGTGTCCTCGGGGTCCCGAAAGTCCGGATCGATGATCACCGGTCCGTTGGTGTAGTGCTGGACGTAGTCCGAAAACCAGGCGTCGTGCTCGAAGATGTAGTTCACGATCCCGCCCAGGAACGCGATGTCGCTGCCGGCGCGGATCTGCACGTGGAGGTCCGCCAGCGCGCTGGTGCGCGTGAACCGGGGATCGACGTGGATGACCTGCGCGCCGCGTTCCTTGGCCTCGATCACCCACTGAAAGCCAACCGGATGCTGCTCGGCCATGTTCGAGCCCATGATCAGGATGCAGTCGGAGTTCTGCAGGTCCTGCTGGAAGGTCGTGGCGCCGCCGCGCCCGAACGAGGTCCCCAGACCGGGGACCGTGGAGCTGTGTCATATCCGCGCCTGGTTCTCGATCGACAGCGCGCCCGCGGCGGTGAAGAACTTCTTGATCAGGTAGTTCTCCTCGCTATCGAGCGTGGCCCCGCCGAGGAAGTGAATCCCCAGCGTGCGGCGCAGCGGTTCGCCATCCTCCGTCTCCTCCTCCCAGGTCTCGAGGCGGGTCCGGATCATCCGCTCGGCGATCATGTCGGTGGCCTGCTCGAGGCTCATGTACTCCCACTCGGTCCCCCCCGGACGGCGGTACTTGACCCTGGTCTCGCGCATCGGCGAGTTGACGAGCCCTTCCGAGGCCGCTCCCTTCGGGCACAGCCGGCCGCGCGAGATCGGGGAGTCGGGGTCGCCCTCGATCTGGATCACCTTCTCGTCCTTGACGTACACCTTCTGGCCGCAGCCCACGGCGCAGTACGGACAGATCGACTGCACGACCCTGTCGGCGGTCTTCGTCCGCGGCGTGAGCTGATCGGAGCGGGCAGATTGCGCCGCCCGGCCCAGGCCCAGGGGATCGCCTCCGAGTTGCCGCAGGAGCGGTGCGATCGGGCGGCGGCTCGGCGGCGGCAGGCGCATCGGCAGGGCGTGTCTTACCCTGCGGCGCCGGCACGCTAACCGTCACGGTTCGCCCGCTGGGGCGCCGGGTATCTCGAACACATGGCAACCAATATCGAGATCGAAACGGCTTTGGAGGAGATTGCCGCCGCGGTCAACGGTCGGCGGCTCGAGGAGTTCGACCCCCACCGTGTCAAGGAGATCCTCACCGAGGCGCTCGGCGTTGAGGCGGCGTTGACCGTCGACGCCGGCGGCGGGTTGCACGATGACACCGGCGCGCGGGTGGGCGTGATTCGCCGGACCGACAGCGGTGAGTGGATCATCGAGACCCAGAATCCGGCGGCCGAAGGCTCGCACACCGCGGTCCCCTCTCCACCTCGCCAGGGCCCGCTGCATCGCCTGGCCAAGAAGCTCAGGGTGGCGTTTTCCTAGTCGTCTCCGGGCTGCGGCTGCCGCTCCTCTGACCCTTCCTCGCCGTCCTGCGGTACCGCGCCCGGCACGCTCGGGTCCGCCCGCTTGCGCTCCCAGTCCTGACGCGTGTCCTGCACCTCGTCTTGAAGTTCCTCGCTCCGACGCTCCATGTCGTGCGCCTCGTTCTCGAGCTCGTCGGCGAGACGTCGATGGTCCTCGGAGTCCATGGGAGGCGGTTACCCGGCCGCGATCGACCGCAACCGCTCACGCTGCTGTCAGCGGCACTGCTGAGGCTGTTGCCAGCGCCACCACGACGCTGACACAATGGGCTGGAAACAGGGGAAGGAGCCGGATTTGAGCGAGAAGCGGATCGACCGTTCTCTTTGGGTGAGCCCCAAGCCCTTCGGGCTCGGCGAGCAGCACCCGAACAACTACGGCGAGATTTGGCAGGCGATCTCCGAGAACCGCGACCAGCTGGGCTACGCCTGGAGGATCCTGAAGCACGGCGTCTGTGACGGCTGCTCGCTGGGCACGACCGGGATGCGGGACTGGACCCTCGACGAGATCCACCTGTGCAACGTGCGCCTCCGTCTCCTGCGGCTGAACACCATGCCGGCGCTCGAGGTCGAGAAGCTGTCCGATGTGTCCGCGCTGAAGCGCCTCTCGGGCGCCGAGCTCCGAGGGCTGGGACGAATTCCGTTTCCGATGATCCGCAGGGCGGGCGAACCGGGATTCGGCCGGGTGAGCTGGGACGAGGCCCTCGGGCTGGTGGCGGAGCGGATCCGCGCGAGCTCGCCCGGGCGTCTGGGCTTCTACATGACCAGCCGCGGACAGCCGAACGAGAACTACTACGCCGCACAGAAGGCGGTGCGGGCGATGGGCTCGAACTCGATCGACAACGCGGCGCGGCTGTGCCACTCGCCGAGCACGTTCGGCCTGAAATACACCCTTGGGGTGGCGGCGACCACGTGCTCGTACAAGGACTGGATCGGGAGCGACCTGGTCGTGTTCATCGGATCGAACGTGGCCGCGAACCAGCCGGTCTCGATGAAGTACCTCTACCACGCCAAGAAGGCAGGGACGAAGGTCGTCGTCGTCAACACCTATCGCGAGCCCGGGATGGAGCGCTACTGGGTTCCCTCGAACCCCGAGAGCGCGCTGTTCGGCACCAAGATCGCCGACCGTTTCTTCCTCGTCGACGTCGGCGGCGATGTCGGCTTCCTGAACGGAACACTGAAGCACATGATCGAGCGGGACTGGGTCGATCGCCGGTTCGTGGAGCAGCACACGACCGGGTACGACGAGCTCGCGGCGGCGCTCGGCGGGCAGTCGTGGGAGCAGCTCGAACGGACCTCCGGGGTCTCGCGGGACGAGATGGCCGAGTTCGCGCGCATGCTGGCGGAGGCTGAGAGCGCGGTGTTCGTCTGGAGCATGGGCGTCACCCAGCACGAGTCCGGAGAGCAGAACGTCCTCGGGATCGTGAACCTGGCGTTGACCAAGGGCTTCGTCGGCCGTGAGCACTGCGGGCTGATGCCGATCCGCGGACACTCCGGCGTGCAGGGTGGGGCGGAGATGGGCGCATACTCGACCAGCTTTCCCGGGGGGCTCGCGATCAACGAGGACAACGCCCGGCGCTTCTCGGAGCTGTGGGGGTTCGAGGTGCCGGCGAGCACGGGATTGACCACGCCCGAGATGCTCGACGCCGCTCAGGTCGGGGCGCTGGACGTGCTCTTTCAATGCGGGGGGAACCTCGCCGAGGTGCTCCCCGACACCCGTTACGCCCACGAGGGGCTGGAGCGCATCCCGCTCCGTGTCCACATGGACATCGTGATGTCCAGTCAGATGCTGCTGGATCCGGCCGAGACCGTGGTCCTGTTGCCGGCAACGACGCGCTATGAGATGCCGGGCGGAGTCACCGAGACCTCGACTGAGCGGCGCGTCATCTTCAGCCCCGAGATCCCCGGGCCACGGATCGGCGAGGCCCGGCCAGAATGGCAGGTCCTGACCGAGCTGGCAGGGCGGGTGCGCCCGGAACTCGCCGACCTGGTGCGCTTCGAGGACACGGCGGCCATCCGCGAGGACATCGCCCGCTCGATCCCCAGCTACGCGCTGATCCGCCGGCTGAGCCGTGAAGGGGACCAGTTCCAGTACGGCGGCCCCCACCTGTGCTGGGGCTGGAACTTCCCGACCGATGACGGCAAGGCTCGCTTCTGCATCGTGGAGCCGATCGAGCCCGAGGTGCCCGAGGGGATGTTCGTGGTCGCCACTCGCCGCGGCAAGCAGTTCAACAGCATCGTTCAGGGAGATCGTGACGATCTCACCGGCGCCGATCGCGACGCGGTCCTGATCAGCCGCCAGGACGCCGAGTCGCTCGGGGTCAGCGACGGCGACCCGCTCCTGCTGGCCAGCGACGTGGGCGAATATCGCGGCCGCGCCCGCGTGGCTCCGGTGAAGCCCCGAAGCTTGCAGGTCCACTGGCCGGAGGGCGAGGTGCTGATCGATCACGTCCATCGGGCGCGCGCCGGCGTCCCGGACTACAACGCCTTCGTCTCGGTGACCGCGATCAACGGAGCCCGGTCGCCCGCGGCGGCGCAGGCGCATAGCAGTCACGCGAGCGGGTAGACGCACCGCACATGGCGGTCGCGATCCTCGACATCGATGGCACGCTCGTCGATACCAACTATCACCACGCCGTGGCCTGGTTCCGGGCCTTTCGCCAGCACGAGATCGTGCTGCCGTTGTGGCAGATCCACCGCCACATCGGCATGGGAGGCGATCAGATGGTCGGGGCGCTCACCGATGAGCGGACCGAGAACGACAAGGGCGATGACATCCGCGCGGCCGAGAAGACGCTGTATGCCGAGCTGATCGACGAGGTCGAACCGATGGAGGGGGCCCGCGAGCTGATCGAGGACCTCAAGCGGCGTGGCCACGCGGTGGTGCTGGCGAGCTCGGCCAAGGACGACGAGGTCGATCACTACTTGGATCTGCTCGATGCCCGCGAGCTGGCCGACGCCTGGACCACCTCGGCGGACGTCGAGGCCACCAAGCCCGAGCCCGACCTGGTCAACGCGGCGCTGCAGCGAGTGCAGCAGCAGTCGCCCGGTGAGGCGGTGATGGTCGGGGACACCCCGTGGGACGTCCACGCCGCGCGCAACGCCGATGTGCCGACGATCGCGGTCAGGACCGGCGGGTTCGGGGCCGAGGAGCTCCGCGAGGCGGGGGCGGTCGCGCTGTTCGAGTCGGTCAGCGAGCTGCTCGCGAAGCTGGATCAGACCGACCTGCGCTGACCCGCTGGGGTAATCGCAAGCACTGCTAACTGCGATCGGCTTGCAATAGCGACCGGCTCGGCATAGCGTCCAGCCATGGCTGGTTCACTCGCGGCTCGCGCGCGGCGCGTGACCAACTCGCTGGACTCCGGCCAGTGGCGGACGGTGATGGTCATGGCAGTGGTCGTGCTCGGCCTGCACGCGATCGGCTTCTTTCTGCTGATCGCGGTCGTGGCGCCGCATCATTTCCGCCTCGGGACCTCCGGGGCGTTCGCGGTCGGCACCGGCATCACGGCTTATACGCTCGGGTTGCGCCACGCCTTCGACGCCGATCACATCGCCGCGATCGACAACACGACGCGCAAGCTGATGGCCGATGGCGGGCGGCCGATGAGCGTCGGCTTCTTCTTCTCGCTCGGTCACTCCACGATCGTGTTCATGCTGACGTTCCTGTTCGCGATCGGGATCCGCTCCCTCGGTGGACAGGTGACCAACGGCTCCTCGACGCTGCACAGCGCCACCGACTGGATCGGAACCGGCGTGTCCGGCACCTTCCTGTACCTGATCGCGGCGCTCAACCTGGTGATCCTGTGGGGGATCGTGAGGGTGTTCCTCGAGATGCGGACGGGGCGCTACGACGAGCAGCAGTTGGAGCGGCAGCTGGACTCGCGCGGGCTGATGAGCCGCTTCCTGGGCCGCTTCTCGCGGTCGGTCGGCAAGCCGTGGCAGATGTACCCGGTCGGCGTGCTGTTCGGGCTCGGGTTCGACACCGCGACCGAGGTGGCGCTGCTGTTCCTGGCCGCCGGCGCGGCCGGCGCCGGGTTGCCGTTCTACGCGATCCTGTGCCTGCCGATCCTGTTCGCCGCCGGGATGTCGCTGCTGGACACGATCGACGGCTCGTTCATGAACTTCGCCTACGGCTGGGCGTTCTCCAAGCCGGTACGCAAGGTGTTCTACAACCTCACGATCACCGGGCTGTCGGTGGCGGTCGCGCTGGTGATCGGCACGATCGAGATCGTGGGGCTGGTGGCGCACAAGGCGGGCGCGCAGAGTGCGTTCTGGGCCTGGTGGGAGAACATCGACATCAACACGCTGGGGTTCATAATCGTGGGCATGTTCCTCGCCACCTGGACGCTTGCGCTGGCGATCTGGCGCTTTGGCCGGATCGAGGAGCGGTGGAGCGCCCACCTGGGGGCCGAGCGCGGGCCGGCCGGGTAGCGCCGATGACGGTCGCCCCCGACGCCCCGCCGCTGGCCTTCGCCGATCTCGAGCAGGCGGTGGGTGCGCTCCGGGAACGGGGCCTACGGCTGTCCAGCGCCCGCCGGCTGGTGCTCGAGGCGCTGTTCGCCGCCGATGGCCCGATCTCCGCCGAGGAGGTTGCCGGCGGCTCCGGATTGGACCTCGCCTCCACGTACCGCAACCTCGAGACGCTGGAGCGCCACGGCCTGGCGCGTCACGTCCACTTCGGACATGGCCCGGGTCTGTACGTGCTCGTCGGCCGGGGCGAGCGCGAGTACCTGTTCTGCGAGCGCTGCCGCGAGGTGCAGACACTGGATCCATCGCAGCTCGACCCCGTGCGCGAGCGGATCAACGAGCTTTTCGGCTACCGGGCGCGCTTCACCCACTTCGCCATCGTGGGCACGTGCCCGGCGTGTTCGGCCGATCGTTCTCGAGGTTGACACCGTGCCGACACGGTCGGGGCGTGTCCGGCGGCTGACGGCGCCGGCGTCAGCCCCCGCCGGGCAGACCCCCGCCCAGCAGGCTTCCGCCCGGCGGCACCACCCACAGCCGCGGCGCCAGCTCCAGCACCACCTGGGGCCCGAGCGCCGCCACGGTGTCCGCGCCGGCGCGCTCCATCGCGTTCGCCAGCTCGCGCCAGGCGGTGGCCACGCCGGCGACCCTGGCCGTGGGTCCCCAGCCGACGACCGACCCGAGCTCGTCCGCGCGCTCCTTTACCTGGCGCCGGGTCATCGCTCCGAAGGGCACGTTCGCGCTCCCGCTGAACACGGGCTGGGCCAGGACCTTCTCGAGCTGGCCGGAATCCGTCATCCCGATTCGGACTGCGCCAGCCATCGGGCCGCGACCGCGGCCTGGCCGTAGGAGATCCCGCCGTCATTGACGGGCAGCTTCTGGGGCACGAGCACGCGCAGTCCGGCCGCGCTCAGCTCGTCGGCCGCTCGCGAGAGCAGCCGCCGATTCTGGAACACCCCACCCGAGAGCACCACCAGCTCGGTCGCCTGTGCGGACGCCGCCGCGACGGCGGCGTCGAGGACCGCTCTGGCCACCGCGGCGTGGAAACGGCTGGCGATGGCCCCGACCGGGACCCCGCCGCGCGCATCCCGGGCGACGGCACAGATCGTCTCGCGGGGGTCGAGCACGAGCATGCCCTCCTCGACCCGCACCGCCAGCGGGTAGGCGCCGCGCGTGGACGGATCGCAGGCCCGCTCGAGCTCGATCGCCGCCTGGCCCTCGTAGTTGACGGTGGCGCGGATCCCACACAGCGCGGCGACGCCGTCGAACAGCCGGCCCATGCTGGTGGTCAGCGGCGAGCTCAGGCCGCTGCGAAGCAACCCGCAGACCTGCTTCCAGGCGCGGGCCGAGACGTGCTGCTCGAGCCGGGCCGGAAGCTCGGGGTCGTCCCCGTTGCCGGCGGCACGAAGCCAGGCGCAGGCCATCCGCCACGGCTGGCGGATGGCCCGCTCGCCGCCGGGGAGCGGCACCGCCGACAGCATGCCGACGCGGCGGAAGGCGGTGAGGTCGCCGTACAGCAGCTCTCCCCCCCACACCGTGCCATCGGTGCCGTAGCCCGTCCCGTCGAAGATCACGCCGACCGCGGGCCCCTCGATCCCGTGCTCGGCCAGGCATGCCGCCAGGTGGGCGTGGTGGTGCTGGACCCCGATCGGCTCGGCGGCACCGTACTCGAGCGCGTACTTGGTCGAGAGGTACTCGGGGTGCAGATCGTGGGCCACGGCCGCGGGCTCGACCGCGAACAGCCGCTTGAAGTGCTCGATCCCCGCGGTGAACGAGCGCAGCGTCTCGTAGTTCTCGAGGTCGCCGATGTGATGGCTGACCCAGGCCCGCTCCCCCTTGGCCAGGCAGAAGGTGCTCTTGAGCTCGGCGCCGCAGGCGAGCAGCGGAAGCCCCGTCCCGCCCGGCAGGGCCAGGGCGGCGGGCACGTAGCCGCGCGATCGCCGCAGCAACGTCGTCCGCCGCTCGCCGGCGGCGCTGACCGAGCGCACGACGGAATCGTCGGTGCGGGTCCCGATCGGCCGGTTGTGGAGCAGGAACGCGTCGGCGAGCCCGGCCAGCCGCCGGAGGGCGTCCTCGTCCTCGTAGGCGATCGGCTCATCGGAGACATTGCCACTGGTCATCACCAGCGTCCTTCCTGCACCGGCGAGCAGGAGGTGGTGCAGCGGCGAGTAGGGCAGCATCACGCCCAGCTCGGCCGTCGCCGGCGCGACGGCGTCCGCGACGGGCGCGCGGGGCAGGCGAGGGGCGAGGACGATCGGCCTGGCCGGCGCCAGCAGCAGCCGCAACTCGGGCTCGCTCAGCGCCACCAGCTCGCGGGCCGCGGCGACCGAACCCACCATCAGCGCGAACGGCTTGTCCTCGCGGTGCTTACGCGAGCGCAGCGCCGCCACCGCCCGCTCGTCGTCGGCGCGGCAGGCCAGGTGAAAGCCGCCGATTCCCTTCACGGCCACGATCGCGCCGTCGCGCAGCGCGAGCGCCGCCGCCTCGACGTCGTCCCGGGCGCCAGCCACGGCAACGCGCCCGCCGGCAGCGTCCACCAGCGTCACCGCGGGGCCGCACCGCGGGCAGGCGTTCGGCTGGGCGTGGAAGCGGCGGTCGGCCGGGTCCTCGTACTCGCGCCGGCAACACGGGCACATCTGGAACCCCGCCATCGTCGTGTAGGGGCGGTCGTACGGGATCCCGCGGACGATCGAGAACCGGGGCCCGCAGTTGGTGCAGTTGATGAACGGATACCGGTAGCGCCGGTCCCCGGGATCGAACAGCTCGCGCAGGCAGTCCGCGCACGTCGCCGTGTCCGGCGTGACCGGCGCGTCGGCGAGCTCGCCGCGGGGGCTGGCCCGTATCTCGAACGTGCTGAACCCGGCCGGAGGGAGCTTCTCGGCGAGCACCTGCTCGAGCACGGCCAGCGGCGGCGCCTCTGTCCGCAGCCGTCCCAGGAACTCGCCCACCCCCACATCGCCCCCCTCGACCTCCAGCAGCACACCGTGGGCGTCGTTCAAAACGAAGCCGTTCAGCCCGAGCTCGTTGGCCAGCCGGTAGACGTAGGGGCGAAAGCCGACGCCCTGGACCGTGCCCGTGACCCTGACCCGGGCCCGGCGACGGGTCGCCGTCGACACGGCCACGTTCACCCCACCAGCTCTCGGAGGGCGTGGTACGCGCTCGCCTGCGCCTCCTGGATCCGGGGGATGTGCTCGGAGCGGGTGACGATCACGTGGTCCGCGAGCCCGTCGGCGGCGACGCGGCCACCGTCATAGCCGACCATCGCGATCGTCCCGAGCCCCAGCCGCCGCGCGTGCGCGAGGGCCTCGATCACGTTCGCCGAGTTGCCCGAGGTCGAAAACGCCAGCAGCACGTCCTCGGCCTGACCATAGGCGATCACCTGGCGCGAGAAGATCGCCTCGGTCCCGATGTCGTTGGCGATTGCGGTCAGGATCGACGGGTCCTCGGTCAAATCGATTGCCGGCCGCGCCGGAGCCGCACCGAGCGGCGTGCGGAAGTCGGCCACGACGTCCATCGCGTCGGTGGCGGAGCCGCCGTTCCCGATCGCCAGCACCTTGCCCTCCCGGTCGAAGCGCGTGCGCAGGGTGCCCGCGGCGTCGAGCAGCGCCTGGCGGTTGTCGGTGAGCGTCTGCGTGCGGAGCGAGCCGATCTCCTCGGCCTTCATCAGCACCGACCGGCGGACGTCGTCGACGACCGGCTCCAGCTGGCTCTCCTGCTCGGCCAGGAACGGGTACAGGAAGCTCGAGGCGCCGGCGTCGTGGACGCGGCGGGGGTCGCGTCCCGACAGCAGCCCCCGGTGCTCGAAGAACACGTGGACGAGCTCCCAGAGCACGTGGTAGAGGGTCTCCACCAGCTCTTGGCGGATGAACCGCTCGGCCGTCGGGGGGTCGAACTCGTGCTCGGCGCCGGCGGCCGAAAAGGCGACGGTCAGGCACCCGCGGGCGCGGGCATGGGCGATCGCCCTGGCGCCCTCTCCCCCGTCCTCGTCGGTGCCGAACGCGATCACGATGTCGTCGGGCGCTGCCAGCAGCTCGAGCTGGGCCGCCAGCTCCTCGCCCTCGCCGGTCAGGGCCATCGCCGGCAGCGCCCGCTTGCCGACGATCACCGGGTGGACGAACTCAACCGCGACGTGACGCGCGTCGGAGCGAGCCGCCGGCGAGCCGCCGAGCGCGATCAGCCGGCCGCCGCGCGCGAACCGCTCGGCCATCAGGTGACAGAGGCGGGCGAGCCGCTCGGCCTGTCGCTCGAAGAATGCCCGGTTGGCTTCCGTGCGGCGCGAGAGCTGCGCTTCGAGCCGGCGGGCCGGGTCGGCGGCGAGCGCCGCTTCGCTCACGCAGGCACCTCCTCGCGCGAGGCGATCCGCCGTAGCCACGCTCGCCACGGCTCGATTCCCTCCCCCGTCCGTGCGCTCAGGGCCAGGGTCTCGACGTCGGGGTGGACCTGGTCGATGTTGTACAGCAGGCGGTCGAGGTCGAAATCCAGATGCGGCAGGAGATCGAGCTTGTTGATCAGCACCAGCTCGCAGGTGCGGAACATCAGCGGGTACTTGAGCGGCTTGTCCTCCCCCTCGGTCACCGCGCACACCATCACCCGCGCGTCCTCGCCGAGGCGGAACTCCGCCGGGCAGACCAGGTTGCCGACGTTCTCGATGATCAGCAGGTCGATGTCCTCCAGGGGCAGGGACGGGACCGCGGAGCGGACCATGTTCGCGTCCAGGTGGCACTCCCCGCCGAAGCCCGGGTCGGTGTTCAGTTGGGTGACCGGGACGTGCAGGCCGGCGAGACGGTCGGCGTCGATCGAGCCCTGGACATCCCCCTCGAGGACGCCCACGCGCACGCCCCCGAGGTCCCCGACCACGCGCTCGAGCAGCGTCGTCTTGCCCGCGCCCGGAGCGCTCATGAGGTTGACCACCTTCACCCCCGCCCGGTCGAAGTCGGCGCGGTTGGCGGTCGCGATCGTGTTGTTGGCGTCGAGCGCGTCCTCGACGATCCTCACCTTTGTGCGGTGCATTCGGCCTCCTCGACCTCGATCGACTCAACTTCGAACTCGTTTCCGCTGGCGATCTCGACGTCGCTGCCCCCGCAGCGCGGACAGCGGAACGCGGGGACCTCGATCGTCCATTCGAGCCCGCACGGCCGGCAGCCCAGCCGCGCCTGGATCACCTCCTGCTCGAGCCGCGCCCGTGCGCAGACGGTGTCGCGGGCCACGAACTCGAAATAGAACTCGAGCGAGTCGGGGACCACCTGGCGCAGTTGCCCGACGCGGAGGTTGACCACCGAGACACGCCGTCCGCGGGCGTGCTTGACGACCGTGTTCACGACCGCGGTGCTCAAGCTCAGCTCGTGCATGCGCTCCCGTCGCTCACGCCACCGGCTCGCCGCGCAGCTCGCCCACCGTGTCGAGCACCAGGTCCACCGCCCGCTGGACCGCCCGCTCGACCTCCTCGGTCAGTCCCCAGCCGACATCCTCGACCTCGCCGGGCTCACAGGCGACCACGATCACCCGACCCGGCCAGGCCCCGATCGATTTCACGAACCGCAGCACGGTCTGCGGGTCCATGCCGTGGGGGTTGACGACCTCGCCGTCCTCGATCGCTCCCGGCACCGAGTCCTCGCTCGGCTCCATCACGTACAGCGTCCCGGGCGCGCCCCCCTGGCGGCTGACGTCGATGATCATCAGGGCGTCGTATCCGCGCATGACCTCGTAGGCGAGATCGAGCCCGCCGGTGCCGGCGTCCATCACCGACACACCCGCGGGCAGCTCGCGCTCGGTCAGCCGGCGCGCCACCTCGCCGCCAAAGCCGTCGTCGCGCAACCATGCGTTCCCGACACCGGCGATCAGGATGCTGCGCAGAGACTCCGGAGTCATGGTTCGATCACCTCCACCTCGTGGGCAAAGAAGTACAGGTAGCGGCCGGTGTCCCGCATCAGGTCCTGTCCGGGATCGTCGTCGATCGTGAGACCCAGATGGGTCTTGCCGTCGTAGTCGGTGAAGATCCGCTCGATCGTCGCCGTGCGGCCGTCGAGCAAGCGGGCATGGAGATCGGCATCCGCTCCCGGCTTGAGGACCACCTTCCCGCCGCGGCGGAAGCTCCGCGAGCCGACGTCGACCTGCTCCTCGCCGGCGCGCGGGTCGATCAGCCCCGGCGGCTCGGGTGGCGGCTCGTCGGTCTGGGGGTCGCGGAGGGTCACGCGACCGTGCAGGGCGACGATCTCCTCGGGCGTCGTACCGGCGGCGCGGGCCACCATCTCCCGGACCGCGGGGTCCTGGCCCTCGATCTCCGCCCGCTCGCCCTCGCTCAGCGCCTGCACGTGCAGGAGCAGGGCCTCTTCGATCTCGGTCCCGTCGAACAGCGAGCCCCGGCTCTCGGGGGCGATCTGGGGATGATCCGGGAGCGCGATCGCGCTTCCGAGGAGCACGTCGTCGCGAAGGCTGGCGAGCACGGGGAAGGTGTTGACGCTCTCACAGCTCCGCTCGAGCGGCGAGATGAATCGGCCGCCGGCCACGGCGACGATCGGGTGCGTCGAGATCAGCGAGCGGGCCAGGGCGCCGCCGCGGTCCAGTCCGCTGCGGACCACGGTGCGGTTCTCGATCCGCAGCGCCACCTCGTGGAGCCCATCCTCGACCGGCGCTGCGCGCAGCGCCATCCCCACCACCACCGGCGGGCCCGCCCGACCCCGGACCCGGACCTCCTTCGCCGCCGGCGCCGCCGCCAGCGCGCCCACCATCGCGCCGGGCAGCTCCACGCGCTGCGGCGCGGCCTGATGGCGCTCGCCGCCGGCGATCAGGAACCGCACCTCGGCCCGCAGCACCGCGTCCGGCGGCGCCGCCAGCGCGCACCGGAGCTCGAGATGATCGAACGTGCTCGCCTGTCCCGACGCGTACGCCGGGGGATAGACGATCCCGAACGGCGTCGGGGTGGCGTTCTTGACCGCGCCCGGGGTGTAGGGATAGAGCGCGTAACCCTCGTACAAGAGCGAGTCGAGCAGCTGTTCGAGCCCCTCAGTCACCGCGAGCCTCGCCGGGCGCCTCAGTCACCGCGAGCCTCGCCGAGGAGCTCCTCGACGCAAGCCTCGAGCGTGGCCAGCCCGCGCCGGAGCTTCTCACGTTGCAGGGCCTCGAGCGTCTGCGTGCGCAGGGCCAGCCATCCGGTGTTCGGGTAGTAGTGCTCGATCGTCTCCTTCCAGACCGAGATCGGCATCCGGAAGTCGATCGACTTCGTCCACGGCACCAGCACCATCTGCAGGGCGCCATCCTCTCCCGGGTAGTAGATCATCCCGTTGAAGTGCAGGGCCAGCGGCGCCTCGCCGTCGGGGAGCGAGCGCAGGTACTTGGCCGCCGCCAGCTCCATGTCGTAGTTGCAGGCGATCGGGACGGAGATCGTGGTCGTTCCCGTGAACGCGGGGACGACCACGTCGAGCTGCGCGAAGACCAGGCTTCGGGTCGTCACCGCCCACCGGTCGGGAGTGCCGAACAGCTCCAGCAGCCGTTCCCGCGTCTCATCGTCGTAGCGCCGGCGGGCCGGCTCGATCATCAGCTGGATCCGCAGCGCGATCATGTAGATCCGGCGGCCGCTAGGCTCGCTCACCTGCAAGTCGAGCGCGAGCATCGGCGCGGCTGCGTAGCGGACGGGATGCGCGCCCAGGACGGCGAATTCGGGGTCCGGAAGAGCGGCGCCGGGCTCCTGCGGCTCGCTCGCCTGCGCGCTCACGCCGGCACCGCCTCGGCCCGGAGCTGGGCGAAGAACCGTGCCACCGCATCCTCGACCGCGCGCCCGCCCGAGATGCCCTCCCAGCTTGCCTTGACGGTGCCGGTGAGCGCGTAGCAGCGATCGATGGGGGCAATCGCGTACATCGGTGGATCGGCGAGACGGTTGACGATCAGTCCCTCGATGTCCGGCTCCATCCGGGCCAGGATGGGGTTGAGCTCGAGCATCGTGTGCCATGACTCGAAGTGGAGCTCGGACTCGGTGGCGCCGGCGGGGCTCGGGTACATCGCCACCACGCAGGCCGTGACCGTCGAGACCATGAAGAAGGCGAGCCCGATCGGGATCTGAAAGCTGGCCCAGACCTCGTCGGGGAGGTCCAGTTCCGAGAGCCACAGCGTCCGCTGCCCGGTGGGGCGGTAATCACCCTCGCCCGAGCGCATCCCCCAGCACGCCTCGCACGTGCACACGATCCGGCGCTCGACGAGGTGCAGCAGGTGCCGGTGGTCGGAGGGGATCGTGATCCCGCACAGATCGCACAGCTCTTCCTGCCCCGGCGCCCTCGTCGCCGGGGAGGTGGCCGCGGCCGGCCCTCTGCCCGCCAGGATGGCCTCGGCCGGCGCCCTGCTCGACAGGATGGCCTCGGCCGGCGCCCTGCTCGCGGGGGCCCGGGCGACCGCCCGCAACCCCGAGACCACCTGCGCGCGCCTGCGCGCCGCCTGCGTGTCGGTGGCCAGCCGGCGCCCCGGCCGGTCCGGGTGGCTGCCGTTCGAGCTCATACCGCGAGCGCCACCCTCACCCGCTCCTGCTCGCGCAGCAGCGGGACGGGCTCGAGCTGCAGCCGCTCGTCATCCAGCGACCGGCCGGCGCGCGGGAGAAAGAAGGACCGCGCGCACCGTGCGCAGGACAGCGCCCCGGACTCCAGGCGCCCGTCGTGCAGCGGCGCGCCGCAGTTCGCACATCGATCGCGATAGGCCAGCAGCGCCCCCTCCACGTTGGCGATCACGAGCTCCCTTCCGCCCACGGAAACGGGGACGATCGCACCTTCGGCCAGCTCCGCGACCGATTCCAGATCGAACCACGAGGGCTGGGCCGGCGCTCCCGACACCACCATCGGCAGCTCCATCCCGGAGGGCACGGACCCCGTCACCATCGGCAGACCCGGCCCGGCGGTGCTCTGGGCGGCCACGCCTTCCACCTCCAGCCCGTCGAGATCCGGAGCCGCCTGCTCGAGCGCCTGCTTGATCGCCAGCTCGAGCGTCACCGCCGAGGCCGAGCAGTCCGAGCAGCTCCCGCGCAGGTGGATGCGGGCGATCCCGTTCTCGAGCGACAGCAGCTCGACGTTCCCTCCGTGCGACTCCATGTACGGACGGACCGAGTCAAGCGCATCCTGGACCCGGTTCTCGAGCGGAACCGGGTGCAGGTCGTGGATCAGCAGCAGCGTGCCCAGGAACTCCTCCTCGGCCAGTCCGACCGCGATCCGTTCCCCCTCCGCGCCGGCGGCGAGCAGACGCTCGAGGATCCGCTCGAGCCCAGCCCCGTACATCCGCACGACCGCGGATACGAGCTCCTCGGCGATCCTCCGCGTGGCCTCATCGCCGGCGGCGTCGAGCCGCTCCTGGAGCTCCTGGACACGCTCGAGGAGCTGCTCGGGCCGATCCTCCGCCGGGACAGCGCCAGCCCCGTCCATGACTATGCCAGCGCCGTAGGCGTGTGCATCACCTTCTTCACCTTGCCGCCACCGGTGTACATGTGCACTCCGCACGGCAGACACGGATCGAACGAGCGGACCGCCCGCATGATGTCGACGCCCTTGAAGTTCTCGGGCCCGTTCTCCTCGAAGATGGGCGTGTTCTGGACCGCATCCTCATACGGTCCCGGGGTTCCGTAGCTGTCCCTGGGACTGGCATTCCACGGGGTCGGCGGGTAGGGCTGGTAGTTGGCGATCTTGCCCTCCCGGATCACCATGTGGTGAGAGAGGACGCCGCGCGCGGCCTCGTGGAAGCCGCAGCTGACCGCGCTCTCGGGGACCTTGAAGCTGTTCCAGCTCTTGGTCCGGCCCGCCTGGACCTCCTTCATCGCCCGCTCCAAGCAGTGCAGCGCGATCAGGGCGCTGTAAGCCTGGTGATAGGACCGGGCGCGGTCACGCTCGACCGCGTTGGACTTCTCCGGGATCTTCCACTCGAGCTCCATCTCGGGCAGGTTCGGAGACCGCGGCAGGACCATCAGCAGCGAGTGCCCGGTCGCCTTGGCGTAGCCGAAGTCGACCAGCCCCGCCTTCGCCGTGCACCACTGGCGGGCGAACGGCCCGCCCCCGGTGTCGCAGCAGACGTGCGTCTCGGTCCGCTTGTCGTAGATCCGGGGCGAGACGACCCATGTGTACTTGTCCGTGAAGTCGCGCTTCTGGGGCCGCGGCAGCGTGACCTTGTTCCAGGGGTGGTTCTTGTCGACGGGGTTGCCGAGGGGATCGTGGGTGACGAAGGTCGGCTCGTTCTCCCATGAGTCGAAGTACGAGGAGCCGAGCAGGATCCGGATCATCAGGTTGATCTCGACCAGATCGGTCGAGATCAGCTCGCCGCCGATGACCACGCCCGGAGTGATGTAGCGCTTGCGCCCCCACTCGGTCATGTTGCGGTAGTTGTAGTCGACGTAGTCCGGGTCGTCGAACGAGCCCCAGTTGACCAGGTTGGTCTCGCGGAAACCGACCATGTCGTAACCCGGCAGCTCCTGGAGGAAGAAGTCGTACAGGTCGTCGTGCATCGGCACGCTGCGCTTGACGTAGTCGAAGTAGCGCATCAGCCGAACGTAGTAGTCGGTGCAGGTCTGGTGGGTGATGTCGGCGCTGCAGCCGCCCGGCATGATCGTCGAGGGGTGGGTGTGGCGGCCGCCGAACAGGCAGTACATCTCGCGGGTGTACCGCGCCACGTGAAGCGTCTCAAGATAGAACTCTCCCGTGAACGGGTTCAGCGCGCGCATGATGTCGGCGATCGTCTTGTAGCCGTGAATGTCCTGGCCCGGCGCCGGCGTGTTCTCGGCCTTGGCCAGCAGCGTCGGATTGGTCTCTTTCACCATCTGCTCGCAGAAGTCCACGTTGGCCATGCAGTCGTTGAAGATCGCGTGGTCGAAGATGTAGTCCGCGGTCTCGGCCAGGTTGAACGCCAGGTCGCCGAGCGCGGGCGGCTTGACGCCGTAGGCCATGTTCTGGTTCAGGCACGAGCAGGTGCAGTGGTTATCGCCGCAGATGCCGCAGATCCGGCTGGTGATGAAGTGGGCGTCGCGGGGGTCGATGCCCTTCATGAAGATGTCGAAGCCGCGGAAGATCATCGAGGTGCTGTAGCACTTCAGCACCTGTTGGTTGGAGAAGTCGATCTCCGTGTGGATACCGAGACTGCCGACGATCCGCGTGATCGGATCCCAGGCCATCTCCTTGACCATGACCTTCTGCTCGGGGGCGGTTTCTGTCGCCATCTGGGACTCTCCTCAGTCTGCCTTGTGCGTGAAAACGGTCGCCGATACGGTCGGCATGGTCTGTCTCACCATCGCTTGGCGTAGCCGGTCCTCAGCTCCTTGCCGCGTCGCCGCCACTCCGGCTCCTGGTCGAACTTGTGCTTGATGTGACGCCGGCGCATGAAGCGCACGACCGGCCCGTAACTGAACTTCATGACGTCTGCCGCCACCCCGCCCCACCTGTCCTCGTCCATGAACGGCATGTACTTGTCGGGGAAGCCGGGCATCGTGCACGCCATGCAGATTCCGCCCACATTGGGGCAGCCTCCGATCCCGTTGACCCAGCCGCGGATGGGGACGTTGCATTTGACCACCGGCCCCTTGCAGCCGAGCTTCACCAGACAGCGATGGTCCGAGCCGTACTCGGTCGCGAACTCCCCCTGCTCGGCGAAGCCGGCGCGGTTACAGCTCTCGCGCACCGTGCGCCCGAACAGCCACTTCGGTCGCAGCGCCTCGTCCAGTTCCGGGGCGGGCGCGAGACCGGCGAGGTGAAGGGCCAGGTACAAGAGCGTCTCGGTCATGTTGTCGGGCTGCGCCGGGCAGCCCGGGATGCAGACGATCGGCAGCCCGGCCTTGGACTTCCAGCCCCAGCCCAGGTAGTCGGGGACGCCCATCGCCCCGGTGGGGTTGTTCTTCATCGCCGGAATGCCGCCGTAGGTCGCGCATGTGCCGACGGCGACGACCGCGGCCGCCTTCGGCGCCAGCCGGTCGATCCATTCGTTCATCGTGATCGGCTGGCCGTTCGAGGGGTTGACGGCGAACGCGGTCCAGTAGCCGTCCCCGTTGATCTCCTCGTTGCCCAGCGAGCCCTCGATCACGAGCACGAACGGATCGAGCTTGCCCTCCTCGGCGTCGAACCACGCCTGCGCGTAATCCTGACCGGTCTCGAAGGCGACGACCTGGTTGTGGACGACCACCTTCGGCATCCCCGGGATCGCCTGCAGGATGATGTCCTCGAGGCTGGGGTTGGTAGCCGAGGTCATCGCGACCGAGTCGCCCTCGCAGCTCAGGCCGGTGGTCATCCAGAGGACGTGCGCGGTGACAGCCTCCGTCTCCTTCTGCTTCGCGTACGGGCTCGCCATCGTCGCCATCACGTATCTCCTCTCACTCAACAAATCCGCGGTAACGGGTCCCCTACCAGCTGGTCCATGACCCGCCGGCCGCCGAAGCTCGTCTGGACGAGCACCATCCCCGGTGGCTCGGTGCGCACCTCCCCGATCTCGACCGCCTGCTCGCACCCCGGGACGGCACGCAGCGCCGCCAGGGTCCGATCTGCAGCCTCGGCGGCGACGAACACCACCATCTTCCCCTCGTTGGCGACGTACATCGGGTCGATCCCCAGGATCTCGGCGGCGCCGGCGACCGCCGGGTGGACCGGGATCTCGCCCTCGCGCACGATCATCGCCACCGACGAGGCGCGGGCGAGCTCGTTCAAGACCGAGGCGACGCCGCCCCGGGTGGCATCGCGGGCGCAGCGCAGATCGGGCCCGGCGGCGTCCAGCGCGGCGTCCATCGCTGGCCACAGCGACCGGGTGTCGGACTCGATCGAAGCGTCGAGCTCGAACTCCCCGCGGGCCAGCATGATCGCGGTGCCATGCTCGCCGATCGGGCCGGAGAGCAGGATCCGATCGCCGGGACGGAGGTTGGCCGGGGACAGGCTCGCGCGGCCATCTCGCCGTCCGAGCCCGGTGGTGCAGATGTACATCCCGTCGGCGTGTCCGCGCTCGACCACCTTGGTGTCGCCGGTGACGATCTGCACGCCGGCCGTGCGGGCAGCCGTCGCGATCGCCTCCACCTCGCCGCGGAGCACGTCGGCCGGCAGACCCTCCTCGAGGATCAGCGACAGGGAGAGCGCGAGCGGCCGCGCCCCGGACACCGCGAGGTCGTTGACGGTCCCGTTCACCGCGAGCTCCCCGATCGATCCGCCCGGAAACCGCAGCGGCTTGACCACGTAGGAGTCGGTGGTGATAGCCACCTCGGCGCCGTCGACGGTGACGGCGCCGGCGTCGGCCAGCTCGTCGAGCGCCTCGTTCTCGAACGCCGGGGCCAGCAATCCCTCGATCAGACCCTGCGTGGCCTTGCCGCCGGCGCCGTGAGCCATGTTGATGTGCTCGTCGCGGAACTTGGCCCGCTTGCCGCGCGCCGTCTCGATGATCCCGAGGATCTTCTGCTCGCGCTCGGACAGGGGACTCCCCCGGGGGGCGTCCGGCCCCTCGGTCTGAGCGGGTCCGGTGACCTCCACTCCCTGGTGACCGTCGGCCGTCACACCACCTCCCGCTCGCGGGCGAAGCGGCCGAAGTTGTAGTAGGCGGCACAAGCTCCCTCGGAGGAGACCATGCACGTGCCGATCGGCCGCTCGGGAGTGCAGGCGGTGCCGAACACCTTGCACTCCCACGGCTTGATCACGCCTTTGAGCACCTCGCCGCACTGGCACGCCTTCGGGTCCGCGACCCGCACCCCGGGAACGCCAAAGCGCTGCTCGGCGTCGAAGTCCGCATATGCGTCCGAGAGCTTCAGGCCGCTGTGGGAGATGAACCCCAGGCCGCGCCACTCGAAGTGCGGACGCAACTCGAACACCTCAGCCATCACCTCGAGCGCGCGCAGGTTGCCGTCGTAGGGGACGACGCGCTTGTACTGGTTCTCGACCTCGCATCGGCTCTCGCGCAGCTGGCGCAGGATCATCGTGATCGCCTGCAGGATGTCCAGCGGCTCGAACCCGGCGATCACGACCGGCTTGCCGTAGTCGGCGGGGATGAACTGGAACGGGCGAGCGCCGACCACCGTCGAGACGTGGCCAGGCCCGATGAAGCCGTCGAGGCGCAGGTCGGGGGATTCGAGCAGCGCCCGCAGCGGCGGCACGATCGTGACGTGGCTGCACATGCAGGAGAAGTTGCTCACCGCTTCGGTCCGGGCCCGCTTCAGCGTCAGCGCGGTCGAGGGCGCGGTGGTCTCGAAGCCGATGGCGAAGAACACCACGTCGCGGTCGGGGTTCTGCTTGGCCAGGCGCAGAGCGTCGAGCGGCGAGTAGACCATTCTCACGTCCGCGCCCGCCGCCTTGGCGTCGAGCAGGCTGCCGTTCGATCCCGGAACCCGCATCATGTCGCCGAAGCAGGTGAAGATCACCCCCGGTTCCCGGGCGAGGGCGATCCCGTCGTCGACGCGGCCCATCGGGATCACGCACACGGGGCATCCGGGCCCGTGCACGAGCTCGACGTTCGCGGGCAGCAGGTCGTCGACGCCGTACTTGTAGATCGAGTGGGTGTGGCCGCCGCACACCTCCATGAACTTGTAGTGGCGCCCCGGCTCCACCAGCGACAGGATCTCCCCGGCCACGGCTTGCCCCAGTTCGGCGTCGCGGAACTCGTCAACGAACCTCATGCGGCGTGCAGCCTCGCGATCGCCGTGCCGGCGTGCACGAGCAGCCGATCCCCCAGCGCCACCGGCTCCACCAGCGCGATCTCCACCGTCGATCGCGCGCCGTGGTCATCTCCGCATAGGGCCAGGCCGCGCAGATCGTCGATCCGGAGCACGGTCATCGGATCCCCGTCATCGCCGCAGGTGATGCAGTGCTCCGAGCCGCAGGCCGGGCCGGATCCGGCGGCGGGGGTCACTCGATCACGCTCGCTTTCAGCTCCTCGAGCTCCTGCTCGTAGTCGGCCCCCATCCGCACCAGGAGGTCGCGCGTGGCCCGGGCCTCGTCCTCGTCGACCTGAGAGATCGCGAAACCGACGTGGATCAGGACCCAGTCACCAGGTCCGATCGCGTCGTCCAGCAAGCCGACGTTGACGTTGCGCCGGACGCCCGCCACGTCGACCCTGGCCAAGCGATTGACCTCGTCGACGATCTCGATCACCTGCCCGGGGATCGCCAAGCACACGCAGTCGTTCTATCACCATGGACTTGAAGCGCTGGGCGCCTGGTAATGACGCTTACCCGGGGCGACGGTAACGCCGATTACCGCCGTGCAAAAGCCCTAGACTCGACCAAACGCTGCCTCTTTTTGAGGCTTCTGTGCCGGCGAGGAGAAGGCCGATAGCTGACCAGGGTCACAAGGACGGGGGCGGACCGATTCGGTGGCCGCCGGTCCCGGACTCCTCCACGCGACGTCCGGAGTCGGCTTCGCTGTACACATACCTGCTCGACGCGGATGACGACCTGGCTCAGGAGTTCGACATCCGGATGCGGATCGCCGCCCGCCAACTCGCCACCGTCCGCGTGATCACGGCCGAGGTCGGGCAGTGCGACCTCGAACCTTGGTTCGACGCGGTCGGCGGCGGTCCGGGGCTGCTGATCCTGGATGGTCTGATCGTGTTCGAGACCTCCGTCGGGGATCGCACCGCGTGCGAGCTGACCGGCGCCGGCGACCTGCTCCAGCCCGTGTCCCCCAGAGCCGACCAGCTCGTCGAGCAGCGGGGCGCGTGGCGGGCGCTGTGGCCCACCCGCCTGGGATTGCTCGATCAGGAGTTCAGCGAGCGAGTCCGGCCGTGGCCGCAGATCGGCCTGGCCCTGCTGCGCCGGGCGGGACGCCGAATCGCCGACGCCGACGCGTTGCGGGCGATCGCTTGTCAGCCTCGCCTGGAAGTCCGGCTGACGCTGCTGATGTGGCACCTCGCCACGCGCTGGGGACGAGTCGAGCCGAGCGGGATCCGCCTGATGCTCCCCCTCACCCACCGGCTGCTCGGCCAGCTCGTGGCCGCCGAGCGACCGTCGGTGTCCCACGCGCTGGCGCGGCTGGCCCGCAGCGGGCTCGTCACCGGCAGCGCCTGCGACCTGCATCTGCACGGCACGCTCGAGGACCATCTCCAAGCGCTGGCCGAGCGCCCCGGCTCCCTGGCCGGGCGGGCCCGACGCGCGCGTCCGGCAGAGGCCCGGCGGATTGCCTAGCGGGGACCCGACACTCGGCCGGCAGAGGCCTGGCGGATTGACTCGCAGGGACCCGCCACTTGCCCGGCAGCCTCCCGAGCGATCCCGTGGGGAGCTCCACGCCCGGCCGATCAGCGTGCTGTGGATGACCAGCGGGCTCGGCTGCGACGGCGACTCGATCGCCATGACCGCGGCCACCCACCCCAGCCTGGAGGACCTGCTGCGGGGGTGCTTTCCGGGGATGCCGCCGGTGATCGTCTACAACCCCGTGTTCGCCTACGAGACCGGGGATGAGTTCATGCGGGCCTGGTTCGACGCCGCCGCAGGGAAGCTCGATCCGTTCATCCTGGTGCTCGAAGGCTCGGTCCCCAACGAGGAGATCAACGGCGAGGGCTACTGGGCCGCGTTCGGAGTCGATCCCGTCACTCGCGATCCGATCTCCACCTGCAGCTGGCTGGACTCGCTGGCGCCGAAGGCCGACGCGGTGCTGGCCGTCGGCACCTGCGCCGCCTACGGCGGGATTCCCGGGATGCGCAACAACCCAACCGGCGCGATGGGCTTGCGGGACTACCTCGGCGCGGCCTGGAGGTCCCGGCGGGGAATCCCGATTCTCAATCTCCCCGGCTGCCCGGTCCAGCCCGACAACATCACCGAGACGCTCCTGTGCCTGGTGCTCCACCTGGCCGGGATCGGGCCGCCGACCGAGCTCGACGAGCAGGGCCGGCCACAACGGATCTTCGGCCGCACCGCCCACGAGAGCTGTAATCGCGCCGGCCTGGCCGAGCACGGGCAGTTCTCCGAGCACCACGGCGACGGACGCTGCCTGGTCAAGCTCGGCTGCAAGGGGCCGGTGGTTAAGTGCAACGTCCCGATCCGCGGTTGGGTCAACGGGGTCGGCGGCTGCCCCAACGTCGGCGGGATCTGCATGGCGTGCACGATGCCCGGCTTCCCCGACAAGTACATGCCGTTCATGGACGCCGACGGGGCCAGCCGGCTGTATGCCAGCGCGGCCCGCTTCAGCTACGGCCCGGTGCTCAAGTACCTGCGCGAGCGCCGGATCCGGCGCACGTTCGACGTCGAGCCCGAGTGGCGCCGGCGGAGCAGCGAGCTGGTGAGCGGCTACCGGGCCGCGTGAACGTCTACCGGGCCGGGTGAACGTCTACCGCGTCGCGTGAGCGGTTCTGGCGGCGTCGTTTCGCCCACTTTCGAGCGGGTAGACGGATCAGGCAAATGTCCGAGGGTTCACGTCCAGCGCTCGCTGCGCGACGAGCGTTCGCGTGGGGAGTTGGGTGGGCGTTCGCGGCGGCGCTGTACCTGCTGTTGATCGACATCACGAGCCTCCCGGAGCTGATCGTCGGCGCCGGTGCGGCGGTACTGGCCGCGACCGGCGTGGAGCTCGCCCGGGAGCAGGGCGTGGTCGGCGAGAGCGTCCGGCTGCGGTGGCTGGCGCGGATGCACCGGCCATTGCTGAAGGTCCCCGGCGACATCGCCTTTGTCACGGTGATGGCGCTGCGCCAGCTGGTCAAGCGCGAGGCCCACGCGGGACGGTTTCGTGCCGTCAGGTTTGCCTGCGGTGAAGAGGACCAGCATGAGAGCGGGCGGCGCGCGCTGGCCGAGGCGGCTGGGTCGTTCGCTCCCAACACGTTCGTCGTCGGCATCGACTCGGATCGCGAGCTGATCCTCGCCCATCAGCTGCGACCCACGGGCGGCCGGGAAGCGATCGACCTGCTGGAGCTCGGATGAACGAGTGGGAGATCGCGGCGGCGGTGCTCGGGTTCGCGCTGATCCCGTGCCTGGTGGTTTGCCTGGTCAGCCCTCCTGCGCACGGCCTGGTCGCCCTGGAGATCGGTGGCGTGCTGGTGACCACGATCCTCGTGCTCCTGTCGGAGGGATTCCACCGCCAGCCGTTCGTCGACCTGGCCGTGGTCCTGGCCCCGCTGGCGCTGGTCGGGTCCCTGACCTTCGCCCGCTTGATGGAGCGCCACCTTTGAGCTGGCGGCACGTCATCGGCACGGTCCTGCTGATCGTGGGGGCCGGGCTGGAGGTCGTGGCCGTGCTCGGCCTGTGCGTGATGCGCGACGTGTACGACCGCATGCACTACGTTGGCCTGGCCGGATTCGGCGCCCTGATGATCAGCGTCGCGATCGTGGTCCGGGAGTCGTTCTCGCTGATCGGCGACAAGGCGCTCCTGGTCGGCGTCGTGCTCGTCGTCAGCGGGCCCATCCTCGTGCACACGACGATGCGCAGCATGCTCATCCGCGAGCACGGCGACTGGCGAGCGGGCATCGAGGGCGCAGCGGAGGACGAACAGCCGTGACCGTCCTGCAGATCGCGGCGCTGGCGGCGGTGGCAATCGGAGGGGGGGCCGTCGTGCTCGCGCCGGACCCGCTCCGCCAGGTGCTCGTCCTCGGCATCTACGGGCTCGCGCTGACGATGCTCTTCTTCGTCTTCCAGGACCCGGATGTGGCCCTGTCGGAGATCGTCGTCTCCACGATCGGCTTGCCGGTGATGGTGCTGCTGGCGCTGCGCAAGATCCGCGAACAGGAGCGCGAGCACGAGGAGCAGGAGCACCAGCAGCAATGAGCCGCCGTGCGCGCCTGATCCTGTTCGCGTTCGCGGCCACCGGATTCGCCGCCGTGCTCGTGATCGGCATGACCGGCCTGCCCGACTTCGGCGACTACCACGGCGTCTACGGCCAGGTGATCAACGGGATCGGCGTCACCGAGCGGCACGCCACCGACCTGATCACGGCGCTCAACTTCGACATCCGCGGCTTCGACACCCTGGGCGAGGAGTTCATCCTGTTCGCGTCCGTGCTCGGGATCGTGCTGATCCTCCGCGAGCTGCGCAGCGAGCGGAGCGAGCCGCACCAGGAGGAGTCCGACGAGCACCATTTCGCCGGCGCCAGCGAGGCCCTACGTGCACTGACGCTGATCCTGATCCCGAGCATCCTCGCCATCGGCGTGTACATCGTCGTGCACGGGCAGATCACTCCGGGCGGCGGGTTCCAGGGCGGCGTGATCCTTGCTACCGCGCCCCTTGCCGTGTTCATCGCCGGTCGCTACCTGCGGATGAAGGCGATGGCGCCACATCTGGTGGTGGAGCTGGGGGACGCGCTGGGCGCCGCCGGCTACGCGCTGGTCGGGCTGAGCGGCCTGATCTTCGTTGGCGTCTTCTTCAAGAACGCGCTGCCCCTGGGGACGCCCGGCCACCTGTTGTCAGCCGGCCAGATGGACGTCGCGAGCGTGCTGGTCGGACTCGAGGTGAGCGGCGCGTTCCTGGTCGCCTGGACACACTTCTTCGATCAGGCGATGCTGATCAGGGGCGGGATGGACTCGTGAGCTTCCTGCCGTTCGCGATCGCGGCGTGGCTGTTCGTGGCTGGGCTCTACGGCGTCGTCTCGAGCAACAACCTGGTGCGCACGATCGTCTCGCTGACCGTGGTGCAGTCATCGACCTACCTCATCCTGCTCGGCGTCGGCTACGTGAAGGGTGGCCAGGGCGCGATCTTCGCCGACATCCCCGCCGTGGCCAAGACCGTCGATCCGGTCGTCCAGGTACTGGTGCTGACCGACATCGTGATCGAGGCCACGGTTACCGGTCTGCTGCTCGCGCTCGCGGTGCAAGCCCACAAGCGCTTCGGCAGCGTCGATCCACAGGACCTGCGCGCGCTCCAGGACTGAGGCGTGGCCCTCGTTGTGAGTCCGTTCGGCACCGGGGCCATCACATGCACATAACCGCGCTTCCGGTGTTCATCCCGCTGTTCGCCTCCACGGTGCTGGTGGCGCTGCGCCACTGGATGCCGCGCCTGCTCAACGACGTTCTCGCGACTGCCGTCGGGGTCGCCGTGGTGGTGCTGTGCGCGCTGCTGTTGGCTCACACCGCCCGCCACGGCCCGTTCGCCTACTGGATGGGAGGCTGGCGTCCCCGCCACCTGGTCGCGATCGGGATCTCGTTCTCGATCGACCCGATCGGCGCCGGCCTGGCGACATTCGCGTCGTTGCTCGTGACCGCCGCGCTGGTCTACTCGTGGCGCTACTTCAAGGCGGCGGACGGTCTGTTCCACGCCCTGATGCTCGTGTTCCTGGCGGCAATGGTCGGCTTCTCGCTGACCGGGGATCTGTTCAACATGGCGGTGTTCTTCGAGTTGATGGGCTGTGTGGCCTACGCGCTCACCGCCTACAAGACCGAGGAGCAGGGCCCGATCCAGGGCGCGATCAACTTCGCCATCTCCAACAGCATCGGCGCCTACGCGATCTTCACCGGGATCGCTCTCCTGTACGCGCGGACCGGCGCGCTGAACATGACCCAGGTCGGCGCGGCGCTGGACGGTCACCACGCCGACGCGCTGGTGCTGGTGGCGATGGCTCTGCTGTTCATCGGCTTTCTCACCAAGGCGGCCGCGGTGCCGGTGCATTTCTGGCTCGCCGATGCCCATGCGGTCGCGCCGACGCCGGTGTGCGTCCTGTTCTCGGGCGTGATGGTCGAGCTGGGGATCTACGCCGTGGCCCGGCTTTACTGGACCGTGTTCGCCGGTGCGCTGGCGCCGCACGCAGCGGAGCTGCAAGCGATCCTGATCGCGTTCGGCACGGTCACGGCGTTGTGGGGGGCGATCATGTGCTTCGTCCAGCGCCACCTGAAGCGGCTGCTGGCGTTCTCGACCATCAGCCACGTCGGCATGTTCGTGTGCGGGGTCGGGCTGCTGAGCGCGAAGGGGTTGGGCGCGGTCGCGGTCTACGTCGTCGGGCATGGGCTGACCAAGGCCGGGCTGTTCATGCTCACCGGCGTTCTGCTCCACCGCTTCGGCACCATCGACGAGTTCGATCTGCACGGCCGGGGACGGTGCATCCCGATCGCCGGCGTGATGTTCGCGATCGGGGGGCTGCTGCTCGCGGCCATCCCCGTGGTGACCGTGTTCTTCGGCAAGTCGCTGCTCGACGGCGCCGCGCTCGACGGCGGCTACCCGTGGCTTCCGAGCATCTTCGTGGTGTCCTCGATGGCCACCGGGGGCGCGGTTCTGCGGGTGACCGGACGCGTGTTCCTCGGTTGGGGGCCGAGCGAGAGCTCGGAGGAGCGGCAGGCCCGGCAAGCGCGTGAGGAGGAGGACGAGGAGGCGGCCTCGAGTCAGCGCACGCCGCCGCTGATGCTGATCGTCCCAGCGATGCTGCTCACCGGCGCGGTCGTGGTCGGGCTGATCCCGGGCGTGGTGCCCGCGATCGAAGTCGCGGCCGCCCACTTCCATGACCACCTCGCCTACGTCGGCTGGGTCCTGAAGGGCGGCGTCGTGCACTACCGGCCTGCCGCGACCAGCCACGTGGAGCTCTTCGACTACCTGTACGGCGCCGGCGCGGTGGTGGGGGCGCTGGCGCTCGCTGGTCTGGGGCTGTTCGGCCGGCCGATGCGCGAGCGCCTGCCGGCGCTCCTCCTAGCACCGGTGGCGGGCGCGGTTCACGGGCTGCGCACGCTGCACAGCGGACACATCGGCGATTACATCGCCTGGTGGACCGCCGGCGCGGCGACGCTCGGCGGCGCCTCGTTGATCTTCCTGCGATGAGACGCCTGGGTGCATGGGCGGTGGCGGTGGCCGTGGCGCTGGCCGCCTGCGGCCCCACCCCGCCCCAGGCGCCGCTGCCGGAGGCCAAGACGCTGAACGACTCCACCGGCAACATCTCGACGGCGTGCGGTGAGGCGTACCAGTTGACGGCCTTCCCGGGGAACCACCGCTCCCTGCTGATGACGCTCGAGGAGACGGCGTTGTCCTCGGCCCGCGAGCTGGCCGGCGTCTATCACCGCAACCCGGAATGGATCTACCAGGGCCAGACGATCCGCCAGCTCGTCTCCGACGCGGACGCGATGCTCGGCTCGTGCGGGCTCCATGATGCGCAGCGCGCGCTCAGGCAGGCCGCGCGGTGATCAGCGCACACGCGGGAGCACGTGTTCTCGATAGGCCGCGAAGAACGCGTCCTGCTCGGGGCCGATCTGGTTGACGTAGAGCTCGTCGAACCCGGCTTCCGCATAGGCCTTGATGGCCTCGACGTGGCGATCGACATCGGGCCCGCACGGAGTGTCCTCGGTGACCATCTCCTCGGTCACCAGCTCGCTGGCCTGCTCGAAGTGCTCGGGCGTGGGCAGCACCTGGGACAGCTCACCCGGGAGCCCTTCGTTCGCCCACAGGCGATGGACCGTCTCGCGTGCCTTGCCTTCGTCCTCGTCCCAGCACACCTTCAGTCCGCCCTGCACGAACGCGCCGTTCTTGGCCCGGGCGTGGAACAGCTCCACCGACTCGGCGTCTGGACCGACCGTGCAGTAACCGTCTCCGATCCGTCCCGCCAGCTCGATCGCCTTGGGGCCGAAACCGGAGATCACGATCGGGGGCGGTGTGTCGGGCAGGTCGTACACGCGGGCGTGCTCCAGCCGGTAGTGCCGGCCGCGGTGGCTCTGGACTCCTCCCTTCCACAGCGTGCGGATCACCCCGACCGCCTCCTCGAGCATCTCCAGCCGCTCGTCGGACTCGGGCCAGTGATCGCCGAAGATGTGCTCGTTCAGTGCCTCCCCGCTACCGAGGCCGAGGCAGAAATTGCCCTCCAGCAAGACCGCCGAGGTGGCGGCGGCCTGGGCGATGATCCCCGGGTGGATGCGGATCGTGGGACATGTGACCGCGGTCGTGACCTTCATCCCGTCAGTCGCCTGGGCGATGCCTCCGATCGTCGACCACACGAACGGGCTGTGGCCCTGCTGGTCGTTCCAGGGGTGATAGTGATCTGAGATCCACAAGCCCTCGAAGCCGGCCTCCTGGGCTTTGACGGCCTGTGCGACCAGCTCGCGCGGCCCCCATTCCTCGCTCGAGAGGAAATATCCGATCTTCATCGTCGCTCCTCGTTGGTCCACGCCGTATCTGCCCCATGGCCGGGAGTGGTAATCAGCCCGGGCGGTGCTCCCAGCGGCCCGGCGGTGCTCCCAGCAGGCCAGGCGTTGCTCCCGGCAACGCGTTGTTGCGATCGTGGCGACGCGGGTAGCCCTGATCGCTGAAGGCATCCACCCCGGCGAGGAGAGCGACAACGTGGACAACTCGCAGGCAGAGCGCAACCGACGGCTGCGGGGCGGCCTGCGCGGGGAGGCGGGCGATGGGCGCGAGCAGGGAGGCGACCGGCGCCGGCAGGGGAGCGACGGGTCGAAGCCCCGCGTGCGAGCTCAGGCCAAGCGGCACGCCGAGCAGGCCAGGGAGAAGGTTGCCGCGCGCCGAGCCAAGCAGAGCGGCGCCGCGGGCTGGGTTTCCGAGCGGGCCTCGAAATGGAACCTGGACGGTCCCGACTGGAAGTTCATGGAGCTGCAGAAGTACTTCTGGAATCCGCTGATGGACTACTGGTTCCGGATGGACATCGAGGGCTGGGAGAACATCCCGGAGCCACCGGTGCTGCTGATCGGAATCCATTCCGGCGCCCCGTTCGTGTGGGATGCCTGGACCGTTGGAGCGCAATGGTGGCGACGGTTCGGGGACTCTCGCAAGCTGCACGGCACCGCACACGACGCGCTGATGGCGGCGCCCGGCTTCGGCTCCTACTTCCGCAAGATGGGGGTGCTGCCGGCCGCGCCGGACAGCATCACCGCTGCGCTCGCCGCCGGGCACGATGTCGCGCTGTGGCCCGGGGGGGAGGTCGACTCGCTGCGCCCGTGGACCAAGCGCGATCAGGCGGTGCTCGCCGGCCGCACCGGATTCGTCAAGCTCGCGATCCGCAGCTGCGTTCCCATCGTCCCGATCGCGACCGTCGGCGGACCGGACTCGATGCCGGTCCTGGCCACCGGCCGGCGCTTGGCCAGGCTGCTGGCGCTGGACAAGCTCGCGCGGCTGAAGATGTTTCCGGTCGCCCTTCAGGCACCGTGGGGCGTGTCCCCCGCCCTCCTGCCCGAGGTGCCGCTGCCTACCAAGATCCGGACGGCGTTTCAGCCCCCGATCGAGCTTGGCTGCGATCCGGAACGGGCCGAGGACGACGAGTACGTGAACGCGTGCTACGAGGAGGTACGGGCCTCGATCCAGAACGGGATGGACGCCCTGGCGCGCCGGCGCCGGCTCCCCCTGTTCGGGTGATCGCCGGCGCCGGGGCGCCCGCTGGCGTCCGTCCCCGCTTGTTCGGGTGACCGCCGGCGCCTGGTCGGGTGACCGCCGGCGCGGCGCGCCCTTTGCCGTTCGATTAGGTGTTCCGCTAAGCGTGCGCCGGCTCGCGTGCGCCGCTGCGGTCCGCGCCCTCCTTGGCCGCTTCCGCCTGGATCAGCTGGCGGTTGACGTGATCCCAATCGAGGTTGCGGAAGAACGCCTCGACGTACTGCTTGCGTCCGTCGGGCGTGGCGCCGTAGTCCCGGGCATAGGCGTGCTCGTAGACATCGAGGGCGAGCACGGGGACCATGTTGTAGACCGCCCACAGGTTCTGGGTGTCCATGATGTAGTTGAAGATCGACCCGTCGTTTAGGTCGTAGCCGACCATCACCCAGCCGCGGGCCGCGGACGCCGCCTTGCGGATCGCCTGCTGCCACTCCTTGAGGCCGCCGTGGAACTCGTGGTCGATGAGCTCGGCGAAGCGGCCCGAGGGATCGCCGCCGTCCCCTCCCAGGTGACCGAAGTACAGGTCGTGGTTCTTGAAGCCCAGCAGCGCGAACGTGTAGTCGATCGAGACTGCCCGCAGCTGCGAGTAGACCTGATTGCCCTCGATCTCCGAGTACTCGAACTCGTTCAGGAGCTTTCGGCACTCGTTGGTCTTCTTGACGTAGCCCTCGTAGAGCTTGTAGTGGTCCTCCATCGTCTGCCGAGAGATCCCGTCAAGGTCCTTCTCGAAAGCCGGGAACTTGCGTGGCTTGATCTCGTCCCAGGGCATGGGGCTCCTTTCGCTCGGGTCCGGTCCCACCGACTGCCTACCCGGCCGCGAACACGCGAAACGAGTTGCCTGTGGGCGCTACTTGCGGCGATCGACGGCGCGCTGAAGCTGGGCCTTGTTCATGTTCGAGCGGCCCTCGATACCCAGCTTCTTCGCCTCGTTGTAGAGCTGGTCCCGAGTGCGACCCTTGGGCCGATTGGTCCCCGATCGCTGCCCACCGCGACGAGACGAGGACATGTCCTGGGTCGAGGTCCGGGACTTCGACCTGGACTCTCCGCTGCGCGCACGCTCCTTGTTCACGGTGCGAGCCGCGATCTCTTCGGCACGGCCCTCGCCGACGCCCCGGTCGCGCTGGCTTTCCTTGATGTGCTCGTACTGGCGAGCCCGCTTGGTTCCCTTCTTGACGCCACGTGGCGGCACAGTCCACCTCCCTTTCAGGGTCGTGATTTGCGCAGGCGATTCAACGGGATCCCGAACCACAGAACGCTGACCCCAACCGCGGTGCAGGCGCCGGCGACGGCGGCGGTGACCCCGCCGAAGATCACGTGCGAGATCAGCACGATGATCCCGGTGAAGCCGAGCGTCAGGAACACCGCGGCGAGAATCACCAGCCTGTTCCCGAGCTCGACGATGTACGGCTTCTCTCGCCGTCGGAACAGCAACCGATGGTGGATCGAAGGGGCGATCAGCAACGCAGCCGCGGCGGCGATGCACAGCAGGGTCACGAAGTACTCGTTGCGATCGAAGGCGGTGACGTGCTTCCAGCCGGTCTGGAACGGGACGACGAGCAGGAACGCGAACAGCACCTGGATCCCGACCGAGGCCACCCGCATCTCCTGCACGAGCTCGGCGGTGTTGCGGTCGAGCCGCTCGAGCTCGGTCTCGTCGCGGCCGTCCTCGGCGGGTTCGTCGCGGCGTTGATCGGAGGTGATCGCGGTCATCGGTCGGTTCAGGGGTACCCGCCGCGAAACCTCTGAAATCCCGGCTCGGCCGGTGGCGCCCCGCGTTTGCGGGCGCGCCACCGAACTCGATTAGGCCTCGGCGCCGGCGGTCGAGCCGACGTGCTGCTCGTGGCGGCCCTCCGCGAACTCCTCGACGATCTTGGCGCAGAACGCCGGCAGATCGTCCGGCTTGCGGCTGGTGACAAGTCCGTTGTCGACCACGACCTCCTCGTCGACCCAGTTCGCGCCGGCGTTGCGCAGGTCGGTCTGCAGGCTCGGCCACGAAGTCACCGTGCGGCCCTTGGCGACGTCGGCCTCCACGAGGACCCACGGCCCGTGGCAGATGATCCCGGTCGGCTTGTCCTGCTCGAAGAAGCCGCGGACGAACTTCACCGCGTCCTGGTCGGTCCGCAGCCGGTCCGGATTGGCCACACCGCCGGGAACCACCAGGGCGTCGTAGTCGGACGAGTCGACGTCGGAGACGGCGTGATCGGCCTCGATCGTGTCGCCCTTGTCGAGGTGGTTGAACATCTGCACCTCGCCCTGCTCGAGCGAGATCATGTCCACGTCGGCGCCGGCCTTCTTCACCGCCTCGAGCGGTTCGGTGAGCTCGACCTGCTCGACTCCCTCGGTGAACAGGAAGGCCACTCGCTTGCCATCGAGCGCTTTCGCCATCCGCATCATCTCCTTGTACGCGTTGGTCCGGTCTACGTTCGGACTACCCGAGCGCGGAGCGTGGAAACGGCGGTGCCGACACTAGCTGCTGATCAGGGTCGGCGTGCCGAGCGGGATGTGAGCCAGCAGCCAGCGACCGTCGGCGAGCGTCACCCGGACGCAGCCGTGGCTCGCCGGCAGGCCGATGCTCGAGGTCTCCGGGGTCGAGTGGATGGCGATCCGCGTCCCCCCGCTCCAGCCCTGGATGGCGTGCGGCGAGTGGGCCGACAGGGCGAGAATGCAGCACCCGTAGGGCCCGCTCGGATCTCCGGTGAACAGGCGATCGGTGACGGCAAAGCGCCCGGTCGGGGTCGGCGCGTCCGGCCGCCCGATCGCCACCGGGTAGTGCTGAACCGGCTTGCCGCGTTGCAGGACCGTCAGGCGACGAGCCGCGAGGGACACCTTGAGCTCCCAGCTCACGTGGCTGAGCCTGGTGGCCGATCGCGGGATCCACCCGAGCCGTCCGTTCCCGGCGAGCGCGCTGACCACACCCAGCCACTGACCCCGTCGCGTCGTGACCCAGACCACCGCCGGCGAGCCGAACGGGGTTCGGGTCCGCAGGGCGCCCAGTGTCCGGCCCCCCGGCGTCACCCGCATCGTCGTCGCGTGCCTGACGATCGCCACGAGTGCGCCGTGCTGCGCCGGCTTGCTCGGAGGACTTGGCGCGCTCTGCGTCGCGGGGGTGAAGGCCAGCCCGCTATCGATGTGCGCGGGCACCGTCCGTGAGGAGATCACCACGGCGGCCAGGACCGGCGCGAGAGCCACGAGCGCCCCCATGACCACCAGGGCGCGTCGCCAGCGGTAGCTGTTGGTCTGTCGTTCAGGCTCGGCCACGTTCATCTCGGCCCCCACGGACCCACCGGAACGTTAGCGACGCCACCGAACGGTTCCGCGAGCGCGTACTACCCTTGTGGTCATGCTCGGACTAGGCCGCAAGACCACGCTGATCGATCCCTCCGACGCGCTCGCCGGGCGCGATCGGGAGATGCCGGTGGCGGACCGCCATGCCGTCCTCGGAACGCCGATGAAGCCGCCATTCCCGGAGGGCTTCGAACAGATGGTCGTCGGGATGGGCTGCTTCTGGGGGGCCGAGCGGATCTTTTGGCAGGCGCCGGGCGTTTACACCACAGCCGTTGGCTACGCCGGCGGCTTCACGCCCAACCCCACCTACGAAGAGGTCTGCAGCGCGCGCACCGGCCACGCGGAGGTCGTGCTCGTCGTATTCGACCCCTCGAAGACCTCCTACGGCGAGCTGCTGCGGCTGTTCTGGGAGAACCACGATCCAACCCAGGGAATGCGTCAGGGCAACGACGTCGGGACCCAGTACCGCTCGGCGATCTACTGGACCACCGAGGAGCAGCGCGAAGCCGCCGAAGCCTCACGCGCCGTTTACGCCGAGCGGCTGCGGGCGGCCGGCCACCCTGAGGTCACCACCGAGATCAAGCCCGCCGACCCGTTCTACTACGCCGAGGACTACCACCAGCAGTACCTGCACAAGAACCCTTGGGGCTACTGCGGGATCGGCGGCACCGGCGTCAGCTGCCCGGTCGGGATCGGGGCGGCGTAGCTCCATCCGCCGAGTACTGGGCGCAGGAGCGCCCCTTGTTCTCTCAATTTAAGCGCCCGCGGGTGCGGGCGGGATCGTCATCTCTGGCCTTCCCGCACGGAGGTGTGAGGACGCCTCCGCCGTCGTCGACCCCTCAAGCTCGGCGAGGCGGCGCGAGGACCGAGCGCGGCTCAGTCATTGCCGACGGCGGTGCACGCAGTGGTGGACGTGCACGAAACCGACGCCAGGCCCTGTCGTGCTGAACCGGTGACATTCGGCGTGGGCTGGATCGTCCAGCTCGTGCCGTCCCAGCTCTCGGCCAGCGTCACGGGGACGAGGGCGCTGTTCTCGTAGCTGCCGACGGCCGCGCAGGCCGTACCGGACGTACATGACACGCCCTCCAAGGCATTCTGTGGATTGGTCGCACCGATCGGGTTCGGAGTGGACTGGATCGTCCAGCTCGTGCCGTCCCAGTCCTCCGCAAGCGTCACAGGGAAGCCATTGCTGTCTGCGTGTTGGCCCACCGCGGTGCACGCGGCGGCCGACGTGCACGACACCCCGATCAGATCACTGTATGCCGCGCCAGCGGGGTTGGGGGTCGGCTGGATCGTCCAACTCGTGCCGTCCCAGGCCTCCGCCAGAGTCAACTCGGTGCAGGGCTGTCCGGAATGGCAGGCGCTCTCGTCGTAGGCGCCGACGGCGGTGCAGTGACTGCTCGACGTGCAGGAGACGCGCGAGAGGAATGGTCCCGCGCCGGTCGGGTTGGCAGTGGACTGGATCGTCCAGCTCGTGCCGTCCCAGCGCTCCGCGAGCGTGAAGGTCCCGGTACTGTCCGAAAAACTGCCGACGGCGGTGCACGATGTTGCGCTCGCGCAGGAGACGCCCGACAGGTTGCTGTTGGTCGACCCGCTGGGGTTGGGCGTGGGCTGGATCGTCCAGCTCGTGCCGTCCCAGGCCTCCGCCAGCGTCAGCGTGCCCGCGGCGCTGACGTAGTCCCCGACGGCGGTGCAAGCACTCGCCGACACGCAGGAGACGCCCGACAGGTTGATGCTGGTCGACCCGCTGGGGTTGGGCGTGGGCTGGATCGTCCAGCCCGTTCCGTCCCAGGCCTCCGCCAGCGTCAGCGTGCCCCCGGCGCTGACGTAGTCCCCGACAGCGGTGCAGACCTCACGAGATACACACGAGACGTCACTCAGCGTGCTGGTCGTGGCGCCGCTCGGATTGGGGGTGGACTGGATCCGCCACCGGCGCCCGTTCCAGCGCTCCGCCAATGTCCCCGGGGCCGCCGTGGTGAGGGTCGCATAGTCAGGTGGCGGGTCCGCGGTAGTCGAGCCGACCTTCCCATTGGGACCGACGCAGCCGTACGTGCTGCCGTCGTTCGGCGAGCCGCAGAACACCCACCGGTAGGTCGTGCGAGGCAGCAGGCTCGCGATGGTGGTCATAAGCCGCCTAGTGCCGGTCGGCCCCGAGACCGGGCCCTGTACCGGCGTCTTCCTGCTCGTGGACCGCGGATCGTTTGCCGGCCAGTACTCCCAATACCACGTGCAGGTCTCACGCTTGCCACAGCGGGCAGTCGTATGAAGCACGGCGGAGGTCTCCGTGACCTTGGTCGCGCCGGTCGTTCTCGCGGTGCACGCGGTCAGGGCGAGCATCGCGCCCAGAGCCATCGTCACGCCCCAGGACGGTCGCAACAGCCGAAGCAGAACGCTCGCCACCGTGCCGCAGAGCTTACTCTCGGCGTGGTCGGCCGCAAGCCCCACGCCTGAGGGGCGCGAGCTGCGAGCGACGCATCTGGCGGCTTTGGAGCATCAGCAGCGTGTTGACGGGCTTGACCGGGCTACCCGCCAGCCACCGCCGGCAGGATCGTCACCTCGTCGCCGTCGCGCACCTCGGTGTCGAGCCCGTCGAGGAAGCGGATGTCCTCGCCGCCGACGTAGACGTTCACGAACCGCCGCAGCCCCCCGTCCTCGGCGATCCGACTGCGAAGCTCGCCGTAGCGCTCGTACAGGGCGTCGAGCACCTCGCCGACCGTGGAGCCGTCGACTTCCGCCGTCGACTCGCCCTCGGTGGCGGCGCGGAGCTGGGTGGGGATCTTGACGCTGACCGACATCGCTCCCGAAGTCATATCAAGCCGGGATGCGGACCCGGTCTGAGGCCTCTTCGAACGACTCGAGCGTGGGTTCGATTTCCAGCGTCTCGAACGTTCCGCGGGCGCAATCGAGCGTCTTCAGGCCCTCGCCGGTGATGTAGGCGACGACTCGCTCGGAGGGGTCGATGTCGCCGCGCTCGGCGAGCTGGCGCAGGACGGCCACGGTCACGCCGCCGGCGGTCTCGGTGAAGATCCCGGTCGTGCGGGCCAGGAGCTTGATTCCCTCCCGGATCTGGCCGTCGCTGACCGCGTCGATCGAGCCGCCGGTCTGGCGTGCCAGGTCGAGGGCGTAGGCGCCGTCGGCCGGGTTGCCGATCGCCAGCGACTTGGCGATCGTGTCCGGCTTGACCGGCTGGCAGAAGTTGCGCCCGGCCGCAAACGCCGTCGCCACCGGCGAGCACCCCTCGGCCTGTGCTCCGTTGAACGTCGGCGGCTCGCCGTCGACGAGCCCGAGCTCCAGCCACTCGGCGAAGCCGCGCGCGATCTTCGTGAACAGCGAGCCGGAGGCGATCGGCGCCACCACCCGGTCGGGGAGCTTCCAGCCCAGCTGCTCGACGGTCTCGAACGCCAGTGTCTTCGACCCCTCCGCGTAGTACGGACGCATGTTGATGTTCACGAATGCCCACTCGTAGTCGCTGGAGACCTCGGTGCACAGCCGGTTGACGTCGTCGTAGTTGCCGCTCACGGCGACCACATTGGTCCCGTAGATCCCGGTCGCGAGCACCTTCTGCTCCTCCAGGTCCGCGGGGATGAACACGTAGGACTCGAGCCCGGCCGCCGCGGCGTGGGCGGCGACCGCGTTGGCGAGGTTGCCGGTCGAGGCGCAGGCGACGGTCTGGAAGCCGAGCTCGCGGGCGCGGGCGAGCGCGATCGAGACGACCCGATCCTTGAACGAGTGGGTGGGGTTGGCGGCGTCGTTCTTGATCCAGACCTCGTTCAGGCCGAGGTGCTCGGCGAGCCGGTCGGCGCGCAGCAGCGGGGTCCATCCCGCCGGGAGCGCTCCGCGCGGAGGGGCCTGAACCGGGAGGAAGTCGCCGTAGCGCCACAGCGAATGGGGTCCGGCCTGGATCCGACGGCGCAGCGCCGCAGGATCGGTGTCCGAGCGTGGCGCGTAGACGACCTCGAGCGGGCCGAAGCAGCGCTCGCAGACGTATCGCGCGTCCAGCGGGTACGGAGCCTTGCATTCTTTGCAGCGAAGCGACTCTGGCGGCATATGAAAAAACCTCCGCCGGGGTCAGTGGTCGGAGGTCCTGAAACCGCCCTTTCCACATCTCCCAGGCTTGTCGTTGGAGCCTGATGGAATTGGCACCGTTCCCTTGCGGGAGGTTGCCGGGGCTTCACAGGGCCAGTCCCTCCACCCCTCTTGATGCAGTGCAGCTATGTGCGCGAGAGTATACCCAGAGACTCGGCGGCTCGGCCACCCGAGAATCGCGTCCGCACCGCGCCGTAACGACCGGCTGCGGCCGGTGTTCACCACCTTGCCATGACCGCCACCGCGACCGATCCGCTCGCCCGTCTGGAAGCGGCGCTGGCGCTGGGCCACACGACCCCGAGCAAGCGGATGCTGATCATCGTCAATCCGTATGCGACGACGGTTTCCGACCGGTTGAAGAACCTCGTCGTGTACGCGCTGCGCGGCAGCTATCAGGTCGACGCGGTCGAGACCGAGGCCCGCGACCACGCCACCGAGCTGTGCCGGGAGGCGGCGCAGGCCGGCTACGACGTCGTCGTCGCCTTCGGCGGCGATGGAACCGTGAACGAGGCCGCCAACGGCCTCGCGGGATCGGACACGCCGCTGAGCTGTCTCCCGGGTGGCCGCACGAACGTCTATTGCCGGATGCTGGGGATTCCCACCGATGTGGTCGACGCGACCGAGCACCTGCTGCAGATCGCCGATGACTGGCGCCCGCGGAGGGTCGACCTCGGCTACGTCAACGACCGCAACTTCCTGTTCTCCGCCGGCGTCGGGCTCGACGCGAGCGTGGTCGAGCGGGTCGATGCCCACCCCCGGCTCAAGGCACGGTGGGGCGAGTGGTACTACACCTGGACCGGCATCAGGACGTTCAACCGCCGCTATCTGCTGAGGCCGCCGCGATTGGAGGCGGAAGTCGGGGAGGAGCGGATCAAGGGGGTCACCGCGATCGTCCAGAACGCTGCGCCGTACACGTACTTCGGCGACCGGCCGGTGCACATGGGCGAGGGAGCCACGCTCGACGGCGGCACGCTGGCCGGCGTCGTGCTCACCAGGGCGTCCCCGATCGACATCCCCACCATCATCTGGCGGGCGCTGTCCAAGCACGTTCGGCTGAGCGGCCACCGGAAGGTCCGGCCGTTCAGCGAGCTGCACCGGCTCCGGGTCCACTCGCTCGACGACCGGCCACTCCCGCTCCAAGTCGATGGCGACTACATCGGCGAGGCCCCCGAGGCGGTGTTCGGCCTGAAGCCGCGGGGGATCGCGGTCGTGTCCTAGCCTCGCTCGGGGGGCGAGAACCGAGCCCCGTCGAGATCTGATCCTCATGAGCAGGTCCGTCTTGACGGCCGGCGAGCGCGCCCCGAGACCGAGGGCTCGACTCACCGGGCGCGACCTGCACCTGCTCGCGTTCGTCGCCGACCACAGGCTCGTGCTCGCCGGGCATGCGCGAGAGTTCCTCGGCGTGTCGGCGGTGGTGGCCCGTGCCCGTCTGCGGTCGCTCGCGGCAACCGGCTATCTGAGCCATCGGACGGTGTTCCACCATCAGCCGGGCTGCTACCAGATCACGCGTACGGGTCTCGCGGCTATCGGCGGTGGCTACTCGCCCCCCGCGATCGATCTCCGCGGCTACCAGCACGATGTCGGCGTGGCCTGGCTTTGGCTCGCCGCGCGCCGCGGTGCCTTTGGACCCGTGCGCGAGGTGATCTCGGAGCGGCGGATGCGCTCGCATGACGCGGCGCCCGACAGGATCGACGACCCGCTCGGCGTACGCCTCGGGGGATGCGGGCCCGGCGGCAAGCCGCGGCTTCATTACCCGGATCTGCTGCTGATTCTGCCTGCCGGCCAGCGAGTGGCGGTCGAGCTCGAGCTGAGTGCCAAGGGGCGGGCGCGGAGAGAGAAGATCCTGTCTGGGTACGCGGTCGATGCGCGGATCGACGCCGTGCTGTACCTGGTCGAGCGCCCCGCGATCGCGCGGGCGGTGGAGTCCTCGGCCCGCACGATCGGGATCGCGAACCTGGTTCACGTTCAGCCGTTCCGCTGGAGCCGAGCCCCGAGCCGGGGGTCCGCGCCCGTCCACGGTCGCGAGCACCTCCGGGCCGATCAGGGCCTCGCCCGATGAGCGGCACGCCACATCCGCGCCGGCGCTCGTACCTGCTGCTGGTTGTGTTCGCGGCGTTCATGCTCACCCCCGCCTCGCTCGCCCCGGCGTGGCTGATCGGTGGCGCCGTGCTCGCGGTCGCGGCCGCGGCGGCCCGCGCCAGCCGCTCTCGTCACGCCCGGAGGGCGGAAGGCGAACGTGCGCGCGAGGCCACGGTGCTGGGCTCCGATCACCGCGGCCGGCCCGTGCTGCTCGACGACGGGCAGCTGTCGGCTCACGGTCTCATCCTCGGCGCCAGCGGCGCCGGCAAGTCGACGACGCTCCTGGCGATCATCACCGATCACATCGCGCGCGGTCGCCCGGTGGTGGCGATCGACATGAAGGGCTCGCCGGCGTTCGCCGGCCACGTGGCCCGTGCGGCGGCGGCAGCCGATCGCCCCTTCCGACTGTGGACGCCTGACGGGCCGGGCCTCTGGAACCCCCTCGCGCACGGGAACGCGACCGAGCTCAAGGACAAGCTGATCGCGACCGAGCGCTTCACCGAGCCCCACTACCAGCGGGCAGCCGAGCGCTATGTGCAGGCGGCGCTCCAGGTGCTGCACGAGGCCCATCCTGACCGCCCGGCCACGCTCGACGAGGTCGTGGAGGCGATGGACCCGCGGCGGCTTGCCGTGCTCCTGCGGGGCCTTCCTTCGGAGCGGGCCGCTCGCGTGCACGACTACCTCGCCGGGCTCACGCCCGATCAGCACAGCGCGATCCGCGGGCTGGGCACCCGGCTGGCCATCATCAGCGAGTCTCATGCCGGCCGGTTCCTGTCCCCCGCGCTCGGGACCGGGGGTGAACGGATCGACCTGGGGGCGGCGCTGGCCGGCGAGCAGGTCGTCCTCTTCAGCCTCAACTCGAGCACGTACGGCAAGCTCGCGGCGCAACTGGGGACGCTGGCGGTCCAGGATCTGGTCGCGGCCGTCGGGCGGAGGCTGACGCTGCTCGGCGGCGCGGCGGAACCCGGCCCGGCGATCGTCGGCATCGACGAGTTCTCCGCGCTCGGCGCCGACAACGTGATCTCCCTGCTGGCGCGGGGACGCGAGGCCGGGGCCAGCGTGCTCCTGGCCACGCAGGAGCTAGCCGATCTCGACCGGGCGGCCGCCGGTTTGCGCGACCAGGTGCTCGGCAACACCGCCGTGAAGATCGCCCACCGCCAGGACGTGCCCGCGTCCGCGCACACGATCGCGCAGATGGCGGGCACCGTGATGCGCTGGGAGGAGACGCGGCAGACCGGCGGGCACCTGTTCGGGAGCTACTACACCGGCCGGGGCACGCGCCGGCAGGTCGAGAGGTTCGCGGTCCACCCCAACGAGATCAAGGCTCTGGGCACGGGCGAGGCGGTGCTGATCGTCAAGCAGCCGCGCGCCGGCGTGGCCACGGTCCGGGTGGCGCCGGCGCGGGGCGGTCCGGAGGTGCGAGGCGGTCGGGAGGCGCGGGGCGGGCGAGCGCGGGGCGGCCGTCAGGCGCGTGGCGGCCGGGACGGACGGGGGCTCGGGTGAGGCGAGCCGTCAGCCGCGTCGCGGCGGGACTACGCACAGGAACCCCAGGGCTTCGTCCCCCACCGCCTCGAAGCAATGAAGCTCCTCCCCGGCGACGTACACGACGTCGCCCTCGACGAGCTCGTGGACCGCGTCCCCGAGGGTCACCCGGGCTCTCCCCCTGAGGACCATCACGCCGTGGTCGTGGGGGTGGCGCTCACGCGCGGTGCGGCCGCCGGCGGGGACCTCGAAGTAGCGGATCGTGTAGTCGCGGGCGCCGTCGGCGGCGCCGACCAGCTCGTGCTTGAGCACGCCCGCCAGGGCGGGGTCCGAGTACGGCTGGGCTTCGACGCCCTGCCAGCCCCTTCCGTCGCGGCGGTGGATCACGCCCATGGTGGATGCAGGCCGGCGACTGGCTTCACCGCTTGGCCTCACGCCGCGCCGGGCGTGACGCGGAAGGCGTCGAACACGGCGTCGATGTTCCGAAGCCGGTTGATCGCCTGGTCGAGGGAGCGCGTGTCCCCCACCTCGACGACGAACCGGTTCTTGACCATCGGGTGGTTGACGATGCAGCGCGCCTCGAGGATGTTGATCCCGGCCTCGGCGAAGGTCCGCGACATGTCCTCCAGGAGGCGGTGGCGATCCCAGCCGTCGACTTCGATCTCGACCCGGAAGGAGGTGTCCGCGTCACCGTCCCAGGACACCGGCGTGAACCGCTCTGG
Organism: uncultured Solirubrobacterales bacterium; assembly: GCA_963723555.1. Taxonomy (GTDB): domain Bacteria; phylum Actinomycetota; class Thermoleophilia; order Solirubrobacterales; family Solirubrobacteraceae; genus Palsa-465. The sequence continues at coordinate 2,537,101 of CAVRRC010000003.1, read as the reverse complement.
GTCCTTCCTGAGCACGGCCACGTTGGGACAGTCCTTGCGGTGGATGGTGATTCCGCGCCCGAGCGAGATGTAGCCGACGATCGGGTCCCCGGGCACCGGCCGGCAGCACTTCGCCATCCGGAGCATCACCTCGTCGATGCCCTCGACGACGATGCCGTAGCGCGAGGAGGACGTGGTCGGCCGCGAACGCCGCCGGCGGGTCTTCAGCAGGTCGTCGGTGGCGGTGGGCTCGGACTCCGCGGTCTCCCCCTGCTTGAGCCGCTGCATCACCTTGTTGACGACGACCTTGGGCGAGATCTTGGCGCCGCCGAGCGCAATGTAGAAGTCCTCGCCCTTGCGGAAGCCCATCTCCCGGATCACGTCCGCGAGCAGCGGGGACCCGACCAGCTTCTGGGCCGGCAGGCCCTGCTTCTTCAAGTGCTCCTGCAGCAGCTCGCGGCCCGAGTGCTCGGTGTCGCGGCGGGATTCGGCCTTGAACCAGGCCTTGATCTTGTTCCGCGCCCGCGTGGTCTTGACCAGCGCGAGCCAGTCGCGCGAGGGTCCCCGCTCGCGCTTGGAGGTCAGCACCTCGACGATGTCTCCCGAGCGCAGCTGGTAGGAGAGCGGGACGATCTTGCCGTTGACCTTGGCGCCGACGCACCGGTGACCGACGTCGGTGTGGATCTCGTAGGCGAAGTCCAGCGGCGTCGCCCCGGCGGCCAGCGACTTGACCTCCCCCTTGGGCGTGAACACGAACACCTCATCCTCGAACAGGTCGACCTTGAGCGTCTCCATGAACTCGCGCGGATCGGAGAGATCCTGCTGCCAGTCGAGCAGCGACCGCAGCCACTTGAGCTTGCCGTCCGGGTCGCGCACGGTGGCCGAACCGGCTTTGCTCGGGTCCTCCTTGTACATCCAGTGGGCGGCGACCCCGAACTCCGCCATGTCGTGCATCTCGCGCGTCCGGATCTGGATCTCGAGCGGCCGGCCCTCGGGCCCGATCACCGTGGTGTGCAGCGACTGGTACATGTTGAACTTGGGCATCGCGATGAAGTCCTTGAACCGCCCCGGCAGCGGCTTCCACAGCGAGTGGATGACCCCAACCGCGCCGTAGCAGTCCTTGACCGAGCCCACGATCACCCGCATCGCCGTGAGGTCGTAGATCTCGTTGAACTCGCGGCCCTTCATGGTCATCTTCGAGTAGATCGAATAGAAGTGCTTGGCGCGTCCGGAGATCTCGGCCTCGATCCCCAGCTCGTCCAGTTCCTTGGTCAGGTACTCGCCCGCCTGGTTGACATAGCGCTCGCGCTCGGCGCGCTGCTGGGCGACGAGGCCCTTGATCTCGTTGTACTTGCGCGGGTGCAGGGTCTGGAAGGCGAGATCCTCGAGCTCCCACTTGATCGCGTGGATGCCGAGGCGATGGGCGATGGGCGCGTAGATGTCGAGCGTCTCCCGGGCCTTCTCGTTCTGCTTTTGCTTCGGCATCGCCGCGATCGTGCGCATGTTGTGCAGCCGATCGGCGAGCTTGATCAGGATGACCCGGATGTCCGTGGCCATCGCCACCATCATCTTGCGGTAGTTCTCGGCCTGCGCCTCGTCGCGCGACTGGAAGGTCAGGCCGGTCAGCTTGGTGACGCCGTCGACCAGGCCGGCGATCTCCTCCCCGAACGCCTCGCGGACCTCCGCCAGCGACGCGCTGGTGTCCTCAACCGTGTCGTGGAGCAGCGCCGCGCACAGCGTCTCGGTGTCGAGGCGCATCCCCGCGCAGATCTTGGCCACGCCCACCGGATGGGTGATGAAGTCCTCGCCGGTCTTGCGCCGCTGGTCGGCGTGGTGGAGGCAGGCATAGACGAACGCCTCCTCGACCCGGGCGCGGTCGACTGCGACCGCCGCATGCTCGGCGTGTTCCTCGACGATCGCAAACAGGTCTCCGAGCAGCCGGCGCTCGGCCGCGGTCAGCTCGGCCCGTTCCACGGCGCTGTGCTGTCCGGCATGCCCGACGCTGTCGACCGGCGGTCTGGAGGCGATCAGCGTCGACGCCGGCGCGCCATCCCGGGCCTGGGAGGTGCCGGTGCGTTCGCCACCGCCTGCGTCCGCACCGCGACTCAGGCGCTTGGGGGGAGATTTCCGCTGGTCAGGTATCGCCGTCCATCCTCATATCGAGCTGTATACGCCCGGTACGCCGGCGAGCGATCAAGCGTCGTGCGCTTCTCGCCCGCGACCGCCAGGGCCGGCAGATCCCGGTCGAGGCTGACGAGCTCGAGCTCCGCGAGGACTCTGACCAGCCTGCCGGCGAGGCGCGCCGGACGGCCATGGGCACCGTCACCGCGAAGCAGGTGCTCGAGCTCCTCGCCGGCCACCCTCTGCCGGCGCCGGAGACCCCGGTAGAGAGCCACGAGCGAAGCGCGAAGGCCGTACTCAAGCTCGTGCATCTGCTGAGCAAAGCGTAGCTCAGCCCCACTCCAGCACCAATGGGTATAGCCGGATCCGGCGCTGAGGCGCGCCTCGCCGTCGGACCCCGCCGGCGGGTCGAGCACCACGAGATGGACATACGGGTCCGACACGGTGGGGTCGAGCTCGAGCCGGTGATGACCGACGATTGCGAAGCCGCCCAGGCGCGCCCTCAGTCCTTCCAGGCGCCGAGCGACGTCCGCGCACACCGCGAGCACCGGTTCGCCGGTGGCGATCGCGTCAGCCAGCACCGTGAGCGGACCGGTGCCGCGACGGTCGATGACCGTGCGTTCGGGGCGGGGCACCGGCACCCTGACCGGCGGCAGCGGCCCCTCGACGTGCTCGAGCACCTGGCCCAGATAGTCGCCGGCCTCGCCGAGCACTTCGATCGGCTTCGGCGCGCACGGCCGAGCGTGACGCAGGATCAGCCGCGGCTCCACGGCCCCGTTCCAGACGTTGCGCTCGAGCCGGAACGTGGCATCGGCCGGCTCACCGGGCTCGACGTCCAGGCGCCCATCGCACCCGAACGCGACCGCGCGCGCCCGTGCGCCTCCGGAGCTGACCGAGAACCGGGCGTGACGGCCCTCCCCCATCGTGCGGAGATCAGCGAAGCGGGCTCCGGGTACGAGCAGTTTCGGCGCCGGATTGCCGACGCCGCAGGGCTCGAGCAGCTCCAGCTCCTCGGCCAGGCCGAGTCCCAGATCGGCCCCAGACACCACGGCGTCGACGCGTTCCAAGGGTTGCAGCAGGTCCGGTGTCAGGACCTCGGCCGCATGGTCCTCGATCGCCGCGCGCAGCGCCTCCAAGCGCTCCCTGGCTACGGTCAGGCCGGCGGCGGCGCGGTGGCCGCCGTAGCGCTCGAGCTGATCGCCGGCCGCGTGCAGCGCCGCGAGCAGGTCGAAGCCGGGGATGCTGCGGCCCGATCCGTGGCCCGTGTCGTTTTCGTCGAGGGCGATCAGGATCGCCGGACGGTGGTGCTGCTCGACCACCCGCGAGGCGACGATGCCGATCACCCCCGGGTGCCAGTCCTCCGCCCAGAGAACGTACGCCGGCCGGGCGCCAAGACTTGCGACCTGGGCTTCGGCCGCCCATGCGATTCGCTGCTCGACGGCCCGGCGCTCGACGTTGACCCCGTCGAGCTCGATCGCGATCTCGCGCGCCCGCTGCGGATCGTCGGTGAGCAGCAATTCGAGGCCGGCGTCGGCCCGGCGGATCCGGCCGGCAGCATTGATCCGCGGCGCCAGCCGGAATCCGAGGGCATGGGCGTCCAGCGCACTCGGATCGACGTGCGCCACCGTCATCAGCGCGCGGAGCCCGGGCCGGGCAGTCCCGGCCAGCGCCGCCAGTCCCTCGCGGACCAGGCGCCGGTTCTCGCCGCGGAGCGCCATCAGGTCGGCGACCGTGGCCAGGGCCACGAGCTCGATCTCCTCGCTTGCGGTCGGCGCGCCGAGAGCCTGCGCCAGCTTGTAGGCGACCCCGGTTCCGCACAGGTCCGGGCACGGGTAGCCGCACACGCCGGGGTGGACGATCGGGCATTCCGGGAGCTCGCCGTCGGCACGAGGCGCGTGATGGTCGCTGACCACGACATCGACCCCCGCCTGGCGCGCGGCCGCCACCTCGGCCACGGCGGTGATCCCGCAGTCGACCGTGATCAGCAAACCGGTGCCGCGAGCGGCCAGGCGCTCGATGGTGGCGATCGAGACGCCGTAGCCATCGTCGATCCGATCGGGCAGGAACCAGCCGACGTCGGCGCCCAGCGAGCGCAGGGCGCGGATCATGATCGCGGTGGCGCAGACGCCGTCGACGTCGTAGTCGCCATGGACGACGATCCGGCTGCCGGTGTTGACGTGGCGCTGGATCAGCGCCGCCGCGGCGTCGATCCCCTCGAACGCGCTCCAGTCGTGCCCCTCCCGCGCCTCGATGAAGGCGCGGGCGGCGCGCGGGTCGCCGAGGCCGCGGCGGACCAGCAGCTGGGAGACGACGTGGCTGACCCCGAGCTCCCGCTCCAGCGCCAGCGCCGCCGGGAAGTCGTAGCGGGGGATCTCGAGGGTCGGTGTCGGGGGGCGGCGGGTGGCTGGCTCGGGCGCCGGCGCGACGTTGGCGGCGGGGGGCTCGGACGCCGGGAAGGCGCCGGCGGATTCGGACGCCGGGAAGGCGCCGGCGGATTCGGACGCCGGGAAGGCGCCGGCGGATTCGGGCGCCGGGCCGGGACCGACGGCCGGCTCCGCCGTCCCGGGGACCACCCGCAACCCCACCGCTGGCGGCTTCCGTTGCGGCGCCGGTGCGGCCTCAGACATGTCGGCAGGGTACGGGGGGCTCCCGACGGATCGGCGGCGCCGGCGGCGGTTTGCCACAGAAGCGTCACACGCCGTGACGAAATCGCCGGGTGTTCGCGGTCGCGCCGCCAAGATCCCGGCCCGTCCGACGCGACGTCGGTGGAGATTTGGGGCGTATATGGCCCAAGATCTCCACGGATGGGGTCGCACGCTCGGACCTGCCGGCTCAGGTCAGCCCGATGCCCCCCACGCCGCCGGCGCGGCTCAGGTCAGCCCGATGCCCCCCACGCCGCCGGCGCGCTCACGCCGCACGCCGGCGAAGTACACGATCGCGATTCCGATCAGGGCGCCGGGGATCGCCTCCAGCGCCGTCGATAGATGGGTGTCGTGTCGACCGGGGATGTGAAAGCCGTTGATCGCCAATCCGAACAAGGCAGCCCCGATCAGCGCGCCCACGAACGCGCCCACGATCCCGCCCCAGAAGCGGTCCGGGAGCCAGATCGTGAAGTGCCAGATGGCCAGGCCCATCATCACCCAGGCGAGCATCCCCATGGCTATCTGCGCCTCCCGTGGCGGCGGTTGCGCGTCTTGCTCTTCGAGGCGCCCTTGGCCTTCGGGACGGGCGCCACGCCCTCGTTCTCGGCGATGTCCGGCGCCGGCGCGGGCGCCTGGTCGTCGCCGGCGGGTTGCGGCGCGGCGTCGGCGGCGGGCCGTGCCGGGCCGCCATCGCCGGCGGGCCGTGCCGGCGCGCCATCGCCGGCGGGCCGTGCCGGCGCGCCATCGCCGGCGGGCCGTGCCGGCGCGCCATCGCCGGCGGGCCGTGCCGGGGCGCCATCGCCGGCGGGCCGAGTCGCCCGACCGGCGCGACCGCCGGCGGGCCGCGGCGCGCCGTCGCCAGCCGGCCGCCCGGCTCCCCGACCGCTTCGGCGCGACGGCTTGGCGGTGGTGGGGGCGGCGTCGGCCTCAGGTGTGTGAGCGAGACGCTTGATCAGCGTTGAAGTGTGGCTGCTGGACACCTCGGCCTCCTCCTCGGCGATGTCCCGCTTCATCTGCTCGAACTCGGCGGCCGACAGCGTCTCCGCCTCGGGCGTGGTCAGCCGGCCGGGGCGCTTCGGGCGCTTCGGCACGGGCTCGACGTCGGCACCGGTGCTCGCGTAGGCGGGCACGACCCCGAGCTCGTCCTCGATCCGCTGCCGGCGGGCCCGGTACATCGGCTCGCGCTCCTTCCAGTGGGTGAGCACCGGCGAGGCGATGAAGATCGACGAGTAGGCGCCCGACGCGACGCCGATCAGCAGCGCAAAGGCAAAGTCCTTCAGCTCGCCGCCGCCGAACAACAGCAGCGCCAGGATCGGCATCAGGGTGCAGGAGGTGGTGGCGATCGACCGGGTCAGCACTTCCGACATGGAGCGGTTGACGATCTGCGAGAAGGCAGCGCGGGGCATTCGGGGCACGTTTTCGCGTATTCGGTCGAAGACGATGATCGTGTCGTAAAGCGAGTAGCCCAAGATGGTCAAGAGCGCGGCCACCGTCGCCGTCGTCACCTGGCGGCCGGTCAGCGAGTACACGCCGGCGGTGATCAGGAGGTCGTGCATCAGCGCTATCAGCACCGGAACCGCGAACTTCCATTCGAACCGCAGCGCCACGTAGGCCGAGATCACCAGCAATGAGGCGATGATCGCCACCACGGCGCTGTTGGCGACGGTGCGGCCGAACGTCGGGCCGACGGAAGTGGAGTCGAACGTGTTGTTGTGCAGCCCGAACTTGCTGGTCAGCTCGGACTTCACCTGCTCGACGTTGCCGGGCTGGAGCTGCTTGGACGAGATCTGCCAGACGTTGGTGCCGAGGCTCTTGTTGGTGACCTTCTGGATCGTCGGGTTGGTCGCGCCGACCGAGCTCATGATCGATGAGATCTGGGCCTGGCTGGCGGGCCGCACCAGGCTTGTGGTGATTCGCGTGCCCGAAGTGAAGTCGATCCCCAGGTTCAGCCCCCTGCCGCCGATCGCCAGCGCGCCGATCAGCAGGATCACCCCCGACATCGAGAAGAAGTACCGCGAGGCGCCCATGAAGTCGAAGCGCCAGACGTGCTTCTTGCCCCCGGCGCCGAGCGCCGACGGCCGCGAGATCGCCCGCGAGCCGCTCATCGTCATCAGGATCGCCTGGGTGGCCATCACGGCCGTGAACAGCGACACGAATGTGCCGATGCCCAGGGTGAACGCGAATCCCTGAACCTCGGAGGTCGCGAGCACGAACAGGATGAACGCGGTCATGATCGTGACCACGTTGGCGTCGATGATCGCGGTCAGGCCCTTGCGGTAGCCGGTGACGATCCCCTGGCGGACCGAGCGACCGCCGCGGATCTCCTCCTTGACCCGTTCGAAGATCACGATGTTGGCGTCGGCGGCGACGCCGATGGTCAGGATCAGACCGGCGATCCCGGGCAGCGTCAGCGTGATCGGGATCAGCTTGATCAGCGCGTAGAAGTAGAGGGCGTAGACGGCCAGCCCGGCGACCGCGATCACGCCGAGAAGCCGGTAGTAGAGAAGCAGGAAGATGGCGACGACGAGCAGGCCGACCCCGCCCGCGAGCAGGCCCTGATGGAGCGCCTGCTTGCCCAGCGTCGCCGACACCTGGGAGACGGAGATCAGCTTCAGGTTGATCGGCAGTGCGCCCAGACGGAGCTGGGTGGCCAGGTCCTGTGCCGACTGGCTCGTGAAACCGCCGGTGATGTTGGCGCCGTTGCCGCCCGTGATGCCGTCCGGGTACTGGTGGAAGTCGATCTGCGGGACCGTGACCAGCTTGTTGTCGAGCGCGACGGCGAAGTGCTGGTTGAGCGTGGTCGAGCCGACGCTGTCGAACTCTCCCCGGCGGGCGATCTCCTGGGTGACCTTCTGGAACTTGGAGCCCCCGCTCGAGGTGAACCCGAAGGTCACGTCCGGGCTGCCCGTCTGGTCGGTGCTCTGCTGTGGGTTGGTGATCTCGTTGCCGAGCAGCGCCACGTTGTCCTTGAGCACGTAGAACTGGGCCGAGGGGCTGAAGAACGGGGTGGTGTGCTTGGAGCTGACGTCGGCGGCCTGGAGGACCACGGTCCCGGGAGGAACGGTCAGGACCTGGCCCTCGGAGGCGGACACGCCGGGCGGCAGGCCCTGCTGCAGGTCCCCAACGTTGTCGTCGGGGCCGGACAGGTAGCAGTGCTGGCCCACCTGGACGGTGGTGGCGTAGAACTTCGCCGCGGCCTGACAGGCCGGGCTCCCCGGCGCCCCGAACATGTAGTACTGGTTGGTGAGCCGGGAGCTGTTGGAGGAGACTCGGGGAGGCTGTGTGGAGGCCAACTTGACAGCCTGGTAGAGGGGCATGCTGCCCGACCCTGGATAACCCGGGCCGCCGCCGCTTCCCTGGCTGAGCGTGACCGCGGTCGGGTCCTGGGTCTGCAGCTGGCTGGCGACCGTCTTCCCGTTCGGGGTGAGGACGTTGGCCTCCCAGTCGTAGAAGTACAGCTGCGCCGTGGACCCGACCAGCTTCTCGGCCCGCGAGGTGTCCTGGACGTCGGGGAGGCCGACGGAGATCTGGTTGCCCCCGTAGGTCTGGATCTCGGGTTCGGCGACGCCCAGCTGGTCGACCCGCTCGCGCATGATGTTGACCGCGCGGGCGAGCGCATCCTGCGTCACCTTCGGCGTCTGAGGCGACGGCAGGCCTTGATAGACGAGCTGCGTGCCGCCCTTCAGATCGAGCCCGAGCCGGGTCGGGAACTGGGTCAGGACAACGGCCGATGCGACGATCAGCCCGATGACGAGGGCTAAGACGAAGCCGTAGCGCTGGCGGTCGGTCATCGGCGTCTATGGATGCTACGACGAGTGGTGGTTGGTGGGCGTGAGCACCACGAGCACACCGCCCTCCTCATCGTCGTAGGCCGGGAAGATGTCGGCCACCGCCCGCGCCGGCAGGTCGTGCTCGGCGTTGACCTCGACCGGCTTGCCCTGAACCCGAACCTCCCACTCGAGCGCCGTCCCGATGTGGTCGGTGCCATCGTCGAAGCGCAGGCCGAGAACCTCGTTGACCACGCGTCCCATCGCCTGTTCGGTTCTGAGCCCGGTCAGTTCGAACGAGCCGCGACCGCAGTCGACGACCCGGCCGTCCTTGTCACAGGCGAAGAAGGCCGCGTTCGGCGCCGGGTAGTAGTCGTCGAGGAGCTCGAACAGATAGGCGAAGCCGCATTTCTCGCAGCCGCGGACATCGTTGCGAAAGCCTTCGTTGCGGGAGCTGGCCATCGATCGATTGCCGCAGTGGGGGCAGATGAAGTAGTGCTCGTGGGCCATGGCGTGGGTTGGTTGAGGATAGCCAGGAGGTTTGTTGACTTCTTGTTGCCCGTGGGAACGGGAGCGCCCCGGGTTCGGGGCGCTCCCGCTAGGCACGGCCCGATCGACTATGACCGCCGCGCTTAAGAGCTAGAGAAGAGTCATCGGCCCGGGCGGGCGCAGACCCAAGTGGGCGTAGGCGCGCCTGGTCGCCGCGCGGCCCCGGGGCGTTCGCTCGATCAGGCCGCGCTGGAGCAGGTAGGGCTCGTACACGTCCTCGATCGTGTCCTGTTCCTCGCCCACGGCCACAGCGAGCGTCGACAGGCCGACCGGGCCACCGTCGAACTTCTCGCAGATCGCGCGCAGGATCTCGCGATCGAGCCGGTCGAGCCCCTCGTGGTCGACCTCGAGCAGGTCGAGTGCCGAGCCGGCCACCCGTTCGGTGACCACGCCGGCGTCGCGGACCTCGGCGTAGTCGCGCACGCGCTTGAGCAGCCGGTTGGCCACCCGGGGGGTGCCGCGGCTGCGACTGGCGATCGTCACCGCGCCGGCGTCCTCGATGGCCACGCCCAGCAGCCGAGCCGAGCGGCGGACGATCTGAGCCAGCTCCTCGGGCGCATAGTGCTCGAGCCGGTGCTGGATCCCGAAGCGATCGCGCAGCGGCGTGGTCAGCAACCCGGTTCTGGTCGTCGCCCCGATCAGCGTGAACGGGGGCAACTCGAGCGTGACCACGCGGGCCCCGGCTCCCTGCCCGACCGTGATCGGCAGGCAGCGGTCCTCCATCGCCGGGTAGAACGTCTCCTCCAGCGCCCGCGGCAAGCGGTGGATCTCGTCGACGAAGAACACCGAGCGGGGCTCCAGCGCGGTCAGGAACGCGGCCACGTCGCCCTTGCGCTCGAGCGCGGGACCCGCGGTCTGGACGAACGGAACCTCGAGCTCGGCGGCGAGGATCTGCGCCAGCGAGGTCTTGCCCAGTCCCGGGGGTCCGGCCAACAGTACGTGGTCGAGCGCCTCCCCGCGGGCGGCCGCGGCCGCGATCGAGACGCCGAGCTGGTCCTTCAGCGCCTCCTGGCCGACGAAGTCCTCGAGCCGCCGAGGCCGCAGGGAGCGGTCGAGGTCGTCTTCAGGCAGGGCCTCGGGCGTCTGCACCCTGGCGTTCATCGGCGGGCCGTCCTCAGCGCGTGCGCGATCAGCTCCTCGGGACGCTCTCCGGCGGCGCCGTCGAGCAGCTCGTCGGCCTCCTGGACGGTGTACCCGAGCCCGACCAGGCCCTCCCGCGCCAGCGCCCGCGGGTCATCGCCGCGCGTGATCGAGATCGCCTGCTCCGGGAGGGCCGCGCCGACCTTCTCGCGCAGCTCGACGATGATCCGCTCGGCCGTGCGCTTGCCGATTCCGGGGACGGACTGAAAGCGACCGGAATCGCCGGCGGCGAGCGCCGCGAGCAGCTCGCGCGGGGGGCCGCCGGAGAGCACGGCCAGCGCCACCTTCGGACCGACGGACTGCACTCCGAGCAGCATCAGGAACAGCTCGCGTTCCTCCTCGGTGGCAAATCCGTAGAGCTGGATCGCGTCGTCGCGGAGGACCAGATGCGTGTGGAGGAGCACCTCGTGGCCGATCGCGGGCACGTGGCGCAGTGTCTCGGCTGACACCGCGAGCCGATAGCCCACGCCGGCGCACTCGATCACTACGTGATCGGCGCGGCGGACCGCAACCTTGCCCGAGACGAGCGCGATCATGTCCGCCCCACCGCGCGTGCCAGCGGCGCCCGGTTGAGATCGCAGATCGCGACCGCGAGCGCGTCGGCGGCGTGGTCGGGGCTCGGGGGGGCATCGCGGCCGAGCAGCCGCGCCACCATCCGCGCCACCTGGTCCTTGCCGGCCCGGCCGTTCCCGCACACCGCTCCCTTGACCTGCTGCGGGGTGTAGGAGCGCGTGGGCACCTCGCGCTGCCCGGCAGCCAGCAGCACCACCCCGCGAGCCTGCCCGACGGCGAACGCGGTACGGGCGTTGGTGCCGAAGTAGAGCTGCTCGATCGCGACCGCGCCCGGCCCGTAGAGCTCGATCAGCTCGCCCACGCGCATGTGGATCTCGGCCAGGCGGCGCTCGAGAGCCACGCCCGGGCGCGTGGCGATCACCCCGTCCGCGAGCGCATGCAGCCCCGAGCCGACGCTCTCAACCACGCCGAAGCCCGTGCTGGCGGTGCCGGGATCGATTCCGAGGACGACCATCTTCAGGGATTCTCCGCATGGTCCCGGACGCCTCCCCAGGGTGGGCACGATCTTTGGCGTTGTTGTTCGGACGTTCGGAATTCGGAACGTAAACGCCGAAGTTGGTGCCAGCGGCCGCCAGGCGCGGGCCCTTACCGCCCGACGCAGGCCGCCGGCAGGCCGGTCGTCCAGGCCCGGTACATGCGCCAGGGGCCGACCTTGGCGATCAGCTGGATCCGGTTCAGGCGGGGATCGACCCTGGGCGGGCCCCCGTCGATCGAGTCGTGGGGGCCGACGAACATCACGCCGGGCTCGTGCATCGAGGTGCCGACGCGCTCCAGGGTTACGTGCAGCTTCCACGCCAGCGCCGTCTGGGCCGAGTGGTTGATGGCGGCGAAGCTCGACTTGCACGGATACACGCCGTCGTGGCCGCCGACCGCGGCCACCGCGGCGGTGAGCTCGTTGAAGCGGGTCACGGCGCGGGCCGCGGTCGGCTTGGCCGCGCGGGCGGCATCGATCCGGGTGATCGTGAACGGGATCGAGACCGCGACGAACACGGCCGCCGCCGCTACGGCGAGCCATCCCCTCGCGGTCGTGCCGCCCAGCGCGGCGCCACGATCCCCGATCAGCCGTGCCGCCCGCACCAGTCCGACCCCGCCGAGGACGCAGACGATGCCGGCCGCGGGCAGGAAGAACCGCTCCAGGCCTGGATAGCCGTCGAGCGTCATCGCCACCACCAGCACCCACCACGCCAGCGCCCCGGCGGCGAGGCCCAGGATCACGCGATCGCGCTCGTGCCACCAGGTGATCGCCACCGCCACGACCGCGAACACCAGCCAGGGCACGACCTGGAGGTCGGCGCCCCGGCGCAGCACCTCGAGGAACGGATCGGAGCCGAGATGGCCGTTGTACTCGTGGGCATGAGTCGCGGCGAGCAGCGGCTGACCGGTGCTGATCCACGGCGGCACGAACCAGAAGAACGGGATCGCCACCCAGCCGGCGAGGATCAGGATCAGCAGTGACGGGCGGGGCTGCCGGCGGTACAGCCAGATCCCATACAGGATTACGAACGGCCACCACTCCGGGCGGATCAACGAGGCGGCGACGCCGAGCACGAACGCGAGCACGTAGCGGCCGGCCAGATGGCGATCGACTGCCCACAGCGAGAGGCCCACCAGCATCGGCTCCGATGTGCCGCGGAACATGTAGTAGAACCAATCCTGGGTCAGCAGCACCCCGGCGGCCGCGAGCAGGCCCGCGGCGACCGGCTCCCAGCGCGCGACCGGCGCCGCACCCGCCACGGCGGCCTCGCGGCCGCGGCTGACCAGCAGCGCCCCGAGGCGGTAGGCGGCGATCAGCGCCATCACCCCGCCGGCGCGAGCCGTGATCACCCATAGGGTCGGGCCGGCGGCCCCGAACGGACCGAAGATCGCCGTGAACATCACCGGCAGCGGCTTCCACGAGGGGCCGCCGCCGACGAAGAAGCTGAGATGGGGGTCGAACACCTCGCGGCCCCACACGATCCAGGACCACGGGTCGTAGCTGGCCACCGTCGGCAGCACGGCCGCGGACAGCGCGGCCAGCGCGAATGAGACCACGAGCGCGAGCACGAACGGCGCCTGCGACCCCGCGACCGCGGCGGCGGAGAACCGCGAGCGCGGAGCGAGCCTGGGCTTGCTCGCCAGCGTGCTCACCGGTTCGAGAAACGGCAGCGCAGCAGCGTCCCCACGGCGCGGAAGCCGTCCACGGCGGTCAGCTTCTTGCCCTCCTCGTTGGTACGCGCGCGGTAGTGAACCGGAACCTCGAAGATGCGCTCGCCCCGCTGTACCAGCCGCGCCGTGATCTCCGGCTCGATCGAAAAGCCCGCGGAGCTGAGCGGCAGGCTGCGGAAGATGTCCGTCCGGATCATCTTGTGGCAGGTCATGATGTCGTGCAGGTACACGTTGAACAGGATGTTGCACGCCAGCGTGACGCCCTTGTTGCCGAGCACGAACAGAAACGAATGGCTCGTGTACCCGTCGAAGGCGCGCACCCCGAATGCGGCGTTGGCGCGACCGTCGAGCAGGGGCGGCATCAGCAGCCCCAGATCGGCCGGGTCGTACTCCAGGTCGGCGTCGAAGATCGCCGCGAGCTCGCCCTGCGCCTGTGTCAGCGCGGTCTGAACCGCTGCGCCCTTGCCGCGATTCTCGGGGTGCTCATACAGGCGGACGCGACCGTCCCAGTCCCCATCACGCAGGAGCTCGCGGGTCCCGTCGGTGGAGCCGTCATCGACGACGATGAGCTCGAACTCGGCCGGCAGCTCGGTGGCCAGGACCTCGGCGATCGCGCGCTCGACGCGCTCGCGCTCGTTGTAGACGGGCATCAGGATCGAAAGCATCGGAGCGTGGGTCGGAGACTGAAACGGTGCCGGACGATGGCCAACCGCGAGGGATGGGCGATGCTAGCGGACGCTGTGGTCATGATGCCGGGATGGACTCCGACGATCCCGGGATCGACTTCGAGGCCGCCGGGCTGCTCGACGGGCTGGAAGGGGAAGATCGGGCGGCGCGCCGGCGCCTGCTCGAGCAGCTCGCCCGCGACGGCGTCGGGCTCGATGAGCTCAAGGCCGCCGTGGCCGAGGAGCGGCTGGCCCTGCTGCCGGTCGAGCGGGTGCTGGGCGGCGAGCTGACCGCCCGCGAGATCGAGCGGGAGACGGGAGTCCCGGCCGAGGTGACGCTCCGCATCAGGCGCCTGAGCGGTCTGCCCGAGGTGGGGCCCGATGACCCCGTATTCACCGCTGAGGAGCTCGAGGCGGCCACGTCGGTCAAGCTGTTTCTCGACGCCGGCTTCAGCGAGCCGGCGATCGCGCAGATCACCAGGGTGTTGGGCGAGGGCATGTCACGGCTCGCGGCCACGATCACCGCGACCTTCGGCAACACGTTCCTGAAGCGGGGCGACAGCGAGGAGGACGTGGCGCGGCGATTCGCGACGCTCGCCGAGGAGCTGACGCCGGCGCTCACGCCGGTGTTGGTGGCCGTCTTCAACGGACACCTCCGTGAGGCCGTACGCCGCGGCGTGCTGGGACGGGCAGAGCGCGAAGCCGGCGAGATCCCCGATGCGCAGGAGCTCGGGGTGGGCTTTGCCGACCTGGTCGGTTTCACTCGGCTCGGCGGAGAGGTCGAGGTCGAGGATCTGGGCTCGGTCGCCGGGCGACTGGCCGAGCTGGCGGCCGACGCGTCGGCGGCTCCCGTGCGGTTGGTCAAGATGATTGGCGACGCGGCGATGTTCGTCAGTCCGGAGATCGCGCCTCTGGTGGGCGCCGCACTGTCGCTCGTCGAAGCCGTCGAGGCGGCCGAGCTGCCCGCCCTGAGGGCGGGCATCGCGAGCGGCCCGGCGATCCTGCGCAGCGGCGACTACTACGGGAACTCGGTCAACCTCGCCAGCCGGGTGACCGGGATCGCCCGCCCCGGGAGCGTCCTCTGCACCGAGGCCGTGCGCGATGCCGCGGCCGAGGAGTTCGAGTGGTCATTCGCCGGCCGTCACCGCTTCAAGGGCGTGCCCGAGACGGTGCCGCTGTACCGGGCCCGGAGGCTCGAGGACCCGGCGCCGGCTACGAAACCGCGAGCAGATCGACGACGAAGACGAGCGTCGCGTTAGGCGGGATCGCAGGCGGGCTGCCCGTCTTCCCGTAGCCCAGGCTCGGCGGGATGATCAGCTCGCGCCGGCCGCCCACCTTCATGCCGGGGATCCCCTTGACCCAGCCGGCGATCACGTTGCCGTTGGTCAGGGCGGTGCTGAACGTCTGGTGGCGCTTCCACGAGGAGTCGAACTCCTTCCCGCCCTTGTAGAGCACGCCGACGTAGTTGACGGTGACCGTGCTTCCGGGAGTGGCGGTCTTGCCCGTCCCGGTGATCAGATCCTTGACCACCAGCGACTTCGGCGCCGGCGTGCTGGGCACGGTCACGACGGGCTTCTTGGACAGCGGCGACGGCGGCTTGGGTGTCTGCACGGCGGTCGTCGTGGTGCTCGGCGTCGTGGTCGAGGCGGTGCTGGGAGTCGACGGCGGCGGGGCGGTCGCTCCCGCCGAGGGCGCCGCCGAAACCCCCGGCGCCTGCGAGCTGCCGCAGGCGGCCAGGCCGAGGCCGAGCAGCGTCACGGCCGATGTGGCAAGGATTCGTTTGGTCATCGAAGGCGGTGAGGGTAGCGGTCGCCTTGCCGACTTGCGTAAGAACTTGATCAGCCGGCGATCCGCTCGAGCACGGCGGCGTCGACATCGAAGTTCGCGTGCACCGCGCCGACGTCGTCGGATTCCTCGAGCGTGTCGATCAGCTTCATCAGCTTCGCCGCGTCACCGTCCGCCACCGGGACCCGCGACTTCGGACGCTGGGTCACGTCGGCGCTGTCGATCTCGACGCCGGCGGACTCGAGCGCTTGGCGCACCGGCCCCAAGTCGGTGGCCTCGGTGATCACCTCGAACACGTCGTCGTCGAGCGAGATGTCCTCAGCGCCGGCATCGATTGCCGGCATCAGATCGTCCTCGCCGTAGCGGCTCGCGTCGACGACGATCACGCCCCGCTTGTCGAACAGGTAGGAGACCGACCCCGGCTCGCCGAGGTTGCCGCCGTGCTTGGAGAGGATGTGGCGCACATCGGCGCCGGTCCGGTTGCGGTTGTCGGTGACCGCCTCGATCAGCAAGGCCACCCCTCCCGGGCCGTAAGCCTCGTAGACCACGCTCTCGATCTGGGCGGCATCGACACCGTCGCCGGTTCCCTTGGCGATCGCTCGCTCGATGTTGTCCTTCGGCATCGACGCGTCGCGGGCCTTCTGGATCGCCAGCGCCAGCGCCGGGTTACCGTCCGGATCGCCCCCGCCCTCCCGGGCGGCGACCGTGACCGCGCGCGCGAGCTTGGTGAACTGCTGGCCGCGCCGCGCATCGACGACGGCCTTCTTGTGCTTGATCGAGTGCCATTTTGAGTGACCGGACATCACGGTCAAGTCTAGATAGGCTGCGTCCATCAACCCCGAGATCTTCAAGGCCTACGACATCCGGGGCCTGTATCCGGACGAGATCGATGCTCCCGGCGCGGCGGCGATCGGGCGGGCATTCGCGCGCGTGATCGCCGAGCTCGAGGACAAGCCGGCCGCCGAGCTCACGCTCGGGCTGGGGCACGACATGCGGCTGAGCGCCCCGGAGCTGGCGGCCTGCTATCGCGACGGGATGTGCGGCGAGGGGGCAAAGGTGCTCGACGCCGGCGAGGTCGCCACCGAGATGCTCTACTACCTGGTCGGCTCGCGCGAGCTCGACGGGGGGCTGATGTGCACGGCGTCACACAATCCAAAGGGCTACACCGGGGCCAAGCTGGTCAAGCGGGGCGCGATCGCGCTCTCGGGTGACGCCGGGATCGGCGAGGTCAGGGCGCGGATCGAGGACGGCCTCGGCGACCCGCCCGGGGGTGGCGCGGTCGAGGATGTAGACATCGCCGAGGAGTTTCACCGCGCCACGCTTCAGTTCATCGATCCGGGCGTGATCGAGCCGCTGCGCGTGGTCGTCGACGGCGGCAACGGCATGGCCGGCCCGATGGTCGGTCCGCTGCTGGAGGAGCTCGGACTCGAGCTGATCAAGGCCTACTGGGAGCCCGACGGCACGTTTCCCGACCACGAACCCAACCCGCTCCTGCCCGAGAACCGCGAGTTCATCATGCGCGAGGTGGTCGAGCGCAAGGCCGACCTCGGGATCGCCTGGGACGGCGACGCCGATCGCTGCTTCTTCATCGACGACACGGGATCGTTCGTCGACGGCGATTTCCTCACCGCCCTGCTGGCGGAATCGATCCTCGCCAAGCAGCCCGGGGCCACGATCCTGTACGACGTGCGCGCCAGCCGGGCGGTGCCCGACACGGTCGAGCGCGCCGGCGGCACGGCGCTGATGAACCGCGTTGGGCACGCCTTCTTCAAGACCCGCATGCGCGAGGAGGGGGGCGCGTTCGGCGGAGAGGTCTCGGGCCACTACTACTTCCACGACTTCTACTGCGCGGATTCGGGGACGATCCCGGCGCTGCTGATCCTCGAGCTGCTCTCGGACCGCGGCGCGCGGATGTCGGAGCTGCTCGAGCCCTACCGCTCGCGCTACTTCATCTCCGGCGAGATCAACTCCGAGGTCGCCGATCAGGACGCGAAGCTCGAGGAGCTCGCCTCCCGCTACGCGGACGGCAAGCAGTACCGTCTCGACGGCCTGTCGGTGGAGTACGAGGACTGGCACTTCAACGTCCGCCCCTCGAACACCGAGCCGCTGCTGCGGCTGTGTCTGGAGTCGCTCCGCTCACGCGAGGAGATGGAACGACGGCGCGACGAGGTGCTCGCCGTGATCCGGGCGTGAGCGCCCCGGAGCGCGACGCCAGGGCCGCGGACTCGCTCGGGCGCGACGCTCCGGAGCGCGACGCCCCGGAGCGCGACGGCCCGGCCGCCGACACGCTCGCCCCCGCCGTCCGCGCCGGCATTCACCGGCTCGCCGTGCCCACCCCGTTCCTGATCGGTCGGGTCAACTGCTACCTGATCGAGGACGACCCGCTGACGCTGGTCGACACCGGGCCCAACTCGGGCAAGTCACTCGATGAGCTCGAGCGGGCGCTGGCCGGACACGGGCGGACGATCGAGGATCTGGGGCTGATCGTGCTCACCCACCAGCACATGGACCACCTGGGGCTGCTCGAAATCCTGGCCCGTCGCTCGGGAGCCGAGGTCGCGGCCTTTCACGCGCTCACCGGCTACCTGGAGAATTTCGGCGCCAGCGCGGCGGCCGACGACGAGTTCGCGGACGCGGTCATGCGCAGGCACGGCGTCCCCTCGGAGCTGGCCACCGTCCTGGGCGCCGTCGGCGCCGCGTTCCGGGCCTTCGGTTCCAGCGGCCGGGTCACGCAACCGCTGCGCCAGGGCGACACGCTGGCGCTGCGCGATCGGTCATTCGAGGTGCTTCACCGGCCCGGGCACAGCCCCTCGGACACGATCTTCTTCGATCGCGATCGGGGGATCCTGATCGGCGGCGATCATCTGCTCGCGCGCGTCTCCTCCAATCCGCTGATTTCGCGGCCGCTGAACGGTGATCCGACGAGCCGCCGGCCCCCGGCCCTGCTCGACTACATGGAGTCGATGCGGGCCACCCGGGAGCTGCCGGTGGAGCTGGTCCTCCCGGGGCACGGAGAGCCGATCGTCGATCATGCCGGGCTCATCGACGAGCGGCTGCGGATGCATCAGCGCCGGGCGGGCAAGGTGCTGGGGATCCTCGCCGAGGGTCCCCTGACCGCGTATGAGATCGCGCTTCAGATGTGGGGCAACGTCGCCGTCACCCAGAGCTATCTGACCATCTCCGAGGTCCTGGGTCACCTCGACCTGCTCGCCCGCGAGGAGCGCGTGCGCGAGGAGGAGCGCGATGGCGTCGTCCGCTTCCAGGCGCTCGAGCCGGCGGCTCGCTGACCGCGCCTGCGGCGGCGGCCGCACTCGCGCCCACGACCGCGAGTGCCGATAAAGAAGGGATGGCGCGCCATCCAGCACGCGCCCACGTCGATCCCGCCTCCTCTCCGGGACCGGAGCGGCTGGGCCACCTGAGCCCGAACTACCCGGAGCTGCTCGACCGGCTGCCGGCGGTCGTGTACGTCGCCGACTCCGGCGATGCCGGCCAGTGGCATTACGTCAGCCCCCAGATCGAGGCCATCCTCGGCTTCCCGCCGCAGCAGTGGCTCGCCGATCCCCGCCTGTGGGCCGAGCGCCTGCATCCGGACGACCGCGAGCACGTGATCCGCATGGAGCTGGACCACCTGGCGGGGACGCCCGACACCGGCGCGCTCGAGTACCGGATGCTCCACCGCAACGGTGACGTGGTGTGGATTCGCGACGACGCCGTGCTCGTCCGCGACCGCGACGGCATCGAGCGCTGGCACGGCGTGCTCTCCGACATCAGCGAGCAGAAGCAGGCCGAGCTGGAGCTGTCCCGCAGCGCCGCCCAGCAGGCCACGGTGGCCAGGCTCGGCGAACACGCGCTCGAAGGGGCCAGCCCGCCCGAGCTGATGCAGGAGGCGGTCGCCTGCGCGGCGGCGCAGCTCGAGGCCGAGGTCGCCGCCGTGCTGGAGCTGGTGCAGACGGACCACTGCTTCATCCTCAGGGCGGGCGTGGGCTGGCCGGCCGAGGCGGTGGGCAAGTTCCGCTCGCCGATCGGGAGCGCCTCACAGGCGGGCTACACGATCCTCAGTCGCGCGCCGGTGGTGGTCTCGGACTGGACCACCGAGACCAGGTTCGAGCGGTCGCGGATGATGCGGGAGCTCGGCGTCCGCAGCGGCGCGACGGTGACGATCGACGCCCCCACGGGACCGCTGGGCGTGCTCGGAGTGCACTCGACGGCGGCCCGCAGCTACACGGCGGCCGACCTCGACTTTCTCCAGGCGCTCGCGAACGTCCTCGCCGACGCGCTCGAACGACAGGCGATCGAGGACGGGATCCGCCATCGCGCGCTCCACGACTCCCTGACCGGACTGCCGAACCGGGTGCTGTTCGGAGACCGTCTGGAGCACGCCCTGGCCCGCCTCGAGCGTCGAGGCGGCCTGGCCGCGATCCTGTTCCTCGACCTCGACCGGTTCAAGTCGATCAACGACAGCCTGGGCCACCAGGTGGGCGACGAGTTGCTGGCCGCGGTGGCGCCGCGGCTGAAGCGCGCGATCCGTGCCAGCGACACCGTGGCCCGGTTCGGAGGCGACGAGTTCGGGATTCTGATCGAGGACGTGGGCGACGAACGCGACGCGATCGAGATGGCCGAGCGGATCGCCTCGGTGTTCGCGCGACCGTTCGTGCTCGCCGGCAGCGAGCAGTTCATCACCACCAGCATCGGCATCGCGATCGCCCGGGGCGGCGAGCTGCCGGCGGAGCTGATCCGTGACGCCGATGCCGCGATGTACCGCGCCAAGGACCGCGGCACCGGCTATGAGCTGTGCGACGAGGCGATCCGAGGCCGTGCGCTCGGCCGGCTGCGCGAGGAGGAGGCTCTGCGACGCGCGCTCGAGCACGGGGAGCTGCGGCTGACCTACCGGCCCCTGGTGGTGCTGGAAGATCGCTCGATGGCCGGTGTCGAGGCGATCGCCCGCTGGGAGCATCCCGAGCGCGGCCTGCTCGAGGCCGGCGACTTCATGCCCACGGCCGAGGAGGGCGGGCTGGTCGAGCAGATCGGCGGCTGGGTGCTCGAGCAGGCATGCCGGGACGCCGCCGAGTGGCATCGGAGCCGGCCCGACTGCGCCCCGCTCGGCATCTCCGTCGGCCTCGCGCCGGCTCAGTTCGCCGCCGGGGGTCTCGCCGAACGGGTCGCCGGGGTACTGCGAGCGAGCGGCCTCGACCCCGCCGCGCTGAGCCTCGGGATCAACGAGAGCCTGCTGCTCCGAGAGGGCGACGAGGTGACCGCGACGCTGCGAGAGCTCAAGGCGATCGGCGTGCGCCTCGCGCTGGCCGACTTCGGCACCGGCTACTGCTCGCTCGCTCACCTGACCCGCCTGCCGCTGGACACGCTGAAGATCGACCGCTCGTTCGTCGAGCGGCTCGGCACGTCGGATCGGAGCGCCGCGATCAGCGAGGCGATCGTGACGATGGCCCGAGCGCTGTCGCTGACCGCCGTCGCCGACGGCGTCGAGACCGCGCAGCACGCCCGCGAGCTGGAGCGGATCGGCTGCGCGTTCGCGCAGGGCGACCATTTCTCGCCCGCCCTCCCGGCCACGGAGGTAACCCGGATCCTGCAGCACGGTCCTCCGTGGGCGGCGCCGGCCCTGGCCGGCGGCTCTGATCAGGGATAGGCCGAGTTCGCCGGTCGCAGCGGCGAGACCGTCGCCGTCCGGCACTCGTAGGCCCCGCCGGGGATCGTGCTCACCAGCGTCCGGGTGTCATCGGGTGCGATCACCTGCAGGCCGTAGGCCGTCGTGCAGTCCGCGGTCGAGGTCACGCCGTGGGTGACGCCGAGACGGAACGACGCCGTCGATCCCGGCCCCAGCACCAGCGGGACCTCGGGCGCGGGGCCGAAGAAGTCGCGCTCGGTGCGGGTGGAATCGGTCGGCAGCGCATGGCCGGCCTTGTCCAGGAACAGCACGCCGGGAAAGCCGAAGGTGTGGCAGGCCCGCCCGCTGACGTTGCGCAGGGCGAAGCCGAGCAGGCCGTGGCCGGTGGCCCCCTGCTGGCCGAGGAACGACACCGCGAGATCCGCGGCCACACAGGGCGGCGGGCCGGCGCTGGTGGTGCTGGACACGGTCGTGGTGACGGTGGTGGTGCTCCCCTGCGCCGCCGTCGTGGTGCTCGCCGGAGCCGTCGTCGTCGTGCCGGCGGAACCGGTTGGGGGCGATCCCTGCGAGGCGGCGGTGCTCGTGGCCGGGTGGCTCGATCCGCCGCAGGCGCCGAGCGCCACCGCGCTCAGCAGCGAGACGATGGCCAGGCGGAGCCTCATCGAGTGGTGTTCGGGCACTTCGGGTGGAGATCCTGCCACGGCGGCGCTGCCCGGGTGCAGCCGATGGCCGATCGGGGTGCCACTATCCCCCCGTGGCGCAGTCCACCGAGGGACTCGATCAACCGACGGGCGAAGTCTCCCTGCCCGGGCGGCCGTACCCGCCTCCAACGCAAAAGGAGCCGCTGTGGCCCGCGCTGGTTGCCGTCCTGGTTGCCATCGGCCTCCAGTTGCTTCTGCCCGGTGAGGTGACCGCCGGCCCGCGCTACCTCCTGCCGTCCCTGGAGGCCGCACTTCTGGTCGTGCTGATCTTCGCCTCGCCGCGCGAGCTCGAGGGCGAGCACAAGGTCCGCCGGCGCCTGAGCCTGAGCCTGACCGCGTTGGTGAGCTTTGCGAATATCACGTCGCTGGCCCTGCTCAGCCATGAGCTGCTCCATCATCATGTTTCGAACGGTCGCGGGCTGGTCGGCGCCGGAGCCCTGATCTGGCTGACCAACGTGATCATCTTTGGTCTCTGGTACTGGGAGACCGACCGAGGGGGCGCGGGCAGGCGGGCCGCTGGCCGCGACGGCCCGCCCGACTTTCTCTTCCCGCAGATGAACGACGACCGTATCCAGCCAGCGAATTGGCGTCCGGAGTTCATCGACTACCTGTACCTGTCGCTGACCAACGCCCTGGCCCTCAGCCCCACGGACACGATGCCCCTGTCGCGGACGGCCAAGAGCATCATGGGGCTTCAGTCGCTCGTGTCGCTGGTGACGATCGGCCTGATCATCGCCCGCGCGGTGAACATCCTCCAGTAGCCGTTTGCGCCCGGGCGGCTGGCGGTACGGTTGCAGCGATGCAACCAGCCGAGGAGCGCCGCGTGACCCGGCCACCGGGCACGCAGACCCCCAGGCCGCGCCGGAAGCTCGACTGGGAGCTGATCACCTGCGGCGTCCGCGGTCACGCTCTGGTTGGTGTCAACGCGGCTGAGCTGCGGCTCCAGGACGACCTGCTCGTGCGCGAGCACGCGGGCCATCGCTGGCACCGCTGCCTGCGGTGCGACAGCTGGGTGGTCCTTCCGCCGCCCGACCAAGCCGGGCCCGCTCACCCCCCCGATCGCGACCAGATCGAGATTCCCCCGCGCGGCAAGGCTCTCCGCGACAAGGTCGTGCTGCGGCTGATCGCCGTCGACCGGGCCATCCACTTCACGATCCTCCTCCTGCTCGGTCTCGGCGTGATTCTGTTCGCGAGCCACGAGAGGAGCCTGCGCGACGCTTACTACCGGATCCTCACCGACCTCCAGGGCGGCGTCGCCGGCGGGCCGGTGCAGAACTCCGGTCACGTCGGCATCCTGCACGAGCTCGACCGGCTGTTCTCGCTGCGCTCGGGCACGCTGCGGGTGGTCGGGATCGCGCTGCTCGGCTACGGAGTGCTCGAAGGCATCGAGGCCGTGGGGTTGTGGCTGACCAAGCGCTGGGCCGAGTACCTGACGTTCCTGGCCACGACGATCCTGCTGCCGCTGGAGATATATGAGATCGTCAACCGCAGAAGCGCCTTGAAGATCATCGGCTTCATCATCAACGTCGCGGTCGTGATCTACCTGCTGGTCGCCAAGCGGCTGTTCGGGCTTCGGGGTGGTGGCGCCGCCGACGAAGCCGCCCGAGCCCGCGATGTCAGCTGGGAGGCGATCGAGCGCGCGACCCCGCCGGAGGCGACGGTGGCCGCCCCAGGCGGAAGCGGCCCTTGACCAGCGGGGCCGACCTGCTCGAGCGGGAGATCGGGCGGGTGGGCGCCGACCTCGCCCGCGCCTTCCCGTCGAGCACCCGCCATCCCCTGCGGGCGCTCGACGCCCGGGCGATGGAACTCGCCTCCGGCGACCGCGAGCTCCGGGCCGCTTTGTTCAGGTTCGTCGACGTGGTCCCTGCCTGCCGGTCGCTCGACGATCTCGCGCGTCATCTGACCTCGTTCCTGGAAGAGGTCCCGGAGGCTCCGCTCCCGATCTCTGCGGCGATGCGGATCTCGGGCACGAGGGCGGGACGGACGGCCCTGGGCGTGGCCGCAGCCGGCGGGGTCCGGCACATGGCGCATCGGTTCATCGTCGGCGAGGACCCCCACGCCGCCCTGGGCGTTCTGCGGGGCCTGTGGGAGCGCGGCGTCGCCAGCTCCGTGGATCTGCTCGGCGAAGCGACCGTGACCGCGGCCGAGGCCGACCGCTACGCCAGCCGCTGCGCGGCGGCACTCGAGGAGCTGGCGCGGGCCGCGCGACGCTGGCCGAGCCGGCCGATCCTCGAAAGCGACAGCGACGGGCCGATCCCGCGCGCGAACGTGTCGGTCAAGGTCTCGGCCCTGACGCCGCTGCTTCGGCCCGACGCCCCGGAGATCGGCCGCCGTGACGCTGCCGGGCGGCTGCGGCCCCTGGTGGCGCACGCTCGGGAGCTCGGCGCCCACATCCACATCGACATGGAGTCGCTGGATTCCCGCGAAGCCGTGCTCGAGCTGGTACTGGAGCTGTTCTCGGAGGACGAGTTCGTGGCCGGCCCGTCGGCGGGCGTCGTGCTCCAGGCCTACCTGCGCGATTCGCCCGGGCAGCTCGAGCAGATCCTCGAGTGGGCGTCTTCGAGCAAGCGCTCCCCCCCGCTGCAGGTCCGGCTGGTGAAGGGAGCCTACTGGGACCACGAGCTCGTCGAGGCCCGCCAGCACGGCTGGCCGGCGCCGGTGTTCGAAGTCAAGGCGGAATGCGACCGGAACTTCGAGCAGCTCACCCGCCGGCTGCTGGAGGCCCGCCCCGCGGTGCGCGTGGCCGTCGCCTCGCACAACCTGCGCTCGGTGTCACACGCGATCGCCTTCAACCGGTTCGCCGGCGGTGAGGACGGCGATCTGGAGCTGCAGGTGCTGCGCGGCTTGGGCGACGAGCTCCAGGACGCGCTGGCGGCGCGGGGACACCGGGTGCGGACGTACTGCCCGGTAGGCGATCTGGTCGCGGGCATGGCCTATCTGGTCCGCCGGCTGCTCGAGAACACCAGCAACGAGTCGTTCCTCAACGAGCAGGCCCGTGGCGTGCCGCTCGAGACGCTGCTGGCGCCGCCGTAGCGCGATGTTAGGGTCGTGAGCGCTTGCCGAACCTGCCCCCCTTTGCCAACGAGCCCGTGCTGGAGCTGCGCCGCGCCGCCGTCCGCGCGCAGCTGAGCGACGCACTGACGCGAGTCGACCAG
This sequence comes from uncultured Solirubrobacterales bacterium, assembly GCA_963723555.1. Lineage (GTDB taxonomy): Bacteria > Actinomycetota > Thermoleophilia > Solirubrobacterales > Solirubrobacteraceae > Palsa-465. The sequence continues at coordinate 2,512,259 of CAVRRC010000003.1, read as the reverse complement.
ATGCTCCCGCTGGAGGTCCCGGTGATCGTCGGCTCGGAGAGCACGGGTCCCGGGGCCGCCGCGATCGAGTCGACCGATCCAGGCGAGCCCGAGCGCCTCGTGGCCCGGGCCGCACGCGCCGGCGAGCTGGAGCTCGAGGCCGCGATCGCCGAGGCGGTGCAGGGATTTCGCCGCTGGTGCCAGCTCCCGGCCGGGGACCGCGCCGCCGCCCTGATCGGGGCCGCCGCGTGGTTGCGCGAGCGTCGGCTCGAGCTGGCCGCGCTGGAGGTGCGCGAGTGCGCCAAGCCGTGGCCGGAGGCGGACGCCGATGTCTGCGAGGCGATCGACTTCCTCGAGTACTACGCCCGCGCGGCGATCGAGCTGGAACGGGGACGGCCGGTCCTTCAGGTCCCGGGCGAGCGCAACGAGTACCGCTACGCCGCCCGCGGTGTCACCGGGGTGATCTCGCCCTGGAACTTCCCGATCGCGATTCCCTGCGGGATGACCGCGGGGGCGCTGGCGGCGGGCAACGCGGTGGTGCTCAAGCCCGCCGAGCAATCGCCGGGCTGCGCGCTGCGGCTGGTCCAGGCGCTCCGCGCCGGCGGCGTGCCGCCGGGCGCGGTCTCGCTGCTCACCGGCGAGGGAGATGTCGGTGCGGCGCTGGTTCGCCGCCCCGAGGTCTCGACGATCGCGTTCACCGGCTCGCAGCCGGTCGGGCTCGAGATCATCCGCGCCGCCGCCGACACGGTCCCCGGCCAGCGGCACATCAAGCGCGTGGTGGCAGAGCTGGGTGGGAAGAACTGCGTGATCGTCGACGCCGACGCCGATCTCGATGAGGCGGTGCCGGCGATCGTCTCCTCGGCCTTCGTCTACGCCGGTCAGAAGTGCTCGGCGGCGGCCAGGGTGCTTGTCCACGAGGCGATCGCGGACCAGCTGATCGAGCGAGTCGCCGGGGCCAGCCGGGTGCTGGTCGTCGGGCAGGCCGGCGAGCTCGGCACCGAGGTGCCGCCGGTGATCGAGCGCACGGCCCAGGAGCGGGTGCTCCGCTACGCGTCGCTGGCCGAGGATCAGGGCCGGGTGGTCGCGCGGGTCGAGCCGGTCCCCGATCGTGGCTGGTTCTGCGCGCCCACGGTCGCGGCCGACCTCGACCCGGGATCGCCGGTGCTGAGCGAGGAGATCTTCGGGCCGCTGCTGGCGATCGAGCGGATCCGTGACGTCGAGCACGGCTGCGAGATCGTCGACGAGCTGCCGTTCGCGCTCACCGGAGGCCTGTTCGCGCGCGACCCGGCGACCGTCCGCTACGTCCGCGAGCGGACTCCGGTCGGCAATCTGTACGTGAACCGCGGGATCACCGGGGCGATGGTGGGCCGCCAGCCGTTCGGCGGGAACCGCCTGTCTGGAAACGGGACCAAGGCCGGGGGACCGGATTACCTGCTCCATTTCGTCGAGCCCCGCGCGTTGACCGAGAACACGATGCGCCACGGCCTGGTGGTGTGAGCGCGGAGGTCTTGATTTCTCCGGCCGATCGGTCGATCATCGGGGGAGTCGACGATGGTGGTAGCACCCTCAGAGGCGTGGAAGGTGGTGCTTGCGGTCGCGCTGGTGGCGGCGATCTTCGTCAGCCTCTACGCGCGTGCCCCCCAACGCGCGATTCCAGGCGCCGATCTGCGCCGGCTGGTGCTGTCGGCGCTCGGGCTCTACGCGGTTGGCGGCGCGGCCTCGCTCTCGCACCATTCGATGCTGGCGGCGGTGGTCTACGCGGCCGGGATCATCGTCTGCGCGTTGGCGGCCTGGCTGTCCCGGGGCAGCGACTCGGAGGATCCGCCGGGGGGCGAGGAGCCGGTCGATGAGCATCCGCCGCCGGAGGACGACGGGCTGCCGACGTTTGACTGGGAGGCGTTCGAGCGGCAGTTCCGCTCCTACTCGGAGCGCCAGCCCGCCGGCGTCGACTGACCGCCGTTCACACCCGCGCCGGCGTCGAGTGACCGCCGTTCAGACCCAGCAGGAGCTCGTGCAGCCGGGTCTCGCCGGCCAGCTCGGGGTGAAAGGCCACCGCGATCACGTTGCCCTGCCTGACCGCGACGGGATGACCGTCGATCTCGGCCAGAACCTCGACGTCGTCGCCGTGCTCGGCCACCCAAGGGGCGCGAATGAACACCGCGTGGACCGGCGCGCCCTGCATGCCGTCCATCGCCAGCTCGGCTTCGAAGGAGCGCAGCTGGCGCCCGAAGGCGTTCCGGGCGGCGCTGATGTCGAGCACGCCGAGATGGTCCCGGTCGAGCATGATCATGCCCGCGCACGTGCCGAGCACCGGAGTGCCCTCCCGGATCAGCTCACGCAGCGGGTCGGCCAGCCCCTCCCGCTCGATGCCGAGCGTCATCACCGTCGACTCGCCGCCGGGGATGATCAGCGCGTCGAGCCCTTCGAGGTCGGCGGCCATCCGGACCTCGCGCGGCTCCGCGCCCAGCGCCCGCAGGATCTTGGCGTGAGCCTCGAAGCCGCCCTGCAGGGCGAGGATGCCCACCCGCCGGCGCGCTGGCCCCTCCCTGAGCACGGGCTTGCCTACCAGCCGCGCGGCGCCAGCAGCTGCTCGGTCTCGAGCTTGGAGGTCTCGAGGCTGACCATCGGCTGACCGAGTCCGGTGGAGGCCGCCGCGACCCGGGCCGGGTCCTGGTAATGCGTGGTCGCCTCCACGATCGCCCGGGCCCGGCGCTCGGGGTCCTCGGACTTGAAGATGCCCGAGCCGACGAACACGCCCTCGGCGCCGAGCTGCATCACCAGCGAGGCGTCCGCGGGCGTCGCGATCCCGCCGGCGCAGAACAACACGACGGGCAGCCGGCCCTCGGCCGCGACCGCCCGCACGAGGTGAAGCGGGGCGCCCAGCTCCTTGGCCGCCGTGGCCAGCTCGTTCACATCGAGCGTGGTCAGGCGGCGGATCTCGGAGCGGATCAGGCGCAGGTGCCGAACCGCCTCGACGATGTCGCCGGTTCCGGCCTCGCCCTTGGAGCGGATCATCGCCGCGCCCTCGCCGATCCGGCGCAGCGCCTCCCCGAGGTTGGTGGCCCCGCAGACGAACGGGACCTTGAACGCCCACTTGTCGATGTGGTTGGCCTCGTCGGCGGGGGTCAGCACCTCCGACTCGTCCACGTAGTCGACCTCGAGCGCCTCCAGCACCTGGGCCTCGGCGAAATGCCCGATCCGCGCCTTGGCCATCACCGGGATCGTGACCGCCTCCTGGATGCCCTTGATCATCACTGGATCGCTCATCCGGGCGACGCCACCATCGCGGCGGATGTCCGCGGGAACGCGCTCCAGCGCCATCACCGCAGCGGCGCCGGCGTCCTCGGCGATCTTCGCCTGCTCGGGCGTGACCACGTCCATGATCACGCCTCCCTTCAGCATCTCGGCCAGGCCGGCCTTGACCGTGAAAGTGGCCTCGTCGCGGAAGGTTCCGGAGTCCTCGCTCATCGGTCTGAGTTTAGCTTGGCGGTAGGTTGTGTCGCGGTGAGCGAAAGATCGGTATTCGTCCCCCGCGATGGGCGCTTCGTCGCCACCGAGCTGGCACGCGGGCCGTGGGACGCGGGTGCGCAGCATGGTGGCGCGCCGGCGGCGCTGCTGATGCGCGCGTTCGAGCAGCTTCCGGCCTCCGAGGGGGTGATCGTCAGCCGCGTTACCTATGAGTTCCTGCGTCCGGTGCCGATCGGCGAGCTGTCGGTGTCGGCCGAGGTCGTCCGGCCTGGCCGGCGCGTCCAGCTGCTGGAGGGGTCGGTGAGCGGAGCCGATGGCGTCGAGCTGGTCCGCGCCCGCGCGCTACAGGTTGCCCGTACCGATCCCTCGGTCCCGCGAACGGCCGCACTCGCGCCGCCGCCGGGACCGACGAACGGCTGGCGGACCGACTTCCAGCCGCCGTACCGCCCGATGTTCGCGCCCGACGCGATCGACATCCGGCTCGTCGCCGGCGGGTTTCACCACGTCGGGCCGGCCACGGCCTGGTTCCGTCTCCAGGTTCCGCTGGTCGCGGGCGAGGTGCCGTCGCCGCTGCAGCGTTTGGCGGCGGCCGGCGACTTCGGCAACGGCATCAGCGCGGCGCTGCCGTGGGACGAGTATGCGTTCATCAACCCCGACCTGACCCTGTACGTCGACCGCGAGCCCGCGGGCGAGTGGATCTGTCTCGAGGCCCAGACGATCCTTGCCCCCGACGGGATCGGGACCGCAGAGAGCGTGCTCTACGACGAGCGGGGACGGGTCGGTCGGGCCGTCCAAGCGCTGGTGGTGAGGCGTCGGTAGCAGCGGCGCGAGGCGATGGACGCGCTACTCGTGGTGGCCGCTGGCGCCGTCCGACCCGTCGCCCTGCGCGCGCAGGTAGGCGAGCAGGCCGCCGGCGACCAGGATCTCGCGCTCGTGCTCGGAGAAGTCGTGGGCCAGCGTCAGCTGCTCGTCGGTGTCTTCGATCCGGGCGGTGATGGTGGCTGAGCCGTCGGCCAGCTCCTGGCGGATGTCCGGCAGCTTCCAGCACTGGCCGACCTCGGCCTTGTCGTAGTCGCCGTCATCGGCAAACGTCAGCGCCACGATCCCCTGAGCGATCAGGTTGCGGCGGTGGATGCGGGCGAACGACTTCGCGATCACCGCCTTGACGCCGAGGTGCAACGGCGCCAGCGCGGCGTGCTCACGCGAGGAGCCCTGGCCGTAGTTGTCGCCGGCCACGATCAACCCTGTCCCCCACTCCTTCAGCCGCTTGCGGAACTCGGGGTCGCGGTGGCGCAAGGTGAACTCGGCGATCGCGGGCACGTTCGAGCGGTAGGCCATCACCTCGACGCCGTCGGGAGCGAGGTCGCCGGTGGAGACGTCGTCGGGCTGGACCGTCGCCACCCGTGCCTCGAGCGACTCCGGGAGCGGCTTGTGCTCGGGCGGACGCTTGATGTTCGGGCCGCGCGGGATCTCGATCTTCTCGGCCTCCTCCTCTGAGGCGGGGGCGAAGATGTGAACGTCGTCGACGTAGGGCTTGAGCTCGGGCAGCGGGAGGAGCTCCGGGGGATCGCCGTACTCGCGCGGGTCCTCGATCTTGCCGCTCAGCAGCGACACCGCCGCCACCGCCGGCGAGCACAGGAACACCGAGTCCTCGGGGGTTCCGGAGCGGCCGGGGAAGTTGCGGTTGAAGGTCCGCAGCGAATTGGCGTCCGACGGCGGCGCCTGGCCCATCCCCACGCACGGCCCACACACCGGCTCGAGCATCCGCACCCCTCCGTCCGAGAGCTGGCGGTAGACGCCGGACTCTGCGATCGCGGCCAGGATCTGCCGCGAGCCCGGCGTCGCGGTGGCGCTGATCTCGGGGTGGACGATCTGGCCGTTCTTGTCCGCCAGGACCGCACCCGGAAGCGCGAGATCGTTGTAGCCCGAATTGACCGACGAGCCGATGCACACCTGGGCCACGGGCGTGCCCGCGACCTCCTCGACCGGGACGACGTTGTCGGGGTTGTGGGGCTTGGCCACCAGCGGACCCAGCTCGCCCAGATCGATCTCGACGCGGTCGTCGTACTCGGCGTTCTCGTCGGGGGTCACCTCGACGAAGTCCTCCTCGCGGTTTTGACGCCTCAGCCAGTCCCTGGTCCGCTCGTCGGGTGCGAACACGCCGGCGGTGCCGCCGAGGTCGGCGATCATGTTCGCGATCGTGGCCCGCTCGGGGATGCTCAGATCGTGGCTGCCGGGACCAGTGAACTCGAACACCTTGTTCTTGCCGCCGCTGGCGCTCAACCGTCGCAGCAGCTCCAGGATGATGTCCTTGGCCTGGACCCAGGGGCGTTTCAGGGTGCCCTCGAGGTGGACCTCGACCACCTCGGGACAGGCGATCTCGTACGGATAGCCGCCGAGCACCACCGCCACGTCCAGCCCTCCCGCCCCGATCGCGACCATGCCCACGCACCCGGCCTGGGTGGTGTGCGAGTCGGCGCCCAGCATCGTCTGCCCCGGCTTGCCGAAGCGCTCCATGTGGATGTAGTGGCTGATCCCGTTGCCGGGCCGGGAGAAGTGCAGCCCGTATTTGCGCGCCAGCGCCTGGAGCATCCGGTGGTCGTCGGGGTTCTTGAAGTCGAGCTGGACGACGTTGTGGTCGACGTACTGGACGGCGCGGTCGAGCTTCATCCGGGGCACGCCGAGCTCCTCGAACTGCATCAGCGCCATCGTCCCCGTGGCGTCCTGGAGCAGCGCCTGGTCCATTCGCAGCGAGATCGGTGAGCCCGGTTTCAGCTCGCCGTCGGCGAGGTGATCCTGGAGGATCTGACGGGTCAGGTTCTGGGCCATCGCTGCGCTTGTTGCGTACCCAGCCCGAGGGCGCTGCTAACCGTGGCGGTCAGCCGACATAGGTCCCGCGCGCCGTGGCCACGAGGCGGCGCTCCGCGCTCGCGCTCGCGCTCACGAGAGTCTCCAGCTCGGCTCGCTCCTCGACCTGTGCCGCCAGCGACAGGAACGCGCCGACGGGCGCCCGGTCGAGGAACTCGACCGTGAACGCCCGGGCGCGGGCCTGCGGGCCCGTGGCGAAGGCCATCGCCTCGCCGAGCGCGGCGGCGACTACCCCTTGGTGCGCGCTGCCGCGGTCGGCCCCTTGGTGATCCTGCTTGATGAAGCACCGTCCCGCGACCGCGTCCGGCCCGCTGCGCTCGACCTCCATCAGCAGTCCGAAGAGATTGGTGCGCCCGCAGCCGAAGCACAGCTCGTGGTGGACGAGCGGCATCGGGCGATCGTCACTTCAGGCGAAACGCCTTGATCCGCACGTCGTATTGCTGCGCGTCGCGGGCGTACACGCCGTAGGCGAGGGCCTGGATCAGCGCCAGCAGGGCGGTGTGCGAGCGGACGAACGCCGGCGTGTTCGACGAGTAGTACAGGCGGATGCGGGCGAGCCGCGCGACCTCGGACAGCGTGGCGTCGGTGATGGCCAGCGTGGGCGCCTTGCGGTGCCGGGCGAGCTTCATCGTCCTCGTGATCAGGGGGTGGGGTCGGCCGGCGGACAGGCCGATCACGAGCGTGTGCTCATCGATCCGGCTGAGGCGCCCCAGCGCCTCCTGCGACGGACTGGCGACGATCTCGGCGCGCAGATCGAGCAGCATCAGCAGATGGCGCAGGTAGCTGGCGAAGAACGCCATCTGGTCGGTGCCCGCGATCAGCACCCTGTCGGCCGAGACGATGGCGTCGATCGCCGCCTCCACGTCGGAGCGCGAGAGCTTGTGGGCCGTGTCCTCGACGTTGACGTGGTCGGCGGCCAGACCGGCCTCGAACTCCGTGTGGTCCAGCGAGAACAGCGGCGCCGCCGAGCCGACGCCACCGTTCACACCCGGCGGACGGCGACGATACTCGTCTCGGGCCGCCTGCTGGAGCTCCGGGAAGCCCTCGAAGCCCAGCGCCTGCGAGAACCTGACCACGGTGCTCGACGACGTGCTGGCGCGCCGCGCCAGCTCCTCCGCGGTCTGGAAGGCCGCCTCGTCGAGATGGTCGACGATGTACTGCGCCACGTCCTTCTGCGAGCGCGAGAACTCGTCGAAACGGGCGCGGATGTAGGCAGACAGAGCCTGGTGGCCATGGGGCGTGGTCGGCGCGACGGTCGGCGAAGATGATTCCTTCATCGGCAGCGACCTCATTCGACGCCGCCGGGCGCCCTTCCTTCAGCACCCGCGCCCGGGTCGCGGCGATTTGCCGCTCGCAGGCGCCCCGGAAAGGCCCCGGCGCGGGGTCGGGGTCGTGACTCGGCGGTGGCTACTCGCCCGAGGGTGTGGCGGCAAAGCGCGCGGGGACGTTGGCTACTCGCCCGGGAACGAGCGGCGCTCCTGGTTCTGCTTCCGCTCGGCGAAGACCTGGACGACGATGTAGACGATAAGCACGTTCACGAGCACCCCGATGCCCAGGAAAGTCGCCAGCAGGGCCAGCGTCTGGCCGAGAGAGTCTGCCCAGATCAGCATCCCACCCGGCAGCCTACCTCAGTGCCCAGGGCCACGCGCTCGCCGCCGGCGCGCGGTGCTAGCTTCGCTGAGCGCACGGCCCGGTAGCTCAGTGGTCAGAGCAGCGGACTCATAATCCGTCGCGCGCAGGTTCGAGTCCTGCCCGGGCCATCATAAAGGGCTGGAAATCAGCAATATTCAAGCTTCCCCGGACGGGCCGCCGCGGATATAGGCTCCCCAAAGGCTCCCCAAGCTGCTAATCTGAGCGCCCGTCCATGCACGACCCCGGGGTTCGCGAGAGCTTCTCGATTCGCTTGTCGACTGAGCACAAGGGTCGCAATCGCCGAGAGCCGGTCTGGATCGCTCGGTATCGGATCGCCGGCAAGGACTCGGCGAAGGTGCTAGGCAAGGCGTGGACCAAGCGCAGCCGCCCGCCAGAGGGTTACCTGTCCCGCAGCGGAGCGGAAGAAGCCGTTAGGCGATTTCTCGTCAACGAGGGAACAAAGGTCGTCGCTGCCGGCGGGATGACGTTCAACGAGGCAGCTGACGCCTACCTGTCGTCGCTCGAGCGGAGGATCGTCAGCGGCAGCTTCCGCTCCTCGACGCTGCGCACGTATCGGAACATGATCGAGACCGAGCTGCGGCCGCTGTGGGGCGACCGTCCGATCGCGACGATCACACGCAAGGAAATCGGCGCCTACCGAGATCACCTCGCCGGCCATGACCTCGCGGCGAGCACAATGAATCAGACGCGCGCGGTCGTTCGTGGCATCTTCGCCGTCGCCGGCAAGGACCGCGGTCTCGAGGACGACCCGTCAGATGCGTTCACGCGCGCGAAGACTCGCCGCGCCACTTCCGGCGCGATCAGCTTCTATCCCCCGGACAAGGTCCAGCAGTTAGCCGACCACGCCGCGGACGCGCAGGACGCCGCGCTCTACCTCACGGCTGCCTTCACCGGCCTGCGAGTGAGCGAGCTCCGAGCTCTCCGCTGGCGCTCGGTTGACTTCGCAGACTCGCTGGTGCATGTGGAGCGCGGTTTCACCGACGAGGGCGGCGAGGACCTGCCGAAGAGCTACCGGGTTCGCTCCGTGCCGCTGATGCCACAGGTCGCGCAACAGCTTGAGCGGCTGCGGACGCGCGAGTACTTCACCGGAGATGACGAGCTCGTGTTTCCGAGTCCGGTCGGAAGGTTCTTCGGATACGACGCGATGTATCGACGTTACAAGGCCGCCCAGAAGAGGGCCGGCCTTCGGCCACTGCGTTTCCACGATCTTCGCCACAGCTTCGGCACGATGGCAGTGCGGGTCTTCCCGATCACGGACGTGCAGACGTGGATGGGCCACGCGGACATCGCGACCACCCGCAAGTACGTCCACTACGCGCCGCAGCCCGAGGCAGCTGCGCGGCTCGGGACACTGGTCGGTGAGCGGCTGGCCGCGGTCAGCCGGCTTCGTTCGGCGAGTTAGGCCCTCTCCCCTACCGCGATGTCCCACGGATCGGTGGCTGCCAGGCTGGTTGAGCCTCCAGCGCCGCTGAGTTCGTCTGAGGTGCTCTCAGGTCCAAGACGTCCCGAAACATCCGAAAACGTCCCAGGACGTCCTTGAAGAAATCCCACGACGTCCTTGATACGTCCTCGTAGACCAGTCGGTGCGAGGCATGACGAGCATCCTTCTCGCCCCCGCGCCTACAATCCGCGTGTTTACGGGACGCAAGCCTCGTCTGGGCCCAGGCTCGAGCGATGCTCGGGTTCGCCCGCGCGCCGTCTCGCGGGACGCCTCGGAGCTCGTTAGCACCCGGTGCGTAGAGTGTGTCCCCCTTTTCGCGATGGGGACGGAGCGCAGGCTGCGGCAGTGGATCGGCGGGCTCGCGGTGAGTTGGGCCCACAACGGCAGTGCGGACAGCGCGATGCGCCTGGTGCAACGTCGGCGGTTCGGGTCGAGGCGGGCGTGGACGGAGCCTCTGCGTCCGTTCGGTCTTTCGACTATCGAACAGCCGGTCTGGGCGGGGACGCAATCTCCCGCGCGCGCTGACACGTCATCGAGCAGGAGGCGAGGTCGATGTCTCGGTGTCCGCGCGCGTGTGACTCGGCCATTGCTCCGGCGGCCACACGCGCTCGTCGCGCGCGTTCTCGAAGCCGAGCACGGACGCTCGACCCGCTGTCCGCGCGCGACCGGTGCGCTGACACCACCGCAGCGCTCGCCCCCTTCGCTGCACTGCCGCTACCCGCAGCCGCCTCGGGAGGCAGAGGTCGGCTGCCGTGCCGGCTCCCCTCATGGTCATGCCAACAGCGAGCACGTGGGCACCGAGGATGGAGGTCGTTTGTGCGTCCGCACGGACGGAGCGGTGCGGAGGGTCGCTTACGTGACCGCGGCGTCTTGGCAAAGGCGATCGTGCGCCGCATCCCCCACGGGCCGGATCGCGCCGACCCCACTGGTCGCCGGAGCGATCATCGCCTCGGCGACGGCGCAGTCGGCCGGGAGTTCTGCGGTCTCGGGCGCGAGCGGCAGTCCTGCGCCTCCGACTCCACGCCTGGTTCTCGTCCGCAGCAGCAACGACGCCGGCGTCTTCGCCGGTGGCTGCTCCGGCGGGTGAGCGACAGCCACGGGCGCTTGCAGATCGGCCCCGACGAGGTCGGCAGCAAGCACACCGGTGGCTCTCGCAATCGGGGTACAGCAGGGCCGCGGAGCGGTCGCTCACGACGCTGGGCTGGCGAGCGACGCGGTCAGTTGCGCAAGTGGCGAACAGCCGGGCCCCTGTCGGTTTCGGAGCCGGCCCTGCATTCGTGCTGGCGCGGGTCTTCGGCGAGGTGTCCGTATGGCCAACGTGAACGCGAAAAATGTGCGAGTACCCTATGTACGATCAGCGCCGACCCGGTCCCCGCTGCTCATCGGGCCGTCCCGCTCGCTGACGCCGACGGGCGGTGGTGGATCGATCATCGGACGCTCTGAGCGCCGGCGTACGACGTCCGGGCGCCTCGGTCGGCGCCAGGCTGGCTCGGCTCGATTCGTGGTCATAGCGCGTCAGCGAGCCCGGGGTTCGGGGGGCTGTTGGCGACCAAGCGGGCGACCCGGTGGGGCGGCCATCGGCAGACGCGGGGCGTGCCAACTCCTGGGCTCGTTTGTGGTGGTGGTGGGGATGTGCCAGCATCGAGTGGCCTTGACATTGTTTGGGAGACGACCGGTAGCGCCAAGCGAAGAGGAGCGTCGCGCGGCGGCGGTTGATCTCGAGCGAATCCGGGGCGGTGGGATCCCACTGGGGGCCGAGCAGCGTCTGAAGCGGACCGCCGCCGAGAGTTCGGCGGTGTTCAGCAGCGATCTCAGCGTCAAGGAGTATGCGGTCGCGCACGCCTCTGGTTTGACGCCGATCGCGCAGATCATGGGCTCCTCGGTCGTCCAGCACGGGTGGCAGAACTACGGCTGGTCCTCTTATGGAGGGGGGATCGGTGAGATGCCGTCCTTCGCTGCGCCGTGGAATCTGTCGCGGCAGCGCTCGTTCGACCGTCTGCGTCAGGAGGCGCGGTTCGCCGGCGCCGACCTCGTGATCGGCATCGAGATGACGGCCAAGGCGTTTCTCGGGGATCCGGGCAACGTCGAATACGTCGTCTTCGGTACCGCGGTCCGCGAAAGCACGCTTGCGCCCCGCCCCGGTTCCGGGCCCCGGATGTGCGCGCTCTCTGGCCAGGATGTCGACAAGCTGCGTCGTATCGGGGCCGAGACGTTGGGCGTCATTGGCCACACCTCCGTGGTGTGTGTGGCGCTTAGCCCCATGGCCAACCAGTCGATGCGCTCCTGGTGGGGCAACCAGGAGATGGTCGAGGTCACCCAGGCGGTCTACGCCGCCCGCCGGCTCGCGGTGGATGAGGTCCGCCGTCAGGCGAGCGACGCCGGTGCCAACGAGATGGTCATTTCAACCCTGACGCACAGCATCGATCATCACGAGTACGACCGCGGCGGGTTTGCGCAGCATTTCTTCATTGTCTCAATGCACGTGTTAGGCACCGCGATTGCCCTCGGTGCACACGAGCCTCACCCGGCCCCGTTGGGCGTGCCAGTGATGTCGATCAACCTCGGCGCATAGCTCGCCGCCACTCCAGGAGAACATCTGATGTCGACATACGATCCAACGAGTACCGAAGGCCTCGCCGAACACGCGAGCGAGCGCTTGCGGATGAATGCGCGGGGCCTGTTCACGTCTGATCTGTCCGTGAATGAGTACCTGTGCGTGGAGAAGGCGGGCTTTGAGCCCGTCGGCCTGGTTGTGGGCTCGAGCATCTACCACATCGGCTTTCAGCAGTCCAACTGGAAGGCGAGTCAGGAGATGGGCGTCCTCACCCAGGCGATGTACGCCGCCCGCGAGCTCGCCATGACCCGGATGGAGGAGGAGGCCGATCAGCTCGCGGCGGACGGCATCGTCGGGGTCCGCCTGGACATCGGCCGATATGAGTGGGGCGCCGACATGGCGGAGTTCATTGCCATCGGGACGGCGATCAAGCACAAGGGAGGCAAGGTGCACCGCGCTCCGAACGGGCGGCCGTTTACCAGCGACCTTTCGGGTCAGGCTTTCTGGACGCTGATGCAGACCGGCAAACGGCCGGTGGGGATGGTCATGGGCAACTGCGTCTACCACGTCGCTCACCGGGGGATGATGCAATCGATGCGCCAGACAGGTAAGAACGTCGAGCTTGAGCAGTACACCCAGGCCCTCTATGACGCGCGGGAGCTCGCGATGGAGCGCATGCAGAAAGAGGCCGAGGCGATCGGTGACGGCGTTCTGGGAATCGTGGAGGTCAAGCTCAACGAGAACAACCACGGCTGGGGCAGCCACGTGATCGAGTTCTTCGCTCTCGGCACCGCCGTGGTACCCAACGAGCATGCCGAGCAAGGGCAGCAGCTGCCAGACATCACCCCGGTGATCGACATCAACGACTAACAGCTCGCGGAGCAGCCCGTACCGCCGGCATGCGGTTTCCCGACGTTGTTCGCTCAGTTTCCGCCGGACGCTGCTGACCACAACCGCGGACCCCGTCGATACGGCGTAGTGGACAAACCCGCTCTTGCCTCGCCGGGGGCATCCGATGTCCGTGCGTATGCGCCCTCCTTGGCGCGGATGGGAGGTGCGGCGCTCGCGCGCACGGCGGTCGGCTGCGCTCGGGTCCGCTGCGAGTGTGCGCTGCTCCGCGGGGTGGATCCTGCTCTCGCGACCGCACGGGTATCGGACCTCGCGCTGATTTAGCTGCTGCGGATGTCGGGGGCACGGCGCGGCTCGGGCTCGCGTTGGCTGGGGTGCTGTGGGCTCGTGTGCTTTAGGGTTCGCTGCTGTCGGGTGGGCTGGTTTGCTCGGGCTCGCGGGCGCGGGGGTTGGGTTCGCCGGCGAAGGAGTGCTCGCCGGCGCGCAGGCGGGCCAGCAGGTCGCGCGTCCATGCGGCTTCGCCGTCGAGGCGTGCCTGTGTGAGGCGGAGGTGCTCGCGTACGTGACTGGGTTTGTCTGGGCCGGTGACGAGAGCCTCGACGGCGAACGTGGTTGTACGGGCGGAGGCCTCGATCTGCTCGAGGCGGTGCTCGAGCGCGGCGATCACCTCCTCGCGGGTGAGTGCCCAGGAGAAGGCCCAGGCGACGTGCAGGCTCGTCGAGTAGGGGTCAACGTGCCATAGCGCGTCGCGCAGCTGCGTCTGAAACTCGGTTTCGCCGTCGGCGGTCAGTCGGTAGCTGGTGCGGGCCGGCCGGCCGCCGTGCGCTTCGGTGCCGAGCTCCTCGAGATAGCCCTCGCGAGTCAGGGTCCGCAGCGCGTTGTAGATCGAGCCCGGGTTGAGGTGGGCCCAGTTGTCGGCGTGCCAGCTGAGCAGTTCGCGACGGACGAAGTAGCCGTGCACCGGCTGGAAGATGCGCACGGCGCCGAGGATCAGCAACCGGGTTGGGGAAGCGGGCACCCTGAGATCGTACTTGACAAACATGATTATTCACGTTTGACTATAGTCATGCTCAATGTTGACGAAGAGGTAGGCGCTGGTGCCGATGTGGTGCGCACGCGTGGCCTGCGCAAGCGCTTTGGCGAGGTCGAGGCAGTACGCGGCGTCGATCTCGCAGTTGGCCGGGGGAAGATCTTCGGGTTTCTCGGGCCCAACGGCGCCGGCAAGACGACCACCCTGCGGATGCTGACGACGCTATTGCCGATCGACGGGGGCACAGCGACCGTCGCCGGGTTCGACGTCGCCCGGCAGCCGGCGCGGGTGCGGACCCGGATCGGGTACGTGAGCCAACTCGGTGGCAGCGACGAGCTCGCCACGGGGTTTGAGAACCTCGTGCTGCAGGGACGGCTCTACGGGTTGGCGGGCGCCGAAGCCCGGCGCCGGGCGGACGCGCTGATCGAGCGCTTCGACCTGGCCTCGTTCGCTGCTCGGCGTGTCTCGACCTACTCGGGTGGGCAGCGGCGACGGCTCGACATCGCGCTGGGACTCATTCATGAACCGGCGCTGCTGTTCCTTGACGAGCCCAGCACCGGCCTTGATCCGCAGAACCGGGCGAGCCTGTGGGATCACGTCCGTGGCCTGCGTGAGCACGGCACGACGGTGTTCCTAACCACCCATTACCTCGAAGAGGCCGACGCGCTCTGTGACCGGCTGGTGATCATCGACCGCGGCGAGATCGTCGCCGGCGGGACACCGCAGCAGCTCAAGCGCGGGGTCGCGGGTGACATGGTGCTGATCACTCCGCGCGACGGCCCGCCTACCGAGCCCTTGCTCGCGAGGCTTCGAGCCGAATCCTACGTCCGTGAAGTCGGCGCCACGAACGGCGATCTTCGCCTGTACGTCGCAGACGGCGGGGAGGCGCTGCCCCAGCTGCTGCGCCTGCTTGACCGCGAGGGCGTGCAGGTCAGCTCGATGAGCCTGTCCGAGCCGACGCTCGACGACGTGTTCCTGCGCCAGACCGGCCGCTCCCTGCGCGACACCGGAGGCAACCCGCCCGCCGATAGGCACGACCAGCAGGCGGGCGCGGGGGCACTGGCATGAAAGTAATCCGCGACACCGGCCTTTTGTACAGCCGCTCGGCTGTCCAGCTGCTGCGCGACCCGGTCTGGCTCGTCGTCGGGTTCTCGACGCCGATCCTGTATCTCGCGCTGTTCACGCCGCTGCTCAAGCATCTCTCCAGCGCGCCGGGGCTGCGAGCACTCAACGTGCTCGACGTGTTCCTGCCCGGGATCCTCGCGCTGCTCGCGTTCGCGAGCGGCTCTGGCCCTGGCTTCAACACGATCTTCGAGTTGCGCGCCGGCGTGATCGAGCGGTTCCGCGTCACACCGGCCAGTCGCCTAGCGATCCTGCTCGGCCCGATCCTCGCGAACCTCGCAATGATGTTCGTGTTCGACCTCGCCGTCATCGCCGTCGGTGCGGCGTTCGGGTTTGACGTCCACTGGCTCGGGCTGCTCGTGCTCGCGATCCTGGTGGCGCTGCTGATGGTGACGATGTCCTCGTTCTCGATCGCGACGGCGCTCGCGACCAAGGACATCTCGAGCTTCGCCGCGATCATCAACGGGCTCAACCTCCCGGTGCTGCTACTCGCCGGCGTGCTCCTGCCGATCTCGCTCGGACCGCTGTGGATGCGCGTGCTCGCGCATTTCAACCCGCTCTACTATCTGGTTGCCGCCGCCCGCGTCCTCGCCGCTGGACGTTTCAGCGGACCGCACGTCTGGCAGGCGTTCGCGGTCCTCACACCGCTATGCGTGCTGGTCGTACTCTGGGCCACCAGGGCGGTTCGCCAGGCCGTGTCATGAAGCTCACCGCGATCGGCTCCACCGGCCGGACGGGCGCCCACGGCTAGGTCTCCTCTGCGCAAACTACGGCAGCGGGCGGATCGCCGGCTTTCGGTCTCCATCGCGTGGGTCATTGCATCACCAACCCCCACTGAGAGGGAGGATCCAATTGGAATCCGTGCTGCTGGACGCTGCTGGCCATCGCCGCTCGCCGGCGACCCTGCCTGGCTATCACCGAGGCCGGCCGCCACATAACAAGGGCGAGGAGCACCCGGCCGATCCGCTGACGGTCGAGGAGATCGTCGCCGTGATGCGCACGATCGGTGACCGCGCCCACGGTCACCGACTCCGCGCATTGATCGTGCTGCTCTGGCGCGCTGGGCTGCGGATCAGCGAAGCGCTCTCACTAAAGAGAGCGATCTGGATCGCTCGCGCGGCGCGGTGCTCGTCCGGCGCGGGAAGGGCGGCAAGCGCCGTGAGGTCGGTATGGACCGCTGGCCTCGGAGCAGCTCGACCCGTGGCTCACGATCCGCCGCGAGCTCCCAATTGGGGCGCTGCTGTGCGTGATCCACGGACCCACAGCAGGCCGCCGCTGGGAAGCCTCGGCCGCGCGCAAACAGCTGCACCGTGCCGCCGCCGCCGCAGGCGTGAGGCGTCGGTTCGCGCCCCACCAGCTCCGGCACGCTCATGCGGTCGAGATGGCGCACGAAGGCGTCCCGCTGGTCGTGATTCAGCGCCAGCTCGGCCACGCCAACCTCGGCATCACCAGCATCTACCTCCAAGGCATCGACAGCAGCGAGATCATCGGCACCGTCCATGGACGACCGTCGCCAACCATCCCGGCGAGCGCCGGCCTCCGTATGAGGCGATAGCTCCCACTGTGAGCGGGGCGGCTCGGGGGTGTGCGGCCCAAACCGGCGGCACCCCCGCCTGGCGAATCTCGGGACTCTGGGTGCCTCCGGCCAACGACCTGCTCTTGCTAAGAGTGCCGTACTTCCGCCGCCTAACATTGGCGTCGTTGAGCGAGCGGCCCGGCAACGTGCTGTGACTCGTACGCACCACCAGTGACGTCGCCGTCATCGGTCACAAACGGTCGCGCTCGTGCGAAGAGGGGATGCAATGACAAGGACCGACGCGCGCTCCGACGGTGAGTTGCTATCGCTGACGCCCTCTGACCCAGACGCGTTTGCCGTCTTCTACCGCCGTCACGCTCGCGGGGTCCTGGCGTTCGTCGCCCGCCGGGCGCAGCCGTCCGATGTCGGCGATCTGGTCGCGGAGGTGTTCGCGACCGCGCTCGTGCATTGCCGCCGGTACGACTCGGCTCGTGGCTCCGCCGGCGCGTGGCTGACGGGGATCGCGCTCAATAAGATCGCCGACGCGCGACGCCGCGGTGCAGTGCAGGCGCGGCTCTGCCGGCGGCTGGGGATCAGACGACCTGTGCTCGACGCGGTTGCTGTCCAGCTCGAGCTGGGCGGCGAGGAGCTCCTCTCGGCGCTGCCCGCCGACCAGCGGCTGGCCGTCGAAGCACGCGTATTGCACGACAAGCCCTACGGGCAGATCGCGAACGAGCAATCGGTCTCGGAACAGGTCGTTCGCAAGCGCGTCAGCCGCGGTCTCGGCGCGCTGCGAGCGCGGCGGAAGGAGGAAAAGTGATCGACGAGTATCTCGACCAGCTCGAAGTGGAGCTCCGGCGCGCGAGGCATCGCCGTGTGCGCCTGGCGGCGGCTCGTGCGCCGCGGGTGCCGGCTGGGGCCGTGGCCATGGTGGCGACGGTTGCGGTCTGTGCGGTCGTGGCGCTCGCGGTGCTTCAGGCCGGTGGAGGGCGGCGGGTCGCTCGCCCGGGCGCCGCGGTGCCGGTACTGGCAGCGGTGCCGGTCGGGGCGCGCGCGCTCGTGCGCGAGCTTGGCGTGTTCAGGCGGCCGCAGACGGCTGCGGACCGGATCGTCGGCCCGATCCCGCACCTGTTCGCGTTCGCGAGGTTGCCGGGCGCGCTTGCCTTACCGCAGCTGACGCTCGTCCCGAGCCTCACCCGCCTCGTGGTGAACCTCCCTGCCGGCCGTCGGATCTACCTGGCGATCGGCAGGCTCGCGGCCGGTCCGCGGTACGTTGTCGTCTGGCTGGAGACGCCGTTCGTCCGCTATGTGAATTCGTCCTCGCCGCAGGGTATCCCGCTGGGCTCGAGCGGCAGGCTCGGCGCTAGCCCGGCGCTCCTCGCGGGTCAGCTCCTGCATTCGGCAGGCAACTCCGTTCCCGAGGGGCTCCCAAAGAACGTTCCGCTCGAGGATCCACGTGGGCTCACCGGGCCGAAGCTGTGGATCTCGATCGCGCCGGACAGCGTCGTCAGCGCGCGATGGACAGTGCGATACGGACACCGCCCGCGCACGACGATCACGCTCCCCGTCTCGAACAACGTCGCCCTCCTGACCGTGCCCGACATGCAGAGAGACTTCGTGTGGAAGATGAGCTGGCTGGCAAGCAACCGTCACGTGATCGCGACGTGGGGACGGTATTCCACCGCGTTCCAGTAGCCCGGGGCGGTGCGCTAGCCCCAGCGGAGAAGATCCACAGGAGTGGATTCCCCAACGCGTCCCGGCTAGCGTTAGCACGAGCCTCATACCGCCGAGTGAAGGGGCGAAGGTTTCGGCGGTTCGGGTATGAGCCTCGCTCGCGGGGGCCACTCCTGGCGGGAGCGGTGAGGCGGTCGCGATTCGGTGGCCACGGTTAGTCTCGCTGTCTAGCTCTGGAGCCCCGATGGGGCTAACGACCTTGCGATCGTCAGGAGACCGCCCGTGGCCACGATCTCAAGCCTACTCGCCGATCATGTGACGCTCCAGGTCCGGTCGGTCGATCGGTTGTTCTTGCAGGGGTATGTACCGAGGTTGCAGACGCAGGGGCAGGTGATCCGGTTCCCGCTGGATCGGGGGTTCCCGATCCCGTCGCCGGCGGTGCTGGGGAAGATGGGCCGCGAGTACGTCGAGGCGATCAACCGGTTCGTCGCCGAGCACCAGATCCCGATGGTGCGGTTCGTCAAGAGCGACGTGAAGGAGGAGATCGCCCGCGAGCATTTCAAGCGGGCCGAGCAGGAGGGCCGCTTCGGGGTCGTGATGGTCGGCGTCTGCCAGGAGAAGACGAGCGTCTGGCGTGGGTGGCGTGACGGCGGCCCGGACAGTCATCCGCACTTTGAGTACCGCCGCCAGTCGGTCTTCCCGAACAACTACTACTTCTACATCCGCGACCAGGACTGGGGGCCGGGTTCATCAAGACGATCGCCTACGCGCCGTTCTCGCTGTGGGTGTACCTGAACGGAAACGAGTGGGCCAAGCAGCAGGCCGCCCAGCACGGGATCGCGTTCAAGCCGCTGGACAACGGATTCGCCGCCTGCGCGGACGAGACCGCGCTCGCCGGGATCTGCGCAAGCCTGTCAGCCGCGGACGTGTGGGCGTTCTTTGATCGCTGGCAAGCCATGCTCCCGTCGCCACTGAGCGCCGAGGACCGTCAGCGCGGCTACGGGTATCTAGCTCGCGTTCCGGCAGCTCGAGATCTCCGACACCCGCGTATTCGATCGCCCCGCCGCTGGCCGCGCATGTTTGAGCGCACACTCCCCGATCAGCTCACGCTCGACGCCCCGACCAAGTCGCGTCTTGTTCGGCCGCCGCGTCTCCCGCCTGACGCCCGGCGGTTCCACACCAGAATCATCAATAGCGGCGTGCAGACGGCGATCCAGGTTCACTACCGCGCCTCGAAGGTCAAGCAGTACTTCAAAGAGGCCGCGCGCTCCGACCAAACGACCGTCAACGACACCCACGACTTCGGCGTCGGCCGGATGCTCACCGACGCCAACTGGACGCGCTGATCAATATCGGCCACCAGATCAACCAGCGACTCCTCGACCACCAACTTGACGCGTGCCAATGCGCACCCGACGCCACGCTGCTTCAGCGCGTGTGCTGCCATCCACCACCACCGATGGCCTACCCGCCCCCGGGCTACGGTTCGGCGAACCCAGAACGATGACGCTGCTCGCCTGCCTGTGCTCCTACCAGCACCTGTTCGCCGGCCTCACGAACCGCACTCTCCGCGAGCTGATCGCCGCGCTATCCCCGGCTACAGCGCGCGCAGATGACCTACGACCTACGGCGCCTGCGACGCAAAACTTCATCCAGCGGATCCCCCGCACCCACCGCTACCAGCTCACCAGCGAGGACGCCGACTGGCCGTCTTCTTCACCAAGACCTACACGCGCATCGTCAACCCATCCCTCGCCGAGCTCGATCCCACCCTCCCCGCGCAGATCGCCCAACACGCGCCCCTGGCCAACTCGTGCGCGCATTTGAGCGCGCGCTCACACAAGATCAAACAGGCCGCTATCGCGCCTGAAAAGATGACTCATTCGTGAACCCTCCACCGCCAAGCAGACTAGCTCGAGACCGAGGACCCGGCGTAAGCAAGCATGCGTTCGTCCGCTGTCAATAGACCCGCCTTCATCTCATGACGGGCGTCTCGACGACTGCGGTTGCGCACCCGCATCGCGCGGGAAGCGCACAGTGGCGGCCTCGGCCACCTGTCACAGCGTCGGGGCGACCGCTCAGTCGCGGATCCCGCGCTGAGCAGGGCCCGTGAAGTCGCCGACCAGAGGCCGGTGCGACAACGAACGCAGGTCTGCGCCGGCCCGTCGCGAGCGTGGCTCCGCCGCGCCTATTTGCAGCTCTGTGAGAGGGCGCGCCGCGCATTGCCGGTTCAGCGGCGAAGCGGGTACAGTCACTTCACAGGCGGGGGCGGTCCACTCAGCCCCTCACAAACCCCGAAGACCGGCGGCTGGGACGGCAGGGAGATGCTGGCCCAGGCACCCCGTCGGCTCCACCGCACGAAGGTAAGCGAGTGGAAGCGGCCCGCGAGGGTCAGGCCGCGTACGCCTCCGCCGCAACCAAACGACTTCCAGCCTTCCCGCGTGAGAATGGTGCGAAAGGCGCGGTAGCCAGCGCTCAGCGGACGCCCGTCAAGCCGGAGGCGGTCAGCCTGTCGCGCCTCGACGTGGTCAACGATGCCGTTGCGATTTCTCCACACAAGCAAGGTAACGCCGCGGTCTACAGATCGGTACATCCCTGTGCCGATCTTGCTGATGGGTTCGCTCGCTGGCACGCGTGAACCAAGCTTGAAGCTGAGGACCCGCGCGTTCGGAACGAGTGTGTCTGCCGGCACGAGCGGTGGCGGCGAGCCAGCGAGGCTCGGACTGCGAGCCGATGTTTGACCGTTGTGCTGGTGACCTTGCGCGCCGCTCGCGACGCAGCCCCTTGCTAGGAACGAGAAGCACGAGGATGGGAAGGAAGCGGTTCTTCATGTCTGGACTACGTTCATGGGCGTGAATCGTCACACAAGTCGAGATGCTCTTCAATCGACCACGGGCCATTCGGCGCGCCTCCTTCGCCGCTGAAGCAGCCATTACACCGCTCCGCTCTCAGCCTGGTGGTGTCCGACAGAAGCAGCCGCGTGCGTCTCAGCGACAATGCCTGCGCGAACATGAAAGTAGGGCTCACGGCACGCGATGCAACAGACTCCGTGTTCGCCACTTGCGCAGCTGACCGCGTCGCTCGCCAGCCCAGCGTCGTGAGCGACCGCTCCCGGCCCTGGTACCCCGATTGCGGGAGCCGCCGATTGTTTGCTGCCGACCTCGTCGGGGCCGATCTGCAAGCGCCCGTGGCTGTCGCTCAACCGCCGGAGCAGCCACCGGCGATGACGCCGGCGTCGTTGCTGCTGCGGACGAGAACTAGCGGTGACGCCGCACTGCTCCTCGTCGACCAAGAAGAAGACCGGGCCGAAGAAAACGCCACGGTCGAGCTCCCGGCGTCCCCAGGCCGCGCGATCGCGTGCATCAGGCGCGGACGGCAGGCTCGCTCGCCCCTTCAAGCTTCTCGGCACGGTTGCTCAAGGCCCAAGACTATGCTCGCCGCCGAGACGGCCGATACCGTGATTCCACCATGAGCTTGACCTCCCCGGAGCTTGCACGCCTGCGCTCACTTCGCGCCGAGATTCTCAGACGCGCAGCCGAGCACGGTGCTCGGAACGTGCGGGTATTCGGTTCCGCGGCGAGAGGCGACCGCGAGCCAAACGGCGACGTGGATCTCCTCGTGGAGATGGAGCCGGGCCGTAATCTCCTCGACCTCGTCGCTCTTTCACAGGATCTCGAGGATCTGCTCGGCACTAACGTCGACGTGTTGAGCGACGGTGGCGTGAGTCCGCATCTGCGCGAACGCATCTACGCCGAAGCCGTCGCGCTGTGAAGGACCAGCGGGTCTACCTGCTGCACGCGATCGACGCAGTCGACGCGGTCGTCGAGTACACCAGCGACGGTCGCGACGCGTTCTTTGCCGATCGTAAGACACAGGATGCCGTGATTCGCAACCTCGAGATCCTCGGCCAGGCCGTGAAGGGCCTGTCTGACGAAACTCGCTCCCTCGACCCTGAGCTTCAGTGGCGACAGATCGCCGGCATGCGCGACAAGCTGATCCACGAATACTTCGGCGTCGATCTCGCGCTGGTCTGGGATGTCGTCGAGCGCGCACTGCCCGACCTCCGGCCGAGGCTGCAAGCGCTCCTCACTAGCGTTGCGAACGACGATTCGGACACCGGCGACGGCACCGGGTGACGACCGGTCGCAGGAGCTGCCGATGTGCCCCAGAAGGCTCCCCAAAGGCTCCCCGAACTACCGTCATCGGGGCGAACTCAGAGCACTTTGAAACACCCAAAAGCCCCGTAGATACGGGAGCCGCTGTCGGATCTGTCGCCTCATAATCCGTCGCGCGCAGGTTCGAGCCCTGCCCGGGCCATGGCGCACAGCCTTAGCTCAGGGACCGGGTTGAACTAGACGATCGCTCGTTTCGCGGGCCACCAGGACCCAAGTTGGTTGTGATCGACAACCCAGTGATCCTCGTCCTGCTCATAGGACCAGACGCCACGGTCGATAGCTTCGATCCAGAGAACGATCAGTTCTCCCAGGGATGGAAGATCGGGTTGAGCGAACGGCTCGTCGAACCAGTAGACGCGTGAACCGGGCACGGCGCTCCGTCGGGCACATCCGTATCGATGATTACGGAGCCTCCAGATTGGATGAGTGGAAGCCAGCTCGGCAACCATCGCTCGCCTGCGCCTTCCTCGCCGATGTCAGCGACCAGTCGTCTGGTTTCTTCACATGCTTCCACAGCTTCCGCGAGCGGTAGCCATCTGCGCCCTGGACCGATCTCCGCGAGGCGAGCGCCGGCAGTGCGGGGAACGCCGTCGTGCCAGCCCCACCAGACGACCGCCTCGTCCGGCAGCCTAATGCCAAGGGGGGAAACCAACTCCTCCATGGTCCTCTCGGTGAGCCCCGGCTGTGCCGCTGCGATCGCCGGCACTCCGAGGGCGATTAGCCGCTGTGCGAGCTCAATGAGAAGCTCGATGTCGAGCATCCGCGCCCGTGTGGTCATTGCTGGTTACAGATCGACATCGTATTGATCGGGATGCCGGCGGAGCGGGCGTTGCACCACGCTCGAACCCAGTCGGACGGCTTGCGCAGCACGCGTCACAGCCGGATCAGCGGCGTGAGCCAGTCGATCGGCTTCGCCCGATGTCGCCAGAACAGGTCTTCCCACAGATAGTGGAGGGCGAGGGTCCGCCACGGCGACCAGCGCGCGATGCGCTTTAGCAGTACCGGCACAGGCGCGGGATCGTCGACCGACCGGCCCAGGAGCAGACGGGAGTAGATCCGCTGCTCCCAGGGTGAGATGTGGGCAAGCTCGTCGAAGGCGTGAAAGACGTCGATGAGGATGTAGCCCACCGAGGCCGGCCCGACGCCGTAGAGCGACAACAGGGCCAGGCGTTGCTCCTCGACGTTCGCCTGGCGCAGCGCCGCCTCGTCCACCTCGCCGGCGGCCGTTGCCTCGCTGATTCGGAGCAACGACTTCGCGCGGTAACCGACCTTCAGGGCGCGGAGGTCGTGCTCGGTCGCCCCCGCCAGCGTTGCCGGATCCCAGAAGCCGTAGAGCTCCCGCCGATCAAAACCCAGCGGCGTCCCATAGCGTTCGAACAGCGCCTGAAGCATCTGCGCCGAGCGGCGAACGGTCGCGTTCTGCAGGACGATCGCGATCACCAGGTACTCGTAGAGCGAGCCCAGGTGCATCGGCCGCATCCCGCGCCAGCGCTTCACGACCGGCGCGAGCTGGCCGTCGCGCCGGGCGAGGCGCTCGAAGTCAGCGAGATCAAGCCGCAAGTTCGCCCGCCACAGCAGCTCGTCCGCCAGCGCGCCGAGAAACGCCCTGGGGATGCCGGCGTCCGCCCACACGCCAACCCGGACGAGCTTGCCGGCGTCCTCGATACGCAGCCCGAGCAGCCGCCCGCCAAGGCGGATCGTCTGCCAGCGCACGCCGGGCTCCCAGGCCGTGTCCGGCGACGGGAAATGGTCGGGCTTGTGAAACGTCGCGTCGAACGCGAACGGCTGCGTCACCTCAAGCTCGATCGTTGCCCTTCGTGCCACAGCTCGACTCCGGCTGGAGTCGGCATGCTCCTCCCGCGCGAAACTCATGGGGCGAATGATCGCGGTAGGCGAGCTGCCGTGCGGGTGCACTGGGTGGCCCCGGGTCCGGACCCGCTCGGTCGACCCGGACGCTAGGATCGCGCCGTCGGCGAGATGTCGGGTTCGATTCGTTAAAGGCTGAGGAAGCGAGCTGTCCGCCACTGGTTCAGCTGCATCGGGCGTATCGGCCGATCCCGCGCCGCATCGCTGGCTGCAAGGCGCAGATGATTGGCTGGCCGTTGGGCGGCGGTTCTGGCCTCCTGCTGGGCGGCGTGTTGGCGCTGGCGTTTGCCGTGCGCGCGATCTATGCGCTTCGCTCAGCGCCTCCGCTCAACTTCGTAGAAGACGACTACTTCTTCTACTGGACGGGGCAACAGCTTGCGCAGGGACATGGATACGTGTCGCCCGTCGCGACGTTCTTCCATCTGCCCTCGCGGCTTACCGCCGAACATCCGCCGCTGTATCCGCTGATGTTGGCCGGCATGTCCAAGCTCGGTTTCGCCTCGGTCAACGCACAGCGGATGTTCAACGTCGCCGTGGGCACGGTCACCGTCCTGCTCGTCGCGTTGCTGGCTCGTCGGCTGGCGGGCCCCCGGGCAGGACTCGTGGCCGGAGTGCTGTGCGCCGCCTACCCGTCGTTCATCGCCGCGAACGGCGCGATCATGAGCGAGACCTTGTTCGGTGCGCTCGTGGCCGGCGCGATGCTGCAGGCGATCCGCTGCTGGCGGCGCCTGTCGCTGCCTCGCGCTGCCGTGCTCGGGCTGCTGATCGGGCTGGCCACGCTGACGCGAAGCGAGGGTTTGCTGCTCTGGCCGCTACTGGTGGTGCCGATCGCCATTCGCTCGCCCCGCCGCCGTGGCGCAGTGATCGCGGTCGCCGGGCTCGGTTTGGTCTTGGTGATGACGCCGTGGGTGGTCAGGAATTGGGTCGATTTCGGGCGGCCGGTGCTGTCCGACGACGCGGGGGTCACGGTAGCGGGCGCGAACTGCTTCCAGACGTACTACGGCGCCCAGCTTGGCGGGGTCAGCAACGCCTGCCTCCCGGCGGCAAGCCGTGGAGTCCCGGCTGGGGCCAGCGAAGCTCAGCTCTCGGACCACCAGCGAGCGTTTGGAGTCCACTACGCCGAGAGTCACGCAACGCGCGCGCTCGTGGTTGCCGCCGCTCGCCTGGCTGCCGTATGGGGCCTCTACGCCCCGGGCCGTCAAGTGGTGGTCATCGGCCGTCGCATTGGCGTGCAGAAGGCAGGGGTGGGGATGTACTACGTCCTGTTGGTGCTCGGCGCAGTCGGTGCCACGGCGCTGTGGGGATGGCGACGGCGCGATGCGCTGCTCGTGCTCGCCGCTCCATTCGTGGCCACCAGCATCGCTGCGGTGCTGACCGCCGGTCTGGTCAGACTCCGGGCGGGGGCTGAGGTGAGCCTCGTCGTCCTGGCCGCACTCGGGGTCGAACGTCTGATCCGGCGGTCATCCTCCTCGCCTGGCGGACCCAGGGTCGGTGGGGATCGCGGCCGGCTCGTGTAAGGGGGACGGGGGCGGGTACCGAGCTCCTATGGAAACCGTGACGACGATCGACGACGTGCGCACGTTCGAGACCCGCGGGGGCAACTTGCGCTACGTCGTTCGCGACGCGGACGGCAACGAGTACACGACGTTTCGCGAGGCGATCGGGAGCAAGGCCCGCGAGCTCGAGGGCCAGCGCGTTCGGATCGAGTACCACGAGGAGCAGCGCGGCGAATACCGGAACGTCTACCTGGACAAGGTCGAGACCGCCCCCACGGCGGCGGGAGAAGCCGAGCAGCCGGACACCGACCCGGAGGAGGCGGCGTGGCGCACCGCGGTCGACGCAGCGCCCTGGTTAGTGGGCGAGGCCGATCCCCAGGCGAAGACCGCTCCGGAGGAGCTCTACGACACGCTGAAGCCGTTCAAGGACAAGGTCGCCGAGGACATCAAGGACAGCGACGGCGAGGACCAATAGCGACGCCTCAGCCGCGGCTCAGGATCTCATGGGCGGCGCGCTCGCCGGCGCGCACGGCTCCATCCATGTAGCCCTGCCAGTAGGTGGAAGTCTCGGTTCCGGCGAAATGCACCGGTCCGATCGGGGCCCGAAGCGTGTCGCCGTACCGGGACAGGATGCCAGGGCGCGGGATGCCCGTTGGGCAACCGCCGGTCCATTTCTCAGAACGCCAGTCGTGCTCGACGAACTGCTTCGGTGAGAGCGCCTGGTCTCCCACGTACTGGGCAAAGCGCTCGAGGACCTGCCGGCGGCGCTCTGCGGGCGAGAGCCTGGCCAGCTGGCCCGCGGCGCGACCACCGGTGAAGGCGAACAGAACCCCCACGCTGCCGTCCGGCGGGGAGTTGTCGAACGGCACGGAGGCGATGCCCTCATCATTGACTCCCTGGCCGCTCAATCCCTCTGCGCGCCAGAACGGGGTGGGATAGACGGCCTCCGACTTGACCAGGTGGCCCATGTGGATACCGCTCAGCAGCTTGGCCCGGCGGTGGCTGAGCGAGCGCGTCATTTTGAGCGCGAGCGGCGGCGGGACGGCGACGATCGCCCGCTTGGCGTCAACCACGAGCCGCTCGGCCTGGACTCGAACGCCCCCGCCGGTCAGTGCCAATCCCGTGACCGGCGCGCCGAGCAGCACTCGTTCTCCGAGCTTCTCGGCCACCCGCTGGGCGATCAACTGTGATCCGCCGACGAACCGCCGCTCCTGGGCGCCGCCGGCAGTGGTGACCAGGCGAAGCAGCGACCCCGGGGTGTTCGCGTCCCCGGCCGCGGCGACGTAGGTGGCCACGTAGAGCATCGACAGGTGATCGGAGTCCACCCCCCAGACCGAGTTGTTGACGGCCTCGAACACTGGCCGCACCCGTTCGCCCACGAACGGTCGGGCGAACTCCGCCAGCGTGGTGTTATCGAGCTGTTTTGCCCGCTTGGCCCGCCACGGCGCGATCGGCCCCACCTCCTTGGCGATCGGGTCGATCTTCGTCAGCAGGTCGATCAGCAGCGCTTGCGTCTCGGGGTCGGTCGGGACGCCGGTGGAGGCTGGATACAGCAGACGCTGACCGCCGATGACCTCCACGTTCGAACCCTGGTTATAGACCGGGAAGGTCCCCACCCCGACGGCTTGCGCCAAGGCCAGTACCCGGTCCTGGGTGGGGCCGACGAACTCACCGCCGACCTCGACCACGTGTCCGCCTCCGATCGAGTGGTTGAGCGTGCGCCCGCCTACCCGATCGCGAGCCTCGAGCACCAGCACGTCCCGACCGGCGCCGGCCAGAAGCCGAGCCGCCGCCAGCCCGGAGAGGCCGGCGCCGACCACGACCACATCGACGCGGTGCCGGCGCCGCCGTGACGCCAGCGCATCCGGCGCCATGCCCAGGCCAAGCAAACCCGCCCCCAGCGCAGCTCGCCCTACGACCTCGCGCCGGGTCAGGCCGTCACGCGGAGGCG
This sequence comes from uncultured Solirubrobacterales bacterium, assembly GCA_963723555.1. GTDB lineage: Bacteria > Actinomycetota > Thermoleophilia > Solirubrobacterales > Solirubrobacteraceae > Palsa-465. Next base: position 2,484,617 of record CAVRRC010000003.1, on the reverse strand, counting down.
CTTCGAGGCTCTCATCGTTGATCATCGCTCGCGGTTTCTAGCATGCCGCGCTCTCGGTCGGCTGGGCGGCAAGGGTGTCTGCGCTGCGGTCGTCCGGACGCCCGGTGCGGTCGTGATCGGATGCTCGGGATCGACCGACCAGGACCCGTCAACAGCAATGGGTGAGCATCAGCGCGCTCAGGAAGCGGACGAGCGCGGCCAGGGGCTTGGGCATCCGGCCCTGGATGTTCGCGGCCGGCCGGCCTGAGATGTGCAGTGTGTAGAGCTCGGCCCGGGGGTCGCTGTCGGCGGGTGTTGCCGCCCGTCGCGCGGCTGCCACCAGCCTTCGCAGGACGGCCGCCTGGCCCGGTGGCAGCCGGAAGGACTTGCGGATGGCTCCGGAGATCTCGCCGATCAGCGTCGTCAGCAGGGCCCCTCCGTCGGCGTTGACCGAGACCGTCTGCCACATGAGGCTCTCGGGCGAGTACTGGCGCATCGTGACCAGCGCGCCGGGCTTGACGGAGTAGGCGACGGCGCGTGGGCTCGAGCTGCGCGCCGTCGTGCGGTGTGCGGGCGTGTGGCCGTTGCCGCCGCAGCCGGCGATCACGACCCCGACGACGAACGGCGCGATGGCGCCACCCGCGCGCGATCGAGAATGGGCCCGCTTCGAAGTCGGCACCCGACCATTATCGTGCCCCCGGGGGGCCGCCCTCCGGCCCTGACTAGGGCAAGCTATGGGGATGCTGCCGTCCGGACACCTAGCCGGCGGCGCGCTCCTCGGGGCGTGGCGAAGCCGCACGAGCGCGAGGCACCCGGCGCTGGTCATCGCCGGCGGGATGCTGGCCGCGAGCGTGCCCGACCTCGATCTGCTCATCCCTGCGCTGCTCGACCGCCTCGGCGTCGAGCACGACCTGAACGCCGACGTGCATCACGGGTGGGTCACGCACACGCCGCTGTTCTGGGGCCTGATGGTCGCAGGCGCGGGCCGTCTCTCCCGTCGCCGCCGGGCTCCCGCATGGGCCGCCGGGGCGGCTGACATGCTCGCGGTCGGGGTCGGGCTCCATCTCCTCCAGGACGCACTGGCGAACACGGTGGCGCTGCTGTGGCCTGTGCGCCGTCGCGAATACGGGCTCGGGCTTGACGGGCTCGCTGGAGTCGGGAGCCGGGGCGAGTACATCCGGCGCTATCCGTCCTCGCCCGCGGGGAGGGTCGAAGCGGGACTGCTCGTGGCCGCCCTTGCCGCATGCGGATGGCGGCTGGTTCAGCGGGGCGACCAAGGCCGGTGGAGGGCCCCGAGGTTTTAGTACAGTTCGGCCTTGTGTATCAAATACGTCCTGAGTGCGTGCGGCTCGCTCCGAGGAGCGCCTCATAGACCGGGCGCAGACGATCGAAGTCGCCGCGGAACCCGGTGGCCGCGTCGGCATAGAGGAACGACTCGGCGATGCGGACGATCGCGTAGGCGATCACCGACGGATCCGCGGGCGGGTCGTAGCCGCGCTCGACCTCGGCCTCGATCATCTCGTGGATCAGGGCAACCACCCGGGGCTCGACCACCCCGTCGGAGGCGGTGAGGATCCGCTGGGCCGCCTCACGCTCATGCTCGAGGAAGCGACGGAACACTCGATCGCCGGCCAGGGCCCTCAGCTGGCGCTCGAACACGGCAACCAGCCGCTGCGCCCCCGCTCCGGGCTCGGAGCGCTCGATCCGGCGGAACAGCGGCACCACGAGGCGGACCATCACGGCCCCGATGACGTCGTCTCGGGAGCCGCACCATCGGTGGACGGTGGCCCGAGAGAGTCCGAGCTCGGCGCAGATGGCCTGGATGTCGATCCGCTCTCCGGCCAGGAACCGCACCGCCACCGCGTCGAGCAGCTGCTCTTTGGTGGCCGCCGGTGGACGGCCCGGCCCTCGCTGGACGGCGCGGCTCGACACGGGAAGAACGGTATCCGGGCGGCCAGGAGAACGGACGGGATCTGACCCCGGAAATAGGGAAGGAGACATCGATGTTGGCGAAAGCAGCGTGCGGCAGGTTGGTTCGGTTGACGATCGCGGGCCCGGTGGCGGTGGGAGCGGCGGCGGCGTTGGGCATCGCCTGCTCCTCGGCGAGCGCCACGGTGTGGCTCTGCAAGCCGGGCTTGAAGCCCGATCCCTGTACGCCGGGGCTGTCCACGACCGTGTACGACGCCCCGCTCACCGAGGCGATCGGCGTCGAGCACCCGAAAGCGGTGCGCCATCCGCCGATCGACTGCTTCTACGTCTATCCGACGGTCAGCGACGAGAAGACCCCCAACAGCGACCTGCGGATCCAGGACACCGAGCGGTCGATCGCGCTCTACCAGGCCAGTCGTTACTCGCAGTACTGCAAGGTCTACGCCCCGATGTACCGGCAGGTCACCCTCGCCGGCGCCGGCTTGGGCGGGGCCTCGACGAGCACCAAGCCAAACCCGGCGCTCGGAGTGAAGGACGTGGAGAGCGCGCTGGCCGACTACCTCAAGCACGACAACCACGGCAGGGGCTTCGTGCTCATCGGCCACTCCCAGGGCGCCGGCGTGCTCGAAACCGTGATCGCCAGGAAGATCGACTCGAGACCCTCGGTCCGCAGGCGCCTGCTGTCGGCGATCCTGATGGGCGGCAACGTCTTGGTGAAGGGCAACACCGGGATCGGAGGTGACTTCAAGCACATCCCGGCGTGCCGGCGCCGCACGCAGCTGGGTTGCGTGATCGCCTTCTCCACGTTCGATCAGCCGGTGCCCAGCGACAGCCTGTTCGGGCGTCCCGGCGCGCTGAAGGCCCTCGGCATGCCGGCCCCACCCAAGGACGACACGGTCCTCTGCACCAATCCGGCCAACCTGGCCGGCGGCAGCGGTCTGCTGGATCCGATCCAGCCGAGCGCGCCGTTCGCGCCCGGTTCGACGATCGCTCTGGGGCTCAGCGTGCTGAATTGGAAGGTGCCGGCGCCCTCGACCGTGTTCTGGGCCTCACCGCGGTCCTACACGGCGCGGTGCGAGGACTCGAACGGCGCGCACGTGCTCGAGGTCACCGCCCGCGACGGGGCGCAGACGCCGACGCCGGCGCCGACCCCGGCGTGGGGGCTGCACCTGCTGGACGCGAACCTGTCGCTCGGCAACCTGATCTCGATCGTGGCCTCCGAGTCGAAGGCGTTCCTCGCCCACAGCCACAAGTGACGCCACCGGGGGACGGGGCCACCCGCGCCCCGTCCCCCGGGCCGGGTCGCGTGCGCGCGTCTCGGGGGCTACGTCGTGGCCATGAGCGCCAAAGCGTCAGCGCGGGCGATGCCGGGCGGGAACCTCACGCCGACCTCCAGCCCCCCGCGATCGCGGGCATGAACGGTCAGCTCGGCGTCGTGGGCGGAGGCGATCGCGGCCACGATCGAAAGGCCGAGCCCGTGGCCGCGGTGGCTCAGGCGCCCGCCGGCGCGTCGGAACGGCTCCAGCAAGCCATCGACCTCGGCGGGCTCGATCTTGGGTCCGCCGTTGGCGATGCGCAGCACGGCCCGCCCGGCCTCGGTCGCGGTGGCGACGCGCACCCAGCCGCCGCTGACGTTGTGCTCAAGGGCGTTTTCCAGCAGGTTCGCCGCCAGCCGCTCGATCAGCCGCGCGTCGCCGCTGAGCGTCGCCGGCCCGAGGGCTGTGGTGATCCTCACGCCATCGGCGGGCACCATGGCTTCGAGCGCGCGGGCCACGACCTCGTCGAGGCGCAAAGCGTCGCGATGATTCAGACCGCGCTCGCTGCGGGCCAGGTCGAGCAGCGCCTCGATCAGGCGCTCCTGCTCGGCGCCGGCAGCGAGAACGCGCTCACACGCGGCGCGCAGCGACGCCTTGGAGGCAGCCGGATCGGCCAAGGCCACCTCGAGCGTCGCCCGCTCGAGTGTGAGCGGCGTACGCAGCTCGTGCGAGGCGTTGGCGACGAAACGACGCTGGGCGTCGAACGCGCGCTCGAGCCGCTCCAGCAGCCCGTCGATCGTGTCGCCGAGCTCCTTGAGCTCATCGTCCGGGCCGCCCAGCGCGAGCCGGGCGTCGAGGCTGTCGGCGGAGATGCGGCGCGCCCTCGTGGTCATCGTCCGCAGTGGAGCCAGCACGCGCCCCGCCACCAGCCAGCCGAGCGCGATCGAGGCGATGGCCATCATTCCGAGCGCGACCGCCGACCAGACGAGCAGCTGGCTGCGGTCGCGCGACTGCTGCACCTGGATCGCGGCGTTGGCGATCCTGGCCGCGCTGGCGATCTTCGGCGGCCCGACGGTTCCCAGGGCGACGCCACCGGAACGGACAAGATAGTAGTTCGCCCCGGGGGGGACGGCTAGGAACGGGGACGTCGGGGGCACCCTCGCCGTGACCCTAACTCCAGAGCCCGCGAAGTTACCGGCGACGAGCAGATAGATGATCGTGAGCAACACCGCGGCGGTGAGCAGGAACAGGCCGCCGTAGAGCGCGGTCAACCGCAGGCGCACCGTGCGACGCGGAAGCCAGCGCCGAGCCGGACCACGAATCACCGCCACCGGCGATAGCGCCATGGTCAGATACGGTACCCGGCGGTCGGCACGGTTTCGATCAGCGGCGGCTCCCCGAGCTTCGCGCGCAGGCGGCTGATCGTCACCTTGACGACGTTGCTGAACGGGTCGGCCTGCTCGTCCCAGACCCGGGCCAGCAGCTCCTCGGCCGAGACGACCGCGCCATCGGAGGCCAGCAGCAGCTCGAGCACGGCCAGCTCCTTCGGGCTCAGCGCCAGCTGCCGGTCGCCACGGCGCGCGACGCGCCGGGCCGGGTCGAGCCGCAGGTTGCCCTTGACCAGGACCGGGGGGAGGGCGGGCTGCGCGCGGCGTGAGAGCGTGCGGATCCTCGCCACCAGCTCGGCGAACGCGAACGGCTTCGGCAGGTAGTCGTCCGCGCCCAGGGTCAGGCCGTCGACGCGGTCCTCGATCGTCCCCGCCGCGGTCAGCATCAGCACACGCGCCCGGCACCCCGCGACGAGAAGGCGGCTGCAGACCTGGTCACCGTGCACGAGGGGCAGGTCGCGGTCGAGCACGACCACGTCGTATTCGTTGACCAGGGCGCGCCGGAGCCCCGCCTCGCCGTCGAGCGCGATATCCACGGCCATGCCCTCCCGGCGCAGGCCGATGGCCAGCGTGCTCGCCAGCTCCTCGTGATCCTCGACCACCAGCACTCGCATCCGCGCACCACCAACTGTAGGCCCCGGAGCGTGCCCCGGCCCTGGTTACGGCGAGGTAACAGCGGCCGTGACGGTCATGTAACCCCCGCGCGCGTACCACTCTCGGCATGGCACCCCCTACAGGAGGCAGGAACATGGGACTGCATGCCCCTCGCCCACTCCCCGCGATCGTCGCGCTGATCGCGCTGGCCGCGCTCGTCGCCGGCTGCGGAAGCAACTCGCCGTCTGGCTCGACGGTCGCGCATATCGGCTCGACGACGACGGCGACGACGACCACGGCCGACCCGGCGGGGCCGCTAGGCGGCGGCGTCGCCTCCCACTTCCAGCAGCTGCTGCGCTTCTCCCAGTGCATGCGAGCGCACGGCGAGCCGAATTTCCCCGACCCCCAACAGCGCGGCAACAGCGTGGGTCTAGAGATAAAGAACGTAGACCCGAACTCGCCGCAGTTCCGGGCCGCGCAGACGGCGTGCGCGTCGCTCGCGCCGGCGGGAATCGCCGCCGGCGGCTCGCCGGCGAAGACGCGCCAGGAGCTCGACGCGTTCGCCGCCTGCATGCGCTCGCACGGCGAGCCGAACTTCCCCGACCCGCAGTTCTCGAAGACCGCTCACGGCGGAAGAGTGGCGGTCCGCCTCGGCGCCGGCGTCAACCCCAACTCGCCGCAGTTCGCCAAGGCCCAGCAGGCGTGTCGCTCCGTGCTCCCGGGAGGGAGCCCGTGATGGCGGTGGCCACGCTCGACCGCCGGCGCCGGCGTGTGCGCATCGGAGCGCTGGCCGTCGCCGCGGTTATCGCCGCCGGGATCGTCGCGATCGTGGTCGCCAACCCGTTCGCCGGCAACGGCAGCGGTGCGCCCGGCGTCGTCGACAACGCGGCGCCGACCTCGCTGGCCACGGTCACCCGGCGCACGCTCAGCTCGGAGGACCAGGTGCAGGGCACGCTCGGCTATGCCGGCAGCTACTCGATTCTCAACCAGAGTGCCGGCGCCTACACGTGGCTCCCGTCTGCTGGCGCCGTGATCGAGCCCGGCCAGGCGCTGTACTGGGTCGACGCCAAGCCCGTCGTCCTTCTGCGGGGCGGCACCCCCCTGTACCGCGCGCTGTCGGAGGGACTCACGGGAGCCGACGTCCGGCAGCTGAACGCGGACCTCGTCGCGCTTGGCTACGCGACGAGAGCCCAGCTCGATCCGGCCTCGGACTACTTCAGCGCCGAGACGGCTGACGCCGTCGAGCGCCTGCAGGCGCACTTCGGCGTGACGGAGACGGGCACGCTTGCGCTCGGGTCGGTGGTGTTCGAGCCCGGCCCGATGCGGTTGACATCGGTGACGCCAACGCTCGGCCAGCGGGCCGGACCCGGCGCCCCGTTCGCGCAAGCCACCTCCACGACGCGCCAGGTGACCGTCTCGCTCGATGCCGCGCAGCAGTCCGAGGTCAAGGTCGGTGACAGAGCGGCGATCACGCTCCCAGACAACGCCGTCATCCCCGGCGTGATCACGAGCGTGGGCACCGTCGCCAGCGGCGGCGGCAACGGCGGCAACGCCACGGTGACCGTCGATGTCCGACCGCTCGATCCGCGGGCCACCGGCCATCTTGACCAATCCCCGGTCCAGGTCGCGATCAGCACCGCCACCGCGCGCCACGCATTCGTGGTCCCGGTCGATGCCCTGCTGGCGCTGTCCTCGGGCGGTTACGCGGTCGAGGTCGCGGGCGCGCACGGCGTGCACAGCCTGATCGGGGTCTCGCTCGGGCTGTTCGACGACGCCGACGGGCTCGTCCAGGTGACCGGCAACGGCCTGGCCCCCGGACAACACGTGGTCGTGCCCACGGGCACATGAGCGACGACGCGGTTGTCCTGGAGCTCGACGCGGTCGACAAGGTCTACCCGGGCGAGCCCGTCGTCCACGCGCTCAGCGGGGTGACGTTCGCGGTGCGGCCGGGCGAGCTGGTCGCGGTCGTCGGGCCGTCGGGGTCCGGCAAGTCGACGCTGCTGCATGTCATGGGCACGCTCGATCGCCCCAGCGCCGGCCGGGTTCGCATCACCGGCGTCGACGTCGCCAAGCTTCCCGACGCGGAACTCGCCGCGCTGCGCGCGCGCAGCATCGGCTTCGTCTTCCAGCAGTTCCACCTCGCCGAGCACGAGACGGTGCTCGGGAACGTGGCCGACGGGCTCCTTTACGCCGGCGCCCCCGGGGCCGAGCGCCGGGAGCGCGCACGCGAGGCGCTGGCTGCCGTTGGGCTGGCGCAGCGCGCCGGCTTCCGGCCGCCCAAGCTCTCAGGAGGCGAGCGCCAGCGCGTCGCGATCGCTCGGGCGCTGGTCGGCCGTCCGGCGATCGTGCTCGCCGATGAGCCAACCGGCAACCTCGACAGCACGGCGAGCGGGGCGATCCTGGGCCTGCTCGAGGAGCTCAACGCCGACGGGGCGACGATCGTAGTCGTGACCCACAACCACGAGATCGCCGACCGGCTGCCCCGCCGCGTGGCCATGCGCGACGGGCGGATCGAGGCCGACACGGGGGCGTTGCTCGCGTGAGCGTGAACGCCTCGCCGGCGCGACTGGCGCCGCGCGATCTCGCGCGGGTCGCCAGCGCCGGCGTGCGCACGCGACCCATGCGCGCGGCGCTGTCGGCGCTCGGGATCGCCATCGGCGTCGGGGCGGTGGTGGCCGTGCTCGGCCTCTCGGCGTCGAACCAGGCCTCCCTCCTGGCCCAGATCGACAAGCTGGGCACGAACCTGCTGACCGTCCAGAACGGTCAGACACTGACCGGCGCCGCCGCCGAGCTGCCCGACGCCGCCCCGGCGATGATCTCCCGGATCGGCCCGGTCAGTCGGGTCGCGGACACCGGCAGCACGAACGCCGAGGTCTACCGGACACCGCTCATCCCCTCCGACCAATCCGGGGGCCTCCAGGTCCAGGCGGCGAGCGTGAACCTCCTGCCGGCGGTCGGCACCACGATGGCCCAGGGCGCGTTTCTCAACGCCGCCACCGCGAAGGAACCGGTGGCGGTGCTCGGCGCGCAGGCGGCGTCGCAGCTCGGGATCGACCGCGTGTACCCCGGCGAGCGCGTCTGGCTCGGCGGCTACTGGTTCTACGTGCGCGGCATCCTCAAGCCCGCGGCGCTCGCACCGGAGATCGACCAGTCCGTCCTGGTCGGCTTCCCGGCCGCGGAGACGTATCTCGGTTTCGACGGCCACCCGACGATGATCTACGTCCGCTCGCAGACGGGCCAGGTCGCAGCGGTGCAGTCCGTCCTCGCCGCGACCGCCGATCCCGAGAGCCCGAACGACGTCGACGTCTCGCAGCCGTCGGCGACGCTCGTCGTCCGGGCCCAGGCCAAGAGCGCTCTCTCCGGGCTGTTCCTCGGGCTGAGCGCCGTGGCGCTGCTGATCGGCGCCGTCGGCGTGGCGAACATCATGGTGATCTCGGTGCTGGAGCGGCGCAGCGAGATCGGCCTGCGCCGCGCGCTCGGCGCCCGCCGCGGCCAGATCCGGGCACAGTTCCTTAGCGAGGCGGTGATCCTGGCGGCGCTCGGCGGGATCGCCGGCGTCGGCCTGGGCGTGCTCGCCACCGCGATCTACGCCAGCATCAAGGCCTGGACGATCGTGATCCCCGCGCTCGGCTGGGCCGGCGGGTTCGGTGCCGCGCTGGCGATCGGCGCCGTCGCGGGCCTGCTCCCGGCGATCCGGGCGGCGCGGCTGTCGCCGACGGAGGCGCTGCGGACCGCGTAGCCAGGATCAGCGAACCACGCAGTTCGCGCTCCGCGGCTCGTGGGCGGGGAAGGCGTGGGCGAGGCCCCGAGCGATGAAATGCGCGCGAGCCACATATCCCGGGGAGTAGTAGTGGATGCCGTCGGGAATGAACCATCGCGCCTTGGCGTGGGCGGCCCAGTCGAACACACGGGCGTTGGGGTAACGGTGGCAGGCCACGACCAGGTCCTGATTCCACTTCTGCATCCCGGCCTCGGCGTAGTCGCCGGAGCGCACCAGCGTGACCGCGTCGACCCACAGGACCGGCTGCGTGCCGATGATCGACATCATCCGCGAGATGCGCGCCGAGAGGCCGACGTTCGAGCCGATCGCGACGTCAGCGGCGTCGTTGGTGCCCAACGCGAGGATCCAGCACCCGCGGAAACCCTGGGCCATCAGCTGGCGGGCCACGGTGGCCGCATTCGGGTTGCCCTCGTAGGTCTCCACGATTGATCGCGCTCCGGAGATCTCCGCCACCGTCCGCCTCACCCCGACGTCCGCGAGCTGCGCCTGGAGGCGTCGCCGGCGGCCGGGGATGTAGTCGGTCGAGGTCTCGCCCTCGGACGTGGAGTCGCCGATGTAGACCACCGACCGGCAGGACGTCCTGGTCGGCGCCGGCGGCCTGGCGCGGGCGATCGGATAGGTCTGCGCCGCCAGCGTGCTCGGGGGGTCACGGTTCGTGGTCAGCCGCGCCTGGTCGAGCAGCGACGCGGCCACCGCGGGCCCCTGGTGGCGGGACGAGGCGTTCGGGAGCAGGCCCGCCAGGCTGAACGCGGGCAGGCACAACATCCCGATCACACCCGCGGTCGCGACGAGGAGGCGTCGAGGCACGGTCAGGTGGGCGGCGCGTGCGCGCACCCACTGCCAGCGCCGAGCCAGCGCACCGCGGCGGATCGGATCCTCGATGAAGCGCCAGGAGATGCTCGCGATCACCACCGTGGCCGCCACCTCCAGCACGGCCCGCCGCCAGTCGAGGGGTCTCTGCGCCGGATTGGCCAGGACGATGATCGGCCACTGCCACAGATAGATCCCGTACGAGCGGACGCCTACCCAGCGGAGCGGGCGCCAGCCCAGTGCGGCTCCCAGCCTGCTCGCCGGGTTGACCGACGCGGCCACCATCGCCGCGGTCGCCAGCGAGAGGAGCACGAACCCGTACGGATACAGGAACGAGGAGAACGAGTTCGTCCGCCAGACCAGCAGCACGATCGCGACCAGGCCCGCGACCCCGAGCAGGTCTAGCCCGTCGCGCACGGCTGGGCGCACCGCGCCGCGCCCGATCCGGCTCGGCCAGACCATGGCCAGGGCCGCCCCGATCAGCAGCCCGAAGGCGCGCGTGTCGGTGCCCTCGTAGGCCCGGGTGGGGTCGTATCCGGGGTGATAACGGGAGCTCATCGCGACCACCGAGGCCGCGGCCAGGCCCAGCGTCAGCAGCGCCAGCACCCACCGGCTGCGCGCGATCCAGATGCCCAGCAACAGCAGCCACGGCCACAGCAGGTAGAACTGCTCCTCGATCGCCAGCGACCACAGGTGGTCAAGCGGCAGCGGGGCGGCGAAGCGCGAGAAGTACGAGCCGTGCTGCGCGATCGTCGACCAGTTGCTCACGTACACGCTCGCCGCGAGCACCTGCCGGCGGACCGCGGCCAGTTGCGAGACGTCGAAGACCGCCACCCAGACGCTCACCGCGACCAGCATCACGAACAGGGCGGGCAGCAATCTCCTGGCCCGCCGGCGCCAGAACTGACCGAGCCCCAGGGACGCGTGCCGACGCCAATGGGCCAGCAGCAGGTCGGTGATCAGGTAGCCGGAAAGGGTGAAGAAGACGCCCACCCCGAGCATCCCGCCCTGACCGCCGCGGATCCCGAGGTGGTAGGCGATGACGCTCGCGACCGCCAACGCCCGAATCCCGTCCAGGGCCGGGATGTAGCGCTGCCCGGTTTCAGTCGGACGCGGCAGAGCCCACCCCCCGAGCCTGGGCCCACGCCCGTCCACCGCTGTTTGTAGCTCGCGCCACCATCAGATCGGCCGAAGTCTCCCCCGCAACAAACTTCCGACGTGCAGGAATTATTTCCAGATACGGGCCAGCCTTGCAGCCACCGCTCGAGCGGCGTCGCCGCCGGTCATCAGCCAGAGATCGGGCAGAGCGAGTATTGGCTACTCGGCGAGGACCACCTCGAGCCGGCGCGGCCCGTGGACCCCGCCCACGCGCACCATCTCGATGTCGACGGTGGCCGAGGGGCCCGAGACGAAGGTGAGCGGACGGACCGGGTCGAGCTTCGCGATCGCTTCCGGCAGCGAGCTGACGACCTGCTCGGCTCGAACCACGCACAGGTGGTAGTCGGGCACCAGCGAGAGGATCCGCCGGCCCATCCCGGCGCTCCCGTCGAGGACGATCGTTCCCGTCTGGGCGATCGCCACCGCGCAGCTGGTGATCACGCCGTCGGCCCCGTCGAGCGTGTGGGGGTCCAGCGGCGGTGTGTCGCTCAGACGCTCCACCCCCTTGAGCCAGCCGTCCGGTATGCCGTCCGGCGCGACCACACGGCGAAGGCCGTTGTCAGCCAGGATCGCGCGGACGGCTTTGGCGAGCTTGCCGCCGGCGGTCCGATGCGTGCGGGCCTCGTAGTGGTGCAGCCGGTCGAGGAACGTGTCGATCCCATCCTCGGTGTGGGTGAGGTACTCGCGGGGCACCGGCGAGCCCGGTCGGCTCACCGGCCCGATGGCGGCACGGACCCGTGCCAGGACCTCGTCCCGGGCGCTCATGGTCCCTGGGCTCCCCGCCCGGTGCCTCCGTTGCCACCGTGACTGTCGACCCACCAGTCGCGAAACGGCCGACGCGGCGGTTCCGGCAGGTCGCGGACCGAGGTCCAGCGCGACAGCGGTGGCGGCCCGCCCCGGCGGATGAATCGCATCAGCCGGGCCATCCGCAAGGCGAGCGTCCAGCGCCGCCGGTCCCTCATGGCCATGCCCGCGGCGGCGAACGCGGCGTCCTGCGCTGGATGCCGCTTGGCGCGCACGGCGTCGCGGCGAAGCTTGACCAGCACCGTCGGGATGTCGATCTCGACCGGGCAGACCTCGTAGCAGTAGCCGCACAGCGAGGAGGCGAACGGCAGCTTGGAAGCGTGCTCGATCCCCACCAGCTGCGGCGTCAGCACGGCGCCGATCGGCCCCGGATAGGTGGACTCGTAGGCGTGCCCGCCAGTGCGCTCGTAGACCGGGCACACGTTCAGGCACGCCGCGCACCGGATGCAGCGCAGCGCCTGTCGTCCGACCTGGTCGCGCAGCACGTCCGTGCGGCCGTTGTCGAGCAGGACGATGTGGACCTCCTGGGGCCCGTCACCGGGAGTGACGCCGGTCCAGACCGAGTTGTAGGGGTTCATGCGCTCGCCGGTGGCGGAGCGCGGCAGCAACTGCAGGAACACCTCCAGGTCTCGGAACGTGGGCACGAGCTTCTCGATCCCGACCACCGAGATCAGCGTCCGTGGAAGGGTCAGGCACATCCGGCCGTTGCCTTCCGACTCGGCCACCAGCAGCGAACCGGTCTCGGCGACGGCGAAGTTGGCGCCGCTGATGGCGACGGCCGCCTCGAGGAACTTCCGCCGTAGATGCCGGCGCGCGGCCTCAGCCAGCGCGCCCGGGTCGTCGGAGAGCTCGGGCGGCGCGTCGCCCATCTCCCTGAGGAAGATCTCGCGGATCTCGGCGCGGTTCTTGTGAATCGCCGGAACGACGATGTGGCTGGGCCGGTCCCGGCCGAGCTGGACGATCAGCTCGGCCAGGTCGGTCTCGTGGGCGTCGATCCCCCGCTTGGCCAGCGCCGCCACGAGCCCGATCTCCTGGGTCGCCATCGACTTGACCTTGATCACCTCCGTCTCGCCGGTCGCGGCGATAAGCGAGGCCACGAGCGAGTTCGCCTCATCGGCGTCGCGGGCCCAGTGCACCTGGGCGCCACGGCGCGTGGCGGCGGCTTCGAACTGCTCCAGGTAGTGGTCGAGATGGAGCAGCACCTCATCCTTGATCGCAGCCCCGGCGGCACGCAGCTGCTGCCAGTCCGACATCTCCCCGACCACGCTGGCGCGCCGCTGCCGGATCGTCGTCGCGGCTTTGCGGATGTTGCGCCGCAGCTGGGCGTCGTTCACGGCGTGCTTCGCGTTCGCCGGGAACGGCGGATCGTCGGACCAGATCGTCTCCCCCGCGCTCACCGCGCGGCCCTCGTCGCTGCGGTCGGCCCCTCGGCCCGGTCATCGGTCTCGGTGGCGGCGAGGATCTCAGCCAGGTGAAGCGTGCGCACGCCGGCGCGGATCCGGTCGAGGCCGCCGCCGATGTGCATCAGGCAGGAGCGGTCACCCGCGCACAGGACCTCCGCCCCGGTCTCAATCACCGCTTCCATCTTGTCGGCCAGCATCGCCGCCGACACGTCGGGATTCTTGACCGCGAACGTGCCTCCGAACCCGCAGCACTCATCCCACCGCGGCAGCTCGACCAGGTCGATGCCGCGCACCTTGCGCAGCAGGCGCACCGGGCCCTCGCCCAGGCCCAGGAGCCGCATCGAGTGACAGGTGGGGTGATAGGTGACGCGGTGAGGGAAGTACGCGCCGACATCGTCGACCCCCATCACCTCGATCAGGAACTGCGAGAGCTCGTAGGTCTTCGCCGCCACCGATTCGGCCCGGGCCGCCAGCGCGCGATCGCCGGCTGTGCGCGCGATCATCGGATGCTGGTGGCGGATGCTGGCCGCACACGAGGCCGAGGGTGCCACGACCGCGTCGTAGGGCGAGAACACCTCGACATACCGGCCCACCAGGTCGAGCTCGAAGTAGCCGCTGTTGGCGTGCATCTGGCCGCAGCACGTCTGCTCGAGCGGGAATTCGAGCGGCTGCCCGAGGCGTTCCAGCAGTCGCACCGTGGCTTTGCCGGCGTCCGGGAACAGCGCGTCGATGAGACAGGTCACGAACAGCGCTACGCGAGGCCGGGCGGACATCAGGTCGAGACTAACCACGGGCTCGGGCGAGCGCTAGACCCAGGTTCGGATAGGCTCGACCGAGATGATCGAGCGCAGACCAGCCCAGTGACGCGATCCGAGACCCGGCCCACGCTGACCCGGGCCAAGGCGCGGCTCGACCAACTCGCGCTCTACGAGCGTCCGGTCCGGATCGAACACGTTCGGGTGTTCTGCACCGGCTGGCTGTTCAGGCTTCCCTGGTTCCGCCGCTTCGACGGCTACGCCATGTGGAACCTGATCCTCCTGCGTTCGCCGGAGCTGATGCTCGACGACACGCTGGTCCGCCACGAGCTCTGCCACGTGTGGCAGATGCAGCACCTCCCGCTGCGGATGCCGCTCTCCTATCTGCGCTTCGGCTATGCCCGGAACCCCTACGAAGACGAGGCACGCCGCGCTGCGGCCTCGCCGACGGCCGCCCTGGCGCATAACGGCCACGCCGTGTAGCTCGACGGCGTCACTCATACGCCGCGTCGGGGTCAGAGGGCGGGTCGGCGCAAACGTGACCGGACGGCGGGAGAGGGAGCCTCCTTTACGAGCAGAGGAAGGGCGGCGTGATTCGGGCGGTGCGGTGAAAGGCCACGCGGCCGGCCACTGAGTGGAAGACGGCGGTGGTAGGAGTCGTGAACGTCAGCGTCCCCGTCTGATAGGGATTGCCCCAACCTGAGGGCGGGTTGCCCTGTCCTTCGGCCGGCGGCGTGGCCGCCCGCCAGAACGTGCCACGAATCTCGGCCCACTCGATCCCGCAGTGGGTATAGAGCCGATACGACCGCGAGCGCGTTCCAGCCGAGCTCGTCAGCCCCTTGCTCGCCGGGTTCGTGTGAGGCGATGCCGAGCCGTGGCTGGTCAGGGCGGTGGCCACAACGCCCCCGGTGACAGCAAACGCCAGCGCCACAGCGCCAGCTGCGACCAAATGGTTGCGGAAGATCCTCATGACCTCCTGTCCTCGGCGTCGCTATCGCTGCGCCAACCAGCCAGAGTATGCCTGCCACACCCCCGGCCCGCGCCGCCCAGGCCCTCAGGGCGTGGGGCAGGTGGGGCCCTGGCTCCTGGCGCGGAGCCGCTCCACGGCTTCGCGCAGCTCTTTCGGCGGCGGGCGCCTCGGGGATGAACCGAAGGACAGCCTGGCTGGCGATCCAACCCAGCTACCGAGCCGGCCCGGAAGGCGCTTCCCAGTGATCAGCCACCAGACGTAGGCTCCGACGACCACAGGAGCGATGACGAATCCGCCGAGGAGCGTTACGCCGACGACCTTGGCTTCGTCTGAGATGCGAGGACTCCGCTCAAGCTCGGTCAGGACGACGGTCCACAGGTAACCAACGAGCAGCCGCTTCATCGACATCTGGCGCCGTAGAACTCTAGACCGCTCAGAGTCGCGTTATCGCGCACTAACGTGACTGTAGGGCGGGGTCAGGAGACCGGTTGTGCGCAAACGTGACTCAAGTGGGGAGCGCCTGTCGTTCAGGGCGAGAGCGCAGAACAGCCGACGTTGCCGGCGTCGATGGTGGCGACGAGGCTGTGCGGGGTGATGTCGCCGTGCTTTGGGTTGCCGAAGGCGAACCCGTCGATCGGGCCGTTGGCGGTGCCCACGTTCCAAGTGCCACCCTGGCTGGTGCTCAGCCGGAAGTGTGACCCGTACAGCCGCTGGCCGCGAGCGAGCGTGTCGCCAACCTTGAGCCCGCGGGCGCTCGCCAGCACGATTCCTCGAAGACCGGGCGCGGGGCGGGCTCCGTATTGGCCGTAGCTGTAGCCGACAAACCGCGAGTGGGAGAAGTACGCAGTCAGCGTCGCGGTGGCCGGGGCGTGCAGCGCCGACCACATGATCAGGTGGTCAAAGCCGCAGCCGCCGGTGCGCGTGTAGCGACCGCCGGGCTGATCCAGCAGCTTTCGCACGACGGCTCGTACCCGGGCGGGGCTCTGGCCAAAGTGCGCGCCGGCGATCCCGTTGCCGGCGAGCACGTTCCGGACCGTGTTGGTCGCCGGAAGTGGCGCGGTGGGGTTGGTCTTCACGAAGGGCGGCGCGGTGAGATTCTGTTTTGCGGCCCGGCTGTAGCTCGCCACGACCTGCCCGCCGGTTCCGTACCAGCGGCCAGCACTGTCGTATCCGCGGCCTGCGCGGCGAGTTCCTCCACACGCTCGAGATCCTCCTCGCGAATCGTCAGCTGGCTGATTCGCAGCGCTCGCCGAGTTGCGTTCTCGACCCGCCCGCGCCGCCAGCTCTCACGCAGCTTGTTCTGCCCGATCCCCAACAGCCACGGCACCGCCGTGTCACGGTCCGGGCGATAGCGGCCAGCAGACTCAAGCGCAGCGGCGAACACCTCGCCCGCCAAGTCGGCGGCGAGCTCGCGATCGCCGGTCGCCTTCAAAGCAAACGCGACCACCCGCGCTAGGTGACGCCGGTAGAAGCAACCAAACGCCTCGGCATCGCCACCAGCCGTGGCCGACAGCAGCTCCGCGTCGTTCATGCTGCACCCATATGACACCTACGGCCAGTTTGTGACAAGGCTTGGCGCGTGACCGTCGGTGAACCCACGACGCGAGCGGTGGTGGTCGTCCGGGGGGCCGGCGGCCTACGGCTCCTGCGCCGCGCGCACGGCAAGGGCTTGGCCCTCGTCCATCCACATCTCCCAGCGGCCCGACGCCGAGGCCCGGGGGCCCTGGAAGCGGTAGGGCCGCCGACCGCCGAATTCCGTCTGCCGGAGGTGGCAGACGCCGCCGAGCACGGAGGCGATCCGGCGCCGGGGCCATCCGAGCGCGTCCTCGATCTGCGGGAACGGGCGGGGTCGACCGGGAGCGGCGGCAAGGCCGTCGAGCAGCTCGCGCATGAGGTCGCTGCAGCGATCGTGGAAGCGCGCGATCTCGTCCGGTTCGACCATCGCGTTGTGCGGAGCGTGCTGAGCCGAGGCGGGCGGGGTCACGGTGTCGACCATCCGGCGATCAAGCACCGGGCGGGAACGCGTAGCGCGAATGCGGGGGCACGAACGGCCCGACCTCCAGCACGATCTCGCGATGAGGCGCCAGCGGCACCCGCTCGGGCTGGCCCGGCCACGGGCGGCCGTCGACGAACACCCGCACGCGTTCTCCCGCGGGGGCGGAGAACGAGGCCAGCCTGCGCGAGGACAGTGGCTGGCCCCATGACCGGAACAGGTCCGAGAGGACGAACCGGTGATGCGGGCGCACCAGCACCACGCCGGTCGGCTCCAGCGTGACCAGGGCGCCGTAGCAGCGGGCCCTGGCGATTCGCCCCTCGGAGTACGTGCGCGGGGCTCTCGTCCCGATCCCGGGGGCGACGATCACGACCCGGTTGGCGGCGAACAGCTCGACGTGCACGCCGACCCGCGGTCCCAGATGGCTGGCGCATCGACCCGCGATCGGTCCTGTGGCGGGAGGGTGAAAGCGGACTCCCCGCCCGATCGGACGAGCCTCGCGGACCAGCGCCGCCGGCAGCCCAGCCGTCGCCGGGGTCTTGTGAGTGGAGCCGCAGCCGACCGCCGCCACACCAGTCACGAGCGCGGCGGCCATCACCGCCAGCGGCCCCGTCGACGCGCGTGTCGGGGTACGGCGGGTCATGCCAGCAGACTCTCGTCCTCCCAGTCGAGCTCGTCATCGGCGGCCTCGCCCGCGCCCGAGCCGGTTCCCGGCTGCGGCGCGATCCGGAACACCAGCGGCACCAGGCCCGCGCCCGCGGCCAGGCAGGTGACCACCGCCACCCGCGCGAGCAGCGCCGGGAGTTCCAGCAGCACGTAGCCGCGGAGTAGGACCGTGACCAGCGTCGCCCCCTGGTAGATGGCTGCGGCGGCGATGACGAAGAACGTGAACCAGCCGTGGCGGCGCAGCACGAGGCGCCTCAGCCCCCAGGCGACGAACGCCAGTTCGAGCACCAGGAAGACGATCTGGAGGACCGAGATCGCGGGGCGACCGTGAAGCTGCTGCCCCACCACGGCGATCGCGAATGCCAGCAGCGCGACGAGCGCCAGGCCTCGCGCGACGGCCCAGTCCAGCGTCGGCCGGTGCAGGCGGAGCCCGGCGAACACGCAGGCGAGCACGACCGCGATCGGCCAGAACCACACCAGCGGCGGATCGGGACGGTAGTACAGGCCCCCGATGATCGTCGTCGCTCTGCCGTCGACCCTGACCGGGATCGTCCACCGGCCCAGGTAGCGCTTGCCCGGAGCGATCACGGTGGTCGCGAGCGCGTGCAGGCGCCCGTCGTGCCATTCGTAGGCGTGGCCCGAGCTCACCCGCTCCCACTTGGGCGGAGTCGAGGGACCGAGGCCCGTGGGCGGAACCTCCGTCGGCGTCTGATTGAGGTAATACATGGCCGAGTTCTGGTTGACCTCCACGCCCCGGCGCGAGAACCACAGATACGGCGCTCCACGGTAGTCCAGGACGACCGCCTCGGTGCCGGGGTCGACCCGCAGCCACAGTCGCAGATCGCCGTCGACGGACTTGGCCCGGAGACCGCGCGGGACCGCGGTGATGCGGGCCAGAAAGCTGCTGGCCGACGGGTTGATCGGGCCGTGTGCGGCGGCGACTCCGGGCGTCAGGGCCAACGCCGTCGCCACGGCGAGCACCGCGACCGAGAGGCGCCGGCGCGGGCGGCTCATAGACTTAACCGCAGTCTGCGGGCTCATCTTGATGCTGACTGTACGCGCACCTTGAGCTACCTCTCCCCCGTCCGCCGATCCATGGTGATGATCCTGGCGCTGATCGCGCTCGCGTCGGCGTGGCCGGCATCGGCGGCCGCGGACGGCGACCCCGCCAGTGATGTGCTCGTCTCCCAGCCGGTGTTCCTGCCGCAGGACAGCGGCGCCACCGCCACCCAGCAGGCGCAGCTCGCGGCGATCGAAAGCGCGGCCCAGAAGAGCGGCTATCGGATCCGGGTGGCGCTGATCGCCACGCCCGCGGACCTGGGCTCGGTCGGAGCCCTGTGGCGCCAGCCCCAGAGCTATGCCCAGTTCCTGGGACAGGAGCTGTCGCTCGTGTACAAGGGCACGCTGCTGGTGGCGATGCCGGACGGCTTCGGCGTGTACGACGTCGGTCAGCGAAGCGCCACCGGACCGGCGGCCGCGGGACGCTCGGTCCTGACGCAGGCCCCGGCGCCGGGGAGAGCGGATCTCGTCGGCGCGACCGTCACCGCGATCGAACGGCTGGCCGGTGCGTCAGGCCATCCGCTGCGGGCGCCGAGTGCCGCCGCGGCGCCGGGAGCGGCGAGCGACCACACCGGCACATGGATCGCGCTCGCGCTCGGACTGGCGGCGATCGCCGCCGCCTGGACCGCCAGCCTCAGGGCCAAGCCACCGAAGCGCTTCGGCCGCAGCAGCACAGCTTCCTGATCCGGGAAGGATCCCGCCCCGCTCCGCGTCCTTGGGTGGCAGAGGGCTTTTTCCACCTATCGCAGAGCAGAGAGGAGCCTGCGCCGTGTCTTCCAGTCGACTTGCCGCGATCGTCCGGTCGCGCAACGTAGTTGTCGCAGTGGCCGCGATGGCGGCTTTCTGGTGTATCAGCGCCGGCGTCGCGTCGGCGCACGGTCACCGGCCGTTCCTGGACCGGTTCAACACCGTGACCAGCCTGACCACGACGGTCCCGCCCAACGGCGATCAAAACCCGTATGGGATCGCGATCGTCCCGCGCTCGGTCGGAAACCTGACCCGAGGCGACATCCTGGTCAGCAACTTCAACAATGCCCCCAACCTGCAGGGATTGGGAACGACGATCGACGAGATCACACCCGGGGGGCAGTTGAGCCTGTTCGCAACGATCAATCCGGCCACTTTGCCCGGGTCGTGTCCTGGAGGGGTCGGCTTGACCACCGCCCTGGTAGCGCTCAGGAGCGGGTTCGTGATCGTCGGCAGCTTGCCAACGGCCGACGGGATGTCGATGTCGGCCAAGTCTGGCTGCCTGCTCGTGCTTAACAGCAGGGGGCGAGTGGTTGAGACGATCTCCGGCGCTCCGATCAACGGGCCCTGGGATATGACCGCGATCGATCGGGGCTCGTCGGCGACGCTGTTCGTGACGAATGTTCTGAACGGCACCGTGGCGGCCAACGGCAACACGGTCCACGACGGAACCGTGGTTCGCATCCGCCTCCGGATCCATGGTGGAGCGGTTCCGGTCCCAACCTCGATCAAGGTGATCGGCAAGGGATTCGCCGAGCGCACCGACCCGGCGGCGCTCGTGGTCGGGCCCACCGGAGTCGCGTTCTCATCCGGCGACCGCGACGGGCTTCGGCATCACGGCACGCTGTACGTCGCCGACACGGTCAACAGCAGGATCGCCGCCATTCCCGACGCGATGGACCGCACGACAGCGTTCCCGGGCGGCGGTGAGACGGTGTCGTCGGGCCGGGCGCTGAACGGTCCCCTGGGGCTCACCGCCGCACCCGGTGGAGACCTCATCGCGGCCAACGGCGGCGACGGCAACCTAGTCGAGCTGACGCCGTTCGGTAAGCAGGTGGCGGTCAAACTGGTCGATCCGGCCGGAGGCGGCGCCCTGTTCGGGTTGACGGTCGTTCCCGACACCGGCGTGTACTTCGTCGCCGACGACGACAACACGCTCCGCCTGTTCCACTAGAGCGGATTGCGAAGCTCGCGCCCACCCGTCAAGCCGGTGGGCGCGAGCTCCCGGCGCGGCTCGCGGTCGAACCGGCGACCGGCCCCTTACCCGGGCGGGCCGGCGAGGCCGATGACGTGGCCGCTCGAATGCGCACCGTTTACGGCGGAGATCACTAGCGGCCGAGCACGTCGCGCAGTGCCGGCTCGAGCTCCGGATATCGGAACTCGTACCCGAGCCGCTGAAGCTTGGCCGGGATCACCCGCTGGCCGGTCGTGACGACCTGCGCCATCTCGCCGTAGAGCAGGCGGAGGCCCGCGGCCGGCACGGGGAGCACCGCCGGCCGGCCGAGCACACGTCCGAGCGTCTTCGACAGCTCGGCATTCGTGACCGGTGTTGGCGCGGTCAGGTTGACCGCCCGGTCGGGCTCGCCCTCGTCGATGCAGTACAGGATCCCGGCCACGACGTCGTCCAGGTGGATCCACGGCACGTACTGGCGGCCGCCGGCGACCGGGCCGCCCAGCCCGAGCCGGAAGAACGGGAGCATCTTGGCCAGCGCGCCGCCGCCGGCGGACAGCACCACGCCGGTACGGGGAAGGACGACGCGCATCAGCGGGGCGGCGGCCCGCGCCTCCTGCTCCCAGGCGACGACCACCCCGGCGAGGAAGTCTGCCCCGGCGGGGGCGCCCTCGTCGAGCTGCCGGTCGCCTGAGGGGCCGTAGAAGCCGGCGGCCGACTGCGAAACGAGCGTCTGCGGTCGCTGCCCCTCGTCCAGCTCGCGGATTCCCTGCACCAGCGAGCGGGTGCCGAGCACACGCGAATCTCGGATCCGCCGCTTCGCCTCCGCGCTCCAGCGCTGCGCGATCTGCTCGCCCATCAGGGTCACGACCGCGTCGGCGCCGGCGAGGGCCTCCGCCGGCGGCGGGCTGTCCGTGGGATCGGGCCACGCGTGGGCCTCGACCCCCTGCCCCAGGGTCTCGGCGGCCCGGCGCGGATCGCGGGAGAGCGCGACCACGTCGTCGCCTCGTGCCCGTGCAGCGGCCACGAGGGCGCCCCCGATCATGCCCGTGGCACCGGTGACGACGATCCGCACTAGCTCAGGTAATCGTACGCCGGGATGGTCAGGAACTGGATCAGCTCCGGGGACAGCGCCACGCGCTCGAAGATCTCGCGCGTCTCCGCTGGCCGCCCGGCCCGCCAGGTGTCCTCCCCTACCGCCTCCCTGATCTTCGCCGCCTCCTCGTCGAGCACCGCCCGCACGAGCTCGGGGGTCATGGTCCGGCCGTTGTCGAGCTCGATCCCGTGGTGGATCCACTGCCAGATCTGGGTGCGGGAGATCTCGGCCGTGGCCGCGTCTTCCATCAGCGAGTTGATCGCCGCCGCGCCCCGCCCGCCGAGCCAGAATGAGATGTACTGAAAGCCGACGTTGACGTTCGTCCGCAGCCCGGCCTCGGTGGCCTGGCCCGGGGTGGCAGCCAGATCGAGCAGGTCGCCGGCGCTCACCTGGACGTCGTCGCGCTGGCGCTCGAGCTGGTTGGCCGCGCCCTTCAGTCCCCGCTCGAACACCTCCCGGGCCACGGGAACCAGGTCGGGATGGGCGACCCAGGTGCCGTCGTAGCCCTGGCCCACCTCCCGTTCCTTATCCGCCCGCACCCCGTCCAGGGCCGCAGCGTTGGCCTCCTCGTCCTGGCGCGAGGGAATCAGCGCCGCCATGCCGCCCATCGCGTGGGCCCCCCGCCGGTGACACGTGGCCGCCAGCAGCTCGGTGTAGGCGCGCATGAACGGAACCGTCATGGTGACGTCTCCGCGATCGGGCAGCACCATCTCCGGACGGTCGGGGAAGCACTTGATCGAGGAGAAGATGTAGTCCCAGCGGCCGGCGTTGAGCCCCGCCGAGTGGTCGCGCAGCTCGTACAGGATCTCGTCCATCTCGAACGCCGCCGGCAGTGTCTCGATCAACACCGTCGCCTTGATCGTCCCGCGGGTAATCCCGACGGCGTCCTGCGAGTAGCAGAACACCTCGTTCCACAGCCGCGCCTCGAGGTGGGACTCGAGCTTTGGCAAATACAGGTATGGGCCCGACCCTCGGGCCAGCAGGCGCGGGGCACAATGAAAGAAGAACAGCCCGAAGTCGAACAGCGCGCCGGAGACCGGCCGACCGTCGACGAGCAGGTGACGCTCGGGCAGGTGCCAGCCGCGCGGCCGCACCAGCAGCGTCGCCGGGTCCTCGGCGAGCTCGTAGTGCCTGCCGTCGGAGTCGTCGTAGGTGATCGTCCCCTCGATCGCGTCGCGGAGATTGATGTGGCCCTCGACCATGTTGCGCCACGTCGGCGCATTCGCGTCCTCGAAGTCGGCCATGAACCCGTCGGCGCCGGAGTTCAGCGCGTTGATGGTCATCTTGCGGTCGGTCGGTCCGGTGATCTCGACCCACCTTTGCTGCATATCGGCGGGCACCGCCGCCACGCGCCACTCGTCGTCGCGAACCTTTTGCGTCCCGGGCTGGAAGTCGAGCAACTCGCCGGCGGCGAGCCGCTCGCGGCGCTGGGCCCGAGCCTCGAGCAGCTCCGAGCGGCGGGCGCCGAACTCACGCTCAAGCTCGGCCACGAACTCGAGCGCGTCGGGGGTCAGCACCTCGTCGAATCCCGGCTCCATCGCCCCGTGCAGCTCGAGCTTGGCGTGCGTGGTCATCGCGCGAATCCTCTCAGCCGTGGGTACCCGGTGTCACCGCGGGACAAGCGTGCGCCGTCCGCCGGCTCCGCCGCGCCCGCTTGCGCCGCTCGACGGCCTCCTCGGCCACGCACATGGTCGCCAACAGCACCGCGATTGCCCCCACCAGCGTCCAGGCGGGCCAGCCACCGCTGGCGGCGAACAGCGCCATCAGCACCATTGCGGCCACCGCCTTCTCGTAACCGAATGACCCGACCATCCGCAGGCGGAAGCCGATGTGGCCGACCAGGAAGAGTGCGACACCTGCGCAGAGGGCGAGCCGCGGCGCGTCGTGCAGCGCGTCGTCCGCTCCCTTGACCACGAACTTCACTCCGGCGGCGAAGATGATGATCCCCGCGACCAGCAGCAGGTGCAGGTAGCTGTAGGAGTCGGCCGCCGCCAGCACCGGATCGTGGTGCTCGCGCAAGCGAGCCTCGGCGACCTCGGCGAAGCGGTCGAAGTAGGTCCACCACAACGCGATCGTGACCAGCAGCCCCAGCGTGACCGCGGCGACGAGCGCCGCGTCGAGCCGCTCCCGCGCCGCGCCGACGCCGATCGCGACGATCGACTCGCCGAGGCAGATGATCACGAACAGGCTGTAGCGCTCCGCGAAATGGGCCACCGCGACTCGCTGCAGGCCGCGAAGCCGCTCGCGCGTCAGCCACGCGGGCCCGGCGTAGTCGATCGCCACCGCGAGGCTCCACAGCACCGCCCGCGGCACTCCATGCAGGAACGAGCCGACGATCAGCAGCACCATGCCGATCACGACCGTCACCGCGAACCCGGCGATCGCCGACCAGGCTGCGTTCCCCCGTCGCGAGGCGTCGACGTACAGCGCCAGGTGCAGGAACCGCACCACCGCATACGTGCACACGAACAACGTCGCCTCGCTCCCGAACGCACGCGGCACCGCGAGGCCGGTGATGAAGATGAAGACGGTCGCCAACAGCAGGCTGAGGCGCAGCGCTGGCGAGTCCATCGCCTGCGCGTTGGCGGCCCACACGAACGCCGACCATGCCCACCACACCAGGGCCAGGACGAGCATCGACTCCCCCAGCCCGGCCCACGTCAGATGGTTGGTGAGCAGCGTCGTGACCTGCGTGATCGCGAACACGAACACGAGATCCCACAGCAGCTCGACGGGGCCAGTTCGCCGTTCGCCGAGCGCGCCTGGGGCGCCTGGCGCAACCTCTTCCATGGCGCAAGTATCGCGTTGTCAGAGTTCGGCCAAGGCCTGATCGAGCGCCGTCCGCGCGGCGGTGAGCGTTTGGGCGCCTTTGGCCATCGACTGCCAGGGATCGCTGTCGCGCTCGATCCGTCCGAGCACCGCCGACGCCGTCCAGCGGTCGGGGCGCGTGCCGCGGTCCGAGAGCTCCTCGAGATCCAGCGGCGTCGCCACCGGAGCCCGCGGGCGGGCCCGCACCGAATACGGAGCCACGGAGGTGTGGGCGTAGCCGTTGCGCATGAAGTCGATCAGGATCCGGCCGTCGCGCTTGGCCTTGCGCTGCTCGACCGTGAACACGCCGGGCTCACGGGCGGCGGCGAGCGTGGCCAGGTCACGCGCGAAGGCCCGGACGTAGTCGAACTCGGCCGCTCGCTGGAGCGCGATCACGAGGTGGTAGCCGCGAGAGCCGGACGTCATCGCCCAGGGGCGCAGCCCCAGCTCGCGGAGCAGCTCGACGATCCGCAGCGCCGCGCGGCGAACCTCCGCGGGGCGGTGGACGCTCGGATCGAGGTCGAACACCAGCTTGTCCGGGCGGTTGAGGCGATCGGCGCGGCTGAGCCAGCTGTGGAAGGTGATGCAGGCCTGGTTGGCCAGGTACACGAGCGTGGCCGGCTCGGAGGCCACCACGTGCTTGACGCTGCCGCCCGATTTCGGAACCTCGACCCGCTTGATCCACGCGGGAAAGTGGCGGCTGGCGTGCTGCTGGAAGATCTTGTGGCCCTCGATCCCGTCCGGATAGCGCTCGAAGTTGAGCGGGCGGCCGGCGAGGTGGGGAAGCATCACGCCGGCGATCTGCGCGTAGTAGTCCGCCACCCGGGCCTTGGTGATGTCCGGGGGGATGAGCTGCTTGTCCGGTCGGGAGACCTCGACCGTCCGCCGTCCGGCCGTGATCGTGAAGGCCACGGAGACCGGCGCCTCAGCGGGTTCCCCGGCGTGGGCACTCGATCGCCGACCGCGGGTCCTGGATCGTCGCTCCTCGCCGTGTTCGCATAGGGTTCACCGCCTGCCGGGGACCGGGGCGGCCACTCTATCGGCGGCCGTCGAGCCCCACAACTGCCCTCTTGGCGCGAAAGGAACGTTGCAGATGAAGCTGGCTTTGAACGTCGCCTACTGGGGCTTCGGCATGGGACCGCAGGAGCAGCTCGCGGTCGTGCAGGAGGCGGAGCGGCTCGGCTACGACTCGGTGTGGGCGGCCGAGGCGTACGGCTCGGACACGGCCACGGTGCTGGCCTGGCTCGCGGCCCAGACCACGAAGATCAGGCTCGGCTCGGCGATCTTCCAGATGCCCGCGCGGACCCCCGCGATGACGGCGATGACGGCGGCCACGATCGACCAGCTCTCGGGCGGGCGGATGATGGTGGGGCTCGGCTCGTCCGGTCCGCAGGTCGCCGAGGGTTGGCATGGCCAGCGCTTCGCGCATCAGCTGCAGCGCACCCGGGAGTACGTCGCCGTGGTCCGGATGGCGCTCGACCGCCAGCGCGTGGAGTACCACGGCGAGACGATCGAGCTCCCGCTGCCGGACGGTCCGGGCAAAGCGCTGAAGCTGATGATCTCCCCCGTGCAGGAGCGGATCCCGATCTACCTGGCGGCGATCGGGCCGAAGAACACGGCGCTGGCGGGCGAGATCGCCGACGGCTGGATCCCGACGTTCTTCTCGCCGGAGTACGTCTCGGAGTTCCGCAGGCTGCTCGCGGAGGGCGCCGACCGCGTGGGGCGCTCACTCGACGGCTTCGAGATCGCGCCGACGCTCAGCGCGTTCGTGTCCGACGACCGCGAGCTGGCCCGGAACCTGATGCGCCCCGGGCTGGCGCTGTACATCGGCGGCATGGGCTCGCGCCGGCAGAACTTCTACAACAACCTGGTCCAGCGCTACGGGTTCGAGGACGCCGCCAAGGAGGTTCAGGACCTCTACCTGGACGGGAAGAAGGCCGAGGCGGGCGAGGCCATCCCGGACGAGCTGATCGACATGGTCTCGCTGTGCGGGCCGCGCGATGTCGTCCGCGACCGGCTCGAGGCGTTCCGCGACGCCGGCGTGGGCACGCTGATGATCACGCCGATGGCGTTCACGGTCGATGACCGGATCGCGCAGCTGCGCGCGATCGCGGAGCTCGCCGGCTGAGCTCCGAGGACGGCGACGACTCCGGACAGACTGCCACGGGGCGGCGGCTGCGGATATTCCTCGGGGCGTTCGGCGATCCCGGCCATGCGTTCCCGATGCTGGCGCTGGGATCGCGCCTGGCGGCGCGACGGCACGAGGTCACGTTCGAGACCTGGACCCGGTGGCGGGAGGACGTCGAAGCGGCAGGCATGCGGTTCGTCGCCGCGCCGGAATATCCGGTGTTCCCGACCCGTGAGCGGCCGCTCAAGCCATACGAGGCAGTTCTGCTCGCCACCTCACAGACGCGGGCGGCGTTGCGCGCTTGCGGGCCCGACGTGGTCGTCCACGACATCTTGACCTTGGCTCCGGCGCTCGCCGGCGAGCTCGAGCGCGTGCCCGTGGCCACGCTCGTGCCCCACGTGTATCCGCCTGGCGCGCCCGGCTTGCCGCCGTACGCGCTAGGCGCGCGGCCGCCGCGGACAGCGCTCGGGCGGGCGCTGTGGCGCGGTCTGGAGCGACCGGTCCAGGCGGGGCTGAGGCAGGGCCGCGCCGAGCTCAACGAAACCCGTCGCCGGCTCGGCTTGCCGCCGACGGAGCGCCTGCATGGCGGCCTTAGCCGCCAACTGTGCATCGTGGGCACGCTCCCGCAGCTCGAGTACCCCCGCTCGTGGCCGCCGGAGGTCGAGGTCGTGGGGCCGCTGATGTGGGAGCCGCCCTACCACGAGGTCTCACCGCCGTCCGGTCCCGGGCCGCTGGTGCTGGTGGCGCCCTCCACCGCGCAGGACCCCCAGCATCAGCTGCTGCGGGCGGCGCTGCTGGGTCTCCGCGGCGAGCCGATCCGCCTGCTGGCGGCCACCAACCGCAAGGCGCTGCCTGAGCCCGTGCCGGTGCCGGAGAACGGGAGGCTCGTCGAATGGCTCTCCTACTCGCGGACGATGCCGCGCTGCTCGCTGGTGATCACGCACGCCGGACACGGCACGGTGGTGCGCGCGCTGGCATCCGGCTGCCCGGTGCTGGCCGTGCCCCACAGCGGCGACATGGGCGAGAACGCGGCGCGGATCGACTGGGCGCAGGTGGGCGTCAGGTTGCCGTGGCGATTCCTGGCGCCGGCGACTCTGCAGCTGGCGGTGCGGCGGGCGCTGGGCGATCGTAGCCTGGCGGCGCGGGCGCACGAGCTGGCAGCGTGGGCGGCGAACCACGACGGCCCGACGCGCGCGGCCGAGCTGATCGAGCGGCTGGCGGTTACGGCGGGGGGTGGCTCCGCACGAACTCGATGACCGCCGGCTCGGCGCTCTGCACCGTGTCGACGGCTTCCCCGTAACACGTGCACAGCTCGACAACGGCGAGCTGATCGGAGATCTCGAGCGGGCGCCACGTGGCGCCGTGGGCCTCCCAGCTCTGCAGGTATTCGACTGTCATCTCCGGCCGGTCCGGGACGGTCGGCCCGGGTCGGTCCCGGACGGTCGACTCAGGTCCGTCCGGGCCGGTCGGCTGAGGCCGGTCTGCGTCCATCGCCGGCGTCACTCCGACGTCGTGGCGGCGCTCGCCGGCGGCTGACTCGCCGGGTTGGCCCGGGCCCACTCGGCGATCTCCCGCGAGCCCTGAATCGCGATGCCGTCGTCGAGCATGAGCACCGGCACCCAGTTGTTGCCGGTCAGGCGCTTGACCTCCCTGCGCCCGGGCGTCTGATTTAACAGGTCCGGCAGCATCCCCAGCCCATAGGTGCGCGTCACCTCGGGGTCGTGGCCGGCGTCCTTGAGCGCGTGATAGGCGGTGCCGCAGGGATGACCGCCGGGCCGCGGGGCCGGCTTCCAGGTGCCGTAACAGACGTAGAGCTTCATCGATCTTGTCTCGTGGTTCGGTGAGGATGAGCTCTGGGGGTGGGACTCGAACCCACAACCCTTCGGTTAACAGCCGAATGCTCTGCCAGTTGAGCTACCCCAGATTACGGTGTAAGGGGCCCTGGCTAAGGCCTCGGCGAACTCTAGCGGGAACTGAGGTGAGTCCAGCCTCGACTTCTGCGTGACAGTTCGAGCATCGGACGACGCATTTTCGGGCTTCCGCGCGAGCGCCTCGAGGCTAAGGGTGGCGTTGACATCGGCCGCTCCGAGTTGCGCCGGGGCAGCTGGGCGCGCCGGTCGCTCCGGGCGCGGGGCGCGGGCGATCGCGGCGGCCCGCTCCGGCGCGGGGTGCGGACCGCCGGCCCTGTCCCGCCGACCGGCGCTCAGACCCCTGGACGCTCCCACCCGCCGCCCCACCCCCGCCACCGCCACCGCGCTACGACCCCGCCCCGTACAGCGACTCATAAGCCGCCCGCGCGGCGTCGAGCTGCCGGCGCGCCTCCCCCACCGCCCACCGGCGCGTGCTTCGATCGACAGCCAGCGTCGTCCACCCGGGACCGTCCTCGCGGCTCAGATGGACCAGGATCGTGTCGCGGTTGTGCTCGACCCGGGCTCGATGTGCCGGGTTGCCCTGCTCGTACAGCGTGCGTGGCCTGGGCTCTGAGGGGTCGGCGACGAACGAGGTCCAGCGCGAGCGCGCAGGACGAAGCAGACGGCGGGGCGAGGTGCTCACACCGCCTTCTCCAGCCGCGCCACCACCCCGCGGATCCCGGCCAGAACCTGCTCGCGTTCGTGGGCCAGCTCGTGGGTCCCGGCCGCGCCTTGCGCCCGGGCGCGCACGATCGCCCGGTCGATCCGCCCGAGTTCGAGCACGAGCCGGGCGTGCTCGAGCCGCTCCTCGCTGACCTCGCCGGCGCGGCCGGCGCGGGCCACCAGGTCAGCCACCACCCGTGCCAGCTCGTCGTCGTCGGCGGGCAGATCGGCCAGCGGCGAGGCCACTCGGCCGGCGAGGTGCCGGGCAGCCCGGCGCAGGATCTCGCTGGTGAGGAGCTCGTCGGGGTCGATCGCCGCCAGGGCCGCGTCCCCGGCCCGCGGCACCGCCAGGCACAGGACCAGAAACGTCCGCTCGGTCCTCACGCCCCGGTCGAGCGGCGAGACGGACTGCGTCCTCTGAACGGGGGCACCGTGGCCGTTGCCGGCGCTCGGCGCCGGCGCGTGGCCGCCCCGGCCCTCGGACACAAGCGACGCCAGGCGGGCCTCGGAGAGCTCGAGGCGCCCCGACACCCGCCGAAACAGCTCGTCGCGGACCAGGCTTGGCGGCAGCTCGGAGAGCACCTGGCGCAGCTCCCGCATCGCCCGGTCGCGCCCCTCGGCGCTGCCAAGCTCCGCGCGGGCCAGGATCGACTCGACGTGGAAGACGACGAATGGGGACGATTCATCGACGAGGCCGCGGAGCGCATCGGCCCCCTCGCGCTCGACCAGCTCGGCGGGATCGGTCCCCTCGGGCAAGGGGACGACCCGGAGCTCCAGGGGCGGCGTGCGAGCGGCCGCCAGTCGGGCCGCGCGCAGCATCGCGTCCTGGCCGGCGCGGTCGGCGTCCAGGCACAGCTCCAGCACCCGCACGACCCGCTCGAGCTCGCCGATCTGCTCCTCGGTGAGCGCCGTGCCCATGATCCCGACCGCGTTGCGGATCCCGGCCTGGTGCAGCGCCAGCACGTCCGTGTATCCCTCGACCAGAATCATCCTGCCGGCGCGTGCGGCCGGGGCCCGGGCCAGGTCGATCCCGAACAGCTGGCTGCGCTTGTGGTAGAGCTCGCCCTCGGGGCTGTTGACGTACTTCGGTCCCTGGTTCTCGCGCATGGCGCGCGCACCGAATCCGAGCACCCGGCCTCGCGCGTCCGCCGCGGGGAACATGATCTCGCTCGCGGAAGCGGTCAAAGATCCGCCCCGGTTCGGACTGCGAGCGCTGCGCCAGCCCGGCCGCCAGCAGCTCGTCCTCGGTGAAGCCCGCGCGACGTGACACGAGCAGGATCCGATCCCAGGCGCTCGGCGCATACCCGACCCGGAACTCCCGGAGCGTCTCCGCGGTCAGTCCGCGTCCCAGCAGGTAGTCGCGCGCGTCCCCCGCCTCCGCGGACTCCCACAGGCAGCGCGCGTAGTACGCGGCGGCGCGTCCAAGCAACGTGTACAGCCGCTCCCGGCGCTCGCGGCGCGAACGGGCGCCGGGATCCTCGTCCTCGGCTTCGAGGGTCACGCCGAAGCGATCCGCGAGCGACTCGAGCGCGCCCTTGAAGTCCAGTCCCTCGGTCTCCATCACGAACGTGAACGGATCTCCGGAGGACTGGCAACCGAAGCAGTGGTAGTGCTTCTCGTCGGGCCGGACGTGGAGCGACGGCGTCCGCTCGGAGTGGAACGGGCACAGGCCGAAGTAGCTGTTCACCCCGGCGCGCCGCAGCTCCGTCCGGCCCGAGACGAGCGCGATCATGTCGACGGCGTCGAACACGCGGTCGCGGGAATCGGCGGTGTAACGGGTCACGGGGCGAACGCCACCGGGACGCTCAGCGACTCGAACTGGCGGATGCAGAAGCGATCGGTCATGCCGGCGAGATAGTCGGTGACCCTCCGCGCCAGATCGCCGGCGGGGATCGAGGCCGGGATCTCCTCGGGGTGGGCGCAGTAGTGATCGAACAGGGCGCGAATGACGAGGTCGATCTTCGCGTGCTCGCGCGTCGCCTCGGGGCCCAGGTACACCCGCTCGAACATGAACGAGCGCAGCTCCGACATGGCGTCGCCCACCTCCGTGCCCTGGACGATCTCGTTGGCCTGGGCGGAGTGCTCGACGAGATCGTGAACGAGCGCATCGATCCGCCGGGACCCCGTGTCTCCGAGGATCTGGATCGGTCCCCGAGGCAGGTCCGCGGCGGCGATCACGCCGGCCCGGAGGGCGTCGTCGATGTCGTGGTTGATGTAGGCGATCCGATCGACCAGCCGCACGATCCTGCCCTCGAGCGTCGCCGGCTCCTGCGCCCGGCCCGAGTGGCCGACGATCCCGTCGCGAACCGCCAGCGTCAGGTTGAGGCCGTGCCCGTCGCGCTCGAGCGTGTCGACGACCCGCAGCGAATGCTCGTGATGCAGGAAGCGCAAGCCGAAGCGCTCGCTCAGGCAGCGATCGAGCGCCTCCTCGCCGATGTGGCCGAACGGCGGATGCCCGAGGTCGTGGCCGAGGCCGATCGCCTCGACCAGATCCTCGTTGAGGCGCAGCGCGCGCGCCACCGTGCGGGAGACCTGGGTGACCTCGAGGGTGTGGGTCAGGCGGGTCCGGTAGTGGTCGCCGCTCGGGGCCACGAACACCTGCGTCTTGTGCTTTAGGCGACGGAACGCCTTGGTGTGCACGATCCGGTCGCGATCGCGCTGAAACGGCGTCCGCAGGCCGCAATCCGGCTCCGGACGCAGGCGCCGCGCCGGATATGACCGGGTGGCCGGCGGCGAGAGCTCGCGCTCCTCGCCTGCGCTGATCCGCGCCGCGAACGCGTCCGCCACCGGCCCGGAGGGATGCTCATGCGGGGGGGCCAGGAGTTGATCGCTCACGTCATCGATTCTGACAGTGCCGGACCGGGGAGGGCCGGGGCCGTCGCGAACTTGTCGCACACTGCGCGCTCTCGCGGCGGCCGGACCGGTCCCGGAGTCAGGCCGCCCGCAGCAGCGGCGCGAGACGCACGTGGGCGTGATACTCGGCGGTCTCGGTGATCGCCCGTTCCGCCTGCCGGAGCGCTCTCTCCGACGCCTCGGGGACGCGCGCCAGCGGCTCGCCGAGCGCGCTGACCAGGAACCGGTAGCTCTCCGCCGCCAGCGGGAACGCCGCGGCCTCGCAGGAGCCGCAGACCACACCGCCGGCGGCGGCCGAGAATCCGCGCAGGTGGTCGCCCTCGCCGCAGGAGGCGCACGATCCCAGCTGGGGCACGATTCCGGCCGCCAGCAGCAGCTTGAGCCGGAAGGCCAAGCCGTTGGCGGGTCGTCCGTGAGCCGGGTCGGAGCTCAGCAACGCGAGTTCGTTGGCGAGCAGGCGAAACACCTCCGGATGTGGGTCGCCGGTCTCGAACAGGCGCGCCACCGCATCGCAGGCGCGAGCCGCGGCGTCGAGCGTGGCGGCGTAGTCGCGCAGCGCGCCGTGAGCGGCGACCGTGTCCACGCTGGTGACCGTGAACAGCTCGCCACGACCCTCGTAGAGGACAGCGCGGACGTGGAAGAAGGGCTCCAGGCGAGCGCCGAACCGGCTCCGCGATCGCCTCACGCCCTTGGCGATCGCCGCCAGCCGCCCGTCCCCAGGCGTGTACAGGTGAAGGATCCGGTCGGCCTCGCCGTAGCGGATCGAGCGCAGCACGATGGCCTCGGTTTTCAGCGGCCCAGGCATCGCGAATCCGAAGCTATCCTTTGTGAAGCTATGCGGGTTGTCACCGTCTACACGACCGATCACTGTTCGCGGTGCGTGAGCGCGAAGGCGCTGCTCGCCCGTCGCGGAATCGGCTATGAAGAGATCAATCTGGCAAAGGACCCGGACGGTCGGGCGGAGCTGGCCCGGCGGACCGGCATGTTCACGTTCCCGCAGATCGTGATCGAGGGCGAGACGCTGGGCGGCTTGGACGACCTGCTGGCCGCCGACCGCCAAGGACGGCTCAGCGCGCTGCTCGCGGCCTAGACCAGCCTAGACGCGAGCTCGGCGGTGCGCCGGCGGGCTCGCGGTCGCCGCTGGCAATGCTCGCAGACGTACGTCCCGCGTCCCGCGACGACGATCTTGCGAACGATCGTGCCGCATTTCGGGCACGGCGCTCCCGCGCGGCGGTGGACCAGGAACCGGTCCTGAAACGAACCCCGCGCCCCGTCGATGTGACGGAAGTCGTCGATCGAGGCTCCTTTGGCATCAATTCCCGCCCGCAGGGCGTCCTCGACCGCGTCGTGCAATCGCGCCAGCTGCGCGGCGGTCAATCGCCCCGCGGGCCGGAGCGGATGGATCCCGGCGCGGAACAGGGCCTCGTCGGCGTAGATGTTGCCGACCCCGGCGACCCGGCGTTGATCGAGCAGGAACGCCTTCACCGGCGCCGTGCGCCCGTGGGCGGCGCGACCGAGGTACTGCGCGGTGAACCCGGGAGTGAACGGCTCGACCCCGATCCGTGCCCCCAGGTAGGCATCGCGTGCGGCCCTCCCGTGCACCAGGTGGCCAGTCCCGAACCGCCGCGGGTCGACGTACACGAGCTCGTGCCCGTCCTCGAGCGCGAACCGGACCCGAGTGTGTGGCGGCGCCGCCGCGGGGTCGAACAGCAGCGCGCCGGTCATCCGCAGATGAAGCAGCAGATGGCGGTCCCCGGACAGCTCCCACGTCAGGTACTTGCCCGCGCGGGCGACGCGCTCCACTCGGGCGCCGCGCAGTTCTCCCTCGGTCGGCGCCGGCGGCTCGGGCCGGGTCCAGCGGGGGTCGAGGATCGTGGCCGCGACGATCGTCCGGCCCTCGAGATGAGGAGCCAGCTGCCGGCGGATGGTCTCGACTTCAGGCAGCTCGGGCATCGACGAACGGCTCGCCGGGCAGCTCGGGGGCGGCGCGGCCGGCGAGCCACATCAACGTGCTGGCGCCGACGTCGGCGAGCGGCCCGTGGTGGTGGCGGGCGCCGTGGCCGTCAAACGTGGCCAGCAGCGGCGCGT
Organism: uncultured Solirubrobacterales bacterium; assembly: GCA_963723555.1. Classification (GTDB taxonomy): domain Bacteria; phylum Actinomycetota; class Thermoleophilia; order Solirubrobacterales; family Solirubrobacteraceae; genus Palsa-465. Next base: position 2,450,608 of record CAVRRC010000003.1, on the reverse strand, counting down.
GCTCGCGGGTGTGGTCGGTGTGCGGGGCGGTGACGTCACAACCGTGATCGGCGGTCAGGACCAGCATGTCGCCGGGTCGCAGCAGCCCGAGCCAAGCAGCCACGTCGGCGTCGATCTCGCGCAGGGCGCGATGGAACCCGTCGGCGTCGTGGCGGTGGCCGTAGACCTGGTCGGTTTCGACCAGGTTCGTGAACACCAGGCCGCGCTCGAGCGAGCGCAGCAGCTTTCCCGTCTCCGCGAGCGCCCGGGCGTTGGTCGCCCCCGGATGCTGGACGTCGATCCCCACGCCGCCGAACAACTGCCCGACCTTCCCCACCGTATGCACGGGAAGCCCGGAATTGTGCAATTCGTCGAGGTAGCTTCGCGACGGCGGCGCCAGCGAGTAGTCGCGGCGGCCGTCGGTGCGCTCGTAGGCACCGGGGACGCCGGCGAACGGGCGGGCGATCACCCGTCCCACACCGCGCTCGCCGCTCAGCGCGGCACGGAGAACGCGGCAGACCTCGTACAGCGCGTCGGGCGTCACCACGTCGACGTGGGCGGCTATCTGGAGCACCGAGTCCTGGCTCGTGTAGACGATCAGCCGCCCGGTTCGCACGTGCTCGTCGGCGAAGTTCTCGATCGCCTCGATCCCGTTGTAGGGGCGGTTGCACAGGATCCCGCGTCCGCTGGCGGCGGTGATCAGATCGACGATCTCGTCCGGAAACCCGCCTGAATACGTAGGCAGCGCCTGCTCCATCACCACCCCCATCAACTCCCAGTGGCCCGCCGTGGAGTCCTTGCCCGGCCCGAGCGGGTGCAAGCGCCCGTGGAGGACGGGGTCCGCCGCCGGCGGCACGCCTTCCAGGGGCATGATCGAACCGAGGCCCAGCCGTCCGAGCGTCGGCAACCGCAGCCCGCCCGCCACCTCGGCGAGATGGCCCAGGGTGTTGGCGCCGGCGTCGCCGTAGGCCGCGGAGTCGGCGAGCTCCCCGGCGCCGCAGGCGTCGATCACGACGACGAACGCGCGGCTCAGTCCTCGCCGTCCCAGTAGTCGAGCTGCTCGAGCCGGGCGATCACGTCGAGGCCGCGAAACGCGACCTTGTTCGAGCGAGGGTAGAAGCACATGTCGCCCGGCTCCCTGGTGCCATACGCCAACAGCGTAAGCCCCCGCTCGCCGGCGCGAAACGTGTGCGCGACGCCGGTGCCCGGCGGGCACCCGACCACGTGGCCGGGCCGCACGCCGATCTCCTCATCGCCGAGTTCGAGCACCCCGTCGCCGTCGAGGATCACGAAGATCTCTTCCTCCAGGGAGTGGCAGTGTGGCGGGTTGGACTCCTTCCCCGGCGCGACCACGAAATGTTGCAAACCCGTCCGGACTGATCCCGCCGCCAGGCCGAGGTCTGCGCGGGTGCGCACGACACGCGCACGCTCGATGGTTGAGTGCTCGGCGGTGTCGACGTTCGCGACGGTAGGCGGACGAGGCCCCGAGTCCGGCGGCAGCTCCGGTGGCCCCAGCTCCGACTCGCGAAGCCATTGGATCGGAGCGTCGTCGACCGCGCCGGGCATCGTCTCCACCGCGCGATTGCCTACGCGTGAGAGCCCCAGCCGCGGAAACCGAGGACTCTCGTCCTCGTAGCGCATCCCGAACGCCAGCACGTCCAGCCCATCGAGGCCGTGCAGCGTGTGCGCCCCCTGGCCCGGAAGAAAGACGATGCCGTCGCCACGCCCGACGTCGAACGCGCGCTCTCCATGCAGGCAGCGGCCGCTTCCCGCCAGCACGTAGAAGATCTCCTCCTCACGCCCATGCTCGTGGAACGGGGTGGCCCACCCCCCGTCTTCGATCTGGATCCGGTTGACGCCCACGCCGACACAGCCCGCGTCATCCCCGAGGTAGGTCCAGGTGCTGCGCAGGTGGCCGATCTCGGCCCGCTCTCGCTCGGCCTCCTCGAAGTGCGTGATTCCCACGCCGGAGACTCTACGACGCGCGTCGGATTTGGGCCCGCGGGTGCGCGTCGAAGTACACGTCGCGAAGACGCTCGGCGGACAGGTGGGTGTAGATCTGGGTGGTACCGATGTCGGCGTGCCCGAGCATTTCCTGCAGCGAACGCAGGTCGCACCCGCCGGCGAGCAGATGGGTGGCGAACGTGTGCCGCAGCGTGTGCGGGCTCATTCGCCGCTCGAGGCCGGCGGTCCCGGCGTGGCGCTGGACGATCTTGTAGAGCCCTTGACGGCTGAGGCCGCCGCCGCGGAGATTCACGAACACCCGCGACTCGTCGCGGACGCCGACCAGCCGCGGCCGGCCCTGCTCCAAGTACATCCGCAGGGTCTCGACCGCCTTGCTCCCGATCGGGACGAGCCGCTCCTTCGAGCCCTTGCCACGAGCTCGGACGATGCCGGCGTCGAGGTCGACCTCCGCGAGGCGGAGGCCGATCGCCTCCGAGGCGCGGAGGCCGCAGGCATACATCGTTTCGAGCAGGGCACGGTCGCGGAGGTCCGCCGGGGACGAGCCCCGCGGCTGCTCCAGCAGGCGCTGCACTTCGTCGCGGCTGAGCACCTGGGGCAGCCGGCCGCGGGACCGGGGTGGACGCAGGTCGGCGGTCGGATCCCGGTCGAGGATCTCCTCACGGCGCAGATGGCGGTAGAACGACCGCAGGCAGGCAATCTTGCGCTGTAGCGTCGCCGCGGCGACGGGTCGCTTGCCCTCGCGGCCAACCGCCAGCTCGGAGATGAAGTCGAGCAGGTCGACGGGCGCTACCTCGAGCGGGTCGCGGCCGCGCCGCTCCAGGAACAGGCCGAACTGCTGCAGATCGGAGCGGTAGGCCTCGAGCGTGTTGCGCGACAGGCCCCGCTCGAGCTCGAGGTAGGCGAGGAAGTCGAGGGTCAGATCCGTCAGCCGGCGGGCCGGCGCGGTCGCCTCGGTGATGGCCATGGCCACCTATTCGGGCTGGGCGGCGACGCTCCTGCCGGCCTCCGAGGCGCCGCCAGCCTTCAGCCACAGCAGCGCGATCAGCGACTTCGAGTCCTCGCACTCGGCGATCGCCTGATCGAGGCGTGCCAGCGGCCAGGGGACGATCTCGATCCGCTCGTTCTCGTCCGCCTGCGCCGGTTGATCGGCCGGCGAGAGCTCCGTGGCCAGGTACAGCCACACGCGCTCGTCGGTGAACCCGGGGCTGGTGTAGAAGGCGAGGATCTCCTCCCAGCGCCCCGCCTGCTGGCCGATCTCCTCGACGAGCTCGCGCTTGGCGGTGTCGAGCGGCGCCTCCCCGGGCACGTCGAGCTTGCCGGCGGGAATCTCGAGCGAGCGGGGCTGCGCCGCCGCCTCTCGGGGTTGGCGGGTCAGCCACAGCCGCGTCGCGTCGATGGCGACGATTCCGACCGCGCCGGGATGCCAGACCTTCTCGCGCGTCACCTCCTCGCCGTCGGAATGGCGAAATCGCTCCTCTCCGACGCGCACGATCTTGCCCTCCCAGATCGTCTTGGCCCCGATGCGCTCGAACTCGCTCACGCGGTCGCTCCCGCCGGAACGGTGGCCTCATCGACGAGCGCGATCGCGACCTCGAGCATGCCTTCGAGCGCGGCGACGCTGACCCGCTCCCCCGGTTCGTGGTTGCGCTCGGTGCCGTTGGCGAGGTTGACGCAGGCAAACCCCGCCGCCCGCAGCGCGTTGGCGTCCGATCCGCCGCCGGTCACGATCTGGCGCGGCTCGTATCCGCAGCTTCGCAGGGCGCGCTCAGCCACCTCGACCTCCCGCGGGCGTCCCTTGGTGCGGTAGCCCTTGAACATCCGCTCGACGGTCACGTCGAGATCGCATTCGGTGGCGTCGGCGGCGTCCTGGAGGTGGTCGATCATCTCGGTCACGACCTGTTCCACCCGGGTCTCGTCGATCGCCCGCACCTCGGCCTCGACCTGGCACTGTTCCGGCACCACGTTGGTGGCGCTGCCGCCGCGGATCGTCCCGACGTTGGCGGTCGTGTCGGGGTCGAGCCGTCCGAGCCTCATCGCCGCGATCGCCCGCGCCGCGGCGACGATCGCGCTGCGACCGTCCTCGGGCCGGATGCCGGCGTGGGCCGCTCGTCCGCGGACGTGGGCCACGATCCGGTGGTAGGTGGGCGAGGCGGTGACGATCTCGCCGATCGGCGAGGCATGGTCCATCACGTACCCGAAGGAGCTCTGGAGCCGGCCGACGTCGAACGCCCTGGCGCCGTGCAAGCCGTTCTCCTCCGAGACCGTGAACAGCAGCTCCAGCCCGACCGGAGGCGGCCGCTCCGAGCGCAGCAGCCGGCGGGCCAGCTCCAGCAGCACCGCCACGGCCGCCTTGTTATCCGCGCCGAGGATCCCGTCGTGGGCGTTCTCCCAGCCGCCGTTGACGATCACGGGCTCGATCGGGGCGGCCGGGGGGACCGTGTCCATGTGGGCGCACAGCAGGATCGGCTCCGTGCCCCCGGCGGGCACGCGGGCGAGCAGGTTGGGCGCGTCCGATCCTCCGTAGCTGCGGTCCTCCTCGACCTCCAACCCGAGGCGGCGCAGCTCGGCGCCGATCCACCGGGCGCAGGCCAGCTCGCGGCCCGATGGGCTCTCGATCCGGCACAGCGCCGCGAACGTGTCGTGCAGCTGGCGGCGCTGCGACTCGCTGGCGCGCCTCACGAAGCCGCGGCGGGCGACACGGTCGGAGTGTCGGGCTCCGGCTGGGTGGCGGTGGCGCCTGCCGTCCTGGCCCCGCCGGCATGCGCCAGCGCCGCGCCCACGAACTCCCTGAACAGCGGCGCCGGCCGCTCGGGCCGCGACTTGAACTCGGGGTGGTACTGCGAGGCGACGTAGAACGGATGGCGGTCCGGGTCCAGCTCGATCACCTCGACCAGACGCTCGTCGGGCGAAGTGCCGGAGCAGATCAGCCCCGTGGCCTCGAGCTTGCGCCGCAGGTGGTTGTTGACCTCATAGCGATGGCGGTGGCGCTCGTACACGACGGGCTCGTCGTAGAGGCGACGGACGGCGGTCGAGTCATGGAGCTTGACCGGGTCCGCTCCCAGCCGCATGGTGCCGCCCATGTCCGCGATCTCCTTCTGCTCGGGCAGAAGATCGATAACGGGGTAGGGCGTCTCGGGATCCATCTCGGTGGAGTTGGCGCCCTCCATTCCCGCCACGTGGCGGGCGAACTCGCTCACCGCGACCTGCATTCCCAGGCAGATGCCGAGATACGGGACCCGGTGCTCGCGGGCGATCTGGGCGGCGCGAATCTTGCCCTCGAAGCCGCGCCCCCCGAAGCCTCCGGGAATCAGGATGCCGTCCGCGCTCTGAAGCCGGGAGGCGACCTGGGGCTCTCCGACCGATTCTGAGTCGACCCAGTCGATCTCGATCCGGCAGCCGTGATGGACGCCCGAATGCTTCAGCGCCTCGACCACCGAGAGGTAGGCGTCCTCGAGCTGGACGTACTTCCCCACGAGCGCGATCCTGACCGCCTGGGACGCCTCGCTGGCGCGGCGGGTGATCGCCTCCCAACCGGTCAGATCGGGTCCCGGCGCCGAGAGCCCGAAGTGCTCCTGGAGGATGAAGTCGTCGACGCCCTCGTCGCGGAACACCAGCGGCACCTGGTAGATGTCGGGCACGTCGTAGGCCGAGACGACGGCCTCCACCGGCAGGCTGGCGAACAGCGCGATCTTGCGCCGGATTTCGTCCGAGAGCACCGCCTCCGAGCGGCACACGACCATGTCGGGCGCGATCCCGATCCGGCGAAGCTCGTTCACGGAATGCTGAGTGGGCTTGGTCTTGAGCTCGCCCGCATGTCCGATATAGGGCACCAGCGTGAGGTGGATGAACATGCACCGTCGCCGCCCCACGTCGACCGGGAACTGGCGGATGGCCTCGAGGAACGGCAGCGACTCGATGTCGCCCACGGTCCCGCCGATCTCGGTGATCACGAAGTCGACGTCGCTCGCCTCCGCCATCAGCCGGATCCGCTGCTTGATCTCGTCGGTGATGTGGGGGACGACCTGGACCGTCGCTCCGAGGTAATCGCCGCGCCGCTCGCGGCGGATCACCGTGTTGTAAACGCCCCCCGCGGTGACGTTCGAGGCGCGGTTGGTGTTCGAGTCGGTGAACCGCTCGTAGTGCCCGAGGTCGAGATCGGTCTCGGCGCCGTCCTCGGTCACGAACACCTCGCCGTGCTGGTAGGGGGACATCGTGCCCGGGTCGACGTTGATGTACGGATCGAACTTCTGCAGCTGGACGCTGAGCCCGCGGGCCACCAGCAGCCGGCCGATCGATGCCGCCGCGATCCCCTTGCCCAGCGAGGAGACGACCCCGCCCGTGATGAAGATGAAGCGTGTCTCCCCGGAGGAGCTTGTCGCCGTGCGTCGCGGGTCCTGAGCCATCGGTCGATCCTGAGTCTAGAACGTAGCGCCGGGCCCGGACGAGACCGCCGGGGCCCGCCGGCGCCCCTTGGTCGGTTACGCGGCCTCGAGCAGCTGGCGGGCGTGCTGACTGGCGGCCGCATCGCCCTCGCCGGCCCCGAGCATTCGCACCAGCTCGCCGACCACGCGGTCGCCGTCGAGCGCCGTGACCGTGGTCCTCGCCGGCAGACCCGAGCCGTCCTTGGCGATCGTGAAGTGCCTGGAGGCCAGCGCCGCCACCTGGGGAAGGTGGGTGATGCACAGGATCTGCCGGCCCTGGGAGAGATCGCGCAGATGCGCGCCGACCGCCCGGGCCGTATGGCCGCCGATGCCGGCGTCGATCTCGTCGAATACGAGCAGTGGCATCGCCTCGCTTTCCTCCGGGCTGCACTCGGACGCCCCGTGCGCGACGCTGAGCAGCGCCAGCATCACCCGCGAGAGCTCGCCGCCGGAGGCGATCTCGCGCAGCGGCGCCGCCGGCAGGCCGCGGTTCGGCGCGATCATCAGCTCCACGGTGTCGGCGCCCCGAGGACCACAGCCCTCCGGGCGCGTCCGGACCTCGACCTCGAACTCGGCCTCCGCCATCGCCAGCTCCCGGAGCCGCGCCCGGACCGCCGCCGCGAGCTCTGGAGCCGCTTCCCGGCGTGCGGTCGCCAGCTCGGCGGCCAACCGGTCGAGTTCCGCCTCCGCCGCTGCCAGCTCGCTCTGGCCGGCTTCCAGCGCGACCTCGGCATGCTCGAGCGCTTCGCGCCGGTCCCGGCAGCGCGCCGCGTGGGCCAGGACGTCGGCGATCGACCCGCCGTGCTTGCGCTCGAGTCGCGCGAACACCGCGAGCCTCTCTTCGACCTCGTCCAGCCGGCCGGGTGCGCCCTCGAGTCCGAGCGAGTAGCGCCGCAGCTCGCTGCCGAGGTCCTCGGCCTCGTAGCGCACCGCCTGTAGCCGTTCGAGCAACGGGGCGAGCTGCGGATCGATCGCGGCCGCGGCCTCCAGCTGCATGGCGGCCTGGGCCAGGGCGACGGCGACGCCACCGCCGTCATCGTCGGCCAGCATCTGCGCCCCCGCGGCCGCCGCGAACTTCAGGCCCTCCAGATGCCGCAGCCGGTCGCGCTCGGCGCTGAGCGTCTCCCCTTCCTCCTCGCTCGGCGCGGCGGCCTCGATCTCGCCGAGCTCGAACGCGATCAGGTCGAGCTCTCGGTCGCGGGCCCCGGCCAGCTGCTCGAGTTCCGCGACCCTGCCGGCCACGTCCCGGACGCGCGCGTAGGCGTGTCCGAGGCGCTGTCGCAGCTCGAGCTGGGCCTGACCGAGATACCCGTCCAGCACGTCCAGTTGCGCCGCCGCGACCATCAGCTTCCGGTGCTCGTGCTGGCCGTAGAACGCCAGCAGCCGGCTGCCCAGCTCCCGAAGGTCGGCGACGGTGGCGGCGCGGCCGCCGATGTAGGCCCGGGTGCGACCGTCCGGCCACACCCGTCGGGCCAGCACGACCTCGGCGGCGTCGTCGGGAATCCGTTCCGCGAGCTCGGCCTCGAGCTGTCCTGGACGCGCGAACACGCCTTCGACATAGGCCTCCGAGGCGCCACCGCGAACGATGCCGCTCCGCGCACGACCGCCGAGCAGCAGGTCGAGGGCGTGCGCAAGCAGCGTCTTGCCCGCCCCCGTCTCGCCGGTCAGGACGTTCAGGCCCGGGGCCAGCCGGAGCTCGGCCCGCTCCATCAGCAGCAGGTTCTCGACCCGCAGTTCGTACAGCATGCGCGGGGTCTACCAGGCGGGTCCGACAGACCCGCGGCGGGGGTGGCGAGACACCCACGGGCAGCGCACCGGCGCCAGACCGGTCAGGGGGCCGACGCCAGGCGCCCGAACTTCTCCCGCAGCCGCTCGTAGAACGTGGTCCCGGCGACCTGCGCGAGCGTCCCCTTCGCATCGCTGAAACGGGCCTCGATGTGATCCCCGGGCGGGAGCACGCACACCGGCCGGCCGTCGACGGTCACGTCCACGGGTTCCTCCTGAGACCGATTGCCGACCACGAGGACGTCCCTGGGGGCGACCACCAGCGCCCTCGCCGTCAGCGAGTGCGGGGCGATGAACGAGACCACGAAACCCTCCACCCCCCAGGCCATCACGGGACCGCCGTTGGCCAGGTTGTAGCCGGTGCTCCCCGCGGGCGTGGCCACGACCAGCCCGTCGCAGCGGACGCGGCCGATCTCGTTCGCTCCCACGCGGTACGCGAGGTCGGCGACACGTTTGCCGGGTTGGCGATGCATCGAGATGTCGTTGATGGCCAGCCACTCGCCGCTGGCCCCGGACAGCGAGATCCCCGGCAGCGACAGCACGTCGAACTGGCCCGCGAAGGCCCGCCTGAACCCATCCTCGGCCGCCTCGCGATCGACCGCGGCCAGGAAGCCGATCTCGCCGAAGTTGACCCCGAAGACCGGGATGCCGGTGCCGGCATACGTCCGCAGCGCGCTGAGGATCGTGCCGTCCCCGCCGAGCGCGAAGCAGATGTCGACGTGGTCAAGGTCCCCGGCGTCCAGCTCCAGAGCGCCGGTCGGGGTGAGCCCGTGCTTGTGGGTCTCCTCCCGGTCGAGGCGAAGCACGGCGCCTCCCTCCTGCGCCAGCGCCAGCAGCGTCCGGAGCGCCGGCGCGGTCTCCGCCGGCCGGCGATGGGTGAGAACCGAGGCATAGCGGACCGGGTTCACGGCTCCGCCCTTCGGACCGCCTCGCCCAGGTCCCGAAGTCCCGGCCGGGTCGGCTCGGCCAGCCACGCGAACGTCTCGCGGTTGCCCCTCGGCCCCGGAAGCCCGGAGCTGGCATAGCCGAGCACCGCCGCCCCCAGGGCCTGGGCCGCGCGACCCACGTCGAGCAGCGCACGGCGGCGCAGCTCCGGCTCCCGGACCACGCCGCCCTTGCCGACCTGGCCCGGGCCGACCTCGAACTGCGGCTTGACCAGCGCCACGCAGTCGAACCGCTCGGCCGCGCACGCCAGCGCCGCCGGCAGGATCTTGGCCAGCGAGATGAAGGACACGTCGATCGCGATCAGGTCGGGGGCGTACGGGAGGTCGCGCCGGCGGAGCGAGCGGGCGTTGGTCCGCTCGATCGCGGTCACTCGCGGATCGGAGCGAAGCCGCCAATCCAGTTCGCCGTAGGCCACGTCCACGGCCACCACGTGCGCCGCGCCGCGCTGGAGGAGGCAGTCGGTGAAGCCTCCGGTCGAGGCGCCGATGTCGAGGGCGCTGCGGCCGGCCACGGCGATGCCGAACGCGTCGAGCGCGTTGGCGAGCTTGATGCCTCCCCGGGAGACGAACGGCGGGGGGCTGACGACCTCGACCCGAACGTCCTCGGGCACGAGCTGGCCCGGCTTCTCGGCTCGGCGGCGATCGGGCAGCAGGATGACGTCACCGGCGAGCACGGACGCCGCCGCCCGCGATCGGGACGAGAACAGGCCGCGCTGCGATAGCAGGCTGTCGAGCCGGACGCGCTTCATGGCGCCGGGAACGGTACGGGACGGGGTCGTTGCATGGATGCCGGCACGGCCGGCGCCGACGCCGAGCTGTGATGTAAGTCACACCCGCCCCCCTCGGAGAGCGCCATCATCGATCGCAGCGATCAAGCGCAATTCTCTCCTCCCGGAACGGCCCGCCTCGGCGGGTCGTTCTCTTGCCACGAGCGCGACGTGGCCTTGGGCCGGTGGCGCCGGCCGCCGCGTTCAGCCAGCGATGTGCTCGCGCTTGCCGTGCGCTCGGCGTCCGGCCTCGCCTGATTGCACGGCGCGCGAGTCATCCTGCTGCTCAGCGATCGCCGCCTCGATCCGCGCGGCAATCCGCTGCCCGGTGAAGCCGACCTCCTCGTGCAGGAGGTCCGGCGAGCCGTGGGTGACGTAGCGGTCCGGCAGCCCGACCCGCAGGATCCGGGGCGTGAATCCGGCGTCGGAGAGGGTCTCCCACACGGCCGAGCCGAAGCCGCCGGCGAGCACGCCTTCCTCGACGGTCACGAGCAGCTCGTGCTCGGCGGCCAGCTGGGCGACGAGGCCGGCGTCGATCGGCTTGGCGAAACGGGCGTCGGCGACGGTCACCGACAAGCCGCTGTCGCCGAGGATGTCGGCGGCCTCGAGCGCCTTGCCGACACCGGTGCCGTAGCCGAGCAGAGCCACCCGACCACCGGCTTCGCCGGCGGTGCCACCTTCCCGGAGGATCTCCCCGGTGCCGACCTCGATCGGCGAAGGCTGGGCCGGAAGCGGCACCCCCACGGCGGCGCCGCGCGGATAGCGCAACGCCACCGGCCCGCCCTCGTGGAGCAGCGCCGTGCGCAGCATGTGCACGAGCATCGCCTCGTCGCGCGGGGCCATCAGGGTGATGCCCGGCAGGCAGCGCAGGTAGGCGATGTCGAAGGCACCGTGGTGGGTGGGCCCGTCGTCTCCGACCAGTCCGGCGCGATCCATGGCGAAGACCACCTTCAGGCGCTGGAGGCAGACGTCGTGAACGACCTGGTCGTAGGCGCGCTGGAGGAAGGTGGAGTAGATCGCGGCCACCGGCCTGCAGCCCTGGAGCGCCAGCCCGGCGGCGAACAGCACGGCCTGCTGCTCGGCAATGCCGACGTCGTAGTAGCGGTCGGGAAGCTCGCGCTGGAGGATGTTCAGACCCGTGCCGGAGTTCATCGCGGCGGTGATCCCGATCACCCGTTCGTCGCGCCGAGCCTCGGCGAGAAGTGCCTCGCCGAAGACCTGTGTGTACTGCGGCGGCGCCGGCTTCGCCGAGCGCGCCGGCGCCGGCTTGGCCGCCGGGGCGCCGTTGGCGATCGAATTGGGCTTGGCCGCGTGCCACTTCTCCATCCCCTCCAAGCCGCCCTCCTCGGCGGGGGCGAATCCCTTGCCCTTCACGGTCGCGCAGTGCACCACCACCGGACGGTCCGCGGCCAGGGCCTCGCGCAGCGCTCGGCGCACCGCGCGGACGTCGTGACCGTCGATCACGCCCATGTAGGCGAAGTCGAGCTCCTCCCACCACAGGCCCGGGGCCCAGAACGCCTTGATCGATTCCTTCACGTGCGGTCCCAAGCGCTCGAAGGCCGCGCCGATGCCGGCGGGCAGCTTGGTCAGCCCACCCTCGACGCCCTCGCGGGCGTGCCACAGCGTCGGGTTGAGCCGCACGCGGTTGAAGTACCGCGACATGGCGCCGACGTTCGGCGCGATCGACATCCCGTTGTCGTTGAGCAGCACGACGATCGGAGTTCCTTCCCCGCCGGCCTGGTGCACGGCCTCGAACGCCACCCCGCCGGTCATGGCACCGTCGCCGACCACCGCCACCACGTGGCCGCTCTCGCCGTGGCCGCGACGCATCGCCTCCTTGATGCCCACCGCGTAGCCGATCGCCGTCGAGGCGTGGCCGGCGCCCATCACGTCGTATTCGGACTCGTGGATCGCGCAGAACGGCGCCAGGCCCTGGTACTTGCGGATCGTGTGGAGCTGGTCTCGGCGTCCGGTCAGGACCTTGTGCGGGTAGGCCTGGTGACCGACGTCCCACAGGATCTTGTCGCGCGGAGGATCGAGCAGCGAGTGAAGCGCCACCGCGATCTCGCAGGCGCCGAGGTTGGCGCCGAAGTGGCCGCCGATCTCGCCCACGGTGTCGATGATGTGCTCGCGGACCTCCTGCGCCACCGCCTGCAGCTCGTCCTCGTTCAGGCCGTGGAGGTCATGAGGGTTGTTGATTTGTTGCAGGAGGGGAGGCATCAGTAGGTCCGGGTGGCGATGAAGTCGGTTATCTGCTCGAGTTGCTCGGCGCCAGCGGGCGCGGCGCGGGCCAGCGCGGCCCGCGCCCGGCCGTGGGACTCACGAGCCAGGCTGCGTGCTCCGTCCAAGCCGAACTCGGTGACGTAGGTTCGTTTTCCCAGTCGTTCGTCGGTGCCCTGCGGCTTGCCGAGGGTCTCCTGCGATCCGGTCACGTCGAGGATGTCATCGACGATCTGGAACAGGACGCCCAGCTCGCCCGCAAAGGCGCGGAAGGAGGTCATTGTGGCAGGTTTTTGATCGCCGGCCAGGAGCAGCACGCAGACGATGCTGGCGGCGATCAGCCGCCCGGTCTTGAGCTCGTGCAGGCGTCTGAGGCCGTCCGCGCCCGGCGCGGCGGTGCCGGCGACGTCCAGGTACTGGCCGCCGACCATGCCACCCACGCCGGTGGCGCCGGCAAGCTCGCGGGCCGCGGCCAGGACGTGGGCGGGCTGTCCGTGCTGCTCGGAGAGCAGCAGCTTGAACGCCTCCGCGTAGAGCCCGTCGCCGGCGAGAATCGCCACGTCCTCGCCGAAGGCCCGGTGGCAGGTCGGACGTCCCCGACGCAGGTCGTCGTCGTCCATCGCCGGCAAGTCGTCGTGGATCAGCGAGTAGGTGTGGATCAACTCGATTGCGGCGGCGAGGGGCAGCATCGCGGGTCCTGGGAGATCGATGGCGTCGGCCGTGGCCAGGGCCAGCACCGGCCGGATCCGCTTACCCCCGGCCAGCAGCGAATAACGCATCGCGTCCTCGAGGCCCGCCGAGGCTGCCTCGGTGGAGAACCGCAGCCCCTGCAGGTAGCGCTCCACCTCCCCGCGCAGGTGGTCCGGATACGTTGCCGCCAAGCCGACCGTCTGCACTGCAGCTACGCCGCGGGCAGCGGAAGCTGACCGGGAAGGTCGGGCAGCGGCTCGAGCGCCGCACGCGTCCGTTCGTCGACCCGAGCGCTCGCTTCCGAAGCCAGCTGCGCACATTCCTCGATCAGGGCCACCGCGGCGTCGGGCTCGAGCTCACCGGTGCGCAGCCGCTCGGCGGTCTCCTCGAGCCGGGCGCTCAGCTCGCTGAGGGGATCAGTCACGATCTGGAGCCTAGCGCGGGAAAGACGGCGAGCGATCGATCGCTCGCCGTCTTAAGCCTGGCTTATGGAGCGGGTCAGGCGGTCGTCGGCGTGTGCGCGCCCACGGGCTCGGCGTGCCGAGCCGCAAGACGGCCGCTGATGACCGCGCCGATGCCGCCGGCGAGGCCGAGGACCAGCGCGCCGATCGCCCACAGGACGCCGTGCATCGAGAGCCCCAAGGCGTGATCCAGCGACCAGGCGCCGGGCCCGACGCCGGCCACGGCGAAGACGACCGACGCGAGCACGAGGTTGTACTCGTAGCCACCGTTGGTGGCCCAGACGCCCTTCGGGTAATGAACGGTGATGACGGCTGCGGTCATCACCGCGATCAGCGCCAGCGACGCGACCGGCGTCACCAGGCCGAGGGCCAGCAGCAGCCCCCCACCGAATTCCATCGCGCCCGCCGCCGCGGCGTGAACGCGGCCCGGCTTCAACCCGATGGCCTCGAAGAATCCCGCGGTGCCCTTGAGGCCATGGCCTCCAAACCAACCGAACAGCTTCTGGGCACCGTGTCCGGCGAACAACAGGCCCACGACCAGGCGCAGTACGAGCAGGCCCAGGCTCATGTCTTACCTCCCGTTTAAGATCAATTGTGTCCGCAATTATAGCCGGGTTTCATTGCGTTCACAACAAATCCTTCTACCCGCCGTGGCCGGCGGCTAACCGGCCTCGGGCCGAGCTCGGCCTGTCCGAGCCATGACATCCTTCCCCGGATGCGGTTCGGGATCTTCTACGAGCACCAGCTCCCGCGGCCGTGGTCGGAGGAGGCCGAGGCGCGGCTGCTGCGGGACTCGCTAGAGCAGGTCGAGCTCGCCGACCGTCTGGGCTTCGACTACGTGTGGGAGGTCGAGCACCACTTCCTCGAGGAGTACTCGCACTCCTCGGCCCCCGAGGTGTTTCTGGCCGCCGCCTCGCAGCGGACGCGCCGGATTCGGCTCGGTCACGGGATCGTCAACGTGATGCCCGCGGTCAATCACCCCGCGCGCGCGGCCGAGCGGATCGCGACCCTCGACCTGATCTCGGGCGGGCGGGTCGATTTCGGAAGCGGCGAGTCGAGCTCAGCCGCCGAGCTCGGCGGATTTCTGATCGATCGGGAGCGCAAGCGCGAGATGTGGCGCGAGGAACTCGATGCGATCACGCGGATGTTCGTGGAGGAGCCGTTCGCCGGGCTCGACGGCGCGCATGTGCAGATGCCTCCGCGCAACGTCATCCCCAAGCCGCTGCAGAAGCCCCACCCGCCGCTGTGGGTCGCCTGCAGCCGCCGGGAGACGATCCACCTGGCGGCGCGCCACGGCATCGGCGCCCTGTCGTTCTCGTTCGTGGAGCCCGAGGACGCCGCCAAGTGGGTGCAGGAGTACTACGAGCTGATTCGCTCGCCCGCGTGCGTGCCCGCCGGCTTCGCAGTCAATCCGAGCGTCGCCGTCGTCCTGCCGATGATGATGGGGGCGGACGAGGCCGAGGCGATCGAGCGCGGGATCGACGGCGCCCACTTCTTCGGCTACTCGCTCGCTCACTACTACGGCCTTGCCCCCCACTCGCCCGGCAACACCGACGTGTGGGAGCAATTCGAGCAGCGACGCGACGAGACCGGCTTCGCCCGCCACATCGTCCGTCCCGATCAAGCTCCGCTGGGGGTGCGCTTGCTCCAGCAGGGCCTCGGGTCGCTCCGGGGCGCGATCGGCAGTCCCGAGCAGGTGGATGAGTTGATCGGCCGCTACGCGCAGGCCGGCGTCGACCAGGTGATCTTCGTCCTGCAAGCGGGCCGCAACCGCCACGAGCACATCTGCGAATCGCTCGAGCTGTTCGCGGAGCGGGTGATGCCTCGGTTCGTCGAGGGTCGCGAGGAGTGGGAGACCGCCAAAGCGGAGTCGCTGGCGGACGCGGTCGAGCAGGCCCTGGCGCGCCGCGCTCCGGCTCGTGAGCTCCGCTATGGCTACGTGATCGACGAGCAGGCGGAGCTGTCGCGGGCCCGGCGCGCCCGGCGGCGCCAGCGCGGCCCGCGCGAGCTCTCCGAGCTGGGAGTGGCCGAGGCCCGCCGGCTCGCCCGGGAGGCGGTGGTCAAGCTGCTGGCGCGCCTCGTCGAGGGCGCCAGCGACGCCGTGGTCGAGCGGCGGTTCGGCTCTGGAATCGTGCAGCGGGCGATGTTCGCGGGGATGGCCCGGTCGTTCGAGCCCGACGCAGCCGCCGGCTTTCAGGGCTGCCTGGTCTACGAGCTCGCCCGCCCGGCGACCGGCGCCGCGCCCACCCGGTGGACGATCGAGGTCCTGGACGGGCACGCGGTCGCCCGCGCCGGCGGCAGCGCGGAGGCCGCGATCAGGCTTCGCTTCGACCTGGCCGACTTCATCAGGATCGCCGCCGGCACGATGGATCCGGTGGCGCCGCTGATGGCCGACCGGGCATCCTTCGAGGGCGACCTCGCCGTTGCCGCCCGGCTGTCGGAGATGTTCGGCGGCCGCAGCCCCTATTAAGAGCCCGTTCTCAGAACCGCAGCAGCGCCGCCATCCCCCGATGCGGCCCCAGGTCGGGATAGCGCTGGATGACGATCACCCCGGCGTCCTGGACGAGCGCCGCCTCGACCGCCGCTTCACGCAGGTGCTCCACTTCCTCGAGCCCGGTGCCGTCGGCGGGGCACGCCCCGTGGGTGTCCACGGTCAGCAGGCCGCAGCTCGGGCAGCGGCCGCCGGGCCGGTCGATGCCGTTCTCCAGCAGCAGCTTCTCGACCCGTCGCTCGTTCAGGGCCGCAAGCGTCGCCTCGAGGCCCGCCGCCGCCCGGCCGCCGGTGGCCAGTCCGGCGGCGAGGCGGTCCAGGGCCAGTCGCTCGCGCTCTCGCTCCTCGTCGTCGACCAGCGCGGTCACGGCGGTGCGGATCTGCTCGTCGGTGGCGGCGCCGATGTCGATCCCCAGCCGACGCTCGACCAGCCGCGCGCGCAGGTCCTCGTGCAGTGCGGCCTCGAAGCGCGGAACGACTTCCTGGGGCCCTCCGAGCGCGAGGCGGTCGAACCGCTCGTACTGCCAGGAGCGGCGGAGAACCTCGGCGAGGTGGCGGAGATGGGCCTCGACGTCCTGATCGACGCTGCGCTGGTAGTTCGCCTGCGACCACCCTCCTTGATCGTGCTGGCCGTGAACCTCCGCGTGAATCCGCTCGCGCTCCTGGAGCTGGTCCGGCGGCCCGGTGAAGATGCGGCCGTCGCGGCGGTTGACGAGGGCCACGCACCACCGACGAGCCTGGACGCTCAGGACGAGCGGCTCGACGTACGGAGTTCGCGCGATCACCACCCGTCCGTCCACCGGCCGGGAGATCTGGATGGTCTCGAACAGCCCGTCCCGCCCCGAGCAGAACACCGCCAGCGCCCGCGCCCCCTTGAACGGAGGCTCCCGCGAGAGCAGGTAGCGGCGGATCCGGTCGAGATCCTCGCGCAGGGCCACCCGATCCTCATGGCCCAGGGTGTCGTCCTGCTCGACGTCCCGGGCCGCCTGGTCGATCAGCGACCTTACCTGTGACGCCCGCGCCGGCGCCGTGGCGAACCGCTCGGGATCGAGGTCGAGGTACAGGCTGACGACGGGATGGCTGGATCCATGCTGCACCAGTCGCCTGGCGACGCCGACCACGCTCATGACCGCCCCGTACCCACGGGAGCGAGCTTGAAAACGGCTTCAGACGGGCTCGTCGAGGGCCGCGTTGACGAGCGCGTCAGCGCGCGCGTTCTCCGCCCTCGACACGCTGCGGATCTCCCAGCGGTCGAAGCCCCGCAGCGCGCTCATCGCCTCCAGGTAGAGGGGCTTCATCGACGGGTGCCGCACCTTGTAGACGCCCCGCAGCTGCTGCGCCACCAGCTCCGAGTCGCCGATCACCTCGACCTCGCGGGCTCCCAGCTCCGCCGCTCGCTGCAGGCCCCGAAGCATCGCCTTGTACTCGGCGACGTTGTTCGTGGCCACGCCGATCCGCTCCCCCAGCTCGTCGAGCACCTCACCGCTGGGCTCGGACACCACCACTCCGATCGCGGCGGGACCCGGGTTGCCGCGCGCTCCGCCATCCACGTGCACGCGGAGCTTCAGCGGCGGCGCCGCCTCCTGGGGGCTCAATCGCTCGCCAGCTCGGGTATGTCCCCCGGGACCCGGGCGCGCCGGCGATCGCGGACTTCTCGCTGTCCGCCGCCCGCCGACGTGCGGTCCCGGCGCGAGGACCGGCGGCGGTCGACGATCACGGCGACGTTGGGATCGTCAGCGTAATACTGGCTGAGCTTGTCCAACAGCTCCCCGGCCAGGGCCTGGGGAATGACGCAGTAGATCACTCCGAAGATGCTATTCGACGGCCCCGGCGGGTCGCAGTCAAACCTTTGTCCAGAAAGCGCTCCGAAGCGGCTCAGCCGCTCATCGAGAGCAGGCCCTTGTCGTCGGCCTGGGCGTTGGCCCGGCGCTCCTCCGGAGTGAGCTCGTCGAGCTCGTACCCCTGCGCGGCGACGCGGACGCTCGGGACCTCGTCGGAGAGGTCGACCTCGTAGCGGTACCAGCACAGCTCCCAGGAAGCGACGACGTTGACGAGGCTGGCGCGCACGGCCGACGGGCTCACGGCGACGGCCGGGAGCCCCAGCGCCCGCGCCACCCCGGACACCGTCCGCGGATGCTCGGAGGAGTTGAAGAACTCGATCGCCGAGGCGATCTTCTGCTCGGTGCTGGTGGGAATCGCCCGGACGTGGCGCGGTTCGCGGGCGCGATCGCGCCGCAACAGCGCGCCACCACCCGGCGGCGCCAGGTCCGGTCGGGGGGCGGCCGGCGCGGGGGCGCCGTCGTACTCGCTCGCGCGCTCGGGGACGGGGCGAAGCTCGCCCGCACCGGCGCCGTCGCGGCGGGCACGAAAGCGGGACAGCAGCGAGCGCCGGCGCTCCGATCCGGCGCTTCCGTGGTCGTAGGAGGGCGCGGTGCCCTCGCGGACCCACCCCTCGTGCAGCGCCCGCGACTTGCACAGCTCGCACACCCACCGCCGGGCCCCGCCGTGGACGTAGGCTTCGGCGCGCTCGCCTCGCAGCAGTGTCCGCCCGCACACGTCGCAGATGGTGTGCGCGGTCGAGGGGCGGATGTCCCTGGTGATGGCCACGGTGCGAGCCTACCAGCGCCGGCGGCCTATGCCCTTACGGCCTCCTTCTCGATTCTCGCTTCGTCGACGATCTTTCCGGCGAGATGGCCCGGGACTTCCTCGTAGCGCAGGAACTCCATCGCGAACTCGCCCTGCCCGCCGGTGATCGAGCGCAGGTCGGGGGCGTAGGAGAGCATCTCGGCCATCGGCACCTCGGCCTTGACCTCGGTCATCCCCGCCCCCGAGGGCTCCATCCCGAGCGGCCGGCCGCGGCGAGAGTTGAGGTCGCCGATCACGTCGCCGACGGCATCCTCGGGGACGGTCACGGTGGCCAGCATGATCGGTTCGAGCAGCACCGGCCCGGCGTCCGCGAGCGCCTGTTTCATCGCCAGCGAGCCCGCGACCTTGAAGGCCATCTCGGAGGAGTCCACGGTGTGATACGAGCCGTCGTAGAGCCGGACCCGGACGTCCTTCACCGGGTAGCCGGCGACCACGCCCTCGTTCATCGCGTCGAGCACGCCCTTCTCGACGGCGGGAATGAACCCGGTCGGGATCACGCCGCCCTTGATCGCGTTGATGAACTCGAAGCCCTCGCCTGGCTCCAGCGGCTCGATCTCGATGTGGCAGTCGCCGAACTGACCGCGCCCGCCGGTCTGCTTCTTGTGCCGGCCGTGGGCCTTGGCCGGCTTCCTGATCGTCTCCTGGTAGGGGACCCGGGGCGGCTTCAGGTTGACCTCGGCGCCGAACCGCGACTTCAGCCGCTCCACGATCACCTCGACGTGGACCTGTGAGAGGCCGGCCACGATCTGCTCGCCGGTCTGCGGGTCCCGGTGCAGGTCGATCGTGGGGTCCTCCTCCTGGAGGCGGCGCAGGGCCGTGAACACCTTGTCCTCGTCGCCCTTGCTCTTGGGCTCGACGGCGAACGCCATCACCGGGGCGGGAAGCTTGACGCTCGGCATCCGGAGCGGCTCATCGCGCGAGGACAGCCAGTCCCCGGCCTTGGTCTCCTTGAGCTTGGCCACGGCGCCGATGTCGCCGGGTCCAAATTCGCTCTCCCCGCGTGTCTTTCCGCCCTCGAACGTGACCAGCTGGCCGATCCGCTCCTTGTTGTGGGTGCGCGTGTTCAGCACCTGCGAGTCGTGCCTCAGCACTCCCTGGTAGACCCGGAACATGTTGATCCGCCCGGCGAAGGGGTCGGCCCGGGTCTTGAACACGTACGCGAACATCTCCGCGTCCTCGACCGGCTCGAGCGTGGCCTCGTCGAGCTCCAGGCCACCGTGCTTGACCGGCGATGGGAGGTCGTCGACGATCGCGTCGAGCAGTCGGTTGGTGGCCAGGTTGCGGGTCGCGATGCCGCAGGTCACGGGGAAGATCGCCCCGTGGTTGGTGCCCTCCTTGAGTGCCGCGACGATCTCTTCGTGGCTGATCTCCTCGCCATCGAGGTAGCGCTCCATCAGCGCGTCGGAGGATTCGCTGACCTCGTCCATCAGCTTCTCGCGATACTCCTCCGCCTGGGCCGCGAGCTCGTCGGGGATCGGGATCTCCGAGCTGGCGTCGCGGCCGGCCCCGTCGTAGCGGTAGGCCTTCATGTCGACGAGATCGATCACGCCGGAGACCTCGTGCTCGGACCCGATCGGGATCTCGGTGGCGACCACGTGCTGCCCGAACGCGGCCTTCAGGGAGTCGAGCGTGCGGAAGAAATCGGCGCGTTCGCGGTCGAGCATGTTGACGAACAACAGGCGTGCGAGGTCGAGCTCGGCGGCGCGCTGCCACAGTCGGTTCGCGTGCACCTCCATCCCCATCACGGCGTTGATCACGAACACCGCCGACTCGCATACCCGCAGCGCCCCGAGCGCGTCGGCGACGAAGCTCGAGTCCCCGGGCGTGTCGATCAGGTTGACCTTGCGGTCCTGCCATTCGAACGAGGCCAGCGCCGCGGAGATCGACATCTGCCGTGACTTCTCGTCTGGGTCGGTATCGGAGACCGTGGTCCCCTCCACCACCGAGCCGAGCCGGTTGACGGCTCCCGCCTGGAACAGCAGCGCCTCGTGCAGCGAGGTCTTGCCACTACCGCGGTGGCCGACGAGCGCCACGTTGCGGATGCGATCCGCGGGCTTGTGCATGCCTTGTCTCCTCTCGCTCGGTGATCTAGGCAGCCGACGATACCGGGCCGCGCTGGCGCGCGGCATCCCTGGGGCCAGGCGGGCCCGTCCGGACGGCCCGGATTTACCGAGGCGTGACGTTGACGTCTTGTTCCGTTACGCCTCCCCGGCGCATCCTGGGGTCGTGGCGCGCCGCCCCTTCGATGAATCGCGATTCACCTCCGGCAGGCGGAGGTCAAATGCAAAGGTTCGCGTGGCGGCCGTGGCGGGGCGGCAGCGAGGGCGCATCCGCTACGACCAGCTGAAGGCGCTCCCGATCGGCGACGCCACGATCCGGCGCTGGATCGACGCCGGCTATCTGCATCCGGAATTGCCTCGGGTCTATGCCGTCGGTCACCGCGCCCGCTCCGCGGAGGCCGATCTGTCGGCGGCGCTGCTGTACGCCGGGCCGGGGGCGATGCTCAGCCACGGCACGGCGATCTGGTGGCTCGGTCTGCTGAGCTATCCGCCGGCAGCAATCCACGTCAGCACGCCGCGTAGGGTCAAGTCACTGAGCGACGTCGTGGTCCACGGCGAACGGCGCCTCGCGCGCGTGCGGCACAACGCCTTCCCCGTGACCACGGTCAGCCAGGCGTTGCTCGACTTCGCGGCGGGCGCTCCGCGCGACCTCCTGCGCCTCGCGCTCGCCAACGCGGACTACCGAAACGAGCTCGACCTCGACGGCCTGAGCGCGATCATGGGCCGGGGGATCAGCGGCAGCGCGGCGCTGCGTGACGCGCTGAAGATCCACCTGCCTCAGCTCGCTCGGACGCGCAGCGAAGCCGAGCGGCTGCTGCTGGAGCTGTGCCAGGCTCACGGGCTGCCGATCCCTGCCTGCAACGTGGTCGTCGAGGGCTGGCTCGTCGACGCGGTCTGGGCGGCCGCCAAAGTGGTCGTGGAGGTCGACGGCTGGCGCGGGCACCGCACCCGAGCCCAGCTGGAGCGCGACCATCAGCGCGATCTGGAGCTGCGGCGCGCGGGCTACACCGTCCTGCGCTACACCTGGCGCCAGCTGTCCGAGACTCCGGGCGTCGTCGCCGGCGAGCTCCGTCGCTACCTCTAATCCAGCTCGCCGGCCAGCTTGGAGCGCAGCCGCAGCACCGCCTTGGTGTGCAGCTGGGAGACGCGCGACTCGGTCACGCCGAGGACCTCGCCGATCTCGCGCAGGGTCAGGTTCTCGTAGTAGTACAGGGCCACGACCAGCTTCTCCCGCTCGGGCAGAGCGGCGATCGCATCGGCGATCCGGTCGCGCAGCTCCGACTGATCGACGAGCATCTGGGGATCGGGCGCGGCGCGGTCGGGAAGCGTGTCCAGCAGCGAGACTTGATCGCCAGTCGAGTCCGACACGTTCCACAGCTCGTCGAGCGCGACGATGGTCGAGTTCGAGATCTGCAGCAGCGCCTCCTGGAACTCCTCGACGCTGATCGCGAGCTCCCCCGCCATCTCCTCGTCGGTCGGGGCGCGCTGCAACCGCGCCTCGAGCTTCATGTTGGCCCGCTCGATCTCCCGGGCGCGCGCCCGGACCGAGCGCGGCACCCAGTCGAGCGTGCGCAGCTCGTCGATGATCGCGCCGCGAATCCGCGTGATCGCGTAGGTCTCGAACTTGATCTCTCGGGTGAGATCAAAACGTTCGATCGCGGAGATCAGGCCCGTGAGCCCGTAGGAGATCAGATCGGCTTCCTCGACGTGGGCGGGAAGCCCCGAGCTCATCCGGCCGGCGACGTACTTGACCAGTGGCGAGTAGGCGATCACCAGCCGCTCGCGGGCGCGCTCGTCGGCCGACGCCTTGTAGCGCCGCCAGAGATCTTGGAGCTCGACCGCTTTGACGTTCGTTTCCAGTTCCTCGCTCCCAGAATCCGGTGTTACGCGCGCGGATGGGCGCGGACATACGCTGCTCGGAGGCGCTCCGACTCTACCCGAGTGTAGACCTGCGTCGTCGAGATGGTTGCGTGGCCAAGCATTTCCTGAATCGCCCGCAGGTCAGCGCCGCCGTCGAGCAGGTGGGTCGCGAACGAGTGGCGCAGCGCGTGCGGGTGCGCGTCCGCCAGCGCGGGCGCCTGAGCGGCGGCCTGGCGCGCCCACGTTCGCAGCCTGCGCCTGACGTCTGAGGTGCTGAGCCGCCGGCCGGACTTCGACAGGAACAGCGCCGTGTCCCGGTCGCGGCGCAGCGCCGGCCGCCCGCGGGCCAGGTAGCGCTCGAGGGCGCGCAGGGCATGCTCTCCCGCCGGCACCAGCCGGGTCTTCTCCCCTTTCCCCTCAACCCGGACCGCTTCGGAATCGAAGTCCACCGACCCGAGCTCGAGGGCAACGAGCTCCTCGGCCCGCAGCCCCGAACCGTAGGCGAGCTCGAACAGCGCCCGGTCGCGGAGCTCCAGCGGCGTGCTCGTGGGAATTCGGTCGAGCAGCATGGCCAGTTCCGACGCCTTCAGCACGCGCGGGAGCCGACGACCCCGCTTCGGCGGGCTCAACAGCTCGGCCGGGTTGTCCGCGCGCAGGCCGAGCTCGACCTGCGCCCGGAACAGCCCGCGCAGCGCGGCGAGCTTGCGCGCGATCGTGGCCGGCGCCTGGCCGCGCTCGGACAGGCCGGCGGCGTAACGGCGCAGCGCGCGAACGTCCAGCGACGCCGGATCGAAACCGCGCGCGCTGGCCCAGCGCGCGCACTGCGACGCGTCGATCGCGTACGCGCGGCGGGTCTTCTCGGCCACGGACCGGCGGTGCAGGTCGCCGGCGAACGCATCCAGCGCGGCCTGCCACCGCGGGTCGATCGCGCTCTCGGGGTCAGGCGGTGCGGGGTCGCGCGGGCTCATCACGTGCTCACGCTATTTCGCCGTGAGCTGGCGGCGACCTTCAGGAGCCTAGGCGACGTGTACGAGCGTCCCGATCGGCGTGTAGGGCCACACCTGACCGGCAGGGGCCAGCTCCATCTCGACGCACCCGAGGCTCTGGGGGAACCCGAACTGCGAGCGGTCGAACGCGTGTAGCGCGTCGCCGCCGTTGAAGTAGCTGATGAACTGGATCCCGGGATCGTCGTAGTGGCTGCCGTCGGGGTTGGTGCCGCTCATCGTCCCCACGCGGATGTGGTCGTACACGGGATAAGTTCCGAGCGCGGTCGGCGCTTGCGAGATCCCCGTGTTGACCGGCGTGCTGAGCACGTTGTGGCCGCTGTGCCAGAGCGTCAGCGACTCGGGCGAGCCCTCGCTCACGCTGACGAACGAGTAGCCGAAGGTTGAGCTCTTGCCGGTGACCGCGGCCCGGATCAGGGACTGCCACAGGAGCGGATTGGAGAGCCCGACGGTGGCCAGGCCATGGTCGTTCTCGAACGCCATCACCGCACCTTCGGTCATCACGCCCGAGGCCCCCGGAGCCCACATGCTGCGCAGGGCCGGCGGGATGTTCGGATAGCGCCACACGAAGTGCCCGGCCGGTGGATGGATCGCCGCGTTCAGCTGCGCCTGCGGGCTCCGCCCCGGGCCTGACCCGGCGTAGTTGAACTTCAGCGGCAGGTACCCGAGCACGGCGAGCAGCTGCTGCAGGCGCAGCGGCGAGCCGGCGGGGACCGACCAGCTGGGGTCGCCGCCGGGGTCCGCCGCGACCAGATGCACGGCGCTCGGCAGCCCCACGTGGACGGTCGAGCCGAGCCCGTAGCCGTAGTCCTGGGGGCGGAACACGATCGTGTGGCTGTTGACGGAGTGCCACGTCCCGGCGGTGATCGGGGTCACCGGAGGACGATCGGCGCCGAGGACCTGCGCCACCGGCTTGTTGAACGTCAGGCTGATCGGCGTGTTCGGCCGGATCTGGGTACCGGGTGCGGGAACGGCGACGGCGCTGGCCGCCGCGCCGGCGGGGAACCAACTCACCAGGGCGGCCTTGGACCTCTCCCAGCGGCGAGGCGCGGCGGCGACCATCACCGATCCCGCGGCGGCGCCGCGGGGGAGCGTGACCTGGGCGCTGGGGGTGCTCAGCACATGGCGATGGAGATCGCCGGCGAGCCCGTAGGAGATGACCGAAACCGGCTGCTTGAATCTGAGCCGCAGCGGTGAGCCGGAGCGCAACGTCAGGTAGTGTGAGCGCAGGCTCGCCACCGGCGTCATCAGCGTGAAGTGGAGGTGCTCGGTGCTGCCGCCGAGCCATGAGATCCAGCCGGGGCGTTTGACGACGACGTCGACGGAAACCGCCTGATGCGCGGGGATCAGCGTGCGGGGCCAGATCCGGTTGCCCCGGAGCACGACCGGGATCGGCTGGCTGTGGGGGCCGGTGGTGACGTCCACGCTCTCGATCTTGCCGCCGCCCGTGGGCAGGCCGACCGCGGCGAGCGCGCTGGGGTCAGAGCGGACCGCGGCGCGGGAGGAAGCGAGCGCCACCGCTCCGACGGCGACGGCGGCGAGCGCCAGCACCAGCACCCCCACGAAGACATAGCCGCCTCGATGTCGATTTTGGGCGTGCACGGCCGTCAACCGTGGGCTCCACGGCCCCGTCTCTTCGACTCGCCCGAGGGGCGGAGATGTGCGACTGGCGCCACTGTGAACCTCCTAAGCCGCGAAATGCTAGCGATCTGGCCTCCGGCGGTTGTTGTGCCCGCAAGAAGATTCACCGCTGCGGGGGTATTTCACCCTTTTGTGGCCGCTCCCTGCCTGCGGTCAGCGGTGATCGCGCCCTCGGAGGCGCTCGAGACGAGCCTCGCGTACTTCGCCAGCGCGGCTCCGGGGTAGGGTCGCTCGGGGGGATCGTAGGCCCCGATGCGGCTCGCCAGCTCCTCCTCGGAGAGGGCCACGTCGAGCCGCCGCGCACGCACGTCGAGCGTGATCTGATCGCCGTCGCGGATGGCGGCGATCGGGCCCCCGCGCGCCGCCTCGGGCGCGACGTGACCGGCCATCAACCCGTGCGTGGCCCCGGAGAACCGCCCGTCGGTGAGCAGGGCCACGTCCTCGCCCAGGCCCTGGCCGACCAGCGCCGCGGTCACGGCCAGCATCTCGCGCATGCCGGGACCGCCGGCGGGGCCTTCGTTGCGAATCACGACCATGTCGCCGGCGCCGATCGCGCCCGAGGTCACCGCCCTCATCGCCTCCTCCTCGGACTCGAACACCCGCGCCGGCCCGGTCTGCTCGCTGCGCTCGTGGCCGGCGAGCTTGACCACGCATCCTTCCGGGGCGAGGTTCCCCCGCAGGATCGCGAGCCCGCCGGTGGGCTTGATCGGGTCCTCGAGCGGCCTTACGACCTGCTGCCCCTGGCTCTCCTGCGCCGCCTCGGCGATCTCCCCGATCGTCCGGCCCGTGACCGTCTGCGCGTGCTCGTGCAGCAGCCCCGCCTGCTTGAGCCGCCTCATCACCAGCGGGACCCCGCCGGCCGCGTACAGATCCGGGGCCACGTACCGGCCGCCGGGCTTGAGATCGCACAGCAGCGGGGTGCGCTCGCTGACGCGGTCGAAGTCGTCGATCGACAGCTCGACGCCCATCTCGCTGGCCACCGCCAGCAGGTGCAGGACGCCGTTGGTCGAGCCGCCGCTGCAGGCGATCGCCGCGATCGCATTCTCGAGGCTGTCCCTGGTGATGATGTCGCTGGGGCGCTGCCCGCGGGCGAGCACGTCCATGATCAGGCGGCCCGCGTCGGTGGCCACCTCGGCCTTGTGGGCGTCGACGGCCGGGACCATCGAGAAGCCGGCGGGGGAGATCCCCAGGGTCTCGAACGCCATCGCCATCGTGTTGGCCGTGAACTGGCCGCCGCAGGCGCCCGCGCCCGGGGAGGCCGCCTCCTCGATCTCAGTCAGCTGCTCGCCGGTGATCCGCCCGGCGGCGAGGGCGCCGACGGCCTCGAACACCTCCTGGATGGTGATCTGCTCACCACCGAGATGGCCGGGGAGGATCGAGCCTCCGTAGAGCATCAGGCTGGGGACGTTGATCCGGCACAGCGCCATGACGGTGCCGGGAATTGTCTTGTCGCACCCGCTGATCGCCACCACGGCGTCGAACAGGTGGGCGTCGCAGACGAGCTCGATCGAGTCGGCGATCACCTCGCGGCTGACCAGCGAGGCTCGCATTCCCGCCGTCCCCATCGTGATCCCGTCGGAGATGGCGATCGTGTTCAGCTCCATCGGCGTGCCGCCGGCGGCCCGGATCCCCTCCTTGACCTTGGCCGCCAGCGCCCGCAGATGGAAGTTGCACGGCATCGTCTCGATCCACGTGTTGGCGACGGCGACGATCGGCTTGCTCAGGGCCTCCTCGTCGTAGCCGATCCCCTTCAGGAAGGCGCGAGCGGGAGCGCGCTCCGGGCCCTCGGTGAGCGCGCGGCTGCGGTGCTTTACGTCGAAGGAGCCGTTCGTGGCGCTCATTGCGGCCCACGACTGTAGCGAGCGCCTACGCGCCCGGCAGCCCGGACCGAGACGAGCGGCGGGCGCCGGCGAGGAGCGAAGGCGTCCATGGAGATCTTGGGCCATATACGGCCCACGATCTCCATCGATGTCAGCCCGCGTTCTCGGCGGTGTTCGAGGCGGCCTTGTCGGCGGCCTGCCGCATCCACGCCCGTTCCCACTGCGACAGCCGCCACAAGTCGCGCTTGACCTGCGCGGGGTCGAGCTGGCGCCCCGGGAGGTGCATGTTGGCGGTGGAGATCAGCCGGCGCTCATCGCCGGTGAGGGCCATCCATTTCGCGAGCACGTCGTCGGAGTCGGGAAGCCGGGCGCTGCCATAAGGACGGCTGTCATCCGGGAACGCGATGCAGTACTCGTTCAACAGCCGGTGCGTCTGCGGCACGTAGGCGACGATCGGACGGTGGGGATAGATCAGATAGGCGTAGGGCGCCCCGGTGCTCCCGCCCGCCTCGTCGAGTCCGGCCGCCTGCGAGCCCCACACCCGGATGAACCCGAGATCGTGGTACATGGACCACTCCTCCTCGTTGACGCACGAGCGCAACAAGGCGCGGGCCCGCTGCTCCGCGCGTCGCTCCCGGCCGGGGTCGTAGATGACGGTGGGCGCGCGCCGGCGCCGGGCGCGGTGGCGGGCCCAAGTTTCGTCAATCCACGGCACGATGAGGTCGGACAGCAGCGCCAGCGCCACCAGCGCCGTCGCTGCAAGTGCCAGTAGCACTGGACCGACCGGCGCCTTACCGGCCGCCGGCCGCCCGCGGGAAGAAGATCACGCGGTCGGCGTCACGTGGGATCTCGTCAAACGCACGGACCATCCGGGCCTCACGCCTCCCCGCGTCCCCAGTGAGGGGCACCGCCGCCCACAGCCCGGCATCCAACTGCCTGCGGAACTCCTCGATCAGGCGCTGCTGATCTTCGGCGAGCTCGACGTCGCCTTCGGCGATCAGCGTCTCGCCATGCCCAGGCCTCATCCGCAGGAAGCGCACGTGGCGATTATGTCAAAGCCACGGGGCCACTTGGGCGATTCACAGCGCCGCGGCCCCCGCGAACCTTGGCGGTTCGCAGCGCCACGGCCTCGGGGCCTTTCGGCGGTCCGCAGCGCCGCGGTCCCGCGACCGTTTGGCGGTCCGCAGCGCCACGGCCCCTCGAACTGTGGCGGTCTCCGTCGACCCCTCGGAACGCAAACGCCAAAGTTCGGCCTGGGCAGCGCTCGAAGCGCTATTGCGGTGGCCCGGACTTCAGCCCCAGGACGTCGACCGGGCCGGCGCCGGCGCCGATTTCGGCCAGCCCACCGGCGACGGCGCGAGACGCGAGCTGCTGCGCCGCCCGGGCCGCTTGCAGGGGTTCGTCGCCCCACGCCAGCCGAGCCGCCAGCACCGAGGAGTGGGTACAGCCGGAGCCGTGGGCGGCGCCATCGGAATGGCGCTCGCCGGCGATCTCCACCATCCTCTGGCCGTCGAAGAAGACGTCGATGGTCCGCTCTCGGTGACCGCCGGTGACCACGACCGCCCCCGAGCCGAGCGCGTACACCCCGCGGGCCAGCGCCTCAGGATCGGCGTCGCTTGCGACCAGGGAATCCGTGTGCGCCACCAGCGCGCGGGCCTCGGGGACGTTGGGCGTGACCACGGTCGCGCGCGGCAACAACAGCGCGATCAGCGACTTCCGGGCGGCCGGCGCGAGCAGCTCGGCACCGGACTCGGCGACCATCACCGGATCGAGCACCACCGGCGTCGGGGCCGGCAGCTCGTCGAGCGCGGCGGCGACGGCCTCGATCGTGGCGGCGTCGCCGAGCATCCCGATCTTCACCGCGTCGATGCCGATGTCGGCGCTGACGGCCCGCACCTGGGCGACGATCACATCGGGCGGGATCTGATGGACGGCGCTGACGCCGGTCGTGTTCTGCGCCGTGATCGCCGTGACCGCGGTCATCCCGTGCACACGACAGGCGGCGAAGGCCTTCAGGTCGGCCTGGATGCCCGCGCCGCCACCGGAGTCAGAGCCGGCGATCGACAGCACGCGCGGGATTCGGGATCCACCGGCGGGCGCTGGATGGTCCCGATCGTCGTTCACCTCAGCGAGGTTAGGGCAGGACTGAATACCGTCCGCCCTGCTCCCGGTACACATAACCAGCCAGCTCCAGCGAGGCGAGCGCCGCCAGCCCCTCCCCGGGATCGAGCCCCGCGCGGTTCAGGGCCGCGAGGGTGTCCCGTCCCTCGGCGATCGCGGCCAGCAGGCGCTGCAGCGGCGGCTCCAGCGGTGCCCTGCGCTCGAGCCCGGCCGTCCGAGCCCCAGGGCCGAACAACCGGTCGAGGATGTCCTGCGGGCCCCGCACGACCTCCCCCCCGGTGGCCAGCAGGTCATTGGGGCCGGCGGCGAGCCGGGAGGTTATCCGTCCGGGCACGGCGCCGACGATCCGTTGAAGCCGGCGCGCGACGCCCGCGGTCACGAGCGCGCCGGATAGCTCACCGGCCTCGACGACGACCGTCATGGCCGCCAGCGCCGCGATCAGGCGATTGCGGGCCGGGAACATCCACCGCCACACGTCGGTCCCCGGCGGCAACTCCGAGATCGCCGCCCCGGTCTCGCGAATCCGGCGGTGGAGGTCGCGCTTGGTCGCCGGGTACGGTCGCTCGGCGCCGGCCGGGAGCACGGCCACGGTCGCGCCGCCGGCGGCGAGCGCGCCGCCGTGGGCGGCGGAGTCGATCCCCATCGCCATCCCGCTCACGACCGTCACCGCCGCCGCCCCCAGTCCGCCCCCGAGCGAACGCGCGACCTCGAGTCCGTAGCTCGAGGCCCGCCGCGCGCCGACGATCGCCACCGGATCCTCCTCCACCAGCCGCAGGAACCGCTCGGCGCCGCCGGCCACGTACAGCACCGACGGCGGCTCCTCCAGCGCCAGCAGCCGCGCCGGATACCGGGGGTGGCAGCGGCAGATCGAGTCCAGCCCGGCCGCCTGCGCCTGCTCCCGGGCGCGGCCGGCGTCGAAGCGGTCGAGCTGGCGCCGGATCGTGCGCCGCCGCGCTCCGCCGACGGCGTCGATCAGCTCGTCGGGATCCAGCGCCAGCACGGCACCGACCCGTCCCCGCAGGGGCTCGAGGTGAGCGGCCAGCCGGCTCAGCAGCCAGGCGCGGGCCAGACAGCCGGGGCAAGCTCGAGCCCTCGGGCTCATGCCGCCAGCGCCGCCTCGGCCTGGCCGCGCTGGCGAAGGCTGAGCGCGCTGAGCAGATCGGCCTCTGCGACCCGCTCGTGCCGGTTGAGATCGGCGATCGTTCTCGCTACCCGAAGCACCCGGTGCCGGCCCCGTGCGCTGAGGCCTCCGACCGCGTAGGCCTGCGCCAGCGCCCGCTCCGCGGGCTCGTCGAGCTTCACGTGCCGGCGGACCTCGCGAGCGTCCATCTCGCCGTTGCAGCGCGCGGTCGAGCCCGCGAGCCGCCGCCGCTGGTGCGCCCGCGCCTCGGCGACCAGCTCGCGGGCCCGGGCGGAGTCGATCACCGGTTGGCCGCGCAGCTCGCGCTCGGTGGGCCGCTCCACGTTCACCAGCAGGTCCATCCGGTCGAGCAGCGGACCACTGAGCCGCCGGCGGTGCCGTCTCAGGTCCGCCTCACCGCAGCTGCACCGGTCCCGCTCCCCGGCGAACCCGCAGGGGCACGGGTTGGTCGCCGCGACGAGGATGAAGCGCGTGGGGAAGATCAGCGCCGCCTGCCCGCGGACGATCGTCACGCAGCCATCCTCGACCGGCTGGCGCAGCGCCTCGAGCGTGGAGCGCTGGAACTCGGAGAGCTCATCCAGGAACAGGACCCCGTGGTTGGCCAGCGTGGCCTCGCCGGGGCGCGGCGGAGACCCTCCCCCCACCAGCCCCGCCGCCGAGATGGTGTGATGGGGGGCGCGGAACGGCCTCCGCGAGATCAACCCGTCGGCGTGCATCCCGGTGACGCTGTGGATGCGGGTCACCTCGAGCGCCTCGGCCCTCGTCATCGCCGGCAGGATCGAGGGCAGCCGCCGGGCGAGCATCGTCTTGCCGGTCCCGGGAGGGCCTTCGAACAGGATGTTGTGGCCGCCGGCGGCTGCGATCTGGAGGGCGAGCAACGGTGTCGCATGGCCGCGGACATCGGCCAGGTCGGGCTCGGCCGCGGGCCTCGGCAGCGCCGCGGGCGCCACGGGAAGCGGCGGCGGCTCGGCTCCTCCGAGCACGGCGGCCGCTTCACGCAGCGTGCTGACGCCGGCGATCTCGAGCCCTTCCACAAGCGCCGCTTCGCGAGCCCGCTCACGAGGCACGATCAGCCGCGAGAGTCCGGCCCTGCGCGCGCCCTCGGCCACGGCGAGCGCCCCGGGCGAGTCGCGCAGCTCGCCGCCCAGCGAGAGCTCGCCGAAGACGGCGTAGGAGCTGAGCGCCCCGACCCTGACTTGGCCGCTGGCGGCGAGCACCGCGAGGGCCAGCGCGGCGTCGAACCCCGGGCCCACCTTGCGCAGGAACGCCGGCGCGAGGTTGGCGGTGATCCGGCTCTGGGGAAACTCGAACCCCGAGTTGAGGATCGCCGCCCGGATCCGGTCCCGCGACTCACGGACCGCGGCGTCGCCGAGTCCGACGATCGTGACCGCGGGCAGGCCGGCGCGGATGTCGACCTCGACCCACACCTGACGCGGATCGACGCCGTCGATCGCGAACGTGGCCACGCGGGCGAGCATGGCTCGACGCTACGCCCGATCCGGTCACGGATGGGTCACGGCGCGTGTCAACTCTCCCCTGGCGGAGCGGGGACGCTTGCGCCGAATCGTCACACCGGGCGAGCCACGTGTGAGCCGTCGATCCGTAGCGTGCGCGCGGTGAGCAGCGATCGTCGTCACCGGCTCGGCAGGCTCGGCGAGCAGCTCGCGGCCGAGCATCTGGTGCGCCGAGGCTTCTGGATCGTCGAGCGCAACTACCGCACCCGCTGGGGAGAGCTCGACATCGTCGCCTTCGACGGCACGACGCTCGCCTTCTGCGAGGTCAAGACCCGCCGGCTGGACCCGGGCGCCGGGCACCCGTTCGACGCCCTGCGCTACACCAAGCGTTCGCGGGTGCGCAAGATGGCGTGCCGCTGGCTGTGCGAGCGCACCGATCGACCGTATGCGGATCAGCTGCGCTTCGACGCCGTCGGCGTCACCTTCGACCCGTCAGGGAAGCTGGTCGGGATCGAGCACCTCGAGGGCGCCTTCTGAGAACGCCTCGAGTCCCAGCTGTTGATAGGCGGCGGACTGGAAGGACAGACGGTGTAGCGGCGAGACCCCGAGCCGCTCGATCGCGTCGCGATGCTCGGGCGTGGCGTACCCGACGTGCTGGGCGAACTCCCAGCCCGGATGGGTCCGGTCGGCGCGTCGCATGTAGCGATCACGCGTCTCCTTGGCGATCACGGATGCCGCGGCGATCGCCGCACTCTTGGCATCCCCGCCGATCACCGCTCGCTGCTCGTGACCGATGCCGCTCACCGGAAAGCCGTCGCTGAGGCACACGCAGCCCTCGCAGCACACGCGCGCCAGGGCATCGCGCAATGCGGCCAGGTTGGTGACGTGCAGACCGCGGGCGTCGATCCCGGGCGCGCAGCGGGAGACGACCGCGACCTTGGCCGCGATTCGCAGGATCACTGGATAGAGCTCGGCTCGGGTCGCCGCGGTCTGCTGCTTGGAGTCGTTCAGCTCGCCGAGGACCCGGACCTCGGCGGGACCGATCTGCTCCAGGTCGAAGAGCACGCCGGCGGCCACGAGCGGGCCGGCCAGGCAGCCCCGGCCGGCTTCGTCGGCGCCGGCGACGAAGCGGAACCCGAGCGAGCGGTCGAACGCGAACAGGCGCCGTCCGGCGCGCGGCGGGCGCTTGGGCTGGGTGCTCTTAGAGGAACCCGATTCGGTCCGGGGGCCAGTACGTGAAGAACGCGACCCCGATGACCCATTTGTCAGGGACCGGGCCCCAGAAGCGGCTGTCGTCGGATGCGCCACGGTTGTCGCCCATCATGAAGTAGTCGCCGGGTGGAATCACGATCGGTTTGGGGAAATTGCACGAAGGATCGTTGCCGCAGGGGGCGATGTAGGAGTCCTTCTCGCGGACCCCGTTGCGGATCACGTGACCGTCGTCGATCGAGATCCGGTCGCCCGGTCCCCCAACCACGCGCTTGATGAACGTCTGGTTGGACTGCGCCGGGGTCGGCGCGTCGCAGGCGGCGGGATGGCCGCTGCCCTGTCCGGGGTTGCCGCAGACCGGCGTGTCCGGATCCGCGCCCCTGGGCGGGTGGAAGACGACGACGTCGCCCACGCTGGGGTGATTGATCAGCCGGTTCGCGAGCACCCGCTGACCGATGTGCAGGGTCGGGAACATCGAGGGGCTCGGGATCCGGTAGGGCTTTACGATGAACGCCTGAATCAGGAAGGCGAGCCCGACCGCGATCGCCACCGTCAGAACGAGTTCGAGCAGAGATTTCACCGCGGACTTCTGGGCTTTGGTCCCGGCTCGGGCCACTTCGTGTCCTTAGAGAGAGCCGATTCGGTCGGGCGGCCAGTAGGTGAGAAAAGCTTCGCCGATGATCCACGACTTCGGCACCGGCCCCCAGAACCGGCTGTCCTCGGAGTCGGGACGGTTGTCGCCGAGCATGTAGTAATCGCCACGGGGAATCGTGATCGTCCGGGGGAAGTTGCAGGACGGAGCCACGTTGCAGGTCACGATGTAGGAGTCCTTCTCGCGCACCCCGTTGCGGATCACATGACCGTGGTCGATCGAGATCCGGTCGCCCGGCAGGCCGACCACGCGCTTGACGAACGTCTGCGAGGACGGTTGCGACTGCTGGACGTCGCAGGCGCGGACACCATCCTGACCGGACTGGTTCTCCCCCTCGTTCGGGTTCAGGCAGCCGTTCGCGTAGTTCTTGGGGGGATGGAATACCACGATGTCGCCGACGTCAGGGGAGCTGAAGTGGCTCCCGATCCGGTCGACCAGGATGCGCTGGTTGATGTGCAGCGTCGGCAGCATCGAGCCGCTGGGAATACGGTAGGGCTTGATCAGAAACGCCTGGATGGCCAGGGCCAGGCCGAGCGCGATCCCGACGATCACCACGAGCTCCACGATCGAGCTCGTCAGCGACTTTTTGGCCTGAGTCACACCGGCTCTTCGCCGGCGGAAGCCTCCTCATCCGCCGGACTGGGCTCCTGCGCCACCGTCGGGGGAACGGAATCAGCCGAGTCCTCGGCCCCCTGCTGCTCCTCCTCCGGCTGGGCGTCTTGCCCGGCAGCGCCGACGGCATCCGTTGCCGGCGCGGGTTCCGCTTCCCCAGTGGCGGTGGCGTCCCCCGTGGCGCCGGCGTCCCCAGTGGCGCCGGCGTCCCCAGTGGCGCCGGCGTCCTCAGTGGCGGTGGCGTCCCCCGTAGCGCCGGCGTCCCCAGTGGCGCCGGCCTCAGCCGCCGCGGGCTCGTCCGGACCGGCGGGCGGCGCTGCGGTCGCGATTTCCGCCTCCTCGGCCTCGGGCCCGTAGAGCAGGGCGCGCTCCACGAGCTCCTCGGGCCCGGTGGAGCGACGCTCGCGCACGCGAGCGCGCTTTCCGACCCGGCCGCGCAGGTAGTAGAGCTTGGCTCGCCGCACGTCGCCGCGCGCCGCCACCTCGATCCGCTCGATCTTCGGCGAGTGGAGCGGGAACGTCCGCTCGACGCCGATGCCGAAGGACTGCTTGCGCACGGTGAACGTCTCGCGTGCGCCATGCCCCTGGCGCTTGATCACGACGCCCTCGAAGACCTGGGTGCGGCGGCGGGTCCCCTCGATCACCTGGAAGTGGACGCGCACGCGATCACCGGCGTCGAACGCCGGGACGCGACGGAGCTGTGTGCGCTCCAGACTGTCGATCACGGTACTCATGGCAAGTGCAAGCGCCAGCAACGGCAGAGCCGGTGGTTAGGGGCTTTACGCGCGCTGCGCCAGGGCCCCGCCCGCGCGGGCGGCCTATGGTAGCGGACCGGGATTACGGCGCGCCTTGCTCTGGGACAGGCGCCACTCGCGAATCCGGGCGTGGTGACCGGAGAGGAGCACCTCCGGGACCCTCCAGCCTCGGTGCTCCGCCGGCCGGGTGTAGTGGGGATACTCGGGCGCGCCCTCGAGCGCGGCGCTGAACGACTCCTCCACCGCCGACTCCCGATGGCCGAGCGCGCCGGGCTGCTTACGGATCACGGCGTCGCACACGACCATCGCGGCGAGCTCGCCGCCGGCAAGCACGTAGCGGCCGATCGAGATCCGATCCGAGGCGAAGTGCTCGAGCACGCGTTCGTCGAACCCCTCATATCGACCGGAGAGCAAGGTCAGCGCCGGCTCCGCGGCCAGCGACTCCACCAGCGCCTCGTCGAGGACGCGGCCGCCGGGCGTGAGAGCCACCACCCGCCGCTCGCTGCGCAGCCGCACCGGGTCCTCGCCGTAGCGGGCGCGGAGGGCCGCTTCGACGACATCGACGCGCAGCACCATCCCGGCACCACCGCCAAACGGGGTGTCATCGACCTGCCCGGCGCTCAGCGGGGTGTGCTCGCGGTAGTTGACGTAGCCGAGCCGGAGGCCGCCGGCGAGGGCGTTGGTGACGTGGCGCTGTGAGCGAAACCACGCAAACGCCTCGGGGAACAGCGTGAAGACGTCGATCTCCATCACCGCTCCCCGAAGAACTCGAGATCGATCTCCATCACCGCTCCCCGAGGAACTCGAGGTCGATCTCGATCTCCCCGCGCTCGACGTCGACGCTGCGAACGGCGTCGGCGATCAGCGGGACCAGCAGGTCGCCCCGATCGCCGGGGCGGCTGACTTCGAGGACCTCGCAGGAGGGGAGCGCCAGCAGCCGGCGCACGGTACCGACCGGCGCCCCGGCGTCGTGGACGACGCAGCCTTCGAGGTCCTCGGCCCACCATTCGTCGGGCGCGAGCTCCGGCGCCTCGACCCGGGCGATCAACAGCTGCTCGCCCCTCAGCGCCTGGGCCGCGGATCGATCCTCGTGGCCCTCGAGCCGCACGATCACGCGCTGATCGGTTCCGGCACGCCGGGTGATGCGCAGCGGCCGCCCGCGCACCGCCACGGTGGCGCCGAGGACGAGCAGCTGGGGCCGCGGCTCGCCGACGTGGAAGCTGCCGTCCAGACCGTGCGGGCTGCCGACCCGGCCGGCGCGCAGCCATTCCTCGGCCATGGATCTAGGAATCGACGATGTCGACGAATACCCGGCGCTTGTCCTTGGCCGCCGCGCTCTTCATCACCGTCCGCAGCGCGGACGCGGTACGCCCGCCCCTGCCGATCACGTTGCCGTAGTCGTCCTCGCCCACGGACAGCTCGAGGACCACCGATCCGTCGTCTTCGTGCAGTTCGTTCACGCGCACGTCCTCGGGCCGCTGCACCAAGCCGCGCGCCAGGTACTCGAGGAGCTCCTTCATCGGATCGTGGGCTAGCTGATGCCCTGCGTGTGGAGCAGCTTGCGAACCGTGTCGCTGGGCTGGGCGCCGCGTGCCAGCCAGTCGCGGACGCGCTCCTCGTCGAGGACGATCGTCGAGGGGTTGGTCTGGGCGTTGTAGTGCCCCACCGTCTCGATCACCCGGCCGTCGCGCTTGGAGCGCTGATCGGCCACGACCACCCGCCAGATCGGGTTCTTGCGGCCGCCGATGCGTGTCAGTCGAAGTCTTACCGCCATGTCTGTGCGACGAGGTTAGCGTGGCCGGCGCGCACGCGCGGCTCGGCTAGCGCGAGCGCATCAGCGCACCGAGGTCCGGCATCCGGCCCTGGGAGACCTGGCGCATGACCTTGCGCATCTGCTCGAACTGCTTGATGAGCTGCTTGACCGCCTGCACGTTGGTCCCCGAGCCTCGGGCGATCCTCAGCCGTCGCGAACCCTTGATCAGCTCCGGATGGCGGCGCTCCTGGGGCGTCATCGAGAGGATGATGGCCTGAATGCGATCGAAGTCGCGCTCGTCGACCTTGACGCCGCGTAGCTCCTTGCCGAGGCCTGGGATCATCCCCAGCAACGACTGCAGCGGGCCGAGCCGGCGGATCTGGCGAAGCTGGTCGAGGAAGTCGTCGAGTCCGAACTCCTGCTTGCGCAGCTTGCGCTCGAGCTCGGCAGCCTGGTCATCGTCGTAGGCGCCCTGGGCCTTCTCGATCAGCGTCATGACGTCGCCCATCCCGAGGATCCGCTGCGACATCCGGTCGGGGTGGAAGCGCTCGAACTGGTCGAGCTTCTCGCCCGTGGAGGCGAACATGATCGGTCTGCCGGTGACCGCCTTGACCGAAAGCGCGGCACCGCCGCGCGCGTCGCCGTCGAGCTTGGTCATGACCACGCCGTCGAACTGCACGACCTCGGCGAACTGCTCGGCGACGTTGACCGCGTCCTGACCGGTCATCGCGTCGACGACGAGCAGAATATCGTGGGGCTTGACCGCCTTGCGGATCTCAGCGAGCTCGGCCATCAACTCCTGATCGACGTGCAGGCGGCCGCTGGTGTCGACGATCAGCACGTCCTTGCCCTCGGAGATCGCCCGGTCCCGAGCCCACGCGGCGATCCTGACCGGGTCGCGGTCGGTGCCCTGCTCGTAGACGTCGGCGCCGGCCTGCGTCCCCACCTTGACCAGCTGCTCGACGGCTGCCGGACGGTAGACGTCGCAGGCCGCGACCGCGACCGAGGATCCATGCTCCTGGCGCAGGTAGCGCGCAAGCTTGGCCGTGGCCGTGGTCTTGCCCGAGCCCTGCAGCCCGGCCATCAGGACCACGGTCGGCGGACGAGGCGAGAACGAGATCTCGCGGGCGGACCCGCCCATCAGCTCGGTCAGCTCGTCCGAGACGATCTTCACGACCTGCTGACCGGGATTCAGCTGCCCGATCACATCGGCCCCGAGGGCGCGCTCCTTGACCGCGCTGGTGAAGCTCTTGACGACCTTGAAGTTGACGTCGGCCTCGAGCAAGGCGAGCCGGATCTCCCGCATCGCCGCGTTGACGTCATCCTCGGTCAGCGTGCCCCGCCCGCGGACATCGGCGAGGGTGGCCTGGAGCTTTTCCGCAAGAGAGTCGAACATCGTCGATCCTCAGGCTACTGCGTGCGCTGCGGCGGCCGGGCCCGTGATCGGGCCTAGCGCTTCTCCCAGTCCGGGCTGTCGGGCGGCGGCACCTCGGCCGCCGACTGGTGCTCGTTGGCGCTGCTCGCCGCCGCCGGGAACGCCTTGGCGATGCCGCCGAAGGCCTCGGCGAACTCCGACGGGATCACGAACACCTTGTTGGCGTCTCCCTGGGCCAGCCGAGGCAGCATCTGCAGGTACTGGTAGCTGAGGAGCTGCTGATCGGGCCGGCCCTCGTGGATGGCCCCGAACACGGTCCCGATTGCCTGAGCCTCGCCTTCGGAGCGGAGAATCGCGGCCTGCTTCTGGCCCTCGGCCGTGAGCACCGCCGCCTGCTTCTGGCCCTCGGCGGTCAGGATCTGCGACTGCTTCACCCCCTCCGCGTTGAGGATCGCGGCGCGGCGATCCCGTTCGGCGCGCATCTGCTTCTCCATCGCCTCCTGGATCGTGCCTGGGGGATCGATCGACTTGAGCTCGACTCGGTTGACCCGAATCCCCCATTTCCCCGTGGCGTCGTCGAGCACCCCTCGAAGCTGCGCGTTGATGTGGTCGCGGCTGGTCAGTGCATCCTCCAGGGACAAGGAGCCGATCACGTTGCGCAACGTCGTGACCGTGATCTGCTCGATCGCTTGGAGCGGGTTGGCCACCTCGTAGGTGACGGACTTGGCGTCGTTGACGGTGAAGTACAGGACCGTGTCGATCTGGACCACGAGGTTGTCCTGGGTGATGACCGGCTGGGGTGGGAACGAGACCACCTGCTCGCGCAGATCGATCAGCGGCTTGAGCCGGTCGACGAACGGCATCAGAACGGTCAGCCCCGGCGTCAGGGTCCGGTTGTAGCGGCCGAATCGCTCCACGATTCCCGCCCGGGCCTGGGGCACGATCCTGATCGTGCGCGCGAACAGGATCAGCAGGAAGATCACTACGACGGCGGCGACGATTGCTTCGGCCATTGCCGTTCTCCTTTTACTCGGCCACGAGCGCGGTGGCGCCCCTGATCTCCATTACTTGCACCCGCGTGCCCTTCTCGATGATCTGATCCTCATCGTAGGAGCGGGCCGTCCACACCTCGCCGTCGATCTTGATGCATCCGACTCCCTCGTCGTTGACGATCCGTTCCAGCACGATCGCCTGCCTTCCGATCAACGCCGCGGCACCGGTCCTGATCTGCGGGGGCACGCGCATGTGTGACTTCGCGATCGGACGGACGACCGCCAAGGTCAGCAGGGACACGATGACGAACACGACCCAGGGGCCGATCCCGCTCACGCCGGCGGCGTCCACGGCCGCGGCGAGCAGGGCGCCGAGGGCGAACGGGGCCAGGAAGAACCCCGTGGTGAGCATCTCCCCCACTCCAAGCACGCAGGCGGCGATCAACCATGCGATCCATCCCGGCATGGCAACGAGAATATCGCTAGCTGACCAGCGCTTTTGCGAACTCGGTGGGCTCGAAGGGCCGCAGGTCCTCGAGCTTCTCGCCGATGCCGATCAGCTTGACCGGGATCCCGAGCTCGTGGGCGATCGCCAGCGCGATGCCGCCCTTCGCGGTGCCGTCGAGCTTCGTCAGGACCAGGCCGGTCACGTCGACCGCCTCCGAGAACAACCGCGCCTGGCGCAGACCGTTCTGGCCCGTGGTCGCGTCGACGGTCAGCAGGGTCTCGTGTGGCGCCTCCGGGATCTGCTTTGCGATCACCCGCCGGATCTTTCCCAGCTCCGCCATCAGCTCGTCCTGGGTGTGGAGGCGCCCGGCGGTGTCGATGATGACCACCCCGGCGCCGTCGCGGCGGGCAGCCGCGATCGCGTCGTAGGCGACCGCACCCGGATCGGAGCCTTCGGGACCCTGGACGAAGGCCACGCCCGCCCGCTCGGCCCACAGCTCGAGCTGCTCGACACCGGCCGCCCGGAAGGTGTCTGACGCGCCCAACACCACCGACCGTCCGAGCTCCTTGCGCAGATGCCACGCGAGCTTGCCCACTGTGGTGGTCTTGCCGGTGCCGTTGACCCCGGCCACGAGGATCACGGTCGGCTGCGCGGTCAGGTCGATCCGGTCGTCTCCGGTGCGAGCGATGTCCGCCAACAGCTCGGTCAGCCTCCCGGTCAGCGCCTCGCCGCCGGAGATCTCGCCGCTGGTGGCCTCACGCTCGAGCTGCTCGACCACCTTCGCCGTGGTCCCGGCGCCCACGTCGGCGTAGATCAAGGCCTCCTCCAGCCGCTCCCAGGTCTCGTCGTCGAGCTCCTCGAACAACGTCGCCTGGATCTCGCTGGTGAGTGCCTGGCGGGTCTTGCGCAGGTTCTCCCGCAGCCGCCGGAACCGGCCGAGCCGCCGCTCCTCGGTGGCGGACTCGGGTTCGCTCGGCGCCGGCGCGGCGCCGTCGACGATGAACAGATCCTGCCAGTCGCGAGCCATCGGGCAGGCGACGTTAGCCGATCCCCCGGGTGATGGACCGCTTACGCCGCCACGTCCTCCTGGGGCAGCCGTCGCGAGATCACTTTCGAGATCCCGTCGGCGCCCATCGAGACGCCGTACAGGGAATCGGCAGCCTCCATGGTGCGCTTCTGATGGGTGACGACGATGAACTGGGCTCGCTGCGCGTACTGGCGCAACAGGGCCAGGAACCGGTCGATGTTGACGTCGTCCAGCGCCGCCTCGACCTCGTCCAGGATGTAGAACGGACACGGCCGGGCGAGAAACACGGCAAACAGGAACGCGAGCGCGGTCATGGACTTCTCCCCGCCGGAGAGCAACGTGAGCCGTTTCATCTCCTTGCCGGCCGGCGTGATCTCGATCTCCACCCCCAGCCGGTCCTCGTCATCACCCGCGGTCTCCGCCTCCTCGGAGCCCGCGTCCTCGGAGCCCTCCGGCTCTTCGCCGGCGGTGGCCTGCCCACCCAGGACCCGCGGGGCCCCCTCGCGCTCGGTCACCAGGCGCAGCCGACCGCCGCCTCCGGGGAACAGCTGCTCCGCCAGCTCCTCGAAGTTGCTGGCGGCAGCCGCGAACGTCTGCTCGAACGTCTCCCGGATCTGCCGGTCGGTGTCGGCGATCAGCTTCTCGAGCTCCCGCAGCGCGGCCTCCAGGTCTCCGCGCTGTCGCTCGAGCTCCTCGACGTGCTCCAGCGCCTGGGCGTACTCCTCCTGCGCCAGCGGGTTGACGGGCCCCAGCTGCTCGCGGCGACGAGCCAGCCGCTCCACACGGGCCTGCAGCGCCTCGCGTGCCTCGGCGCTCAGGGGATCCGGCGGGGGCTCGGCCTCGAGCTGCAACCGCGACGCCAGCTGCGCGAGTTCGGACCGTGCCTCCGCCACCTGGTCGCGGACACGCTGGAGCTGCACCTCCGCCTCGGTCAGGACCTCGCTCTCGCGGTGAAGCTGGGTGTGCAGGGCCGCCTCGTGCTGAGCGCATTCCCGCAGCTCCGCGGCCACATGCTCGCCCGCGGCCCGGTCGTCGATCAGCGCGGCCTCGAACGCGGCGCGCCGGTGGGCGATGGCCTCCGAGGCGCGCTCGAGCGCTCGAACCACGGCGGCGACCGGAGCCCTCGCCGCCTCGTCCTGGGCGATCAGGCCGCGCAGCTGCTCGAGCCGGTGGTCGCGCTCGCGGCGGTCGCGCTCGGCGCGCTCGAGGACGGCGCGCTCGGCCGCGAGCTCAGCGGTCAGCTGTGCTCGCCGTCCGGCGTCGGGCCCGTCGTCGGGCGCGCTGCGCCGGCGCTCGATCGTGGCGGCGAGCCGTCGCTCCTGCTCGGCCGCCTCATCGCGCGCCCGGACCGCGGCGCGATCGGCGGCGATCGCTCGCTCGCGGCCGCACTCAGCCTCGCTCAGGGCCGTGGTGGCGCTCTGCAGCGCGGCCGCGGCCGCCAACTCGGCGCCGGCCGCGGCTTCGCTGGCGCCGATCAGGCGATCGCGCCGGTTGCGCTCGGCCAGCACCCGCTCCTCGCCGGCCGCCGGGGCCTGGCGAACCTCCCGGCTGCCCGCGGACCACACGCGGCCGGTCGGCGTGACCGCCACGCCGGCGAACGTCTCGGGCATGGTCTCGAGCGTCTCGACCACCCAGGCGTCGCCCAGCAAGGCCCGCGCCAGCGCCACCGTCGACGCCGGCCCCCGCAGGTGGGCGGCGAGCGGCTCCGCGTCCGGAACCGGCGGCGTCGCGCCGGCGGCATGCCGCTGCCCGGGCGCGGCGGTTCCGGTCCTCGGCGGCCCGGCCTCGCCGGCGGCGATCAGCGCCCTGCCGCCGTCCGCACCCGTCCGATCGAGCAGCTCGGTGGCCGCCTTGCGGTCGGGGACGACGGCGGCGCGCAGGCGGCCGTCGAGCACTGCCGCCAGTGCGAGCTCGAAGCCGGGATCGACCTCGAGCTGATCCGAGAGCGAGCTGACCCCTCCGGGCACGGCCGCGTGGCTGCGCAGGAACTCGTTGACAGCGGCCAGCTCGCCGCCGATGCGGGCCGCCTCGCGGCGCGCGTGCTCGACGCCGCGCTCAGCCTCCCGCAACCCGGCGCGCGCGTCGTCCAGCGACCGCTGCGCTTGCTCGCGGGCGAGACGAGACTGCTCGACGGCGTCCGCGCGCCCCGCCGTCTCCGCGGACGCGGTCGCAAGCTGACCCTCCAGGCCGGCCAGTTGCCGCGCCAGCTCCACCTCTCGATCGCGCTCGAGCGCCTCCAGCGCGGCTTCGAGCGCCGCGATCCGAGCACCGGCGTCGGGATCGGGCCTTTCGGCGGCCGCCTGCGCCTCGAGCGAGCCGAGCAGCGCACGAGCCCGGGCGAGCCGCTCAGCGAGCGCGGCCGCGGCCGCCTTGACCGCTTCGGACCGGTAGCCGATGCGCTCACCGGCCGACTGCGCGATGAAGCAGCGCCGTGAGAGCTCCTCCCGTTCGGCGCTCCGGCGGGCCAGCGCCTCCTCGGCGGCTTGGCGGCGCTGCGCCACGTCAGCGAGCCGGCGCTCGGTCTGCTCCCGGCCCGCCCGGGCCCGAGATGCGGCCTGCTGAGCGTCGGCGAGTTCGAGCTCGCGCGTCCGCACATCGTCACGGACGAGCTCCCACCGAGCCTCGGTGGCCTGGCGCTCGAGCCGCGCGTGGAGCTCCGCCGCCTCCGCCTGGCGCTTCAGTGGTCGCAGGCGGGAGCGCGCCTCATGCTCCACGTCGAGGGCGCGGTCCAGGTTGTCCTGCGTCCGCAGCAGCTTCAGCTGCGCTCGGCGCCGGCGTTTGCGGTGCTTGCCGAGGCCGGCGGCCTCCTCGATCAGCATCCTTCGCTCGCGCGGCTTCGAGGTCACGATCGACTCGACCCGGCCCTGGGAGATCACGGAGTGCATCTCCTTGCCCAGACCGGTGTCCGACAGCAGCTCGATGACGTCGACGAGCCTGCACCGGGCGCCGGCGAGCCGGTACTCCCCCTCGCCGGTCCGGTCGAGCCGGCGTACGATCGAGACCTCCGGCGCCCCGAGCCCGAGCAGTCCGGCGCTGTCGTCGAGAACCAGTTCGACCTCGGCCTTGTGTCCGGCCTGCCGCCCCGGCGAACCGCCGAAGATCACGTCCTGCATCGATTGACCGCGGACGGCGATCGGCGATTGCTCTCCCAGTGCCCACAGCACGGCATCGGTGACGTTCGATTTGCCCGAACCGTTGGGGCCGACGATCACGCTGACCCCGGGCCCGAACTCGAGCCGGGTGCGATCGGGGAACGACTTGAATCCCTTCAGCGTGATCGACTTCAGGTACATGGTGTGCACTTCAGTGCCGGGGTCATGATTCCTCGAGGGCGTCGAGCGCCGACTGTGCCGCGTCCTGTTCGGCGTCCTTCTTGCTGCGCCCGGTCCCGCGGCCGATCTCGACGCCTTCGATCGTGGCGCTGATCGAGAACGTGCGGTTGTGCGGCGGGCCCTGCTCGTCCACCACCGAATAGCTGACGAGCGCGCCGCGGCGGGCCAGCAGCTCCTGGAGCGCGGACTTGTAGTCGACGGGATGCTCGAGCGCATCCTCGATCTCCGGCTCGAATGCATCGACGACCGCGGCCGCCGTGGTGTCGTAGCCAACGTGCAGATAGCACGCGCCGATCACGGCCTCGATCACCGACGCCAGCACCCGCTCGGTCGAGATCAGCGCGTCGATGCTCGCAGCGGCGGCCGGAGGCGCCGCCGCGCGCAGCCGCTCGGGCACCCCCAGCCGCTCCGCCACCGCTCGGCAGGAGCGCCCGGATACGGCCTGGGCGCGGATCTTGGTCAGCCTGCCGGCTCCGAACTGCTCGGCCTCCAGCCGCGGGTAGAGGTGGGTGGTCACCGCCAGCGCCAGCACGCTGTCACCCAGGAACGCCAGCCGTTCGTAGGAAGAGGACCGTTTCGCCGTCCACGAGGAGTGCGTGAACACGTTCGTGGCCAGATCGTCCGGTAGCTGCTCGAGCAAGTCGGCGAGCGTCGCCCCGAAGCGTCGGCGACGGGGCCCCGTGCCCTTGCGTTCGATGGTC
Source organism: uncultured Solirubrobacterales bacterium (assembly GCA_963723555.1). GTDB lineage: Bacteria > Actinomycetota > Thermoleophilia > Solirubrobacterales > Solirubrobacteraceae > Palsa-465. The sequence goes on along the minus strand of CAVRRC010000003.1, from coordinate 2,406,283 downwards.
ACTCAGGGTCAGGACCTTGGCTCGCCGCGGCTGACGGGGCTACGCCGCTAGCAAGCACGAACTCCACCGCCTGGCCGACGGTCAGGATCTTGGCCGCCTCTTCATCGGAGATCTTCACGCCGTAGCTGTCCTCGAGCTCCTGAACGAGCGTGTAGAGATCGAGGGAATCGGCTTCGAGATCCTCCTTGAAGCGCGTCGACTCATGGATCCGTGCTGGGTCGAGCTCCAACTCGTCCGCCAGGTGCGCGCGGATCAGTTCGAAGACCTGCTCGCGATTCATCCGCCGGACACGGTAGCCGTCGGTTCGGACGAGGAGCCGGCGTCGTCGCTCTCGGCGCCGGCCGATCGCAACGCGCCCGCCTCCACCAGCGCGGCGCGGGTGCGGCCGATGACGTCCTCCTGGACGCCGCGCGCCGCCACCTCGATGGCGCGCGCGAACCCCCGGCGGGTGAACCGCCCGTGGGCGACGACCCCGAGCTGCCTCAGGCCCAGCATGTACGCGCCTCCTGGGGTCTCGGGATCGATCCGCCCGCGCAGGCGGTGGACCGACGGCGCGATCAGCCAGCCCCCGAGCTGGCCGCGCACCGAGCGGAGGGCCTCCTCGCGGATCGCGCGAATGGTGCGGCCGGAAACGCCTTCGATCAGCTTCAACGCGATGTTCCCGGTGAAGCCGTCCATCACCACCACATCGGCCACGCCGTCCGTGACCCGGGTGCCCTCGACGTTGCCGATGAAGTTCAGGCCCGTCCCGCCGCTCCCGGCCAGCTGTTCGTGCACGGCGACCAGGTCCGCGGTGCCCTTTGCCGGCTCCTCACCATTGGACAGCAACGCCACGCGCGGCGAGGAGATCCCGATCACGGCCTGGGCGAAGGCCGATCCCATGTGCGCGAACTGGACCAGGTGCTCGGGGCGGCAGGATACGTTGGCGCCGACGTCGAGCAGGAGCACCGGCGTGGCGTCCGGCATCGGCATCGGCAGCGGCAGGGCCAGCGCGGGCCGGTAGATGCCGCGGTCGCGGCGAAGGTTGAACAGTCCCGCCGCCAGCGCCGATCCGGTCGAGCCCCCCGAGACGAGGGCCTGCGCTCGTCCCTCGGCCACGGCTCGGGCCGCTTGGACGATCGAGGCCTCGGGCGTCGATCGGACCGCGAACGCAGGGTCGGCCGCCTTCGCGATCGAGACCGGGGCATCGATCACCTCGACCCCGTCCCCGACCTGGCCGAGCTCCGCGGCGGGGCCGAACAGCAGCACGCCGATCCCCTCGGCCGCAGCCGCTGCCGCGCCCTGCGCGACCTCCTGGGGGCCGAGGTCGGCCCCGCCCGCGTCCACGGCGACCGTGATCATGCCGCGGCCGTTAGAGGGAGGAGTCCTCGCCGCCTGGGGCGATCACTTCGCGGCCCTTGTAGCTGCCACACACCGGGCACACGCGGTGCGGAAGCCGGGGACTGTGGCAGTGGGGGCACGAGTTGTATGTGGGCGCGCTCACCTTGTGCTGCGCGCGACGATGGGCGGTGCGGGCGTGAGATTGCTTCTGCTTCGGGACGGCCATGGGCGATGAGGTTACTCGAAGCGCAATTCGGAGAGCTTGGCCCAGCGCGGATCCGGCTCGCGTTCATGCCGGTGCTCAGGCCCCGCGGCGTTCAGGTTCGCCCCGCACGTCGGACAGAGACCGGCGCACTCGGCTCGGCACAACAGCGTGGTCGGGAGAACCAGCGCCAGTGCGTCCCGGGCCCAGGCGCGCAGATCGAGGGTTCCGCGCTGCATGTAGGGCGACTCCAACTCCTCCCCCTCGCCGGGCTGGGACACTTCGCGGGCGTCAACGCTGAACACCGGCGCCGCCGCTTCCAGGCAGCGCATGCAGGGGCCGACCACGGTGGCGTCGAAGCGCAACCGCAGCGCGTAACCCTCCCCGGTGGTGCGCGAGACGTCCAGGCGGGCGGGCACGAGCGGCGGCTGGACCGGGTAGTGCTCGCCGCCGAGCACGAACGGCTCGATCGCCACCGCAAGCTCGAGCCGACGGCCTTCGCCGGCGCTGAGACGCAAGCCCCCGAGGTCGAAGGTGTCGGTTCTGAGGGGCATCGAAGTTGAGCTTAGCGACGGTTTTCGCCCTACCCAGACGGGGTGGCGACGATGCCGCGCGGGGATGGGGATCATTGCGCCGGTGTCCTCGTGGTTCCGGGTCTACGGCTTCGCCGACGTCCTCGACAACCTGGTTGTGGGCCCCTATCCGCTCGACGCCGAGGATGTGGCGATGCTGCAGCAGGCCGGCGTCGAACGGGTGCTGAACCTGGTCGAGGACGCCGAGTACGAGCCGGGCGAACGCGATGCCGTCGAGGCCGCCTACGCCGCCGCCGGCATCGCCGAGCGGCGCGTGGGCCTGACCGACTACGCCGGCCTGCCCGCCGGCGAGCTGGAGACCGCCGTGCGGCTTGTGTCCGGCTGGCTGGACGATGACGAGCGGACGTACGTTCATTGCCGTGCCGGCTGGCAGCGGGCGCCGGCGATCGCCGCGGGCGTGATCGCGCTGCGCCAGGGCATCGACGTCGAAGAGGCCCTGGACTACGTCCACCGTCGCAAGCCCACGGCAGATCCGCTGCCGCACCAGCGAGCCGATCTCAGGCGCTGGTGGGAGAAGCGTGGGCGGGAGTCCTGAGGGCTGGTGCCGCGGCAGCCCAGCGCGCGGTGGACGCGGGGCGGCGCCGGCTACTCGGCCGCGCGCAGCTGTGGCGCCGGCTACTCGGCCGCGCGCAGCCGCGGCGCCGTCAGCTCGGCCGGCCCGTCGTCGCCGGCGAGCTCGGCGACATGGATGCTCCGCGCGCTGAGCGACACCGGCTCGAGCTGCGGGAGCTCCCGATCCTGCGATACCGCGCCATGCTCGGCGAAGCGGCGCGCCCCCGGCAGCACCCGCGCCTCGTAGGAGCCGACGGTCTCGTTGTAGGCGCTCACGGCGCTGTTGAGCCGTTTGCCGAGCGTCGAGAGCAGCCCGGAGAGCTTGACCAGCCGGCCGTACAGCTCGCGCCCGAGCTCGGAGATGGCCAGCGCCGACTCGGCGACGCGCTCCTGCTGCCACCCGTAGGCGACTGCACGCAGCATCGCCAGCAACGTCGTCGGCGTGGCGATCAGCACGCGGCGCGCCATCGCATCCTCGATCAGCGCCGGGTCGGCCTCCAGGGCGGCGCCGTACAGATGCTCGCCGGGCAGGAACAGGACGACGAAGTCAGGGGTTGAATCGAGGCCGGCCCAGTACGCCTTGTCGGCCAGCCCCTTGACGTGCTTGCGCAGCAGCCGGGCATGATCGCGCAGATGGCGCGCACGCTCGTCCTCGTCCCGCGCCTCGTAGGCGTCGAGCACCCCCTGCAGCGGCGCCTTGGCGTCGACCACGACGTGTTTGCCGCCGGGCATCCGCACCACCAGGTCGGGCCGGAGCGTCGCCTCCTCGGCGCCGAGCGAGGACTGTTCGGCGAAGTCGCAGTGACGCACCATGCCCGCCAGCTCGACCACGTTGCGAAGCTGCATCTGGCCCCACTGCCCGCGAGCGTTGGGCTTGCGCAAGGCGGTGATGAGCGCGCCCGTCTCGGTCCGCAGCCGCTCGCCGGTCTCGGTCAGCGTCCGCAGCTGCGCCTCGAGCCGGCCGCGTGACTCTCGCCGCTCCTGGTCCAGCCGCAGCAGCTGCGAATCGACGCGGCCGAGCTGCTCCTTGAGCGGTGCCACGAGCTGCTCCACGGCGTGCTGGCGCTGGTCGAGGTCCCCCTTGGCCTGGGCCTGGGCGGCCTGGAACTGGGCGCGGGCCATCTCCGCGAGCTGGGTCATGCTCGACTGCAGGGCTTCCGCGCTCAGGGCCTTGAACGAATCGGACAGACGGGCCTGGGCGTCGGCGAGCGTCCGTAGGCGCTCCTCCGCCAGCGACTTCTCGTGACCCAGCTCGGCGCGGGCCTTGACCAGCTCGCGCTCGAGCTCGGCGGCGCGGCGAGCCTCGCCGGCCAGCGAGCGCAGTCGCGCGCGGGTGACCGCGGCGACCAGCGTGCCGCCGGCAATCATCCCGATTAGCAGCCAAAGAGCGTCCATCGTCATCGAGGATGGCGCTCATCCCGGACGGAACGGCCGTGATCGCGTCGAGCACCCAGAAAGTGTGGGGCCCGGTCGACCCGGGCCCCACACTCTCGTCATTGGTTGTCGGCGACTCAGCCCGAGGGCACGTTCAAGGCGGCCATGGACGTCTCTTGGTCGTTGGCCTGCTCGCCGTTGGGCTCCGTGGCGCCACACAGGGCGGGCGGGTTGCCGGGTCCAGTGGCCGTTCCCGGGCACAGGAACAGATCCTGGAAGCGGGTGTCCGACCAGATCGGATAGGCCTTGTCCTGCGACGCCGACAGCCACACGTAGTCGCCGTAGAACTGGCCGCCGTTCGGGCCCTCGAATTGCGTCGGGGCCGGCATCGAGCTGGTCGTGACCCGGACCTGGCCGAAGTTGACCAGGTCGCTGCTCCCGGACAGGCTGAAGTCCGAGGAGCCGGTGGTCTCATCGTCGCCGTACTGGCGGTCGTAGTAGCCCACGGCCAACTTGCCGCTGCCCGTGAACGCGGCCCACTGCCAGAACTGGTCGGTGCGCTTCTGCCCGTTCGACTGCGGAACCACCAACGCGGTGCGCGGGTCAGTGCTGCCAGCGAATGTTGCGCCGCCGTCCTTGGACACCTTCAACAGGATCTTGTTGTTGCATGCCCCAGGGGTCTTGACCCCGATGTACTTCGGGTTGCCGTCCATCTCGAAGCCGTCCGGGATGCATCCGTTGCCCTCGTTCGAGTCACGGTTGATGTAGGAGGCGAAGGTAACCGCCACCGTCTTCGGGTCGTTCGGATCGACCGCGCCCGAGGGGTAGTTGGCGGCACGGAACACCGACTTGGTCGACGATCCCTTCTCCGGCACGCATGCGCGCCCGGGATCGGCGCCGACACCCTGGTAGGGGTCGCAGTCCGGCAGTTCGTAGAAGTCGCTGACCTTGACCGGCGCCGAGAAGCTCTCCCCGCCGTTGGTCGACTTTGCCAGCAACACCTGGTAGTGGTTGTCCCTGCCGCTGGTGGGCTGGTTGTTGTAGTTGTCGTAGGCCACGTAGAGGTTGCCGTCGGGACCCACGAACGGATCCGAGAACTGGTTGTTGTTGCACCGTCCGTGGGGGGTCGCAGCTCCGAACGTGTTCGTGCAGAAATTGCTGTCGCCGCTGACCAGCACCGGGTTGCTGAAGGTCTCGCCGTAGTCACTGGAGTGGACCTCGTAGATGTATGCCGTTCCGTCGGCGGCGAACTGGGTCCAGGTCACGTATATGCGGTCCCGATATGGGCTGCTCTTGTTGTCGTCGATCGCCATCAGCGCCTTGTCGACGAGGACCCCGCTGGTCCCGGCGGCATCGAAGTTCGGGGGCGTCGAGTAGCGACCGGGGAAGTTGAACGACGCGCCGTCGTTCTGCGTCGAGCGGAACATCAGGAAGGTGCTCGACTGGTCCGGGTTCGGCGAGGCGACGGTTCCGCGGTTGAACGCCTGGCAGCTCAGATACGCGTTGCCGCGCGTATCCCACGCGACCGAGGTGTCCCCGCCGGCCTGCCAGTACTCACGAGCGAACCCGTCCGGGCCTCGGGTGAAGCCGTTCGGGGTGGTGGCATTGTTCCAGCTGCTGCCACCGTCGAGCGAGTAGTACGAACCGCAGGTTCCGTCACCGCGGATGTAGTTGTTGTCACTGGCGACGACGTGACTGGAATTGAACGGATCGACCGAGATCGACGGCTCGTTGTTGGCCTGGGCCCGGCCTTGCAGGTCGGGATCGGTCACGTTCAGGCAGTTCTGGTTGACCTTCACGTTGCTCCCGCGGCTCACGGCGCACTGTCCCGACGACGACGGGAAGTAGTTGCTCGGCGATCCCGCGCTCCCTGGCGCGGCGAACGACCGGGGCTTCGTGAACGGGGCGCCGTCCGGGCCGCCGGCCACTCCGCCGCCGGGCACGTTCGGCGCGGCTGCGGTCCGCGGGCCGAGGGCGCTCGCCAGCGCCTCGGACACGATCCGTTTCTGGTACTTGGTCAGACGCGAGTAGCTCATCGGGCTGCTGGCTCGCGCGTGCGACTGCAGCAGCAGTAGACACAACACGCCCAAGACGCCGACGCACATCAGCGACAGGGCCAAGCGAAGTCTGGTCGACATGGAATTCCTACCTGAGTGGGACTGACGAATTGGGCAGCGACGCCTGGCCGGCCTCGAGCGCTTCGAGGCTCCGGCAAGCTTGCGCCTGCTCCCCTACCAGCATGGGCGCGGCCGAAGACGTTGTTCCTCCCTTCTGTCGATCGCTCCTTCGGCGGTCGCGCGGCCGATCCTATTCCCGCCCCGCAGCACATTGCAACTCTGCGCCGGCGGCGGGGTTGCCAGAATTCCGACCGTGGCAGAGCGCATCCGGCGGCGCCTGGTCGTCCACGGCCAGGTTCAAGGCGTCTTCTTCCGGGATTCGGTGCGCCGGCGGGCGGAGGCCGCCGGCGTCGCCGGCTGGGTCCGCAATCGTGGCGACGGAGCCGTCGAGGCCGTGCTCGAGGGCTCGCCCGACGCGGTCGGGCGGGTGGCCAGCTTCTGCCAGAGCGGGCCTGCGCGGGCGGACGTCGACCGCGTCGAGGTCCAGGAGGAGGATCCGGAGGGGCTGAGCGGGTTCAGCGTCCGGTAGGCGGTCCTGAGCGCGCCGGCGCCCTCAAGCCTGCGCTCCCCGGTCGATCGCTCAGCCCGCCAGCGCCCGCTCGAACGCCTCGCGGGCGGCGCCGCCCCTGACCGCGAACACGATCCGCTCGAGACCGCTGCCGCGCTCGAGGTGGGCCCGCGCCTCCTCGACCTCGATCCGCGCTGCCTCGTCGATCGGGAAGCCGCCGACACCGGTGCCGAAGGCGACCAGCGCCAGCGATCTGGCGCCCAGCTCGTCGGCCTTCCGGAGCGTGCTGGCGGTGGCGCTGCGGATGATCTCGGCCGACGTCGGGCCGCCCAGCTCCATCGTCGCGGCGTGGATCACCCATCGGCACGGCATCTCGCCCCCGGTGGTCTCGACGGCCTCGCCGAGGCCGATCGGCGCCACCGCTCGGCTGTCGCGCTCCAAGGCCGGACCGCCGGCCCGCGAGATCGCCCCCGCGACCCCTCCGCCGTGCAGCAGCCGCGTGTTCGCGGCATTGGCGATGGCGTCGACTTCGAGCTTGGTGATGTCCGTGTCGAGGACTTCGATCAAGACACTTCGACCGGCTCGTCCTTGCCGGCCAAGCGGTCCCGTCCGCGCTGGACGGCGGCGATGAACTTGGTCAGGTTGACCTCGAGCGTGTTGAGGATCTCGTCGGCGTAGTCCTCGGCGCCGAGTCGAATCTCCCGCTCGCGCCCGCGGGCGTCCTCGATGATGTCCTCGGCGGCGCGCTCGGCCTGCTTGGTGATCTCCTCCTCGGAGATCAGCCGTTCCTGGCGCTCGCGCGCCTCCTTGACGATCCGCTCGGCCTCACGCTTGGCCTCGGCCAGCATCTCCTGGCGCTCCTTGACAATCCAGCGCGCCTGCTTGATCTCCTCCGGGATCGTGGCTCGCATCTGGTCCAGGATGTCGTAGATCTCCTCCTTGTCCACGCGCACCTGGTCGGTCAGCGGGACCGGCTTGGCGTTGTGGACGAGATCATCCAGCTTGTCGATCAGTACCAGGACATCCATCGCGCAGTTCCTTTTTCTTCGTCAGCGGGTAAGTCGTTCCTTCAACGCCGCAGCGACCTCGTCGGGCACCATGTCGTCGATGGTTCCGCCGAAGGTTGCCAGCTCCTTCACGCCGCTCGAGCGGATGAAACTGTACTTGGGCGACGCCATCAGGTACACGGACTCTATATCGGGGGCCTGGCGGCGGTTGAGCTGATTCATCTCCAGCTCGTATTCGAAATCCGAGATCGCGCGCAGGCCCTTGACGATCGCCTTGGCGCCACGCTCGCGCGCGAACTCGACAACGAGGATGCTGAATGGCTCAACCGAGACATTCCCCAGATCGCGGGTCGCGTTCTCAACGAAGGCGACCCGCTCCTCGGCGCCAAACAGCGTTCCTCCCTTGCGGACCGGCAGGTTGACAACGGCGACGATCACCTTGTCGAACATCGCCGCCGCCCGCGAGATCACGTCGAGGTGACCGTAGGTGACCGGGTCGTAGGAACCGGGACAGATGGCAACGCGGTTGTCAGGGGCCATGAATCCGAATCAGGGTGTCGCCGTAACGACGCTCAACCAGCAGCGGCATATCGAACTCGAACGCAGCTCTGCGGTCGCTTTCGAGGATGACGCGCGCGCCTGGCGAGAGCAAGGGCGCCAGGGCGGTCGAGAACTCCCGCCCGAGCACGCTCGCTTGGCGATATGGGGGATCGAGAAAGACGAGATCGTATTGACGCTCGGCCCCGCGTGCCCGCTCGAGGTAGGCGAGGGCGGGCGCTCGGCGCACCTCGGCCGCCAATCCGAGCGAGCTGAGATTGCGCCTGATCGCCGCCACCGCCGTCGCGGAGGAGTCGACGAGCGTGGCCTCGGCGGCGCCCCGAGACAGGGCCTCAATCGCCAGCGCCCCCGAGCCGGCGAACAGATCCAGCACGCGCTCGCCCTCCACCGACTCGAGGATCGAGAACAACGCCTCGCGCACCCGGTCCGAGGTCGGCCTGGTCTCCCGTCCCGGCGGCGCCACCAGCCGGCGGCCCCGCAGACGCCCGCCGATCACCCTCACGCTCGGATCGGCGCCTGCGCCTCGCCACCGTAAGCCTGCACCAGCGCGTCGGCCAGCAGAACGTGTTCCGGCAAGGCGAGCTCCGGATCGTCGGCCGCGATCCGCTCCGCGTGCCGGCGCGCCCGCTCGAGCAGCTCCGCGTCCCGAGGCAGCTCGGCGACGCGGAACTGCGCCAGCCCGTGCTGCCGGGTGCCGACGAGCTCGCCCTCGCCGCGGAGGCGAAGGTCGATCTCGGCCAGCTCGAAGCCGTCTGTGTGGTTGGCCAGCGCTCCGAGACGAGCAGATCCCTTGGGCCCGAACAGCAGGCATAGCGACGGGTGGGCGCCGCGCCCGATCCGGCCTCGTAGCTGGTGCAGCTGGGAGATCCCGTACCGGTCTGCGTCCTCGATCAGGATCACGCTGGCATTGGGAACGTCGATCCCGACTTCGATCACGGAGGTCGCGACGAGCACGTGCGCGGCGCCGGACGCGAATGCGCTCATCGCCGCCTGTTTCTGGGCCGATCGCAGCTGACCGTGTAGGAGCGCCACCTCGAAGCCGCGGAGCTCGCCGGCTCGCAGGCGCTCGAACTCGGCCGTGGCGGCGCGTGCCTGCAACAGCTCCGACTCCTCGACCAGCGGGCAGATCACGAAGGCCTGGCGTCCCTCCCGCAACTCCTCCCGGATTCGGTCGTAGGCCCGCGTCCGTTCGCGCTCGGTGGAGCACACGAACGTTCGAATCGGCTGGCGGCCGCGGGGAAGCTCGCGCAGGACGGTGAGGTCGAGGTCGCCGTAGCCCGCCAGCGCAAGGGTTCGGGGGATCGGGGTGGCGGTCATGTGCAGGGCATGGGGAGCGCCGTCGACGCTTCCCTTGGCATCGAGCGCGGCCCGTTGCCTGACTCCGAACCGGTGCTGCTCATCGACGACGACGACTGCCAGCCGCGCGAAGGAGACCGCGTCCTCGATCAGCGCATGGGTGCCGACGATCAGCGACAGCTCGCCGCTGGCGAGCTTGGACAGCAGATCCGCTCGGCGGCGGGCGGGGGTGGAGCCGGTGAGCAGGCCGACGGGCACGAGCTCGCCGGGCAGCAGCGCCTGGACGGTCGCGAAGTGCTGCTCGGCGAGGGTCTCGGTGGGGGCCATCAGGGCCCCCTGGTAGCCGTGCTCGACGGCGCGCAGCAGCGCGTACAGGGCCACCACCGTCTTGCCGGAGCCGACCTCGCCCATCAGCAGCCGCTGCATCGGGGTCTCGTGTTCGAGGTCGTCATCGATCGAGGACAGCGCCCGTTCCTGGTCGCCGGTGAGCGTGAACGGGAGGAGCTCGCCCAGCCACCGCGCGGTCATCTCCCGCTTGCCGTCGAGTACCGGGGCAACGGCCTCGCCCCGTCTCAGCCGGCGCCGGCGTAGCAGCGCGAGCTGGGCCAGCAACAGCTCTTCGAGGGCCAGCCGCCGCCGAGCCTGGTCCTGCTCGCCGTCCTGGCGGGGGAAGTGCGCCGCGGCCAGCGCGCCGGCGCGGTCAGGCAGCCGTTCCCCGACCCGGAGCCCGCTCGGCAGCGGTTCGAGCGCGTCCCGGAGCGCCGCGGCATGTTCGCGGACGAGCGCGAGGATCTGCGTCGAGGAGAGCCCCTCCGTGGCCGGATAGTGGGCCACGGCGCCGGATTCGGCGATGACCTCGCCGGTTGTCGCGTGCGCCTGCACGCGAAAGCGGTTGCGGGCTTCGAACTTGCCGTGGAGCACGAGGCGCGTCCCCACCGGGTAGCGCTGCACCAGCCACGGCTGGTTGAAGAATGTCGCCTTCATCGCGCCGGTGGCGTCGGCGACCGTCGCCTCCACCAGCGGACGCATGCCGCGCCGGCGGACCGAGCGCGAGGCGATCGCTCGCACCTGCACGAGAACGGTCGCCGTCTCCGCGGGCACCAACTGCTCAACTGCACGGGACTCGCGGCGGTCTCGGGGCAGGTGCTCGAGCAGGTCGCCGACGGTGTGCAGCCCGAGCACGTCGGCGGCGTGCTGTGCTTTCGGGCCCCGGAGGCTCAGCTGCCTGCCGAGGTGCGACGGTCGCGGATAGCGGATCGGCGCGTCCTGGAGCTCGTCGGGCTCGAGGGCTCGACTGCTGGCGAATGCGGTGGCGGCCATCGTTGGGCGACGGATGATGACTCCGCCGGCGGGCGGAACGGCGGCCTCACTCCGCGGACAGCAGCCACCAGTAGCTCTGCTGCCCCCCGTCGCTGAGCTCGAACTCGACCTCGCCGGCCCCCAGCGCCTGCACGACGTTGTCCTCGAGCGGCGCGTCGGCGCCGCGCAGGCAGGTGATCAGCTCGGCGTGCTCGGCCAGCTGCTCGAGCACCCCGCGGAGCGTCTCGCGCGGCCGTCCCCAGACCACGATCCGCTCGTCGACAAAGCCCACGGCGTCCCCTTGCCGGAATCGCCCCTGGGCGTCGTCGCGGGCGGCGGGAGCCACGGCGCCCGTGCGGACGCGCTCCAGCGTGTGTTCCATCGCGGCCGCGTTCTCGGCTGCGCTGCGGCTCGGATCGAGGCTCACCGCGGCCGCCAGCCCGGCCTGCTGGGAGCGCGAGTGAACGACGCGGACGTTCTTGTCCGACAGCTCCGCGGCCCGCTCGGCGGCCATGACCACGGCGGCGCTGTTGGGAAGGACGACGACCTCCTCGGCGGAGATGGCGTGGATCGCGGCGAGGATGTCGTAGGTGGAGGGATTGAGCGTGGGGCCGCCATCGAGCACGCGCGTCCCCAGGCCCTGGAACAGCGACGACAGCCCGTCGCCGCTGATCACCGCCAGGGCACCGCAGACGACCGGCCGCGCGGGCTCGGTCAACCGCTCGTCTCGCCGGATGACCTGCTCGCGCATGTCGGCGACGTCGAGGTGCGACACCGCGCCACCCTCGGCGAAGACAGCGGTCACCGCGTTCGGGTCATCGGTGTGCACGTGGACTTTGAGCGTGGTCTGATCGCCGACGACGAGGACGGAGTCCCCGAGGCGCTCGAGCGCGGCCACGTAGCGGCGCGCTTCCAGCTCGGTGCCGCTGACGGCGAAGTTCGTGCAGTACCGATAGGTGGTAGAGGAGTGCTGAGGATGGGTGACCCGCGCCGCCGCCTGATGCTCGAGCACGGGCGGCGCGGTGCCGCGCAGAGCGCCGATCATGCCCGCGAGCAGCACCGTGAGCGCGTAACCACCGGCATCGACAACGCCGGCCTCGCGGAGCACGGGCAACAGGTCCGGTCCCCGCTCGACCGACTCCTGGCCGGCCGCGAGCGCGCGTTCGATGACCTCGGCGATGACCGCGTTCTGCTCCTCGTCGCCAGCCTCCGGACCGAGCCGCGCGTCGGGCATGTGCGCGAGCTCGGAGGCCACCCGATGGGCCATCTCGCGCACCACGGTCAGGATCGTTCCCTCGGCGGGATCGCGGACCGAGCCGTACGCCTGGTCGGCGGCGCGGGCCAGGGCAGCGCCGATCAGCACCGGGTCGACCAGCTCTCCCGGCCGGCTGGCGAGCTCCTCGGCGGCCCCCCGGATCAGCTGCGAGAGGATCACGCCCGAGTTTCCCCGCGCCCCCAGCAGCGCCGCGCGGGCCACCGAGCCGACGATCTCGTCCCTGCCGATGTCGTCGATCGTTCGCTCCTGGGAGGCGCCGGTCAGCCGATCGAGCTCCTGGAGGACCGCCCGCAGGGTCAAGACCATGTTGTCGCCGGTGTCGCCGTCGGCCACCGGAAACACGTTCAGGTCGTTCACTTCCTCGCGCCGCGCCTCGAGCGCCGCCAGGCCGGCCTGGACCACCGCGCGGAAGCGAACGATGCTCGGATCGGACACGGGCCGCTAGCGGCGCGAGGAGCTGCGTGGTCCCGTCACCGCGCTACCGGGCTTTGACGACCTTGCCGGCCTTCAGGCAGCGGGTGCAGACGTAGACGCGGCGGGGCGTCCCGCCGTCATCGATGCGCACGCGCTGGAGGTTCGGCTCGAACCGCCGCTTGGTGGCCACCATCGAGCGGCTGCGGGTGTGGCCGAAGGAAGGGCCTTTCGCGCAGACGTGACAGACCTTGGACATGGCGCGCGAGTATAGCCTCAGGGGGGTTCTGCGCCTCTGCGGGCGGCCGCACGTTTTGATTCATTCCCGCCGCCAGCTTGCTTTACATTCGAGCGGATGGGTAGCAGACCGCCCATGCCCGACGCTTCCGAGACGGGCCTGCGCGCGCTCGAAGGCCTGCAGCTTCCGGAGCGCTACTCGATCCGTCGCCGGATCGCGACCGGCGGGATGGCTTCGGTGTGGTGCGCCCGCGACCGGGCGCTGGGGCGCACAGTCGCGATCAAGCTGATCTCCCAGCCGTTCGCCCGCGACGAGGCCGCCCTGGGGCGCTTCCAGCGCGAGGCCCGGGCCGCCGCCCGCCTGTCCGGACACCGCCACGTGGTCACGATCTACGACGTCGGGCAGGCGATCGAACGCGACGCGCCGCTGGGCAGGCCGTTCATCGTGATGGAGTTCCTGGCCGGCGGAACCGTCGCCGACGCGATCCGCGTCCGCGCAGTGGGCCGCGAGCAGGCCGTGCGATGGCTGTGGGAGGCGGCGGCTGCGCTCGACTACGCCCACAGCCGCGGCGTGATCCACGGGGACATCAAGCCGGTCAACATGCTGCTCGACGGCGAACGGGTGCTGCACGTCGCCGATTTCGGGATCGCCCGGCTGGCCACTGAGGACACGGTCGGTGGCAGCGGCGAGATGCTCGGCACCGCCGCCTACATCGCTCCCGAGCAGGTGCTCGGGCAGCCCGCGACCGAGGCGAGCGATCGTTACGCCCTGGCGGTGACCGCGTTTGAGCTGCTGGTCGGGCGGCGTCCGTTCGAGGCCGAGCATTTCGCCGCCCAGGCGCACCAGCACCTCGAGGGGCAACCGCCGGCCGCAAGTCACCTCAACCCCGGGCTGCCGCCGGCGCTCGATCCCGTGCTGGCACAGGGCATGGCCAAGCGTCCCGAGCAACGATGGGCAAGCGCGGCCGAGTTCGCCGACGCGATCGAGATCGCCCTGGGCCGTTCGGCCCGACCGCTGCCGATGATCGCGCCGGTCTCCGCGGTGGCCGCGCGGAAGGCCGCTCAGCCCGCGCGAGCCCCCACCGCTCGCCCCGCCCCCCGCGTGCGCCAGCCGGCTCGCTCCGGCCGGGGGCGACCCCGCCGGGGCCTCGCACTCGGCGCCCTGGCCGCCGCGGCGCTCGGCATCGGCGTCGCCGCCGCCGCCAGCGGCACCTTCAATCCAAGCCCCAAGAGCCCAGCCGTGCACGCCGATCGGAAGCTCACCGCGTCCCGCCCGAGCCCACCGCGGGCGCGCGTCCACACGGCCAAGCGCCACCGCGCCGCCCGACCTCGAACCCCCGGCTCCGCCCCCAGCACGGTTCAGGCCCAGCCGGCCGCCGCGACGACGCCGCCGCCGGTGGCCGACGAGCTCGAGGCCCGGGGCCACGACCTGCTCGCCGGCGGCGACCCAGCGGCGGCAATCCCGGTGCTGCGGCAGGCCGTCAGCGCCGCCTCGCCGGGGAGCCTGACCTATGCCTACGCGCTGTTCGACCTCGGGCGGTCCCTGCGGCTCGCCGGCGATCCGAGAGCGGCGGCCGCGGTCCTGTGGGAGCGGATGCAGATTCCAGACCAGACCGGGGTGGTCAGGGAGGAGCTCCAGCTCGCGCTGCGGGCACTGGGCCGAGAGGCGCGGAGGGCCACGCCGGCGGCTCCTGATGGGCCGCCCGGGCACCGTGCCTCACACCATCGCCACGATCGTGGCGACTCGGGGCCGTCTCGGCAGGATTAGAGACTAGTGGGGCACTAGACAGCGAAACCGGTAGGTCCGCGCCGCGCCGACAGCTCGCGCTTGACCGCGAGCGATGCCAGGACCGCCTGCGCGGCGCTACGGCCGGTGTCACGCTTGGAGCCCCCGGCCACCCGCTCGAGCGCCTGCTCCATCGAGTCCACGGTGAGCACGCCAAAGCCGCACGGGACCCCGGTCTCGAGCTGCACCTGCTGGATCCCGCGGGCGCTCTCGCCGCACACGTAGTCGTAATGGTCGGTCTCGCCCCGGATCACGGCGCCGAGGCAGATCACCGCCTCATAGCGCCCGGATTCGGCCGCGTACTTGGCCACCGCCGGCAGCTCGAACGCGCCCGGGACCTCGAACCGGTCGACGTCCCCCGCCCCGGCCTCGGCCAGCGCCTCCCGTGCCCCCTGCTCGAGCTTGTCGGCCAGCTCCTCGTAGAAGCGCGCGACGCACAGGGCCACACGCGGCTCAGGAGTCATCGCGGAGGCGGTCGTGCTCCTGCTCCTGGTGGATCATCTCCTCGTCGAGCGCCAGGCCCTGGTGATGGAGCGTGTGGCCGAGCTTCTCGGCCTTGGCCCGCAGGTAGGCCTCGTTGTGCCGGTTGGGCACGTGCTCGATCGGCAGCTGATCGCTCACCGACAGGCCGTAGCCGGCCAGCCCGGAGATCTTCTTCGGGTTGTTGGTCAGGATCCGGATCGAGCTCAGGCCGAGATCGACGAGGATCTGGGCCCCGATCCCGTAATCGCGCAGGTCGGCGGGAAGGCCCAGTCGCAGGTTGGCGTCGACCGTGTCCAATCCCTCCTCCTGGAGCTTGTACGCCCGCAGCTTGTTGAGCAGGCCGATGCCGCGCCCTTCCTGGCTCAGGTACAGGAGCACGCCGCGGCCCTCCCGTTCGATCATCGCCAGGGCCGACTCCAGCTGCTCGCCGCAGTCGCAGCGCAGCGAATGGAAGACGTCGCCGGTGAGGCATTCGGAGTGCACCCGCACGAGCACGTCCTCGCGGCCGTCGACCTCCCCCTTGACCAGCGCCACGTGGTGCTTGTTGTCGACCAGCGAGCGGTAGCCGATGGCCACGAAGTCACCGAACACCGTCGGCAGCCGGGTTGCGACCACCCGCTCGACGAGCTTCTCCGTCCGCCGCCGGTAGGCGATCAGGTCAGCGATGGTGATCATCCGCAGCCGGTGCTTGAAGCAGTAGACGGCCAAGTCCTCGCCGCGGGCCATCGATCCGTCCTCGTTCTGGATCTCGCAGATCACGCCGGCCGGGTTCAGGGCGGCGAGGCGGGCGAGGTCGACCGATGCCTCCGTATGCCCGGTCCGCTCCAGCACGCCGCCCGGCTTGGCCTTGAGGGGGCGGACGTGGCCTGGCTTGACGATGTCGTCGGGTCCCTTCCTCGGGTCGATCGCCACCTGCATCGTGTGCGCCTGGTCGTGGACGCTGATTCCCGTGCTGACCCCTTCGCGCGCCTCGATCGTGACGGTGAACGGCGTCTGGTGGGCGCTCTCGTTCTTGAGCGTCATCAGCTCGAGTCCGAGCTCATCGCATCGCTCCGATGTCAGCGCCAGGCAGATCCAGCCGCCGGCCTGGCGGGTCATGAAGTTGATTGCGTCCGGCGTGACGAACTGGGCGGCCATCACGAGATCTCCCTCGTTCTCGCGATCCTCGTCGTCGACGACGACGATCATCTTGCCCGCCGCGATGTCCTCGAGCGCCTCCTCGACCGTGGCGAACGACGACTTCGTCGCGGTCATGATCGGATCAGTCGTTCTACGTACTTCGCCAGCACATCGACCTCCAGGTTCACGTTGCGGCCGGGCTCAGCGGACCCGAGATTCGTCCGTTGCAGGGTCTCCGGTATCAGCGACACGGTAAACGATCCCTCACCGAGCTCAGCGACGGTGAGCGAGATGCCGTCGACCGCGATCGACCCCTTTTCGACCACGTAGCGCAACACCTCCGCCGGCGCCTCGATCTCGAGGCGGCGGGCGAAACCGTCCTCGAGCACGTTCACCACCGTGCCCAGCCCATCGACGTGGCCCTGGACCATATGACCGCCCAGCCGATCTCCCGCCCGCAGCGGCAGCTCCAGGTTTACACGGGTGCCCGGGTCGGCGGCGGCGAGCGAGGTCCGGCCGATCGTCTCGTTCATCACCTCGGCGGCAAACGCGCCGTCGGCCACGTGGGTGGCGGTCAGGCAGACCCCGTTGACGGCGATCGAGTCGCCGCGCGCAAGCTCCGCGGCCAGGGCGGTGTCGATCGTGATCCGGATCCCCTCGCCCGAGCGCCGCCGTTCGGCGACGCGTCCCAGATCCTCGACCAGACCGGTGAACATCAGCGTTCGCCGCCGATTCGCCGGCCCGCGCCCATCACCACTCCTTCAAGCGGGCCGAGATCAGCAGGTCCTTCCCGACGCGCTCGCACTCCAGCGTCAATGCCCGGAACGCGTCGGCGATCGTCTCCACCCCCTGCCCCTCCAGCGGATCGCGCGCGGTCCGGCCACCGAGGATCAGCGGGGCCAGGAACAGGCGGATCTCGTCGACCTCGCCGGCGTCCAGGAACGTGCCGGCGAGATGCGGTCCTCCCTCGAGCAGGATCGAGCCGGTCTCGTTCACGCCCAGCTGGTCCAGCGCGGAGCGGATGCGCGCGGGCTCGTTCTCGCCCGTGGCCACGATCACCTCCGCACCGTGCGCCTCGAGCGCGTCGGTGGCGGCCCGCTGAGCCGCGCGCGAGACCACCACGGTGAGCGGGACGAGCCGGGCATCGCGGACCAGCTTCGAGCTCAGCGGCAGCCGGGCCAGGGAGTCGAACACGATCCGGCGAGGTTGGCGCTCGACCCCGTCGACGCGGGCCGTCAACTGGGGGTCATCGGCCAGCGCCGTGCCGATTCCGACCGCGACCGCGTCGCATTCGGCGCGCCAGTGGTGGGCACGCATCCGGCTCTGCTCGCCGCTGATCCACTTCGAATCGCCGCTGCTGGTGGCGACCTTGCCATCGAGCGTCATCGCCGACTTGAACAGCACCCACGGCCGTCCGGTGCGGGCGCGCTTGCGAAACGGCTGGTTCAGCAACCGGGCCCGGGAGGCGAGCTCACCGTCGGCGAGCACCACGTCGACGCCGTCGTCCCGGAGGATCCCCAAGCCGCGGCCGGCGGCGTGGCCGCTGGGGTCGTCCGAGGCCACGACGACTCGCCCGATCCCGGCGGCGCGGATCGCATCGGTGCACGGCGGCGTACGCCCGTGGTGACAGCACGGTTCCAGCGACACGTACAGCGTGGCCCCGGTTAGATCCTGATCGCCGGCGGCGCGGATCGCCTCGACCTCGGCGTGCGGAAGGCCGACCGCGCGGTGGAAGCCCTCGGCCAGGACCTCATCGTCGCGGCCGATGACCGCGCCGACGAGCGGATTGGGGCTGACCTTGCCCCGGCCCTGCTCGGCTAGTTCGATGGTGCGAGCAAGATGGCGACGATCCGTGTCCTGAACGAGAGGCATCAGAAAGAGCATAGGACGGGGCCCTCAGGTCCCGCATTGGCCCCCGGTGAGTCGGTACACGCTCATCTCCGGCCCCGGCAGGTGGTACTGGCGGGGGTAGTAGTCGATCGACCAGTCGAAGCTGAACGGGATCGGATGCTGGCCGTGCGAGAACGGGCTGATGTGGTAGACGAGCCGCGCCCGGTTGGCCAGGGCGGCGTAGTACCGCACCGCCAGCGGCGCGGCGCTCGGCTGGGCGAACGCACGGCCCGCTTGCAGCGAGCCCTCGACCAGCCAGCAGAAGCCCTTGGCCACGTACTCGTCGAGCAGCTCCGGCCGCAGCGTCCGCTCGTACTGGTCGACGACCACGACCCGATGGACGCCGGCGGGGAGCAGCTGGCCGTTCGCGCCGACGTCGGTGAGCGAGGTCGCGAATCGCCACCAGCGGTCACCGTCGGGCGTCGCCGCCAGCGACGTGCCAACGTCCGATGCCCAGTTGTTGGGTACAACCGGCTCGATCACCACCTTCGCCCCCGCCGGCACGTGCGCGACCATCCACGCTCGGGTGAGGTTGCGCGTGTCGGGCCGGGACAGGACGGCGTCGTTGTGCACCACCGCGACGACGCTCTGCCCCAGCAGGAGCACGGTGGCGGCGGCCCCGGCCAGCCACGGGGCAATCCGCCCGCCGCGCGTCAGCCCCCGGATCAGCTCCACCGTGCCGTAGGCCGCGAGCACGGCGACGATCGGAAAGATTGGCATCAGCCAGCGGCCGAAGAACCGCTGCTGCTCACCCATGAAGATGATGAACGCGATCGGCGCCGGCAGCAGGACCAGCGCCATTCCCAGGCGCCGGCGCGCCAGCAACAGGACCGAGCCGCCGATCGCGGCCAGCGCCGGGCCCCAACCCAGGCCCCAGGTGAACGTCCACAGGTAGTAGGCGATGCCGCTGCCGGTGGTGCCCAGCTTGACCGGATCCTGGCCGGCGGCGAGCGACGCCTGCTGTGAGACGCCCGAGTGGAAGGCGGAGAAATCGAGCGCCGCGTACGGGTTGGCGACCAGGAAAGCGCCGAGCGCCAGCAGGAGCGCCAGCGCGAGCCTGCGCACCGAGGACCACAGCGACCCGCCGGCGCCGTCGGACAGGAATGCCCCCAGCAGACACAGCAGCGTGATCCCGCCGGTGTACTTGGTCGCCGAGGCCAGGCCAATGCCGACGCCGGCGATGGCGTAGTCGCGCCACCGACCGCGCCGCATCACGCCGGCGATCCCGTACAGCGACAGGCCCACGGGCGCCAGCGTCGGCACGTCGTTGAGCGCGAGGTGGCTGTAGAAGATGGGCAGGAAGGCGAGGCCGAAGATCGCCGCCGCGAGCAGCCCCACCGTCCGGTTGAAGAACCGCGAGCCGGCGAGGTACGTGAACCCGACGGCGATCGTGCCCAGGACCGCCGCCACCACGCGGGCGACGACGAACACGCTCGTTGGGTCGCGCGTGTAAGCGCGAGCCACAGCGTCGGCGCTGCCGAACCACAGCTCGAAGACGCCATGCAGCAGGTACGAGTAGGCCGGCGGGTTGAGGAAGTAGTGCGGATTCAGGTCGTGCGAGAAGAACGCGACGGCCCGAGGCACGAAATGGGTGGCCTCGTCGGAGTTGTAGCTGTAAGGCAGGCCCTGCTTGATGCCCCACAGGCGCAGCAGGAAGCTGGCGATCAGGAGCAGGACAAGGGCGGGTCGGTGCAGCTCGCGACGGCGGCGGCGGCGAGGGGGGGGCTGGCTGCCGTCGAGCGGGTCGACCGGGCGCGTGAGCGCCGGCTGCCCGGCGCCGGGCCTTGAGATCGTGACCG
The DNA here is from genome assembly GCA_963723555.1 of uncultured Solirubrobacterales bacterium. Taxonomy (GTDB): domain Bacteria; phylum Actinomycetota; class Thermoleophilia; order Solirubrobacterales; family Solirubrobacteraceae; genus Palsa-465. Next base: position 2,386,456 of record CAVRRC010000003.1, on the reverse strand, counting down.
CGTCCATCGTCAGAATCAGTATCGCGGCCGCGCCCCCGGACTGCCGCACGCCCTCTCGCACATGCGTGTACCGGCGACCGGCTCGACCTCGATACCGTTCGCCAGGTCGATGAAGCTCATCATTCAGATCCCGTGTTTCAACGAGGAAGCTCAGCTCCCGCTGACGCTCAGCCGTTTGCCCCGCCGAGTACCCGGATTTGACGTCGTCGAACTTCTTGTCGTCGACGACGGCTCCGAGGACCGGACGATCGAGGTCGCGCGCGAGCTCGGGGTCGACCACATCGTCAAGCTGACCAACAACAAGGGCCTCGCGGCGGCGTTCCAGGCCGGCCTCGACGCCGGACTGAAGCTCGGGGCGGACGTGATCGTCAATACCGACGCCGACAACCAGTACGAGGGCGCGGACGTGCCGAAGCTGGTGGGCCCGATCCTGCGCGGTGAGGCTGACATGGTCGTCGGCGACCGGCAGGTGGACACGGTCGAGCACTTCTCGGTGCCCAAGAAGCTGCTCCAGCGGCTCGGCTCGTGGGTCGTGCGCCACGCATCCTCGACCGAGATCCCCGACACCACCTCCGGCTTTCGCGCCTACAACCGCGAGGCCGCGCTGCAGGTCCAGGCGGTCTCGAAGTTCACCTACACGCTCGAGACGATCATCCAGGCCGGCAAGCTGCTCGTGGCCCTCGATCACGTGCCGGTGCGCACGAACCCCAAGACCCGCGAGTCCCGGCTGTTCCCCTCGACGTGGGCGTACGTGCGCCGCAACGCGCTCTCGATCTTCCGGATCTACTCCCAGTACGAGCCGCTGAAGGTGTTCTGGGGCGGTGCCCTGGTGATGGGGGTCGCGGCGCTGGCGGTCTTCATCCGCTTCCTCATCTCGTTCATCGAGAAGCCGAGCATCAGCGGCCACGTGCAGTCGCTGATCGCCGGCGCGGTGCTGTTCAACGCCGCGATGCTGCTCGGGGCCCTGGGCGTGATCGGCGATCTGCTCGCCGCCCAGCGCACGCTCTCGCAGCGGACGTTCGAGCGCGTGCGCAGAATCGAGCTCCAGCTCGGGGTCGAGCCGTCGCATTACGAGCCCGGGGCGCCGTCACGGGCACATCAGGGCTCGCCCGAGAAGACGCCCGGCGCCGGCGAGGATCGCGAGGCGCTCGAGGTATGAGCGCCACCGACGCCGCCGTCCCGACGGGCAACTCCTACGACAAGTACGGCTCCACGAACCCGGTCGTGCGCCGGCTGATGGCCGGCTTCGAGGGCACGCTCGAGGAGCTGTTCGCCACCGCCGCACCGGCCTCGGTGCTGGACGTGGGGTGCGGGGAAGGGGTGTTGACGGCCCGGTGGGCCGAGCGGCTTGGGAGCGCCCGCGTGGTCGGGATCGACTTGGAGGATCCGAAGCTGCGCCGCGAATGGGCGCTGCGGCGGCGCGCCAACCTAGAGTTTCGGGCGATGGCGGCTGAGAACCTTCCCTTCGCCGCAGGCGAGTTCGACCTGGTCGCCGCGATCGAAGTGCTCGAGCACGTGCCCGACCCCGAGCACACGCTCTCGGAGATGGCCCGCGTGGCCGAGCGCCGCCTGCTCGTGTCGGTGCCCCGCGAGCCACTGTGGCGCGCCTTGAACATCGGGCGCGGCGCCTACGTCCGTCAGTTCGGCAACTCCCCGGGCCACGTCAACCATTGGTCCAAGGGGGCGTTCCTGCGACTGCTGGAGCGCCACGGCGACGTGCTCGAGGTCCGTTCCCCGTTTCCCTGGACGATGGTCTTGGTAGCAGTCCGGTAATGGCCGGTCCCGTCGAGACGGTGCGCGACGCTCGCGGGGACGCTTCATCCCCTGCTCCCGGCGCACCGCCAGTCCCCGCGCCCGGCAACCGCTCCTATGCCGCGGGCGCGCGGGTGCTCACGATCGGGATCGCCTCCACCGGGATCTTCACGTTCGCGTACCTCGCGACCGCGAGCCACGTGCTCGACAAGAAGCAGTACGGGCTGGTGTCGCTGTGCTGGGCGATCATGTTCGTGATCCTCTCGGTCATCTACCGGCCGGTCGAGCAGTTGCTCTCGCGCACGATCGCCGACCGCCGGGCCAGGGGCCTGCGCGGCCACCCGCTACGGGTTCCCGCGTTGATTCAAGTCGGGTTCGCGCTGCTGTTCCTGGCCGCGGCGCTGGCGCTCCGCGATCAGATCCAGAACCGCCTGTTCGAGGGCTCGGCCGCGCTCTATTGGATCCTGGTGGTCGGAGTCCTCGCCTATGCCGCCAGCTACTTCGCCCGCGGCTGGCTCGCCGGTCACGAGCGGTTCGCGCTCTACGGCGGCCTGGTGTTCCTGGAGTCGACTTCGCGCTTTTTGTTCGCGCTCGCCGTCGCGATCGGGATCGCCTCCGGCATGGGCGCGGTGGCGCTGGGCATGGCGGTGGCGCCGTTCGTGTCGCTGTCGGTGATCCCGTTCGCGTTCTCGCGCGTCAAGCACGCCGCTCCCGCCGGCCTCCCGGCCGCGGACGCGGCCGGCGAGGGCCCCGCCCACGCCGGGGTCGAGGAGGCCTCGCTTGACCTGTCGCTCAAATACGGGACCGGCTTCGCGGTCGCGGTCGTGGGGATCATGCTGGCCGAGCAGACGCTGATGAACGCCGCCGTGCTGATCGTCAACCACCAGTCGGGCGCGGCCTTGGCTGGATTCGTGTTCAACGTGCTGCTGATCGTCCGCGCGCCGCTGCAGCTGTTCCAGGCGATCCAGACCTCCATCCTCCCCCATCTCACGGGCCTCGAGGCGCGGGAGAGCGGCGAGGAGTTCCACCGTGCGATCCGCCTGACGATCCTCGTGATCGCGGCCTTCTCGGGCGCGGTCACGCTCGGACTGTTGCTGATCGGACCATTCGTGATGACCGCCCTGCTCGGCGACAAGGGCTTTCACTACGGCCGCTTCGGGCTTGCCGTGGTCGGGCTCGGGATGGGCCTGCACCTCGCCTCGGGCGCGCTCAACCAGGCAGCGCTGGCCCGCCGGCGGGCGCGGCTGGCGTCGATCGCCTGGCTGAGCTCGGCGGCGGTGTTCGTGGTCTTCGTCGCCGTGCCCACGATCTCCAGCGAGGTAACCCGCGTGGAGGTCGGCTACTTCCTGGCCACGCTCCTCCTCTGCAGCCTGCTCTCGATCGTCTACAGGCTCGGGCCAGGAGCGCCGGAGCCCGATGTGGCCGCGGCCGGGACGACGCCGGCGCTCAGGACGAGCTGACTCCGGCGGCGGCGCCTTGAGACCGTCCCCCGAGCCTGGCTAGCTCCGCTTGGCGGTTGGAGGGTTCACGAATGAGTCATCTTTTCAGGCCGCGATAGCGGCCTGTTTGATCTTGTCGTCGAGCGCGCGCTCAAATGCGCGCCACGAGTTGGCCAGGGGCGCGTGTTGGGCGATCTGCGCGGGGAGGGTGGGATCGAGCTCGGCGAGGGATGGGTTGACGATCCGCGTGTAGGTCTTGGTGAAGAAGACGGCCAGTCGGCGTCCCTCGCTGGTGAGCTGGTAGCGGTGGGTGCGGGGGATCCGCTGGATGAAGCCTTTGCGTCGCAGGCGCCGTAGGTCGTAGGTCATCTGCCGCGCGCTGTAGCCGGGGATCAGCCCGGCGATCAGCTCGCGGAGAGTGCGGTTCGTGAGGCCGGCGAACAGGTGCTGGTAGGAGCACAGGCAGGCGAGCAGCGTCATCGTTCTGGGTTCGCCGAACCGTAGTCCGGGGGCGGGTAGGCCATCGGTGGTGGTGGATGGCAGCACCACGCGCTCAAGCAGCGTGGCGTCGGGTGCGCATTGGCACGCGTCAAGTTGGTGGTCGAGGAGTCGCTGGTTGATCTGGTGGCCGATATTGATCAGCGCGTCCCAGTTGGCGTCGGTGAGCATCCGGCCGACGCCGAAGTCGTGGGTGTCGTTGACGGTCGTTTCGGTCCGGAGCGCGCGGCCCTCTTTGAAGTACTGCTTGACCTTCGAGGCGCGGTAGTGAACCTGGATCGCCGTCTGCACGCCGCTATTGATGATTCTGGTGTGGAACCGCCCGGGCGTCAGGCGGGAGACGCGGCGGCCGAACACGACCGCGACTTGGTCGGGGCGTCCGAGCGTGAGCTGATCGGGGAGTGTGCGCTCAAACCATGCGCGGCCAGCGGCGGGGCGATCGAATACGCGGGTGTCGGAGATCTCGAGCTGCCGGAACGCGAGCTGATACCCGTAGCCGCGCTGACGGTCCTCGGCGCTCAGTGGCGACGGGAGCATGGCTTGCCAGCGATCAAAGAACGCCCACACGTCCGCGGCTGACAGGCTTGCGCAGATCCCGGCGAGCGCGGTCTCGTCCGCGCAGGCGGCGAATCCGTTGTCCAGCGGCTTGAACGCGATCCCGTGCTGGGCGGCCTGCTGCTTGGCCCACTCGTTTCCGTTCAGGTACACCCACAGCGAGAACGGCGCGTAGGCGATCGTCTTGATGAACCCCGGCCCCCAGTCCTGGTCGCGGATGTAGAAGTAGTAGTTGTTCGGGAAGACCGACTGGCGGCGGTACTCAAAGTGCGGATGACTGTCCGGGCCGCCGTCACGCCACCCACGCCAGACGCTCGTCTTCTCCTGGCAGACGCCGACCATCACGACCCCGAAGCGGCCCTCCTGCTCGGCCCGCTTGAAATGCTCGCGGGCGATCTCCTCCTTCACGTCGCTCTTGACGAACCGCACCATCGGGATCTGGTGCTCGGCGACGAACCGGTTGATCGCCTCGACGTACTCGCGGCCCATCTTCCCCAGCACCGCCGGCGACGGGATCGGGAACCCCCGATCCAGCAGGAACCGGATCACCTGCCCCTGCGTCTGCAACCTCGGTACATACCCCTGCAAGAACAACCGATCGACCGACCGGACCTGGAGCGTCACATGATCGGCGAGTAGGCTTGAGATCGTGGCCACGGGCGGTCTCCTGACGATCGCAAGGTCGTTAGCCCCATCGGGGCTCCAGAGCTAGACAGCGAGACTAACCGTGGCCACCGAATCGCGACCGCCTCACCGCTCCCGCCGGGAGCGGCCCCCGCGAGCGAGGCTCATACCCGAACCGCCGAAACCTCTCGCCCCTTCACTCGGCGGTATGAGGCTCGCTCGCTAACGCTAGCTGGTGCCGAGGCTCTTGCAGGTCGGCTCCTTGGCCGCTGCCGCCTCCAAGGTCGAGCTCTTCAGGCTGCCGAGGCTCGACCCGATCCTGCCCATCGACCCCTGCACGCTCTGGCCGAGTGCGGCGGCCGCGGTCTTGAACGCCTGCGGACTGCTCGTGGGCAGCGACGATGCCTTGTCGGCGGCGTCGCTCAGCGCGCCCTTGACCTGCGAGAACGCGGCCACGATCCCCTCGGAGATGGCCTTGCCGTTGCTGACGTTCGGAGTTCCGGCGGCCTTGAGCTGGGCGACGGCATGGTCGGTGTCGCCGGCCACGGCGGCAAGGAAGTCGTGGAGCGCGGTTTTGCCCTGCGCCGCGCTCTTGATCGAGCCCAGGTTCAGCTGGCCGCTGCGGGTCTGCACCTGCTTCTCGAACGGGCCGATGGCCGCGCAGATCGACTTCACGTAGGTGGCGGGACTGACCTCGGACGACGAACTGGAGCTGGAGCCGGAGCCGCAGCCGGCGAGCGCCACGGCAATTGCCAGCACGACGAGGGCTGGCAGCCTCCTCAGGGCGAGCACAACCTCACCCTACCCAACTTTTCAATAAGAGTTGCGCTCAGGCTGCGCCGGCGGCGGCATCGGCTGGCGCCGGCGTGGACCTCAGCTCGCGCCGGCGGCGGCCGCGATCGCGGCGTAGGCGGCCGCCGGATCGGCGGAGCCGAACACCCCTGACCCGGTGACCAGCAGGTTCGCACCGGCCTCGACGCAGGGACCGGCGGTCCCCTCGTGAACCCCCCCGTCGACCTCGAGCGCGACGCGGTCCGGCAGCCCCCGGCGCATCCGGGCCAGCTTGTCGAGCGAGGCGGGGATGAACTGCTGGGCCCCCCAGCCGGGATTGACGCTCATGCACAGGGCGAGATCGAGTGCGTCCTGCGCGACCTCGGCCAGGGCATCCGCCGGGGTCGCCGGCGAGACCGCCGCTCCCGCCGTGGCCCCCTCATCGCGGATCCGCGCCAGCGCGTAGTGCAAGTGCGGCGTCGCCTCGGCGTGGACGGTGATGTTGTCGGCGCCGGCCTTGGCGAACTCGCTGACCTGCCGCTCGGGCCGCTCGATCATCAGATGGACGTCGATGATCGCGCCGGCGCCGTGGACCAGATCGGCGAGGCCGCCGACGATCAGCGCCCCGAACGTGATCGGGGGGACGAAATGGCCGTCCATCACGTCGACATGGATCACCCTGGCGCCGGCGGCGAGAACCTCCTCGACCTGCGAGCCCAGGCGGGAAAAGTCGGCGGACAATATCGAGGGCGCGACCCGGAGCTCGCGCAAGCCGGAGGGCACCTAGACGGCCCTCAGCATGCTGCCCTGGCAATGGTTGCAGGCCACGATCGCGGTGCTCGACATCCGCACGATCGTGGAGTGCTCCCCGCAGTTCGGGCACACCGAGACGAGCTCATAGCGCTGTAGGCAGTACACGCAGCGGTACCGCCCGGGTACCGCGGTCGGCCGCAGCCAGGGCTCGCCGCATCCGGGGCACTCGGGGCCCAGCTTGACGGGGGAATCGGTCACGGGGCCCTCTAGGTTAACGGCGCGCCCGACGGCCCGAACGGAGCGTCGCCCGGCGCAGCCGCGCGATGAAGAACCCGTCGGTGCCGTCCCGGTCCGGGAGCAGCTGAAGGTGCGAGGGGCAGCTCGGGTGTCGCCACTCGGGGTACTCGCGCTGCAGATCGTCGGCGGCGAACTCCCGGTGCTCGTCCAGGAAGGACTCGATCACCTCCTCGCCCTCGGCTCGGGAGATCGTGCACACCGAGTAGACCACGATGCCGCCCGGAGCGGTCGCGGCGGCGCCGGCGGCGAGGATCCGGCGCTGGAGCGCCGACAGCTCTGCGATCGACTCCGGGCTGGCCCGCCAGCGCAGGTCGGGCCGAGCCTGAAGCGTGCCCAAGCCGCTGCAGGGCGGATCCAGGAGCACCCGGTCATACGAGGCCTCGTGCCGGAACTGCGCGGCGTCGGCGACCTCGACCCGGATGCAGCTCGCCCGGGTCCGCCGGCAGGTCCGCATCAGCGCCGCGGCCCGGCCGCGGTGGTGCTCGACGGCCACGATCTCGCCCTCGTCCTCCATCAGCGCGGCCAGGTGCGTGGCCTTGCCGCCGGGCGCGGCGCAGAGATCCAGGACGCGCTCGCCGGGCCTCGGGCCGAGCAGACGGGCGACGAGCATCGAGGCCCGGGACTGCGGCACGATCGCTCCCTGCCGGAAGAGCTCGGAGCCGTGGGCATCGAACGGGGCCTCGAGCACCACGCCCTCGGGCAGCCGCTCGGCCGGCCGGCCTGGGACCGGCAGCCGTGTCAGCACGTCATCGCGGGTGGCCAGCAGCGTGTTGACCCTCAGCGCGGACTCGGCGGGATCGTTGCAGCGGCGCATCAGCATCCGCGCCCGGTCCCCGCCGAGCTCATCCCACCACCGCTCGGCCAACCACGTCGGCACGGAGTAAAGAAGCGCGGCGCGGGCGGGGGTGCGGTCGTCGAGCGCCTCGATCAGCGCCGGACCCTCCCTGACGGCGCGACGGAGCACGGCGTTGACGAGCGCGGCCCCCGCTCGGCGGTCGAACTTGGCCAGCTCGACGCTCTCGTTGACGGCGGCATGGGCGGCCACGCCATCCAGGAACAGCAGCTGGAAGAGGCCGAGCCGCAAGGCGGCGAGCACGGGCGGATCGAGCCGCTCGAGAGACCCCGAGCTGAGCGTGGCGGCGACATAGTCGAGCGTCGCCCGGCGCTGGACCGTCCCGTAGACGAGGGCCATCGCCAGCGCGCGGTCGCGCGGGTCGAGCGTGGCCGCGTGCGCCTGGAGCGCGCGGTCGGCGAACGCCCCCTGCTCGAACACGCGGCGGATCACGGCATAGGCGCAGCGGCGAGCCGGCGACACCGACGCGCGCCGGCCCGCGGCGGGTCTGCGCCTAGGGCCGGAGGCCACGGAGGAAGTCCTCGCCGCTCATCGCGCGCCGGCCCGGCGGCTGGACGACGACCAGCTCGAGCGAGCCACCCGCGCACCCCAACACCGGCCGTGGCCCGACCAAGGAGACCACGCCGGGCTCGGGCCCGCCCGAATCCAGCGCCCGGGCCTCGCGTACCCCGAGCCAGGTGCCGTCGCCGAGCCTGGCGCGGGCCCCGATGTGCGGCGTCAGCGCCCGGACCACGCGCTCGAGCTCGACAGCCGTTCGCGCCGGATCGAGCTCGCGGTCCTCCGGGCCGATCTTCTCCGCGTACGTCGCCGCCGAGCCCTCCTGCTCGGCGCACGGCGGCCGCTCGTCGAGCGTGGCCACCAGCAGCTCTCCGCCAAGCGCCTGCAGCCGAGCGGCGAGGCTGCCGTAGTTGTCCCCCGCTCTGATCGGCTCGTCGCGCTGCGCGCACACCGGCCCGCTGTCCAGACCGGCCGTCATCCTCATGATCGAGACGCCGGTGCTCCGATCGCCGGCCATGATCGCCCGCTCGATTGGCGCGGCGCCGCGCCACCGCGGCAGTAACGAGGGATGGACGTTGAACATCACGTGGTCCGACAGCAGGGGCTCCTTGATCAGCGCCCCGTAGGCGCAGACGCAGACCGCGTCCGGGCGGGCCGCCGCGACCACCGTCCGCGTCGGCTGGTCGTTGACCGACATCGGCTGTCGCACCTCGAGCCCCAGCTCGCGCGCCGTCTGCGCCACCGGCGGGGGCGACAGGCGGCGGCCCCGCCCGCGGGGCCGATCCGGACGAGTGATGACCAGGCTGGGCCGGTGCACGGAATCCGCCAGCCGGATCAGCACCGCGGCGGCGAACTCCGAGGTGCCCAGGTAGACGGTCCGCAAGACCGTCAGGCGGCTTGCTGAGCCTCGCGCAGCGCCCGCATCGCTTCCTTGCGCTGCTCGCGCGTGGTGCGATCGAGGATCAGGACGCCATCCAGGTGATCGATCTCGTGCTGGATGACCCGCGCTTCCAGCCCCGAGGCCTCGATCATGATCGGCTCGCCGTTCTCGTCGTGGGCGCGGACCCGCACGTAGACCGGCCGCTCGACCTCGACCAGCACGGCGGGAAGGCTCAGACAGCCCTCCTCGGCGACCTCCTCGTCGTTGCCGCGCCAATCGATCTCCGGATTGATCAGCGCCGCCACCGGTGAGTCGGGCAGGATGCGGTACACCAGCACCCGGTGCAGGACGCCGAGCTGCGTGGCCGCGAGCCCCACTCCGAGGGCGTCGTTCATCAGCACGCCCATCCTCCGGATCTCGTCCCGGAGCGAGTCGTCGATGCGCTCGATCGGCCGTGCCCGGGTGCGGAGGACCGGGTCGCCGAACCTGCGCACGTGGGCGAGCGCCGCCTGGCGGCGGGCGGCGGTCTCCGGATCGAGCTTGGACTCCTCGTCCGGTTCGTGCTCGACCTCGAGATCGGCGTCTTCTGTCACTGGCTCGGCCACGCCTCTCAGTCTAGGGTGGCCGTGGCGCTACTGCGGATCGACGTCGACGCTGACGCTGACGCCCCGCTTCGAAGCGGCGTGTGCGACGGCGTCCACCGCCTGACCGGCCGCCCGGATCGCGCCGCCCCGCTCGCTCGCCTTGATCACCAGCTGGGTGCGCGCGCGGCCGCGCAGCCGGAACAGCGGGGCGGGGCCCAGCACGGTCGCTGGGGCGGCGCCCAGCCCCCCGCGCAGCGCCACCGCGATCGCGCGGGCATCGGCGGCCTCCGGAGCCGAGCACACGATCCGGATCAGCGACGCGAACGGCGGATAGCCGAGCGCCTCACGCCGGACGAGCTCGTCGGCGAGGAATCCGTCCGCGTCGTGACGGGAGGCAAACGTGATCGATCGGGCCTCGGGAGCCAGCGTCTGGACGAGCACGCGACCGCCGCTGCCGGCGCGGCCGGCGCGGCCGGCGAGCTGCGTGATGAGCGCGAACGTCCGCTCCTCGGAGCGGAAGTCCGGGAAGCGAAGCGTCTGGTCGGCGTCGAGGACGATCCCGAGCGCCACGTCCGGGAAATCGTGGCCCTTGGCCACCATCTGCGTCCCCACCAGCAGACCGGCCGGAGCGGCAGCGAACCGCTCGAGCGTCCTGGCCCGGGCCGCCAGGCCGAATGAGTCGGCGTCCAACCGGAGCACGGGGAAGCCCGCCTCCCCGAGCGCGGCCTCGAGCTCGTGCTCGAGGCGCTCGGTGCCCGCGCCGTGGCGGGCGACGGCCACCGATGCGCAGCTGCGGCAGCGGCTCGGCACGGATTCGCGGTGGCCGCAGTGATGGCAGGCGATGAAGTTCCCGGTGCGGTGCAGGACCAGCGCCACGTCGCAGTTGGGGCACGTCCACACCTCACCGCAGGCGCGGCAGGACAAAAAGTTCGACCATCCGCGGCGGTTCAGCAGCATGATCGCCTTGCCGCGCGCCCGGCGCAGATCGGCCAGGGCCATCCGCGTCTCAGGATGCAGGGGGTGGTGCGCCCCGCGCATGTCGAGGATCTCCACCGGCGGGAGGGGACGGCGATCGACCCGGCTCGAGAGTCGCAGCCGAGGAACCGACAGCGCGCTCTCGGGACGCGGCGTGGCGCTGCCCAGGAGCAGGACGGCGTGATGTTCCTCGGCCCGGCGCTCGGCCACGGTGCGGGCGTCATAGCGGGGATCGCCCTCGTGCTTGTAGGTGGCTTCGTGCTCCTCGTCGACGACGATCAGTCCGATGTCCGCCAGCGGGGCGAACACGGCCGAACGCGGACCGACGCATACGCGGGCGCCACCGTCGCGGAGCCGCTGCCACTCGTCGTGGCGCTCGCCTTGGCCAAGGCCCGAGTGCATGACGGCGACGACATCCCCCAGGCGGGCCCGAAAACGCTCCACCGCCTGGGGGGTGAGGGCGATCTCCGGGACCAGGACGATCGCGCCGCGGCCGGCGGCCACCGTGCTCTGCACCGTATGGAGGTAGACCTCGGTCTTGCCCGATCCGGTCACCCCGTGCAACAGGAATCGTCCGCCCTCGGTGGGGCCGCGGCGCTCGGCCAGCGCCGCCAGCACACGGTGTAGCGCTGCCCGCTGCTCCGCGTTCAGCGAAGGCGGCAACACGCTGGCGGTCCCGATGCGATGGCGGGCCGGAACCCGCCGCCTCGAGCTGCGGCGCAGCGAAACCAGGCCCCGGCGCTCGAGCCGGCGCAGGCTGGGCGTCCCCAGCTCCGCCGCGACGGCCTCGCCGCTGCGCTCGAGCCGGGCCAGGATCGCGCGCTGGGCCTCGGTGAGCGGAGCCCCTTCGTGCAGCGCCTCCCGTCCGGCATCGGTGGGTGCGGCCACCAGCACTTGCCTGGCCCTGGCTCCCCGCTCCGTGCCCGGAGCCAGCACCAGCGTCAGCGCTCGGGCCATCGTCGAGCAGTATTCGTCCGCCATCCAGCGCGCGAGCCGGACCAGATCCGGCGGGATCCCCGGTGCCAGCACGGCCTCCGGCTCGGCCAGCCGGCCGGGCTCGAGCTCGGAGCGGTCGGCGAGCTCGAGGACGATCCCGAGCGTGAGCCGCCGGCCGAACGGCACGCGCAGCAGCGAGCCCACCTCGACGTCGGCCTGGTCGGACCGCAGCCGATAGTCGAACGGGCCCCGCACCGCGCGCGTGCGGGTCAGCGGTTCGACGCGGGCGATGTTCGCGTGGGTGCTCACCACTCCGAAGCGTCCATGGGGGTGAGGCTAGAGTGCGGTCAGGATGACCACGGACAGACTCCCGGGCGGGGGTGGTCGTGCCTGATCGAGTCGGCCCGGGTCGGGTCGTTACGCTCGGCGGGTGGATCCGGAACCCGGCGAGGAGCTGTTCTTCCACGGCCATCCATCGTGGCGGTCGATCCTCGGCTTCTACGTCAAAGGCGTCCTCATCATGGTGCTCGGGGGTGCGGTCGCCGGCATCGTCACGCGGCTGAGCTCACGCACCGTCAACGTCGGGTGGGTGACCGCTGTAGTGCTGGTGGTGTTCCTGCTCGTGCTGCTCCTCGGCACCCTCAAGCGCGTCCGGACCACGTACACGATCACCAGTCGCCGGTTGACGATTGAGTCCGGAATCCTCTCCCGCGAGCTGCACGAGACCCGGCTGGAGCGGGTCCAGAACGTGAACTCCCGCCAGACCGTGCTGCAGCGGATGCTGATGGTCGGCACCGTCGATTTCGACACGGCCGGCAGCGCCGAATTCGACTTCAAGTTCCACGGCGTCGCCAATCCCCATGGGATCGTCCGCACCGTCGCCCGGGCCCTGCGCGAGGCCCACCAGGCGCAGCTCGGGCTGTGACCGTGGGCGGATCCGTCCGCGGAACCGGGGGTGGGATGGGGCGGGCGGGGCCACCGACCGCTGGCCGATCGCCGGGCGGCGTCGTCAGGCCTCGACCGCGGCCGTCCCCAGCCCGGCGGCGGCGCGGAGCGTCTCCGCCTTGTCGGTCCGCTCCCAGGTGAAGTCGTGATCCTCGCGGCCGAAGTGGCCGTAGGCCGCCGTCTTCTGGAAGATCGGGCGGTGCAGGCGGAGGTACTCGCGGAACGCTCCCGGGCGCAGGTCGAAGTGCTCGGTGATCAGCTCCAGGATGCGGGCACGGTCGATCTTCTCGGTCCCGAACGTCTCCGCCATCACCGACACCGGATGGGCGACGCCGATCGCGTAGGCGACCTGGATCTCGCAGCGATCGGCGAGGCCCGCGGCGACGACGTTCTTGGCCACGTAGCGGGCGGCGTACGCGGCGGAGCGATCGACCTTGGAGGGATCCTTGCCCGAGAACGCGCCGCCGCCGTGACGAGCCATCCCACCATAGGTGTCGACGATGATCTTACGGCCGGTGAGGCCGCAATCTCCCATCGGGCCGCCGATCACGAACCGGCCGGTGGGATTGACGAGGAAGTTCTTGTGCAGCCTGCGGGCGTCGTAGAGCTCGTCCGGGATCACCCGTTCGATCACGTGCTCCCACAGGTCGTCCTTGATCAGCGACTCGGCGCCGTCGCGGTGCTGCGTGGAGATCAGGAGCTTCTCGACCTCAACCGGGCGCCCGTCGACGTAGCGGACCGTGACCTGCGTCTTCCCGTCCGGTCGCAGGTAGGGGATGATCTCGGCCTTGCGGACGTCGGCGAGCCGCTTGGCCAGCTTGTGGGCGAGCGAGATCGGCAGCGGCATCAGCTCCTCGGTCTCGTTGCTCGCGTACCCGAACATCATTCCCTGGTCGCCCGCGCCGGCGAGGTCGAGCTCGTCGTCGTCACCGGGGTCGGTGCGCGCCTCCCACGCCTGGTCGACGCCCTGGGCGATATCCGGCGACTGCTTGTCGATCGCGTTGATAACCGCGCAGGTGTGGTAGTCGAACCCGTACTCGGCATCGGTGTATCCGATCCGCTTGATCGTCTCGCGGGCGATGTCCTGGATGTCGACGTAGGTCTCGGTGGTGATCTCTCCGGAGACCACCACCAGCCCGGTGTTGACCAGCGTCTCGCAGGCGACGCGCCCGGCCGGGTCGTCGCGCATCACGGCATCGAGGACGCCGTCGGAGATCTGGTCGGCGATCTTGTCCGGGTGGCCCTCGGTGACGGACTCGGAGGTGAACAGGTACTCGGTTCTCTCGGGAAACGTGGTCATGGGATTTGGAGGAACAGCTCCGCGGTCGTATCGGCCTCCCCACCCGTCGAGTCCACGCCCGCCGCCCGGATCCTGTCGAGATCCGCTGCCGGCGCGCGACAGCGCGCACCGCGCGTCAGGCCTTTCTGCTCGCCGAGGCTGAGGAGCTGGCTGAAGTCGAGAAAGAGTAGCGAGGCGGCCTGTCCGCGGGCGCGATGCGCGGCCGGCATCGACATCGGGGTCAATTAATCAAGCCGCCACCCCGCGTGCGCCGGATGAGCGGCGCTCGCTGCGCTCCACGAAGTCGATGATCAGCGGGATCCCCTCGAGGCGGTAGCGTTCCCGGAGCCGATTCTCGAGGTAGTAGGCGTAGTCCCGCGTGACCCGGGCGCGAGAGTTGACCTGAACCGAGAACCGCGGCGGCCGCTCGCCGGTCTGGGTCATGAACAGCAGCTTCAAGCGATGGCCACGGGGCCCCCGGGCGCTGCCGGCCGGCGGCTGGCGAGCCGCCACCAGCTCGGACAGGAACCGGTTCAGCTGCGGCGTGGGGATCCGGCCGCGGGTGCGATCGGCTAGGCCGACGGCCTCCACGAGCAGCCGCTCGACGTGGCGGCCGGTCTTGGCACTCGCGGTCAGCACGCGGGGGCGGAGGCGCAGCTTCTGGTTGGCCCGAGCGCGTTCGTGGTCGAGGTCGAGGTCGTCGGCGAGGTCCCACTTGTTGAGCACCAGCGCGGTGGCGCAGCTTGACTTCATGGCCAGCTCGGCGATCCGCAGATCCTGGGCGGTGATCCCGTCGGTGGCGTCGCCCACCACCAGCGCGACGTCGGCCCGCTCGGCGGCACGCCGGGAGCGCAAGGCGGTGTAGTACTCGACCGACTCCCCCACCTTGGCCTGGCGCCGCAGGCCGGCGGTGTCGATCAGCACCAGGTCGCGGCCCTCGAAGCTGAGTGGGAGGTCGATCGCGTCGCGGGTGGTGCCGGCCAGCTCGGAGACGATCACCCGCTCGTCGCCGAGGAAGCGGTTCACCAGCGAGGACTTGCCCACGTTGGGACGGCCGATCACCGCGAGCCGGATCGGGTCGTGGGTCGGCGCCGCCGGCTCCTCGGGCGGCGCCAGCTCGACGATCCGGTCGAGCAGATCGCCGGTGCCGAGGCCCTGCGCGGCCGAGACGGCCACCGGCTCGCCGAGGCCCAAGGCGTAGAAGTCCGCGGTCGCCGGCAGCTCGGCGACGGTGTCGACCTTGTTCACCGCCACCAGCACCGGAACCGTTCCGCGACGGAGCAGCGCCGCCATCTCGAGATCCCCGGGACGCAGCCCCGCCTTGCCGTCGACGACCACCACGGCGAGGTCGGCGTCGGCCAGGGCGGCCCGCGCCTGCTCCTGGATCTGGCGCGCCAGCTCGTGCCGCTCATCCAGATCGACCCCGCCGGTGTCGATCAGCGTGAGCGACCGTCCGTTCCACTCGGTCGCCAGCTCCTTGCGGTCGCGGGTGATCCCGGGCCGCTCGTGCACGACCGCCTCACGGGACTCGGTAAGGCGGTTGACCAGGGACGACTTGCCCACGTTTGGATAGCCGACGATCGCGACCTTCATGGTGGGGCCGAGGCTAGCGTGCCCCGGGAGCGGAACCTGTGCGACCCGCCGCCTCGTGGACGAGCGCCACCACCCGGGCGACCACCTCGGGCAGCGTCAGACCGGTGGTGTCCAGCACCACCGACCCGGGGGCGGGCTGGAGCGGCGAATGGCTGCGGCTGCGGTCCCGCTCGTCCCGGATCGTCTGCTCGGCGAGCACGGTCGCCTCCTCCACGCCCAGCTCGGCGGCTCGGCGCCGGGCGCGCTCGGCGGGCTCGGCGGTCAGGAACACCTTCACCTCGGCGTCGGGAGCCACGACGGTACCGATGTCGCGTCCCTCGGCAACCCAATCGCCGGCGTGGAGCAGCCGGCGCTGCTCCACGACCATCGCCCGGCGTACCCCGGGATCGGCCGCCGCGCGCGAGGCCGCCTCCGACACCGCCGGGTCGCGGATCTCGGCGGTCACATCGCGTCCGCCGAGCAGCACCCGCTCGCCGAGCTCGATGTGCACCTCGCCGGCCACGGCCGCCGGCTCCTGGTGTCGCTCGAGTGCGGCCAGCGCCACGCTGCGGTACATGGCGCCGGAGTCGAGATAGGTGAATCCCAGCTCAGCGGCCACCGCCCGCGCGACGCTCGACTTGCCCGCCCCCGCCGGTCCGTCGATCGCGACCACCATCACGCGGCCGCCAGCTTGGCCACGTCCTCCGCGAATCCGGGGTAGGAAACCGCCCCCGCCTCGATCCCGGCAACCTCGACGCCCTCCTCGGAGGCGAGCCCGGCGACCGCGCCCAGCAGGGCCAGGCGATGGTCTCCGCGGGCGTCGATGCGGCCGCCGCGCAGCCGGCCGGTTCCGCGCACGGCGAACCCGTCCGGCGCGGCCTCGATCTCCGCCCCCAGTGCCCGCAGCCCCTCGACGACGGTGGCGATCCGATCCGACTCCTTGACCCGCAGCTCGGCCGCTCCCTTGACCACGGTCTCTCCCTCGGCGAAGCATCCGAGCAGCGCCACCAGCGGCAGCTCGTCGATCGTCAGCGGCACCTCGTCGGCCTCGACGGTGGTGCCTTCGATTGGCGCCGAGGTGACGTCTATGTCGGCCACCGGCTCGTGGTCCGAGAACGCCCCCACGGGCTCGAGCTCGCTCAGCACGATCGCCCCCATGCGCTCGAGGACCCGGAGAAAGCCGGCCCGCGTCCAGTTGACGCCCACCCCTTCGAGCAACAGGCGCGAACCCGGCACGACCACGCCGGCGGCGATCAGGAAGGCCGCAGAGGAGAGGTCGCCGGGGATCTCGATGGCATCGAGCAGGAGCTCGTCGGCGTTGCGGACGGCGGTGCGGTAGCCGCGGCCGGCATTGCCGTCCCGGGCCAGGGCCGCGCCGGCGCGCAGCAGCAAGCGCTCGGTGTGATCGCGCGAGGGGACAGGCTCGACCACGGTCGTCGCATCGGTGACCAGGCCGGCGAGCAGCACGCAGGACTTGACCTGGGCGCTGGCGATCGGAAGCTCATACTCGATTCCCACCAGGGGGCCGCCGTGGACGGTGAACGGGGGAAACCGGCCCTCGCGCGCGTCGATCCGCGCCCCCATCAGCCTCAGCGGCTGGGCGATTCGATCGATCGGCCGCCGCCGGATCGAGTGATCGCCGTCGAGGGTGAAGCTGGCGCCGGGCTGAAACGCCAGCCAGCCCGGGAGCAGCCGCATCAGCGTGCCGGCGTTGCCGACATCGATCGGCTGGGCCGGGATCTGGGCGTTGCGCAGCCCGCCGCCCCGGATCACCACCTCGTCTCCGCGCTCCTCGACGATCGCGCCCAGGGCCCGCACGGCGGCCAGCGTCGAGGAGGTGTCGGCCGCGGCCAGATAGTTGCGGATCCGCACCGGCTCGGCGGCCATCGCGCCGATCAGCGCCGCGCGGTGCGAGATCGACTTGTCGGCCGGCGGCGAGAGCCGTCCGCGCAGCGGCCCAGAGGGCTCGAAGCGGGCGTTCATGCGCGCGCCACGGGAAACCCCAGCTTCCCCACCAGCTCCTGGGCGCGGCGGGCCTCCTCCTCGCCGGCGATCCACAGCGCGACCACCCCTTCGCTCATGTCCGCGGCGGGATACAGCGCCATGTCGGTGATGTTGACCCCGGCCCGTCCCAGCTCGAGCGCGAGCTCGGCGAGCACCCCGGGGCGGTTCGGGACCGAGGCGCGGAGCTCGAACAGCGGACCGCCGGCGAGCTGGGCCTCCAGCAGCCGCCTGCGGTGAGCGGCGGCGGCGTCGTTCCAGGCCGTGATCCGCTCGGCGTCGGCGTCGGCCAGGGCGGCGCGGACCTCGCGCAGGCGCGCGATCGCGGCGTCGATCTCCCCTGTCAGAGCGTCCCGGTTGGAAATGTAGATGTCGGTCCAGATCCGGCTCGGCGCGCCCGCCACCCGGGTGGCGTCACGGAAGCTCGGGCCCGTGGCCGGGAGTCGCTCGCCGCCGGCGTCGAGCGTCTGGGCGGCCTGTGAGACCAGCACGTTGGCGAGCACGTGCGGCAGGTGCGAGACCGTGGCCAGGATCGTGTCGTGGGTGGCCGCCTCGATCGCCACCGGCCTGGCACCGAGGCCGTGGAGCAGCCGGTAGAGCCGGTCGTAGAGCACGCCGGATGTGGTCGAGGTCGGCGTCAGGTACCAGGTGGCGCCGTCGAACAGGTCCCCGCGGGCGTGCTCGGCGCCGGCGTTCTCCGCGCCCGCCAGAGGGTGGCCGCCGACGAACCGGGGATCTTCGTGCGCGGCCACCACGGCCCGCTTGGTCGAGCCCACGTCGGTGACCACACAGTCGCTGGGCGCCGCCGCGAGGGCCGTGCCGACGGCCTCGCTCAGCGTCCCCACCGGCACCGCCACGAACACCGCGTCGACGTCCTCCACCGCCTGCGCACCCGTCGCCGCGACCCGGTCGAGCAGGCCGCGGACGTTGGCCGTCCGGAGCGCGTCCGCGGAGACGTCAAAACCGGTGACGCTGGCCTCGAGCCGCTCCCGCGCCGCCAGCGCGATCGAGCCGCCGATCAGCCCGACCCCGAGGACCGCGATCTTCAAACGGCCGCGCCCGAAAGCGCCTTGCCGGCCACGGCCGCCGCCGCCTGGACTCGCTCCAGATAGTCGGCGAACTCGTCGGCCACGAGCTGCTGCGGGCCGTCGCAGATCGCTTCCTCGGGCCGCGGATGGACCTCGACGATGATCCCGTCGGCGCCGGCCGCGGCCGCGGCCAGGGACAGGGGGATGACCAGGTCTCGCCTCCCGGCGGCATGGCTCGGATCCACGATCACCGGGAGGTGGCTGAGCTGTTTGAGCACCGGCACGGCCATCAGGTCGAGCGTGAACCGATACGCGGTCTCGAACGTGCGGATCCCCCGCTCGCACAGCATCACGGACTCGTTGCCCTCCTTGAGGACATACTCGGCCGCCATCAGCAGCTCCTCGAGCGTGCTCGAGAGGCCGCGCTTGAGCAGGGCCGGGCGCCCCGAGCGGCCGACCTCGGCCAGCAGCGTGAAGTTCTGCATGTTTCGGGCCCCGATCTGGATCACGTCGGCCACCTCGCGCACCGGCTCGAGATCGCGCACGTCCATCACCTCGGTGACGACCGGGAGCCCGGTCTCGTCCTTGGCCTCCTGCAGCAGGCGCAGCCCTTCCTGGCCCAGGCCCTGGAACGCGTACGGAGACGTGCGGGGCTTGTAGGCGCCGCCGCGGAACAGCGTCGCGCCGGCGTCGCGGACGATCCGCGCCGTTTCCAGCGTCTGCTCGCGGGACTCGACCGTGCACGGCCCGGCGATCATGGCGAAGTGCTGGCCGCCGATCTTGCGGCCCGCGACATCGAGCACGGTGCGCTGGTCGTGCTTGAACTGCGCCGAGGCGAGCTTGTAGGGCTTGAGGATCGGGACCACGCGCTCGACGCCGGGGGCGCCCTCGAGCTCGAGCCGGGCGACGTGCTCGCGATCGCCGATGGCGCCGATCACGGTCACTTCCTCCCCGCGGCTGAGGTGAGTGCGCGCGCCGACGCTCTGTACTCGGTCGATGACGGCCTGCACCTCGTGCTCGGTGGCCGTCGGTTTCATCACGATCATCATCTGTCGGTCCTTTCTGCGCCTGGAACTGTACGGGGTCGAAGGCCCGCCGAAGGGGGGCGGGGCGTTTACCGGCGCTCGACCTGTTCGAGGCCGCCGGCCAACCGGCGGCGGAGCGGAGCGTGGGCCGAGCGCCTAGCTAAATCGCCAGGCGTAGAAGCGCGCGCAGAAGGACCAGCCGAATGCGGAGATGTGGCCTGGTCCGGTCATACGCGTCCGGCAGGTTTGTACCAGACCGCGGTGGCGATGCCAAGCGGCCGGCGTTCAGACCAGCTCGCCGAGCGCGGTCACGAAGCGGTCGTTCTCGGCCTCGGTGCCGACCGTCACCCGCAGGGCGCCGGCGCGACCCAGCGAGCCCCCGGCGCGGACCAGGACGCCGCGCTCGCGCAGCCCCGAGACCACCTCGCCTTCGTCGGCCTCGTCCGGCAGGTGCAGCCAGATGAAGTTCGTATCGGACTCGGCGACCCACAGGCCGAGCTCCTGCACCCCTCCGACCAGCGACTCGCGGGCGGCGATCGTCTGCACGACGCGGCGCTCGACCTCGTCCTGATGTCGAAGCGCCTCGACCGCCGCCGCCTGGGCGGCCACGTTGACGAAGAACGGCTGTCGGACCTGGTCGACCGCGACCCGGAACTCGGGCGAGCCGCACAGTCCATATCCGACGCGCAGGGCGGCGAGCCCGTAGACCTTCGAGAACGTCCTCAGCAGCACGAGGTTGGGGAACCGGCGCAGCAGCTCGAGCGAGGCGTAGGTGTCCCCCAGCGAAAGCGCGTATTCGCAGTAGGCCTCGTCGAGGATCACGCAGACGTGACTCGGGACACGGCGCAGGAAAGCCTCGATCGCGTCGAGTCCGAGCGCCGTCGAGGTCGGATTGTTGGGATTGCAGACCAGGACCAGCCGCGTGGCCACGGTGATCTCCGCCGCCAGGCCATCGAGCTGATGGCGATCATCGGCGTCGAGCGGCACCTCGATCGCCCGCGCGCCCGAGGCGGCGGCGAGATGGGGATAGACGCTGAACGCCGGCCAGGCGTAGAGAACCTCGGCACCCGGTTCGAGCAGCGCCTCGCCGGCGGCCAGGAGGATGTCGCAGGAGCCGTTGCCGAGCGCGATCCGCTCCGGCGCCAGCCCGTAGCGCTCCGACAGGGCCCGCCGCAGCGGCGAATACGAGGGATCGGGATAGCGGTTCGCGCCCTTGATCGCCGCGGCGCCGGCCTCCACCGCCGAGGGCAGCGGGGGAAAGCACGACTCGTTGGAGGCGAGCATCGCCACGTCGGCGCCGAGGTCGTACCCGGAGGCAACCGGGTAGACGGGGATGCGGCGGATTCGCTCGGCGAACTCGAGAGCCATCGGAGCGCCTATTGTGCCGAGTCCAGGTCGGCCCG
Organism: uncultured Solirubrobacterales bacterium; assembly: GCA_963723555.1. Lineage (GTDB taxonomy): Bacteria > Actinomycetota > Thermoleophilia > Solirubrobacterales > Solirubrobacteraceae > Palsa-465. The sequence continues at coordinate 2,365,788 of CAVRRC010000003.1, read as the reverse complement.
CAGGGCTCGGGCCTCGCCCAGGTAGACGTGGCGCGGGTGGTGGTCCTCGGGCGCGTAATAGTGGACCAGGACCCGGATGACCCGGGCCATCGACCCCGGTACCGGGACCTCCTGGGCGCACAGCAGCGGCACGCGGTCAAGCCCCAGCCTCCGCGCCGCCACCGCGGGGAACTCGGCGTCGAGGTCGTGGGTCAAGGTGAAGATGCAGCTCACGATCGCCTCGGGCCGCAGCCCGTTGCGCTGCATCAGCTCGCGCATCAACCGGTCGGTGACGCTGAGGATCTCGTCGGCCTCGTTGGCCCCGACGCTACCTGCGCCCCGTAGCGCGAACAGCCGCATCTTCGCGTGATTCTGCCAGAGGCCCCTCCGCGCGGCCCGGCTGGACGAGCTCGTAGACGGTGGCGCAGCCGAAGTGGTGGATCGCCACCGTCAGCGGCCTGAGCGTCTTGGTCAGGTCCGCGCTGGTGCTGCAGTCGGCGAGCACGAACGCCGCGCCGGTTTGGCGCACGAACCTGCGCGCCGCGGGCCCGCGCAGAGTTCCGTCGAACAGGGCCTGCGCCACGTCGACGCGCTGGAAACAGTGGGGCTGGGACCACAGGCAGTCGCCCACGAGCGTGCGCCGGCCCGTCTTTTCCGGCACCGTGGCCCCCAGGTAGCTGCGGGTGAGGACGCCGCCGGGGTCGCGGTCGTCGGCGAGGTAGTCGAGCGCGCTGCGTTCGTCGCGCTCGATGAAGTTCGCGTTGTCCGGGGTCGGGGCGGCGAGGCGGCGCGCGTTGTTGAGCTGGTAGGCGGTCGAGGGGATCGTGAAGGCCGCGAGCATGAGCGCGATCATCCAACGGGCGTACGGGAGTCGCCGCCAGCCAACCGCCTGGACCCCCTGCACCGCCAGCACGGCGAGCGGGAGCGTGATCCCCTGGAAGGCATGCAGGGGCGCGGCGCTGAAGCCGGCCGAGGAGACCACGAACACGGCCAGGGCCGCGAGCGGCCAGGCTCGGGTGGCGACGGCGAGGAAGCCGGAGGGCCGCTGGCGGTAGGCGATGATCGCCGGCAGCAAGAGCGGCGCGATCGCCAGCAGGATCGACACCAGCGAGAACGAGTGCATGCCGGCGTCCTGGGCCAGCCGCCAGGAGATGTCGGCCCGGCCGAGAAGAACGTAGTAGAGCAGCGGCAGGCCGGTCAGGGCGACGGTGAGCGCCGGCAGCTTGACCTGCTGCAGCGTCCGCGGTCGCCCACGCCACAGCATCACCTCGCCACCGAGCACGATCAGGATCAAGAGCTCTCCATGCCAGGGGTGGAGCATGCTGGCCAGCGCGCCGAGCAGCCCTGGCCACCACGCCACGCCGCCGCGGGAGCGGGCGTGATCGTAGGTGACCAGCCCGGCGGCCATGCAGGCCAGCGCGAGCAGGCCGAAGTTGTAGCCCCAGGACAGGAATCCCGGGAACAGGTCGCCGAGCACCCCGAAGTTGCCGTAGACGATCGTGAACGAGCCGAAGAACAGCGCCAGCAACAGCGCGATCCGCCGAGCCCACAGCCCGTCGAGCGTGCGGTAGGCGTATTCGCGGAAGGCGAAGAAGGTGGCGCCGACCGCGACCGGTTTCCACAGCAGCAGCGACACCGCGGGAGCGAGTCCGAGTGCCGAGAGCCCGCCCGAGATCACCACCGCGGGCTGGAAGTAGTCCGCGGGCGTCGAGCGCAGGACGAACAGGTTCGAGGCCAGCAGGTGGTGCGACGCGCTGCGGATCCAGGCCAGGTACTGCATCTGGTCGACGATGTAGACGCCGTCGGTTCCGGTCCACACCCGCCCGTTGACCGCCACTTGCCACAGATCGAGCCCCAGCACCCAGAGCGACACGGCGCCGAAGGCAGCGAGCACCGCGAGTTCGAACCGATCGATCCGCAGGCGGCGGACGGGCGACTCGGGCCGATCGGCTGCGCGGCCACGTTGGCCACGCCCGGCCGGGGTGCGGCCGGGCGCCGGCGCTGGTGTTCCGACCTCGACGCGCATTAACCCGAAGCTAACAGTTGACCGTCTTTCAACGCGCGTTCGCGCCGCCTGACCTTATGCAAAGCTGACCTCCGGGCCTATTGGGCGAGTTTGTGCTGAAGCGTCAGCGACGCCTGCCCGGCCGGGCTGTTCATGAGGTTGATCCCCATCTTCCCGAGCAGCGATCCGGTCGAAGGGGCGAACGCGAGCACCAGGTACAAGGTGAGCAGCAGCGCGACGCGCCTGAGCCTGAGGCTCGTCCCGAACGCGGCCAGCGGCAGCACCCAGATCACGTACCAGGGCACGAGCCAGGCCAGGCTCGCGATCAGGGCGACCGTCCCCCAGCCCGAGTCCGACAGCCAGTCGCGGCGGCGGCGCACCAGCAGGGCGACCACGACCACCAGCAGTACGTTGGCGATCCGCAGCAGCCCTGGGGTCCCGCCGCCGAGACCGAGGACCAGGCCGACGATATTGGGCGCAGCCCACGGCGTCAGCAGCGTGCTCTGATCAACGAGGTTCGGGAGCGAGAGCCCGAACAGCGCCAGGTACATGGCCGCGAGCGGCACCGCCGCCAGGACCGCGCCGACGAGCACGTTCACGCGTCGGCGGTTCGCCACGACCCCGATGAGCAAAAACGGCAGCAGCAGGATCGCCGTGAACTTGACCGCGACCGCGATCATCACCGCCGCACCGGCGGAGCGGTCGTGGCGCGAGAGCACCAAGGCGATCGCGGCGGTCGACGGGATCAGCATGAAGAAGTCGTTGTGGAAGCCGGCGACCGCGTACAGCAGGTAGATCGGGTTGGCGGCGACGAACAGCACGGCGAACCGGGGGTCGCGCCCGAGCAGGCGGGCGCATTTCCATACCAGCCCGATGAAGGTGAGGCTGGCCAGCACCGTGACCACCTTGAGGCTCCAGTACGCGAAAGCCAGCGGCAGCGCCGCGATCAGGTAGCTGAGGGCGGTGAACAGCGGGCCGTAGGGACTGCGGAGGTTGTGCCAGGTGGTGAAGCGGTAGATGGGGTCGTGCAGCTCGGCCTGGATCACGTGCGTGTACGGGTTCAGGTGGTGAAGCCCGCCCAGCCGCGCGTAGCCGAGGTAGTTGAACACGTCGGTGAGCGTCAGCGGCGGCCCCATCAGCAGGATCGCGTGCAGCGCCAGCACGCACACCACGATCACCCGCATCGACAGCGTCCGCGCCGCGTTCAGCGCCACCAGGTAGGCGAGCGCCATCACCACCAGGACGATGCTCAGGCCGTAGTCGAGCGCGGTGCTGTTGCGAACGTTGAGGTCCGTGAACAGGCCATGGAGCGGGCCGGCCTCCCAGTTCGGGAACGTCTGGACGCTGCGCGCGACCAGCGCCGTCGGGCCCGAGGTGGTGAAGGCCACGACCAGGAGCGCGCCCAGGACCAGGACACCGAGCGCGACCCGGCCGGCCAGCGGGTGCAGCGCCACCCGCGGCCACCGCAGGTGCATCCGCGCGCCGAAGGTGAGGCGCGGAATGGCGACCGTCGGGTCTGCTGGCCCGGCGCCGGCGACGGGCCCAGAGGCAAGCACGACGGCCGGGTCGGGGGTACTCGACTCGGGTCGCATCACCCTGAAAATACTGCCCTGTCAGGCATTGCACCCGCTGCGCGCAAATGTTGAGAGTTTGTTAAGCCTCGTCGTGGCCCCGGCCAGGCCCCCGATTGGAGCCCCTGCACCGGGTCACCCGTCCGCCCCCTCGGCCTAACATCCGCGCGCGTGAGCGTCGGCGCCGTATCGCAGCCGCGGCAAGCGCCGCTGAGTGGCGGCGAGCGGTCGCTGGCCCAGGCGCTGAGCTCCCCGGCGGCGCTCACCGTGGCGGCGCTGACGGTGCTGGCGGCGGTCCTGCGGTTCGTCGGGATTGGGCATCAAGGCTTCTGGTTCGACGAGGGCAACACGGCGCTGCTCGTCCACTTCCCCCCGGGCAAGATGCTGGGCCTGATCCCGCAGTCGGAGTCCACGCCGCCGCTGTACTACTGCGTGGCATGGGTCTGGGCGCGGGTGTTCGGATACGGCGAGGCGGGACTGCGCTCGCTGTCGGCGCTCGCCGGCGTCGCCACCGTTCCCGTCGCCTACGGGGCGGCGCGCAAGCTCATCTCCGAGCGGGCAGGGCTGGTCGCGGCGGCGCTGACGGCCTGCAATCCGTTTCTGATCTGGTACTCGCAGGAGGCGCGCTCCTACTCCCTGCTGGTCCTGCTGACCGGCGTGGCGCTGCTCACGTTGGCCTATGCCCGTGAGGCGCCGACGCCGCGGAGGCTGCTGGCGTGGGTCCTGGCCTGCGCCTTGGCGCTGGCCACTCATTACTACGCCGTGCTGGCGATCGTGCCCCAGGCGGTGTGGCTGCTGGCCTCGCATCGGCGCCGGCGCTCGGTGCAGCTCGCGGTCGCTGCCGTCGGGCTGTGCGGGCTGGCGCTGATCCCGCTCGCGGTCAGCCAGAACGGGACCGGGAACGCCAGCTGGATCGCCCCCATCCCGCTCGGTCCGCGGCTCGGTCAGATCATTCCCCAGTTCGTGATCGGCACCGGCGCGCCGGCCTACGACGTGCTCGAGCCCCTCGGCGCGGCGATGGTCGTGGTCGGCCTGCTCCTGCTCGCGTTCCGCTCCGACGCCGCCGAGCGGCGCTCGGCGCTGACCGTCGGCGCGCTCGCCGTCGGTGGGCTGCTGTTGAACCTGGTGCTGGTGGCCGGCGGGGTCGACGACCTGATCACCCGGAACGTGATCGCGCTGTGGCTGCCGGCCGCGATCGCGGTCGCCGGGGGGCTGGGGGCGCGCCGAGCGGGGCTGGCCGGAATCTGCGCCGCCGCGGTGCTGTGCGCCACCGGGGTGGCCGCTGCGATCGGCGTCGCTTCCGAGCGCAGCCTCCAGCGGCCGGACTGGCGGGCGGTCGCTCGGGTCCTCGGCCCCGAGCCCGCCGCGGGGACGCCGCAGCGGGTGATCCTCGTCCAGCACTACCGCGACCTGCTGCCGCTGTCGCTGTACGTCCCGCGGCTGAGCTTCTGGCGTAACCATCGTCCCGAGACCGTGCGCGAACTCGACGTGGTCTCGATCAGCGCGCCCCGCGAGCGCCTGTGCTGGTGGGGCGCGGCCTGCAACCTGACGCCCTCGCAGATGCAGAGCTCATACCCGGTGCCCGGCTTTCACGAGCTGTGGGTGCGCCACGCGCTCCAGTTCACGGTCATGCGCCTGGTCGCCGACAAGCCGGTCGCGCTCACGCAGCCTGAGATATCGCGCGTGCTCACGACGACGACCCTGCGCCGAGACGAGCTGCTGATCCAGCACCGGTAGCGGCGGCGAGGAGCTCGGCCTCGTCGGGGTCGAGCCGCCGGTAGGCCCCCGGCCGCAGGTCCCCGAGCTCGAGCGGGCCGAAGCGGAGGCGCTCGAGGCGCCTGACCGGGTGGCCGACCGCCTCGCACATGCGCTTGACCTGCCGCTTGCGCCCCTCGTGGATCGTGAGCTCGAGCGTGTCGGCGGCGACTCGCCGCACGCGCGCCGGCGCGGTGCGGCCGTCGTCGAGCTGCACCCCGGCGACGAGCGCCCGCACCGCTTTCTCGCGCACCGGCGCGTGAGCCACGACCGCGCGGTAGGTCTTCTCGACCTCGAACCGCGGATGGGTGAGCCGGTGCGCCAGCTCGCCGTCGTTGGTGAGCAGGATCAGGCCGCTGGTGTCGATGTCGAGGCGACCCACCGGGTAGAGGCGCAGGGCCGTGGGGACGAGCGAGACCACGGTCGGTCGGCCCTGGGGATCGCGAGCGGTCGAGACCACGCCGATCGGCTTGTTGACGGCGTAGACGACGCGCTCGGGCGTCGGCGCGACGGCCCGGCCGTCGACCGCGACCTCGTCCTCGGGTTCCACGGCACGAGCGGGATCGGTCACCGGCGCGCCGCCGATCGACACCCGCCCGGCGCGGATCAGCCGCTCGGCCTCGCGGCGGGAGGCCAATCCGGCGCCGGACAGGTACTTGGCCAGACGCATCCCTGCCACCATAGACAGCGTGGATCTGAGCCGGATCAACAACAAGCTCGCAGAGCTCGAGCGAGCCGGCGTACCGCTCGGGCCAGGTCTGGCGCTGGGCGGCTCAGGGCGCCAGCGGCTATCGCTCGATGACCGACCTCCCGGTGGCGCTCCGCGACACGCTCGAGGAGGCGGTGCCGTTCACGACGCTGGCGCTAGAGCGCGAGGTGCAGGCGCGGGACGGCACCGTGAAGGCGCTGTTCAGCACCCACGACGGGCGGCCGGTGGAGGCCGTGCTGATGCGCTACCGGGACGGGCGGCGGTCGCTGTGCCTCTCCTCCCAGTCTGGCTGCCCGCTGACCTGCACGTTCTGCGCCACCGGCCGGATGCGCTTCGGGCGCAACCTGAGCACGTGGGAGATCCTCGACCAGGCGCTGCACTTCCGCCGCCTTGACCGCGTCGATCACGCGGTGTTCATGGGCATGGGCGAGCCGATGATGAACCTGGACAGCGTGCTTGGCGCCTGCCGGCTGCTCCCGGACATCGGGATCACCCACCGCCGCACCGCGATCTCGACCGTGGGCTGGATTCCCGGAATCGAGCGACTGGCCGCCGATCCGATGCCGGTGCGGCTGGCGCTGTCGCTGCACGCCGCCGATCAGGCGCTCAGATCCGAGCTGATGCCGGTCAACGACCGTTACCCGCTCGCGGAGGTGATCGCGGCCTGCGGGTCCTACTACGCGCGCAAACGGCGCAGGGTGTTCATCGAGTACGTGATGCTGGCCGGGGTCAACGACTCGCACGCGCAGGCGGTGCAGCTCGCCGAGCTGCTCGACCGGCGCGCGTTCAAGGTCAATCTGATCCCCTACAACCCCACCGCGGCCCCGTACCGGGGCTCGAGCCCGAAGGCGATCGAGGCCTTCAGGGCCGAGCTGGAGCGCCGCGGGCTCGAGGCCACGATCCGCCTGACTCGGGGGCGGGACATCGAGGCGGCCTGCGGCCAGCTGGCGGCGGGCGTGGAGCGGTAGGGGCGGGCGGGCCCGCGCCAAGGGCGGGGCCACGCCAGGGGCGGGCCCCGTCTCCTAGGCGTTGGCCCGGGCCTCGCCGGCCCTGAGCAGCCGCTGGCGGAGCTCCTGCTCGAACTCGGGCGAAGGATCGAAGGCGCCGATCTCGGGCAGCTCGTCGAGCGAGCCCAGACCGAACAGCCGCAGGAACAGCTCGGTGGTCCGATACAGCACGGCCCCGAACTGGGAGCGGCCGGCCTCCTCGACCAGCCCCCGTTCGAGCAGGGTCGAGGCGGCCGACTCGGCGTTCACGCCCCTGATCCGGGCGATCTCCGGGCGGGAGACCGGCTGCAGGTAGGCAACGATGGCCAGCGTCTCGGCCTGCGCCGGCGTCAGCGGCGGCGTGCGCGGGCGGGCCAGCAGCCGCCGCGCGGCCGGCTCGGCATCGGGATGGCTGCTGAGCACCCATCCGCCGGCGAGCTCCCGGAGCACCAGCCCGCGACGCTCGAACTCGTAGTGCTCGCGCAGCCGCTCCAGGGCCGTGATCACCTCGTGCAGCTCGACCCCGGTGGCCTCCGCGAGCGCCGGCCCGCCGACCGGCTCCGGGGACAGGAACAGCAACGCCTCCAGCGTGGTCTCGAGCCCGGTGGTCATGCGGTCAAGCGGCTCGCCGAGGCGGCGCCGGCGGCCTCGATCGTGATCTCCCCGAAAGGCTCGTCCTGGGTCCAGGTGAGCTCGCCCTGCTTGTACAGCTCGAGCAACGCGAACAGGGTCACGGCGACCGTGACTCGATCGGACCGCGCCACCGCCTCATCGAACTTGAAGCTGCCGCGCCCGAGCAGCTCGCGCAGGTGCGCGAGCCGCTCCGCCACCGTCACCTTGGGAACCGTGATATGGCGGACGTCGACCGGCTCGGGGAGGCGCAGCAGCTCCCCGATCGCGCCGGCCAGCAGCTGCGGGTCGTAGACCGCGGCGGCGTCTTTCAGCGACGCTCGGCGCAGCGCCCGAGGCAGCGGCGCCGAGCGGAACCGGTAGCCCTGCTGGGCCGCCAGCGACTCGTGCAGGTAGGTGGCGGCCGCGCGGTAGCGATGGGCGTCGAGCAGCCGCGCCAGCAGCTCCTCGGCGGCCTCGCCCGGATCGAGCTCGATCTCCTCGGACTCCTCGCCCGGGAGCATCAGCCGCGACTTCAGCTCCAACAGGGCGGCGATCAGAACCAGGAACTCGGTCGCGGCCTCCAGGTCAAGCTCCCCGCGCTGCTCGAGGTGGTCGATGTAGGCGATCACCACCTCCGCCAAGTCGACCTCGAGCAGGTCGACCTCCTCGCGCAGGATCAGCGTCAGCAGCAGGTCGAAGGGACCGGCGAACACGTCGAGGTCGAGCTCGAGGGAGGTCAGGCGCATGGCGATGCGGTGGGCGACGGCGACCGGATGGCGCGGGCGCCACCCGGGAAGCGAATCGACGCGGTTACTGTAGCGGCGCTATCGGACCGGCCCGACGCCCATCGCCTGACGGACGTCCGCGAGCGTGTCGGCGGCGATCGACCGGGCTTTCTCGGCCCCGGCGGCGAGGATCCGCTCGAGCCTCGGCTCATCTGGCCGCAGCTCCTCGTAGCGCTCGCGCACCGGGGCGAGATACGCCGCCACGGCGTCGCCGACCGCCTGCTTGAAGGCGCCGTATCCCGAGCCGTCGAACTGACGCTCCACCTCAGCCGGATCGGTGGCCTGCACGGCCGCGAGGATCTCGATCAGGTTGGAGATCCCCGCTTTCTCAGGCGCCCGAATCACCTCGGTGCCCGAGTCGGTGACTGCCGAGCGGAACTTTCTGACCACGGCGTCGGGCTGGTCGAGGATGTACACCGTCCCCTGCGGGCTGCCGCCGGTGGTCGACATCTTGCGGTCGGGATACTGCAGGTCCATGATCCGCGCCCCGACCTCCGGATAGCGACCCTCCGGGACGACCAGGGTGTCGCCGAAGCGGAAGTTGAACCGCTCGGCGACGTCGCGCATGAGCTCGATGTGCTGGCGCTGATCGTCGCCGACGGGGACCTCCTCGGCCCGATACGCGAGCACGTCGGCCGCCTGCAGCACCGGATAGATGAAGATGCTGGCCGACACGAGCTCGCGCTGCGCGCCGGCCTTCTCCTTGAACTGGTGCATTCGGTTGAGGTCGCCGTAGGCGGTGACGCTGCACAGCAGCCAGCACAGCTCCGGGTGCTCCTGGACGTCGCCCTGGCGGAAGAAGATGCAGCGGTTGGGGTCGAGACCGGCGGCCAGGAGGATCGCGGCCGTGTCGTAGACGGCGTCACGGAGCCCAGCCGGCTCGTAGGGCACGCCGGTGGCGTGCAGGTCGACCAGGCAATAGATCGTCTCACCGCGGTCCTGCCCGGCCACCCACTGCACGATCGCGCCGATGTAGTTGCCCAGGTGCTTGCGGCCGGTGGGCTGGATGCCTGAGAAGATGCGCATGAAGTCGCGCAGCGTATCGAGTGTTATTTGCTCAGCGCCCGCGCGCTGCCGGGCCCCGGCGGCAGAGCGCTCGCCCGGGCACGGTCCCGAGCCAGCAACCACGCCGCGACGACGCCGCCGATCGCGCCGCAGGCGTGGCCCTGCCACGAGATCCCGTAGTGGGGCACGAGGCTCGAGAGCAGCGCGCCGCCCCAGATTACCCCCACGATGGCGCCGATCAGCAGCTCCAGCACGCTGCGGTCGAACAGGCCGCGCGTCAGCAGGTAGGCGGCGTATCCGAACACCACCCCGCTGGCGCCGACCGTGATCGAGTGCCCCGGCGCGATCAGCCACGTCCCCAGACCGCCGATCAGGATCACGATGCCGGTCACCAGAGCCAGCCGCGCGGCGCCCTGCATGGCGATGATCACCCCCATGAACAGGAACGGGATCGTGTTCGAGATCAGATGGGCGAAGCTCACGTGCAAGAACGGCGCCGCGACCACGCCCCACAGATGGTCGACGTTGCGGGGATAGATGCCGTCGTTGTCGAGACGGTTCGAATCGAGCGTGTTGATCACCTCGACCACCCACATCAGCGCCACGATCCCCAACAGCAGCCCGATTCCTTCCTCGCGCTCCTGGCGCGTGCGTTGAGGGAGTCGTGTTGCCATGGCTACAGGATCGCAGGTGCAGGCCGTCTGGCTCGCGTCCCGCGCCCCCGGTGCGTTTTCGCCGCTGTCGTGAGACGGCCGGCTCGGTGCGCGAGGGGGCGCGCTGACGCGAACCAGACCGCCAAGCATGCCCGCTGGCCCTCACGCCCCCTCCCCCAGCGCCTCGATCGCCAGCGCCAGCGCCACCTCGGCCCGCTCGGCGAGCGACGGCGCCAATACGAACTCCTCGGGGGTGTGGGCGCCGCCGCCGCGCGGTCCCAGCCCGTCGATGGTGAGCGGGATCGCGGACGCGAAGTGGCTCGCGTCGCTGGCGCCGCCGCGGCTGATGCCGATGATCGGTCGGCCCAGCCGCCGACTGGCGCGCTGAAGCAGGCCGGCGGTCGTGTCGGCCACGTCCATTCCCGGCCACAGGCGGTCCATCCTCGGCTCCAGCGCGACGCCGGCGATCTCCGCGGGGACGGCGGCGACCACGGCCTCGAAGGCCGCGAGCCGGTCGGCCCGCATGTCGAAGACCAGTTCCCCGGCGGCCGGGACCACGTTCAGCGCGTCGCCGGAGCGGATCCGGGTGGGCACGACGCTCAGCCGATCGCTCCCGCGCGGGTCGTGGTGCTCGGCCACCTGAAGCGCCGCCTGCGCCAGCGCCAGCAGGGCGTTGCGCCCCTGGTCGGGCGCGCTGCCCGAGTGGGACGCGCGCCCGGCGGCGGCGATCCGCAGCGTGCCGGCCGCCTTGCGGCGGACGACGACTCCCTCTTCGCCGTCGCCTCCCCGCTCACCGGCCTCGAAGCACAGACACGCGTCGTAGCCGGCGAAGCGCCCGCCGTGGGCGAACTCGACGGTGCGCCATTCCTCGTCGGTGACGAGCAGCACCGCCAGCTCGGCGAAGCGCTCCGGGCGGGCGGACAGCGCGCGCGCGATCCCCAGCGCGAGCACGACCCCGCCCTTCATGTCCGCGGTCCCGGGTCCGTACAGCCGCTCGCCGTCTCGGCGCAAGGGCCCGTGCGAAGCGTGGGCGATGACCGTGTCGAGATGGCCGAGCAGGAGCAGCCGGCGCGAACCCGACCCGGGGATCCTGGCGATCAGGTCGGGCGTGCTGCGCGGGGTCGAGCACGGCACCCGCTCGATCCGGGCCTCCGAAGGCAGCAGGGCGACGCAGACCGCGACCGCCTCCTCAGCGCCGGGGACATCGCCGGAGGGCGAGGAGACGGCGACGAGCGCCTCGAGCTCCCGCTCCGCCCGCGCTGCGATCTCGGCCGCACCCTCGGCGATGATGCTCACGGCCGGATCAGGGGTTCGTCGGCGGCTGCCGGACGACTGGGCGGCGGGCGGCGGCGGCCTCATCGAGCCGCCGGACTGGGGTCGTGTACGGCGCGTTCCGGGCGATCTCGGGATCCTCGCGGGCTTCGCGGAGGATCGTGGCCACGGTTTCGGCGAAGCGATCCAGCGTCTCCTTGGTCTCGGTCTCGGTCGGCTCGACCAGCAGGGCCTCGTCCACGATCAGCGGGAAGTACACGGTCGGCGGATGGACCCCGAAGTCGAGCATCCGCTTGGCCAGATCGAGCGTCTTGATCTGGAGCTCGCGCCTCATCGGCCCACCGGAGAGCACGAACTCGTGCATGCAGAGGCGGTCGTAGGCCGCCGGCAGCAACTCGAGCACGCCTTCGTGCCGGAGCTTGGCCAGCAGGTAGTTGGCGTTCAGGACCGCGACCTCGGACACCTCGCGCAGGCCGCTCGCCCCCAGCGAGCGGATGTAGGCATAGGAACGGACGAACACGCCGTAGTTGCCCTGGAAGCCTCGGAGCCTGCCGATCGACTTGGGGCGGTCGTAGTCGAGGTCGTAGTGCGGCTCCGCGCCGTTGCCGCTCGCGTCGCGCTTGATCACCTGCGGCCGTGGGAGATAGGGCTCGATCCGGTCTGAGACCGCGATCGGGCCGGCGCCGGGACCGCCACCGCCGTGGGGCTGGGTGAACGACTTGTGCAGATTGAAGTGGACGATGTCGAAGCCCATGTCGCCGGGGCGGCAGACGCCCATGATCGCGTTGAGGTTGGCCCCGTCGTAGTAGAGGGTGGCGCCCACGCCGTGCACGATGCGGCCGATCTCCTCGATGCCGGGCTCGAACAGGCCGAGCGTCGAGGGATTGGTCAACATCAGGCAGGCGACGTCCTCGTCGGCCTTGGCCCGCAGATCGTCGAGGTCCACGTTCCCCTGCTCGTCGGTGCCGATCTTCACCACCTCGTAACCGGCCATGGTCACGGTGGCCGGGTTGGTCCCGTGGGCGGTGTCGGGCGTCAGGACCTTGGTTCGGTTCTCCCCGTGGTCCTCGTGGTAGGCGCGGGTGAGCAGCACCCCGGCGAGTTCGCCGTGCGATCCGGCGGAGGGCTGCAGCGACACGTGAGGCAGGCCCGCGATCTCCGCCAGCGCCTCCTGCAGCCGCCACATCAGCTCGAGCGCCCCCTGCGCCCGGCGGGGATCCTGAAGGGGGTGCAGCTTGGCGTGGCCGGGCAGCGCCGCGACCCGCTCGTGGAGCTTGGGGTTGTGCTTCATCGTGCACGAGCCCAGCGGGTAGAAGCCCGTGTCGAGGTCGAAGTTGCGCTTCGAGAGGCGGTTGTAGTGGCGGACGATCTCCGGCTCGGCCACCTCGGGCAGTCGCGGCGGCTCGGCCCGGCGAAGCTGCGGGGGGAGCAGCTCGTCCAGCGGGCGCTCGGGGACGTCGAGCGCCGGGGCCACGAACGCCCGCCGGCCTGGCTTGGAGCGCTCGTAGATCGTGAGCTCGTCGTCGGCGGCGCGGATCACGCCCGCACCTCCATCCCGGCGCGCTCGGCCGTCACCGCGCTGGCGATCGCCTCCACCAGCCGGTCGATGTCGGCCCTGGTCCGCTGCTCGGTGATCGCCACCAGCAGGCCGCCGGGGAGCTCGGGGTAGTCGCGGGCGAGGGGGTAGCCGGGATTGATCCCTTGCTCGCGGCAGCGGGCGATGACCTGCTGCGCCGGCGCCTGCAGGCTGAGCGCGAACTCACGCACCACGGGCTGCTCGTGCAGCAGCGAGACCCCGTCGACGGCTCCCAGCCGCTCTCTCGCGTATGCGGTCCGCTGCAGCATCAGCTGGGCGAGCTCGACGATCCCGCGGCGCCCCAGCCAGCTCAGGTAGATCACGCCGGCGAGCGCATTGAGGGCCTGCGCGGTGCAGATGTTGGACGTGGCCCGCTCGCGACGGATGTGCTGCTCCCGGGTCTGGAGCGTGAGGACGAAGCCGCGCTTGCCGTCGAGGTCGTGCGTCTGACCCGCGATCCGGCCCGGGATCCGGCGCATCAGCTCCTCGGTGGCGGCGAAGAACCCGAACGAGGGACCGCCGAAGTCGAGCCGGTTGCCGAGCGTCTGGCCCTCGCCCACGGCGATGTCCACGCCGCACTGGCCCGGCGGTGCCAGCAGGGCGAGCGCCAGCGGGTCGCAGGCGCAGATCGTGAGCGCCCCCGCCTCGCGGGCCGAGGCCGCCACCGGCGTCAGGTCCTCCACGGCGCCGAGGAAATTCGGCTGCTGGACGACGACCGCGCTGACCCCGTCGTCGAGCTCCGGAAGCTCGGTCACCCCGTCCTTCAACGGCGCCTCCACCACCTCCATCCTCCACGCCCGCGCCAGCGTCCCCAGGGCCTCGCGCGAGTGCGGGTGGACGGCGCGGGAGACCACGAAGCGCTCGCGGCCACGGGCGAGCTTGGCCACGTAGCCCGCGGCGGCGACTGCGCTGGGGCCCTCGTAGACCGACGCGTTCGAGACCGGGAGGCCGGTGAGCTCCGAGATCGCGGTCTGGTACTCGAACATGGCCTGCAGCCCACCCTGAGAGATCTCGGGCTGGTAGGGCGTGTACGGGGTCAGGAACTCGGACCGCAGGATGATCGAGTCCACCAGCGCGGGGATGTAGTGGTCGTACATGCCCGCGCCCAGGAACGAGAGCTCGTCATCGGTCGAGACGTTGCGCGCCGCCAGCGAGCGCAGCTCCTCGAACACCTCCTGCTCCGAGAGGCCGCCGGGGAGCGCCAGCGGGCGGTCGAGGCGCAGCCGCTGAGGGATGTCCGCAAACAGCTCGTCGATCGAGCCCACGCCGATCGCCGCCAGCATCTCCTCGCGATCGCTGTCGGTGGCCGACGTGTACCGGGTCACGACAGCGTGCCTTCGTAGGTCTGCGCGTCCATCAGCGCCTCCGCCTCGGAGGGATCCGACAGCCTAACCCTGACCAGCCATCCCTCTCCGTAGGGGTCCTCGTTGATCGTCTCCGGACTGTCCGCGAGGCTTTCGTTGACCTCCACGATCTCGCCCGAGAGCGGCGCGAACACGTCCGAGACCGCCTTCACCGACTCGACCTCGGTGTATGGCTGGTCTTTGTTGACCTGGGCGCCCACATCGGGCGGATCGAAGAACACCACCTCGCCGAGCGCGTCCTGCGCGTACCACGTGATCCCGAACGTCGCCGAGTCGCCCTCCACGCGGGCCCAGTCATGCTCGGGGTGGTAGAGCAAGTCGTCGGGATAGCTGGCGTCGGCCATTGGCTCAAGCTCCTTTTCGGGGTTCGCTGCGCCTGTGTAACGGCTTGCGCTCGACGATCGCGGGCCGCTTGGTGCCGCGGACGTCGATCTCGATCCTCGTCGTCGGCTCGGCGCGATCGGCCGAAACGTAGGCCATCCCGATTCCCCGCTCCAGGCAGGGCGAGAACGTGCCGCTGGTCACCTGCCCGCCGCCGATCACCGGATTCCCCGGACGGGCGATGCCCGGACCGTCGATCACGAATGGCACCAGCTTCTCGGGGGTGCCGTTGGCGCGGGCCTCGGCGACTGCGTCGGCGCCGATGAAGCCGGTTTGCTCCTTGCAGGCCCAACCGAGGCCGGCCTCGATCGGGCCACGATCCTCGCTCAGATCGTTGCCATAGAGGTGAAAGCACACCTCGAGCCTCAGCGTGTCCCGTGCGCCGAGCCCGACCGGCGTGGCGCCGGCGTCGAGCAGGGCGTCCCACACCCCGGGCGCGGCACCGGGGTCCAGCAACAGCTCGACGCCGTCCTCGCCGGTATAGCCGGTGCCGCAGACCAGCGCCCCGGTCCCGGCCACGGAGCGCTCACAGCAGTGCATGCGCGGCGGCAGCGCACCGTCCGCGAGCCTCCCCACCACCTCGCGAGCCCGCGGGCCCTGGACGGCCAGCATCGCGAACGCGGCGTGGCGGTCGATCACATCGACGTCGAAGTCCGCGGCGTGCGACTGCAACCAGCCAAGGTCCTTGTCGTGGTTGGCGGCGTTGGTCACGGTCAGAAACTCGCGCTCCCCGAGCCGGTAGGTGAACAGGTCGTCGAGCACGCCGCCGTCCTCGCGGCACATCACGCTGTATTGAGCCCCGCCTTCGGGGATCCGCCGCACGTCGTTGGAGAGCATCCGCTGGAGGAAGTCCGCCGCCTGTGGTCCCCGGGTTTCGACCTGGCCCATGTGCGAGACGTCGAACACCCCAACCCCGCGCCGCACGGCCAGGTGCTCCGCGCGGATCCCGCCGTACTGGACCGGCATCTCCCAGCCGGCGAACGGGACCAGCTTCGCCCCCGCCGCCCGATGCCGCTCGTAGAGCGAGGTCCGGCGCAGGGCGGTCGAAGCTGCCGAGGTCACGCGCCCAGGCTAGTACAACCCCCGGGCATCGGAGTCCGCCCGGGCATCAGAGTCCGCGCGCTCCTGACGCCGAGCCCGCCTAGCGCAAGCGACTGGCCAGCGGCGCAATCTGCACCGTCGATTTGTAAATCGACTGCACGACCGAGAACGCCGGCTTGAGGTTGCCGGTGAGGCTGACCAGCCCCTTCTGCACGAACGGCGGGGTACCGCGGGGATCGCCGCCGTCCCATCCCGGCCAGGCGGCGAAGTCCTGTATCAGCCAGTAGATCGCGCCCGACAGCCACGGCTTGGTGGCGAACACGGTGAGATGGAACGCCGCCGTGTTGGCCTGGAACGCGTAGGTGCCGCGCTCCTCGACGGGACCGCTGCGGCTGCCGTCGAACCCGAACTCGCTGACGAACAGGGCCTTGGTCGGATAGCAGGCGCGGAGGCTGTCGAGGAAGGGGCTGAGCGAGTCGCGATCGTCGGTTGACCCCCCGCCGGCGTCGAACCAGCCGAAGTAGTCGTTGTAGCCGATCACGTCCAGGGGCGCGTAGGCCTTTTGACATCCCACGCCGGGCCAGTCGCTGATCGCCAGCCCGACCGGCCTGGTCGGGTCGAGCTTGTGCGCGAGCGCCGTCGCGCCGGCGATATAGCTGGCCTCCGAGCCGTTGGGCGGGTTCTTGAGCTCGTTGCCGATGCTCCACAGCAGCACCGAGGGGTGGTTCTGGTTCGTCAGGATGTCGTCCTTGAGATAGGCATGGGCGCGGGCCGCGAACGCGGGCTGGTTCAGGTACTGAGCCGATGTGCGCCACACCGGAATCTCCGACCACAGCAGGATCCCGTCGTGGTCGGCCATCTCCTGCATCTCCGGATTGAGTGGATAGTGCTCGCGGATCACCGTGGCCCCGAGCTCCTGGACCCACCCCATCAGTTGCCGCATCTGGGCCACGTCAAGCGCGGCGCCGGAGCCCATCGCCTGCTCGTGCATGTCCACACCACGGAGATGCAGCTGCCGCCCGTTGAGCGTCAGGAGGCCTCCGCGCGTGACGGTGATCTTGCGGATCCCGCTGTAGAGGAAGTAGCCGCCCAGCCGCCTGCCGCGGGCATCGGAGACGGTGAGCGTGGCCGGATACAGGGTGGGGCTTCCCGGGGCCCACAGGCGCGGGTGCCGGATCGTCGCGGTCGCCTGGGCGGTCCAGCTGGCATGGGGTGCGATCGCCCGCGAGCCGAAGTTCAGCCGGGCGCCGCCGTAGCGTCCGCGCAGCGACACCGTCTGCGGCGCGCCGGTCACGTTGCGGATGATCGCCTGGTCCTCGATCGTCGCCGAGCAGGTCGGACAGCGGAGAATCGGCCTCACCTGAACCTGGGAGATGTCCACTCGCTGCACCGCGCGGAGGTAGACGCCGTCGAGGATCCCTCCGTAGTTCCACCAGCCGGAGTACTGGCTCTTCGGCAGCGTCGTGGGACTGAGCTGGTTGTCCACCCGCACGATCAGCCGGTTCACGCCCCGGCGCAGCCCGGTCAGATCGAACTCGAACGGCAGGTAAGCGCCGGCGTGGCTGCCGAGCTCATGCCCGTTGAGCCAAACGGTCGCCCGGTAGTTGACCGAGTCGAAGCGAATGATCCAGTGTCGGTCCTTCGCCGACACGTACCGGGAGAAGGCGCCGGCGGGGAGCGTGAAGTCCTTGCGATACCACCCGACCCACCCGTTCATGCTCGGGGTCGAGAGATCGTTTGCGTTGTAGGAGTTGGGCATCGTCACCGGCGTCCAACCGTCAGTCGATGCCACGTTGCGCCACCAGCCCACCGACTGGCCGAGGTTGGCGAAGTCGGGCCGGTAGAGCCATTCGCCGCCGAGTTGGTAGCGGCCGCTCTGCCCATCGCGATACTGCGCCCCCTTGGTCGGGGGCTGGGCGGCGTAGATGGGGCCTTGGGCGTGGGCCAGGTCCGGCAGCGCCAGGGCCGGCAGCGCCAGGGCCACGGTCGCGCACAGTCCGATCGCGCGCGCGAGCATGCGACGGGGCTCAGCGATGACCATGCTTCCCCCTCCGCCGCGGTGCGGCCTCGGTGACCTTGATCTTCAGCACGACCGTGGTCTTGTTGCCGGCGCGGTCGGTGACGGTCACGGTGATCCGGTAGCGGCGAGCGGAAGAGTAGACGTGGGCGGCGCGGTTCTTGATGCGTACGCTCCTCGTCCCGTCGCCCCACTTGACCCGGACCTCCTTGACGCCCGACGCGTCGGCGCGGGGGATCCCGACCGCGTCCGTGTCGCGGACGTGGATCTGGAGCCGTGAGCCCACGGTGCGGCGACCGCTCAGTTTCACCTGGACCTTGGGAGCGATCGTGTCCACGAACACAGCGGCGGCGCCGGCGCTCTTGCCGATGCCGGCGGGATTGACCGCGGTCACCTGCCAGGTGCGCCGCCCCTGGGCCAGGGGCGCGGTGAGCGGAATCCGCACCGAGGTCCTCGTGGTCTGGGCGACCGCGGCGCCATCGACCGCGACCACGTAGCGCACCGGTCCCCAGAGCTCGCGGGAGGGCGACCACGACAGGATCGGCACGGTCGTGCGCACGTAGCGGAAGCGCTTGAGCGCCTGGAATGAGCCGGGCGGCTCGTACAGCTGCGCGGCCACGATCGAACGCGAGCCCGACGGGCCCTGGACCCACGCCACCGCCGCATCGGCCATGATGTCGCCGGCCGTGACCAGCCCGTCGGCGGCGTCGGCCGGGCCCATGCCGGGCGAGGACAGGACTTCTTCTGGGCCGAAAGTGGAGTTGGAGCCGTCGAAGAACCGGGCGCGGATCTCGGGGGCGCCGGCGAACGGGTTCTCCTCCCAGGCGAACAGCGTCGAGTGAAGCCCGGCCGAGGTCGTGGCGGCGTCCGGCGCCGAGCTGTTCGGCAGGCTGTCCACCCGGACGATCGTCGAGGGACTGGCGTTGCCCCTGAGCTGCATCGCGATCAGCTGATGGGAGCTGTCCCGCTCCGAGGTCACGAATCCCTCGCCGTACTCGCCGACATCGACCTGCGGCTGGTCTGCACCCTCGGCACCCGGAGTGGTGAGTCCGTCGGGCTGGACGACACCGTCGTAGGCCGACCCTTGCAGCCGTTGCATCAGGACCCGCGATTGCTGCTGGGACCCGCTGGCCAGCACCTCCCGGAAGGCCACCGCTACATACGAGGAGTCGCCCCCGGTCCCGAGCACGGGATCAGAGCTCGATATCTCGTTCCAGCCATTCAGCGACGGGGGATCCGCCTGCTCGTAGACGACGCTCGGCGCGTTCGCCCACACGCGCCGGGTGAAGATGTGGCCGGCCTCGCCCCAGGCCACGATGCCGACTCCGTCCCCGGCGGCGGCGACCGCGGGCCGTCCCGCGCCGGTGCCCGCGTTGTCTCCAGGCACGGCATCGAGCGGCGCCGATTCCAGAGCCCAGCGGCCGAGGTAGTAGTAGGCGCAGCGGACGTCGTGCCCCCCGCCACCGGTGACCGTGAACGCCAGGTAGGCCTTCCCCAGGTTCGTGATCGCGATCGCCGGGTTGCTGGCTCCGGCGGCGAGCGGGATCGGAGCGCTGTAGCCGGTGGCCGTGCTCAGCCGGTCGACGACGTACAGCACACCCTGGTTGATGAAGCCGACCAGCAGCAGCCCGCCGTTACCGGCGGCGATCACCGGCTGCGACGAGGGCCCGGACACCCCGGCGTCGACCTGCTCGGGCGCCTGGAAGCTCCCCACCAGCCGCGAGACGAACACGTGCTGGGCCCCGCCGACGTCCTTGAGGTAGACGAGGCCACCAGTCCCGTCGCGCGCCACCGACATCCCTGTCGCCCCGACGATGTTCGCGCTCGGTCCGTCGATAACCCTGGGCGGAGCCGGGCTGGGAGGCTGCGCCCCGGCCGTACCCGGGACCGCCGCTGCCAGACCCCAGGAAGCGAGCAGCGCCCCCGCGAGCGCCCATCGCGGGGCAAGGCGGGCGCGCAGCAGGCTACGCATCCGCACGTAGTCCGCCTGCACCCGGGAAATTGCTGTCGGCCGCCGGTTTGACAGACGTAGAACAGATCAAGCCGACCGATGTTGCGCCGTTCTCCTTAAGCTCGGGTTGCGGCGACGGCCTAGCGGTCCTTCAGGAACGAGGGGATGTCGATCTCCTCGTCGCGGATCTCGAGCGAGGAGCGCTGGCGCTCGTCCATCGTCACGTCGCGGTCCCGGCGCGCGCGGCGGGTCGTCTCGCGCGCGGTGCTGGGCAGAGGGCCGCCGTGGTCGAACCCGGTCGCGATCACGGTCACCCGGACCTCGTCGCTGAGTGAGTCGTCGATCACGGCGCCGAAGATGATGTTCGAGTTCTGGTCGGCCGCGCTCTGCACGATCTCCGCCGCCTCGTTGACCTCGAACAGGCCGAGGTCGTGGCCGCCGGTGATGTTCAACAGGATTCCCATCGCGCCCTCGACCGACTCCTCCAGCAACGGCGAGGAGATCGCGACCTTCGCCGCCTCGGCGGCGCGGTTCTCGCCGCTGGCGCTGCCGATCCCCATCAGCGCGGTGCCGGCGTCGTGCATGATCGTGCGCACGTCCGCAAAGTCGAGGTTGATCAGCCCGGGGATCGTGATGAGGTCGGTGATTCCCTGCACCCCCTGGCGCAGGACGTTGTCGGCCTCGCGGAACGCGTCCAGGATCGTCGTGCGCCGCTCGACGATCGCGAGCAGCTTCTCGTTCGGGATCACGATCAGCGTGTCGACGTTCTCCCGGAGCTTCTGGATCCCATCCTGCGCCTGGCGGGCGCGCTGCGCGCCCTCGAACGCGAACGGCCGCGTGACTACGCCCACCGTCAACGCGCCGATTTCGTTCTTGGCGATCTCCGCGATCACCGGCGCAGCGCCGGTCCCCGTCCCCCCGCCCTCGCCGGCGGTGACGAACACCATGTCGGCACCCTTCAGCGCCTCCTTGATGTCGTCCCGTGACTCGGCCGCGGCGCCCTGTCCGATCTCCGGATTGGCGCCGGCGCCCAGGCCTTTGGTCAGCTCGTGCCCGATGTTGAGCTTGATGTCGGCGTCGCACATCGCGAGCGCCTGCGCATCGGTGTTGCAGGCGATGAACTCGACGCCGCGAAGGCCGGCGTCGACCATGCGGTTGACGGCGTTGGTGCCACCGCCACCGACGCCCACGACTTTGATCACTGCGAGGTAACTGCCGCTTTCCATGATTGCCGTCCGACTCTCAAGCTAGCCTTGAGTGTTTCTCCTGGGTTCGCTGGTAGCGGGAGTTTTGCACGTTATGGCCTGGTTATGCGGCGAGTCAATGCAGCCGCGCTCGCCGCAACGTTTGTTGCAGATCCCGCAACTCTCGACAGCGGTCGGAGAGTTGCCGATTTCGCGCTATAACCCTCAGCCTTAGCTTTACCCACCCACCGGAGTAGCGCCGTCCTGCGTGGTCGCGCCGCCGGACTGGGTGGCGCCGGCGCCGGCTTCGATGGCGCCGGCGCTGGTTTGCGTGGCACCGGCTTGGGTGGCGGAGGCGCCAGTTTGTGTGGCCACGCCGGATCCGGCGCCTCCGGCCGATGTGCTGCCGGCGGATCCCGACGCCGCCTCTGAGCCGGCACGCGCCCCCGCGACCGGGCGGCCCGGATCGGTGACGTCGATGTACTGGGCGCCGGTCGAGCCGCTGTCGGCGAGCACGGCCGCGGCGGCGGTCCACTTGGCCTCGAGCCGGCCCGCGGCGCCAAAGTAGATGCTCGGTCCACTGCGCAGCTGGGCGACAAGCCCGTGGGCGGCGGTCGAGCGGGCCTGGCTCAGGTGCGGGAGCAGTTGGTAGGGAGCGGCCGCCAGCAGCGCCACGACGTCGAGGGCGTGCCGATCGGTGATCCGGGTCCCTCCTGGCGGCGAGCCGAGCTCGATCGTGGGCAGCGGCGGGACCCGTCCGGCATCGTGGAGGAGGGTGCCATCGCCGGCGACGGCGATCGTGTGGCCCCCGATCACGATCTCGCCGACCGGGTTCTCCTCGATCACACGGATGCGCATGCCGTGGGGAAATTGGGTGCTGACGCGCAGCGATTTGACCACCGGATAGGGCGCGACCGCCGTGTTGAGCGCGCCAAGCTGGACGTCGAGGGTGGTCATGTTGCGGGCGGCGAGCGTCAGCGCGGCGCGGATCCGTCCGGCATCGGGGCCGCTCTCTCCGGTGACCGTCACCCGCTGCACGGCCACCAGCGACGAGTCGCGCAGCCACAGCCATGCCCCGGCCAGCGCCGCCACGATCAGCGCCACCGCGATCACCAACCGCGGGGAGGGACGGCGTAACCGCCGCCGCTTGTGTGCCGCTCGCCGGTGGGTGCGCGTTGCGTAGCCCCGGCCGGGGCTGGAAAAGGCCTCCGGCGGCCGGACGCGAGGAGCGCCACGCCGACCGAGGCGCTCGAGCCAAGCGCCGGCGTTCATGTGCGCTTCCGATCGGCCGGGAACGCGATCGGGCCGACCGCTTGAACCTCGGGCTCGAGCGCGATCGCGCACCGATCCCTGACCCGCCGGACTGCGCGAGCCGAGACGGCGGGCAGGCCCACGCCGCCCCCGCGTCGGATGCGGGTGCCTGCGAGCTCGATCTCGGCCAGTTCCTTGTCCAATGTCACGACCAGTCCACGGACGCCCGCGTCCGCTATCAGCAGGTTCGACCCCGACCCGGCGACCCCTACCTCGATTCCCGGGGCATCCGCCCGGTCCAGCACCCGGTCGAGCTGCTCGACCCTGCCGGCGCGAGCGAATAGCTCCGCCGATTCGCCGGCGCGGATCGTGGTCAGACGCGACAGCGGAAGATCGCGCTGCAAACCCCGGGGTCGATCAGCCATCACGGCAGGGTAAATGGGCGCTCGGCTGCAACCGATCGACGCGCGCACCGCTTTTTGTCAACGTCACCACATCCCCTGGCTTCCGGATGGTCTGCACCGCGGCGGCGGCAGCGGGCTTCGCCAGCGCTGCTTCATCCCACTGAGGGAACGCGGACGACTGCACAGACAGCGCCGCGATCGCTAGCTTGACCTTCCGCATGGTCAGCGAGAACCACTCTTCGATCGCTGCCCGTTACATGCTCATCCCCCGTCCGGCCGCGCGCAGCGAGGGCCCGTCTGGCAGCAACTGGCGCTCTTACTGGGCTGCACCGAACGCATACCGGCTATGGTCGCTCACGCTGCAGGCCCAGGGACCTGACGGACGGCTCATCAGCCACAACATTCAGGTCAAGCTCGCGGCGCCCGATGGCGCGCGGGCGAGCCGACGCGCAGGTTGCACCATGGCTGAAATCCGGATAGTGGGTGACGCTCCGCCACGGGTTTGCCCCTCGCCAAACGCCGCAACTGGCATCGTCGCCTCCGCCGCAGATCAGCTCTCCGCAGGGCACTTCCGGGATTCCATCTGCTTTACCCACTAGACTATTAGTAAAGCGATGAGCAAGGTCTCCAGCAAGCGACAAGTGACGATCCCCGTCCGGGTTCTGGACGAGGCTGGCCTGAACGCCGGCGACGAGCTCGTGATCCGCGCCGTGGCCCCCGGCCGGATCGAACTCGAGCGGGCCGACGATCTGATCGAGCGCTACGCCGGCTGCCTCCCGGCGGGGACCTACCCGCCCGGTTATCTCGATCGGCTACGCGACGAGTGGCGCCAGTAGCGCTCGACGCTGACGTACTGATCGCGTTCCTCGACCCCCGGGACGCCCAGCACGAGCGAGCGGTCATGGCGCTCCGTGCGAAGATGGCCGCCGGCGACCGGCTGTCGATCGGCGCGAGCGTCTACGCCGAGGTGATGGTCCGTCCGCTCCAGTGCGGCACTGACAAGAAGGTCGACGAGTTTCTCGCCGCGGCCAAGGTCACGGTGATCGATGTCGACCGAGCGCTCGCGCGGCGCGGCGCGCTCCTACGCGCCCGCCACCCATCGCTACGTCTGGGCGACGCGCTGTCGCTGGCCACCGCACTCGTGCACGGCGCACAGCTGCTCAGCCTCGACCGGCGGCTGCGGCGCGTTGCTGAGCGCGAAGCGCGCTCCGCCGAGCGCCCATAGTAATGCATCACCGCTCAGGCGTCGAACGCCTCGGGGTTCAAGTAGGGCGACTACTGACGGTGGTCCGTGAGACCGGACGGGTCCCGGACGAGTGCGCCAAGTCCCAGTCCCAGGAAGACGCACACGCCGAAGATCACGACGTAGCCCGGCAGCGGGGCAAGTGCGCCCGAGAGGATGATCAGCAGCAAGCCGGCGCCGTAGAGCACGGCCGCCCGCCGACCGTTCCAGCGCGACCTGCGGCGCGGGGTGCGCGGCGGCGAGGGATGCGATTGCCCGTTGGGATCTGGTCACACGGCGCCGCCCAGCCGCCGTCGACGGCGCACGGCGATCACGCCACGACGCTGCGGCCTAGGGCGTCGATGTCGCCCGCGCCCATCAGCAGGCAGAGATCGCCGTCGCGCAGCGTGGCCCGGAGGAACCGACGCGCGTCATCGAAGCTCGGCAGCCACGCCGCGGCGCGCCCGCGGGCGGCATCGGCCGCTGCCGCCGCGACCAGTCGGCCGTCCACGCCGGGGAAGTCCTCGGAGCGCTCCCTGGCGGCATAGACGCCGAGGACCGCGGCCACGTCCGCGGCCGCCAGGGCCTGGCCGAACTCTCGCCACAGGGCCTGCGTGCGCGAGTACAGGTGCGGCTGGAAGACCGCGACCAGGCGCCGCGGGCCCAGCGTCCGCGCCGCCGCGATCGCCGCGGCCACCTCGGTCGGGTGGTGGGCGTAGTCGTCGTACAGGGACACCCCCGCCGCCGTCCGCCCGAGGAGCTCGAACCGGCGCCGGGCGCCGCGGAAACCGTGCAGGGCCTCGGCCGCGCGAGCCGGGTCGGCGCCGGCGAGTAGCGCCGCGGTCAGCGCCCCGGCCGCATTGAGCGCGTTGTGCGCGCCCGGGACGGACAGCGTGACCTCGATCCCCCGCCATTGAAAGCGCGAACCGGCCGGCTCGAGCACGGGATCGGGGGCGTCGTAGGCGACGGCGCCCGGTGGGCACAGGGACCGCAGCTCCGGACGGTCCCAGACGACCGCATTCTCGCCCGCTCGCGCCATGAAGGCCCGGAAGGTCTGCTCGAGCTCGAGCCGCGAGGAGTAGGTCGAATGGTGATCGAGCTCGGCGCTGGTCAGCACCGCGATCCGAGGTTGGAGCTTGAGCAGCGAGCGGTCCGACTCGTCGGCCTCGATCACGATCCACTCTCCCCTGCCCCAGCCGGCGTTCGCCCCTGTCGAGCGCAGCTCGCCGCCGACCACGTAGCTCGGATCCAGCCCGCATCCCCGCATCGCATGGACGATCATCGCGGCCGTGGTCGTCTTGCCGTGGGTGCCGGTCACGGCGAGGCAGCGGCGCAGCGACGCCAGCTGGGCCAGCAGGTCGGCGCGGTGAAGCTCCCGCCCCGATGCCGCCTGGCGCTCGGGGTTCGAGGGCGGTACCGCGCTCGAATAGACGACTTCGGCGCCGTCGGGGACGTTGGCGGCGGCATGGCCCAGGATTGGCACGATCCCGTGCTCCCGGAGCCGCTCGGCATATGAGGACTCGGCGCGGTCAGAGCCGGTCACCTGTGCCCCAAGGGTCCTGGCCACGATGGCCAGCCCGCTCATGCCGGCGCCGCAGATGCCGACAAAGTGGATGCGGCGCGAGGACCAGTCGTCGTTCAAATGGAGAATTAGTTGCGTCTCAGGGCCAGATCCGACACGACGAGGCTAGCGGCCGCGATCGCGGGCCCGCCGGCTCCGAAGCTCTGGTATCACTCGCTGCCGATGCGCAGGGGTCGTTCGAGCACGATGCGCAGGGGTCGCTGGAGCACGATGCGCAGGGGTCGCTGGAGCATGTGGCTTCCCGGCTGCTTGATCCTGGGGATGGTTTTCGCCTTCGGCGTGGCCACGGCGGTCGGCCGTTCGCCGCGCGCGCACGCCGCGTCCTCGTTCGTGTGCAAGGACCCGCACTCGTGGGCCCGTAATCCGTCCAATCCGCTGGCGCTGCCCAATCCACCCGGAGCCGACCCGCTGAACGGCGCCAACTTCTTCGTCGACGGGCCGCGGCACGGCGCCGCGGCGGGGGCGATCGCGAGCCTGCTCGGCCTCGACCCGCACAGCTTCCCCGACGACTTCTCCTGGGCCCAGTTCCAGCGCGAGCTGAGCTCCGGCCCCCTCTACCAGCGGCTGAGCGCCGACCCGGCGCTGGCCTACAAGGTCGCCAGCCTCGCGAAGATCGCCGCCCAGCCCGAGTCACAGCGGCTGAGCGCCTTCTCCGCCGGCGGCTCACCGGCCGGGGTCTACAACCAGACGATCAAGATCCTCTGCCACAACCTCACCGCGGATCCCGGATCGATCCCGATCCTCAACACCTACTTCCTGCACCCGGCCCTGGGCGGCTGCGCCACACCGGCCCAGGTCCTGGCCGCCGGTCCGCTGTTCCGGGCCCGGGTCAACGCCCTGGCCCGGGGCATCGCCAACCGACCGGCCGTCGTTCTCCTCGAGCTCGACGCAATCGGCTCGTCAGCCTGCTTCCGGAGGATGGGTTCGCTGGGACTCTACGAGGGCGATCTCAGGTACGAGGCCGCAAAGATCTCCTCGCTTCCGCACACCGTCGCCTATCTCGAGGCCGGCTACTCCGACGGCAACACCCCCGGCTACACGGCCCGCGCCCTCAACGCCGCCGGGGTGGGGATGACTCGCGGCTTTTGGACCAACGACACCCACCTCAACTGGACGATCGACGAGATCAAGTGGGGAGAGAGGATCTCGCGGCTGACCCATGGCGCGCACTTCGTCGTCAACACGGCGCAGAACGGCAACGGGCCCAAGCGCAACCCCCATCCGGTCACCCAGGGCAACGAAGATCTGTGCAACCCCCCGGGGCGGGCGATGGGGCCCCGGCCGACCACCGATACCGGCTTCAGCCGGGTGGACGCGTTCCTGTGGAGCTCGCCACCCGGCAACAGCAGCGGTCCGTGCAACGGCGGAACCGCCGCCGGGACGTTCTGGATGGCCCGTGCGATCGCGCTCGCCGCCCACGCCAACGGACGGCTCGGGCCGCGCTACCCGAGCCAGCCGTACTAGCGCCGCTCTCCTGGCTGCCGGCTCGTCCGCCCCACCGCGAGCAGCTCGTGGGCGATCTCCCGTGCGGCGTCAGGTCTCGCCAGGCCCGCGGAGGCGTTCGCCATCGCCGCCAGCCGGCCTCGATCGGCGAGCAGCCGGCCCACCTCCTGGGCCAGCCTGGGGCCGGTCAGCTCGGCGTCGGCGATCACGATCGCCGCCCCCGCATCGGCCATGAACCGCGCGTTGGCCGCCTGGTGATCGGCGGTGGCGTACGGGTAGGGCACGAGCACCGCGGGCCGCCCCGCGGCGGCGATCTCGAAGATCGAGCCGCCGGACCGGGCCACCACCAGGTCGCTGGCCAGCAGGGCCTCCCCGAAGTCGGGGATGTAGCCGCGCAGGTCGTAGTGCCGACCGGGTGAGCGAAGCTCGCCCAGGTCGCGCTCGCCGGCGGCGTGAAGAATCCTGAAGCGCGCGCCGGCGAACGCCTCGAGCGCGGCGCGGTTGATCGAGCGGGCACCCTGGGAGCCACCGAACACGAGCACGCACAGCTCGTCGGCGCCGATCCCGAACCGTGCCCGGGCGGCGTCCCGGTCCCTGGCCGGCGCCGGCACCGGGCGCCCGGTGATGCGGTAGCGCTTCCCCTCTCGGCCATCGATCGGGAACGCCAGGCAGACCCTTCGCGCCACCGGCGCGAGCAGCCGATTGGTGAGGCCGAGATGGCTGTCGGCCTCCATCAGCACCAGCGGACGCCGCCGCAGGACCGCCGCCAGCCCGACCGGCCCAGCCACGTATCCCCCGGCCCCCAGCACCGCGGCGGGGTCGACCTCCCGGAGCATCCGCCGCGCCGAGCGCACGGCCAGGGCATCTGTCGCCGCCGCCCGCGCCGCTCTTACGGGGTGTCCACGGTGCAAAGGCTCGACGCGGAGCGAACGCAGCTGATACCCGGCCGCGGGAACGAGCTCGAGCTCCGCACGCTGGCCGCCGGCGAACGTGACGTCCGCGCCCTCATCCCGGAGCGCGTCCGCCACCGCCAGCGCGGGCACGACGTGACCCGCGGTCCCGCCGGCGGCGATCACGATCCGCGGACCGCTCACGTTCCCGGCCGGGGGTGCCCACGACCTGCAAGCGACGTGCCCCCGGCCGCGAGATGTTCAGCAGCAGCCCGACCGAGGCCAGCATCACGCACAGATTCGTCGGGGCGTAGGAGATGAAGGGCAGCGGCACGCCGGTCAGCGGCGCCAGCCCGAGGACCACGAAGATGTTGAGGAGGCCCTGGCACAGGATCAGTGAGGTGAGCCCGGTGGCGAGCAGCTTGGCATACCGGCCCACGGCTCGGCGCGCGGTGCGCAGCCCGGCGTAGGCGATCATCCCGTACAGGAAGACGACGCCGAAGATCCCGAGGACGCCGAGCTCCTCCCCGATCACGGCGAGGATGAAGTCGGTCTGCGCCTCGGGCAGATAGAAGATCTTCTGCACCGAGCGTCCCAGGCCCACGCCCAGCAGCCCCCCGGAGCCGAGGGCGATCTGCCCCTGGACGGCCTGGAACCCCGCCGTCGATTTCGAGGACCAGGGATGCAGGAACGCCGTCAGCCTGGCCCGCTGATAGGGCTGGATCATCACCATCGCCATCACCGCCACCGCGGCCAGCAGGGCCAGCAGCGCCAGGTTGCGCGCGGGCATCCCGGCGGCGATCAGCAGCGCGGTGATCGAGAAGACGATCACCAGCGCGGTCCCGAGATCCGGCTCGAGCACGATCAGCAGACAAGCCGGGCCGGCGACCACGGCGACCGGGGCCACCGCCTGGCGCAGCCCTCGGATTCGCTTGGGGTGCTCGGCCAGATACCTGGCCACGTAGAGGATGATGGCCAGCTTCATCAACTCCGAGGGCTGGAACTGGATCGGCCCGGCGCTGAACCAGCGTCGGGCGCCGTTGACCTCGATCCCGAAGCCCGGCACCAGCACCAGCAGCAGCAGCGAGAACGAGCCCATGAGCAGGACGGTGACCAGGCGGCGGTCGAGCAAGGCGAGGCCGCGCCGCTCGAACACGTGCATCACCGCCAAGCCGATCGAGGCGAAGACCAGGTAGCGCACGAACTCGCCGGTCCCGTTGCCCTTCCCGTTCAAGACCCCCAGCGGTGAGGACGCGCTGTAGACCATCACCGCGCCGAACGCCAGCAGGCACAACGTCGCCGTCATCAGGATACGGTGCTCCAACGGCGGCGGGACGTGGCGGGCCGCGGCGCGGGTCCGCTTCGGGCCCGGCCCATCCTTGGCCGAGCGTCGCTGACGCGGGGCCGGCGCCGAGGTGGCCATCAGCGCCGCCCCGGCGGCATCTCGCCCCCACGAGGCTGCGGAAACGCTCGTCCCGGCGTCATCTCGCCCCCACCAGGCTGCGGAAATGCTCGCCGCGGGCCTCGAAGTCCGGATACTGGTCGTAGCTCGCGCACGCGGGCGAGAGCAGGATCACCTCGCCGGCGAGGGCCCCGGCTCGGGCTCGCGCGACGGCGCGCTCCAGGTCGTGCTCGTGGTGGATCGGCACGCCGGTGTCGAGCAGCGCCGTGGCGATCTCGCTTTCCGCCTCGCCGATCAGATACACCGCCCGGCAGCGCTCGGCGACCAGGGGCGCCAGCGGCGAGAAGTCCTGCTGCTTGCCGCGGCCCCCGGCAATCAGGTGTATCCCGCCCGGGTACGCTCGCAGGGCGACGATCGTGCTGGCGACGTTCGTGGCCTTGGAGTCGTTGACGTAGGCGACGCCGTTGTGCACCGCCAGGCGCTCGAGCCGGTGGGCGACCCCTCTGAACGTCCGCAGGCCCGCCGCCACCGCCTCGCCCTCCAGCCCGCGGGCCAGGCAGGCCGCGGCGGCCGCCATCGCGTTCTGGCGGTTGTGATCTCCGGGAAGCGCCAGCTCGGAGACCGCCAGCAGCGGCTGCCCGTCCCACCACAGGTATCCCGCCCGGTCGGCGAGCTCGGCCTCGGGTCCGGCGCCGAACAGCACCCGGCGCGCGCAGCCGCCGATGTCCTCGACGTCGAGGTCGTCGGCCGTGACCGCGACGTCGTCGTTGCCCTGGTTGGCGAACACGCGCAGCTTGGCGGCGACGTAGTCCTCGTAGCTTTCGTGACGGTCGAGGTGGTCGGGCGCCAGGTTCAGCAGCACGGCGGCCTCAGGCGCGAACTGCTCGCTGTCCTCGAGCTGGAACGACGAGGCCTCGCAGACCACCGTGGCCTCCGCGCCGAGCGTCCCGATCAGCGACGACAGCGGCGTGCCGACGTTGCCGGCGACGGCGACGGGCGCGCCCGCCTCCCGGTGGATGTGGCCGATCCACTCGGTCGTCGTCGTCTTGCCGTTGGTCCCGG
This sequence comes from uncultured Solirubrobacterales bacterium, assembly GCA_963723555.1. GTDB lineage: Bacteria > Actinomycetota > Thermoleophilia > Solirubrobacterales > Solirubrobacteraceae > Palsa-465. The sequence continues at coordinate 2,335,686 of CAVRRC010000003.1, read as the reverse complement.
TCACGGCTACGAACTCGTTCCCGAGCAGCCGCCAGGCCAGCTCGAGCTCACCCAGCACGGGCACGCCGCGCTCCCGCGCGGCGCGGATCGCGGGCGCTCGCTGGGGTACGCCGGGACTCTTGATGAGCGTCCCGGCGCGGGCGGCAAAGGCGTCGCCTGACGCATCCAGGTGAACTTCGACGCCCGCTCGCGAAAGCCTTCCCGCGGCCTCCCGGAGCCGCTCGTCCTCGCCCCATCCCGAGTCGACCCCGATCACCTCGTGCCCCAGGGCCCGCAGCGCCAGAGCGATGGCGGTGCCCGACCGCGCCAAGCCGATGACCAGATACGGGGCTGGCGGCAGCGGCGGCCGGACTCTAGCCACGGATGCTGAGCTGGTACACCGTGAAGCCGATCGCGCCGCAGGCGGCGGCGACGATCCAGAAGCGCAGGATGATCTTCGTCTCCGACCACGCCTGGAGCTCGAAGTGGTGGTGGATTGGCGCCATCAGGAACACCCGCTTGCGGAAGGTCTGGAACGCGAATACCTGGATCACCACCGACAAGGCCTCGATCACGAAGATCCCGCCAAGCAGGATCAGCAGCACCTCGGTCTTGGTCATGACCGCCATCCCGGCGATCGCCCCGCCCAGCCCCAGCGAGCCGGTGTCCCCCATGAAGATGCTGGCGGGAAAGCTGTTGAACCACAGAAAGCCGATGCAGGCACCCACCAGGCAGGCCGCGAGCAGGCTCAGATCGCGCTCGCCGGGAGTGATGAACGTGATCCCGATGTAGGCCAGCAGCACGATCGCGGCGCATCCGGCGGCCAGCCCGTCGAGGCCGTCGGTGAGATTCACGCCGCTGGTGGTTCCCGCCACCACCAGGTAGATGAAGAGCGGATAGATGGGGCCAAGATCGATGTTCACGTCGACGAAGCGGAAGCGGACGGTGGGTTGAAGATGGGCCTTCTGCGTCGCCACCCACCACAAACCGACGGAGATCGCCACCGTCAGCACCAGCTTGGTGCGCGCGCGCAGCCCCAGCGAACGGCGGCGGACGATCTTCGTGTAGTCGTCGGCGAATCCGAGCAGCGCACAGGCGACGGTGGCGCCGAACACCCCCAGCGACTGCCAGTCGCGCGTGGACAGGATCAGGAACGGGATCGCGAAGGCCACGAAGATGATCACCCCGCCCATCGTCGGCGTGCCCGCCTTGGTCTGGTGGCCCTGGGGTCCCTCCTCGCGGATGTTCTGCCCGAACTCGCGGCCCCGGAGAAAGTCGATGAACCGCGGGCTCAGGAACAGGCATAGCAGCAGCGCCGAGGTGCCGGCGATCAGGACCCGTCCTGAGACCGACCCCATCAGCCGTCGATTCCCGCCCGGAGCGCCGTGCACACAAGCTCCAGCCCAACCCCCCGCGACGCTTTGACCAGGACCACGTCGCCTTCCTGGAGCAGCTCGGGGGCGAGCGCGGCGGCCTCGCCGGCGTCGGCCACGCGGTGGATCTCGCCCTCGAAACCGTCGCCCATCGCCGAGGCCAGCGGGCCCACCGTGACCAGCAGGTCGAGTCGAGCCTCCTCCGCGTAGCGGCCGATCTCGACGTGGTGGCGGCGGGCCTCGGGCCCGAGCTCGAGCATGTCGCCGAGGATCGCCACCCGCCGGCCGGCGCCGCTGCCGTCCGAGCTCGCGGCCAGGTCGTCGAGGGCGGCGCGCATCGACATCGGGTTGGCGTTGTAGCAATCGTCGATGACCGTCACGCCGGTGGGGAGTGCGGTCCGCTGGCCGCGGCCCGGCGACAGCGCCAGCTCGACCCGGCCTTCCGGGGTCACGCCGATCGCCATCGCCGCCGCAACGGCGGCGAGCAGATCGGTGCGCAGGTGTGCCTGCGTGAACGGGACCTCGAGCTCGATCCGCGCTTCCCGGGCCTCGATCGTCACGTGCTCGGGATCCGCCTGCGCCAGCCGCACCTCCCCGCCCTCGCCGAAGCTGACCACGTCGATGCCGCCGCGCAGGTGGGGCTCGAGCAGGGGCTCGCCGGCCGGGATCACCGCCGTTCCGCCGGCGGGAAGGGCAGCGATCAGCTCGGCCTTGGCCGCCGCGATGGCCTCGACCGTGCCCAGCAGCTCGAGATGGACCGGCCCCACGCTGACGATCACCCCGACGTCGGGCTCGGCGACGCCGGCCAGCTCGGCGATCTGCCCGGGGCCGCGCATGGCCATCTCCAGCACCAGCACCTCGGTTCCTTCCGGCGCGCCCAAGATCTCGAGCGGCAGCCCGATCTCGGTGTTGAAGTTCGCGCGCGAGGCGACCGTGTGGCGGTGAGGCGCCAGGACCGCGAGCAGCAGCTCCTTGGTCGTCGTCTTGCCGGTCGAGCCCGTGACGCCAATCACCTTCGCGCCGAGGTGGCGCCTCCAGCTCGTGGCCAGGGCGTGCAGCCCGTGCAGCGGGTCCTCGGCCGCGAGCAGGACCCCGGGCGGCGCGCACTTCGCGGCCTCGGCGTGGCCGGGGGTGACCAGCACTCCCCATGCTCCGGCGGCGAGGGCCTGGGGGGCGAACGCGCCGCCGTCGGCATTCTCTCCCGGCAAGCCGACGAACAGCGTCCCGGGGCCGGCCGCGCGCGAGTCGATCACGGTGCGCTCCGGTCCCGCCGCCGTCGGCGGCGGGGAGATCAGCCGAGCGCCCGCCGCGTGGGCCACTTGTTGGGGTGTCCAACGTTTCACTGCTGGCGAGCGCCGGCGTTCAAGGGCACGCTCCGCAGGATCTCACGCGCGACGGTCACATCGTCGAACGGGAGCTTGCGTCCCCCCTCGAACTCCTGGCCCTGTTCGTGCCCCTTGCCGGCGATCACGACCACGTCGCCCGGTTCCGCGCCGGCGATCGCCTCGGCTATGGCCGTGCGGCGATCGGCGTTGTGCTCGACCTGGCCGGGGTCGTGAACCCCCTCGAGAATCTCGGCGATGATCGCCTCGGGATCCTCCGAGCGGGGGTTGTCGGAGGTGACGATGATCCGGTCGGCCAGTCGCGTGGCGATCTCCCCCATCAGCGGCCGCTTGCCGCGGTCACGATCGCCGCCGGCGCCGAACACGACGTGTACGCGCCTGTCGGTCAGGCGTCTCGCCGCCCCCAGCACGTTCTCCAGCGAGTCGGGGGTGTGGGCGTAGTCGATGACCACAGCGAAGCCCTGACCCTCGTCGACGGTCTGGAATCGCCCCGGCACCTGACCGGCGGTTCGGATCGCTTCGGCGGCGACGGCGAGCGGGACGCCGAGCGATCGGGTGGCGGCGATCGCCCCGAGGACGTTGTAGACGTTGAACCGCCCCCGCAGCGGCGAGATCAGCTCGATGTCGCCGGCCGGGGTTCTGGCCGTGAAACGGGTGCCGGCGACGCTCGTCTCGACGTCGAGGGCACGGTAGGTGGCGGACGGGCTGTCGAGTCCGAAGGTGATCGCGCCGGTCAGCTCCGCGGCCAGCCGGGCGCCGTAGGGGTCATCGAGGTTGACGATCGCGTGGCCGGTGTCGGCATCGGTGAACAGCCGCCGCTTGGCGTTGAAGTACGCCTCCATCGTGGGATGGAAATCGAGATGGTCCTGCGTGAGGTTGGTGAAGATCGACGCCGCGAAGTGGATCGAGTCGGCTCGGTGCAGCTCCAGCGCGTGCGATGAGACCTCCATCGCGCAGGCCTGATCGCCGTGGTCGAGCATCTCTCTGAAGGTCCGCTGGAGGTCGATCGCCTCGGGGGTGGTCCGGACCACCTCGTGCTCTTTGCCGCCGACGACCGACTTGACCGTCCCCAGCAGGCCGGTCTGCCGTCCATCGGCCTCGAGCAGCGCCCGGATCAGGAATGCCGTCGTGGTCTTGCCGTTGGTCCCGGTGACGCCGACGACCTCGAGCTCCGCCGTCGGGTCGCGGTAGAAACGGGCGGCCGCCGGCGCCATGGCTCGGCGGACCGATTCGACCTGGATCTCGGCAACGGCGGTGCCCAGCGGCCGCTCGACGACCAGCGCGACGGCACCGTCGGCGATCGCCCGAGGTGCGAACTCGTGGCCGTCGCGCGTGAATCCGGGGACGCAGAAGAACAGCGTGCCGGGGACGACCGCGCGGTTGTCGTAGGCGAGCGCCGCGATCTCGAGCCGTCCGGCGGCGGCGGGCACGGCGGGGATCACGTGCTTGAGCTGCATCGGCTGGGAGGGTACTTACGGGGGCGGAGATCAGCTGGTCGAGGCGAACCGTGGGCCGTCTATCGTGGGCGCGATGACGAGCCGCTATGACACCGCAGTGGTCGGGGCGGGCATCCTCGGACTCGCGGTGGCGCGCGAGCTGCTCGCCCGCCGACCGGGTGGTCGGGTGGTCGTAGTCGACGCCGCCGACCAGGTGGCCGCTCATCAGACGAGCCACAACAGCGGCGTCATCCACGCCGGCGTCTACTACGCCCCGGGCTCGCTCAAAGCCCGCTTATGCGTCGACGGCGCGGCCCGGATGTACGCCTACTGTGAGCGCAACGGCATTCCCCATCGGCGGATCGGCAAGCTGATCATCGCCACCGACCCGCGCGAGCTGCCGGGCCTCGACGAGCTCGAGCGAAGAGCGCGGGCCAACGGCGTCCCCGGCATCGCTCGCGTGGCCGGCGCGGAGATCCGCGAGATCGAGCCGCATGCCACGGGCGTGGCGGCGGTGCATTCGCCGCACACCGGCATCGTCGACTTCGAGGCCGTCTGCCGGCTGCTCGCCGATGATGTCCGGGCGGCAGGAGGCGAGCTGCGGCTGGGGTGGAAGGTCGGCGGCGTCGATGCCGCGGACAGGCGAATTCGCCTGCTCGGGCCGTCCGGAGAGGGCGTCGAGGCGTCGGGGGCGGTGTTCTGCGCCGGGCTGCGCTCAGACCAGCTGGCCGTGCGGGCCGGCGCGTCGCCCGACCCGCGCATCGTGCCCTTCCGAGGGGGCTACCTGAAGCTGCGGCCCGAACGCCGGGACCTCGTCCGCGGCTTGATCTATCCCGTCCCCGATCCCGCGCTGCCGTTCCTCGGCGTCCACCTGACGCCGCGGATCGACGGCGAGGTGCTGCTCGGGCCCTCGGCGCTGCTGGTGGCCTCGCGCGAGGCCTACCGTCTGCGGACCGTGTCCGCGGCGGACGTGCGCGACACGCTCGCCTGGCCGGGCACCTGGCGGATGGCGGCCCGGTGGTGGCGAACCGGCGTTCGCGAGCTGCAGCAGGCGGCGAGCCGGCGAGCGTTCGCCAGGCACGCCGCCCGCTACGTGCCCGGGCTGGGGCGCTCCGACCTGGAGCGGGCGCACGCGGGGATCCGGGCCCAGGCCGTCGGGCGCGACGGCAAGCTCGTCGACGACTTCGTGCTCTCCTACACCGACCACGCGGTGCACGTCCGCAACGCGCCCTCGCCGGCGGCGACCTCCTCGCTGGCCCTGGCCGAGCACATCGTCGATGCCGCGGAACGGCATTTCGGCTCGCAGACCTCGTCGCGCCCCAGCCAACCGACGGGCCGGGGCTAGCCACTAGCGCGTCCCGAATCCCCGCCGCCCGTTGGTCAGCTCCCGCCGCTCCAGTACGTGGTCCACGAGCCCGTAGGCCAGCGCCTCCTCGCCGGTGAAGTAGCGATCGCGTTCCATGTCCGCGTGGACCCGCTCGATCGACTGGCCGGTGTGCTTGGCGTAGATCTCGTCCACGCGGGCCCGCAGGGCCAGGATCTCGCGCGCGTGGATCTCGACGTCGGTCGACTGTCCCTCGAAGCCGCCAGACGGCTGGTGGATCAGGATCCGGCTGTTCGGCAGCGCCATCCGCTTGCCGGACGCACCGCCGATGAGCAGCAGCGATCCCATCGACATGGCGATCCCGTAGCAGATGGTCTGCACGTCGGGACGGATGAACTGCATCGTGTCGTAGATCGCCAGGCCGGCGTAGATCGAGCCGCCGGGGGAGTTGATGTAGAGGTGGATGTCCTTGTCGGGGTCGTCGGACTCGAGATGGACGAGCTGGGCGACGATCAGGTTCGCGGTCTCCTCGTCGACCTGGCCGCCCAGAAACACGACGCGATCGTTGAGCAGGCGCGAGTAGATGTCGAACGAGCGCTCGCCACGAGCGGTCTGCTCGACGACCATCGGAACGAGTGGCATGGGGACCTCCTGGAGATGCTAAGGTGCAACTGACTGGTTGCGTGAAGATAGCATATGTGCAACCCAGAGGTTGCGCATGAGCTCGAAGGAGGCACCGATGTCCGAGAAGATCGAGCGCGAGGTTGTGGTGCAGGCCCCCGCCGAGGAGGTCTGGGAGGCCGTGACCGGCGATGGTTGGCTCGCCGAGGAGGTCCAGCTCGACCTGCGCCCCGGCGGCGACGCGTGCTTCCGCTCGGGCGATGAGCTCAAGGCGGGCTGGATCGAGGACGTGCTCGCTCCCGAGCGGCTCGTGTTCTGGTGGGGCGCCGACGACGAGCCGGCCACGCGCGTCGAGCTGCTGCTGAGAGAGGACGACGAGCGGACCGTGCTGCGCGTCGTCGAGACCCGGCCGCTCGAGCTGCTGGATCTGGTCGGCATGCCCATGCGCCATGTCGGGGGCAGGACGTTCGGCCCGGCGCTGGTGGCCGCCTGATCGTGTCGAGCGCGACCGACCAGGCCGGGGCGGTATTCGGCGCCCTGGCCGACCCCACCCGGCGGGCGCTGCTGTCGGCGATCGCCGACCAGCCGTCCGCGACCGCGACCGAGCTCGCCGCCGGCTTTCCGATCTCGCGGCAGGCGGTGCTCAAGCACCTGGGGGCCCTGACCGATGCCGGCCTGCTCGATCGCGAGCGCGCCGGCCGCGAGGTGCGCTACCGGGTCACGCCCGCGCCGCTGTCGGAGGCGGTGTCGTGGATGGCTGAGGTCGGCGGCCAGTGGGACGAGCGACTGGCGACCTTGAAACGCCAGCTGGGCTGAGCTGCCGCCGGCGATACACAGCGCCACCCGCTCTCAGCCTTCGAGGCAGAGCCCATCACCGAGCCGAGCGGCGGGCGATCAGCGGGGCGAGATCCCGAGGTACGGCACCGCCCAGCCGACGATCTTCTGGAACGCCGGCGCCGCCACCGATCCGCCGTAGATCGCCCCCTGCGGGCGGTCGACCATCACCGCCACGAGCAGCTGCGGACGGCGGGCGGGGACGAAGCCGATGAACGAGGCGGCGTAGGCGGAGCTCGAGTACTGGCCGTTGATGACCTCGTTCGCGGTCCCGGTCTTGCCCGCGAGGTCGTAGCCGGGGATCGCCGCGCCCGACGCCGTTCCCCCTTCGCCGAAGACGCCGCGCAGCATGTTGCGCAGCTCGCCCGCGGCCGTCGTGGAGATGATGCGGTGGCCGGCGGGGAGCTTCGTCGGCTTGCCGCCGATGGCTTGCACGATGTGGGGCGGCCGCAGGATCCCCCCGTTGGCGATCGCCGAGTACGCGGTGGCCATCTGGATCGGAGTGACCGACTCGCCCTGGCCCATCGGCAGGTTCCCCATCGAGGAGCCCGAGTACTGCCAGTAATGGAGGACGATCCCCTGCTCTTCGCCCGGGAGGTCGATGCCGGTCGGGGCGCCGAAGCCGAACCGGTGGACCCAGTAGTCGAAGCGCTTGGCGCCGAGGCGCATCCCGATCTCGTCGGCGCCGATGTTGCTCGAGACGCGGAGGATGCGCGCCACCGACAGCGTCTCGTAGCCGTGGTCCTCGGCGTCGTGGATCTGCCGGTCGGCGACCTGCAGCATCGGGGGGATGTCGAACTGGCTTCCCGGCGTGACGATCCCGTCCTGGAGCGCGCCGGCGACCGTGATCGCCTTGAACGTCGAGCCCGGCTCGTAGTTGAAGCTCACCGCCCGGTCCTCGGTGGCGTATGACGGGGCACCGGCGACGTCGTTGGCGTTGACCCGCGGCCAGTTGGCCAGCGCCAGGATCGAACCGGTGTTCGGATTCATCACGATCGCCGTGGCCCCCCTGGGCGAGTACTGCGCGCCGACGCCGGCGAGGACCTGCTCCACCTCGTCCTGCAGGGCGGCGTCGATGGTCAGCTTGATCGTCTCCCCGGGCTTCGTGGGCCGCACGTCGTCGATCGAGATCGGCTGTCCAATCGCGTCGCTGACGATCTTGCGCACTCCGTCCCGGCCGCGCAGCGCGCTGTTGTAGCGGTATTCGATACCGCTGAGGCCGCGATCCCCCCACCCCACCGTCCCCAGGACCTGAGATGCGGCCCAGGAGCGCGGATAGACCCGGGTGACCTCGGGGATCAACGTGATGCCGTCGAGGTGCAGATTCTGGATCGCCGCCGCGCGGTCGCCGGGCAACAGATGAACGAGATAGACGAAGCCGGTGTGGCGCCGGGTCAGCTCGCCGAGCACGGTGCCCAGCGGCACGCCGAGCAGTGGCGCCAGCTTCTGGGCCTCGGCGGCCGGGTCCTTGAGCAGGTACGGATCCGCGGCGATGTCATCGGCCGACTCGCTGATGGCCAGCTCGAGCCCGTTGCGGTCGGTGATCGTGCCGCGTTCCGCGGGAATCGTCGACGTAGTCACCTGCTGGGTCAACGCGGCCCGCTGGAGCGAGGGAGCGCGAACCGCACCGAGGTAGGTGGCACGCATCATGGCGATCCCCAGAAGGGCGAGGAAGGCCACGAACACGATCCCGATACGTCGATCGATCGGGCCCAACGTTGATCAGCCCCCGCCGGCGGCGGCCGCGCCCCCGGTCGTACCGGTGGGCTGTGAGGTGGTGGTGGCCTGGGTCGGGGTCGTTTGTGTTGGTGTGGCCGATGTGGCCTGCGTGGCCGCAGGCTCGGTCGTGGACGTTGCTGTCGTGTCCGCCGCGGTTGTCGTCGCCGCCGGGGTGACTGGCCCGGATCCCTGCGCCGTTGCCGTGGCCGTGGCGCCCACCGTGCCCGCGGCCGTCGCGCTCGAGCTCGTCCCCAGCGGCGTGGCGCCGGCGGTGTCGCTGCTCGACGAGGTCAGCGCGCTGAGCGAGGACAGGAACGCCGAGGGGTCGGGCTCGTGGATGTTGGCGGCCGCGCGTCGCGGGTTCTCCGGCCGGACCGAAAGGAAGCCAACCTCGGTCGGCGCCGGCATCACCATTCCCATACCGGCGGCCAAGCGCTCGATCCGCTGATCGTCGGCCAGCGTAGCCACGTTCGCGCGCAGCAGCTCGTTGCGACTCTGGAGCGCCGTGCCCTGCTCGATCGCCCGCCCCATGCTCGCGCCAAGCTTGAGCACCTCGACCTGCATCGCCACGATCCCCGCCAGCATCACGCCGAGGAGCGGGATCCAGGCCCGGCCGCGGACGATCCGGTCGAGCAGCGGATGGTCGGGCAGGGCGCGAACGAAGGCCAGCACTCGCGTGGGAAGCGACGAGCTGTGGCTGTGGGCGCGCCTCGGGACCGAGACCCGTCCCCCGGCCACCCTCGCGCCGGCGTCGGCGCTCGCGCGTCCGCCGCTCGGCCCCGAGACCCTCCGCGGGGCGGCCGGAGCGGGCTGCCGGCGCAGCGGCCGGCGATGGCCCGGACCGCGCGACGGGGCCGCCGGCCGGGGACCGTCGGGACTGGCGGGGGCGCGGCCTGCGGACCTGTCCGCTTCGCGGCGGCCGGCGGGCGTGCGTGCCGGGGGCGTCATGTCGTCGTGGCGGGCGTCATGTCGTCGTGGGGGGCGTCATGTCGTTGTGGCCGCCAACTTGCGGGCGGCGCGCAGATGCGCTGCTTTCGACCTGGGATTCGCCGCCACCTCACCCGGCGTCGGGGCGAGGGCGCGACGAGTGAGGAGCTCCGCCTCGGGCCGGCGTCCGCAGACACAGACCGGAAGCTCCGGCGGACAGATGCATCCGCGCGCTCGGGCGGCGAGGAACCGCTTGACCCGACGGTCCTCGAGCGAGTGAAACGAGATCGCCGCCAGCCGTCCTCCCGGACGCAGCAGGTCCCAGGCCAGGGGCAGTCCCGCGTCGAGTTGGGCGAGTTCGTCGTTGACCGCGATCCGCAACGCCTGGAAGGTCCGGCGCGCCGGATGACCGCCGGCGAATTGGGCCGGAATCGGGATCGCGGCCTTGATGGCATCGACGAGCTGCTGGGTCGAGGTCACCTCCTCCCGCCGGCGCTCGCGCGCGATCGTGCGCGCGATCTGAGAGGCATAGCGCTCTTCGCCGTAATCGCGCAGGAGCCGGGCCAGCCGGCGCTCATCCCAGGTGTTGACGATCTCCCGGGCGGTGAGCTCCTGGTCGGGGTCCATTCGCATGTCGAGCGGTGCGTCGTAGGCATAGGAGAAGCCCCGCGCCCACGCGTCCACCTGCATCGACGACATCCCGAGATCGAGGTAGATCAGGTCGGGGGCGAGGGCCTCTTCCCGTAGCTGGCCCAGTCCGGTCACGAAATCGGCCCGGATGAACCGGGTGTGGCAGCTCAGCTCCGTTGACAGCTCCGCGAACCGTTCCTCGGCGAGGGGATCGCGGTCGATCGCGATCAGCGCGCCCGCCGGTCCGATGCGCTCGCCGATCAGCCGGGCGTGGCCGCCACCGCCGAACGTGCAGTCCACCGCCACCTCGCCGGGCTGTGGATCGAGCAGGTCGATCAGCTCGCCGGCGAGCACCGGGATGTGCGTCTGGATCATGTCAAGAAGTGTCGCCAAGACTCGCTGCAATGTCGGGGGCTCTGATCAACACGTCGGCGCTGTAGCCGTCATACCGGGCCCGGTCGAACACCTCGAGGCACTCGCCCGAGCCGACGACCACGACCTCCTTGCCGAGCCCGGCGTAGTCCATGAGCGTCGGCGGAATCATCACCCGATTGGCTGAGTCAAGCTCGGTGTCATGGGAGAAGTTGAAGAAGAACCGCTTCAGATCGCGAGCCCTCGGTGACAGGGGGTTGAGCCCCGCGAGCGCCGCTGCGGTGTACGCGTCGTAGGCGCCGGGCGTCCAGATCGACAGCGACCGCGGCGCCGTCTCGATGGTTTCGGGCGAAGCCGCCAGCACCACCCCGCTGGCCAGCGCCGCCCGGAACTTCGAGGGGATCGTCAGACGGTGCTTCGCGTCGAGCGCGTGTTCGAAGGTGCCGCGGAAGATCAAGGGTTCTCATCCGACTAACCGAATTCCGAACCCGGGTGGCTGGGTGGGAGGAGCCCTGCCACCCGGGTTTCGCATGCGTCGCCCACTTTACCCCACTTTCCCCCACATTGCAACCTATTTCCCACGCGACGCCCCACCGCGGCTGCCGCCGTCCCCATTGGGCGTCGAAAACGCCCGCGGCGCCGGTCGTTCCGCCGTGGCCGCGGTCGGCTGAACGCGCGCTCGGCGCTTGCAACATCCGGTGCAGATCGGAGAGATGGGTGGGGCCTTGCAGGACCGGCGCGGTTCCGTCCGGGGCGTGTGCGTAGGTTCGCCGACCGCTGAGGTTCGACATAAGAACGGGGCCGATGGTACGGCCGGGCCGCACCGGCGGCCGCTCCCGACGGCCGTCTGTGCGGTGATCACCTGTTTGAACGCCGTTACGAGTCCGGCACCGCCGCCGGGCGGTCCCCCGGCGCTGGAGCCGGCGCCGGCGCGAACCCCGCCGTCGGCGCGGATGCCGTCGCGCTGAACCCCGTCATCGGCGCGGACACCGGCGCCGGCGGCTCGCGATGGGCCGCCGGCAACTCCAGCACCAATCGCGCTCCGCGCTCCGAGGGAGCGGCCGCCAGCCGCCCGCCGTGCGCCTCGGCGACCGCGACCGCGATCGCCAGGCCCCGGCCGCGGCCCGCCCGCTTGCGGCCCCGGGCGGCCCGGCGGCGGCTGCGGCCGGCGCGGCGCGCGAGCACGTTGACCGGAGCCGGCAACCCTGGCCCGCGGTCGAGCACTTCGAGCCGTACGCCGGCGCCTTGATCGGTTCCGCGCAGCTCGACCTCCCCTCCCCCGTGCTCGATCGCGTTCGCGATCAGGTTCCCGGTCGCCTGGGCGAGACGCAGGCGATCGCCGCGCACGGGACCGGAGCCTCCACTCCAGCGAACCCGCAGCTTGACGCCGCGGGCATCCGCGATTGGGCCCCAGGCCTCCACCAGGTCGGCGACGAGCTCGCACAGCCCGACCTCGTCCTCCCCGGCCAGCCCACCCTGGCGGCGGGCCTGCCGGCGGGCCCCGATACCGCCTAGGTCCTCGAGCGCGAGCGCGGCGCTCTCGAGCTCGAGGTCGATCGCCCGCAGCCGGTCGGGCGGCAACCGGCCGCAGCGGACCCCGAGCTCCAAGCCTAGTCTCGCGGCCGTGAGCGGGTTCCTCAGCTCATGCGAGGCCCGGGCGACGGCCTCCGTCCGAACCGCGAGCAACCGCCAGGCCACGAGTGCAAGTGCGGCGGCGAGGCCCGCCGACAGCCAGCCGGCGACGGTCGCGATCACTCCAGAGCCCCGTCGACGAGCCGGTAGCCGACGCCCCACACGTTGACGACGAAGCTGTCTCCCCGGGCATTCAGCTTCTTGCGCAGGCGTGAGGCGTGTGAGTCGAGCGTGCGGGTCGTGCCGAGGGAGCGAAAGCCCCAGACCCCGCGCAGCAGCTCCTCGCGGGTGAACACGCGAGTCGGTTCGGCGGAGAGAGCGCGCGTCAACGCGAACTCCTTCTTCGACAGCTCGAGCCGCTCGCCGTGCAGCCAGACCTGACGCGAAGACGGGTCGAGCTCGAGTGGGCCGATCCTGATTCGACCCGCTCCCGGGCGGCGGCGGCTGCGACGCAGCAGCGCGACGACCCGGGCGCGCAGCTCGGGATAGCTGAATGGTTTGGTGACGTAGTCGTCTGCCCCGCGATCGAACCCGCGCAGCCGGTCGAGGTCGCCGGCGCGGCCGGTCAGCACGAGCAGCGGCAGGTCTGGGTCGATCCGCCCGGCGATCCGGTCGGCCTCGCGGACGCGGCGCAGGAGGTCGAGGCCGTCTCGATCGGGCAGGCCGAGGTCGACGATCGCGAGATCGGGGAACGTCGTCTCGATCAGGTGCTGGGCCTCGGCGGCGGTCTCGGCCTCGAGCAGCTCGTAGCCGTCGGCGGCGAGATTGTCGGCCAGGAACGTCCGGGTGGCCCGGTGATCCTCGACGACGAGGATCGTCGCTGCCTCTGATTCCATGACGACCAGAGCGCCGAGACAGCTCAAAATCACCCCTCTCCTGCAACATCGCATTCAGCCGCTGCGGCCGAGCAGGAATCGCCCATATGATCACGACGCTTCTATGTACCGGCGCGGGAATTACAGCTCGGGCGATGACTTCGTGCTCGAATACGGAGAGCTGCGGTTCACGTTCAATGAGCACGACTTTCGCGAGCGTTGCGAGCAGGCGGCACGGAAGCTGGGATTCCTGGAGGGCACGGTCGAGGAGGATGAGGCGGAGGACCTGATCAACCTGGTCGTCAATGGCGAGGTCAGCGAGCCGGCGTCGAGGCTGGGCGAGCATGTGAACGAATGCTGGCCCGAACTGGTCGGCCCGTCTGATCGCTCGCTCGTCCACTGGCTGCGCCGCCTGATCTTCCGCAGTGCGTGGCTCGATCAGCGCGTCAAGGAAGGGGAGCTCGACGTGTCCTTCGATGAAGACGCGAACGCCTTCGTGTACATCCAGCCCGATCGGGATGGCGAGCCGATCGAGCTGGCGCCCGAGCCGAGCTGGAATCGCGTCGCGTACGTGCGGCGGTAGCGGCGCGATCGCTCACGCGCCGGCGCGCCGGGCCACAGGCGCTCACGCGCGCGCCGGGCCAAGACGCTCACGCGCCGGCGCGCCGCGCCACCGACTCATCCCCCCGCGCCGATGACCGCCGAGATGTGCTGGTTGTGCGGGGCGGGATTGTCGAGCAGCAGCTGTGGCACGGTCACGAACCTGTAGCCGCGAGCCCGCAGCGCCCTGATGATCCTGGGCAGCGCCGCCACTGTCTGGGAGCGGTCGCCGCCGGCGTCGTGGAGCAGGATGATGGCACCGGGCCGGGCGCCGGAGACGGCCGAATGAACGATCGCGCGGACGCCGGGGCGCCGGTAGTCGCTGGTGTCGACGGTCCACAAGACCATCAGCATCCGGTACTTGTGCAGCAGGCGCAGCGTCGCCGCGTCCCAGGATCCGTAGGGGGGGCGGAACAGCCGCGGAAACGGCGCCCCGTAGAGGCCGATCGCTGACACCTCCTGCAACAGCTGGGCTCGCTGCTGCCGCGGCGAGAGCTTGCCCATCGGAGCGTGCGACTCGGTGTGGTCGCCGATCGGATAGCCGTGGGCGACGATCGCGGCCGTCGAGGCGTGGAAGTAGATCTCCGACACCCCCACTTCGAAGAACGTGGCGGGCACGTTCCCGTGCTCCAGGATGGCCAGGATCTGGGGCGTGTACGGCCCGGGACCGTCGTCGAAGGTGAGCGCCAGCTCGCGATGCTGGGAGCCGGCGATCCGGACGTACGGGGTGTAGCTGAGGGTCCGGTTGATGGCGGCGTTCTGGGCTACCTGCTCGCCGGCGAGGAACGAGCCCGCTCCGCGGCCGGCGAGCGTCTTGATGCGCTCGAAGAACCCGCTCGCAGAAGCGGCGTGGTGGGAGAGCTTGGTGCCGCCACCCGCCCCCTCGGCCGCGCCGGCGATCAGCGCCACGACCGCGATGCAGGCGAGCGCCGCCGCCCGGCGCCGGCGGTGATGGGGCTGGATGCTGACCTTTGCCCCGTGGCGCAGCGGACGCGCAGGCGCGGGTGGCCGGATCGTCTCGCTTGTTGCGCTGGCGCCGTCATCCATCTGCGGGTCCCCGGGCGGATCTTGGTCGCCTGCGGTGCACGCGACGCAGTGAAGCTATCACTAGGCTTGCGCAGGCCATGGCGTCGCTCTGGGTCGTGATCCCCACCTACAACGAGGCGGCCAATGTGGAGCCGATCGTCCGCGCCACCACCTCCGAGCTGCAGAGGCTGGGGGTCGCTGACCATCGGGTCTTGGTCGTCGACGACAACTCCCCTGACGGAACCGGTGCGATCGCGGACAAGCTCGCCCATGAGCTGCCGACGGTCGAGGTCCTCCATCGCGACGCCAAGACGGGCCTGGGTCACGCGTACCTGGCCGGTTTCTCCGTCGCACTGGCGGGGGGCGCAGAGCGGGTCATCGAAATGGACGCGGACTTCTCCCACGATCCCGGCTATCTCGGCGACTTGCTCGACGCCGCCAACGACGCGGACCTGGTGCTCGGCTCCCGCTACGTACCCGGCGGCGGCGTGCGTGACTGGGGCGTGCTCAGGCGGCTGGTCAGCCGCGGTGGCGGCTGGTATTCACGGACGATTCTGCGGGTAGACGTACAAGATCTCACCGGCGGTTTCAAATGCATCCACCGCAACGTCCTCGAGGCGATCGACTTGGCGAGCGTGCGCGCCGAGGGCTACGTGTTCCAGATCGAGGTCACGTATCGGGCCATCCTGGCCGGGTTCACCGTCCGTGAGGTGCCGATCGTCTTCTCGGACCGCACGGTCGGGACCAGCAAGATGTCGACGCGGATCGCCCTCGAGGCGATCTGGCTCGTTCCCCGACTGCGCCGAACAGCGCGCGCCGCAATCGCGGGCGCCGGGCGCGGTCGGCAGACGGTCGGTGCGTGAGCGCCGCGGGCGCCGGGCGCGGTCGGCAGCCGACCGGTGCCTGAGCGCCGCCAGCGCCACCGCACGGGCCGGCTCGCGGGACGGCCCCGAGAGCGCTCGTCGCGCGAAAGACCGGCGAAATGCGAGAGGTCCGCAATCAGTTCTAACCTAATTGCAACGATGGCCAAACCGCCACCGCGTGCCTGGTGGGCATCCTTCCGACGATGAGCATCAGCAGGCCGCTCAGCGCCACTCCCGAGAGTGGCGCGTTTGAATTCTCGGCGCCGGCGATTCACGCGCGCGGCACGGCGTCGCGCGCCCGTGCCGGACAGCTTGGGCTCGTGGGCCTGCTGCTGACTGGATTGGTGATCACGCTCGGCGCCGCGAACACCGATTCGCTGCTGCCCGAGTCGGTGCGCCCGATTCCCGGGTGGCTCGCCGGGCCATTCGGCGGTTCGGGGTTCGGGCTGGGGGTTGCGCCCCTGATCGCGCTGCTGGCGCTGATGTTCGGGTGCTACGCGGTCGTCGCGGGCTCGGCGCACCGGCTGTCGAGCCGCTCGGTCCTGATGACGATCGCGGCGCTATATGCGCTCGTGCTGCTCGCCCCTCCGCTGCTGTCCACAGACGTGTTCAGCTATCAGGCCTATGCGCGAATCGGGGCTACGTACGGCGTGAACCCGTACCTCCAGGGCCCCCACGCGATCGCGCTCGATCCGGTCTATCCGTTCATCGACGCCAAATGGGTGACGATCCCCACCGCCTACGGTCCCGTGTTCACGATCTTCAGTTATCTGCTGGCGCCGCTGTCGATCGCCGCAAGCGCGCTGGCGTACAAAGCGATCGCCGCGATCTCGGGCTTGGCCCTGGTCGGCTTCGGGTGGAACGCGGCCCGGCTCCGTGGCCTTGACCCGGTCCGCTCGGCGGCACTGGTGGGGCTGAACCCGCTGATCGTCCTCTATGGCATCGGCGGCGGGCACAACGACCTGTTGATGCTGGCGGCGGTGGCGGCCGGGGTGTCTCTGATGCTCGCGCACCGCGACCGGGCCGGCGGCGGGACGATGGCGTTGGCGGTCGGGATCAAGCTGACGGCGGTGCTGCCGATGTTGTTCGCGCTGGCCGGAGGCGCCGGCCAGAGGACCCCGAACCGACGGCGGGATATCGCGCTCGGCGGGGCGGTCGTCGGCGCGGTCATCGCCGCGCTGGGGTTCGGGGTCTTCGGCGCGGGTCCGCTGCACATGCTGGCCACGCTCCAGAAGGGCCAGAGCGAGGGCGACTGGCACAGCATCCCGGGGTTCATCACCACCAGGCTGGGCCTGGGCGAGCTTGGGCACATCACCGGTCTGGTCCTGGCCGCGACGTTCGCGTTCGTGCTGATCTGGCTGCTGCGCCGCGTGTGGCGGGGGGAAATGGACTGGCTCGACGGCGCCGGCTGGGCCACCGCGGTCCTGCTCGTGACCGCAAGCGCCCTGCTGCCCTGGTACGTGGCCTGGTTGATTCCGCTGGCGGCGCTGGCCAGCGACCAACGTCTGTGGCGAACCGCGATCGTCATGACCGGCATGGTTCAGGCGATGCAGGTACTCGGATACATCCCCCACGGCGGGTCATTGCTCGGACCGTGAATCCGCCCCTACGCGCGATGGACCCTTACCATGACTGATGTCGTGACTTCCAGCGAGATAGACGGAGCGCGCGAAGTCCAGCTGCTCAGCGTCGTTGCCCCCGTCTACAACGAAGAGGCGCTGATCGAGGAGTTCTACGCTCGGGTGTGCGGCGCCCTCGAGGGCTTGCGGTTCGAACTGGTGCTCGTCGACGACGGCTCGACCGACGGATCGACGGCGGCACTGGAGCGGCTGGCCGCCGGTGATCCGCGCGTCCACGTCGTATTCCTGTCCCGCAACTTTGGACATCAGACGGCGCTGACGGCGGGGCTCGACCACGCTCGGGGAAACGCGGTGGTCATGCTCGACGCGGATCTCCAGGACCCGCCCGAGCTGATCCCCAGGATGCTCGATCACTGGCGCGCCGGCTGCGACGTGGTCTACGCGGTCCGCGAGCAACGCGAGGGCGAGTCGCGCTTCAAGCTCGCCACCGCGCGCTGGTTCTACTCGCTGTTCGACAAGCTCGCCCAAGTCGAGCTCCAGCACAACTCCGGCGATTTCCGCCTGCTCGACCGACGGCCCCTCGACGCGCTGCTCTCGATGCGGGAGCGCAACCGCTTCCTGCGCGGCATGACCGTCTGGGTGGGCTACCGGCAGGCCGCCGTTCCCTATCACCGCGATCCCCGGTTCGCCGGCGAGACCAAGTACACGGTGTCGAAGATGTTGCGGTTCTCGCTGGACGCGATCTCGTCGTTCTCGCACCGGCCTCTGCAGCTGGCGACGCTGCTCGGCTTCCTGATCTCGACGCTGGCGTTCGTCGCCATCCCGGTGGTCATCGTCTTGCGGATCCTCGGCTCCTACCTGCCGGGGTTCGGCTCGATCACGATCGCCATCCTGCTGCTCGGAGGGATCCAACTGATCGCCCTCGGCATCATCGGCGAATACGTCGGCCGGATCTACGACGAGGTCAAGGGCCGGCCGCTGTACCTGGTGAGGACGCGGCGGAACTTCGCCGAGACCGAGATCCCCGCGCGCCGGCTGCCGGTGGCGTCCGAGACCGGGCTGGCCGAGCGCTTCGAGTCGCCCGCGGCGAGGGATTAGGCGCCGGCGCGATCAGCCGCCGGCAGATCAGCCGCCGGCGTGATCAGCCGCCGGCGGGATTCGGCCCGACCGGAGGATTCGGCCCGACCGGAGGATGCGAGGCGGGCCGGCTGGGCGCGTTGTCCTCTCCGCCACCGGCGGCCGCACGCACAGCCCGCACCTCGGCCCCGGCGCCCCCGTCGGCCCCGGCACCCCCGTCGGGCTCGTCGGCGGCCTGCTCGAGGGCGGCGATCCGGCTCGACAGCCCCTTGATCGCGTCGGCGATCGGATCGGGCAGGTGCACCCAATCGGCATCCGGCCCTTCGGGGCGCCGGCCTTCCACGCGCACGGGATGACCGGGGTTGCCGACCACCGTGCAGTTCGGAGGCACGTCGTGGACGACCACGCTGTTGGCGCCGATCTTCGACCCGTGGCCGACCGTGATCGGCCCCAGCAGCTTCGCCCCCGAGCCGATCGTGACGTTGTCCTCCACGGTCGGATGCCGCTTGCCCGTGGAGAACCCGGTCCCGCCAAGCGTCACCCCCTGGTACAGGGTGACGTCGTTTCCAATCTCCGCAGTCTCGCCGACGACCACGCCCATGCCATGGTCGATGAAGAAGCCGTCGCCGATCCTGGCGGCAGGGTGAATCTCGATCCCGGTCACCGACCGCGCCACGGCGGCAATCCCCCGCGGCAGCACGGGCACGCGGGCGCCGTAGAGCGCGTGCGCCACTCGGTGGGCGAGCAGCGCGTGCACGCCGGGCCACGTCGCCAGGATCTCCATCCTGCCAACGTCCCGGGCAGCCGGATCGCGGCTTTGCGCAGCGGTGACATCGCGCCGGATCTCTGCTGCGGTGCGCGCGATCAGCCGCAGGCCGAGCATTGACAAAGCGTAGCGAGGGCCGTCCGCGGCTCTGAGCGGTCAAGGGGCGAAGAACGGTGTCGAGACGTAGCGCTCCCCCGAATCCGGCAGGATGGTCACGATCCTGGCGCCGCGGAACTCGGGCCGGCGGGCTACTTCGAGCGCGGCCCACACCGCCGCTCCGCCCGAGATCCCGGCCAGGACACCCTCACGACGGGCAAGGGCGCGGGCCGTCTCGATCGCCTCCTCGTCCTCGACCGCGATGGCCTCGTCGAGCACATCGCGGTTGAGGACCACGGGCACGAAGCCGGCCCCGATGCCCTGGATCTTGTGCGGGCCCGGCCGCTCGCCGGACAGCACGGCTGACGCGCGCGGCTCGACCGCGACGATGCGGCAGCCTGGATTGCGTGCCTTCAGGACCTCGCCCGCGCCGGTGATCGTCCCCCCGGTCCCGACCCCGGCGACGAACACGTCCACGCGATGGTCCAGTGCCTCCCAGATCTCGGGCCCGGTGGTCCGTCGGTGGATCTCGGGGTTGGCGGGGTTCGAGAACTGGTCGGGCAGGAAGACGTCGTCGCGGGCAGCCAGGGTCCGAGCCGCATCCACGGCCTCGTTCATCCCGCCGAGCGATTCGGTGACCTCCACGGTCGCGCCGTACAGCCGCAGCAACCCCTCCCGCTCGCGGCTCATTCCCTGCGGCATGGTGAGCACCAGGCGGTAGCCCTTGGCGGCGCAGACGAAGGCGAGCGCGATGCCGGTGTTGCCGCTCGTCGCCTCCACGATCGTCGTCACACCGGGCTCGATCCGTCCCTCCCGCTCGGCCGCCTCGATCATCGCCACCCCGATCCGGTCCTTGACGCTCCCTCCCGGGTTGAACGCTTCGAGCTTGGCGAACAGCTCCGCCTCGATGTCCGGGGCGATCCGTGTCAGCTGCACGGTGGGCGTGTCGCCGACATGCTCAGCGATGTTGGTCGGGACTCGCGCCATCCGTGAGGCGAACCCTATGAGAAACGCGTCGGCGGTCGCGGGCGATCCGGCGGCCGCGACAGGGCGCCGACACGAACGCGCGGCCGGGGCGCCTCTCGTCAGATGCGATGGCATCGCGAGAGGTGCCCCGGCAGCTTGTGTGACTGCCCCCGTACATGAGATGCAGGCCCGCGTCCGTGCTGGCCCCCGTCCGGCACCCTGCCGTACGTCTGACTGCCAAGATGTCAGGGTGCTGACCAAAGGTCAACAAGGTTCATCAAAGCTCGTAGCGCGGGCCAGGACACGGGTCGACCATTCGGCCAGCCCGCACCCGGAGCGCATCGCGGCTCGCGACGCTAAATGTGGTACATGGCGGCACCGGCGGCTCTGGCTTCGGCGTCGGCGATATCGGCGACCGTCGACTCCGCGAGCACGGTTCGCACGGCCGCGGCGGCGTCGGCGAACACGCCGCTCGCGCCCTGGCCGACGGGTCCGTCGAGCAGCTCGACGATCTCCAGCACGCTGACCTCGGACGCCGGCCGAGCGAAGCTGTAGCCGCCCTTGACCCCTCGCTGCGAGCGCAGCACCCCGGCACGCCTGAGCATCGCGAACAGCTGCTCGAGGAACTGCACGGGGATGTCACCGCGACGGGCGAGCTCGCCGATCGGGACGGGCGTGGCGTCGCCGTGCCGGTGCAGCTCGACCAGTGCCCGCAGCGCGTACGGCGATTTCGTCGTGATCGAGATCATCCGGCGCGAGCGATCGTAGCGGCGCGGGCCGAGTACCCGCATCCGGCTTGGGTCCGCCGGGCCGAGTAATCGCATCCGGCTTGGGGCCGCGCTGCGCTCCGCTCCTCAGTTCCAGGAGACCGCATCGCTTGCGCGACAGCCGCCACGGCCTGGCATCCAGCCAGGCCTTAAATCCAGCCGCGTTCGGTGGCGATCAGCACGGCCTGCGCCCTGTCCATCGCGCCGAGCTTGCCGTAGACGTTGTGCAGATGCGTGCGGACGGTGCTGGTCGAAAGCCCGAGCTCGCCGGCGATCTGCTTGTAGACCATGCCCCGCGCGAGCCGGCGCAGGACGTCGATCTCCCGGGCCGACATCGGGCACGGGTCGATCTGGCGCGGACGGCCGCCGGAGCTGGGAAGGGGGAGGTCGTACATCACGGTTCGCAGCGCGGCCGGCGAGACGCCGACGGTCCGCGCCACCGACAGCAGCTCCGAGGGCGAGATCGAGCCGCCGAAGACGTAGTGGGCGAGCATGTCGGCCAGCCGGACGAGCACGGCCTCGTCGTCGCCGTTATCGGTGTGGTGGCGCTCGATCACGCTGGCGATCGACTTCGGCAGTCCCCAGCGCCGGGCCAGGACGCCGCCGACGAGCGCGTGGTCGACGCCCAGCTCGCGGCGCTCGCGCAGCAGGCGGTCCTCGGGGGTGCGCGCGTCGCCGTGGATCTGGCGCGGATAGCCGGGATAGGCGTGGACCAGGACCAGCTTGCCGATGTCGTGGAGCAGCGAGCTGACGATCAGGCGGTCGCGAGCCTCGTAGCCGACCTCGCGTGCGAGCCGATCGGCGGCGCGCTGGGTGGTCACTGCGTGGAGCCGGAAACGCTCGGGGATGCCCTGCCAGACCGCCGTGCGCTCGAAGAAGTCGAAGGTCCGGGCACGGCTGGCGATCGAATGGACCGTCCGCGGCGAGAGCACCTCGACCGCGGCCACGGCGCTGTCGACCCGTCCGCGGGTCCGTCCCTCGATCTGGTTGGCGAGCCTGAGCACCGCGACTGCCAGCGCGACATCGGCCTCGACGGCGGCCACGACGTCGGCGGTGGACGGGTCGCCGGCCTCGAACAACCGCATCACGCGGTTGCGCGACTCGACGAGGATCGGGAACGCCTCGAGGGCCTCAAAGGCGGCAGTCAGCCGCCGGCCGTGGCCCTCGTTGTGATGGCGTTCGCGGGCGGCGTAGGGATCGATCGGTTCGGCTTTGGCAGCGGCCAGTGGCGGCACGGGTGATTCACTCATCCTGGTCGTCGGATCGGACAGGGCTGGTGCTCGGCTTCGCGGTTCCTCTCGCGTCGGGGAACTTATCGGCAAATGTTCGATGCCGGTTTAGCCCTGGTTCAGCCCCCCTGCCTGCGGGACGCCCCGCTTCGGCCAAAAGGTCGAGCGCTCACGGGGAGCAGTCGGCCGGAGCGCGCTGCAGCGCCCGGTCGATCCGGGCCAGCGTCTCCTCGCGGCCGAGGAGCGCGACGCTTTCAAAGATCCCGGGCGACACCGTGGTTCCCGCGATGGCCACGCGCACGGGCTGGAACACCTGGGCCGGCTTGCCGGCCCGGGTCTCGACGACCGATCTCAGCGCCGACTCGACCGTGCCGACGTCAAACGGCTCCGCGCGCGCGAGCGCGTCACGCGCCGCCGTCAGCGCCGCGACCCCGCCGTCGCGGCAGATCGTCTTCTCGAACGCCTTCGGATCTTCGACCGGGCCGTCGAACAGGAACCCGACCAGCGGCCAGAAGTCCGCCAGCGTCTGAATCTTCTCGGCCGCGATCGTGACCGCGTCACGCAGGCCGCGCCGCCCAGTGAACTGCTCGAGCCGGTGGACGAGGTCGTCGGGGTCAAGCGTCCGCAGCCAGCGACCGTTGATGTGGCGGAGCTTGCGCTCGTCGAACACCGCCGGGTTCTTCGACACCCGCTCGAGCCGGAAGCGCTCCGCCAGCTCATCGAGGCTGAAGTGCTCCTCGTCGGCGGCGAAGCCGGCGCCCAGCAGCGCGATGTAGTTGTCGACCGCCTCGGGCAGGTACCCCGCGCTCCGCAGCTCCTGAACCGAGGCGGCGCCGTGCCGCTTGGACAGCTTCTTGCCGTCGACCCCGTGCAGCAACGGCAGGTGCGCGTAGGCCGGCGGCTCGACCCCAAGCGCCTGGAAGACGTGCATTTGCGGCGGCGTGTTGGGAAGGTGGTCGATTCCCCGCACCACGTGCGTGATGCCAGCGTCGAGATCGTCGACCGCGACGGCGAAGTTGTACAGGACCGAGCCGTCGGCGCGGGCGATCACGCGGTCGTCCATGCTGGCGTTGGGAAAGCTGGTGTGCCCGACGATGATGTCGTCCACGACCGTCTGGCCGGTGTCGGGCACCCGCAGGCGCACGGCGCCGGATGGCTCGGGCTCGCCCCGGAAGCCGCGCTCGTGCCCGTGGCGCTCCTTCCAGGCGCGGACATCATCGGTGGTCGCGCTCGAGTGGTAGGCGTGGCCGCTCGCCAGCAGCTGGTCCAGCGCCTGGCGGTGGCGCTCGGCGCGCTGGGACTGGAAGATCGGTCCCTCGTCCCAATCCAGGTTCAGCCACCGGAGCGCGTCGAGAATCTGCTCCACGTTCTCCGGGGTCGACCGCTGGCGATCGGTATCTTCGATCCGCAGCACCATCACCGCATCCCGACCGCGCGCCAGAAGCCAGTTGTAGAGGGCGGTTCGGGCGCCGCCGATGTGGAGCGCCCCGGTGGGCGATGGAGCGAAGCGAACGCGCATGAAAAACCGGCCCCCATGCTAATCGGCGCCCACGTCTCCCAAGCGGGTGGACTGGCCAAGGCGATCGAGCGCGGGCTCGATCGCGGTTGTGAAGCGATCCAGATCTTCAACCAGTCGCCGCGGATGTGGCGGCCCACCGCGTACGACGAAGACGACTTCGCGGCGTTCCGCGAGGCGATGGACTCGAGCCCGATCGAGGCGGCGCTGATCCATGCCGTGTACCTGCTGAACTGCGCCTCCGAAGACAAGGAGATCCGCCAGAAGTCGCTGGCGTCGCTGGTCCAGTCGCTGCGCGTGGGCGCCGGGATCGGCGCCGCCGGCGTCGTGCTCCATGCCGGGTCGGCCAAGAAAGGCGAGGTTCCGAAGGCGATCGCACGAGCCGGCAAGGTGATCAAGGAGGCGCTGGCCCGAACCGAGCGCTGCGAGCTCCACCTCGAGGACACCGCCGGGGCAGGTGGGACACTCGGGCGCTCGTTCGAGGAGCTGGCCGCGCTGCTGGACGCGGGCGGAGGCGATCGCCGCCTCGGCATCTGCCTGGACTCCTGCCACCTGTTCGCCTCGGGGTACGACATCCGCAAGCCTCAGGGCCTGCGCGAGACGCTCGACGAGTGCGACCGGATCGTCGGACTGGAGCGGCTGCGAGCGCTGCACGTCAACGACTCGATGACGAAGCTGGGCTCGAACCGGGACCGTCACGCGATCCTCTCCGAAGGCGAGCTCGGGGTCGCCGGGTGCGCGACGTTTCTGTCCGAGCCGCGGTTCGAGCGGCTTCCCTGCGTGCTCGAGACCGGCCGCGATCACGGTGGCGCCGGCACCGAGGACGTGGCCCTGGCGTTCAAGCTGCGAAAGCGCGGCAAGGCGTCCCGGTCCCGCTCGCGGGGCCGAAAACGATAGGTTGCCGCGATGAGCGAGCCCGCCGCTGACGCCCTCGTGGTATTCGGGATCACCGGCGATCTGGCCCGCAAGATGACGTTCCGTTCGTTGTACCGGCTCGACCGGCGCGGCCTGCTCGAGTGCCCGGTGATCGGCGTCGCCGCCGCCGACTGGACCGACCAGCAGCTTCAGCAGCATGCGCGCGACGCGCTGCGCGAAAGCGGTGAGGAGATCGACGAGGAGACCTTCAAGCGGTTGTGCGCGCGGTTGAGCTACGTCAGTGGCGACTTCGGCGACGAGCAGACGTATGCGCGCGTGGCCGACGCGCTCGGGGACCGGCGGAACGCGGTCTTCTACCTCGAGGTCCCGCCGTCGCTGTTCGCCGGCGTCGTCGAGGGACTGGCCAAGGCGCAGCTCGTGACCGACGGCCAACGGGTCGCGATCGAGAAGCCGTTCGGGCACGACCTCGAGTCGGCCCGCGCGCTGGCCGCCGAGCTGCACCGTCATGTCGCGGAGTCGCAGCTGTACCGGATCGACCATTTCCTCGGGAAGATGGGGCTCGAGGAGATCCTCTATCTCCGGTTCGCCAACACCATGCTCGAACCGGTGTGGAACCGCAATCATCTGGCCTGCGTCCAGATCACGATGGCCGAGAGCGTCGGCGTCGAGGACCGCGGTCACTTCTACGACCCCGTCGGCGCGCTGCGCGATGTCGTCGTCAACCACCTTCTGCAGCTGCTCGCGACGGCCGCGATGGAGCCGCCGTCAGGCCGCGACCCGGACACGCTCAAGGACGCCAAGCGCGCCGTCTTCCGGGCCATCGAGGACGCCCGCCCGGAGCGCTACGTGCGGGGCCAGTACCAGGGTTACCGGGAGATCGACGGCGTGGCCCCTGACTCCGACACCGAGACCTACGCCGCGCTCCGGCTCGACATCGACAGCTGGCGCTGGGCCGGCGTGCCGTTCTTCATCCGCACCGGCAAGCGCCTGCCGGCCAAGCAGACCGAGCTTCGGCTGCTGTTCAAGCATCCGCCTCGCCTGCACTTCCTCGACCTCAAACTCCGGAGGCCAGAGCCCAATCAGCTCGTGATGAAGATCGATCCGAGCACCGGCATCAGGCTGATCCTCGAGGCCCACCGCGCCGATCGATCGGGGACGGGCGAGATCACCCTGGACATGGAGTTCGCCGAGGAAGGCGGCGAGGATCCGACGCCCTACGAGGTCCTACTGCACGCGGCCCTGATCGGGGACAGCACCCACTTCACCCGCCAGGACAACGTCGAGCAGACGTGGCGGATCGTGCAACCGCTGCTCGACGCGCCACCGGCGGTACACCCGTATGAGCCGGGGACCTGGGGCCCGCCCCGCGCGCGTGAGCTGGTGACCCGCTACGCCGGCTGGCACGGGCCCTGGATCCCGCAGTAGAGGCCGTTTCGGGAGGCGCCTCCGGCGCCGGAGGCCGGCCGCGAAAGCCACGGGATGTCGCGTCAACCCGGCCGGCCGCAGCACTACGCTGCGCCCAGCGCCTCCGCGCGCCTGCCCCCGGCCTCGGCGAGGATCGCGTCGCCGAGCAGGGCGTCGAGCTCGGCGTGCAGGCCCGCGCTGCGGGTGACGCGGAACTCGTGCCCGAGCCGCAGCCGGCGGTCGCCAACCGAGGTGCTCAGCTCGATCACGACGTCGCAGTCGCCGGGGAACCCGACCAGCAGCTCCTTGAGCTCGGTGAGCGCGGTGGCGCGCAACGAGGTCGCATCCAACCTCAGCCGCAGCGCCGCGGGCGGCCGCGCGGCCTCCGCCTCCTGCTCCCGGGCCGCCATGACCTCCTCTGGCGTGGGCTCGAACCGCTCCACGGTCTGGGCGACGATGCAGGTCTTCTCACGGTCCTTGTGGTCGACCCGACCGCGGACGAGGACGATCGAGTCCGGCGCCAGCGCCGCCTCGTGCTCGGCCAGGGCCTTGCCGAACACGAGCAGCTCGACCGACGACTCGAGGTCGTCGAGCGTGGCGAACATCATCATGTCGCCCTTCTTGGTCCGGATCCGCTTGGCCTGGACGATCATCCCCCCGACGGTGACCCAGTCGCCGTCCCGGCGCGCGGAGAGCTCGCTCAGCGAACACTCGATCCTCGCCCGCAGCGCCGTGCCGACCTCCTTCAGCGGGTGGGCGGAGATGAACAGGCCGATCGCCTCCTTCTCGGCCGCGAGCAGCCCCGCCCGGTCGAACTCGACGCCGGGGATCGGCGCGTGGCTCGGGCTGGCGAACGCCGCGGCCGCGCCGCCGGCGCCCGCGCCGTCCCCGCCGTCCGCGCGGTGCTCCGCGCCCTCCGCGCCCAGGTCGAAGATCGATCCCTGCCCGATCAGCGCGTCCTGCTGGGCCTTCTGCCCGGCGCCCTGCGCCGCCTCGAGCACCTGGAGCATCCCTTTCCGCGGCGCGCCCGTCGAGCCGAACGCGCCGCACTTGATCAGCGCCTCGATTGCCTTCCGGTTCACCGCGCGGCCGTCCACGCGGGCGCAGAAGTCCCACAGGTCGCGGAACGGTCCACCTTCCGCACGCGCTCGCTTGATCGCCTCGACGGCGGCGTAGCCCACGCCCTTGACCGCGTCCAGGCCGAAGCGGATGTTGCCGTCGACGACGATGAACTCGTGATCCGAGAAGTTGACGTCCGGCGGCAGGATCGAGATCCCCATCTGCTCGGCCTGGCCGACGAAGAACGGAACCTTGTCCTTGGTATCCATCACCGAGGAGATCAGCGCCGCCATGTACTCGGCCGGGTAGTTGGCCTTCAGCCACGCGGTCCGATAGCTGATCAGGGCGTAGCAGGCGGCGTGGCTGCGGTTGAAGCTGTAGTCGGCCGAGCGCTCGTTCGTCGCCCACAGCCATTCGATCACCTGCTCGCTGGTCCCCGAGGCCCGGCAGCCGGCCACGAACTCGGGCTTGAGCAGCGCCATCGCCTCGCGATTCTTCTTCCCGATCGCCTTGCGCAGGTCGTCCGCCTTGGCGCCGCTGAAGCCGGCCAGCTCCTTGGCGATCTGCATCGCCTGCTCCTGGTAGAGGATCACGCCCTTGGTCGCTTCCAGGATCGGCCGCAGGCGTTCGTCGGGGTAGGAGGTCGACTCCGGGTCTCGCTTGCCCCGGGCGTAGGTCGGGATCTGGTCGATCGCGCCGGGGCGGTAGAGCGCGTTGAGGGCGACGAGGTCGTCGAACTCGGTCGGGCGGACCTTCTTGAGCGCGTCGCGCATCCCCTCGGACTCGAACTGGAACACGCCGACGGAGTCGCCGCGGGCGAGCATCTCGTAGGTGGGCTCGTGGTCGAGCGGCAGTGAGGTCATGTCCGGCCGCTCGCCGGTCGAGCGCTCCACGATGTCGAGCGCGTCCTCGATGACATCGAGGTTCCGCAGCCCGAGGAAGTCCATCTTGAGCAGGCCGATCTGCTCGATCGGCTTCATCGTGAACTGGGTGACGGTGCGGAACACCTTCTCGCCGTTCTCGTCGGTCCCCGCGTCGGCGATCTGCAGCGGCACGATGTCGGTCAGCGGCCGGTCGGCGATGACCACGGCGGCGGCGTGGATCGACGAGTTGCGGACGATTCCCTCGAGGCCCCGGGCGACGTCGACGATCTGCTTCGCGGTGGCGTCGCGCCCGACCTCCGCGGCCAGCGGCTGCCCCGGCTTCAGGCACTCGGTGAAGCTCGGCGGCCGTCCCATCACGGGATCGGGAATCAGCTTCGCCAGCCGATCGCCGGCGGCGTAGTCGTGGCCGAGCACCCGGGCTGCGTCCCGCGTCGCCGCGCGAGGGAACATCTTGCCGAAGGTGACGATCTGGGCCACCGACTCCTTGCCGTATTTGGCGGTGACGTAGCGGATCACCTGCTCGCGTCCGCGGACCGAGAAGTCGATGTCGATATCGGGCATCGACACCCGCTCCGGGTTCAGGAAACGCTCGAACAGCAAGCCGTAGCGAAGCGGATCGACGTCGGTGATCTGGAGGGCGTAGGCGACGAGCGAGCCGGCGGCCGACCCGCGACCGGGCCCGACCGCGATCCCCGAGTCCTTCGCGTACTTGACGAAGTCCCAGACGATCAGGAAGTAGCCGCTGAACCCCATCCGTTCGATCACCCCGAGCTCGTAGTCGGCGCGCTCCAGCGCCGCCGCCGGCGGCGGGTCGCCGTAGCGCTCGGCCAGGCCCTGATGGACCTGCGCCCGCAGGTACTGCTCCTCGGAGACCCCGCCCGGCGTCGGATAGCGGGGGATCAGCGCCCGCCCCAGCTCGAGCTCGACCTCGCAGCGCTCGGCGATCTCGAGCGTGGTCGCGACCGCCTCGGGCCACTCCGAGAACGCCTGCGCCATTTCAGCGCTCGAGCGCAGGTAGAACTCGTTGGTGTCGAAGCTGATCTGCGGCTGGCTGAGGGTCGACTTCGTCTGCACGCACAGCAACGCCGCATGGTGGTGGTAGTCCTCCCGGCGCAGGTAGTGCACGTCGCCGGTCCCCACCAGTGGCCGCCCCACCTCGCGGGCGATCCGCACGATCCCCTCGTTGGCGCGCTCCTGTTCGGCGAGGCCGTTCTTCTGCACCTCGAAATAGACATTGTCGGCGCCGAAGGCCGCGATCAGCTCGTCGGCGTGGGCGCGCGCGTCCGCGGCGCGCCCCTCGAGCAGGTACTGGCAGAACCGGGACTGAAGGCACCCCGTGAGCACGATCACGCCCTCGGCGTGGGCGGCGAGCTGGCCGAGGTCGACTGACGGCTTGCCCCGCTGATAGCCCTCCAGGAATCCCGCCGAGGACAGCTTCACGAGGTTCCGGTAGCCCACCGGGGTGGCGGCCAGGAGCGTCAGATGGAAGCGATCGAGTCGGCCGGGGGCGCGGCGGGCGTGGTCCTCGACGATGTACGCCTCACAGCCGAGGATCGGCTTGATGCCCTGCTTGCGGCAGGCCGTGAACAGCTCCACGGCGCCGTTCATGACTCCGTGGTCGGTGAGGCCGAGGGCGGGCTGCTCGAACTCCGCCGCGCGGGCGACCAGCTGATCGATCTTGCACGCCCCGTCCAGCAGCGAGTACTCGGAGTGGACGTGGAGGTGCGCGCAGGCGGAGCTCATCGAACGGTTTCGAGCATAGGCGCCGAGGCGGACGGTTGGGCCCCGGCCCCCGGGCCGGGGCCGGTTTCAGTCGCTCTGTGCGCGCTCGAGCCAGTTCCGGACCAGCTCGAGCGGACGCTGATCGCCGCTGATCGTCGTCCCGGGGGGCCGGCGGCCGGCGAGCACGGCGGTGAGGACGTCCGCCGGACAGGCGATCGTCGTGGTGACCGTGTCCGGATCGGACTGGGCGGCAACCGTCGCCGGCGATCCGTCGTGAACCTCGAGATACGGTCCGGGACCGCCTCCGCTGGGGAGCTGGTAGGCGATCGTGAACCGCTCGCCCGTGCTCCAGCGCGGTTCGATCATCACTGCCGCCAGCGCGAAAGAGAGCCCGGGTTCGAGCCGCAGCTCAGCGATCGAGCCAGGCTGGGCAAGCCGTGCCTTGAGGGCGTCGAAGCTCGCCCCTTCGCCGAGCGTGCGAGCGCGGCCGCGGCGTAGCCGACCGGCGGCGAGCAGATGGACGAGTCGTTCCTGGTCCATCTCGGCGCCCGGGACCAGCACCACCAGCAGCCGCCCCGCCAGCGGCGGGCTGCGGCGAGCCAGCTGTCGCAGCGCGCGCTCGAGCCAGTGCCCTGGCGGGCGCATCGGGCCCGACCCCGACTGGCTCGTCGCGGCCTCCGGATCGGTCCGCGCCACCGCCAACCGCTCCGGCTCTGGCCAGCCGTGGGGCGCACCGGCGACCGGGCTCGCGGCGGCCGTCCGCAACGCCTCGATCTCCCGCAGCAGCTCCTCGATCGCCGCGTGGGCGCGGGCCGACCGCTCCCGTTGGAGGTCAAGCTCGCGCGCGAGCGCCGCCGCGCGCTCCTCGGAAGCGATCCGGGCGGCGTTCGCCTCGGCGATCGCGACCCGGAGACGGTCGAGCTCCAGCTGCAGCTCCTAGATCGTCCCGGAAGCGCCGAGCGTCAGCTGCGGAGGCTCGCTCATGCAGGCGACGCTAACGCATGGCGCCTGAAGCCGCCATCGAAAAACGCTTAGCTTCGCCTCAGCTGGAGCTCTGCTGGCGCCGGGCCACGAACAGGCCGGCGAACAGCATCGTCGCCAACGCCAGTCCGCCGGCCGCGAGCTTGCCCGTCGCGTCCGGGGTCCGCCGGCGCAGGTACAGCTTCAGGCCCTGCCAGACAATGAAACCGAGGAGCTTGTAACCCATCTCGACGAGGTGCTACCCCGTCTCGGGATTCCTGACTCGCCAGGCCATCCGAGACTGCAGGGACCACAGCTCGATGAATCCGGGCGAGGCCGCCTGCGAGAACAGGCCGCCCGACTGCGCGAACGTGGCCAGCTGGGCGTCGTAGATGGCGTTGGGCGAGGCCCGGGTCACGACGCGGGCTGCCCCCTTGTACAGCCGGACGCCGATCGTGCCCGTGACCTGGGCATTGGCCGCGTCCATGAATGCGTCGAGGTCGATCCGCAGCGGCTCCCACCACAGCCCCGCGTACACCAGATAGGCCCATTTCTGGTCCAGCGCGGGCTTGAGCTGGTTCTGGTGGATCGTCCCCACCAGCCGTTCGAGCTCCTGGTGGGCGGGCAGCAGGATCGCCGCGGCCGGCACCTCGTAGATGTCGCGGACTTTCAGCCCCACGATCCGGTCCTCGAGCTGATCGACGATCCCGATCCCGTGGCGGGCGCCGATCTTGCCGGCGCGCTCGAGCAGCTCCACCAGGCTCAGGCGCTCGCCGTCGAGCGACACCGGAAGACCGCGCTCGAACTCGACCGTGAGCACCTGCGCCTCGTCCGGCGCGTCCTCCGGCCGCGTGACCAGCTGGAAGACGTCTTCCTCGGGCGCGTGGTCGAGCTCCTCGATCCAGCGCCCCTCGCTCGAGCGTCCCCACAGGTTGTCGTCGATCGAGTACGGCGCGAGCTCGGTGCCGCCCTTGACCGGAATTCCGTGCTCGCGCGCGTATCTGACCTCCTCCTCACGCCCCATCCGCCACGAGCGGACCGGGGCGATCACCTTCAGCTCGGGCGCGAGCGTGGCGATCGTGGATTCGATCCGGACCTGGTCGTTGCCCTTGCCGGTGCACCCGTGGGCGATCGTGTCGCACCCCCCGGCCCGGGCCCGTGCCACCGCCAGCTTGGCGATCAGCGGGCGCCCCAGGGCCGTGAACAGTGGATATCCGGCGCCGTAGATCGCGTTGGCCTTGATCGCCTTGGCCACGTACTCGGTCGCGAACTCCTCCCGGGCGTCGACGATCTGGCAGTCGATCGCGCCGAGCTGCAGCGCCTTGCCCCGGATGACCTCGTAGTCCTCGCCCGGCTGGCCCAGGTTCACCGTGAGGGCGACGACCTCGGCCCCGTACTCGTCCTGGATCCACTTGAGCATCACGCTCGTGTCCAGGCCGCCGCTGTAGAGCAGCAGCACGCGGTGGACATCTTCAGGACGGGCCTCGTAGGAGGCGGTCGGCGGGGTCGACTCAAACGGGTGGGTCACTGTGGCTCGCGAAGGGTACGTGCCGGCAAATCCAGCCCGCCCAGCCGGCGCTGGATGTCCTCCCAGAGCTCCCGGTAGGCGACCGCCGCGGCCGACCGGGGCGCGAACGAGGCCACCACGTCGCGCTCGGACCCCATCCGCTCGACCACGGCCGAGGTCGGGATCGCCGCCCTGAGGAGACTCGTCTGCTCGGCCTGCATCCGTTCCATGATCTCGTGGTGGAGCTTCTTGCGCCGGTCGACCATCGAGAAGAACGCCAGCAGCTGCGGGCCGCCGTCGACGAGCTTCGAGAGCTGGTCGAACGTCCGCGAGGAGAGCGTCGCGGGGATGATCGGCACGAGCAGCGCGTCAGCGGCCTCGAACACGCTCTCGGACACGAGCGAGATGCTGGGCGGACAGTCGAGGAAGATGAGCTGGTACTCCTCGCGCAGCGGCTCGAGCACCTTGGCCAGGCGCCGGGTGGGCCGCTTGAAGCCGTCGAGGGCGAGGTCCATGTGGCGGTAGGAGAAGTCGGCCGGGAGCAGATCGAGGCCGATGTGATCGGTGCCCTTGATCAGCCCGTCGACGTCGGTCTTGCGGCGCAGCAGCTTGTGGGCGCCGCCGCGGACCTTCGGCTTGATCCGGAACAGGTACGTCGATCCGCCCTGCGGATCGAGATCCCACAGCAGCGTCGCAAAGCCGTCCCGGGCGGCCAGATAGGCGAGATTGACCGCCGCCGAGGTCTTGCCCACGCCCCCCTTGATGTTGTAGGTGGCGAGGACCGTGCTCAAGCGAAGGTGTCCTTGACCAGCCGGCGCTGGTCCTTCGAGGCGAAGGCGGCGAAGCGCTCGGCGAAGTCGCCGCGGGTGGCACGCTCGTCCTCGCGCAGCCGCTCCACCAGCACGCCCATCGCCATCACCGCCGCGGTCCCGTTCGGGAGGGCCACGACCTGGTCGCGCAGCGAGCGCAGCGTCGCCACCTGGACCTCTCGGTCCTGGTGGCGCCCGAGCACGTCCTGCAGGGCCTTGAGCGCCTTGATCATCGGCTTGACCACCTCGTCGGGGTAGATCGGCGCGGCGAACAGCTCGAGCAGGTAGCGGAGCTCCTTGCCCTTCTTGCGCAGCTCGTGATACTCCTCCGCCGAACTGGACTCGTCGATGGCGCCGCCCATCTTCATCATCCGTCGGTAGACCTTTCTGATCCGCTCGCCCGCCACCGCACCAATCGCCCGCGTGGCGTCGGCGCGGTCCTCGACCGGCAGGGTGAGAAGCCGGTCGAGGAACGAGCTCCAGTCCGAGAGCAGGCGCGCGGCTCGGTCGGAGCGCAGCACCTCGGCGATCTCGCGGTGTGCGGCCAGTCGGCGGTCCCGCAGGACGATGAGCAGGGGGTCGAGATCGGCCCGGATCGGCTCGGGGAGCATCAGGCGGTACTGCGGGAACTCGAGCACGTAGACGTCGATGTCGCGGGCGTCGCCGGTGGCCCGCTGAAGCCAGCGAAACTCGGCCCGGAAGCGCTCGAGCTCCGCGCGCGGAAACACCGCCTTCAGCTCTCGCTGAACGGCGCGGGAGCGGCGGATCGAGACGCGGAAGTCGTGCAGGAACTCGCTGTCGATGTCGGCCACGGTTCCGTCCACGTTGGCCTCGATCACCGCCAGCAGCCGGCGAAGCACGCGCACCGCGGCCTCGTCGGCCCGCTGCTGGTAGCCCAGCGCGACGCTGATCTTGGACTGGATCCCACCCGGAGTCCCGCCCACGGCCCGGACCGCTTCGTCGACGAGCGTCTGGTCCGCGGCCTTGAATCCGAGCTCGCGCTCGAGCCTCTCCTGGACGCGATCGAGCTCGTCGTCGTAACCGCGCACGGCCACGATCCGAACGCGCGGGCGCAGCGGCCGGCGCGGGGCGGTGCCGGAGAGCGCCGCCGGCTGCTCGACGCTCATCCGCACCACCGTCTTGCCCTCGTCGTCGAGCACCTGCAGGGCGCGGACGCGACTGTGCACTTGGACCACCGGCAGCAGGGCACGGACGCCGCAGACCTCGACCACGGCCTTCCGCAGAGGGCCGGGCGGGAGCTCGGTGGCGAGCCGCGGGTTCGTGAGCGCCGGTGTGAGGGCGGCGGCGCGCTCGTGGCCCGACCGGGCCTCGACCAGCGCCAGTCGTCCGTCCTCGTGCACGAGCTCGAGCCCCTCGGCGTGCAGCAGCCCGTCAAAGGTGTCGTAGAAGAAACGCTCCGCCTCGCGCGCATCGCCAACGCCGACCGCGAACTGGCTCTTCAGCGTCTGCGCCGCGGCATCGAGCGTCAGCTCGTCCGTGGACAGAAACTCGGTCACGGCGCGAGTGCCCCCAGCCGCGCCACCGCCTCGTCGATCTCGGCGCCGCCGACCACCAGCGGCGGCTCCAGGCGGATCGTGCGCGGCCCCGTCGCGTTGACCACCAGCCGCTGCTCCAGCAGGGCGCGGCGCGCCAGCTCCGGCGCGGACTGCGCGGCGTCGACGTCGATCGCGCGCATCAGTCCGCGGCCGCGGACCTCCTCGACCCAGGGGATCCGCGCGAGTCCGTCGGCGAGCCGCTCGCCCAGCGTCCGCACGGCCCTCAGCAGTTCCGGATCGGAGCAGATCTCCAGCGCCACCAGAGCCGCGGCCGCGATCACCGGTCCCCCGGCGAAAGTCGAGCCGTGGTCGCCGGTCTTGAGCGCGTCGGCGAGCCGCTCGCCGGTGATGAGCGCCCCGATCGGCAGCCCGCCGCCCAGCGCCTTGGCGCTGGTCAGGGCGTCGGGCACCACCGGCGTCTGCTCGTAGGCCCACAGCGTCCCGGTGCGGCCCATGCCGGTCTGGATCTCGTCGAACACGAGGGCGGCGCCGGTCCGATCGCAGGCCTCCCGCGCCGCCAGCAGCAGCTCATCGGAGAGGACGTTGATGCCGGTCTCGCCCTGGATCGGCTCGAGCAGCACCGCCGCCGTGGACTCGTCGACCGCGTGCGCGAGCGCCTCGGGGTCCTTGGGGACGACCACGAACCCGGGAACCAGTGGGGCGAACGGCGCTTGCTTGGACTCCTGGGGGGTGGCCGACAGCGCTCCGTAGGTCCGCCCGTGAAAGGCGCCCTCGAGCACCACCACTGCTCCCCCGGGACGGGCACGGCGCACCAACTTGAGCGCCGCCTCGATCGCCTCCGCCCCGGAATTGGTGAGGAACACCTTGCCGCCCAGCGAGCTCTGCGCCAGCCGTGCGCTCAGCTGCAGGCCTGGCTCGGTGTAGTAGAGGTTCGTGGCGTGGGTCAACCGGCCTACCTGCTCGCGGACGGTGTCGACGATCCGCGGGTGGCAGTGGCCCACGTTCAGCACCGAGATTCCGGCCAGGAAATCCAGGTACTCGATGCCCTCGTCGTCCCATAGCCGGCACCCGGAGCCACGGACGAACTCCACCGGGTTGCGGGCGTAGGTGGCGATCGCATGCTCGCGCTCGAGGCCCTGAAGCTCGGCCAGGGTCACGATCCAATCCCGATCTTCGTCCCCTGGCCGGCATCGGTGAACAACTCCAGCAGCACCGAGTGGGGCACCCGGCCATCGACGATGTGGGCGTAGGAGACGCCGCCGTGAATCGCCTCCAGGCAGGCCGCGAGCTTCGGGCGCATCCCGCCGGCGACGGCCGGGAGCAGCTCCGCGACCTCGTCCGCGGTCGTCTCGGAGACCAGCGTCGAGGAGTCGGAGGGATCGCGCATCCAGCCCGGGACATCGGTGAGGAACACGATTTTGTACGCCCGCAGCGCCCCCGCCACGGCGCCGGCGGCCTCGTCGGCGTTGATGTTGTAGGAGTGCCCGTCACGATCGGCGCCGACGCTGGCCACGACCGGGATGTAGTCCTGGGCGACGTGCATGAGCACGTCGACGTCGACCTTCTCGATCCGGCCCACGAAGCCGATGTCCTGGCCGCTCGGCGACGCCTGGCGGGCGGCGCGAAACAGCAGGCCGTCGTCGCCGCAGAGCCCGACGGCAGGCTGCCCGTGGCGACCCAGCCGCAGCACGATGTCCTTGTTGACCTTGCCCACCAGGACCATCTTCGCCACCTCGACCGTGGCCGGGTCCGAGACCCGCAGGCCATCGACGAACTCGACCGGAAGGTCGAGCCGCTCCATGTAGCTGGTGATCTCCGGCCCCCCGCCGTGGACGATCACCGGGTTCATGCCGACGTACTTGAGCAGCACCACGTCGCGGGCGAAATCCTCCTTGAGCCCGGCGTCGATCATCGCGGCGCCACCGTACTTGATGACCACGGTCTTGCCGTGGAACTCCCGGATGTAGGGCAGCGCCTCCAGCAGGGTGCCGACATCGCGCATCGCGCTAAGTGGTGTATTCCGCGTTGATGGTCACGTATTCGTGGCCGAGGTCGGAGAAGAACAGCTCGGCCTCGGCGCCCTCGCCGGGCAGACCGACCTCGTACTCGACCTCGCTTCGCTGCACCGCGGCCTTGAGCGCCTCGCGGTCGTGCGGAACATAGGCCCCGCGCAAGCACACCGGCACGCCCTCGATCGCGATGTCGAGATGGACCGGCCCCAGCCCCGCCAGCGCCATCCCCGCCGCCTGCGCGATCCGGCCCCAGTTCGGGTCCCCGCCGTAGAGAGCCGTCTTGACCAGCGAGGAGTTGGCCACGGCACGGGCGACGCGGTGCACCGTCGGCTCGTCTCCGCCGCGGACGACCACTCGCCCGACCCGGCGCGCGCCCTCGCCGTCGCGGACGACCTCGAGCGCCAGCTGACGCAGCATGGCGTCCAGTGCCTCGCCGAAGCGAAGCTCGTCCTCGGTCTCGGGGTCGACCGCTACTCCTGAGCGACCGCTGCATTGGAGGATGATCGTGTCGCTGGTCGAGAGCTGCCCGTCGACGGTGATCCGCTCGAACGAGCGCTTGACGGTGACGGTCAGCAGCAGGTCGCAGGTCTCCGGAGAGAGCGCGGCGTCGGTCTGGATGAACACCAGCAGCGTCGCGAAGTCCGGCGAGATCATCCCCGCCCCCTTGGCCTGGGCGCTCAGCCGGACGATGCCGCCGCTCAGGCGCACGTCGAGGCAGCATCGCTTCGGGAAGGCGTCGGTGGTGCGAATGGCCTCGGCAAACTCGGCGTCGCCGTCGGCGTGGAGGCGGTCGGCGGCGGCGGCGATCCCGCGGGTCACTCGCTCGATCGGCAAGGGCACCCCGATCACCCCCGTGGAGGCCACCGCGACCGTGTCCGCGTCGTCGAGCCCGCACGCGCTCGCCGCCTGCTCCTGCATGGTTGCGGCGTCCTTCAGCCCCGCAGCGCCCGTGGCCGCGTTCGCGTTGCCGGAGTTCGCCACCACCGCCCGGATGCCGTCAAGCCGGGCCCGCTCGATCGTGAGCATCACCGGCGCCGCCAGCGTGCCCGAGCGGGTGAACCGCGCCGCGCTCGTCGTCTCGGGGGCATCGGACAGCACCAGGCCGAGGTCGGGCTCACCGGAGGGCTTGAGCCCGCAGGCCATGCCCGCGGCCCGGAATCCTCGCGGCAGTCCGCCGGGCAGCTCGGTCACGTTCTCGGGGGCCTCGATCCAGCGCGAGGAGAAGAACGACCTGGTGGTGCTCACCCGATGCCCTCCTCCTCGGGCAAGCCGAACATCAGGTTCAGGTTCTGCACCGCCTGCGAGGCCGCACCCTTCCACAGGTTGTCGATCGCCCCGAACACGATCGCGCGGCCGGTGCGCTCGTCGCGATGAACCGAGAGCCGGCAGATGTTCGTCTCGCGGACGTCCCGCACACCCGGGGGGGCGGGCGCGAGCTCCACGAACGGCTCGTTCCGGTAAGCATCGCCGTACAGCTGCTCGAGGTCGAGCTCGCCGTCGGCGAGGGTGACGTAGCAGGAGACGAGCTCGCCCTGGTCCAGCGGCAGCAGATGGGGCGTGAACGTGACCCGGACGTCGGCGCCGAGCTGCTGGAGCTCCTGCTCGATCTCCGGGATGTGGCGGTGGCGCGGGACCCCGTAGGCGCTCACGTTCTCATCGACGGTGACGAAGTGGGTCTTGTCGGTGGCGGCGCGGCCCGCTCCCGACACCCCGGACTTGGCGTCGATGATCACGTCCTCGATCAGTCCGGTCCGCGCCAGTGGCGCCAGCGCCAGCAGCCCGGCCGTCGGGTAGCAGCCGGGGTTCGCGACCAGGTCGGCCCCGCGGATCTGCTCGCGGTATCGCTCCGGCAGCCCGTAGACCGCTTCCGCGAGCAGCTCGGGCGCCTGGTGCTCCTGGTACCAGAGCGCGTACGTCGCCGGGTCCCGGAGCCTGAAGTCTGCGCTCAGGTCGACGATCCGCACACCGCGCCGGCGCAACTCGGCCACCAGCGGCGCCGCGGCCCCGTGGGGATAGGCCACGACGGCCGCCTCCACCTCCGCGTGGCGCTCGAGGTCGAGCTCCTCGAGCGTCAGCGGCACGCGGTGGTGGGGGTAGAGCTCGTCGAGGCGAGCCCCGACATCGGAGCGCGCCGTCAGCGCCTCGAGCTCGAACGAGGGATGGCCATGGAGCAGTTTCGCGGCCAGCGCGCCGGTGAACCCGGCGGCGCCGAACACCGAGATCCTATGCCCCACGGACCCTCCCGCCGAGCTCCTGAGCCAGCGCTGCCGCGATCGCTCCGCGCCGCTCGGCCACCTCCTCGTCGGTGAGGGTGCGATCCGGCGCCCGGTAGGCGAGCCGCAGGGCCAGCGAGATGTTGCCGGCCCCGAACCGCTCCGGGTCGCGGTAGACGTCGAACACCTCGGCCCGCGCGAGGAGCGGCGCGCCGCTGCGACGAACCACGTCCAGCACCTGCGCCGCGGTGACCTCGTCGGGGACGACGACGGCGAGGTCCTCGTGGACGTCGGGGAAGCTGGTGACGTCCTGGTAGATGTGAGTTTCCTCGGCGTGGGCGCTCACCGCGTCGAGGTCGAGCTCGAAGGCGGCGATGGTCTCGCCGATGTCCCACTGGGCCGCCACCTGTGGATGGATCTCGCCCAGCCAACCCACCGCCCCTTGGTCGACGACGATCGCGCCGGCGCGGCCCGGATGGAGGAACGGCCGTGCCTCGGAGCGCACCGACCACGGGACCCGCAGGGTGTCGAGCAGCCCCGCGAGCACACCCTTGGCGGCGAACAAATCGGCCGTCCGCGGCTGCAGGTCACGCCATGTCGGCGGGCGCACGGGACCGATCAGCAGGACCCCGAGGTGGTAGGGCTCGCGCGGCAGGCGCCCGTCCTCGCGCGGCAAATACACCGCTCCGGCCTCGAACAGGCGGACCGTCGCCGCACCATGGGCGAGGTTGCGCTGCGCCACGTCGAGCAGCGACCCGAGCAGGGTCCTCCGCAACCGGGACTGCTCGGCGGACATCGGGTTCTCGAGTTCGACCGCGGGCTCGTCTCCGATCCGCAGCCGCTGCGCGAGCTCGGCGCCGGCGAAGCTCCAGCCCACGATCTCATACAGCCCCTGCGCGGTCAGCGCGTCGGCGCCGGCCCGGCGCAGCCGCTGCAGCGCGGTCAGTCGTCCCCAGGCGCCGTGCCGTGGCGGCAGCGTGGCCGGCAGCTTCTCGAGGCCGTCGAGCCGCGCCACCTCCTCGATCAGGTCCGCCTCGCGCGCGACGTCGGCGCGGCGAAACGGCGGGACGGTGACGTCCAGGCCGTCGTCGGTGTCAGCGGCTTTGAACTCGAGCGCCTGGAGGATGCGCCGGCTGCGCTCGCGCGGGATCGGGGTGCCGAGCAGACCGTCGATGCGGGCGTCGCGGAGGCGGATCGTCCGCGGCGCCGGACCCGGGCCGCCGATGTCGATCGTGCCCGGAGCGGGCCGGGCGCCGCACAGCTCGACCATCAGCCGCGCGGCCACCGCTTGCGCCTCCATCGCCTGCTCGGGCTGAAGCTGCTTCTCGAACCGGGTCGAGGCCTCGCTGCGGAGCCCGAGCTTGAGCGAGGTGCGGTGGATGTTGGCGCCGATCCAGTTGGCCGCCTCCATCAGAACCGTGGTCGTATCCGGGCCCACCTCCGAGCGCGCGCCGCCCATCACGCCGGCGATCGACGTCGGCCCGTCGGCGTCGGCGATCAGCACCATCTCGGGGTCGAGCGTCCGGGTCTGCCCGTCGAGCGTCTCCAGCGTCTCCCCGTCCTGCGCCCGTCGAATGGTGAGCCTGGCGCCGGCTACCCGGTCGAGGTCGAACGCGTGCAGCGGCTGGGCGGTCAGCAGCATCACGTAGTTGGTGATGTCGACGACATTTGAGATCGGGCGCTGACCGGCGGCCATCAACCGCGCCTTCAGCCACGGCGGGCTCGGCCCGATCTGCACGCCCTCGAACACGCGAGCGCTGAACCGGGGACACAGGTCGGGGCATTCGACGTCGATCGACGCGTCGGTGAGCTCGCCCTGGGGGTGGGCGTCCTGGTCCCAGGGCGGAGATTTCAGCGGGACCTCGGTGGCCGCGTGGACCTCGCGGGCGATGCCGTAGACGCCCAGGCAGTCGGGGCGGTTGGGCGTGATCTCGAGCACCAGCACGTCGGTGGCGATCGGCAGGACGCTCTGGAGCGGCGTGCCGGGGATCAGGCCGTCGTCGGCGAGGACGATGATCCCGGCGTGCTCGGTACCGATCGCGAGCTCGTCCTCGGCCAGGATCATTCCGTCCGATTCCTGCCCGCGGAGCTTGGCCCTCTGAAGCGTCGTCCCGTCGGCCATGACCGCCCCCGGCTTGGCCACCGCCACCGTCTGACCGGCGGCGACGTTGGGGGCACCGCACACGATCTGCTTTGCCTCCCCGTCGCCGGTGTCCACGGAGCACACGCTCAAGCGGTCGGCGTCGGGGTGCCTGTCGACCGACAGCACCCTGCCGACGACGAAGTTCTCGAGCGCGGTGACGCCGTGGCGCTCCACTCGCTCGACCTCGGTCCCGGTCATCGCCAAGCGCTCGGCGACCGCGTGGGCCGGCAGCCCCGGGTCGCAGTACTCGGCGAGCCACTCGAGGGGGACGCGCATCAGAACTGCTCCAGGAAGCGGATGTCGTTGTCGTAGAGGAGCCGCAGGTCCGGCACCCCGTGCTTGAGCATGGCGATCCGCTCGATCCCCATCCCGAAGGCGAACCCCTGGACCTGCTCGGGGTCGTAGCCGTGCTCGCGCACGTATTCGAACACGTTCGGGTCGACCATCCCCGCGCCGAGGATCTCGATCCACGCCGTGCCCTTGCACAGCGGGCAGCGCTGCCCGTCCGCGGTGACGCCGTCCACGCAGTTGAAGCACGAGACGTCGACTTCGACGCTCGGCTCGGTGAAGGGGAAGAAATGAGGCCGCAGGCGAACCTGGCGGTCTTCGCCGAAGATCGCGCGGGCGAACGCCAGCAGCGTTCCCTTCAGATCCGCGAGCGTGACGTCGGTGTCGACCGCCAGCCCTTCGATCTGGTGGAACTGGGGCGTGTGGGTGGCGTCGTTGTCGGGCCGGTAGACGCGCCCGGGGACGATGATGTAGATGGGCGGCGGCTGGCGCTCCATCGCCCTGACCTGCACCGGCGAGGTGTGGACCCGGAGCAGCAGCGCCTCGGGGTCGAGGATGTCGCTCAGCGGCTTGACGTAGAAGGTGTCGGTGGTCAGCCGCGACGGATGGGTGGGCGCGTGGTTCAGCGCGTCGAAGTTGTAGTACACGGTCTCGACCTCGGGGCCCTCGGCGACGTTGAAGCCGAGCCCGAGGAACACGTCCTCGATCTCGCGCCGGGTCTTGGTCATCAGGTGCAGCCTGCCGATCGCCGGCAGCGGATCCGGGGGCAGGGTGACGTCGACCCGGTCCTGCTCGAGTCTGTGCTCCAGTTCGCTGACCGCCAACGCCTCGGCGCGCTGCTCGATCGCCCGTTCGAGGGCCTGGCGGACCTCGTTGGCCGCCTTGCCCGTGGCCGCCCGCTGATCCGGTGGAAGCTGCGCCACGGTGCGGAGCAGGTTGGGCAGCTCGGCCTTGCGCCCGAGGAAGCGGATCCGCGCCTCCTCCAGGGCCCGGGTGTCGGCGGCAGCGGCGATCGCAGCCTCGGCCTCGTGCCTGATCTCGGCGATCCGCTCGGTCATGGTGCGGGCGTGATCCTAGTTGTCTCGTAGAGGGCGATCGTGGCCGCCATGGCCGCGTTCAGCGAGTCGGTGTGGATGGGGATGTGGGCGGTGAGATCAGCGCCGTCGATGACCTCCTCCGGCAGCCCCTCGCGCTCGGCTCCAACCAGGAAGGTGACCTCGCTCAGAGCCGGGCCGCCGCCCGCCTGGCCACGACCTTTGGCGGTTTGGTTCCACCCCTCCGAACCAGAACGCCAAAGTTCGGGGAGCGGGCGGCCGGCGCCGGCGACCAAGGCGATTTTTGTGCCCGGAAGCCGGTCGAGCGCTGCGCCGGCGCGGGCGCCGGCGCCGGCTGGCGCCCGCCACACCGGCACCGCGAATACGGCGCCCATGCTCGCGCGGACCGCCTTGGGCCCGAACGGATCGGCGGTGCCGGGGCCGATGGCCACGCAGGAGGCGCCGAACGCCCCCGCCGCGCGCAGGACGGCGCCGACGTTGCCGGGATCGTGGACGCCGTGGAGGTAGACGCACCGCGGACCGAGCGGCCCGGCCGCCCACCGCTCCTCGTAGACCGCCAGCGTCCGCGTGCCCGAGCCGAGGCCGGAGGCCGCGGCCAGCTGTCTGGCTTCGACCTCGATTCCGGGCAGTCCGCTTCCGGCGGCGCAGAACCGCTCGACCGCCGGCCAGCCCGCGGCGTCGGCGGCCGCGAGCAGGTCCTCGCCCTCGGCGACGAAGCGGCCGGCGCGCTCGCGCGCCCGGCGGCGCATCCGCAGCTTGCGAATCTCCTTGAGCCTCTGATTGTGGGAGCTGGTGATGGTCATCGATCAAATGAAAAGGGCGCCGTCCTGGAGGAGCGGCGCCCGGGGTGTGGTGCTGGCGGTTTTTTTCGGCGAGTGCTCAGCCGGTCGCCAGCGCCTCGCGGGCGCGCTCGGCAAAGCGTCGGAAGGTCTCGGCGTCGCGGACGGCGATGTCCGCAAGGATCTTGCGGTCGAGCTCGACGCCGGCGAGCTGCAGACCGTGC
Organism: uncultured Solirubrobacterales bacterium; assembly: GCA_963723555.1. Taxonomy (GTDB): domain Bacteria; phylum Actinomycetota; class Thermoleophilia; order Solirubrobacterales; family Solirubrobacteraceae; genus Palsa-465. Next base: position 2,292,743 of record CAVRRC010000003.1, on the reverse strand, counting down.
ATCAACTGCGAATAGGACATGTCGTTCTGGCGCGCCGCGGCGTTGATCCGGATGATCCACAGGCGGCGGAAGTCCCGCTTGCGGTTGCGCCGGTCGCGATACCGATACTGGTCCGCCTTCAGCACCGCTTCCTTGGCCGTGCGGTAGTGCCGGCTGGCGTCACCCCGGTAGCCCTTGGCCAGCGCCAGCGTCGCCCGGCGCTTCTTGCGCGCGTGGATCGAGCGCTTGACCCGCGTCATGACCGCTTCTCGCCCAGCAAGGTCTTCACCCGTGGCTGGTCATGCTTTGAGATCACCGCCGGCCGGGAGAACCGCCGCTTGCGCTTGGGTGACTTCTTTTCCAGGATGTGGGTGGAGAACGCCCGGCGGCCGCGCACCTTGCCCGTGGCGGTCACCTTGAACCGCTTCTTGGCCCCGGAATGCGTCTTCATCTTCGGCATGACGGGGCCTAGTAAAGCAGACGATCAGCGCCCGATCCCGGGCGCGGTGGGCTACTCCGAGCCGGTCCACGGCCGACCGGCGACCCACGAGTGCCACGAGTCGACCTCGATCCAGGCGCTGACCCGGCCGCGGTCGCGCCATGAGTAGGCAGCGCCCATGTAGTGGCGGGACAGGCGGTCGATGTCCTCGAAGTCTGGATCGGGATCCAGCGAGACCGCGCGGCCTTCCAAGGTCACGTGGCGGTACCACTCGTCCTTCCCGAGCACGGTCAGCGACACGCGAGGGTCCCGGCGCATGTGCTCGAGCCGCTTGCGGCTGTCCTCCATGTTCACGAGCACGCGGCCGCCCTCCCAGATGTACCAGCTGGGCGCCGTGTGCGGCGTGCCGTCGGCTCTGACGGTGGCGATCACGGACGGATTCGGCTGGGTGAGGAACTGCTCGAGTTTGGGTGGGAGTGGTGGCTTGGGCATGCGGGGCTTATACCCGCCACAGACGCCACGACCCCGGCCGATGCCGATCGAGCGGCCGCGGCAACGCGGTGGTGTCGCTGGATGCCGTGGCGGCCGCGGCTAGGCGGCGGCGTCGCTGGACGCCGAGGCGGCCCGCTTGGCGGCGGCCCCGTCGTCGCCATCGGCGGTCCCCTCGACCGCGCCGTCCGTGCTCTTCTCCTGGCCCCCGGCCAGGATCGTCTTGGACGGGGCCAGCATCATGGTCATGTTGCGGCCGTCCTGAACCGGCGCCTGTTCGACCACGGCGATGTCTGAGAGCTCGCCGGCGAGGCGGTCCAGCAGGGCCATGCCACGCTCGGGATGGGTGACCTCGCGTCCGCGGAACATGATCGTGATCTTCACGCGGTCCTTCCCGGTCAAAAACCGGCGGACGTGACCCTTCTTGGTGTCGTAGTCGTTCTGCGCGATCTTGGGGCGGAACTTGATCTCGCGGACCGTGATCTGCTGCTGGTGCTTGCGGGCGGCCTTCTGCTTCTGCGCCTGCTCGTACTTGTACTTGGAGTAGTCGAGCACCCGGCAGACCGGCGGACGGGCATCGGGGGCGACCTCCACGAGGTCGAGATCCCGCTCCTGCGCGTAGGCGAGGGCCTCGGCGGTCCTGACGACCCCGATCTGCTTCCCATCCTCGCCAACGAGTCGGACCTCGGGCACGCGAATCCGATCGTTGATCCGAGTCTGATCCCGCTCTGGCGGGCGCCGGTCGAACCTACGAGGGACCGGCACTAGTTGCGGTGGTGGCGTGACGTCAAGCGGCGTCTGGCCGTGTGTGGTGATGCAGTTGGATCAACGGCGGCGAGTATAGCGGCGTGGCTAGGGCTTGGCGCGACTTTTCGTCTCATCGTCCAGGCGCTCGATGAACGCCTCGGCCGCAATCGATCCCGCGTCTCCGCGGCCGTGCTCGCGCAGGGCGACCTCGTCGCTCTCCTGCTCGCGATCCCCCACCACCAGCATGTAGGGAATCTTGCGCAGCTCGGCATCGCGGATCTTGCGAGCGACGGATTCCGTGCGCGCATCGACCTCGGGACGCAGGCCGGCGGCCTCGATCCGGGCGGCGACGTGGGCGGCGTGCTCGACGTGGCGGTCGGCGATCGGCAGCACGATCGCCTGCACTGGCGCCAGCCATACCGGCAACTGGCCGCCGAGATGCTCGAGCAGGATCCCGATGAACCGCTCGTATGAGCCCATCAGGGCCCGGTGGATCATCACCGGCTGGTGTTCGGCGTTGTCCGCGCCGGTGTAGGTCAGGTGGAAGCGCTCCGGGAAGTTGTAGTCGAGCTGCACCGTGCCGAGCTGCCATGAGCGTCCCAGCGAGTCGGTCATGTGGGTGTCGATCTTCGGTCCGTAGAACGCGCCGTCGCCCGGATTGAGGTCATAGGAGAGGCCCTGGTCATCGAGCGCCTGGAGCAGCGCCGCCTCGCTGTGGTCCCACAGGGCGTCCGAGCCGATTCGGTTCTCGGGACGGGTGGAGAGCTCGAGCCGCACGTCGAGCCCGAACACCTCGTAGGTCGCGAAGGCGAACTCCAGGCAGGCGGCGACCTCGTCCTGGATCTGTTCCTCGGTGCAGAAGATGTGGGCATCGTCCTGGGTGAAATGGCGGACCCGCAGCAGCCCGTGGAGCGTCCCGCCCGGCTCGTTGCGATGCAGCAGCCCGGGCTCGAAGTAGCGAACCGGAAGGTCGCGGTAGGAGTGCTTGCGCAGCGAATAGAGCTGACAGTGCCCAGGGCAGTTCATCGGCTTGATCGCCATCGCCCGGTCTTCGGCCTCGGTCACGAACATGTTCTCGCGGTACTTCTCCCAGTGGCCCGAGGTCTTCCACAGCGAACTGTCGAACAGCTGCGGCGTCTTGACCTCGGTGTACCCCCGGGGGCGTCCCATCTCCCGGCTGAGCGCGACCAGCGAGTTGAACACCTCGGCTCCGGCCGGAAACCAGAACGCCGAGCCCGGGGCCACGTCCGAGAACGTGAACAGGCCGAGCTGCGGCCCGAGCCGCCGGTGATCGTTGGCGCGCGCCCGTTCGACCTGCTCCAGGTACGCCTCCAGGTCCTGGCGAGAGAAGAACGCGGTCCCGTACACGCGCGTGAGCATGGGGTTGTTGGCGTCGCCGCGCCAGTAGGCCCCGGCGACCGACTGGAGCTTGAAGGCCTTGATTCGCTTCGTGCTGGGGGAATGCGGGCCGCGGCAGAGATCGGTGAACGGGCCGTTGGTGTACAGGGAGACGGTGTGGACGCCCTGGTCTCGGACGAGGTCCTCGATCAGCTGGACCTTGTAGTCCTCGCCCTCCGACAGGAACCGCTCGAGCGCCTCGCCCGCCGCCACGTCCTCGCGGACGAACGGCTCATCGGCATCGATGTGCTCCTGCATCCTGGCCTCGATCGGCTCGAAGTCGGCCTCGGTGACTGTGATCCCGGCGGGGAAGTCGAAGTCGTAGTAGAAGCCGTTCTCGATCGCCGGCCCGATCGAGATCTTGACCCCGGGATAGAGCTCCTTGACCGCGGTCGCGAGCACGTGCGCGCAGTCGTGGCGGATCAGGGCCAGCGCTTCCGGTCCGCTGCGATCGGTGAGGATCTCGAGCGGCGTCGCGTTGTCGGCCAGCGGAAGCGGGCGCGCCAGGTCGCGCAGGTCCCCGTCGACCTTGATCGCCAGCGCCGCCCGAGCGAGCCCAGGCCCGATCGCGGCGGCGGCGTCGGCGCCGGTGGCGCCGTCCGCGAGGGCCAGCTTGTTGCCGTCGGGAAGCTCGAACTCCATCGTCGGTTGATCCTAGTCGTCGGCCGCAGCGGCGCCCCCGGCGCGGTCCGCCGTCGTCGGCCGCTCGGGCGCCCCGGCGCAATCCGCCCGCCGTCGGCCGCTCGGGCGCCCCGCGCGGTCCGCCCGCCGTCGGCCATGGCGGCGCGCGCCGAGCGAGCTACTTCCGCACTCGGAAGCTGAATGTCCCGATCGTCTGGGGGACCGGCAGGATGGCGGCCGCCGGACACGGGATCTCGCAGATCATCCCCGGCGGCCCGGGACCCGGACACCCGCAGACGTTCGAGACGAACTCTTGGATCTTCCCGTGGAACCGGCCCGTGCACCACCGCCGGTTGGCGCCCTTGGGGCTCAGCTTGATGTGCACCATCGTGCCGGCGGTCGCTCTGTAGATCGCGCTGGAGACCGAGGAGACGCACCTCCCCCGATGCGAGCGCAGGCCCGCCGCCACCACGTAGTGCACCTGGGTCACGCCGACCAGGACGGCGCTCTGCGGCGGCCGGAAGCTGACCACGAACCGGGTCTTCGACTTGCCCATCCTCGGCTTGACCGTGGGGTGCACGACCGCGGTCTGCGCAGCGGCCGCAGTCGCCGTGATCCCTGCACACGCGAGCACCAGAACCATCAACCGGAGCCTCCGCGACATCGATTCGAAGTCTACCCGCGATCAGCGGTCCACGCTACATTTACGGGTCCCGGGGGCGATTAGCTCAGCTGGGAGAGCGCCGTCTCGACAAGGCGGAGGTCGCTGGTTCGAGCCCAGCATCGCCCACTCCCCCCCCCCCTTTTGCTTTGCGCACACCTACTCGCAACGTACAGTTGCACAGAACCCGCTTTCCCACACTCTTCCCACAAATCCATCTACCAGCGCGCGCAGATCAGCTGTGCAGCGTGACAAACGAACAGCTCATCGACCAGGTGCTAGCTGCCCAGTCTGACGAGGGACGACCGTCGCTCATCAGCGGATCCAACATGACGGTCGAGCAGTCGCGATATCTGGTGTCTACGAAACCGTGCGCGCGCGGCGACGCGGCCGTGGCGATAGGGTCGAAGAAGCTGTCGGGCTGGCTCGTCGAGCTGGCATTCCTGAGGACGAGATCACGGCAGCCATCGCGGCCGCGATAGCTCCTGAACCCTTTCAGTGCGCGCCCGCTTACTCGGCGCCCCTGCGCGTACAGGCCGCAGCCCTGCATCATCGAACCGACCGGACCGCCGGCCAAGTTCTCCGGCACGGTGTACACCTGCCCGCCGCCGACCTGCGCGGCGTCCAGCAGGTCGACGGCGTAGCCCTGCAGGATGCTCACCACCTGGAGATATTGCTCCCAGCAGCGGCAAGCCTTCAGCGTCGAGCCCTGACCTAGTGACAGTCCTTGCTCGCAGTCGCTCTAAACTCGCCCCATCCGCGTAGCGCCGCGACAGAGGCCACAGAGCCGACGTGGACACGCGAAACCTAACCGAGCGCGGCCACGAGCCACACGAGCCCCCCCACAACCATGAGCGCCGAGCGATGCAAGCGAAACAACGACTCGCGTACCGTGCAATTCCAGCGCCCGCATCATACCCTCAATGCTCAGCTCCAATTGAGTCAATTACCACCGCGAGCGCCTCAGCTTCCTTCTCTTACCATCGTAGCTCTACTACCTATTTCTCGTCTTCTCCATTCTTCTCAGCTTAGCTTTTCTCATCTAGTTCTCTACCCTTCTCCCCCCTTTTTCCCTCTTCTTCCTCCTTTTACTTCTCCCCTGTCTTCTTCCATCTTTATTTAGCCTACTGTAGCTTAGTGTTTGTACCTCTCTCTTCCTATCTCTCCTCTCAGCTTGTCTTCCTTGCGTACATACGTTCCTGCCATAGTTCTTCTTCTCCCTTTCTTAGCTCTACCCCTTTCGCTCCTGTATCTTGCTCAGCCAGTAGCACCTTCGATCTCGTTCTTCTTCATCGTCTTTTTCTTTTAGTGCTCGCTTTAGCAGTGTCCCTCGCCTCGTGTTCGTCTAGCTCGATCCGTCGCAGTTGTCGTCGTCGTAGACCATCTCTCACTGAGCCTTTTGCCGTCGTTGTCGTTGCTCTCTCTTATTCCGCGCGCTATTGCGTTGTCTTCGGTGCCAGGCGGAGCGTAGGTCGCAGCGATAGCTCGTCTTGCTTTGAGTGGCCAGTCTGGCGAGCGTGACGGCAGTCGAGAGGGGCATAGCTGATGTGGATCCGGCGCAAGGTCATTGTGGTTGTTCTCTTCGCGGCGGCACTGTTGTTGTCGATCGCCGTGCGCACGGCTTCGGCGGCCCCGCCGCCGAACGTCTTGTTCGCGAACGCTACCGTGATCTCGTCGCTGCCGTTCAGCCAGACGCTCTACACGACCCAGTCGACGTCTATTCTACCTATAGCCTAGTGTCTTCTGCGTGCGTAGCTAGCGGCTTGTCACTGAGCGCTAGCGTCTGGTACGCCTTTACGCCTTCCAGCGATCAGATCGTTTCTGTCTATTTGTCCTGTTCCAGCTTCGGCCCCCAGCTCGGGTCGTCTCTGGCGCGCCTCGCAGCTTCCACCCCGTTGTGTGCTCTCCCTTCTCGCTCCCTTCTTTCGTGTCGCTCGCTCTCCAGACCTTCTACATGGACGTGGTCGGCATCGGCGGCAGCGGCTCTACTCTCTATATCTCCGTCACCTTCCACCCCTCGCCTTCCTTCTTCTATCAGTCCTTCACGTCGCCGTACTATCTTTCCTTTTCCATATATCGTTGCTGCGCCTACATCTCGCAGACGTTTACGGCCCGTCTCACTCTCTTGCTGTTTCGTCAACGTCGACGTGTTGTCGCAGCACTCGTCGCTGCCGCTGCACGTCTCGATCCTTGCCGTGTTCTCCTCCGTTCTCCCCTCTTCGTCGGTCCTTGTAGATACCGTTCTTCGCTCTTGTGTGCGCCGCTTACTCAGCTGATTACCTTTCCGCATGACATACGCGTCGTCGCGGGAACACAGTATGCGATCGTGGTCAACTATCCTGTAGCGCCCCCACCTTTCAACATCCTCGCCACTTGGATCGGCGCAGTTGTCGACTCGTATCCTCTCGGTAGCTCGTTGTATAGCTTTGACTACGTTGTCTCTTCGTTGAGCTATGTTAGCCAGGGATTCGACCTGCACTTTCAGACCTACGTATAGCCCTCGCCTACATCTACCGCTCTGTGTTAGCACTACGGCTGTCTTTACTTCCCGCAGTTCACAAACCAACTGCAGTGCATCAGATTCGTTGAAAACTGCAAGTAGCTCCGCAGCCACAGTGCGAGGCGAGTAACCTCTCCTGCCCTCTGCCGCTTCCTTGTTTGCGACTGCTGCTCAAAAGCGAGGCGTTCGGCTTATCGAAGTCACACCGACTCGTAGATGTCTGACACTTACTACGACGATTGCGTGTACGAGTGCCCCTGCTCTGCGTAACGCGGCGCCCCCTCGCACCGGCCCGGTTGCTATGCCTAGCCGGCAGGTGTCTCGGCGAACCGTATAGTCACCTTGAGAGGCGAAAGGAGCGCTTTTGCGCTACTTTCACCCTCTAGTGCAAGGTTTTGGGCGGGCGGTGGTATGTCTGTCCACCGCCCGCCCCCTTCACCGGGCCGTGACATCTCGTGCAGTCTAGATGTCAAAGGACCATGAGGACGGCGGCGAGGCTGTGGCGACGTTAGCCTCCTCTAGCGCGTCATCGACGTCAGACGGTCGATCTGCCCGTATGACGACCTCGACGATGAGTCGTCGCTGACTACCAAGACCGAGAGCGGCGAACTCGTCTTGCCGCTGTTCCCTTACTCGCCTTAGTCGCTGTAGTATCTGTATCGGCTCGCCGACAGCCCCCCTGACGATGATCCCTTGTTCTTGACCGTCTAGCTGAAGCCGTCTATCAACTATCGCCGCCCCTCCGTGCCTCGAGTCGTCCTCAGTCCGCTAGTCTTGACGAAGGCGTTCAGCGCTACGCCTACCTCGCAGCGCTGTCTGAGATCACGTTGCACTACCTAAGGCACACCTGCATCACTCCGCTGATCAACCATGCTCGCCTTCAACCTGATCACTGCAATCGCAGGCACAGCAAGACCTCTACCACTACCTACATCTACTGCCACCTGCTACGCCACTGCAGAGCGCTCGCGTTCAATCCTGCCTTGTGCTCCCAGAGCCTTCCCACAGCCTTCCCACAATCTCGCTGGAACTACTCAGACAACGTCCTATCCACCGATCCACACAATCCCTCAAACCCCCATTACACCTTACAACTCCTTCCCCAGAAATCACATCGACAAGGCGGAGGTCGCTGGTTCGAGCCCAGCATCGCCCACTACTTCTTCCCGGACACAGCTGACCCAGGAACAGATCTTCTGCTCTTAGGGACTCCGTGTCTCCCAGGCCAGCTCAGTCGCCGGATCCGTGTGGCGGCCGTGCCGCCGAGCCGCCGCTCGACGGTCGCGCTCGAGCGCGCGCCGGAGTGCTGCTGCGGCGACGGGCGCGCTGTCGGGTGCTGGGGAGTTGTTGTCGGATTCCGTCGATGAACAGCTCGAGCCCGTAGGCGAACCGATCGACCGGGTCGGCGGCAATCACCGAGTCGAGCGCCCGGGCGAAAACGGGATCGTCCGGCGGTGACCGGTCCGCGCGGGCACGCCAGTCGTCGCCTTGCCCGACGAGTCGCGACTGTGCCTGTTCCTCGATGGTGTGGCCGAGCACGTAGTACATGCCGGCGAAGACCATCCACCCGGCCCGCTCCACGGATATGCCCTCGGCACACAAGGCATCCACCGCGACGCTGCCCGCGGCGTTGATATTGGGCTCTTGCACGAACGTCCCGGCGTACAACCGGGCGCCGTCCCGATGGGCGAGGAGGGCGGCGCGGAAGCGGTGAGCGAGAACTGCGATCTGCTCGTTCCACGGTCCTTCTGGCGCCGGGTCGGCGATCCCTTCGACCAGCTTCTCGGCCATCGCGTCGAGCAGGGCCTCTTTGCTCGGGAAATGGCGGTACAGCGCGCCGGCTTGCACGTTGAGGGCCGCGCCAAGCTTGCGCATCGTGAGCCCGTCGAGTCCTTCAGCTTCGAGGAGCGCCAACGCTCCCTCTACCACATTGGCCTTGCGGAGCAGCAAACTGTCGGTCCTCCAATTGACAAGGGGTCCATCTTGTCGTAACGTGAACGCTGTTCACCGTGAACTTAGTTCACGGTGCTCCTAGCGGCCAATCCCGACCACATGAGGACCTCGTGAGCAACGTAAACCATAGACACCAAGTTTCAGCGGGTCAGCTCAACGGAATCGCATTCGAACGCCGTGGCACGGGCGAACCACTCCTGCTGATCCACGGCACCGGCGGCTCGCGGCTCGCCTGGCAGCCCGTCATCGAATCGCTGTCTCGCATGCGCACCCTCGTCCTGATCGACCTGCCGGGGCATGGTCGGTCCCCCTCGCTGCCAGCCTCAGCCCCACACATCCCGCGTCACTACGCCGAGCTCCTCGCCGGCCTCCTGAGTGAGCTGGGAATCGATCGCGTCGACGTCTGCGGACACTCTTCCGGTGGGTGGACGGCGCTTGAGCTTGCGAAGCTCGATCGCGCTCGGTCCGTGGTTGCGATCGCGCCAGCGGGCCTGTGGCCGAAGCGCGAGCGTCCGATCCGTGTCCTCCAGCTCTCTGCGCAGTACGCAATCTTGCGGACGCTGGCTCCGCTAATCCCGAAGCTGATGCGCCAGCCGAGCATCCGGAGCAGGCTCATGCGACAGGGTATGGCCAGGCCGGAGAAGCTCACCGCCGCCGAAGCGATCGAGATCACCCGGACTTTCGCTGCGACGGCCGACCTGACCACACATGTCCGTCACACCCGCCGGGAGCGATTCACTGGCGGCCAGGATCTCGAGGCCCCGATAACGGTCGCGTGGTGCGAGCAGGACCCGTCCAGGCCAGCCAAAACGAGGCTGCGCGGCGAGCTGCCGGCGGCGACCCGCTACCTGACGCTGCCCGGTTGCGGACACCTTGCGATGTGGGACGACCCCGACCTGGTGGCCGACACGATCCTCGAGGCAATCTGGAACGGCCCAAGGTTGGCCTCCCGGGCCTCGAGCCGGACCGCACCGTATCCACGGCAACACAGCCCCGCCGAGATCCGCGGACGACGGACGTCTGACCTGCGTGACCGAGGCGGCGCTGGATGACGAGCAGCAGGAGACCCTCGCGAGACATCTCAACCCGCCTGGCGATGGCGAAGCCGGAGCTGGTGACCTAGAACGAGACCTGCTCTTGTGTCACTGCGCGCATTCCGGGGCGGCCGACGAGCGTGATGTTTTGCGCGGCTTACCACAGCCTCAGCTGACGTCCGGTGTCAGGGCCTTCCCGTCTCGACAAGGCGGAGGTCGCTGGTTCGGGCCCAGCATGGCCCACTTCTGCGGTGGCTCCGCTTTACCGCGCCTTCGTGGCGCGCTCGAGAACGCGGGCCGCCGTTGGCATCGCCGGCGAGCGCCACACGTGTCGCTCCTCGAACGGCCACGCGTAGATCGGGTTGCCGTCACGAACGAGCTCGCGCAGGCGTGGCTCGCCGAGCTCCTCGGCGGACCAGTCATACAGGCGTTGTAGCCGCGGCACGATCACCGCGTAGTCGAGCATCCGGCCCAGACCGTGCTCGACGGCGATGTAGCGCTGCACGTCTTGCGCGAGTGGATAGCGGTCTGGTAGCACGCGACCGAGCGACAGGAATGCTCCGGCCATCCCGAGCCGAGGATCGCCGAGCAGTCGGCCGAGGAGAGCGCAGCGCCCCAGCGCGAGGCCAGGCGCGGCGTTGAGGGCGTGCGCGTACAGAACGCGCCCCAGCGCGACGTTCATGAAGAAGCGCTCCGCTGAGCTCTCGGCTTCGGCGAGGCCCTGATGCTCCAGGTAGGCACCCACGATGCTCGCGTTGTGAGCGCGGTACCAGTTACGCCCCCTCGGGCTGGCGATGAACTGAAGCCAGAGCCGCACGGCCTGCGAGGATGGCTCCCCGGCCAGGCGGCCAGAGAGCGCCACGGATTCGCATCCATCCCGCAGCAGCCGCTCGTTCACCGCACGCCACCATCGGCTGCCGGGGGGCGAGGCGTCGAGCGGATTGAGCAAACCACGCTCCACCTGCCAGCGCATGAACGACAACGCCGCCCGTCGGAATGGGAGGTGTCGCGGGGCCCGGCCCGTCGGGCCGTGGTAGGTCCGTGCGAGTAATGCCAGCCGCGCCGCGGGATCGTCGCGGACGGCCGCGACCTGCGCCTCGGCCCAGCCAACCGCGCGCGCCTGGTGGCTCATGGCGAAGTCATGACGGACGTGGCGCGATCGCGGCGGGGGAGTACGCGGCCAGGTCCCGCTCAGGCATGAGCAGATCCCTTCCTGAAGTGACGATCCAGCTCGTTTAGATAACCACGGCCGAGCGCTGACCCGGTCTCGTTCAGCCACTCGATGAACGAGATGCTTCCGAGCGCGGGCTGGTGGGAGACGAGCAGCCCCGCGGTCAGGCCGCGGATCTCGTCAGCGGTGAGGACTACGTCGCGCACCACGAGGCCAAGCGCACGCGCCAGGGCGCTCATCGCGGCGGGCGGCGCGTGCAAGATCGGCGTATTCCGGCCGAGCGCACGGCGAATGGCTCGCACCAGCTCCTCAAACGGCAGCGTGTCAGGCCCGGCCGCGTCGACGACAACGTCGGCGCCACCGTGCGCGGCGCGCAGGCAGATGCCCGCGAGATCGTCGACGTGGACCGGCTGCACCAGGTACCGGCCATCGCCGGGGACGACGAAAATCGGCACGTGCCGCAGGATCCAGGCGATGTTGTTGGCCAGGATGTCCCGTCCCCCGCCGAAGATCCACGTTGGCCTCACGATCGAGTACGGCACATCAGCATCAGCCAGAGCTTGCTCGACCAGTGCTTTGCCGCGGTAGTAAGGCAGCGGCGAATCGATTGACGGATTGGCAATGCTCAGGTGAACGATGCGAGCGACACCGGCGCGCCGGGCGGCCTCAAACAGCGTTCGGGAGTTGGCGACAGCGTCGGCAAACGTTGTCCGGCCTCGCTCGAATCGGACCCAATACGTGTTATAGAGCGTGGTGATCCCCTCGAGGCTGCGCGCCAGCGCGAGCAGGTCATCGAACCGGTACGGCGAGGCTTGGATGCTTGCTTGCAGGGGGTGCTCGCGATCCGGATGGTGAGTCAGCGTCCTCACCTCTCGTCCGGACTCGATCAGCAACTCGGCGATACGCGAGCCTGAATAGCTGAATGCGCCCGTGACCAGGTCTGTCTCGGTGCCGCGGCCGCTCATAGGTTCCTGGCTCTCGCTCCTGGCTCATCCATTGCGCCGAGTGCTCACGCGATCGGATTGTGACGACCGAGCGACTCGCGCTCGGAGTGACTGGGTTCGTGATGGAGCAGGAGTCGGCGCACCGGTTGGGCGAGGTCCCGAAGAGGAAATCATCCGATCGTGTGCGCACCGGACTGACCTCCTCGCAAGACCCATTCGATGTCTGGTTTCGCGACCAGACGCGCGAGGTCCACGGAACAACCTCGAGGACGGCTTCCGCCGCCCGAGCAAGTCATGGACTTCCGGTAACCGGTTCAGCCCCCGGGGTTTGTCGGCGAAGGTCGCGTTGACCTCGGCCGCTGCGGGCTGGCGCCGGGGCAGCTGGGCGCGCGGGTCGCTCCAGGCGCGGGGGGCAGGCGGTCGCTGTGGCCGCTCTGGGTGCTCTGGGCGCTCTGGCGCGGGTTACGGGCCGCTCGCGCCGGCCCTACGAGCCCAGGAAAGCTGCACAACGCGACACCGCCGCTGGGATGGGCGAGCCGTGCCGTGCTAGGCACGATAGTCATGCCCAACACGGCAGGGCCTCCAGCCCACGCCCGTGTGGGAGCGGGGATCGCTCCAGCGCCGTGCGCATCCCGCCGATCGCGTTCAGAAGCGCGGACAGTGGTCTGAGCAGCAGCGTCGCGCGGTCGACGTGTCCGAGTTGGTCGTAGGTTTCGCGCAGCACCCCGGTCATCGGGCGGCCGTTGTAGGTGGCGGTGATGAGCGTGACGACGTCCTGGTCGGCGGCGAGCTCGCGCTCGGTGTCGATCTCGTCCAGGACGCTCCCGATCGTCGAGAGGATGTGGGCCACGTTCGCCCTCCCTCTGTAGGTTCGGACGGGGCTATGGAAGACAACCTCGTCGCTGAGCGAGCGCTCGAGTCGGCCGTCGGGATCGTGTTGCAGTAGTGGCAGTAGTTTCGATTGCATGACGTTCCAGTCAGTTGACGTGGGTTGATGGACGGTGGCGCGGGCGCGAGATGCCGACTCACGCGGCTCGTTGACGCTCGTTCCGTAGTGGTGATTGCGCTGGTGTAAGCCCAAGCGGCAGTGGGTCGGCCGCGACCGGTCGTTCGGTTTGGCCGGTGATCAGGCGTGCGCCTCGGCCGTGGGCGATGAAGCTGAACGCCCACCGGGTTAGGACCAGGACCCGGTTCTGGAACCCGATCAGGTACCAGAGGTGCACGGTCAGCCAGGTGACCCAGGCGATGAAGCCGCTGAGATGGATCCCCTTGACGTCGGCGACCGCGCGGGCGCGGCCGATCGTCGCCAGGTTGCCCTTGTCGAAGTAGTGAAACCGACGTCCCGGGCGGCCTTGTAGGCGGGCTTTGACGACGGCGGCGGCGTGCCTGCCTTCCTGCATCGCGACCGGCGCGAGCCCCGGCAGCGCGACCGGCGGACCGGACGCCTGGCGGATGCGAACCATGTCACCGATCGCGAGCACCTCGGGGTGCCCGGGCAGCGACAGATCCTCCGACACCTCGACGCGTCCGGCGCGGTCGACGTCGAGGCCGGCCTGCTGGGCGAGCTGCGATGCCAGTTCCGAGGCGATCACGCCGGCGGCCCAGACGACGGTGTGGGTCGGGATCCGCTTCTCGGACCCGTCCGCCGCTCGGAGCATCACCGACTCGTCGTCGAGATCGGTGACCATGTGGCTCAGCTGCACGGTCACACCGAGGCTCTGCAGCGACCGCAGGGCCTTGGCGGAGAGGGATGGTGGGAACTCCTGGAGCACTCGGTCCCCGGTCTCGACGAGCAGGATCTGGGCCTCGTCGAGGTTCAGCGAACGGAAGTCGCCGCCCAGGTCGTGCGCGATCTCGCCGATCTGGCCGGCCATCTCGACGCCGGTTGGTCCGGCACCCACGACCACGAACGTCAGCAACGCGGCGCGGCGCTCAGGATCGGGCTCGAGCTCGGCGGCCTCGAGCGTGTCGAGCACGTTGCGCCTGATCGCCAGCGCCCCCTCCAGCGTCTTCAGATCGCTCGCCGACCGCTGCCAGTCGCCGCGGCCGAAGTAGTTGTAGCGCGCGCCGCCCGAGACGATCAGCGTGTCGTAGGGGATCGCCTCGGGCGAGCGCTCGCCGCCGATCGTGTCGGACGACTGCCCGCCGCGGATCGTGACGGGCGACCGCTCGCCGGCGGTCGGCCTCAGCAGCACCCGCCCGTTCTCGAGATCGAACCCGGTGACCTCGGCGAGCACGACGCGGACGTTGCGCCGCCGGCGGAAGATGCGCCGCAGCGGGTAGGAGATCTCCGCCGCCGACAGCGCGCCGGTGGCGACCTGGTAGGCCAGCGGTTGGAACAGGTGGAAGTTGCGTCGGTCGATGAGGGTGACCTCGACGGGCACGCGGGCGAGCTTCAGTGCCGCTTGGAGGCCGCCGAAGCCGCCACCGACGACTACCACCCGGTGGCGAATCGGCGGCTTTTCCTCACGCGGGTCGAGGCCCCGGGTCCGCCGCGTGAACAGGGCGGCGCAGACAACGGCGCTGACGGCGAAGATGCCGGCCGCCCATGCGAACCCGACGGCGTATCCGTGGACGCCGGCGTGCCCGATCGGATCGGGGACGTGGTGTGTGCCGGCGAGGTAGTGGGCGCTCGCGCTCGCCGCGATTGTCGAGAGCAGGGCAACGCCGAGCGAGCCGCCGACCTGCTGCGAGGCGTTGACGGTGGCCGACGCCACCCCCGAGTCATTCGGCTCGACGCCGAGGGTGGCGTTGGCGATCGAGGTCGAGAACACCAGCCCGAGCCCGGCACCGATCACGATCAGCGCGGGAAGAATCGCTGCGACGTAGGCAGAATCGACGCGGATCTGGGTCAGGTAGAGCGTCCCCAGGGCCCCCAGCGTCATGCCGGTGGCGATCAGCGCCCGGGGCCCGAAGCGCTTCTGGAGCCTGGTCAGGCCGACAATCGCCGCGCTCATGATCGTCGCGGTCATCGGCAGGAACGCCAGCCCGGTGGTGATCGGCGAGAAGCCGCGGGTCTGCTGCAGGTAGTAGGTGAGGAACAGGATGACGGCGAAGATCGCCCCGCCGGCGATGCCGATCGAGAGAAACGACGCACCGCGGTCGCGGTTGGCGAGGACCCGCAGCGGCAGCAGCGGCGTCTCGATTCGTCCCTCGAGCGCGACGAAGGCCCCGAGCAGCAGCACGCCGGCTGCGAGCATTCCGATCGTCGCCCGGTCGCCCCAGCTCGTTGTCTGCGCGTGCGCACACCCGTAGACGAGCGCGAACAGGCCGGATGAGACGGCAACCGTGCCGGGGATGTCCAGCCGCGGTCGCGTCTGTGGCCGCGAGTTACCTACCAGGATCAGCGCGCCGGCGACTGCGACCGCGGCGAAGACGAGGTTGACGTACATGCAGTAGCGCCAGCTGAGCGCTTGTGTGAGCGCGCCGCCGAGCAGCAGCCCGATCGAAGCGCCGCTGCCGGCGATCGCGGCGAAGATCCCGAATGCCTTCGCCCGCTCGGACGGCTGGGTGAACGTGGTGGTCAGCAGCGACAGCGCGGCGGGAGCGAGGATCGCCCCGAATGCGCCCTGGACCGCTCGGGCCGCGACCAGCACCTCGAAGGTCTGGGCGGCGCCGCCGACAGCGGACGCGAGCGCGAACCCCGACAGCCCGGCGATCAGCGTCCACTTGCGTCCGAACCAGTCACTGAGCCGGCCGCCGAGCAACAACAGGCTTCCGAACGCCAGCGCGTACGCGGTGATGATCCACTGCCGGTTGTCGTTGCTGAAATGAAGTGTCTGTTGGGCGGAGGGAAGTGCGATGTTCACGATCGTCGCGTCGAGCACGACCATCAGCTGGGCGACGCCGAGGACCGCGAGGATCATCCAACGGCGTTTTGGGTTCGAGCTGGGAGGCGTCATGTGAGGCTCCAATCAGAGGAGAGGACGTGTCACGCACGCTAGGTCGCTCTGCCCAAGATGTGAAAGACCGCTTTGTGCTCTCTTCAGCGCAGCCCGGCATCACCGCCCGGCCGAGCCGCGATCGCGCAGCTAGCATCCGTGCGGTGACCGATCTCCGTCGGTTGCAGTACTTCGTGGCGGTCGCGCGGGAGCGTAACTTCACCCGCGCGGCCGAGCGGTTGCACATCGCCCAGCCGGCGCTCAGCCGCCAGGTGAGGCTGCTCGAGCAGGAGCTCGGGGTCGAGTTGCTGCACCGCACCACGCATGAGTTCGAGCTGACCGAGGCGGGCGAGTTCTTGCTCGAGCGCGGACCCGCGCTGCTGGGCGCCGCCGACGAGCTGTGGCGCGGCGTCCGCAGGTATGGCACCGGCGAGCGCGGCGGAGTGACGGTCGCGTACGGGGCCAGCGCGAGTTATGAGACCGCGCCGCGCCTGCTGCGGGCCCTGGCGGAGCGTCATCCGGGGATCACGATGACGACGGCGGTCAAGTCGGTCGGCGAAATCGTCGCCGGGCTGAGCGACGGCTCGGTTGACCTGGGTCTGGTCCGGTGTCCTCCGAAGGCGGCTGGGCTGGACGCGCGAAGGGTCCGGTCCGAACGCCAAGGCGTGCTCATGCGCCGTGACCATCGGCTTGCATCAAGCTCGACGCTCGCCGTCGCCGACCTGGCGGATGAGACGGTGCTCTTGCACCCCCGCGAGGGGAATCCCGGCCATTACGATGCGGTGCTCGGATTGTTTCGCGAGCACGCTCTCGAGCCGCGCGTTCAGCTTCGAGCCCTCAGCTTCGACCTCGCCTACACCCCGGTTCTGCAGGGCGGGGCCATCACGATCATCGGAGAATCGTCGATATCAATCGGCCTGCCCGACGAGCTGTGCTGGGTACCCCTGTCTCCCCCGGTGAGGCTCGAAGTGGCGCTGCTCGCCCGCCAACACCACCGTTCCCCGGCGGTGGACAGGCTGCTCGAGGCCGCGACCACGATCTCGAGCGATCTCGGCTGGACCTGACGCTCAGCCGCACGGCCGGCGATGCCGGCTGGCACTGAACTGATGCCGGAACGGCCTTTCACATCCGGCTCATCAAAACCTACGGTCGGTCCCTGTCGAGAACCCAGACGCTTGGAGGTTGACGATGATCGAGTGCGAGTACGAGATGACCTACACCGAAACGATCGAAGGACCGCTCGGACCGACGACCGATTCGCCGCTCGGCGAGCGGCTCTGCTGGCAAGTCACAACTGCGTCGCTGCACGGCCCGCGGATCGACGCGACCCTGGGGATGCCGGGAACCGATTGGATCCGGCTCGGCCCCGACGGAATCCGCAGGCAGGACCTGCGCGCGCAACTGGTGACGGCCGACGATGAGCTCATCCTGTTCAGCTACGACGTGGCCCTGATCCGCTCGAGTCAGCGGTTCCTCACCGCGCTGGCGTCAGGCGAGGCCACCGCGTTCGACGACCAATACATGCGGATCGCGCCGCAGTTCGAGGTGGCCGCCGGGCGCTACGCCTGGCTCGGCGAAAGCCTGTTCGTCGGGCGCGGCCGGCTCACTGGCCCGAACGCCATCGCGTACGAGATCTACCGCGTCCTGTGACGATGGCGAGGACCCGCCGGCCGCGACCCCCGCGAGCAGGCCGGTGATCTGGCCCCCCCGGATGCGGTTGGCTGGAGTCGGCTACGGGTACGCTCGCAGCTCGATCGGCAGACCGTCGCCCGGAAACGGCCCGGTCCCGTAGTCGAACACCGGCTCATAGCCCGGGGGGATGCGCCAGGAGTTGCGCAGGAGCAGCTGGTGCATGATGGCCTTGACCTCCATCGAGCCGAAGTGCATGCCGATGCACTTGTGCACGCCGCCGCCGAACGGGACCCAGGCGTACTTGTGGGAGGCGTCTTCGCGGCGGGCGTCGGTGAAGCGCTCGGGATCAAAGGTGTCGGGGTCGCGCCACCAGGGCTCCATCCGCTGGGTGGCGTAGATGCCGAGCATCAGCTTGGTGCCCTCCGGGACGTAGCGCCCGTCGATCTCGGTGTCCTTGACCGCCTGTCGCGCGAGCGTGCCCACGGGCGCGCTCATCCGCAGCGTCTCCTTGAACACCAGGTCCATCGCCGGCAGGGCATCGAGGTCCTCGTAGCCAATCGCGGCCTTCCCGAGCGCCTGGGACTCCGCGCGCACGCGGTCCTGCCACGTGGGGTGCTTGGCGAGGTAGTAGCCCATCATCGTCACGGTGATCGTGCTCGTGTCGTGGGCGGCCATCAACGTGAAGATCATGTGGTTGACCACATCCTCGTCGCTGAAGCGCTCGCCGTCCTCGGTCTCGGCGAGGCACAGGACGCTGAACAGGTCGTCGCCGCGGCTGGCCCGCTTCGCCGGCAGTTGGCTTCGGAAGTAGCGCTCGAGCCGGCGCCGACTCTCGAGGCCGCGATGCCATTTGCCGCCCGGCACGTCGGCCCGGATGATCGCCTGCCCGCCGACGACGACATCGATGAACGCCGCGTTCAGGCGATCGGCTTGGGGGCTCCGCTCGCCGCCGACGAACACCTCGGTGGCGACGTCGAGCGTCAGCTGCTTCGCCGCCCGGTAGAGCTGGAACCCGCGCCCCGGCCTCCAGCCGGCGATCCCCCGGCGGATCGCCGGGTTCATCTTCTCCAGGTAGGCGACCAGGCGGTCGTGCTTGAACGCCTGCTGCATGATCCGTCGGTGGTGGCGGTGCTCCTCGAGATCCATCAGCATCACGCCGCGGTCGAAGAACGCTCCGATCAACGGGTCCCACCCGAGCTTGTTCGAGAAGGCCCGATCACGGTTCGTCAGCACCGTCTCGAGGGCGCTGGGTCCGATCACCTGAACCCAGCGGCCGCCGACCGTGTTGACCCAGTACACCGACCCCAGCCGCTCGTGATAGTCGCGGGTGAGACGAAGGCCGTCGTGGAGGAACTCGAGCGTGTGCCCGATCACGGGCACACCGGGATCGCCCATCACCGGCTCCAGCCCACTGCCCGCGGGAGGCAGCGCCAGCGGGCGCACGGCACCGGACGGGACACGCTCGATCAGCGTTGCCGCGACGCCGCGGGCCTTCAGCTTGACCGGTGTGCTCATCGATCCCCGATCCCGGTTGTGATAGGCGCCGGGTCCAGCAGCGGCGCGGCCGGAGAGGCAAGCGGACCGCCCTCGAGCTGCATGGTGCGATCGTAATGGAGATCTTGCCCAATTCGGGCGGAATCACCCAAGGTGGGTGATTCGCGTTCGCCCCGCAGCCGCGAAGCT
Source organism: uncultured Solirubrobacterales bacterium (assembly GCA_963723555.1). Taxonomy (GTDB): domain Bacteria; phylum Actinomycetota; class Thermoleophilia; order Solirubrobacterales; family Solirubrobacteraceae; genus Palsa-465. Next base: position 2,273,611 of record CAVRRC010000003.1, on the reverse strand, counting down.
ACAGCGGTGGAGATGAGCACCCAGGCGCAGTTCACCGCCGAGGACTTCGCCCAGCGGATGGCTCGAGCGGCACGCCAGGCCAGCGCCGCCGGGCTGACCGGAGTGCTCGTGACGCCCGGTCCCGATCTCGTCTATTTCGCGGGCTATGCGCCGATGGCGGTCACCGAACGGATCACGATGCTCGTGATCCAGGACAGGCGCCAGCCGGCGATGATCACCCCCACGCTGGAGCGCTCCGACGCCGAGGCTGCGCCCGGCGCCAGCGTCTTGACGCTCACTGACTGGGCCGATGGCAGCGGTCCCTACGAGGCCACCGCGCGTCTGCTGGACCGGAGCGGGCGCTACGCGATCTCCGACTCGGCCTGGGCGATGCACGTGCTCGGTCTTCAGCAGGAGCTGCCCGAGTCCAGCTACGTTTCGATGACCTCGGCGCTGCCGATGCTCCGCGCGATCAAGGACGCGGACGAGCTCGAGCGGCTCGAGGCCGCGGGCGCCGCGGCCGACGCCAGCTTCGAGGAGATCGTGCAGGTGCGCTTCGCCGGGCGGCGCGAGACCGAGATCGCGGCCGATCTCGCCGACCTGCTGCGCAAGCATGGCCACACGCAGGTCGACTTCACGGTCGTCGGCTCGGGTCCCAATGGCGCCCACCCACACCACGAAATCGGGGAGCGGGTGGTCGAGGATGGCGACATGGTCGTGCTCGACTTCGGTGGCATCAAGGACGGCTACGGGTCCGACACCACGCGTACGGTCCACGTCGGCGAGCCCACCGACGAGGAACGAGAGGTGTACGAGATCGTCCGCCGGGCCCAGCAGACCGCGTTCGAAACCGTGCGGCCCGGAATCGCCTGCCAGGAGATCGACCGCGCCGCCCGCAAGGCGATCGCAGACGCCGGCTACGGCGAGCGGTTCATCCACCGCGTCGGGCACGGAATCGGGCTGACCACCCACGAGCCTCCGTACATGGTCGAAGGCGAGACACATCCGATCGCGCCCGGGATGTGCTTCTCCATCGAGCCGGGGATCTACCTCTCCGGCCGCTTCGGGGTCCGGATTGAGGACATCGTCGTCGCGACCGAGGACGGCGGCCGGCGGCTCAACACCACGAGCCACGAGATGCGCATCGTCGCCTGAGGGAGTGCGCATGACCACCGACACGCGACCCGGACCCGGACGCGTCCAACCAGTTCAACCCCGGACCCTGCGCTCGACGCTGGAGTCCCTAGACACGTAAGGAGCGGCTGATGTGTCGCTGGCTCGCCTATTCCGGTTCGCCCGTCCTCATCCATGATGCGCTTTACACCCCGGCGCATTCGCTGATCGACCAGAGCCTGCACTCCCGCCTCGGCGCCGAGCCGACCAACGGAGATGGCTTCGGCGTCGGCTGGTATGACGACCGTGCCGAGATCCCCGGCGTGTTCCGCAGCATCGAGCCGGCCTGGAACGACTCCAACCTGCGCGAGCTCGCCGGCCACGTGCGCTCTCACCTGTTCTTCGCCCATATCCGCGCCGCGATCGGATCCCCGGTGCAGCAGACGAACTGCCATCCGTTCCGGCATGGGCGCTGGCTGTTCATGCACAACGGCTACATCGCCGAGTTCGCCAAGCTCAAACGCGACCTCATGCTCGCGGTCGACGAATCCCTGTATTCCGAGATCAAGGGCGGCACCGACACCGAGACGCTGTTCTACCTGGCGCTGACGTTTGGGCTCGAGCACGACCCGGCCGACGCGGTCGCGCAGGCGATCGGCTTCGTCGAGGACCGCGGGCAGCGCCACGGCGTCAAGTACCCGTTCCAGGGCACGGTCGCGACCAGCGACGGCGAGCGCCTGTGGGCGTTTCGCTACTCCAGCGAGGGCAAGTCGCGCTCGCTGTTCTTCTCCCGCGACATCCGCACGCTGAGGCAGCTCTACCCTGACCGCAAGATCCTCCACGACATCTCCGACGACGCCCGACTGGTGCTCTCGGAGCCGGTCGGCGATCTCCCCGGCGCCTGGCTAGAGGTACCCGAGGGCAGCCACGGCGTGGTCGGCCAAGGCGAAGACCAGCTTCGGCCATTCAGCGTCAAGCCCCCGTCCTCGCTCTGATCGGCCTGACTGCGGCGATGCCCCTGCGCGCCAAGGCATCCGTTGTCGGGAGTTGACACTCAGCCCCAGGGCCGGATCCGCCGGGTGTTCTCCGGCTCGCGAGAGCTTGTCAGCCTCGTCTATCGCGATCCCGAGCACGTCGCCGAGCGACTCACGCTGTACGCGTCCGATCGGCTGGGCGAGGACTCGAGCGAGTGGGCTCGCTGGGCGCAGCGCGCCCGCCCCGACGTCCCGCGCGCTTATCTGGCCGAGGAGTTGCGCACGCAGTCGGCTCAGATCGCGCGGATCGACGGGGCGGTCTCCGGGACGCCGTTCTTCTTTGCCCTCGTACCCGGCTACCTCAGCTACCTGTGGCAGGAGACGCGGATGGCGCTGCGGATCGCCGCGCTCTACGGCCGCGATCCGCGACAGCTGCAGACCGCCGCCGAAATGCTCGTGCTCCGCGGCGTGCACCCGAGCGTCGAGGCCGCGGAGGCCGCGCTCAGCGCCGTTCAGAAGGGGCCGCGCGAGCGGCCCACCAAGCGCCGGTCGCTGCGCACGTGGGTTCACAGCGGTTACCTGCTGCTGGTCTTTGGCGGCTTCCTGTCTCCGTCGTCAGGTCAGCGGCCGACGGGCATCAGGTCACGCGCGATCGCGGTCCTCAGCCTGCTCGTGGCCGGCGCGATCTGGGTGACGACCTGGATCCTGCCCGTCACGTTCATGATCGTGATGGCGTGGGGCTGCGAGTCCCACACCCGGCAACTCGGGCGGCGCGCACAGGTCTTCTACGAGGGGGAGGAGGGGAGCGTCACGGCGACGATCGCCGCCGCCGATCAGCGCCGGGACCGCGGTCACGACACGCGCGCCGTCCTCCGCGCGATCGCGCTGTTCCTGTCCGTGGCCATCCCGATCGCGTTCGTCGCCCTCGTCATCCACGTCGTGCATGTCCGTAAGGAAAACGGGATCAGCTGGCTGGTTGCCGTCGGGTCGCTGGTGGCGCTGTCGCTGGTGATCGGAACCGCAGTCGTATCCGGCCGCCGCTGACGCCCGCGCCGCCGCAGGAGACCCCACCGCCGACGGCGAATGAAGCCGGGTGAAACGATCGCGGCAGCGCTACGGAATGCTGCTGATGGCGCTCGCAATCACGTTCTTCTTCGAGGGCGTCGCCGAGCCCGGCGACGCCCAGCGGGCGATCGGGACGGTGTTGGTCGGCGCCACCCTGATCCTCGCGCTGTACGCGGCCGAGATCCCGGCGCGCCTGATGCGAATCGCCGCCGCGATCGTGCTCGTGATCGTGATCGGCGTCCTGATCGAGTCGCTGACCGGCAGGGGCATGAGGGAAGCGAGCATCTCCGCCGTGGCCAACGGGCTGCTGATCGCGGTGGCGCCTCCCGCCGTCATCAGGGGCGTGGTGCGCCATCTGCGGGCGACGGGCACCGTGACCGTCACCACCGTGGCCGGCGTCCTCTGCCTCTACCTCCTGGTGGGACTGTTCTTCGCCTTCACGTACTCCGGCATCCAGAACATCACCGGCAAGCCGTTCTTCGCCAACGGCGGGGCGGCCACGTCGCCGCGCGCCGTCTACTTCAGCTTCGTGACCATCACTACCACCGGTTACGGCGACTTCACCGCACGCACGAATCTCGGGCACATGCTGTCGGTGAGCGAGGCCCTGATCGGTCAGATCTACCTGGTCACCGTGGTGGCGACGATCATCGCCCGTCTGGTCCCGCGGCGGTTGCGGGCCGGATGATCCGACCCCGGGCAGGCTACGCGGGCACGGGACGCGCGCTCTCGGCCTCCCGGAGCTTGAAGCGCTGAACCTTCCCGGTTGCCGTGCGGGGCAGATCGTCCACGAACTCGATCACGTGCGGGTACTCGTAGCGGCGAAGACGTTCCTTGCACCATGTGCGTAGCTCCGCCGTCAGAGCATCGGGGTCCGGAGGCGAGGAGGTGCAGATGACGAAGGCCTTGATCCGCGAGCGATCCTCGGCAGTGATCCCGATCACGGCAGCCTCGGACACCGAGGGGTGCTCAGCCAGGCAGGCCTCGACATCGGCCGGGGAGACCCACAGCCCGCCGACCTTCATCATGTCGTCGGCGCGGCCGAGATAGGTGAAACGGCCCTCGGGCGTCTGTACGTAGCGGTCGCCGGTGTAGAACCAGTCGCCGCGCATGCAGTGCCTGGTCTTGTGATGCTGGTGCCAGTAGAACGACGCACAGCTGTCACCACGCACCAGCATGTCCCCGGGCTCGCCGGGGGCGACATCGTGGCCCAGCGGGTCGACGAGGCGAAGCTCATAGCCGGGCACCGGCCGCCCCGAGGTGCCCGGCCCGAGGTCCTCGAGCGTGTTCGAGCAGTAGATGTGCAGCATCTCCGTGGAGCCGATTCCGTCGAGGATCGGGACGCCCATCACCTCCTGCCAGCGAGCCAGGACGGCCGCCGGCAGCGCCTCCGCCGCCGACACGCAGGCGCGGACGCTGCCGAAGTCCGCCGCGGCCGCGCCGGGCGCCTTGAGCATCGCCGCGTACAGCGCCGGAACGGAGAAGAACAGCGTCGGCCGCGACCGCGCCACGGTCTCGAAGATCCGCTCCGGGATCGAGCGGCCACGGACCAACACCGCGGTTGCGCCCACCGACAGCGGGAACGACAACGAGTTGCCAAGTCCATAGGCGTGAAACGATTTGGTGGTCGAGTAGCAGACGTCCTGCGCAGCGATTCGCAACACCCGCCGGGCATAGGTGTCGACGGTGACGCCGATGTCCCGGTGGCTGTGCACGACGCCCTTGGGCCGCCCGGTCGAGCCGGAGCTGTAGAGCCAGAACGCCATGTCGTCGGTGTGGGTGTCGGCCGGCGGGGCCAGCTCACCGGCGCGCTCGCTGACGACGGTGTCGAAACCGGCGTGGGGACCGCTCTCGCCAGTCACGACCACGTGGACCCCCTCGAGCGTGGCGCTCCCAAGCGCGTCGAGCAGCGGACCGTCGATCACCAGGACCTTGGCGTAGCTGTCCTGCAGGTAGTAGGCGAAGTTGTCGGGGCGGTCCATCGGGTTGACGGGAACGGGCACGGCCCCGATCCGCATCGCGCCGAGGAACGTGGCGTGGAATGCGGCCGAGTCGTCCATGATCATCAGCACGCGCTGCTCGCGCCCGACCCCCACGTCGTGCAGGTAGGCGGCCACCCCCGAGACCAGCGACGCCAGCTCGCCGTAGCTGACGGGGCCGTCGGCGGTGACGAGCGCGACCTTGTCGGCGCGGCCGGCATCGAGGTTGCGGTCAAGCAGGATGCTCGCGTTCAGTCGGTCCGTCGTCATCACCGCGGTCGCACCGCGATCGTCACGTCGACGAGCGCACACAGGCGACCCGCGTCGTCGCGGAACTCGTGATTCCACAGCCACTCACGGTCATCGTGGCCGCGCAGGCGCGCGGTGACGTCGACCGTGCCGTCGGTCACCGGTCGCAGGAAGCTGGCCGAGTTGCTGAGCCCGGAGCCGGCGAAACCGTGACGCCAGACCTCCCTGACGGTGGCCACGGAGGCGATCGTCTCGGCCACCGCGCAATAGATGCCGCCATGGAGCAGGCCGAGCTGCTGCTTGAGGTTCTCGCGCACCGCGAAGCGCACGTGCGCGGAATCGCCGGTCAGCTCGAGCCATTCGAGGTCGAGGATGCCCTCGAAGGTTCGTTCGGTCGGGATCAGCGGAACGGGGAGGCTTCCCGCGCCCAGCGGTTGCTCCCTCATCAGGCGCTGCCCACGACGACCGACTTGGTCTCGGTGTAGTAGTGCAGCGCCTCCTCCCCGTGCTCCTTCCCATACCCGCTCGACTTCCAGCCGCCGAACGGCAGCTCGTCGTAGACCTTGGTCCGGGAGTTGATCCACGTGTAGCCGGCCTCGATCCGCTCGGCCGCCTGGCGCGCGCGGTGCAGGTCGCGTGTCCACACCGACGAGCCCAGCCCGAACGGCGACGCGTTGGCCCGAGCCAGCGCGTCCTCGAGGTCGGCCACCCGCCAGATCGGGAGCGCCGGGCCGAACACCTCCTCGGTGGCCATCGGCGAGTCGTGCGGGGGGTCGACCACGACCGTGGGCTCGTAGAAGAAGCCCTCGGCCAGCTCGGGCTCGTCCGGCTGGCCGCCTCCGGCCAGCAACTCGCCCCCGCCGGCAAGCGTGCGCTCCAGTTGTCGCATCAGCTCGGCCCGCCCGCCGGCGGTGTGCATCGGCCCCATCTGCGTCCCCTCGGCGTCGCCGGGGCCGACGCGGAGCCGTTTGGCCTTGCCCACGATCGACTCGATCACCTCGTCGGCGACCGCCTCGAACACGTACACGCGCTTGATCGCCAAGCAGGCCTGGCCGCAGTTGTAAAACCGGCCCATGCTCGCGGCGCTCGCGGCTGCGGCCAGATCGGCGTCGTCGCAGATGATCATCGGATCGGAGCCGCCCAGCTCCAGGGTCACGCGCTTCACCCCGGTGGCGCACCGGGCCATGATCCGCTCCCCCACCGGCGTCGACCCCGTAAACGCGACCTTGCGGACCAGCGGATGGGAGACGAGCGCCTCCCCGGCGAGCGATCCGCTCCCGGTGATCACGTTGAACACGCCCTCGGGCAGGCCGCCCTCCGACAGCAGCTCGGCGAAGCGCAGCGTGGTCAGCGGCGTCGTCCCCGCCGGCTTCGCCACCACCGCGTTGCCCGCCACCAGCGCCGGAGCGAGCTTGTTGCACAACAGCGTGGTGGGAAAGTTCCAGGGCACGATCGCGCCCACGACCCCGAGCGGACGCCGCAGCACGAACCCGTCCACGCCGGGGTCGAGCGAGGGGGTGTGGGCGCCGCGCAGCGCCTTGGACAGTCCCACGTAGTGCATCAAGGTGTCGAGCGCCTTGGTCAGCTCGATCCGGGAGTCGCGGAGCGTCTTGCCCTGCTCGCGGGTGAGCAGCGGGATCAGCTCCTCGAGATGATCCTCGACGTGGGCCACGGCCCGGCCCAGCAGCTCGCCGCGCTTCGAGACCGCGAGCGCCGACCAGCGATCGAACGCGCGGCTCGCCGCTTGCACTGCGGCCTCGACGTCTTCGCTCGAGGCGCCGGCGACCTGCGCGAACACGGCGCCGTCGGCGGGGTTGGTGACCGGCAGCGTCTGGCCGTGATTCGCGTGCTCGGCCCCGTCGATGAACGACCCCGGATGCGTGGTGGCGGTCTCGGTGCTCATGAGCCCACGAACTCCGGGGTGCGCTTCTCCACGAACGCGTGCAGGCCCTCGGAGGCATCCTGGGAGCGGAACAGCTGCTCGACCAGCTCCGCCTCCAGGGCCAGGCCGTCGGCCAGCGACTGCCCACCCCCCTCGTGCACGCAGCGCTTGATCGCGGCGATCGCCAGCGCCGGTCCGGACGCCAGCCGTTCCGAGTACTCGCGCACCCGCTCCTCGGCATCGTCGCCGTCGTAGACGGCGGCGATCAGCCCGATCGTCGCTGCCTCCTCGACGCCGAAGGTCCGGCCGGTGACCAGCAGCTCCATGGCCCGTGAGGGCCCGATCAGCCGCGTCAGCCGCTGGGTGCCGCCGTTCCCGGGCAGCAACCCGAGCGTCACCTCGGGCGTCCCGAGCTTGTACGTGCCGGAGCTGGCGAGCCGGATGTCGCAGGCGAGAGTGATCTCGAGCCCGCCGCCGAGAGCGTGGCCGGCGATGTGGGCGATGAACAGCTGCGGCGCGGCCGCCATCCGCGCGAACGCGGCCTGGCTGGTGCGAATCATCTCCATGTTCGAGTCGACGTCGCCGTCGAGGAACTTCTTGACGTCGGCGCCGGCGGAGAAGAACTTCGGGTTTGCGCTGCGGACCACGATCACGCGCGCGTCGCCGGCCAGCGCCTCGCCGACGGCGCCGGCGAACTCCCTCATGACCTGGAGGTCGTACGAATTCGCAGGCGGGTGCTCGAGCGTGATGAAGCCGAGCGGATGATCGACGTGGAACGAGACCGACATCGCTCACAGCCCTCCGACGACCACGGACTTGAGCTCGACATAGGAATCGAGCGCCTCGATCCCGTGCTCCTTGCCGAAGCCCGACGCCTTCATGCCGCCGAACGGCAGCTCGTCGTAGCCGTAGTGGATCTGGTTGACCCAGGTCATCCCCGCATCGATCTGGAGGGCCGCGCGGTGGATCAGGCGGCTGTCGTGGGTCCAGATCGAGGATCCGAGCCCGTAGGGGGTGTCGTTGGCCCGCCGCACCGCGTCGTCGAAGTCGCTGAAGCGCATCACCGGCAGGACCGGCCCGAACACCTCCTCACGCAGCAGGCGAGAGTCCGCGCCGGGCTCGGCCACCACCGCGGGCTCGAGGAAGAACCCCTTCTCATGGCCGCCGGTGCCGCCGCCGATCAGCACCTCGCCACCCTTGGCGACGCCGTCGTCGATCTGCGCCAGCAGCTCGTCGCGGCCGCCCCGGGTGTGGATCGGTCCCATCCGCAGCCGCGGCTTCTCGGCCTTGACGGTGCCATCGCCGGGCTCGTAGCGGCCAACCCGCTCCACCAGCTGGCCGACGAACTGCTCATGGACCGAATCGTGGACGAACACGCGCTTGCATCCCAGGCACGCCTGGCCGGCGTTCCAGTAGCGACCGATGATCACGGCCTTGACCGCGGCCTCGACGTCGGCGTCGGCGCACACGATCACCGGGTCCGAGCCGCCGAGCTCCAGGGTCACGCGCTTGAGATCGGGGCCTGCGAGCGAGATCACGTGGCGACCGACGTCGGTCGAGCCGGTGAAGGCGACCCGGCGCACGTCGGGATGGGAGATCAGGGCGTCGCCGATGACCGAGCCGCGACCGGTGATCACGTTCAGGACCCCCTCGGGCAGCCCGGCCTCGGCGAACAGGCGCGCGACCTCGAGCGTCGCCAGCGGCGTGGTCGCCGCCGGCTTGGCCACCACCGTGTTGCCGGAGGCGAGCGCGGGGGCGATCTTGGTCCCGAGCAGCGTGAGCGGGAAGTTGTACGGGGTGATCGCGGCGCACACGCCGATCGGGCGGCGGATCACCAGTCCGTAGGCGGAGCCGAGCGTCGAGGGCAGCTCCTGGTAGGCGCCGCGGACCTTGGTCGCCGCCTCGGCGTAGAAGCGCACCCCGTGCGCCAGGTGGGTGACCTCGCCGCGGGCCTCCGCGAGCGGCTTGCCCTGCTCGGAGGTGAGCGTGGCCGCGAGCTCGGACCCGTGTTCCTCGATCAGCGCCGCCGCCTTGGCCAGGATCGCCGCGCGGTGCTCGATATCGGTCCTCGACCAGTCCTCGAACGCGCGCCTCGCGGTGGCCACGGCGAGTTCGACGTCCTCCACCGAGCCCGCCGGAACCGTGTCCACGACCTCCTCAGTGGCCGGATTGAGCACGTCGAGGTGCTCGTGTGCGGCGGCCTGGCGCCATTCGCCTCCGATCAGCATCTCGGGCACGCTGCCTCCTCTCGTGGGTCTGGGAACAGGCCGATCGCGCGTCGCTTGACCTCGTCCGGGGGAGACTATACGCTGGCGGGCGTAAGTCAAGTGTCACATCTCAGGGGGACTGCCGTGGTCGCCACTCCGATCGAAGAACTCGCGCCCTGGACCGAGGAGCAGGTGCAGGCGCACTTGGCCGCGGGGAAGCTGGTCGAAGGTCTTGCCCACATGTCCCCGAAGTACCTGGAGGGGATGCGGCGGATCCTGACCGTGTCGGCCGACACCGAGCTCGTCAGCGCGCCCTCCTACCTGCGGGCCGCGCGCCACGCGCCGGCGCTCAACAACTTCGGCTCGGCGATGTCGATCATCCAGGACGAGCTCGCGCACGCCCATATCGGCTATCGGTTGCTCGGCGACCTCGGCGTGGATATGGACTGGCTCGTCTACGAACGCCCGGCCGAGCAATTCAAATACCCCTACGCGTTCGACGTCCCGCTCAACTCGTGGGTCGAGCTGGTGTGCGCCAACGCGCTGTATGACCAGGCCGGCTTCGTCCTGCTCTCGGACGTGTACCAGTCGAGCACGTTCGGTCCCTGGAAGCGCGCGCTGGCCAAGGTCGACAAGGAGGAGACCTTCCACCTCCGGCACGGGCGCACCTGGCTGCGAAAGCTGACCAAGACGCCCGAGGGCAAGGCCGAGGTCCAGCAGGCGCTCGATTGGATGTTCATCCTCACGCTCGAGTGGTTCGGCCTCCCCGATGACCTCAAGCAGCACTCCGAGCAGCTGGACTACGGGTTCAAGGGGAAGAGCAACGATGAGCTGCGCCAGACGTGGATGGCCGAGGTGGTGCCGTTCATGGCCGAGATTGGGATCGAGGTTCCGGCGCACTTCGACGCCGAGCAGGACAGGTACGTGATCGACTGTCCGTTCCCGGCCCGGTTCGACGCGGCCAACCGCGAGTGGCTTCTGGACGACGGGGCGATCGGCTGGGATGAGGTCCTGGCGCGGTGGCGGGCCCGCGGGCCGATGAACCGCGACTACGTGCGCACGCTCCAGCGCGGCTATCAGACGACCTCGCTGCGCAGGTCCGGATGACCGCCGCCGCGCTTACGCCCGCCGAGCGGGTCGAGGCCCGCCTGTGGGAGTCGCTGCGCCGGGTCGAGGATCCCGAGATCCCCGTGTCGATCGTCGGCCTGGGGCTGGTCGTCTCGCTCGCCTACCGCGCCCCGGACCGTGCCGCCGAGCTGAAGATCACGTTCACGGCCATGGGCTGCCCGGCGATGGAGTTCATCGAGGACGACATCCGCGAGGCCTTGCTGCGCGACGCCGAGGTGGACGCCGTCGAGATCGAGGTGGTGTGGGACCCGGTGTGGACGAAGGACCGGATCCGCGGCGAGGCGCGCGCGCAGATGCGCCGGCTGGGGATCGCGGTATGACGCGCGCGGCCGACACCGTATGGGAGGTGTTCGCACGCAAGGAGTACGAGGAGCCCCTTCACCACGTCGGCACCGTCACCGAGGCGGACGAGGATCTGGCGCTCGTGTCCGCCCGCGCCATCTACGACGAGCAGCCGTGGATCGAGATGATCATCGTGCCCCGCACCGCGATCCGGGAGGCGATCCGGGCGTGAGCACCAACACGTTCCCGGTTCATGACGCCGCGACGGCAACGATGGTCTCGCTGATCGGCTCGCTGGCCGACAACAAGAGCGCGCTCGGGCGCCGCTACGGCGAGTGGGCGGTCAGCGCGCCGACGATCGAGTCGGCGGTGGCCGCGGCGGCAATGGCGCAGGACGAGCTCGGACACGCGCGCTCCACCTATCCGGTGCTGGCGAAGCTCGGCGTCACCCGCGAGGAGGACGTGCTCGACGTGGGCCATCCGCTGCGCGTGCTCGAGCACGAGCTCCCGGACTGGGCCTCGTTCATCGCCGCCAACCTGGTCGTCGACGGCGTGCTGACCACGTTCGTGGCCACCGCGCGCGAGAGCTCGATCGAGCCGCTGGCGGCACGGTCCCGCAAGATCCTGCAGGAAGAGGGGGCCCACAAGGTCCATGCCGAGGCGTGGGCGAAGCGCATGTGCAGGGCCGGGGGCGGCGATCGCGAGTTGCTGCTGACGCGGATCGAGCAGATGTGGGCTCAGGCCGCGCGCTGGCCCGGCCCCGACGATCACAGCGGCTACCGGCAAGCGATCGAGCAGGGCATGGTCGGCCAGGGGCCGGCCGCGATTCGGGCGCGGGTGCGCGACTGGCTGACCGCGCTGCTGCAGGCGGAGGGGGCCGTCGTGGCTCTCGAGGAGCCGTCCGACTGGTCGGGCTGGGACGCGGAGCAGCGCCGATGAAGTGCCCGTTCTGCGACTCCGAGCAGATCGAGCTCGTCTCGGCCTGGGGCGGGCAGCGGATCACCAGCCAGGTGCGTTGTCGCCTCTGCGGCACGTACTTCGAGGCGGTGGGCGAGGACTTTGACGCTAGGCCCGACGCCGCCCTAGGGCCTGATCGCGAGCAGAGACCGGCTTGAGCCTGCAACCGATCGACGACCAGCTACGGCGACGATCGGTCGGAGCGCCGGCCGCGCGCTCGCTGCTGCTCACCGTCCTCGGCGAGTACCTCCTCCCCCGCGCCGAAGCGGTCTGGCAGGAGACCCTGGTGGGAGCGCTCGTCTCGCTCGGGTACACCCAGCAGGCGGCCCGGCGCGCGCTGTCGCGCAGCACCCGCGACGGATGGCTCACGACCGAGCGCCGCGGGCGCCGCGTGCGCATGTCGCTCAGCCCGCCCACGGCCGAGCTGCTGCGCGCCGGCGCCGCACGCATCTACTCGTTCGGCGAGCGCTGGGAGTGGGACGGCCGCTGGCTCGTGCTGATCGTCCGCGTTCCCGAGCATCGGCGAGAGGTCCGCCACCAGCTGCGCAGCCGCCTTGCCTGGGCCGGGCTCGGCTCGCTGGGCGGCGGCGTCTGGCTCACCCCCCACGTCGAACGCGAGCTCGAGCTGACCGCCGCGATCGAGGACGAGCCCGCGGTGGAGGCGACCTCGTTCGTGGCCACGCTCGGGAGCGTGGGCGTCCCGGACGGGGTCGCGGCAGCGGCGTGGGACCTGGCCGCGGTCCGCGAGCATTACGCCGCCTTCATCGCCGAGTTCCGGGGCATCGCCGCCGCGGCCCCGCGAGCGTGCTTCCGGAGGCAGACCCTGCTCGTGCACGCGTGGCGCAAGTTCCCGTTCCTCGACCCGGACCTGCCCGCGGAGCTGCTGCCCTCGAATTGGCCCCGGAGGCGCGCTCACGATCTGTTCGTCGCCCAGCACAACCGGCTCGCCGCTCCAGCGCGCGCGTACCTCGAGGAGCTCGAAGCCGGACGCTCCTCGCGCGCCGCCGAGGCTGCGTGAGCGAGCGCGAACTGAGCATCGACGGCCGGGCGCTCGAGCTCCTCGACCTTCCCGGAGATCCCGACGCCACCCCGCTCGTGCTCTTGCACGAGGGTCTCGGCTCGGTCCGCCTGTGGCGTGGGTTTCCGCGCCGGCTGGCCGCGGCCACGGGCCGCAGGACGGTCGCCTTCTCACGCTACGGCCACGGGCGCTCGGACCCGCCGCCGGCGCCGCGCACGCCGGCGTTCGTGCACGAGGAGGCGCTGACCGTACTCCCGGGGGTCCTCGCCCAGCTCGGGATCAGCGCGCCGGCCTTGATCGGCCACAGCACCGGCGCGTCGATCGCGTTGATCCACGCCGCCCATCACCCCGCCGGCGGCGTGGTGGCGATCGCGCCGTTCGTGTTCGTGGAGGATTTCTCACTGGTGGAGATCCGCCGCGCTCGAGAGGCGTACCTCGCCGGGGATCTGAAGCAGCGCATGAGCAGACACCACCGAGATCCCGATGCCGCGTTCTTTGGCTGGAGCGACGTGTGGCTGGATCCGGCGTTCGCCGCCTGGGACATCACCGATCAGATCTCGCGGATCCGCTGCCCGCTGCTGCTGATCCAGGGCGAGCATGATCAGTACGGGACGCTGGCCCAGCTCGACGCCATCGAGCGCGCGGCCACCGCGCCGGTCGAGCGCCTGCACCTCGACTGCCGCCACTCGCCGCCGACGGAGAAGCCGCGCGAGACTGTCGAGGCGATCTTGCGGTGGATCGCCGGCCACCGGATCTGAGTCCGGGGACGTGGAGTCCGGGGACGTGGACGATTTTTGCTGCCTGGGGAAGGACAAAGGCGTCCACGTCCGGAGAGTACCCTGGGCCGGTGAGCGAATTGGTCGCCCCGGAGGCGGTGAGCTATGCCGATGCGCATACGAGTCCGTTCGACGGCCCGCTCGCCGCCGCCGTCGCCTGGACCCAAGCCAACACCGACTCGCCGGGGATGATGAGCGGCCTCGCGGAGGCGAGGCTGCTGGAGGCGCTGATCGTCGTCGGCGGCGCCCGCCACGTCCTCGAGATCGGAGCCTTCACGGGGGTGGGCGCCCTGACCATGGCAGCGGCGTTGCCTGCCGACGGCCGCGTCACGACGCTCGAAGTCGACCCCGAGATCGCGTCGGTCGCCGGCCGTCACTTCGAGGCCAGCCCCCACGGCAGCCGGATCGAGCTGCTCGTGGGCGACGCGCTCGAGACGATCGCCGGGTTGGAGGGCCCGTTCGACCTGGTCTACATCGACGCCTGGAAGGCCGACTACCCGGCGTACTACGACGCCGTCCTGCCCAAGCTCACCGAGCGCGGGGTGATCGTCGCCGACAACCTGTTCCGCAACCAGACGGTGCTCGATCCCGCCAACACCAACGAGGGGACGGTCGGCCTCCGCGAGTTCGCGCGCCGGGTGCAGGAGGACGAGCGGGTGCACAACGTCCTGCTGACGATCGGCGACGGGGTGATGCTGACCTGGCGCCGGCCATGAGCGCCTCCCCCGACGCCCACTTCGGCCTCACCGGCCTGGCCACGATGGGCGCCAACCTGGCCCGCAACGTCGCCCATCACGACATCCCGGTGGTGGTGCACAACCGCACCGTCAGCCGCATGGAGAGGTTCCTCGACGAGCACGGCGCCGAGGGCCCGATCAGCGGGTGGGAGTCGGTCGAGCAGTGGGTCGGCGCGCTGGCTCGCCCGCGGGTGCTGATGAGCATGGTTCAGGCCGGCGCGGCCACCGACGCCGTGATCGACGAGATCGCCCCCCACCTCGATCCCGGCGACGTGCTGATCGACGGCGGTAACGCCAACTTCCGCGACACCCAGCGCCGCCACGCCACGCTGGCCGAGATCGGCGTCCACTTCCTCGGGGTCGGTGTCTCCGGCGGCGAGGAAGGGGCGCTCCACGGGCCGAGCATCATGCCCGGCGGCGACCGCGAGCCCTACGACCAGTCGGTGAAGGACATCTTCGAGGCCATCGCCGCCAGCGTCAACGGCACGCCGTGCTGCACCTACGTCGGGCGCGATGGCGCCGGCCACTACGTGAAGATGGTCCACAACGGCATCGAGTACGCCGACATGCAGCTGATCGCCGAGAGCTACGACCTGCTGCGCCACGGCGTCGGCCTCGCCGTGCCCCAGATCGCCGAGCGGTTCGAGTCCTGGAACGGCTCCGAGCTGGAATCGTTCCTGATCGAGATCGCCGCGCGGGTGCTGGCCAAGACCGACGACGCCACCGGTGAGCCGCTGGTCGACGTGATCCTCGACGCCGCCGAGCAGAAGGGCACCGGTCGCTGGACGGCGCAGAACGCGCTCGAGCTCGGCGTCCCCCTGACCGGAATCACCGAGGCGGTGTTCGCCCGGACGCTGAGCGCGCTCAAGTCAGAGCGCGAGCACGCCTCCGGCCGGCTCCGCGGCCCCTCGGCCGGCGGCGGCGGCGATCAGTCGCTGGCCTTCGACCTCGAGCATGCGCTGTACGCGTCGAAGATCGTGTCCTACGCGCAGGGGTTCGCGCAGATGGCGGCGGCTTCCCGCGAGGAGGACTGGGACATAGACCTCGGTTCGATGGCGACGATCTGGCGCGGGGGGTGCATCATCCGGGCCCGTTTCCTGGACCGGATCCGCGAGGCCTACGACGACGAGCCGCGGCTCTCGAACCTGATGCTCGCCGAGTTCTTCTCGCAGGCCCTGGAGGACGCCCAGGAGCCCTGGCGCCGGGTGGTGGCCCGGGCGGCCGAGCTCGGAATCCCGACCCCGGCGTTCTCCTCGTCACTGGCTTACTACGACGGCTACCGCCGCGCCCACGGGCCGGCCAGCCTGATCCAGGGCCTCCGGGACCTGTTCGGCGCCCACACCTACAAGCGCGTCGACAGGGACGGGACCTTCCACGTGATGTGGGGCGAGGACGGGCGCGAGGTCGAGGCCTAGCAGCTAGCCACACAGGGAGCAGAGAACGTCGTCCTCGCCCAGGGGCGGCTCCGAGGCGGTGAGCACCGCTAAACGACGAACGCCCGCAACTGCTCCTTGGCTTCGCCCAGGACCGGTTCTCCGTGGGCCAGCAGGAGGAGCTCGAAGTCGAGGTCGAGCAGCCGGCGATACGCCTTGCGGAGCCCCTCCTTGGTGTGCTCGGGGTCGTCCATCAGGGCATCGGGAACGAAGGCCAGGCGCCCAGACTCGCGGGAGCGAACCACGCCGTCGGCGCAGACCAAGGCCCGGTGCGAGGGGACGTGGAGCGCGGTCTCATCGGGACAGATGGCGTCGACCTCGTGGACGACGACCCCGCCGGGCAGCTCGTCGCCCCACGCGAACGGCTCGACTGGGCCGCGGCCCTCGAGTTCGTGGACGCCGTTGCTGATGCAGTGGATCGTGCAGCCGAATGCGTCGCGCAGTTGCCACGACTGGCGATCGTGGTGGCGATTGGAGAGCAAAATGTGCTCGGGCGCCCCGTGCTGCTCGAACCACTCCAGTCCCTCCCGGGGGACCATCGGGTCGAACAACACCCGCGACTCCGCGAGGTAGTAGGAACTAACGTAGCTGTGGATGTGTTCGTGGCGTGCGGTCCAGTGCCACAGGCCGGGAGCGATCTCGTCCACGGCCCCAAGCTACCTCGTTGCGGTCACTCGCACACCAGGCAATACCACAATGACGTTGACCCGTCAACTACAATCTCTCACCATGGAAACGATTGCTGCCTCTCGACTCGACGGGCCGGCGCTCGAGGCCTGGCGCAGCTATATCCAGAGCCACGCCTCGATTCTGCGCCTGCTGGATGCCGAGCTCGTCGCGGAGCACGGTCTCACCACCCGCGACTACGAGGTGCTGCTGTACCTGGCGCAGGCCGACGACCGGCGGCTGCCGATGTCGGCGCTGGCCGAGAGCACGATGCTGACCCGCTCCGGAATCACCCGGCTGGTCGACGGGCTGGTCACCGGCGGCCTGATCGAACGCGTCTCCTGTCCGAGCGACGCCCGCGTCTCCTATGCGCAGCTGACCGACGCCGGCTACGAGAAGCTGCGACAGGCCGGCTGTACCCACGTGGCCAGCATTCGCCGCCTGTTCCTCGAACATTTCAGTGAAGAGGAGATTGGGCAGTTCGCGTCGCTGCTGAGCCGCCTGCCGGGGGCCCACCCCGGCGGGTCCTGCACCGTCGAGTAGGACATCCGAGGGCCGAGCTTGGCGCCGGGCTGCCCTGGCGCCTCGCCGAGCCGCGCTCGGCCCGCGCGCTCGGGCCGAGCATGATTGAGCCAACAATACTTGACGACACAAGCAACTGATGCTAGGATGGTTGTCTCCTCAAATATTCGCTTTGACAAAGGAGCCTCATGTCCGCGACAACCATCTCCGCCGAGCGCATCCCGGCGGGCACCTACAACGTCGATCCGAGCCATTCCGCCGTCGGCTTCGAAGTTCGTCACATGGGCATCGCCACCGTGAGGGGCGCCTTCCGGCGCTTCCGCGGCACGATCGATGCCACCGGCGCCGCCCCAGTGCTGACCGGTTCGGTTGAGGCGGCCAGCATCGACACCGGCGAGGAGCAGCGCGACGCCCACCTGACCGCGCCCGACTTCTTCGACGTTGAGCAGTACCCCGAGATCGCGTTCCACGCCGCCGCGATCGAGGACACCGACGACGGCAGGATCCGCCTGGGCGGCGAGATCACGATCAGGGGCATCACCAAGCCGATCGAGCTGATCGGCACCGCCGGCGAGGGCGGCACCGATCCATGGGGCAACGAGCGCGTCGGCTTCGAGGTCGAGGGCATCATCGATCGCCGCGACTTCGGCCTGAGCTGGAACCAGATCCTCCCGAACGGGAACCTGCTCGTGGCCAACGAGGTGAAGCTCGTGGTCAGCGTCTCGGCCGTCAAGGCAGCGTGACCAATGCGGATCCTGGGGATCTCCGGGAGCCTCCGGGCAGCGTCACACAACACGGCGCTGCTCCGGGCCGCCGCCGAGCTCGCGCCGCCGGGCGTGGAGCTGGAGCTGTACGAGGATCTGGAGTCGTTGCCTCCCTACAACGAGGACCGCGACACCGACGATCCGCCGGCGGCGGTGGCACGGCTGCGCGAGCGAATCGCCTCCGCGGACGCGATTCTGTTCGCCACCCCGGAGTTCAACGGCACGATGCCCGGACAGCTCAAGCACGCCGTCGACTGGGCCTCGCGGCCGTATGGCCGGGACTCGGCGCTGTGGGGCAAGCCGGTGGCCGTTGTCGGGGCCAGCGCCACCGACTACGGCGCGATCTGGGCGCAGGATCACCTCCGCAAGGCGCTCGGGATCGCCGCCGCGAGGGTACTGGACGTCGACCTGCCGGTGAGCAGGGCCGCGGAGCGATTCGACGGGGATGGCGTACTCGTCGATCTGGAGATCCGCGAGCGCCTCAGCGAGATCGTCGCCGACCTGGCCGGGCAGCACGAGCGGCTCGCGCCGGCGGCGTAAGCTCCGTTGACGATGGCAATCTCCGCCGACACGGCGCAGGCGGTCTCGATTCACCCCGACACCTCGATCGGGGCGGTCCGCCTGACGGTGGCCGACCTCGACCGGTCGCGGACCTTCTACGAACGGGTCATCGGGCTGGCTTCCTCCGAGCGCGCCGACGGGACCCTCGCCGTGGGCACGAACGCCGACCATGCGCTGATCGAGTTGCGCGGCGATCCCACCGCGCCGGCTCTGGATCATCGCACCACCGGCCTCTACCACCTCGCCATCCTCGTCCCGACGCGCCTCGAACTTGCTCTTGCGCTGGCGCGCCTGGCGCAGGCGCGCTGGCCGCTCGACGGGGCCTCGGACCACCTGGTGAGCGAGGCGCTGTACCTGTCCGATCCCGATGGGAACGGGATCGAGATCTACCGTGATCGCCCGCGCGAGCAGTGGCCACGGGGCGGCGACGGGCTCCGCATGGCCACCCTGCCGCTCGACCTCGACGACGTGCTCGGCGAGCTCGCCGGCGCCCACAGCCTCGAGCCCCGCGCCCCTGCGGGCACGCGGATCGGGCACGTCCACCTCCAGGTCTCGGATCTGACCGAAGCCGAGCAGTTCTACGCCGGCGTGCTCGGCCTCGACGTCATGGTCCGGGGCTATCCCGGAGCGCTGTTCGTGTCCGCCGGCGGCTATCACCACCACATCGGGCTGAACACGTGGCGCAGCGCCGGCGCCTCCCCCCCACCTTCGGGCTCGATCGGCCTACGCTGCTTCGAGCTCCTGCTTCCCACGCCCGAGGAGCGCGACCGGGTCCTCGGCCGGATCCGCTCGGCGGGGCTCCAGATCGAATCAAGCGGCCACGATCCGCGGGTTCTCGACCCCTCCGGCAACGGCGTCGTGCTGCGGAGCGCATCGCCCTCCTGAGCACAACCCCGGCCGCTACCCTTGGCGGGCCCAGGCGACGTGGCGGAGTGGCTACGCAGCGGCCTGCAAAGCCGTCTACACCGGTTCGATTCCGGTCGTCGCCTCTGAACCCGGTCTCGCAGCCGCTCGAGATCCTCTCGGCCTCGCCAAGGCCCTGCTCGGAAGGCGGGTGGTCGCGCGGGCAGAAACGGTCCGGATCACGATCGTCGCCAAGCAACGGAGCGGCCACATGCGGACGCTGTGCGACACCTGCGAGCGTTCCGGTCACACAGCCGAGCCTGGCCGGGAGAGCCACCGCATGCTTCGTTTTCGCGGCCATCCCCCAGATTTCGCGAGCATGCCGTATGGCGGGACCGCCGCGGCGGCACCCTGGCGGGTCCAAGCCGACTGAGCTATCGCCGCGGTTATACTCGGCGTTCTCTCGCGGCTGTAGCTCAGTTGGCTAGAGCGTCTGCTTGCCATGCAGAAGGTCGAGGGTTCGAGCCCCTTCAGCCGCTTGGCGTGAAAGCCCTCCAAATCGGAGGGTTTCCTTTTCTCGAACAGCGCGGACAGCCGGTGCTCCCGCCGGCGCTACCAAACGGCCAGGAGCCGTCGGCGGGGATCAGCAGTCGCGGAATTGGCGAACAGGGGAACTGGGGCCGTGCCCACCGCGCAGACCTGCCCATAGGTCAACCTGTGCTGGCCTCGACCGCCGCCGGGAGAGGGCCTGACCTGCGTGTCCTTGTCGGAGGGCCAACGAAAGACCAGCCCGTCCCGACGGTGGTGAGGTGCCGCGAGCGGCGACAGGACGTAGCCCGATGTGAGGGCCTTGTCTATGAGCGCCCGTAACGGTACCTCCGGGTTGGGGGGCTGTCGAACGGTCCGGATGTTGGAGGTCACGATGGGTAACTGCGCCGGGATCGACTGGGCGTCGGAGAAGCACGACGTGCTGATTGAGGATCCCGCGGGCGAGGAGCTGCTGGCGACGACGTTCGCCCATGATGAGGATGGGGTGAGCGCGTTGTGCGCGGCGCTTGAGTGCTTCGAGGTTGAGGTGGTGGCGATCGAGCGCCCGGATGGCCTGTTGGTCGATCGGCTATTGGACGCGGGGATCCGGGTGTTGGCGCTGCACCCGAATCAGGTCAAGGCAGCGCGCGATCGGTTCCGCGCCTCAGGCGGCAAGTCCGATCGCTTTGACCGCTTCGTGCTGTGTGAGCTGGCGCGGACGGATCGTCACCGCTTCCGGCTCTTGGAGCCCGATAGCGATGAGACCAAGGCGATCAGGGCGCTGACCCGAGCGCGGGAGGATCTCGTGACCGCGCGGGTAGCGCTGGCCAACCAGCTGCGCGCGGAGCTGGAGCGGTTCTGGCCGGGCCCGATCGGCCTGTTCTCCGCCCTTGACCGTCGGATCTCGCTCGCGTTCCTGGAGCGCTACCCGAGCCCGCAGGACGCGCGTGGGCTGGGCGAGAAGCGCCTGGGCGCGTTTCTCAATGCCCACCGCTACAGCGGTCACAAGCCCCCGGGGCAGCTGCTGGAGCGGCTGCGGTCCGCGCCCGCCGGTCGCGTCGGGGAGATCGAGACCCGTACGCGACGCTCGATCGTGCTTGGCCTGACGCACACCCTGTCAGTGATGGTCGAGCAGATCTCAGAGCTCGAGACAGAGATCGCCGATGCGCTGCACGCGCACCCCGACGGCGAGATCTTCTCCAGCTTCTTCCGCAGTCCGAGCTCAGTCATCTGCGCTGCCACGCTGCTGGCAGAGATCGGCGACCGCCGCGCCCGCTATCCGCACCGTGACGCGATCGCCGCCGACGCCGGCCAGGCGCCCGTCGCGGTCGAATCAGGCAAGCGCAAGCACGCCAAGTTCCGGTGGGCGTGCAACAAGCGACTGCGTAACGCGCTGGCCACGCTCGCGCACGTCACTCGCCGGTGGAACCCGTGGGCTGCTGACCGCTACGCCCCTGCCCGAGCGCGCGGGCATAACCATCGCCGCGCGCTGCGCACGCTCGGCCGGGCGTGGAGCCGCATCCTGTGGCGCTGCTGGCAGACCCGCACTCCGTATGACCCCCAACGCCACACCGGCCTGCAACAGCACATCACCGTCACGATTCCCACCGAATCGGGCCCACGGCCCGACCTCATTGCCACTCAGCGGATGGCCGGCGCCGCTCTCACCCCACGGGCGGCCCGCAGGGCCGAGCGCGCAGCGCTTGACAGCAAGCCGACATCCGCTACCGCACTCGGCCGTTGACACAGGACGTCTTTCGTATTGACGCAGTAGTTGCGACCGCGTCGTCTACATCACGCCGAGCAGCAATCCGCCGACCTGGCCCTCGGGCAGCTGCTGGTAGTCCCTTGCTTGCACCGCCTTCTCCTGGCAGCGAGCGAGTGCCCACAACGCGACGTTCCCGCTCCAATAGGCGATGGGTCGCTCTGACGGCGCGGAACCCGAACGACCACAAGTCTTCGGGGCGGGTGCGTAGCCCTGCCCGAACGGGGCGGCTCTCGTGAGGGAGCGTCTGCCGCGGTCCGATACGACCGAGAAAGATCCGTGAACCGCTTCTCGGGCGGCGATGTGGGCAGGCGCCGCCCAATCTCGCGACGGGATGAGGCGAATGCCTCATGGACACGGGGACGGCGGCGACGTAGCTTGCCTGATCGAACAGCGGACGGAGACGGGAATGAGCCAAGCACATAGATCGGCGGGCGCCAGCCGGCGGGCGAGCGCGCAGCTGTATGGGATGAAGCACTCGCATCCGGTGCTGGCGTCGCGGATGGCGCTTGAGCTGTCCGGGGTCGCTTTTCAGGCCCATGACCTGCTTCCGGGCCTGCACGCGGTGATCGTCCGTGCGAAGGGATTCTCCGGCTGGACGGTGCCGGCGCTCGAGATCGACGATCGAAAACTGCAGGGCACACTCGCGATCGTGCGAGAGCTCGATCGCCTGGCGCCGGAGGCGGGGCTGTTTCCGACCGATCCCGAGCAGCGTCGGGTTGTTGAGGAGGCCGAGCGGCTTGGCCATGACGAGCTTCAGCCGCTCGCGCGCCGGTTGTTCCGCTGGGCGGCCGCGCGGGACAACGCCATCCGCGCGTGGATGGTCCGCTACGTCGTCGGCGCACCAGCGCCCACGCTTGCCGGCTTTGCGTTCAAGCCCGTGATGATCCTGTTCGGCCGGGTGATCTCGAAGGCCGACGACCGCCAGGTCCGCGAGGACCTGAGCCGGCTGCCCGCGCTACTAGACCGGGTCGATGAGCTGCTGGCGCAGGGGGCGATCGGCGGCCCGGCACCGAACGCGGCAGACTTGCAGATCCTCAGCTCGATCAGGCTGCTGATGGCACACGAGGATCTGCTGCCGGCGATCGTGCCCCGAGCGTGCGGCCGGGCGGCGCTGCGGCTGATCCCCAACTACCCGCGCTCGGGACCGGAGGCGCTCCCACCGATCCCGGCGGCGCTGCCGTCCGCGTGGCTGCCCACCGCTCCCGCTCGAGCGTCGTCAGTTCATCAAGCCATCAGCACAATCTGAACAGGAGGAGACCGTGAGCACTGTCGAGCAGGAGCCAGTCGAGGTGGACGCCGAGAAGCTAATGCAGTTCGTGTTCCGGGCTGTCGACGAGGTCGGCGCGACGCTCAACGCCGCGCTGGTCGTGATGGGCGACAAGCTCGGCTTGTACCGTGCACTGGCGAGCGCGGACCCGCTGTCGGCCGCCGAGCTGGCCGAGCGCGCCGGTGCCGCCGAGCGATATGTGCGCGAGTGGCTGAACGCGCAGGCGGCCGGCGGGTTCGTCCACTACGACCCGGACAGCGAACGCTACACGCTCTCACCCGAGCAGGCGGTCGCGCTGACCGACGAGAGCAGCGCCGCCTACCTGCCGGGCTTCTTTCAGCTCGCGCTCGGGTCGGTGATCGATTCGCCGACGATCACCGAGAAGGCCCGCACCGGCGAAGGGTTCGGTTGGGGCGAGCACGTCCACGACGTGCACGAGGGCTGCGAGCGGTTCTTCCGACCCGGCTACAACGCGCACCTGGTGGCCGAGTGGCTGCCCGCGCTCGACGGAGTAGTTGACAAGCTCGAGCGGGGCGCGCTGGTGGCCGACGTTGGCTGCGGCCACGGAGCCTCGACGATCCTGATGGCCCAGGCGTACCCCAACCTGACGGTCGTCGGCTCCGACTACCACGACGGATCGATCGAGACCGCACGCCGGCGGGCGAGCGACGCCGGGGTCGCGGACCGCGTCAGCTTCCAAATCAGCCCGGCGGCGTCCTACGGAGGCACCGGCTACGACGTGGTGACCATGTTCGACTGCCTGCACGATATGGGCGATCCGGTCGGTGCCGCCCGGCACGTGCGAGATACGCTGAAGGAAGATGGCACCTGGATGATCGTCGAGCCCAACGCCGGCGACCGGGCCGAGGAGAACTTCAACCCGGTCGGCCGCGCCTACTATGCGTTCTCGACGCTGTTGTGCACGCCGGCGTCTCTTTCGCAGGGCGTCGGGCTGGCGCTCGGTGCCCAGGCCGGCGAGGCGCGGATCCGCGAGGTCGTACAGGCGGCCGGGTTCACCCGCTTTCGCCGCGCCGCCGAGACGCCGTTCAACCTCGTGTTCGAAGCACGGCACTAGCGGACGTAGTCGCGGAAGCTGAGCCGGCATGTCTCGCCCGTCGTCTCGACAGAGATGGCGGCCGTTGCTGCGACCCCTGGCGGAGGTCGGCGCGCTGCCGTCGGACTCGGAGGAGCTGAGGCTGCGAAAGGCGGTGCTGGTCATGTCCTCGACCCTGATGACATGCCTGGCGTTCATTTGGGTGGGCACGTTCGCGGCTCTCGGCCTGTGGGTGTCGGCCGCGATCCCGTTTGCCTATCAGCTCACCTCGGCGCTCGGTCTGTACCGGTTCGCGCGGACGCGTCGGTATCTGTTGTTCCGCCTCAGCCAGCTGTGGACGTGCCTGCTGCTGCCGTTTGCGCTGCAGTGGAGCCTCGGCGGGTTCCGCAACTCCTCCGCCGTCTGCCTGTGGGCGTTCGCCTCGCCGCTGGGGGCGCTGCTGTTCGTGGGGACGCGCCAGGCGATCCCGTGGATGGCCGCATTTGCCGTGCTGGTCGCCGTATCGGGGGCGCTCGATCCCGCGCTGGCGGCAGGAGCACCGCACGTCCCCGACGGCGTGGTGGTCGCGTTCTTCGTGCTTAACGTCGTCGGGGTGACCGGTACCGCATACGTGCTCTTGCAGTACTTCGTGCGCGCCCGGGAGCGCGAGCAGGCGAGATCAGAGCGCCTGCTGCTGAACGTGCTGCCCGCGCCGGTGGCCGCCCGGCTGAAACAAGCAGACGGAATTATCGCTGACGCTTGTGCCGAGGTGACGGTTCTGTTTGCCGACATCGTCGACTTCACGCCGTTGTCCGAGCGGCTCAGGCCGGAGGACCTGGTGGCGTTTCTCGACCGGGTGTTCGCGGCGTGGGATCGGCTCGCTGCCCAGCACGGGCTCGAGAAGATCAAGACGATTGGTGACGCGTACATGGTCGCCGCGGGTGTGCCGGTGCCGCGCCCGGACCACGTTGAGGCGATCGCTGAGATGGCCTTGGCGATGGGTCCAGCGTTAGCAGCAATCGCGACTGGTACGGGCCTGCCGCTCCAGGCGCGTATCGGGATCGACACCGGACCGGTGATCGCCGGCGTGATTGGGCGGGCGAAGTTCATCTACGACCTGTGGGGCGACACGGTCAACACCGCCAGCCGGATGGAGTCCCACGCCTTCCCGGGAACGATTCAGGTCACCGCGCGAACGTATGCGCGACTGGATGGGCGCTACGAGCTTGAGCCGCGCGGGACGATCGACGTTAAAGGCAAGGGCCAGATGGGCCCCTACGTCCTGCGGGGTTCACGGTGGCCGAGACGGTCGGCGGTGGCGGCGCCCTAGCGGGACTCGGAGCTCCGTGGACCCCGGGCACAGCAGTCTTAGACTCCCTGTGTGGGCCTCAGGGACGTAGATTCGGGGGTGTGTCTCGCAGAGTTGATCGCAGCGCTGTCGTTGGGCACCGATCTCGGGCTCGGGCAGCCGATGGAGGCGGTCCTGCGGGAGTGTGTGCTCGTTCAGGGGCTGGGTGAGCGTTACGGGCTGGGGGAGTCGGAGCGGCTCGTCGCGCACTGGGTCGCACTGCTGGCGTGGGTGGGCTGCCACGCGGACGCGTATGAGCAGGCCCGCTGGTTCGGCGACGAGATCGCCGCCAAAGCTGACTTGTACGCAGTCGACCTCGTTGGGTGGAGCAAGGCGCGGTACGTGCTCGGGCACGTTGGCGCCGGCGAGCCGGCCGCACGGCGTGCCCGTACCGCGCTCGAGTTCCTGGTTTCGGGTCGCGCGGCGATGGAGTCGATGCACGGGACCCACTGCCTGCTGGCGGGGGACCTCGCCAGACGGCTTGGGCTCGCCCAGGAGGTGCGCGACGCGCTACAGCAGGTGTTCGAGCGCTGGGATGGCAAGGGGGATCCCGGGCTGCTCGCGGGGCCGCAGATCAGCCGGCCGGTGCGGCTGGTGCAGCTCGCCGACGTAGTCGAGGTGTTCGATCGCCACGGCGGCGTCGAGGCCGCCGTGATGGTGGCGCGGGAGCGCAGCGGCACGCAGTTCGACCCCGAGGTCGTGGAATGCTTCTGCGACGGGGCCGAGCGGCTGCTCGCGCCGCTGTCCGAGACGACCAGCTGGGATGCGGTGATCGCCGCGCAACCCGAGCTCTGCCGAACCCTTACGGAGGTTGAGCTCGACGCGGCGTTGGAGGCGACCGCCGACTTCGCCGACTTGAAATCGCCCTACACGATGGGCCATTCGCGAGCGGTCGCGGACTTGGCGGCCGAGGCGGGCCGGGAGTACGGCCTCCCAGATGATGAGCTTCGCGCGCTCCGGAGAGCCGGCCTCGTTCACGACCTCGGACGCCTAGGCGTGCCAAACACGATCTGGGATAAGCGTGGCTCGCTGACCGCCGTCGAGCGCGAGCGTGTCCGGCTGCATCCGTATCTGACCGAGCGGATCCTCAGCTCTACTCCAGCGCTGGCACCGTTGGGAGACTTGGCCGCCCAGCACCACGAGCGGCTTGACGGCTCGGGCTACCCGCGCGGGCTGAAGGCGACCATGCTGTCGCCGTCTGCGCGGATCCTTGCCGTCGCCGACGTCTACCAAGCAATGCTCGAACCCCGCCCGCATCGGGACGCGCGGGCAGCAGCCGACGCTGCGCGCGAGCTGCGCGCCGACGCTGATGCTGGTCGGCTCGACGGCGAAGCGGTCGATGTGGTGCTACACGCGGCCGGCCACGAGACTGCCGGACGAACTCAGCGGCTGGCTGGTCTTACCTCACGTGAGGTTGACATCCTTCGGCTGCTCGCACGGGGACTCTTGAACAAGGAGATCGCCCGACGTCTGGGTATCACGCCGAAAACCGTCGGCAATCACGTCGAGCACATCTACGCGAAGATCGGCGTTTCGAGTCGCGCCGCCGCGGGCCTGTTCGCAACCGAGCACGGCCTGCTCACCTTCGCGCAGAGCGGAAGCGCGCCCCAGTCGGAGCGGACGTCCGTCCAACCCCAATAACAAGCGACCCCACCGAACATGCCCTATGGGGCGAATGCCTCATGGACAGCCGGACCCGCGGCGCGTAGCTTCGTCGCGTCGAAGAGAGGCGACGGACGGAGGCCGCGTGGCACATCTGTTTGGGCTGAAGCACTTCCATCCTGTGCTCGCATCGCGGTTGGCGCTTGAGCCGGCCGGGGTCGAGCTCACTGCCCACGACCTGCTCCCGCGCCTCTACAGGATCATCGGGCACGGCTGCAGGGCGTCCGAGGCGCGCGCCGCGTCGATCCTCCTCGTTGAGATCAAGCGGGGCGCGTGAAATTGAGCTCGGGTGTCGGAGCGGCGTTTTTCGACTATGGCTCGGCGGTGGTCCGCGAGCGGGCCGACGAGTTTGGGTTCCTATCCGGCCGCCCACAGGACGATTGGGCCAAGGTCCTCGACCACACCGAGATCCGCCGCTTCTCCGCCGGGGAGGAGATCATCTCCGCCGGCGACGGCGACCGCGCGCTGTACCTACTGACCGAGGGCACCCTCGGGCTCAGGCTCCCCAGCCCCCATGTGCAGACGCTTAGGACGATTGAAGCTCCATCGGTGATCGGCGAGGTTGCGTTCCTCGATGGCGGGACGCGGTCGGCGACGCTGCTGGCGATCAGCGACGGAGAGGTGCTGCGGCTGCGGATCGAGAGCTTCGAGGCGCTCTCGGCCCGCGAGCCTGAGCTTGGCCGGGCGATCCTGTTCGACCTCGCGCGGATCGTCACCGCGCGCCTGCGGCACACGAATGACATGATCGCCCGGGCCGGGGGCTGAGCACGATCGTGACCGGCGCGGCCGCTCAGCGAAATCCGTTCCCGAGCTATACCCAGATGCGCCGCCGCGCGCCGATGTGGGTGTGGCGTGTCGGCAGCACGCTCACGATTGCGGCGGCGATCACGCTGTGCGTCATCCTCGTCGCGAGGCCGAGTACCGGCTTGAGGCTGTGGTGGAGGCTCGCGATCCCGTTGCTGCCGCTTGTTTGGCTGACCGCCCCGGGCCTGTGGCGCAACCTGTGCCCGCTGGCCGCCAGCAACCAAACACCCCGGCTGCTGCGCTTCACGCGTGACTGGACCGCACCTGCCTGGTACAGCGAGCACGCCCCGGTCGTCGGCATGACGGCCTTCATCCTGCTGGTGGCCTCGCGCAAGCCGTTGCTGAATTCGAGCGGAGTTGCGACCGCGACGCTGATCGGCGGCTCGCTGTTTGGCGCGCTCATCGGCGGCTTCGCGTTCAAAGGCAAGAGCGGCTGGTGCAGCTCGATCTGCCCGCTGCTGCCCGTGCAACGCGTCTACGGACAGACTCCGTACCTAGCTGTCGCAAATCGGTACTGCCAGCCATGCGTGGGCTGCGCCAAGAACTGCTACGACTTCAACCCCCGGGTCGCCTATCTCGCCGACCTGTACGACGGCGATCCGCACTACACCGGCTACCGGCGATTCTTCGTAGGTGCCTTTCCGGGCCTGACCTATTGCTACTTCACGCTGCCCGCGCACCTGGGCACGGCGGCGGTGTACGGCCGCTTCGCGAGCTACCTGGCTGTGAGCGCTGGCAGCTTCTTCCTTGCCGAGACGCTGCTCCGCGTGACGGTCAACAAGCTCACGGCCCTATACGGAGCAGCGGCGATCAGCCTGTTCTATTGGTACAGCGCGCCGGTTCTGGCCGGCAGCCTGACCGGACGGTCGGGCACCGCGTGGTTCGACTGGGGGCTGCGGGCGATCGTGTGGTCGCTGGCCGCGGCGTGGCTCGTGCGGACATGGCATAAGGAGGCGGTGTTCCTTCAGGTCGGCAGTCAAGCGAGCGCGGCGCGGAAGCTCGACGGCGGGTTGGCATCTGCCCGGGCCAGGCGAGCCGCTGACCCGGAGGTCACGATCGCACCGAGCGGGCTGCGTCTGGTGGCCAAGCCTGGGGCAACCCTGCTCGAGCTGCTAGAGAACGCTGGCACGGAGATCGAAGCCGGCTGCCGCATGGGCGTGTGCGGGGCCGATCCGGTTTGCGTCGTGTCCGGCATGGAGAACTTGTCACCGATCTCGCCGGACGAGCGCGGGACGCTTGACCGGCTCGGGCACGCGGGCAGCACGCGAATGGCGTGCTGCGCCCGCATCAACGGCCCGGTCGCGGTGTCGGTCACGCCCGAGCGGCGCGAGGCTGCGGCCAGCAAGCAGATCCAGGGGTTTGCGTGCGACCGTGACGTCAGGCGCGTCGTGGTGATCGGCAACGGAATCGCCGGGGTTACCGCGGCCGATCACGTGCGCCGACGCCACCCCGATTGTGAGATCGACATCGTCGCGGATGAGCCCTACCCGCTGTACAACCGGATGGGCGTCTCGCGGCTCGTGTACGGCAGATCGGCGATGGTCGGCCTGCAGCTGCTTCCCGACGACTGGTATGACCACAACCGGATCACCTGCTGGCTGAACACCTCGGCGCAGGGGCTCGACCTGAACCGGCGCGAGGTGATGCTCGGAACCGGGGAGTCGCTCGGTTATGACCGTCTGATCCTCGCGATGGGAGCCGACGCGTCCACCCCGCCGATCGGCGGCTTCGGCGCGCCCGGGACGTTCGTGCTGCGCCGCGCGGGCGATGCGTTCGCGATCCGTGCGTACGCGCAGCGCCACCGTGCGACGCGAGCGGTCGTTGCCGGAGGTGGCCCACTCGGGCTCGAAGCGGCGTACTCGATTCGCAAGCTGGGTTTGAACGTGACCGTGCTCGAGCGAGGCCCGAGGCTCCTC
The DNA here is from genome assembly GCA_963723555.1 of uncultured Solirubrobacterales bacterium. GTDB lineage: Bacteria > Actinomycetota > Thermoleophilia > Solirubrobacterales > Solirubrobacteraceae > Palsa-465. The sequence goes on along the minus strand of CAVRRC010000003.1, from coordinate 2,244,150 downwards.
CCCCGTCAACTGGACCGGCGGGCCGGGGACCTTCTGCGGGAATACCTCGAGGGGCTCGGATTGCGCATCCAGCTGGGTAGCGAACCCACGACGGTGAGAGCGACCGACGGCCGCCTGGACGCAATCGTTCTGTCGGACGGCGCGCAGCTGGCCAGCGACCTGTTGCTGGTGGCCGCCGGGATCTCGCCGCTGGTCGAACTCGCGCGCAAGGGCGGCCTCGACACCCGTCGAGGGGTCGTAGTCGACGATGAGTTGCGCACCAGTGATCCCGACGTGTTCGCCGTCGGCGACCTCGCGGAGCACGACGGGAGGATCTGCGGCCTGTGGCCGGCCGCCGTCGAACAGGGCGAGATCGCCGCCGAAAACGCCGTCGGCGGCACGCGGACCTACGAGGGGACTGTGCCCGTGGCCACGCTCAAGGTGGTCGGCGTGGACCTTATGTCGGCGGGCCAGTGCGAGCCTGACGATGGGGACATCGCGATCGTGCTCGAGGACCCCGACCAGCACAGCTACCGCAAGCTCGTGATCAGCGAGGGCCAGATAGCTGGAGCGATCCTGATCGCACGCCCGCAGGACGCTGCGGACGTCGCCGCGGCGGTCAAGGATCGACGCGACGTGTCCGCCGCGATCGATGACCTCGAACGAGGCGACTGGTCATACCTGGCCGCCGACACACAGGAGAAGGTCGCGGCATGACCGCAGCGGTTGACACCACCCGCCCCGGTAAAGGCCGGCTGGCGAGTGAGGACAGGTCGCGACCACTCAGCTCACCCATCGTGGCCCCAGCGTTGCTTTCTTTGGCCGTCACCGGCCTGGGGTTGTCGCGTCAAGCCGTTTTCACAAACTCACAGAACAGGAGATGACAGTGCCTGATCAGTTGGACATATTCAATCGCGCGATGTGTGACGCTTCACTTTCGACGCACACGCGGCGGGGGCTGCTTGAGCGCGCAGCCGTCGGAGCAGCGGGAGTCACGGTTGGCGGGTTGGCCGCGCCTGCCTCGGACGCGTTCGCCGCTAGATCCGGCGGCTCTGTCCAGGACTGGGGCGTGTTTGCCGCTACGACCGAGGCGTTCACGGTCACGCTCCTGCCGGAGTTACTGCGGCGCGTCGCCCCGCATCCCGAGGTTCCGCAGGAGATCGCGGCCGACTTCGACGTGCCCAGCGCCGGAGTCGACGGTCGAGCTCTCGAAGAATCCGGTTGCACAGCACCGCTCGTGGACCGCTTTCACGGCCTCAGCCAGCACAACCTCCTTGGGGTCGGCGGCCGGGCGCGGATTCTCACGGAGGACCGCCATACCGAGGTCAACGATCGCCAGCCGCTCGATCAGCTCCCTGTCGGTCTTCCCGGGATGCCGCGGACGAAGTCGTGACAGGAGCTCGCCGTCGATCTCAACATGGACAGTCGTGGCCAAAGGGAGAAGTTTACGTCCGGTCACACGCGCTCCTCCTCGGCCGATCTGGCCGGGACAGTCCCGACGCTGAAGATCTCGTCGATCCGCTCCGCCAGATCGGTGAGCGGCCGCGCGTGTAGGTAGCGCTCGGTCGTCGTGATCTTCGAGTGGCCGAGCAGTGTCTGGACCGTGGCGGGGTCAAGGCCACGGATCGCGAGCGTTGCGAACGTGTGGCGCAGGTGGTGGAAACGGCAGCGGCGGGAGCCGGGCGGCGTCGCGTGCGGCGCGGTAACGGCGGCGTAGCGCGGAGTCGTCGATCGGGTCGCCGGCCGGTCCGCAGAAGACGAAGTCGTCGGGGCCCGTGAACCACGCGCGTCTGCTCAATTGGTCGAGCGCCACGAACGCCTCGCGGGTCAGTGGCACAGCACGCCACTTGCCCGACTTGGTGCTCGAGTCGATGCCGGCGGACATCGAGGCGACGACGACGAGCGTCCGGTCCGCGGACCGAACATGGCGCCATCGCAGAGCGCGCAACTCGCCCTGACGCAACCCCGAGAAGCCGGCGACCGTGTAGATCGCGGCGTCCTGCTCGTTGGAACGCTGCTGCTCGACGTCCTCCTCCGAGCTTGCCCAGCGGCGACCGCCGTTGACGTGCAGTCCCTCGCGCGCAGCACGCGCGAGCGCCATCACCTGCTCGGCGGTGAACGTCTCGGGCGGCTTGGAGTAGTCCTCGCGGCGTTTGTCGGCGCCACGCGCCGGATTGGACGGCAGCGCGAACGTGTCGGCGCGCGTCGCGTACTCGAACACGTTGGCGAGCGCCTGGCGGTGGACGTTGACGTTGCGACCGGTCAGCCCCTCGTGGTCGAGGCGGCGCAGGAAACGCTCGATCTCAGCTGTGGTGATCGAGGCGATCGGCCGCTCGCCGAACGCTCGCATGATCCGCGCCGCCCGCGGCCCGCCGTTGCGCGACCGCGGACCGCTAGCGCGCCACAGTTGGGTGAGTGTGGGGGTTGCTCGAGCGCCAGCGTGTGAATAAAACGCACAGAAGCTCTTGACATTGCCGCTTCGCGAGGAATATGTTTCGGCGCGAGAGAGCTATCGGCGGTGTCCAGGCGGCCGCTGAGAGGGAGGTTTGGCATGGGTAAGAGCATCCTGCGCAAACGGGTGCTGCTGTTTGTGCTTGCGGTGGTGTTGGTCGGCGTCCTCGCGGGAGCGGGGGTGGCGAGCGCCAACACGATCTACCCCCAGACAGCGCCGACGTTCGTTGGACCAGCGGCCACCGGCTGCGCGAGCGGCTGCTCGCTGTTGACCGGGCCGTTCACCACGGCCTCGACCGCGTCTGCCTCATCCTCGAGCACGGCGGCGGCAAGCCCGAACGCCGCGACCGCGTTGTCCCGTCCGCACGCGATGCCTGGACCAACAACCGGGAGTCTCGCGCTGGCGTCCTTTGGCTTCGGGGCGGCGCAGGCGGACGCCGCCGCAGCACCCACGCCGGTGATCCCGACAGTCAGGTGCCAGCCGCTGGGCGCGGGTTGCGACAGCATCAGCACATCGTCAGGTGGTGCCAGCGGCGTGAAGGGCCTTAACGCGGTCGACAGCGCCTCACTGCCCACCAACCCCCTGGGGGACATCGAGCCCCCCGACCAGGGCCTGTGCGCCGGCAACGGCTCCGTCGTCGAGACGAACAACATCGGCGAGATCCTCGTCTACAACACGGCGCTTCAGCGTCAATCCGCTCCAATCCCCCTCGACACCGTGATGGGACTTACCAGCCGGGGATATAGCAGCGGCGGCGATCCGTCCTGCGAGTTTGACTCGAGCAACGGAGGTCACTGGTTCTTCACCGAGATCGTCTCGGCTAACCCCGAGGCCGCCGGCGGCGCGTTCACCGGCTGCTTCGCGGGCGTGGCCAACGAGTGCCTCGAGGGCATCGCCGTGAGCAAGGGCTCGAGCCCGTTCGGTCCCTACAACGTGTATTTCCTGAACGCCGACTACAACCCCGCCGAGCCGGGTTATCCCTCCCTGCTCAACGACTTCGCGAAGATCGCCGTGACCCGCGACGCGTTCTTGTTGTTCTACGACGAGTTCCCGCTCAAGAGCTCGCTGCCCGGGTTCGGCGGCGGGTTCTTCAACGGCGCGCAGGAGTTCGCCTTCGACAAGACCGCGCTCGAACAGGGGCGTCGCGTCTCGGTCTCAGGCGGGGCACCAAACCCCAACTTCAACGTGGCGCGCGAGAACATGGGCCTGCTCCCCACCCCCGACGGGAACTGTGACGGTACCAACGGCGGTACCGCGGGCGTCACCTGCTGGGTGGCGGTGATCCCGGCCCAGCCGGCCGACGCCGGCCAGTACGACAACCACAACGGCGGGTCCGGGTTCATGATCGACGGCCTGGACTTCAACAGCTTCGCCACGTTGCCCTCAGGAGGCGACAACCGGATGGCGACGTGGGCCTGGACCGGCCTCCGCAACCTGGACAGCAGCGGCTGCGCTGCCTGCAGCGGCATCAATTTCGGCGGCGAGCTGTTCACCGGCACGGTCCCGTACTACAACCCAGAAAACGCGGTCGGAGATGGGATACTCGCTGCCCAGAAAGTCGGGCCGATACCGCTGGGTGACGAATGCGGTGCGGCCGGCCTGAGCACGGGGAGTCCGCCGCCCAAATCCTGTCCCGAAAACGGTCTTAACACCAACGGCGACTTCATGACCCAGGCCTCGCAGGCCCAGGGCCAGGTGTGGGCCGCGATGTCGACCCAGGTCAACCAGACGTTCGGGACCAGCTCGGAGTTGCACATGGGCGCGGTCTACTGGGTGGTTGACACCGGCTCGTTCGATCGGACGGGCCAGTTCACCATCACCAACCAAGGGTACGCCTCGGCGGCCCACGAAGACCTGAACATGCCGGCCATCGCCACCGAAGGCACCGGCGGCAACGGCAAAGCCATCATGCTGTTCACGCTGAGCGGCAACGGCGGGCCAACCGCCGGCAGGAAGGCCGGCTTCTTCCCGAGCACCGCCTACGGCCGGATGACCGCCATCTCGCTCGGCCTGAGCGGCTCCACGATCAACATCGCGGACGCCGGCCAGTCACCCCAGGACGGGTTCAGCGAGTACCAGGGCTACCCCGGCCTGACCCGGCCCCGGTGGGGCGATTACAGCTGGGGGATCTTCCTCCCCGGCGGCAGCAACCGGTTGTACTTCGCCAACGAGTACATCCAGTCCAAGAACTGCACCGGCAAGAAGTTCACGCTGACCATTGGGACCTGCGGCGGGACCCGCGACGGTTTCGCCAACTGGGGAACCTCGGTCAACTACGTCGTGCCATAGCACCGGGCACCGAGCCAGCCGCCCGGCCAGGTCGCAGGGGCGCGGACCGAACGGATAAGGTCCGCGCCTCATGCCGTACAAGCTGATCCAGCTCGTGGCGACGGCATCGGCCCCCGAGAGGAATCCAACAGCGTTGGCAAACGAGCTGTCAGCGGAATGAAAGTGGGCGTGAGCTCGAAGCGCTGCCGTGTTGTGCATGACTGAACGGTTACGGCTTCTGTCGGATCACGCCTGAAGTGGCCACGCCGGCGCGACGACTCCTCCGTCCGAAGCAGGGGCAGTGTGGTTGAGACTGCCGCTGCGGCGACATCGCGGGACTGAGAAGTCGGTCATCGTTCATGTGAGTCCCTGCGCGAAGCCCTGCCGCCAGCTCGGATACCGGAGCTGCCAGCCGAGCTCGCGCTTGGCCTTCTCGTTTGAGGCGCCTCTCGCCTCGGTCATCATCAGCGTTGCCGCCTCACCGGCCGCCAGCCGCGCCAGCCAGCGTGGGATCCGCCTTGGCGGCTTGGCGCCCAGCGCGCTCGCCAGCACCGGCAGCCACTCTCGCACGGGCGCGGGCTCGTCGTCGACGACGTTGTAGATGCCCGGCTGACCGCGATCGACCGCGGCGACGGTCGCGGCGGCGGCATCTTCGATGTGGATGTGCGACCAGACGCCACCACCGTCGCCGATGATGGGGAACCGACGCTTGCGGATCGGCGCCGCCATCTGCGCATCTGGAGCCAGGCTGATCGTGGTTCCCGGACCATAGAACCCGCCATAGCGCAACACGACACCCTCGCCCCACTCGATCGGCGCCACCGCCCGCTCCACATGGAGGATGCCCACGAGCGCAGCCCGCAGCGCCGGCGGCGGGTTAGGATCCAGCGGATCGGCCTCGGTCAGCACCGGCCCGCCCGTGCGGGCCCATCGAAAAGCCGTGAAGCTCTGCGCTATGAAGCGCCGTGCCCCCACGGCGCGGCCGGCGGCCAGGAGATGGTCCGTCGCCTCGGTCCGCAGTCGGTTGGTCATCGTCGCCATCGAGGAGCGCTCGGGGTGGCGCATGTCCCTCACCGACAGCTTCCCCGACAGCGCCGTGAGCTGATGCACGATCACCTCGGGCTCGGCGGACCTCACTGCCTGGGCGACCTCGCCTTCATCGAGCGCGTCTGCCACGACCGGGCGCGCTCCCAGGCTGCGCACCAGGTCCTGCTTCGACGCACTCCTGGTCATCCCAACCACTTCGTGGTCTCGCGCCACGAGCTGTGGCACGAGCACTCTGCCGAGAACGCCCGTGGCGCCCGCTACGAAGATCTTCATGATCCCTCCTCTCATCGCATGGTTCCCTCATGAGACACGACACAAGCGCCGCTTGTGACAGGCGCCGCGCTCGAAGCTCAGCGCGTATCCGATACGGCGCGTGCGCACCACCGTCCGCCCGGTGCTCATCCACGCCGCGATCACGACCCGACCCGCCACTGTGGAAGTGGCTAGCTGAGGGTCTCGATGATCCGGGCCAGCTCGTGGGGCGGATAGCCATGTCGGCGCGCGTAGGAGACAAGTTCCTGGACTCGTTGGAGGACGGCGCTTTGGTCGGCGGTGCCGGCCACGGTGATTCCTCGGCCGCGGCGGAACTCGAGGAGGCCCTCGTCGCGTAGGGTCCTGAGAGCACGGAGCACTGTGTTGGCGTTGACGCCGATGACGTCGGCGAGGTCACGCGCTGGGGGCAGCCGGTCGCCGGGTTGCGCCTCGCCGTCAGCGATCGCTCGGCGGATCTCTGCCGCCACCTGTTCGTGAAGGTCGGTGGTGGCGCGCGGGTCGATGTTGACGGCAAGCATGATGCTAATTATATTAGCTCCATGTCTCGCAGCCGGAGGACCCGAGGATGAGCGTCGTTTCACCTTCGACACCCCGGCAGGACGAGCCCGAGGCCCTGATCGAAGAGGCGTGGGAGCTGACGCGTCGTCGTCGGCGCCGCCGGTTCGCCGTGGCATTCGTACTGCTCGTGGTGATGGGGGTCGCGGTCATCGTCGGGGTTTCCCAGAGCGGCGGGCAGACCGAACGCATTGGTGGGAGAGGTTCCGCGGCCGCTGCGGCCGCGCCCGGGTTCGTGGGCCGGGTCTGGTTTTCGCGCACGATCGCGCACCGGCTTACCCCCTCCCCGATCGTGCCGCGGGTGATGCGCTCCGGGCAGATGGCCGGGCCGGCGCCGGTCGTGTACTTCCGCACCCGGATCACCTATGACACGTGGATCGGTAGCGACGGCTCGTTTCGCCAGCGAGTGGTCGTCCTCAGCGACTCCTTCGCCACCGCCGCGGGACGCAAGCGTTGGCGGGCAGCCCACCAGTCCCTCCCATCCGGTCTTGCGGTCGGCACCGGCAGTGACGGCGTGGACCTGGGCGACGGTGAGCTTCCCGCCGGCCTTGACAGCTCGCAGAGCGATCCCGGTGACTCGCTGTTCACTGCACGGCAACTGTTGGGGCTGTCTCGCAGCCCGAGGGCAGTGCAGCGTGCGCTGTTGGGAGCCCAGCGCGCGCTTATCCGACGCCAGGAGGAGGCCTACGTGCAAAGCGGCCCGCACCACGCTGCCGAGGTAGCGCGGCTCCTACGCATGAACGACAGCCGCGAGCCGCTGGCGTTTGCCGTGCTCGACAGCGTCTCCAGCCTGGCGATCTCCCCGATCTCAGATCAGCTTCGTCGCCGGCTGGTAAGCGCCGCAAGCCTGACCCCGGGCGTGCGAACGTCCACCTCCGGCACCCGGGTTGACCTCACCGTGCCGGGCCTGAAGTTCGGCGGTCCGGTCGTGTTTGACCGCCGCACCGGTCAGCTGCTGGACGGTATGCCCCAGGCACCGGGAACGATCATCGCGCAGGGCGTCGTTGGCGCGATCGGCGCGCTGCCCCATGGCCTGCGGCCGATCAACGCGCGGCATCTGCCAACGCCACCCATGCCGCAGCTGATCCCGAACGCGGGAACAGCACAAACGACGTTCACGCTCGAGCTACCGGCCCGGGCCGTCGGCGCCACCCGCGCGCCGCGGGTGTTCGCCGACATGGCCGGTCCGACAGGCCCGGACTGCCATTACCAATACTCTCAGCCTGGAGTGGCGCGGATCCCGACAGGGACCAGCCAGGGCGGGATCGACAGATTCACCGTCGTCCCGCACGTGATCGGCCGCGATTCGTGGTGCTCGGGACGTTATGGCCTTCAAGTCGCGGTCGGAAAAAGCGGGACGTTGGGCACCGGCCAAGGAAGCACCGCGTACTTCACCGTCCGCTAAGGCCGATACGTCTGCGAACGTGCAGCGCTCCGCTGGTGTTTATGGTTGGGACGACAGCGCGTGTTCGAGCAGGGTGCCGGCGGCGATCACGCGGGCGTCGTCGCCGAGGCGTCCGACCAGTTGCACGGAGGCGGGCAGTCCTCGCTCGGCCGAGCCGCAGGGCACCGCCAGCGCTGGCCAGCCGAGAACGTTGAAGGGGTACGTGAGGCGGATCATCTCGTCGCGGACGTCGAGGTCGTCGCTGTCGGCCGCGGGAGCGACGAAGCGGAGCGTCGGTGTGATGAGCAGATCGAGTCCCTCGAGCGCCTCCGCGGCTCGGTCGCGGTATTCCTCCCGGCGGCGTAGAGCGGCCTCGAATTCACGGTCGCCTACCCGCAGGCATCGCTCGAGTTTTGTGCGAACGTTGTTGCCGTAGGCGTCGGCACGTTCGGGGAACAGACCTGCGTGTGACTCCGCCGCCTCCCGCATGAAGACCGCGCCGGTCTCATCCGGGAATGGGAACGCGACGAAACGGCGGCGCGGGAAGAGCTTTGCCGCCGCTTCGACGCGCTCGCGGACCAGCGGGTCGGCCAGCTCGCACCAGGCGACCCCCACCTCGAGCTCTTCGAGCGCGGCCAGGTCACAGCGGGCGAAGTTGGGCAGGAGCGAGTCGAGCATCCGGGCGCACGAGCCGACGTCGCGTCCCATCGGGCCTGCGTGGTCGAAGCTCGGCGCGAGCGGGAAGCAGCCGTCAAGCGGCACGAGGCCGTAGCTCGGCTTGAACCCAACGATCCCGCAGCAGGCTGCCGGAATGCGGATCGAACCGCCGGAGTCCGAGCCAAGCGCCGCTTCGGCGAGCCCGGCAGCGAGCGCGGCGGCCGAGCCGCCGCTGGAACCTCCAGCCGTCCGGTCCGGCGCCATCGGGTTCGGCACCCGCCCGAAATGGGGATTGTCGCTAGTGACCCCGTAGGCGAACTCGTGCAGGTTCGTCTTACCAACGGTGACATATCCCGCCTGCTCGAGCTGGGCGACCGCTTGCGCAGTCCGCGCCGGAACGTGCTCGGCGAACAGGATCGACCCGTAGGTCGTGCGCAGTCCTGCGGTGTCGAATAGGTCCTTGACCGCAAGTGGAATGCCCTCCCCACGCCGCTCTGGTCGTGCGAGAAAGATCGTCATCCGATGCCTGGCGCTGGACACGCCATGCCGGGACTGGGACGAGCCACGGGCTACGCCCGCGCGCCTCCAGCGAGAACCGCGGAGTCGCCATTGACGCACGGGGCGTTCACGTAGCCTGACCTGAACGGCCTGGCCTCACCTGTCTGCTCGTCGTACGTGTGACGCCACACGCAGCCCGTGTCATTTGCGAGCAGATGGATCGACACGGATGTCTCCTTTGAGGGGGTCCGAACTCGGTGCACATCGTTACGAGGCGGCAACAGGGCGTAAAAATCACCGGGATCCAGCGGACGCTTGCGGACCAGCTCGAGCCCATGACCGGCCACCGGGCGGTAGAACTCCTCGTCCTGGTTTCCGCGGTAGATGCCCACGAGCCCCCACGCCAGGTGGTCGTGAACCGGCGTCATCGCGCCAGGAGGGACGACCAGGCTGAACAGCGATAGCGAGCGATCGGCGGCGCGAAACACCAGCCACTGACCAATGCCCCCGCCCATCCCGCTCTTCACCGCCGGCGCTTGATACCGCGCAGGAAGCCAGTCTCGGTCGGCAAGCAGCTCGGAAAACAACGGGCCGATCAGCTCGCATGCTCGATCGGGAGCACCTGCCTTTCCGATTCGCTGGCGCACCTCGCCGATGAATCCCCGCACGCGAGCCGAATCGAGCACGTACTGGTCCTCGCCAAGCGGCGGGAGCGCTGGAGGATCACCATGCAAATCACACATCCGGACGGCCCTCACCCCTCATTGCCCAAGGATCGCAGCGACTCTAATACCGTCAAATCGCCATGTCCAGAGCACCCGTGTGGTGGAGTCCCTCAGGTCGACGGCCCCGGCGGAGCTGCGTACGCTGATGTCGATGACGAACTTTGGCGTTACGTTCGGAACGGGACAAACCAGCGTTGAACCGAGTATCCGTCGAGAAACGCGGCGAAGAGCTGCACGAGACGAGTCAGCTGATCGTGAGTGCGCCGCGCGCGGCGAGGAGGACGCCCAGCGCAGACAACCCGACGACCGCGAGCTGGTGTCCGTGGTCCGCGAACCAGGCCTTCAACCCCACGATGACGGTCTCCGTCCGGTCAGCGGCGAACGCGTGAGCCAGCAGCGTCCCCTCGAGCAGCATCTGCTGCATGACACAGAAGTACACGATCAGCAGCAGGATCGAGATAGTGGGCGGGTGGAGGTGGGCGATGTGGTCGAGCGCGTTGACGTAGCTGACGCCGGGAAAGCTCATCGCGGCGCCGACCGTGAACGCCACGACCCAGGAGCCCCGCTCGAGCATGCGCGCCTGCCATGGCTCTTTCGCAGCCCGATCGGTTGCCTTGGCCTGCTTTCGGCGCTCGCGCCAGCTCCGGAGCCTGGCGTCACGTCCGGTGGCCAGCACGAACGCGACCGATAGGGCGAGCGCGCCGACGGCCAGCTCCCCGCCGGGGCTGAGCAGGTGGGTAGAGGTTCTGGCCGTGCCCGTTCCGTGCAGCGAGAAGACGATGGCCAGGCCGGCGGCAAGGCTGGATGAGTAGGCGCCGAGCAGGTAACCGACCATCAGTCGCCGCGGGTGCGGCAGCAGCAGCATCACCGTCACGGCCGCGAGCAGAGACGGGTTGAGCGTCGCCACGATCGCGGAGAAGAGCACCACGACGACGTCCCTGTTCATGTGGCGAGTTCGGCCGTGCCCCTGGTCAGGGCGGTATGCGCGTCGACCTGCTTTCCCGCCAGCAGGCGCACGACCGATACCCCCGCCCACCCGGCGGCGGCAGGGGACGTCGGCGTCGTAGCGGTCGCGCGCCAGCGCGTGACCACCAGGTCGTGCTCGGCGACCTGGTCTTCGATCTTGACGTAGAGGTCGGGGTAGGCCAAGCGACGGCTGGACACGAGCCGTCGCACCCCCTCGGGACCGACGACTCCTTGTTCCAGGCCGGATACGTATCCGAGGTAGTCGGCGGCCACCAACTCGTCGATCAGCTCCAACTGTCCATGGTTCCAGACCGCCTCCACGAACAGCCGGATCTTGCCCTTGTTGCGCTCGCTCACGCTCGTCATCGGGTGGGATGATCAAGCTCGCACGGGTGCGCGCACAAGGGAGGATTCCCGAGCGTTTCCCCGAGTGTTTTCCGACCGCCCGCACCGACATGGGGAGTATCGTCGGACCGTGCCGTCGAGGACTCGCCAGGCTCTGCGCGAGCGGGAGCGCGAACTCGAAGCGCTGCGAGACGGACTAGATCGCGCGCGCTCGGGCGAAGGATCGTTGATTCTGATCGAGGGGCCGGCCGGGGTGGGAAAGACCGCGCTGGAGCGCGAGACGCGGGTGCTGGCCGAGGGGGCAGGCATCGCGACGCTCGAGGCGCGGGGTTCAGAGCTCGAGCAGCCGTTTGCGTTTGGCGTCGTGCGCCAGCTGCTGGAACCGGTGATCAGCGAATCGCCCGCCAGGGCTGACCTGTTCGCCGGGGGCGCCGCTCCGGCAGCACGTCTGTTCAAGCCCGATGAACAGCTTCCGGCCGAAAGCGGACTTGGCTTCGAGGCTCTCCATTCGCTGTATTGGCTGGTCGTGAACCTTGCCGACCGTGGTCCGCTCGTGATCCTGGTGGACGACTGTCAATGGGCGGACCCGGATTCGTTGCGCTTCGTGAGCTACCTGGCCCAGCGCATCGAGGGGCTCCCGATCGCGATGATCCTGGCCGGACGGCCACCGGATTCGCAAGGGTCCGAGGCGGCGGCCTTGTGGTTGCAGGTCGCCTCGCGCCCGTCGGCGATCGCGCTGTATCCGGGGCCTCTGAGTCAGCCCGCTTCGGTGACGGTGGCGCGTGAGCGCCTGGGCGCGGACGCGGACGAGGACTTCTGCCGCGCGTGCCACACGGCAACCGGCGGCAACCCCCTCTTCCTCCGCGAGCTCCTGAGAGGTCTCGATGCTGCTGGGGTGGTGCCCTCGGCGGCCGTGGCGAGCGACGTCCAGACGGTCGGTCCGGCTGCCGTGAGCCGTTTCGTCCTGCATCGGCTGGCGGCGCTGGGGCCGCCTGCGACCGAGCTGGCCCGGAGCGTCGCGGTGCTCGGAGACGACAGCGAGCCGCACCTCGCGGCCACGGTGTCGGGTCTGAGCGAGGAAGCGACACGCGAGGCGGCAGATGATCTCGTCCGGGCCGACATATTCGCTCACGGTGAGCGCCTGGGCTTCGTTCATCCGATCGTGCGTGCCGCGCTCTACGAGGACCTCGTACCCGGCGAGCGCCACGCGCGGCACGCCGCGGTGGCCGAAGCCCTGGCGGCCCTGGGCGCTACGCCCGAGCGCATCACGGCGCACCTGTTGCTGACCACGCCGACGGGTGATCGACGTCGGGTCCAGACGCTCCGATCGGCCGCGGCGAGCGCGGCGCATCGTGGTGCCCCACAGGCCGCCGCAGCAAGTCTTCGGCGCGCGCTCGCCGAGTCCCCCGGGGAGCAGGAGCGCGCGGAGATCTTGACCGAGCTGGGCAGCTACGAGTTGGCGGCGATGCAATTCGAGGCGGCCGAGGAACACCTCAAAGCTTGCTTGACCTCGGGCGCCGGACTGACGACTCGGGCCAACGCGGTGTCGATGCTGGCACGGTGCGCGATCGTCTCAGGCGGTCGCTCGGCCCAGAGCACCGTCGACGCCTTGGCGTCGACGGCCCAGGAACTCGCGCCGCGCAACCCGGAGCGCTCGCTGGAGCTCAGCTCGGAGCTGGTGATGGTCGCCACGACCGTCCCGCAGCTGCGTCACGAGCTCGACCGGCATCTGACCCGGTTTCGGGATCACGCGCGGGGTCACCCGAGCTTCGAGGCCGTGGCGAGAATCCATGCCGCCGAGGAGGAGCTGTTCCGGGGAGGGTCCGCCGAGGCCGCAGCGGATGAAGTGCAGGCGGCGCTCGCAACCGGGCTCCCTCCCCGCGTCGCGACCAACGCCGGGTTTGTCGCGGTGCAGACGCTGCGGCTCGCAGAGCGCTTTGACGCCGCGCTTCAACTGCTCGATCTCGTCCATGAAGGCGCCCGCCGTGAAGGCCACGCGGCCAGACAGGGCGTTGTCCACGGCCAGCGGGCAGCGATCGCACTGGCCCAGGGGGCGCTGCACGACGCCCAAGTCGAAGCCGAGACGGGCCTCCGACTGGTGGAACCGCCGCACCTGGTGGTGCCGCAGCTCGCCGCAGTGGCGATCGTGGTGCACATCGAACGCCGAGCGCTGGCGGAGGCAGACGAGCTGGCACAGATGGGCGACGCGCTCGGGCTCCCTCGGGATCGCACCTACGGAGCCGACTTCATCATCGCCCGAGGGCGCCTACGGATCGTCCGGGGTCAGTTGCGCGAGGGTGTCGCCGACCTGCTGTGGTGCGGCCAGCGACTAGAGGCACTAGGCCTGCTGTGGCCAGGCGAGTGGCGGGCGCACGCAGCTCCGGTGCTCGCCTCGCTCGGTGAGACGCAGACGGCTTCGAGGCTTGCCCGCGAGCAGCTGGCCATGGCCCGGGAGGTCGGTGCACCCGGAGCCCTGGGAATGTCACTGCGGGCAGCCGCGCTGACGCTCGGCGAAGACGAGCGGCTGGCGCTGCTCCAAGAAGCGGCTGCGGTGCTCGAGGACTGCGCGGCGCGGCTGGAGCTGGCGCACGCACTTGCTGATCTGGGCACCGAGCTGAGTCGAGTCGGCCGGCGACGGGAGGGTCGCGAGGCCCAGCGGCGTGCGATCGAGCTTGCTGAGCACTGCGGCGCCATCGCGCTGGCTGAGCGCGCGCGAGCGGAGCTCCAGGCAGGACCGGGACGTCGGCCGCGCCTCGAGCTGACCGGGCGTGGCGCGCTGACCGCGGCCGAGTGGCGGGTATGCCGCCAGGCGGCCGACGGCGCCAGCAACCGGGAGATCGCGCAAGCCCTGTTCGTGACCGAGAAGACCGTTGAGCGCCATCTGAGCAGCGCCTACCAGAAGCTCGCCATCCGCTCCCGCTTCCAGCTGCCCGGGGCGATCGCCGATTAGCCCGGGCGGGCGTCCCCCCCAAAAAGCGTAGGGAAAACACGCGGGGTTCCCCTCTTGTGAGCGCTCGGGGCAGGGCACACGATGTGGCCCAGCGAAACACAGCCGGCGGCCAAGCCGCTGGGCGAGAGGAAGGGGCCGGTCATGACAGGTGTGCTCTATGGGATCGCGCGGTTCTGCACGCGGCAGCGCTACATCGTGCTCGCCGTGTGGCTGGTGGCCACCGTCGGGCTGGTCACCGTGTCCCATCGCCTCGGCGACAACACCAATGACAACCTGACCCTGCCGGGCACCAACAGCCAGCACGCCACCGACACGCTCAGCCGGTCGTTCCCCGATCAGGCGAATGGCTCGAGCCCGATCGTGCTGCACGTGGCCAACGGGGAGCTGACCGACTCCAAGTACGCGAGCGCGGTCAACGAGGCGGCCGCCGACGTGGCCAAGGCGCCCCATGTGGCCTCGGTGGTCAACCCGCTGACCCAGCAGGGCGCTTCCGCGCTCAGCAAGGACAAGGCGACCGGATATCTGTCGGTGACCCTGTCGGTCAGCCCGGGAGCTCTGTCGGTCGATGACGCGCAGAAGATCATCGACGCCGCCCAGAAGCCCGCACAAACGGCCGGCATCCAGGTGGAGACCGGCGGCCAGCTGGGTCAGAAGGTGTCCAAGCCCTCGACGGAGTCCAGCGAACTGATCGGGATCATCGCGGCGATGGTGATTCTCACCCTCACGTTCGGAACCGTCGTAGCGATGCTGCTGCCGATCTTCACTGCGATCCTCGGGCTGGCCTCGACGCTCTCGATTGTTCAGCTCCTCAGCCACCAGATGACGGTCTCCACGGTGGCGCCGACGCTGGCCACGATGATCGGCCTCGGCGTCGGGATCGACTACGCCCTGTTCATCGTCACGCGCCACTTCCGAGGCATGAAAGATGGCCTCGAACTGCGCGAATCGATCGCCCGAGCGGTGGCCACCTCCGGCGGCGCGGTGGTGTTCGCCGGCAGCACGGTGACGATCGCGCTCGTGTCGCTCGCGGTGGCCAACATCCCGCTGGTGACCACCATGGGCCTGATGGCCGCGATCGCGGTCGTCGTCGCGGTGCTCGCCGCCGTGACCCTGTTGCCGGCGCTGCTGGCGATCGTCGGCCCGCGGATCAACTCGCTCCAGGTCCATAAGAGCCACCCGGGAGCACATCCGAAGCCGGGCCTGTGGGCAAGATGGGCCCACCGGATCGCCAGCCAACCGGTGATCGCCGGGCTCGCGGCGCTGGTGATTCTGATCCCGCTGTCGATTCCGCTGCTGTCGCTGACCCTGGGCCAGAAGGACGTCGCGGCGCTGTCGACCTCGACGACCGCCCGTCGCGCGTACGACCTGATCTCCAAGAACTTCGGTCCCGGCGTGAACGGCCCGCTGATCGTGGCGGCGTCACTGGGCTCGCCGGCGAAGGGGACCGACGACTCGCGGCTGACAACGCTCCAGCAGGACGTTGCCCACACCTCGGGGGTGGCTGCGGTCACGCCGATCCAGATCGACAAAGCCGGGACGATCGCGTACTTCAATGCGGTGGCCAAGGACGGCCCCGCCGATCAGGCCACGGCCGACCTGGTCGGCACGCTGCGCTCGAGCGTGATCCCCGGCGCCGAGAAGGGGACAGACGTGAAGGCATACGTGGGAGGCACGACGGCCGGGTATGTCGATCTCGCCGCGAATATCTCGAGCAAGCTGCCGCTGCAGATCCTGGTCGTGATCGCGCTCAGCTTCATCCTGCTGACGCTCGCCTTCCGCACCGTCGTGGTCCCCGTGCAGGCGGCGATCATGAACGTGCTCTCGATCGGCGCCGCCTACGGCGTGCTGACCGCGATCTTCCAGTTTGGATGGCTGCACAGCCTGATCGGACTGAACGGCTCGGTGCCGATCGTCTCCTACGTGCCGTTGTTCATGTTCGCGATCTTGTTCGGGCTCTCGATGGACTACGAGGTGTTCCTGGTCAGCCAGATCGAAGAGCACGTCCGCGGCGGAGAGGACAACAAGCAGAGCGTGGTCTCGGGACTGGTCACCAGCGCGCGCGTGATCACCGCGGCAGCGATGATCATGGTGTTCGTGTTCGGAGGGTTCGTGCTCAACGGCGACCCGACCGTCAAACAGTTCGGGATCGGTCTCGCGGTGGCGGTGATCCTCGACGCGACGATCGTCCGCTGCCTGCTCGTGCCGGCGCTGATGATCAAGATGGGGAAGATCAACTGGTACATGCCCGCTTGGCTCGACCGGGTGATTCCCCACATCAGCATCGAGGGCGCCGAGTTCTTCAAGCGCCCCGAACCCCGCCCCGAGGGCAAGCTGGAGCCAGAGCTCCAGCCGGCCCTTCGGTCCTAGCGGCGTGAGGCAGGCGACGAGCTATCCGAGCGCCCGATAACGCGACACCGCGAACGGGACGAACGCCAGCAGCAGCCCGGCCAGCCAGGCCAGCGTGCCGAGCACGGGACCGGCGGCGTCGCCGCCGATCATCAAGGCGCGGACCGCGTTGACGCACAGCGTGACCGGATTGACCTCCGCGAACGCGCGCACGACGGCGGGCATCGTCTGCGTGGGCACGAAGGCCGAGCTCACGAACGTGAGCGGCAGCACCCACACGAAGCCGGCGCCCTGGGCCGTCTCCGGATCGCGGACCAGCAGCGCGATCGAGGCCGCCACCCACGAGAACACGTACGCGAACGCGAGCAGCAGCGCCAGCGCGGCCAGGAACCGGGCCGCCGGCTGGGTCGGGCTGAACCCGACGGCGAAGCCCACGGCGATCATCAGGATGACACTGACCACGTTGCGGGCCAGATCCGACAGGGTCCGTCCCACCAGCACCGCCGAGCGGGCCATGGGGAGCGAGCGCAGGCGGTCGACGATCCCCTTCGACAGGTCCTCGGACAGGCCGACCCCGGTGACGATCGCGCCGAAGATCGCGGTCAGGACCAGGATCCCCGGCATCAGTAAGTTCACGTAGCTCCCGTTCGGCGTGCGGATCGCGCCACCGAAGGCGTAGCGGAAGATCAGGATCAGGATCATCGGCTCGATGAACGTGAGCACCAGCAGCGCCGGCTTTCGCACCGTCTCGGTCAGCCCGCGTCGCGCCATCACGCCGAAATCAGAAACGGCTTCTCGTGGCGATGGGCGGTTCATGCAGCCACCTCCTCTTCCTGCTCGGTATCCGGCTCCGGGCGCCTGCCCGTGAGCGTGAGAAAGACGTCGTCGAGCGTCGGTGTGCTGACCTCGAGGCCGGCGATCCCGATCCCGATCCGGTCGAGCGAGCGGACCGCCGCGGCCGGCACATCGGCGCCGGTCATCGTCAGCGACACCTCGCCGGGGCCGCGCTCCTCGGGTGGCCCGTCGCTCGCCAGCACGGACAGCGCCACGCGGGCGTCGTCGGTCCGGGCGGAATCGGCGACCCGCACGATCAGCCGGCCGGGCCCGACTCGCTCCTTCAGCTCTCCGGCGGTGCCCTCGGCGACGATCCGGCCCTGATCGATGACCGCGATCCGGTCGGACAGATGGTCGGCCTCCTCGAGATACTGGGTGGTCAGCAGGATCGTGGTGCCCTCGAAGCGGAGCTGGCGCACCATCTCCCACAGCTCGGCGCGGCTACGGGGATCAAGTCCGGTCGAGGGCTCATCCATGAACAGCACGCGGGGGCCCCCCACGAGCGTCGCGGCCAGATCGAGCCGGCGGCGCATCCCGCCGGAATACGTCGACGCCCGGCGATCCGCGGCTTCGGCGAGCCCGAAGCGCTCGAGCACCTCCGACGCTCGCCGTGCCGCTTGCGCCCGGCCCAGGTGATAGAGCCTTCCCACCATTTCGAGGTTCTCCCGCCCGGTCAGGATCTCGTCGACGGCGGCGAACTGGCCAGCGAGCCCGATCTCCCGACGCACCCCGAACGGGTCGGCGACCACGTCGCGTCCGAGCACGATCGCCCGGCCCGCGTCGGGCCTGAGCAGCGTGGCCAGCGTCCGGATCAGTGTCGTCTTTCCGGCTCCGTTCGGGCCCAGCAGGGCGAGCACCTCGCCCTCGGGGCCGACCAGGTCGAGCCCAGCGAGCGCGACCACCTCGCCGAAACGCTTGCGGAGCCCCTGGACTTCGATTGCGGGACGCGTAGTCATCGTTTCACCTCACTTGTCTCCTCGGTCGCGGGCTCGCCGTCGGTCGGCCAGGTATTGCTCGCGCAGCTTGCCGATCCGCTGCTGCCACCACGCGTACATCCAGTCGAGCTCCTCGAGGCGGACGCGGCGCGCCGGCGGTTCGCCGGACAGCGCGTCGAGGCCCAGACGCAACACCCGCCGGGGCTCTGAGAACTGCTCCTCGCGCCACAGGAACTCGTCCCACGCCTCGGGACGAGCCTCGAAGCGGTCGAAGCGCTCGCCGCGAGCCCTGGTCCGCTCGATCATGCCCAACCGCAACAGCACCCGGGTGGCGGTGCTGATCGAGCCCTTGCTCGCCTGCAGGGCCTCAGCGAGCTCAGACGCGCTCTGCTGCGGCGGGTCGCACACCAGCAGCCAGCCCAGAACCCTGCCCACCATCCGCGGCGCGCCGGCCTCCAGCTCGAGGAGAACGCCCAGCGCTTCCACAAACCTCTCGATGGGAACTTGATTCATTGAGTTCAATATATACTAAATGTTCTAAATGTCAAGTACTGCGTATGGATCACCGGGATGATGCGCCCCCCACCCCGCGACTGAGGCTCGTTGGCGCCGGGGGTGTCCCGGCGGGCGATCAGCCGTCGATCAGCTGCGGGATCCCGAGCGGGTTTGAGTCCCGCAGCGGCGCCGGCAGCAGCCAGTCGGGTGCGTTCTGCCAGACCACCGGTCGCAGGAAGCGCCGGATCGCGGCCGTGCCGACCGACGTGTGGGCCGGTGCCGTAGTCGCCGGGTAGGGCCCGCCGTGCTGCATCGCGCCGGTCACGCTGACTCCGGTGGGGACGCCGTTGTAGATCAACCGTCCCGCCCGCGGGAGCAGGCGGTCGGTCAGCGCCGAGCCGATCCGCTCGTCCTCGTCAGTGGCCTGAAGGGTCGCGGTCAGCTGTCCGGGGATCAGCTCGATCGTCTCCAGCAGGTCATCGAGGTCCCGGTAGGAGACGAGCAGCGCGATCGGGCCGAACCGCTCGTCGGCGAGCGCGGGATCGTCACGCAGGGTCGCGCTCGAGGTGGTGAACAGCGCCGCCGGGAGCGCGTAGGCGGTCGATGGCGGCCGCTCCCGGCCGGCGCCGAGCGACTCGACGTCCGGATGCCGTTCGAGCTCGGCGGTGGCCTCCTTGGCCGCGGCATAGAGCCGCTCGCCCAGCATCACGCCGGTGTCGGCGTCGGCCGCGAGATCGCGCAGCGCGGTGGCGAAGTCCGCGCCCGCCTCGCCCTCGGGCACGAAGATCAGCCCGGGCTTGGTGCACAGCTGGCCGGCGTCGCGGGTGATGGCGCCGCCGAGCATCGTCGCCACCTCCTGGGCTCGCGCTCGCAGCGCCGCCTCGGTCACGATCACCGGATTGACGCTGCCCATCTCGGCGAACACCGGGATCGGCCGCGGCCGCGAGCCGGCGGCATCGAAGATCGCCCGCCCGGCCCCGGTCGAGCCGGTGAAGGCCACGGCCTCGATCCCGTCCTCGCGCACCAGCGCCAACGCCAGCTCGATCGACGCGGTCTGCACCAGCGAGAACCAGCCGGCAGCCAGACCCTGCCCGGCGAGCGCGCCGGCGATCTGCTCGGCGACGATCGCGCTGGTGCCGGGATGGCCGGGATGGGCCTTGCAGATCACCGGGCAGCCGGCGGCCAGCGCAGAGGCGGTGTCGCCGCCGGCGACCGAGAACGCCAGCGGGAAGTTGCTGGCCGCGAACACAGCGACCGGGCCGATCGGCACCATCATCCGTCGCAGATCGGGTCGGGGGGCCGGCCGGGCGGCGGCATCGGCACGGTCGATCCTGGCCTCGTAGTGCTCGCCCGAGCGGACCAGGGGGACGAACGAGAGGACCTGTCGCCAGGTCCGCTCGAGCTCGCCCTCGAGCCGGGTGCGGCTGAGGCCGGTCTCGGCCATGCACGCCTGGATGATGTCCTCACCCCGGGCCTGCAAGCGCTCCGCGATCCCGGTCAGCGCGCTGGCCCGCGCCTCGGCCGAGCGCCAACCGGACTCATCGCGGGCCGCCTGCGCGGCGGCCACGAACTCGTGAATCTGCGGGGGCGGGGTTTCGCCGTAACTTGCTCCGGGGCTGCCCGTCCTCGGGTCAACGGCCGTCAGCGCCGGGGAGCTCATACCCGCGCCGCGCTCGCTTGCGTCACCGCGCCATGGAGCGCCGAGCGCTCCTGTTCGCTCAGCGGCAGCCGTGGCGCCCGGCAGTGGCCGCCGCCGAGGCCAAGCTCGTCGAGCGCCGCCTTGAAGTACTGGACCAGCTTCGGGGTCATGTCGAAGCGGGCCAATGGCAACAGCTCCGCGTAGAGCTCCCGCGCGGCCGAGAGCTCGCCGGCGGCGCACAGCTCCCACAGCCGGACGCACGGCCCCGGCAACACCACGGCCACGCCGGAGATCCAACCCGACGCCCCGGCGCAGAACCCCTCGAGCGCCCAGTCGTCGCCACCGACCATCACGTCGATCTCGGGGCACAGGTTCAGCAGCTCGGCGATCCGCCGAGCGTCGCCCGAGCATTCCTTGAACGCGGTCACGGCGCTCACCTCCCGGGCAATCGCGGCCAGCGTGTCCGGACGCATGTCGGTGCCGCTGGCCTCAGGGTTGTTGTAGACCATCAGCGGCAGGTCGGTGACACGCGCCACCGAGTCGAAGAAGGCCACGAGCTCACGGCGATCGCCGCGATACAGCAGCGGCGGCAGCAGCATCAGGCCATCGGCCCCGGCACGCTTGGCGTCCCGCGCGTAGCCGGCGGCCTGTTCGGGCGTCGGCGCCGAGGCGCCGGCGTAGACGGGCACCCGGCCCTCCGCCGCATCGACGGCGGTCCTGATCACGGCGCTGCGCTCCTCCGCGCTGAGGCTGCCGGCCTCGCCCATCGTTCCGGTGGCCACGATCCCGTGAATCCCATCGGCGATCAGACGGCCGACCTGGGTGGCGACGGCATGGTGGTCGACCTGCAAGTCGAGGTCGAACTGAGTGACGATCGCTGCGTGGACACCCTTCATGTCAGTCCTCCTGAGTCGTTTTTGCCTCGACGGCCTCGATTCGCTGCTCGGGCGGGGTCGAACGCCTGCAGCAGCGGGCTGCGCTTGTGTTCGAGCATCAGCTCGGCCAGGAGCTCTGCCCCAAGCGGCGCCAGCGTGATGCCCAGGGTGGCATGGCCGGTGGCCACGAAGGCGCCATCGTGGCCCGGCACCGCACCGATGAACGGAAGCCCGTCGTGCGATAGCGAACGCATGCCCGCCCAGTCCAACGGCTGCGGTGCCATCTTCCACCCCGGCAGGGCCCGCTGCGCCGCGGCGGTGATCGCGGCCAGCCGCCGCGGCGACAGAGAGAGGTCGCGGGCGCCCAGCTCGAGGGTCCCCGAGACCCGGGCGCCGCCGTCGAACACGCTCACCGACACCTTCGGCTTCTCGAGGTAGACCGGTCGTTGCGGTCCGCTCGGGTCACGCGGATAGGTGCGGCTGTAGCCCTTGGCGGCGACCACCGGCAGCCGCACCCCCAGCGGCGCCAGCAGCCGCTTCGTGTCAACGCCGCCCGCGAGCACGATCGCGTCGCTCCGATGCTCTCGCTCGGGAGTGCGCGCGAGCCATCCGGCTGCGTCTCGCCTCAGCGCAGTGACCGGTGATCGTTCCACGACCTCCGCGCCGGCGGCGGCGAGCGCCTGTTGCACCGCGGCGACGAACGCTTCCGGACGCACACGTCGCTCACCATGGGCGATCACGCCGCCCACGACCCGCTCGTCGAGCGCTGGCTCGAGCGCGAGCAGGTCGCCCCTGGCGAGCCGGTCGAGGGGCGCGCGCGCGCCGGCGGCGCGCAGCTCTTCGGCGACATCGAGCAGATGATCGAGCTCCGCCTGCTCGAAGGCCGGGTACAGCAGCGGCTCGGTGTGCATCTCGAACCGGACCCCGCGCTCGGCCAGGCGATCGAACGCCGCGCCGGCGGGCGTCGCCGCCGCCTGAAGCGCGGCCAGCCCACGGCGATAGGTGCTGCGGGTGCACCGGGCCACGAAGCGCGCGATCCAGGCCAGCATCGCCGGTGACAGCGTGGGGCGGATCCACAGCGGACCGGAGGGATCGATCAACCACCGCAGCGAGGCCCCGACCACCCCGGGACCAGGAACCGGGACCGACAACGACGGCGTGACCCAGCCCGCGTTACCGGCCGACGCGCCGGCGCCGCAGCGATCGCGTTCGATGACCGTGACCTCGGCCCCGCGGCTGGCCAGCGCCTCGGCCACGCACAGGCCGACAGCGCCGCCACCGACCACGCTCACCCGCCTCACAGGGCGAACCCCGCCGGGAATGGGTCGCTGGGGTCGAGCAGGTACTGACCCATGGCGGTGATCCAGGCGCGGCCGCTGATCTCGGGAATGACCGCGGGGATCCCTCCCACCTCGACCTCCTCGACGAGGCGCCCGACGAAGCGAGAGCCGATGATCGATTCGTTCACGAACTCTCGCTGCAGCGGCAGCTCGCCGCGGGCATGCAGCTGCGCCATCCGCGCCGAGGTCCCGGTGCCGCACGGCGAGCGGTCGAGCCAGCCCGGGTGGATCGCGGTGGCGTTGCGGGCATCGGCGCCGTTCTCGCCCGGAGCGTGGAAGACCACGTGCTTGCAGCCCCGCATCGACCCGTCGAGCGGGTGGACCGGCGGCGCGGAGGCCTCGATCGCCTCGAGGATGCGAAGGCCGGTGGCGATCAGCTCGGCCGCGTTAGCTGGCACAGGCTCGAGTCCGACCGCCTGCGATCGAACCAGGGCGTAGAAATTGCCCCCGAACGCCATGTCGTACCGAACCGTCCCCAGCCCCTGCACCTCGACCTCGGCATCTAGCTGGGCCACGAACGCCGGAACGTTGCGCAGCGTCACGCGTTCGGCATGGCCGCCGGCGACCGCAACCTCCGCCCGCACCAGTCCGGCGGGGGTGTCGAGCCGGATCACCGTCACGGGCTCGGTGACCGCGACCAGGCCGCACTCGACGAGCACGGTGGCGACGCCGATCGTGCCGTGGCCGCACATCGGGAGGCACCCCGAGACCTCCATGAACAACACTCCCCAGTCGGCGTCGGCTCGGGTGGGGGGCTGAAGAAACGCACCCGACATCGCCGAGTGCCCCCGGGGCTCGCGCATCAGCAGCAGCCGCAACTGGTCGAGGTGCTCCTGGAAATACAAGCGCCGCTCCTGCATCGAAGCTCCGGGCAGCGTCTCCAGGCCGGCGGTGATCACGCGCGTCGGCATCCCCTCGGTGTGCGAGTCGACGGCCGAGAAGTAACGCGACGCTTTCACGCGGCCGTAGGTGCGCGTCGGGACCGGTGCATCATCGACTGGAACTTATCGCGCCCCCGCCGGCGGTCGTTCAGGCGGAGTCGCCAGCTGCTGCGCGAACGCCGCCAGCGCCCGGTCCACATCGCGACGCGCGAGAGCCGGGAGCGGCGTGCTCCCGGCTCTCGCAACACGCGGTGCGGGCGGTCCTAGTTGACGACGATCCCAAACGGCGCCGCGTCCGCCGGCAATGCGGTCGGTGAGGACGGCAACTCGGCCAGGTCATCGCCGGAGACCCTGAAGCCGCTGAGCGCCCGTCCGCCGCTGTCGACGACCCAGAGCGTGCCGCCGTCGGGAGCGAGCCTGGCGTCTTCGGGTGCCAATGTGGACGAGTCTTTGAACGGCGTGCTGCCGAGCAGCCGCAGCGAGCCATCGCGAGCGATCGCGTAGCGCGAGATGCTCGGCGTCCCGGTGTTGACCGTGAACAGAAACCTGCCGTCGTGGCTGATCTCGACCCAGCACGGAGCCGTCTGCCGGTCCGCGAATGGAGAGGCGCCAATCGAGGTCAGCGTCCCGGCAGATGAGACCCGGAAGGCCGACACCGTTCCGGCGCCGCTGCCGCCGTGGGCGTTGGATACGAACAGCTGGGCGGGATTGGTCGGTCGGAATTCACTTCCGAACGGGCCGGGACCCTGAGCCGCAAACGGTGAGCCTGGCGCGGCCGCCAGCCGGCCATCGCGGCCGACGCTGAAGCTGTCGATCAGCGACGTTCCCACCCTGGTGCCGACGAGGTTGGTCCCGTCGCCGTTGAACAGCACGTCGCCCGGCTGGGCGTCCGCGGGCAACGGGATCGTCGAGCCGGCGATCGGTTCCAAGCGGCCTCGCTGAGTGAGGCGAAACCCCGTGTAATCGCTGTCGCCGGGGCCCGCGTTGGCGACGTAGACGAGGTCCCCGTGGACCGCGATGCTGACCGGTTCGGCCCCACCGGAGGCGACGATTCGGTGCCGGGACGCCCTGAGTGAGCCATCCGGCCTGATCCGCAGCACCGAGATCTGATCGCTGAACGCGTCGACCGCCAGCAGGTAACGACCTCGGTCCGCGATCTGCAGCGCGCCCTGCGATCCGATCACCGCGCCGGTCCCGGCGCCGCCGGTCGGGAACGGAGAACCGGGTATGGGCGTCAAGCTCCCGTCGGCGTGGCGGTCAAACGCCGCGATCGTATTCACCCCGGCCGTATTGTCATTGATGTAGACATGGCCGACGACGCCGCCGGTGTGTGCGCCGGCGGTCGCGGCGGTGACTGCACCGACTGCGCATGCGAGCAGCGCAGAGCGCTGCAGCACCCCTAACAAGGAACGCATTGATTCTCCTTCGTGGCTGTAGCCGTCAGTTACCGATGTGGCGACGTTGCACCTGGATGTCGCCTCATCGGTGAGTCAGCTTGATTTGAGCAGAGTGACGGCCCTGTATCAATACGCCCAGAGCCGATGAAATCGAACCGTAAGAACTGGCGACACGGTCAGGCGGCTGCGGGCAGGCTGAACCGCACCCGTGTGCCGGCGGCCGATTCGGCCAGCCAGATCTGCCCGCCGTGCGCCTCCACGATGGCCCGCGAGACGGCGAGGCCGAGTCCTGCCCCGTCGCCGGTGCGGGACGCATCGACGCCGCCGCGGTAGAAGGGGCCGAAGACCAGCTCGCGCTCGGCCGCGGCGATCCCGTCGCCGGTGTCCGCAACCTCGATCTCGATCCGATCGGCCACGGGTTCGGCGCGGACGACGACGCTGCCATCGGCGGGCGTGTGGCGAATCGCATTCTGGATCAGGTTGAAGAGCACGCGTTGCACCTGCTCCGGATTCGCCCGCGCCGGGCTCAGCGAGTCGGGCAGGTCGATCCGCACCGCCACCCCTTTGAGCTCGGCGTGGACTCGCATCGCCGCGACCGTCTCGTTGACCAGTTCACCCAGCGCGACCCGCTCGAGCGACCACCTGATGTCACCCACTTCCAGCCGCGAGAGCTCGAACAGATCGTCGATCAGCGCGCTGAGCGCAACGAGGTGCGTGCGCATCCGCTCGAGGTACTCCCGGCGCGCCTCCCCGTCCACGATCTCGTCCTCGACGGCCTCGGCCAGCAGCCGCAGCGAGGTGATCGGCGTGCGGAGATCGTGTGAGACCGCGGCCACCAGGTGACGGCGGGCCTGCTCCGACTGATCGCGCGCCGCTTCCTCGGCCGCCAACCGTTCCACCATCGCGCTCGCCGCCGCCGCCACCTCCCCGAGTTCGTCCCGTCCCCTTGTCGTGATCGCGAGCTCCCGCTCACCCTCGCCGACGGCGACCAGGCCGTCGCGGATGGCCCGGGCGTCGTCGATGATCGCGGCCGCGAGCTGGTTCGCCGCCACCACGCCGACCACGCCGGCGAAGGCCACGATCACGGCGACGATCGCGGCGTCGTGGCCCGAGACGAACATCAGCAGGCTGAGCACCACGAGCGCGAGCAGCAACGGGCCGACGACCAGCGCCACGGCGATCGCGAACTGCCGCGACAGCGGGCCGGCGCGGCCGTGCGCCCGGGCGGCGACGACGAGCCGCGCCGCGGCGACCGCACAGCCGCCGATTCCCGCGAGCACCAGCAGCGCCACCAGCGTCCCGCCGCGTCCCAGGGAGGAGACGCCGATCGCCGCGGCCACCAGCGCGGCCGCCACCACCGCAACCGCCGACCTGCGGTTCACGGCTGGAACCGGTAGCCGACGCCCCAAACCGTCTGCAGCCAGCGGGGCGATCCGGGGTCAGCCTCGAGCTTGGCCCGGAGCCGGCGGATGTGGACTGTGACCGTCGAGCTGTCGGTGTAGAACGAGTATTGCCACACCGCGTCCATCAGCTGATCGCGGGAGAACACCTGTCCGGGGTGGCGGGCCAGGAACAGCAACAGATCGAACTCGCGCTGCGTGAGCTGGGCCTCCATCCCGCGGACGCGGACCACGCGGGCCGAGGGGTCGATCGTCAGCTCGCCGATCTCGATCGGCGGCCCCTGCGCCGGCGAGGTGTCGATCCGACGCAGGACCGCGCCGACCCGGGCGGTCAGCTCGGCAGGCGAAAACGGCTTGACCACGTAATCGTCGGCCCCGAGCCGCAGCCCGATCACGCGATCGGACTCGTCGCCTTTGGCCGTGAGCAGGATGACCGCGATGCGGTCCCGATTGTGCTCGCGCAGGCGGCGCATCACCTCGAGCCCGTCCATCCGGGGCAGCATCAGGTCGAGCACCACGAGATCCGGGGGCTCTTTCTCCGCTGACTCGATCGCCTGGGGGCCGTCGAGCGCGACCCGGGTCCGGTAGCCCGCCCGCTCGAGGTACCGCGCGACGATCTCGGCAATCGTGGGCTCATCGTCGACCACCAGTACCGAGGGGCGGCCGTGGTCCTCCATTGCACCGATTTTGGCAGTCCGTCCAGCACGTCGGGCCTGGCGGGGACCGTGTTCACGAACTATTCAGATGTGTGCGCGCTCACCACGTCTGGGTGGTGGCGGGTGGGCAGCTCGCTATGCCGAGCCGATTCGCTTGTCGTGTCCCGCCCACTCGCGCTCGCGCAGCACGAACTTCTGGACTTTTCCGGTCGAGGTCTTCGGCAGCGGGCCGAACTCGATCGCATCAGGACACTTGAAGTGCGCGAGGTGATCGCGGCAGAACGTGATGATCTCGTCTGCGGTCGCCTCACCGTCCGGCTTCAGGGTCACAAATCCCTTGGGACGCTCCCCCCAGTGCTCGTTGGGGACTCCGATCACCGCCGCCTCGAGCACCGCCGGGTGGGCGGCGAGTGTCTGCTGGACCTCAATGCTGGAAATGTTCTCCCCGCCCGAGATGATGATGTCCTTGCTGCGATCGCGGAGCTCGATGTTGCCGTCGGGATGCCAGACGGCAAGGTCGCCTGAATGGAACCAGCCGCCCTCGAATGACTTGGCGGTGGCCGCCTCGTTGTCCAGATAGCCGCTCATCAAGATGTTGCCGCGCATGATCACTTCGCCCATCGCCTCGCCGTCCCGCGAGACGTCATTCATCTCGTCATCGACGACGCGGACGAGATCGGATGAGATGTAGGCCTGCCCCTGGCGCGCCAGCAGCTGAGCGCGCTGCTCGAGCGGGAGCTCGCGCCACGCCTCCTGGTCGGGACACACGGTCGTCGGACCGTAGGTTTCGGTCAGGCCGTAGACGTGCACAACGCGGAAGTTCAGCTCGCTCATGCGGGCAAACAGCGTCGGCGACGGCGGCGCGGCGGCCACCATGACGGTGACCTGGCGGTCCAGACGGTGCGCCTTGGGGTGGCCCAGAATCATCAGCTGCACGGTCGGTGCGCCGTTGTAGTGCGTTACGCCCTGATCGTCGATCAGCTCCCACACACGTTCCGGCTCGACCGCCCGTATCGACACGTGGCGAGCGGCGACCGCGGTCACCGCCCACGGGAAGCACCAACCGTTGCAATGGAACATCGGAAGCGTCCACAGATACACGGAGTCCGTGGACATCCCGGCATGGATCACCTCGCTCAATGCGTTGAGATACGCGCCGCGGTACGTGTACTGGACGCCCTTCGGCCGGCCGGTCGTGCCCGAGGTGTAGTTGATCGAGATCGTCTCTTCCTCGTGCTCCAGCCAGCTCTCGGGGATCGCCGCCGATGCGCCGGCGAGGAACCCCTCGTATTGATCTTCGGCGCCACCGCTGTCCGCGTATCGGATCACGGTCATCCCGGGCAGCTCCAGCGGCGCGACCACCGGCTCCAGCTCATGGTCGAGCAGCAGATAGCGCGCGCCGCTGTGCCCGAGGATGTACTCGACCTCGAGGTCCGACAGCCGGTTGTTGACCGCGACAAGAATCCCACCAGCCGCCGGGACGCCGAAATGGGCCTCGAGCATCGCCGAAGAGTTGAACATCAACGTGGCCACGCGATCGCCCTTGCTGAGACCGGCCGAGCGGAGCGCGTTCGCCAGCCGCCAGGCCCGCTCCGCGAACTCGCGATAGGTGTAGCGGCGCTCGCCGTCGACGATTGCGACCTTCTCGGGGTACATGTACGCCGCTCGCTGGAGGAAGTCCACCGGGTTCAGCTCGGAGCGAAACACCTTGCGTTGCGCGACTCCAGAGCCAGCTGCGTTCAAGGTCGGGGACAGTGTGTCACTCATTGCGTTGCTCCTTGGTGGTTCGGGCTTACCGGCCCAGGTGGCGGCATCAGCACCCCCGGGTTCATGATCCCCGCGGGATCGAGCTCTGCCTTTGCGGACCGCAGGGCGTCGGTGAAAAGCTCGGGCACCTCGCGCAGATACCAGCGGCGATGGTCGCGCCCGACGGCATGGTGATGGGTGATGGTGCCGCCGAGCGCGAGGATCGCCTCGGAGGCGGCGAGCTTGATCTGATCCCATTGCTCGAGCTCCTGGCCGGGACGGCCGGGAGCGTAGATCGAGTAATACGGCGCCGGGCCGTCGGGGTAGACGTAGGCGAAGCGACACGAGATCGCGCCGCCGCCGCACGCGTCGTGCAGGGCGCGACGGGCCGCGGCCAGCACGCCGGCGTGAAACTCGGCGAAGCGGTCCCAGGTGACGGCCGACTCGAAGGTCTCGTGTATGAGGCCGAGGCGGGCGAAACCATCGCGCAGATGCGGGCCGTGCAGGAACGCGGCGCGCCACACCGTCGCGGGATCGTCCTGCTCCTCGCTCAACACGCCGCGGTGGCCGCGACAGATCTCCACGGCGCGGGAGAGCCACGGCTCGAGCTCGTGATCTGCGGACTCGAAGCCAAGTACGAGGATCGCCCGCGATCCGTCGCCGCTGCCCGATAGAAGTGCCTCGTCGTGGTCGAGCAGACGGCAGTTGCTCGGATGCAGTCGCGATTGTGCGAGCTCTCGGGCCGCCTCCGTCGCGTCCCCGAAGTCGGCGAAGTACACCGAGGCGCCGGCGCGGAACCGCGGCCGGGCCTGAAGACGCATCCACGCCTGTGTGATCACACCGAGCGTTCCCTCCGAGCCGCAGAACAGGCGCTCGACCGAGGGCCCCGCTCCTGAACCCGGGAGCCGTCTGGTCTCCAGCGTCCCTCGGGGGGTGACCACGCGCACGGCCTCGACGAACTCGTCGATGTGGGTGTGAAGCGTCGCGAAGTGGCCACCCGAACGCGTCGCGATCCAACCGCCCAAGGTCGAGTACTCGAACGATTGGGGGAAATGGCGCAGCGTCAGTCCGTGCGGCTTCAGCTCGGCCTCGAGCGCCGGACCAAACGTCCCCCCCGCGATCCGCGCGGCAAGCGAGGCGTGATCGATCTCCCGGACGCCCTGGAGGTTGCGAAGATCGACGCTGACGGCCCCGCGGTAGCCGCTACCGACATCGGGTTCGACGCCGCCAACTACGCTCGAGCCACCCCCAAACGGGATTGCCGCCGCGCCGGTCCCGCTGCACCAGTCAAGGATCGAGACAAGCTCGCTCTCCTCACCCGGGAACGCCACAAGGTCGGGCGCGTGGGCGTAGTCACGACGAAACGCGAGCACCAGATCGCGAAACGACCTCCCGTGCGTGTGCGCAGCCCGCTCGTACGGATCGGCGCTGAATGACGCCTGCAGGGATGGCGGTGGAGTCAGCCGGGGCGCAGCCAGGTCGAGCTCCTGCACCCGCGGCGGCTGCTGCAGGCGAACTCCGTCGAGCCCGAAGCGCTGGGCGAACGTGGCCCCCAGCTGCTCGAGCTGATCCTCGCTCAGCCCTTCGCGCTCGAGGCCCCAGCCCCAGAACTTGCGCCTGTCGGCTGGCGCCGCGGTGGACGGCACGGCCGCCGCCCGGTCCTGCGTCCGGCCAGCACTGAACATCGCCCCTCCTGATCTCGCGTACGCGTCACGAGGAGGATGCCGCCGAATCGCCCGGCGTGCAAGCGGGTTGACCCGAAACTTCACCGGAGGATCAACGTCTCCCGTGGGCGAAGCCACCGAAGCGTTACGCTAGGGAGCCGATGGCCAGCGTTTCGAGTGACGCAGAACTGCGTGCGGTGACGTTGACCGAGGCGGACGCCTCGGTCCGGGTGACGCTCGCCCGCCCCGAGAAGCGCAATGCGCTTTCCCTCGAGCTGATGGACGAGCTGATCGAGGTTTTCCAGGGCCTCGGCGGCCGGCCCGAGATCCGGGCGATCGTGGTCGAGGGATCCGGCGTCGCGTTCTCCGCCGGGCATGACCTGAGCGAGATGGTCGGGCGTGAGCTGCCGTTCTACCAGCACCTGTTCGACCGTTGCACCGAGCTGATGGAGACGATTCACCGCGTCCCGCAGCCGGTGATCGCGAAGGTCCACGGGATCGCCACCGCGGCCGGCTGTCAGTTGGTGGCCGCCTGCGACCTAGCGGTCGCCGCGCAGGAGGCGCGGTTCGCGACTCCCGGAGTGAAGATCGGCCTGTTCTGTTCGACGCCGATGGTGCCGCTGTCGCGGGCGATTGGCCGCAAGCGCGCGCTCGAGATGTTGCTGACGGGCGAGCCGATCTCGGCCGCCACAGCGCTCGAATGGGGTCTCGTGAACCGCGTCGTCCCGGCAGCGGAGCTCGACCAAGCGGTCGAGGAGCTGGTCACAGCGATCTCCCGCTCGAGTCCGCTCACGGTCAGCCTCGGCAAGGAGGCGTTCTACGAGCAGGTCGAGCTCGACGAGCATCGTGCCTACGACCTGACCAAGTCGGTGATGACGATGAACTCGATGGCCGCGGACGCGCAGGAGGGGATCTGCGCCTTCCTGGAGAGGCGGCCGCCGACGTGGGTGGGCAAGTAGTCGGCGCGGGCCCGCTCGACTGCGACGGTACTTATGGCCGGGAGCATCAGCTGCCCACGGAGCGAAGGACGCCGTCGAAGTCCCAGCGCCGGCCCGACCTCGAGTGATAAGCCCAGAACTGCACCCCCGCTCGCTGGGGATCGCCGGTGGCAACGGCGATGATCGCCGTGAGCTCGCCGTCGAAAGCGCCCACGTAAACCACGCCCCCCGGCAGGAAGGCCTGCCACCAGTGCTTGCCGGCATCGGTGGTGACCTCGACGACCGTGATTCCCGCCAGTCCTTCGGAGGCGAAGTACGTCTCCGGACCGGCCACGCCGGGCTGACCGATCGCGGTCGGCCGCGGGGCGACCGGGATCGGCAGGACGGGACCGTCGATCCGCCAGGTTCGTCCGCCATCGATCGTCGCCGCGGGATACGTTTGGTAGTCGATGCTCGCCAGGGTGAATCCATGGCGGGCGTCGGCGAACACCCCGACCCCGAGGTTGGCCGGGGCCACGACCGTGCCGGGCCGGAGCCGCTCGTCCGCCGCGGCGGCGAACAGCTGGGCCCTGACGCTTCCCGTCGGCGGGACCGCGCCGGCGCCGGTCGCCGGCCCTGTCTCGCCGGGCACGGATCGGGGCGCGAGCGGCGGTGAGCTGCGCGCCGACGGCGACCTCGCCGAGGTCGAGCCGCAAGCGGCGACCACCAGCGCGCCCAAGGCCACCACCACGGTGGCGGGCAGCGCCGATCCCCGTCGGTGGCTCATCTACTCTCCCCTCCCGGCCGGGGTGAAGCTGCTCCACACCGTCGACGCGGGCGCGCCGTAGTCGGGATGCTCGAGCAGATCGATCCGCTCCACCCATTTCACCCACTGAAATCCGCGCGCCGAGGGCGCCACCAGCCGGACCGGCGCGCCGTGCTCGTGGCTGAGCGGCTGACCGCCGACGTGCGTCGCCAGCAGCAGTCGATGGGCCTCTTCGAGGGCGAAGCTCCAGCGGTAGCCAGTGCGCGACGCGACCCGAACGTGCCCGGCGCCTCTGGCCACGCCCGCCCACCCCAGCAGGCGGTCGAGCGCCACGCCCCGCCATCGTTGCGCGGAGTAGAAACCGCCGGTGCAGTCCAGCGTGGCCGTCAGCTCGTCGACGGGAACCAGAGCGGCCAGCGGCAGCGACAGCCGGCGCGTGACCAGGCCCCCGACCAGCAGTCGATAGCTGTCGAGCGCGAGCGGCCGTGGATCGTCGGCCACCCACGAGGTCGACGGGAACGCGTTGCCGGCGAACGAGCCCGCTTCGTAGGAGCCCGTGAACCGGCGCTTGGCCCCGCGGAGGGAGAGCAGGGTCTCGAACGGCCGCTGCACCCGGGCCGCGAGCAGGGCCCCCGCCCCGACGCCCACGGCGGTCAGGAACTGGCGGCGATGGGCCACGTCGCGCCCGCGCAATGGCTTGGCCCGGAACGCCATGTGGGTGAGGACGGCGACACCCAGGACGGCGCCGAGGACGTCGTGCCACGCGAGCAGGCTGTAGCCGCCCGGCGCCGGCGTGATCCCGGTGGACCACAGCAGCCCCGAGCCCAGGGCGGCCACGACCAGAACCGTGCCCAGCGCACCCGCCGTCGTCTTCTGATCCCAGCGCTCCGGCAGCCGCAACCGCGGCCAGACGCGGCGGAGCTTGAACACCAGCAGACCGACGATCGCGAACCCCAGCGCGTCATGGGCCACGAACACCCAGGCATCCCCGTCGCCGCCCGCGAACAACGTAAGCGCGCCGGTCACGATCAGAGACGCAACCAGCGCCGCGAGACCCCAATCGGTGCCGCGCGCGGTCACCGGACCAGTGTAAGCCCGGGTTACAGGCGCACGGCGACCAGCCCGGCGGCGAGCAGCACCAGCGCGATCCAGATCGTCGACAGTGCGCCCTCGAGCGGCTCCGACAGAGCCTCCCGGCTCAGCTGCAGCACCCGCCCGTCGGTGAGCCGCTGCTCGCCGGCCACGGTGGCGGTGCGGCGGCGCAACTGCCGCACCGGCGTGCTCAGTCTCCGTTGGGCCACGCTCAGCAGGCAGCACGCGGCGGCCACGAGCAGCCCCGCGGGCCGGATCGCGAGGGCGTTGGCGAAGTAGCCGGTGAAGGCCGGAAACCCTCCCCAGGCCAGGGCGAACCAGGTGTCGGTGTGAAACCGCCCGTCCGCCACCTCGAGGTTGTAGGCGGGCACGAGCACCGCGCCCACGAGCACGAGCGGCGCCAGCAGCGGCGAGACGATCACGATCCCGGCCACGCCGATCGCCACCGCTCCAACCAGCCCGGCGACCGCCAGGACGATCAGCGACCGCCGCGAGAGCATGGTCTGCAGCGGGCGTCCGTTCAGCTCGTCGAGGGCGTGGGCGCTGACCCCGACGGCGAGCAGGAACGCGGCCAGGGTCGCGCCCAGGCGGACCGGGTACAGCTTCGGTGCCGCGGCCGCGCCCAGCGCTACATAGCTCAGGTGCCAGGCCGTGTAGGGCGGGTGCAGGAGCGTGATCAGGTCCCGCCAGCCGCCCGGTCGCAGCGCATAGAACGCCGGCCGGCCGAGCTCAGGGGGTGCCGTGGCCATCCCGGACCCCCCACATGACGATGCCGGCGCCGAAGCTCATCCGGCGCATCCGAACTTCGCGGATCCCGGCCGCGGCCCACACCGCAGGCAGATCGGGCTCGCGGGCGTGGAACTCCTCGATGCTCGGTCCGAGGAAGCGACCGACCTCGAGCCACGCCGGCGAGACGACCCGGCCGGCGAGCGGCAATCCCACCCGCGTGTGAACCCGCCACAGCCCCCGCGCCACCGCCGCTCCCGGGACGCCGAACTCGACCATCCCGATCCGCCCGCCGGGCCTGAGCACCCTGGCCAGCTCGCGCATCGTCGCCCGGGGGTCGTCCACGTAGCGCAGCAGATACGTGAACGTGAGCGCGTCGAACTCGCCGTCGGCGAACGGCAGCCGCTCGGCCTCGCCGCGCACGAACCGCGCCCGCTCGGCGAGCGCCGGCGTGTCCGCAAGCCGCGCCCGGGCGCCGGCCAGCATCTCCTCGCTCTGGTCCAGTCCGACCACCTTGCAGCCTCCTCGGCGCACCAGCTCAGCCGCCACCAGCCCCGTTCCGGTCGCGACGTCGAGCACCTGCTGATCCGGTCCGGGAGCGATCCCGGCGACCAGGGCGCGGCGCCACCGCGGATCCTGGCCGAAGCTCAGCAGCGCGCCCATACGGTCGTAGTGCGAGGGCAACCCGGCGAACAGATCGAAGGCATCACGCTTGCGCGCGGACACCGGACTGTTCATCGAGGCGGACACCAGGACCGCAAGCCTACGCCCCGAGCGAGAGCTCCTCGCGCTGCCGGGCGTCCATCTGCCGCCACCGCGCCACCGTGCCGCGCAGGCGTAGGTAGGCGATGGCGCCCGGCAACGTCGGCAGCCAGAACGAGATCAGGCGATAGGCCAGCACGCCGAGGATCGCGAGGCTTCCCGGCGAGCCGAACGCGATCAGGGCGCCGATCGTTCCCCCCTCCACGCCGCCCACCCCCCCGGGCAGCGGGATCACGTTTGCGAGCTGTCCGATGAAGTACGCCATCACCACCGCTGGCAGCGGCGGTGGTGTACCGAACGCGTGCAGCGATGCCCACAGCGCGCCGATGTCGAACCCCCAGTACCCGATCGCCCCGAGGATCCCGAACGCGCGGTTCCCGATCAGCTCGAACACGATCGAGATGGCGTCGCGGACCGCCTGCGGAGCGAGGGCGAGCCGGGATAGCAGCGTGGTGCCGCGGCGACTCGAGTCGCGCCAGATGACGATCCGCTCCTCGAAGCTTGCCGGCAGGGCGCGCATCGACAGCGTCAAGGCGATCGCCACGCCGGCGAACACAGCCGGCACCACGGTGAGCGTCCAGGGGGCCTGACCGGCCAGGGCTCCGGTCCGCAGACCGACGCCCACGACCAAGATCGTCCCGGCGAACACCGAGTACAGCAGCAGCTCGAAGGCGACCATCCGCCTGGCGATCGTCCGCGGCTGCAGGCCCGAGGCGTTCAGCGCCCACACGGTGAGCGCGACTCCGCCGGCGCCGGCGGCGGCGAACAGCTTGCTGGCGACGGTTCCCGCCAGGGTGATCTGAACGCTCTCACGCAGGCCGACGCGAGTTCCGTGACAGGAGAACACGGTGCGGAACAGCACCACGTAGCCGCCCAGCGAGAGGATCTCGAAGACCACCGCCAGCCCAATCCAGGCCGGCTGCGCGTCGCGCAGCCGATGCAGCGTGCTCGACAGCCCGCTGATCTGCGGAAGCACGAAGTAGATGAAGCAGACGACCGCGACCACGAACACCGCGATCGCGATCCCCCGACGGTGACGGCGCAGAAGCCGCGATCCCCGGCGCGCCCGGTCGCCGACCGTCTCGCGGGGGTGAGGGGCTGACGCGGTGGGCACCGTCACTGCCCTCCGGTCGCGCTGCCCATCGCCGGCGACGACCCGATGAGCACCGTCGAGACCATTACTGGGCGGCTCACCGCCTTCGCAAATTCCGAAACACTTACTCGAAATCGTACGAGGGACGAAGCCGTGCCGGATCGCGGCGCGACCCTACCGGCGAACGGCCGTGTGCAACCGGATCGCCGTACCTCCCCTGAGCGGCCGCAGCTCGACCAGGTCGCAAAGCTGATTGATCAGCCACAGCCCGCGGCCGGACGGCCAGTCCGGGGCGGGACGGCGCCGGCCGGCCAGCGGATCTTCGAGCCGGCCGTGATCGGTGATCTCGCAGACGATCTCCGCCGGCTCGCGCCAGATGCGTAGCTCGGCCGGCGGCGCGCCGTGGCGCAGTGCGTTCGTCGCCGCCTCATCGACGGCGACGACGAGATCCTCCGCCTCAGCGGTGGACAGTCCGGCTGCCCGTCCACACGCCTCGGTGAGCCGGCGAGCCTTGCCCAGATTGCCGCCGAGCGCGAGGCTGGCCATCGTCTGCTCGGGGTCGGGCGGCGACCAAGCGGGGTCGAGCCACACCTCCAGCGGATCGGCGTAGCGGTCGCTCAGGCGATGCTCCGAACCCCAGATCAGACACGGGTGCGTCCGCTCCGCATCGGCCAGGACCCGTGGGTCGAGCGCGCTCGCGTCGTACGGGCACAGGATCGACGCCGCCGACTCCGCGAACGCGAGGTTGATCAGGGCCTCATGCCTGGTGGCCTCGGTCACCTCGGCCTCGCTTCGCTGCGGCCAGATCGGCTCGCCGATGAAACGGCAGCGACGGCCCTCCTGGCGGTCGACCCAATCGCGCACTTCGGGGATGATCCGCCCCGGATTGCGCCCCAGCTCGTTCATGTCCACGAAGCGGACGCGCTCGGCCGTGGCCCCCAGGGCGTCGCGCAGGGGATCGATCTTGGCGCCCGGGATCGCCACCATCAATCCTTCGTCCGCCGCGTCGCCGCGCACCAGGAAGTCGCACGCGCCCGCCAGGTACTGGCGCGCATCGCCGTAGAACAGCGCGAAGTGCTCGAGCGGACGTCCTTCTGTTTTCTGGTGCATTTGGGCGTTCAGCAGATTCTGCCCCCGAGGGCGAGCGGCGGACCGCACCGTGCTCGCGCACCCAAGCGCGGATACCCAGATCATGCCCCGCGCAAGCGGAAGATTTGGGGTGTGCCGGCGGGCGGACGC
The DNA here is from genome assembly GCA_963723555.1 of uncultured Solirubrobacterales bacterium. Taxonomy (GTDB): domain Bacteria; phylum Actinomycetota; class Thermoleophilia; order Solirubrobacterales; family Solirubrobacteraceae; genus Palsa-465. Next base: position 2,207,248 of record CAVRRC010000003.1, on the reverse strand, counting down.
GCCAGGCGAGGCTGCCCACTCGGGGAACGCGCCAGCACGCCCCAAGGACAGTGTCGGCACGAATCGGCCGCTCCTAAAGCCAGACCGGCCCCAGCTCGGCTCGTGGCGGCGAGTCATCAGGCCAGGCGGCACGTAAGGAGAGCACTAGGCTTCGTACCTCGATGGCGGCTCGCTCACTGTTCCTCGTGCTGCTCGCGTCTCTGGCCGGGTGCGGAAGCGCCGGATCGCAGCTTCCGGCCCAGACGATCGCCTCGCCGCGGGCCCAGCTATCCGGTCGAGCGCCGGCCCACATCGCGGTGGTCATGATGGAGAACGAGGAGTACGGCTCGCTCATCGGTTCGCGCTCGGCGCCCTACATCAACCGCCTCGCCAGGCGCTACTCGCTCGCCGGCTCGGCCTACGCGATCACCCATCCGTCGCTCCCCAACTACCTCGCGCTCACCGGCGGCTCGACCTTCGGCATCGACAGCGACTGCACCGACTGCGCCGTCCCTGGGTCGGGCATCGTCGGCCAACTGACGGCCCGACAGATCTCTTGGAGGGCGTACATGGAGGATCTCCCCCGGCCCTGCTTCACGGGGGCGAGCGCCGGGGAGTACGCCAAGAAACACGACCCGTTCATGTACTACAAAGGGATCGTCCGCGACCGGGCCCAATGCTCCCGGGTGGTGCCGATGACGAAGCTTGGGCCTGACGAGCGCTGGCACCGGTTGCCCACGTTCATCTGGATCACCCCCAACCTGTGCCACGACATGCACGACTGCGACACCTCCACCGGCGATCGCTTCCTGAGCGGATTGCTGCCCCCGCTACTCCGGGCACTGGGGCCCCACGGGCTCCTGATCCTCACCTGGGACGAGGGCTCCAGCGATGATGGCTGCTGCCGGCTGGCGTCCGGCGGGCACATCGTCACGATCCTCGCCGGCGGGGAGGCCAGGCGCCATGCCCGGCTCACCAAACCCGTCGACCACTACTCGGTGCTGCAGACGATCGAGGACGTGCTCGGCTTGCGCCGGCGCGGAGGGGCGGCGTGTGTCTGCACTCCGTCGCTCCAGGGACTGCTGCGGCGCTGAACTCTAGGTCAATCATCTAGTCTGGCCTACTGCTCGGGCGGGAAGCAAGCCCCGCTCAGGGCGCGCTGATCGGCTCAAGCGGCGGCTGCTCGAGGGCCAGCGGCTCGCCGAAGCCGATCCGCAGCAGTGCACCGCCGCTCGGCGCGTTGCCGGCCTCGACGAAGCCGCCGTGAGCTTCCGCCGCCTGGCGCACGATCGCCAGGCCCAGTCCCGACCCCGGCTTTGAGCGCGCGTCGCGGGCGCGGTGGAAGCGATCGAACACGTACGGGAGGTCGTCCTCGTGGAAGCCGGGCCCGTGGTCGCGGACGGTGAGCGCCCCGCCGCGGAGCTCGACCTCGACCAGGCCCCCCGGCGGACTCCACTTGGCCGCGTTGTCGAGCAGGTTCGCGGTGGCGCGGGCGATCCGCTCGCCCTCTCCCCTGACCAGGGTCGGCTCGAGCTTGGCCTCGAACCTCAGCCCCGGCGCCCGGCGTCGCGTCCGCTCGACGGCATCGGCCACAATCGCGTCGACCCGCACGTCGCCCGGCTCGCCGCCCGTCTTGGTGCCGCGGGCGAGTTCGACGACGTCGCTGACCAGAGCGGTGAGATCGTCGAGCTCCTCGATCATGTCCATGCGCAGCGCCTCCCGGTCCTCGGGCGAGAGCAGCGCCTCGTCATGCAGGAGCTGGAGGTTCGCCCGCAGCGAGGCGATCGGGGTGCGGAGCTCGTGGGAGGCGTCGGCGACCAGGTTCCGTTGCGCCTCGACCGATCGCTCCAGCGCGTCGAGCGTCGTGTTGAACGTGCGCGCGAGCCGGGCCAGCTCGTCGTTGCCGACGACGTCGAGCCGTTCGTGCCCGATCCAGTCGGTGTCGGCGGCGATCGACTCGGTCTGGCGCGTGAACCGCGCGATCGGGGCCAGCGCCGTGCGCGCGACCAGCATCCCGAGCAAGGCGGCCAGGGCAATCCCGCCGGCGGCGATCAGGACCAGCAGGAGCAGCTGGCTCGACAGGGCGTGGTCGACGTCGGTGAGCGGTAGCGCCACCGCCAGCGCACCGTCCGCCCCGAGCCCGGTGAGCAGCACCCTGAGGTGGGTCGTGCCGGCGTGCACCTCGGTGTAGTGCGAGCCACGCCCCTTCGCCGCGAACGCCTTCATGCTCGCGTCCACCGGAATCTGATCCTGCTGGCCCTGGGGGCTGTAGGTTCCGCCGTCCCGGTAGATCAGCGTGACGATTCCACGCGGGCCACCGAACCCGGGCCCGTTCCGCTGATCGATCCCCAGGCCCTCGTCGCGGACGCCCGGTGGCTCGCCGAACCCACCGCCCGGGAGGCCGCTGCCCCCGGGTCCGCCCTGTCCACCGCCGGGCCCGTGGAGCACCTGGTTGCGCAGGGTCTGCAGCGACTGATCGACCTGCCCGCGCAGCTCTGAGCGCATCCCGGCGTACGCCGACACCGCCACCGCGATCACCGCCAGCGCGACCGCGGCCCCGGCGGCGAAGCCCATCCGCGCGCGCAGGCTCATGTCGCGGCCGGCTCCGGCTCCCGCAGGGCGTAGCCCACGCCACGGACCGTGTGGATCACCGAGCGCGCACCCGCGTCCTCGAGCTTGCGGCGCAGATAGCCGATGTAGACCCGCAGCGCATTCGACGTCGGCCCGAAGTCGTAGCCCCACACGCGGTCGTAGATCAGGGTGTGCGGAAGCACACGCCGCGGATTGATCATGAGCAGCTCGAGCAGCTGATACTCGGTTCGCGTCAGCTCCGCGAAGGTCTGATCGATCCACACCCCGTGCCGGGCCGGATCGAGGCGCAGCTCTTCGAACGACAGCCCGCCGTCGGCCGAGGCCTCTCCCCCGGCCCGCCTGAGCAGCGCGCGTAGCCGCGCCTTGAGCTCGTCGATGTCGAACGGCTTGACCAGGTAGTCGTCGGCGCCGGCGTCGAGGCCATCGATCCGGTCCGAGACCGCGTCGCGGGCGGTGAGCATCAGGACCGGGACGCGGTTGCCCTCGCGCCGCAGCAGCCGGCACACCTCGAGGCCGTCGATGTCGGGCAGCCCCACGTCGAGGACCACGGCATCAGGCACCGAGGCGGTCGCCTCGGTTAGCGCCGTGGCGCCGTTCTCGGCCAGCCGGACGTCGTAGCCGGCGAGGGTGAGCGCGCGCCGCAGAACGTCCCGCAGCGCCCGATCATCGTCGACCACCAGCAATCTCATGCCATTGATTGTGGCCGCTGGGGGGCCATTTCGCGACCGCTTCCTACTGTGCTCTTAGAGACCGTTAGCTGGCGCCCTTCATCTCGCCACCGGAGCGCGCGGCGCTCGGGCGCTCGCGCAGAACGGCGCCGAGGATGCCGTTCACGAACGCCGGCGCCTCGGCTCCGCAGAAGCGCTTCGCGATCTCCACCGCCTCGTTGATCGCTCCCTCCGGTGGGATCACGTCCTCGCCCGGCAGCTCGTGCGGATGGATCAGCTCGACCAGGCCCACCCGCAGGATCGAGCGCTCCAGCGGCGCGATCCGCTCGAGCGACCAGCCCTTCGCGTGCTCGCGGATCAGCTCGTCGAGCTCGGGCTGGTGCTGGCGGACGAGCTCCGCCAGCGCCCGCGTGAACGCGTGCGCGTGGGGGGGAACGTCTCCGTCAGCGGGCGCCCGAGCAGATCGCTCTGGTACAGCGCCCACACCGCGGCGCGACGCTGATCCGTCCTACGCACCGACTCCCGCCCAGCCCGCGGTCAAGCCCGCGACACGTACTCGCCGGTGCGCGTGTCGACGCGTACGACGTCGCCAATGTTGATGAACAGCGGGACCTGGATCCGGGCGCCGGTCTCGAGCACCGCGGGCTTGTTGCCGCCGCCCGAGGCGGTATCGCCGCGGACCCCGGGCTCGGTCTCGGACACCGCCAGATCGAGCGCGCTGGGAAGCTGAACGTCGGCCGGCCGCTCGTCGATGTAGAGGACGTCGACCTCGTCGGACTCTCGCAGCCACCTGAGCGCGTCGGACAGCGTGCTCTCGGGGATCGTCAGCTGCTCGTAGCTGTCGCTGTCCATGAAGTGGGCGTCGGCGCCATCGCGGTACAGGAACTGCATCTTCCGGACCTCGGTCCGGACGGGCCGGAACTTCTCGCCGGCGCGGAAGGTTCGATCGATCACCGCGCCGTCGCTGGCCCGGCGCAGCCGCGTGCGCACGAACGCGCCGCCCTTGCCGGGCTTCACGTGCTGGAACTCGAGGATCTTGAACACGGTCCCGTCGACGTCGATGTGCGAGCCGTTGCGAAACTGGTTCGTGGAGATCATTCGACGGGCCAGTGTAGTGCGGTGGTGGCCCGCGGCCCGGGACCTCGCCGACTCAGTCGGTGACGATCAGCTCCTTGGGCGCCGACGTGAGGATCTCGTAGCCGTCGGCCGTGACCACGACCAAGTCCTCGATCCGGACGCCGAAGCGCCCGGGCAGGTAGACGCCGGGCTCGACCGTGACCACGTTCCCGGCCTCGAGCCGGCCCTCGGCGCGCTGCGAGAGCCGCGGGGCCTCGTGTATATCGAGACCGACGCCGTGGCCGAGGCCGTGGCCGAAGTCCGCGCCGTGTCCGGCGGCCTCGATGACGTCCCGGGCGGCTCCGTCGACGTCTCGCTCGTCGGCCCCCGCCACCACCGCCTCGAGGCCCGCGAGCTGGGCATCGAGCACCAGGCGGTAGATGTCCTCGGCATCGCCGTCCTGCTCGCCGACAGCCACGGTGCGAGTGCAGTCAGAGCAGTACCCGGACAGCTTCGCGCCCCAGTCGATCACCACCAGCTCGCCGCTTCGGATCGGCATGTCGCGAGGCTGCGCGTGGGGCAGGGCGCCATGCGGCCCCGCCGCCACGATCGCCTCGAAGCTCGGATCCTCGGCCCCCAGCGCCAGCATCTCGCCCGTGATCGCCCGCGCGACCTCGCGCTCGGTTCGGCCCACCAGCCCCTCGGCGATGACGCGCCGGAACGCCTCGTCCGCGATCGCCGCCGCCCGGCGGATGGCATCGATCTCCGCTGGCTCCTTGACCGCGCGCAGCTGTTCGACGAGGGATCCAGCGGCGAGCAGCTCAACCTCGTCGCCGAGCAGCGAGCGGAGCCGAGCATGGTCGCGTACGGAGAGGTTGGCGTCCTCAAAGCCGAGGCGCAGCCGACCCGGAGGGAGCTCGTCGCTGACCGCGTCGAGCAGCTCCCGTGGCGCGCGGCGGCGCTCGAACGAGGGATCGACCTCCTCCGCGGCCTGCTCGACGTAGCGGAAGTCGGTCACGAACGTCCGCGTGTCCCGGCCCACCAGGGCGAGCCCGTTGGAGCCCGTGTAGCCGGTCAGGTAGCGCACGTTGACGAGCTCGGTGACCAGCATGAGGTCGATCGATTTCTCCTCGAGGAGAGCGATCAGCCGATTCGCGCGCGCGCTCATCATGAGAGCTCGAGCTGGAGCCGGGCGAGAGCGTCGCGGTAGCCGGCCGGCCCTTTGCCTGCCACCCGACCGATGCAGAGCTCGCGAATCACCGACGCGCGCCGCCACTGCTCTCGGTGCTCGATATCCGAGAGGTGGACCTCCACCGCCGGCAGCCCGGTCAGCTCGAGCGCATCGCGGATCGCGTAGGAGTAGTGCGTCCAAGCGCCGGGATTGAGGAGGATCCCGTCCGCCAGCCCCTCGAGTCGGTGGAGGTGCTCGACGAACTCGCCCTCGTGGTTGGTCTGGAAGAAGCGCGTCTGCAGGCCCAGCTCGGCGGCCGCGTCGGAGATCCGCCGCTCGAGCTCGACCAGCGTCAGCTCCCCGTAGTGCCGCGGCTGGCGCCGGCCGAGCTGGTCGAGGTTCACGCCGTGCATCACTTCGATCCGCCTCCGGACGCCGGCCGCCTGGGAATCCTCGCTCACCGCGGGCTCAACTCTCGCACGGCCGCGATCAAATCGCGCGGAGGGACCGCGCAACCCGTCCGGGGCTCACCGGGACCGTCCAGGAGCACGAACGGGACTGGTCCTTCTCCGAGCCGCTTCTTGTCGCGCGCGGTGGCCATGACCACGGCGTCGGGATCGGCTCCGTCGAGCTGTGTGGGCAGGCCCCGCGCGGCCAACAGCTCGCGCACCTCCGTGCGCAGCTCGTCCTGCCCGGAGAGCCGCAGCGCGGCCAGCAATCCGAGCGCCACCGCTTCGCCGTGACGGTAGCGCGCGTAGCCGGTGGCCGTCTCGATCGCGTGACCGACGGTGTGGCCGAGATTCAGGACCTGCCGCCGGCCGCCATCGCGCTCGTCCCGGGCGACGATCCGCAGCTTTGAGCGGATGCATGCCGCGATCAGCTCCGGCGTGGCCGGGTCGGCGCCGGAGCGGATCGTCTCCCACAGCTCTCCTCCGGCGATCAGCGCGATCTTCACCACCTCGGCATAACCGGCGGCAAGCTCGGGCGCGGGCAGCGTTCCCAAGGCGGCCGTGTCCGCGATCACGGCCGCGGGCTGGTGGTAGACCCCGACGTAGTTCTTGGCCTCGGCGAGGTCAACGCCCGTCTTGCCGCCGTAGGCGGAATCGACCTGGGCCACGAGCGTTGTCGGCAGCTGTACGTATCGCACGCCGCGCTGGTAGGTCGCCGCACAGAAGCCGGCGAGGTCGCCCACGACCCCGCCCCCGAGCGCGAGCACCAGGTCCTGACGGGTCATGCCGGCGCGCACGAGCTCGGTCCAGACGATCTCCGCGTGCGCGATCGTCTTCGACTGCTCCCCCGGCATGATCGTGACCCGCCCGCACAGCGGCTCGAACCGATCCGCGAAGAGGCGGGCGACGGTGCCGTCGCTGACCAGAAACCGGCGCCCCGGGAGCGTCCTCGGCCAGAAGGCGCGTTCCCCGAGCAGCCCGGGGCCGACGTACGTCGGGTAGTCGCCGGAGTGGCTCGCCGCCCACAGCAGCTTGGCCTGCGGCGGCAATCCGGGGAGCGCGTCGAGCACGATCGGCATCTCCTCTGCGCGGGCCGCGGGAACGGTGACGTCCGCGAGCGCGGCGTAGACCGGCTCGCGCTCGGAGTAGAGCCGCTCGAACTGCGAGCGGTCGCGGGCCAGCGGCCGGCCGCTGCCCTGGCATCGTGCCCAGGCCGTGTCGGCCTCGATGTCGATCCAGACCACGAGGCGCCGACGCAGGGCCTGGCGCACCGCTTCGGAGCCGATCGCGCCGCCGCCGAGCGCCAGCACCGCTACGTCGGGCCGGGCCAGCAACTCGAGCGTGACCGCTTCCTCGACGGCGCGGAAGGCGGACTCTCCGTCCTCCGCGAACACGCGCTCGATCGGCTTGCCCAGCCGCTGCTCGATCACGTCGTCGACGTCGAGTGACTTGGTCCCGAGGACCGAGGCCGCGCTCGCCGCGGCCGTCGTCTTGCCGGCGCCCATGAACCCGATGCACGCGATCGGACCGTGCTCGGCGCCGCCGGCGGAGGGTGTCGAAGACCTCAGCCCGTCCGCCACCCGATCCGCTCCTGGTAGGCCGACAGGGCCCTGCGGACGTCGTCGATGTGATCGCCGCCGAACTTGCGCCGGTAGGCATCGGCCAACACGAACGCCACCATCGCCTCGCCGACCACGCCGGCCGCCGGAACGGTGCACGAATCGGTCCGCTCGCGCAGCGCCTCGGCCGGCGCGTGGGTCGAGATGTCGACCGACCGCAGCGGCTTGGTCAACGTCGGCAGCGGCTTCATCGAGGCCCGTACCACCAGCGGCGACCCGGTGGTCATGCCCCCCTCCAGTCCGCCGGCGCGGTTGGTGTGGCGGTAGTAGCCGCGGTCGCCGTCGTAGAAGATCTCATCATGGGCCTGGGAGCCCGGAAGGCCCGCAACCTCGATGCCGTCGCCGATCGCCACGGCCTTGATCGCCTGAATCGAGAGCATCGCGTGACCAAGCCGGCCGTCGAGCCGCTCCTCCCAGGAGACGTGCGACCCCAGACCGGGCACGACGCCGAAGGCACGAACCTCGAACACGCCGCCGAGAGACTCGTTGGCCTTGCGCAGGCGATCGATCTCGGCCACCATCGCCCGGCCGGCGTCTGCATCCAGGCACCTGACCGGTGAGTCGTCGACGTGCTCGAAGTCACGCGGGGTCAGGTCGTCGCTGCGGGGAGCGCTCACGCCGGTGATCTGGATCACGTGGGAGAAGATGTCCACGCCGAGCACCCCGACGAACGCCTTGGCCACCGCCCCGCCGGCGACCCGCGCCGCGGTCTCCCGCGCGCTCGCTCGTTCGAGCACGTCGCGCACGTCGCTCAGCCCGTACTTCTGCGTACCGACCAGATCGGCGTGGCCCGGGCGGGGCAGATGGACCTCGCGCACCTCCGCCTCCACCGGCCACGGATTCATCCGCTCCTCCCAGTTGGCGTAGTCACGATTGGCGACCTGAAGCGCGATCGGCCCCCCCAGCGTCCGGCCGTGCCTGACGCCGCCGGTCACCTCCACCCGGTCGCGCTCGATCTTCATCCGCCCGCCGCGTCCGTGGCCCAGCTGCCGCCGGGCCAGATCGCGATCGATCGCCTCGCGCTCGATCGCCAGCCCCGCGGGGAGGCCCTCGATGATGCAGGTCAGTCCCGGGCCGTGGGACTCACCCGCGGTGATCATGTGCAGCGCCGGCATCGGCCCAAGCTTACGGGCGCGTGCCGGCCAGGACCTGTCTGGTTGGAGGATCTAGTAGCGCCCGGCGGCGTCGATCGCGGCGTGAGCGCCGCCGGTGGCCACGAGCGCCAGGCGGACCGTGAGCGTGACGTGCCCGAGGTGCCGCAGCTTCTTGGTGATCGCTCGTGACAGCCGCAGCCGCAGGTTCACGGTCCCGGCCTTGACGCCCGAGACGGTGCCACGGCCGATCACCACCGACCGTCCCCGCCGGGCCTTGATGTGGGCCCGCTTGGCCGCGGCGCGCGAGATCGACACCGTGGCGATCCCGTCCGCCGGCTCATTCGAGCCCACGCGCAGGGCCAGCCCCTTGGTGAGCACGGCCCGCAGCCCCTGGGGCATCAGCTGCAGGCGCACCTTCAGTCCCGGAGCCTGCGTCGGCGCCGTGGGCTCGCTGCCGACGCCGGCGGGGCCCACCACCTGCATCGTCTGCGTGAGGCTGGCTTGATTGCCGCCGCGATCGGTCACCGTCAGGGTCACCTGGTACATGCCGCCCTTCCCATAACTGTGCGCGACGCTCGGCCCCACGGCGGTGGTGCCGTCGCCGAAGCTCCAGCGATAGCCGGCGCTGGGCACGATCATGGTCGAGTTCGTGGTCGAGCCGTCGAACGCGACCACGTCGCCGGCGTCGACGGCGCTGGGGACGACGAACGCCGGCGCCAGGTTGACCCATGGGGCGCAGCTCGGAGCGTTGGGGTCGGTCTCGATCACGCCCGCGTTGTTGAACTCGCGTTGGAGCACGTAGCTGGCGCCGCCCACGTTCACGGTGTCGAAGGTGGGCCCGGCGGGCTGGCAGCCGCCGTCGTCGTTGATCTCGGAGCCGTCGTTCGCGAACCAGCCGTCCAGCTGGGGATCGACGATGGCCGCGATCTCGGCCTGGCTGAGCGGGCTCACCAGCCGGCTGCCCGCGTCGGTCGCGAGCTGAATGTTCGTCGCGTTCTGCGGCAGCGGCGGCAGATTGGGCTCGTCGCACTCCGTATACGCGGTCCACGGGAGGACGACGTAGGCAAAACCGGTGCCGTTGATCTCCGAGTGGTAGGAGCAGAACCGCGACGGCGCTTGGCTGTTGGCCGAGCACAGCGTGCCGGCGCTGTCGAGGCACACCTCGACACCCGGCGGCGTCAACAGGACGAGCATCGGCGTGTAGCCGGAGGCTACATTGCCGGCCGACTCGAGCCGGCCCACCATCTCGTTCAGCTCGGGCTGGAGCTGGGCGTCGGTCAGGCAGGTGGTGTTGTGAGGAACGGTGTAGGAGCCCCCCGTGACCGAGCAGCCGTTGGCCGGGTAGGGGTTGCCGTTCAGCGTGGCGTCGGTGGTGCCGATCAGGCACGGGGCCGGCACCCCGTAGTCGATGCAGCCACCGCCGTACTTGGAGTCGTTCGCCGCCCGGCCGCCGGGATCCCTGTATTGGCTGGTGAGGGCGTACGGCGAGCTGAGCGTGCCGCTGCCGTTGGCGACGTCCTTCATGAACTGCTCCACGTAGTCCCGCGTCGTCGCCCAGTACGTCCGCTGGGGATCCCAGGTGATCGCGAACGTCTCGTTGCGGTGCATCACGGCGCCGCCGTTCCAGCACAGCCCTCCGGGCGGCAGGGTCGGGCCACCGAGGTCCGAGGAGAGCCAGGGATCGGAGCAGGTGCTGGAGGTGACGGTCGGAAGACCGGCGGCCGAGCTGCCCGGGACGAGGCTGACGCCGGACCGTCCGGCCGCGCCCAGCTTGACCACGACCGCCTGCGCGCCGCTCGACACGATCAGCGAGACGACCAGCGTCAAGGCGATCGTGAGGCCAGTGAGTGAAATGCGGCGCATCAGCTACCTCCAACGGTGAGATTGCGCAGGTCGACGATGGCGCCGAGGCTCGGCTTGTACTGGAACAGCGACAGAGCGCCGGCCGTCGATTTGCCCAGCAGCCTGCGGCCGGCCTCGGACTCGGTCCGGCGGACCGTATCGGCGGCGGTGACGGACGCGTGCGCAGCGGCCGCGATCTGGGTGACGGCAAACAGGGTGGGGGCGGTCGCGGAGGACGCCGAGACCCCCTCGGTCTCCCCCGGCGCCAGCGACAGGATCTCGCAGTCGATCGGTCCCGGCGTGCACCTTCCGGGCCCGCTGAGCACCGTTCCCGGCTGGACGGCGAACAGCACGCGGCGACCGCCTTGGAGGACCCCGAGCTCAATCAGCAGCGCCTGCCGTTGGCCGGGGATGAGGCTCAGACGCTCGAGCGGGTCGATCGTGTCGAGGCCGCCGGCGGAATTGGTAATCGCCAGCGTGACCTCGTAGGACTGCCTGGCGGTCAATCCGCTTGGCGCGGGCTTGGGCTTTGCGGTCGGGATCGTCGGGGTCGGATTCGACGACTCGCCGCCGCCGCCCGAGCCCGACGAGAAGCCGCCGCCAGTGGAGCCGCCCGATGGGCTCGGGGAGGCGCCGCCCTGAAGCTCCCGCCCCCGGTGGCGGGGGCGCCGCTGGAGCCGGCGCCGGCGGAGGAGCTCGAGAACGGACCACCGGGAGCCGTCGCCGTCGTCGAAGCAGCGCCCCCGTGGAGCTGTGTGAACGGGTTGCGGGCCCGGCCCGTCAACCGCGAGCTGCCCGAGGACGTCGACACGCTCACCGCCGGCAACGCCGTGCCCGGAGGTGCGGCGGAGCCGGTCGCCGGGAGCTGGCTCACGCTCGTCGGCGCGGAGGAGCTGCTCGAGAGCAGTACGGGCACGGCGACGAGCGCCGCCAGCAGCAGCAGGGCGATCGGCCACAGCCGCTTCTCGCGTAGATCGGAGAGTATGCCGTTGATGAGTTTCATCGCACGAACGGGGTGATGACGGCCGGAGCGGAGGTCGACGAACCCGATCCGGACGCCGTGACGGGCTGGGAGGCTGACCCCCCGGGCCCGGCCGCGGTGGCGCCGTCGAGGACTCCCTGCGACTGCGGGACCAGGTACGTGGTCGCCGAGATCGTGGCCGTGATCTGCGGGAACCCTTGTGTGGCCGGCGCAAGGTTGATCGCGTTGAGGGTCATCAGGCGGCCGCTGACCGACACGCGCCTGTCGGTGGCGACGACGAATTTCTGGAGGCGAGCGAAGAAGTCCGACAGGTGGAAGAAGTTGCCCTGGAAGGTGAACGTGAACGGCTCCATCGGAAATCCTGCCGGCCCGACCGCCGCGCCGGGAGGCAGCGCCGCCGTCGCCGCCTGGGTGGCGGAGGACGACGAGGACGTCGGGGTGGAGCTTCCCGAGGCGGGGTTGAGCTGGAGCCCGCGGAAATCCACTTTCGCGCTGGTGGCCGCGCTCTGCAGCTGATAGACCAGCGACGGGACGTTGTCGTTCGCGGGAACGGCCTCGCCCAGCTGGGCCAGGGTGGTGTAGTTCTTGGCGAAGGCGGCGCGGGCGGCCTCGTCACCCGCGACCTGCGAGCGAACGGCGTCCAGCTGGCCCTGCGCCGCTGCGAGCTGGGTGGCCAGCTTCGACGCCTGCTGGCGCTTCGGCTGGAGCACCAGCAGCCAGCTGCCGGCCACAGCCGCCAGCACGCAGACGACGGCGATGATCGCGCGGTCGCGAGTGGTCACTGCGACCCTCCCGCGGCCGTCCCGGCCGGCTGAGGGGCGCCCGTGGTCGGATTCGCGCCCTGCAGCGGCTTGAAGAACACCACCAGGTCGAAGCTCGGCGTGTTCGGCCCGCATCCCCCGCTCGGCCCGCTCGCGCTGCTCCCGGTAGCCGCGCTCTTGGTCGAGGCGTCGAGCGTCACCCGGGTCACGCCGTTGATCACCCGCAGCCGGGACATCAGCTGCGCGACGTCGTCCTGGTCGCGCGAACAGCCGCTGAGCTCGAACGCCGGCACGGCGACGTCGCTGCGCAGTGAGGAGCCGCCGCCGGAGCCGCTGCTGCCCCCACTGACCGTGGCCTGGGGAGCGACGCTGCCGTTCAGCGACTGCAGCGACGTGTCGGCCGGCACCACTTTCGAGAGGTCGGCGAGCGCGGCGTGCCAGTCGAACCGGGTGGTGGCGATCTCGCGGACGGTCTTGGCGCGGGTGGCCGCCAGTTGCGCGAAGCGGACGTAATTGGCCAGGCGCGCCGCCTGGGCGTGCTCCTGGACGAGCTGAGCCTGAACGGTCGCGATCTCGGACTTGCGCTTGGAGATCGTGTTACTAGTGAGCACGTACACGGTCACGAAGCCGACCGCAACCGCCAGCACGGCGAGCACCGCGTAGGCCGGTCCCAGGCTCAGCCCGGTGCTCAGGCCGGCGCGGCGGCCATCGCTCGGGATCAGGTTGACGGCCTTCATGCCGCGAGCTCCTCGACCGCGAGGCCGGCCGCGACGGTGAGCAGGCCGGCGTCGATGCCGCCGAACCCGCCCGCCCTCGCCTCGGACACGACCCCCACTTCCAGCGGCAGCCCGATCTCCTGTCCGAGCTGATCGGAAAAGCCCGGAATCGCCACCGCCGGCCCGGCCAGCACGACGCGCTCGACGGCCGCGGCGTCGGTCTGGGTGGCGTGAAAGTCGAGCGAGTTGCGGACCTCGTCGCCGATTCGGCGGACGCCGTCGCTCAGAACCTCACGGGCCTCGGCGACGATCTCGGCTTCACCGTCGATCTCGTCGACTGGCGTCAGCAGGCCCACGTGGCGAAGCCAGCCGTGGGCGTGCTCGAGGGTCAGCTCGCGGCGTTCGGCGAGCTCGCCGGCGATCGCCTCCGTGCCGTGGGCGACGACCCGCGTGAAGACGCACGTGCTGCCGACGGCGACGGCAAGGTTGGTGATACCGCCGACACTGATGTACAGGGTCGTGTTCGCGTTCCCGGCCCGGTGCAGGGCGCGGATCATCGCGAACGCGGAGAGGTCGATCCCGTGCGGTCGCAGGCCCGCTTTCCGGATCGCCTCGAGCAGCGCCTGGATCATGTCGCGGCGAGCGGCCACCACGATCACCCGGGTCCGGGATCCCTCGCCGGTCTGTACCTCGCCGACGGGCAGGTGCTCGAGCACGGCCTGGTCGAGGGGCATCGGGATGTGGTCCTGGGCCTGGAAGCGCACCGCGGAGGCGATCTCCTTGGCGTCCTTCAGCGGCGGAAGGTCGAGCGTGCGCATGACGATCCGCTGGTTGGCCACGCCGAGCCGGACCCGGCGCGGAAGCTTGTGCTCGGCGAACAGCTTGCGCAGCACGTCCGCGAGCGTCTCCACGTCGACGACCTCGCCGTCGCGGACCACGCCCGGAGGCAGCGGAGCGCTGGCGGCGCGCTCGACGCTCACCGCGCCCGGGCGCGACTCAACCGCGGCCACGTACCCAGGCTCGATGTCCAGGCCAACAACCCTCTTCCCCGAAACGAGTGCCATTCGGGGGATCTGATCGGCGCGGCGGCGGTCGAAGTTGAATCGCGTCCAGGGTGACTGGACACCCTCCGGCGGGCCGGCGCTTGCGCGCGCTCAGGCGACAAACCGCCAGGTCACGAACTGCACGGTGAACAGCACCGCGCCGGCCCCGGAGAACAACGCCAGCCTGCGCGTCAGCCCGCGCTCGACCGCCCACGCACCGGCGGCCATGAACAGCGGAAACAGGACCGCCGCGTAACGGTCGAGCGCCCGCAGCGGATCGCCGGACGTGGGGCTCGAGATCGTCACCAGGAGCGCGGCGGTGGCGTAGGCGGCGTAGGCCGAGGGCAGCCGCCTGACAGCGCCGACCAGCCCCGCGGCGCAGAGCGCCAGCACGGCGAGCTGGAGGACCGGCGTCTGATAGGGGCTCGCGGGAGCGCCGGCGAGGGAGCCGTGCAGCTGGCGCCACGCCGCCGTGACGCCGTCGCGGATCCCGCCGAACGGTCCGGTCAGGTAGTGACCCCAGAACATCTGCTGGGCGTGCAGCGGGGACAGCCACTGGTAGCCGCGTGCCGCCAGATAGGCGCTGTACAGGACAGCGCCGGCTGGAATCAGCGCCGCCCACAGCAGGTTCCAGGCCCGCGGCCGTCCGGGGGAGGCGGCAACGGGCCGGCCCGCCCGCTCCGGCCCACCGCGTTGCTGGCAGAGCAGCAGTAGGAACGGGATCATCAGCAGCACACCCGTCACTCGGGTCAGGGCGGCGAGACCGCCGAGGATCCCGGCGAGCAGCCACCGTTCGCGCCGGGCGGCCAGGAACATCCCCGCCGACAGCGCCAGGAACAGCGATTCGGTGTACACGGCCGAGAAGAACACGGCCATGGGCGTGAAGGCGAGCAGCACGACCGTCGCCCCAGCCGCCTCGCGGCCGAGCTCGAGCTCGGTCAGCCGGCGCACGATCTCGAGGCCGGCGAGCAGCGAGGCCAGCGACACCAGCACGCCGGCGAGCGGCGCCGAGAAGACCACCCAGCCGACCACGCGGATCAGCAGCGGATAGAGCGGGAAGAACGCCGGGTCGTGTGAATTCGAGTAGCCGCTGTGCGCGATCTGCAGATACCAGATCGAGTCCCAGCGGATCGCCGGCGCCATCAGCACGTTGCCCACTGGGCCGAAGGAGCTGCTGACGTTGGTCGGGTCCACCGCCCACTCGTCTCCCGACGTTCCCAGCAGCAACAGCGCCGCGCACCCGGAGATCCAGATCAGCAGGCGCGAGCGCCAGAACGCGGCCCACGGCGAGAGCGAGACGGCGCCGGCCTCGCGGCGCCGGACGGCGGCGATCGCGGACACCGACACCTACAGCACCGCCGAGCCGACCCACTGCCAGGTGGCGAATTGGATGGTGAATAACGCCAGCAGCAGCACCGAGACGATCAGCACCCGTCGCTCGGCCCGGTGCTGGACGGCCCAGGCCGCCGCGCACATGAACAGCGGAAAGCGCATGCTGGCGTAGCGGTCGAGCGCGCGCAGAGGATCGCCGATGGTCGGGGCCGCCAGCGCCTGCACCAGGCCGCACGCGACATAGGCCCCGTAGGCGATCGGCAATCGCCGGAACACGTCGACCAGCAGGACCAGCGCCACCACCAGCACGACGAACTGCAGGATCGCGTCGCTCTGGTTGAACGCGCCCCCGGCCCCGCTGAGCTGCGCGCCGAGCTCGTGCCAGGCCGCCCGGGCGCCCTCCCACACCGCCGCGGCCGGGAACGCCAGGCGGTGGGCCCAGTATTCCTGCTGGGCATGAAGGGTGGCGCCGGCGCCAAGCCCCCGCCGGGCCAGGTAGCCCGAGAACGCCGCCGCCCCGGCCGGAATCAGCGCCGCGGACAGGACCCCCGAGCCGAAGCGGTAGCGCGGCTGCCACCATGGACCGTTCAGCTGCGGCTCTGCGTCCCCTCGCGGCCCGTAGAAGAACAACAGGACGACGGGGACGAGGAGCAGGACTCCGCCCACCCTCGACATCGCAGCCAGTCCGCCGAGCACGCCGGCCACCCACCAGCGCCCGCGACGGGCGGCGTAGAACGTGCCCGCGGACAGCGCGATGAACAGCGACTCGGTGTAGACGGCGGACAGAAACAGCGCGAACGGACCGAAGGCGATCAACCGGACCGTGACGCCGGCGACCCGGGCCCCGAGCTCGAGCTCGGTCAGGCGGCGGATGAGCTCGAGGCCGGCGAACAGCGCCAGCAGCGAAATCACGATCCCCGCCAGCACCGCCGAGCCGGTGAGAATCGAGCCGAGCCGGATCAGCAGCGGATACAGCGGGAAGAAGCCGGCGTCCTGAGTGGTCCGATATCCGTGCTCGGCGATCTGCAGGTACCAGATCGCATCCCAGCGCACGGCCGGAGCCGCGAGCACGTTCCCGACCGGACCCAGCGACGTCGAGATCCCCGCTGGGTCGTACGCGCGGAGATTTAGCGCGGAGCTGCCGAGGATCAGCACCGCGCCGCAGCCGATCCCCCAGATCAGCAGGCGCGAGAGCACGAACCAGCGCCAGGTGTCGCGCCATGCGGATCGCTCGACTTCGCTCGCCGTCAGCGAATCGAGCCCGGGCCGTACGCCCGGGGCCGGCGTCGCTCCCGCGACCGCTACCGACCCGGCATCCACTTCGACCAACCTGAGTGGCCCTCCGAGGCGTTCGGACCGGCCAGCAGCGACAGCGCGATGAACGGGAACACCCATGTGAGATACATGAAGGTCCAGTAGTTGCCCGAGATCTGAATGCCGAGCAGGACCGCGGCGCACAGCGCCGCGAACCGCCGGCGATCGGCGGCGAACGCCTGGTCGCGGCGAAGCCTCACCGCCGCGCCCGCGATCAGGGCCAGGGTCAGGGCCTCGGCGAGCTGTTGCAGCGGCACGCTGCCCACGAACGCCCACAATGTGTCGGGCGCGGTGCGGGTCATCTGAAAGCTCATCGCGCCCACCATCCGCGTCGCCGCGTGCGCGCCGCCCAACGCGACCAGGACGGCGACCATGACGAGGCTGACCACGGCCGCGGCGAGCAGCGCCCTGGCGAGCGCGCCCCGCCGGAGCCTCGCAATCCAGAGCGGGAACAGGGCCACGGGAACGAGCTTGAACCAGGCCGCGAGCGACAGCAGGGCCGTGCCGGCGCCCGGTTTGCGCCACAGCAGCAGCGCTCCGACCAGCGCCGCCGCCAGGGCCACGTCGGTGGTCCCGGTGGAGACGGTGAGGAGCAGCGGCGGGAACGTGAGCCACGCGATCGCGGCCCGCAGTCCGAGGATCTCGGCGGCATGCTGCTCGGGTCGCGAGCGCCCCGGGCGCTCCGGGCGCTCCGAGCGGCGGGACCGTGCGAGCTGCCCGCCGGCGGCCGGGCGAGCCAGCCCCCAGGCGGCCCCGAGCGCCGCGCAAACGGCCACCGCAAGCGTGCAGTCGGCGTCGTCGAAGACCGTGTGCACCGGCCACAGCCACGCCAGTGGCACGTACAGGAGGTAGGAGCCGATCGGATACGTGTCCCCGTGCAGGACGTCGGCGACGTGAGCGTAGGGCAGCAAGCCGTGGACGATCGCGGTCGCTCCCTCCATGACGGCATAGCCGACGTCGATCACGTGGGGTGAGCTCAGTCCCACCATGGCCACGATCAGCGCACAGGCGAGCGCGAGCGATCGCAGGATCCGCAGCTGCTGGGATGGGGAGGAGCGGCGGGTCAGGAGCTCGTACAGGGGGACCGCCGCCCGGTCGCCAGGCGCCGGCCCGAGCGCGCGCCAGGCGCACCTGAGGGCGAGATAGATGAGCGCCGGGTAGGCGACGAGCACCATCCGCTCGAGCGTCCAGTCGTCGAACACCGCGATCGACAGCGCCGAGCTCGCCGCCACCGCGACGTCGAGGTTGCGGATCCGCCACAGGGGCCAGACGCCGGTCATGATCACGAACACCGCGCACAGCCCGAGCAGGACCCGGACGTCGTTGGCGATATCGCTGCCGTAGGCGTAGCTCGAGCGCGCCAGGTCACTGCGGTCCAGGACCAGAACATGGCCGTCGAAGGCGACGTCGACGGTCGCGAC
Organism: uncultured Solirubrobacterales bacterium; assembly: GCA_963723555.1. Classification (GTDB taxonomy): domain Bacteria; phylum Actinomycetota; class Thermoleophilia; order Solirubrobacterales; family Solirubrobacteraceae; genus Palsa-465. Next base: position 2,189,209 of record CAVRRC010000003.1, on the reverse strand, counting down.
CAGACGGGGCCCGCGATAGAAGCCGAGCAGCTCGTGGTGCCCGTCGATCGCCGCCGGCGCCAGGCGCGTCCAGTGAACGCCGGCCAGCATCGAACGGGCGCCGGGGTCGGCCAGGACGTGCTCGAGCGCCACCTGCTTGGGCACGGCGAGGTGGGGCGAGTGGTGGGTGGCGAGCAGGGCGGCCCAGGCCAGCACCAGCGTCGCCACCGCCACTGCCAGCGCCGGATGCCTGCCGGTGGGGGCTCGGATCCGCTCGGAGAACCGCGGCCGGGCGGGGGTCAGAAGCGCTGCCGAGGTGGACGACATGAGCACGGGATGCCCGCGGCCGCGGGCAGTGCTGAGCATCGGCACGCGGATCCCGCCGCTTGAGCGTCAGCCCAGCGAGTGCAGATAGGCGTGGAGGATCGGGGCGCCGACGAGCAGAGCCGCGATCCCGCCGAGGGCGAGGAACGGCCCGAACGGCACCGCGGTCTTGCGCCCCTTCGCCACCCCGACCCGGGCCATGATGGCGATTCCGACCGACGTCGCCGCCACGATCCCGACCAGCAGCGCCACCGCCGACGCCAGTCCCAGATACAAGCCGAGGACCGCCGCGAGCTTGGCGTCGCCCATCCCCATGCCCCGCGGGTAGGCGAGCGCGAACATCAACAGGAACCCGCCGGCGGCCGCTCCGGCGATCAGCTGCCCGGGCACGGCCGCGGGCCTGGTTACCAATCCAATCGCGATCGCCGTCAGCGCGGCCGGGAGCGTGATCTTGTTGGGGATGATCCGGTGGTCGAGGTCGATCAGGGCCACCGGCACCAGCACCAACACCAGCGCCAGCCCGAGGCCGAGGTCATGGGCGGAATGCTTGGTCAGCGCCACCGCCACCGCCAGCACGGCCGTGAGCGCTTCCACCGCCGGATATCGGGCGGAGATCGGCGCCGCGCACGACCGGCAGCGTCCGCGGAGCCACAGCCAGGCGAACACCGGGACGTTGTCCGAGGCCCTGACCGCAGTGCCACAACTGGGGCACCGCGATCTCGGCCTGATGAGCGACTCGCCCCTCGGCAGCCGGTAGGCGACCACGTTCAGGAAGGAACCGATGACGGCTCCGAATACGGCGCTGATCGCTACCGGCACAGGTCCTCCCTCACCCGCCAACCAGGACGGGGATCGCCGGCGCGGGGTCGAGGATCTCCGGTTCACCGATCCGGTGCTCGGCCGGGGAAACGCCTGCCGCCTCCCGAGCGCCACCCAGCAGGGCAACGAGCACGAACGGAACGAACCAGATGATGTAGTAATAGAACCAGTGGCTGGCGGGCAGCTGCACGGCGATCGTCACTGCCGCCGCCAGCGCCGAGACCTGGACCAGCGAGCGGGGGCCTCGCTTGAACCCAACCGCGAGCGCCAGTGTCAGCGCCCCGACCTCGAGCACCGTCTTGAGCGCGTCTAGGCCAGGGTGCAATCCCCACGGGGAGAACACGTCGATGCGGGTGAGCTGAAAGCCGATCGTGTGGTTGTAGAACTCGGTCAGCCCCCCGCTGGGAAGGTAGAGAGCGATCGACATGGTGACGACGAGCGCGAACGAGGCGATGCACACGACCGTGCTCCCCCGTCCGCGGCCATGACGGCCGGCGAACAGCGGCAGCAGGGCGCCGGGTGAGAACTTGGCCGCGGTGGCCAGCCCCAGCAACGCTCCCCGCGCGGCCGGCGAGGCGAAGGCGAGCAGCGCGTAGACCGACAGCATCGCCACCAGGGCGTCATTGCTGTGCTCCATCAGGCCCAGCAGCGTGAACGGGCATGCCGCCCAGGCCCAGCCAAGCGCCAGGCCCAGCCTCAGCCCCTCGCGGCCGCGCCGCAGCCGGCGGCCCAGCAGCACGAGCCCGACCACGGTCGCGAGGTCGAAGGCGACGGAGGCGGCGTGCGCGGCGGGCAGGTAGTCCCAGGTGCCGTGCCAGGGAAACAGCAATGCGAACGGCACGTAGGCCAGGTACGCAACCGGCCCGTACGTGTCCGGATGGGCTGCCGCGGCGTAGTACAGCGACTGTCCGTGGATGATGTGCTCGGCGCCGATCACCGACGAGTAGCCGACGTCGATCACGGTGTGGTCGGCGATGCTGAGCGCCACCCGGGCGCCGAGCAGGACCAGCAGTCCGGCGCCGAGCACCCGCGGCGTGAGCCACGAGGCGATGGGGTCTGACCGGGACGCTCGCAGCCCCATCGAAAGCATGCGCGCCAACAGGTACAGGAGCGGCGGATAGGCGAGCCACACCGCGGCCTCGAGGTGGGCGTGGTCGAACAGCCAGTAGGAGACGAGGAACGACAACAGCACGAGCGCATCGAGGTGACGCAGCGAAGCCAGCCGGCGCGGATCCACAAACGGCAGCAGGAACAGGAGCGAGAACGGGACCACGACCCACGGAGAGTCGAACAGCGGTGCGTAATGGCCCCGGGTGTAGGCGGCCGCTGCGAGTGGTCCCGTCCAGACGTTCCTCACCCGCGCCGACGGCGACTCGTCGACCTCAGCGACGATCCTCTGGCCGTAGGTGAATTCCACTGCCCACCGACTGCCGTCCCAGACCAGCGGTTGCACGTACAGCGGGTGCTCGCGGCGATGTAGGGCCTGCATCGCCGCGGTGGCCTTGGCGGCGGCCACGGCCTCGGCGCCGTCGCTGGTGAAGCCGGGGGGCGTGAAATTCGGGTCCGGCACCGAGGACAGCGGCTCCTGCGCGTCCAGGTTCGCTGCGGTGGGCCGAGCCGGCGATGAAGCCAGCGCCGCGGAGGGGACGGCCAGGGCGATCAGCAGCGCAAGTGTCGCCGTCGCGGTTCGCACCTAAGCGTTATCGGCGGCGCTGCTTGCCGCTTGAGGCATCAGCTGGCCGGCCGCGAGTGGGCCGCGCTGGGTGCGAGTGACGAGATAGCCGCCGAGCGCCGCCGCCCAGCCGAGCGAGACCGCGTTCAGCGCGGCCGCATCGAGGTGCCCGGCCACGCGAAACGTCAGCGAGACCGCCGCCAGCGTGAACAGCGCGGCCACCGGCGGCCGGCCCAGGACCGCGGCCTCCCAGGCGGCCAGCGCCACGAGCAGCGGAGCGTAGTAGTACTCGACCGGCCCCGGGTCGACCAGGCAGCGGAGCAGCGCCAGCAATGCCAGCAGTGCGAGCGCGTCGGCGTGGCGCCGGCGCGCGGCTGCGGCCCTCCACACAAGACCGGCCAGGAGCAGCGCGGCGCTCAACCCGATCGCCAGGGCCGAGGACTTGGTCAGCCCCGAGGGCAGTATGCCGACGAGCGGCGCTCCGGCGGGGAGCTCGGCGGGCCTGGTGCTGAACGGCCACCACCCGCTGATCGCGTTGACCAGATGGGTCTCGCCGAGCGAGCGACCGGCGGCGGCGAACGCACGCGGGTCGGCCAGCAGCGGCGGTGCCAGGAGCAGCAGCGCGGTACCGGCGGCGACCGACAAGGCCCGCCGGCGCCCGGCCGGAGCCGCGACCGCCACCGGAAGCACCCCGATCAGCGCCCACGCCTTGGTCCCGATCGCCACTCCCAGCAGCAACCCAGCCCACCCCGGGCGCCCGCGCGCCGCCGCCAGCGTCGCGGCCGCCGCCGCCGTGGCCGCCAGCAGCTCCTCGGGATGGCCCAAGCTGAGCGCGTTGCTCGTCACCGGCGAGAGCAGCATCACCGCCCCAGCCAGCCCGGCGGCGGCGATCGGGCCGGGCGACGAGCGCTCGGCGATCAGCCACGCGGCGAACAACGCGCATGGCAGCAGGCAGGCGAGCACACCGAGCCGGTAGAGGGTCAGCTCACCGGCGCCCAGCGCCGAGCCGGTGGCTACGAACGGAAGACGGAGGATCAGCGAGTTCAGCCCCATGAGGGGCTGATGACTGGGGAACGAACCCAGCCTGCCGTGCGCGAGGGCCAGCAGCGCCGGGCCGGCGTTGTCGCCGGAGACCGCGCCGTGAGCTTGATAGTCGCCGCTGCCCGGGACGGTCAACGAGGCCACGGTGCCGGCGGCGCACGTGAGCAGTGCCGCGGCGGCGGGCCGGGCGATCCGGTTGCGGGCGGAGGGGTTCACAGGAATCCGGGACTCGGGAATCCGGGACTCGGGAATCCGGGACTCGGGAATCCGGGGCTCAGGAGGCCGGAAACGCTTGGGGCGGGCCCATCGGCCCGCCCCAAACAAGGTCCACGATGGTTGGCGGACTACCAGGTGCTGCCGGAGCAGCCACCGGGGCTGCCGCCGCCGCTCCCCGTGGAGCAGCTGCGCTGCACGTTCCCGCTGGTGTCGGTGATCGTGAACGAGTCGCCGGTCGAGGACGCGGTCGAGACGAGCGTGTAGCCCGTGGTGCCGTTGCCGGTAACCGTCGACAGCGTGGAGCCCGTGCCGGTGTCGCCGAGCGTCGGCTCGATCGCGGTCAGGTCGGACTTCTGCGAGGTGTACGTGCCGTTGTGATCGGTCGCGTACGTCTCCATGGCCGTCTGGGCCGTCTTGACCTGCGACTTCGCCGCAGCGTCATATGCCTTGCCGCGCTGGTTGAGGAACGCCGGGATCGCGATCGCGGCCAGAATGCCGATGATCAGGATCACGACGAGGAGCTCGATCAGGGTGAAACCCTTCTCGTCCTCGGCGCGACGGCGGAGCTTTTGGAGCATTGATCCTCCTGGGATCGGTGGATTGGGTCTGGCCAGATCCCTCGGTTCCCTGCCATCGCGGCTCGGACCTTCAAGCGTTTGGTGGCAACCCGGCTTCCTCCCCCATGGAGGCCCGTGGCTTTGCGTCCCGCCCTCGCGAGCGGTTTGCCTTTGGCACCTAATGGCTCTGGCAGCGAACGTATCGGGCGCGCGGCGCCGGGGCTTGACGACTTTGGACGTTTTTCCGACGTCGCCCTGCGTCAGCTGCCGGGACGCTCGGCGGGGTGTTCCTGCGCGTCCCGTCCGGGCGTGAACCGGCCGGTCCGATCGCACCAGGGACAGGGGAGCGTGTGGGGCTGTCCGCCGAGGTTCGAGATCACCTGTCCGGTGCCCCGGCAGGGGCCGCACGGCCCCGCGGATTGCCCGCCGTTCCCGTCCGGGCTCATGTGCTGGCGGCGGTGGCGAGGATCACTGGCGGGGCACCATAGCCCAGCGCCGGCCGCGCCAGCACGGCGATCAGGGACAGCATCACGGCCATGTAGGCGAGCCACTGGCCGTCGGGGCTCGTGACCGCGGAGATCGGGCCGAACACGAGCCACAGCAGTGCGATGGCGAGCAGCGAAAGGACCGGCGCCGGTGCCGAGGTCGCTTCCCAGGCCACGAGCGCAAGCAGGAATGGCAGCTCGTAGTAGATGTGGTTCGACGGGTCGAGCAGGCAGCGAGCCAGCAGCAGCAGGGCCAGCAGGGCCAGGCAATCGGACGCCGTCCGGTCGCGGCGGAGAGCCAGCGGGATCGACAGCGGCGCCATCAGCACGACCGCGAGCTCGCGGGCGTGGTCGGTGATCAGCGCCGGAAGGTAGTGACCCGGCGTCACCGCGGGATCGGCGGCGGGGCGCGCCAATGGCCACCAAAGCTCCTGCGGATGGGCCACGATCGAGAGCCCGCCCAGCGAGTGCACGAACTGCTCCGGGGCGGCCAGATAGGCGGCGCCGAACCACCCCGTGCACAGTGCCGCCGCGACCGCGCCCAGCCGGCCGCGCCCACACCGAGCGGCGAGCAGGGTCGGGGCGATGGCCAACAGGGCCCACGGCTTGTTGATGATCGCCAGCGCGAGGGCGATGCCCGACAGCGTCGGTCGCTCGCCGGCCGCGAGCAGGACCGCGGCCACCGACAGCGCCGCGCCCAGGACCTCCTCGGGGTGGCCGACGAGGATCGCGTCCAGCATCGCCGGCGCGCCGACGCACAGCGCCACCACCGCCGCTCGCGCGGCCGCCGAGCGCCGGTGTGCGCGCATCGTCCGCGCCAGCCACAAGCCCAGAGCGCCGGCCACCAGCACGCACTCGAGCGCCCCGAAGCGGAAGCTCGCCAGCTGGGTCCCGCCGAGCACCCGGCCGAGCAGCGCGCCCGGGGCGCGCAGCAGCACCGACCCTCCCGCCCCGTCGTCGGGGAGGAGGCGGAAGAACACGCCCGGATGACCGTTCAGCAACGCGTTCATGGAGGGCGCGAACGTGCCCGGGTAATCCCCGGCGGTCTGGACGTGGAAGCCGAGCCACGCCACCCACACCGCCCCGGCGCTCATCAGGGCCACCGGAGCAGCGCCTCGGGCGACCCCGCGCAGCCACAGACCGCTCGGGCGCCACCGGTGCTGCGCGCGTCGCATGGCGGCGGCGCGGGCCCTACTGGATCTGGTTGTAGACGTCGAACAGCGGCAGGTACATCGAGATCACGATCACGCCGACGATCGACCCGACGATGATGATCATCGCCGGCTCGAGGATCGAGGTCAGGGCCTTGACCGCCGCCGCCACCTCGTCCTCGTAGAAGTCGGCGACCTTGCCCAGCATCGCGTCGAGCGCGCCGGTCTCCTCCCCCACTCCCACCATGTGCGCGACCATCGGCGGGAACACCTTGGCGCGGCTCAGCGGATCGGCGATCGTGCCGCCGTTCTTGACCGAGTTGATGACGTCGGCCATCGAGCGCTCGATCACCGCGTTGCCGGCGGTCTTGCCGGTGATCTCGATCGCCTGCATGATCGGGACGCCCGCGGACACCAGGGAGGAGAACGTCCGTGACCAGCGCGCGATCGCGACCTTCTGCACGACGTCGCCGATCTTCATCGGGACCCTCAACCGGAACGCGTCCCAGTGCGGCCGGCCCCAGGTCGATCGCTTGAAGTACACGAACGCGGTGGCGCTGCCGGCGACGACGAGCACGAGCAGGTACCACTGGTCGTTGACGAGGTGCGAGAAGTTGACCATGACCTGGGTCAGGGCCGGCAGCTTGCCCCCGAACTGCTTGAACACGCCCTCGAATACCGGGATCAGGAAGGCCACGAGCGCGAGCAGCACGATCGTCGCGAACGTGATCACCATCGCCGGGTAGATCATCGCTCCGCGTACCTGACGGCGCAGCGAGGCGTCCTTCTCGAGCTGATCGGCGGTCCGCATCAGCGCGTCCTCGAGCACGCCGCCGCTCTCCCCCGCCCTGACCATCGACACGAACAGCGGGTTGAACACCTTCTTGTGGCGCTCGAGCGCGTCGGAGAGCAGCAGCCCGGCCTCGACGTCGGCGCGGACGCCCTGGAGGGTCTCCTTGAGCAGCTTGTTGTCGCTCTGCTCCTCGAGCACGGTCAGTGCCCGCAGGATCGTCATCCCCGAGGAGATCATCGTCGACAGCTGCCGCGTGGCCACCGCCAACTCGCTGGCCTTGACCCGCGCGAACAGCTCGACGTTGAGCTCCTTGGAGCGGTACTTGGTGGCGATGTCGAGAACGATGAGGCCGCGTTCTTTGAGCTGGTCGGCGACCGCCTGCTTGGACACTGCCTCGACCTCGCCCCGGGCCGGCACCCCGGAGAGGTCCATCGCCTTGAACACGTAGGTGGCCATCGCCTACATCCCCACCCTGTGCCCGTTCGGCGAGCCACTTCCGAGGAGGCGGCGAAGCTCCTCGACCGAGTGGGCTCTGGACTCGGCGAGCTGCCGGGTGATCTTGCTTGCCCGGGCCAGCTGCGCCAGCGAGGCGTCCATCGTCTGCATCCCGTGGGCGCCACCGGTCTGGAGCACGGAGTAGATCTGGTGGCTCTTGCCCTCCCGGATCAGGTTCCGCACCGCCGGCGTGGGCACCAGCACCTCGGTGGCCACGCAGCGGCCGGCGCCGTCGGCGGTCGGCAGCAGCGTCTGGGTCATGATCCCCTGAAGCGCCACGGCCAGCTGGGCGCGGATCTGTCCCTGTTGGGCCGACGGGAACACGTCGATGATCCGGTCGATCGTCTGCGGGGTGTCCTGGGTGTGGAGGGTCGCGAACACCAGATGGCCGGTCTCGGCCGCGGTGATCGCGGTGGAGATCGTCTCCAGGTCGCGCATCTCGCCGACCAGGATCACGTCGGGATCCTGGCGCAGCGCGGCCTTCAGGGCGTCGGCGAAGCTGGTCGCGTCGGCGCCGAGCTCGCGCTGGTTGACCATGCACTTCTTGTGCCGGTGCAGGAACTCGATCGGATCCTCGATCGTCATGATGTGCTCTTCGCGGTTCTCGTTGATGACGTCGATCAGGGCGGCCAGCGAGGTCGACTTGCCCGAGCCCGTGGGCCCGGTCACGAGCACGAGCCCGCGGGGCTTGTTCGCGAACTCCGCCACCACCGGCGGCAAGCCCAGCGACTCCAGAGGCACGATCTCGAACGGGATCAGGCGGAACGCGGCCCCGAGGCTCGAGCGCTGGAAGTACGCGTTGACGCGGAAGCGGGCGGTCCCTGGAACCTGGTAGGCGAGATCGAGCTGCCAGTTGGTCTCGAGCTTCTGGCGCTGCGCGTTGGACAGGATCGAGTACACGATCTCGCGGGTGTCGGTGGGGGTCAGCCTCGGGTAGCCGTCCATCGGCGTCAGCCGGCCGCGGACGCGAACCATCGGCGGCGCACCGGCGGTGATGTGAAGATCGGAGGCGCGGCGATCGACGACCTCGAGCAGGACGTCGGCGAAGTCAAGCTCCATGCCGCCGTCTATCGGCAGCTCAGCCGGATCCCGTTACGCGAGCGACCTCAGCCATGGACGTCAGTCCAGACTTGACCTTGTCGAGACCGTCCTCGCGCAGCCGCCGCATCCCTTCGCGCAGCGCGGCGGCGCCGATCTGGGCCGATGAGTTGCGCTCCAGCGTGAGCGTGCGGATCTCGTCAGACATCAGCATCACCTCGAACAGCCCGATCCGCCCGCGATATCCCATCCCGTTGCAGCGCACGCAGCCCACGGGCTCGTAGGCCTCGATGTCGAACTGGGCGGCGAAGCCGTGGTTGCGCAGCACCTCGGCGGGGATGATCGTGCGCTTCTTGCAGTTGGAGCAGAGGGTGCGGGCCAGGCGCTGCGCGACCACGCAGTCGATCGCCGAGGCCACCAGGAAGGGCTCCACCCCCATTTCGACCAGGCGCGTGATCGACGACGCCGCGTCGTTGGTGTGGAGGGTCGAGAGCACCATGTGACCGGTGAGCGCACCTTCGACCGCGATCTGCGCCGTCTCGCGGTCGCGAATCTCGCCCACCATCAGGATGTCGGGGTCCGCCCGCATCATCGAGCGCAAGCCGGTGGCGAACGTCAGCCCGGCCTTGTTGTTGACCTGAACCTGGGTGATGCCCTTGATCTGGTACTCGACCGGATCCTCGATCGTGATGATGTTCTTCTCCGGCGTGTTCAACTCGAGCAGCGCCCCGTACAGGCTCGTCGACTTGCCGGACCCGGTGGGCCCGGTGACCAAGACGGCGCCGTAGGCCTTGTTGAACGACTTGCGGAACCGGTCGAGCTCGTGCTGCTGGAAGCCGAGCTTGGACAGCTCCAGCCGGATGCTCTCCTTGTCGAGGATCCGCAGGACCACGGACTCGCCGTGGACGCTCGGGATCGTCACCGCGCGGACGTCGACGTGCCGGCCCTCGATGGTCAGCCCGACGCGACCGTCCTGGGGCACCCGGCGCTCGGCGATGTCGAGATCGGCCATGATCTTGAGCCGGGAGATCACCCCGGAGACCATTCGCTTCGGCACCGTGGTCTCGTCGCTGAGCACGCCGTCGATGCGCATCCGGACGCGGAGCTCGCGCCCGGCGCGGCCGCTGTCGTCGGACTGGGGCTCGAAGTGGATGTCGGATGCCCCCCGTTCGGCCGCCTGGGCGATAATCGAGTGCACGAGCTTGATCACCGGCGCGTCCTCGGCCGATTCGCGCAGGTCGACGATCTCCAACGGCGAGGCGCCGTCCTCGCCCTCCTGGACCGCCTCCTGGACGGCGTCCTCGAACCGGTTCATGCGCGCGATCAGCGCGGTGATGTCCTCCAACGAGGCGACGGCCGGCTTCACGTCCAGTCGCGTCAGCAGCGTGATGTCGTCCACCGCCAGCACGTTCGCCGGGTCCGACATCGCCACCAGCAGGGTGTGGTCGTCGAGATACGAGACCGGCACCGCGCCATAGCGTTTGGCCGCGGACGCGCTCAGGAGGTTCGCCGCCGCCATGTCGACCTTGAACGCGCCGAGGTCGACGTGATCGAGTCCGTACCGCTCGGCGATCGCGTGGGAGAGCTGCTCCGAGGTGATCGCACGTTCTTCGAGCAGCAGCCGCTCGGGCGGGATACCACGCGAGCGCGCCTCCTCGATCGCGCGCTGGACCCGGGCGCGGTCGGTGAATCCGAGCTCCACGAGCACGTCGGTCAGGAACCGCCCCAGGCCCCCGCGCCGTTGCGGCCTGGTCACGCCGGCGGTGCTCGCGGCCTCCGGCTCCTCGCCGGCCTCAACCGCGCGCAGATGGCCGGTGTGCTCGCTCACCGCGTACCCCGCACGGCTGCCCGCATGACCGGGCGGGGTGCGGTGGTGCCGGTGAAGCGCTTGAAGCTGAGCGCGCCCTGGCCGACGAGCAGATCGAGGCCGTCGACGGCCGCGATCGACCGCGCCCGCGCGCTCTGCACGAGAGCCGTCTCCGTTTCTGTGTAGACGAGATCAACCACGCACCGGTACCGACTTAGCTCATCGGCCCGCAGCGGCAGCTCCTTGAACGTGCCGTTTCGACCATCTAGACCCACGGGGGTGCAGTGGACGAGCAGATCGGCCGGCTCGGCGGTGTCGACCGCGACGGCGCCGAGCTCCTCGGCCAGCCTCCGCGCGCGCTCCGGCGTTCGATTCCACACCCCGACCTCGCGGGCGCCGGCGGCGAGCAGCGCCCACACCGCGGCCCGCGCGCTCCCCCCGGCGCCGAGCACGAGCGCGGTGGCGCCCCGAGCGGTGAACGGGAGGGCCTCGATCAACGCCGGAGCGTCGGTGTTGTCGGCCTCGATCGCGCCCCGCTCGTCGAACAGCAAGGTGTTGGCGGCGCCGATGGCCCGGGCTCGGTCCGTGGCCGCGCCGGCCAGCGCGAGCGCCCGCTCCTTGTGGGGGATGGTCACGTTGGCGCCGCGGAAGCCGGCCGCCGGCAGTGCCTTAACCGTCTCCTCGAACAGGTCGGGCGGGACCGGCAGCAGCTGGTAGCGCCAGCCGGTCAGGCCGACCGTCCGCAGGGCCGCGTCGTGCATCGCCGGCGAGCGGCTGTGGGCCACGGGCCAGCCGAGGACGCCGAGGCGGGTGCGCTCGGTGGCGGGCATGGCGCCGGACTGTAGGGGTCGGTGGCGGGAGTCGGTGGCGGGAGTCGGTGGCGGGAGTCGGTGGCGGGAGTCGGTGGCGGCGAGTCGGTGGCGGCGAGTCGGTGGCGCCGGCGGAGGGCATCGATCGGAGCCGTCGGCCCGGTTTGCGTGCGCCGACGTGCAGAAACGTCCACATCGCCGCGATTTGCCCGTGATTTGTGCGCTGCGACACGAAATTCATGGGCTGCGGCCCAAATCGCCCGGGGCGATCGGCGTTTGGGCCGTAGTGCAGGTCCTTATGGCGTCTTCGTGGCGAGTTCGTAACGCATTCGCCCCCATCTCACCCATTGCCCGCCGACGCCGGTCGGCCTGTCCGCCCGGCGCCCCCGGCACCCGGGACCTCTCAGCAGTGCGCCGGCGACCGCCCGCCCCGGGCGCTGCGCGCGGCCTGGTATCGCTGGGCGTCCCTGAGGAACTGCGCGTAGCTGGAGGTGAATACCTGCTCGCCGTTGCCGCATGGCTTGACGACGAAGTACAGGTCGTTGGTCCTGGCCGGATGCGCCGCCGCCTCGATCGAGGCCAGGCCGGGGTTGTCGATCGGCGTCGGCGGCAGGCCGGTGTGGATCCGGGTGTTGTACGGCGAGGAGGAGTTGAGCTCCGAGAGCGTCAGCGGCCGCGTGTAGTTGTTGGTCGCGTACCGGGTGGTGGCGTCGATTTGCAGGGGCATTCCGTCGGCCAGCCGGTTGTAGACCACCGAGGCGATCAGCGGCCGATCGTGGGCGGTCGCCGCCTCGGCCTGGACCATCGAGGCGACGATCAGGATGTCGTAGGGAGTCAGGTGCCGGCGGCGCGCGTAAGCGAGGTTGACCGACGCGAACTCGGTCTTGAACGTGTGCAGCTGGTCGGCGATCAGGGCCCCGATCCGAATCGGAGCTCGTAGCTGGTAGGTCGAGGGGAACAGGAATCCCTCGAGCGTGGGGGTCGAGCGGGGGGCGCCGTAGGCGCGGGGATCGAGCACGCGCGAATGGCGCGTCGCCACCAGGTAGCTGCCCTTCACGCCTTGAGAGCGCAGCAGCGCGTCGATCTGACGCCGGGTGCGACCCTCGATGATGGTCAGGTTGCTGACCTTGGCCGCGTGGGGCGGGGTGGTCAGGGCGGTGAGCACGGCGCTGTAGGGCATGTCGAGCTTGAGCCGATAGGTCCCAGAGCGCAGGTCGCTGCGGTCGCCGGCGAGCGTCGCCCGGGCGTCGAAGAAGAAGCTCGACGCGATCACCCCGTCGCGCTCGAGCAGGTCGCCCACCTGGCTCGCGCTCGAATGGGGCGGGATCGTCACCGTGACCCGGCCGTGACCGGAGCCGTGAAACGGCTGCAGCAACTCGACCAGGAACCAGATCAGTCCGCCGGCCAGGAGCAGCGCCAGCACCGAGACGACGCGCAGGGCCCACGAATGGCGACGCTGCCCCGTCTTTGGCTGCCGCGGCTTCGCGGCTCGCTTGGGGGCTGCCCTGGGCTTGCGGGCACGAGCCTTCGCGGGCCGGGTTGGCCGGCGAACGGTGCGTGCCGATGAGCCGGCGATCCCCTGACGCTGAAGATGCGAGATGCGCTTGGTGCCGACCGGGACCTCGTCGTCGTCCTCCTCGTCGGCGGCGGCGCCGTCCTCCCCGTCGTCACCCGCCTCGAAGCCGTCCTCCTCATAGCTCAGCTCGTCGGTCCGCTGGGCCCGCCGGCGCTCGCGTTCGAGGCGCGCGGCCTCACGCTCCTCGTCGGTTCGCTCCTGCCGGTCGCTCACGTCACCTCTCCCTGAGCGACCGGGTGCGCCGCCAGCCACCCCTCGAGCAGGTGGGCCGCGGCACGCGAATCCTCGCTCGCCCGGCCGCCGGTGCGCTCGGCCAGCCGGGTCGTGAACCGCTCGTCGTAGAGCTCGACCGGGACCGGCAGCGCCTGCTCCAGGTTCGCGGCGAACTCACGCGCCTCCGAGGTCTGGGCGCTGTCGCGCCCCGACAGCGACAGAGGCAGCCCGACCACGACCCGGCTGATCTCGAACTCGGCCACGAGCGCGCGGAGCCGTCCGAGACCGCGTCGGGAGCGCGGCGCCAGGACTGGGTCGATCGGAGTAGCGAGCACGCCGGTGGGGTCGCTTACGGCACAACCGCATCGCGCGCTGCCGTAATCGAGCGCGAGCACCCGCATGACCTTATCGGCTGAGCGCGGACTCGATCGCCCGTCGCGCCGCTTCGATCGCGGCCGGGAGCTTGGCCGCGTCCCGCCCGCCGGCGCGGGCCAGCGTGTCGCGACCGCCCCCGCCGCCCCCCACCTCGGCGGCGGCGACCTTGACGATCTCGCCGGCGCGAACGCCCCGGGCCACCAGCGAGGGCGCGACGCTCGCGATCAGGTCGACCCGACCCTCGCCCGCGCTGCCGAGCACGATCGCCGCATCGCCGAGCCTGGCTTTCAGGCGGTCGGCGATCTCGAGCAGCGCCTTTCCGTCCACGCCCTCGAGCGCGGCCGCGAGGAACCGCACCCCGTCGAGCTCACCCGCACCGGAGACGAGCCGCTCGACGTCGATCGCGCCGTTGCCCGCGCCGCCTTGCCGCGCGGCCCGTTCGAGCTCTCGGGTCCGGCCCCGGAGCTCCTCGACCGCCTCGGCGACGCCGTCGGGCGGAACCCGCAGCGACGCCGCGGCGCGCGCCAGCACGCCGTCGTGTCGACGCATCAGCTCGACTGCGGCTGGCCCCGTCAGCGCCTCGATCCGTCTTACGTTGGCGGCGCTCGAGCTCTCGCTCGAGAGCTTGAACAGAGCGATCTCGGCCGTCGAGCGGACGTGGGTGCCGCCGCACAGCTCGCGGGAGAACGAGCCATCGCCGACCTCGACCATCCGCACGACGTCGCCGTACTTCTCGCCGAACAGCGCCATCGCGCCGAGCCGCTTGGCCTCGGTCAGCGTGGTCGTCAGCGCCCGAACGGGTTGGGCCTCGAGGATCCACGCGTTGACCTGGTCCTCGATCGCGTCGATCTCTTCCCGTGACAGCGCGCTGCCGTGGGTGAAGTCGAACCGCAGCTTGTCGGGGCCGACATACGAGCCGGCCTGGTGGACGTGCGTGCCCAACAGCTGCCGGAGCGCGGCGTGCAGCAGATGGGTGGCGGTGTGATTGCACTCGGTCGCGTGGCGAGCGGCGCGATCGACGTGTGCCCGCACCCGCTCTCCCGGCTCGAGTGAGCCGTGCTCGGACACCAGCGCCACGACCTGGTCTTCGCCCAGGCGCAATACGTCATCCACGCGGGCGAGGCAGTCGCCGTCCGCGCATTCGACAAACCCGGAGTCGGCGACCTGGCCGCCGCCGGTGGCGTAGAACGGGGACTCGACCAGCTTGACCAGGACTCGGCCATCATCCCGCTCGAGCGCACCGATCGTGGTCTCGCGATCGGTGGTCTCGTAGCCGACGAAGTCCGTCGCGAAGCCCGCGCCGCCGGCGAACGCCTGCGCCCGCCGGCGCAGCGCCTCCTGGCCGCGGTCGCGGCCGGAGCTGGCCCGCGCGCGCTCGCGCTGCTCGTTCATGTTGGCCTCGAACCCCTCCTCGTCGACCCCGAGCCCGTGCTCGGCCACGATCTCGAGGGTCAGGTCGATCGGGAACCCATACGTGTCGTGCAGGCGGAACGCATCCTCGCCGCTGATCCCCTCGGCGCCGGACTGCTTGGCTCGCCCGATCAGCTCGTCGAGCAGCTTGCTGCCCTGCTCGAGCGTCCGGCCAAAGTTCTCCTCCTCGGAATCGAGCCACTTGCGCACGTTCTCGCGCTGCTCGCGCAGCTGCGGGTACTCCGTGCCCATCAGCTCGGTGACCACGGCGGCGTAGCGAGCGAGGAAGCCGGGTTCGAGCTCGAGCGTGCGGCCCTCGCGGATCGCCCGGCGCATGATCCGGCGCAGGACATAGCCGCGATCCTCGTTGGAGGGAACGACGCCGTCGGCGACCAGGAACGTCATCGAGCGCCCGTGATCGGCGAGGATTCGAAGCGCACGGTCGACAGCGAACCCCCGGCCGTAGGCTCGACCCGACAGCTCCTCGCCGAGCGAGATCAGCGGGGCGAACTGGTCGGTCTCGAACACCGAGGGCTTGTCCTGAAGGATCACCGCCATCCGGTTGAGGCCGAGGCCGGTATCGATGTTCTTCGCCGGCAGCGGCGTCAGGACGTTGACCGGATTCTGGTCGAGCTGCATGAACACGAGGTTCCAGTACTCGAGGAACCGCTCGTTGTCCTCGCCCGGCAGATCCCCAGGTTTGCCGTGCGCGACGCCGCGGTCGATATAGAGCTCCGAACACGGGCCGCACGGTCCGGTCGGGCCGACCTGCCAGAAGTTCTCCGAGCGCGGGCACTCGACGATCCGCTCGCGGGGAACGCCGACCGCGAGCCAGGCCTCGATCGCCTCCTCGTCGGGTCCCAGCCCAAGCTGGTCGTCGCCGCCGAAGACCGTGATCCAGATGTCCTGCTCGCGCAGGCCAAAGCCCTCCCGGGAGAGGTCCCAGGCGAAGCGCACCGCCTCGCGCTTGAAGTAGTCTCCGAACGAGAAGTTCCCCAGCATCTCGAACAACGTCAGGTGCCGGGTGGTGGTGCCGATGATCTCGATGTCGGCGGTGCGGAAGGTCATCTGACACGTGGTGACCCGGGGATGGGGCGGAACCTCGGTGCCCGCGAAGTACGGCTTCAGCGGATGCATGCCGGCGATCGTGAACAGCGCGGAAGGGTCGTGCTCGGCCGGGATCAGCGAGGCCGATGGGAGCCGCTTGTGGTCTCGGGCTTCGAAGAACTCGAGGAACGTCCGCCTGATTTCGTCGGAGGTCATCTCGGATCAGTGTAAGAGGCCGTTTCATCGCACGGGCTCGGTGCGCGTGTGGGAGATCGGGCTGCCGAGAAACGCGATTGAGGTGCGGTAGTCGGTGAAGCCGCGGTAGTGGCCGTGCAGCCACAGCACGTCGACCGGGCCGGCGGCCGATCCTCGCGGCACCAGCGGGCGGACGTTGTCGGAGCCGCGCGTCCGGGCCACGATGGCGTAGCGCCAGCTGAAGCCGCCGTCCATTGTCGTCCACCGTTCGAGCTCGAACCATCCCCGAACCTTGCGGGAGAGATAGACGATCGATGGATCGGCGTGGTCGAGCGTGATCCCGCCCGAGTAGTCGGTCTCGATCGTGTGCGGGCTGATCGAAGGACCTCCGACCGTCATCCGGTGAGAGATCCACCGCTGCCCGCTCCAGGTCGCGTACCAGTAGATGTGACGCCACGGTGACGGGAACGTCGCGTACACGATCACCGGCCGGCCCGCGAAATCGAGCGCCACATCCCACACCCACGCTCGCACACCGGTCTTGGCGGCGTCGTAGACGAGATCGGCCTGTTGCGGCGAGATCGGGCCGTCGTCCATGCGGGCGATCCGCCGCCCGCCGGCGGTCCACAGCGACCCGTCGCGGTACGCCGCGTAATAGATGCCCGTGACCACGCCGCGAGGGTGACCGTTGGTGAACGCCAGCGCGATCGTATTGGTTCCGTTGGAGGCCACCTTCACGTACGGGCGCTCCCGTGGGACGGCGATCAGCCGCCGGGCCGCGCTCCAGCGGCCGGCCAGGGTCCGCGTGGCGAAGTCCTGACTCCAGTCGGGACCGCGCCAGAACAGGTAGAGCCTGTCATGCTCGGCGCTCAGCATCACCGGGTTGGGATAGGTGAATCCCTTGTTCCCCCGCACCCTCGAGCGCAGCTGGCGCACGGGCCCCCAGGCGTCGATGTCATACGGCCGCAGGGTGGTGCGGTAGTTCATGCTCGGGCCGCTGTGGCCGGACCAGAACGCGGTCAGCCGGCCGTCGGGCTCGATCAGGAGCGAGGGGTCGCCGTGATCGTCGACCGCCTGGCGGCCGATCACCCGTGAGTCCAGCAGCCCGGTCCGGGCGTGGAACGCGCCGACCGTGATCTGTCCCCGCCAGCCGATCCAGCCCACGAACGTCTCGTCCCGCCCGCCGCCGACCTGGACGGCGCGGGGATCGCCGAACCAGCACCACGAGCCGCGTCCCCACACGATCATCCGCGCCCGACGGAGCCTGACCGGAAGCGCCGCCTCGCGGACCACGCTGGTCTGCATCGAGCTGGCCGACGGCCGCCGCCGCGAGGCCCGCGGTGCCGTCCCGTCGAGCACCCCGATGCCGGCGGTCACGACCGCCGCCATCACCACCGCGACCGCGATCCAACGGCCCCTGAGCCTCATCCGGCGGCGAGTCTAACGGCGGCGCTCGGGCACGCGCCGGCCGCTCAGCTCTCGCGCGTGATCGTCCCCCACCCGACCACTAGCTCCCCATCCATCAGGCACGCGAGCTGGCCGGGCGCGGCCCCGTCGACGCCCTCGGCCAGGGCGAGCGTGAGCAGGGCGTGGCGTCCCGCCGGCGGGTCCCCGAGCACCCGCGCCCGCAGCGGCTTGGAGCGATAGCGGAGCTTGACGCGGTTGACCCGGGCACCCGGGCGGTGCAGCCGCGCCGAGCGGATCGTCACGCCGGTCGTGTGCAGTGCGCTGCGGGGCCCCACGACCACGCGGTTCGACTCGGCGTGCTTGTCGAGCACGTACAGCGCGGTCCCGCCCGTGACCCCGAGGCCGCGGCGCTGCCCGATCGTGAAGCGGTGGTGCCCCGTGTGACGGCCGAGGACCGCGCCGTCGACGTCGGTGATCAACCCCGGCCGCTCGTGCAGCCCGCCGTGGCGGGCGAGGAAGCGGGCGCGGCTGGTTCCGGCCAGGAAGCAGAGATCCTGTGAGTCCGCCTTGCTCGCGACCGGCAGCCCAGCCTCCGCGGCGATCCGCCTGACCTCGGGCTTGGACAGCTCCCCGAGCGGGAACCTCAGCCGGGACAGCGAACGCGGCGCCAGCGCCGCGAGCATGTAGGTCTGGTCCTTGGCCCGATCGGCGGCCACACGCAACAGGGGCCCGGCTTCGTCGTGCGGCTCGGCGCGCCGCGCGTAGTGACCCGTGGCCAGCGTCTCGGCCCCGAGCTTGTCGGCCAGCGCGAGCATCGCGTCGAGGCGAACGTGTCCGTTGCAACCGACGCACGGATTGGGCGTCTCGCCGCCGCCGTAGCCGGCGATGAACGGCTCGACGACACCGGCGCGAAACTCGTCGCGTAGGTCGAGCGTGAAGTGGGCAAGGCCCATCGAGTGCGCCAGCGCACGTGCCTGCGCGACCGCGGAGGCCGAGCAGCAGCTGCGCTCGCCGTCGTGCTCGCGGTCGGCCCACAGCTCGAGCGTGACCGCGATCGTGTCGCCGCTGCGGGCGCACAGCAGCGCGGCGACGGCGCTGTCGACGCCGCCGCTCATGGCCACGAGCGTCCGGGGGCGGCCTCCCGACGGGGCCACGAGGGCACGATCCCGCGCCACCGCCCCGAGGGCGCGGGCCAGCGCGTCGGCAGCCAGTTCGGCGGCGTGACGCTTGCCGGGGCTGAGTCCGCCGAGTTCCTCCGCGATGTCTTCAGGCCCGATCCGGGCCGCATCGAGGACGGTCCGCCCCCGCGCCAGCGTCACCGCCGCGCTGCCCGCGGCGCTCGCGGCGCCGCATCCGTGGGCGTCGAAGCCGGCGTCGAGCCGGCCGTCGTCGCGCACGCCGAGCGAGAATCGGATCGAGTCGCAGCATGCGCCACCGTCGAGGGCCACACTGTGGCCGTCGACGGGCACGTGGCCCCGGCCCTGGGGCGAGGTCAGATGGTGCTCGAACGCGAGGCGGTCCACCCGGGCGAGGATAGACCTGCCCGTTGGCGGCCCTACTTGACCGCGGCGGCGTCGGCCACCCGCTGGGCGATCTCGAAGCCCGAGGCGTAGCCCACGATCGTCGTCGCCTGCCCGCGGCGGTCGATCAGGACCAGGGTCGGCGATTGGTTCACCAGCACCTGCGTGGTGACCGCCTGGTAGCGGGCCAGTTCGCTGATCGGGACGGCCAGCTTGACGACCAGGTGACGATGGGTCGGGACCGCGGCCAGCTCCTTCTTCACGGCCCGGTCATCCGCGGCGGCGGGGTTGTAGAAGAGCAGCGCCAGCACCTTTTTGTCCGCCAGCGCTCGGGCGACCACGCTGCTCCGGTGCGCGGCCCCGGCCGTGGCCGCGGCGCCGGTCTTGGGCGGGGCGCCGGTCTTGGGCGGGGCGCCGGTCTTGGGCCCCGTTGCGGACGCGGGGTGAGCGGCCGATGTGGAACCGGCTTCCGACGCCGGGTGGCTGGTGCTCGGCGGCGCGGTCGCTCCGTCGCTGCCTCCGCCGCTGGCCGCGTCCGAGGCGCCGGACACGGCTACCGCCTTGTGGGCGGCGGCGATGTCCGACTGGTAGCCCTTGAGGCTCTGCGAGCTCGTGCCGCTCGAGGTGGCGCGGTTCGGCGAGCCCCGGAGGGCCACGAAATAGACCCCGAATAGGGCGACGGTGGCGACGAGCAGGGCGATCAGCGGACGCGAGACGTTGTCCATCATCGCCATCTTCGGCAGCGCCGTTTCCCAACATGAGCGTGCCGTCCCGATGACTCGACGGCTGTTCAGGTACTCACGCCAGCCGCAGGCCGAGCTCCCGCAGCTGGGCCGGGTCGACCGAAGCGGGGGCGCCGGTGAGCGGATCGGCTCCGCTGGCCGTCTTCGGGAACGCGATCACCTCGCGAATCGATTCCGCGCCCGCCAGCTGCCACACGATGCGATCGATCCCCATCGCGATCCCACCGTGCGGCGGAGCGCCGTAGCGCAGCGCGTCGAGCAGGAAGCCGAACCGCGCCTGCGCCTCCTCGGGTCCGATCCCCAGGAGCTCGAACACGCGCTCCTGGACGTCGCGCTGATGGATGCGGATCGACCCGCCGCCGATCTCCGAGCCGTCGAGCACGAGATCATAGGCGCGCGAGGTCAGGCTCCCGGGATCGTCGAGATCGCCGGTGGGGGCGGTGAACGGGTGGTGAGCGGCGTCCCACCGCCTTGTCTCCTCGTCCCAGAAGAAGGCCGGGAACTCGACCACCCAGAGGACGTCGTGTCGCCCGGCCGGGATCAGGTCGAACCGATGGGCCAGCTCCATCCGCAGCGCGCTCAGTGCCTGCCCCACGGTCGTGACCTCGTCGGCGACGATCAGCAGCAGGTCGCCGGGTGAGGCCTCGAGCCGCGCGTTCACGGCGGCGATCTCGTCCGGGGTCAGGAACTTTGCCACCGGGGAGCGCCAGCCGGGATCGTCGCCCTGCACGAAGGCCCACACCAGGCCCTTGGCTCCGTGGCGTTTGGCGAACTCGGTGAGGACGTCGAGCTCCGAGCGCGGCAGCTCGCGCCTGCCGGCGTTGATCCCGCGCACCACCCCCCCGCTCGCGATCGCACCGGCGAACACCTGGAACTCGGAGCTCGCGACCGCCTGCCCGAGGTCCTTCAGCTCCAGCCCGAAGCGGGTGTCCGGCCGGTCGATGCCATACCGCGAGACCGCCTCGGCAAACGTCATCCGCGGCCACGGCGGCGAGGCGACGTCGAACTCCGCGCGCTCGAATACGGCGCCCATCACGGCCTCCATGCACTCGATCACGTCGTCTTCGTCGACGAACGCCATCTCCAGATCCAGCTGCGTGAACTCGGGCTGTCGGTCGGCGCGCGTGTCCTCGTCGCGAAAGCAGCGGGCGATCTGGTAGTAGCGCTCGAGCCCGGCCACCATCAGCAGCTGTTTGAACAGCTGCGGGGACTGCGGCAGGGCGTAGAAGGAACCGGGCTGCACGCGTGCCGGGACCAGATAGTCGCGTGCGCCCTCCGGCGTCGAGCGGGTCAGATACGGGGTCTCGATCTCGAGGAAATCCCGCTCGTTCAGCACCTCGCGCATGGTCGTGATCACCTGGTGGCGCAGCTCGAGACGCCGCTGCATGGGCGGCCGCCGCAGGTCGAGCGCGCGATGGCGGAGCCGAAGGCTTTCGTCCACCACGACGTCCTCGTCGAGCGGGAACGGCGGCGTATCGGCGTCGGCCAACAGCTCCGCGAGCTCGACGCTGAGCTCGACCTCGCCCGTGGCCAGGTTGGGGTTCACGTTCTCGGGCTCGCGGCGCGCGACCATCCCGGATGCGGCGATCACGTCCTCAGGGCGGAGCCGGTGAGCGACCGCGTGGGCCGCCGGCGCCGTCTCGGGATGGAACACGAGCTGGACGATGCCCGACCGGTCGCGGACGTCGATGAAGATCAGGCCGCCATGGTCCCGGCGTCGATGCACCCAGCCGGCGATGCGCGCCGGGGTGGTCGCGCGCTCCGCGGTCAGCTGCCCGCACCACGCGTCGCGATAGCCGTTCGGACGCGGCGCGTGCTTCACAGTCTGCTCCCCCGCAGGATCGTCGGGATCACGCTCTGGAGGTCGGTCTCGCGCTGCTCCCCCGATTGCATGTCCCGGAGGCTGGCCTGTCCATCCTCGCCGACGATCGCCACGTACCGTGCCCCCAGCCGATCGGCGTGCCTGAGCTGTCCCCGCAAGGAGCGGCCGGCCAGCTCGAGCTGGGCCTGGAGACCGGCCCGGCGCGCCTGGTGCGCCAGTTCGAACCCGCTGCGGACCCCATTGGCCGTGGCCAGGGCGACGAACAAATCGACCAGCTCCGGGGCGGTGCGCGGCTCGCCCGACGCCAGCAGGATCCGCTCGATCCCCGCCGCCCAGCCACACGCGGGCGTGGCCGGACCGCCGAGCTGCTCGATTAGGAGGTCGTAGCGCCCGCCGCCGGCGACGCCGGACTGGGCGCCGAGCGCCGCGCTGGAGAATTCGAACAGCGTGCGCGTGTAGTAGTCCAGGCCGCGGACCAGGGTCGGGTCGAGCTGGTACCGGATGCCGGCGCGATCGAGCAGCTCCCGCACCTGCGCGAAGTGCTCGGCGTCTTCCGGGGCGAGCCGGTCGAGCAGCGTCGGGGCCCCTTTCATCGTCTCCCGGGTTCCGCGGTCGGTGGCGTCGAAGGCCCGCATCGGGTTGAGCTCGATCCGGGCCACGACCTCGGGCGCCAGCGCCGATTCGTGTGCGCGCAGGTAGGACTTGAGCTCCTCCCGGTACTTGGCGCGCGTCTGGGGGCTGCCGAGGCTCGAGAGCAGCAAGCTGAGCTCTCTCACTCCAAGGGCGTCGAGCAGCTCGGCCAGCAGCACGATCAGCTCGGCGTCGGTCTCGGGGGTGGCCGAGCCGATCGCCTCGGCCCCGACCTGCCAGAACTGGCGGTAGCGGCCCCGCTGCGGCGCCTCGGCGCGGAAGAAGCTCGACAGGTACCACAGCTTGACTGGCTGCGGCAGCTTGTGCATCCCGTGCTCGATGTAGGCCCGGCAAATCGGCGCGGTTCCCTCGGGGCGCAGCGTCAGCGACCGGCCGCCGCCGTCATCGAACGTGTACATCTCCTTCTGGACGATGTCGGTGGCCTCGCCGACGCCGCGCGTGAACAGCTCGGTGAACTCGAACGCGGGCGTCTCAATCCGGCGGTAACCGGCGGCGCCCAGCGTCTTGCGGATCTGGGCCTCGACCAGCTCGCGGCGCGCAGCGTCGTCGGGCAGCACGTCGAAGGTGCCCTTGGGGGCCTGGATCACCGGTTCGGCTGGCTTCCGAGCGCGCTTACTTCGCGCAGGAACGGATTGGTGGCGCGCTCGCGGCCCAGCGTCGTCAACCCCATGTGCCCGGGATAGACCGTGGTCTCCGGCGGGAAGGCGTCGACCAGCGACGAAATCGAGGCCAGCAGCGTCGGCCAGTCCCCGCCCGGCAGGTCGACCCGGCCCACGGACCCCTGGAACAGCACGTCCCCCGAGAACAGGGCCTGCTCATCCTTGATCGCGTACGTGACGTGGCCAGGGCTGTGCCCGGGCGTCGCCAGCACGTCGAGCGTGAGGCCCGCCAAGTCGAGCTGCTCGCCGCCCTTGACGGTGTGATCGGCCTCGTAGCTCTCGAAGGGTCCGAACCCCGGCCACGGCACGTACTCCATGATGTTGGCCAGGACCTGCGTCTCGAGCTCGGGGCAGTAGACCGGCGCCCCGGTCGCGTCGGCCACGGGCGAGACCGCGCCAATGTGGTCGAAGTGGGTGTGGGTGACGAGGATCGCCTCGACCGTCTTGATCCCCAGCGCATCGAGCGCGCCGATGATCCGCTCGGCCTCGTCCCCAGGATCGAAGATCACCGCACGGTCGCTGTCCTTCGCGCGCACGATGAAGCAGTTCTCCTGCACGGGCCCGACGGTGAACATCCGCGCGTCGATCATCTGCCCTCCGCTTTCTTGCGCTGACGGCGACGGAACAGGTAGACCTCCAGGTAGTAGCCGGCCGGCACGTACAGCACCAGCGCGACGACGGCGAAGATCAATGCTGCGGCGATGTTGTGACCCTTCGTGGTCAGCAACAGGAACAGGAACATGATCACCGCCGCGAACGAGGCCCGGATTGCCGAGGAGCGCCACGTGGGAGGCGTGTTCAGCCGCCGCTCGCGGGCGTCGGCGCGGAGCTGCTTCTTCTTCTCCTCGTCGGTTGGCGGCCGGCCGGTGCGACCTCGCGCCTCGATCGCGCCCGCCGCAGTCCCGCGATGCTTCGATCGACGCTTGCGCTTGGTCTGGGCCATGGTGTAACGAGACTTTAGAGGGCCGGTGGCGGGGTCGGGTTAGAGAGCTTCGGACGGGATCGGTTCAGAGGGTCGGGGACGGGATCGGTTCAGAGGGTCGGGGGCAGGTCGGCTCCGAGCGCATCCTCGATCAGCCGCTTGTTGCGGACCGGGACGTGCGCCGGGAAGCCCTCGAAGGCGCCGCGGGGAGCGAGCCCGACAAGCTCAGCCTGAGCAACCGGAGCGTGGGACTCGATCGCCGCGATCATGTCCGCGAGTGGCGTCCGGCGGTGATCCTCGATGTTCATCGAAACCTGGGCCACGCCGCGGTGCGCGAGCCACAGCCCGATCGCACGGACACTCGCAAGCCCTTCGGAGCCTCCCTCGCGGATGCTCGCGGCGATCCTGGTGGCGTCATTGAGGGTGGCGGGAGCGGCAAGCTCGACGTTGAACGCGATCAGCGGCGGCCGGGCGCCGACGAGCACGGCGCCGGCGGTCGGGTGCAATCGGCGGGGTCCGAAGTCGGGCGCCAGCTCGCCCTGCTCAAGCCGCTCGGCCAGGCGCGCCGGGCCCGCACGCCTCAACTCGGCCCGGGTCCGTCCCGCGGCCAGGATCCCGTACAGGAACACGGGAAGACCCAACTCGCTGCCCAGCAGGTCGCCGAGCACCAGCGCCTCGGCGCACGCCGCGCCACGGTCGGCGTCGCGCAGGTAGACGATCGGCGCCACATCCACCGCGCCGACACGAGGATGCAGGCCGGTGTGCCGGGTCAGGTCGATCCGTGCCACCGCCTCCCGCGCACCGTCTCGCAGCGCCGCCGCGAGCCGTCCCGGCTCACCCGCCACGGTGAACACGGCGCGGTGATGGTCGGGGTCGGAGTGGACGTCCAGCAGCCGGGCGTCGAAGGCGCGGGCGATGGCCTCGATGGCGCGAAGATCACGGCCCTCGGAGACGTTCGGGACCGCGAGCAGCATCGGTCGCGGATCATATGGCGACCCTGGTCGCGGATCATATGGCGGCCCTGGTCACAGCCCGTCTGGCGCCTGCTGTCAACGACGCCTGGAGCGACCCGCGCCGGCGTCTGGGCGCCCCGGGCCGCCGCTAGACTGGCGATCCCTCGCCGGAGTAGCTCAGTCGGTTAGAGCAGCGGAATCATAATCCGCGTGTCGGGGGTTCGAGTCCCTCCTCCGGCACCACTCGAAACCCCCGGATTTCCGGGGGTTTCGCTTTCCCGTCGGCGGGTCCGACAGTGGCCCGAAAGGCCAGGGTGCCAGCAGGGCGCCAGCGGCAGCTGCTCTGCCCGCCTCGGAGCCGAGTTCTAAATCTCCATTGCCCCTCAACGAGCCTCGCTCGGATAGTCGCCAGGCGCTATGTCGAAGGCTTCCGACCAAGCGCTTGCGCAAGCCGAGATCGTCCGGCTCGAGCACGAGATCGAGGATCTTCGCGCGCGCCAGGCGCTCCCCGCGGTCGCGCACCTGATCGCAAAGCGCCTCGAGCGGATCGAGCAGCTGCGCGGCCAGGTCGCAGAACCGGAGGCCGCGTAGTGCGGTGGCGGCGACGACCGTCCGGGCCGGCACGCGGCGCTCGACCGGCGGCAACGTCCGAGCTGACGAACGTCACGACGGGGGCGCTGATCGGCGAGCTCGTCCGTCGAGGCTTCGAGTGCGCCGTGGCCGGCTGGACAAGCAGCAGGATCGCCGAACTTGAGGAGGCGGCCTGCAGTGAGCAGCTCGCGGCCGTGGGCTACGTGCTGCGGATCCGCGAGCTCGAGGCGCAGGCTGCCGCCGCAGCGAAGGGACGACGTCGTCTCGTCGACGGTACCGAGGTCGTCCGCGAGCTCAGCCATCGCCGGCGCGGTGTTGCCCGAGACGGCCGCGCTCGCTGGCGAGCTCATGGACGAGAACTCGGACCTGCGGCAGCGGGCAGACCGCCTCGAGCGCGACCTGTCGACGGTCGCCCAGGCGCTCATCGCCGAGGAGTTCCCCGAGCTCGATGACACCACCCACAACGACTGAGGACTGATGGCCGACACCCTAGACACGAACCTGCGCGCACTGTTCAACGATCGCAAGCTGCTGGACCGCGTCGTTCGGAGCATCGAGCTGTGACCGCGCCGATGACCCTGGCGACCTACCTCGCGAACGTCGTGGCGGCCGCCACGGCACGAGGCGTCACGAACGCCGAACAGCTCGCGCGGATTGAGGCTGACGCACGGGACTTCTGGCAGTCGCGCCTGAACACGTTCTCCGGTGTCCCGAGCGGCGGCCCGGCGTCCAACTGAGAAATGAAACACGCGGCCGCGAGCACGAGACGGGAGCTCATCGGGGGTCGTTCATGGCCGACACGCGCCCCGTCTCGTGCTGGCGATCGATTGAGGGTCTCGCCGCGACAGCTGCGGTGCCACATCGGATCGGAGGCTTGGCCGGTCCGGTACCGGACACGGTCACCTAGGCCGAGTCGGAGCCAATCGTCCGGCCCGAGCTCCACGCGGGCGGCGAAGCCCATCGGCTGGACGGACCCCGTGGTGGCCGGTCGGCGCGTTCAGGCGCCGACCTTCTTCGGTCCGCGCTCGACGAAACTGACGCACTGCCCCTGGTTCTTGAACATGCCTCCAAAGTTGCGCCAGCCGTCGTGCTTGCAGTCAGCCGTCGAGGTCGGCAGGAGCTGCCGAGGCGCGGGCAGCGCCGAGCTGAAGAGCTCCGTGAAGCCGCCCAGGAAGCTCGGAGAGTAGGTGACCTGGAACAGGCCCTTGTCGGCGAACGCACCCGACGCCGTGAGGATCTTCGCCTGGTAGGTGTCGGTGGCGACGAAGGCACCGGGGGTGGTGTTGAACGCCAATGACGCAGTCTGACTGTCGGCACAGCTCACACCAAAGTTCGTGCTGTGCTTGGTGCCGGCGACCTGGCCGACCGGCGAGTCGATCGTGAAGGATGCCGTCAAGTCATAGCTGATGGCGTGGCCGCTCCCGTTGGTGGTCACCAGAGCCGAGCCGGTCTCCTGGAAGGTCCCGGGGTACGGCCCGGTGGCGATTCCGCTGGCCTCGAAGGTCCCTCCCAACTCGGTGTGATTGCACGTGACCGAGGTCGTAGTCGGAGCATCCTGATGAAAGGACTCTCCGGTGAGCGTAGGCGGCGGGGATGTCTCCGCGGCGGCAGCGCTACAAAACACGGCACACGTCACGGCACACAACCCCACCGACGCAAGCACGGCGCGCCCCTTCATGACGACCTCCCCTCGTAGATGCGAAGCTCAGGTTCGCATAGTGGATCAGGGTGCTGAAACTACTACAAATACACGATCACACCCGCGCACTTGCCAGCGCCGTCTCGCTCGCGCCTGCACGACCTTTGAGCAACCAGCGTGCCGTGCCGGCTTGCCGGCTATGTCTGAGGGGTGAGAATCCTTCGGGCCCGGGGCGTTGCGAGCGCTGCCGGGTCGATTTCAGAACACGGTCAGTCGGTGCCGGGAGCGCGACCACCCGAAACACGCGAGGGCTCACTCGCTCGGTGATCCGTTTGATTACCCCGCCCTTCCCGGCCGTGTCACGACCTTCGAACACGATGCAGACCTTGACCCCCTCCCGCACGACCCACTCCTCAAGCCGAACCAGTTCCCCCTGCAGACGAGCGAGCTCCTTCTCGTAGCGTTTGCGGCCAAGCTTTTCGACCGCTCGCGCGTCCTGTTTCGTCTGCTTGTTGTGACTCATGTGCAACCCTCCACTGAGGCGTGGGAACTGAGCCTCAGGTCGAAAACTGGAGATCGTAAGTGACAGGTCTCTCCGCGCCAACGATGTGGCCCTCCTCCTCTCGCTACTCCGCGCCTAACTAAGCCTGATAGTCGGACAGCGGCTCGACGGCTTCTCCAGCCAGCGGGACGCCCTCGTGTTCTACTTGATGCAGCCTGTGAGGCGAAGGATCGAAGGCCTGGGGAGAGCCTCACGCGCGAGCCCGGCTCCACCTTGAACGGAGGGATGAACTCCGCCAGCCGTCGCTTCTGCTTATGGGTCAATTCCTGATCTTGGCTGGTCATCTCAGCTCCGGACGCGCGGCCACTCACAACGCCTACGATCCGTTCCGGGGGCAGGCGGAATGATCACCCCGATCAGGTGAAGCTACGGCGTCGTGCTGGTCGTCGTCGTGCTGGTCGTCGTCGTGCTGATCGTCGTCGTGCTGATCGTCGTCGTGCTGGTCGTCGTCCTGGGCGCGGAGGTGTTCGTCGTCACCGCGTCGGCGGTGGTCACAGTGGTCGTCCGCGGTGGCGAGGTGACCGTGGTGCCGGTCGTGGTCGTTCTGGTCGGCTGGACAATGGTCGTGGTCTTGTCGACGCTCGCCGTTTTCGTTGTCGGCGTCGATGAGCTCTTCGACGAGCTGCTGCTGGCCAGCAGCACGACGACGACCACGACAGCGGCGATGGCCAGTGCGATCCGCCGGCGATCGCCCAGCCGCGGCCCCCGCCTCGGCGCTCGGGCCCCTATCGACCGGTTGCCGGCCGCTCGCCCGGTGGAACGGGGCCGTCGCCGGGTGCTCCCGGACGGTCGTCGGGGGGAGGATCGAAGCTTTCAGACCTGTCAGGAACACTGTCGCGCGCCGGGGAGAGATGCGTCATCCCGATCGGATGATGGCGCCGTCCGGACCGATCTGTACACCGGTCGTCTGTAGCCATGGCGACCAGGGATCGGAAGCACGGTGGGCTCGCGCGTTACGTGCCGGCGCTCGGTTGGCTGCGCCGATACGAGCGGCGGTGGCTGCGAGGTGATCTGGCGGCGGGCGTGGCCGTCACGGCGTTGGTCGTGCCGAAGAACCTCGGATACGCGGGCATCGCCGGTGTGCCGCTCCAGAGCGGTCTCTATGCCGCAGCCGCGGGGGCGATCATCTACGCCTTCTTCTGCACGTCGCGTCAGATCTCGACCGGCCCGAGCTCCTCGCTTGCCGCGGTCGCCGGTGGCGCGGTGCTTGCGACCAGCCTCGGCGGGCAGGACGCCGCGCAGCTGGTCGCGGCCATCACGCTGGCCACCGGGCTGCTGTTCCTCCTGCTTGCCGTGCTCCGGCTTGGGTGGATCGCGCAGTTCCTCTCAAAAGCGGTGGTCACGGGTTTCCTGGCCGGCGCCGCGCTGGACGTGGTCATCGGGGAGCTGCCGAAGCTGACCGGCACGTCGTCGAAGGGCGACAGCGCCTGGCGCGAGCTGGCGACATGGATCGGATCGCTCGGCGAGATCCATTGGACGACACTGGTGGTCGGGGTGCTGTCGATCGCGCTCATCCTCGCGCTCCGGTTCCTGGCGCCGGCCGTCCCGGGCGCGCTGGTGCTCGTGGCCGCGGGGCTGCTCGCATCCGCCGTGTTTGACCTCGGTGCCCACGGGGTGGCGCTCGTCGGGCACGTGCCACGAGGGCTCCCTGCCCCCAAGCTGCCCGATTTCACGATCCTGAGGCAGCACTACGCGAGCATCGGCATCGCTGCGGTCGCACTGCTGCTGATCGGGTTCTCGCAGACCGCGGGAGACGCTCGAGCGTTTGCCGCCCGGCACGGGTACCGGATCGACGTGAACCAGGAGTCCGTCGCGCAGGGGATGGCGAACGTGGGTGCCGGCGTGTTCCAGGGGATGCCCGTCTCCACCAGCCTCTCGGCCAGCTCCTTGAACGAGTCCGCGGGCGCGCAGACCCCGGTCGCCTCGCTCACGACCGGGGCGCTCGTGATCGCGACGCTGATCGTGCTTGCGCCGGTGTTCTCGCATCTCCCGAAGGCCGTCCTCGGGGCAGTGATCATCGACGCGGTCGTGTTCGGGATGATCGACATCGCCGAGCTGCGCCGTCTTCACCGCGTCGCGCGGTTCGACTTCTGGGTCGCGGTGATGGCGATCATCGGTGTGCTCTCTGCCGGAGTGCTCGCCGGCGTGGTCATCGGCGTCGTCCTCTCGCTGGGCTGGCTCGTGTATGTCGCCACCACACCCCCGATACCGCTGCTGGGTCGCGAGGCCGGAACGCAGGTGTTCCGCGACCTCAACGAGAACCCCGGTGACGAGACGTTCCCCGGGATCGCAGTCGTGCGTCTCGACGGCGGTCTGTTCTTCGCTACCGCCGAAGCGCTCGAGGATCGCGTTCGAGAACTGACCGAGGGCGGCGGCCGGTCTCGCGCTCTGGTGCTCGATCTCGAAGGCGTCGATTTCGTCGACTCGCAGGGCGCGGCAAAGCTGAGCGAAATCCACCGGCTCACCCAGGCCGACGGCGTCACGCTTCGCCTGGCGCGGGTGAAACCACCCGTTCTCAAGGTGCTCCGCGCCGACGGGGCCCTGGAGCTGATCGGCTCGGACCACATTCACGGCAACGTCAACCGCGCGATCGAGGCACAGCTCGCCGACGGTGAGACCGGCAGCTCGCCCCGCGAAGGCGAGGCCGACGGAGGAGCATCATGAAGTGGGAGATCCCGATACTCGCTGCGGCCCTGCTGGCCGTCGCCGGCGTGTCGCGCCGGCTGACCGACACGCCGTTTACGCCGGCCATGGCCTTCGTGCTGATCGGGCTGCTGGTCGGACCGTTCGCGCTCGACGAGGTGTCGGTGCCCCCCGCGAGCGCGACGGTCCGGACGCTCGCCGAGGCAACGCTCGCCGTGGTGCTGTTCGCCGACGCCTCGCGGATCAATCTCCGCGTACTCAGGCGCGAGTACGCGGTGCCGCTGCGGCTGCTCGGGATCGGGCTGCCGCTCACGATCGCGATCGGCGCCCTGCTGGCGGCGGCGATGTTCGCGCCCCTGAACGCCGGTGAGGCCGTAGTGCTGGCCGTGCTGCTGGCGCCGACGGACGCCGCCCTCGGACAAGCGGTGGTGACCGAGCCGCGACTACCGGCCCGGATTCGGCAGGGACTCAACGTCGAGAGCGGACTCAACGACGGGATCTGCGTGCCGCTGCTCTTGATCGCGCTGGCGACCGCGGACATCGAGGCCAAGACGACCACGAGCCATCACGCGGTCAGCATCGTGGCCGAAGAGATCGGCTACGGGATCCTCGGTGGCGTGGCGGCGGGGCTGGCGGCCGCGGCAGTGGTCGCGATCGGCCACCGCCGGAACCTGATCAGCGGATCGTGGCTCCAGGTCATCCCAATCGCCGCCGCGGCCCTCGCCTACGGTTTCGCGGCGGCGCTCGGCGGCTCGGGGTTCATCGCAGCCTTCCTCGCCGGGGCCATCTTCGGTGGTCTCGTCCCGGAGGAGTCCGAGGAGGCCTCACGCCTCAACGAGGAGCTCGGGGCGCTCCTTGGCGGAGTGACGCTCCTGATCTTCGGCGCCGTGCTCCTAGGGCCAACCCTGAACCACGTGAGCTGGCAGATCGCCCTCTACGCGGGACTGAGCCTGACCGTCGTTCGCATGTTGCCCGTCGCGATCGCGATGCTCGGGAGCGCCGCCAAGTGGCAAACGGTCGGGTTCCTCGGCTGGTTCGGCCCGCGGGGGCTGGCATCGATCGTGTTCGCGGTAATCACCGTCCAGCAGGCGCGCCTGGCCGGCGTCGACACGATCCTGCGCGCCACCTACCTGACCATCGGCCTGTCTGTATTCGCCCACGGCGTCACCGCCGTGCCGCTGGCCAGGCGCTACGCCCGCTGGTACGAGGCGCACCCGCACCACCGCAGGCCGCCGATGGAAAGCGTTCACGTGCCACACCATCGCGCTCGTTGGAAACCGCGGCCCCCGGGCGAGCCCGGATCATCGATTCCAGCGTGAAGAACCGACCTCGAGCTCCCGCCCGCGGGTTATCGTCAGCTCTCCAAGGCGTGGATCGGGCGAGACGGCGATCAATTCGCGGTGACGATGATCGTGGGGACCGGCGCGAGGATCGCCGGGACCGACGGTAGAGGCATCCTGCGTTTCATCGCCGTGAAGGCTCGGGCGGCGGCCGGGACTTACAGAGCGCCGGTGCGTGGGCTGCCCGCCTGGCCAAGGTCGCTGCGTTCGGATCCGAAACGCTGTCGCCGCGCCTGCGAACCAGCAGTACATCCGCCGTGAGCCGCTGGCAGCGACACGATTCCAAGCCGTCCGATGAACCGCGCCACCCTCACCGTGCCAGGCCCTGGAACCACGCCCTCGCTGCTCATGGAGCTACCAACAGAGGTTGCCATCGTCCGATGACCGTCGCCCCACCCGCACCCAGACCGAAACTCCGGCCTCGACTGCCACCAAGAAGGCGACAGGATGAGGAAAGGCCTGTGCGGGCGGGGCGGACGGCCACTTGACCTGGTCCGCAATGGGGTCCGTCCGGGGCGCGGGATTGCGGACCAGGCTGCGGTCCGGTTCAAGTCACGCGTCATCCAGCCCCTCGGCGGATCCGTGTCGCCTGCGTCCGGCTCATCTGGTGAAGGTGGCCATTGCCTGCCTTTCTGCACGGGCAGCGCATCGACGATGTCGTGCAGGATCAGCGAGACCTCCTCGAGCGCCTGCCGCTCGGCTGGCACGGAGTGCTCAGCCATCGCGCGACCGAGATCTTCGGGATCTTCCTGCGGTGACGGTTCTGTTCGCCCACGCCAGCATCTCCTCGGCGGTGTTCGCGGGCTCACACATCCTGGTCCAGCTGCTGTTCACGCCGTTGCTCGCCGGCTGGTCGATCTGGGTCGGGATCGCGGTCTCCGCTCGCTCGGCGGATGTCCGTGTCGCCCAGCAGCTCAGCGTGTTCGCGAGCCTGCCCCGCTCGCCATCGTGGCTCTGATGTCGTTCAAGGTGATCACTCCATCGACCGGCCTCGCACTCGGCCTTGCCGCCGCACTGCTGATCGTCGATGGGCTCGGGTGGCGCGCGGTGGCCGCGATGTTCGATCGCGAACGGCTGAACACCGGAGCCCGGACGTGACGCACCCGCGGACCCGTGGTCTGGCCAGTGTCCGTCGCCTCCATGGCCAAGCCCGACCTTGGGCTCTCGCTCAAGCGCGAATGAACAGGCGGCCGCTGCTCTCCGGTGTCGCGGCGGGTCTCACTCGACCGGCCGCGACTCCAGCAGCGATTTGAAGTCTCCGACCGCCCCGAGGTGCGCGAGCTTGTCGGGGTTGACGATCGAGCTGACGCTTCTGACCTGACCGCCGGCGATGTCGAGCGCCCACACGCCGATCAGCCGCTGCGCTCCGTCGAGGATCAGTGCCCCCTGGCCGCCATTGACCTCGACGCGGCGCATCGACACCCCCGGCATGCTGGCACGCGTATGGGCGAAGGTGACCAGCATGTTCGCGACCCGGCTGCGACCGCGCAGCACCCGCGCGAGCGCCGGGACCTTGCCGCCACCGTCACCGGTCAGCGTCACGTCGGAAGCGAGCAGCGCCTCCAAGCCGGCGAGATCGCCCTGCTCTGCGGCGGCGAAGAACCGGGCCGCCAGCTCCTCTTGCTGCTCACGCGTGGACTGGAAGCGGGGGCGGCGCTGCTCGACGTGCTTTCTGGCTCGGGTGGCGAGCTGACGGACGTTGTCCTCGCTCTTGCCGACGATCTGGGCGATATCGGAGAACGGGTAGTCGAACACGTCGTGGAGCAGCAGCGCGGCGCGCTGCTCAGGCGAAAGGCTCTCCAGCAGCACCAGCATCGCCATCGACAGCGAGTCGGCCATCTCGGCGTGCCGGGCAGGATCGTCCTCCCCGTCGGTGATGATCGGCTCGGGCAGCCACGCGCCCACGTAGCGCTCGCGGCGCGAGCGCGCGGAGTGCAGCTCGTTGATCGCCAGCCGGGTGGTCACGGTCGCCGTGAACGCGCGCAGCGAAGCGATCTGCTCACCGCCCTCGAGTGTCTGGTGCACCCGCAGGAGCGCTTCTTGCACAATGTCCTCGGCCTCGGACACGCTGCCCAGCATCCGGTAGGCGATGGCGAACGAGACCGGCCGCAACTCGTCAAGTAGCTGGTCGCGGTCGTTCACGCCTTGGCCTCCGCTCGCCATCCAGTCATCGGCAGCACGTGCATTTGATGATCTTCCTTTCCAGTTGAAGTCCGACCGTGAGCGGGTGCCTCGTCCGGGCCTGGTCTGTTGATCTGTAGCTCAAGACAAGACAGCGCCGGTGGTTGTGACACCAGCCAGCGGCCCAGCCGCCGTGGGCTCGGCGGCTCGACCGTGCGCCGGTGGTCGGTGCCTGACCGAGGGGAGC
The DNA here is from genome assembly GCA_963723555.1 of uncultured Solirubrobacterales bacterium. Taxonomy (GTDB): domain Bacteria; phylum Actinomycetota; class Thermoleophilia; order Solirubrobacterales; family Solirubrobacteraceae; genus Palsa-465. The sequence continues at coordinate 2,155,387 of CAVRRC010000003.1, read as the reverse complement.
CTCCCGTCAGATGTGGCGCGGTAGGCCGAACCGGTTTACCAGGGAGGGGTCGAAGAAGAACGTGATCTCTGCGATCTGTTGGCCGCTTGGCGTGATCGCGAGCATGCCCCACGCGCGCGAGTGCAGGTAGCAGCCGAACGCTGCCTGGCCGTTCACGCGCGCCGTGTCGCCCGCCTCAACGGCGTCGCTGAATGACGCCACCAGCTCGCGTTCGGCCCGCGAGTCAGGCAGCGGCGCGCGTTCGCGCTGGGGCACGCGCTGGTCGAGTGTCACCCGTGCGCGCTGCAGAGCGCCCTTGACCGACTGTGGCGTGACGTCCAGCAGCGCTGCTACCTCGTCGGTGCCGAAGCCGAGCACGTCGCGCAACACGAGCGCCGCGCGCTAGCGCTCGGGCAGCTGCTGCGGGCCGGCGACGAACGCGAGCTGCGTGGCCTCGCGCTGTTCGTAGCGCGCTTCGGGGCCGGGCGCCAGGTCGGGCAGCGCGCTGTCTGGGTAGGGCTCGAGCCAGCCCGGGTCGACGTAGCGGGTGGGTGGGGGTGCCGCGATCGTTTCCTTCACCGCGGGCCGGCGCCCGCGCTCGCGCAGGGCGTTGAGGCAGCGATTCGTCGCGATCCGGTAGAGCCAGGCTCGCAGCGACGCACGCTCCTCGAAGCCGTCGAGGCCTCGCCAGGCGGCGAGGAGCGTTTCCTGGACCAGATCCTCAGCGTCCTGCAGCAAGCCGAGCATCCGGTAGCAGTGCAGCTGAAGCTCGCGCCGGTGCGGCTCGACCAGCACCTCAACGCGCGCTCGTTACCTGCCTTTGCCAATTTGATCTCCCTTATGGGAACGTTCCCATAACGGCGATCATGGGAACTCTCGGCTTATGTCCCTTCAGGCTGAGATGCACCCCGCCGCTGGTTCGGTCCGCGCGACTAGGGGCACATAAGCAGCGCGGAGCTGGCGATGAGCGCTTGCCGCGCAAGGCAGGTGATGCGCTCGAACGGCCGCCGAGTACCGCGGCAGAACGAAACGAGGGACTCGACGGGTCAGCTCGTGAGTCCGCGGATCCACGAGCGCCTCTTCACAGTCGGCGTGCTGCGAGGCCGGTGCGCCGGGTCGCAAGAAAGGAGCGCGGCTGATGCCCGTGGAGTGTCTGCATTAGCGGGCTAGCTGACGCCCAGTGCCTCATAGGCTGGGACGAGCTCGTTCCAGCGGGCCTCGACGTCGCGGAGGTCGCGACCGCTGATGTAGTCGGCCAGATGCTCGACATGGATTTGGATCCCCGCGCCGTAGGCTGGCAGAAGGTTGACGGGCATCCCCCGCTCTTCCCAGACCAGCCTGGTCCCCGCGCCCTCCGCAATCAACTGGGCCTCAATCACAGTCTGCGCCGGCTGACCGGGCTGAGGATCGGGATCGCGCATCGTCAGTAGCAGGCGCCGCGGAGGCTCGCACGCCTCCACGTGCCCTGTGCGCTCTCCAGCGATGGCGATGCGCACACGGAACTCGCCCCCGTGAGAAAGCTCACCCTCTACCTCGCCGAACCAGTGGGCGAGCCGATCGGGATCGGTGAGGGCTCCCCAGAGATCATCGATCCCAGTGTCGAAACGATCTTCCATCCGCACGACGCCAGCGCCAACATCTGAATGGAGACTCCCCAGAACGGATGCATCGCCAGTCATCTAGATCCTCCTCTATTCGTGTCTTCCTTGCGTCTCGATGAGGCGAAACGTTCGGCCGCTGCGCCACAGTCAAAGCTCAGACGTCGAATGGGCACAAAGTCATCGGTCATCCCGTAGGAGCTCCCACCGATGCGCCAGAACGCGGCGGGGTCGCCAGAGACCGAGGTGCCCCAGCCGCACCCGGTTCAGCTGCCGGGCCGCATCCACGACACAAACAAATCTGCTCGGCGTGATTCCGTCGCCAACGCGATGATCGACCTCCTGCGCTGGGCCCGGGTCGTTCGAGAGGTGAACGTCTCGACCACGACGGGCTCAAACTCGCTCTGGACAAGCTCGAATCCGCACAACGCCGCCTCGCCCCCACCGCTGGCTGGGCTACGACACCCAAGAAGCCGCCCGGAACTCCGCCACCTCCACCACGCCAACGAGCTCCAGGACAAGCCGATCACGGTCAACGCCTCCCCAGGCTACTAGCCGCCCTCCTCAACGGCCCGAAGGTAGGACGCCCCCGCGGCGCATACGCGCGTGCGGACCCGAATGCGGGTCCCGGCACCGGCAACGGGAACTATCTTCCTCGTCGCCAGAAGCGCAATCGCCGCCCCCCGAGAGCGCCCGAAGGTGGACGGCGACCCGGTCACAGCCCATCTAGGAATCCGAGGATCGCGTCTGGCGGGCGGTAGCGGCCGGGTTTGCTGTCCAGTGGCTTGGTGCGGGCGAGCGCGCGTTCTTTGATGGCGAGGTCGGCGTGCAAGTACATCTGCGTGGTTTCGACTTGTTCGTGTCCGAGCCAGAGCGCGATCACAGTGGTGTCGACGTCGGCGTGCAGGAGGCGCATCGCCGCGGTGTGACGCAGACGTGTGGCGTGATCGTCTTGGCGGTCAGGGACGGGCAGCGCTGGGCGGCGTGGGTTGCGTGCCTGGCGATCCGCCGGGCCAGCGCTTTGCGGGTCAGCGGCTTGCCGGTGCTCGTCGGAAACAGCGGCTCGGCGGGCTGGCCGCCGCGTTCGGCCAGCCACACGCGCAGCAGCGCCACGGTGCCTCTGGTTCGGCCAGTTTGGGGGCAAGGACCTCGAAGAGTGGAACAAGGTTGCGCTCGAGGAGGCGCTACGCGCCGAGGCATGGCTGCTGGGTCGGAGGAGCTACGAGTTCTTCGGGGTGCGGTGGCGACCCCGGCGTGGCGAACTTGCGGACCGGCTGCTGCGGCTAGTCGTCTTCCCCGTCGTTCTGGGGGCCGGCGAGCGCCTGTTCGGCGAGATCAGCGACAAGAAGCCGATGCGCCTCCTCGGCAGCCGGACCCTCGGCGACGGACTTGTCTACCTCAGCTACGAGCTCGTCCGAAACGTCGACATGTAGACCCCGAGGACCAAGTCCATCCGGCGGTGCCGGTTTGAGGGTCCGTGGGCACTGTCGCTTCTCGGCTGCCGCCAGCGATGAGTTTGGTTGCCCCCGGCCGTTTGACGTGATGGCGAACCGCAACAGAGATTGCCGAGCCGCAACAGAGATGGGACGACGATGACTGCACACACGACCGTCTCGCGCGAAGAGTGGCTGGCGGCGCGCGCCGCGCTGCTGGAGCGCGAGAAGGAACACACCCGGATAGGCGACGAACTGGCACAGCAGCGCCGGGAGCTTCCCTGGCTAGAGGTGGAGAACCAGTACAAGCTCCAAGCCGCGGACGGCCCGAAGACGCTGGCGGAGCTTTTCGACGGCCGCTCCCAGCTGATGATCTACCACTTCATGTTCGGCCCGAGCTACGAGGCGGGCTGCCCGGTGAACAGCTCGATCGCCGACTCGTTCGACGGTCTGATCCCGCACCTGAGGGCTCGGGACGTGACGTTGATCGCCGTCTCCGGGGCGCCGATTGCGAAGCTGTCGGCGTATCGCGAGCGGATGGGATGGAGCTTTACGTGGGTGTCGAGCTACGAGAGCGATTTCAACGCCGAGCTCGGTTTCTCGAGCAGCCCGGAGCAGACGCGGGAGGCGGTCGAGCCGATACTCGACCAGCTGCCGGCGGTAGCCTTCCGCAACGCCAAGGTTGCCGGCACGGACATCTACGGTTACCTGACCGAGCTGTTCGGCTTTACCGTCTTCACGCTCGAGGATGGGACCGTCTACCAGACGTACTCGACGACCGGCCGCGGGGTCGAGTTCCTGATGCCCTACTACGGGTTCCTCGACCGAGCGCCGAAGGGCCGCGACGAAGACGAGGGATGGCAGCTCTGGATCCGCCGTCACGACGAGTACGACAGCGAGTGAAGGCGATGAGCGTTCGAGGCCAGGACATGGATCAGCGTTTCCTACTGGCTTGCGCGCAGGCCGGGGATGAGCGAGCGTTTCGTCGGCTCGTCGAGCCGTATCGGCACGCGCTGGAGGTTCATTGCTACCGGATGCTGGGGTCGGCGCAGGACGCGGAGGATTTGGCGCAGGAGACACTGTTGCGGGCGTGGCGGGCGTTGGAGCGTTTTGAGCCCAGAGCGCAGTTTCAGACGTGGCTCTATCGGATCGCGACGAATGCGTGTCTTGACGAGCTCGAGCGCCGGCCGCACCGACCGCAGCCGGTCGACCCGTTCCCCGACCGGCCGTCGGATGAGACGGCTTCGCCGACGTATGACCCGGCGGCTCGTTATGCGATCCGGGAGGGAATGGAGCTGGCGCTATTGCGCGCGATCCAGGAGCTACCGGGTCGCCAGCGCGCGGTGTTGATCTTCCGCGACGTGCTCGGCTGGACCGCCCCGGAGGTGGCCGAGGTTCTCGGGTCGACGGTGGCGTCGGTCAACAGCGCGCTGCAGCGCGCACGTGGCACGATCGAGCAGCATCTGCCCGAGATGACGCGGCCGGCGGCGGGTCCGGCCGAGCGCGAGCTGCTCAACCGTTATGTGGCTGCCTTCGAGGACGCCGACATGGACGGACTGGTGGCGCTGCTGCGCGAGGACGCGACGCTACGGATGCCCCCGCAGCCATCGCTGAGCGGTGGCCTCCAGATCGCGCGCTTCTTCCTGGAATCCGTCGCCCGAGGCGATCTGAGGCGGATACGACACAGGCCGACCTGGGCCAACGGCCGACCCGCCGTGACGATCGAAGTGCGGGCCGACGAGGGCACTTGGATCCCGCACGGGATCAGTCTGCTCGAGATCGAGGACCGACAAATCGTCGGGATCGACGCGTTCATCGACCCGACCCACCTGCCGCGGTTCGGGTTCCCGCCGGACAACACGAGTGCGGTGTTGCCGTAGCGACCGGGTCGTGTCCGGTACGCGCGCGACCGCACCGATGAGTCTCGGGGCCCCAGGCCGTTTGACCGTGTGAGAGGTCGGAACGAGCAGTCGCGACCGGCGGCCTGAGACTCGTCGCCTCTCCCCTCTTTCGTATTCGTCCCTGTCCAGACCGCTGGAGGTCCAATGACGTCCACACCGCTCCATATAAACCGTTGGCGCGCGTTCGCGCTGCTGGCGGTGGCGTACTTCATGACGATCATCGATCTGACGATCGTCAACGTTTCGCTGCCGACGATCGGCCGCGACCTGCACTTCTCGCAGACCAATCTGCAATGGGTGGTGACCGCGTACGCGCTCACCTTCGGCGGCTTTCTGCTGCTGGGCGGTCGCGCCGCGGATCTGCTCGGCCGCCGCCGAATGCTGATGCTCGGCTTGGCGGTTTTCACGGCTGCCTCCCTCACCTGCGGCCTCGCTACCGGTGACGGATTCCTGATCGGGAGTCGCGCCGTGCAGGGAGTCGGCGCGGCGATCATGCTGCCCGCCGCCCTGTCGATCGTGATGAACCTGTTCGGAGAGGGCGCCGAGCGAAACAAGGCGCTGGGGATCTGGGGCGGGCTCGGAGCCGCCGGCGCAACCGTCGGGCTGATCGCCGGCGGGTTTCTCACCCGCTATGCCGGGTGGCAGTACATCTTCTACTTGAACGTCCCGATCGGGGCGGCCGCGCTCCTGCTGGCCCCGCGGATCGTCCCCGAGAGCCGGCTCGCCACCAAGCGCCGGCGGTTCGACGTGGCCGGCGGGATCACCAGCACCGCGGGGCTGGTGATGCTGGTCGACGCGATCTCCCAAGCCCCGCAGTACGGCTGGGGCGCCGCAAGGACGCTCGCGCTGCTCGTGACCTCCGCCGCCTTGCTCGCGGTGTTCCTGGTGATCGAGAAACGCGCGGAGTCCCCCCTGCTGCCGCTGTCGATCTTCCGGCTGCGCACCCTCGCCGGCGCCAACGTCGCCGGGCTGCTGCTGGGCGGCAGCTTCTTCGCGTTCGTGTTCGTCGGCACCCTGTACATGCAGCAGGTGCTGCACTACAGCGCGCTGCAGTCGGGGGTCGCGTGGCTGGCCGCGTCGCTGACCTCGATCGCTCTCGCCGGCCTCTCGCAGTGGCTGGTCACGCGCGGCGGGGCCAAGATCGTGATGGCGGTCGGCATGACCTTGATCGGTGCGGGCGTGATCTGGGCCACTCAGGTGCCCGTCCACGGTCACTTCCTGGCGAACCTCGCCGGCCCGTTTCTGATCGCCGGCGCGGGCACCGCGTTCGCGTTCATCCCGATCTCGATCGCCGCGCTCGCCGGCATTGCGGAGGACCAGGCCGGGCTCGCGTCCGGACTGCTGAACACCTCGCAACAGCTCGGCGGAGCGATCGGGATCGCGATCGCCTCGAGCATCGCCGCCAGCCACACCCAGGCGCTGCTCCACACCGGCGATGGCCTACCGACGGCGCTCACCGGCGGGTTCCAGCGGGCGTTTTGGGTCCTCGGCGCGCTCGCCCTGCTCGCGCTGCCCGCGATCTTCAGCCTCGTCCGGCGCAACGAGCTCTCCGACGCCGTGGCCAAGACCATGATCGGCGACCCGCAGCCCGCGCTCGCCGCCGCGAACTGATCTTCGCCCCTCACTCCGGAGGCTTGCGCGGGGGCGTGCTCGGTGCCCGGGGCGGGTAAGGACCAGCCAGGGGAGAAGAACGACAATGGCAGGCACCGCGATGGCTTCCGAGCACGAGACGATCTTCACGATGGAGGCCACGCCGGTGAAGTTCGGCACCGGCGCCTCCGCTGACGCCGGTTGGGAGCTCAAGCGACTCGAAGTCAAGCGCGTGATGCTGGTGACCGATCCGGGCGTCGCCGCACTCGGCTATCCCGAGCGCATCAAGCAACTGATCGAGGCCGAGGGGATCGAGGTGATGGTCTACGACCGCGCGCGAGTTGAGCCGACGATCGAATCGTTCCAGGATGCCGCCGACTACGCCGTCGAGCACGACGTGGACGGTTTCGTCTCGGTCGGAGGCGGCTCCAGCATTGACACGGCCAAGGTCGCAAACCTGGTCAGCACCCACCCGGCCCCGGTGATGGACTACGTCAACCCGCCGATCGGCGAAGGACGCAAGCCTCCGGCGCCGATCAAGCCGCATCTGGCGATCCCGACCACCTCTGGCACCGGGTCTGAGGCCACCACGGTGGCCGTGCTCGACATCCCCGACATGCACGTCAAGACCGGGATCTCCCACCGCTATCTGCGGGCGACGCAGGCGATCGTCGACCCCGGCCTGTCGCGTTCGCTGCCACCCGAGGTGACCTCCTCGACCGGCCTCGATGTGATCTGCCACGCGGCAGAGTCGTTTCTCGCCCAGCCCTTCGACCACCGGCCGCCGCCCGAGTCGCCCGACCAGCGCCCGCCGTACCAGGGCTCGAACCCGATCGCCGACGTCTGGGCGGCCAAGGCGCTCGAGTTCGGCGGCCGTTTCCTGCGCCGCGCGGTCGCCGACGGCGACGACGTCGAGGCGCGCGGCTTCATGATGCTCGGGGCGACGATGGCCGGCATCGGCTTCGGCTCGGCAGGCGTGCACATCCCCCACGCGTGTGCGTACCCGATTGCCTCGGTCAAGCACGAGTACCAGCCGTCGGGCTATCCCGACGACCATCCGTTCGTTCCGCACGGGCACTCGGTGATCGTCACCGCGCCGGCCACCTTCCGCTTCACCTACGACGCCATGCCCGACCGACACCACAAGGTCGCGGAGCTGCTGAACCGAGGGCCGATCGATGACGCAGGGCCGAACACGCTGCCGGACGTCCTGCGTCAGCTCATGAAGGACGTCGAGGCTCCATGCGGCGTGGCTGAGTTCGGTTACACCGAGAACGACATCCCGGCACTGGTCGAGGGCGCGATCAAGCAGCAGCGGCTCCTGGCCATCGCCCCTAAGGAGGTCGCAGAGGACGACCTCCGCCAGATCATCACGGCGTCGATGACGAACTGGTGATGCGCCCGCATCCGCGATGCGGGAGTGCGGACGTGACGCTCAGAGGTCCTCTTGCTGAAGGTAGGCCAGCACGGCGAGGACCCGGCGGTGGTCGGTCGAGGATTGCGGCAGGTCGAGCTTGGACAGGATGCTCTGCACGTGCTTCTCGACGGCGCCGACGGTCAGCACGAGCGCTTCGGCGATTCCGGCGTTCGATCTGCCTTCGGCCATCAGCGCCAGCACCTCGCGCTCGCGGGGGGTGAGCCGCTCGAGGGGGCCGTCCTCGCGGCGGCGGCGGAAGAGCTGGGCCACGACCTCGGGGTCGAGCGCCGTGCCGCCGTCGGCGACGCGCCGTACGGCTTCGAGGAAGTCGGCCACGTGCATCACGCGATCCTTGAGCAGATAACCGATTCCGCCGCCGCGATCGGCCAACAGCTCCTCGGCGTAGGCCTGCTCGACGTACTGGGAGATCACGAGCACGGCCGTGCCGGGCACCCGCCGGCGGACCTCGAGGGCGGCGCGCAGCCCCTCGTCGCGGAAGTCAGGGGGAAGCCGGATGTCCACGACGGCGAGATCCGGTTCCTGCGCCACGACCTCGCGGACGAGCGTCTCGCCGTCGCCGACCGCGGCCACCACCTCGATGTCGTTGTCCCGCAGCAGACGGGTCATTCCGTCTCGTAACAGCGCCAGGTCTTCCGCGATCACGACGCGCATGGCAGCTGTGCGCGAATCCGCGTCGGTCCTCCTCGTGGGCTGATTACGCTCAGGGTGCCGTCGAGCGCCTCCACTCGGCGCCGCAGCCCGTGCAGGCCGCTGCCCTCCGGGTTGGCACCCCCAACGCCGTCGTCCTCGACCCGCAGGTCGATGAGGTCGCTGGTGCGAGCGATCCTGATATCGACCCGCCTGGCGCGCGCGTGCTTGGCCGCGTTGGCGAGCGCCTCGGCGGCCACGAAGTAGGCAGCGCTCTCCACCGCCGGGGCCGGCCGCTCCTCCAGATCGACGGACAGCGTGACCGTCATGGGCGTTGAGTTCGCGAGCGACTGGAGAGCCGCCTCGAGTCCGCGGTCGGCAAGCACCGGCGGGTGGATGCCGCGAGCGAGGTCGCGAAGCTCCCGCAACGCCTGCTCGGCTCCGACCCGGGCCTCGGCCAGCAGCTCGCCCACACGTTTGGGATCTTCGGCCAGCTTCTGCTCGGCCATCCCCAGGCTCATGCCCAGCGCCACCAATCGGGCCTGAGCGCCGTCGTGAAGGTCGCGCTCGATCCGGCGAAGCTCGCTGTCCTGGACATCCACGGCGCCGGCGCGGGTGGTCTCGAGCGTCTCGATCCGTTGAGCCAGCTCGGCATGGCGAGGCGAGCGGAGCATCACCGAGACTGCCTCGGCCGCGAACACGATCGCGATTCCCAGCATCGGCCACACCGGCCAGAAGTAGCCGTGTCCGGTGATGGCCCAGATCACGATCAAGTACAGCGACAGGGCAGCGCCAACGCCGGCCGTGCCGGCCAGCGCACGACTGTCGCGGAAACGGCCGACCAGCAACGGCCGCTCGGCTAAGAGCACGAACCAGCGGTGGATCCCCAGCGCCAACGCCAGCGGGAGCATGACCCAGATCGGCCAGAAGTAGCCGAGCGAGGTCAGCGCCCAGATGAGCACCAGCAGGAGTACGACGGCCGCGTCGATGACCGCGTGAATCGCGAACCCCCGCCGCGCGGGGAGGGCGCTCGCCGGTCGGGCCAGGGCGGCGGTGCCGCCGGCGAGCCCGGTCGCGGGCGACGTGCCCCAGGCGTCCGTCACGCTCGGGGGGGCGGTCGGCCGGCCCAGCAGCCCGGTCGCGATCGGCGCGAACACCGCCGCCAGGGGGTTCACGAGCAGCAGGGCCCCAGGCAGCAGGACGAGACCCACGGGCACGAGCGCCAGTGACTCGAGGAACGTGTGCGGGCGCCAGAATCCCAGATGCGCCCCGCTGTGCGTGAACGGCACCCACAGGGGCGCAAAGATCATTCCGAGCGCCGCCCCGAGCAGGCTCAGGAGGACGACGGCGATCGGGAAGCCCGCGAACGCCCTGATCAGCAGGAACGCCTGGGCCCGCCAGAAACCGCCGTCGAACAGTGCCCGGAACCGTGCCCACAAGCCCCGCCCCGTCGGCGTGTAGGCGGGCGCGTGGGCATCAGCGTCGAGCAGCGAGCGCGCAATCTCGGCTTCCACCGCGGCAAAGCCGCGGGTCATCGCGGCCAAGACGATCACCAGCGGGATCACAAACGGGGTGATCACCAGCCCCAGGCACAGGCTCCAGACCGTCACCAGGGCCACGAACCAGGCTAGGCCAAGGGGCAGCCCCAGGAGCAGATAGACCAACCGGCGATAGGTCGCCGGATCGGCCAGTATGGGTCTTAGCGCCGCCATCTCACACCCGGATTGCTCGACCCCGAGTGTATGCGCGCTCACCAGCGTGCGGGGGGATGCGATCGTCCTCTGCGCCTTCCGTCGTTGCCTGCATGGTCGAAAGGATCGCTGTCCCGGCCCGGCGCGCCAATGGAGGCCGCTGGCGTCGCCTGGTGCAGGTAACTGGCGTGCCGTACGCGATTCGCACAGCGCCCACCGGCCACGCTGGCAACGACTCCATCGCGATCGAGGCTGCGGCCGGCTCCGGCTGCCCGCCGCAGCATCGGTCGAGCTCACCCTCAGCGGGGGGTGCGGGCCCGGTAGGCGCGGACCTTGGTGCGGTTGCCGCACACCGCCATCTCGCACCAGACACCCGAGCGGTTGCGCGAACGGTCGTAGAACGCCCATTGGCAGTCGGGTGCGCGGCACGCCTTGACCCGCCGCCAGGAACCGTCGCCGGTCGCGTCCGCGACGGGCACCAGCAACGCCGCCAACGCGCCCGGGACGCCGGCCGCGGCCGGTCTCAGCGCGACCGAGCCGTCGGCGGTGAAATGCACCTCCAGCTGTCCGCGACGGGCCGTGCGGTCGAGCTCCTCGGCGGCGGCCGGATCGGCCGGCGAGCCGTTGTTCTTGAGCATCAACGCCCGCAATGCTTCCCGTAGGCGAGTGGCCAGTTTCTGCTCCGAGGCGGTAAGCCGCGCTCCGCGGTCGTTCAGCAGCCCGCGTTCGGTCAGCCATGCACCGAGGCCCCGGGGCGTCGCCAGCGCGTCGGTGCCCTCCTCCGGGTCGAGCGTGTTGACGAAGTCGATCACGAGCTCGAGGTCATGGGGAATGTCAGCCGCCGGACCTGTCATGTGAAACCAGCAAGCATAAGGGTAAAAGGTGGTAACCTATGAAACCAGCAATCAAGCTACGGAGGTTTCGGAGAGATGTCTGGCAGTGCGCTCACCGTCGAGGCCTTTGTTGCCGGCTACGACCGTGTAGCCGAACGCACGATCGAGCCTGGGTGGATCACTCGGCTCGCCGCCCGGATCCGCTCGCACGCGCTTGACCGGGCGCTGATCGCCGGCGCCGACCCGGCCGCCTCGCCACAGCTGGCAGCGCGCGCCGGGACCCTGACCTCCCGCGGCCACCGCCTGCTCATGGCCAGCGGGATCGAGCGGTTGCTGGAGCGCGCCCAGGAACCGCCAGACGCGCGGCAAGCAGTGGCGCCGAAGCGCGCGACCGTCGCGGCGCAGGCCGAGCAGCTGCGGGCGCTGGCGAGGCTGCTCCGCGGGTACACGCCGCTGTACGCGCGCGGGCTCGCAATGGTCACCGAGCTGCTCACCGACGGGACCGGTCCCGCGTACCATGGCGAGCCCGAGGCGCTCACCCGGCGGTTGAGCGAAGCGCGGCAGGCGCTCGCCGGCTAAGCCTCGGCTAAGCCGACGGACGCGCGGGACGGCCGCCGAGCGGGCCGGCGGCTACGCCTCCGGCGGGCGGGTCCGGGGCTCGTCGGCCACCGCCTTCCTCGCCGCTTCCGCGTGATCCTCCCCCCGGCGGTCGGGACGCATTTCCAGGCCCGCGTGGCGGATCGGGCCGCCGCGGGCGGTCCGGAGGGGGAGCTGGTCGGCGGCCACGAACAGGACGACGAGGACCACGACCAGCAGCCCGATCGCCTGCACCGCGGTCGAACCCACGATCACGGCGACGATGCCGGCAGCCGCCAGCCCCAGCAGCACTGCTCCCAGCGGCGTCAGGCGAGCCCTTTGATCCATGGAGGCCAGAATAGGGCACGGCTGCGGATCCGTCCGGGCCACAGTCGAACATGTGTTCGCATGATTTCCCGCTCCCGAGACGGCGAGAAGCGACGGCGTGCCGCCACCATCCTGCACGCCGATCTGGACGCGTTCTACGCCTCGGTCGAGCAGCGCGATGACCCCGGCCTGCGGGGCCGTCCGGTGATCGTCGGCGGCGGCGTCGTGCTCGCGGCCAGCTATGAGGCCAAGGCGTTCGGAGTCAGAACGGCGATGGGCGGCAGCCAAGCACGCCAGCTGTGCCCGCGGGCGATGGTCGTCCCCCCGCGGATGGCTGTCTATTCCGAAGCCAGCAAGGCGGTGTTCGCGGTTTTCGAGCAGACCGCGCCGGTGGTCGAAGGCCTATCCATCGACGAAGCGTTCCTCGACGTCCGGGGGATGGAGCGGATCTCCGGATCGCCGCTCGAGATCGCGGTGCGGCTGCGGCGGGAGGTCCGCGAGCGGATCGGGCTGCCGATCACGGTCGGGATCGCGCGCACGAAGTTCCTGGCGAAGGTGGCAAGCGGGCTGGCCAAGCCGGACGGTCTGCTCGTCGTGCCCCCCAACGGGGAGCTGGCCTTCCTGCATCCGCTCCCCGTCGAACGGCTGTGGGGTGTCGGCCGGGTCACCGCGGCGAAGCTCCACGGACGAGGAATCACCACGGTCGGGCAGGTCGCGCGGCTTGGCGAGCCCGTGCTGGTCTCGATGCTGGGCCCGGCCGCGGGCCGCCATCTGCACGCGCTGGCACACAACCGGGATCCCCGCCCGGTGCAGGCGCGCCGCCGGCGGCGCTCGATCGGGGCCCAACGGGCGCTCGGCCGGCGGCGAAGATCGCTCGATGAGATGAACGCCGTCATGATCGCGCTGGTGGACCGCGTCGCCCGCCGCCTGCGGGCGGCCCGGCGGCTGTGCCGGACGGTGGTGTTGCGCATGCGCTACGAGGACTACTCCCGAGCCACGCGCTCGCGCACGATGACCGAGCCGACGGACCAGACCGAGGCCATCCTGGCCACCGCGACCGGGCTGCTGATCGCCTCTCTGCCCACCATCGAGCGCCAGGGGCTGACGTTGATCGGGATCGCGCTGGCGAACCTGTCCGACCACCGGGCGGTGCAGCTGGTGCTTCCGTTCGGGCGCAACCGCGAGCTCGACGCCGCGATCGATACCGTTCGCGAGCGGTTCGGAAGCGCGGCGCTGACCCGCGCCGTGCTCGTCGGTCGCGATCCGGGCGTGTGGGTACCGCTGCTTCCCGACTGATCAGCCTCGCTGCCCCGCGAGAAGTCCAGACCGGCCGGGAACAATCAAACATCATGGCGCCACTCACGACTCCCCGCACCGATCAGAAGGCGGCTTCGTGAGCCTCGCCCACGCGGCGGCGATCTTCGCCGCCGGCATCGCCGCGGGAACGATCAACACGGTCGTCGGCAGCGGCACGCTGATCACGTTCCCGGTGCTGCTCGGGTTCGGCTACCCGCCCGTGACCGCCAACGTCTCGAACACGGTGGGCCTCGTCCCCGGGTCGGTCGCCGGGGCGATCGGCTACCGGCGCGAGCTCACCGGCCAACACAGCCGGATGGTGCCGCTGGCGGCCGCGTCGGCGATCGGGGGCATCACCGGCGCGACGTTGCTGTTGGTACTTCCCGCCTCGGCCTTCAAGGCGATCGTGCCGGCGTTCATCGCCATCGCGCTGGTCCTGATCGTGGTGCAGCCGCGCCTCGCACGCGCGCTGGAGCGCAGCCGCGGTCGCACCCATCGTGAGCGAGCAGGTCCGCTGGCGACGGCGGCGGTCTTCGGCAGCGGCATCTACGGCGGCTACTTCGGCGCCGCTCAGGGGATCCTGTTGCTGGCCGTCCTGGGACTGTCGCTCGACGACGACCTCCAGCGGATCAACGCGCTCAAGGTGGTGCTGGCCGGCCTGGTGAACCTGGTCGCCGGCGTGGTGTTCGTGTTCGCAGCTCACATCGCCTGGACCGCGGCGCTGCTGATCGCCGGGGGTTCGACGCTCGGCGGTCTGATCGGTGCCCGCGCCGGCCGCCGCTTGCCGCCGGCGGCGCTGAGAGCGGTGATCGTCGTGGTCGGCGTGGTCGCTGATCGCCCGGCTGATCTGATCCGAAGCGGCGGCCCTGACGTTATCGGTCCACACCTCGAGGTCGAGCTTGTGCGCGCCCCAGGCCCGGGCATGGTCGATCGCCGCCTGCACCAGGGCGCGCCCTCCTCCCCGTCCGCGCGCCTCGGGCAAGATCGCCATGCCGAGCGTCAGGACACCGCGCACGCGCTCCTGGGCGGCGGCGTTGCCGACGATGCGCCCGTCGTCTTCGAGCACCCACAGCGCCGCCGGCCCATTCTCCTCGATCATGGCCCGAAACCGCTGAGCGCGCTCCTCCAGGTCGACGGGCCGCTCGGTACCCAGGAACCCCTCGGGCGCGACCTCGGCGATCACCTTTGCCACCGCGGCCGCGTCGTCGATTCTGGCCCGCCGTACGATCACAGCCGAGAAGGCTGGCAAATCCAGTCGCCGACCCCGTGGCGGGCGATGTGGGCGATTAGGATCCCAACCCCCAGGTAGGAGCGCGATCGATGCGACTGTGCTTGATGATCGAAGGTCAAGAGGGCGTGAGCTGGGCGCAATGGCTCGACCTCGCCCGGGCGTGCGAGCAGCACGGGATTCCGGCGCTGTTTCGCTCCGATCACTACACGAACCTCGACGGCCGCGACCCGCGACGGCCGGCGCTCGACGCCTGGGCGACGCTCAACGCGCTCGCCGCCGTGACCTCGACCGTCCGCCTCGGGACGCTCGTCTCTCCGGCGACCTTCCGCCATCCCTCGATGCTGGCGAAGACCGTCACCACCGCCGACCACGTCTCCGGCGGCCGGGTCGAGCTCGGGCTAGGCGCGGGTTGGCACGAGCGCGAGCACGAAGCCTACGGCTTCGACTTCCCGCCCGTTCGCACGCGCGTGGACATCCTCGAGGAGCAGCTTCAGGTGGTGCTCGGGAACTGGGGCGAGGGGCAGTTCTCCTTCGACGGCGAGCACTACCGGCTGCGCGAGCTCGACGCCCAGCCCAAGCCGGTGCAGCGTCCGCATCCGCCGCTGATCATGGGCGGCAACGCCGGCCCGCGCAGTGCCCGGCTGGCTGCCCGCTACGCGGACGAGTACAACACCGCGTTCCCGACCCTCGAGGACATCAAGCAGCGCAAGGCGCGGATTGAGGAGGCGTGCGAGCAGGCGGCCCGGGATCCGATCCCGTTCTCGATCATGACCGCAGTCGTACTCGGCGTTGATTCCTCGGACCTCTCGGCCCGGCTCCGCCGCCTGGCTGAGAAGATGGGCGCCGACGCCGACGCCCTCGCCGCCAACCCACCTGAGGCGTGGATTGTCGGGACGCTCGAGGACGCCGCCGAGCAGCTGGCGCTGCGCCGCGATGCCGGCGTCAGCCGCGTGATGTGCCAGCACCTGCTGCACGACGATCTCGATGCCGTGGCCCTGCTCGGAGCGCAGCTGGCGCCGCGGCTCCGCTGAGGATGGTCCGCGAGCCGACCGCGGAGCACGGGCTGAGCTTCTCGCTGGGGGATGGAGAGAGCCTTCGCCTGCTCGAGGAACAGGACGCCGTGGAGCTCTATGAGGTGGTGGTGGCCAACCGCAGCTTCCTCTCGGAGTGGCTGCCGTGGCCGCCGATGCAGACGCTGGAGCGCAGCCGCGAATTCGTCGTCGGCAGCCGGCGGCAGCTGGCGGCGAACCAGGGATTCCAGGCCGCGATCGTCGACGGGGGCCGGATCGTCGGTGTGATCGGCTTCCATCGCCTGGACTGGGAGAACCGCTCGACCAGCCTCGGCTACTGGCTGGCGGAGAATGCACAGGGGCGGGGCCTCGTGACCCGCGCGGTCAGCGCTCTGCTCGACTATGCCTTCGGGGCCTGGCAGCTGAACCGCGTCGAGATCCGAGCCGGGGTGGGGAACGTCCGCAGCCGCGCGGTCGCGGAACGGCTCGGGTTCCGGGAGGAGGGGGTGCTCAGCGAGGCCGAGCTGGTCGGCGATCGGTACATCGACCACGTCGTGTACGCGATGCTGGCTCGCGACTGGCCCGGACCAGCTGCGCGCGCCTCACGCGGGACGGAACCTCAGCGCTGACTTGCCGGCGACGAACATCGACTGCCCCTCCCTGAGCTGGAGCTTCGCTCGGTGGCGTCACGGAGCCGATTCTCCCACCGGCCGGCGGGGGCGCGCTTCCGTATCGTGTCGGCATCATGGAAGAGGCCTCTGTGCTCCCGCTGACCGGTGGCTGCAATTGCGGCGCGGTCCGCTTCGAGGTCGACTCGACGCCGGTCGGGGCCAGCTACTGCCACTGCCGCCGTTGCCAGCGCCGCACCGGCACCGCGGCCTCGGCGAACGCCCGGGTCGTGCCTGGGTCGTTCCGGATCATCGCTGGCGAGGACCGGTTGCGCGCGTGGAAACCACGCGATGGGGCCGAGAAGTGGTTCTGCGGGGACTGCGGGTCCGCCTTGTTCAGCCGGGACCGGCACGACCCCGAGCGGGTGGGCGTCCGGATGGGTGCGTTCGACGTCGACCCCGGCGTCCGCCCGAGCGCCCGCCAGTTCGTCGCCTACGCCGCGTCCTGGGAGCCGATCCCCGACGACGGGTTGCCGCGGTATCCGGAGGGCCGGCGCTGAGCCCCGCGGGTCTCGACGGCGCGAATCTCGCTCAACATCGCCTGAAATCCCTTTCGAAAGCCACGCAGGTAGTCGTTCTCATCGGCGCGGTCGAGCAGTCGGGGCCGCAGTGAGTCCAGGCAGTAGCGACGTAGATCGTCGAGCGAGTGCTCGATGTGGGCGGCATGCTGCTGGGCGCGCCACAGGGCCGCGCGCTGTCCGGCGACGAACGCATCGCCCGTGCCTGCGTCCAGTTGCCCGAGCCGCACTCGGATCGCCGGGATCAACTCCATTGCCAGCATGAGTTCGTCTTTCGCCGCTCCGTGGTCGTTCTAAACCTTCGGTCACAACTCTTAGACTCCAACCGCCGTGTCGATTTCGCCTTCCGTCGAGTGGCGCGCGCCCACAGAGCCAGAACGAGGAGCGCGGCGCGGTGCCGCGCTCATGGGCATCGGGATGGCCGTGCCCGAGCGGCGCGTCGCGAATCGGGAGATCGCCGCCCGGCTCGGCGTCGAGGAGGCCTGGATCGCCAAGCGCACCGGCACCCGCGAGCGGCCGTGGGCGGCGGAGGGCGAGCGGATGAGCGAGTTCGCGGCCCGCGCCGCCCGTGCGGCCCTGTCCCGCGCCGGCCTCGAACCAGAGGCGCTCGACCTGGTCCTGGTCGCCACCTCGACCGCCGACGAGATCACTCCGAACGCGGCGCCGCTGGTGGCCGGCCTGGTGGGCGCGGAGCGGGCGGGAGCGCTCGATGTGGGCTCCGCGTGCACCGGCTGGCTGGCCGCGCTCGCCCTCGCCTCGGGTCAGATCGAGTCCGGGCGAGTGTCCCACGCGCTCGTGGTCGGCGCGGACTTCCTGTCGCGGTTCCTCGACTTCTCCGACCGCGAGACCGCGCCGCTGTTCGCCGACGGCGCCGGCGCCGCGGTGCTCTCGGCCAGCGCCGGCGCTGCGGGACGGATCGGCCCGGTCGTGCTCGGGGCCGACCACACCGGCGCCGACCTGATCCGCCTGGCGCGCGGCGACCGGATCCGCATGCAGGGCCACGAGACGTTCCGGGCCGCCGTCAAGCGCCTCGCCGAGGTGACCCTCCAGGCGCTCGAGCGCGCCGGCCTCGAGCGCTCAGACGTCGACCTGTTCGTCTATCACCAAGCGAACTCGCGGATCATCAGGGCGGTCGGGCAGCGGCTCGGACTGCCCGCGGATCGCGTGATCGACTACGTCGGCCGGTTCGCCAACTCGTCCACGGCGACACTGCCGATCGCGCTCTCGGTGGCCGAGTCGGAGGGGCGGCTGCGCAGCGGCCAGCGGGTGCTGCTGGCCGCCTTCGGGGGCGGGTTCACCTGGGGCGCGACGACCGTGCGGTGGGGCGCGGCGTAGCTCGCCAGCCGAGGCTTAGCCGGTGCTTAGCCCAGGGCCGGCCGGTGCTCGCTCCAGGGGCGGGCGGTCTCGAGCTGTCCGGCGAGCGCGTACAGGGTGTCCTCCGCACCGGGCCCGCCGACGAGCTGGACGCTCAATGGCAGACCGTCGGTGCCGAAGCCGGCGGGAATCGTCACCGCCGGCTGGCCGGTGATGTTGAAGATCGGCGTGAACGGCGTGAACCGGCCCGCCCGGTCGATGGCCAGCGGGGCCGGCTTGCCGAACGCGCCCTCGGCGGCGATCGCTGTGCTCGCCAATCCGGGCGTGACCAGCACGTCGATCTCATCCCACAAGGAGACGATCCGAGCGGTCGTCACGGGCCGTCGGGCCAGCAGCTTGTCCCGCCGCTTGGGAGGCACAAGGCGCCGCCCAGCGCCCGCCATCTGACGGGTCAGGCGCTCGAGCTGGGTGGGATCGGGCACCTGGCGGGACTCCTCATAGATGCTTCGGAGCCACGTTTGTACGAACTCGAGCTGCGCCATCCCGTACCTGGGGTCGCGCTCGACAACCTCGTGGCCGAGATCGGCGAGCAGGCGGCCGGTCTGCTCCCATGCCCCCCGTTGGTCGGCTGAGACCTTCGCGATCAGTCCCGGTGGCACCTTGCGCGAGAGCGCGATCCGCAGCCGGGCCGGGGGGATCGAAGCGGCATCGACGTACTTGCCCTCGAACGGCGGCGCGGAGTGGGCGTCCCCGGGGATCGCACCGTGCATGGCGTCGAGCAGCAGCGCGCTGTCCCGGACGGTGCGGGCCAGGCCGCCGAACACCGACAGTCCGCGCCATCCCTCCGCCAGCGGCTGCATCGAGACCCGGCCGCGGCTCGGCTTCATTCCCACCAGCCCGCAACATGCGGCCGGGATCCGAACCGAGCCCCCGCCGTCGGAGCCGGTCGCGCACGGCACCATCCCCGCCGCCACCGCCGCGGCCGAGCCGCCCGAGGACCCGCCCGGGGTCCGCTTCCTGTCCCACGGATTGCGGGTCGTGCCGTTGGCCTCGCTGATCGTCCACGGCCAGATGGTCAGCTCGGGCACGTTCGTGATCCCGATCGGGATCGCGCCTGCGGCCCGGAGCCGCCGCAGCGCCTCCGCGTCGGCGGGCTGGGGCGGACCGAAGCTGCGCGAGCCGCGCGTGGTCGGCTGACCCCTGACCTGCCAGTCGTCCTTGACCGCGATCGGCACGCCGGCCAGCAACCGCTCGCGATCGGTCATCGTGTCCGCCTCGGCCAGCGCCTGCTCGGCCAGGGTCGTGCGGAAGGCGTTCAGACGGGGGTCCAGAGCCTCGATCCGCCGCAGGCACAACTCGACCAGCTCCCGAGGGGAGACCTGGCCCGTCCGCACGAGCTCCGCGAGCTCTGCGGGTCCGGCGTAGATCAGCTGTTCGTCAGCAGTGGTGGTCATTGCCGTAGCTTCGCAGTCGGTGGCGCCCACCGGCAAGTCGCGGCGGCTACCGCCCCAGCGCCGTCACCAGCTCCCGGATCGCGCCCGGGTAGCGGTACGCAATCCCGCCGTGCTTGCCGTCGAACAGCTCGAGCGTGTGATCGACCCCGAGTTTCGTCAGCTCATGGGCGAAGGCCTGCGCCCCGAGGTCGAGGAACCATTCGTCGCTCTTGCCCGCGTCGAGATAGATCCGGCGCATGCTGCGCAGTGCGTCGCCGTGCCGCGCCGCCATTCTCACCGGATCGACGTCGAGCCAAAGCTGCCAGACGTCATCGATCAGCCGCCCGGTCGAGATCTCGAACGGGAGCAGGACCTGGCCGGGATGAGCGGGGTCGGGCGAGTACGCGGCCGCCATCGCGTACGTGGCAAACGCCCCACCGAACCGACCCCAGTCGAAGTGCTCGGCAGCGGCGATCTGCTGGAGCAGGGCCTCGTAGGAGCCGTCGAAGTGGTCGCGCAGCGCCCGGGCGATGACCGGGAATTCCGGCAGGTAGCAGACCTCGAACAGCGCGTCGCCGGCGTGCGAGGCGAAGGCGCCGAATGCGTCCGGGCGCATCATCGAGACGACCATCGCGCCGTAGCCGCCGGAGGATTTCCCGGCCAGGCCGCGGTGGTCGCGGCCGCCCCGCACCGGATAGCGCTCCTCGACGAACGCCGTCACCTCGTCGCACAGATAGTCCATGTAGCGGCCGGTGCCGGTCGAGTTCAGGAACTGCGAGCCGCCGAGCGAGGTCCAGGCATCGACGAAGACCACGATCGCCTCCGGGCACTCGCCGCTCGCGAACATCGCGTCGAGCCGCTCGATCATCGTCGGCTCGAACGACTCGCGCGCCACCCAGGTGTCGACCTGTCCGCTGTAGCCCTGGATGACGTACACGGCCGGTACACCCCCGTCGGCGGCATCGGCGCCCGGCGAGCGGTACACGTACAGCGGTCGCCGCGCGGGATCGCCGAGCGGATTGCCGGCCAGCAGCTCCGACTCGACCATGAGCTCGTCGAACGCACCGACGAGCGGCCGTCCCCACGGCGCTCCGGGCATGCCGTCCACCTCGCGCAGAGCCATCAGCGGACCGTAGCGGAACCCGCCGAATGGGGGGAACCAGCCGAATGTATAGTGCTTCGTCGGACCGCTCAGCACCACTATCCACGGCCTCTATGGGATGACGGAACAGGTACAGATCCCCAGTTCAGACGGCGCCGGAGCAGACATCGACGCGGCCGAGACCAGCGAATGGCTGGAGGCGATCGATGCCGTCGTCGCCCACGACGGCCCCGATCGGGCCCGTCAGATCCTCACCCAGGTCGTCGAGCGCGCACAGCAGGCGGGCACCGGCCCGATCGCCAGCCTCAACACCCCGTATGTGAACACGATCCCGCCGGAGGACGAGGCCCGGTTGCCCGGCGACCCGGCGATCGAGCGCCGCCTGCGCTCGATCGTCCGCTGGAACGCGATCGCGATGGTCGTCCGAGCCAACAAGGTCTCGTCGGAGCTGGGCGGCCACATCGCCACCTACCAGTCGCTGGCCACCCTTCAGGAGGTCGGCTACAACCACTTCTGGCACGCACCCTCTGCCGAGCACGGAGGAGATCTCGTCTATTTCCAGGGACATTCATCGCCGGGCAACTATGCGCGGGCGTTTCTGGAGGGTCGCCTCACCGCCGAGCAGCTCGACGGCTTCCGCCAGGAGGTGTCGCGGCCCGGGGGCCTGAGCTCCTACCCGCATCCGTGGCTGATGCCCGAGTTCTGGCAGTTCCCGACGGTGTCCCTCGGAATCGGCCCGATCACCTCGATCTACCAGGCGCGGTTCATGCGCTACCTCCAGGCCCGAGGGCTGACCGACACCGAAGGCCGCAAGGTGTGGGCGTTCGTGGGCGACGGCGAGATGGACGAGCCCGAGTCGATCGGGGCGATCGCGCTGGCCGGCCGCGAGCAGCTCGACAACCTGATCTGGGTCATCAACTGCAACCTGCAGCGGCTCGACGGCCCGGTTCGCGGCAACGGCAAGATCATCCAGGAGCTCGAGTCTGACTTCCGCGGCGCCGGCTGGAACGTGATCAAGGTGATCTGGGGCTCACGCTGGGACCCGCTGCTGGCCGCCGACACCGACGGCAGGCTGGTGAAGGTGATGGAGGACTGCCTCGACGGCGAGTATCAGACCTACAAGTCCCGCGACGGGGCCTACGTCCGCGAGCACTTCTTCGGCAAGGATCCCGTGCTGCTCGAGCGAGTCGCCCACATGTCCGATGAGGAGATCTGGCTGCTCAATCGCGGCGGCCTGGATCAGCAGAAGGTGTACGCGGCCTACCACGAGGCTGTCAACCACCACGGCCAGCCGACGGTGATCCTGGCCAAGACGATCAAGGGCTACGGGATGGGCGCCTCAGGCGAGGGCCAGATGATCACCCACCAGGCCAAGAAGATGACCGAGGACGCGCTGCTGGCCTTCCGCGACCGCTTCGAGCTGCCCCTGACCGACGAGCAGGTTCGCGACGCCGAGTACTACAAGCCGCCGGCGGACTCGCCCGAGATGCAGCATCTGCGCGACTGTCGCGCCGCCTTGGGCGGCAGCCTGCCCGTCCGCCGGCGACGCGCCGATCCGCTGCCGGTGCCGGACCTGCAGCTGTTCGAGTCCCAGCTGAAGGGCACCGACGACCGCGAGATCTCGACCACGATGGCGTTCGTGCGGATCCTGGCCGCGCTCCTGCGCGACAAGCAGATCGGCCGCCACATCGTCCCCATCGTGCCCGACGAATCGCGGACCTTCGGGATGGAAGGGATGTTCCGTCAGGTGGGGATCTATTCACCGATCGGCCAGCTCTACCAGCCCCAGGACTCCGAACAGCTGATGTTCTACAAGGAGGACGAGCACGGCCAGATCCTCGAGGAGGGCATCACCGAGGCCGGCTCGATCTCCTCGTTCATCGCCGCCGGCACCTCCTACAGCGCCCACGCGACGCAGATGGTCCCGTTCTACATCTACTACTCGATGTTCGGCTACCAGCGCGTCGGGGACCTGGTCTGGGCCGCCGCCGATTGCCGCACCCGGGGGTTCATGCTCGGCGGCACCGCCGGCCGGACGACGCTCAACGGCGAAGGGCTCCAGCACGAGGACGGCCACAGCCACGTGCTGTTCTCAGTCGTTCCGAACTGCCGCGCGTATGACCCGACGTTCGGATACGAGGTGGCGGTGATCGTTCAGGATGGCCTGCGGCGGATGGTGTCCGAGCAGGAGGACATCTTCTACTACCTGACGCTGATGAACGAGAACTACCGCCATCCGGCGATGCCCGAGGGGGCCGAGGAAGGGATCCTCCGGGGCATGTACCGGCTGCGTCCGGGCTCCGGCGACGGCCCACGGGTCCAGCTGCTCGGCTCGGGGACGATCCTCAACGAGGTCCTGGCCGCGGCCGAGCTGCTCGAGTCCGATTTCGGCGTCGCGGCGGACGTGTGGAGCGTGACCTCGTTCACCGAGTTGCGTCGCGACGGGCTCGAGATCGAGCGCTGGAACATGCTCCACCCTACGTCCGAGCCGCGCCGTGCGTTCGTCACCGACTCCCTGACCGCTGACGCTCCGGTCGTCGCCTCGACCGACTACATCCGCGCCTTCGCCGATCAGATTCGCCAATGGGTCCCAGGCCGCTATCGCGTGCTTGGCACCGACGGCTTCGGCCGCAGCGACAAGCGCGCGGCGCTGCGCCGCTTCTTCGAGATCGATCGTCACTTCGTCGCCATTGCCGCGCTCAAAGAACTGGCCGACGACGACGCGCTCGACCCAGCGCGCGTGCAGGAGGCGATCGAGCGCTACGAGGTCGATCCCGAGGCTCCGAATCCCGTCACCGTGTGAGCGGCTGGATGATTCACGCGACATCCCTTAGGCGCGTCCGGAAGGCGAGCGGATGCCCGGCGTGAGCGACGCGATCGCGGTTGAGGTCCCGGACATCGGTGACTTCGAGGACGTGCCGATCATCGAGATCCTGGTCTCGCCCGGGGACGAGGTCGGGCTCGATGACCCGCTGCTGACGCTCGAGTCCGACAAGGCCACGATGGACGTTCCGGCGCCGTTCCCCGGCGTCGTGGCCGAGCTGCACGTGAAGGTCGGCGACAAGGTCTCGCAGGGAGCGTTGCTGCTGACGATGAAGCGCGCATCCGAGGACGGTGCCGGCGAGGGGCCGTCGAAGGCTTCCGCGGCGGCCTCCGACGGCGCGCCGGCCGAGGCTTCCGCGCCGGACGCGGTCGAGACCGCGCTGGAGGCGGAGCCGCCGGCGGCCGAAGCCGCCGCCGACGGTGGTGCACCCGAGGACGGCCATCGCGGTCCGGTCTACGCCAGCCCGAGCGTCCGGCGCATCGCCCGCGAGCTCGGCGTCGACCTCGCGCGCGTCAGCGGCAGCGGCCGCAAGGGCCGGATCACGCGCGAGGACGTGGAGGAGTTCGGGAGAAGAGGGCCGGCTCCGGCGGCGCCGGCCGGTCCCGGATTGGGCCTGGATCTGCCGCCGTGGCCGTCGGTCGATTTCGAGAAGTTCGGCCCGGTCGAGCGCGTCGCGCGCTCGCGGATCCAGCGGATCTCGGCCCCTAACCTGGCCCGCAACTGGGTGATGATCCCGCACGTCACCCAGAACGACGAGGCCGACATCACCGACCTGGAGGCGTGGCGCAAGCAGCTGAACTCCGAACAGGACGTGAAGGTGACGATGGTCGCCTTCCTGGTCCTGGCGTGCGTGGCCACGCTGAAGGAGTTCCCGGCCTTCAACGCCTCGCTGGACGGCGATGAGCTCGTGCTCAAGCGCTACTACAACATCGGCTTCGCCGCCGACACGCCCGGCGGTCTGGTCGTGCCGGTGATCAAGGATGCCGGCGGCAAGGGGCTGCTCGAGGTCGCCTCGGAACTCGGCTCGTTGTCGGGAAAGGCCCGCGAGGGCAAGCTGGCGCCCGGGGACATGCAGGGCGCGTCGTTCACGATCTCCTCTCTGGGCGGGATCGGCGGTACCTCGTTCACGCCGATCATCAACGCGCCTGAGGTGGCCATCCTCGGCGTCAGCCGCTCGGCGATGAAACCGGTGTGGAACGGCGAGGCGTTCGTGCCCCGGCTGATGGTGCCGCTGTCGCTCTCCTATGACCACCGGGTGATCGACGGCGCCGCGGCCGCCCGTTTCGTCGTCCACCTCGTCCGCGTGCTCAGCGATCTCCGCCGGGCGCTGCTGTGAGCGCCACGACCGACATCCGCGTTCCCGACATCGGGGATTTCACCGACGTGCCGGTGATCGAGATCCACGTCGCCGCCGGCGACGAGGTCGCGGTCGAGGAACCGCTGGTCACGCTCGAGTCCGACAAGGCCACGATGGACGTGCCGGCGCCGCTGGCCGGCGTGGTCAGGCAGCTGTGCGTCAAGATCGGCGACCGGGTCTCCGAGGGCAGCGTGCTGCTGTCGCTGGAGACCGACTCGGCCGGACCGGCCGCCGGCGCCACCCAGGGGGCCGGCGCCACCGAGGCCGCCGGCGCCACCCAGGCCGCCGGCGCCGCCGAGGCGGCGACGGCCTCGAGCGAGACCCCGGTCCCTTCCCGGGCCTCTGAGGCCGGTCCGCCGCCACCGACCCCCGACGCCGGCGAGCACGACGCTCAGGTGGTCGTTATCGGATCGGGCCCGGGTGGTTACACCGCCGCCTTCCGCGCCGCCGATCTCGGGCTCAAGACGATCCTGATCGAGCGCTACGAGACGCTTGGCGGCGTCTGCCTGAACGTCGGCTGCATCCCGTCCAAGGCGCTGCTGCACGCCGCCCGCGTCGTCGCCGAGGCCGATGAGATGAGCGGCCACGGGGTCTCGTTTGGGAAGCCGAAGGTGGACATGGGCGCGCTGCTGGCGTGGAAGCAGTCCGCCGTCGACAAGCTCACCGGCGGGCTGAAGGGCCTCGCCCGACAGCGGAAGGTCGAGGTGGTCCAGGGCGCGGCGCGCTTCGCCGGCGCGAATGCGGTCACGGTCGGAGACCGCACGCTGACCTTCGACAACTGCATCATCGCCGCCGGATCGCAGGCGGCGATGCTGTCGAACCTGCCCGATGACCCCCGCATCATCGACTCCACTGCGGCCCTGACGCCGAGCGAGATCCCGAAGCGCATGCTGGTCATCGGGGGCGGGATCATCGGCCTGGAGATGGCCACGGTCTATGACGCCCTCGGGTCGAAGGTGACCGTGGTCGAATTGCTCGACCAGCTGCTCCCAGGCTGCGACGCCGACCTGGTAAAACCGCTGAAGAAGCGCATCTCCGAGCGCTACGAGGCGATCCACCTCGAGACCGAGGTCAAATCCGTCGAGGCGCTGAAGAGCGGGCTGAAGGTGGAGCTTTCGAGCGGCAGCTCCGAGGTCTTCGATCGCGTTCTGGTCGCGGTCGGACGCACGCCGAACGGTGGCGCGATCGAGGCCGGCGAGGCGGGTGTCAATGTCGACCAGCGCGGCTTCATCCCTGTCGATCGGCAGATGCGTACCAACGTCCCCTGGATCTACGCGGTCGGCGACATCGTCGGGGGTCCGATGCTGGCCCACAAGGCGTTCCACGAGGGGCGGGTGGCGGCGGAGGTGATCGCCGGCGTCCCCGGGGCCGAGTTCGACGCCCGGGCGATTCCGTCGGTCGCCTACACCGACCCCGAGGTGGCCTGGATGGGCCTGACCGAGACCTCCGCACGCGCCGACGGGGTCGAGTTCGAGAAAGCGGTGTTCCCCTGGGCCGCGTCGGGGCGGGCGCTCGGGCTCGGGCGCGAGGAGGGACACACGAAGCTGCTGTTCGAACCGGGCACACGCCGTGTCCTCGGCGCCGGCATCGTCGGCGTGAACGCCGGCGAGCTGATCGCCGAGACCGTACACGCGATCGAGATGGGCGCCGACGCCGAGGATCTCGCCCTCTCCATCCACCCCCACCCCACGCTGAGCGAGACGGTCGGGCTGGCGGCCGAGATGGCGGCGGGCACGATCACCGACCTTATGCCGCCGCGTCCGGCGGGGCGGGAGCGGGCGCGGGCCTGACGCGGTGGCGCTCGGCCCGTCCGCGAGCAGCCGCGCTGGCTCGAATTCCATTCGCGGCTGCGTGGCCCTGACCACCCGACAACGGGCGAGCTGGAGCTTGGTGTCCTTGACCCGGTCCTTTTCGAACTGCTCGCGGGACTTGTGCCATTCGTAGCCGTCGACCTCGACGACCACCCGCGGCTCGGGCCAGAAGAAGTCGACCCACTCGCCGGCGACAAGGACGTTCGCCTGTGGCTCTGGAACCTTCGCCTCGCGGATCAGCGCCTGGAACCGTCGCTCGAGCTCGGAGCGCGTCCACGGCGCCGGGCCGCGCACCTGGGCCAGGACAGCCTGAAGTGGCTTCAGCCCGTGGCGGCCGCGGCTGCGAACGATCAGCGCGTTCATCTTGCGACCGTCGAAGAGCTCTCTCCTGTCCGCGGCCTCGATCGCCAGGCGGAGCTGCTGCGGATCGGCTATCTCGGCGTAGTCGAGGAGGGTGCGGTGGACGCCGCTGACCGGAATGCTCTCGCAGCTGGCTCGATCCTCGGGCACCAGCCGGCGGACGTTGTGGACGCGTATGCCCTTCGGTCCTCGACGGCTCCGTCCCGGGACGGTCACCTCGACCAGACCCGCGGCGATCGGCCGCAGCTCCCACAGCGCCACCGCACTACGATGGCTCAGAACGGCGTCGGGTCCGCAGGCGAGCACTGCAGCCATCCACCGGCCTTTTAGCGTCAACCGGCGATACCCGACGGCATAGACGCCTCGATGGGTGCGGTGAAGCAAACCCCGCCGAACCCGCCCACCAATCTCGTTTCGCGTGTAGCCGAGTCGCAGCAGCTGCCAAACGGCCACGACCCCGTGCTGACGAGCGGCCAGTGCAGCTGTCCACCGATCACGTGGACGACTTTTTGCTTCCACCCGCACAAAAAAGTCATCCACGTCGGGTCATGGGCCGACGGTGCCAGGCAAACGTCACGTGTGGGTCACGCGATGCGTCAAGTGTGCGACAAACCGGCCCGCGAAATCCTCAGTGCCGGCGAAGCCTCCTCACCAGCAGCACCAGGCCGCCGGCGACCGCGGCGCCCCCGGCCACCCTGCGGATCGGACCATGGCTGACGGCGGGTCCGCCGGCGCCCTCGCCCAGGCGTGGCGCGGGCAGCGCGAACTCCTCCGCGGCGAGGACGTCGTGCGGCTCGGGGATTCCCGTGGGGTCGCCGGGCAGCAGGACCGGGCCGTGATGGAGCACCGGATCCGGCGCCGGCATCGCGAACGCCTCCGCGGCCAGCACGTCATGCGCCGGCTCCTCCGAGGGCCTCCCAGTGGGCGACATCCCCGTGATGATCGCAAACCTGGCCGTCGGACGGATCCACCCCGGACCGGACGACGCAGCCCGCGGATCGGAGTGGCGCTCGGCGCGGCCGACCGCGGATCCGCGCCGTCCCCGGCCGCCGGCTGACGGCCCCCGGCCGCCGGCTGACGGCCCCGGCGGCCGGATCACAGACGGCTATTAATCTCAGTCGCCCCGACTGAGATCGCCAGCGGGCCGTGGTATCCTTCACTTATCACCGATAAGCAACTAGCGAAAGCGAAGAAACTTCAATGAGTCGCCTACTCCTAGTCCCGCTGGAAGACGCCGTCGTCTTCCCGGGCATGTCGCTCACGCTGACGGTGGACGTCGGCGAGGAAGAGCGTGTGCTGCTGGTGCCCCGGCATCAGCAGGATTTCGCCACCGTGGGCACGGTCGCGGAGGTCGCTGACCGGGTCCGGCTGCCAGGTGGGGCGCGGGCCGTGGTCCTCCAGGGGCTTCACCGCGGCGTGGCCGGCGCGGCGCAGACCCTGCCGGATGGCCGGCTTTACGTGGAGGTGGACGAGCGGCCCGACCCCGAGAAGGGACCCGTCGACGGACGCACCCGGAACCTCGAGCGGGAGTACCGCGCCGTCGTCGAGGAGATCCTCGAGCTGCGCGGCGACGATGGCCGGGTGGCGGCGTTCGTGCGCAGCATCACCGACGCCGGCGCGCTGGCCGACACCAGCGGCTACTCGCCCGACATCGGCTACGAGCAGAAGGTCGAGCTGTTGCGGACGCTGGACGTGACCGAGCGCCTCGAGCTGGCGGTGAAGTTCCAGCGCGAGCGGCTCGCCGAGCTTCAGGTCCGCAAGCGCATCCGGGAGGACGTCGAGTCCGGCGCCGAGCAGCAGCAGCGCGAGTACTTCCTGCGCAAGCAGATGGAGTCGATCCGCAAGGAGCTCGGCGAGGACGACGGCTCGATCATCGACGAGTACCGGACCAAGATCGAAGAGGCGGGCATGCCCGAGGAGGTCCGCGAGCAGGCCGATAAGGAGCTCGGCCGGCTCGAGCGGATGGGCGAGCAGAGCGCGGAGTCGAGCGTGATTCGCACCTACCTCGACTGGCTGATCGCCGTGCCCTGGAGCAAGCGCTCCGATGAGCGGCTCGACCCCGGGCACGCGCGCGAGGTCCTCGACGCCGACCATGCCGGTCTCGAGGACGTGAAGGACCGGATCGTCGAGTACATCGCGGTCAAGAAGCTGCGCCAGGAGCGAGGCATCAACGAGGACAAGCAGCTGGCTGACCTGTCGCAGGCCGAA
Organism: uncultured Solirubrobacterales bacterium; assembly: GCA_963723555.1. GTDB lineage: Bacteria > Actinomycetota > Thermoleophilia > Solirubrobacterales > Solirubrobacteraceae > Palsa-465. The sequence goes on along the minus strand of CAVRRC010000003.1, from coordinate 2,126,262 downwards.
CCAGGCGCGGCCGGGAGCCGCGCGCGCCGTGGCGACGGAGGCGCGATCCTGACGCTGATCGGACCGCCGGGCACGGGTAAGACGAGCATCGGCGAGTCGATCGCCCGCGCCACTGGCCGGGAGTTCGTGAGGATGTCGCTCGGCGGCGTCCGCGACGAGGCCGAGATCCGCGGCCATCGGCGCACGTACATCGGCGCCCTCCCGGGCCGCCTCGTGCGCGCGCTCCGCGACGCCGGCACGATGAACCCGGTGATCATGCTCGACGAGGTCGACAAGGTCGGCGCGGATTGGCGCGGCGACCCCAGCGCGGCCCTGCTCGAGGTGCTCGACCCGGCGCAGAACCACAGCTTCCGCGACCACTACTTGGACGTCGAGCTGGATCTGAGCAACGTGATGTTCATCGCCACCGCGAACGTCGCCGACACGATCCCCGGCCCGCTGCTGGACCGGATGGAGGTGATCCGCTTCGACGGCTACACGACCAGTGAGAAGGTGGCGATCGCCCGCGGGTACCTGTGGCCTCGCCAGCTGGAGCGCAACGGGCTGTGGGCCGACGAGGTGGAGATCTCGGATGAGCTGCTGGAGACGGTGGCCACCGAGTACACGCGCGAGGCCGGGGTCCGCCAGCTCGAGCGCGAGCTCGGGACGCTGCTGCGAAAGAGCGCGACCCAGATCGCCTCCGGCGCCAAGGCGGCGCCGGTGGTGATTGATCTCGACGCAATCCGCGACGCGCTCGGGCGCCAGCGTCACTTCCAGGAGTCCGCGATCCGCACCGCGGTGCCCGGCGTGGCCACGGGCCTCGCCGTCACCGGCGCCGGCGGCGACGTGCTGTTCGTGGAGGCGACGGGAATGCAGGGCAAGCCCGGGCTGACCCTCACCGGACAGCTCGGCGACGTGATGAAGGAGTCGGCCCAGATCGCCCTCTCCTATGTTCGCGGACACGCCGACGACCTCGGGATCGAGCCCCAGGCGTTCGACGATCGTTCCTTCCACGTCCACGTCCCAGCGGGAGCGATCCCGAAGGACGGCCCCAGCGCCGGCGTCACCATGGTGACGGCGCTGACCTCACTGCTGAGCGAGCGTCCGGTCCGGCACACCGTCGGGATGACCGGCGAGGTGACCCTCCAGGGCCGCGTGCTGCCGATCGGCGGCGTCAAGCAGAAGGTGCTGGCCGCCCACGCCGCGGGCCTCACCGACGTCGTCCTCCCGGAGCGCAACCGCGGGGATCTGGACGATGTACCCGAAGAGGTGCGCGAGGCGATGAAATTCCACTTCGCGATGACCATCGACGAGGTGCTCGACGTCGCCCTCGAGCCCGCCCCTCTCCGGTCCGCTGCGTAACTGTTGCTCCCGATGCTCCGGCGGGCCTCCAGGCCCGCCGGGGCGTTGGTTGAAAGTGCCCGGCCGGTGGTAGGTTGAACCCATGAGCACGATCGCCGCCCCAGAAGAGCAACGCATAGTCGACCAGGTCCCGAAGCAGCTGTACATCGCCGGCCAGTGGCGCGAGGGCTCGAAGGGCAAGCTGTCAGTTGAGGACCCGGCCACGGGTGAGCCGCTGTGCGAGGTGGCGGACGGGTCGGCGGACGACGCCAGGGCGGCGCTCGACGCCGCCGTCGAGGCCGGGCCCGAGTGGAGCCGCCATCCCCCGCGCGAGCGCGGGGAGATTCTCCGTCGCGCCTTCGAGGCCATCGCCGCCCGCGCCGACGAGCTCGCGCTCCTGATGACGCTCGAGATGGGCAAGCCGCTGGCGGAGTCCAAGGCCGAGATCGCCTATGGCGCCGAGTTCCTGCGCTGGTTCGCCGAGCAGGCGGTCCGGATCGACGGCCGCTACGCGGTGGCCCCCAACGGCCAGGGCCGGCTGCTGACGATGAAGCAGCCTGTCGGGCCGTGCCTGCTGATCACGCCATGGAACTTCCCCCTGGCGATGGGGACCCGCAAGATCGGCCCCGCGATCGCCGCCGGCTGCACGATGGTGGTCAAGCCGGCCCAGCAGACCCCGCTGTCGATGCTGATGCTGGCCAAGGTCCTCGAGGAGGCGGGACTGCCGGGCGGCGTGCTCAACCTGATCACCGCCTCCTCGTCCGGCGAGACCATGGGCCCGCTGATCGCCGATCAGCGCCTGCGCAAGCTGTCGTTCACCGGTTCCACCGAGGTCGGCCGCAAGCTGATGGAGCAGGCCTCGGACAACCTGCTGCGCCTGTCGATGGAGCTGGGCGGCAACGCCCCGTTCATCGTGTTCGAGGACGCCGACGTCGATGACGCCGTGCAGGGGGCTCTGACCGCGAAGATGCGCAACATCGGCGAGGCCTGCACGGCCGCGAACCGGTTCCACGTCGCCGACGCCGTCGCCGGCGAGTTCGCCGAGAAGCTGGCCCGGAAGATGGGCGCGATGAAGGTCGGGCGCGGGACGGAGGACGGCGTCGAGGTCGGTCCGCTGATCGACGACAAGCAACGCACGAAGGTCGCCGAGCTCGTCGAGGACGCCGTCGACCGGGGCGCGCACGCGCTCGTCGGCGGCCACAGGCGCGACGGCCGAGGCTACTTCTACGACCCCACCGTGCTCGCCGACGTCCCGGAGGAGGCGAACCTGCTGAAGGAGGAGATCTTCGGTCCGGTGGCGCCGATCAAGGGCTTCGACGACGAAGACGAGGCGATCGCGGCCGCGAACGACACCGAGTACGGCCTCGTCGCCTACCTCTACACCTCGAATCTCAAGCGGGCGCTGCGCGTCGTCGAGCGCCTCGAGACCGGGATGGTCGGTCTCAACCAGGGGATGGTCTCCAACCCCGCCGCCCCGTTCGGGGGCATCAAGCAGTCCGGCTTCGGCCGTGAAGGCGGCCCCGAGGGGATCGACGAGTATCTCGAGACCAAGTACGTGGCCGTGAACCTGTAGCCGCGAGCACGAGCGCATGGGAACGCTTCACGCCTCCGCCGAGGGCAAGGTCGACGCACCGCCGGCGACGGTCTACGCCTACCTGGCCGACATGCGCGACCACCACCCGCGCTTCCTGCCTCCGGCGTTCTCGGACTTCGAGGTCGAGGCCGGGGGCGTCGGCGCGGGCACGATCACCCGTTTCAAGATGACCGCCGGCGGGCGCACGCGGGACTACCGCATGCAGGTCGCCGAGCCCGAGCCGGGTCGCGTCCTCACCGAGTCCGACACTGCTTCCAGCCTGGTCACGACGTTCACGGTCGATCCAGAGGATGGGGCCTCGCGGGTAAAGATCTCCACGACCTGGGACGGGGCCGGCGGTGTCGGCGGCTTTTTCGAGCGCCTGTTCGCGCCTCGGGTCATGCGCGGCGTCTTCGCCGACGAGCTGGAGCGGCTGGCCGAATACGCGCGCCAGCAGGCCGCCGCCGGCGGCCAGTCGTAAGCGCACGCCGGGCGGGCTTTACGAGGCGTCCACCTGGACGGCCGTCTTCTGAAGCTGGCGCTCGGGCGTGATGCGGACCACGTTCCAGGCCAGCCCGAAACGCTCGAGGGTGGCGATGAACAGCCCCGAGACGTCGAGCTCCCACCACCGCAGGCCGTGGTAGGCGGAGCGCGGGAAGGCATGGTGGTTGTGGTGCCAGGACTCGCCCAGCGAGGGCAAGGACAGCCAGGCGACATTGGTCGAGCGGTCGTCGATGTCGAACCGCCGCCTGCCGAAGAAGTGGCAGATCGAGTTCACCGACCAGGTGACGTGGTGGACGAGGAAGATCCGCACCAGCCCACCCCAGATGTAGCCGCGCACCGCGCCGGCGAGGGTGAACCCGTCGAGGACGAAGCCGAGCACGGTCGGAACCAGCAGCGAGAGCAGCACCAGCAGCGGGAAGCGGCGCCCGATCCGGCGCATCCGCTGATCCTCGTAGAGCTCGGCGGCGTACTTCCTCCAATCCGCCTGGCCCTGGGTCTCGAGCAGCCAGCCGGTGTGCGCGTGCCATAGCCCGCGAAGCCCGCTGCCATGGCCGAGGTGCGGGCTGTGGGGGTCGCCCTCCTTGTCCGCGTGGGCGTGATGCTTGCGATGGTCGGCCACCCAATCGAGGACCGAGCCCTGGACGGACAGGGAGCCGAAGACGGCGAAGGTCCGCTCGACCCAGGGGTAGGTCTGAAACGCCCGGTGGGTCAGCAGGCGGTGAAAGCCGACGGTCACGCCGATCCCGCTGATCAGGTACATCACGCCGAGGATCGCCAGGTCGGCCGGCCCGACGGCGCGGTTCCAGAGCAGGACGACGGCCACGATCACGCCGGCGAACGGGACCACGACGCCGATCAGGTTGACGTTGCGCTCCGCTCGGGTCATGGCCCCAAGCACCCTCCCACAAATCGCTTGGGGACACACGGCCGAGCGCGGGCCTACCCCCCGGTTGTCGGGTCAGCCCAGGCTAGATGTTGCCGTCCCCGTCGGAGGGCGCGCCCTGGTTATCGCCGTCGCCGTCCCCGGCGCCCGCGCCCTGGGGAATGCCGCCGGAGCTCGCCTGCGAGGTCGTCGACGCCGGCGCCGCCGGGGACGAGGCGGGCGCGGCCGAGGATTTGCTGGTCGTCGGGGACGAGGCGGGCGCGGCCGAGGATTTGCTGGTCGTCGAGGACGAGGCACCGCCACCACCGCAGCCGGCCGCCGCCAGCGCCAGCACGACGAGCACCATGCTCGCCAGCTGCCACCTTCGATTCTTCGCTCTGCTGGTCATCTTCTGGACTCTCCGTGTTCGTGCTGTTTGGGAGCGACGCGTCTAGCAAGAAGACGTCGAACTGACGCGATCCATTCCCGAGCGCGGCCGGCAGGTGAAGTTTCGCGTCCCTCCACCCCGCCCATGTACCCTCATGGCAGCGCATGGCGTATGCGGAGCAGAGCACGAGGATGAGGGGCCCGATCAACGAGCATGCCCCGGCGCTCGCCTACGAGTGGAGGCGACTGACCAGGGCTGCGACGGCGGTCGCGCTGCTGACCGCCCCGGCGTTCTTCCTGGTCCTCTACGACACCAACAACCTCAGCCTGTTCTGGGCGCTGATCATCACCGTGGTCGCGGTGCTGATGTTCCGCGGCCTGGTCGAGGTCGTGGTCCGCAAGCTGATTCCCTCGCCGAGCCTGTACGGAGCCGAGGCCAAGCTCAAGGACGAGGACATCGTCGCCCGGCGGCGCTACTGGTACTGGCGCACCAAGTACCGGCGGCTGCCGATCTACATCATCGTGATCCTGCTGCTGCTGGCCTTCTGCCAGGTGCTGTTCTCGTTCGCCGGGATCAGCGCGCCGTTCTTTCACCCGTTCCAGGGACTGCGGCAGATCTTCCCACCGGACACCCTCCCGCAGCTGGCCCTGATCTTCTTCCAGCTGCCGCTGCTGTTCTTCATCAACTTCGCCATCTTCTTCGGCCCCTTCCTGTTCTTCGCCGTGCGGCAGATCCGGGGCTATGAGCCCGGCGATGCCAGCTGGGGCGTGAAGATTGCCGACGTACGTGGGCAGGCCGAGGCCAAGGAGGAGATCACCCGCGTGATCACCCTGTGGCAGTCGGGCGAGGAGTTCGAGAAGGCGGGCGGCAAGCGCGAGCGCGGGCTGCTGTTCCTGGGCGCCCCGGGCACCGGCAAGACCATGATCTCGAAGGCGATCGCCACCAACTTCAACTGCCCGTTCGTGACCATCCCGGGCTCGGGGTTCGCCGGGATGTTCATCGGCATGGACGCGATCACGGTCCAGTTCCTGGCCCACAAGGCGCGCCGGCTGGCCAAGAAGTGGGGCGGCCAGTGCATCGTGTTCATCGACGAGATCGACGCCGTCGGCACCCGCCGTCAGCAGCTCGGAACCTCGATGGCGGGGGCCGAGCCGCAGTCGATCCACGACTTCTGCTTCTTCGGCCCCAACGGCGCGCTGACCCCCACCGGCGACCTGGTGATCGAGTCGCGGGCGTGGCGCGAGCGCCTGTTCGCCCAGCGGGCCGAGTCGGCGCAGACCGGCTACGCGACATTCACCGAGCGGGCCACGGAGCGGATCCGGCGCTTCTATCCCGGCTTCGGGATGGGCGGCATGGGCGGCATGGCGCTGAACCAACTGCTGGTGGTGATGGACGGGATCGACGAGCCGCCGATGGTGCGCAAGTTCGTGACCAACCGAGTGAACACGTTCCTGGACGCGATGTTCGTGGTCCCCCAGAAGCTCGGCCCGATGCGGCTGCGCCTGGCCCCGCCGAAGCCGCGCCAGGAGCAGATCTACTTCATCGGCGCCTGCAACGTCCCCATCACGGTGCTCGACCCGGCGCTCACCCGCCCGGGGCGGATGGGCCGGCATATCTGGTTCCGCACCCCCACCAAGGACGACCGGCTCGACATCCTCGACCTGTACATCAACAAGGTCGATCACGAGCCCGATCTCGACACCGAGCGCCGGCGCGACGAGCTGGCCCGGATCACCAACGGCTACTCCCCGTCGATGATCGAGCAGTGCTGCTCGATGGCGCTGACGATCGCCCACTCGGAGGGGCGCCGGCGGTTCGGCTGGCAGGACATCGTGGAGGCGATGACCACGGTCGAGTCGGGCACGGCGCAGAACATCGAATACATCCAGGAGGAGACGCGGGCGGTGGCGATCCACGAGGCCGGTCACGCCGCGGCCGGCCACGTCTACCTCGAGAAGGACGTGCTCTCGACCCGGCTCTCGATCCGCAAGCGCGGAGGCTCGCTGGGCCATTACCAGAGCATGGAGAAGGACGAGCGGTTCTCCCACTTCCGCAGCCACGTGATGGGCGAGCTGATCATGACGCTCGGAGCGATGGCAGCCGAGCAGGTCTTCTACGGCGAGAACTCCCAGGGCGTGAGCGGAGATGTGTTCACGGCCACGGCCACGGCGGCGTCGATGGTGGGGATCTGGGCCATGGGCGCCGACCCGGTCACGATCGACAACCTCGACGTCGAGGAGCACGAGGAGGTGCTGAGGCGCCTGGAGCGGATCGGCACCACGATCATGAACCGCGCCAGCGGCCAGGCGTCGTTCTTCGCCGAGAACCCGCTCGGAGCGGTGCTCGGCGACCGCGACAAGCGCCGGGCGGCGGCGCAGATTCTGGGCCAGGCGTACGTCAGCGCCTACGCGCTGATGGCCACCAACCGCGAGCCGCTCGAGCGCATCGCCGAGACCCTGATCGAGCGCAAGGAGATGCACGGCGACGAGGTCGTCGACCTCCTGAACAGCGTCGGCCTGGCCCGTCCGGACATCAACATGCTGGACGACAGCACGTGGCCGAAGGTCTAGACAAGGGCCGCCAGGCCGTGAGCGCCGTCGACGATGCCGCCGCCAAGGCGCCGCTGCACCGCCCGGTCGGGCTCACGCGCCGCCGTTTCGCCGGCCATGAGCCCTCCCCGCACTCGCGCAAGTTCCTGACCGCGACGGTGGCGCTGTTCGCCGTCGGGGCGGCGGCGGTCGCGGTCGCGGTCACCGTCCTGCTCTCGCCCACCCGCTCCGGATCGGGCCCGGCGTGGTCGCAGTGGTCCCCGCCCGACAGCGGCCTCGCCGGCGAGCGCGAGATCGCCAACGAGGTCTCGCCCTATTACCGCGCCAGTCCGGCCAGCCAGCTGGTGGTGGTCACGGTCCGCAACCTGTCGGACTCCGGCACCGCCACGCAGCTCGCCCTCCGGGACCCGACGACCGGGACCCTGTCGGCGATCTCCGGCACCAGCGCCGTGTACACGATGTGCGGCCTCGGCCCGAGCTGCGCGATCAGCACGGGGACCCCGTCGCAGGCGCGGCTGCTGCTGCTGCGCCGAGAGGCGCTCGAGCTGGCGCTGTACACGTTCAAGTACATCGGCGGCGTCGACAACGTGGTCGCAATCCTGCCGCCGGGCCGGACCCAGCAGACCGGGCAGCTGACCAGCAAGCCGCCGGCCCCGGGCAAGACCGCCACGAGCTCGCCCGTCGACCTCGCCGTCGTGTTCCAGCGCGCCGGCCTCCAGCGCTTCCTCTCCCAGCCCCTGCGAGCCACCCTCCCGGAGCAGCTGCCGCCGACCGTCAGCCAGATGGCGAGCGCGCCCGAGGCCGAGCTGGTCAGCGTGGTCACAGGCCAGGCCCTGTTCACCCAGCAGCTGATCCAGGACCAGGATGGGAGCAGCGTGCTCGTCCTCAGTCCACAGCCGGCGCAGTAGCGCTACCGGCGCGGCACCCGGCGCTGATATCCGTCGCACCCCTGCACCGGCAGACGCGGGTAGCGCGGGAAGCGCTCAGGCTCGGTCCGCGAGCGCAGGCACAGCGAAAACTCCGAGCCGCGGGTGTTGCGGATGATGTGCTGGTGGCGGCAGGTGTCGCACAGCCCCGCCGGCGGCCTGGTCATCTGGGCCCGTCAACCATCGGCCCGCGTCAGCTCCTCGAGCGCGAGCACGAACGAACCGTAGGGGTGGCCGGTGACTTCGCGCAGCGCCGCTTCACAGGTCCGGTTGCTCGACAGGCAGGCGTCGAACCGCCGCCCGAGCAGCTCCCGAGCCGTGTCCCGCAGCGCCGACGCGGGCAGCTCCGGATGCAGCCAGCCTCGGTCCCCGGCCATCCCGCAGCATCCGGTGGCCGCCGGGACGACCACGTCCTCGGCGAGCTGCGAGGCGATCGCGACCAGCTTGTCGGAAAGGCCCAGGTGTCGCGACGCGCACGTGGGATGCACGGCCACGGACCCGAGCCGGCGACGGAGCTCGAGGCGGGCGAGCAGCCGGTCGTGGACCCAGGCGATCGAGTCGAGCACCTCCACGCCCTCCACGCCGACCTCCGCCACCACCCCGTGGGTGCAGGAGCTGGCGTCGATCACCACCGGGAGCCGGCCGCCCTCGCTCCAGCGTCCCAGCGCGGCGCGGATCCGTTCGGCCACCACCCGGTGCCCCCGCTCATAGCCCTTCGAGCTCCACGGCGTCCCGCAGCAGTGGCCGGCGACGTCGGGCGGGATCCACAGCGGGAGCCCCGCCCGGGCCGAGACCGCGACCAGCGCCTCGGGCACAGTGGGATGCGCAGCGGCGTCGAAGTCGTTGCCGAAGATGCGGTTTATACACGCCGGCATGTAGACCGCGGCGGCGCCTTCCCGCAGCGTGAACGGCAGCCGCGAGGGGGCCGCCGGCGGGATGCTCGACCTCCATGCGCGCGCCGCCGACCCGCCGACCCGCAGGCCCTCTCGGGCCGCGCGCTCGAGCACGCGATAGCCGTGCGCCGCCGCCGCGCCCGCGCGCTCGGCCTGGGCCCCGTGCCCGGCGTGGCGAAGATCCTTGATCAGCTTGCCGGTGTCGATCCCCACCGGGCAGGCGTGACTGCACGAGCCGTCCGCGGCGCAGGTCTCGATCCCGTCGTACTGGTATTGCTCGAGCAGCGCCTGCCGGACCGGCGAGTGTTCGGGCTGCCGGGCCAGCTCCCGCCGCACCGCGATCCGCTGGCGCGGCGTCGTGGTGACGTTTCGAGACGGGCAGACCGGTTCGCAGAACCCGCATTCGATGCACTTGGTGACCGTATCTTCGATCTCGGGCGTCGACTTGAGATTGCGCAGGTGCACTCCCGGCTCGCGGTTGAGCACGATCCCCGGGGCGAGGATCCCGTCCGGGTCGGCCAGCCGTTTGACCTGCCACATCAGCTCGGTGGCGGTGGCTCCCCATTCCCGCTCCACGAACGGCGCCATGTTCACGCCGGTGCCGTGCTCGGCCTTCAGCGAGCCGTCGTACTTGGACAGGATGAGCTCGACCAGGTCGTTCATGAACGCGTCGTAGCGCTCCAGGTCGCCCGGCTCGCCGAAGTTCGGCGTGAGCATGAAATGGAGGTTGCCCGCCGAGGCGTGGCCCGCCAGCCCCGGCAGGAAGCCGTGCTCGCTGAGCAGCGCCCGGAGGTCCCCCGCGGCCTCGGCAATCCGCGCCGGCGGGACGCACACGTCCTCGACGATCAGCTGTACGCCGGGAGGACGGAACGCGGCCACCAGACCGTGCATCCCCTCCCTGACGTGCCACACCGTCTCGATCTCCTCCCGGTCGCGGGAGAAGCGGGGCGGGTCGACCAGCTCCCGGTCGGCCAGGATCGCCAGCGCCGCGGCCTCGCGATCGTCGAGCGCGGCCGGATCGTCGGCCCTGAACTCGACCAGCAGCGCGCCCGACTCCGGGGGCAGCTGCTTCCAGCGCTCCGGCGTTCCCGGCATGTTGTAGGCGGCCGCGATCAGCGTCGGCGCCACCATCAGCTCGGTCGCGGTGGCGCCGGCCGCGACCATCGGCCCGACCGCCTCCGCCGCGGCGTCCACGTCGGGGAAGAACGACAGCGAGATCGTGCTGTGGCGGCCCAACGGCACGGTGTCGAACACCGCCTCGGCGACGAAGGCCAGGGTTCCCTCCGAGCCCACGACCAGCCGCCGGAAGATCTCGAGCGGTGTGTCAGCGTCCAGGAACGCGCACAGCCGGTACCCGGTGGTGTTCTTGATCTCGAACTTCCGCCGGACTCGTTCGGCCAGCTCCGAGTCGGCGCGGAGCCGGTCGCGGATCTCGCTCAGGCCGGCCGCCAGCTCCGGCGCCCCGCGCTCGAACCGCTGCTCGGCGTCGGCGGCCTCGGTGTCGATCACCAGCCCGTTCGCGATCACGAGCTTCATCGCCCGCACCGTTCGATACGAGTCGGCGGTGACGCCGCAGCGCATGCCGCCGGAGTTGTTGGCGATCACGCCGCCGACGCAGGCGATGTCGGTGCTCGCCGGATCCGGTCCCAGCTTGCGTCCGTGGCGAGCCAGCAACCGGTTGACGTGCCCCAGCACGATCCCGGGCTGCACCCGCACCCGCGTCCCGCCGTCCTCGATCCGGGCGCGCTGCCAGTGGCGGCGGGCGTCGACCAGGATGGAATCGGTCTGCGACTGACCGTTGAGCGACGTGCCGCCGGCGCGAAACACCAGCGGCGTCCGCCGCCGAGACGCCAACGCGAACAGCTTGCGCACGTCCTCGACGTCGCGGGGCATCACCACGGCCTTAGGAATCTGGCGGTAGGGGCTGGCATCGGAGGCGTAGCTGACGAGGTCCAGCGCCCGCGCCAGCACCCGATCGGCGCCGAGCGCCGCGATCAGCTCGCCGCGCAGCGGCTCCGGAGTTCCGCCGGCGACCCAGTCGGGGGCTCGATCCGCGACCGCCGACATCACTGCATCCACATCGCGGAGGCTACGCGGACCTGGATCAGCCGCGGCCGCTCGTCGGCCGCGATCGCTTCGTGCAGCGCCAGCGTCTCGTGGGCTCGGAACGGCTCGAATGTCGCTTCACGAACGGTGGCCATCGCTTTTCGTCTCGCTGCCGGGACCCTACCGCCCGCGAGGGTTCGGAGGCTGCTGGCTCGGTTCCTCGCCGCCGCGTAGAGTTTCCGTCGATGAGGGCGGTGGTGTGCACGAACGCCGAGCTCGAGGTGGTCGAGCGGCCCGAGCCCGTGCCCGGCCCCGGGCAGGTCATCGTTCAGGTGTCGCGGTGCGGCATCTGCGGCTCCGATCTCCACGCGCGCACGGGCTGCGATCAGTGGGCCGAGCTGGCCGAGCAGGCCGGCTATGACCGTTTCGCGCGGTCCGATCAGCCGATCGTATTCGGTCACGAGTTCTGCGGCGAGGTCGCGGAGTATGGCCCCGACTGCCGCAGGAACCTGTCCTCCGGGACGGCGGTGGTCGCACTGCCGCTGTTGCGCGGCGGCGGGGGCGTGGACATGGTCGGCCTGTCGATGCACGCTCCCGGCGCCTACGCCGAGCGGCTGCTGGTCGAGGAGGCGCTGATGATGCCGGTCCCCAACGGACTGCCGACCGACGTCGCCGCACTCACCGAGCCGCTGGCGGTGGGCTGGCACGCCGTGCGCCGCGGCGAGGTCGGCAAGCGCACGGTGGCGATCGTGATCGGCTGCGGACCGGTCGGGCTCGCGGTGATCCTGATGCTGAAAGCCAAGGGTGTGCGGACCGTCGTGGCCAGCGACTACTCGCCCGGTCGCCGGGCCCTGGCCAGCGCCTGCGGCGCCGACGTGGTCATCGACCCGGCACGCGATTCGCCCTACACCGCGGTGCAGGCCCGTGGCCAGCTCGCCGACATCCCGTCCGCCCTCGAGCTCGCCGTCTCCACGCGCGAGAAGCTCGAGCGGCTCCCGGTCGGCTGGTGGCACGCGTGGCGGCTGGGCGAGGCGCTCGGCTTCGCCCCCAAGCACCCGGTGATCTTCGAGTGTGTCGGGATGCCCGGGGTGATCGAGAGCATCATCGACGGCGCACCGATGTTCTCCCGCGTCGTCGTCGTCGGCGTGGTCGTCGGTGCCGATCAGATCACGCCGGCGATGGCCGTCAACAAGGAGATCGATATGCGGTTCGCGTTCGCCTACACCCCGGTTGAGTTCCGCGACGTGCTGCACATGCTCGCCGACGGCAAGGTCGACCCGCGGCCGCTGATCACCGGGACAGTCGGCCTCGATGGCGTCCGTGCCGCGTTCGACACGCTCGCCCAGCCCGAGGTCCACGCCAAGATCCTGATCGACCCCCGAAGCGCCGCCGTGGCACCCGACAAGCTGTAAGGATGACGGCGATGGAGACCACCTCCGCATCCCCCACCACCGGATCGAACACGATCGCTGATCTACTCCCCCGCGCCCTCGAGCTGTACGGCGGTCGCGTGGCCCAGAAGCACAAGGTAGACGGCGAGTGGCGCGACATCACGTTCTCCGAGATGGGCGAGATCGTGTCCGAGATCGGGCGGGGATTGATCGAGCTCGGCGTCGAGCCGGGCCAGCGGGTCAGCTTGCTGTGCACGACCCGGGTCGAGTGGACGTGGTGCAGCCTGGCGATCAGTGCCGCCGGAGCCGTCGTCGTCCCGATCTACCCCACGAACTCGCCCGAGGAGTGCGCGTGGGTCGCCGGCAACTCTGAGTCGGCGGCGATCATCTGCGAGGGTGGGGCGCAGCTGGCCAAGGTCGAGGCCGTCCGCGAGCAGCTGCCCGCGCTGCGCCACATCGTGGTTGTCGAGGGTGCGGATGCCGGCGAGGGCACGGTGTCGCTCGAGGAGCTTCGTGCGCGCGGCCGAGCGCGCCAGCGGTCCGAGCTCGACGCGCGCGTGGCCGCGGTGAGCAAGACCGACCCGTACACGTTCATCTACACGTCGGGCACCACCGGGCCGCCGAAGGGCTGTGTCCTCACCCACGGCAACTATCGCGCGGTGCTCGACATGGTCGCCGAGCGCGACATCGTCTCCGACCCCGACGACCTGATCTACCTGTTCCTGCCGCTGGCCCACGCGTTCGGGCTGCTGCTGATGCTGGCCGGCGTGGACCGCGGCGTGGCCATCGCCTATTGGGGCGGTGACACGGCCAAGATCATCCCCGAGCTGTCGGAGGTCCGTCCGACCTACCTGCCGTCGGTGCCCCGGCTGTTCGAGAAGCTCTACACGCTGGTCACCTCGCAGGCCGATCCGGAGCTCGTGGCCCAGGCGACGCAGGTCGGACTGCGCCTCCGTGAGCTTGAAGCGGCCGGACAGGAGGTCCCGGAAGAGCTACAGGCCGCGTACAACCAGGCCGACGAGCGCCTGTTCAAGCTGGTCCGCGGCGCGTTCGGGGGCAGGCTGCGGGAGGCGGTCACCGGAGCGGCGCCGATCGCCAAGGAGATCCTCGAGTTCTTCTATGCCGCGGGCGTGCCGGTGATGGAGGGCTACGGGATGACCGAGACCTCGACCACGGCGACCGGCATGCGGCCCGGGGAGCACCGGTTCGGGTCCGTGGGCCGGGCTCACGCGGGGGTCGAGATCCGGATCGCCGACGACGGCGAGATCCTGCTCAAGGGCGCCAACATTTTCCAGGGGTACTACAAGAACGAGGACGCGTCGTTCGGCGCCGTGATCGACGGCTGGCTGCACACCGGCGACCTCGGCCGGCTCGACGAGGACGGGTTCCTGTTCATCACCGGCCGCAAGAAGGACATCATCATCACCGCCGGCGGCAAGAACCTCACCCCGGCCAACCTCGAGAACGACCTCAAGCAGACCCGCTACGTCTCCCAGGCGATGATGCACGGCGATCGCCGGCCGTTCCCGACGATGCTGATCACGCTCGACGAGGAGGAAATCGTGCCCTGGGCGCAGCGTCGCGGCATCGAGGACACGTCGATCGCGGCGCTGTCTCGGCACCCCGATGTGATCGCCTTGATCCAGGGCGAGCTCGACAAGGCGAACGGCAAGTACGCCCCGCCGGAGCAGGTCAAGAAGTTCTTCATTCTCGATCACGACCTTTCGCAGGAGTCCGGGGAGCTGACCCCTACGCTGAAGGTCAAGCGCAACGTCGTCCACGAGAAGTACGCCGAGCGCTTCGACGCCCTGTATCGCTGACGCAGGCGAGGGCGACCCGCGACGAGTTAGAACGCCCCCACCTGCAGCGCATCGGCTCCGAGCAGCCGCTCGAGCCCGGCGCGCAGGCGCTCGACCGCGCCGGCGGGCAGCGGCCGCAGCGGCGAGCGGACGTCCGGGCGCACGGGCACGCCGCGGAGCCCCAGCGCCACCTTCACCGAGGCCTGGAAGCGCTGGTCGGAGAGCGTGACCCGCAGCGACTCCACCAGCGCGGCGCGCTCGGGCGTGGGCTCGCGGACCAGCGCGGCCACGGCCTCCGGGAAGGCCGCGGCCACCCCCGACACCGCGCCCACCGCGCCGTGCTCGAGCGCCACGCGGATGACGCCCTCGGCTCCGATGAAGACGTCCAGGCCCGTGGCCAGATAAGGCGCGGCGCGCTCGAACGGGGCGTCGGAGACCTTCATCCCGGCGAGGTTGGGCGTGCGCTCGCGGAGTCGTTCGACGACCACCGGGGGGACCGCGTAGCCGCTGCGGTCGGCGTATTCGTAGACGTAGAACGGCAGCGGCACGCACGCCGCGGCGGCGGCGGCGAAATGCTCCAGAAGCTCATCGGCGTCAAGCGCGAAGTAGGGCGGCGCGATCACGGCGACAGCGGCGGCGCCGGCCTCGGCGGCATGGGAGGCCAGCGCGCAGGTCTCGGCCGTGGACTGCGCTCCGCAGTGCACGATCACGCGCAGGGCGTCGGCGCCGGTGACGGCCAACTCGGCAACGCGACGGCGTTCCTCGCCCCCGAGCAGAATCCCCTCGCCAGTCGTGCCGAGCACCAGCAGGCCCTCGATCCCGCTGGCGCCGTAGAACTCGAGCAGCGAGCCCAGCGCATCCTCGTCCAGGCGCTCGCCCCCGTCGCGCAGCGGCGTCGCCGCCGCGGCCAGTGTCCCTGAGAGGTGCTCCTCGGCCATCCCGGCATCCTCCCACGATCCCGGCGCCGCTGGCAACGGTGGCACGGCCCGCGAGGCTCTGGCGATCGGGTGTCGAATGTTGGGACATGGCAGCAAGAGCAGCGAGTGGCCTCGCCGGCCGTGACATGGCCGTCGATCTCGGCTCCACGAACACCCTGGTGTACCTGCGCGGCGACGGGATCGTGCTGTGGGAGCCGAGCGTCGTGGCGGTCGAGTCCGGCACGGGAGCGGTTCGAGCGGTCGGGGTCGAGGCCCAGGCGATCGTCGACGGCGGGGTCGCCCCCGTCCGCCCGGTCAGGAACGGGGTGATCGCGGACTTCGAGCTCACCGAACGGCTGCTGTCGCACCTCATCCACGAGGTGCACCGGAACCCCTGGGCGCACCCCCGGATCGTGACCTGCGTCCCCACCGGCGTGACCAGCGTCCACACGCACGCGGTCGGGCGGGCCTGCCTGTCCGCGGGAGCCCGACAGGCCTATCTGATCGAGGGGCCGATCGCCGCCGCGATCGGCACGGGGCTGCCGGTCTTCGAGCCGGACGGTTCCATGATCCTCGACATCGGCGGCGGCATCAGCGAGGTCGCGGTGATCTCGCTCGGCGGGATCGTCGTATCAGAGTCCGTGGCCGTAGGCGGCGACCAACTCGACGAAGCCATCGTCGGCCATCTGAAGCGCCAGCACAAGCTGCTGGTCGATCCGCGGACGGCCGAGCAGGTCAAGCTCGAGCTCGGCTCCGCGTTCCCGCTCGACACCGAGCTCACGGCCGAGATCTCGGGCATCGACGCCGTATCCGAGCTCCCGAAGACGGTGCGGCTCACCAGCGGCGAGCTGAGGGTCGCGCTCGAGAAGCCGCTCGCTCAGATCGTCCGGGCGGTCAAGGACACGCTGGCCCGCACCCCGCCGGAGCTCGCCTCCGACATCATCGATCGCGGGATCGTGCTCGTCGGAGGCGGGTCGCTGCTGAGGGGGCTGCCGGAGCGGCTGCGTCACGAGATGCAGATGCCGGCGCAGCTGGCCGAGTCACCGCGCACGTGCGTGGCCAGGGGCTCGGGACGGTGGCTCGAGCACGCCGAGGCGTCGGGCTACCGCCGGTCGTCCGGTGCGCACGGGGTCCCGGTCCGGGCCGTGGCCGCGATCAGGTGAGGGCGGCGAGGCACGCCGGCCGCCAGACGACTTGCGTTTCACGTCCCCGCCGTGCGTCGGGCCGTAGGTTCCCGGCAGGCCGCCGGCGACGCACGCCGGTCGACTAGTCACTATACTTTATGAAGTATGCTGACGTTCCGACGCCTGCTTGGTTTTCTGTATCCCCATCGGAGGGGCGTGGCGTGGTCGTTTGCGTTCGCGTTCGGATCGATCGGCTTCACGGTGCTGATCCCGTATCTGACCGGCGTGGCGATCGACGCGATCCGATCGGGACACCGCCAGCAGCTGGTGGGGTGGGCGATCGCGATCGCAGTCGCGGGTCTGGGCCGACTGGTGCTGAGCGTGCTCCGCCGGCTGGTCGCGGGAGACGTCTCGCTCGGCGTCGAGCTCGATCTGCGCAACCGCCTCTACGGCCATCTGCAGCGACTCGAGCTGTCGTTCTTCGACCGCCAGCAGACGGGTCAGCTGATGTCCCGAGCAACCGTCGACCTGCAGGCGGTCCGCTTCTTCCTCGGCTACGGGCTGATCTTCATCGCTCAGTCGGCGTTGTCGATCCTGCTCGCCGCCGCCGCGATGTTCGCGCTGCAGCCGTTGCTGGCGGCGCTGGCCCTCGCGCCGGTGCCGTTCGTTGTCCTGATCGCGCAGCGCTACGGCCGCCGCTCGCGTCCGGCGATCCAGGAAGCCCAGCAGCGGATCGCCGAGTTGACCGCCGAAGCGGAGGAGAACGTCTCCGGCGTGCGGGTGGTCAAGGCCTTCGCCCAGGAGGAGCGCCAGCTGGGCCGGTTCCGCCGCTCCGTCGAACGGGTGTTCGACCAGCAGATGATCGCCACCCGGATCCAGGCCCTCTATGGCCCGATGATCAGCTTCCTGCCCAACCTCGGGCTGGCCGTCATCCTGCTCGTCGGCGGCCGCCAGGTGATGGACGGGACACTCAGCCTCGGGCAATTCACCGCCTTCTACGCCTATCTGCTGATGCTGATCTCGCCGATGCGGACGCTCGGCTACATGCTGAGCGCGGCGCAGCGGGCGACGGCCTCGGGCGCGCGGATCTTCGAGCTTCTCGACCGCGAACCCCGGATGACGGTTCCGGCTGGCGCGCCGGCGCTCCCCGACGGGCCGGGCCAGGTGACGCTCGAGCGCGCGAGTCTGACCTTCGACGGCGCCACCCGCCCGGCCCTCCACGAGATCGACCTCGACGTCCACGGAGGCAGCACCGTGGCGCTCGTCGGCGCCATGGGATCAGGCAAGACCTCGCTCGTGTCGCTGCTGCCCCGGCTCTACGACGTCACCGGGGGATCGGTGTTGATCGACGGCGCGGACGTGCGCTCGGTCGACCTGGTCAGCCTCCGCCACGAGATCGCCATCGTCAACGACGACCCGTTCCTGTTCTCCGCCACCGTTCACGACAACATCGCCTACGGTCGTCCGGATGCGACCCGGGCGGAGGTGGAGCAAGCCGCGCGGGCCGCCCAGGCCCACGGATTCATCGAGCGGCTGCCGCAGGGCTACGAGACGCTGGTCGGCGAGCGGGGCCTGACGCTGTCAGGCGGCCAGCGCCAGCGGATCTCGATCGCCCGCGCGTTCCTGGCCCAGCCCCGGATCCTGATCCTCGATGACGCCACCTCGTCGGTGGACGCCTCGACCGAGCAGGAGATCAAGCTCGCGCTGCGCGAGGTGATGCAGGGCCGGACGACGTTCGTGATCGCCCACCGGCTCTCCACGATCGCGCTCGCGGACGACATCGTCGTCCTCGAGGACGGCCGGGTCGTCGACCGGGGCGATCACGACGAGCTGCTCCAGCGCTCTGATCTGTACCGCGACATTGTCGAGAAAGGCATGCCCGATCAGGTGTTCATGACGCGCAAGCCGGTCGAGGCGGAGGTGGCCGGGCTATGAACCGCCAGGGCCGCCTGACCGAGCTCCAGCGCCGGCTGCGTGCCACGGGAGGACGGGGCCGCAAGCTCCGTGCCCTGGCCGAGCTGGTGGCGCCGTATCGCTGGCGGGTGGTGGCGATGTTCACCTCGCTCGTGGTCGCCACCGGGGCGGCGCTGGCGCCGGCGCCGCTGGCCAAGCTGGCGATCGACACCGGCATCAAGCGCCACGACGTGAGCGCGCTCGACTGGGTCGTGGTCGGGTTCCTGCTCTCCGCGCTGCTGTACGCCGTGGCCTCCTACCTGCAGACGTACCTGGTCGGGTGGGTGGGGCAGCGTGCGCTTCAGGATCTGCGGCTGCAGCTGTTCGCCCATCTGCAGCGGCTGTCGATCGGCTTCTATTCGCGCAACCGGGCCGGTGTCATCATCTCGCGCCTGACCAACGACGTCGAGGCGCTCGACCAGCTGGTCGAGGACGGGATGGCCACGCTGTTCCAGTCGGGGCTGATGCTGATCGGCGTGGTCGTGATCCTCATGGTGATGGACTTCCACCTGGCCCTGCTGACCTTCCTGGCCCTGCCGCTGCTGGCCGCGGGCGCGCTCGCGTTCAGGATCGCCTCCGCCGATGCCTACCGGCTGACCCGGGAGAAGATCGCCGCGATCACCGGCTACCTCCAGGAGACGCTGTCGGGGATTCGGGTGGTCCGCGCTTTCGGCCAGGAGCAGCGCCACATCGCCCGCTTCGGCGAGCTCAACGAGGAGAACCGCGCCGCGAACATGACGACGGTGAGGCTGAACGCGGCCTACTTCCCCGGCGTGGAGCTGCTGTCGGCGCTGGTCACGGTCGAGATCCTGGTGATCGGCGGCTTCGAGGCCTTGAACGGCCACACCTCCACCGGCGTCGTGTTCGCGTTCATCGCCGCGCTGAACAACTTCTTCGACCCGATTCAGCAGCTCTCCCAGCTCTACACCACCTACCAGTCCGGGATGGCCGCGCTCGACAAGATCCTCGAGCTGCTGGCCCAGGAGCCGGATCTCGTCGACGCGCCGGACGCCGTCGAGCTGCCTCGGATCCGGGGCGAGCTCCGCTTCGACGATGTCTCCTTCCGCTACGGGTCCGACCCGGACTCGGCGTGGGCGCTGCGGGACCTCGATCTGGTGATCCCGCCCGGCCAGACGGTGGCGCTTGTCGGCGCCACCGGCGCCGGCAAGTCGACGTTCGCCAAGCTGGCGGCCCGGTTCTACGATCCGACCGAGGGCAGGATCGAGATCGACGGCCACGACCTCCGCTCCGTGACCGCGGAGTCCCTGCGCTCGCAGATGGGAATCGTGCCGCAGGAGGGGTTCCTGTTCAGCGGCACGGTGGGCGAGAATCTCGCCTTCGGCCGCCGCGACGCCACCGACGCCGAGATCCGCGCTGCGGCCAAGGCCGTGGGCGCCGATGACTTCATCCAGACGCTCGAACACGGGTACGACACCCAGGTCGGCGAGCGCGGCGTGCAGCTCTCAGCCGGCCAGCGTCAGCTGCTCGCGTTCGCCCGGGCGCTGGTCGCCGATCCACGCATCCTCGTGCTCGACGAGGCGACCTCGAACGTCGACGTCCGCACCGAGAGCCTGATCGAGCAGGGGCTGCGGCGGCTGCTCGCCGGCCGCACCGCGATCGTGATCGCCCACCGCCTGTCGACGATCAGGCACGCCGGGCGGATCGTGGTCATCGCGCACGGCCGGATGGTGGAGCAGGGGACGCACGAGGAGCTGCTCGACGCCGGTGGCTATTACTGGCGGCTCTATCGCGACTGGGCCGAGCAGGCGGCGGCGTGATCACCGTAGTTGCCCTGTCGACGACGCCGGTCAAGGGCACCCGTCTGCGGCGCGTCGACGCGGTCGAGCTCGGCCCGGCGGGCGCGCGCGGGGACCGGCGCTTCTTCGTCATCGACGACCGCGGGCGGATGTTCAACGCCAAGCGGCTGGGCGCGCTCCAGACCATCGTCGCCGCCGCCGACGATGGCCGTCTGAGCCTCACGTTCCCCGATCGCCGGGTGGTGGAGGGGGTTCCCGAGGCGGGTGCCCCGATCACGGCCCGGTTCTACTCCGACACCCTCGACGGCCGGCTCGTGGAGGGACCGTTCGCGGCCGCGCTCTCGGACCATCTGGGCGAGCCCGTCCGGCTGGTGGAGGCGGCCGCCGCCGCCGTTGACCGCGGCGAGGGGGGCGGGACGTCGCTGATCTCGCGGGCGTCGCTGGCGGCGCTTGCCGACGCCGCCGGCGAGCCCGACATCGACAGCCGGCGGTTTCGGATGCTGATCGAGGTCGACGGCATCGCCGCCCACGCCGAGGATGCCTGGATCGGTCGCGATCTGCGGATCGGCGCCGCCACGATCCATTTCCACGGTCACGTGGGCCGGTGCCTGATCACCAGCCGCGATCCCGAGACCGGCACGATCGACCTGCCGACGCTCGACATCCTCGCCAGCTACCGCCACGGGCTCGACACCACCGAGCCGCTGCCGTTCGGGATCTACGGCCAGGTTGTCGAAGGGGGCGTCGTCCGGATCGGTGATCCGGTGACGGCGGTCGAATGAGCCCCGTGGACAGGTGATCCGGTCGGGGCTGTCGAATAGGCTTGCGGCCATGAGTTCCGAGCGCGTGCAGATCGAGGTCGCCGACCACGTCGCCACCGTCACCCTCGCCCGCCCCGACAAGCACAACGCGCTTGACATTCCGATGTTCGAGGGGATCGTCGAAGCGGCGGCGCAGCTGGCCGGCGAGCCGGGGGTCCGGGTCGTCGTTATGCACGGCGAGGGCCCCAGCTTCAGCTCGGGGCTCGACGTGATGGGCGTGATGGCCGGCGGCCAGGGTCTCGACGGGCTCGTCGATCCGCTCCGCGGCTCGGTTCCCAACTGGTTCCAGCGGGCCGCCTACGACTGGATCAGCCTGCCGGTACCGGTGATCGCCGCCGTGCACGGCAACTGCTTCGGCGGGGGCCTCCAGATCGCGCTCGCGGCGGACGTCAGGATCGCCACTCCCGACGCGCGCCTGTCGGTGATGGAGGTCAGATGGGGCCTCGTCCCGGACATGTCGATCACGCAGACCCTGCCGCGCCTCGTGGGCATCGACGTGGCCAAGGAGCTCACCTACACGGGCCGGATCTTCAGCGGCGAGGAAGCCCTGCGGCTGGGCGTCGTCACCCGCCTCTCCGATGACCCGCTCGGCTTGGCGCGCGAGCTCGCAGCCGAGATCGCCACCAGGTCACCCGACGCCGTCCGGGGCGCCAAGCGGCTCTTTGACGAGGCGTGGACGCTGCCGGCGCCCGACAGCCTGGCGCTCGAGGCGGAGATCCAGCGTTCGCTGGTCGGCTCCGCCAATCAGCTCGCCGCCGTGAGCGCGGGGATGGCCAAGCGGCCGGCGGAGTTCGCCGATCGGGGGGTAGCGGGCGGCGGCGAGACCATGGTCAGCTGACCCGTTTCGGCCTCGATCCGAGGCGAACATATGTTTGCATTTGCCTCGGACGGACAGGCGGTCATCGGCTATGCTCAAACGCCGGCCATGCGGGGTCGTCTAACGGCAAGACGCCAGCCTCTGGAGTTGGTTATCGGGGTTCGAATCCCTGCCCCGCAGCTCGAATCCCTGCCGGTGCGCAGACCGAACCGAGACCGCGGCCCGGCGGGTGCAGGGTCGATGGGGGCGAGATCCGAGACTCCGCCTCGGCTACTGTCCTCATGAGTTGCGGATCCTCGGCCTCCCCATCGAGCCGCCGCAAGCGGTGGTCAACCGGATGCTCTCGGACTTGGCCGCGGTGGCGCGCCTGGCCCGCCTGGCGCCGGCCCAGTTTGACCGGCTGATCGAGCTGGGCGAGGAGGTGGTGGCCATCGGTCACCGCGTGCAGACGATCGCGGAGCGCCTGGACGCCCGGGCGGACGCGATGATGGCGCTCGGCGAACGGCTCGACACGCGCGCCGCGGAGCTCGTCCAGATGGGCGCCGAGATGCGCCAGGTCGGGCGTCGGATCGACACCCGCGGCGCGGAGATCGTCGATGCCGCGAGCAGGGTGGTGGAGACGGGCAGCGACCTGGTCACCGTGCTGCCGACGTTCGAGCGGGCGCTGGAGATGGCGACACCGCTCGAGGGGGCCATTGACCGCTTCGGTCGCCTCGTCGATCGGCTGCCGGGCGGCGCTCCGCGCCGGCGCCCGGAAATGCGCGGCGCGCCCAACGAGTCCGTCCCGGGCGAACCCGCGGCCGACGAACCCGCGCCCGGCGAACCCGCGCCCGGCGAACCGTCCGCACCCGAGCCCGAGCCCGACGACGCGGGCGAGCTGCGGACGCGCGAGGACTAGAGCGACGCGAGGTCGGTCCCCAGATCGCCCAGCTCCCCGACCCGATCGCCGAGATCGGCGTGCGAGCTGAGCAACCGAGAAGCATGCCCGAGGTCCTCGGGTCGCCCGACCGACAGCGCCCCCGCGACACGGCGGCCGCGGAGGTACCAGATGCTGAACTCCCCGTCCTCGATCGAGCCGCGAACCACTTCCTCGTCGCAATCGAAGGCGGGGCCGACGTACTCGAGCGACAGCCAATCCGAGAGGTCGGAGAAGAAATACGGCACCACGTCGTAGGGTTGGTCGCGCCCGAGCATGTTGAGCGCCGCCGCCTTGCCCTGGTTGAACGCGACGTCCCAGTGCTCGATGCGAAGCCGCCGGCCACCGTGGACCACGCTCTCGTAGTCGGCAATGTCCCCGGCCGCGTAGATCCCGGCGACCGACGCCTGGAGCCGTGAATCGACCCGCACCCCGCCGCCGTCACCCATCTCGAGTCCGGCATTGCGGGCAAGCGTCACGTCGGGCGTCGCCCCGACTCCGACGACCACGGCGTCGGCCTGCAGCACGCGGCCGCGCTTGGTGATCACGCGGGCAACGCGGCCGTCGGCGCCCTCGAAGCGGTCGAGTTCGTCATCGCCGTGGATCGTGATCTCGTGGTCCTCGAGCCGGTCGTGGAAAAACTGCCCGGCGCGTTCGCCGAAGGTGCGGCTGAGCGGCAGCGGCTCGAGCATCACCATCGTGCACGAGCTGCCGATGTCGGTCAATGACGCCGCGACCTCGCTGGCGATATACGAGCCCCCGATCAGGACCACGCGCTTGCCGGACGCGTCGTCGCGAATCGTGTCGCTGTTCGACAGCGTGCGGAGGTAGTGGATGCCCTCCAGCTCACACCCCGGCACACCCAACCGCCGCACACCGGAGCCGGTGGCGATCAGGGCCTTGTCGAAGCCGACCTGGTCCCGGTTGGACAGCGTGACCGTCCGCGACGCGGCGTCGAGCTTCATCACCGAGGTACGCGTCAGCGCCTCGACTTGCTGCGTTGCGTACCAGTCCGCCGGCCGGAACAGGATCTCGTCACGCGACTCCTGTCCGCGGAGGTAGCCCTTCGAGCACGGCGGCCGGTTGTAGGGAAGATCGGCCTCGCGCCCGACCAACAGGATCGAACCGTCGGCGCCCGAGTCGCGCAGCCACCGAGCGCAGTTACCGGCCGCCAGGCCCCCGCCGATCAGGAGATAGTCGACCTGCCGCTCAGCCATCCCCGCCGACCGCAGCCCCCTCGGGCGAGAACTGCGGCGTGATCCGCGACTCCAGTCCCGGGTCGAGGATCAGCAACACCTGGTCGCCTGCCTCGATCACCGAATCGGACTTGGGCACGAACCCGGTACCGCCGCGCAGCACCGAGATGATCAACGATCCGTCGGGAAGCACCACGTCCTGCACCCGCCGACCGGCGGCAGGCGAGCCGTCGCTGACCTCGAGCTCGATGATCTCGAGGTGCTCCTCCTCGAGCGCGAGCAACTGGATCAGCCCGTACTCGGGCACCTCGTGCTCGATCAACCGGAGGATCAGATCGGTGGCCGACACCGCCGGCTGGATCCCGAGCAGCTTGAAGTGCTGAAGGTTTCGCGGATTGTTGACGCGGGCCACGATCCGCTGGCAGCCGTACTTCTCCTTCGCCACCTGGCAGATCAGGATGTTGTCCTCGTCATCCCCGGTGACGGCGATCACCAGGTCCGCCCGCTGGATTCCGGCGCGCTCGAGGACCCAGAGCTCGGTCGCATCGCCGTACTGGACTGCGTGCTCGAGTTCCTCCTCGACCACCCGGTAGCGGTTGTGGTCGGACTCGATCAGCGTGACCTCGCGGTCCTTGGCGATCAGCTCGCGGGCGAGGTTCCAACCGACCTTGCCGGCGCCGGCGATGATCACGTACATGGTCAGCCGACCCTGTCGCCGGCGAGGGCAAGTTCGGTGGCCTGGTCGATCGCCTGCTGAGTCGGGGAGATCGTGAGCAGCCCCTGTTCCGCATACCAGGCCGCCCGCCCGGGATCGGCCACTCGGACAACGACCCGCGGAACCTTGAATCGGCGCTGCGCGATCTGGGCGATCACCAGGTTCGTATTGTCCCCCCGGGTCGCGGCCAGGAAGACGTCGGCGTCGTCGATCCCAGCTTCGATCAGCCCGTCGATCTCGAGCGCGGTGCCGACCGTAAACCGGCCGCCGGAGTCCTCCCAGGTGGTCGACTGGTCCTTGTCCAGGCGCTCGTGGGAGAGCGGATCACTGTCGAGCACCGAGACCTCATGGCCCGCGTCGAGCGCCCGCTTCGCCACCGCCGATCCCACCCGGCCGCAGCCCACGATCAAGATGAACATGCGGTGGACTCTAACGGCTGCGTTTGCGAATGCAGAGCCCAGCGATCAAGAGCCGTTCGGATCGGCGGCCTGGGGTCGAAGCGGTCCGAGGTAGGTCCGCGCGGTCGCGGCCGCAAGGGCACGGCGCCGAGCCTGCGAAGAGCCGCGCCAGCTGACCGCGACCGTGATCAGCCGAACCCCGTCCGTGGTCATCACCTGCTGCTCGCCCGGGAACCAGGACGCATCCAGCCCCAGCCTGGGGACATGTACCGGCGCCGGCTCCAGTCGCACGGTGCTGAACTGCTGCGAGTCCTCGACGATCGTCCGCTCGAGCAGGAAGTACGGCTGCGGTCCCGAGTCGATGATCGCGGTGACGGTCAGCCCCCGCGAGCGGAACCGACACTGCGGCGAGCCCCCGTTCGAAGTTCCTGGAGTTGAACTCAGTCCCGCCGGCGCCGTCCGCACATACCCCGCGATCGCCGCCCGCGCCACCGGGGAGCACGGCCCGGGCAGCCGGGGGGCAGCCGCGGCGTGGGTTGAGCTGTGCGCCGATTCGCCACATCCAGCCAACAGGAGCACGGCCAGGCTGGCTGCCAAAAAGCCCAGCCGTCCGAGCGAGGGGCGCCTGCGTTCGCTACCGCTGTCGCTCGCGTGGGCTGCGCAGGTGCCGTCCCCGCCGGGGGCACTTGCATGGGCCTCGACCACTCATCGAATTCCAGCACACGCAGCGCCTGCGCCGGCCGGGGAGGCCGCGAGGCTAAGTGCTTCCCGCTTAGGTGATGAGCGGAATGATGAGCAGCGCCACGATGTTGGCGACCTTGATCATCGGGTTGATCGCCGGCCCGGCGGTGTCCTTGTAGGGATCCCCCACCGTGTCGCCGGTGACCGCCGCGGCGTGGGCTTCGGAGCCCTTGCCGCCGTAGGCCCCGTCTTCGATCAGCTTTTTCGCGTTGTCCCAGGCGCCGCCGCCCGAGGTCATCGAGATGGCCACGAACAGACCGACCACGATCACCCCGATCAGCAGCCCGCCCAGCGCCTCGACGCTGATCAGGCCGACGATGAACGGGATCACGATCGGGATCAGCGAGGGCAGGATCATCTCCCGCTGTGCGGCCCGGGTGACCAGTCCGACGGCGGCGCCGTACTCGGGCTGGTCGGTCCCGTCCATGATCCCCGGCTTCTCGCGGAACTGCCGGCGAACCTCCTCGACGACCGCGCCGCCGGCGCGGCCGACGGCCTCCATCGCCAGGGACGCGAACAGGTAGACCATCATCCCCCCCAGCAGCAGCCCGATGAGCACAGCCGGGTTGCCGATCGAGAAGTTGGCGATCGTCCCGTGGTCGGTCAGCTCGCGCTCGAAGGCGTCGAACAGCACCAGCGCCGCCAGCGCCGCCGACCCGATGGCGTACCCCTTGGTCACCGCCTTGGTGGTGTTTCCGACCGCGTCCAACGGGTCGGTGACGTCGCGGACCTCCGCGGGGAGGTCGGCCATCTCGGCGATCCCGCCGGCGTTGTCGGTGATGGGACCGAACGCGTCCAGGGCCACGATCAGACCGGTCAGCGACAGCTGCGCCATCACCGCGACGCCGATGCCGTAGATCCCCTGGCTGCCACCCCCGGCGAGCTTCCAGGCGCCGAGGATCCCGAGCGCGAGCACGATCGCCGGCGGGGCGGTCGACTGGTAGCCCTGTGCCAGCCCCTGGATGATGTTCGTGGCGTGGCCGGTCTGGGATGCGCGCGCGGTGCTCTTGACCGGAGCGAACCGGGTCGAGGTGAAGTAGTCGGTGATCACGAACAGGCAGGCGGTGACGCCGATCCCGATCAGGGCGCAGAGATAGAACTTCCACCAGTGCGGGGTCGTGGCGTGGGTCAGCCCACTCCCCTTGAGGGTGACGCCGTGCATCATCCAGTAGGTGATGGGCAGGAACGCCAACGCCGCCAGCACGCCGGAGGTGACCAGGCCCTGGTACAGGGCGCGCTCGACGTTTCCAGCTCGGGAGCGCACCGCGAACGTGCCGACGATCGAGGCGAGGATGGAGACGCCGCCGAGCACCAGCGGGAACAGCGCCACCGCGGACTGCTGGTCGAACAGGAGCACGCCGAGCAGCATCACCGCCACCGCGGTGACCGCGTAGGTCTCGAACAGGTCGGCGGCCATGCCGGCGCAGTCGCCGACGTTGTCGCCCACGTTGTCGGCGATCACGGCAGGGTTGCGGGGATCGTCCTCCGGGATCCCGGCCTCGATCTTGCCGACAAGGTCGGCGCCGACGTCGGCGGCCTTGGTGAAGATGCCGCCGCCCAGACGAGCGAACACCGAGATCAGCGAGCCCCCGAAGCCGAGGCCGATCAGCGCGTTGACGGCGTCGCGCTGGCTCTCCCCCACGACCCAAGTGAGGATGCCGTAGTAGCCGGCCACGCCGAGCAGCGCCAGCCCGACCACCAGCAGCCCGGTGACGGCGCCGCCGCGGAACGCGACCGCCAGCGCCGGCGAGACACCGCCGCGAGCCGACTCGGCCACGCGCGCGTTCGCCCGTACTGAGACGTTCATGCCGATGTAACCGGCGGACGCCGAGAGCAGGCCGCCGAAGGCGAAGCCGATCGCGACCCGGATGTTCTGGATCGGGATCAGCAATATGAACAGGATCACGCCGACCCCGGCGATCGTCGCGTACTGGCGATTGAGGTACGCGCCGGCGCCTTCCTGCACCGCCGCCGAGATCGCCCGCATCCGCTCGTTGCCCGGCGACAGGGCCAGCAGGGCACGGGACGTGACGACGCCGTACACGAGGGCCGCGGAAGCGCACACGAGGGCGACCAGCACGCCGTGGTGCGTCAAGAAGCTAGTCAAGAAGGTCCTCCGGAGAGCTCTTAGGTCGGAAGCGGCGCGCGCTGATGCGCAGCCACATAACTACAAAAGGGCCACCCCTCTGGCGAGCGGAGGCCCGAGAATTAGCCCGCGAGAGTCTAGCGTGTGCCACCGCCAGATGTTCGCCTGCCGCACATTTTGATCGACGGAAACCGGTACCGGTTACTGACCGGGGACCCATAGGCGACCGCTGCGCTGCGCCGGACCGGGCTCTCCCGGCTTCGGCGCCTCGGGCGCTGGATCGCCGCGCTGAGGCTCCGTTCCAGCGCTCGCGCCGGCCCCCGACCCTGTCCCCTCGGTTCCCGGCGAGGCCGCCGCTTCCTCTCCCGCACCGCCGGGGGAGTCGGCTGTGGCGGCCTGACCGCCGATCCTCACGTACGCCAGCTGCAGCTGCGAAACGGCATCCCGGACCGTCTTTCCCTGCGCCGGCGCCGCCTGCTCGACCAACGGCAGCAGCGCTCGCACGGCCTCGATGGCGACCCGGACCTGACCCTGATCGCGCTCATCCTCGGTCCCGGGCGCCAGCCCGGTACGGCGCATCCCGAGGTTGACCAGCGTCACGACGTTCTCGAGCAGCACCTGTTCGACGCGGATCTGCTTGATCTCGGCCTCGTAGGCCGCCCGCAGCTCCGCTTCGGTCGGCTGCCCGCCGGTGGAGCTGCTCGGGTCTGTGCTCATCGCGTCACCTCCGCTGCGCTTCCGAGCGCCCCAGCATACGTATCGCGCGTCTGCTCGACCATCGCGCCGAAGACCCCGCGCAGGCTCAAGCCCGACTCGAGCATCGCGCGCTGGCGCTGGGCTCCGTTGTGCGGCGGCAGCGAAACCTCGATCCCGAGCTCGGCCCGCATCGGCGCCGACCACTCCACCAGCCGCTCAAGCGCCTCCCCTGCCGGGTACGGCTCGCCGCGCTCGAGGTCAAGCAGCTCGCCGTCGAGGCCGTGGCGCACCGCTCTCCAGACGTTCTCCTCGATCAACCGCCGGGGCAGGTCGTCGAACGGGACACCGTCATCGACGTCTCGGGCCGCCTGGGCGACGCAGGCGACGATCAACGCGGAGAGCCCCTCGGACTCCGCGGCCGTCGATTGGGCGTCGCAGATCCGCACCTCCACGGTCCCGAACGCGAAGTGCGGACGGACCGACCACCAGACCTGGGTGTACTCGACGATCGACCGCGTCCGCACCAGAAAGTCGATGTACTCCGCGAACGCCTTCCAGCTTCCGAAAGCGTCCGGGACTCCACAACGGGGAAAGCTCTTGGTGAAGATCTGGGTGCGACTGCTGTGCAGGCCCGAGTCCTGACCGTCCAGGAACGGTGAATTGGCCGAGATCGCGAGCAGCACCGGCAGCACCGGTCGGAGCCGATCGCACACCAGCACGGCCCGGTCGCTTCCGCGAACGCCCACGTGCACGTGCAGGGAGAAGGTGTTGTTGCGCCAGGCGACGTACTTGAGCCCTTCCTCGACCCGGTGGTAGTGGTCGGTGTCGATGATCTGCTGCTCGCGGTAGTCCGACCACGGATGGCTCCCGGTCGCGCCCAGCGCAATGTCTCGCTCGGCCGCCAGCGCGAACAGGCGTCGTCTGCGCTCACGCTGGGCGAGCGTCGCCGCGGCCAGATCCTCGCCCCGCCCGGAGCGAATCTCGATCTCGGAGCGGATCAGCTCGCCGGCGACCGACTGGGACAGCACTGGATCCGCCGCCGCCGCCGAGGCCAGCTCCTCGAACCGGGGCACGAGGCCGAGTTCGCGCCGATCGAGGAGCGCGAATTCTTCCTCGAGCCCGACCGTGAAGTCGGTTGATGCTTCGAAGGCCGCGCGAGCGGTGTCGATGTCGAGATCCACGTCCCGAGGCGCCGATCAGGTGAGATAGAAGTACAGCGCGTAGAGCAGGTCCACGGCCGGGCTGGACGTGTGCACCGTGACCTCCGGAGGCACCTGCAGCAGCGCGTCGGAGTAGTTGAAGATGATCTTCACCCCGGCCTCGACGAGCTCATCGGCGACCGCCTGCGCTGCGTGCGAGGGGACGGCCAGTACGGCCACGACGATCTCCTCGTCCTCGATCACGGTGCTCATCTCGGAGTTCTTCCGGACCGTGAGGGCGCCGATCTCGGTGCCGACCTTGTCCTCGTCCACGTCGAAAACGGCGACCACGCGGAAGCCATGATCGGCGAAGATGTCCGAGGTGGCGATCGCGGTGCCGAGGTGGCCGGCGCCGAACAGCGCGATGTTGTGCTGCCCCGAGGTGCGCAGGATCTTCCGGATCTGCGTCACCAGCGATTCGACGTTGTAGCCGACCCCCCGCTTGCCGAACTTGCCGAACCCGGAGAGATCTCGGCGGATCTGAGTCGAGTTCACGTGCGTGTAGTCGGCAAGCTCCTGGGAGGAGATCGTCTCCTTGCCGATCTTCCGGGCTTGGGTGAGGACCTGCAGGTACCGCGAGAGCCGCGCGGCCACGCCGAGCGAGAGCTTCTCTCCCGGCCGCTCGCCAGCCACCACATCATCCGGGATCTCGGTGCCTCGCCCGACCGCGTAACTCATCCCGATCTCCACTCTACTAGGGGTCATCGGCGAGCCGCCGCTCGAATTCGTCCTCGTCCACGAACAACTCGAAAACCTCCCGACCGTCGATCGTGACGACCGGAATCCGCTCCAGGTAGGACCGCTGGAGCGCCTCGTCCAGGTCGATGTCTCGCTCCTCGAACGCGAATGGCTGCCGGTCGCGAACCCGAAGCAGGACCTCGCGGGCGTCATCGCACAGGCAGCAGCCGGGGCGGGAGAACATGACCACGGTCCGGCTCACGCGGCCAACCTCCGTTCGCCGGTCGCATAGGCGTCAAGCCCGAGATACTCGGGATACGCGATCGCGTCGAGAAAGCGAGCGGCGCTGGCGATCATGGCTGCATTGTCGGTGCACAGTTCCCGCGCGGGAACGTCCACCTGCACGCCGAGTGTCGTCAGCCTCTCGCGCAGAGGACCGTTGGCGGCCACGCCTCCGCCCACCGCCAGTCGCTCCATCCCGGTCTCGGCGAGAGCGCGCTCCACGCGCAGCACCAGCGAGTCGACGATGGCGCGCTGGTAGGAGGCGGCGAGGTCGGCCCGGCGCCGCAGCGCCTCGGGCTCACCCAGATCCCGCACCCGGTACAACAGCGCCGTCTTCAGTCCCGCGAACGAGAAGTCCAGTCCTGGCAGCTTGGCCGCGACCGGGAAAGCAAACGCAGAGGGATCGCCCTCCCGCGCGAGACGTTCGAGCGCGGCGCCGCCGGGATATCCCAGGCCGAGAAGCCGGGCGCCCTTGTCGAACGCCTCCCCGGCGGCATCGTCGAGAGTCTGCCCGATCACCTCGAAGCGCGGTCCGCAGTCGATGACCCGGGCGAGAAAAGTGTGGCCGCCGCTCGCCACCAGCGCGAGGAACGGAGGCTCAAACGGCTCGGGTTCCAGCAGCCCCGCTGCGAGGTGACCGTGGAGATGGTCGACCGGCGCCAGCGGCAGCTGATGCGCAGCCGCCAACGCTTTGGCCGTGCTGACCCCGACCAGCAGCGCACCTACCAGCCCGGGGCCGCAGGTGACCGCGACCAGGTCGAGTTCGCCGAGCGTGACTCCCGCCATCGCCAGTGCATCGTCGACGACCGCCCCGATCAACTCGAGGTGGTGCCGGGAGGCGATCTCCGGCACGACTCCTCCGTAGCGGTCGTGAATCCCTTGCGAGGAGATCACGTTCGCCTTGATCGCCCCGGCCTGGGTGATGACAGCCGCGCACGTGTCGTCGCAGCTGGTCTCGAGCGCCAGAATCACCCGGTCGTGCCGGTCCTCGAGGGCTCATCGGCTGCCCGCCACATGATCATCGCGTCCTCGCCCGTGTCGTGGTAGTAGCGGGGCCGGGTCCCGGACGAGCGGAAGGCGAATCGTTCATAGAGCGCGATCGCGGGAGCATTCGAGGTGCGGACTTCGAGTGTGTACGCCTGATCGGGACCTGCGCGTTCGAGCATCTCCTCCAGCAGCGCGCGCGCGTATCCGCGGCGCCTCACCGAGGGATCGACGGCGATGTTCATCAGATGCCAGACCTCGGCATAGCGGGAGCAGATCAGGTATCCGACGAGCCGCCCGCCGCCGTCGCCCCGCCCGACCGCGGCCAGGCATACCCCGGATGGCTTGGACAGCTCGAGCACGAACATCGCCAGCGACCAGGGCGTCGGAAACGAGCGCCGCTCGATCGCGATCACCTGGGGTAGATCGGAGTAGCTGAGCCGTCGGACTGTGATTGGGTCTGCTGTCATCTGTCGTCGGAGCGGTGGGTGATCTCGGCGTCCGGAAGGCGCAGATACTCGGGCCGGATCTCCTCGCGAGCGCTCGCGCCGCGGTCGCGAGCGAGCCGGCAATGGTTGATTGCCCTAACCCGGTGAAGGCCGGAGTCGTCGCCCGGGATCGTCGCTCCCGAGCGCTCGAGAACTTCTCGGAATTTTACTGCCCCCTCCCCCACGGCCAGCGTTCGCGCGCCCAGTCCCTCGATCAGGTTCTCGAGCGCGTCCGGTCGAAGAGCACGGGGCCGCGTGAGCGGCGCCGCGTCTGAGCGATGCACGCCGTCGGCCGGCCAGCTTCCCGCGAACGCCTCCCCGCGCCTGGCGTCGA
The DNA here is from genome assembly GCA_963723555.1 of uncultured Solirubrobacterales bacterium. GTDB lineage: Bacteria > Actinomycetota > Thermoleophilia > Solirubrobacterales > Solirubrobacteraceae > Palsa-465. The sequence goes on along the minus strand of CAVRRC010000003.1, from coordinate 2,093,909 downwards.
TCACGGCCACGACGACCTCGATCCCCTCGGCCCGGGCATCTGATCGCGCCCCCAGGGCGAGCGAGTGCAACGTGGACACGCCCACCAAGGGGATCGCTCGGGCCTGGGCCAACGCGCGGGCCGTGGCGATCCCTATCCGCAGCCCAGTGAACGTGCCGGGACCGAGACCGACCGCAATCCGATCGACCCCGCTCCACGACGTCTCGCCGCGCTCGAGGAGCTCGACGATCAACGGCATCAGGCGGATCGCATGCCGTGGTCGCGTCCCCGGCGGTGGATCGTCGCGCGCCTGCAGCTCGATGCCGGCGCTCTCGTCCCACAGGGCGACTGCGGTCGCGGCGGTGGCGGTGTCGAAACCGAGAATCCTCACGCGACCTCGATCCGCACCGCTCGCCGATCGCCGCCCCGATGATCGAGATGCACCCGTGCGGCAATCCGGGCCAGCCGGCCGATCGTCTGCTCTCCGCCTCGGGGCCATTCCACGAACGTGATCATGTCCGGGCCGAGATAGTCGGCCAGCAGATCTGGATCTTCCTCCGCCAGGTCCCGTATCCGGAACAGGTCCACGTGGGCGACCGGCACCGGCCCCGGGTAGCGCTGGCCAATCGTGAACGTGGGACTCGTTACCGTGCCGCTCACGCCGAGAACGCGGCACGCACCCCGTACGAACGTGGTCTTACCCGCGCCGAGCTCGCCTTCGACGAGCACCACGTCGCCCGGCTTCAGCGTGGCGGCGAGCGCCGCTCCGAGCCCCTCGGTCTCGGCGGCGCTGCTCGTGTGCCTCATCTGCGCGAAACTGTAGAGAGGTGTCGGTAGGTGCGCTCGTGACGCCTGCCGTTGCTACCTTCACTCCGGCTATGACCGCACCCACCCAGGAATCGGCGCCGGGTCGCCGGGCGGCCCTGCGGGCGCGCTACGGACCGTCAGTCTCCGAGTTCATGGGCTCGGACACCGCCAAGGCCGCCGGTCTGGCCCTCGCGATGATCGCCAACAACCTCATCGCGCTTGGTTCCACGGTCGTCTTCGCTCGATTGCTGTCCGACTATGGCTCGCTGGCAGCTCTGATCAGTTACTTCCTGATCCTGTCGGTGGTGGGCCAGGCGATGCAGGTCGGGACGGCTCGCGAAGGCGTGCTCGGCCACCTCGGCGTGGGCCCGGGCCTGGTCGCGACGCTGAAGCGGTGGACCAGGACGATGGCGTGGTTCCTACTCGCGGTGACGATCGTCTCGGTCCTGCTGCGTGATCCGATCGCACAGGCGGTGGGCGTGCCGGGCGACCAGTGGGCCGCCGCGATCGGGCTTCCCGCAGGGGTGCTGTGGCTGGAGCTATCGATCCTCCGTGGCGCGCTTCAGGGCGTTGGCGACTATCGGAGCGTCGGCATCAGCCTGGTCGGAGAGCAGGCCAGCCGGCTGGTGGTCGGTGTCGGGCTCGCCGCCGCCGGGCTGGGCGTGACCGGCGCCTACCTCGGCACGCCGTTTTCGTTCATCGCGATGGGCATCTACTGCGCGATCCAGCTGCGCCGCTATGCCGCAGCAGCGACGGAGTCTGTGACGACGGAGAGCCCCGTCGCCGACGCGGCGCTCGAACTGTGGACGCACGTGAAGCGTGCGTGGGCCCCGATCGCCGGCCTGATCGTGATCGCCATCCTCCAGAACATCGACATCATCGCCGCGAAGCACCGCTTCGCGGGAACCAAGGACCTGGCCAGCTCGTACGCGGCCACTGCCGTCGCCGCCAAGGTGCTCCTGTGGGTCGCAGTCGGGGCCGGCTTCTACCTCGTCCCAGAGGTCTCCCGTCGCCGCGCCGAGGGCGAGGACACTCGGCCCGTGCTGGCGGTGGCGCTCGGGATCATCCTGGTCTGCGCGGTGCCGGTCCTGCTGATCTTCGCCGTCGCTGCTCAGCCGCTGCTGCGCATCGCGTTCGGTCCCCACCGGCTGCTGGCGTCCAACTCCTTGCTCGTGCTCGGAGTGGCGTTCACCGTCCTCGCCGGCACCTACCTGGCAATTCAGTACATGCTCGCGCTCAAGCGAACCTGGTTCCTCGTCGTGCTCGGCCTGGTCGCCATCGCTGAGCCCGTCCTGCTGCTCCAGGCCTCGCGCAAGCCCGCGGGCTTCGCCGCGGTGGTGCTGTCCGTCCAGGCGGTGGGGGCGCTCCTCGCCTTCGTGCTCGCGCTTCGCCGCGACAACGCGCCACCCGCGACCGCGGTCAACCCGGAGCCGGCGTAGGCGACCCGGTCGACGCGGATTCCGCGGCCGGATAGGCGTCGCCGCCACGAACCCCGGCTACGAGCGAGTCGGCGAGTAGCGATCAGAACAACCCGAGCTGCGGCGCCGGCTCAACGGCGACCAGCGCCGGCGGCTCCTCGGGCTCGGGAACCGGATCCTCCGGCTCGGGAACCGGCTCCACCGGGATCGGCTGCTCGGGCGCTCCAAGCGCCAGCAGGTCCGGGATCCGATGAAAGTCGCTGCGCAATGCCTCCAGCGTCGACGGCGTGTACAGAGCGGCGGCCGGGTGATAGAGCGGATACAGACGAACCGCGCGGGATCCGATCACCCGGACCTCCTCCTGCCCGTGCAGTCGGGAGATCCCTGTGGTGTCGCCGCGTAGCAGCTTCGTCGAGAAGTTCCCCAAGGAGCAGATCACGATCGGCTCGATCAGCTCGACCTGTCGCTGTAGATAGTCCCGGCACGCCTCGATCTCGTTGGGATGCGGATCCCGGTTGTCAGGCGGCCGGCACTTCAGCGTATTGGCGATGAACACGTCCTTGCGCTCCAGGCCAATCTCTCCCAGCAGCTTGTCGAGCAGCTTTCCGGCCTGCCCAACGAACGGCAGCCCCATCCGATCCTCGTTGGCGCCAGGCGCCTCCCCGATGAACATCACGTCGGCGTTCGCGTTCCCAGCGCCAAACACAACCGTCGTGCGCGTCTGGTGCAGCGGACACCGTACGCACTCCCGCGCTTCCTCGTAAACGGTCTTCAGCAGTTCGCGACGCTCCGACGCGCTCCTCACCCGATCAACTGCTCCTCGATCAACTGCTCCTCGATCAACTGCTCCTCGATCAACTGCTCCTCGATCAACTGCTCCTCGATCAACGATGGTAGAGGCGGGTGATGACGGCTTGGCCGGCGCCGGAGGCGGCGACCGCGCCCGGCGCCCGCAAGCAGCGAAAAGAATTTCCCTTACGCCGGGCGTGCACGCATCGGCGAGCCGGCTCCGCGACCGGCACCCCCGGTCTCGACCCTTGAGCCGGAGCCGCGATGCCCCCCCGACCCGCCCCGCCCTCCGAACCCGGGGCGGCGACCCGGAGTCGCGATCCGGCGCCTTGCGACCCCGACCCACGACCCGACGTGGATGACTTTTTTGTGCCTATGGAAGCAAAAAGTCATCCACGTGACCAGGAGCCGGCGCCACGCGGCTTTGAGCCCTCGACTCAGCGAGCGGCACCTTCATTGCTGGTCACTGTCTCGACGGCTTCATCAGAACGCATCCATGTTCTCGATCGGCTGTTCGCTCTCCGACTCCGAGGCGGAGCTTCCCGCGGTGAGCCGGTTGACGATCGCCCGGACGGTGCCGTGCGTGACATCAGCCGCCGCGGCTATCTCTCGCGTTGAAAGGCCCAGGCGCATCGCCCTGGCAATGGCCCGATGATGTTCAGCTCGAGCATCTCGCGCCTGGCGCCCCGTTCGCTGTACTCGCGTCAATGCGTCGCCACCGAGCGCGCGCCTGACATCTTCCTTTCCGCTCGCCTCTGCTTGGGCGATCTCGGTGAGCGAGCAGCCGGCGCCCATGGCAGAAGTCGCTGCGCTCAAGAGCGCCGCGGTCGCACGATCGATGGCCTCTCGCTCCTCCTCAGTCTCGGCGCGCAAGCGTTCTCCGGCCGCCTCGGAGACGGCCGATAACTCTGCGGGCACTGATCTCTCACCGGCTCTTGTTGACGTGGACATCTCTCGTACCTCCGTGATTGACAGGACGTCCTCATCAGAATGTACCGCGCTCAGGTCCAGCGCTCTCCAGTTCTCATGGGAACGCTGATCGGCTTGGCGGCTAATCCGAAGCTCTCCGCCGAGCTTTCCGGCGCCCGCTTACCACCAGGCGACGTTTGCGGGGACTCCCTACGACAGCGATTCAGTTGCTGTGGCTGTCTCGCTCTAGCCACGAACGGAACCTCGGCCGCACAAGCTGTGGCCGCTGATGCTAGAGCGCGCCGGTTGCGTCTGACACGGACCTTCGCAGGCGTGGATGGGTCTTAGAACGGGGGAGGCGCGAGGGAGATTGACGTTGTGGGTGCGGCCCCGCCATGGCGTTGCGAAGATCAGTGGTCGTGCAGAAATGCGATGCTGCTGAATCCTAACCATGTCGGACGGGCGAACCGACATGCGAGACTGGGACGCGTGATTCTCAGCGCACGCATTCGTCTCGCGCCGAATCTGGTCGGTCCTGCCCGAAACTGGGATTCGGAGAGCAAACTGGTGCTAAGACGAGCGCATCTGAGCTCACAGGCTGGTCAACCCGCTGTGTCGATTGTTTCTCGTCGCCGTTTGGCCAGAAAGTGTGGCGGGTAGGGTCTGCAATGTGGACGCTGTTGAGCCATCGGCTCTCCCGGACCACGCTCGCCGCGGCGGCTGGACCGTGTCGACCTTGGCCGCCATATCCCCGGCATAGCTCCGGATCCTGGCAGCAGTGCTTTGCATTACCGCGGGCGACCACGTGCAGATTCGTTGTTTGAAATCAACATCCGCGGGGAACGTTTGGCAAAAGGACGGCAGTATTGATGAGGTTTTCCTCCCACCGGGCCGGGCGTTCCGCTCCTAGAGCGGCCCTTAGCCTGCTGTCGACCGGTCGGTCTCGGAGGTTCCGGAACCTGCGCTTCGTCACCGCCTCCGTCGCGCTGATCACCCTGGTACTCGGCGTGTTTTCACCGATCGCCCAGGCCAGCGGCGTCCCGTCGATCACGGCGCCTACGTCGTCAGCAACAAAGCCGGCGGCTGGGACAGTCGCGGCGGCGACCAGCGCCGCGAAGTCTCAGGCAGCCGCGCCGGCAACCGCGACCGCAACGCCGACCACGAACCCGGTTACGACTGCCGCCAAGTCCGTCACGCAGACGGTGGCGCCGACGACCACCGCCACAAAGTCCACCACGCAGACGGTGGCGCCCACGACCACCACCACAAAGTCCACCACGCAGACGGTGGCGCCCACGACCACCACCACAAAGTCCACCACGCAGACGGTGGCGCCCACGACCACCGCCACAAAGTCCGCCGCCCAGACGGTGGCGCCGACGAGCACCACCGCTCAGCCCGCGACCCAGACGCCAGCGACCACCACCCAGCCCACCGCCAAGACGACCAACCCGGTCGCGACCGCCACCAAGTCCCCGACCCAGGCCGTGGCGCCGACGACCACCGCCACGAGCCAGACCGCGGCTCAGACGCCCCCGAGTCAGACGCCCGCGAGCACCACCACCCAGCCCACCGCCAAAACGACCAATACGGTCACGACCGTTACCAAGTTCGCCACCCAGACCCTGGCGCCGAGGACCACCACTTCGACCCAGGCCGCGGCCCAGGCGCCTTCGACCATCACTCAGCCTGCCGCCCCGACAACCACCCTTGCCACCCCGACCCCGGCCGCCCCGGCTGTCACCACGGTCCCGGCAACCACGCCCGCGACACCCGCAGCCCAGACCCTCACGACTGCGACCACTCCCGTCGCCTCGATCCTCACCCCAGCCACCCAGACCAACACGTCGATCATCGCCCCGACCGCCCAGACCGCGCCGACGAGCCAGAGCTCAACCCCCGCGGCCACACCCGCCACCTCCATCCTCACGCCGGCCACGCAGACTGCCACCCAGCCCCTGGCAGCCACCACCAAGCCCGCCACCTCCATCCTCACGCCGGCCACGCAGACTGCCACCCAGCCCCTGGCAGCCACCACCAAGCCCGCCACCTCCATCCTCACGCCGGCCACGCAGACTGCCAGCCAGCCGCTGGCAGCCACCACCAAGCCTGCCAGCCAAATGCTCGCCCCCGCGACTCAAACCGTCGCCAAGGCAACCCTGACCACCACCACCGTGGCCAAGACCGCCACCAGGACGGTCGCCCCGGTGCTTAAGACCGCCGCCACCACCACCACCCCAATCCTCAAGGCCGTCGTCGCCCCGGCAAGCAAAACCGCGAGCACGACCATCGCGCCGGTCGTGAAGGCCGCCACGACGACCCTCGCGCCGGTCGTGAAGGCCGCCACGACGACCCTCGCGCCGGTCGTGAAGGCCGCCACGACGACCCTCGCGCCGGTCGTGAAGGCCGCCACGACGACCCTCGCGCCGGTCGTGAAGGCCGCCACGACGACCCTCGCGCCGGTCGTGAAGGCCGCCACGACGACCCTCGCGCCGGTCGTGAAGGCCGCCACCGCGACGATCGCCCCGGTCCTCAAGACCGCCACCACCACCCTCGCGCCAGTCGTGAAGACCGCCACCGCGACGATCGCCCCGGTCCTCAAGACCGCCACCACCACCCTCGCGCCGGTCCTCAAGACCGCCACCACCACCCTCGCGCCGGTCCTCAAGACCGCCACCACCACCCTCGCCCCGGTCCTCAAGACCGCCACCACCACCCTCGCCCCGGTCCTCAAGACCGCCACCACCACCCTCGCCCCGGTCCTCAAGACCGCCACCACCACCCTCGCCCCGGTCCTCAAGACCGCCACCACCACCCTCGCCCCGGTCCTCAAGACCGCCACCACCACCCTCGCCCCGGTCCTCAAGACCGCCACCGCGACGATCGCGCCAGTCCTCAGGCAGGTCGTCGTTCCAGTGGTCAAGACCGCCACCACCACCCTCGCCCCGGCCATCAGAACGGTCGTCAAGACCATCGTCTCGCCGGCGTTCAAGACCGTCACGACAACCGTCACGCCGGTCGTGAGCCCGGTTCTGACACCGATCAGGAGGACCCTCGTCACCGCACTCGGTCGGTCTGGCTCGGCGCCACCCCCGACGCTTACGACCCTTCCGGTCACGCAGGGCGCGCAGGGTCTCGCGCCGGCGCCCGGAGCGGCACGAGGCAGCAGTCCGCTGTCGGCTGGTGGCTCGCCGTGGCACGCGCGGGGGCCGCTGAGCGGGAGCTCGCCCTCGACGGCGACCACAGGCGCGGTGCGCTCGGCGTCTGTGCCCTGGCCGTTCGCGACGATTCTGCCGGCCGGGAGCGTCGAGCCCATCGCGCTGCAAAACGCGATGCGATCGGGCTCGGGGTCGGCGGATGGTCGCTCCCGCGCTGGCTCGCCGGCGGTCTCTCCCGCGCCTCAAGGGCCTCAGGTGGGGTCAGGCCCCGCCGGGGGTGTGGGCGCTCCTGGTATCTGGATTCCGTTCTTTGGCGCCTTCGCGGCGCTGCTGTTCTTGATCGTGCCGCGGGTGTTCTCGCGGCTCCTCGCGCTGCGAGCGGCGCCGTTGCGCTCGCCGTTCGTGCTGGTCCTCGATCGCCCCGGCTAGAGCCCGCGCGGCTGTTTCTGGCTGTCGCATGGCACTAGCCGCCCGCTTGGGGTGGCGGTGTGTACCCCAATGATCGAGTAGAGGAGCTAGCTCATGTCACGCTCACTATGGGCGTGGAAGGGCTGGGCGCCGGTCAGCGCACTGCTGCGCCGCACCGGTGATGAGACTCGGCTTGGCAGCCAGCGACGCGTCCGCTGCGAGCAACGACCCGCCACGATCACTCAGGCCCCACGTTATCTGTGGGTGCTGGCAGCGACCGGGCTGGCGTTCGCGCTCGTGCCACAGACCGCGCTGGCCGACCACAGCAGTCCACGAGCCCACCCCCAATCCACACACAACCAACCACCACGAAACTGGACCGACCGGCATAGCGCGGGCTCCCGCCCCGCCCGCCCTGACCCGCGCACGTGCGGGCTCTCGGCACGCCGGCTGTTGGCACCCGGTAGCGGATACTTCAGCGCCAACGGCTCGTGCTCGGTGCGCGCGCTGCAGCGCCGTCTGGCTCACGAGGGCTTTGCCCCGGGTCCGATCGACGGGCGCTATGGCCCGCACACCGATGCGGCCGTCCGCGCCTACCAGGAAGCCCACGGTCTGCTCGCCGACGGGATCGCCGGGCCGATCACGCTCGCATCGCTGCGAGCGGCCAGGCCCGCGCTGTATCCCGGCGCGGGATACGGGACAGAGGGATCAGCTGCCGTCCGCGCGGTGCAACGCCGCCTCCGGAGCGCCGGCTACCCGCCCGGACCGATCGACGGCCGCTACGGACCGCTGACCGAAGCCGCCGTCCGGCGCTTCCAGCACGCCAGTCGGCTGACCCCGGACGGGATCGCAGGTCCACACACGCTGGCCGCGCTTCCCGTGCAGAGCGCCCCGCGCCCCCGAGTGAGAACCCGCCCGGGCACGCACAGGGCGGCACGTCCGACGCCGCGCACGCACAACCCGGCGCGACCCCGGCCAAGCACGCACAAGCCGGCGCGCCCGACACCCCCGGCTAGCAAGCCCGGCGGTGTCGCTCGGCCCAGGACCACGGCGAAACGGTCTCATCCGGGCCTCGCGCCATGGATCCCCCTCGCGGCGTTGCTGCTACTCGGGCTGCCGGTGGCGATCTACGCGACCGGCCGCAAGCGGCGCCAGCGCCGCACTCTCGGGCCGAGCACCCGGGGCACGGCCGGCACCGCCGGCGGCGACGTCCCAGCGCCGCGACCAGGACCCGCGCCTGCGGCGACCGCCGTCCCGCTCGGCGAGCGGTCGGTCGTGGAGCCGGCTGGTGATGCGGCCCCGGCCGACGAGCGCAACAGCCGCCTGCGCCAGCGGGATCGACAGCACGACGGCGATCGCGGGCACCAGCGGGAGCGCCAGCGTCCGCGCGTGCGCGACGGGCACAACGACCGCGTCAGCGAGCCCTCGCCGGCCACAAACATCACCACCACCAAGGAGACCAATCACGGCCAGACGCAGCAGCAAGAGGACGAGCAGGAGGGACTCGCCGCGTTCACCCTCGGCGGGGTCCTCGCCAACAAGGGCGATTTCGCCGGCGCCGAGGCGGCCTATCGCCGTGCCGCCGAGCACGGCCACGCCGACGCAGCGTCAAACCTCGGCGTGCTGCTCGAACAGCGCGGCGAACTCAAGGCCGCGGAAGCGGCGTACCGCGACGCGGACCAACAAGGCGCCGCTGCCGGTGCGCTGAATCTCGCCGGCCTGCTCGCAGACCGCGGTGACCTCGACGCGGCGGAGGCCGCCTACTGGCGCGCCGCCGCTCGCGGCGACACGAGCGCCGCCTACCACGTGGGCCAACTGCTCACCAGACGCGGCGAACTGCAGCAGGCCCAGACCGCCTACCGGCAAGCCGACCGCGGTGGTCACGCAGAGGCGGCCACCAACCTCGGCCAACTACTCGAACAGGAAGGAGACCTCACGGCGGCCAAAGCCGCCTACGAGCGGGGTAGCGACCGCGGAGACCCAACCGCGGCGTTCAACCTCGCTGGCCTGCTCTCAGAGCAGGGCGATCTCAGCGGCGCTGAGGCCGCCTATCACAAGGCGGACAAACAGGGCCACGCCGACGCGGCTTCAAACCTCGGCGTGCTCCTAGAACAGAAAGGGCAATTGGATGACGCAGAAGCCGCGTACCGCCGAGCCGACCAACGCGGCCACGCGATCGCTGCCTACAACCTCGCCAACCTCCTCGAAGAGCGCGGCGACGTAGCCGGCGCCGAGGCCGCGTACGAGCGCGCCGAGCAGCGCGGCGAAGCCGAACTGAAGCAACTCGCCCAGGATGCTCTTCAGCAACTGCGGCATAACAGCAAACGCAGCTAGCCCGATCCACACCAAGCAACCCCAGCGACAAGCGACAAGCCAAAGCCCCTGACCGACGACCGAAGGCTCCGGTCCAGGAGAACCCGCCCCGGCGCCGACCGACCCAGGCCGGCGCCGGGGCATGGGTTTCGGCGGGGCGCCGGGGCATGGGTTTCGGCGGGGCGCCGGGGCACGGGATCCGGCGGGCGCCTGGGCACGGGTTTCGGCAGGGCGCCGGATGCGCCACGCCTGCCGCCTGCGCCGAGCCTGTCCCCCATCCGCGGAGCGGCGGTAACCGGGCGCGTCGACAGGGTATATTGATGACGCGGCCGTCACCATTTCCTGGGACGGACTACCAACCAAACTCTTCTTCAACGCCGACCGGTATCTCAAATGCGGGAACTGGAACGGGATTCGTCCTCTGACACGTGCCCGGGTAAGCGGGTCGCGATCGTCGGTCGCGGCCGGCTGGGCAGCACGGTCGCGACCCGGCTCGAGGACGCCGGCTACGACGTGCTCGGCCCGCTCGGACGGGGCGCGAACGGGGCCGAAGCCGACGCCGTCCTCCTGTGCGTCCCCGACGGCGAGATCGCCGGCGCCGCGTCGCTGATCGCCCCCGGTCGACTGGTCGGCCATTGTTCCGGCGCCACCGGTCTCGCCGTGCTCGCGCCCCACGAGGCGTTTTCCGTTCACCCGCTGATGAGCGTGACCGCCCAGGGCGCTGACTTCCGCGGCGCCGGGGCGGCGATCGCCGCCGGCAGCGCTCCGGCGCTGAGATTCGCCGAGGAGCTCGCCCGGGCGCTCGGGCTCCGCCCCGTCGAGATCGCCGAAGGCGACCGTCCCGCCTACCATGCCGCCGCCTCGATCGCGTCGAACTTCCTGATCACCCTCGAGACCGCCGCCGAACGCCTCGCGGCCACGGCCGGCATCGATCGCGAGCTGTTGGCGCCGCTGGTCCGCGCGACGGTCGATAACTGGGCCGAGCTGGGGGGCGAGCGTGCGCTGACGGGCCCTGTCGCCCGCGGCGACGAGACCACGGTGGCGCGACAGCGAGCCGCCGTCGCGGACCGAGCGCCAGACCTGCTGGGGATGTTCGACGCGCTGGTGGAGGGCACCCGCGCGCTGGCCGCCGGCGCTCCGCCGTCCCCACCACGCCCCCTCGCGGCCGAGGAGCCCGCGCTCACATGAGGACGGTCCGCACCGTGGCCGAGCTTCGGTCCGCGCTCGCCCAGGCACGGCGCGCGGAGCGGAGGATCGGCCTGGTCCCCACGATGGGTGCGTTCCACGATGGGCATCTGTCCCTGATGCGGCGGGGGCGGGAGCAGTGCGACGAGGTCGTCGTGTCGCTGTTCGTCAACCCCGCCCAGTTCAACGATCCGAACGATTTGAACGCGTATCCCCGGGATGAGGCCCGAGACGCGGCGCTGGCCGCCGAGGTCGGTGTCGATTGCCTGTTCATCCCCTCCCCGGCCGAGGTGTACCCCGCGGGGTTCGCGACCACCGTCTCCGTCGGCGGCCTCACCGATCGCCTGGAGGGGGCACACCGGGGCCGGGCTCATTTCGACGGGGTCACGACGGTGGTCCTGAAGCTGTTCAACATGACCGCGCCTCACGTGGCCTACTTCGGCCAGAAGGACGCTCAGCAGGCGACCGTCATCAGGCGCCTGGTGCGCGATCTCGACCTCCCGATGCTGATCGACGTGTGCCCGATCATCCGCGAGCCGGACGGACTCGCGATGTCCAGCCGCAACGTGCTCCTCTCGCCCGCCGAACGCAGCCGGGCTCCCGCGCTGCACCGGGCGTTGACGGCGGTGGCGGCCGCGGTGGCCGCCGGCGAGCGCGATCCGACGGCGGCGAGGGCGCTCGGAGTGGCCGAACTGAACGCCTCCGGGATCGAGCCCGAGTACCTGGAGCTCGTATCCACCGACGCCATGGAGCCCGTGGAAAGCCTCGACGGGGACGTCCTCGCCGTGGTGGCGGCCCACGTGGGCACCACTCGACTCATCGACAACCACATGATCCGCCGACTCTCGACCGCGCAGGCGACGGCGGATGGCGTCAGCGGCCAAGGCGTGAGCGGCCCGGGCGTGAGCGGCCCGGGCGTGAGCCGCCCGGCGGTGAGCGGCCCGGCCGTCGCGGCCGCGGCGGGAAGCACCGACTACGGGAGAACCTGACGTGCAGCGAACGATGCTGAAGTCGAAGATCCACCGCGCGACTGTGACCGACTGCGACCTGCACTACGTCGGGTCGATCACGATCGACCCTGACCTGCTCGAAGCCGCCGACATCCGGGAGTTCGAGCAGGTAGCCGTGGTTGACGTAGACAACGGCGCCCGGTTCGAGACTTACACGATCGCCGGCGAGGCCGGCTCCGGAGAGATGAAGATCAACGGCGCGGCGGCGCGGCTCGTGCACCGCGGCGACACGGTCATCGTCATCTCCTATGCCGGCTACGACCCCGACGAGCTCGACAACTACAACCCGCGCGTCGTCCACGTCGGCGCGCACAACGAGATCCTCAACCTCAACCACCAGGTGGCGACCCTGCTCGGGGCGCCAACCGCGTAAGGAGACGATTGTCGTGTCCGCAACCCCCCGTACCCCCGTCCCTCAGAACCTAGGCGAGCCGCTACCGATGACGCTGCCGCGCCTGGCGGAGAAGAAGCGACTCGGCGAGCCGATCGTGATGGTCACGGCCTACGACTATCCGTCCGCGCAGGTGGCGCAGGAGGCGGGCGTGGACATCGTCCTGGTCGGGGATTCGGGGGCGATGACCGTGCTCGGCTATCCCTCCACGGTCCCCGTCTCGACCGACGAGATGCTGATGCTGGCGGCCGCGGTACGCCGCGGGCTCCAGACGCCGCTGCTGGTCGGCGATCTGCCCTTCGGCTCCTACGAGGCCTCCGACGAGCAGGCGATCGCCACCGCGCAGCGGTTCGTCAAGGAGGCCGGCTGTGAGGCGGTGAAGCTCGAGCGGGGCGGCACCAGCGTGCAGCGCGCCCGGGCGATCGTCGAGTCGGGGATTCCGGTGATGGGCCACGTTGGGCTGACCCCGCAGACGGCTACCGCGCTTGGTGGTTACCGGGCTCAGGGCCGGACCGCGGAGCGGGCGCTGGCCGTCGCGCACGACGCGGTCGCGCTGCAGGATGCGGGCTGTTTCTCGATCGTGTTCGAGGCGATTCCCGCGGCGGTCTCCGAAGTTGTGATGGAGCTGCTGGAGGTGCCGGTCATCGGCATCGGCGCGGGACCCGCGACCGACGGCCAGGTGCTGGTGTTCCACGACCTGCTCGGGATCTACGACGGCCATGCCCCGCGGTTCGCCAAGCGCTTCGGTGAGCTCAAGGCCGAGATGGTCGCCGGGGTGGCGCAGTATGCCGCCGAGGTTCGGAGCGGAGCCTTCCCGGCTCCCGAGCACACGTACTCGATCGATGACGACGAGCTCGCCCGATTGCGGCGCGGACTGCGCGCCGGGTAGATAGCGACCACCGAGCGGAAGAAAAACGCGCCCGGGCTGCGCCACGCCGCGGTTCCACGGCTAGGATCTGGCGAGATGCCGCGCCTGGCCCAAGTGTTCAGCCCCCGAGACCGGGTCTATTTCGAGTTGTTCGAGGAGGCGGGCCAGAACATCCTCGCGGCCGCCGAACTGCTCGACCAGATGCTGTCGAACTATCCCGACAGCAAGGAGCTGGCGCGGGAGATTCTGGACTGTGAGCACGAAGGCGATCGGATCATCCACGACATCATCGACCGCCTCAATCACACGTTCGTGACCCCGATCGACCGCGAGGACATCCTCGCGCTGGCCTCGGCGCTCGACGACATCGTCGATTACACCGAGGAGGTCGCCGACTACCTGGGGCTGTACAAGATCGAGGCGCCGATGGACCAGGCGATCACGCTGGCGGGTGTGCTGCGCGCCGCCACCAAGCAGATCGCCGACGCGATTCCCAGGCTCCGAGACTTCCGCGACATCTCGCGCTACACGGTGGAGATCAACCGGCTCGAGAACGAGGGTGACCGGATCTCGCGGGCGGCCGTCGCCGCGCTGTTCGACGGGGGAATCGACCCGATGGTCGTGATCCGCTGGAAGGACCTCTACGAGAGGCTCGAGGCGGCGATCGACGCCACCGAACGAGTGGCGAACATCATGGAAGGGATCGTCATCAAGAACTCGTAGTGGCGGACTGGCCGACCCTGGCCAACCGTATCGGCAGCAGAGCAATCGTGCCCTCGGGCTGCGCCGGGCGATGCCCTCGGGCGGCGCGGCCCGCGCCGGGCGAGCGTAACGGCTAACTCGCGTACTCGATCCTCCGCAGCACCCGGGCCGGCGCCCCCATGGCCACCGAGAACGGCGGGATGTCCTGGGTGACGACGGAGTTGGCGCCGATCACGGAGCGTTCCCCGATCGTGACGCCGCTGGTCACGACCACGTGGGCTCCGCACCAGACGTTGTCGCCGATCCGGGTCGGGCCCTTGCTCGTGAACCCCTGCCACGGAACCGGCCTGTCCGGGTCGTCGAAGCGGTGGCTGGCGTCGGTGATGAAACAGCCGTTGGCGAACATGCAGTGCGCCCCGATCTCGACCAGCTCCGCGGAGGCCACCATCACGCCCAGGTTCAGGAACGACCCGGCGCCGATCCGGACCCGGGCGGCGCCGGGCGCGGTGATCCATACGTCGGGTTCGAACAGCACCTGCGGGCCGAGCTCGAGCCGTCCCTCGCGCAGCGCCTCGAGCACATTGCCGTGGACGGGCCAGCGGACGAAGGCCCCGCGGCGCATGAACTCCCAGTGGATCCGGGCACGGTTCCAGGGCAGCGAGTTGACTTCGTACCACACCCACTTCTGCGCCCACAGCTTCAGCTGACCGCGCAGCCCGGGAACGTCCCGGTCCATCGGCTCAGCGCGCGGCTGCGGCGGCCTTGCGCCGGGCGCGAGCGGGCCGAGGCGAGCCGTTCGCGCCGGCGGGGACCTTGGTCGTGCGCTCCCGGCTCGGAAGGACCTGCGCGAGGAACTGGCCCGTGTAGGAGTCCCTCACCTTGGCCACCTCCTCGGGCGTGCCGGCGGCGATCAGCATCCCGCCCTCCTCCCCGCCTTCCGGCCCGAGGTCGATGATCCGGTCGGCGACCTTGATCACGTCGAGGTTGTGCTCGATCACGACCACGGAGTTCCCGGCGTCGACGAGCCGGGCGAGCACCTCGAGCAGCCGCTGGATATCGGCGAAGTGGAGGCCGGTGGTGGGCTCGTCGAGGATGTAGATCGTCCTCCCGGTGGCCACCTTGCACAGCTCGGCGGCCAGCTTCACCCGCTGCGCCTCGCCGCCGGACAGGGTCGTGGCCGGCTGGCCGAGCCGCATGTAGCCGAGGCCGACGTCGTTCAGCGTCTGGACCCGGCGGCGGATCTTGGGGATGTGAGTGAAGAACTCGAGCGCCTCCTCGATCGGCATCTCGAGCACGTCGGCGATCGTCTTGCCCTTGAACCGAACCTCGAGCGTCTCGCGGTTGTAGCGCTTGCCGTGGCACTGCTCGCAGGGCACGTACACGTCGGGCAGGAAATGCATCTCGATCTTGATCTGACCGTCGCCCCGACACACCTCACAGCGGCCGCCCTTGACGTTGAACGAGAACCTCCCGGGCTTGTAGCCCCGGGCGCGGGCCTCCTGGGTCTTGGAGAACAGCTCCCGGATCTGGTCGAACAGCCCGATGTAGGTGGCCGGATTCGACCGCGGGGTGCGGCCGATCGGCGACTGGTCCACCGAGATGATCTTGTCCAGCTGTTCCAGCCCGCTGATCCGGCGGTGGACGCCGGCCCGCTGGCGGGTGCGGTGCAGCCGGTTGGCGACCGCTTTGAACAGCACCTCGTTGACGAGCGTCGACTTCCCCGAGCCCGAGACGCCGGTCACGCAGCACAGCACGCCGAGCGGGACCTTGACGTCGATCTGCTTGAGGTTGTGCTGGCCGGCACCCTCGATGGTGACAAAGCCCGACGGCTTGCGCCGCCGCCGCGGGGTCTCGATCACCCGGGTTCCGGCCAGGAACTGGCCGGTCAGGGATTCCGGCACCCGCGCCACTTCCTCGGCCGTGCCCTCGGCGACGACGTAGCCGCCGTGCTCGCCCGCCCCAGGACCCATGTCGACGAGGTGATCCGCCGCCCGCATCGTGCCTTCGTCGTGCTCTACCACCAGCACCGTGTTGCCGAGGCCGCGAAGCCGATCGAGCGTGGCGATCAGCTTCTCGTTGTCGCGCTGGTGGAGTCCGATCGAGGGCTCATCGAGGATGTAGAGGACGCCGACGAGCGAGGACCCGATCTGGGTCGCCAGCCGGATCCGCTGGGCCTCCCCGCCCGACAGCGTCGCCGCCGCCCGCTCCATCGAGAGGTAGCCGACCCCGACGTTCTCCAGGAAACGCAGGCGCTCCTCGATCTCCCTGAGCACCAGCCGCGCGATCCGGCGGTCGTGCTCGCTGAGCTCGAGGCCGCCGACCCACTGGAGCGCTCGTTGCGCCGACATGGCCACGAACTCGTGGATCGGCATCCCCGCGACCAGCACCGCCCGCGACTCCGGTCGCAGCCGCGCGCCCTTGCACTCCGGGCAGGGCCGAAGCGTCATGTACTCCTCGATCTTCTCGCGCGAGAAGTCCGACTCCGTCTCGCGGTAACGGCGCTCGAGGTTGGGGACGATCCCCTCGAACTGGGTTGAGTAGGAGCGGCGCCGGCCGAAGCGGTTGCGGTAGGAGACCTGCACCCGGTCGCCGTTGGTGCCGAACAGGAAGAAGTCGCGGGACTCCTCGGGCAGCTCCTCCCAGGGAGTCTCGAGGTCGACGTCGTAGCGCTCGGCGATCGCCTGCGTGAGCTGGTCGTAGTAGTCCGAGGCGCTCACCGCCCAGGGGGCGATCGCGCCCTCCCCGATCGAGAGCGTCGGGTCGGGGACGACCAGCTCGGGATCGATCTCCATCTGCGACCCGAGCCCCGTGCACCGAGGGCATGCGCCGTGCGGGGAGTTGAAGCTGAAGATCCGCGGCTCCAGCTCGACCAGGCTGGGTCCGTGGACTGGGCAGGCGAACTTCTCGCTGTAGGTCTGGATCTCGTTTGTGTCCACCAACTCGATCTCGACCAGCCCGTCGGCCAGCGCCACCGCAGTCTCGATCGAGTCCGCCAGCCGCTTGCGCAGCTCGCCCTTCATCACCAGCCGGTCGACCACCACGGCGATGTCGTGCTTGAACTTCTTGTCGAGCACGATCTCCTCGTCGAGGCGGCGCAGCTCGCCGTCGACCTTGACCCGAGTGAAGCCCTCGCCGCGGAGCTCCCCGAGCTGCTTGCCGTACTCGCCCTTTCGGCCGCGCACGATCGGGGCGAGCACCATGAACCGCGTGCCCTCGGGCAGCTCCATCACCTGGTCGATGATCTGCTCGGCCGACTGGCCGCTGATCGGCCGCCCGCAGATGTGGCAGTGGGGATGGCCGATCCGGGCCCACAGCAGCCGGAGGTAGTCGTAGATCTCGGTCACCGTGCCGACCGTGGAGCGAGGGTTCCGCGAAGTCGTCTTCTGGTCGATCGAGATCGCCGGCGAGAGCCCCTCGATCGAGTCCACGTCCGGCTTGTCCATCTGCCCCAGGAATTGGCGCGCGTACGCGGACAGCGACTCGACGTACCGGCGCTGCCCCTCGGCGTAGATCGTGTCGAAGGCGAGCGACGATTTGCCCGAGCCCGAGAGGCCGGTGATGACGGTCAGCGACCCCCGCGGGATCACCACCGTGATGTCCTTGAGGTTGTGCTCCCGGGCGCCCGAGACGACCAGCTGATTCACATAAGTGAGTCTAGTTGACCGAACAGACGTTCCCCTGGGCGGTTTCCCGCCCGCAGCGGGAAAATCAGCCGCCCACGCTCTCGTACACCTCGTCGAGGAGGCGGGCACGGTCGAGTAGCTCGAAGTTCTCGGCCAGATACCGGTCGGTCTCCTCGCGCGGGGTCCCGCTCAGGGCCATGTTCAGCGCGATCAGCCGGGCCCCCTCGGTCTCGTCGGCGCCGCCGCTGGGCTCGCTCGGGCTGCCGGCCGCGGCGGCCCTCGGCTCGGGCGTTGGCTGCGGCATCTCGACCACTTCGGCCTCGGCCTCCGCGACCTCGGCGTCGGCGGCCTCGGGGTCGGCCGGGGGCTGGACATCGGCGGGCGCAAGCTCGGGTTCGATCGCCGCCGGCCGCTCGGGCTCGCCTGCGACCCCGGCGGGCACGTCGCCGCGCGGCGCCGCCGTCTCCCGTACCTCGGCCAGGCTCCGCGCCAGCAGCTGCAGATCGGCCTCGAGCCGATTGGACCCCGTGCTCAGCGACTCGAGCAAGGCGGTCAGCTCGGTCCCCATTGCCTCCAGCCGCTCCCGCATCGCCGCCGTCTCCTCGGAGACCTTGCTCACGTACTCCCGCGCCTGGGTGTTGGAATCCTCGCGCGTGGCCCGGGCCTCGCGGTTGGCGTCGGCGCGGATCTCGCGTGCTTCGTCTTCGGCCTGGCGCAGGATCTCGGCGGCGCTCGACTCGGCCGCCTCGACGATCGCCCGCACCTGGTCGCTGGCCGCCGAGGCCAGGGTCTCGGTGCGACGCCGCGTCGCGTGCTTGAGCTCCTCGACCTCGTCGGCGATCGCTCGCAGGTGGGCGTCGACCGCGTCCGGGTCGTAGCCCCGCCGGCCGACGGGAAAGTCCTTCTTCTCGATGCTCTGTCGTTCCAGGGCCACGCGCATCACCCTCCGAGTCAACCGATCTGCGAGCGCAGCCGCCAGCGTATCGGACGACGGCTCAGCCGACGGCAGCCTCGCCGGCCGCCACCGCCTGGTCGAGCTGACGCTTCAGGTCCCGGATCTCGTCGCGGAGCTTGGCCGCGTACTCGAACCGCAGCTCCTCGGCCGCGGCCAGCATCTCCTCCTCGAGCGCGACGATCGTCTTCTCGATCTCGGCGGGCGGCATGGCGGCGGCATCGCGCCGCCGCCGGCGCCGCGAGCGGGGCACCTTCGACTCCGACTGGAGGAACTCCGCGATGTCGGAGATGCCCTTGACGATCGTCTCGGGCGTGATTCCGCGCTGCTCGTTGTAGTCGCGCTGGATCGCCCGCCGGCGGTTGGTCTCCCCGATCGCCGCCCGCATCGCCGCCGTCTCCTTGTCGGCGTACATCAAAACCTTGCCCTCGACGTTGCGCGCCGCTCGGCCGATGGTCTGAATCAGCGACGTCTCGCCGCGCAGGAACCCCTCCTTGTCAGCATCGAGGATCGCCACCAGCGACACCTCGGGCAGGTCCAGCCCCTCGCGCAGGAGGTTGACCCCGACGAGCACGTCGAACTCCCCGAGCCGCAGCTCACGGATGATCTGGATCCGTTCGAGCGTGTCCACCTCCGAGTGCAGATAGCGGACGCGGAAGCCCATCTCGAGCAGGTAGTCGGTGAGATCCTCGGCCATCTTCTTGGTCAGCGTGGTCACCAGCGTCCGCTCGTCGCGGTCCACGCGCCCGCGGATCTCGTTCATCAGGTCATCGATCTGGTTCCGGGTCTCGCGGACCTCGACCTCGGGATCGACGATCCCGGTCGGCCGCACGATCTGCTCCACGATCCGGGTGGAGTGGCTGCGTTCGTATTCGCCGGGCGTGGCGGAGACGAACACCATCTGCGGGGTGATCGACAGGAACTCCTGGAACGTCTGGGGCCGGTTGTCCAGCGCGCTGGGAAGCCGGAAGCCGTAATCGACCAGAGTCTGCTTGCGCGAGCGGTCCCCTTCGTACATCCCTCCGATCTGCGGCACGGTCTGGTGGGACTCGTCGATGAAGCAGATGAAGTCGTCGGGGAAGTAGTCCAGCAGGCAGTATGGGCGGTCGCCCGGGTTGCGGCCGTCGAGGATCCGCGAGTAGTTCTCGATCCCCGAGCAGAAGCCGAGCTCACGCAGCATCTCCATGTCGTACTGGGTCCGCTGGCGCAGGCGGTGAGACTCGAGCAGCTTGCCCTGTGCCTCGAGCTCGGCGCAGCGGGCGTTGAGCTCGCGCCCGATCTCCGCCACCGAGTCCTCGATCATCCCCTCGCGCACGTTGTAGTGCGAGGCGGGCCAGATGCCCACATGCTCGATGTCGTCCTGCAGGATCTCGCCGGTCAGCGGGTCGAACTCCTGCAACATCTCGACCTCGTCTCCGAACAGCACGATCCGGTAGGCGGTCTCCGCGTAGGCGGGAAAGATCTCGAGCGTCTCCCCGCGGACGCGGAAGGTCCCGCGGGCCAGCGCAGTGTCGTTGCGCGTGTACTGGATCGAGACCAGCTTCCGCAACAGCCGGTCGCGGTCGATGAACTCGCCCTTGCGCAGCGTCTGCAGGTTCTCGTCGTAGGTCTGAGGCGAGCCGAGTCCGTAGATGCACGACACGCTGGCCACGATCAGCACGTCGCGGCGTGCGAACAGCGCGGCCGTGGCCGAGTGGCGCAAGCGGTCGATCTCCTGGTTGATCGCGGAGTCCTTCTCGATGTACAGGTCCTTGCTGGGGACGTAGGCCTCGGGCTGGTAGTAGTCGTAGTAGGACACGAAATACTCGACCGCGTTGCGCGGGAAGTACGTGCGGAACTCGTTGCACAGCTGCGCGGCCAGGGTCTTGTTGTGGGCGATCACCAGCGTCGGCTTCTGGACCCGCTCGACCACGCCGGCCATGGTCATCGTCTTGCCGGTGCCCGTCGCCCCGAGGAGCGTCAGGAACCGCTCGCTGCCGTTCACGCCGTCGGCCAGCGACCCGATCGCCGCAGGCTGATCGGCGGTGGGACTGTAGGCGGAGTCGAGTTCGAACTTCGGCATCGAAGACGGACCTTTGAGCGTAGCGGCCCGACCGGACGGAACCGACCTCGCCGATTGACGTCAGCGGCGGCCGTACGAGACGACGTAGTCCGGGACGCTGGCCACCGAGCGCTCGTCCGCCACCGGGTCGCCGGGGCTCAGGCGTAACGGCAGTTCGCCGGCCCACACCTCGAGCGCATAGTCCTCGGCATCGTCGACCGGCGGCCCGGTGCGGATCTTGGCCGATGCCTCGTGGATCTCGAGCGCCACGACCTCGGTCGCCTTCAGCTCCTTGTCGCTGGGCCCGCGGACCTCGGCGGAACGGCCGGGGACGATGTGATCGACGATCATCCGCAGGGCCTCGTGCTTGTGCTCGCGGTCCTGGACCTCCCGGCCCTGGCCGAGCACCACGACCGAGCGGTAGTTCATGGAGTGATGGAACGCCGAGCGAGCCAGCACGAGGCCATCCAGCAGCGTCACCGTGAGGCACATCGGCACGCCATCCGCGAGGGTCTTGACCAGCCGGCTGAGCGGCGAGCCGTGGAGGTAGATGTGGTTCCCGTCGCGCGCGTACAGCACCGGGATCACGAACGGCTGGCCGTCGGTGGCGATGCCGACGTGGGCGAAGCGGCCCTCGTCGAGGATCGCGTCGATCGTCTCGCGGTCGTACTTTCCGCGCCCGGCCCGCCGGCGCACGGTCACCCGGCGAGTTTTGTTATAGTACGAACTCATGCTTGAGGTAGGACAATACCAGGTGATTGTCGGCCGCATTCGGCGTGAGCCCCGGCGCCGGCCGGGAGCGGGTGAGCCCGGCGCCGGCCCGAAGCGGGTGAGCCCGGCGCCGGCCCGAAGCGGGTGAGCCCGGCGTCGGCCGGGAGCGGGATCACCGGCGCCACCGCGCGGGAGATCGCCGCCAGCGCGGAGGCGGCAATCCGCGACGGGAGCCTGCGCCCCGGGGAGGCGCTGCCGACCGTTCGGGCGCTCGCCGCGGCGGTGGCGAGAAGCCCCGCCACCGTCAACGCCGCCTACCGGATCCTGCGCCAGCGTGGCCTGGTCATCGCCGAGGGCCGTCGCGGCACCCGGGTCGCGCCGCGTCCAGCGCTCCGGACCCCCCAGCGGGCGGGCGCCCAGCTGCCCGCGGACGTGCACGATCTCTCGATCGGCCTGCCTGACCCGGCGCTGCTGCCCCCGCTCGGTCCGGCGCTGGCGCGGATCGACCTGGAGGCCAAGCTGCGCATCGGCGACCTCGAGTCCGCCGACCCCGAGCTGCTCGAGCTGGCCGCCGCGGGGTTCCGCGCTGATGGGATTCCCGCTGAGGCGATCGCGGTGACGGCGGGCGCGTTCGATGCGATCGAGCGCGCGCTCCAGGCCCATCTGCGGCCGGGAGACCGGGTGGTCATCGAGGACCCAGCGTACGTGTCGATCCGCGACCTGCTGCTGGCGCTGGGACTGGTCCCGGTGCCCGTGCCGGTCGACGAGCTCGGTCTGCTCCCAGAGCCGTTCGAGAGCAGGCTGGCCAGGGGAGCCGAGGCAGTGGTCGTCGTGCCGCGCGCTCAGAACCCGTTCGGTGCGGCATTCGACCACGGCCGCGAGCAGCAGCTGCGCGGCGTGCTCGAGCGCCACCCCGACGTCCTGCTGATCGAGGACGATCACGCCGGCATCGTCTCCGGCGCCGCCTGCCGGACGCTGGTCACGCCCCAGTCTCGACGCTGGTCGGTGGTCCGTTCGGTGTCCAAGTTCCTGCACCCGGACCTTCGCCTGGCGGTGATCGCCGGCGACGAGATCACGATCGCTCGGGTCGAAGGCCGGCAGGCACTGGGGCCGAGATGGGTCAGCCACGTGCTCCAGGCCCTGGTGGCGGAGCTGCTGCGCGACCCACAGTTCGAGCCGACGGCCACCCGGGCTCGCGACATCTACGCCGCGCGGCGGCGGGCCCTGCTCTGCGCCCTGGCCGATCGTGAGGTCGTGGCCCACGGTCGTTCCGGCCTCAACGTCTGGGTGTCCGTGCGCGAAGAGGCTCCGGTCCTCACCGCCCTGCTCGAGCGAGGGTGGCTCGCGCTCGCCGGCGAGCGCTTCCGAATCGCCACGCCGCCCGCGGTCAGGATCACCACCGCCACCTTGCCCGAGGAGGACAGCCCGCAGATCGCTCAGATCATCGCCTCGGTCGAGCACTCCGGGCGCCCGCGCCGGAGGTACTAACCGTTCCCCTGGGACGAGGTCCAGAGCTACGAAAGCTTGCTAAAGAGTGTCAATTTGCTGACCGATAAGGCCCTACCGAACCGGGACTTCCGGGCAGGGGCCGCTCAGGTGTGCTGACCGAATCGCATCAAGCGCGGCGTTGACTCAATCACGTAGGGGGGGACTGATGCGGCCCGCGCATCGACGCATGCGCGCGACGGCCAGTCCGCGCTCCTTTGGAGGCACCAGATGAACCGTAGGTCCAAGAAGAAGGTCGTCGCGGCCGTGCTCGGCGTGCTGGTGGCACTGTCAGCGGTCACCGCCGCCGTCGCGTATTTCACCGGCGCGTCGAATTCCAGCACCGGCTCGGGCACGGTCGGAAACTCGGCCCAGTGGGGCGTCAGCATGGGCACCCCGAGTTGGTCGGGAACGTTGACCGCCCTCTACCCCGGGGCCACCAACGACACCGAGCTGCTTCCCTTCACCGTCACCAACAACGGCAAGGGCAACCAAGGCGTCCAGACCATCGCCGTCTCGATGCCGACGGAGAGCAACGGCGACGCGGAGACCGCCGGCGGCACCGATATCACTGGCTGCCAGGCGAGCTGGTTCACCGCCAGCGCCGATGCGAGCAACCCCTCGTTGCCCTCCGACCTGGCCGCCGGGGCCACCTATACCGGCAAGGTCGACCTGACGATGCAGGACAAGAACCTCAATCAGAACGCCTGCCAGGGCGCGGCGCCTGCCGTCACCGTCACGGTCTCGTAAATCCACACCTGCTCGCGCTGGGACGTTGCTTCACGCGGCGTCCCAGCGCGTGCCTGTCCTTGAGATGAACATGCTTCTCCACCCAACGGCGAGGACGGCCGCGCGCGCGCTGCCGGCGACCGCGATCGCCGCCGTGGCCGCGCTCTCGCTGGGCGCCTACGCCGGATACGCGGCGCGGCTCACGGCTCGCCACCAGCCGAGTTTCACCATCAGCGTCGCGCCCAGGCACGACACAATCTCGGCGGGCTCGACGGCCGGTTACCGGCTCACCCTTCGCCGGCACCGGTTCCCGTGGCGCATCACGTTCAAGCTCGGGCGCCCGCTTCCGGCCGGCGCCGCCGCTCACCTCGCGCCGGCCCGCACGCGCGGGACGCACGCGGCGATCACGATCACCACCAGGACGTGGATTCGCGCCGGCACGTATCACCTGCTGCTGCGCGCCCGCCACGGCAAGGTGACCAGGCGGATCGTGCTTACTCTGACCGTCGCCGGCGCGGCCACGGGCACCGGCACCGCCAACGCGCCACTGCCGCGGTTCTCGCTCGCCGGCAACGCCACCGCTCCGCTCGAACCGGGTGTCCCGGAGGCGATCGATCTCCGCATCACCAACCCGAATCCGGCGCCACTGGTGGTCACGAACCTGAGCGCGAGCGTCCGCGCCGTCAGCGCGCCCGGGGCGAGCTCGCTGCTTCCGTGCACGATTCGCGACTTCTCGGTGCAGCGGTACTTCGGCCCGCTTCCCTTGATCGTCCCCGCCTCGAGCACCAGGAGCCTCGCCGGGCTCGGCGTCCCACCCGCGCAATGGCCGCAGATCTCGATCGTCGATCGTCCCACCGACCAGGACGGCTGCCAGGGGGCAACGGTGACGCTCGCCTACGGCGGCGTGGCCACGCTTGGATGAGGCCGTTGCGCCGCTGTCTGCCTCGGCTGCTGCTGTTGGCGGCGCTCGTGCTCTGCGACGCCGGCGGCGCGCTGGCCTATTTCGCGGCCACCGGGACGGGCACCGCGCAGGCGACGGCCGGAAGCATCTTGGGCCCCTCGGGCGTCACCGCCTCCCAGACGGGCACGAACATCGTCGTCAGCTGGGCCGCCGCCACTCTCAGCTCCGGCGCGGCGGTCCAGGGTTACACCGTCACCCGCTCGGACGGGAGCACCGTGTGCGGGGCTCCCGCCCTGCTGACGACGCTGTCGTGCACCGACAGCTCCGTCCCCGCCGGGACGTACACGTACACCGTCGAGGCGGTCTACAACTCGTGGAGCGCCAGCGCCACCAGCGGCTCGATCACCGTGCTCACCGCTCCCACAATCAGCGCCAAGCCCCCGAGCGCGAGCGCGAGCAGCACAGCGAGCTTCAGCTTCAGCGGCGGTGGCGGCGGCGGCTACCAATGCCAGCTCGACGGAGGTGCGTACGCAGCCTGCGCGAGCCCGGCCGCGTACTCGGGGCTCGCCGACGGATCCCACACGTTCAACGTCCGCGCCGCCCAGGGAAGCTCCACCGGCCCCGCCAGCGGCTATACCTGGACCGTCGACACGACGGCGCCGACGCAGGTGGTCACCCTCGCCGGCGGCGCCTCGGGCGCATATCTGAGCGGCACCCGGCTCTACTACAAGGGCAACGCCGGCGGCTCGTTCAAGTTGCTCGACACGGTCAGCGACGGGGGATCGGGGCCGGCCTCGGCGACGTTCCCGGGCCTCGCCACGGCCGGCTGGACACACGCCGCCGAAACCGTGGCCACGCCCTCGGGCGGCCCTTACACCTCGAGCACGTTCTCGTGGACCGCGAACCCGAGCGTCCCCGCCGGCTACTCCGTCACCGGTGCCGACGCCGCGGGCAACACCACCTCGACCGCGCTCACGTTCGCCAGCGACACCACGGCCCCGTCGGGAGCTGCGCTCACCGTCAACGGCACCGCGGCGACCGCGGCCGGATCGACGAGCACGGCGACGAACAGCACCAGCTTCACGATCGCCAACCGCACCGACTACGCCGACGGAGGCTCGGGTCTGAAATCCTCGCTGCTGACCGTTCAGTCCGAGTCCCTCTCCGGCAGCACCTGCGGCGCGGCCGGCTCGGGGGGCCCGTTCACGACCCTGACCGCGATCACCGGCACCACCCAGCCGTCGGGGATCCAGGCGGGGTTCTGTTACCTGTACACGCTCACCGGCACCGACAATGTCGGCAACGTCGCCTCGATCAGCACGAGCGTCGTCGACAACGCGCTGAGCTTCGCGGTCACCACCCAGCCCACCTCTCTCACCGCCGGCGTCCCGACGGCGGCGACGGCGGTGGTCCTGACGGCGATCAAGAACGGGGCCACCGACACCACGTACAGCGGCGCTGCGCTGAGTTGGGGTGGCGCCAACGACAGCCCCGACGGGAGCACGCCGACGCTGCCCACGGGGCCGACGTGGACGGGCGGCAAGGCGACGTTCGGGATCACGCTGGTGATGGCCGAGACAGAGACGCTGACGGTCACCGACGGGACCCGGAGCGCGACCTTCGCGCCGATCACGGTGGCGGCGGGCCCGGCGGCCAGGCTGGCGTGGACAACCGTGACCACGGGCAGCCCGGCGGGGATCCCTACGCCGTGCTTCTTCACCTGCGGCTACGCGAGCGGGTTTGGCAACGGCGAGACCTGGAGCGCCAGCGTGAGCATCACCGACAGCGAGGGCAACACGGTCAGCAATGTGGGCGCCGGCCATGCGGTCACGATCACGCTCGGCGGGCAGCGAAGAGGAACGGTCGCCCCCATCGTGCTCACGATTCCCGCGACAGGACCGGCTCAGTCGACGTCCCCGACCGCCTACACCAGCCGTGCCCAGGGGAACTTCTCGGACACGGTGACGGCGGCCAGCGGCACGTACGCGAGCGCCACCGCCAGCTTCAGGCGCTGACCCTAGCGATACCCGAGCTCGGTCGGATAGGTCCGCCGGTAGTTGCGCTGTTCGGCCAGCACCTTGCGCACGTAGTCACGGGTCTCGGGGAACGGGATCTCTTCAATCGTGAGCGGGTGCCCTCGCCGCCGCGCCGCCGCGGCCCAGTTGTCGACATTGGTCTCGCCCCCGTTGTAGGCCGCCAGCGCCAGCACCGGCTTGCCACCGTAGCGGTCGAGCAGGTAGCGCAGGTAGTAGCTGCCATAGGCGATGTTGACCTCGGGCTTGGCCAGGTCTGAGACCGTGAAGGTGATCCCGCCCGAGCGGCGGGCGAGGAACTCGGCGGTCTGGGGAAGGATCTGCATCAGGCCCTCAGCGCCGGCGGCCGAGGTCCGCGGATCGAACTTCGTCTCCGCGTAGATGACGGCCGCGATCAGCGCGGGGTCGAGATGCTTCTCGGCCGCCTGCTCCCTGATCACGTCGGCATACGACAGCGGCAGGTTGAACTCGTTGACCGCCCGGCGAAACAGCGGCATCGCCAGCACCGCGCCGACGACGCACACCACGACGGCCAGGAACACCAGGGCCGAGCGGCGCCGGCGAGGGGCCGGTCTCCGTCGGCCGCTGGAGCGCGCACGGTCGGGGGCGCGCCGGCCCGGCCGGCCGCGGGGCCTCGCCGTTGCCGTCGGGGGGCTCATTCAGCGCAGCTTCTCAAGGATGGCCGACAGTTTCGCTTCCAGTTCCTCGATCGTCCCGTCGTTGGGGACTACATATGTCGCGCGGTGGGCCTTTTCCTGCTGGGAGAACTGCCGGACGGACCGTTCCGCGAGGGCCTCGTGCCCCCGGGCTCCCGCTCGCTCCGCTCTGAGCTGCTCCCGGGCGATGACCGCAATCGTGGCATCAAATGCGCCCTCCATCCCGGCTTCGAACAGTAACGGCACCTCGACCACGGCCGCCACCGGTGGGCGCGCGCTGCGCTGGAGCTCTCGCCGCCACGCGCTCATCCGCGTGCCCACCCGAGGCCACAGGAGAGCCTCGAGCCAGGCCCGGTCTTCGGCGGTCGCGAACACGCGCTTCGCCACCGCGGCTCGATCGACCCGGCCCTCGGGCGCCACCGCCGGCCCGAACCGGGCCCTGACCGCCTCGCTTACATCCGGGCTGTCGTAGAGGTCGTGAACGACGCGGTCGGTCGACAGCACCGCCGCCCCGAGTCGCTCCAGCGCTTCCAGCGCCGTCGACTTGCCGGCGCCGATCCCACCGGTCAGCCCGACGAACGGGACCGTCAGGCCGACACGTCCTCCGACCCGGCCTCGTCGGTGGCTGAAGCGGAGGCCTCTTCCTCGCCGGCGGTGGTTGAAGCGGAGGTCTCTTCCTCGCCGGCGGTGGCTGAAGCGGAGGCCTCTTCCTCGCCGGCGGTGGCTGAAGCGGAGGCCTCTTCCTCGCCGGCCGCTGGGGTTGTTTCATCCCGCAATTCGCTCTCCCCTTCCGGCGTGGTGGCCGAATCGGGAGCGGCTTCCACGTCGGCGTCCGCGCCCGCGAACACCTCCTCGGAAAGGCCGAGCTCGGGCATGTCGTCGAGATCGGCGCTGTCACCCTCCACCGGCGGCACGATCGGCCGGACCGGCAGCACCTGGCCCTCGACCCGCTTGATCGACAGCGACAGCCGCCGGCGCTCGGAGTCGATCTCGAGAATCTTGACCCGCACCGGATCTCCGGGCTGGATGATCTCCCGGGGGTTCTCGACGTGGTGCTGCGCCAGCTCGGAGATGTGGACCAGGCCTTCGACGCCGTCGAGGATCTCGACGAAGGCGCCGAACGTGACCACCTTCGTGACCACGCCCTCGAGCTCGTCGCCGATGTTGTAGGTGTCGACCACGCGCTGCCACGGGTCCTCCTGCGTCTGCTTGAGCCCGAGCGAGATGCGCTGACGGTCGCGGTCGATGTCGAGCACCTTGACGCTGACGGTGTCGCCGATCTGGAGGATCTCCGAGGGGTGGTTGACATGCGACCAGGACAGCTCCGAGATGTGGATCAGGCCGTCGATGCCGTCGAGATCGACGAATGCGCCGAAGTCGACGATGTTCGAAATCGTGCCCTCGACGACCTGGCCCGGCTGAAGGCGGTCGAGGATCCGCTCGCGGTCCTCCTTGCGCTGCTCCTCGAGCACGGCCCGCCGCGACAGGACCACGTTGTTGCGGGAGCGGTTGAGCTCGATCACCTTGCACTCGATCGCCTCGCCCATGTACTCGTCGAGGTTCGGCACCCGGCGGATGTCGACCAGCGACGCGGGCAGGAACCCGCGCACGCCGAGGTCGATGATCAGGCCTCCCTTGACGACCTCGATCACCGTCCCCTCGACCGGCTCGCCGGACTCGGCCGCGGCCTCGATCTTGCGCCAGGCCTTTTCGAACCGAGCGCGCTTCTTGGACAGGATCAGCCGTCCGTCCTGATCCTCCTTGGTGAGGACGAGCGCGTCGACCTCCTCGCCGAGGCTCACCTCCTCGCCGGGATCGACGGACTTGCGGATCGACAGCTCGCCGGAGGGGATGACCCCCTCGGACTTGTAGCCGATGTCGACCAGCACTTCGTCGTTGTCGATGCGGACGACGTGGCCGGTGACGACATCCCCTTCCTGGAAGGGATGGAGCGTGGCGTCGTAGTTGGGGACGATGCGCCCGTCGATCTCGAGCAACAGGCCGCCGGATCCTTCGACGACTTTGGCGCCGGGCTGCTCGGCTGCGGGCGTGAGGGTGGTGGTTGAAGACATGTGTCGTCGGAGGATAGCCACCTCTCGTCCTTCGTATCATCAGCGGTTCGATGCCTCGGCGAGCGACGAAGCGCGGCGATCGGCGAACCCCGCTCGATCGCGATTGCGATGTGCTGATTTGTGGAGCGAGCTTCGCGGGCCTCGCGGTCGCGCGCGAGCTGGCCGACAGCGGCGCCGCCGTGCTCGTGATCGACCGCTACGAGATCGGCGAGCGCCAGACCTCCGCGTGCGGGATCCCAACGGCCTGGCTGACCGCGATGGACCTCCAGGACGCGTGGCAGCAGGAGTTCGGGGAGCTGGTGATCCACACTCCCGATGCGACGATCCGCTACGAGCTGCCGTGGACGTTCTCGACGTTCGACTACCGGACGCTGTGCCGGCGGCTGGCCGAGCAGGGGTCGTTCGAGTTCGAGACCGCGAAGGTCGACGGTCGCAGCGGCTCGACCGTGCACACCGACCGGGGCACGATCCGCGCGCCGCTAATCGTCGACGCGCTGGGGTGGCGGCGTGTGCTCGGACGCGGTCAGAACATCCAGCCGCCCGAGGCGCTGCTCTCGCGCGGGCTCGAGGTGCACCCGTTCGCCTCCGGGGAGGACCTCGAGGTGTGGATCGACCGCGGCTATGTGCCCGCCGGCTACGGCTGGTCGTTCCCGGCCGACGGCGAGCTGCGAATCGGCGTCGGCTCCTTCGACCCCCGCTTTCACGTGCGCGAGCCAACGGTCAGGCTGGCGCAGGACGTCGGCGCCGAGACGGTGCGCTACCAGGGCAACTGGATTCCGCACGCGCTCCGCGACGCGACCGAGGACGGCGTGTTCTTCGTCGGCGACTCAGCCGGCCACTGCCTGCCGCTGACCGCCGAGGGGATCCGCACCGCGCTGTACTTCGGCATCGCCTGCGGCCGGGAGCTGCGGGCGGTGCTGGCCGGCGAGCAGAGTCGCGAGCAGGCGCTGGCGCGCTACCACGACTTCTCCGCCGGCCATGTCTTCGCCTTCCGCTGGCTGCTGCGCGTCCAGCGGCTGGTCCCCCGCACCGCTCCCCGGCTGCTGTCGCGTGGCCTACGGGCGATGAGCAGCAAGCGGTTCGTGGACTGGTCCTTCGGCCACTACCTGAACATCGCCCATCCCGACTTCGTCCGCTCCGGCGCCGGCGCTCACGAGCGAATGGTGAGCTTGCGGGCGTAGAACGCCCAGTTGCCCCAGCTGTCGGTCACTCGCAGGACCACCCGGTAGCTGCCCGGCCGCTTGAACGTGTGCCGGACCCGGCGGTGACGGCCCCGGGCGCGATCGCCGAAGAACCACTGGAAGGAGCCGACCCGGCCCTCGGCGCGGATCACGTGGGCCGTCAACGAGATCCTGCGTCCCCGGCTCACGGTCGAGAACGAGATCGCGTCCCCTTTTGCCCGCGCCTGGCACGAGCCCGCGGCGTCGCTCCACTCCTCCTGCAGGTAGTAGTGATCGCCGTGGATCACCTCGTCGAAGGCGCCGGCCCCGCTCCCGCCGACAGCCGCTCCGAAGTGGGTCACGCACAGGTCGGCCTCCTCCTGGCCCGAGCCGTCCACCCAGGCGTTGCCCAGCGGATCGGTGACCGACTCGTTGTGCTCGTGGCTGATCGTCGACAGCGCCGGATCGGCGGGGCTCGAGTTGGGGCGCGGATTGCCCGACTGGCAGTGTCCGGGCACGGCGTTGTAGGGGATCACGGCGTAGGGCACGTCGTCGACGGTGGTCGCGTGGTAACCGCAGTAGCCGGCGTTGGCATCGCCGCCGAGGGCACATCGGCTCGGCCCCTGGAACTCGCAGCTGCCGAGGCCATCCGGCATGACGAGGAAGTAGATGTCGTTCAGGCGCCGGGGCAGGTGGTCGGCAGCGAGGACATGCGTGACCTCGGCCTCGAGCTGCTGAGCGGTCAGACAGTACTGCCACCCGGGGCCGCCGCCGGCGGGGGGCGCCGGCGGCTCGCGACAGCCGTTGGCCGGAAGCGGGTCGCTGTCCACGACCGTCCCGCGATAGCTCGAGACGTAGGCGGCGGGGCCGAGGGAGTCGCGGTATTGGCCGCTCAGCCCATAGACGTTCGTCGGCATCCGGCTGTCGGCGGCGACGTCGGCCAGGAACCGCTCGATCAGCGATTGATAGCCGGCGTCGAAGGTGAGACCGGAGCCGGACGGCGCCCAGAAGATCACCTCGGTGCGGTTCCAGTGCAGCACCGGACCGCCGCCGTAGGGAAGATTGGCCGTCTGGGCGATGGCGCGGGGATGGCCGCGGGAGGGGATGTCGGGGACGGCGCCGGCGAACGACTGGGCCCTGGCCGCTGCCGGGGCCAGCGCCGCCGCTGCGGCCGCGACGATCGCGACGGCTGCCTTCACTGCACTCACTTGGCCGCGAGCCAGTCCGTCCCGATCCCGGCGTCCACCGCGAGCGGCGGATCCATCTCGAATGCGCCCGCCATCTGCTCGCAGGCGATCGCCATCACCTGCTCGGCCTCGGCGGCGGGTCCTTCGAACAGCAACTCGTCGTGGATCTGGAGGACGAGCCGGGCGCTGAGGCCCGCCTGTGCCAGCGCCTGGTCGCAACGGACCATGGCCACCTTCATGATGTCGGCGGCGGTGCCCTGGATCACCATGTTGACTGCGAACCGCTCGCCCTGCTTGCGCAGCTCCCAGCGCCGGGCGCGCAGCTCGGGGACCTGGCGCCGGCGACCGAACAGCGTCGAGACGTAGCCGTGCTCGGTGCCCTGCTCGATCGTCTCCTCGATGAACCGCCGGACGGCCGGGAACCCGGCCATGTAGCGCTGGATGAACTCGTCCGCCTCTGACTGGGGGATGTCGAGCCGGTCGGCCATCCCGTAGGCGGACAGGCCGTAGACGATCCCGTAGTTGATCATCTTCGACTTCGAGCGCATCCCCGGGTCGATCTGATCCGGGGTGACCGCGAACACCCGGCACGCGGTCGCGGTGTGGACATCCTCGCCCCGGCGGAAGATGTCCTTGAGCACGTCCTCGCCGGCGATGTGGGCGAGCAGCCTGAGCTCGACCTGCGAATAGTCCGCCGACACCAGCAGATTGCCCGGCTCGGCGACGAAGCAGGCCCGGATCTCGCGCCCCAGCTCGGTCCGGATCGGGACGTTCTGAAGGTTCGGGTTGTTGGAGGACAGCCTTCCGGTGGTGGCGGTCGTCTGGCTGAACGTGGTGTGCAGCCGGCCGTCGGCCCCGATGTACTCGGGCAGGGCGTCGAGGTAGGTCTGGGCCAGCTTGGTCAGCTCCCGGAAGCGCTCGATCTTCGGGATCACATCGTGCTCGTGGCGGATCGCCTGCAGCACCCTCGCGTCGGTGGAGTAGCCGGTCTTGCCCCGGCGCTTGCGCGACAGGCCCAGCCGGCCGAACAGGACCTCCTCGAGCTGCTTGGGTGAGCCGATCGTGAACTCCTCTCCGCACAGCTCGAAGATCTCCAGCTCGAGCGCGTCGGCTTCCGCCTTGACCCGGTCGGAGATCTCGCGCAGGCGGGCGGTGTCGAGCTTGACGCCGGCCTCTTCCATCTTGCGCAGGATCCGAACCAGCGGCAGCTCGACCTCGTTCAGCAGATCGGTCAGTCCCCGGCCCCGGATCTCCTCGCGCTGCCATGCCGCCAGGGCGTGGACGAGCACCGCATCGCTGGCCGCGGAATCCTCGAGGTCGGTGGCCAGACCACGCTCCTCGCACAGCTCGCGGAAGGGGTAGCCGCGGCGCGCCGGCTCGAGCAGGTAGGCGGCGACCTCGGTGTCGTGCGCGAGCTTCGCCGGCACCGTCCTCAGCGCCTTGGCGTCGTGGGCGACGGCGGGGCGCGCGCCGATCGCCTCGACTAGCGGCTCGGGGCCGGTGGCCTCCCCGGCCAGAACCCGGCCGGTGTCCTGGTGAACGCCGAACCGCCACCCCGCCTCGGGGGCGAACAGCACGTCCTCCGGGGTCTCGGGCGCCCTGAGCGCGACCGCCACCTCGTGCTGCGGCAGCCGGGCGACGTCGGCGAGCGTCCCCTCGCGCACGCGGGCGGTGAGCGAGCGCTCGGCGGCCGGCGCGGGGGCGGCGGCGTCGGCGGAGCCCAGGGCTTCCTCGAGCCGGCGCAGCGGCTCGCGCAGCTCGAAGCGTCTGAACACGTCTCTGAGCTTCGAGCGGTCGGGCTCGATGTCCACGAACTGCTCCAGGTCCAGCTCGAGCGCGATGTCCCGCTTGGCCGTCGCCAGCTGCTTGGACACGCGGGCATCGTCGGCGTGGTCGATCAGGTTTTGCTTGCGCTTCGCGCCGCTGATCTCGTCCACGTGCTCCAGCACCCCCTCCAGCGAGCCGAACCGCTGCAGCAGCTCGGCGGCGGTCTTGTCGCCGATCCCCGGCACGCCGGGGATGTTGTCGCTGGTGTCGCCCTTGAGACCGATGAAGTCCGGGATCAGCTCGGGCGGCACGCCGTAGCGCTCGACCACGCCCTCGCGGTCGTACACGCGGGTGTCGGTGATCCCGCGGCTGGTGGTCATGATCTTGGTCCCGTTGCCGACGAGCTGATAGGCGTCGCGGTCGCCGGTCACCACCATCACCGGGATCGGCGGGTCGCCGTGGCGCGCGGTCTCCACGATCGAGGCGATGACGTCGTCGGCCTCGTAGCCGTCGACCTGGAGGTTGCGGTAGCCGAACGCCTCGACCAGCGGAGCCAGGTGCGGCCACTGCTCCTTGAGCAGGTCGGGGCGCGTCGAGCGCTGCGCCTTGTAGTCGGCGTAGATCTCCTTGCGGCCGGTGTATCCCGCGTCCCACACCACGACCGTCGCCTTGGGGCCGTAGTCGGTGAGGATCTTCACCAGCATCGACGCGAACCCGAAGATCGCGTTCGTCGGCTCGCCGGTCGAGGTGGCGATCGATTCCGGGAGGGCGAAGAAGGCCCGATAGGCAAGGCTGTTGCCGTCGATCAGAAAGAGCTCTTCCGCCACACCTTCAGCGTATCTCGGCGGGACGCCAGATAAGGGTGTTCGGGGTCGCGCATGCACGCCGGGCTACAGGAATAAGATCGCTCCTCCGTGGCCAGCACGCCCAGCGCCCAGTACAGCCTCACGCTCCGGGTCGAGATCGACCATCGTCCGGGGATGCTCGGCAAGGTGGCCAGCGCAATCGGTGACGCCGGGGGCACGATCGGCGCCGTCGACCTGGTCCATGCCGATGGCGAGCACACCGTCCGCGACATCACCGTCGACACCGGCGACTCGTCGGACTGGCCGCGCTTGACCGAGGCCGTGGACTCGATCGACGGCGCGCGCGTCCTCGACACCACCGACCGAACGTTCATGCTCCACGTCGGCGGCAAGATCGAGCTGCAGAACAAGAGCCCGCTGAAGACCCGCGACGACCTGTCGATGGCCTACACGCCGGGGGTCGCGCGCGTCTGCACCGCCATCCACGAGGACCCGGACAAGGCCTTCCAGTACACGATCAAGCGCAACACCGTGGCCGTGGTCTCCGACGGCACCGCCGTCCTCGGCCTGGGGGATATCGGGCCGCGCGCGGCGATGCCGGTGATGGAGGGCAAGGCGATGCTGTTCAAGGAATTCGCCGGCGTGGACGCGTTCCCGATCTGCCTGGACACGCGCGATCCCGACGAGATCGTAGCCGTCGTCCACGCGATCGCCCCGGGGTTCGGGGGTGTGAACCTGGAGGACATTTCCGCGCCGCGCTGCTTCGAGATCGAGGAGCGGCTGAAGGCCGAGCTCGACATCCCGGTGTTCCACGACGACCAGCACGGGACCGCGGTGGTGGTGCTGGCGGCGTTGCTGAACGCCCTCACCCTCACCGGCCAGCGGATCGAGAACATTCGCATCGTGATCGTCGGCACCGGCGCCGCCGGCGTCGCCGTGGCCCGGATCCTGCTCGCCGCCGGCGCCCGCCACATCATCGGCTGCGATTCCCGCGGCGCCCTGTACGCCGGCCGCGAGGACTACGCCGACGGCACCATGCATCCGGTCAAGCGGGCGCTGGCGGAGGTGACCAACGTGGAGCGCCGGTCGGGGTCGGTGGTCGATGTGCTCGAGGGCGCCGACCTGTTCATCGGCCTGTCGGGGGCGCGGGCGATCGAGCCCTCGGCGCTGGCGGGGATGAACCCGGACCCGATCGTGTTCGCGATGGCCAATCCCAACCCGGAGGTCTCCCCCGAGGAGGCCTCCGCCTACGCCCGCGTGGTCGCCACCGGCCGCTCGGACTATCCCAACCAGATCAACAACGTCCTCTGCTTCCCCGGCATCTTCAGGGGAGCGCTCGACGTCCGCGCGAGGCAGATCACCGAGGAGATGAAGATGGCGGCGGCGCGCGCGATCGCCGACATCGTCTCCACCGAGGAGCTGCGCGAGGACTACATCATCCCGTCGGTCTTCAACCGCGAGGTGGTCGGCGCCGTGGCCAGCGCGGTCGCGGACGAGGCCCGGGAGAGCGGCACGGCCACGGCCGGCCGCGAGGTGGGCTTCGCCTCGACCGAGGAGTTCGGGGTGCTCCCAGGGCGGTAGCCCTTGGCGGTGGCGGCCGACGGTGGCGGGCCGGGCGATGGCGGGCCGGGCGGTGGCGGGCGGCGGTGGCGGGCGGCGGTGGCGCGAGCCCGGGTCCGCCCGGGTGGACGTGGATGACTTTTTGCTGCCATACGCACAAGAAAGTCGTCCACGTCGGAGGCGCCTGGCGGCCCGAAGCAGGCTGGAGGGGACTGAACGCGCCGGCGCGCCCCCTCGCGCACGGAGCCGACCACCCCACCACCGCAACCCGAGAGCGGGCAGGGGGCGCCGGCGGTCAGGCCCCGGGGCACGTGGCGCCGACGATCAGGCCGCCGGGCGCGTCAGGCCCCGGGGGTGCGCCGGCGCTTCGGCAGCGCCCCATCGACCTTCCACGCCGATCCAGGCCGGCCCGGCAGCAGCAGCACGCATATCAGCCCGATCGCGGACAGCAGCAGCCCGAACATCAGCCCGACGCGCTCGCCGTAGCCCTTGCGATCGGCAACCCAGGCCGCGGCCGCTGCGGAGATCAACCAGATGAACAGGAGGTAGAGCGCCTTGGCGCCGATCAGGGCGTAGATCGCGATCATGTCCCTAGGTAGGCCCTCTGGACCTCGGGGTCGTCGCGGAGCCGCTCCGAAGAGCCGGACAGGGCGATGCGGCCGGTCTCGAGCACGTAGCCGCGCCGGGCCAGCACGAGGGCGTAGTTGGCGTTCTGCTCCACCAGCAGGATCGTCACCCCGAAGCGGTTGATCTCGTTGATCGTCTCGTAGATCCGCTGGACCAGGATCGGGGCGATCCCCATCGACGGCTCGTCGAGCATCAGCAGCCGCGGCCGGGCCATCAGCGCGCGGCCGATGGCGAGCATCTGCTGCTCCCCGCCGGACATCGTTCCGGCCTTCTGGCGCTCGCGCTCCTTCAGCCGGGGGAACAGCACGAACACGCGCTCGAGATCCTCGTCGATCTCAGGTCCGCGGCGGCGATGGGCGCCGAGGTCGAGGTTCTCGCGCACGGTCATCCGGGCGAACACGTGGCGACCTTCGGGCGCGAAGGCGATCCCGCGCGTGACGATCTCGTGCGCCGGCATGCGGGTGATGTCCTCACCCTGGAAGATGACCTTGCCGGCGCTGGCGGGGGTCAGGCCGGAGACCGACCGCAGCGTCGTCGACTTGCCGGCGCCGTTGGAGCCGATCAGGGTCACGACCTCGCCCTCGTTGACGGTCAGCGACACGCCTCGGAGCGCTTCGATCGACCCGTAGTGGGCGTGGATGTCCTCGACCTCGAGCAGCGCCATCAGTCCTGCTTTCCCAGGTAGGCCTCGATCACGCGCTCGTTGGTCCGCACCTCGGCCGGCAGTCCCTCGGCGATCTTCAGGCCGTGGTCGAGCACGGTCACGCGCTCGGAGACGTCCATCACGACCTTCATGTCGTGCTCGATCAGCAGGATCGTCAGCTCGAGCTCGTCGCGGATCTTGCGCATGAATGCGGTCAGCGCGCCCGTCTCCTGCGGGTTCATGCCCGCCGTCGGCTCGTCGAGCAGCAGCAGCCTGGGCTCGCACGCCAGCGCCCGGGCGATCTCGACGCGACGCTGGTCGCCGTAGGAGAGCTGGGCCGCCATCTGGTCGATCACCGAAGCCCGCAGCCCGACGTACAGCAGCAACTCGCGCGCCCTCTCGCGGGTCTGGCGCTCCTCGCGACGCACCCAGGGAGTGCGGAGAATCGACCCGAACACGCCCGCCTTCATCTGCGAGTGACGACCGATCATCACGTTCTCGAGCGCCGACATGGCGGCGAACAGGCGGATGTTCTGGAATGTCCGGGCGACGCCCAGGCCGGTGATCTGGTCGGGCCGCTTGCGCGTGATGTCGCGGTCGTCCAATACGATCGTCCCGTATGTCGGCCGGTAGAGGCCGGTCAACATGTTGAACAGCGTCGTCTTGCCGGCGCCGTTGGGTCCGATCAGCGAGACGATCGAGTGGCGCGGGACGTCGAACGAGACATCGTCGACCGCAATCAGGCCGCCGAACTCCTTGGTCACGCGGTCGGCGAGCATCAGCGCATCCGTGGTCGGGTCCGCCTGGGTCGCGGTCATAGCGTTCCCTCGGTCAACTGCGCGTCCTCGGCGGCGATCTCGGCGGTCAGCTCCATCCGCCGTCGTCGCTCCGGGAACAGTCCCTGCGGCCGGAGGAGCATCACGAACACGAGCAGGAAGCCGAAGATCCCGAACGACAGCTGGGTCAGGTCGAAGCTCAGGCCGAACGTGTGGGGCAGGCTGTTGAGCACGTCGGGAATCAGGTAGTAGTTGATGTAGGACAGCAGCAGCGCCCCCAGCACCGAGCCCCACACCGATCCGAGGCCGCCGACGATGATCATCGCCAGCACGAAGATCGAGAACGAGAACGCGAACTGACCGGCGTTGACGGTGGTGAAGTAGGCGCCGAGGAAGGCGCCGGACATGCCGCCGAAGGTGGCTCCGATCGAGTACGCGAGCAGCTTCGTGCGCACGGCCGGCACGCCCATCGAGATCGCCGCCACCTCATCCTCGCGCAGCGCCACCCAGGCCCTTCCGAGTCGGGAGTCGCGCAGCCTAAGGGTGATGAACAGCACGAACAGCATGATCCCGAGGATCAGCCAGTACCACGGCCGCAGCTTCAGCAGGTTGAAGGTGCCGATTCCCGGGAAGTACGGGAGATCGACGGCGGGGATGCCGAGGTTGCCGGCGGTCAGGGTCATCCCGCCGCCGACGTGGATGCTGGTGCCGTTGACCGCCACGACCCCGATGATCTCGCCGAAGGCGAGCGTCACGATCGCGATGTAGTCGCTGCGCAGGCGCAGCGTAGGCAGGCCGATCAGCGCCCCGGCCACGGCGCAGATCAGCGCGGCGCAGACCAGGATCAGCAGGAAGTTCAGGTGGATCCCGGGCACGGTCGCGGCCACGCCATGCACGCCGATGTGGAGATTGGCCTTGAAGAAGAACCCCGACCCGAACCAGCCCACGCAGTAGGCGCCGATCGCGTAGAAGGCGACATAGCCGAGGTCGAGCAGGCCGGCGAAGCCGACGACGGTGTTCAAGCCCAGCGCCATCACCACGTAGGCGAAGGCGATGATCGTGGCGTTGATGAACCCGCTCGTCCCCGCGAAGAAGAACGGCAGCACGATCGCGATCACGATCAGGATCCCCGCCACGGCCTTGCTCCACCATGGAGGGAGGGCGCGCTCGATCGCCTCCCGCCACTCCTTCAGCTGGGCGCGGAGCTCGTTCATCCG
Organism: uncultured Solirubrobacterales bacterium; assembly: GCA_963723555.1. Taxonomy (GTDB): domain Bacteria; phylum Actinomycetota; class Thermoleophilia; order Solirubrobacterales; family Solirubrobacteraceae; genus Palsa-465. The sequence continues at coordinate 2,055,026 of CAVRRC010000003.1, read as the reverse complement.
GCCTCCCGCGTCTCCTCGCCGAGCAGTCCCCGCGGCTTGAGCACCATCACCAGGATCAGATAGCCGAACACGACCGCGGGCGTCCACTGGGGACCGAGCCGGAAGTCGGAGAGCTGCTGGATGCAGCCGATGATCAGTCCTCCCAGGACGGCTCCGCGGACGTTCCCGATTCCTCCCATGACGGCCGCCGTGAACGCGATCAGGCCGGCCTCGAACCCCTGGAAATACCAGATCGTGGTCTCGTACAGCGCGTACACGAGCCCGGCGGCCCCGGCCAGCGCTCCGCCGAGCAGGAACGTGAGCGAGATCGTCGAGTTGACGTTGATGCCCATCAGCCGGGCGGCCTCGGGGTCCTGAGCGGTGGCCCGCATCGCCCGCCCGGCGCGCGTGGTGTTGATGAACCACGTCAACGCCAGCACGAGCGGGATCGTCACCGCGAGGGCCAGGATGTCGGCGCGGTGGACGATCACGCCGGAGATCTGGAACACCGTCGAGTTCTCGTGGATCAGGTCGCTGACGCCCTCCGGTGAGCCCCCACGCCACAGCAGCCCGACGTTCTGGAGGATGAACGAGAAGCCCACCGCGGTGATCAACGGCGCAAGTTTTGGCGCCCCCCGCAGCGGCCGGTAGGCGACCCGCTCGATCAGCACGTTGAGCGCCCCGCAGGTGGCCATCGAGAGCACCAGCACCACCAGCAGTCCGGCGACCAGCCCCACGGGCCCGGTGGCCAGTCCCAGCCCGAGCGTTCCCCACAGGCCGGCGGCGGTGAACGAGCCGATCATGAACACGTCGCCGTGGGCGAAGTTGATCAGCTCGATGATCCCGTAGACGAGCGTGTACCCCATCGCGATCAGTGCCCAGATCGACCCGTTCGAGATCCCCGCGACCAGGTTGAAGCCGAGCTGGGTGAGATCGTGCCTGATGATCGGGTGGCCGGCGGCGTTGAGCCCGGCCTGGTAGCCGACGGTCAGGTCGCGAATTCCGTAGTAGACCGGCAGCGCCAGCAGCGCGACGATCAGCCCCCAGCGCCCGATGTAGGCGCGGACCACCGCGAGCGGCTTCGCCGCCGGACGGGGCATCCTCGCCGAGATCGAGCGTGCTTCCATTTTTGAGCGCAGTATGGAGGGGGCGCCAGACTAACGCGCCCCCTCCCTACGTGCTCCTAGAAGGTGCCGATCACGCGACCTTCGTCGGCGTCAGCGTCTTGAAGAACACTGGGTCGCCGTTCGATCCGACCTTGTACAGGCCGTATGACTTGAGCGTCGTGTCGCCGTTGGCATCGAACCCGTAGGTCCCGAGCACAGACGAACGGCTCTTGGTCGCGAACAGGGCCTTCAGGACGTCGGCCTTGTTGCTCCCGTTCGCGCCGAGGCTGGCGATCGTGTTGAGCCCGAGCTTCATCGCCTCGTAGCCGTAGATCGCGTATGGATCCGGATTCCCAACGCCGTACTTGGCCTTGTAGGCGGCGAGGAAGTCCTTGCCCCCCGGATAGGCCGTCAGGTCCAGCGTCGCCACCGTGCACTGCAGGAACGGATCGATGCTCGCGGGCACCCCGCCGTCCTTCGCGTTCGTCCACGCACTCGTGCACATCCCGTCCGGGCCGAAGATCTTGGCCGTCGGGAGCGCCGCGTGGACGTCCTTGGTGATCTGCACGCCGCCGTTGGAGACGATCCCGGAGAAGATGAAGCAATTGGCTCCCTGCCCCTTGATCGTCGCCGCGTACGAGCGGAAGTTCGGCGCCTTCGGATCGATCCCCGTGTTGCTGACGATCGTGATGCCGTAATTGGCCTTCTCGAGCTCGAGCAGCGTGGCCAGCCCGGCGCCGTAGGCCTCCTTGTCGTTGGCCACGGCCACCTTCGTGCAGCCGGCCTGCTTCATCGCCAGGAGGTCCGACGCGGCCTGGATCGAGTCGATGGGCACGATCCGCAGATACGTCCGCTTGCCGGTCGGGTAGTACTTCTGGGGCTCCCCGGGGGCGCTGGCGCCCTTGATGCTGACGGTCAGCCCGACGTAGGTGTTGGCGGGGCTGACCTGCGGGATCCCGGCCTCGTTGAGGATCGGGACCGACACCTCGCTCGCGCCCGAGTTGAACTCGCCGATGTAGTAGACCGTCTTCGTGTCCGCGGCCGCCTTGCGTGCGTTGGCCGCGGTCGTGCCCGGATCCCACTCGCCGGCGGCGGCGGTGGAGTCGTCGAGCGACTGGTAGTTGACCGTGAACTGCCCGGCCTTGCCGCCGGCCTGAGACAGCGCCAGCTTGATCCCGTTGACGAGCGGGATCGTCTGTGCGCTCGACGCGCCCTGGAGCGGCAGGCTCGAGTAGATGTCGACTGTCTTGCCGCTGCTGCTGGCGGCACCGGTGGTGCTGCTAGTGCTCTTTTTGCTGCTGCCGCAGGCGCCGAGAGCGAACACCGCGCCCACCAGCATGCAACCCGTCATGGCTTTGCCGAGTAAACGCATGCTCCTCCTCTGTGTAATGGATGCCGGGAAGCCGTGCCCGGTAGCTGCGCAGAGTAATGACGTGACCGGACCTCAGCAAGACGAGACGGCACGAACTCCGGGCGAATGCCCAATCCCCTAACGCAACCTCAATGGACTCTCACCAAAGTGAAGCAATTTGCACCTTATCCGTCCATCGTCGTCCAGTACCGGAGGTCGCCGTCGACGACGCGGTATACGCCATAACGGCGGATCGTCGTGTCGCCGGAGCGAGTGATGCTGTACGTCCCCAGCACGCTGTGCCGGTTGCGGGTGGCGAACAGCGCCTCCAGGACCCGGGAGCGCAGGACCGAATGCCGGCCGTCGTCGCTGGCCCGCATGAGCGCGTTCAGCAGCACGCTCATGGCCTCGTAACCGAAGATCGCTGCCGGCTGGGGTGGCCCGTAGCGTCGCTGGTAGGCGGCGTAGAACGCTCGGGCGCTGGCCGGCCCCGCCGCCGGGCCGGGCGCCGGCGAGGTCAGCAGCACCCGGGAGTCGAGCGCGATCGGGATCCCACCCTGGGTCGGATCGGTGAACGTGCTCTCGGCCAGCGCGGCGGAGCCGAAGATGTGCGCGCCCGGCATCGCGGCCCCGATCTGCCTGGCCAGCAGCGGGGCGCCGGACTCGGTGAGCGAACTGATCAGGACGCAGTCGGCCCCGGTCTTGGCGATGCTGGTGGCCAGCGGGGTGTAGTCGGTGGCGCGAGGCTGGAACGCCTGCACGCCGACCACGTCCAGTCCCGCGGACCGGGCGAGCACCGCGAAGCTGTCGGCGAGATCCTCCCCGTCGACCTCGCCGTCGTCGACGACGGCGGTCTTGCGGCAGCCGAGGTTCTGCTGGAGCCTGACCTGCACGGTCGCCTGGACCTTGTCGTTGGGGACGACCCGGGCAAACGTGCGGATCCCCGTGGGGTAGTACTTCTGCGGCTCACCCGGCGCCGAGCCGGCGGCCATCGAGGTCAGGCCGACGGCCGTGCTGGTGGGGCTGACCTGGGGGATCCCGAGCCGGTTCAGCAGCGGAATCGAGACCGCGCTGGCGCCAGAGTTGAGCTCGCCCAGATAGCCGATCGTCGTCCGGTCCTGAATCGCCAGCCGGGCGTTGACAGTGGTCTGCCCCGGATCCCAGCCGTCGCGCTGCGGCGTCGAGTCATCGAGTGCCCTGAGCACGATGTGGTACTGGCCGAGGCGGCCGCGCGCCTGCGCCAGCGCGAGCTCCTCTCCGTTCACCTCCGCCTGCCCGCTCAGCCGCGAGGCGCCGTGCAGGGGGACGCTGGAGTAGATCGTGAGCGTCTTGCCGTCGATCCGGTTCGCGGCCGCGTCGCCGCCGCCGCAGCCGCCGACGCCCACCGCGACCAGCGTCAGGGCGAGGACGGTGGCGGGCCATCTCACCCCGGCGCCACTCACCCCTGAGCCTGGACGAACCGGAACGGCACCAGCTTGCCGTCCCGGAAGCGGCTGAACACGAACGGCGCCAGGGAGATGTCCCCGCTCGAGCTGATCGAGTAGGTCCCGAGCGCCGAGCTGCGATTCCTGATGGCGAAGAAGTCGCGGACGACCGTCGAGCGGTTGTTCGCCGACGCGCCGGCCTCCTTCAGCACCGCCAGCACCGCGTTCACGGCCTCATAGCCGAAGATCGCCGGTTGCGCGGGGGGATGGCCGTAGGCGGAGGTGAAGGCGGAGACGAAGGCCTGCCCCTGGGCGGGCAGGTCCTTGGGCAGGAATCCCGGAGCGGACACGTACAGGTTCAGCTTGGCCGCTCCGAGCGACGCCGCGAAGCCCTCGGCGTCGAGCGCCGAGGGCGCAAACAGCTTCACGGCGGCGTCCGACGCGGCTACGGCCCCGAACAGCCGGGCCACGAGCCGCGCGCTGTCCGAGCTCGCACCGAAGAACAGCGCGTCCGCGCCCGAGGCCTGGAACCGCGCGGCGTCCGGTGGCCCCGGCAGGACGGTGATCGTCGAGCCCGCCGCCTGTTTGACGGCCAGCGCCACCGCGGCGCCGTACGCGCTCCCGTCGTCGGTCACGTACAGCTTCCTGACTCCCAGCGCCGACATCTCCTGGACCTGGGCCTTGGCCTCCTGGGCGGTGTTCGGCACCACTCTGGCGAACGTGCTGCCGTAGGTCCCGTGGGCCTCGTAGTAGCCGGTCGGCGCCCCCGGCACGGCCGCGGTCGCCTGCGTCAGCTCCACCGCGGTGTCGGCGGGGCTGACCTGGAGCAGGTCCTGGGCGTTGGTGATCCCCATCGTGTCGGCCGAGGCGCCGGGGGTCAGCTCGCCGATGTAGGCGATCGCGCCCGTATCCTCGATCGCGGTGCGGGCGTTGTTGGACAGCTTGGGGCTGTCCGGGGCCACGAACCTGATCGTGAACTTCCCCACCCGGCCGCCGGCCTGCCGGAACTGCTGGAAGGCCAGCCGCTCGGCGTCGAGGATGTCGGGCGAGGCCGGAGAGCCCGCCGGGGCGGCGGCGTAGATGGTCAGCGCCGTGCCGGAGGCGGTGACGGCGGAGCTGCCGCTCGACGAGCAGCTTCCGACCCCTAAGGTCAACGCCGCGAACGCGCACGCGCAGACGACCGGCCCTCGGTGCACGACCCTGCTGAGCTAGTCCCGCCGACCGGGCAGGAACGGGAGCAGGTTCCGAACCCCGATTGCCACGACCACCATGCCGATGGTTATCAAGATCGCGTCGAAGCCGCTGATGTTGATCGACCAGAGGATGATCCACAGGCAGAGGCCGGCGGTAGCGGTGAGAATCAGGCCCATCGCAGGGGATCCTAACCGAGTGCCGGTCCGAGCAGCGCGGTCGAGAACTCCGCCAACAGCGCGCCCGCCGCGGCGGCCGGATCCTCCGCCTCCTGCGCCGCTCGCACCAGCCGGCTGCCGATGATCACGCCGTCGGCGCCGGCCGCGGCCGCGCGCCCGGCCTGCTCGGGGGTGGCGATTCCGAACCCGACCGCGACCGGCACCTCCGTGTGGGCGCCGGCGCGCGCCAGCACCGCCTCGAGGCCGCCGTCGAGCGCGGCCCGCTCGCCGGTGGTGCCGGTCACCGACACCGTGTAGAGGAAGCCGCGGGCCCGCTCCCCGATCCTGGCCAGCCGCTCCTCGGAGGTGGTGGGCGCCACCAGCGGCACCAACGCGAGCTCGCGCGCATCGCAGGCCTCGAGCGTCGCCGGCGCCTCCTCGAGCGGCAGGTCGGGAACGATCAGCCCGCTCACCCCGGCTTGCACGAGCGCGTCGATGAACCGCTCGAGCCCGCGCGCGAGGACCGAATTGGCGTAGCACATGAGCACCACGGGGACGTGCTCGGCGATCGTCTGGGCCACCTCGAGCACGCCGGGGACGGTGGCGCCGGCGCGCAGGGCCTCGGTCGCGGCGGCGTGGATCACGGGTCCGTCGGCCAGCGGATCCGAGAACGGCACGCCCAGCTCGACCAGGTCCGCCCCGGCCTGCGCGTAGGCGATCCCGATCCGGCGCGAGCTCTCCAGATCGGGAAAGCCGCCCATCAGGTAAGGCATCAGCGCAGCCCGGCGCCCGTTCGCGCGCGCGGATGCGAACGCCACGGCGATGCGCTGGATCCCGCTCATCGCCCGCCGGCGGGAGTGCTCGCGCCGAGGTGGGCGAGCGCTTCGGCGAGGTCCTTGTCGCCGCGACCCGAGAGGCAGATCAGATCGAGCTCGCTGGGCCCGTGCTCGAGCGCCCAGGCCACGGCGTGGGCGCTCTCGAGCGCCGGGATGATCCCCTCGAGCCGCGCCAGGCGGGCAAATCCCGCCAGCGCCTGCTGATCGCTGACCGCCACGTAGCGGGCGCGGCCGGAGTCGCGCAGCCACGCGTGCTCGGGTCCGCTGCCGGGGTAATCGAGGCCGGCGGAGATCGAGTGGGCCTCGAGGATCTGGCCGTCCTCGTCCTGCATGACCGCCGAGTAGGCACCGTGCAGTACGCCGGGGAGCCCGGCGGCGGTCAGCGGGGCCCCGTGGCGGCCGCTCTCGAGCCCCTCGCCCGCGGCTTCGACACCCACCAGCTCGACGCCGGCGTCCTCGACGAACGGCGTGAACATCCCGATCGAGTTCGACCCTCCTCCCACGCACGCGATCACCCGTTGCGGCAGCCGCCCCGCCTGCGCCAGCACCTGTTGGCGCGCCTCGTCGCCGATCACCCGCTGCAGGTCGCGGACCAGCGCGGGGTACGGCGCCGGGCCGACGCACGAGCCGATGATGTAGTGCGTGCTGCGCACGTTGGCCACCCAGTCCCGGATCGCCGCCGAGACGGCCTCCTTCAGCGTCCGCGCGCCGGCCTGCACCGGCTCCACGCGCGCGCCCAGGAGCTCCATTCGCTCGACGTTCGGCTTCTGGCGGCGCATGTCCTCGGTGCCCATGTAGACGACGCATTCCAGATCCAGCAGCGCGCACGCGGTCGCCGCCGCCACGCCGTGCTGGCCGGCGCCGGTTTCGGCGACGATCCGCGGCTTGCCCATCCGCCGGGCCAACAGCGCCTGGCCGATCGCGTTGTTGATCTTGTGGGCGCCAGTGTGGTTGAGGTCCTCGCGCTTGAGGTAGATCGGGTGGCCCGCGGCCCGGCTCAGGCGGCGGGCCTCGTACAGCGGCGTGGGCCGTCCCACGTAGTCGCGCAGCAGAGCGTCCAGCTGTGCGCGAAACGCGGGATCGTCCCGAGCCGTCACCCAGGCCGCCTCGAGCTCGGCCAGCGCGGGCATCAGCGTCTCGGGGACGTACTGCCCGCCGTAGGGGCCGAACCGGTGCTCGACGGCGGCGCTCATGGCGCGCTCAGCAGGACCGCGGCGCGGACCGCCGAGGCGAAGGCCTCGAGCTTCTCCGGGTCCTTGGCGCCCGGGCTGCTCTCGACCCCGCTGGCCACGTCGACCGCGAACGGGCGCACGGCGGCGATCGCCGCGGCCACGTTCTCGGCCTTCAGGCCGCCCGAGAGGATCATCGGCACCGGCCCTCGGTGGGCGCGCGCGAGCTCCCAGGCGAACGTCTCGCCGGTGCCGCCGGGCCGTCCCGGCACGTGGCTGTCGAGCAGGTGATAGTCGGTGTGGTACGCCGACAGCGCCTGGATGTCGGCGCCGCTGCGCACCCGCGTGGCCTTGATCACCTTGCAGCCGGTGCGACGTGCGGCCTCGGCGCAGAACGCGGGGCCCTCGTCGCCGTGGAGCTGGATCATGGTCAGGCCGATCGCGTCGGCGCTCCACGCGACCTCGTCGAGGCTCGGATTGACGAACACACCCACGATCTCCAGCCGGCGCTTCAGCGCGGCGGCGATCTCGGCCGCTGCGGCGGGCTCACAGCCCCGGGACGAGCCCGGCCACAAGATCAAGCCGATCGCCCAGGCGCCGGCGGCGGCGGCGTGCTCGGCGTCGCCGAGCGAGGTGATGCCGCAGAACTTGATCCTGGGGGGCTTCGGTTCCACCCCCACATCGTAGGGACGCCGCGCGGCAGCTGGCCGGCCTTACTGCGACGGCGGCGCCGACCGGCTTCCCAGGGTCACGTCGAACATCCGGGTGACCCGACCGTGCGCGGCGCGGACGGCCACCGTCTGGCCCGGGATGCGCGCCTCGACGGCGTTCTGGACATCGCCCATCGAGTTGACCTTCTGGCCGCCGATCGCCAGCACGACATCGCCGCGCTGGAGCCCCGCCGCTTCCGCGGGTCCTCCCTGCTCGACGTTCCGGACGACCACGCCGTGGCGGGGGGCCGCGGCCGGGACGCCGCCGATCCCGAGGTAGGCAACCTTCACCTGGCCGCCGCGTTGCAGCCTCGGCAGGAACGCCTTGGCGGTGTTGATCGGGACCGCGAAGGCGATCCCGACGCTGCCGTTGCCGCCATCGCCACCGGTGGCGATCTGCGAGTTGATCCCGATCACGTGCCCGGTGGCGTCCAGCAGCGGGCCGCCCGAGTTGCCGGGGTTGATCGGGGCGTCGGTCTGGATCACGTTGTCGATGCTGAACCGTCCGGTCCCTGGATCTGGCGCTGCAGCGCCGACACGATCCCGCTGGTCAGGGTCCGGTCGAGTCCGAACGGGTTGCCGATGGCCAGCGTGGGATCGCCCACTTGGACCGTCGTCGAGTCGCCGAGCGGCAGCGGCCGGACGCTGGGCACGCCGTTCATGTCGGCGTGCAGCAGCGCGAGGTCGTCGTCGGGATCCTGGCCCACCACCGTCGCCCGGCGGCTGACGTCGTCCTCGAACTGGACCGTGACCCCGGTCTGCCGGTTGGCGCCCTCGATCACGTGGTAGTTGGTGAGGATCTGTCCCTGGCGGCCGATCAGGAACCCCGAGCCGGTCGAGACGCTGCTCTGCTGCTCTCCGAACAGGTCGAACGGACTCTGGACCTGCTCGATCTCCTGGGCACGGACGAACACCACTCCCGGGGCATCGCGAACGTAGATCTCGTGGGGCGTCAGCCCGGAGCGTGTGCTGTCCGCCGGCTCGGCCGCCACGGGACCCTCCTCGACGATCGTCTTCGTCGTCCGATGGCCGGTGACGCCAAGCAGCAAGAAGCTCCCCGCGACCACCAGTCCCCCGAGCACCGCCGAGAGGAACGGCGAGCGAAGAAGCGGTTTTCATCCTCATCAGTGTTCTCGGACCGCTGAAGTCGAGGTAAAAATCCCGTCAGCGCGCGGACAGCGGCCCCGTGAGCTCGCGGCACGCGGCCTCGATGTCCGCGGCGCGCATCAGCGCCTCGCCGATCAGCACCGCGTCAACCCCCGCCCCCGCCAGCCGTTCGAGCTCGTCGGGGCGGCTGAACCCGGACTCGGCCACGACCGTGGTGCCGGCGGGCAGCAAGGGCAGCAACTCGAACGTCCGCCGCGACGTCGACCGCGAGCGTGGTCAGGTCGCGGTTGTTGATGCCGATGATCTGGGCGCCGGCCGCCGCCGCCGCCTCGAACTTCGCCGCGGTCGTGGACCTCCACCAGCGCGGCCAGGCCGAGCTCGCGGGCCAGCCCGTGAAGCTCGGCCAGCCCGTCGGGGGTCAGCGCCGCCACGATCAGCAGCACCGCGTCCGCGCCCGCCGCCAGCGACTCGTGGAGCTGGTAGGGGTCGACGATGAAGTCCTTGCGCAGGATCGGCAGCGCTCGAGGCCGCGCGCGCGGCCCGCAGGTCCTCGAGCGAACCGCCGAAGCTCTCGCCCTCGGTGAGGATCGACAGCGCGGCCGCCCCCGCCCGCTCGTAGGCGCCGACGATCTGCTCGAGCCCGAGCTCCTCGCGGATCAGCCCCGCGGAGGGCGAGCGCCGCTTGTGCTCGGCGATCAGCGATAGCCCGGGACCGCGCAGCGCCGGCGCGAACGGGCGCAGGTCCCGGGCCTCGAGTCGCCGCTGGACGGCCCGTTGGAGCTCGGCCAGCGTCACCGCGCGCCGCCGGCGTTCGACCTGCTCGCGGGTCGAGGCCAGGATCGGCTCGAGCCGGTTCATGCCGCGGCCAGCGCCTGCGTGCAGGTCCACGAACCGCTGTAGCGCCGCCGCCGCGGCCCCGGAGTCGATCGCCTCCTCGGCCACCCGCACCCCGTGCTCGAGCGTGTCGGCGCGGCCGCCGGCGTAGATCGCGGCACCGGCGTTGAGCACCGACAGGTCGCGGGCCACGCCGGGCTCGCCACCGAAGACCCGCGTGGCCGTCTCGGCGTTCTGGCCCGGGTCGCCGCCCGGGACCGCCTGCGCCGGCGCGCGCGGCAGGCCGACCTCCTCGGGGGTCACGGTGTAGCGCCGCTGCTCGGATCTCGTGACCTCGACGACGATCGTCGGGGCCGAGATGCTGAGCTCGTCCACGCCGTCCTCGCCGCTGACCAGGAGCGCGTGCTTGGTGCCGAGCCGGGCCAGCGCTCCCGCCATCGTCTCCAGATACGCGGGATCTGAGACCCCGACCAGCTGCCGCGTCGCGCCGGCGGGATTCGTCAGCGGGCCCAGGAAGTTGAAGATCGTGCGCACCGCGAGCTCTCTGCGGACGGGGATCACGTACCTGGTGGCCTGATGGTGAGCGGGGGCGAACATGAATCCGAACCCCACCCGCTCGATGCAGCGGGCCACCGCCGCCGGCGCCAGGTCGATCCGCGCCCCGAGCGCCTCCAGCACGTCGGCCGACCCCGACAGCCCGGTGGCCGAGCGGTTCCCGTGCTTGGCCACCGCGCAGCCGGCGCCGGCGGCGATCAGCGGCAGCGGTGGTGGAGACGTTGAACGTCCGCCGCCCCCCGCCGGTGCCGGCGGTGTCGAGCAGGTCGTCGTTGGGGACCTCGACCCGGGCCGCCAGCGCACGCATCGTCCGGGCCAGCCCCGCCAGCTCGTCCACCGTCTCCCCCTTCGTCCGCAGCGCGATCAGGAACGCCGCGATCTGGATCTCGGAGGCGTTCCCGGCCATGATCTCCGACAGGACGGCGGCGGCGGCCTCGAAGCTCAGGTCCTGACCCGAGGCCAGCGTGTCGATCGCCTGCGTCAGCAGATCGCCGGCCACGCTGGTCATTGCGCGCGGGCGAGGAAGTTGCCCAGCAGCTCGCGGCCCTGCTCGGTGAGCACCGACTCCGGATGGAACTGCACGCCCTCGGCCGGCAGCTCCCGGTGGCGGACGGCCATCACGACCTCCTCGGCGGACGCGCTGCGCTCCAGGCACTCGGGCAGCGCGGGGTCGGCGACCAGCGAGTGGTAGCGGCCGACCTCCAGCGGCTCGCGCAGACCGCGGAAGATCGTCCGGCCGTCGTGCTGGAGCTTCGTGGTCTTGCCGTGGACGGGATGGTGCTGGACCACCTTCCCGCCCCACGCCTGCACCAGCGCCTGGTGCCCGAGGCACACCCCCAGCGTCGGGATCCGCGCCACCGGGAAGCGGCGCACCGCCTCGAGCGAGATCCCGGCCTCGTTCGGGGTGCATGGACCAGGCGAGACGATCACGCGGTCATAGCCTCGGACCAGCAGCTCGTCGACGGTGGCGTGGTCGTTGCGGACGACCTCGATCTCCGCCCCCAGCTCCCCCAGGTACTGCACAAGGTTGTAGGTGAAGCTGTCGTAGTTGTCCACGACCAGGACCCTCACGGCCACTCCGGCTGGCCGACGGCGAGCTCGATCGCCTGCAGCACGCCCCGGGCCTTGGCTTCCGACTCGCGGTACTCGTAGTCGGGCTTGGCGTCGGCGACCGTCCCGCCACCGGCCTGGATGTGGGCCACCCCGTCCTTGACGACCACGGTCCGGATGTGGATGCAGGTGTCGAGCTCGCCGGCGTAGGAGACGTAACCGATCGCGCCCCCGTAGCCGCCGCGCTTCACCGGTTCGAGCTCGTCGATGATCTGCATCGCCCTGACCTTCGGTGCCCCGGACAGGGTGCCGGCGGGCAGGACCGAGCGCAGGGCGTCGAGCGCCCCCACCCCTTCGCGCAAGGTTCCGGTGACGCTCGAGACGATGTGCATCACGTGGCTGTAGTTCTCGAGCGCCATGAAGTCCTCGACCTCGACCGACCCGTACTCGCACACCCGCCCGAGGTCGTTGCGCCCGAGGTCGACGAGCATCACGTGCTCGGCCCGCTCCTTGGGGTCCGCGAGCAGCTCCTCGGCCAGCCGGCGATCCTCCTCGGCGCTGGCTCCGCGCGGCCGGGTGCCGGCGATCGGACGCGTCGAGACGCGCCGACCGGCGACCGTGATCAGCGGCTCGGGGCTGGCGCCGGCGACCTCGAAGTCGCCGAAGTCCAGGAAGTACATGTACGGGCTCGGGTTGACCGCGCGCAGCCCCCGGTAGATCGAGAACGCCTCGACGGGGACGGCGGCCGACCAGCGCTGCGACGGCACCACCTGGTAGGCATCGCCGGCGTAGATGTAGTCGACGATCCGGGCCACGGTGGCCTCGAACTGAGCGCGCGTCATGTTCGGGGTGAAGCTCGGCGCCTCGCGATCGCTGGCCGGCGAGCGCGACGAGCGGGGCACCGGCCCGGCCAGGCGCCAGCGGACCTCCTCGATCGCCTCGGTTGACCGCTTGTAGGACGTTTCCAGGTCGTCGTCGGCGTACACGTTCGAGAGCACCGTGACCGTGTGCTTGAGGTGATCGAAGACCACCAGCGTGTCGGTCAGCATCAGGGCCAGGTCGGGCAGCCCGAGCGGGTCGGGATTCGGATCGCCGAGCGGCTCCACCGTTCGCACCAGGTCGTAGGCGAACACCCCTACGGCGCCGCCGGCGAACGGCGGCAGGCCGTCGAGGGGGGCGGCGCTGAAGCGGTTCAGCTCGGCGGCGGCCAGCGCGTAGGGATCGCCGGGCTCGCCGAGCGACCACCGCAGCACCTTGCGCGGGCGAACGCCGATGAACGAATAGCGGCCGACGCGGCCGTGATCGGCGGACTCGAGCAGGAACGCCGGCTCGCCCCTGCCTCGCGCTCCGCGTCCGGCCTGGCCTGACGGCACGGCGTGCTCGTCGTCGGGCTGATCACGGAGCTTCAGGAACGCCGACACCGGCGTCTGGCAGTCGTCGATGAACGTCGTGGACACCGGGATCAGGTTGTGCTCCTGAGCCAGCGAGCGGACCTCCTCCAGCGACGGCCGGACCGCCGCCGCAGTGAGCTCAGGGCTTGCGGCGCTCATCGAGCACTCGTTCGGCGTCGCCGAGCGCGAGGCCGCGGCTGGCCAGCAGCACGGTCAGGTGGTAGAGCAGGTCGGCGGCCTCCTCGGACACCCGGCGGTCGGGTTCCTCGCGCGCGGCCCGGGCCACCTCCTCGGCCTCCTCCTGAACCTTGGCGCCGATCCGGCCGGGATCGGCCAGGAGCGCCGCCGTGTAGGAGCCGGCGGGGCCGGAAGCGGCGCGCTCGGCGATCGTCCGCTCGAGCCGCGGCAGCACCTCCGGGGGAGCGGCGGGGTCGAGTTGGCCGCGGTGAAAGCAGGTGCGCTCGCCGGTGTGACAGGCCGGCCCTGCCGGGTCGACGAGCGCCAGCAGCGCGTCGCCGTCGCAGTCGTAGCGGATAGCCCTGAGGGCCTGGGTGTTGCCCGAAGTCGAGCCCTTGCGCCACAACTCCCCGCGGGAGCGGCTGAAGAAGTGCAGCTCCCCGGTCTCGCGGGTCAGCCGCAGCGACTCCGCGTTCATGTACGCCAGCGTCAGCACCTCGCCGGTGCTCCAGTCCTGCACGATGCACGGAACCAGGCCGCGCTCGTCGAATGCGATCTCCGAGTCCTCCACGGAGCCGCCGATTCTATGGCTCGGCGGCCCGTGGCTCCGTGCCCACCAGGCCCCGCACCCGCTAGGTTGGGGCCGTGCTGGCGATCTTCGACGGCCACAACGACGCCCTCACCCGCGAGGATCACGCGGGCCTTGTGACCGGCCGCCCCGAGGGCCATCTCGACCTGCCCCGGATGGAGGCCGGCGGCGTGCGCGGCGCGGTCTTCGCCATCTTCACCCCCTCCGAGGGCGAGGAACGAGAGCCGGTGGCGCGCGACGACGGCGTGCTGGAGTTCCCCTACGCGCCGCCGGTGCCACACGGTGCCGCGGCCGCTAACGCCACCGCGGTCGCGGGCCGGTTGTTGGCGCTCGAGCGGGCCGGCCACCTCCGGGTGGCGCGGTCCGCTTCCGACCTCGACGCGGCGTTCGCGGACGGCGGACCGCCGGCGGCGGTGCTCCATCTCGAGGGGGCGGAGGCGATCGACGCCGGCCTGGAGGCACTGTCGCTGTGGCACCGGGCGGGACTGCGGTCGCTGGGTCCGGTGTGGAGCCGCGCCAACGCGTTCGGCCACGGCGTGCCGTTCGTCTCCCCCTCCTCGCCCGACACCGGCCCGGGCCTCACCGACGCCGGCCTGGCCCTGGTCCGCGGCTGCGCGGAGCTGGGGATCCTCGTCGATCTCAGCCATCTGAACGAGGCCGGCTTCTGGGACGTGGCGCGGGTTGGCGCCGGGCCGCTGGTGGCGAGCCACTCCGCGGCGTGGGGGCTGTGTCGGGCCTCGCGCAACCTCACTGACGCCCAGCTTGACGAGATCGCCGCCACCGATGGGCTCGTCGGGATCGTGTTCGCATGTCCGTTCCTGCGCAGCGATTTCGCCGACGACGCCGACACCCCGGTCGAGCTGATTGCGCGCCATGCCGGCTACGTGGCCGACCGGATCGGCGTTGCCCACGTGGCCCTGGGGTCGGACTTCGACGGCGCCACGATCCCGGCCGCGGTGGGTGACGCCGGCGGGATGCCGCGGGTGATCGAGGCCTTGGCCGCGGTCGGCTTCGACGACGCCGAGCTGACCGCGATCGCGTGGGGGAACTGGCGGCGGGTGCTGGCGGCGTGGTGGTCGGGCTGAGGTAAGTGCTCCCCGCCACAAATACGGTCGCATTCGAGCGGCCCCGTGCGGCGTCTGGCTTCGTCCTCGGAGCTCGCTGTAGCGCTGCTACAGCTTCGCTCCTGTGTCCTCGCCAGCAATCCGCCCGTGCCCACTCTCGGTGCGACGTATTTACGGCGGAGACCACTGAGGCCAGACCTACTCGATTCCCAGCCGGTCCAGCAGGCGCTCGTCGGCCCGCCAGTGGCGCCGGACCCGGACGGAGAGCTCCAGGTGGACGTGCGTCCCGAGCTCGCGCTCGATCGCCCGGCGGGCCGCGATCCCGATCGCCTTCACCATCCGACCCTGGGCGCCGATCAGGATTCCCTTCTGGGATTCGGTCTCGACCAGGACGACCGCCTCGATCCGGATCAGATCCGCGCGCACGCTGTCGACGGCCTCGAGCTCGATCTCGACCGCGTGCGGGATCTCCTCGCGGGTGCGTGCGAGCACCTGCTCGCGGATCAGCTCGGCCAGCAGCACGTCCTGGGACTGGTCGGAGCGCTGGCGCGGCTCGAAGTAGAACGGTCCCGGGGGCAGGAGGGTGACGAGGTGATCGATCAGCGGCCGCAGGCCGAAGCCGGTACGCGCGGAGACGGGGAAGATCTCCTCGGCCAGGTCGAGCTCGGCCGCCCCGTGCAGGGCCGCCGCCGTTCTGGCCCGGTCGGCGCGGTCGACCTTGTTGACCGCGATCACCACCGGCACCGGCGAGGCGGACAGCAGCCCGGCGATGAACCGGTCGCCGGGGCCGACGCTGTGCTCGGCGTTGACGACGAACAGGCAGCCGTCAGCGTCGGCGAGCTCGGTCTCGACCCGTCGCTGCATCCGCGCGGTGAGCTCGTCTCGGGGCCGCTGGACGCCGGGGAGGTCCACCAGCACGAGCTGCCAGCGATCGCCGGTGGCCACGCCCCGCACGGCGCGGCGCGTCGTCTGCGGCTTGTCGGAGACGATCGCCACCTTGACGCCCACGATCGCGTTGGCGAGCGTCGACTTGCCGACGTTGGGACGGCCGGCGAGAGCGATGAACCCAGACCGCGTGGATGACTCGGGATGGGCGGCGCCAGCGTCGGCGCGGCTCACCGGACCCACCGCAGCAGCTCGGCCTGGAGGGCCAGCATCTCGCCGTCGTCGGTCTCGTGGTCCATGCCGGTGAGGTGGAGCGCGCCGTGGATCACGGCCTCACGCAGATCCTCGGTGTGCGCCGGGCAGATGACGATGTCGCCGAGCTCGCGCGGTCCGGCCGCGGCGCCGTCCTGGTCGACGGCGAACGACAGGACGTCGGTGGGCGCGTCGATCTCGCGGAACTCCCGGTTCAGATCCCGGATCCGGTCCTCGTCGACCAGCTCGATCGCCACGTGCCCCTCCGAGATCCCGGCCGTCGACAGCGCCAGCGCGCACAGCTCCTCGATCTCGACCGCGGTCGGTCCCTCCGCCGGCGCGCCGTCGAGCCCGATCAGATCGATCTCGAGCATCGCCGCTGGGCCTACGCCCGCCGGCGCGGAAGCAGCTCCGGGGCCAGCCGCTGCGAGTGCTCGCCGTAGGCGGCGACGATTCGCCGCACCAGCTTGTGGCGCACCACGTCCTCGTCGCCGAAGCGCACGAACTCGATCCCCTCGACGTCGCTGAGGATCTCCGCGACGACCACCAGCCCGGAGTCCTGCTCGCGGGGCAGATCGATCTGGGTGATGTCGCCGGTCACCACCATCTTCGAGTTGAAGCCGAGCCGGGTGAGGAACATCTTCATCTGCTCGGGGCTGGTGTTCTGGGCCTCGTCGAGGATGATGAAGCTGTCGTTGAGCGTCCTTCCACGCATGAACGCGAGCGGCGCCACCTCGATCACGCCCCGCTCCAGGTGCTGGGTGACCCGCTCGGGCTCGAGCATGTCGTGGAGGGCGTCGAACAGGGGGCGCAGATAGGGGTCGACCTTCGCCATCAGGTCACCGGGCAGGAACCCGAGTCGCTCGCCGGCCTCGACCGCGGGCCGAGTGAGGATGATTCGGTTGACCTCGCGCCGGCTCAGCGCAGCCGCGGCCAGGGCCACGGCCAGGAACGTCTTGCCGGTCCCGGCGGGCCCGATCCCGAACGTGATCGTGTTGTCGCGGATCGAGTCCACGTAGCGCTTCTGGTTGACGGTCTTGGGCGCGACCTTGGTGGTGCGGTGGCGCCACACCACGTCCTCCAGGATGCGGGCCGGCGATTCGTGGGCGTCGAGGGCGCGGGTGACCGCCTCGATCGTGCCCGGCGCGATCTCGTGGCCCTGCCCGATCAGCTCGGACAGCTCGCGGATCACCGCCCCGGCGGCGTCCACGGCCTCGGCCTCGCCCTCCAGCGTGAGCACATTGCCGCGCAGGAAGACGTCACAGTCGAGATGTCCTTCGAGCGTCCTGAGCACTGCGTCCTTGCTCCCGGCCAGCTCCGCGGCGACCGTGTTGTCGAGCTCGAGCTGCTTACGCACTCAGCGCCTCGCGCACGCGGGCGGACGCCCGCTTGCCGTCCGCGCGACCACCGGCCTTCGCCATCACGATCTTCATCACCTGGCCCATGTCCCTAGGCCCGCTGGCGCCGGTTTCGGCCACGGCAGCGGCGACGATCGCATCGAGCTCCGAATCGTCGAGCTCGGCCGGGAGGTAGTCCTCGATGATCCTGGCCTCGGACTCCTCCAAGGCGGCCAGCTCGGGCCGGCCGCCGTCGCGGAACTGGGCCGCGGCCTCGAGCCGGCGCTTGCGTTCGCGCCGCAGCACCGCCAGCTCGTCGCCCCCACCCTCCTTCGCCGCCTTCTGCAGTTCGGACAGCACCAGCCGCAGCGCGCCGACCCGCTGCTTCTCGCCGGCCTTCATCGCGCTGGTCATGTCGGCCCGCACCTGCTCGGTGACTGTCACCCCACTGAGGATAGCCCTGCCTGCGCCGGAAGCTCGCAGGCGATTCCGTCCGCGTGGAGCTCCCGACAGAGGACCTCGAGCAGCTCGCCGCGAGCACCGGCCGCGGCCGGGAGATAGCAGCGCGTGTAGTCGGCCGTGTAGCCCGAGCACTGGGTCTCGGCCACCTTGTCCACCAGCACCTGCTCCCGACGCCCGAGCTTGGCCGCTCGATGGAGCCGCGAGCGCGCCTCCGCGTGGCCGCGGAGCGCCTGCGCGCGGCGCTTCTTCTCCTCCGGCGGCACGCGGTCGCCCAGGCGCTCGGCCGCCGTCCCCGGCCGCGGCGAGTACGAGAACGCGTGGACCCGGGAGATCGAGGCGGCGTCGATCGCCTCCAGCGTGCGTGTGAACGCCGTGTCGTCCTCGGTCGGGAAGCCGACGATCACGTCGGTGGTGACGTTTACGTGGGGCACGGCCGCTCGCAGCACGGCCACGTGCTCGAGGTACTCGGCCGCGGTGTAGTGGCGGCCCATGGCCCGCAGGACGGCGTCATCGCCGGACTGCATCGGGACGTGCAGGTGCGGGCACACCTTCGGCTCGCCGGCCAGCGCCCTCACCAGCGAGTCCTTGACGTGGATCACCTCGACGCTCGAGAGCCGGACCCGCTGCACGCCGGGGACGCCGGCGGCCTCGACCATCAGCTCCCCCAGCTCGAGCCCCCGTTCGGGGTCCAGGTAGTCCCCGACGCTGATCCCGGTGATCACGATCTCGGGCTGGCCCTGCCCGACCCGCCGGCGCACCTCTTCCAGCACGGCGCCGGCGGGCCGCGACCGCGCCGATCCCCGAACCGTGGGGATGATGCAGTAGGCGCAGTGGCAGTCACAGCCGTCCTGGACCTTGACGAAGCCGCGGGTGCGAGCCGCCTGCTCGTTGGTTTGGCGCGCGATCACGTCGTGCTCGAGGTCGGCGCAGGCGCCCAGCTCGGCGGCGATCGACGCGGCGACATCGTCAGCGGTCCCGACGAATGGCCGCACGTTCGGGTCGATCTCGGCGAACTGGCGCGCGTTCAGGTTGACCGCGCAGCCGCTCACGTACACCTCGCCGGCGCTCTTCAGCGAGCGCCGTACCGACTGCCGCGACTTGGCCTCGGCCTCACCGGTGATGCAGCAGGTGTTGACGACGTGGAGCTCCGCCTCGGCCTCGGGCGCCTCGGTATGGCCGGCGGCCAGCAACGCCGAGCGAGCCAGCATCGCGTCGGCCTGCGACACCTTGCAGCCGAGAAACTTGACCGCGAACGAAGCCACCGCCGCGCACGGTAGCGAGGCGTGGAGTCGCACGGGGACTGACTCGCGCTATCTGTTTCACTTGCCGGCCAGCAGCAGCGCCGACCACTCGCCGTCCGATCGTCGCTGGGATTCGAGGAGCCCGCGGCCCGCGAACGCGGCCGCGACCTCGTCGGCCTCGCTCGCCAACAGCCCGCTGACGATCATCCGCTCGGGCAACCGGGGGCGGTCCGGAAGTCGCCGCGCCAACGCCAACAGCAGCGGCCCCAGGAGGTTGGCGGCGACCGTCGGGGCCGTGGGCAGCCTCCCTGTGCGCAGATCGTGCCGGCGCACGTCCAGCGCGACCTCGTTGCGGCGCGCGTTCTCGCGCGTGGCCGCGATGCTCGCTGGGTCGTTGTCGAGCGCGGCCACGGGTGAGAAACCCTGTCGGGCGGCGGCGATGGCCAGCACGCCGGAGCCGCAGCCGAGGTCCAGGAACGGCCCGCCGGCCTCGAGCCCCAGCAGCAGCTCCAGGCACAGCCTGGTGGTGGCGTGAGCGCCGGTGCCGAAGGCCTGCCCGGGATCGATCACGAGATCGACCGGGGTGTCGCCCGGCGGCGCCCACGGCGGACGGACGGTGAGGCGGCCGTCGAGCACTAGGGGGCGATGGAACTCCCGCCACCGCTCCGCCCAGTCGTCGGCGATCTCCGTGGTGCGGATCTCGACCAGCGCCGGGCCGGCGGCCGCTCTCAGCTCCGGCAGCGCCGGCAGCTCGCCCGGCGCTCCGAACACGGCGTACTCCACCACCTCCTCGCCGAGCGCGACTTCCTCGACCCCGCTCGGCGCCAGCTCGAGCAGCTCGGCCAGCACAAGCTCCGCATGCTCGCGCCGAACCCGGACGGCGAGCCGGAGCACGCTAGCCTCGCCGCACCTACCCGCCGAACGCGCGCCTGATCTTGCCGAACACGCCCGCGTCGGTGCGGAGGTTGTGGTCGGTCATCGACTCCGCCAGCCGATCGTAGAGCTCACGCTGCTCGCGGGACAGGTGGCGCGGGACGACGACGTTCACGACCACGCGCAGGTCGCCGCGGCGGTGGCCGCGCAGCGCCGGCAGCCCGCGGCCGCGCACCACCAGCGTCTCGTGGGGTTGCGTGCCGGCGGGAATCTCCAGCTCGAGCTCGTCGTCGACCGTGGGCACGGTGACCGTGGTTCCGAGCGCCGCCAGCGGCGCCGGCACGTCGATCGCGGTCACCAGATCGTCGCCGTCGCGGATGAAGCGGCTGTCATCGCGGACCCGGATGAGCACGTACAGATCGCCGGCCGGGCCGCCGCGCTCCCCGGCATGGCCCCGGCCCGAAACCCGGATCCGCTGTCCGTCGGCGATGCCGGCGGGAACGTCGACCGCGACCTTCGAGCGCTGCACGCGGCGCCCGCGGCCGTGACAGCTCTTGCACGGCTGGCGGGGCACCTTTCCCTGGCCGTTGCAAACGTCGCAGGTGGCGGCGCGCACGACCTGTCCGAACGGCGTCCGCGACACGGCGCGCAGCTGGCCGCTGCCGCCGCAGCGCGAGCAGGTCTCGATCGGGGTCCCGGGCTCGGCGCCGTTGCCGTGGCAGTGCTCGCACAGCGCGATCGCCTCGTAGGCCAGCTCCACCGAGGTCCCGTGCGCGGCTTGCGCGAGGTCGATCTCGGCGCTGACGGCGACGTCGCCGCCTTGGATCGAGCCGCCCGCCGGCGCTCCGCCGAACGCCCCGCCGAAGCCGCCAGCGCCGAAGAAGGCCTCGAAGATATCGGCGAACGAGCCGAACGCCTCGAAGTTCGGGGCGTAGCCGCCGCTCCGCAGCCCATCGTGCCCGTAGCGGTCGTACGTCGCCCGCCGCTCGGGGTCGGTCAGGACTTCGTAGGCCTCGGCCGCCTCCTTGAACTTCTCCTCCGCGGCGGGATCGCTGCTGTTGACGTCGGGATGCAGCTCGCGCGCCAGCCGCCGGAAGGCTTTCTTGATCTGACCTTCGCCGGCGTCGCGGGTGACGCCCAGAACCTCGTAGTAGTCGCGCGGCATTCTCTAGCGGGGGTTTCGTTCCCAGGGCTCGTCGTAGACGTCGGCGATGTACCTCGACAGCTGCAGCGCCGCCTCGCGCACCGACCTGATCGCCTGCCCGTAGTCCATCCGCAGCGGGCCGATCACCGACACGGCCCCGAGGCTCCGCTGCGGGAGTCCGTAGCTGGCCGCCACCAGCGCCAGCGAGCGCAGCGCCGGACTCTCGTTCTCGGCCCCGATCCGCACCAACACGTCGCGCTCCGGTAGCGCCGAGCGAAGGACCCCGAGCAGGGTCACCCGCCGCTCGAGCATGTCCATCAGCGCGTTCAGCTCGGAGATGTCGGCAAACCGCTCCGTGCTCAGCAGCCGCGCCGTCCCCTCCACGTACAGGGTGTCCTGAGCCGCTTCCTCCAGTTCGGTGAACACCGGCGCCAGCGCGTCGATGAACTCCGACTCGGTGCCCGACAGCGAGGGATCGTGCAGGCGCTGGTGAAGCATCCGCGCCCCCAGCCCGAGTCCCACCAGCCGTTCGTTGAGGTAGGACGCGGCCCAGTCGGCCAGCCCGGCATCGACCGGGCGGGCGAACGTGAACAGCCGCTTGGTCACGCCGCCGGTCGAGGTGATCACCACGACCATCAACACCTGGGGCTGGAGGACCAGGACCTCGACGTGGCGGATCGTGGAGGTCTCGATCGGCGGCGCGGTCACGATCGCCAGCAGGTTGGTGACCTGCGACAGGGTCTCACTGGTGATCCGCATTGCCTCGTCGAGCTCGCGCTTGACCAGCGACAGCGACAGGCGGGGGGCGGTGGCCTCGTCCGGGAGCAGGCGGTCGACGAAGTAGCGGTAACCGGCTTCGGTGGGCACGCGACCGGCGGAGGTGTGGGGATGGGCCAGCAACCCCAGCTCCTCGAGGTTGGCGAGCTCGTGGCGGATCGTGGAAGGACCCCACCGGAAGTCCACCGCCAGAGCCTTCGAGCCTACGGGAGCGCCGGCCGTCAGGTACTCGTCGACGACCTTGCGCAGGACCAGCTCTTGCCGTTCGGTCAGCACACCTGTTGATTGTAGGTCGGCGGTCTGAGCCCGCCGCGCCACCGCGCCACCGCGCCACCGCGGCCAGAACTAAGCTCGTCGGCGGTAGGTGCCGACAAACCCTCAGATGGCAACGCTCCTGACAGACGGAGATGCCCTGGTCGTGCGGCTCAGCGCGCTCGAGCGGTTCGCGCCATGGTCCAACAGGCCGCACAGGCGGCCAGAGCGCGACACACCGCCGATGGCGGCGGGACCATGCCCGTGTCCTGGCGTCCCGACTAGATCCGGACCTCGGCCTCGCCGTTGCGGATGATCCGCTGCCCGTCCTGCTCGGCTTCGGAGTTCACGACGGCGACCCCGTCCCGCACCTCGCGGACCGTCCCGGTGACCACGATCTCCTCGTTCAGCTTCCCCAGGCCGCGGAACTGGACCGAGAGCCGCGCCAGCTTGTCGGGCCCGCCGCCGGCCTCGGCGTGGGCCCGCGCCACCTGGGCCATCGTCCACAGCCCATGGAGGATCCGACCGGGCAGCCCGACCTGCTGGGCGAACTGCTCGTCGATGTGGATCGGGTTGAAGTCGCCGGAGGCGCCGGCGTAGCGCACCGTGACGTACGGGTCGGGAGTCACCCTGAGCTCGATCGTGTCGCCCTCGCGGAGGCTCACGAGGCGCCCCGGACGATGTTCGTCCACGTCGCCGTGCACACCGTCTCTCCATCCTGGTTCGTCGACACCGACTCGAACACGTAGAAGCCCATCCCGCCCCGGTCGGCGATCTCCTTGACCGTCGCCGTGCTCGTGATCTCATCGCCGGCGACGACCAGCGGCCCCCACCGGAACTCCTGGCCTCCGTGGACCATCATGGCGAAGTTCAGCCCGACCTCGGGGTCGAAGATCGCCGGGATCACCGAGCGGCCCGCGTACACGACCGCGAACATCGGCGGCGCCACGACATCCGCGTAACCGGCCGCACGCGCGGCCTCGACCTCGTGATGGAGCGGATTGGTCTCGCCGACGGCGGCCGCGTATTCCCTGATCTTCTCGCGGCCCACGGCGTACGTCACCGGCTCGTAGGACTTGCCGATGGCCTCGGTCTTCAGGGGCACGGGACGGCAGTCTCTCAGATGATCACGGGCACGGTCCCGCCGTCGACCGACCACGCCGCGCCGGCCACGTTCGAGGCCAGCTCGGAGCACAGGAACACGATCACGGCGGCGATCTCGTCCTCGTCGGCGAGCCGGCCGCGAGGGACGCCTGCCACGGCGAGCTCGAGCGCCTGCTCGCGGCTTATCCCTCGCGCTCGCGCGTTCTGGTCCGCCAGCCCCCCGGGCGCCAGCCACAGCTCGGTGCCCACCGGTCCCGGCGCCACCGAATTGATGAGGACGCCGCGGTCGACGTACTGATCGGCGAACGCCCGCGACAGCGACAGCTCCGCCGCCTTGGTCACCGAGTAGGCCATATTGGTCTTCGAGGGCCGCTTTCCCGAGGACGAGGAGACGTTGACGATCCGGCCCCATCCGCGCTCGGCCATCGCCGGCGCGGCCGCCCGCATGAGCCGCATCGGCGCCATGACATGCAGCTCCCACTGGGTCTGCCAATCCTCGTCGGTGAGCTGCTCGACCGTCTTCACCGCGCTGGTCCCGGCGTTGTTGATCAGGGCGTCGATCCGGCCCAGCCGGGTGAGGCAGAGATCGACCAGCCGCTCTCCGGCATCGCGCGAGGTGACGTCGAGCGCGACCGTCTCCGCCCGTCCGCCGGCCGCGCGGCACGTCTCGGCGAGCTCGTCGAGCGCCTCCCCGCTGCGCCCGGCCAGCACCACCGCGGCCCCCTCGCCGGCCAGCATCAGCGCGGTCGCGCGGCCGATGCCGCGCGACGCTCCGCTGACGATGCAGGCACGGTCGCGGAGTCCGAGATCCATGCGCCTGATTGTCGCTGACCGGTCAGTGTTCGCTGGGAAGCGGCGCCGTGGCCGGGAATCCACGTCGCCGGTACTGCTCGTAGTGGCCCCGCCAGGCGACGGCGGCCGCCTCTCCCAGCAGCCTGATCCCGTGCGCGATCGCGGGCTCGCTCAGGTTGGCGAAGCCGAGCACCACCCCAGGAGCCTCGAGCGCGCCGATCCGGTGCCACGAGAGGCCCTCGACGCCGATCCCGCGCGCGCTCGCGGCGCCGAGGAGGGTCTGCTCGTCGGGCCCGGCGTCCAGCCGCACGAGCACGTGCATCCCGGCGGCGACGCCCGTGACCCGCGCCCCCGGCATCGCCGCCGCCAGCGCTGCCAGCAGCACCTCGCGGCGGCGGCGGTAGCGCAGGCGCATTCGTCGCAGATGGCGCTCGAGCTCGCCACCGGAGATGAACTCCGCCAACGCGAGCTGCTCGACCGCCGGCGCGTCCCCGTCCGCCAAGGCTTTCTCGTAGGTCAGCGCTCCCGTGAGCCACGACGGGGACAACAGCCAGCCGACACCGATGCCAGGCGCCAGCCGCTTGCTGACCGAGCCGATATGGCACACGCGCTCGGGCGCGAGCCCCTGGAGCGCGCCCAGCGGGATCCGGTCGTAGCGCAGCTCCGAGTCGTAGTCATCCTCGACGATCAGCGCGTCCTCGTCCTCGGCCCACTCGAGCAGCGCGGCCCGCCGCTCGGCAGCCAGCACCACCCCGGTCGGGAACTGGTGTGCGGGCGTGAGGACCACGGTCTCGCAGCGCGACCCGCGGAGCTCATCGACGTCGACGCCGTCCTCGTCCACCGCCACCGGTACCGGCTCGAGACCGGCCCGCTCGGCGATCAGCCGATGCCGCGCCCATCCCGGGTCCTCGATCGCGATCCGGTCAAGGCCGCGGTCCCTGAGGGTCCGGCAGAGGATCGCGAAGCCCTGGGTGAAACCGGTACAGATGACCGTGTGCTCGGGCTCCGGCGCGGCTCCCCGCACCCGCCCGAGATATCGCATCAGCTCGTTGCGCAGCTCCGGCGTGCCGCGCGGATCGCCCTCGCCCAGGGCGTCGAACGCCGAGCGCCGCAGCACGGTCCGCAGCGACCGGATCCAGCGCTCGCGCGGAAACGCGGCCAGATCCGGCACGCCGGGCTGAAAGTCGTAGTCGTACCGCGCCCGGAGGGAGCCGGCGGGGATCGGCGGACGTTCGAGGCTGAGCGACCCCGACACGTGGGTCGCGGCGCCCTGGGACGAGGTGAGATATCCCTCGGCGGTCAGTTGCGCATACGCCTCGAGCACGACCCCGCGCGAGACGTCGAGCTCGGCCGCGAGCGTGCGCGAGGACGGGAGCCGGTCTCCGGGGGCGAGTCGGCCGCTCCGGATCCCGTCCCTCAGCCCCTGCTCGAGCTGCTCGTGCAGCGTGGTGCCGAATCTCCGGTCGAGCGCGACCAACAGGCCCGGGCCGGGAACTGGCTCGCCTGGACCGGCAACTGGCTCTCTCTCTGGTCCCATGACTGGACCTTAACACCGGGCCAGTTGCTTTCTAGTCTGCGCAGCGTGAACCGAACCGGAGGATCCGACATGGACGAGATCACGATCGTTGGGGGCGGGCTGGCGGGACTGACCGCCGCGATTAGCTGCGCGGAGCAGGGGGCGCCCGTCCGCCTGCTCGAGGCCCACGACGAGCTCGGCGGCCGGGCCCGGAGCATGGCCGGCCCCTACAAGGCGAACCTCGGGCCCCATGCGCTGCTGTCCAACAGCCCCTTCTGGGCCTGGCTCGGGCAGCGAGACCTGATTCCGCCCCACGCTCGGCCCCCGCTGTCGGGAGTCCGGTTCCGCTGGCGGGACGACATCCGCCGGGTCCCCGCGGTCGGCGCAGCGGTGGCTGCGCTCCGCCTGCGCGGCCGCTCGGCGCCGGTCGACCTCGACTTCCGCACCTGGGCCTCGGATCACGTCGGCAGCGAAGCGGCCGAGGCGCTGGCGCGCAGTGGCGGCATCCTCACCTACCACCACGATCCCGGTGAGCTGTCGGCAGCGTTCCTCTGGGAGCCGCTGGTGCGGGGCCTGCTGTCGGCGCCGCCGGCCGCCCGGTACCCGCTCGGTGGCTGGTCGGCGATCGTGACGCGGCTACGCGATCGCGCGCTGGCGCTCGGCGTGGCGATCGAGACCGGGGTGCGGGTCGAGGAGCTGCCGCCACCGCCCGTGATCGTCGCCACCGAGCTTGCCGATGCCCGCCGCCTGCTTGGTGACGAGACGATCGAGTGGCTCAGCGGGCACGCCATCTGCCTGGACCTGGCGGTGCGCCATCGCCGCGGCGACCCCTTCGTGGTCGTCGACCTCCAGGAGACCGGCTGGGTCGAGCGCTACACCGCGGCCGATCCCTCGCTGGCGCCGGCGGGTGAGGAGTTGATACAGGCGCAGATGCCGATCCGCCCGGGTGAATCGGCTGCCTCCGCCGGGGACCGGCTGGAGCGCCTGCTCGACGCTTCGTTCGTCGATTGGCGTGCCCGCGAGACGTGGCGCCGGCGCCAGGTGATGAACGGGCGCACGGGGGCGCTGGACCGGCCCGGGAAGTCCTGGCGGGACCGTCCAGCAATCGATCGCGGGGACGGGGTGTTCCTCGCCGGCGACATGGTCGCGGCGCCGGGCTGCCTATCGGAGATCGCCTGGGCCAGCGCGACCGAGGCGGCGAGCCTCGCCACCTCCTCGGCGGGCCTACGGGCGAGCCGATCGCCGGCGATCGCGGGATGACCGGCGTGAGGCCGGCGATCGTCCGCGGTCGCGTGAGGCCGGCGGTCGTCCGCGATCGCTAGCGCCGCCCGGTTCACGCCAGGCCCTTGTGGCCGAGCTTGCCCAAGCGCTAGCCTTCCTGGTCGATGGCGAGACGAGCGGTACTGAGGGCATCCGACGCCGAGCGCGAGGAGATCGCCGAGCGCCTCCGTCGCGCCACCGGCGAGGGGCGGCTGCTCGCCGAGGAGCTCGAGGAGCGGCTCGGTGCCGCGCTGACCGCGCGCACGCACGGGGAGTTGGATGCGCTGGTCGCCGACCTGCCCAGCCCACGTTCCGGACGGCGCAAGCCCCGGTTGCCGCGGACCGCACCGGAGTTCGCCCTCGCCATCCTGCTGGCGATGGTGGGGGTCGTGGTCCTGGTCGGCCTCGCCCTGCTGCTGGCCGGCGTGTTCGCCCTATGGGGATTCTGGCTCGTGCTGGGCTGGTTCTGCTTTGGACGTGGCCGTCGCGGTGGATGGGGCCAGCGCTCGATCCCCGGGTCGCGCCACCCGTGCGGGCGCACCTACTACACCCGCCGCAGCGTCTACGGGCCGCGCCGGCTCTGACGCCGGCGCGCGACGCGCGCCCCGGGTCGGCGACGGCGCGAGCCGGCCGGCGCCGGCATGGGCGTGATCTTTGGCGTTCTAGTTCTGGGAGGTGGAACCGAAGCGCCAAGGTTCGCGCGCCGGTCCCTGCCCGTTCCGAGCCGCACTAACTTGCGCTAGCTCTTTTCGCCCAGCTCCAGGACCGCCAGGAACGCCTCCTGGGGCACCTCGATCCGCCCCACCTGCTTCATCCGCTGCTTGCCCCGCTTCTGCTGTTCGAGCAGCTTGCGCTTGCGGGTGATGTCGCCGCCGTAGCACTTGGCGGTCACGTCCTTGCGGTAGGCCTTGATCGTCTCCCGGGCCACGATCCTCGAGCCGATCGCCGCCTGGATGGGGACGTCGTACTGCTGGCGCGGAATCGTCTGGCGGAGCTTCTCGGCCAGCGTCCGGCCGGCCTCATAGGCCTTGCTGCGGTGCACCAGCATCGACAGCGCGTCGATCGGATCGCCGCCGAGCAGGATGTCGAGCTTGACCAGATCGGACTCGCGCATCCCGAGCAGCTCGTAGTCGAGCGAGGCGTAGCCGCGCGTGCGCGACTTGAGCTGGTCGAAGAAGTCGAGCACGATCTCCGCCAGCGGCAGGTCGTAGCTCAGCTGCACCCGCTCGGCACTTAGGTAGTTCATGCCTCCAACGGATCCCCTCCTTTCCTGGCACAGTTCCATGATCGTGCCGATGAACCCCTTGGGGGTGAGGATCGAGGCCCGGATGTAGGGCTCGCGGATCTCAGCCACGCGGTCGGGCTCCGGCATGTCATTGGGCGAGTGGACGGGGATCGTGGTGGCGTCGGTGAGCGTCACCTCGTACTCGACGCTCGGCATCGTCGCCAGCAGCTCGAGGTCGTACTCGCGCTCGAGACGCTCGCGCACGATGTCCATGTGCAGCAGCCCGAGGAACCCGCAGCGAAAGCCGAACCCGAGCGCATCAGAGGTCTCGGGCTCCCAGCTCAGCGCCGCGTCGTTGAGCGACAGCTTCTCGAGCGCGTCGCGCAGATCCGGGTAATCGTCGGATTCGATCGGGAACAGACCGCAGAACACCATCGGCTTGACCTCGCGGTAGCCGGGGAGCGGCTCGCTCGCCGGGTTCGCGCGCGTGGTCAGCGTGTCGCCCACGCGCAGCCGGGTCACGTCCTTGATCCCGGTGATCAGGAACCCGACCTCGCCGGCGTTGAGCGCGGCCGCCGAGGTCATCTGCGGGGTGAAGAACCCGATGTCGTCGATGTCGGCCTCCGTCCCCGCCTGCATCGCCCGGATCGCCTCGCCCTTCGTAAACGTGCCGTCGACCACGCGGATGTAGGCAATCACGCCGCGGTACTGGTCGAACTCGGAGTCGAAGATCAGCGCCCGCGGCGGCTTGTCGGGGTCTCCGGCCGGAGGCGGCACGCGGGCGATCAGCTCGTCGAGCACATCGGTCACGCCCTCGCCGGTCTTGGCGCTGATCCGGCGCACGGTCTCAGCGGGTTCGCCGAGCAGCTCGGCGACCTCCCCGGCCACGCGATCGGGCTCGGCTCCCGGCAGGTCGACCTTGTTCAGGCACGGGATCAGCTCCAGCCCGGACTCGACGGCCAGGTAGGTGTTGGCCACGGTCTGCGCCTCCACTCCCTGCGAGGCGTCCACGACCAGCAGCGCCCCCTCGCAGGCGGCCAGCGAACGCGACACCTCGTAGGTGAAGTCGACGTGCCCGGGGGTGTCGATCAGGTGCAGCTGGTAGGTCTCACCATCGTCGGCCTCATAGAACACGCGAACCGCTTGGGCCTTGATCGTGATCCCGCGTTCGCGCTCCAGCTCCATCGAGTCGAGCACCTGGGCCCGCATTGCCCGCGGATCGACCGTGTGCGTGAGCTCGAGGATCCGGTCGGCCAGCGTCGACTTGCCGTGGTCGATGTGGGCGATGATCGAGAAGTTGCGGATGTGAGCCTGGTCGGCCATATAGATGAGGGTATTGGGGCTGGCTTCGCCAGCGTCCAGCCGGACGACTCGTGGCCGGACCGGTCTTGGCGAGGCTGGATGCCGAGCGGTCCGGCCACGAGGCCGATTCAGTCCCGTCCGGACCGCAGGCGGCCCATCACCAGCGCCTCGATCTGCCGGGCCTCGGGGATCCGCATCGCCAGCACGAGCCGCGCGTACAGGACGGCGCCGACGGCGATCGCCACCCCGACCGAGATCAGCTGCGCCACCAGCCCCAGCCCCAGCAGCGACTCGAGGCCCTTCCAGATCGCCCACGAGACCGCCGCCAGGATGGCCGAGGCGACCGCGATCCGGGCCGTGATCATCACCGTCTGGCCGCCCTCGATCCGCCCGTTGAACCCGGCCCGCAGCCGCCGCAGCTGCAGCGCGGTCATGACCGCGTTGGCGGCCGCGGTGCCGATCACCAGGCCGGCGATCCCCAGCGGCTTGTACAGGGCGATGCTGACGATGATGTCGACGATCATGTTGAGCCCGGCCAGCCCGGTCGGGATCCAGGGTCGGCGGACGGCGAAGAACGTGCGCGTCAGCAGCAGGTTGATCCCCCCGAAGGGCAGGCTGACCGCGAACCAGAACAGCGCGATCGAGACCAGATGGGTCGAGTGGGCGGTGAACACGCCGCGCTGGTAGACCAGCCGCGTGATCGGGGTCGCCAGCACCATCATCACCGCCGCGGCTGGGATCAGCAGTAGGTTGATCTGGCGCATCCCGATCCCCACCGCGCGGCGCATGCCGGCGACATCCCGGAGCGCCGCCTGGCGGCTCATGGTCGGGAACAGCACCGTGGCCACGGCGACGCTGAACACGCCCTGCGGGAGCATGTAGATCCGGAACGCGTTGTCGATCGCCCGCGGGGCCTGCGGCGAGACCAGCGCCCCGAACACCGCGTTCAGCAGCTGGTCGAGGTTGACGATCCCGAGGCCGATCGTCACCGGCAGCATGAGCATGAACACCTGGCGAACCCGGGGGTCCCGCCAGTCGATCGAGAGCTGCAGGCGGAAGTCGATCCGCCGCAGCGCCGAGGCGACCATCAGGAACTGCACCACGGTCGCCGCCAGCCACGCGATCGCGTAGGCGTAGATCCGCTTGCCGGCGGGAAAATGCGGGTGCAGGACGACCAGCAGGACCACGATCACCAGGTTCCAGACCGCCGGCGCCAGGGCCGGGATCGAGAACTCGTCGTAGGACTGCAGGATCCCGACCAGCAATCCGGTCAGCCCCAGCAGCAGCACGACCGGGAACAGCACCTGGGCCAGTCCGGCCGTCAGCTGGTTGAGGGCGTTGGTGAACGTGCTGCCCGTGAACAGGGGCATGATCGTGCCCGCAAGCAGGATCCCGACCGCGGTCAGCGCCCCCAGCGCGATCAGGATGATCCAGAACAGCGTCGAGGCGAGCTTGAACGCCTCGCGCTTGCGCCCCTGCTGGAGCAGCTCGGTGAACACGGGCACGAACGCGGCCGACAGCGCCGCCTGGGCGAACAGGTTCGCCATCAGGTTGGGGATCTGCGAGGCGATCGTGAACGCCGACGCGGGACCCGTGGTGCCGAAGTAGCTGGCGGCGACGATCTCCCGCGCCAGTCCGGCGACGCGGGACAGGCCGGTGGCGATGGCGAAGATCGCCGTGTTCACGCTGACGCGGCGTTTCGGTGGCGCAGCGCTCACGGCGGTCGGCTCCTCGGACGCCGGCGGCGCGATCGTCTCGTCGGACACGGGCAGCTATAGTAGGTCCGCGCCGCGGCGGATCGGCCGCGGCGTCTGTCTGCCCTGATTTCTTCGATGGCCAACATCCACTCCCAGAAGAAGCGGATCGAGCGCGCCGAGCGCGAGCGGCTCGAGAACCGCCGGTACACCTCGAAGATCAAGACGTACTTCCGCCGCCTCGAGCAGGCCGTCGCCGGCGGCGATGAGTCCGCCGTGGAGAGCGAGCACCGTGTGCTCGTTCAGACAATCGACAAGGCGGTCAAGCGCGGCGCCGTCCACCGCAACAACGGCGCGCGCAAGAAGTCACGGGCCGCCCGTGTGCGACACGGCGGCGACGCCGGCTGACCGCACAGCCAATTCGCTGCAAATCGCGTAACTTGTGCCGTCCATGGCACAGACGCTGGAGCCGAAAGCCAGCGGGTCGGGGACGGTCTTCTTCGAGCTCGAACGCATGGAGCGGACCGCGGCAGGGCGGCTTGAGCTGAGCGGTCGCTGGTTTGGCGTGCGCGGGCGGAGGTTCGTCCGCCCGACGCTGACCTTCGAGGCCGATGGACAGCCATACCGGCTGCTGGCCGATCTCGAGCACAAGCCCTGGTTTGCCGAGGACGGCACGCCGTGGACGGCCGCGTTCGCATGGCACACCGATCCCGGCCAGCTGCACGACGTCGAGCTGACCGTCGCGCCCGACATTGCGATCGCGCTGTCCGGGGCGGACGGCGCCGGCAGTTGGCCGGCCAGGCAACGCCGCACCGGCCCCGATACGCAGTCCGCGTCGCTACGGCGGGAGGTGCAGGCGATCAGGCAGGAGCTGGCCGAGGAGCGGCGCACCAGCGAGCGTCTGCGCGCGGAGCTCGGACCGTTGCGCGAGGAGCTGGAGGTGGTTCGCGGCGAGCTCGAACGGGTCCGCGAGGAGAAGGTCGAGACCGACGCGGCGCTGGCCCGCCGCGACGCCGCCCTGGCCAAGCTCGCCACGGTCGAGGCCCAGCGCGACTACGACCGCCGGTCGCTCGAGCAGGCCGAGACCGAGCGCGACGAGCTCCGGCGCGCTCACCGTCAGGCCGAGGTCGAGCGCGACCGGGCGCTCAGCGCCGCCGAGCAGCTACGGGCGGAGCAGGAGATCGCGAGCCAGGCCGAGAGCAAGGCGCTGGCCGAACGCGAGCACGCGCTCCGGGCTCGCGACCAGGCGCTGACCGAGCGCAACCATGCGCTCGCGGAGCGCGACGAGTTCGCCCGCGCCGGCGACAGCCTCCAGTCTCAGCGCGCCGCTGCGCGAGCGCTGGTGTCCCGCCGCAACCTCTCCTGGCGCCCATCTCCCTGGACGGCCCCGACCCTGCGCTCCGCAGGCTCACACCCCGACATCCGCCGGCGCGAGATCGGCTGGCCCGCCCGGATCCTGGCCATCGCGCTGCTGGTCGCGGCCGTGGTCGCACTGGCGCTGATCCTGCACCTGGTGTGAGGTGGGGCGGCCGTGGCCGCCGCCGTGCTTCCTAGTGCGCGATCCGCTGGATCGCTAGCAGCGCCGCCGTGTCCTCGCCGGCGCCGCCCGTCCCCCCGCCCCGGGAGGCGAGCTCCAGGTCGGCGATCTCCTGGAGCGCCTCGCGGAGCTTCTCGGCCCCGCTCCGTCGCGCGTCCTCGATCAGGCCGTCCGCCGCCCGCGACGGCATCCGCAGCCGCCGCTTGATCTGCGCGGGCGCCTCGCCGGCGTCGAGGGCCCTGGCGATCTCGTGGCCCGTCCGGACCCGCTGCGACATCCAGTACAGGAGACCGGATACGCGTTCGCCTTGGGCCCGCAGCCCGAGGTAGGCGCGCGTGGCCGCCGCCGCCTGTCCGGCCACCAGCGCATCCGCCAGCGACCAGGCCCGGCGCTCGGCCGAGGGCGCCGTCAGCTCCTCGATCTGCGCCTGGTCGAGCCGGGTGCCGGGCTCCACCCACAGGGCCAGCTTCTCGAGCTCTCGCATCAGCCGCTGCTGCCGGTCGCCGACGTGCTGGATCAGCGCCCGCGCCGCGTCGGGCTCGAGCACGACCCCGAGCTCGCCGGCGCGATCGATCACCCACCTCGGCAGCTCCCACGGCTTGACGCTGCCCTCGGCGTTGATGTCGCCGCCCGCCTTGCGGACCGCATCGTGCAACCGGGCCGGGGCCTTCGCCCGGCTGTCCTCGCGGGCGAAGAAGGCGACCGTGGTCTCGGGGGCGATCGCCGCCAGCGCAGCCTCGAGCCGATCGAGCTCCTTGTCCTTCCAGCGCTCGGCGCCGTCGACGATGATGAACCGCCGACCGACCGCGAACGTCATCGCGTTCAGGGCCCCCGCGACCGCGTCGGGCGTGGCCGCCTCGTCCTCCAGCAGCTCGACGCTCTGCACGCCGCTCTCGGCCTCCGCCAGCGCCCGCAGACGGCGGCGGCGCTCCCCGATCCGGCCGTGGTCGTCTCCGTGGATCAGGTAGGCGGGCTTGAACGAGGGCATCGTTTCAGTCTAGGTGCAGCGCCCGACACGCCAGCGTGACCGCCTCCTCGGCGCCCGCGGCCGGCATTATGCCCTCGAGCTGCCACGTCCCCATCCCGACCACGGGCACGCCCGTCTTGAGGGCGAGCGCGACCTCCGACAACGTTCCGTACGCCCCGCCGATCGCGATCAGCGAGTCCGCCGCGCGCACGATCAGGCCGTTGCGGAGCTCGCCGAGCCCGGTGGCGATCGCGATCCCGACCCAGGGGTTCGCGGCGGCCCGATCCTCCCCGGGCAGGATGCCGACGGTGGTCCCGCCGGCCTCCGCCGCGCCCTGACACGCCGCCGCCATCACGCCGCCGAGGCCGCCGGTGATCACGACCGCATCCCTGTTCGCGAGTCCCGCGCCGACGGCGCGCGCCTGCGCGAGCTGCTCGGCGCTCGCCTCGCCCGGCCCGACCACCGCCACGTAGGGCGTCACCTCACGACGACGTTGACCAGCTTGTCGGGAACGACGACCACCTTGGCGATCTCCTGGCTGTTGACGTGCGCCTGGACTCCCCGCGACTCGAGGCACAGCCGCTCCAGCTCCTCGCGCGCCGCGCCGCTGCGGGCCGTGACCCGGTCGCGGACCTTCCCGTTCACCTGGCAGACGAGCTGGAAGGTGTCGGCCTGAAGCATGGCGGGGTCCGCGTCCGGCCACGGTTCCTCCCACACCCGGCGGCCGGTCAACTGCTCGTAGACCTCGGCGCCCAGGTGCGGCGCGAACAGGAACACCAGCGAGGCGGCCGTCGCGGTGGCAAACCGGCGCGCAGCCGGGTCGGCCCCGGCGTGGCGGTAGATCTCGTTGACCAGCTCCATCACCGCAGCGATCGCGGTGTTGAAGGCAAACCGGCCGCCCGTGTCGCCGGTGACCTTGTCGATGGCCCAGTTGGCCTTGCGGATCAGCGTCAGGGCGTCGCCCTCGGGGTACGGCGGGGCATCGGCGCCGGCGTCGGTGCCGCCGAGCTCGTCGCCCAGCCGCCACAGCCGAGCCAGGAACCTGTAGACGCCCTCGAGCGAGGTCTCCGACCACGCCGCGTCCTGGTCCGGGGGGCCGATGAACAGGACGTAGCACCGCGCCGCGTCGGCGCCGAGGCGCTCGACGATCGGCATTGGGCTGATCACGTTCCCCTGGGACTTGGACATCTTGTGACCGTCGGGCCCGAGGATCATCCCCTGCGTGAACAAGGCTTGGAACGGCTCCTGGACGTCGAGCAGGCCCATGTCGGCAAAGGCCTTGACGAAGAATCGGGCGTACATCAGGTGCAGGATCGCGTGCTCGACCCCGCCGATGTACTGGTCGACCGGCATCCAGCTGCTCAGCACCCGACGGTCGAAGGCCGTCAATTGGTTGTGCGGGTCGCAGTAGCGCAGGAAGTACCAGCTGGAATCGACGAACGTGTCCATGGTGTCGGTCTCCCGTCGCCCGGGGCCGCCGCAGCGCGGACAGGACACGTTCACCCAGTCCTCGGCGGCGGCCAGCGGCGGCAGTCCGCGGGGCTGGTAGTCCTCGATGTCCGGGAGCTCGACGGGCAGATCCGCGTCCGGGACCGGCACCATCCCGCACCGGTCGCAGTAGATAATCGGAATCGGGCAGCCCCAGTAGCGCTGGCGCGATACCAGCCAGTCCCGCAGCCGATAGCTGACCGAGGCGTGGCCACGCCCCTCGCGGTCGAGCCAGTCGACGATCGCCTCGTAGGCCTCGCGATTGTTTATCCCGTCGAACTCGCCCGAGTTCGTCATCGGTCCATCGCCCATGTACGGGAGCTCTTGATCCTCGCTTCCGACCACCCGGCGGATCGGGAGGTCGAACGCCTGCGCGAACGCGTAGTCGCGCTCGTCGTGGCCGGGGACGGCCATGATCGCGCCGGTCCCGTACTCCATCAGCACGTAGTCGGCGACGAACATCGGCAGCCGCTCGCCATTGACCGGGTTGGTCACGGTACGCCCCAGCGGCACGCCGGTCTTCGGCTTATCGGCCGCCTCGCGCTCCTCGGTCGTCTCCGTGGTCACGTGGTTGACGTACTCGTGGACCTCGTGCTCGTACTCGGTTCCCGCGGCCACGCGGAAGACGTCCGGATGCTCCGGCGCCATCACGAAGAACGTGGCGCCGAACAGCGTGTCCGGCCGCGTCGTGAACACGGGGTAGTCGATGCCAAGCTCCTCGCAGCGGAACGTCACCTCGGCCCCCTCGCTGCGGCCGATCCAGTTGCGCTGCATGGTCTTGACGTGCTCGGGCCACTCGATCGTGTCGAGGTCGTCGAGCAGCCGGTCGGCGTAGTCGGTGATGCGGAAGAACCACTGCTCTAGCTGGCGGAGCTCGACCTCGGCCCCGCAGCGCTCGCAGTGGCCGTCGATGACCTGCTCGTTGGCAAGCACGGTCTGATCGACCGGGCACCAGTTGACCGCCGCCTCCTTGCGGTAGGCCAGGCCACGCTCGAGCAGCCGCAGGAAGATCCACTGGGTCCAGCGGTAGTAGCTCGGCTCGTGGGTGGCGATCTCGCGCGACCAGTCGATCGAGATCCCCCAGGAGCGGAACGCGGCCTGGAAGGCCGCGATCGACTCGTCGGTCGAGCGGCGGGGGTGGACCCCGGTCTTGATCGCGTGGTTCTCCGCCGGCAGGCCGAACGCGTCGTAGCCCATCGGATGCAGCACGCGCCGGCCGATCCTCCGGTGAAAGTGCGCGATTGCGTCGCCCAGCGAATAGTTCTTCAGATGGCCGATGTGTGGCTCGCCGCTCGGGTAGGGGAGCATCTCGAGCACGTAGGACTTCTCGCGGGTATCGGGCTCGCCGCCGGGGTCGGGGTCGTTGGAGACCTCCCACGTGCCCTCGCGCGCCCACACGTTCTGCCATTTGCGCTCGATCTGTCGGGGGTCGTAGCGTCGCTCTGACATCGCCCTTCGGAGGTTACTTGCGCGCGTGGCCAAGGGCCGACGTCCGCGCTCCGGGGCGCTTGTCTGGGGCCGACGCCCCGGCCCCGACCTCGTTCTTGCGTCCGGGCCGGCCGGGCGGTTTACCATCGGCGGCGTGTCGGAGGGTGCGCCTCCCAGCGGTCATGCCACCTCGGCCGCCGCCGCCGCGGCCGCCGCGCAGGTTGCCCGGATCGTCGCCGCCGCGGAGCAGTCGGCCAAGCGCATGCTCGAGCAGACCGAGGAGCGCGTACGGGATCGGATCGCCGAAGCCGATCGGGCCGCCGAGACTCGGGTCCGGGCGGCCGATGGAGAGGCGGCTGAGATCCTGGCGCGGGCTCGGGCCGAGGCCGCCCGAGCGGTCAGCGACGCCACCAGCGAAGCGCTGGCGATCATGGCGCGGGCGCAGGAGAACGCCGACAGCGTCATGAACGAGGCGACGAACGCCGCGGCATCAGCGCGCGGCGAGATCGAGGAGCGCTCCCGCGAGCTGCTCTACGACGCCCGCGTCACCGCCAGCGACGTCCGCAGCGAGGGTCTCGAGATCGCCGCGAACCTGCGTGAGATGGGCGACTCGCTGCGCTCCAACGCCGAGCGGCTGATCCGCGACGTCCAGCGCATCCACTCCCAGCTGCTGGCCCGGCTGGAGCGGCTGGACGCCGGCGCGGGGGGCGGGGTGCAACCGCGGGAGCGGAGCGACGTGGGCCGGACGCGGCGGGGATCCGACGCGGCGCGGGCGCGGACGGGGTCCGACGCGCCGGGGGCGCGGCAGGCGCCGGGCCGCCCCCCGACCGAGAACGGGGAGGTGCTCGACGTCCCCGAGTTCATTCCGCCGGCGCCGGAATCGTAGTGTCCGCGGAATGGCCGGCGCGCGTGTATTACCCTTGCAGATAACTTCGATTACGAAGGGGCTATAGCTCAGTTGGGAGAGCGCCTGAATGGCATTCAGGAGGTCGCCGGTTCGAGCCCGGCTAGCTCCATCTAACTCGCCTGTTGATGTCGAAGTCGGTCGCGCTCACCGGAGTGGGTGTGGGTCACTCGGCGCGGAGCGCCGCCGTGGGGCTGAGGCGAGCCGCCTTGGCGGCTGGGTACAGACCGGCCAGAGCGCCGATCACGAGGCCGGCGGCGGGTGCGGCAATCAGCGCGTACAGCGGGACCACCAACGGCTCGTGCTTGGCGGCTGCATACAGGTCGGTGGCGCCCGCGCCCAGCGCCAGTCCGGTGAGTCCGCCGATCGCGGCCAGCAGCGCGGACTCGGACAGGAACTGGATGGAGATGTGTCGGCGAGTTGCTCCGAGCGCGCGGCGCAGGCCGATCTCTCCGCGGCGCTCCAATACGCTGATCACCATGATGTTGGCGATGCCGATGGCGCCGACCAACAGTGCCACGGCACCGAGTCCCAGCAGCAGCGTCGTGAACTGCCCCTTGGCTGCGGCTCGTGCTTGCAGCAGGTCGGACGGACGGTTCACGGAGATGCCACTGGGGTCCTGGGGGTTTGCGGTGGGCGGCAGCAGGTTCGCCACTTGGTTGACCGAGTTCTGGCCGCTGCGCACGTAGAGCTCGGATGGCTCCGGGGTGAGATCGAAGTCGCGCTCGGCAACCGGCAGGGAGATGAACACCTCTGAGTTCAGCGACGAGTCCAGCACCACCGGTGCGAGCACGCCGATCACCGTGAACCATTGCTTGCCGATGTAGACCATCACGTGATGGGCGGCGGTGGTGATCTGTAGGTTCTCGGCGGCGTCCGAGCCCAGCACCGCTTGCGGGTAGCGGTCGGCCACGGCTCCCAGGAAGTGGCCGGACGTCATCGTCGTTCCGGCCACCTGGGGAAGGTTGTCACCCGCGGCATCGACGCCAATCCCGCCTGTTTGCACGGTGGGAACCAGCGGCGTTCGGTACACGTTGGTGTTCGACAGCTGATAGATCGCGGCCGCCGACTCGACAGCTTGCATCCTGTCGATCATCGGCACCGCTGTGTCTGGCAGCACGGTGGCGTTACCGAGGGAGTCCTGGCCGGCGGAGACAGTCAGCAGGTTCGTACCGAGCCGGTCGATCTCGGCAATCAGGTTCGCCTGCGCGGAGGAGGAGACGCCCACCACGGCGACCATCGCGCCGATCCCGATCGCGATTCCCAGCGCCGACAGGGCAGCTCGCAGCGTGCGTGTGCGCAGCCCTTGCAGGGCGACGCCCAGCAGCTCGTGCGGCGGGAGGCGCGCCCGCTCCGTCGGCTTGGCCTGACCGCGCCGCTGTCCGTGCAGGCGCAGGCCCCGACCGGGGATGCTGGGATCAGCCGCGCTCATCGTCGGTGATCTCGCCGTCGCGCATGTGAAGACGCCGCGGGAAGCCGGCGGCGATCCCGGGATCGTGAGTGATCAGCACCAGAGTGGCACCGTCGGCGGCCAGCTCATGCAGCAGCTCCACCACGCCGCCGCCCGAGCGCGAGTCGAGGTTGCCGGTGGGCTCGTCCGCCAGCACGATCGTCGGCCGCTTGGCTATCGCTCGCGCGATCGCGACACGTTGGCGCTCGCCGCCGGATAGCTGCCGAGGTTTGAACTCGACGCGGTGTGAGAGCCCCACGCTTCCCAGTGCCGCACGCGCGATCGCGCGGCGCTGGCGCAGCGGCGTACCCATGTACAGCATGCCGTTGGCGACGTTGTCGAGGACCGACATCGACTCCTGTAGGTGAAACTCCTGGAAGACGAAGCCGATGCGGTGGGCGCGGAGACCGGCCAGCGCGTTGTCCGAGGCATCTATGACCTTTGTGCCCTCGATCTCGACCTGGCCGCTGGTGGCACGCTCCAAGGTCCCGAGGATCGTCAGCATCGTCGTCTTGCCCGAGCCGGAAGGGCCGACGATCGCGACCTGATCGCCATCCTCCATGTCCAGCGTCACCGCGTGAAGGGCGGTGACGCCGCCCGGGTACTCCTTGGCCACATCGGTCAGCCTGATGCTCATCCCTGAGAATCCGTCACGTTCAACCCCGAGTAGACACCCGGCCCCGAGATCTGCACATAGCCGGCGGCGAACAGCCCGATCCTGACCGGCACCAACTCGTGGGGCGCGGCCGCCTCCTGCACTGCGTATGTGCCCCCTGAGGTGGCTATGAGCGCGGTCACCGGCACCGACAGCACGTGCCTGGCCTTCGCCTGAGCGAAGTTAACCGACACCGGCGCCTGATCGAGCCCGGCACCCTTGACGTGCTCATCGAGCGTGATCGTCACCGGCACCGTCGCCGACGAGCCCGAGCCGTTGCCGGAACCCGAGCCGCCGTTGGCGCCGGCGCTCGACGAGCCGCCACCTGTGCTGCCGTTGCTGCCCGAGTTCTCGGCCACCGGGCTGACGGACGCAATCGTGCCGCCGACTGTCGAGCCGTCCGGCATCTCGACGGTTACGCGCGAGCCGACCACCGCCTCGCTCTGCGAGCTCGCCGCCAAGTCAACGGTCGCCACCAGGCGAGTCGAGGTTGTCTGCAAGATCGCGGACGCGCTCCCCTCG
This sequence comes from uncultured Solirubrobacterales bacterium, assembly GCA_963723555.1. Classification (GTDB taxonomy): domain Bacteria; phylum Actinomycetota; class Thermoleophilia; order Solirubrobacterales; family Solirubrobacteraceae; genus Palsa-465. Next base: position 2,015,268 of record CAVRRC010000003.1, on the reverse strand, counting down.
CCGCTGCCACTGCCGGAGCCCTTGCCACTGCCGGTGCCGGAACCGCTGGAGCCCTTGCCGCTGGCGGAGCCGCCGGAGCCCTTGCCGCCGCTGGAGCCGCCGGAGCCCTTGGAGCCGCCGGCGCCCTTGCCGCTGCCGGAGCCGCCGGCGCCCTTACCGGACCCGCGGCCGCCGCCACTTCCCGACCCCCTGCTGCCCTCGCCGGACCCGCCGGCCCGGCGTCTGGATGGTGGCTCTGTGTCCTTTGGTGTGGTGGTCGTGGTGGTCGGCGTCGTGGTCGTGGTGGTCGGCGTCGTGGTCGTGGTGGTCGGCGTCGTGGTCGTGGTGGTCGGCGTCGTGGTCGTGGTGGTCGGCGTCGTGGTCGTGGTGGTCGGCGTCGTGGTCGTGGTGGTCGGCGTCGTGGTCGTGGTGGTCGGCGTCGTGTCGTGGTGGTTGTGGTGCTCGTCGGGGTTGTGGCCCTCGACGTGGTGAGGTCGACGAACTCGGGGTGCTGCGCGGGGACGGCCGCGCTCGCCTCCGAGACGCCACAACCATTGGTCGGGCCGGCGCCGCCCGCCGAGCTCGAGCCGCTACCCGCTCCGCCGCCGGTCGACCCGCAGGTGGTGTCCAGCTGGGTGACCCGCTGGGCGCCGGGGAGAAACACAATCCAGCCGAGCGCGATCTTGCCGGTCTGCTTCTCGCCGAGCGATGCCTGCCAGCGCTCGACGGCGTCGGTGGTGGCGGTCTGCCAGGTGTCGTCGATCGTGATCTGGCCATCGGCGAACCCCATCTGCACGAGATCGCTGTTGAGCTGCAGGATGTCCCGGCCGGCACTGTCCCCCGCCTTCAGGGCCCGGTACGCCGACAGCGCGCCGTCGAACAGCACCACCGGTCGCCCGTTGACCCCGTACAGCGTCTGTCCCGGCCAGATCACCCGCCCGATGGCAGGCAGCCAAGTGATCGTCCCGCTCAACCGGCTGTACACCGTCTGTGGGTCGGCGTAGCCGAGCGTGCCCGACTCCGTGTCGGTCTCGACCAGGTCGCGACGCTGCACGCTCGCGACGCCGGCCGCGCTGACATCGTTGCCGGCGGCCCTGGGCGCGGGCGAGCGGGTGCCGAGGACGATCGCCGCCACCCCCCCGGCCGCGAACAGCAGCACCAACGCGAATGCGAGCCGTCGCCGGCGGGAAGCTGACGGGCCCCGTGTGGCGTCGCCGGTGTCGGCTCCGGTTTCCATCAGTGGGGGAGGCCGAGTGGCGGCGCGCCGCACGCGGCCAGGGCGTGCTTGTAGGCCGGCGCCTGCAGGTTGATCGTGCTCGGGAATAGAAGTATCGCTCCGTCGAAGTCCGTGATCTCCTGGACGCCGGTTGGGCTGGACGGGACGGAGGTCCTAGGGTCGGGGAACTGGGGGACGCCGTGCTGGCGCATGCACACCGCGATCGTGCGCAGCTTCGCCAGCGTCTGTGCGGACGGGTGCGTTTGTGAGCCGGGGACGGGGGGGCCGCCGCCCATGAGCTTCTGGCACTTTTCCTGCGCCGCCCTGAACGCGGGCGATGAGGGGTTCATTCCAGCGAGGGAGAACAGCGCTCCGCGTCCGGGATTGGGGTCTGGGAAGTTGGGCACGCCGTTGGCGCGCATGCAGCGGGCGAACGCGAGCGCCCCCGGGGGGCCGGCGCTCGAGTCAGTCGAGCCGAGGCTCGATCCGGTCGAGCCGGGGCTCGATCCGGTCGAGCCGTCGCTCGCCCCACTCGCCGCCGTGTTGCTCGCCCCGTCTGCCGTGGCCGCGGTCTGGCTGGGAGAGCTTCCACCGCATCCCGCCACCAGGACCCCACTCGCGAGCGTTGCCACGGCGAGCAGGAGCGCTCGTCGTGAGCGGGTCAGTCGCTGTGGATGGATGCTGTCTGGCATTTGGACTCCTTCTGATGCGCGTTACCGCTCAAGGTCCCTTGGGGCCGAAGCCGCCGCAGGCCTTCGCACCGGCCTGGAAAGCAGGCGACTGCGGGTTGATCCCGGGCAGGTACGCCTCTTGGTTGCCGCCGGGGCCGGTGATGACCTTCGGGTCGGGGAAGTTCGGCACGCCGTGGCTGCGCATGCACCACGCGAACTCCAGGCCCCGTCGGCGCTGCTGCGCGGTCTGCGCCGGGCTCGCGTCGCTGTGCGGCATGTACTGCTGGCACTTCCGCCGAGCGGCGCTGAACGCCGGGGCGTTGACGGCGACGTCGTTGACCGAAATCGTTTGCCCGCTGGCCTCGATCCGCATGCCGTGGTTGCTCAAGTCGGGGAAGTTCGGCACGCCGCTGGCGCGCATGCACTTGGAGAAGGCCAGCATCGAACTGGTCGCGCCCGAGCCGCTGCCGGTCGAGGAGCTCAGCGCGGTCGGCGGGCTCGAGGCGGTTGGTGAGCTCGAGCCGCAGGCGGCGATCGTCGCCGCGGCCGCGAGCGCGGCGGCGATGGTGAGCAGTCGGGGTAGTCGGAATGGTTGTGTGAGGTGGTCGTGCATTGGGTCTCCTTCTGGGCTGCCCCGGGGGGGTGCGGACTCGTCGACCACGCCGGCGACTGGGGGTCGACCGTGGCCGGGAAGAGAACGAGCTCGGGTTCTACGCGGCGGATGGTTTCGGCACGGTTTCGCTCATCCAGAGACGGAGCGATGGAGCGGTGCGGTCGGCGGGACGACCAGAAACTGCGTTGAAACCTCGCGGCGGCTACCGTCCTGGGTGAAGGAGCATCGGTGCGCGTGCTAGTGATCGAAGACGATCAGGAGTTGGCCGAGACGGTCGCGGCAGGCCTGCGGCACGTGCGCATGGCGGTCGATGTCGCGCTCGACGGCGAGGCCGGCTTGGCACGCGCGCTCGTCAACGGCTACGACGTGATCGTGCTCGACCGCGACCTACCCGGCCTTCACGGCGACGAGGTGTGCGCCCGGCTCGTCGCCGCCGGCGCCCGCAGCAGGCTGCTGATGCTGACCGGCGCGGCAACGAACGACGACCTGGTCCATGGGCTCGGGCTGGGCGCCGATGACTACCTGGCCAAGCCGTTCGACTTCCCGGTGCTGGTGGCGCGGATCGCGGCCCTGGCCCGCCGTGCCCAGCCGAGCATCCCTCCGGTGCTGGAGCACGGCGACCTCGTGCTCGACACCGCGAAGCGCTGCGCGCACCGGGGCGGTCGGCCGCTCGCACTGCGCCCCAAGGAGTTCGGCGTGCTCGAGCTGTTGCTTGCGGCCCAAGGCCGGGTGGTCTCGGCCGAGGAGCTGCTCGAGCGCGTCTGGGACGAAGCCGCCGACCCGTTCACCGGCGCGGTCAAGATCACGGTCAGCCGGCTGCGAGCCAAGCTGGGCGAGCCGCCGGTGATCGAGACCGTCGCCAAGGCCGGCTACAGGATATGAACCTCGCCGCGCGGCTGAACCGTCGCATCACCCGGCTGGCGCTCGGCCGACAGCTGCCGCGCCGCACCGTGCGCGTGCGCCTGACGCTCCTCTACGGCGGGCTGTTTCTGCTCTCCGGCGCCGTGTTGCTGGCCACCACCTACGCCCTGTTTGAGCGGGCGACCGAATACACAAAGCCACACCTACCGAAGGTTCCTCGCGCTCCCGCCATCCAGCACCTTCAGCAAAAGCCACAGTTACCGCAGATCGCTTACGCCGCCGGCAACGAGGTGGTCCAGCCGCAACAGCTGCCTCAGGCTCTCTCGAGGCTGGCGCAGGACCAGTACCAGCTGGCCCAGGACCGGCATCTCTTCCTCGTGCATCCGCGGGGACGGGGCGCCTATCAGCTGGCAGGGGATCTGCCCCGGCTGGCGCAGGACCAGAATCAGCTCGCACGGGATCAGCATCAGCTGGCACAGGCTGTGCATCAGCTGGCACAGGCCATGCATCAGATCGGCCGGGCAGGGTCCGTCGAAGCCGCACAGCGCGCCGCCGACTCGCACCAGCTTCTGGTCAACTCGGGAATCGCTCTGGCCGTCGTGGCCGTTCTCGCCCTTCTCGCCGGCTGGCTCATTGCCGGCCGGATGCTGAGACCGATCCGGACGATCACCCGCACGGCACAGCGGATCTCTTCTACCAGCCTGCATGAGCGCCTGGCCCTCGACGGCCCACCCGACGAGCTCAAGGAACTCGGGGACACCCTCGATGATCTGTTTGCGCGGCTCGACGCTGCGTTCGAAGCCCAACGTCAGTTCGTCGCCAACGCCTCACACGAGCTCCGCGCGCCGTTGGCGCGCCAGCGAGCGCTGATCCAGGTTGCGCTCGCCGACCCGGACGCGAACTTCACCTCGTTGCGCGCGGCCCACGAGCGAGTGCTCGCCTCCGAGCAGCACTTGGAGCAGATCATCGATGGGCTGTTGGCGCTGACGCGCGGCCAAGCGGGATTGGAGCGCCGCGAGCCCCTCGACCTCGCGGCCCTTGCCGCCCAAGCCCTACGGATGCGGGACTCGGAGACCACAAACCTCGATCTGGACGTCCGCGCGACGCTCGCCCCAGCGCCGGCGGCGGGCGATCCGCGGCTGGTGGAGCGCCTGATCACCAACCTCATCGATAACGCCATCCGCCACAACATCCCCCAGGGACACGTCGAGATCACCACCGGCACCCGTCACCAGCACGCATTCCTGACGGTCACCAACAGCGGCCCGACGATCCCCCGCCAGGAGGTACCGCGCCTCCTGCAACCTTTCCAACGCCTTCACGGAACTCGCACCACCCACTGCAGCAGCAACGGGCTCGGCCTCGCGATCGTCAACGCGATCGCCGCCGCCCATCGCGCCACGCTGAGTACCCAACCGCGCCCCGGCGGCGGGCTGACGGTCGAAGTCATTTTCCCCTCCACGTCCCTCGACGGGAAACAGAGCAACGGCACCGCACCGCGGCCAGCGCTGGAGGCCTCGAGGGGCGCTCAGACGACAGCCTGAACCAAGAAACGGCGGCTGGCTCCGCTCAGCGCTCTACCCCGGCCCGCCCTTCGCCGCCTCGAGCGCCGCCGGCGGATCGAGCGCCCGCTCCCCCCGCGCCAGCTCCAGCGCCCGATCGGCCAGCTCCACTGCCTCGGCGCCACTGACGGTCTCGTCCCGCAGCGCCAGCGCCAGCAGGACCTGGCGTAGCAGCTCCGGGTCCTGGGTGTCGGGAGGCGGGCCGGCCGGCGGCAGGGCGCGGACCGTGGCCAGCAACCGCGGGGCGTTCGCGCCGCCGCCGAGCAGCCGCCCCGGATGCTTTCCGGGGATCGACGCCACCACGGCGCCGGTCGCGGGATTGACCACGTTGATCCTGCTCCGCAACCCTGCGCGCTCCATCGCCAGCCGGTACCCGGACAGCCGCATGTAGCCGAGCTGCGCGGCCAGCTGCGTGAACGCGGGGAGCTCGGATTCCTCGCGTAGATGCTGCTGGTGCAGGGAGATCTGGGTGCCGGCGTCCGGGAGCGCGGGGTCGGGATCCGCGGCCACGAGCAGGAATGCCTGGCGCCCGAGCCTGCCGGCACCCACGCCGGCGACCTCGGCCAAGAGCTGGTAGCCGCCGAGGCCGAGCGCGCCGACGATGCCCGGCGGCAGGGGGTGTTCGGCAAGGTAGCGCTGACGGAAGCTCATCGGCTACAGCGCGCAACCGTGCGCCGCGGGCCCCTGGTGCTGCGGGAGATGACTGGGCGCGGACTCATCGGACGCCGACCGCTGCGGTCAGTTGCCGAACAGGTTGCCGACGATGTTGCCGATCGCATCGCCGCCTGACCGCTGCGCGTTGCCGCCGCTGCCTTCGGCCACGGGCGGGTGGAAGTAGGCGCTCTGCAGGCCGACGCGACCCGGCCCGGTGAAGCGGTTGAACACGAGGCTGCCGCCGCCGCTCATCAGCCCGGTCTTGAACCCGTAGACCTCCTGCGCCATCGACACCGAGTGGTCGCGGAAGACCCAGCCACCGGGCTCGATGTCGATCGTCTCCCCCGGCTCGAGCTGCTTCTCGAACACATTCCCGTACCCGTGCACCCAGACCACGCCCTCCTGGTCGGCGGCGAAGAACTCGTCGACCCAGAAGCCGCCGCCGTACATCATGTTGGCGAAGCCCTTGATCCGGCTGTAGTCGTACTGGACGTTGGCGGTGGCGGCGAGGAACTGGTGCTCGCGGACGACGATCCCGTGGCCCGGCTGCAGGTGCAGGGCGGCGATGTGACCGGGCGCGTCGCGGCTGAACGCGATCTCGCCCGCGGACTGCGCCTCGAGCAGGAGCAGCGGCATGCCCCCGAACGCCCGGCGCTTCAGCCCCTTCTTCAGCGGATGGAGCCCGATCTGCATGTTCGGGTACTTCCACAGCAGCACGTGGTGCTCGAAGTACACGGGCACCTGGCCGTCGAGCGCCATGTGCAGCACGGGGACGAGCTCGCCCTCGAGGCGGTAGTTCAGGCCAGGCGCGGTCCCCTGGCTGATCTGGGTCGGCAGAATCTGGGGCGGAGCCGGCATCGTCCCTCCGTTTCGTCGCTCGCAACTCGGGGCGGCCCCGGGCCCGCCGCCCTCAGACGAAGAAAGTATCGCGCGGGGTCGTCCGCTGGTGGGACGGGCGGGATAATCGACCCGTCGTGTCGACGATCTACGTCAGCGGCCATCGCAATCCCGACACCGATTCGATCGCCTCCGCGATCGGCTACGCGGAGCTGAAGTGCCGGCTCGATCCCCACAACGACTACCTCCCGGTCCGCCTCGGCGACTGCAACACGCAGACCCGGTGGGTGCTCGAGCGCAGCGGCGCTCCCGAACCGGCGTTCCTCCCCCACGTGTCCCTGCGGGTGTGCGACGTGATGCAGACGAGCTTTCCGGTCAGCGGCCAGGACCGGCCGATCCGCGAGGCCGGACTGGCGATGGCACGAGCCGACCTCGAGCTCGTCCCGATCGTCGATGACGACGGGGCGCTGGTCGGGGTGCTCACCGAGCGCGCGCTGGCGCGCCGCTACGTGCGCGAGTCGAGGCACACCTCGACGCTCGAGGACGCGCCGACCTCGGTGTCGGCGGTGGCCAAGGCGCTCGATGGCAGGGTGCTGACCGACGGGGACGCGAAGCTGGCCGGCAGGGTCTGGGTGCAGTCGATGGACGTGCGCTCCCCGACCGGCATCTCGGAGGGAGATGTCGTGGTCGTAGGCAACCGCGTCGACGCCCAGCGGCTCGCCGTGGAGCGCGGAGCGGCGCTGCTCGTGATCTCGAACGGCTCGATGCCGGCCGACGAGGTGCTGGCCCTGGCCCGCGAGCGGGGCACCGCGGTGATCGTGTCCCCGCTGGACTCCTACGTCTCCGGGCGCATGGTCACCCTGGCGGCGCCGTGCCAGGCGCTGATGGAGAGCGATCCCCTGACCGTCACCACCGACTTCCTCGTGGCCGACGTCTCCGAGCAGATCAAGGAGATCCACTACGGCGCCGCGGTCGCCGTCGACGCCCAGCGCCGGCCCGTCGGCCTGATCACCCGCGCCGACCTGGTGGCGCCGGCCCGGCGCCGCGTGGTGCTCGTCGACCATGCCGAGCAGGCACAGAGCGTGGCCGGGGTCGAGCTCGCGGAGATCGTGGAGATCCTCGACCACCACCACATCGGGTCGATCGAGACCAAGGTGCCGGTGACGGCGACGTTCGACCCCGTGGGCTCGACGGCGACGCTCGTGGTCGAGCGCTTCCGCCAGAACGGGATGGAGCCGAGCCGGCCGACGGCGCTGATGCTGCTCGGGGCGATCCTGTCGGACACCGTGATCTTGAACTCGCCGACGACCACCGAACGCGATCACGCCGTGGTCGAGTACCTGGAGCGCGCGCTGGCCGTGGACGCGGCCGCCTTCGGACGCGAGATGTTCGAGGCCACCGCGGACGTCTCGGAGGTGAGTGCCGAAGAGATCGTCTCGCGCGACGCTAAGTACTACCAGGTGCAGAGCGGGCACACGATCTGCATCGCGCAGATCGAGGTCGTCGGCACGGGGCTGCTCGACCGCAAGGCCGAGCTCCTCGAGGCGATGCAGCGGGCGCGCGAGAATCGCGAGCTGCAGCTCTACGCGCTGATGGTCACCGACGTGCTCAGCAAGGGCACCAAGCTCCTGGTCGCGGGCGAAACGGCGCTGGTGGCCAGGAGCTTCGGGACCACCGCGCAGGACAGCATGGTCGAGCTTCCCGGCGTGATGAGCCGCAAGAAGCAGGTCGCGCCCAAGCTGCTCGCGACGCTGTAGACCGCGGCCCGCCGCCCCTAGCCGGACGCGACGCCGGACGCGACGCCGGCCTCCCGCATCGGCGCCTCGCCCCAAAGCTGCTCCAGCCGGTAGTACTCGCGGGTGTCCGGCGTGAACACATGGACCACGACGTCCAGGTAGTCCATCAGGATCCACCGGGCCTGCGGCAGCCCCTCTACGCGGCCGGGCAGCAGGCCGTGTTCGGATTTCAGCCCCAGGTGAATCGCGTCGTGGATCGCCTTGGTCTGACGATCGGTGCGGCCCGTGCAGATCACGAAGTAGTCCGTGTAGCCGATGATCCGGCGGAGATCGAGTTGCACGATGTCCAGTGCCTTGCGGTCCGACGCGTAGGCGGCAGCCGCGGCTGCGATCTCCTCAGGTGTCATCCCTCTGCGCCACCTCCATACAGTTGGTGATCCCGGATGTAGCGGGCCACTGCCTCCGGGACGATGTACTTGATCGGCTCACCTGCCCTGACCCGCCGGCGGATCGCGGTCGAGGAGACGTCGATCGTCGGCATCGGGAAGAACACCGCGCGATCTCCGTCTCGCAACTGCTCCAGAGCGCCATCGATCGCCGCTCTCGCCGTGCCTGGCCGCTCGGCGATCGCCAGCGTGCTCAGCGACAGCACTTTCTCCGGTTGATGCCACTCCGGCAATCCTGCCGCGATGTCTCCACCGAGGATCAGGAACAGCTCTTTATCTGGTCCTTTCGAGGTCAGCTCCTCAAGGGTATCGACCGTGTATGACGGGCCGGGCCTGGCCACTTCGGCTTCGGAGACCGTGAACCGGTCATCGCCCCCCACGGCCAGACGACAGAGCTCCAGCCGATGCTCGACTCCGGGCTCGTCCTCGACGGGCTTGTGCGGGGGCATCCGGGCGGGGATCAGCATCACGCGATCGAGCCGCAGGTGAACGTACGCCTCCTGGGCGCAGATCAGGTGGCCAACGTGTGGCGGGTTGAACGTTCCGCCGAGGATCCCCAGCCGCAAGCGCTTACTGTCCCCCCGTCAGTCGCTCACGGGCGGATGTGGCCGGCGCCCTCGACCAGGTATTTGAACGTGCACAGCTCGCGCATCCCGATCGGCCCGCGAGCGTGGAGCTTCTGCGTGGAGTTGCCGATCTCGGCTCCCATCCCGAACTCGCCCCCGTCGGTGAACCGGGTTGAGGCGTTGACGTACACGCAGGCGGCGTCGACGCCCTGCTGGAAGGCGCGAGCCGATTCGGTGTCGCGGGTGACGATCGCCTCCGAGTGTCCGCTGCCGTGGGCATTGATGTGGGCGATCGCCTCGGCGGTCGCGTCGACCACCGCGACCGCCATCTCGAGGGCCAGGTATTCGGTGTCCCAGTCGCGGTCGGTGGCGGCGTCGATTGGAACGGCGGGGGCGGCCGCCCGAGCGCGCTCGTCGCCGTGCAACGTGACGCCAGCTTGGCTCAGCGCCCCCAGGGTCCGGGGAAGGAACACGTCGGCGATGTCGGCGTGGACGAGTAGGGTCTCGGCGGCGTTGCAGACGCCGGGCCGCTGAAGCTTGGCGTTGAGGACGATGGCCCGGGCGGCGTCGAGATCGGCGCTGGCGTCGACGTACACGTGACAGTTGCCTGACGCCGCGTAGATCACGGGCACGGTGGCGACCCCCTTCAGCGCGGCCTTCAGCCCCTCGCCGCCGCGAGGGATGATCAGGTCGACGACCCCGGACTGCGTCGCCAGCTCGGCCAGCTCCTCCCGCCCCCCGCCGGCCACGAGCGACAGGGCGGCGTCGGGCAGTCCGGCGCCGAGCGCGGCATCGGCAGCCACGCTGGCGAGCGCGGCGTTCGAGTGTGCGGCCGAGCTGGAACCGCGCAGCACGATCGCGTTGCCCGACTTCAGGCACAGCGCGGCCGCGTCGATGGTCACATTGGGCCGGGCCTCGTAGACGACGGCCACGACCCCGAGCGGGACCCGGACCTTGCGCACGTCGAGCCCGTTGGAAAGCCTCGAGCCGCCGATCACCTCGCCGACCGGGTCCGGCAGCGAGGCAATCGTGCGCACGCCGGCGGCGACGTCGGCCAGCCGCCGTTCATCGAGCGCCAGGCGATCGAGCAGCGCCGGCGAGAGGCTGCTGTCGCGACCGGCCTCGAGGTCGCGGGCGTTGGCCTCGAGGATCTCCGCGGCGCGGTCGCCCAGCGCGGCGGCGATCGCCTCCAGCGCGCCGTCCTTGACGCCGGATTCCAGCGTGGCCAGGACCCGGGAGGCCCGCTTGGCCGCGGCGCAGATCTCGGCGACGGATGTGGTCGTGGTGGCCATTTCGCTGTAGAGGTTACGCGAGCACGAAGTAGTCCCTGTGCACCGCCTCCGCGCTGGCCCGGGGCAGCACCCCGCGCACGTCGGCGGACTTCAGGCCCAGCACCTGACGGAGCTCAGGCGCGGAGTAGTTGCAGATGCCCTTGCCCACCTGCTCCCCGTCGTGGGCGACCTCGACCGCGTCGCCGGCGTCGAACGTCCCCACCACGTCGACGATGCCGACCGGCAGCAGGCTCGTCCCCCCTTCGCGCAGGGCGCGGGCCGCGCCGGCATCGACCAGCAGCCGGCCGCGGACTGGCTTGGCGTACTTCAGCCACAGCTTGAAGCTCGAGTACCGGGCCGACTGCGCGGCGAACCTCGTGCCCACCGGCTCTCCGGCCGCGGCGGCCAGCACCGTGCCGGGCTGCAGCCCGCTGGTGATCACGGTGGGGATGCCGGCGGCGGTCGCCATCTCGGCCGCGACCACCTTCGAGCGCATCCCGCCGGAGCCGAAGGGCGAGGTCGCGTGGCCGATGTCGAGCCCCTCGAGCGCGTCGAACCGCTCGACGCTCGGGATCAGCCGTGCCGCATGGTCGGCCCGGGGATCGCTCGTGAACACGCCCTCGGCGTCGGTGAGCATCACCAGCAGCTCGGCCCCGAGCAGGATCGCGACCTGGGCGGCCAGGAAGTCGTTGTTGCCGAACGAGATCTCGTCGGTCGTGGTGGTGTCGTTCTCGTTGATGACCGGCACCAGCCGCCACTCCAGCAGCTTGCGCAGGGTCTGTCGCGCGTTCAGGTAATGGGTCCGCGCGCTCATGTCGAAGAACGTCAGCAGCACCTGGGCGCTGGTGACGCCCCGCGCCCGGAGCAGCTCGTCGTAGACCTGGTAGAGCTTCCCCTGGCCAACCGCACTCGCCGCCTGTAGCTCCTCCATCGCCCGCGGTCGCAGGGGGATCCCCATCACCCCCATCCCCCGGGCGATCGCGCCGCTCGTGACCAGGATCGGCGACCGGCCGGCGCGATGGAGCTCGCTCAGCTGATCGCACACGCCGCCGAGGACGTCGGTTTGCACCTCACCGCGATCGTCGGCGACGATGCTCGACCCGAGCTTGACGACGAGACAGCTCATCGCCGGGAGGTTAAAGGGCGCGGCCTATGCGGCCGCGCCCTGTTTTATGTCGCTCTAGTGATGCTTACGCGCCGGGCACCACGGGTTCGCCGGGACCCCCTTGCACGGGTTCGGCATCGTCTTCAGCCCCTTGGGCAGGGGATGCATGACGATCTTCTGCTGGCGGGGATAGTGGTCGCCCGGTTGGCAGCCGAAGCCCGTGATCATGATGCGGCTGTCGCACAGGCTCTCGTTGAGGAACGGGACGTTGATATTGACCGCGGCGATGCTGCCGTTGCAGCTCGGATCGGCCTGCTCCAGCATCGCCGAGTCGGGATTGAGACTGCCCGAGGTGTCGGTGTTGCCGCTGAAGCAGTCGGTCGGGTGCTGCTCGAGATTCTCCTGCTCGAAATCGCCGTTGGTCGGGTTTCCGAAGAAGCCGTCATGAGTGAACGTGTTGTTCAGCAGCGCGTCTCCCCACTCGTCGTAGAGGCAGCTCCCCTGGCCGAGCAAGGGCGAGTTCTTGGTCCCGCCCGTGCAGGGGTTACCGCTGTCGGGATAGGGCACGAAGATCACGCCCCAGGCGCCGTTGTTGACGAACCGGTTGTGCATCACCGTGTCGTCGCGGCCGCCCGAGACGGACATTCCCGTTCCCACCGGTCCCTGAGCCGCGGAGCCCGTGGCCGGGACGTTGGGGTTGTTGTTGTCGTGGACGAAGTTGTCCATGAACACCCAGCAGGAGTGCGTGTGGGTGATCGGGCTGAGCTTGTTGCCCGGACAGGCCCCGTCCTGCGGCGGCGGGTTGTCGCCGTTCTGGCTGTTGGTGTCGAAGCCGTCCTGGTTGTGGTCGAACTCCGAATCCTCCACGATCAGCGTGCCGCCCGAATTCGAGCCCGAATAGCCCAGCACGCTGTACTGCGCGTGGGCGTGCTTGACGATCTGATTGCACTGCTGCCGGCAGGCCCCGATGTAGTAGCCGGAGTCGCTGAAGTTGCTGGCATAGGTCTGATCCCAGGTGCCGCCGTCCCAGTTGCTGGAGAAGATTCCGTACTGGGCCGCCGTCTCCTCGTTTTGGAAGAACGTGCTGGTGGCGTTCAGGTATGAGCCGAAGTAGCCGTGCCCGCCGATCTTGCCGCTGCCGTCGCCGCCGTTCCACCAGATCTCGTTGCCGGTGTCGCCGGCCCCGTGAAGGTAGTTGCAGGTAGTCAGATTCTGGATCCAGACGTCCTTGGCCTTCCAGACCATCACGCCGTTGAGGCCCAGGGGCTTGTGGCCCGCGCCGCCTCGGGGCCCGAATTCCTGGGCCGAGCGCTTGCTGCTGCATTTCGGCGAACCCGGCTTGGTGCCGTCCACGATCACGCTGCCGCGGTTCATGCCACGCAGATACAGATCCGGCGTGGTGATCAGCACGCCGGCGGGAGCATCGCTCCCGGCAGGGGCCCGATCCGCGTGCTCCTTGTAGTCCCCCGGACCGATCAGGATCCAGTCGCCCGGCCGCGCGGCATTGACCGCGGCCTGGATCGATGAGAACTGGCCGGCGATGCCCTTGTACTTCCCCACTCGAAGCACGCGGGCGGCAGCTGACGAAGCGAATGCCACCACCCCCATCGCCGCTATCGCTACGACTACGAAACGACGCATGAATCTCCTCTCTGTGCACATCAGCGTCCGGCCGGGCGGCGATGCTACAGGTTCGGGTCGAGTTCGAACGCCACACCCCCGATCTCGACGTCATCGCCAGGCTCGAAGCCCTCGGCCTCGAGCGCCCCGATCACGCCGATCCCGCGCAACCGTCGCTCCAGGTGCGCGAGCGCGTCCTCGTTGTCGAGGTCGTAGCGCGCCACCAGGCGCTCGATCCCCTCGCCGCTGACCCGGTAGCTGCCCTCGGCGATCCGCTCGACTCTGTACGCCCGCGGGGCCGCGGGGCGAAACACGCGGTGCGCAGCGAGCTCGGCGACGCTCGGGCCCAGGAGCAGCGCGTCGTCTCCGCGAGCCTCCGCCCGTTCCACCGGAACGCGCTGCACGATCGCTCTCGCGAGCGCGTCCAGTCCCGCGCCCGACACCGACGAGGTCGGGATCACCGGCACCGCGTCGCCCACGCGCCGCTGCCAGTGCTCGCGCTCGGCGGCGGTCGTGTCGGCGTCGACGAGATCGATCTTCGACAGCGCCAGCACCCGTGGCAGCGCCCCCAGACGTGGATCGTGAAGGGCCAGCTCCCGCTCCACCGAGTCATGGTTCGCGACCGGGTCCGAGCCGTCCAACGGTCGAATGTCGAGCACGTGCACCAACAGGCGAGTCCGTTCGACGTGGGCGAGGAACTCGTGCCCCAGGCCCGCTCCGGCGCTGGCGCCTTCGATCAGCCCCGGAATGTCGGCGATCACCAACTGGCGATCGTCGGCCTGGAGGGTTCCGAGCACCGGCTCGAGCGTGGTGAACGGGTAGTCGGCCACCTTCGGGTGAGCGCGTGTCAGCCGCGCCAGCAGCGACGACTTGCCGGCGTTGGGCAGCCCGACCAAGCCGACGTCCGCGAGCAGCTTCAGCTGCAGCGTGACCCAGCTCTCCTCCCCAGGAAGCCCACGCTCGGCAAAGCGCGGGGTCTGATGGGTAGGCCCGGCGAAGCGCTTGTTGCCACGGCCGCCCGGGCCGCCCCGCGCGAGCACCGCGCGCTGTCCGGGATCGACCAGGTCATAGCGAGTCCCGTCGGCCTCGACCTGGACCTCGGTGCCGGGCGGGACCGGGATCTCGAGCATGCCCCCGTCGGCCCCGTGCTTGAGCGAGCCCCGGCCGTGCCCGCCCCGGGCAGCCTTGAAGTGGGCCCGGCGGCGGAAGCTCTCCAGATCGCGCAGCGAGTCATCACAGACGAGGACGACGTCGCCGCCCCGGCCGCCGTCGCCACCGTCCGGACCGCCCTTAGGGACGTGAGCCTCGCGCCTGAAGCTCAGGCAGCCGTCGCCGCCGGCGCCGGCCTTCACATGGATGCGAACACGATCGTGCATGCCTGCCTATAGCCTCGCACGCCTGATCCCTGGTCTCGGTCGCGGGGACGGGCCGGGGCGGGCGGGGGTCGCCGGCGCCGGCCGGGTACGAGCCGCCAACAGGCCGCCGGCGTGCTCACCCTATTCCGAGCGCCCTCTGAAGATCGGCGACGACGAGCTGCGGTCGCGTCGTGATCTGTTCCCAGGTGTAGCGAACCACGACGAATCCAGCCGCGCGGAGCTGTAGATCACGTTCGTGGTCGCGTTCGATCTGCGCGCGCGTGCGGTGTCCCGGGTAACCGTCCAGCTCCACGACGAGACGCTGTTCGGGCCATGCAGCATCGACCAGCCATCCGGCGAGGAACACGTTCACTTGCGGGAGCGGAATTTCGTAGCGTTCGCACAGACCGATGAAGGCCCTCTCGAGCTGGCTGCGCGTATAGGCGAAGCGAGGCTGGTGGCGCTGGAGGGCCTGGCGAAGGGCTCCGCTGCCTCTGCGGCCACGACCGAGAACGGCGGCGACCGCCCGGAGGTCGAGAAGGCCCCGATATTCGGCCTCGGCCAGCGCGTAGCGGAGCCGGTCGATTGACGAGCTGGCGGCGAGGTCGAGGAGTAGGTGGGGAACCGGGGTGACCGGGAAACGCTGGTGCCAGCTCCGGTCCAACGCCCGCCGGTCGTGCACGCGCACGTTTCTCACCGAGACGCAGCGACGCCGCGTGCTCACATCGATCGTGCGCGGCCTGCGGTCGATGAGCTCGAACCACCACGCCGCCGTGGCATGGCTGAGCATCGCGCCGGGGCCGGCATACAACAGCGCGGCCGCGAGGTCGCCTTCGACCGTCGGGGCCTGGTGCCCGACTGCGTAAACCGTGGGCAAGACGCGGTGGAGAAACGCCTCTTTGGTCCATCGTGCCAGGGTCGTCGTGCCGACGCCCAGCCGGCGAAGCTGGCTCGCGCGGACGCGGCCGAACTGACGGTCGGCCAGCCGGCTGACGCGAACTTTGGCGCTTGCATCCCACCCCCCGGGACAAGACAGCCAAAGTTCGTTCATGCCCGAGAGGTTGGCGCCCACCCCTGTCACGAAACAAGACGCGGTTGCCACAAATGTGTGGCAACCGCGCCGGCGGTCAGTCCTCGCCGGCCGGCACGACCGAGATCACCCGGCCGCGACGGCCGCGGGTGAACTGAACGGTTCCCGCAGAGCGAGCGAAGATCGTGTCGTCCTTGCCGATGCCGGCGCCGTCGCCAGGCTTGAAGCGCGTCCCGCGCTGGCGGACGATGATCTCGCCTCCGCTCACGGCCTGACCCGCAAACACCTTCACCCCCAGGCGCTTGGCGTTGGAGTCACGGCCGTTGCGAGACGAACCCAGACCTTTCTTATGCGCCATCGCTGCCCTCCGGGGTGGGATTGGCGATCGCCGCGGCCTCCTCGGGCGGAGCGACCGAAGCCGCGGCCTCCTCGGGCGGAGCGGCGGAAGCCACGGCCTCCTCGGGCGGAGCGGCGGAAGCCACGGCCTCCGCCGGCGCCGGCTCCTTCTTGGCCTTCGTCCGCCGGCTCCGTCTGGCCGCGAGCTTGATCTCCGTCACCTCCAGGCGGGTGAGCTCCTGGCGGTGCCCGGTGCGGCGCTTGTAGCCCCGCTTGGGCTTGAACTTCACCACCCGGAGCTTCGGTCCGCGCTCGTGGCCGACCACGCGCGCCTGCACCGTGACCTGGGACAGCCGATCAGAATCCACGACCTCAGCGCCGTCGACGTAGAGGAGCGGCTCGAGCTGCACCTTCGCGCCGTCGTCCACGGGCAGCCGCTCGACGAGCAGGGACTGGCCCTGCTCGACGCGGTACTGCTTGCCGCCGGTTTTCACGATTGCGTAGGACATCGTCACTCGGAGGACGCCGAGCCGGAGCTCGCCTTGGCGCCGGAACGGCGCCGTCCGCCTCTGCGGCCGCGGCGCCGAGGCTTTGATTCTAGGACATCGTCCGACTCGCCCCCAGAAGCCCCGTCGGCGCCCGGAGCCGGGACGCCGACCAGCGAGGCGCGCGCCGACGTGCGACCCGCCTCCTCGATCCGCACCAGCTGCTTCTCTCCGATGTAAGGCGTGCCGCCGGTGACCGAGATGATGTAACCGTCGATCTTGGCCACCGCGTCTCCGGGGTTGTACATGTGGGGCTCGACGATCTCGACGTGCACCTCTTCCCCCTCTCGGAACGGCAGCGCGCGCTCCAGCACTTGGTCGCGATTGCCTTCGAGCAGGACCCGGAAGTGATCCAGGGGCAGTCCCTCGGAGCCCTCGAACACGAACCACTTGCCGGTCTGCTCCTCGATCGCATGCAGGGCCCTGCCCTCGTTGGCGGTGAACTCGGCGCTGACGCGGGGGTTCATCTGGATCAGGAGCGCCTCGGCTGAGGATTCCTGGGCCAGGTCGCGCATCCGGCGCTCGAACTCAATCGCGATCGTTTCCTCGGACTTGATCACGCCTTCGCCGTGGCAGGTGGGGCATGGACGGGTCATGATCTCCCGGACCCCGTCGGTCACGTTCTGGCGGGTCATCTCCACCAGCCCCAGCGGCGAGATCTCGACCACGAACGTCTTCGTGCGGTCTTCATCCAGCGCCTTGCGCAGCGTCTTCAGCACGGTGTCGCGGTTGCGGGCCCGCGCCATGTCGATGAAGTCGATGACGATGATCCCGCCGATGTCGCGGAGCCGCAGCTGGCGCACCACCTCTTCGGCGGCTTCGAGGTTGGTCTTGGTGATCGTGTCCTCGAGACGGGCGCCGCGGCCACGACCGATGAACGACCCCGAGTTGACGTCGATGACCGTCAGCGCCTCGGCGTAGTCGATCATCAGATAGCCGCCGCTCGGGAGGTCGACCCGCCGTGACAGCGTGGAATCCAACACCTGCTCCACGCCGAAGGCTTCGAACAGCGGCCTCTCCTCCTCCCACAGTTCGACCCGGTCGACCAGTTCCGGCGCCGTGCGGGAGAAGAACGACACCAGGCGATGGTGCTGCTTGGGGTCGTCGACGATCGCCCGCTCGAAGTCATCGGAGAAGATGTCGCGGACGACGCGGACCGACAGGTCGGCCTCCTGGAAGACAAGCGCGGGCGCTGGGGTCTCGGCCACGCGCTTGTGCAGCACCTCATTCAGCTTGAACAGATACAGGAGCTCGCGCTCGAGGTCGGCGCGCTTGGCGCCCTGGGCGGCGGTGCGGATGATCGCGCCCGACCCCTTCAGGTCGAGCTTGGCCGCCTCCTTGCGCAGGCGGTCGCGCTCCTTGTCGTCGAGGCGCCGGGACACCCCGACGCCCTCCCCGAACGGCGCCAGCACCATGTATCGGCCGGCGATCGTCAGATCCATGGACAGGCGGGCGCCCTTGGTTTTCAGCGGGTCCTTGACCACCTGGACCACGATCTCCTGCCCGGGCTTCAGCATGTCGCTGATCTGCCGGGCCTCGCGCCCGGAACCGCGGCCGCGGCGCGGGGTCTCGACGCCCGGTAGCACGATCTCGTCCACGTGCAGGAAGCCGTTCTTGTCCAGGCCGATGTCGACGAACGCGGCTTCCAGTCCGGCGAGCACGTTGTCGACCCGACCCTTGTAGATGTTGCCCACGATCGAGCGGGCGCCGCGGCGCTCCAGGTAGAGCTCGGCGACCTGATATCCGGCCGCGGGGTTGGCGGGCCTACGGCGCCGGCGCGTCGATCCCGAGCCGGATTTGCGCGCCGCGACCGTCCCGGTCGCCTCGAGGAGCCCGACTCGGGTCTCCCCCCGATCGACGCTTACCAATACTTGCTTCTTCAATTGTCTTAGTCCTTTGTGAGCTTGGCGCCCGGCCCCCGGAGGGCGGCGCGAGCGGTTGAAGTTGCGCCCGGCGCCCCAAAGGCGGCACGAGCGGTCGAAGTTGCGCCCGGCGCCCCAAAGGCGGCACGAGCGGTCGAAGTTGCGCCCGGCGCCCCAAAGGCGGCACGAGCGGTCGAAGTTGCGCCCGGCGCCCCAAAGGCGGCACGAGCGGTCGAAGCTGAGCCCGGCCCCCGCCGGCCGGTGGCGCGGGCAAGCGGCACGACTCGCGGCGCCCGGTCATGAGATCAGGGCCCTTCCCTTCGCTGAGGCGGTCAATCGTGCCTGCACGTGTATCGACTGTAGAAGGCCGACCGCGATGAACGTGATCAGCACCGAAGATCCGCCATAGCTCATCAGCGGTAACGGCACCCCCGTGATCGGCATGATTCCGATCGTCATCCCGACGTTCACGAACACCTGGAACATGATCATCGCCAGGATGCCCCCGACGATCAGCGTCCCGTACAGGTTCTTGGACATCGTGAGAATCCGCAGCGCCCGCCAGATCATCAAGGCGTAGAGGGACAGCACGAGCGCCGCGCCGGCGAAACCGTAGGTCTCGCCGACGACCGAGAAGATGAAGTCGGTCTGGTTCTCGGGCAGGAAGTTGAGGTTCGTCTGTGTCGCGTGGGCGACCCCGCGTCCGGTCTTCTGCCCCGATCCGATCGCGATCAGCGACTCGGTGATGTTGTAGGTCTGGTTCTGGGGATCGTGCGACGGGTTCAGGAAGCCGGTCAGACGCTGTACCTGGTAGGGCTTGAGCACGTGGACGCCGAGCGCCGGCGCGCCGGCAAGCACGATTGCCACCGAGGCCGCGAACATCGCCACCAGCGCCGTGAGGTGCTTCCACGACGTGCCGGCCACGAACAGGATCGTGAACGCCACCGCGACGTACACCATCCCGGTGCCGAGGTCCGGCTGGGGGATCACGAGCAGCGCCGGGATCAGCGCCAGCAACATGATCCGGGCCGTGGTGCGCCACTCGTGCAGCCTCCGGGAGCGGTTGACCAGGAACGCGGCCAGCGACGCGATCAGCAGCACCTTGCCGAACTCCGACGGCTGCACCTGGAAGAACGGCAGCGGGATCCACCGGCGCGCACCGCGTACCTGCGGCATCCCGAAGACGATGATGTTGAGCGCGATCAGCAACCCGTACATCGGGTAGCGGTACTCGCGCAGCCGCGAATAGTCGATCCGCGAGAGGACGATCGCGACGAGCAAGCCGACGCCGGCGTAGACCGCCTGCCGGTCCACGTAGTAGAGCGGATGCCCGGCCACCGACTTGCGGGTCGCGCCCTTGAGCGTCACCAGCGAGCACGCGACCAGGCCCCCCGCGGCCAGGAACAGCAGCGGATCGAACAGGAACAGCGCGCGCGGCGGCTGCGGGGCGACCTCTTCGTCCGTGGTGTGGATCGCGGTCGCGCTCACAGCGTCCTCGACTGCCCAGGGACGTACTGGCCGCGCTTGCCGAAGAACCACTGCGAGAGGATCTCTCGCGCCACCGGGGCCGCACCGATGGCACCGAAGCCGCCCTGCTCCACCGTGACGACGACGAGGATCGGCTTGACCGGGTCAGGGACGAAGCACACATACCACGCCTGGTCGGCCTGATCGGAATGCTGGGCCGTGCCCGTCTTGCCGTACACCGGGTAGCGGTCCTGCGGCCAGTTGGCGAACACGTCGGCGGATGTGCCGCCCGCCTGCGAGGCCGCCTCGTGGAGCCCGAGCCGGATCGCGGCGAGGTTCTGCGGGGCGATCTGGAGATGCCGGGCCGGGGGTGGGTCGATCTTCTGCAGCATCAGCCCGTTGGGGGCGTCGATCTCCATCCCCACGTGGGGCCGAACGATCGTGCCGCCGTTCTCGATCGCGGAGTAGGCGACCGCGAGCTGAAGCGGCGTGGCCTCCAAATCGCCCTGGCCGACGGCCAGGTTCTCGTTGTCGCCCACCGACCAGGGCCGCCCGTCGGCGATCCCGCAGGTGGCGTGCTTGCCGTGACCCTTGAACGGACCGACGCCCTGCTCGCACTGAAGCTCCAGCTTGTCGCGCTCCGCACGCCACTTCGGCGACGGCAGGATCCCGGAGTTCTCGGCGCCAAGGTCGATGCCGGTCCGGCGCCCGATCCCGTACCCGTGCGCCCACTGCTGAAGCGCGCCGCCGTCCGGGCTGGCGCTGTTCATCAAGCGGCCGAGGTTGTAGAAGAAGTCGTCCGAGGAGACCTTGATCGCCTGGGTCAGGTCAAGGACCCCGTAGGCGGCGTTGCCCGCGTTGTGGCGCAGGTCGCCCGGGCCGTCCTGCGAGTAGACGCCGGTGTCGTCGTAGGTGTCGCCGAGGCTCCAGGCGCCGCTCTGGAGCGCCGCGGTCGAGGTGATTCCCTTGAACGTCGAGCCGGTCGGGTAGGCGCTCTGGATTGCCCGGTTGAACAGCGGATAGCTGTTGGAGGCGTTGTTGAGCTGATCGTAGACCGACTGCGAGACCGGCTTGGCGAACACGTTCGGGTTGAAGTCCGGCAGCGATCCCATCGCGTAGACCTGACCGTTGGTTGGGTTCATGGCCACGAATGCTCCGGCGGGCGCCGGCGGGTTTGAGTCGATCGACTGCTGCAGGGCCTGCTGCCCCGCCTTCTGCAGGTTCAGGTCGAGCGACAGCTTGAGGTTGTCGCCCGGGACCGGCTTGTGCTCGGACAGGTTGCCGGTGAACTGTCCCAGCGCGTTGACCTGCACCCGTTCGGCGCCGTCGGTTCCCTGCAGGTAGCGGTTGTAGTACCACTCCAGCCCCGACTGGCCGACGACGTCGTTCTGCGAGACGCCGCGGAAGTGGGGATCCTTCAGCTCGCAGTCGGCGCGCGACACGCAGCTGATCCGGCCCACCGTACCCAGCACCTGCGCCGCGAGGTTGTGGAATGGGTACGAGCTCAGCCACACCTGCTGCACGCTCACGCCCGGGAACGCACTCTGACGCTCGGAGAGGTAGTAGAGGACGTACTTGGAGACGTCGGTCTTGATAGTCACGTTGGCGTACGGCAGCTGCGCCACCCCCTGGGCGACGTCGCAGGCGATCGGCTCCAGGCGAAGGACCCCGCGGCCGTCCACCGGACAGCTGATGCGCTTGTTCGGCATCCCGATGACCCCGGCCAGCCGACGGTACAGGCGCTTGCGAGCGCGGCCCGACCTGGGCAGGTCGGGCGGCGAGATCTGCACCGCGTTCGCGGGCACGCTGTTGACAAGCACCGCGCCGTTGCTGTCGAGGATCTCCCCGCGCGGCGCCGCGATCGAGATGTCCCGCACGCGGTTGGTCCTGGCCTGGGCCAGGTACTGGTTGCCGGACAACACCTGCAGGAACCACAGGCGGAAGAAGATGATCGCGAACATCGCCAGGGCGAAGCTGCCGAGGATCGCCACCCTCAGCGCGAGCTGGGGCGTCAGCGGCGGGACCCGTTCCTCGCGGGGTCTGATCATCGTGCCCCCGAGCGGGGAATCGGGCCCAGTCGCTGCGAGGGCCGGGTCAGCGGGCTGAGGCCGCCGGTGCTGTACGCGCGGCGCCGGCGCCGGCGGGGATCGTCGGGCAGCGCCGGCTGGAGCCACCGGCGCACGATCGCGTACACCGGGAGCGCGATCAGCGTGTTGACCAGGACCGTGATCACGATCTGCTGGAGGAGCAGCAGGCTGACCGGGGCATCGACGCCCAGCAGGAACTGGATCACCGCCATCCCCAGCCCCGCGAACGCGGTCGCCGCAGCCCCCACCGCGAGCGGCACGAGCCCGTGGGCCGGGTCGCGCAGCTCGCGCAGGCGCCCGGACCAGTAGCCGATCGCGATGTACAGCAGCGAGGTCACGCCAAGGGTCTGGACCAGCACCAGGTCGACGAACAGGCCCACGCCGAAGCCCGTCACCGCCCCGGCCATCGAGCCCGCCAGCAGCCCCACCGACATCACCACCAGCGGGGTCACGTCGGCGCTCACGCCGAAGATAGAGATCTGCGAGACCGCGGCCTCCTGGAGCACGACGGAGACCAGGGTCAGCAGGACCAGCCTGAGTACAAGCCTCAGATCACTCACGGTATCTGCGCGCGCTGCGTGCCCGCCTGAGGGCTGGTCAGGATCTGGACCACGTCGAGGTGGCGGAGGTCGGCGGCCGGGGAAACCTGAACCTGCTGGCTGTTGATCAGCGTGTTCTGGTCGGCGTTCGAGACCTGTCCGATCGGGATCGCCGGCGGGAACAGCGAGTCCAGGTTGCCCGACTTGAACCCCGCCGTCACGACCTGCTGGCCGACGCTGATCTGCGCGCGCGAAGGCAGGTACTGGAGGATGAGCTGGTTCGGGTTCCCCACCGCCGGCACCAGCACGCCGGTGTCGCCGGCCCCGTCTTGCACCTGCGCGGTGACCGCGAACGTGTGGTCGGTGATCAGGGTGACGATCGACGCGGTCGGGTCGACGGTGGTGACCTTGCCCACCAGCGCACCGTCGCCGGTCACCGGATCGTTGTCGTGGACGCCGTCCTCGGAGCCCTTGTCGACCTCGATCGTCTCGTACCACAGCGTCGCGTCGCGGCCGATCACGGTGGCGGCGATGGGCTTGTAGGAGGCGAACCCGGCCGAGTTGTCGAGTCCCAGCTCCCGGCTCAGCTGGGCGTTCTCCTCCTCTGCGCTCTGCGCGTGGGCGAGCTGCACGCGGAGGCTCTGATTCTGCTTCTCCAGCTGGTCGCGCTGAGACTTTGCGTGAAGCGTGTCCGAGAACCAACCAGCCACGTCCCTGACCGGTTTGAGCGCCTTGCTGGCGCCCTCCTGGATCGGCGACAGGACCTCGACGATTCCCCGCTGGACGTTGTGCAGCGGGCTATTGGGCGACTCGCCGAAGTAGGCGGTCAGCAGGATCAGGGAAACGCCGACGAGCAGCACCAGAACCGCGCGCCGCCGCCGTACTTGCTTGTCATGCACGAGATGGGAATCTCCAAAAAGTCTGCTCAGCGCCAGCTCGGATACTAGATCCGCGGACCTAGTATCGGCGACGCCGGTTGCGTGAATTCTTGCTTGAGCGGTGGATCGCTTCGAATTCCTCCAAAGAGCGTCCTGATCCGACCGCGACGCACGTCAGCGGCGACTCCGCCAGGTGCGCGGGCATCTGCGTCTCATGGCGCAGGCGCTCCTCCAGACCCTGTAGCAGCGAGCCGCCTCCGGCCAGCATGATGCCACGATCCATGATGTCCGAGGCCAGTTCCGGGGGGGTCCGGTCGAGCGTCTCCTTGACCGCGTCGATGATCTGCGTAACGGGCTCCTCGAGTGCGGCGCGGATCTCCTCGCTGGTCAGGACCACGGTCTTGGGCAGCCCCGAGACCATGTCCCGGCCGCGGATCTCAGCCTGGACCTCCTCGCCCATCGGGAACGCGGAGCCGATCTCGAGCTTGACCTCCTCCGCTGTCTGCTGGCCGATCAGCAGCTTGTACTCGCGCTTGACGTAGTTGATGATCGCCTCGTCGAGCTCGTCGCCGCCGACCCGGATCGATTGCGAGACAACGATCCCCCCGAGGGAGATCACCGCCACCTCGCTGGTGCCGCCGCCGATGTCCACCACCATCGAACCGGTCGGCTCGCCCACCGGCAGCCCGGCCCCGATCGCCGCCGCCATCGGCTCCTCGATCAGGTAGGCCTGCCGCGCGCCCGCCGACAGGCACGCCTCCTCGACGGCGCGCTTCTCCACCCCGGTCACGCCGCTGGGCACGCACACCACCACCCGTGGGTGCGCCCAGCGGTTCTGATGGACCTTCTGGATGAAGTGCCGGAGCATCTCCTCGGTGACCTCGAAATCGGCGATCACGCCGTCCTTCAGCGGGCGGATGGCCGAAATCGTTCCCGGCGTCCGGCCGAGCATCCGCTTGGCCTCGATGCCAACGGCATGAACCTCGCCGGTGCGCGAGTCGACGGCCACCACGCTGGGCTCCGAGAGCACGATTCCACGGCCGCGCACGTACACCAGCGTGTTCGCGGTCCCGAGATCGACCGCCATGTCGCGGCCGCCGAACCCGGTCAGATACGTGAAGAAGCCCATGCGTGTTCAGAGAGGTAACGGGACGCGGCGGACGGGGCGGCGAGATACGGGGGGCCCCGCCCAGGCTGCCCGCTCCGTCCACGGCCGAGTGTATCGAACGCACGTCCGCCACGGATCTCGCCCGCGGCCCCGCACGGGCCGGGAAATCGCTGGAAATCGCGGTCCAGACCGCTTTTGTGCTTTCGGAAACCGTTCAGTAGTTGGGCGCGTCGACCGGGGGAGTTTCGGTGCGATCTGGGCTTCGGGCGATGCCGGTCGATCGGTGAACGACGCGGTAGTGAGGGCGGCTGGCGGGTTGGAAGCTGCATAGTGCGGAAAGGCGGGCGGGAGCGGGAAGCGCTGCCGTGTTGTGCATGACTGTGGTGCCTAGCGCGGCACGGCTCGCCCTTCCCGGCGGCGGTGTCGCGGTGTGCAGCTTTCCTGGGCTGGTAGCGGGCTGGCGCGAGCGGTCCGCACCCCGCGCCGGAGCGGCGCGGGCGGACCGCGCCGATCACCTCAGCAGCCCTGGCGAGAGCTCCAGCAGGGTGCTGACCGGCAAGCCGACCACGTTCAGGTAATCCCCCTCGATCCTGCTCACCAGCGCCGCGCCCCGACCCTGGATCGCGTAGCCGCCGGCCCGCTCGCGCCACTCGCCGCTGGCCAGATACCACTCGAGCAATCGCTCATCGGGACCGCGGAACTCGACCCACGTGGTCGCGCCGGCGGTCCTCGTCACCCCGCCCTCGATCACGCACACGCCGCTGATCACCGCGTGGCGGCGGCCGGCCAGCGCCAGCAGCGTGGCCCGGGCGCCCGCGACATCCCGCGGCTTGCCGTAGATCTTGGCGCCGAGGCAGACCACGGTGTCCACCCCGAGCACCAGGGCGTCGGGGCGATCGTCCGCGACCGCGGCGGCCTTCCGGTAGGCGTTCTCGAGCGCCACCTCAACGGGCGGCCCCGTCTCGAGCTCCTCGACCTCGGGTACGGCGACCGAGAACTCGATTCCGAGCTGTTCCAGGATCGCCCGGCGCTGGGGCGAGCGCGAGGCCAGGATCAGCGGCGGCGTCAGCGGAGATCGGGGAAGAACAGCGCGACCTCCCGCGTCGCCGATTCGCTGGAGTCCGAGCCGTGGACCATGTTCTGGCCCACCGGGATCGCGAAGTCGCCGCGGATCGACCCCGTGGTGGCCTGCAGCGGGTTCGTGGCGCCGATCACCTGACGGGCTGCCTCCACCGCCCGCTCGCCCTCGAGCACCATCGCCACCAGCGGGCCGGAGGTGATGAACGTGACCAGCTCGTCGTAGAACGACTTGCCCTCGTGTTCGGCGTAGTGCTGTGCCGCCAGCTCGCGCGTCATCGTCATCAGCTTCAGCGCGACGATGCCCAGGCCCTTTCGCTCGAAGCGGGCGATGATTTCGCCGGTGAGGTTGCGCGCGAAGGCGTCAGGCTTGACGAGGATCAGCGTTCGCTCCATGCGGGGCGTCTCCTTGCGGTTCGAGATTCGCGCCCGTCAGGGCGTCGACGGCCTGCTGCGCTCCGCCGGGGCGGCGGCGCCGGTACGGTCGGAGAGACCGGGGGGGCTGCTGCGCTCGACGCGGGCACTGCCGCCGCCGCGCTCGGCGCGGACGGGGCCGGCCACCGGCTGCTCAGAGGTGGTGGCGCGCCGGCGCGGGCGGCGCGGCTGCACCGCGACGGCCCCGATCTCCGACTCGCAGAACGGGCACACCTTCCACGCCGGATCGAGCGGCTTGCCGCAGCTCTTGCACGGGTCCTTGAGCTTGCGCATGCAGTTGGGGCAGCGCAGGAAGTCCTTCTCGACCTCGTAGTCGCAGTGCGGACAGAGGTGATAGCCGAGCTCGGCCAAGCGCGCCTCGGCTGCCTGCATCTCGAGCTCGCGCTCGCGCACGTCGTCGAGGTACTCGGGCGGCCGGACGATCATGTACACGATCGTGCCCACGAACGGGAACAGCGACGCGGCCGTGGCGCAGGCGATCAGCATCGGGTCGGCGATCCGCCTCCGGGCGTCCGCGTAGGTCCAGTACACGAGCGCCAGCCAGAGCACGACGAGGAACAGGATCAGCAGGTCGACGACCAGGTTGATCGTGTTGTTCTTGATCCCGAAAACGCCTGTGACGAAGAGCATCAGGTACGCGAGTGTAGTGGTCGGGGGGGTCGTATCGCCTCAGGCAGGCGTTACAGGAAGAGGCGCCCAAACAGATATCCGATCCCGAAGAAGACCAGGATCACCACGGCGACGGTCAGCGCCACGAGCCCGATCATGATCAGGAAGCTGGGTTGATCGTCGCGGTCGTTCACAGCATCGAGGCCCGCCGCCGGCCGGCCGGGGCCAGCAGGTCGGCGACGAGGTAGATCGATCCGGTGCACAGCACCACTCCTTCGGGACCGGCCAGCTCGCGGGCTCGACGCAGCGCGGCATGCGGGGCATGAATGATCTCCCCGGGCGGCCCGTGCAACTGGCCCGCAAGCGACTGCAGCGTCGGCGGCGGCAGCGCGCGGGGGTTCTGACTCGCGGTGAGGATCAGGCGATCGCAGCTCGGCAGCAGCCTGGCCAGCATCCCGGCGGCATCCTTGTCGTCGAGGACCGAGATCACGGCCACGAGTCCCCCGGCCTGGCCCGCCACGATCTCCGGCAGCGACTCAACCAGCGCCGCCATCCCGTCGGGGTTGTGGGCGCCGTCGAGCAGCGTGAGCGGCTCGGTGTCGACGATCTGAAGCCGTCCCGGGACCCGGACCCCAGCCGCGGCCCGCGCCACCGCGTCCGGGTCGAGCGCCCCCAGGTACGCCTCCGCCGCCGCTCGCGCGAGAGCAAAGTTGCGCCGCTGGAAGGCGCCCAGCGCGCCGACGGCGACGTGCGGATCGGGCCCGGCGCGGACGATCTCCGCCCCCCGTTCGGCGGCCACCGCCTCGGCCCGACGCTCGGCGTCCGGATGCAGTTCGTAGCCCAGCACCAGCGTCCCGTGGGGCTGGACCACGTCCAGCTTCTCGGCCGCGATGTCGGCGATCGTGGGGCCCAGCCAGCGGGTGTGCTCGAGCCCGACGGTGGTCAGCACCTGGACCCGGGACGGGATCACGTTGGTGGCGTCGAACCGGCCGCCCAACCCGGCCTCGATCACCGCCACCTCGACCTCCCGAGCGGCCAGCTCCGAGTACGCGGCGGCGGTCAGGGCCTCGAACTGGGTCACACGGTCTTCGCCGCTGAGCGAGCGGTTGACCAGCTCGGCCGCTCGCGCCGCGCGGGCCACCGCGGCTGCGAACGCCTCCTCACCCAGGTCTTGGTCGTCGATCCGGATGCGCTCGGCGAACGAGGACAAGTGCGGGGAGAGGTATGCGCCGGCCCGGAGTCCGTGCCCGCGCAAGATGGCGGCGATCATCCGCACGGTCGAGGACTTGCCGTTGGTGCCGACCACGTGGATCGACTGAAACCGGCGCTCCGGGTGGCCGAGCGCAGTCATCAGCCGTCGCATGCGGTCGAGCCCGAACCGCATCCCGAACAGCTCCAGCGAGAGCAGGTAGCGCTCGGCCTCCTCGGGGGAGAAGCTCCCCGGCCGTCCCCGCGCCGAGAGGCTCACAGCGACTCCAGCTCGGCTTGGAGGCGCTCGAGCTTGTCGCGTTCGGCTTGGACGACCGCCGGCGGCGCCTTTTCGACGAACCCCTGATTGGAGAGCTTCCGTTCGGACTGCGCGATGCCCTTCTCGATTCGGGCGCGGTCGGCGGCCCGCTTGTGCCGCGCGGCCTCGACATCGAGGCCCTCGCCGGCCAGGATCTCGACCGCGCCGCCCGGCACCGGGACCGCCTCCACCGGCTCCCCACCGTCATCTGAGAACCTCAGCCGGGCCAGCCGCGCCACGTGCTCGGCGGTCTCGCCGTAGCCGGCGGCGACGAGCCGCGCGGATAGCTGGGCCCCCGCCTTCACGCCGGCGTGATCGCGCCAGCCGCGAAGCGCGCGCACCGCCTCGATCACGCGCGCGAGCGTCTCCTCGGCCGGCTCGTCGATCGCGCCATCGGCGCCAGGCGCGCCCGCCGCGATCAAGCCCGACGCGCCGGGGACATAGCCGTAGACCTCCTCGGTGACGAAGGGGATGATCGGATGAGCCAGGGCCAGCGTCTGCACGAGCACGTGGAGCAGCGTCTCCGACGCCGAGCGCTCCTGCGCGTATAGGCGCGGCTTCACCAGCTCGAGATACCAGTCGCACAGCTCGCCGTAGACGAAGTCGTAGAGCTCGAGCGCCGCGTGCGAGAAGTCGTAGCTCTCGATCCGCGCCCCGATCGACGCCGTCGCCCGCTCCAGTCGCGACAGGATCCAGCGGTCCTCGACCGTGCCCGGGTTGATCGCCGGTCTGAGGTCGGGATCGATCCGCAGCAGGATCAGGCGGGACGCGTTCCACAGCTTGTTGGTGAGCTGGAGGCCCTGGGCGATCTTGTCCTCGCTGAAGCGGACATCCTGGGCCGAGGACATCGCGTACAGGCCCCAGCGCACCGCGTCGGCGCCGTAGGCCGGGAACTCGCCGCCGGTTGCGAACGCCGGCGGCCGGGGGCCACCCTCGATCAGCCCGAGCGGATCCACCCCGGTGCCGAGCGACTTCGACATCCGCCGTCCGTCGGGCGCCTGGATGATCGAGTGCACGTAAACGTCCGAGAAGGGGATCTGGCCGCGAAACTCGATCCCCATCATGATCATCCGCGCCACCCACAGGAAGATGATGTCCCGTCCCGTGGCGAGCACGTCGGTCGGATAGAACGCCCGCAGTGCCGGCGTCTGCACCGGCCAGCCGAGCGCCGCGAACGGGAACAGGGCCGAGCTGAACCAGGTGTCGAGCACGTCCGAATCGCGCTCCCAGCCCCCGCCCGCGGGCGGCTCGCTCCCCACGTAGAGCTCGTCCCCCCGGTACCAGACCGGTATCTGGTGGCCCCACCAGAGCTGGCGCGAGATGCACCAGGGGCGGATGTTCTCCATCCAGCCCAGGTAGACCCGGGTGTAGTTCTCCGGCCAGAACCGGACCTGGCCGCCGCGCACCACGTCGATCGCCGGCTTGGCCAGCTCCTCCATCCGCATGAACCACTGCAGCGAGATCAGTGGCTCGATCCGCTCACCCGAGCGCTGCGAGTAGGGCACCTCGTGCACGTACTCCTCGGCGCGCGCGATCAGCCCCTGCTCGTGCAGGGCGGCCACCACCGCCTCGCGGGCGTGCTCGACCGTCATGCCGACGAACGGCTCCGGCGCCTCATCGGTGATCCGCCCGTCCTCACCGATCACGCTGACCTGCGCAAGTCCGTGACGGCGGCCCATCTCGAAGTCGCTTGGATCGTGGCCGGGCGTCACCTTGAGCGCGCCGGTGCCGAAGTCAGGCTTGACGTACTCGTCGGCGATGATCTTGAGCCGGCGCCCGACCAGCGGCAGGATCGCGGTCTCGCCGACGAGCCGGCGGTAGCGATCGTCCTCCGGATTGACCGCGATCGCGGTGTCGGCCAGCATCGTCTCCGGGCGCACCGTGGCCACCGTGATCGCGCCCGACCCCGAGGCCAGGGGGTAATCGATGTAGTAGAGGGTGTCCGTGACCTCCCGATCCTCGACCTCGAGGTCGGAGATCGCCGAGCGGTTGCCGGGATCCCAGTTGACCATGTAGCGGTCGCGATAGATGTAGCCCTTCTCGTACAGGGCCACGAACACCTCGACCACGGCCCGAGCGTAGGCCTCGTCGAGCGTGAACCGCTCGTCCCCGTAGTCCAACGAGGCCCCCAGCCGCTTGAGCTGCTCGATGATCTGGCCGCCGTAGTCCGCGCGCCAGCGCCACACGCGCTCCACGAACGCGTCCCGCCCCAGTTGCTCGCGACTCGATCCCTCGGCGATCAGCGCCCGCTCGACCTGGATCTGGGTGGCGATACCGGCGTGATCGGTCCCCAGGATCCACTTCGTCCGCTGGCCCCGCATCCGGTGGTAGCGGATCAGGCAATCCTGGATCGAGTTGTTCAGCGCGTGGCCCATGTGGAGCGCGCCGGTGACGTTCGGGAGCGGGATCGCGATCGAGTAGTTGCTCTCGGCATCGCCCTCGGGCTCGGGGTGAAACAGCCCCGACTCGAGCCACCGCTGCACGATCCGCGGCTCGACCTCGGCGGGGTCATAGCGCGTCTTCGATTCCAGGTCGCTCACGGCGCGACCCAGTGTAGGTGCCGGGCTACGCCGCCTCTTCCTCGGGAGTCGCCACCGTCACCAGCGTCGGCGGCACGTCCTTCTCGATCGTCTCCCGGGTGACCACACACTTGCGCACGTCGCGGCGCGAGGGGAGCTCGAACTGGACCTCGAGCAGGACCTCTTCGATGATCGAGCGCAGCCCGCGCGCTCCGGTCTCCCGCTCGAGCGCCTTGTCGGCAATGGAGCTCAAGGCCTCGTCGCCGAACACGAGCTCGATCCCGTCGAACTGGAAGAAGCGCTGGAACTGCTTGACCAGGGCGTTGCGCGGCTCGGTCAGGATCTGCATCAGCTCGTCGCGACTGAGCTGGTGGATCGCGCTCATGACCGGGAGGCGTCCGATGAACTCGGGGATCAGCCCGTACTGGATCAGGTCCTCGGGCAGGCAGTGCTCGAAGATCTCGCCGGTGTCGCGTTGGTCCTTGGACTGGATGACCGAGCCGAAGCCGACGCCCTGGTGGCCGATCCGGCGCTCGATCACCTTGTCGAGTTGGGCGAACGCGCCGCCGCAGATGAACAGCACGTTGGTCGTGTCGATCGACAGGAACTCCTGGTGGGGGTGCTTGCGGCCACCCTGGGGGGGACGCTCGCGGTCGTGCCCTCCAGGATCTTCAGGAGCGCCTGCTGGACGCCCTCGCCAGAGACATCGCGGGTGATCGAGGGGTTGTCGGCCTTGCGCGCGATCTTGTCGACCTCGTCGATGTAGATGATTCCGGTCTCGGCCTTCTTGACGTCGTAGTCGGCGGCCTGGATCAGCTTCAGCAGGATGTTCTCGACGTCTTCGCCGACGTAGCCGGCCTCGGTCAAGGCCGTGGCGTCGGCGATCGCAAACGGCACGTTGAGGATCTTGGCCAGGGTCTGGGCAAGCAGTGTCTTGCCGCACCCGGTGGGGCCGAGCAGCAGGATGTTCGACTTCTGCAGCTCGATGTCGTTCTCATCGGACTGCATCATCTGGACGCGCTTGTAGTGGTTGTAGACGGCCACCGACAGCGACCGCTTGGCCTGCTCCTGGCCGACCACGTATTCGTTCAGCACGTCGTAGATCTCCCGCGGCTTGGGGAGATTCTCGATGTCGAAGCTCGGCGGTGTGGTGAGCTCCTCGTCGATGATCTCGTTGCAGAGATCGATGCACTCGTCGCAGATGTAGACCCCCGGCCCGGCGATCAGCTTCTTCACCTGCCGTTGCGACTTGCCGCAAAAGCTGCAAAGGAGCTGTTCGTTGGAGTCCGTGGGACGTGCCATGCGATTCCTCTCTCCGAATACGGCCCCAGCCGCTGACCCAGAAGCCTAAGGGTAGTGCCTCAGTGCTGCGAGATCACCCGGTCGATGATTCCGTATTCCCTTGCGTCCTCCGAGCTCATGAAATAGTCCCGATCTGTATCGGCACGAACCTTGTCCAGATCCTGCCCCGTGTGCTTGGCGATGATCTCGTCAAGTCGTCGGCGCACATCGATGATCTCTTTAGCGTGGATCTCGATATCGGTGGCTTGACCCTGAAAAGCTGACGAAACCTGGTGGATCAGGATCTTGGCGTTGGGGAGCGCCATCCGCTTGCCACCCGAGCCGCCGGCCAGCAGCAGCGCGCCCATCGACATCGCGATGCCCACGCAGATCGTCTGGACGTCGGGCTTGATGAACTGCATCGTGTCGTAGATCGCCAGCCCGGCGTAGACCGAGCCTCCCGGGGAATTGATGTAGACGGAGATGTCCTTGTCCGGGTCCTCGGACTCGAGATGCAGCAGCTGGGCCACGATCAGGTTGGCGATCTGATCATCCACCGGGGTGCCCAGAAAGATGATCCGCTCGTTGAGCAGGCGGCTGTAGATGTCAAACGCACGCTCGCCGCGGGAGGTCTGCTCAACGACCATCGGTACGAGTGGGCTCATGGTCCTCGCTTCTTTTGCTTGCAGGCCCGGATTCCTGCCGAATGTAGCAACCGCTCAGAGGCCGCCCGCGGGGTCCGCCGGCCGCGGTGCGGCCGTCAGCCGCCCGGCGTCCACAACCGCCCCTGTCCCTGCTCCGCCTCTTCCTTGCCGGGCGTCCACAGCTTCTTGCGTGCCTTGGCCTGCTCGACGCTGATCGGCTTGGCCTCGGCGACGAGCAGCTCGGCCGCCATCCGGTTGGCGACGTCCTCGCGCAGCCGGTCGAGTTCGCCGCCGGCGCGCAGGCGCTCGAGCAGCTCCTCGGGCGTGGTGCCGGCGCGCTCGGCGCTCGGGCCCAGCTCCTGGAGCATCCGCTCCTCGGTGGGCTCGAGCTGCTCGGCCTCCGCGATCGCGGCCAGCACCGCCTCGCGTCGCAGCGCGGCGCCGGCCTCCGGCTCGGCCTCGTGAGCGAGCTCCTCCTCATCCTTGCCGGCGATCCGAAGGTAAGCATCCTTGGAGATGCCCTGGCGACTGAGGGCCGAGAGCATCTGGCCGACCAGCTCGTGGGCGCGCGCGTGGACGAGCTTCTCGGGTACGTCGATCTCGGCGGCGTCTGCGGCGGCCTCAACCACGGCATCCTCGAACTCGCGCTCGATCGCCCGCTCGTCGGCCTCTCGCAGGCGCCCAGCGATGTCCTCGCGGAGCTCGGCCAGGGTGTCAAGGCCGGCCGACTCGGCAGCGAAATCATCGTCGAGCTCGGGCAGGCGCTTGGCCTTCACCTCGCTGACCTGGACCTCGAAGGAGGCTTGCCGGCCGCTGAGATCACCTGGGTAATCGTCCGGGAAGGCGACCTCCACCACCCGATCGTCGCCGGCGCTGGCGCCGGTGAGCTGCTCCTCGAAGCCAGGGATCAGCCGGCCGGAGCCCAGCTCGAGCAGCTGGTCGCGTCCCTCGCCGCCCGGGAACGGCTCGCCATCGATTTTGCCCAGGTAGTCGATCACGACGTGATCGCCTTTTTCCGCCGGGCGGGTCACGGTCTCGAGCGTCGCCACCCGCTCCCGGAGCCGCTCGAGCTCCTCGTCGATGGCCGCGTCTTCGACCTGAGGCTCGCGCCGCCCGACCTCGAGGCCCTTGTACTGGCCCAGCTTCGCCTGCGGGCGGACCCCGATCTCGATTGAGAAGGCCAACGGCTCTCCGGCCGCCGGAAGCTCGCCCAGATCGAGCTCGGGCTCGCCCACGGGGCTGATCCCGGCCACGTCGATCGCGTCCGCGTACCAGCCGCCGAGCGAGCTCCGCAAGGCCTCGTCGAGCACCGTCTCGCGCCCAAGGCGCCGGATCACGACCGGCGGGGGAACCTTGCCCTTGCGGAAGCCCGGGACTCGCATCTGGCGTCCGAGTTCCCGGGCGGCCTGCTGGAGGCGACGCTCGACCTCGTCCGCCGGAACCTCGGCCTGGACGCGAACGCGCGACTCGGGCAGCTCGGTGACGGTGGTCTTGACGGGCGACGGCATAGCGGATGCAGACTGTAGCTTCACGGCGTGCTCTCGCGGATCGCTGCGCGCGTGGTGACTGGGCCGGTGGCCTTCTTCCTGGCCGGGGTGGTCGACCTGGTGCTGTTCGCATTAGGATCGCTGCGACAGCGTTACGCGAGGAGAAGGGGTAACCGGTGGCGGTCCTAACTGCGGTCCTGAGCGACACCCAGCGTCGCACGCTCGAGGCGGTGTGCGACACCGTCGTCCCGGCGGTGCCTGGGAGCGACGGCGATGGCGACGTGATGCGCGACTACCTGGGCCGCGCGGCCAGCGAGCTTGGCATCTCCGAGCAGATCGAGGCGCTGATGGGCCAGGCGATGTCGCCCGAGCAGATCGAGGGCTTCGCGGCCCTGCTCGACGGCCTGGCGGAGAACGATTTCGTGGGCGCGCCGCTGGAGGTCCGCACCCAGATCCTGCACGGCGTGGCCGCCTCGTCGCACGAGGCGCGGCTGGGCGTGCTGGCGCTGCGCAACCTGACCCTGCTGTTCTTCTACGGCCTCCCCGACGAGCGCGGCCACAATCCGAACTGGGAGGCGATCGGATACCCGGGGCCGATCTCGGCCCCGCCCTCCCCCGAGGAGGCGCCCAAGACGATCCGCACCCTCGCGGTGCAGGGCGAGGAGCAGACGGTCAGCGCGGACGTGTGCGTGGTCGGCTCCGGCGCCGGTGGCGCCGTGATCGCGGCCGAGCTGCAGAAGCGCGGCCGCTCGGTGCTGGTGCTGGAGATGGGCGGCTACCGCAACGAGGCCGACTTCAAGCAGCTCGAGCTCCCGGGCATGTTCGAGCTCTACCTGGGCGGCGGCCTTACCGCTTCCGAGGACGGGTCGATCTCGATCTTCGCCGGCTCGACACTCGGGGGCGGGACGGTCGTCAACTACATGAACTGCCTGCGCACGCCGGAGCGGATCCGGCGGGAATGGGCCGGGCACGGGATCGACGGGATCGACCAGCCGGAATATGACGAGCACATCGACGCAGTGATGAGCCGGATCAGCGCCACCGACGAGGCGACCACCCAGAACCGCCAGCACAAGAAGATGATCAAGGCGCTCGACGAGCTCGGCATGGACCATCGCCCGATCGTGCGCAACGTCGACCGCGGCTGCGAGGACCCGAGGGTGTGCGGCTACTGCTCGGTTGGCTGCCAGAAGGGCTGCAAGCAGTCGGCGATGAAGACCTTCCTCCAGGACGCCTCGGATGCGGGGACGAAGGCGATCGTAGGCTGTCACGCCGATCGAATCCTGGTCAGCGACGGCCGGGCCGCCGGAGTCGAGGCCACGGTCACCCAGCCCGACGGGTCCCAGACCAAGCTGACGGTCAAGGCGCCCACGGTCGTCGTCGCCTGTGGCTCGATCGAGTCCCCGGCGCTGCTGCTGCGCTCGGGGATCGGCGGTCCGGCGGTGGGAAAGCATCTCCGTCTGCATCCGGCGGCGATCGTCAACGGGATCTACGACGAGCCGATCGAGGGATGGATCGGGCAGATCCAATCCGAGGTCTCAGACCATTTCGCCGATTGCGAGGGCGACCACGGGTTCCTGATCGAATCGGTCGGCGCCGCTCCCGCGCTTCACGCCACCACGATCCCGTGGCGCGACGGCGAGCACCACAAGCGCGAGCTGGCGCGGATGTTCGCGCACCACGCTCCGTTCCTGTCCGTCGCCCGCGATCACGGAGAGGGTGAGGTGGTGCTCGATCCGCATGGCCAGCCGGTGGTGCGCTGGTCGCTGGCCGATGAGCTCGATCGCCGCCTGCTCGTGCGCGCCAACGTCGAGCTCGCGCGGATGCACCACGCCATCGGCGCGCCCGAGATCCGGACGCTCCACGCCGAGGAGGTCGTCTGGCGCCGGGACTCCGGCGAGCCGTTCGAGGAGTTCGTAAAGCGGATCGAGCAGGCTCGCTACGGTCCCGCCGACATCACGATCTTCACCGCCCACCAGATGGGCTCGTGCCGGTTCGGTCGAGATCCTTCCGATTCCGTGGCCGACGGCCGCGGACGGCTGCACGACGTCGAGGGCGTGTGGATCGGGGACGCCAGCGCGTTCCCGACCGCACCCGGGGTCAACCCGATGGTCTCGATCATGTCGCTGGCCCACCGCACGGCGGAGAACATCGCCGCGGCCGGCGCCTAATCGCTGCACCGTCCCTCCCCGGGCGCTGCGCGGCCCGGGCCTATTGCGCCCGCGGTTCCTCCGTGGCCGCCACCCCCCCACGGAGCAGGTTCCGCACCTCCCGCAGCGCCACCGGCAGCGTGGTGGTGTCGTAATTGCGAGACGCCTTGATGTCGGCGAGGATGCCCAGCGACCGGTTCAGCGTCGGCTTGTTCCGCTGCTCCCACTGCTCGATCGCGGCGTCGCCGTGCTCGATCGCGGCGTCGCCGTCGGCCCCCTCGCCGACCTCGAGCACGTCCTGGGTCAACGCCCGATGGAGGCTGTAGAGGTCGTCCCGCAGCGCGGCGCGGGCGAGCGCCTGCCAGCGGTCGGCGCGCGGAAGCTCGAGGATGCGATCCCGCAGCCAGCCGAGCTGGAGTCTCGAGCCGAGCTGGAAGTAAGTGGACATCACTGTCTCCGGTTCATGGCCGGTGGCGTCCGCCACCTCGACGATGTCGAACACCGAGACCAGTGCCGGCATCCCGGCCACGCGATGAACCAACTCCGCCGGGACGTTCGCCGCCGTCAGCTCCTCGACTCGATCGTCATAGACCTCGCGACCGGTCCCGTCGAGCACGTCGGGAAGCGCATCAGCGAGCATCCGGGCCCCGGGCTCGAAATGCCGGAGCCTGGCCTCGATGTCGATCCCGTCGCCGCTGGAGCGCACCAGCCACCGCGTCGCGCGCTCCACCAGCCGGCGGCCCTCGATCAGCATCTGAAGCTGCGTACCCGCTTCGACCTCGTTGTCCAGCCCTTCGACCGCCGACCAGAACGAGCGCATGTCGAAGACTTCGCGCGCCACCGCGAAGCCGCGCGCAAGCAGGGAGGGCGAGGCCCCCGTCTCCTCTCCGAGCCGGAACGCGAACGTGGTCCCGGCGCGATCGACGAGCTGGTTGGCGACGACGGTGGCGATGATCTCGCGGCGCAGACGGTGGCTGCGCATCCGCTCCCTGTAGCTCTCAGGCAGCGGGAAGTAGCGCTCGAGGTCATAGGCCAGGTACTCGTCCTCGGGCAGGTCCGAGTCCAGCAGGCGCTCGTACAGGCGGAACCGGCAGTACGCCATCGCCACCGCCATCTCGGGGCCCACCAGTCCCTGGTGGTTGACCTTGCGCTCGTTGATCACATCGTCGCTGGGCAGGAATTCGATCTCCCGGTCGAGCCCCGCGACCTGCTCGAGGTGACGGATCATGCGCGCGTGGACGTCGATCATCCCCTTGGCCTGCGCCAGCGAGATGCTGAGCGCCTGGGTCTGGGTGTAGCTGCTGTACAGGACCTGGTCGGCGACGGCGTCGGTCATCTCGGCCAGCAGCTCGTTGCGCTGCTTCTCGGTCATGTCGCCGTCGGCGACCAGCGAGTCGAGCAGGATCTTGATGTTGACCTCGTGGTCTGAGCAGTTGACCCCGGCGACGTTGTCGATCGCGTCGGTGTTGATCCGGCCGCCGCCGAGGGCGTACTCGATCCGGCCGCGCTGCGTGAAGCCGAGATTGCCTCCCTCCCCCACCACCCGGCAGCGCAGCTCGTTGCCGTTGATCCGCACCGCGTCGTTGGCCTTGTCACCGGCCTCGGCATGGCTCTCGCTCGAGGCCTTGACGTAGGTGCCGATACCGCCGTTGAAGAGCAGGTCCACCTCCGCCCGGAGGATCTCCCGGATCAGCTCGTTGGGCGAGAGCTCCTCGGCCTCGATCGACAACGCCTCCTTGACCTCCTCGGTTATCCGGATCGACTTCGCGCTGCGCCGGTGCACGCCGCCTCCCGGTGAGATCACCGACTCGTCGTAATCGCCCCAGGTGGAGCGTGGCTGCTCGAACAGCCGCCTGCGCTCCGCGTAGCTGGCCTCGGGATCCGGGTTTGGATCCAGGAACACGTGCATGTGGTTGAACGCGGCCAGCAGCTTGATGTGGCGCGAGAGCAACACACCGTTGCCGAACACGTCGCCCGACATGTCCCCGATCCCCACCACGGTGAAATCGGTCTCCTGGATGTTCGTGCCCAGCTCCCGGAAGTGGCGCTTGACCGACTCCCACGCTCCGCGCGCCGTGATCCCCATCTGCTTGTGGTCGTATCCCTTCGACCCCCCCGAGGCGAACGCGTCGCCGAGCCAGAAGCCGTACTGGGCGGAAACCTCGTTGGCGATGTCCGAGAACGTCGCCGTCCCCTTGTCCGCAGCGACGACCAGGTAGGGATCGTCATCGTCGTAGCGGATCACCCGATCCGGAGGCACGCACTCGCCGCCGACGATGTTGTCGGTGATGTCGAGCAGCCCGGAGAGGAACGTCTTGTAGCAGGCGATGCCCTCCTCGGTCAGCGCCTCGCGCCCGCCCGCGCGCGGAGGACGCTTGACCACGAAGCCGCCCTTCGATCCCACCGGCACGATCAGCGCGTTCTTGACCATCTGGGCCTTCATCAGGCCCAGGATCTCGGTTCGGAAGTCCTCGCGGCGATCGGACCACCGCACCCCGCCGCGGGCCACCTTTCCGCCACGCAGGTGCACCCCCTCGACCCTGGGCGAGTAGACGAAGATCTCGAACTTCGGCCGCGGCAGCGGCAACACCGGCACCTGCGAGGCATCGAGCTTGATCGACACGTACGGGCGCGAGATGCCCCCTCGTCCCCGGTCTTCGTCCTCGGTCCCCGGGGGCCCACCGGCGCCGCGGAAGTAGTTGGTGCGCAGGATCGCGCAGACCACGGACAGGAAGCTGCGCAGGATCCGATCCTCGTCGAGGCTCTCCACGGCGTCGATCGCCTTCTCGATCTCGCCCCGGGTCTGCTCGGCCGTGCGCGCGTCATGGCGGTCGGGATCGAAGCGGGCCACGAACAACCTGACCAGCAGGGTGGCGATCTTCGGGTGCCCCAGCAGCGTTCGCTCCATGTAGGTGTCAGAGAACGCGATCCCCGCCTGGCGCAGGTACTTGGCGATCATGCGGATGATCGTGATCTGACGTCCGGTGAGGGCGCCCTCGAGCACCAGCCCGTTGAGACGGTCGTCCTCGAGCTCCCCCCGCCACACCCCCAGGAACGCCTCTTGGAAGTCCTCGCGGATCTCATCGATGTCGTCGGTCGACATGCGCAGGCCGAAGTCGTAGATCCACGCGCTGTCCGCGCCGTCGGGGGTGATCTCGTAGGGCCGCTCGTCCACGACCCTGGCCCCCATGTGCTCGAACGTCGGCAGCACGTCGGATAGCGAGACCCCGCCCGAGCTGAACAGCTTGCAGCGAACCACGCCTTCCTGCGCCTCAAGAGGCCGGTACAGGCTGAGGATCGGCTCGCCCGCCGGCTTCAGCTCCTCGATCCGGGCGATGTCGACGACGGCCGAGCGCGCGACCCAGTCCGACCGGTAGGCGGGCGGGAACGCCCGCTCGTAGCGCCGGTAGGTCCGGATGCCCTGCTCCTCTCCATGCTCCTCGATTAAGGCCGCCCGCAGGTCGTCGGTCCACGCCCGCGTGGACTGCACCAGCCGGGCCTCGATCTCGGCCACGTCGTAGTGGTCGGGAACGCCGTCCGGGCAGTAGATGATGTAGCGAACGCGAGCCAGCAGCGACTCCGACAGCTGCAGCGTCCAATCGAGGTGGCTGCCTCCGAACTCCTCGATCAGGATCCTCCCCACGCGCTCGCGATTCTCGGTGTTGAAGCGGTCGCGCGGGATGCAGGCCAGGCACTCGACGAAGCGGTCGAGCTGATCGCGCCAGACGAACAGCCGTACCCGCTGGCGCTCGCCGAGCCCCAGGATCCCGATCGAGATCGAGAACAGGTCGTCGCTGTCCATCTGGAACAGCGAGTCGCGCGGATAGGACTCGATGATCTCGAGCAGGGCCTTGGCATCGTGGCTGTCCGGTGGGAACCCGGCCCGAGTCAGGACGGCGTCGATCTTTCCCCGCAGCATCGGGATCCCCTGCGCGCGCGCCTTGTAGGCCGAGGTCGTGTACAGCCCCAGGAAGCGCCGCTCCCCGATCACCTCGCCGTCGGCATCGAAGCGCTTGACGCCGATGTAGTCCAGATACGAGGGCCGATGCACGGTGGCGCGCGAGTTGGCCTTGGCCAGGACCAGCCCATGGGGCGCGGTCGCGAGCGCGATCGCCGTCGGGCGCAGCTTCGTGTACGGAGTCACCGGGGCGCCCCGAAGGATCCCCAGACCGGAGTCCACGACCGCTTTCAGTCCCGCCTCATCGCCGCTGCGGACCAGGTCGTACTCGCGATAGCCGAGGAAGGTGAAATGGTCATCGGCCAGCCAGGCCAGGAACTCCCTGACTTCCTGGAGCTCGTCGCCGTCGATCGGCGGCGGCTGAGCCTCGAACTCCTCGATCAGGGACGCGGTGTGCGCGCGCATCGGCTTCCAGTCCTCGACGGTCGCTCGCACCTCGGCGAGCACGCGCTTGATGTTCTCGCCCAGCTGCGCCAGCGCATCGCGATCGGTCTCCCGCGCCACCTCGATGTGCAGGATCGACTCGGCGCAGGCCTCGGACTCGGCGCCCCCGGGCTCGGCGCCCCCGGGCTCGAGCACCTCGATCAGCTGGCCGTCGTCGTCCCGTCGCATCCAGATCACCGGATGGATGACGAGGTCTATCCCGTAGCCCTGGCGGGCGAGCTCCATCGTCACCGAGTCGACGATGAACGGCATGTCGTCGCTGACGATCTCGACCACGGTGTGAGGCGACTGCCAGCCGTGATGCTCGAACTCGGGGTTGTAGACGTGGACCTTCGCCTCCCCGGGCTTTCGGTGCTGGGCCAGGTTCCAGTGCGCGACCGCGGCGCCGTAGAGATCGAGCGGGCTGCGATCGGCCAGGTCCTCCGCCGGAACCCAGTGGTAGTACTGGCGCACGAAGGCCTCGCATGACCCGGCCTGCTTGCCGGATATGCGCTCGCGAACGCGCGTGCAGACGGTGTCGATCAGCTCCGCTTCGAGGTCCGCCGCCTTTACCGCCAACTCGGTACCTGTCTCTCCTGCTCCGCCGGTTCCCAAACGGAGCCTACTTCGTCGCGGCTGGCCTGCAACCGGCCTGCGTAAGGGCGATGACGCACGCGTCCGTGCCGGCGAGCGCCGGCACGGCCATCGCGGCTGGGATCTGTCCGGCCCATAGGCGAACATATGTTCGGTGACGAGCGACGGCAACCCCTATGCTCGGTTCAGGCGCGCGCTCGAAACCGGCAACGAGGCGCTCGTCACCGCGGCGGCGCTGGAGCTTCCACGGGTCGCGCTCGATGATGCCCTGCGAATCTGCCTGGTGCTCCGCGGCGGCGATCCCGAACGCTACGAGCGGGCGGCCGTGCGCTGGCTGGGCCGCTTCGCGCTGGAGGCCCGCAACGTGACCATCGACGACCTGCGCGCCGCTGCCGACGCCCTCGACGCGCTGCCCGAGCGGGCCCCGGAGGCGATGGAGCGGCTCCAGCGGCTGTGTCTGGTCCGCGGCGTGGCGTGACCGTGACACCGCTGGCCCGCATCAGGAATCCCGATGCCGTCACACGGTCGTCGCGTCCGGCATCGCCGGGACCTGGCTGGTCGGGGGGATCGGGGGTCCCGGCGGCCTCCCGCTGACGTCGGGCGTGCCGTAGGTGTGGAAGGTCTCGATCGTCCTCACGCCCCAGGCCTGGCCGCGAGCCCGTTCGGCCTCGGTCCATACCACCGGCTCGTACGACGGGTCATAGATGAAGTGAGTCCCGGTGGTGACCTCGACGCGGTTACCGCCCGGCTCGTACAGGTACAGGAACATCCCCTGCGCCACCGCGTGCTTGGATGGGGCGGCCTCGATCGGGACATCGGCGTCGAGCATCAGGTCCGCCGCGCGCAGCACTTCCTCGCGGGTGTCGACGAAGAACGCCAGGTGGTGCAGCCGGCCGGTGGCGCCGGCGTGATCGGCGACGTAGATCAGCTCGTGGGCCGCGATCGACAGGCTCATCCACGCCCCCGACTCCGAGCCGTCGTCGAGCACGATCTGCTCGTAGAGCCGGAAGCCGAGCTGCTCCTGGGCGAAGCGGCGGTTGGCGGCCACGTCCCTGGCCAGTACGTTGACGTGGTCCAGGCGCTTGACCGAGGCGCCGCGGCCGGGGTTGCGCTGGGGCACGTTCTTGAGCGCCGGGCGCAGGTGCTCGGGGGGCACGTAGCGGTCGCTCTCGTAGTAGATCTCCATGGCGTGCCCGTCGGGGTCGGTGAACCGGTAGGCCGGGCCGTGGCCGTGGTCGCCGTCGATCCAGCCGATCCCCAGGCCGGCGCGCTCGATCGCCGCGACCCGCCGC
Organism: uncultured Solirubrobacterales bacterium; assembly: GCA_963723555.1. Lineage (GTDB taxonomy): Bacteria > Actinomycetota > Thermoleophilia > Solirubrobacterales > Solirubrobacteraceae > Palsa-465. The sequence goes on along the minus strand of CAVRRC010000003.1, from coordinate 1,972,948 downwards.
CCCAGCGCCTGCTGGCTCCAGGCCCGAATCGCCATGTGCCCCAGCCCGGGCAGCTCGGACTCGGTCAGCTTCAGGCTGTAGGGGGCGTAGTCGCCCCAGCCGCGGAGATAAACCGAGTGCCCCTGGCGAGCCTCGACCTCCATCCCGAACAAGTCGACGAAGAAGGTCAGGCTCTCGTCCGGGAAGGGCGTCAGCAGCTCAGCGTGGCCGATGTGGGCGAGGTCGTGAATCGGTTCGCTCACCGTCTCGACTCCAGTCGCTCGCGCAGCCCGTCGAGATCGAACGACAGCGCCCCGTCCTCGAGCTTGGCCCGCTTGACCCGCTCCCGGCGCGCCCGCTCGCGCGAGGCCGCCAGCACGTCGTCCACGCGCTCGGCCTCGATCACCGCCGCTCCATCGGCGTCGAGCACGACCACATCGCCGGCACGGATCGCCGCCCCGCCGACGGTGACCGGCGAGCCGATCTCGCCGGCCACGTCCTTGCCGGCGCCGCGAACCCGCACCCACCGGGCCCAGATCGGCAACCCGAGCCCGGCCAGCTCCTCGGTGTCCCGCACCGAGGCGTCAACCAGGATCGCCGCGGCGCCACGGGCCTTTGCCTGGGTCGCCAGCAGCTCGCCCACCAGCGCGACCGCACGCGGCTCGGGCATCGTCAGCACGAGCACCTCGCCGGGCTGAAGCTCGGCCATCGCCGCGTGCACCATCAGGTTGTCGTCCTGGCCGCAGCGGACGGTCCTTGCCGGTCCCGCCGCGCGCGAGCCGGGGACGATCTGTACCAGGTCGGCCTCGACGTACCCGCGCCGGCCGCCGGCCTCGTACACGGTGGCCGAGCCGAGCGCGGCGAGTTCCTCGTAGACGTCGCTCACAGCGCGCTCACCACGTCCGGGGTGATGCGCTGGAACGCCTCCGCCTGGCGGATCTCGTTGTTGCCGGACGAGCGGCGGGCGTGGTTGCCGCGGTGATCGGCGCGCTCGGCGTAGTAGCTCTGGAGGTAGCGCTGGGCCTTCATCTCGGCCATCGCCGCGAGCTTGCGGTCGATCACCGGGGTGATGTCCACGAACGTGTTGGGAGTGAAGTTGCACAGCTCAGGCTGATGAGGCTCGAACAGGAACAGCGCCGGCGGGCTGACGGTCTTGAACGCGCTCTGCACGCCGGCGCCGGCGGCCAGCCCTCGGGCCCGGGCGACGGCGGCGTGCGCGACCGGATGGTCGGGGTTGAACGGATCGGTGTCGGTGTGGGTGATCAGGACATCGGGGGCGAACTCCCGGATCCGGTCGGAGATCAGCCGCAGCGCGTCGCCATCGATCTCGAGCGGGTAGTCGCCGAGGTCCAGACAGTCGAACTCGGCGCCGAGCGCCGCCGCCGCACGCTGCGCCTCGCCCGCCCGTACGTCCTTGACCCGCTCGATCGTCTGCCCCTCCTCCTTCCACAGCTCGCCGGACTCGCCTCGCTCGCCGTAGGAGAGGGCGATCACCCCGGCCGCGCCCCCGCTCTGTGCCGTGACCGCGAGGGCGCCGCCGGCGCGCCACACGAAGTCGGCGGCGTGCGCCCCGATTACCAGCATCCGGCGCGGGCTCACAGCGGCTTCGCTCCCGCCACCCGCCGCGTGTTCACCACCGCCATGGTGTGCACCTCGTGCTCGTCGAAGCCCGCCTCCAGCAGGCGATCGACCATCAGCGCCAGGCCATCCTCGACCGGCGGGTTGAACACCTGCCCGAGGTCGGTCGACAGGACCGAGTGCTCGGCCCCGGTGGCGCGGATGTTGCCGAGCCACCGCTCCCACGAGACCTTGCCGGTGTGCGGCGTGGTGAAGCAGCGCTCGAGCAGGGCGCCGCGCTCGGCCAGGTTTCGCTGATCGTCGACCGCCAGGTCCTGCGACGGGAACTCCGGATGGGTGATCACGATCTCCTGCACCCCCTCCGCGAGCGCCGCGTCGACAACGGCGAAGATCTCGTCCCGAGACAGATGTCCGGTGGCCAGCAACATCCCGTGACGGGCGATCATCGCCAGCACCTCGCGCAGCTCGGCCAGCACCTCCCCGTCAGGGCCGAGCACCGGCACCGGCTCGATCTCGAGTCCCCGCTCGCGCAGCTCGAGCTGGAGCTTTACCCACACCGGCACCGAGCTGCCGGGCGGAGCCTCGCGCTCGTGGGCCTCGTTGACGGAGTCCACGGTCGGCAGCCACACGGTCCGCGCGCCCTCCCGCGCCGCGATCTCGACCGCCAGCGGGTTGATGCCGCCGACAGCGCGGTTGAGCGAGACCGCGCCGAGCACGCGCGCGCCCGGGACCGCGCTCCGCACCACGCTGGCCCGCTCCGCGGTCGATCCGTAGTGTGACTTGAGCACGAACCCGTCCATCCCGAGCTCCTGAAACCGGCGCGCGAGCGCGATGTCGTCGATTTTGCGCTCGACCACGTCGGGTGCGACGTGGATGTGGGTGTCGAACGCGCCCCGGACCAGTGCCCGGGCCCGGCCCGATGGCGACGCGCTCATCGACCGTCTCCTCCTCGCAGTGCCGCGGCGACGTTCGAGAGGTGGCTGCGCATGGCCCGCTCGGCGGCCTCGGGATTGCGCGCCGCGATCGCGGCGACGATGGCCTCGTGCTCGGCGTAGGAGCGCTCACTGCGCCCCGGCAGCAGAATCGTGCGGTACTGGAAGCGCACCAGCTGCGAGCGCAGCGTCGAGATCAACCGCGACGCGGTCTCGTGGCCCGAGATCTCTCGCAGCCGCCGGTGTAGGACCGCGTTCTCGTCCGAAGCGGCGAGGAGATCACCGCGGTCGAGCAGGCGCCGCATCTCGGCCAGGATGTGGCGCAGGCCATCCACGTCCGCGTCGGTGGCGCGAACCGCGGCGTGGCGGGCGACCAGTCCCTCGAGCACGGCGCGCGCCTCGAGGATCTCGACCGCCTCCCCCACATCGACCAGTCGCACCCGCGCGCCCCGGTGCGGCTCGTGCTCGACGAGACCCTCCTGCTCGAGCCGTGCCAGCGCCGTCCGCACCGCGGAGCGGCCCACGCCGAGGGCCCGTGTCAGCTCGGCCTCGACAAGCCGTTCGTGCGGATGCAGGCGGCCGCTGACGATCGCCTCCCGAAGCTCGTCCTCGGGCCTGCCGCGCGGGACCGGATTGTCGACAATTTCGTCGCCGATAGTCTCCCGATCATAATGCGCGTGCTACCAGCGATGGCTTGACCGCGAACACCGCGTCGGAATCGAGGTAGTCGCTGGCGCCGTCGAAAACGTGCGTGGTCACCGTCCGGTAGCCGTCCGCGCGGACGATCATGTGAATGTGGGCCGGCCGCCAGGGGTGGCGGCCGGCCGCTGCGAGCATCCGGCCCACGGGTGCGTCGTCGGGGATCGGGTAGGGCACCGGCCGCACGGCGAGGAAGCCGTAGCTACCGTCCGAGCGCGAGTTGAACCGTCCGCGCAGATGCCCGCCCCCGCCTCGGCGGCGATGCTCTCGCCGTATTCGCGCCGCGGGGCGCCGGGGACGTAGAAGGGCCGGAGCACGGTCGACTCGGTGGCGCGGGCCGGCAACTCGTGGGCGAGCGCGTCGACCAGCATCGAGAGCCCGAGGGTGTCCGACCAGAGGATGAACTCCTGTCGCTTCTCGTCGGTGATGTGACCGGTGTCGGTGAGGACTCCGATCAGGCCGCGCCACTCATCCTCGGTCAGCCCAACCTCGGTCGCGAACGCGTGCAGATGGCGCACCAACGCCGTCATCAGCTCGCGCAGCCGCGGGTCCGGGCAGCGCTCGAAGCTCGCCGCCACGGCGGTGGTGATGTCTGCCGGGGTGGTCCTGGCCGCGGCGCGCATCGCTCAGCCGCCGTCCCCGTCGTGGGCGAGCGTGACCTCGACCAGCAGCGGCTCGCTGCGCGCGGCCAGCTCGGGCATCACCTCGTCGAGCGTGCCCACGAGCTCCTCATGGGTGGTGATCCGACGCGAGGAGCAGCCCAGGCACCGCGCGATACCCGCGATGTCGATGGCGTCGAACGCCGGCCAGGCGCCGGCGCCGCCATGATCGCGGGCCAGACGGTCCATGACCGCGTAGCGGCCGTTGGCCATCACGATCAGGAGCACGCCGACGCCGTAGTGGGCGGCGCTCCACAGCGACTGGATCGCATACATCGAGGAGCCGTCCCCGAGCACGGCGACGACGGGCCTGTCGCCGAGTCCCATCCGCAGCCCGATCGCGCCCGACATGCCGAAGCCGAGGCCGCCGTTCGCCGCGGCCACGAACCCGAACGGCGCGCGGATCGGAATACGCCGATAGAGCTCGGGCTGGCTCGACGGCGTCTCCTCGACCAAGACCGCGTCCCGGGGCAGCCGGGCCGCGAGCGCGGCCAGCACGTGCCCCGCATGCAGCGGCTCGCCCGGGCCGGGCGGCGGCGGCGCCTGCGGTCGGTCCGGGGGCCCCGGCCCGGCTGCGTCACGCTGCGAGACCTGGTCGGCGAGCGCGTGACAGGCCTCCGCGACCGGGGCCACGAGCGCGATCTCGGCTGGGCTGCGGTGGGCCTCATCGGGGTCCTCGGTGATCACCGCGACCCGGGTACCGGGCTCGACCGGGGGGCCGTAGGCGTCGATCAGGTACAGGCGAAACGCGCCCGTGCCGATCGCCAGGACCACGTCGTGCGCCGCCAGCGTGTCGCGCATCAGACGCCGGCGCCAGGGCAGATAACCGGCGAACAGATCGTGGTCCTGGGGGAAGCCGACCCGGCGCACGAACGACTCCTGCCACACCGGGGAGCGCAGCCGCTCGGCCAGAGCGACCACGGCACACCACCCCTCCGCGCTGTCCGCGCCGCTCCCTACCACCAAGGCCGGCGAGTCGCTGTCGCCGAGCAGCGATGCGATCTCGGCCACGTCCTCGGGGGCCACCGAGGCCGTCCTGATGACCGTGTCCGGCACCGCGGCGGCCAGCTCGTCGGCGGGCTCGAGCCAGTCGCCCATCGGCACCACCACCAGCGCCGGCCCCTTGCCCGCCCGTGCCTCGTGGTAGGCGCGCGCGATCGCGCCGGGGACGTCCTGCGGACGGATCGGAAGGTTCGTCCATACCGGATAGTCGCCCGCCAGCCGCTCGAGGTGACGGCCGGTCAAGAACGGCTCGAACGCGACCTGGCGACGATCTTGCTGGCCCACCACGACCACCAGGGGCACGCGGCAGTCGCGGGCGTTGGCGATCGCACTGACCGCGTTGCCAAGGCCCGGGGCGGTGTGCAGGTTGACGAACGACGGCTGGCCACGTGCCATCGCGTAGCCCGTCGCCATGCCCACGACCGAGCCCTCGTGCAGCCCGAGCACGAACTCGATGTCCGACGGCAGGTCGGTCAGGAACGGGATCTCGGTCGATCCCGGGTTGCCGAAGATCGTGGTCAGGCCGAACCGGCGCATGACCTCGAACGCGGCGTCACGCACGGTTCCGGCGGCGGATGGCCCGTCGGGAGGGGCGCGGTGCGTCATGAGAACATTCGATCACATGACGGACAACGATCACCCGCCCCGGAGCTCTGACTTCGTGCAGTCGCTGGAGCGCGGGCTCGCGGTGATTCGCGCCTTCGACGCCGATCACCGAGAGCTGGGGCTCAGCGACGTGGCCAGGGCGACCGGCCTCACGCGAGCGACCGCACGAAGGTTCCTGCTGACGCTCGAACGACTCGGGTACGTCAACTCATCCGGCGGGCGGTTTTCGCTGCGTCCGCGCGTGCTCGAGCTCGGCTATCCCTATCTGTCGTCGTTGAGCCTTCCCGAGGTCGCCCTGCCGCACATGGAAGAGCTCGTGGCCAAGGTCAACGAGTCCTCGTCGATCTCCGTCCTTGATGACACCGACATCGTCTACGTGGTGCGCGTGCCCACGCGGCGGATCATGAGCATCACGCTGTCGGTGGGAACGCGGCTGCCGGCGTACGCCACCTCGATGGGCCGGGTGCTCCTGGCTGCGCTGTCTGACCACGAACTGGAGGCGCGCCTCGAGCGGATCGACATTCGGCCCCTGACGCCCCGCACGGTGAAAGACGCAGGGGCGCTGCGACGGGTGCTCCGGACGGTCCGCAAGCAGGGCTACGCCGCCACCGACCAGGAACTCGAGGAGGGCCTGCGCTCGATCGCCGCCCCGCTGCGGGACGCCTCGGGGTCGGTGATCGCCGCCCTGAACCTCTCGGTTCACGCCAGCCGCGCCTCGATGGCCGTGCTGCGCCGCGATTTCCTGCCCGCGGTGCTCTCCACCGCCGCGGTCATCGAGGAGGACCTGCGGGGCTCGGCCGGCGCGCCGGCGTTCACGTTGCCGCTGCGCTGACGGCGGGGGGCTCGCAGGCCCTAGGATCCGCAGCGTCCAGCACGGCCACAGTCGAAGGAGGGACGGATGCCAGCAAAGGGCAGCGCAGAATGGCAGGGCGACCTCAAGTCCGGCACCGGAACGTTCACCGCCGGCGAGCGCATCAACGGCGAGTACTCGTTCAAGTCCCGGTTCGAGGATGGACCGGGAGCGAACCCCGAGCAGCTCATCGCCGCGGCCCACGCGGCCTGCTTCTCGATGGCGCTGTCGGCGGCGCTCGGCGACGCCGGTACCCCGGCGGAATCGGTCAAGACCGACGCCACGGTGACGCTCCGGTTCGTCGACGGGACGCCGACCATCACCTCGATCGCCCTCACCACGGTCGGCCGCGTTCCCGGGATCGACGCCGCCACCTTCGAGAGCGCCGCCAACGGAGCCAAGGAGGGCTGCCCCGTGAGCCGCGCCCTCGCCGGCGTGCCTGAGATCACGCTCGAAGCCTCGCTGGCGTGATCCGCGGCCCCCGGCGGCGGGACCGGAGGCACGAAGGCGTAGTGCTCCCCGCCTAGAAGATCTCAGGCGCCGGCCCCGAGCGCGGTGCGCCGAACCGCGCGTAGGCCTCGTCCGGCGATGCCGTGGCGTCCGCCACGCCGGCGCCGTGACGGACGGCGGCGGGCTCGACCGGATAACGGGCGCTTCCCTTCTCCTTGCGGGCGCCGACCGCGAGCACGAGTGACGGTTCGGTGCCGGCGCCGATGATCGTGTGCGGCGTCCTCGGGGGGCAGTGGAAGAAGTCCCAGGTCTCGAGCGGCCGCTCGAGACCCTCCACGATCAGCAGGCAGCTACCGCGCAAGACGAGGAAGTCCTCCTGCCCGGCCTCGTGGTGGTACATCGACATCGGCTTGCCCGGCGCCAGCCAGTACAGACCGATGCCTAGATCGTCGAAGTGGGCCTCGCCCTGGCCGCCGAAGCGGCACACGACGCGCATGTCGTTGTGCAGCCAGCGGGCGTCCCGGGCGTTGACCACGAACCACCCCTTCGTCCGCGGAACGCCATCCTCCAGTCTCGCCTCGGTCATCACGTTCGCCGCCTGGCTCGCCTTCCGTCGGCAAACGTAGCGGATGCCGGCCCTGGCACCATGACCGCATGGATGCCGGCGATCTCTACGGGACTGCCCTCGACCGGTTCGTGCCCGAACGGGCTGCGCTGGCGCGCGCGCTGCGCGCCGACGGCCGGCGCGAGGAGGCGGCCGAGGTCGCCGCGCTGCGCAAGCCGTCGGTCGCCGCGTGGGCGGTCAATCAGCTCATCCGCACGCAAGGTCGGGACGTCGCCGAGCTGTTCGACGCCGGCGACAAGCTGCTCGACGCTCACCGGGACGTGCTCGCCGGTCGGGGCGGCGGCCCCGCGCTGCGCGCGGCGGCCGAGCGAGAGCGGGGGGCGGTGGACACCCTGGTCGAGGCTGCCCGCGGCCTGCTCAGCTCCGAAGGCCACGAGCTCAGCGCCACGATCCTCGATCGGGTCACCGACACGCTGCACGCCGCGGCACTGGAGGAGGATGCGCGCGAGAGCGTGCGCGGCGGGCGCCTGGTGCGCGAGCTTCGCCACGTCGGGCTCGGCATGGCGCCGAGCGCGACGACCGCGCCGGCCCGACCCGCGCCGAAGCGGCGAGCCGCGGAAGCCAAGGCCGCCCGCGCCGCCGAAGCCAAGGCCGCCCGCGCCGCCGAAGCCAAGGCCGCCCGCGCCGCCGAAGCCAAGGCCGCCCGCGCCGCCGAATCGGCGGCGCGGCGGCGAGCTGAGCGCTCGGCCCGCGGATTAGAGCTCGCCCAGGCCCGCCGCGACAAGGCCGCGAGGGCACTCCGCGAAGCCGAGGACGCGCTCGCGAGCGCGCGCGCCCAAGCCGACGCGGCCGGCGAGGAGCACCGCCGCGCCGAGCAGGATCTCGACCGGCTCTAGCGCGGGCTAGGAGACCGGAGGCGGATGGCCCTCGCGGGTGGCGCTCAGCGCCGGATCCCAGCCGCACAGCTCGCACGCAGTGCGAAACGCCGAGCGGGCGAACTCGAGCGCGGCCTCGTGCGGTCGATCGCTTGAGCGAACGTCGTCCCAGTCGAGGACGTGTTCGCCCAGGGCCGGCTCCCACCGCGCCGCCGCGGGCGTCAGCTGCGCCGCGGCGAACCCGTCGGGCGCCGGATGGGCGTAGGCATAGAACGCGGCCTGGCCGTAGCGCGCGTCTCCCGGCCACCATCCGACCGCGATCTCCTGCGCGTCCATCGCGTTGCGCATGATGAAGTCATCCGACGGTGGCTCCGCGGGCTCGCCCGAGAACAGGCTGACCGCCAGGTCGAACGATCCCCACCAGGCGTTGACCGGGGTCGAGCGCCCCCGATACGGCGCGCGATACTCCGCCAGCACGAGCGCGGCCTGGGTCGCGGCGGCGAAGTACGACTCCACCCGAGCAGGGTCGTAGCGCGCATGCTCGTCGTCCTCGTCGAGCGGCACAGTCCACGCCACCTCCTGCGGGCTGGGATCGATCTGCACGGCGCCGGCAAGCTCGCCGACGGCATCGAGCACTTCTCGCGTCACCTCGCGCACGGCTCGGTCGGGGGCGAGCGCGACCCGTCGCACCCGTCCGTCGTTGTGCTCGACGAGCGCCTCGTGACGGCTCAGATCGAGCGCCACGACAACCGCGCCGGAGCCATCGGGCGCCGGCAGCGGAGCCGTCTCCCAGCCCCGGGCGCTCAGACGAAGGGCGGCGTGCTGGAGCTGCGGCTCGGGCGGCGCCAGCACCACCGCCAACTTGCCGAGTAGCTGGGTGTGGGCGTGCAGCGTGTCAGCGGTCTCGGCCCAGGCGTCGTAGGAGAGCGGCGGCCAGGCTGAGGGCATGGGCTCAAGCTACCAGGGCCGGAGCCCGCCGATCAGAGCGGCCGAGACGGCCGGGCTCGCCGAGCGGGCGAGCCGGACCATTGGTGACAATGTCGGCGATGGGAGAGCCCGAGGACCGAGTCTCCGACGCCGAGCGCGAGCAGCAGGTGGCGTCGCTGCGACACGATCTGCTGGCCGGCCGCTTGGCGTTGGAGGAGTTCTCCGACCGGGTCGAGATCGCCTACGGGGCGCAGGTCCGCCACGAGCTGGCTCGCGCGCGCGACGGGCTGCCGGAGACGCGAAGCGTGGCCGCGACTCGCGGGCGGCGCAAACCCACGCGCGCCACGGCGGCGCTCTTTAGCCATGTGGCCAGGCGGGGGAGGCTGCGGCTTCGCCGTCGCACGGTCGCCTTGAGCGCGTTCGCCGACATCGATCTCGACCTGCGCGACGCCGAGCTCGACAGCGCCGAGGTGACGGTGACGGTGATCGCCGCCTTCGGCAACGTCGACGTCTACGTGCCCGAGGGGATCACCGTCACCGTGGGCGGGCTCGGCGTCTTCGGCCACCAACGCGACTGGGGCCGTGAGGTGGAGCGCCCCGATGCGCCCGTCGTCCGCGTACGCGCCCTGTCCGCCTTCGGCACCGTCGACGTCTGGCGCGTGCCGACGGGCATGGAGGGCGGTTACGGGGAGATCGTCACAGCGCTCGAGGAAGGCCGGCGAGAGCTGCCCGCGTAGCAGACTTGACATCGGAACTCGGTAAGCGTAGAGTTACCGTAAGTGATGGCTTACCAACTACATGGGCTAACGGCCCTGGGCGATCCCACCCGGCGGGCGATCTTCGAGCGTCTAGGGGACCGCCCGAGTGCCGTTGGCGAGCTGGCGCGAGGACTGCCCGTTTCCAGGCCGGCCGTGTCCCAGCACCTGAAGGTGCTCAAGGAGGCCCGGCTGGTGATCGACCGCCCGGTCGGCAACCGCCGCATCTACCAGCTGGACCCGGATGGGGTGGGCGCGCTGCGGGCCTACCTCGACCAGTTCTGGAATCGATCCCTGACGGCGTTCAAGGCTGCCGTCGAACAACCTGAGGAGGACTCATGACCACGGAGACAGTCAGGACCTCGGTTAGTACGTCGATCACCGTCGAGGCGCCGATCGAGCGGGCGTTCTCGGCGTTCACGGAGGGCATCGGGACCTGGTGGCCCGAGGACCACCACATCCTGGAGGGAGAGTTGGCCGAGATGGTGTTCGAGCCCCGCGTGGGCGGTCACGTCTACGACCGCGCGATCGACGGCAGCGAGTGCCGCTGGGCCCGAGTGCTGGCCTACGAACCCCCCACCCGCGTTGTGTTCAGCTGGGACATCAACACGAGCTGGCAGATCGAGGCCGACCCGGAGAAGACCAGCGAGGTCGAGGTGCGCTTCGCGTCCAAAGGCCCAAACCGCACCCGCGTGGAGCTCGAGCACCGCAACCTCGACCGTCACGGAGAGGGGTGGGAGCGGATGCGCGACGCCGTCGGATCCCCGAATGGCTGGAACCTGCAGCCGTTCGCCGATGCCGTCGAGGCGGGCTGAACGGGCTACCGCGGCGCCCGCTCGGCGATCCCCGGCCACTCCTCGACCGGGTCCGTCGAGCGGACAACATGCATGCCGGCGGCTGCGTAGCGCCCGAACGCGGCGTCCGCCTCATCGGTGTAGTCGATAGCGCCGGGCACGACGACGGGCGAGGTGCAGTCCGCGAGCAGGTAGGTCCGCTCGGCCAGGCGGGCGCGCACCTCGTCGTGCTCCAGCAGATCATCGACGGTCCACGCCAGGCAGTGGCTTTTGGCCTGGCCGGCGACCACGACCGCGTCGAAGCTCAGCAGCTTGTCGACCAGCGGCCTGTTCTTGGCGCCGAGCCGGTCGCCGTCGGGCCCCTCGGTCACCTCGGGGCCGAGTATCGAGTAGTGCTCGGTGAGCGGGTTGTCGCCCTTGACCTGGAAGTCGGGCTGGCTGTAGCGAGCGATGGAGTGAAAAAAGATCGCTTCCTCGACGGCGGAGACCAGCGCATGGCCGATGCTGCCCAGCATCGCGTGGTAGGGCCAGATCGTCAGGTCGTACTTCCCGCCCCGGGCCAGCTCGCGCGTGTAGTGGGCCAGGTGACGCTGGGCGTAGCCGGGGTCTAGCTCGAGCGCGTCGGCGATCGCCGGATTGACTCGGAAGCGGCCGGCTTCGACATCTTCGGCCGAGACCAGGGTGTACGGAGCAGGATGGTTTCCATGCTCGTCGACCAGCCAGATGGCGTGGAACACCTGCATCGCGCGATGGGTGTCGAGGCTTGGCAGGACCTGCGTGATCGTGGCCAGGTTGCGGTACATGAACTCGACCAGCCGCCGGTTGTCATCGACGGCGCCGCGGCCCGAGCGGCCCCCGACGAACAGCTCGAAGCCGGGAATGCAGAACGTGTTCTGCACGTCGACGGCGAGCAGGCAGATCCGAAACGTGTCCTCGGCGACGCGGTTCAGGTCGTGCTCGCGCGCCCACGCTTGAGCCTCCCGGGCGCGGTCCTCGTAGGCCACGCGCCACACTTCTCCGACGCTGCTGGGGTCGAAGTGCGCCGGAATCGGTAGCGCGCGCATCTCGACGGCAAGTCTAGTTCGGCGGGGCGGGCTCACTCGGGGCGTCTTCCCCGAGGAGCATCACCGTGCCGAGGATCCGCCGCCTGCGGCCAGGTCGGGGGGCGTTGGCCGCGCGAGGCTGGATCACGCGCACCAGGTCGCGCACGAATTGCGCGTGCTCGTGGTCGTCGAGCCACAGGCCGGCCACCCGGTAGCCCACCCCGTCGCGGACGGGATCGACGTCCTCGCGGTCGAGATAGCGATCGACGTCGCCGAGCAGACCCGCGACGAAGGCCATGAACGCCTGGCGGTGATCGTCACGGCTCATCGCCTGCACCTCGTCGAGGTTGATGCTCGCCGCGGCAACCCGCAGGACATACGTGCGTTCGACGGCGCCGCGCACGCGGCGTTCGGCGACCACGCTCAGCACGCCGGCGTCAACGAGAACGGCGACGTGGCGGTACAGGCTGGCGGCGGGTACGTCCGGAAGCTCGCGGCGAAGCTCGCCCGTGGTCAGTGCCCGCTCGCCCAGGAACGCCTGGATGACGCGCAGGCGAACCGGGTGAAGGAGTAGATCGGCGCTGGTCACAGCCTCATTGATATCGGTTTTGATAACGTTACTGGATCAGAGAACGCAGGGACGTTGACTGGATCAGGGAACGCACGGACGTGGACCGTAGAGGAGGATCGCCGTGCCCCGTCTCCCCCAGCCCAGCCGGATCCGTTGCTCCGGGTCGCGCGCCCGCGGCGGGCTTCGGACGTTGCTCATCGTCGGCGTCCTCCTCGAGACCGCAGGGGTCTGGCTACGCAGCCATCGGCTCGGCGGCAACGTCGTCGTCCGCTGCCGGCGCGGCCACCTGTTCACCACGATCTGGATTCCGGCCGCGTCGTTGAAATCGCTGCGGCTGTTCTGGTGGCGGCTGCAGTACTGCCCGATTGGACGGCACTGGACTGTCGTCACCCCGGTCGACGAAGCGACGCTCGGCGAGAACGACCGGCGCCTCGCCCGCGAGCACCACGACATCCGCATCCCCTAGCCTACTTGCCGCGGAATAACTCTTGATCAACGAAACGGCCGCGCGGAACTCAGCGCGCGGCCGTTCGTACGTGGAGGGCTTGCTCTTGTCGAAGGGGCGGTTGGGAGTGTTTCACCGGGTCCGGACGGCGAGGGTATCGGTGTTGTAGGCGAGAATCGCCCACTCAGCAGCGTGTTCTCACTCGGGTTCCCCAGCTGCCTCTGGGCTGAGCAGCACGTCCCCGATGCGACGGTCCGGCTGCTCCTCCCGCCCCCGGGGCTACTTGCCGTTCTCGACAAAGCTCACACAGTCCCCTTGGTTCTTGAACTGCGGGTAGTTCCGCCAGCCGCCGTTCTTGCACTGCTCCTTGCTGGTCGGCACGCGCGGCAGCGGTGTGATCGCGATCGCGACCGGGTCGTTCCCGGCTGGGACCGTGGCAGGAGTGCTGGGCGACAGTGCCCCAGTAAGCGGGTTGACGTCGTATTGCGAAACGCTGCCCGGCGCGTTCGGGACTTCACCCTGGTTGGCAACGTACACGCTCTTGCCGTCCGGGCTGACCGCCACGCTGTCTGCTCCAAATGCAGTCGCGACGGCGGCCGGCGCCTTCGGGGTAAGCGCACCGCTTGGCCCGATGTCGAACTGCGACACCATGTCGGGGTAGTTGGCGACGTACACACTCCTGTCGTTCGGGCTGACAGCAATCGCTTGCATCGCTAGTCCGAAGGTCCCCCCGATCGGGACGCTGGCGGGAGCCTTGGGCGACAAAGCACCATCGCTCCCCACGTCGAACTGAAACAGGGCGCTGCCTGCCGCGACGTAGACGCTTCCGCCGCCTGGGCTGACCGCGATCGAGGTTGGGGCGCCGCTGATTGTCACCGTCGCAGGAGTCTTCGGGGTAAGCACGCCGCCCGATCCCACGTCGAACTGCGAAACCGTGTTGCTGCCAGAGTCCGCGACATAAACGCTCTTGCCGTCCGGACTGACGGCTACTCCGAGTGGACCAGGGCCGCCGGCCACGGTCGCTGGCGTCTTGGCCGTGAGAGCACCGGTCAGCGGGTCGACGTTGTATTGCAAGACGGCTCCGGCAAGGGACGGGCCACACCCCTCCACGTCGGAGCCATAGCTCGTGACGTACGCGCTCTTGCCGTCCGGGCTGAGCGCGATCCCTAACGCGCATGGGCCGCTCGGGGCATTAGCCGGGGTCTTCGGGGTGAGGGACCCGCTAGAACCCACGTCGTATTGGAAGATCCCAGCGTTGGGATAGCCGACGTCGTAGATGCTCTTGCCGTCCGGGCTCACCGCTACCCCGGCCGAGAATCCGCCAGCCGGGACGGTCGCCGGAGTCAGTGGTGACAGCCCCCCTCCTGACGCGCCGTACTGGGACACGCTACCCGACAGGTCGTTAGATACATATGCGAACGGCTGCGCCTGCGCCGACGCCGCCCACACCAAATAAGCGGCCAGCACCACCCCCAGCCACCAGCTGCGCCGCCACCAACTTCGCGTCGCGTCTTCACCCACCGTCGATCTCATTGCGATCCTCCTCCCCCCCGCCGCCGAGCGAGGGACTCTGGGCTGAGCAGCACGTCCCCGATGCGATGGTCCGCCTGCTTCTCCCGCCCCGGGAGAGAACGTCTATCGAGACCACGCAAGAGGCCCTAAGCGGCCGGTCACGCTCACCAGGCAGCCGACTCTAACTCAGGGCAAGCTATCGGAGCGACCGTACGCCTGCCGGACAGCCGAGTCAATCCCCTCCCCCTGTGTTACTGGGCTACCTCGCCGGGTCCAGTTCGGATCTCCTAGATCGATGTCCGGCGGCACGCGCGGTCGCCCGCCCACGTGGCGCGTTGCCTTGCGTGCTGCGCGCTTGCCCACCCGCTTCCGGGCGCGAGCGCGGTTGCGGCTCGCGCGCCTCGCGCCCTCGACCATCGTCGGCGTCAACGCCGTGGACGCCACCCAGACGTCGTCGCGGTGACGATGGAGCGGGAGTACGAGGTCGTCCCCGACGGTCAGCCACGCGTTCGCCCTTGGGCGATGAGCAGACGCGCGGACGGCCCGCCAGCTGGCGGGCCGTCCGTCCTTCAAGAGCCCTATTCGAAAGTCAACCCAAACTGGAGGAGTTCGCGTTCGCACTCGCCTGGCACGGCGTAGACGCCTGGTAGATCAAGTGCTTGTTCTCGCTAGGATTCCGAGTGAGCTACACCACTGGTCCGTTGCGATTAGCAGGGAGTTCGCGAGGGGTGAGCGATGGGACTCGAACCCACGACCGCCTGGACCACAACCAGGAGCTCTACCAGCTGAGCTACGCCCACCGTGGAGAGCCCTGAATCTAGCAACGGACTGGCGTCTCGTGGCAATCTGGCTTGACCGACTCGCCGGCTTGACCGGCTCGAGCCCGGCCGGAGACGATGGCGCCGGACACGCAGGAAATTGAATCCGACGATCGGAGGGTCTGCCGCATGAGCCTGCCACCACCGTCACCGGGGTCGATTGCGCTGATCACGGGAGCGTCATCGGGGATCGGAGAACAGTTCGCACGCCAGCTGTCGGCGCTGGGCCACCGCGTCGCGCTGGTGGCCCGCAGGGAGGACCGGCTGGCCAAGCTGGCCGAGGAGCTTGGCGGTCCCGACCGCGCGGTCGTGATCGCGGCCGACCTGGCGGTGGCCGAGGACCGGGACCGCCTGGCCGCCCGGGTCGAGGAGCTGGGCGCGCAGGTCGAGGTGCTGGTCAATTGCGCCGGCTTCGGCCTCTACCAGCCATTCGCGGATTCCGGGCGCGAGGCCGAGGTCCGCCAAGTCCGCCTGCTGGTCGAAGCTCCCGTCGACCTGATGGCCTGCTTCCTCCCCGGCATGGTGCACCGCCGCCGGGGCGCAATCATCAACATGTCGTCGACCGCCGGGTTCCAGGCCCTGCCCTTCAACGCCGGTTACGCCGCGGCCAAGGCTCACCTGCTGCTGCTCTCCGAAGCCGTGCACGCCGAGGTCGAGGACCAAGGCGTGACCGTCACGGTGGTCGCCCCGGGGCCGGTGAAGACCGGGTTCCAGGAGGCCAGCGACGCCTCCTACTTCGCCGAACGGATGCCGAAGTTCACGTTCGTCTCCGCGGAGCGGGTGGCGCAGGACGCGCTGGCGGCGGCGGAGCGCGGGCGCATCTCCGTGATCCCCGGCGGTGTGCACCTCCGCGCCGCCTTCGGCCCAAATCGCAAGCTGCCGCGGTGGGTGTCGCTGCCGGTGAGCAAGCGGCTGATGGCCAGGAGCTAGCCGGCGCGAGTTCGAGGGATCGGGCACGCCAACGTGACCGGCTGCGTAGCCGTGTCGGTTCGCCGTGACGCTACCGCCCCCACAGAGCGGCAAAGTTACGGCAAGCCAACCGGCTTGATTGTTCGTGACGTTGAAGTGGCTCTCCGAGGGCCGTGGTCTCCGAGGGCCGTGGTCTCCGAGGGCCGTGGCTCTCCGAGGGCCGCGGCTCCCGAGGTCCCTCCAACGCCCGGAAGGAAGGTAGGGTCAGAACCACTGGGAGCCATCGCCTGGGCACCCCTATCAGGAGGTCAGCAGATGATCGTCATGTTCACTGCCCGTCGGCTCAAGCCGGGAGCGTGGGAGCAATTCCGACGCGCCTGGGATGCCGGCGGCACGAGGCCGCCGGGCCTCCAGCGCGCATACCACGCCCGCAACATCCGCGACGAGGACGAGCTGATCTCGTTCGGCCTGTTCGACATGACCGAGGAGGAGTACCGGCGCTGGCGTGCCGAGGGCGACGCGCAGGAGCTCGGTCGCCAGGATCAGATGTCCGCCTTCGTGGAGAACGAGTACGTCTCCGGCGTATATGAGGTGATCGACGAAGTCGCCGAGTAGCGAAAGGCGGGCTAGCCGGAGGCGTCTCGCAAGCTCCCGATCCCCAGCGAGCCGGTGCCGCCGGCGGCGGACTCGCTGGTGAGTCCCCGCTCGCGTGCCGGAGCGGGCGGGTCGTCGAGGAAACCGGCGCTCGGTACGAAGAACAGGTTGCCGGTGAGGGCGGTCGAGAAATCGAGGATGCGGTCGTAGTTGCCCGGCGGGTCACCGATGAACATGTTCCTCAGCATCCGCTCGATCACGTCCGGGGTCCGTGCGTAGCCGATGAAGTAGGTACCGAACTCGCGGGTCCCGACCCGGCCGAAGGGCATGTTGAAGCGCACGATCTGGCGCTCGGTGCCGTCGTCATCGACGATCGTGGTCAGGGCCACGTGCGAGTTGGCGGGCTTGACGTCGTCGGGCAGCTCGAGGTCGTCGAGCTTGGTGCGGCCGATCACCCATTCCTGCTCCTCGATTGGCAGCGCGTTCCACGCCTCCAGATCGTGGCCGTATTTCTGGACCACGACATAGCTGCCGCCCGCGAACGCCGGGTCCTCGTCCCCGACCACCACCGAGTCGAGCGCGGCCACGCCCTCTGGGTTCTCGGTGCCGTCGACGAACCCGAGCAGGTCCCGTTCGTCAAAGGACCTGAACCCGTGGACCTCGTCGACCACGTGCGCATACGCGCGCGCTCTGTCGGTCAGCCGTTCGGCGAGCTCGAAGCACAGGTCCATGCGATGGGCGCGGATGTGGAACAACAGGTCGCCGGGCGTGGCGAGGGCTGTGTGCCGCGCGCCGCTGAGCTCGGGGAACGGATGCAGGCCGACCGGGCGGGGCGGACCGAACAGACGGTCCCAGAGGCTCGAGCCAAGGCCGACCACGCAGCTCAGCGCCCCCTCGGGGATGCGAAACCCCACCGATCGCCTGAGCCCGCTGACATCGGCGAGCAGCTCCCGGAGCTCGCCGGTCGCGCCCGGCTCCACGGTCAGAACGAGGAAGATCGCCGCCTCGGTGATCGGCGCCAGCACGGCTTGGGGCTCGGGGTGGGCCTCAGCCGCCAATGCTGGCCGCCTCGTCGATACGGTTGAACCAGGGCACGTTGATGGCGCCGCCGGCCGCACAGAGAAGCTCCAGGGCGACCCCGCATGCGGCACAGACCCTTCTCCCCGGGCGGTTCTCGGCTCCGCAGGCAGAGCACATCGTCACCCGCTGACCTTATCTAGAGCGGTCAGGCGGCGGCGGTCGCGGCCGCCTGCTCGCGCCCCCACCGCGCCATCGTCGAGCGCAGCCCCGGCAGGGCGGCGACGGCGACCGGGGTGGGCAGCCAGACCGAAATCGTCCGGTAGGCCAAGACCGCCGGCAGGGCGACCCCGATCGGCACTCCGAGCGCGATCAGGACGCCGGCGATCCCGCCGCTCACCGAGCCGGGGATCGGCACCGTGTTCGCGACCTGGCCGAGGAGGTAGGCCAGGGCGACGACCGGCAGCAGCGGCGCGGCCCCGAACGCGTGCAGCATTGCCCACAGGACCGCGGCGTCGAACAGCCAGTAGGCGATCGCGCCCGCCAGCCGAGGGTCGCCCGAGCGAACGAGCCGGCAGGCGTCGCGGACTGCATCGCCGAGCAGCCCCGCCGTGCTTTGCAGGCGCGATCTGCGGCCGCCGCCATCGACTTCGGTGCCCGCGCCGCCGCCTGACCCGAGGCGCCGGCGTGAGGCGAGGAGCAGGGCAAGCGCGATGGCCACGATCGCCGCGCCCGCGGGGATCGCGCTCAGCGCGATCGGCCCGTGGCCGCCCGCCAGGCCGAGGGCGAGGACGGCGCCCGATACGGCGATCGAGGTGAGGAAGACGGAGTAGAGGACGACCAGGAAGACCAGCAGCGTCCGGGCGGCCACGCGCGGCCCGAGACCTGCGCGCCGCAGCGCCCAGAGCATCAGCCCGGCGCCACCGGCGCCCGCGGTCGGCAGCACCCGCGTCGCCGCCGCGCCCGCGAACGTGATCTGGGCGCTCTCGCGGGCACGGATCCGGGGGGTCGCGCGGCCCGCGATCAGCGACAGCAGGCCCACGTAGCCGGCCAACGAGATGCACTCGAAACCGACGCCGGCCGCCGCCCAACCGCCGTTCACCGCCAGCCCCCGCCGCAGCGCATCGGCAAAGGCATGGACACGGCCGCCGGCCAGGACCACGAACAGCGCTGCTGCCCCCGCGGCCAGCGCCAGGGGCGCCAGGCGACGGACGAGCGAGCGAGCGTCAATGGACGCGAGCGCGAATTCGGGGGCTGTCTGTTCGGAAGCGAGCATGGTCTCTCAGGTGGCGCCTCACCGCACTACTCCGTTGTACGTGCTGGCGGCGCCAACGGATGTGACATCTGTCGCACCGCCGCGATTGCTCGAGCGATCCTTGCCTTGCCGACTCGGGGCCCGGCGGCCCATCCGGGGGGCATCGGCGGACCGCTCGATCTGGGCGAGGCGGGCCTCGGCGAGGGCGTAGCGAAGGTCTGGATGCATGGTGGGCTCCTCGGGATCGGGGTCGCCGGTTAAGACCGCCGCCCGTGCCGTGACTCATCGCTGAGCTTGCTTTACGGAGGTGTGGCGCCGACGTAAGATCAAGCCGGGGTCCACTCCTCGGTCCCCGGAGCGCTCATCGTGGAGGTTCGGATTCGCCTTGGCAGCGGCATCGCGCGGTTCGCGCCGGCGCCAATGCTCCGGCTCGAGCTTCCCGACGGCGCCACCGTGCAGGAGCTCTATGAACGCCTGGCCGTCGCCCACCCGGAGCTGGCGCCGGCCCTGCGCTCGGCCCTGCCGATCGTCGGCGGCGAGCACGTGCAGCGCGGAGCGCCGCTGGCTCCCGGCCAGGAAGTCGCGCTGCTGGCCCCGGTGGCGGGAGGCCGAACGTGACCCGCTGTTTGTGTCCAACGATCTCGAAGGGAGCAGCTCATGGCTATCGAACCGGCTGAGGTGGGCGCCAAGCAGATCCACCAGACCGTCTTCGTCGACACCTTCACCAACGGTCTGCTCGGGCCCGAGGTGGCGATGCTGGGCCCGGTCGCGAACGGCGGGCACATCGTGTGGAACTCCACCCCCGGCTGCTGGGGGCCGATGATCACGCCGTCGATTCGCGGCGGCCACGAGGTCAGCCAGCCGGTCGCGGTGGCCGAGGCCGCGGTCGGCGATGCGATCGCGATCCGGATCAAGGACATAGAGGTGACCTCGCTGGCCACCGCGTCGGGTAACGACCAGCCGATGGAGGGGCGCTTCAATGGCGACCCCTACTGCGCGCCCGTCTGCGCACAGTGCGGAACCGAGTGGCCTCAGACCCGGATCGAGGGGATCGGCCCGGAGGCGGTCCGGTGCGCGAACTGCGGGGCCGACGCCACCCCGTTCACGTTCACGAACGGCTACACGATCGCGTTCGACGAGCTGCACAGCGTCGGGCTGACGGTGCCGGGCGAAGCCGCCGAGTCGTTCGCACGCGAGGCCCCGCGATTCGCGGCCCTGCCGAACAACTCGGCGCAGAACCCGATCCTCACCTTCGCGCCCCACGACATCGTCGGGCTGGCAACCAGGCTCCGGCCGTTCATGGGCCAGCTCGGGACCTCGCCGTCGACCACGATCCCCGACTCACACAACGCCGGCGACTTCGGCTCGTTCCTGATCGGCGCCCCACACCGCTACGCGCTCACTTCGGGAGAGCTCCAGGTGCACAAGACCGACGGGCACATGGACGTGGACGCGGTGCGGGCCGGCGCGATCCTGATCTGTCCGGTGAAGCTCGACGGCGGCGGCGTCTACCTCGGCGACATGCACGCGCTGCAGGGCGACGGCGAGATCGCGGGGCACACGTGCGACGTGTCGGGCACGGTCACCCTCGGGGTCGAGGTCATCAAGGGGCTCGGGATCGACGGCCCCGTCCTGTTCCCGCTCGAAGATGACCTGCCCTTCCTGGCCAAGCCCTTGAGCGAGGAGGAGCGGTTGCGCGCGCTCGCACTCGGGCGCCGCCACGGCGTCGGCGAACTCGAACGGTCGCTACCGATCTCGGTGATCGGGACCGGTCCCGACCTGAACAGCGCCACCGACAACGGCCTGGCCCGAGCCGCCGAGCTGCTGCAGGCCTCCGTGCCCGAGATCAAGAACCGAGCCACGATCTCGGGGGCGATCGAGATCGGGCGCCACCCCGGCGTGGTCCAGGTCACGTTCCGCGCGCCGGTGCCGGCGCTCGACGCCTGCGGGCTGCTCGGGTATGCGATTGAGCAGTACAGCGAGCCATGAGCCCGCGCCGCTGCCGCATGGTGCCAGCATGGGCGCCCGTTGGCGTGTCGCCCATCGGCTAGCGCCGGCGACGGGAGCGCAGCAGGCTGCCGACATCGGCGACCGGCCCCAGATGGGCCAGTTTCTCCGGATTGACGATCGAGCTCACGCTCTGGATCTCCCCTGCGGCGATCCCGAGCGCCCACACCGAGATCAGCCGATCCTCGCCGTCCAGCAGGAGCGCTCCGGGCATACCGTTGACTTCCACCGGTCGCATCGAGGCTCCCGGAATCCCGGCGCCGACCCTGACCCAGGCCAGCAGTGTGCGCGCCACGCGGTTGCGGCCCCGCAGCGAACGCGCCAGCGCGGGAACCTTGCCGCCGCCGTCGCCGGTCAGGACCACGTCGTGAGCGAGCAGGGACTCGAGGCCGGCCAGGTCGCCGTCCCGGGCGGCGGCCAGGAACCGCTGGGCGAGCGCGTCGCGCTGTTCGCGCGAGGTCTCGAACCGTGGCCGTCGCTGTTCGACATGGCGCCGAGCGCGGGTCGCGAGCTGGCGGACGTTGGCTTCGTTCTTGCCGACGATCGTGGCGATCTCGCCGTAGGGGTAGTCGAACACGTCGCGCAGCAGCAGCACCGCTCGCTGCTCGGGAGAGAGGCTCTCGAGCAGCACCAGCAGCGCCATCGACAGCGAGTCGGCGATCTCGGCGTGGTGGGCCGGGTCGTCCGCGCTGTCGGTGAGGATCGGCTCGGGGAGCCATTCGCCGACGTAGCGCTCGCGGCGTGCTCGAGCCGAGCGCAGCTCGTCGATCGACAGTCGCGTGGTCACGGTGGCCACGAACGCGCGCGGAGACTCGATCCGTTCGCCGCGAGCGAGCGCCGCGTGAACCCTGACCAGCGCCTCCTGGACGACATCCTCGGCCTCGGCGACGCTGCCGAGCATCCGGTAGGCGATCGCGAACGAAGCCGGTCGCAGCTCGTCGAGCAGCTCCTCGCGCATCGGTCTCATCCCGCGAACCCCTGCCGCCAGCTCGGGTGCCGAGGCTCCCACCCGAGCTCGCGCTTGGCCTTGGCGTTCGAGGCGCCGCGGGCCTCGGTCATCAAGACCGCGCCGGCCTCGCCGGCAACCAACCGGCCGACGAAGCGCGGCACCCGCCAGGGCTTCGGCGCGCCGAGCTGCCGCGCCAGCTCGGGCAGCCACGCCGCCACCGGCGCCGGATCGTCGTCAACGATGTTGTAGATCCCGCGCTCACCGCGCTCAATCGCGGCGACGGTGGCCGCGGCGGCGTCGGCGATGTGAATGAACGACCACACCCCCCCGCCGTCGCCGATCACGGGGAACTTGCGCTTGCGGACCATCTCGAACTGCTCGCTGCCGGGATTCATCGACGTCCCAGGACCATAAAACGCGCCGTAGCGAAGCACGATTCCCTCGGTCCACTCGACGCCCGTCACCGCGTCCTCGAGATGACGGATCGCCGCCATCGACTCGCGCATCTCCCGCGCCGGAGTCGGGTCGAGCGGATCCTGCTCGCTCTTGATCGCTCCTCCGGTGCGGGCGTACGGCCAGCCCGTATAGCTCTGGGCCACGAACCGGCGCAGTCCGACCGCGCGCCCAGCCGACAGCAGGTGGTCGGTCCCATCCGTCCTGAGCCGGTTGGTCAGGGCGAACTCGCGGTCGAAGTGACGCGTATCGAACCCGGCGATCGCGGTCAGCTCGTGCACGATCACCTCCGGCCGCGCCTGGCCCACTGCCTCGGCGACCTGTTCGGGATCGAGCGCGTCGGCCAGAACCGGGGTGGCGCCGAGCTGCCGCACGGCGGCCAGCTTGGACTCGCTCCGAGTCATGCCCACCACTTCGTGGCCCGCGGTTACCAATTGCGGCACCAGCTGCCTGCCCATCGCGCCCGTCGCACCGGCAACAAAGACCTTCATCTCGTCTCCTTTCAACGCTTGTACAGACCGTGACGGCGTAGCCGGCGCTGCTGTGACAGCGTCGCGCCGGTTGCCGTCGACGAGGCGAGGGGAGTAGGCTGCTCGTGGAACCGGGGCCGCGCTGGCGAGACGAGGGGAACCGGAACAGGGGAACAGCGGATGAAGCTGAGGGGCAGCACGCTCGTAGCCCTCGCGATCGCCGTGATGTACTCGGTGACGTTCAGCGCCCCGGCCCGGGCCGCGGTGGTCTCCTCGCGGATCACCTCGCCCACCGATCCGACCTACCTACAGGTGGACGAGAACGACCCCTCGGACCCGGCCAATACGCTCACGATCTCCGGCACGACGGTCGACGACGGAACGCCCGGCAACGTGGACATCGTCTGCTACGGGACCTTCGGCGCCAATCCGCTCCTCAGCCTCACGAACGTCGGCGTCACCTACCACGGCACGACCGGCACGTTCTCCACGTCGTACACGCTGGGGCGATTTGACACCGGGCAGACATGCACGCTGCGGGCGATCCCGGCCGGCACCTCACCGTTCGACGTCCAGCCGTTCGTCGGCCCCCGCCTGGGGATCAGCGGATTCGACACCTTCACTCTGGCCAGCGGTCAGCCGGATGACTTCTTCATTAGCGACAGCCAGCTGGAGGGCTACGGCGATTACGTCTCGTTCTCGGCCGGCGGCATGTACGACGCCTGGCCCTACGACCCCACCACCTTCGCGCGGGGCGGCGACCTGTTCTACTCGAATGACGCCTACCCGGCGCTGAGCGCGACGGGCGTGGGACGGTCGTCGGTCGAGGTCGACGGGGTCAGCGCGTTTGGGCCGGCATCCGCCGAGGCCTTCTGCGGATTCCGTTGTTCGCTGGCTGGATTCCCGACGCTCACCGTCTCGGACAGCTTCGACAAGGCGACCGGCGAGGTGACGATCAACGAGTCCGACCCGCTGGTCGCGTGCGCGCCCGAGCCAACTGTCTACCCGCCCACCACGGCCAGTTGCACGAGCTTCGTTCCGACGCACGTGACCGTCGACCGGACCATCCAACAGAGCGCCGGCGGCCTTCAGGCGACGATCACCGATCGCTACATGAGCACCGACGGGGCCGCCCACAGGCTCGACCTGATCTCGATCGAGGATGCCCGGCAGTTCCTGGCCGGCTTCGACTTCCCGTGGGTCGACGGCACCACGTTCAACACGCACGCATCCGGGAGCACCGAGCCGGCCCCGCCGGGGCCGCCGGCGACCGTGTACGTGGCCTACGACAACACGCTCGCCGACGGCGACCGAACCGGGGCCCAAGGCGCGATCACGTTCTCGACTCCGCCCGACGCGTTCGTGTTCGCACCGAGCGGGCTGAGCGGCCTCACGCACCTGACCGCCGAGTTTGCCCGCACCGTCCCCGCATCCGGTGCGCTGACGTTGACCCAGGTGTTCTCCTGGGCGTTCTCGAAGGCCCAGGCGCAAACGCTGGCGGCCCAGGCCGAGGCGACGCTGCACGCGCCGACGGTGACGATCGCGAGCCCGGTGAACGGCGCGAGCGTCCCCGGCTCGCCGGTGACCGTGTCCGGCACCGCCACGGCGGCCGCCGGAGACGGGGGTCTGGCGTCGTTGACGGTCAACGGCCGTACCGTCGCCGTGACCAGCGGGGGCGCCTGGAGCACCTCGGTCGCGCTCGCGCCCGGCGCCAAGGCGATCACCGCAGTCGCCACCGACGGCGGCGGCAACCGGAGCCAGGCCCGGATCACCGTCCAGGTGCCCGTCGCCTCGCCACCGCCGCCGCAGCTCAGTCTCGGCGGCCGGCTCCGGTTCAGCAGCGGTTCGGTGCTGGCCCCCCTTCGCTGCCACAGCGGCGGCGCCGACTGCGCCGGCAGAGTCACGGTCGAATACGTCAGGACGTTCATCGCCCGCAACCACCAACTCAAGTTGGCACGCAAGCGGATCGGAAGCATCTCCTACTCACTCCTGGCCGGCCAAGCCAAGACGATCCGCGCGCCGCTGAACGGTCGTGGCAAGTCCCTGCTGCGCCGCCTGCACAGGCTGCGGCTGTCGGTGTCGATCACGCTCACCCAGCCGGACGGGAAGAGCGCGACGGCGTTCGTGCGCTCGCTGAAGATCACCACCAACCACAAGCGAGGGCATCGGTGATCTGGGGTCGGGATGAGTAGCCATGCCGGTCGCCGGAAGCGCGCCACCGCCGCGCTGGCGGCGGCGCTCGGCGCGTGGCTGTTCGCCGCGATCGCGCTGCTGGAGCCAGCCACGGCGGCCGGTTCCACCGGCGTGGCGCTGTTCAGCTATACCGGCGGCGAGCAGACCTTCACCGTGCCCGCGGGGGTGCACAGCGTGTATGTGAGCGCAGTTGGCGGAGCGGGTGGGGCCGCGGGTTATCCCGGTAATCCGGGCGGTCTCGGTGGGGTGGCGGCGGGAGACCTGAGCGTCTCCCCCGGCGAGACGCTGTACGTCGAGGTGGGCGGGGATGGCCTGACCGGGGACCCGAGCTCCGGCGCGGTCACACCCGGCACCTTCAACGGCGGCGGCGCGGCCGGCGGCAGCGGCGGGGCCGGCGGGGGCGCCTCCGACGTGCGCACGATCCCGGCCGGAGCTCCGGGTTCGGTGGCCTCGCGGATGGTCGTCGCCGGCGGCGGCGGTGGCGGCGCCTATGACGACCAAGGCCCCAGCGCGGGCGGCAACGGCGGCGGCCTGACCGGCACGGCCGGAACCCCCAGCCCCGGCGGCGGCGCCGGCGGCACTCAGGTGGCGGGCGGGCCCGGCGGCACGGGCAGCCAGTCGGGACCCGACGGGACTTCCGGGATCCTCGGCGCCGGCGGCACCGCGGGAGATACCAACTTCGGCGGCGGCGGTGGCGGCGGCGGCTTCTATGGCGGTGGCGGCGGCGGCGGCATGGGACCGTGCAACCCGTGTTCGAGCGCGGCCGGCGGCGGCGGCGGATCCTCGCTGGTCCCGCCGGGCGGGACAACAGCGACCGCCTCGCCCACTCAGTTTCCCGGGGTGGACATCACCTGGAACGTCGCGCCGGTGATCACCAGCGCCGCCAGCGCGACTTTCGCCGTCGGCAGGCCCGTCAGCTTCACGGTCACCACCAGCGCGCGGCCGACCCCCTCGCTGGCCGAGTCCGGCGCCATGCCCGCCGGGGTCAGCTTCATCGATAACGGAGACGGGACGGCGACGTTGTCGGGCACGCCGGCGCCGGGCAGCGCCGGCACCTACGACCTGAGGATCACCGCGGCCAACGGCGTCCCGCCGGCCGCCGTACAGTCGTTTGTGCTGGCGGTCCAGGGCCCGCCGGCGATCACGATCGCGAACCCCTCGGCTGGGGCCCGCTACACCCGCGGTCAGCACGTCGATGCGAGCTACAGCTGCCAGGAAGGAGCGCATGGAACCGGGATCTCCGCCTGCCGCGGGACCGTGGCCAGCGGCCGGCCGATTAGCACCTCCGCAATCGGCAGGCACTCGTTCACCGTCACCGCGACCTCGACAGACGGGTTGAGCACCACCACCACGGTCACATACTCGGTCCGGTTGCCGAGCAACCACTTCGCCGTCTCGCGGATTCGGACCTTCGCCGACGGCGTGATTGCCTTCTCGGTGAGGGTGCCCGGGCCCGGCAGGATCGATGTGATGGAGTCGGCTTGGAAGGACAACTTCGCCCGTGGCGCGGCCCTGCTGCAGCCGGGGGCGCGCAGGTTCGTGTTCGCCCGGGCGCTGAGGCGGGTGACTCGCGGCGGGACGGTGCGGATCAAGGTCGGGCCGAACGCCAGGGGACGAGATCTCGTGCGCCACCATGCCTACCCGGTCACGCTCCGACTATGGATCAGCTTCACGCCGACTGGCGGCCTGCGGCACAACATCGGCTTCTGGAACCTGCACCTGGGCGTCGGTTAGGGTTCCGGGCGCATACCCGACGGAGGAGCCCAATGTACGACCCTGTCCTGTTCCGCGACCGTCCGCTTCCGGTCCAGATCCTCATCGGAGGTGTTACGCCGGCCGCGATCGGAGCGCTCGAGGGGGTCTTGATCGGGGCCTCGGCCGCCGCCTACTGGGTGGTCGCGGTGATCGCCGGGGTGGGCGCCTTCCTCGCCGGCTTCGAGCATCGCGACGGGTGGGGCGGCGCCGACCGCGGGATGGTCGGCGGCGTGATCTATGGCACCGCGCTGCTGCTCGTCCACGCGCTCGTCGGCACCCACGCCCAGGTGTCGCTGGGGAGCTTCCCGCCTTTTCTCGTCGTCATCACCGCGACCATCGGAGCCGTGCTCGGCGCCATCGGCGGGCGGATCGCGCGGGTCAGGCGAGAGCGGGCCGGCACGGCGCCCTCGGGTGAGGGCTCGGGCACCTGAGCACCGTCCGGGGCCCCGGCGGTCCCGCTGGCCGTGAGTGCCGCGCTGCGTGGCGGTACGCTGACCGGCGACATGTCAGGCACGAACCGGGGCGCCGATGGTTCGCTGTCCCCACAGGTGGTGAGGCGTCTCTCGCCCGAGGACCTGAGCATTCTCGCACTCGAGACCGAGACCCTCGCCGGGCACACCTGCAAGGTGATCGTGCTCGGCGAGCAGATCGACCCTGACCGGTTGCGAGCCTCGATCGGCGCCCGCCTGGATCGGGCGCTGCCGCTGTGCCTGCGTCTGTGCGAAAGCGAGGGCGAGCCGTGCTGGGGCCTGGACGCGAACCTGAATCTCGACGCTCACGTGGTCGCCGGAGAGGATCCCGAAGCGCTCGATCCAGCCGCGCTGAGGACCGCGGTGGCGCGCATCTTCGAACAGCGCCTGGACCGCTCGGGACCGTTGTGGCGAATTGACGTCGTTCCCAGGCTGACCGGCGGCGGCAGCGCCCTGATCTGGCGCCTTCACCATTCGCTCGCCGACGGCTCGACGGCGATGCGGATCGCTCGGGCGGCGCTGTGGGACGAGGGGCTTGATGCAGACCCGCGAACCGAGAGGTCCAGCCGGCCGGCGCCGGCGACGCATCCGTGGGGCCCGCCGGCGCGGCGGTGGGTCGACGGCCTGCGCGTCGCGGCGCGCGAGACGCCTCACCCGTGGCGGCGCTCGCCCTTCAATGGGCACATCGATGCTCGGCGCGCGGTGGCGTTCACGTCCGTCGAGCTGGCGGGAATGCGCGCCATCGCGGCGACCGTCGACGGCGCCACGGTCAACGACGCGGTGCTGACCGTGGTCGCCGGCGGCCTGCGGCGGTGGCTCGAGTCCCGCCACGGCCATCTGGGCGCGGTGCGGGTGAAGGTGCCGGTGAGCCTGCACGATCCCGCCGCCCCCGACGATGACCCGGGCAATCGCGACTCGTTCTTCTGCCTGGACCTGCCGCTCGCCCCAGCTGATCCGCTGGGGCGCCTGCGCGCCGTACGCCGCGCCACCCGGATCCGTAAGCAGGGCCACGACGCGCAGCAGCTCGACGCGCTGATGCTCAGGCTCGGGCACGCGCCACAACTGCGCAGCTTCGCCCAGCGCGTACTGGCACACCCGCGCTCATTCGCCCTGAACGTGTCGAACGTTCCCGGCCCACGCCACCCGGTCCACGTTCTCGGCGCGCCGGTCCGCGCGCTCTACTCGATCGCCGAGATCCGGGAGCACCACGCGCTGCGGATCGCCGTGATATCGCTGGGGGACACACTGAACTTCGGGCTCACGGCGGATCCGACGCTGCTGCCCGACGTCGAGCGGCTTGCCGACGACATGCAAGCCGACGTCACGGCGCTGCTCGCTCACGGCGCAGGCGAGGCGCGGTTCTGCTGACGGGATGTCTCGATGGCTTGGCGTGGATGTGGGCGGCGAGCGCAAGGGCCATGACGTCGCCGTCGTCGACCGTCGTGGGCTGAGGGCGCTGGCGGGCGGGCTGGGACGAGCGGAGGTTGCCGAACTGGTCGAGAACCATGGGCCGATCCTGGTCGCCATCGACAGCCCGCGGTGCTGCGCGCCGGACGGCCGACGGGCGCGCGAGAGCGAGCGAGTGCTCAACCGGCTGGTGTGCGGCATCCGCTGGACTCCGGACGCGGCCCGTGTTCGGGACAACAGCTACTACGCTTGGATCCGCGCCGGACTCGCGCTGTTCGCCGCCCTCGACCTCCGCGGCGTCGAGACGATCGAGGTCTTTCCGACCGCGTCGTGGACGCGTTGGTTTGGCCGTCGAGGGACCGCGACTCGCTCACGCTGGAGCCGAGACGGCTTGGCGATGCTGGGCCTCGAAGGTGTCCCCAGCCGCACCAACCAGGATCAGCGAGACGCGATCGCCGCCGCGGTCACGGCGCTGCACCATACCCACGGGATGACGGACACGATCGGGGAGATCGTCGTGCCCAGCTCGCTGCTCAGCGCCGCTGACCGGCCGTGACGGCAGTCCCGTCCCGGCCGTACCCTTTGCATCGTGGCTAGATCGGTGGTTGTCCTCGGAGCACGCAACCTGGGTGGAGCGATCATCGAGCACTTCCTCGAGCAGGGCTGGCGGGCCGCGGGTGTCGCGCGCAGCGAGGACACGCTCGCCCGCGTTCGTCAGCGTGGCGCGGTGGCGCTGGAAGCGGACGCGTCCGACCCCGACTCGTTGAGCGGCGCGCTCGCGGCAGCCAGAGCGCAGCTGGGCTCGATCGACGCGGTGGTCAATGCGGTCAGCGCCAGCCGGGCTCCGGCCGGGGGACCGTTCGGCGGTGGCGAGCTGGCGCACGCGGACCTCGATGCGTTCCGGGGCTGGACGGTGGCGGTCGCCGAGCAGGCGTTCGTGTTCCTGTCCGCGGCCGCCGCGGCGTTGCAGCAGAACGGAGGCGGCACGATGGTGCAGATCACCGGCGGCTCGGCCCGGCGGGCGATCCCGGGCAAGGGGCTGTGGGCCGCCGGCGCGTTCGCGACCCGCGCGCTCGTCCAGGCCGCGGCCCAGGAGCTGCGGGGGCAGGGAATCCACGTGGCGCTGCTGTCGGTGGACGCGACGATCGAGTCACCCAAGACCGCGGCGTTCACCGGCGGCCAGCCACGGGAGGCGCTCGCCGAGATGGGCGCAGTGGCGCAGGCGGTCGCGTTTCTCGTCGAGCAGGGCCCCCGTGCGCTCACGCACGAGCTCGTGGTCACGCCGGCGGGCGAGCGCTGGGTGCCGTAGCCCCCGGCGGGCGATCCTCGGTTAAGGCTGTCGCTATGGCGAGGGATGAACGGCGAGCGCGCTGCCGCCTCCGAGGCGGACGGGTTCGGCGATGGCCTGCGCGCGGCCGTGTCCGAGGAGTTCGAGGGCGGTGGCGTCGCCGGGGTAGTGGTTCAGGGGCAATATCGGCCCGGTGGCGAGCTTGAACTGCTCGCCGAACGCGTTGGTGAGCGTCTGCCGAATCGGGCTGTTGTAGAAGTCGGGCTCGGCCAGTGACGTGGGCGAGTTGGTCTGGCTGACTCTGGGGGCCGCGAGTGCCGCCGGCAGCGACATCCCGAAGTCAACATGGTTGATCAGGGTCTGGACGACGGTGGTGATGATCGTGGAGCCGCCGGCCGCGCCGATGCTGAACACCGGCCTACCGTGGCGCAAGGCGATGATCGGGCCCATGCTCGACCGGGGCTGCTTGCCGCCGGCGGGGAGGTTGGGGTCGTAGGCGCCGGGGCTCGCAGGCGCGAAGTCGAAGTCGGTCATCTCGTTGTTGAGCAGGAAGCCGTACCCGGGCACGGTCATCCCGCTGCCGCCGAAGAAATTGATCGTGTTGGTGTAGGCGACGATGTCGCCCAACTTGTCCACCGCGACGATGTTGTTGGTGTGATGCGCTTCCGGCGAGGCCGCGGTCGGCTCGGTTGTGGCGCCGGTTCCGCAGCCGTGGTAGGGAGGGAACGGGTCGCCAGGGGCAAGTGGCGAGACCAGCGCCGTGCTGTGGACCAGGCAGCGGCGAGTCGCCGCGAACGCGGAGCTCAGCAGCCCTTCAAGCGGCACATGGACGTACCTCGGGTCGCCGACGTAGGCGTTGCGATCGGCATAGGCAAGGCGCGAGGCCTCGAGGTAATGGAACAGCGCCGTCGCTCTCGGTTCCGTAGCCAGCTTCCAGCCGTTCAGGATGTTCAGGATCTCGCCCTCGGTCGATCCGCCGCTCGAGGGCGGCGCCATGCCATAGACCTCGAGGCCGCGGTAGTTGACCCGCGTGGGAGCCTGCACCCTGGCCGCATAGGCGCGCAGGTCGCTCATCCGCATGATGCCCGGCAGGGTGATGAGCGTGGTGCCCGGATAGAGGGCGGGATGATCGTCGGCGCTTACGATCGCCTGGCCGAGCGGCCCGTCGTACAGGTAGGAGGGACCGTGGCGAGCCAGCAGCGAGTAGGTCTTCGCCAGGTCCGGGTTGTGCACCAGCGTCCCCACGGGCAGCGGGTCGCCCGCTTTGGTCAGGAACAGCGACCGGCTCGCCGTGTACGCGCGCAGCGTCGCCAGCCCGGATTGCTCGAGCTGCGTGAAGTCGAAGTTGACCCGGAACCCTTGCCTGGCCACGCGGATCGCGGGGCGCAGATCGAAGGCGAGGCTCTTGCGGCCGTACAGGCGCAGCGCCTTGGCCCACGTCGCGACCATCGAGGGCACACCGGTCGACAGGGGCTGATCGGAGGCGTAGTCGTAGTCGAGCGGCTGACCCGTTTTCGGATCTATGAACATCGTCGAGGTGCACGCCGCCGGACACGTCTCCCGGCCATCGATCGTGACCACCTGATGGCTGCGCGCCAGGTAGATCACCATGAATCCACCGCCGCCGGGCCCGGCCACGAACGGGATCGTCACGCCCAGCGTGCTCGCCGTGGCCACGGCCGCGTCAACCGCGTTGCCGCCGCGCTTCAGCACGGCGATGCCCGCCCGGCTGGCATCGAGGTCCATCGATGCGACCGCGCCGCCGGTCCCCGTCGCGACCGGCCGCTTGAGCGATTGCGCCGCTCGTCCGGGTCGCCTCGGCGCCGCGCCCGCGACCGACGCGAACACGGCGAGGACCACGACGATCGCGGCGAGCGCCACCCCTCCTGCTGAGCGGCTCATGCGGTTCGTCTATCCACCGACCGCGCCGCTCAAACCTCCTGCTCGCGGGCGACGCGTGAACGAGCCCCGGCGCCTTCCATGCGCTATCGTCGCCGGGGCGTGCAGGACGCATCCGGTCCGCGGAAAGGGTCGCAGGCCCACCTGTGAGAATCGCCTGTTGCCACCGGTGGCGGACGTGACTTTCGGCCCGGCGTGCGGACCCGTCGGAGGCCGAAAGGAGCTGACATGTCCGAGCCGCGTTCCCTGCCTCCCCGCCCGGATCTGCGCCATCTGCGCGACGAGGCCAAACGCCGCCGCAAGGCGGGCGAGTTTCCGTCGATCGCGCTGGCCCAGCTTGCGCTGGCGCGCGAATACGGTTTCCGGTCCTGGCCGCGGTTGAAGTTCCATGTCGAGGCGCTCACGCTGGACGCCGCCGAGCGGGCGGCCGCCCTGATCGCCTCGGCCACCTCGGCCGATCTGCGGCGCGCTCGGGCCCTGCTCGACGCCGACCCCGCGCTCGCCCGTCACGACCTCGCGTGCGCGTGCGTGACCGGTGAGGCGGAGGAGCTCGCGCGGCGGCTGGCGGCGCGGCCGGCCGCGGTCAACGAGCCCACTGGACCGAACGGCTGGCAGCCAATCCTGTACGCGTGCTTCTCCCGGCTACTGCGCGGCGACCCCGAGCGGGCCGCGGGGATCCGCGAAGTCGTGCGGCGCCTGCTGGCCGCCGGGGCCGATCCAAACGCCTCGTTCATCCACGACGGCACGTGGCTCCAGGTCGCGCTGTACGGCGCGGCCGGGATCGCCGGAGACCCCGAGCTGACGCGGATGTTGCTCGAGGCCGGCGCCGACCCGACCGACGATCGCGACGGCTATCACGGCAACGAGGTCCTGTACCACGCGGCTGAGTTTCGCGATCCGACGTGCGCGATGCTCGTGATCGAGGCCGGCGCACGGCAGGATCTCGTCGATTACGACCTCGGGCGGGCGCTGAACTTCCCGAACCCCGAGATGGTCGAGATGTTCTGCAGCCACGGCGCGCGGGCGACTGGGGCCACGCTCCACCAGGCGATGTGGCGCCGGCGGCCCCCCCGGACGGTCGCCGCCCTGCTCGACGCCGGGGCGCCGATCGACGCGCCCGACGACCACGGCCTCACCGCGCTCCAGATCGCCGTCCGCTGGGGCGAGGAGTCAGTGGCGGATCTCCTGCGGGCGCGCGGCGCCAGCGAGGACGCGGTCAGCAATGAGGATCGCACCGTCGGCGCGTGCCTCCTGGGAAAGGAACGGATCGTGCCCGCCGGGGTCGCGCTCTCGATCCTTGACGAGATGCTGATCCTGTCGATCCAAGGCGGCCACCTCGAGGCGATGCGGCGCCTGCTCCACGCCGGCGCCCGGATCGACGGCGACCCGGGAGGTCAGGAGATACCGCTCCGCGAAGCATGCTGGCGCGGCCGCGTTGAGATGACCAGCGAGCTCATCAGGCGGGGCGCGGCGCTCAGCTTTCGCGACGGCGGAACCGCGGTCGGAGCCGCATTGCACGGCTCGCGCCATTGCCACGAGCCGGAGGGCGGCCCGACGATGCGGACCATCGAGGAGATCCCCACGGAGCCCTACGCCGAGATCGTGAAGCTCCTCCTCACCGCGGGCGCCCCGGTCCCCGAGCGGATCGGCGAAAACGATGCCCGGGCGACGATGCTGATCGCAGAGCTCGGCATCGACCCGCCCGGGTCGTGAGCACAATCAGCGCGCACGGGACCGCTCGCCGGACAGCGACAGCGAGCTGACGCCGACGGCGAGCACCGCCACGACCGCGAGAACGCCGAACGCGCCCGGGAGCCGATGGACCATGGCGTGGGCGTTGAGCACGGCGCCGAGGATCGACACCGCCATCAGGGCGCCGGTCTGACGAGTTGTGTTCTGCACCCCGGAGGCCAGACCCGACTGGTCCGCTGACACGCTGGCGAGCAGGAGCGAGGTCAGCGCGGAAAAGCAGAACGTGCTCGCCAGGCCGACCAGCAGCAGTCCCAACGCGATCACCGGGTACGCGGTGTGAGCACCGGTCCCCGCCAGCACCGCGATCCCCAACCCGCCGCACACAAACCCGGCCACCAACAGCACGGGATGGCCGAACCGATCAGCCAGCGGGCGATACAGGCCAAACGGGGCCAGCAGCGTGCCCACCGTCAGCGGCAACACAGCCACGCCCGTCACCCCGGGCGTCCAGCCCCGGAGCTCCTGGAAGTACAGCGACATCATGAACAGCGTCCCGTAGAACAGGAACCCCACCAGCGCCGCGCAGACCACGGCCACCGTCCGCACGCGATCGGCGAAGAACGTCGGCGGCAGCATCGGCTCAGCCACTCGCCGCTCCACGATCCAGAACGCACCCCCGGCCAGCAGGCCCGCCACCAGCAAGCCGATCGTGACCGGCGCGCTCCAGCTCGACCGGCCGGCGTGGATCACCGCCGTCGTCACCAGACCGAGGGCGATGATCGCGCTCACCTGGCCAAACCAATCCACCGCTCGGGGCTGACGTGACGTCTCGGCGACGTTGATCCGCCCCAGCAACACGCTGACGATCCCGATCGGAAGGTTGATCAGAAAGATGCTCCGCCAGCCGAAGGCGTCGATCAGCAGGCCGCCAACCAACGGGCCCACCGCGATCGCCCCGGCGCCAATGCCGACCCACACCAGCGCGGCGCGCGCGCGGTCGGCAGGTTCGGGAAACAGGTGCGGGATCAGAGCCAGGGTCGCGGGCAACAGGGCCGCGGCGCCGAGCCCCTGGGCCACGCGCTCGGCGGTCAGTACGGGGATGGACGGCGCCGTCGCGCACGCCACCGACGCCGCCGTGAACACCACCGCACCGCTCAAGAACATGCGCCGCAGCCCGGCGCGGTCACCGAACGCGCCCGCGGTCAGCAACAGGGCGGCCAGCGTCAGCGTGTAGGCGTTGAGCACCCATTGGGCGCCGGCCAGAGAACCGTGCAGGTCTCTCCGGATCGCCGGCACGGCCACGTTGAGGACGCTGCCGTCGAGGATGATCGCGAAATAGCCGAGGCAGATCGCCGCGAATCCGACTGACGGCCGGCGCAGCCCGCCCACGAGACGCGCGGGGTGCGCGATCGCGGCCTCGCCTACCGATGCCGCCGGCGGCCCACCCCGGCCGGCCCGGTCACGGTCAGGCGTGGTCTCGCTCCCTGGTGTGCGGAACGAGCAGAATCACCGATCGATCCTACCGGCGAGCCGCGCCTCGCGTCAGCGCCTTCGCCACCGACGGACTCCGACCCGGACTGAGGGTTTCGCTCGGTCGGCGTTGCTACGACTCTGTGGTGGCGACTGGCTGGCTGGCCTGTCGTGTGCTATGCAACCGGGGGTCTCGGATGCGAGCGGTGCCTGGTGATCGACTGAACGTTTGGCGTGGCGGGCTGGCGACGGCCGTGGTCGTGCTCGTAGCGTTGATGATCCCTTCGGTGGCGCTGGCGGACGGTGATCCCGCCAGCGATGTGCTCGTTTCCCAGCTGGCGTTCGTGCCGGCGGACGCGAATGCCTCTGCCCAGCAGCAGGCGCGGCTGCTGGCTGTCCTGCGGGCCGCGCAACGAGCGGGCTTCCCGGTCAGGGTTGCGATCATCCCGGACAGCTACGACCTGGGATCGGTGACTCCGCTGTGGGGGTCACCGCGGAACTACGCCCGATTCCTGGGGATCGAGCTCGCCGGCATCCACCGCCAGCGGCTGCTCGTCGTGATGCCGAACGGGATCGGCTTTAACTGGCCAGGTCACCCATCCGGCCCAGCAGACGGGCAGCTCGCCAAGGTCCCGGTCACGTCAGCCACCGGCGGTCTGCTGGGTGCAGCGGAGACGGCCGTGCGCCGCCTGGCCGCGAGCGCCGGAGTCAGGCTCGCACCCGAGCCACAAGTCCCGGCGCGAGGGTCCGCGCGAGCAGGCGGCGACAGCGCCGTGGTAGCCATTCTCGTCGTCCTCGCCTTCCTGGTTGTGGTGGCAGCGGCAGCCGTGGCGCTCCGCCGGCGCTCCGGTCGCCGGCGCCGCGTAGCCCCAGCAGCGACCCGAGCCCCTGCTGGTCAGGTTCGGCTCCGGTGGCTGGTCCCGGCCTGCGCCCTCCTGGTGTGCGTCGCCACCGGGCTCCCGATCGTCGCCGTGCTTGTCTTGCGCCATCGGGGCGGAACCCCTGCGGTCGCCGCCACCAGTGGGACCACCCCGTTCCGGTGGGCGCCGCGCCAGCGCCGCGCTCCGGGTTTCAGGCTTATCGACCAGGAAGGCCACCCGATCGCGCTGGCGGCCTTCCGGGGCCGCCCGGTGATCCTGACGTTCGTCGACCCTCTGTGCCGCAACCTGTGTCCGCTGGCCGCCCACGTGCTCAACGACGTCGACGCGAATCTACCCGCCCCCGAGCGGCCGACGATCATCGCCGTAAGCGTCGACATCTACGCCGACAAGCGCGCCGATCTCCTCGAGGACTTCCACAAGTGGGATCTGGTGCCGCAATGGCACTGGGCCGTCGGTTCGCCCCGGCAGCTCGCGGCCGTCTGGAAGCGCTATGAGATCGGCGTCTCGGTGGCGACGAAACGAATCGCGGGGACCACGGTGCACTACATCACCCACGACGAAGTCGCGTACGTGATCGACTCGGCAGGCTATGTGCGAGCGCTCTTCGGGTGGCCGTACTATCCCGAAGACGTCACCACCGTACTGAGACAGGTGGCTCGTACCTGAGCAGTCCGGGCAAGGGTCGCTCGGCGTCGAGGCCGCGCGGCAGCCGACGATCTAGCCCTCACCGCCGAGACACGCTTGACCGAAAAGCGGTTCGGAAGCTGATCCGACCACGGCACTTCGTAGACAGTTGACGGATCGGATATGGATATGGATATGGACGCTGAGCTCGCCGGTCGGGTGCATCTGAACCTCATGGAAGTCGAGAGCTGGATGGGTGAGGCCCCGGGCGGCGCAGTGGATCGCCGCGGCGACGAGCTTCTGTACGCGTCTCGCAGCCCACTGCCATTCCTCAATGCAGTGATGCGAAAGGACTCGGATGGTGATGCGGTCGGCCTGCTCTCCCGAGCGCGCTCGTTCTTCTTCGGTCGCGAACGGGGCTTTGTGGCCTACACCTGGCCGGGCGATCCTGACCTCGCGCAGGCTGCTTTATCGGCCGGGATGTTCCCCGTGATGGAGCGCTTTCCGGAGATGGTCCGCCGAATGCCGCTCGACCAACTACCGGGGGACGTTCGGCCGGTGCTTGATGTTGATGAGGCCCGCTCGTATTGGGAGATCTGTGACGCGGCGTATCGATCGCTCGGGTTCCCGACTGGGGTCTTCAGCGATGCCTTCGACCCCGAGCACCTGCTTGATCGGGATCGGGCTTGGGCGTGCCTCGCCTACCAGGATGGGCGTCCCGTGGCCTGCGCGTCAAGCTGGCTCGCGGCCGGCGTGGGGATGCTCAACTGGATCGCTTCGCTTCCCGATGTCCGCGGGCGCGGCCTCGCAGCCGCGTGCACTGTCGCCGCCGCCAACCAGGCGCTCGAGCTCGGCGCCGAGGTGGTGTCTCTGCAAGCCTCCGAGATGGGAGAAGGGCTATACCGACGACTCGGCTTCGAGGAGCTCTTCGCCTATCGGCTGCTCGGCGCCATGCCGGACTCAGGCAACTAGAACCGGCTGATCCCACCGGGAGTCGTCCGCTCCGGGAGGGCCCAGATTCGCGAAAAGCATGTGGCCGGCGGGCCAGCCGCTCGCGATTTTCCATCGGTCACATTGTTTCGCCGCTGCGTGTCGTAAGAATGACCGATGACATCCCCGACGTGACTAGGAGAGTCTCATGAAAGCCGTCCGCATCCAGGAGCCGGAGGGCTTCGAGGGCATCGAGGGCCTCGTCTACGAGGACGCCCCGGATCCCCAGCCTGCGATCGGCGACGCACTGGTGCAAGTCCGCGCCGCCAGCTTCACCCCGACCGAGCTGACCTGGCCCATCCGGACCGATCGAGCCGGGCACGACCGGACGCCATGGATCCCGGCCCACGAGGGATCGGGCGTCGTCGTCGCGCTCGGCTACGGCACCGCCGGCGTGTCGGTGGGCGATGAGGTCTACGGCCTCATCGACGGGTACCGCGACGGGTGGGCCGCCGAATACGTGACGATCGAGGCTCGCAGCTTGGCACCGAAGCCGACAACAGTCGATTTCATCGAAGCCGCTGCGATCCCACAAGCCGGGCTCACGTCCTGGCAGGCGCTGTTCGACCACGGCCACCTCGAGTCCGGCCAGACCGTGGTGATCCACGGCGCCGGCGGCGGGGTCGGATCGGTGGCCGTGCAGCTGGCCCGCTGGGCCGGCGCCGACGTCATCGGAACCGGGCGGGCCGGCGCACGCCAGCGCGCGCTCGAGCTCGGCGCCAACGATTTCGTCGACGTCGAACGGGACGGCTGGGAGACGGCCGTCGATCAGGTCGATCTGGTCTACGACGCCGTCGGCGGCGATGTGCTCGCCCATTCATCGGCCCTGGTCAAGCCCGGCGGTGCGCTGGTGTCCGTCATGGCCCCGCCGCAAACCGATCGGGACGACATCCGCACCGTTCACTTCGTACGCGACCCGAGCGGAGCCCAGCTCCGGGACATCACCCGCCTCGTCGACCAGGGCACGCTGCGACCGCAGGTCGGCGCGGTCTACCCGCTCGCGGACGCCCGCGATGCCTTCATGGCCAAGTCGACCCAGCACATTCCGGGCAAGGTCGTGCTGACGCCGTGACCAATCGTTGACCGTGAACCAAGCGGTCGCGACGACGCCGCCGCGCCGCTCACGGCGGTCTCCGGCGCCGCGCGGGTCATTGAGGCGGCTGATCGGGCCTCGCCATCGCCGGGTGTGGCGCTGCCCCCCGCACTCCTGGTCACATTCTTCGGGCGACGCGTGTCTTAAGAGACATGCACATCGCCTATGTCGTGGTCACGATCGTGGCGGCGCTCGCGACTGGCTACGCAGCGTCCTTGAACTTCATTGGCGCAGAGTCGGTCAAGGTCGTCGCGGACCGGGTGCAGGTGTCGCAAAGCTGGATGGTTCCGCTCGGGTCCTTGTTGGCGTCCGGCGCGGTCGGGCTGCTGGTGGGCTTCGCTGTGCCACCTCTCGGCACGGCAGCCGCAATCGGTCTCGTCCTTTACTTCGTCTGCGCCGTGAGTGCACACATCCGGGTGCGCGACCGTGGGATCGGCGGGGCGGTCTTCTTTCTGGTGCTGATGGTGGCCGCCCTGATCGCAAACATCGGCTTCCACAAGCACTGGTGATTCCGGTACTGAGAGGTCTCCGGTTCCCCGTTAGATGACCGTCGCTGAGGTGACCATGAACGACCGCGACTGGCTGGCCAACCGCTTCGACGAGCACAGATCCCATCTGCAAGCCGTGGCCTACCGGATGCTCGGATCGGTCACCGAGGCTGAGGACGCCCTGCAGGACGCGTGGGTTCGAGCCTGCCCTGCAGACACCGGCGGCATCGAGAACATGCGCGAATGGCTGACCACGATCGTGGCGCGGGTGTGCCTGAACATGTTGCGCGCGCGCCGGTCGCGGCCTGAGCAGCTTTCGGGCCACGTCCCGGACCCTGTGGTGAGCTTTGACGAGCATGTCGACCCCGAGCACGAGGCGTTGGTGGCCGACTCCGTCGGGCTGGCCCTGCTCGTGGTCCTCGACACGCTGAGTCCCGCCGAGCGGGTCGCGTTCGTGTTGCACGACATGTTCGCCGTCCCGTTCAATGACATCGCCACGCTGCTTGACCGGCCGCCGGCGGCAACGCGCCAGCTCGCCAGCCGCGCGCGGCGCCGTGTGCAGGGATCCCCGGAGCCGGACGCCGATCTCGCCCGGCAGAGAGAGGTGGTGGACGCGTTCTTTTCCGCCTCGCGCGATGGCGACTTCGAGGCGCTGGTGGGGGTGCTCGATCCCGACGTGGAGCTGCGGATCGACGGCGGCGTGCTGCGCGCAGATGCGTCGCTCGTGCTTCGCGGCGCCGAGGCCGTGGCACGACACGCGGCGACCTACTCCAGGCTTTACCCGTTCGTGAGGCCGGCACTGGTGAACGGCGCCGCGGGAGCCGTGGTCGCCCCGCGAGGGCGAGCGTTCTCGGTGATGGCGTTCACGGTCACGGACGGAAGGATCATCGCGATCGATGCTCTCCTTGACCCCGAACGCCTCGCCCAGCTCGACCTCGTCCCGCCCAGCTCCTGACGACATGACAAGACCCGAAGGAGTCTGCTCAGGCGGCGCAACGGTGCACGGGTCACGCCGCCGGGCCGAAAACGCAACGATCGCGGTCGCATCCGCCTAGGGCGTAGCTCCTGCCGCGGCGGCCAGTCCCGCCGCGCATACCTGCGTGTATTCGTCGACCATCTGCTCGGGGCGGCTATCCAGCTCACCGTCCAGCCACGCGGTGATCATCTCGATCAGGCCGCCGGCCGCGATCAGGCTCGCGGTCTTGAGCTTTCGCGCCTCGCGCTTGCCCAGCCGGCGCCCAGCGCGCGCCTGTTGAGCCAACTGATCGGCGAACCAGTGCATCCCCTCGATGCGCCGTCGGGTGAGCGCCTCGCTGCCCAAGGCCTCGATGAACGTGGCCCGCCCCTTGCGGGGATCCTCGCTCGCCATCCTCACGAACGCGGTCACCGTCGCCCGCAGCAGGTCGACCGGATTCGTGGGCCTCGACGCCAGCACCTCGCGCGTGATCTCATCGATGATGCTGTCGAAGATGGCGACCAGCAGCTCGTCACGACTGGCGAAGCTCTCGTAGAAGTACCTCGGGGTCAGCCGTGCTCGTTCACAGATGGCGGTCACGGTGGCCGCCTGCCAGCCCTGGTTCCCCAGCAGATCGAGCCCGGCCTCGAGTAGCTGGGCCCGGCGGCGTGCCTTGCGGTCTCCGGCCGCCTCGCCGCGATAGGTCCGGGTTCTCGTCGGCGGGACGTCGCTGATTCTGGCCACAGGGGGCATCTTGACAAGGCACCTTATCAGATGCTAGCGTCTGATAGGAGGCCTTATCAGATTGTCTCTCTGGCCGCTTCGATGGCGCACGATTAGAGGAGGTTCCCGAGAAGATGACCCTATTGGACGCACACATCCCCTGCGACGCGCTCGCTCCCGCTGCCGAGCGCATCGGAGGCGTTCGCAAAATCGAGGTGCCGCCAGCCGCCCGGAGACTGAGCACGCTCGACGGGATCGACCACGAGGACGCGTACCTGGTGCGGGTTGGGCGCTCCACGGACAGGACGGCCGAGCAGTGGGCCCGCGCGATCTTCGACGATGCCCCAAGCCCGCTCCGGCTGAGGCTGTGGTCGGGCTGGATCATGCTCGGCCTGCGGCTTGCCGCGCCCGGATCGCCGGGACACATTCTCGGCTGGGAGATCCGGAAGAACACCGCCGACTTCATCCTGCTGGGCGCTCGCTCGCGCGTCGGGATGCCCGCGGAACTGCTCATCAAGCGTCAGGGAGATGCGGTGCTCTTCGACACCTTCGTCCAGCAGCAGAACCCGCGGGCGCGAGCGGTCTGGGCCGGGATCCACCCGACGCATCGCCTGGTCGTGCCGTCGATCCTCGAGCAGTTCGACCGCAGGGTCAGACGACAGGTGCGGGGCGAACGGTGAGGCATTGAGATCGGCGGCGATCACCCGCAGTCGCGAGTGACCGATCACGATCACATCGGCGGCGTGCCGCTGCCCCAGATCAGTGACCAGACGATGCGCGATCGCATCGCCGCGGAGCGCCCGTACACCGCGATGCTGTTGCGCGAGACCGCCAGCTTCGTGAGGCCCGACGTCGACCCAATCGTGTGGGAGCACGGGCGGCGCATGCTGGCGCTGGTCGACCACGGCGTCCTGGCGATCGTCCTCCCGGACGACAACGATCCCAGCGACTGGTCCGGGCTGGGCATCTTCACGACCAGCCTCGACGAGACAAGCAAGATCATGGATCACGACCCCGGCGTCCAGGCCGGCATCTTCACCTACGAACTGCACCCGGTGCGCGGCTTCCCGGGTTCCAGCATTGCCTAGCCCCAACACTCGCTGCCCGGCGCCGGCAGTAGCCGCCCACGCGCTCCAAGACCGGCCGCCGTGACGCCGGCAGCAGCGTCGCCGTCCGATCGCCCTTGCAGCGCTTTGCTGTAGATAAGGGCGTTGGTGTTCGCTCGGATGCTCTTCGCGCGCCTCAGAATTGCCGAGTTCGGGGCATATTCGGGACACGTGTTCGCGGGCGGAGACGAGGGCTGGCCCGTAAGACAGATGAGTACCCGCTCACGGCCACGGAGCACCGCGAGGAGGACTCCATGAAGCAGAAACCGGAAGCCTGAGTCGCCGCACGAGCGTGACTGCGGATCGCGCTCTCCGTGGCTCGGGGAAGATCGTCAGTACCGCTGACGGCGATGCCATGACCGTCAGACCTCGCGGCGGAGCCGGTCGAGGCCGTCGAGGATGAGATCGAGTCCCCAGGCGAACTCGACCGCGTTGTCGTACCCGGTCTCCGGGAGTCTCTTTACGATCTCAGCGAGATAGGGGTAGTCATCAAGCACGCCGATCGTCTGCGCCCTCCTCTGCACCGCTTCTCCGGCGCCGTCGGGTGTCACGAACCCGAGTGTCTTCTCCTGCAGCGCGAAGCCGTAGATATACGCGTCCTGGACCGAATAGGCGTGGATCGCGGTCTCGAACGAGAAGCCTGCTTCCCGTAGACAGCCCATCACCGCGTTGTGGTTTCGCAGGTTGGCAGGCCCGGGCGCCGCGGTTTCCATCAGCCCGATCGCCCAGCTGTGGCGCCCCAGCGCCTCACGCGTCGAGATCGCCCGGCGCCGCATTGCGGACTTCCAGTCGGCGCCGCCGGACGGAACTTCGATCTCGAAGAAGACGATGTCGACCATTCCGTTGAGGAGCTCTTCCTTGTTGGCGACGTGCTTGTAGAGCGCCATCGGCACGACGCCGAGCTCTTGCGCGAGTGGGCGCATGCCGAATCCCTCGAGTCCGGTCTTGTCGGCGAGCGCGACGGCCGCCTCGAGCACGCGACCTCTGCTCAGCGGTGTCTGGCGGGTGTTTGTCTGGTGTGTCATTGCGCTTGACAAGTGTACGGCGTACACCTATCATCCACAACCAGAGTGTACGCCGTACACCTGACGGACCGACAGAAAGGCATCTCATGGATCAGCCATATCCCGCTCAACCGCCGGGCGCGGGCCGCCCTTATCCCGTCGGGTACTCGGTCGACTACCCAGAGCGGCCGCTGAACCGTCTGACCACGTTCTTTCGCTTGGTTGTGATCATCCCGATCGCGATCGTGCTCTCCCTCGTTGAGGGCGGCTACACCTACGGCTACGGCGAAGGCCGGGCCGTCACGATCGCCGCCGCTGGCGGCCTGATCGTGCTGCCCGCGCTACTGATGATCTTGTTTCGCCAGAAGTACCCGCGCTGGTGGTTTGACTGGAACCTCGAGCTGATGCGGTTCTCGGCCCGGGTGGGCGTCTTCCTGGCGCTGATGGACGACCGCTATCCCTCCACCGACGAGCATCAGGCAGTGCGTCTGGACTTCCCCTACCCGGATGCGCGCAACGACCTCAACCGCTGGCTGCCGCTGGTCAAGTGGCTGCTGGCCATCCCGCACTACGTGGTGCTTTTCTTCCTCTACATCGCGGCGTTGTTCGTGGTCGTCGCGGCCTGGTTCGTGATCCTGTTCACCGGTCGCTTCCCACGCGGGATGTTCGACTTCCTCGTCGGCGTCGGCCGCTGGACAAACCGGGTAATCGCCTACGCCCACGTTCTCGTCACCGATCGCTACCCGCCGTTCCGGCTCGCGCCGTAGATTCCCGGGGCGCACGCTAAGAGCCGACGACGGCCGAAGAATTCGCCCGGTCGGGTTGCGCCGATCGGGCGATCCGGTTTGTTAGCGCACCGCCGGCCGGTAGCTCGACGTCTCGACCGCCAGCGGGACCGAGCACACGACGGCACCCGCATCCAATCCGATGGTCCGGCATCAGAGCTGTAGCGCGACTCCCGCGACGGCGCTCTCGCCCATGTGGCGAACCGCTCCTCCGGTGTGTGCGCGGCTTGGCGCGCGCGAGGAGGGGTCTTGCGGCAGCGCGACACGTACTTTGTGAGCCCCCGCGGCCGCTAAAGCTCCGCTTCCGAATTCCCCCG
This sequence comes from uncultured Solirubrobacterales bacterium, assembly GCA_963723555.1. GTDB lineage: Bacteria > Actinomycetota > Thermoleophilia > Solirubrobacterales > Solirubrobacteraceae > Palsa-465. Next base: position 1,929,094 of record CAVRRC010000003.1, on the reverse strand, counting down.
GCAGACTCGAACCTGCGACCATCGGATTAGAAGATCGCCCTCTGCAGGTCTTCTGCTGTAGATAAGGACGTCTGTGTTCGCTCAGATGCTCTTGGCGCGCCTCAGAATTGCCGAGTTCGGGACATGCTCGGGACATGTGTTCGCAAGCAGTCGCAACCTCGACGGGTGCGATCATCGCCATGCGGTGGCGAACTGCAAGCCGGCGTCGAAGCGGAAGCACTCGTCAACGCTGGGGACCGCCTGCACATGACTGCAGCTAGGCAGGCCGGCCAGGGCTGGCTGCTGGGTTACGCATCACACAGTTCACGCTGGCAGCGTGGCTCCTCTCGATAGAAGGCGGTAGCGCCGTCTCGGCCGCCGGCCTTGCTGCTTCACCTGGCGGAGCGGGTGCCTGCGACGGTCCAGAGCGGGCTCTCCCAACTCGTCCGTCTCAGGCGTCTCGTCCGGCCCCGCAGGGCCGCCCGCGTTCTCGGCGGAGCAGCAGCCCGGCCGCTAGCCGGCTGGCGTCTGGAGCTGCAAGCACCAGGCACCTGCGGGCTTCCGCTTCGTCACGAATGAGGCGTCTCGCCGGTCGATTCGACGAGCGTGCTGCAGTTGCGCACGAGCGCAAGTGCCGTGCTCTCCGCTGACCTCGAGGATGAAAATGCCTGAGCAGAAAACCGCCGAAAAAGTGTTCGGAACAAATCGATGAGCATCTACCGAACACTTCATAAATTGTTCGGTACGCTTGATCCGGCTCATGGCGAACAAATCTCCCGCCATCCGGCGAGGCCGTCCACCACGCACAGCGCTGTACGAGCGCCTCCACGTTCAGATCACCGAGCTGCGAGAGCGGCTCGGCGGGCTGCCATCACCACTGGAGGCCGAAGCGATATGGCGCGGCATCTGGCTCGAGGAGGCCCATCACTCGACCGCGATCGAGGGGAACACGCTCGTGCTCAAGCAGGTCGAGGCGCTGTTGGCGGAGGGACGCGCGGTCGGCAACAAGGAGCTCAGCGAATACCTGGAAGTGCGCGGGTACGCCACGGCCGCCGACTGGGTGTACGGGCACGCCATCCAGCCAGGTGAGTGGAGCGATGCCACGCCGGTCTCGCTCACTGAGCTGCGGCATATCCATGAGCTGGCCATGACTCCGGTCTGGGATGTCTCGCCACACCCGCAGGCGACCGAGCGCGAGGGCCCGGGCTCCTTCCGCGAGCACGACATCCAGCCATTCCCGGGCGGGATGGTTCCACCAGCGTGGACAGAGGTGCCCGCGCTCGTGGGCAACTGGATCTCCGAGGCGCGCGCGCTGGCCGATTTCGATGGACCAGAACTCCCGGAGATGCTCGCTTCGCTACACGCTCGCTTCGAGCAGACCCACCCGTTCCTCGACGGCAACGGGCGCGCAGGCCGACTGATACTCAACCTTCTGCTGGTCAGGCTTGGCTACCCCCCGGCGATCATGTACAAGGGCGACAGGTCGCGGTACCTCAGCGCGCTGCGCCGCGCCGACCAGGGCGACGTTGGACCCCTGGGCGAGTTCCTCGCCCGCGCGATTCTCGACAACCTCTACAAGTTCATCGTGCCCGCGGTCGCCGGCCCCGCGCGGCTTGTTCCGCTCCCCGCGCTTGCTACGCGCGACATCTCGGCAAACGCCCTGCGGGTCGCCGCAATCCGCGGACGTCTCAACGCAGCCAAAGCGGCCGACGGCACCTGGCGCAGCTCACGCGACTGGGTCGACGAATACATCGCGGCGCGCTACAAGCGAGCCTGACGTCCCCGAGCCGAACGCCTCTCGAGAACGCCCCTGCCGACGGAGCGCAAGTGGACCGCCCCCGGTTTGGACGACACGTTGAACCGCCCTGGTTTCGGTGGAGTCTGGGTTCTGGACTGGGCCGTTGTTGTTGATGATTTTCCTTGAGTGAGTGCTCATCTCTCAAGCTACCCGGCGGAGAGACCAGCTGCGAGCCGCTGAGTGCCGGCGCCGAGTGAATGCAGGTCTCTGCCACCCGGGCTGCGCGGGTCTTCGGACCCGATCTTCGATGGCGCTCGCCTGACTGAAAATGCGCCTGGCTCCGACCGAGTGGGCAGCGGACGAGATCCCGTTGAGCTCCGCTGGCCCGCCGCTCATCCGATTTGGGTGATGACGCCGAGGTGGTCGTCTCACAAGCTTGGCTCAGGGCGCCGGTTCACGGCGCGAGCGAGCGATACACGAGGCGGTCTTGGCAACATCTTCGACAACAACATCCCGGCCGGGTGTCTCCGTCGGGTCCACGAGCGAGTTCAGCCTGTTCTTCCGGATCAGGCCCGGACACGCGACTGCACTGCGGGAGGCGCTGCAGGCACTGCAGAACACCCCTGGGTATCAGTCGGGGGACTACAACATGGCCGTTGCCACGATTCACGAGGCTCGGTTCGTGCCGTTCGACGACGACAGCCGGCTGCTGTTCGCGACGAGCTTCGACGGACCGTGGGACTCCTACATGGAGGATTTCCTTACGTCGGGGCCGACGCTGGCGCTGTTCGACGCGGTCTTCCAGCACGTCGAGGGGTACGAGGGGCTTCCCGACCTCGCCGCCCTGAAAGCGTTCATTCTTGGCGCTCAGCGGACCGCCGCCGCGTACGCCCGCAACTACCCCGGCACCGTCAAAGAGATCCGCAAGGCCCTGCGTGTGAACGACGCATTCCAACGGGTGCTGGACGATCCCGCGGCCGCCGAGGCTCTGCAGCACCCGGCACTGAAGCCGTTGCTCGACGAAGCTAGCGACTAGCCCGGCGCACGCACTTACCGGCCGACGAGGACACGCGATGTCGCACCACATCTCCGGGCCCCGGGCGGTAGCCGAGCCGATCGCGGACATCACCGACCTGTACGCGTTCCCGAGCCCGGAGCGTCCGGACTGGCTCGTGCTGGTGCTGAACACGCTGCCGTTCGCGCCGCCGTCGGCGAAGTTCTCGGACGGGCTGATCTACCGCTTCCGGCTGCGCCCGCTGACCGCGGCCGGTCGCGACGATCCCGCGCCGGTCGCCGCAGGTGGTGAGGAGCTCGTGTTCGATTGTGTGTTCTCAGACCCCGGGGACGGCGATGACGCGACCGCGCTTGAGCAGGAGGGCACGTGCTCGACGCCGGCCGGCGAGACGGTCCCGTTCAGCGTGCACGACGAGCGGAGCGCCCGGGCGCACGGAGTCCGCGTCTTCGCCGGCGTGCGGTGGGACCCGTTCATCCTGGATGCGCCGGCGGCGCTTAGGACGATCGCGACGCGGAAGCTGGCGTTTACCGACCCGGGCTCGATCTATCTCGACGGCAAGAACGTGCTCAGCCTGGTAGTCGAGGTCGACCGCAAGCGCCTGTTCGACGGCGGCGAGCTGTTCGGCGTGGTCGGCGAGACGCTTACGCGCGGAAAGCTCCACGTCCGGCTCGAGCGGGTCGGCCGACCCGAGGTGCCAAACCTGATGTTGGCGCCCAAGGAGTTCGACCCCGTGAACCGCGATCTCGAGATCCGCGACCTCTACAACATGGACGACGCGTTTCACCTTGCCCAGCACTACTTGGGGGCGTACCGCGCCAGGCTGAACGCGAACCTTGCGTTCTGGGACAGCCTTGACGGCAACATCGACTGGCCGATTAGCGGGGACGGGACGCACCCGCTGACCGGGTTGTTGCTGGCTGACTATCTCGTCGTCGACGCGGCCAAGCCGTACGCCGAGCAGGGTTCGTTCCTCGAGATCGAGATGGCCGCCCGGCGCGGGGAGGCGCATCAGACCTGTGGCGGCCGAACGCTGAACGACGACGTGATGGACACGATCTTAACGCTGCTGGTGAACGCCGGAAACGGCCCGACGATCCGCGACGGCGTCGATCAAGCCACACGGCCTGCGTCGCAGACGTTCCCGTACCTGGCGCCCCCGAACCCGGATCCCCCCAAACCTCCCGAGCACCTGTAGAGGTTCGAGTCATGAGCGCCCCGACCGCGACGGCAAGCTCGACTCTCGAGCTGGACGACATCCAACGCGGCGTGCTCCACCAACGACCGTCCCCATACGTCGGGACCTACCTGCTGCTTCGCATCGACGATCGACGGGCAGGACGGGAGCTCATCCGGCGGCTGCTGCCGGCGGTCGGCGCCGCCAGCGCGTCGTCCGACCGAGCGCAGGACGCCTGGGTGACGGTTGGGTTCACCTATCAGGGGTTCAAGGCGCTGGGGATGCCGAAAGCCTCGCTCGACAGCTTCGCGCCGGAGTTCCGGCAGGGCATGGCGGCGCGCGCGGCGGAGTTGGGTGATCGCGGCGAGAGCAGCCCCGAGAACTGGGAGAAGCCGCTCGGTACCCCGGAGGTCCACGTCGCGCTGGCGGGCCTGTCACCCGACGCCGCGCGGTTGGAGGCGAGGCTCGAGCGCGCACGCCGGGCGCTCGAGGAGCTATCCGGAGTCGAGGCGATCTGGCGCCAGGATTGCTACCAGCTCCCGACCGGCCGCACGTCGTTCGGCTTCAAGGACGGGATCGGCCAACCGGCAATCGAGGGGAGCGGGATCCCGGCGTCCAATCCGCTGGAGCGGCCGATCAAAGCCGGCGAGTTCATCCTCGGCTACCCCGACGAGACCGGAGAGCTTCCGCCCATGCCCATCCCGACAGGGTTCGGGCGCAACGGCACGTACATCGTGTTTCGGAAGCTGCACACCCGTGTCGCTGCGTACCGCCGTTACCTCCGAGACAGGGCGGCGGATCGCCAGGAGGAGGCGTTGCTCGGCGCCAAGATGGTCGGCCGCTGGCAAAGCGGGGCCCCTCTGGTTTTGGCGCCTGACGATGACGACCCGGAACTCGGCGGGGACAACGCCCGGAACAACGTCTTCCTCTACGGCCACGATCGCCGCGGGCTGAAGTGTCCTGCCGGTGCGCACGCGCGGCGCGCCAACCCCCGGGATGCGCTTGATGAGGACGGCAGCGTGGACGTCCGCCTGCACCGGATGATCCGGCGTGGCACCAGCTACGGCCCGATACTCCCGGACGGCGTGCTCGAGGATGACGGCGCAGACCGCGGCATCGTCTTTGTGTTCGCCGGCTCACATCTGAAGCGCCAGTTCGAGTTCGTCAAGACCCAGTGGCTGAACGACGGCATCTTCATCGGTGCGCCGCAGGAGCAGGATCCGCTCGTTGGAAGACCGGCCGGGAACGGAGTCTTCACCATCCCCAAGCAACCCATCAGGCGCCGGCTACAGGAGATGCCGCCGTTCGTGGTTACGCGCGGCGGCGAGTACTGCTTCGCGCCCGGCCTTCGTGGGCTGCGGTGGCTCTCGGAACTCACCACCTAGGACGATCGACCCCAGACCGGAGGCGCCGTGGCAGCAAGCTCGACAAACACAGAACGATGGAAAGCGCTCGACTTCGGGCCGCCGCCTCCCGAGGGCGAGGAGCCCGACAACCCGGTGCTCGTGGAGTACGCGGCCGGCGACTCGATCGCCGTGGTCATGCTGAACCGGCCACACGCTGACAACGCCATCACAACGGAGATGGGTGCGAGCCTCACCGAGGTCCTCGAAACGATCGCCGTCCGCCCAGCAGTGCGGGCGGTGATCATCACCGGTGCTGGGAGCCGCGCATTTTCCGTCGGAAGCGACCTCCGGCAACGCAAGAACATGACCAAGGAGGGCTGGCTTCGGCAGCGCCAGGACTTCGACCGGACGTTGTACACCCTGCGCGAGCTACGGAAGCCCATCTTCGCGGCCGTCAACGGTGTCGCATACGGCGGCGGGTCGGAGATCGCGCAGAGCACCGACTTCATCATCGCGTCGGAGAACGCCTCCTTCGGTCAGCCGGAGGCAATGATCGGACTAGCCGCGGGCGGCGGCTCACCGGTGTTCCTGCCGCGCGTCCTCCCACCGGGCAGGGCGATGCAGATGCTGATGACAGGCGATCCGATCAGCGCCCAGGAGGCGCACCGCCTGGGCATGGTCAACGAGCTCTACCCGCAGACCGAGCTGATGGAAGCCGCGCACCGGATCGCGGAAAAGATCGCGAGCAACTCACCGACAGCGGTTCAAGCCGTGAAACGGGCAGTCCGGCTTGGGCAAGGACAACCGACCGAACAGGCGATCGCGATCATGATGGAAGCCCACTGGCGCTCCGCAGTGCATCCAGACCGAATTGAGGGGATCGGCGCATTCAACGAGAACCGCGACCCAAGCTTTAGCGACCCCGACTACTGAATCGACTAGGTTCGATTGAGGAGGCTCACGAGATGGCTGTAGCCGACGAATTGGAACGGCAGCGCGCGGCGCTCACGATGATCCATGCCGAGCCGTTCAACGCCGAGGCGCCGCCCGAGGCACTCGAGGGTGACGTTACCCCGACTGAGCTGCACTACGTGCGCAGCAACTTTCCCGTACCCGATCACGACGGCGCTCTGGAGATCGCCGGTGCGGTTGAGAATCCCCTCACGCTCACGCTCGACGACCTCCGAGCACTGTCGCCAGTCGAGCGCGTCGTCACGCTCGAATGCGCCGGAAACGGTCGACTCGCGATGAGGCCGCTTCCAGCCGGTGAGCCGTGGGGGGACTACGCAGTATCCACGGCACGATGGAGGGGCGCGCTCCTGCACGAGATACTCGAGCGGGCCAAGCCGCATCCAGCCGGCGTCGAAGTGCGCTTCGCTGGTGCCGACCACGGGTCATACATCCTCAACCCAGTGCTCAAGAACATCGACGCCTCCGACCTGTCGTTCGAGCGATCGCTGACGCTCGTCCATGCCGCCGACCCATCCGCCGAGATCCTGATCGCTTACGAGATGAACGGAGAGCCACTCAATCCCGACCACGGGTCACCGTTCCGCCTTATCGTCCCGCATTGGTACGGCGTCGCCTCTGTCAAGTGGCTGAAGCACATCGAAATCATGACGGAGCCCTTCCTCGGCGAGTTCGAGACCGGCCACTACATGTACCAGTGGCAGGACCGCTCCGCCGAGCGCGTGACCGTCATGCGACCGCGGGCGCGCATAACAGACCCCAGCCGGGGCGCCGCCGTACGCCTCGGTGGCACATACGTCGTTCGCGGTAAGGCATGGTCCGGCACGGGTCCTGTCACCAATGTCGACGTGAGCCTAACCGGGGAGGCCGAGTGGCTACCAGCGCACCTAGAGACCCCGAGAGGCCCGTACCAGTGGCAGAGCTGGTCGTTCGAATGGCAACCAGACGAACGCGGCCGAAGGACGCTGCGCGCACGAGCAACCGACGCGGCAGGAAACGTGCAGCCCGAAGTTCCCATCTGGAACCGGCTCGGCTACGGCAACAACGCGATCGAGGTCGTCTTCGTCGACGTTCGATAGCACTCGCTGAAAGCCCGCGCCAGATCACCCCGTCCACGCCATGCGTGCACCAGCTCTTCTATTGGGCGTCCGCGACCAAGGTCGCCGAGCGTTTGTGCAATCCCTGGCCGCACAGCGGTCGACGTCCCTCGGCGTCGGACGTGTGCCTTTCATCCGGATCGGGTGATAGGCACCCAACCGTCGGGGGACATGATGGGTGGGTGGAGACCGATCGGGGGGAAATTCGGTGACGGGCCAGGCGATCGGCGAGGTCCTCTCGTTTGGCCTCGGCGTCGCGCTAAGCCCGCTGCCGATCATCGCCGTGGTACTGATGCTCGCCACGCCCAAAGGCCGGACGAACGGGCCGGCCTTCCTGACGGGATGGGTACTGGGGATCGCCGTCCTGGGGACGATCGTGCTCCTGATCGCGAGCGGCGCGTCGGCCAGCGAGAACGGCAGCCCAGCGACTTGGATCAGCATCGTCAAGATCATCCTCGGCATCCTGCTGTGGCTGCTCGCGGTTAGGCAGTGGCGCGGACGTCCTCGCGGCGGCAGGGAGCCTCAACTGCCGGCATGGATGAAGAAGATCGACACGTTCACGCCCTTCAAGTCCGCCGGGATGGGAGCACTGCTATCGGCGGTCAGTCCCAAGAACCTGCTGCTCGTCGTAGGCGCCGCCGCGGCGATCGCTCAAACCGGAGCGAACGCGGTCGGCCAAGCCGTCGCGCTGATCGTGTTCATCGTGCTCGCCACGCTGGGCGTGGGCGCGCCGGTCGCGATCTATTTTCTCACGGGTGACCGCGCGACCCGGATCCTCGACGAGCTGCACGACTGGATGGTCCGCGAGAACGTCACGATGATCGCGGTCATCTGCCTGATAATCGGCGCCAAGCTGATCGGCGACGCGATCACCACGCTCGCCAGCTAAGCGGCTTGCAGCCCGCGACTCGCCGGCCTGCCCTCGTTTTCCGCGGTTGCAGGGCCCGCCGAACTGGTTGCTGGCAGCCCGATCCGCGACGACCTGCAAGCGCGCCTGGCTGTCGCTCGCATGATGGCGCAGCCACTGGCCTCGACGCCCGCGTCGCTGATGCTTGGGACGATGAGGAGGGCTGATTGCGTGGCTTCCGCAACCGGGCGGCTAGGCGGCAGCAGCCGAGCTCGCCGGCGCCCGGGGAACTCCTGCCCGCGTTTGGCTCGGCTCGGTTAGAGCAGGCAGCAACCTGTCTGCTCTCCAGAGGAGGGAGCCATGCCTGCTCATCAGTTGTTGGACGCCGCTGGCCGTCGCCGGTCCCCGGCGACAATGCCCGGCCATCATGTCGGCCGGGTCCCACCGAATAAGGGCCGCCGGTACCCTGCCGATCCGCCCACGGTCGACGAGATCGTCGCGGTCATGCGCCAGGCCGGAGACACTCGTCACGGCCGGCGGATGCGCGGTCTGATCGTTGTGCTGTGGCGCGCGGGCGTCCGGATACACGAGGCCCTCACGCTCGCAGAGACGGACCTCAACGAGCGCCGCGGCAGCCTGCTCATTCGGCACGGGAAGGGTGATCGCCGTCGGGAGGTCGGGATGGACCCATGGGCATGGTCGATCCTGGCCGACTGGACCGCGGACCGCGCCGGCCTCCCGCCGGGCGCGCTGTTCTGCGTGATCGACGGCCCGACAAGCGGCCGCGCGTGGTGCGCCACCGCAGTGCGTGCGGAGCTGCGTCACCTTGCCGTTGACGCTGGCGTGCGGCGCCGGTTTGCGCCGCATCAGCTGAGGCATGCCCACGCCGTCGAGTTGCTGCACGAGGGGATCCCGCTGCCGCTGATTCAGCGCCAACTCGGGCACGCATACCTCTCGACGACCGGCACCTACCTCGAAGGGATCTCATCGGAGGAGATCATCGGCGCCATACACGGCCGCAAAGCACCGATGATGCACGCGAGCACCGGGCTTGAGTTCTGACCGGCGCGACGTCTGCGGGAGCGCCACGGCGCTCCCGCATCGCCACCTACCCCGTTCAGAATCGCCAAGCAGAAGCCCGCAACACAGCGTCGCTCATCGTCCGTTACGCGTGTCTCGGAGCCGCGGATTACGGCGAGCTTGACTCCTGCTTGGCCAGCGAGCGCAGCTCTCGACCCGTTGGCTGAGAGTTCCGGATTGCTAATGAGCGAGCACCTCGGCGAGGGCAGTCGCGAGAGCGCCCGCCCTGCTGAGCAGCGCCAGAGCGAGGCGTGGCGGATTGCGCCTCTGTTCGGTCGACACGGGCGGATCTCGTCCGCAATGAGCAATGGCGCGGAGTCGGACGACTGGCTGCTCTCATAATGGAGCGCCGGCATGGACCTTGACGAGTTCAACGCGCTGTTCGAGGGGTTTGAACGCACGGCATTTCGCGTAGAGGCACGAGACCGCTATGACGTCGCTGACGAGCGGCAGGAGTTTGCGGCGTTCCTTAGCGGTGAGGATTTGCCGCGGCGAACGCCAGAGAACGACCCGTGGCTCGCGCGCGTAGCCAAGGCCAGAGCAAGCGGACGCACGGTGGAGCGCGTTCGGGTCGTGGCGCAACCGCTCACGGATTACACACGTTTCGAGCTGGCGGGGTATCCGGATAACGTGGCCGCGGGTGAGAAGGTGTGGATCGTGGCGCGGAGCGAGCTTTCTGAGGCCGACCAGGCGTGGGCGAACGAGGATTTCTGGATCTTCGATGACGAGACGGTCGTGCTAATTCAGTACGACGACCAGGATCGCTTCCTCGGCGTCGAGCGAGTCGAGGAGCCGGGGCGGTACCTGACCGCAAAGCGGCGGGCGCTTGATCTTGCCGTCAAGCTTGAAGCGTTCGTCGGCAGGCCCTGCGCCTCCGGTCGTGAAGCTAACCGTGGGGCGGCCGGCTGAATCCAGCACGTGAGGAACTCACGAGCAGCAGGAACTACTGCGACGATCGCGAACCACGCCCCGAACTGGAACGGCGCGCTTTTGATCGCCGTCCGCGGCGGGCGCCACCTCAGCACGCCGAAGCGGACGTCATTCGGCCACGGTCGCTGTCAGTGATCGAACTCAAGACCGCGGTCGTGAAGGGCAGTCCGTATCGCGGCTATGGCGTTTGGCCCCATGCCGTGCAGCTTCTTTAGCTCGGACTCGGAGACCTGCGCCAGTTGCTCTAGACACGTGTAGCCGGCACCGGTCAGGGCGCGGCGTGCGGGCGCCGGGAGTTTCGGAAGATCGGTCTCATGTTCGCTGCGCACCTCGTCCCTCCTGATCGATCCTGTGCTCAGTTGATGCGGCGTGGGTGCCGCCTACACAGACAGACCGCGGTGCGGAGGGAAAATCATCGCCCGGGATCGCGCCGCGACCAGATCGAAGGGAGCCGTTAGGGCCGGCCGGGTCGGCGTGCCTCGGTTCTTGCCAGGTCCTCACGGCATGGCCAGAGACACGCGCAGTCCAACAGCAAGCCATAGCCGCTGCGTTGCCGGTCCTGGCACTGCGCCGGACGATCCTCGACAGGCCGACGTCGCCCGGGCGCGACGCCTCCTCTCGCAGGCGGAGCGGAAGAGTCGCCACACACTCGCTTGCTCGGAATGATGCAGAAGCGCAACCGCTAGGTTTCGCAGCGGACGAGCTGGGGAACTAGACCGAGCTGTAGGTCGGCTTCTCCTCGTAACGCTTGCAGAAGTCCGGCTCGAGGACGCCGCACTCCGCCGCCACCGACTCCGCGAGGTGTGCGATTCCTACATGCGGATGCCGTCTGAAACTACGGCGTCGGTCGCTTCCCCAACGGACGATTTGGGAGAGCCTGCTCTGGACCATCGCGGGCGCCTGCTCCGCCAGGGAAGCGGCGGCGCTGACGATCGATCCGACGGTACCGCTCTTGCATGCAAGCAAGCCACGATTTCGAGGTGGCCGGCGCCGCCACTGGCAGCTCCTCCCGGACAGAAGGGGTCACGCCGTCATGACGCTCGGGGCGGCTCCGATGTAGCCGAACCGCGGCCGGTTCGAAGCCCGGGTGGCGGCGGAAGCGATCGCCGAGCTGTCCTGCTGATGCGGCGGCCGACTCGCTGGGACGCACTGCTGGAGCAGACCTGGTAGGCGCGCCGGCCCAGCCACCGCTTCCGTGGGTCGGCGGCCCCGACCTCCAGTGGCCAGTACGTTCTCCTGCGTGTCCGATCGCCCGCGGCGCAACGTTGAGCTCAAGGCTCGCGATCCCTCGCCGGCGGCATCGCGCGCGGTGTGTGCGCGGCTTGGTGCGCGCGAGGAGGGGGTCCTGCGGCAGCGCGACACGTACTTTCTGACCGCCCGCGGCCGGCTAAAGCTCCGTGAGCAGGAGCCTGGTGGCGCGCAGCTCATCCACTATGAGCGTGGTGATCATCTGCACGCTCGCGAGAGCTCGTACCTGATCGCGCCTGTGCCGGACGCCGAGGCGATGCGCGCGCTGCTCGACGCATGTCTGGGGACGCGTGGCGTCGTGACCAAGCGGCGCGAGCTATTCCTGTGGAGAGGGGTGCGCATTCACCTCGATGCGGTCGAAGAACTCGGCAGCTTCCTCGAGTTCGAGGCGGTCGTCGGATCCGGCTCAGACCTCACACGCGAGTACGGCCTCATCGGCGAGCTCCGCGCTGCATTCGCCATCACCGATGAGCACCTCATGTCATCCGGGTACGCCGATCGACTTTTCCCTTGAGCGAAACGCTCGTTCGGCGCCCCGATTGGCACGACCGAGGCGTTTGCCCTACCGCTCGTCGCAGTCCCGGCTGGCTACGAAGGTGCGGGGTCATCGGTCGGCAACGTCCTCCGTCGCGCGCGAAGCGGGTGCCTCGCGTCCGTGCTCGGCGGGACGTCGCGCGCATTCCAGGGATAGGAGTCCGCCCAGCGCAGTTGCCGAAACGACTGAGTCACACGTGCGCGAAGAACGAGGCTTCGATCTCGCGTCCGTGCTCGATGCTTGTAATCGCGCACGGATCAGGAAGAGACTCCTCCCCGCTTTCACGCGATAACGGACCATGAGTGTCCGCGACACCAACTCTCGCCGAGCTATGCCAGGGGTTGGTTTGCAGGGATTTCTAGCGTCGCCGCTGTTCCGATGCCAAACTTCGGGACGGGAAGGGAGGTTTCGGGACGCTAGAGGACGTATGCGTGCAAATCGGCGCCCGGTTGACCGCCAGACTTGCCCTGCCCACCCTCGCGGCGCATCAACTCCTTGGCCTTCGCCCGCGCCTCCGCCCGCCGCTGCGCACGCGTCTTCGGCGGATCTGAGGACGGCGGCGCGGAGCTCGTGCGCGAGTCCTGACGCAACTGCGCCTCTAGCCGAGCAAGCCGCTCCTCGTGCTGCTCAACCCGAGCGGCCAGCTCGAGAATGAACTCGACACACACTTCCCGGCCAGCGTCATAGATCGCTTCGGCCTCAGCCCGCTCCACACTCGCAAGATTCGCTTCACCAAGCAGGAATCCTCGCCCCAGGCCCCTATGACTGAACGCTTACCAGAAACCTCGGATTTACAGCAACTTCCGAATGCCCCCGGCAGGACTCGAACCTGCGACCATCGGATTAGAAGTCCGGCGCTCTGTCCAGCTGAGCTACGGGGGCTTCGGGGAGACTGTAGAGGCGTTCGCGGATCGGACAAGCCCCGTGGAGCATGGCGGCGGACCTGTCCTCGGGTGACGTGATGCCCGGACAGATCGAGACCGGACTGAACGAGCGAATCGGGGCGCCCGGATTTGAACCGGGGACCTCCGCCACCCAAAGGCGGCGCGCTACCAGGCTGCGCCACGCCCCGAATTGGGCTCACGAGTCTAGACGCCGCCGAGCTCGCCGCGGCCCTCGTCCCGCGCCCCCGTCCCGCGTTGGTCGAGTAGCCTCGCCGCGATGGCCGAGCTCGAACCGCTCACCGCCCTGCACTACAACCTCGCCAAGGTCGGCGGGCTGCACGACGTGGTGGCGCCACCCTACGACGTGATCGACGCCGAGCAACGCGCCGCGCTGGAGGCTCGCTCGCCGTACAACGTCGTGCACATCGACCTTCCGCGGGGCGACGGCGACCCGTACGAGCACGCCGCCGCAGAGCTGGCGCGCTGGCGTCAGGAGGATGTGGTCGTCGCCGACGGCCAGCCGGCGCTGTGGCCGCTGGCCCAGGAGTACCGCGGACCCGACGGCCGGCGCCGGGTGCGCCAGGGCTTCCTCGCGCGCGTGCGCGTGACTGAATACGGCGCCGGCCGGATCCGCCCCCACGAGCGGACCCACCCGGGGCCGAAGGAGGACCGGCTCAGGCTCACCCACGCCACCAAGGCCAACCTGTCCCCGATCTTCTCGCTGTTCTCAGACCCGGATCAAACCGCCTGGCGGGCGCTGGAGCCCTGGACGGAGAACGCGCCGTGGGCCCGGAGCACCGACGACGACGGCACCGTCCACCGGCTGTGGCGAGTGTCCGACGCGGCCGCGATCGACGCCGCCAGACGTGCGCTCGCCGGCGCCGAGCTGCTGATCGCCGACGGCCACCACCGCTACGAGACCGCGCGGGTGTACGCCGACGAGGTCGGTGGCGAGGGGCCGCACCGGTTCGTGCTGATGTGCCTGGTCGCGCTTCAGGATCCTGGCCTGACGGTCTTCCCCACCCATCGGCTGGTCCGCGGCTTGCGTCCGGATCAGCACGAGAGCCTGGCCGACACGCTCCGCCGCGACTTCGACATACAAGCGCTGGCGGACACCTCGGCGCTGGTTCCAGCCGCGGACGGCGGGCTCAAGATCGGCTACATCGACGCCCACTCCAAGAGACCGCTGATGCTGACGCTGAAGGGCCCCGCGATCGCCGACGCGGCGCTGGCCGAGCACGCCGAGCCCTACCGGCGGCTCGACACCGCCGTGCTCGAGGCGCTGATCCTGAAGGGCCCGCTGGCGATGACCGACGAGGACATCGATCACCTGTCGGGGCTCGGATATGCGCGGGACGCGAGCGAGGCGCTGGGACTCGTGCTCAGCGGCGACTACGACGCCGCGTTCTTCATGGCGCCGACGCGGATCGAGCAGGTCCAGGCCGTCGCGGCGGCTGGCGAAAGCATGCCCCCCAAATCGACGTACTTCTTTCCCAAGGTCCCGACCGGACTGGTCTTCAATTCCCTGGTTTAGTCCAGGACCGGCGCTACGATCAGACTAATCGCTCCATCGACTCCGAGGAACTGCCAATGAGGGCAACTGCACGTCGCACAGCCAACACCTTCATCCACCAGGTCGACGTCCGTCAGCATCAGCTGATCGCCGACGAGCCGACCGACCACGGCGGCGACGACGAGGGGCCGAGTCCTCAGGAGCTGCTCGCGGCCAGTCTCGCCTCGTGCACCGCGATCACGATCGAGATGTACGCCAAGCGGAAAGGGTGGGATCTCGGCCCGGTCGAGATCCAGTGCGAGTACACGCCGGCAGAGCGCGGGTGCCCGACGAAGTTCAGGCTCGACTTCCGGATCCCCGAAGGCTGCACCCAGGAGCAGATCGAGAAGCTGCGCGTGATCGCCGCCAAGTGTCCGGTGCACCGCGCGCTCGAAGGCGAGGTCAGCTTCGAGGACCACATCAACCTGGTGGCGCCGGCGAGGACCTGACCGGGCTCGCGGGCCGCTGGCGCTAGCGCGGGTTCATCCCGCCATCGACGTCGACCACGTGGCTGGTTAGATAGCCGTTGCGGAGGATGGCCAGGGCCAGATCGGCGACCTCCTCGGGTCGGCCCACCCTTCCCACGGGGATTGACCCCGACAGGGCGCCTGGATCGTCCGGCAGCATCTCGGTCTCGATGAACCCGGGGGCGATCGTGTTGACGGTCACCCCATCCTGCGCCGTGCGGCTGGCCAGAAAATAAGTCAACCCATGCAGCCCTGCCTTGGAGGCGGCGTAGTGGGGACCGATCACCCCACCGCGGAAGGCGGCTGTCGAGGACACGAACAGGATCCGCCCGAAGCGCCGCCCGCGCATCCCCGGAAGGACCCGCTGCGCGAGCAGAAACGGGGCGCGGAGATTGATCGCCAGCACCCGGTCGAAGGTGGCCGCGTCGAGCTCCTCGTAGGCGACCCGCACGCCCCACCCATGGTTGGCGACGAGCAGGTCGACCGGCCCGAGCCGTTGCTCGACCTGATCGACCAGCCTCGCCGGCGCGGCTGGATCTTCCAGGTCGGCTCCGAACGCGGCCGCGGTGGCGCCGTCGGAGGAGAGCTCGACCGCCAGTCGCTCGGCCGCCGGCGCGTTGCTCCCGTACGCGAGCGCCACCCTGGCGTCGTCGGCCGCGAGGGCGCGACCGAGCGCCGCGCCGATGCCGCCGCTGGCGCCGGTGACCAGGGCGACTCGCCCCGCGAACGCGCCCTCAGGCGACGATTTGCACCCCCCTGGCGGAGGCCCAGCGGTCCGGCCCAGCGACGACGATCAGCGCGACCAAGAGCCACGAATATAGTCACCCGATGCCAGCGCAAGCGGAATCGGTGCGGGCGCAGCTGCGAGGGGTGCTCCTATCGACCGAGGAGGCGGTCCAGCTCGACGTCCGGGGCCGGACCGACGCCGCCGTCCTCGTTCCCCTCTACCTGCAGAGCGGGCGGCTGCACGCCGTCTTCACCAAGCGCCGTGACGATCTGCGCCGTCATCCCGGGGAGATCTCGTTCCCGGGCGGCCGCTACGACGAGGGTGAAGCCGATCTGACTGCCACCGCCCTGCGGGAGGCGCAGGAGGAGATCGGCCTCCCCCCGGAGGCGGTCGAGATCCTGGGCGCGCTGCAACCGACGCCGACGATCGCCACCGGCTACGCCGTGTACCCATTCGTGGGCATGATCGACGCGGGACGAACGTGGACGCTGAGCGCCCGCGAGGTCGCAGAGGTGCTCGAGCTCTCGCTCGCCGAGCTGATCGCCGGCTATGGCCGCCGCCGGCTGGTCCGGCGCGGCCTGCCGATCCGTACCGACACCTACGTCGTCGGCGATCACCTGATCTGGGGCGCGACGGCGCGGATCCTGGCCGACCTGTTCGACCGGATCGCGCCGCTGCTGAGGAGCCGCTGAGCGGCTCCCCGCGGCGACAACTAGCCCTTCTCGATCGGGACGTCGACCAGGTTTCCCCACTCGGTCCACGAGCCGTCGTAGTTCTTGACGTCGGGCTCGCCGAGGAGCTCGTGGAGCACGAACCAGGTGTGAGCCGAGCGCTCCCCGATCCGGCAGTAGGCGATGATCGGATCGCCGCTGAGGACGCCCTTGCCGCCGTACAACTCGCGAAGCTCGTCGGCGGACTTGAACGTGCCGTCCTCCTTGACCGCCTGCGCCCACGGAACCGACTTGGCGCCGGGGATGTGGCCGGCGCGCTGCGCGCCCTCGTTCTCATAGCCGGGCATCGCGATCAGCTCACCCGAATATTCCTGGGGCGAGCGAACGTCGACCAGCTTGTGGGCATTGTCGAGCGCCGCGAGGACCTCGTCGCGCTTGGCCCGGATCGAGTCGTCGCCGGGCTTGGCGGTGAACGTTGTCGGACGGGTGCTCGGGTAGCTCCGTGGTCGTCGGGCGCCCCTCGGCGATCCACCGCTCGCGGGGGCCGTTGAGCAGCTTCACGTTGTCATGGCCGTAGTAGCGCAGGTACCAGTACGTGTAGGCCGCGAACCAGTTGTTGCGATCGCCGTAGAGGATGATCTGATGCTGGTTCGAGATGCCGCGGCCTCCGAACAGGCGGCCGAACTGCTCGGCACCGAGAAAGTCGCGCTTGACCTGGTCCTGGAGGTCTTCGCGCCAGTCGAATCCGATCGCACCGGGGATGTGAGCCTCCCGGTAGAGCGCGGGATTCTCGTCGACCTCGACGATCCGGATCGAGTCGTCGTTCAGGTGCTGCTCGAGCCACCCCGGCTCGACCAGTACGTCGTTCGCGTAGTCAGCCACGGTTTCTCACTCCTGGTCGGACTTGAAAGAGAGCGAATTCCGGTCAGCTTTGACCTATTTCTCAGTCTAGCGCCCGAGCAGCCCGCCCACGGCGCCGTGCGCCGCGGTCAACCACGCCCCGTAGTCGGTCGGATCGGCTCGGAGCAGCGCGTACGGGATCCGTGATCCCCGGCAGGTCTCGACCACGCGGCCCGCTCCGCCCTGCAGGACCGCGTCCTCGACGCTCCCGGAGGCCTCGTACACGATCCCGCGGACCGTGGTGTCGAGCATCCGCGCGAGCAGCATCTGAAGCCGCGGCCCATGCAGGGCGGCGATCTGATCCGATCGTCCCGAGGCCGAACCGAGCAGGACGCAGGCGACGGTCACATGCTCGAGCGCGGGCGCCAGCGTCGCTACGCGATCGGGATCGCCGACGTAGGCCTCGGCGCCGACCGCTTCGATCGCCGCCGCTCGGCCGCAGTCGCGAGTCGTTCCGCGGACGGCGTGACCCTCCGCCCGAAGCCGGCCCGCGAGCGACCGACCCCGGCACCCGCAGCCGATGATCAGACAGCGAGCCAACCGTGCCGGCCGGCGCCGGTCACTCGGCGCTCGGGCCGGGACCGAACTCCCGGCGCACCTGCTCGCGGGTGCGCTCCGGGAGCCCCCGCGCTCGGCGGCGGGCGTTGGTGGCCTCCAACAGCTGATCGAGGTCCTGCTCGGCGAGGTACTCCTCGCGGCGGCGGCGCTGCTCGCGAACGTCGTCCATGACCCGCCGTTCCAGATCGGCAACCGTGACCTCCGCCTCGCCGCGTTTGCGACGGCGCGCGTTGTGGGCCGCCAGCATCTGCTGAAGGTCCTCAGCCTCGAGCGCCTCGCGGTTCTCGACGATCTCCCGCGCGGATCTCAGCCCCAGCTGTTCCACCCCCGAGCCCGGGTAGTACTTGCCCAGCAGCCAGACCCAAACGATCACCGCGATCAGTCCACCCAGCAGCACGAGTGCGAACGGGTCCACTGCCGCGGAGTCTACTCCCGGACCGGCGCAGAGGTGACGAAAACGCGGGCGCGGGTGGGCATCACCGACCGCGCCGGCATCACCTCTCGGGGCCAAGACGACAGCGCAACTTTTACCAGCGCGTTGGTGTTCTTATCGACGTCATCAGCCGCCGTCCGGGTGGGAGCCGGAATCCGGCGGAGGCGTACACAACCACGCTGGAAAAGAGGAGTTGCCATGCGCGTACGCTTTGCCCTGGCCGGGTCGCTGCTCACTGCCCTCGTGGCCGTCGCCGTGCCCGGAGTCGCCAGTGCCGCGCCCGTCCACAACCGCGGTCTGACGATCAATGCCACGCCTAACCCGATCATCGCCGGGGAAGGCGTCCTCATCTACGGTCAGCTCAAGGGCGGAACCGTAAAGGGACAGCCGATCAGGCTGTACCACAGAGTGAACCCGTCGGCCCATTTCTCCCTGATCGGGAAGACCACGACCGACTCGTTCGGTTTCTATGAGTTCACGCGGGCCGAGGGGGTTGTGTACACAAACCGCAGCTGGTTCGTGCGGGGCCCGAACAGCACGCACAGCCGCACCGTTCACGAGCGAGTGGCGGCGCTGGTCAGCCTGCAGGCGAACACGACGACGGCGGACACGAGCCAGCCGATCGTGTTCTCGGGCCACGTGACCCCGAACCACGCGTTCGAGCGTGTGTATCTCCAGGTTCAGGAAGGGGCCACCGACAACTGGAAGACGCTCGCCAGGACCCGGCTGGGTCCGGGCTCGAACTACGTCATCGCATACCGGTGGCGAGTTCCGGGCGAGCAGGTCGTTCGGGTCCTGCTCCGCGGCGATCCGCGCAATATCAGGAGCGCGTCCGACCCGCTGAGCGTCACGATCCAGCAGCACCAGGTGCCCGACTTCACGATCAACAGCACAGACCCCGTGATCCAGGTGGGCCAGTCAGCCACGATCTTCGGGAAGCTGTACATGAAGGGCACAAGCACGCCCGAGCCCAACACCCCGGTGACGCTGTGCGGCCGGATCGCCGGGGAGCTGCAGTTCCACTGTGACACCGCCGGGGTGACCTCGGGCGACGGCAGCTACAGCTTCACCGTCAGCCCCGAGCACAACGAGGTGTACGTGGTGCAGACGACGCTACCGCCGCACCGTCACTCCGCCCATTTGTTCGAGGGCGTCCATGACCTCGTGACACTGGCCGCCAGCACCGCCTCCGCGACAGCCGGGCAGCGGGTCACGTTCACTGGGACCGTGACCCCGGACAAGGCCGGTGACGTGGTCTACCTGCAGCGGTTCGGCGCGGATCGGGACTGGCACACGGTCGCGATCCGCGTGGTGCGGTTCAACTCCACGTTCCAGTTCGTGCGGGTGTTCGGTACCGCCGGCGCCAAGACGTTCCGCGCCCACGTGCTCGAGGACCAGCTGAACGTGGGCGGGGTCTCGCCCGCGGTCACGGTGTCGGTCACTGTGCCGCCGGTGACCTCGCTGCCCAAGGGCTCGTAGTCCCGGGTAAAGGTGATGGCGAGCGGCTCCCGCGGCGTCTGCGGCGGGAGCCGCTCAGTGCCGGTGGTTCCCCGCTGTTGGGGGGGCCGGGCCTTCAGCCCGCCACGGCCCACAGCCGCCACTGGCCGGGGATCCCCCTCAGCTCGTGCTCGCCCCGATCCTGGAAGCGGATCTCCGAGCCCACCACGAGATCCTTGACCGTGCCCGAGACGAGCACCTCGCCGGGCCCGGCATTGGCTTCGACGCGAGCACCGATGTGGACGGCGATCCCGCCGACGTCGTCGCCGATCACCTCGATTTCGCCGGTGTGCAGGCCGCTGCGCACCTCCAACCCGAACTGGGCGCGGGCGGCTTCCCGAATGGCGGTCGCGCACCGGATCGCCCGCGCCGGCCCGTCGAACGTGGCCAGCAACCCATCCCCCATCGTCTTCACCGCTCGGCCGCGGAAGCGTCCCAGCTCGCGTCCGATCGTGGCCTCGAGCGATCCCAGCTGATCGCGCCAGCGCCGGTCGCCGAGCTCCGCGGCGCGAACCGTCGAGTCGCAGACGTCGGAGAACATCACCGTGGCCAGGATCCGCTCGCCGGCGACGGCGTGGCGGGCGCCGGTGAGGAACTCCTCGATCTCGTCGAGGAGCTGATCGCTGTCGGTCCCGAACGAGATCGCCTCGTCCCCGGGCAGCTCGACGAGTCGAGCCCCCGGTATGTGCTGCGCCAGGTAGAGCGAGTGGCGCGGATCGATGAAGCGGTCGCCGGCGCGGTGCAACACGAGCGTCGGCACCTGGATCGACGGCAGCACGGCGCGGACGTCGACCTCGGCGTTCATCATCAGCAGCTTGGCCGCGGTCCCCGGGCTGGCGGCCAGACGCTCCAACTGGGCGAACCAGCGGCGCACCCGCGGGTTCGACGCGGACTTCGGCGCCAGCCCCAGGATCCGCGAGCCGTCCCCCCAGGTGTCCTTCAGATGCTTCTCGCGCTCCTCGCGCCGCAGCGCCCACGGGTAGTCCGGCGCCCAGGACATCCGCGCCATCGCCTCATAGAGCACGAGCCCGGTGGTGCGCTCCGGATGGGTGGCCGCGAACAGCGCCGCCAGCGCGCCGCCCTCGAGCTGGGCGAACACGGCCGCTCGCTCGGACCCGGCGGCGTCCATCACCGCGACCACATCGTCCATCTGCTCCTCGAGCGTGGGCGCCCCCGGAACCGGGTCCGAGAGGCCCGACCCGCGCCGGTCGAACATGATCAGCCGCGAGAACGAGGCGATCCGCTCGAAGTAGCGCGCGACCCCCGGCTCCTCCCAGTAGTGCTCAACCTGTGAGATCCAGGTCGGGACGTAGACCAGGTCGATCGGCGCATCCCCCACGACCTGGTACGCGATGTGGAGATCGCCGCTGCGCGCGTAGCGAGTCTCGGGCGCCATCAAGAAGGCGGAGCGTACAGACGGTAGTGTCCCGGAGCCATGAACTTCGACCTGAGCGACGAGCAGCGCCTGGTACGCGAGACGGCACGGAACTTCACCGACAACGAGATCGTCGAGCGGGCGCGCGAGAACGACCGCAACGAGCACTTCGACGTGGAACTGGTGGGCAAGATCGCCGAGCAGGGGTACCTCGGGGCGATCGTGCCGCGCGACTACGGCGGCGCCGGCCTGGACTACCTCACCTACGGGCTGATCGTCGAAGAGATCGGGCGCGGCGACTCGGCCATGCGGACGGTGATCTCGGTGCAGACCTCGCTCGTCTGCTCCGCGATTTTGCGGTGGGGAACGGAGGAGCAGAAACAGCGATATCTCCCGAAGCTGTGCTCGGGCGAGTGGCTCGGCTGCTTCGGGCTGACCGAGCCGGACACGGGCTCGGACGCCGCCAACCAGCGCACCCGGGCCCGCAAGACCGATTCGGGATGGGTGATCAACGGCGCGAAGATGTTCATCTCGCTGGGCAACCACGCCAAGGTGGCGCTGATCTTCGCCCAGACCGACCCCGAGAAGGCCCACCGCGGGCTCGCCTGCTTCCTGGTCGACACCGACCAGCCCGGGTACCAGCCCCAGGAGATCCATCACAAGATGGGATTGCGGGGCTCCGACACCGCGGCGATCTCGCTCGACGACGTCGAGGCTCCGAACGAGGCGATGCTGGGCGAAGTCGGCGACGGCTTCAAGATCGCGATGAGCGCGCTCGACTCCGGTCGCTACAGCGTCGCCGCGGGATGCGTGGGGATCTGTCAGGGATGCGTCGACGCCTCGGTGCGCTACTCCAAGGAGCGTCGGCAGTTCGGCCGTCCGATCGCCAGCTTCCAGCTCGTGCAGGCGATGATCGCCGACATGGCCGTGGAGACGGACGCGGCGCGCATGCTGGTCTGGCGCGCCGGCTACCTCAAGGACACGGGCAAGCCGAACACCACCGAGACCTCCACCGCCAAGCTGTACGCCACCGAGGCAGCGATCCGCTGCGCCAACACCGCGATCCAGGTTCACGGCGGATCGGGCTACGTCGACGACTATCCGGTCGAGCGCTACCTGCGAGACGTGCGCGTGACGACTCTCTACGAGGGGACCTCGCAGATCCAGAAGCTGATCATCGGCCGCGCGTTGACCGGCATCAACGCGCTCATCCCCTCCTGACCGCGGTGCCGGGCGCACCGAGCACGATCGGCGTGGCCGGCGCCGGCACGATGGGCGCCGGAATCGCCCAGCTGGCCTGTCTCAGCGGGGCGCGCGCGTTGCTCTACGACCCGATCGCCGAGGCCCTCGAGCGCGGCCTTCAGCGGATCGGGGCCCAGCTCGCGCGTGGCGCCGAGCGCGGGCGGCTCACGCCGGCGCAGGTCGAGGCGGGTCTGGGCCGGCTCGAGCCTGCGCACAGCCTCGGCGACCTCGCGCCCTGCGAGCTCGTGATCGAGGCCGCCCCCGAGCGGCTGGAGCTCAAGCGTGAGCTGTTCGAGCAGCTGGCCAACGAGATCGTGGCCGCGGACTGCGTCCTGGCCACGAACACCTCTTCGCTGCTCGTGACCGCGGTCGCCAGCACCGTCAAGGAGCCGGGGCGCGTCGTCGGCATGCACTTCTTCAATCCGGCGCCGGTGATGCCGCTGTTGGAAGTGGTCGCGGGCGAGGAGTCGACCGAGCGGGCGCTGGCGGTGGCGCGTGCGGCGGGCGAGGCGATGGGCAAGCACGTGATCGTCGCCGTCGACGGCCCGGGCTTCCTGGTCAACCGCTGCAACCGGCCGTTCGGGCTCGAGGCGCTGAAGCTGCTCCAGGAAGGGGTGGCCACGATCGAGCAGATCGATCGGATCTGCCGGATGGGAGGCGGCTTCCGCATGGGGCCGTTCGAGCTGATGGACCTCGTGGGCGTCGACACCGGCCTCGACGTCTCGCGTTCCTTTTACGAGCAGAGCTTCGGCGAGCCGCGATGGCGCCCCTCGCCGATCACCGTGAAGCTGGTCGCCGCCGGCCGGCACGGGCGCAAGTCGGGCCGCGGCTACTACGACTACGCGAACGGCACCGGCTCCTATCGCGATCCCGATCCCGACCCTCACGCCCGCGGGCGGCGGCGATGGGCTGGTGGTGATCCACGGCGATTGGCCGCTGGCGGCGGAGCTGCGGCAGGCTGCGCGCGAGGCCGGCTGGGACGTGGTCTCCCCCGGCGACGCCGCCGGCCAGCCCCCGCCGTTCTTGATTCTCGACCTGGGCGCCGGGGTGGAGCCCGAGGCGCCCCTCCAGGGCGCTCCGCAGGCGATCTGCTGCGCCGGCGGGTCACTGGCGGCGCTCGATCCCGCCGGCGCCGGCGTGGGCTTCCACGCCCTGCCTCCGCTGGCCAAGTCGCGGCTCGTCGAGCTGACCCGCGGCCCCGAGAGCGCCCCGTCGGCAGTGGACGCGGTCGAGCATTTCTTCGCCACCCTGGGCAAGCACACGACGTGGGTCGACGACGCGCCGGGGCTCGTGCTCGGGCGGATCGTCTGTCAGGTGATCAACGAATCGGCGTTCGCGCTCGGCGAGTCGGTCGGCACCGCGGCCGACATCGACGCGGGCATGGTCCATGGCCTCAGCCATCCCCGAGGGCCGCTGGAGTGGGCCGACCGGATCGGACTCGATCACGTGCTCGAGGTGCTGGACGCGCTCGCCGACGAGCGGCGTGAAGAGCGCTACCGCGCCGCGCCGCTGCTGCGGGCACTGGTGCTCTCAGGCCGGCTCGGCCGGCACACCGGAGAGGGCTTCTTCTCGCACTCCGACCAGCCATGATGGGAGCGACCATGAGAGCAGTCACCTTCCAGTCCCCCCGGGAAGTCCGGGTGCAGGAGCGACCGCTGCCCGCGCTCGGCAGCCGAGACGAGGCCATCGTCGCCGTGCAGGCGAGCGGGATCTGTGGTTCGGACCTGCACATCTACCATGGCCGGGTCAAGATCGAGCCCGGGTTCACCATCGGCCACGAGTTCGTCGGCACCGTCGTGGCCGCCGGCGAGGACGTCACCCGGGTGAAGGTGGGCGATCGCGTGCTCGGGTGCTACCACAGCGCCTGCGGGACGTGCTTCTTCTGCATGCGCAGCGCCTACCACAAGTGCGACCGGATGCGGGTGTTCGGGCACGGCGCTGTGCTCGGGTCGCTGCCGGGCACCCAGGCCGAGCAGGCGCTGGTGCCGATGGCCAACATGACGCTGCGCCAAGTGCCCGACCGGGTCTCCGACGAGGTGGCGCTGTTCGCGGGCGACGTGATGGGGACCGCGTATCACGCGGTGACCGAGTCCGGGGTCAGGCCCGGCGACAGCGTGGCCGTGCTCGGGCTCGGGCCCGTGGGCCTGTGCGCGGTCCAGGTGGCGCTCGCCGCCGGCGCCGGACCGGTCTTCGCGGTGGACAGCGTCGAGCCGCGGCTGGCCATGGCTCGGAGCTTCGGAGCCACGCCGGTCCACCTGACCGAGCAGAACCCGCGGGATGAGGTCCGGAACGGCACTGACGGCCGCGGCGTGGACGCGGCGATCGACGCCGTCGGCCATCCCGACGCGCTCGACGCCGCGATCCGGCTGGCGCGCAAGGCCGGGACCGTGTTCGCGATCGGCGTCTACGCGGAACCGTGCCAGGTCCACATGGGCGTGGTGTGGATCAAGGCGCTGACGCTCCGCAGCGGACACGCGAACGTGATCGGCCACGTCGATCGGGTGCTGGGGATGCTCGCCGCCGGCTCGCTGGACCCCACCCCGCTGGTCACCCACCACATGCCACTCGACGACGCCGCCGAGGCCTACGAGGTCTACGATCGTCGCGAGGCCCTGAAGATCGTTCTGACCCCGTAGGAGGCCCACCATGTCCGTGACCACGCTGCCGGAGCAACTGTCGGACGGCGCCCGCGCATTCGCCGGCCGCTCCCACGGGCTGCTGATCGACGGCGAGCAGATCCCGGCGGCCGACGGGCGCACGTTCGAGACGATCGACCCGGCGAGCGGCAAGCCGATCACCACGGTCGCGCAAGGCGGACCCGAGGACATTGGCCGGGCCGCGCGGGCGGCTCGGCGGGCGCTCGAGTCCGGCCCCTGGCCGCGGGCCGCGGCGGCCCAGCGGGGACGGATGATCGCCCGCCTCGCCGACCTGATCGAGGATCATGCCGACGAGCTCGCCGAGCTCGAATCGCTGGACAACGGCAAGCCGCTGAAGCTCGCCCGAATCGTCGACGTCAACGCCACCGTCGCCCACTTCCGCCACTTCGCCGGCTGGCCCGAGCGGATCTTCGGGGCCACGATCCCCGTCCACCAGCCGGGCATGCTCTGCTACACGCGCAAGGAGCCGGTCGGCGTCTGCGGCCAGATCATCCCGTGGAACTTTCCCATGATGATGGCCTCGTGGAAGATCGCCCCGGCGCTCGCGGCCGGCTGTACGGTGGTGCTCAAGCCTGCCGAGCAGACCCCCCTGACGGCGCTGCGGCTCGGCGAGCTGGCGCTCGAAGCCGGGATCCCGGCGGGCGTGGTCAACATCGTCACCGGGGACGGCGAGACCGGTGCGGCGCTGGTCGACCACCCGGCCGTCGACAAGATCGCGTTCACGGGCTCGACCGCGGTGGGCCGGGAGATCGGGGGCAAGGCCGGGAGGGCGCTCAAGCGGGTGACGCTCGAGCTGGGCGGCAAGTCGCCAAACATCATCCTCCCCGACGCCGACCTCGCGGCCGCGATCGCCGGGTCGTTCCAGGCCATCTACTTCAACACCGGCCAGGCCTGCAATGCCGGCAGCCGCCTGTTCGTCCATCGCGACCAGTTCGACGAGGTGATCGGAGGGCTGGCGGAGAAGGCGAGCAAATCGCGTGTCGGTCCGGGCCTCGAGCCCGGCACGCAGCTGGGACCGGTGGTCTCGAGCGAGCAGCACGCCCGGGTGCTCGACTACATCGAGAGCGGCCGCAGCGAGGGCGCCGAGCTGGTGACGGGCGGCGCGGCGCCGGAGTCGGACGGCTACTTCATCGAGCCGACCCTGTTCGCGGCCACGCGCGACGATCTCAAGATCGCCCGCGAGGAGATCTTCGGCCCGGTGCTGGTGGCGCTGCCCTACGAATCGCTCGAGGAGGTCGCCGAGCGGGCGAACGACACCGAGTACGGGCTCGCCGCCGGCGTCTGGACACGCGACGTCGGCACTGCCCACCGGCTCGCGGCCCTGCTCAAGGCCGGCTCGGTCTATGTCAACTGCTGGGGCGAGGTCGACGCGGGCGCGCCGTTCGGGGGCTTCAAGGCCTCCGGTTCGGGCCGGGAGCATGGCCGCGACGGTCTCGAGGCCTACCTGGAGACGAAGACCGTCTGGACCAAGATCGCCTGATCGGGACCGCGACGGCCCCGGACTCGGTGGGAGTCGGCGCGGGCGGTGCAGTGTCGACCGAGGATTTGGCCGAGAAGAGCAGAAAACGTACGTCTTAAGGGCGTATGCCCTGGACGAATGTTGGACGAGTCGTCGGCATGTCTCCGCCGCTCATGGGTACACCCGATCCAGCTTTCATGGTTCCCGGGAGCTTTTTCGGCAAGCGCCGGCTACGCGGCGGCGGAACGGGTCTGCTGGCGGCGCTGCTCTTCGCCGTCGCGGTCATCGCCGCGCCGGCTGGCGCAGCATCGCGCCGCCGCCATGATCGCCGCGCACTCGCCTGTGCTCATGCCGGCACGGTGGTGGGCGCGACCTCACGCCGGGCGACCAAGGCCGCGGTGGTCTGCCTGATCAACCAGCAGCGCACGGCTCACCACCTGCCGGCGCTGCGCGAGAGCGCCCTCCTCGACCGCTCCGCCCAAGGGTGGACGAACACGATGGTCGACACGGGAGACTTCACCCACGGGGCTGACTTCGCGGCCCGGATCTCCGCCGTCGGTTTCGCCTGGAGGGCCGCCGGCGAGAACATCGCCACCGGCTTCCTCACCCCGCGCGCGGTCGTGAACGCCTGGATGGGAAGCACGGGCCATTGCCAGAACATCCTCAACCCGACGTTCACCACGGTCGGCACCGGCGTCGTGCTCCGCGTCGTCGGGTTCGCGGGACGGGGTGCGACTTGGACCCAGGACTTCGCGCTGCCGGCTGGGCGACGGGCTCCGTCCCACAACACGGGGCCGATGGACGGCTGCCCGTACTAGTGGCCGCTAAAAGCCTCGCTCGCTAAGGGACGCGCTCGACGTCCTCAGCGCGCTCCAAAG
The DNA here is from genome assembly GCA_963723555.1 of uncultured Solirubrobacterales bacterium. Classification (GTDB taxonomy): domain Bacteria; phylum Actinomycetota; class Thermoleophilia; order Solirubrobacterales; family Solirubrobacteraceae; genus Palsa-465. The sequence goes on along the minus strand of CAVRRC010000003.1, from coordinate 1,901,836 downwards.
GGAACGGCGTGTCCCGCAGATACCACTCGGCGTCGAGCGCCGCCTGACACCCGGAGCCGGCCGCGGTTACGGCCTGGCGATAGGTGTGATCGACGAGGTCGCCGGCGGCGAACACGCCGGGGACGTTGGTCAGCGTCGATCGTCCCCGGGTGATGACATAGCCCGCGTCGTCGGTGTCGAGTTGACCCACGACCAACTGCGACTGCGGCTCGTGCCCGATGGCGATGAATGCGCCGGCGATCTCGAGGTCCCGCGTCGAGCCGTCGACCGTGTGGCGCAACCGCGCGAGCCGCAGCGAGCCGTTCTCGCCGGCCGCGAACTCATCCACTACGTACGGGGTCAGCCACTCGATGTTCTCGATTGCCCGCGCTCGTTCGAGCATGATCTTCGACGCGCGGAACTCGTCCCGGCGATGGACGATCGCGACCTTGGAGGCGAACTTGGACAGGAACATCGCCTCCTCCATCGCGGAATCGCCACCGCCGACGATGATCGTCGGAGCGTCGCGGTAGAAGGCGGCGTCGCAGGTCGCGCAGTAGCTGACGCCGCGGCCGCCGAGCTCTTCCTCGCCGGGGACGCCGAGCTTGCGGTGCTGCGCGCCCATGGCCAGGATCACCGTCCTCGTCACGTGCAGATCGTCGCCCACCCACACCTTGTGCAGGCCGCCGGCCGAGGAAAGCTCGAAGGCGGTCACGTCATCGGTCTCCAGACGCCCCCCGAAGCGCGCCGCCTGGTCGCGGAAGCGCTGCATCAGGTCCGGACCCATGATCCCCTCCGGGAACCCCGAATAGTTCTCCACATCGGTGGTCTGCTGCAGCAGCCCGCCCCACGCGAACCCCTCGATCACCAACGGCTCGAGATTCGCCCGCGCCGTGTAAAGCGCCGCCGTATACCCAGCGGGCCCGCTGCCGACGATGACTACGTTCTCCACCCGTTCGTTCATTACTTCACTAAGTATAGCTTGGGACCTGGGACCGTTTCCAGCGCTGCACGGTCCGGCGAAGCTGGAGGTAGGCGACGGCCCCCGGCAGGGTCGGCAGCCAGAACGCCACGGCACGATACGCCAGCACCGAGACGATCGTGACGTCGACGGGCACGCCGAAGGCCGTAAACGCGCCGATCATGCCGCCGTCGACGCCACCGATCCCGCCCGGCAGCGGCAGCGTGTTGCCGAGCATGCCGACGAAGTAGGACATCACGATCACCGCCTGTGACGGGGCGTCGCCGAAGGCATGGAAACAGGCCCACAGCACGGCGATGTCGAACCCCCACCACCCGATCGCCCCCAGCAGGTGGGGATCCTTGGAGCGGACCAGGGCGATCGCCGTGCGCACGCCGGTCCCGATCGTGGCCGGGGCGGCGGCGGCCCACCGGGCGATTCGGCCGAACCAGCCGTGGACCTCGCCCCACCGCCCGACGAGACGCTCGGTGTCGTCCGGAAGCAGCGAGATGGCGAGGAACACCGCGATCACCACCGCCCCGAAGATCGCCGGGACGATCGTGATCGCGAACGGCGCCGGCCCCGCGAGCACTCCGAGGTACAGCCCCAGCCCGCAGATCACCAGCGTGCCCATGTAGACGCCGTACAGAAGGGCCAGGAACGCGATCATCCTGCAGGCCACGGTCCGCGCGGCCATGCCCGAACGGCGCACCGCCCATGCGGTAAGGGCGATGCCGCCCGCGCCGGCGGCGGCGAACAGCCGCGTCGCCGCCAGCCCCGCCAGCGTTATCTGGTAGCTCTCCCGCCACCCGATCCGCGAGTCTCCCCGCACGAACACGGCCCGGAACAGGGCGACGTAGGCGGCGAACGAGCACACCTCGAGTCCCGCGGCCAACCCCAGCCACCACACGTTGCCCTGGCGCATCCGGTTCCAGGTCACGCGCAGGCCGACCACCCTCGGCAGCACGAAATACAGGAAGGCGACGGCCGAAGCGACGAACAGCGCCGAGGCCAGCAGCCGCCGACGCGTGAGCCGCACACGCGGCATCTCCTCCTCGGTCGACGCGCCGGCCACCGCCCTGTGGTCGCGCTCGAGCTCGGCCGTGTCCTCAGCTGCCCCGGCCCGCTGCTCGATCGGAGCTTCGTGGGCCATGCCGGCTCCTAGTCCGATGCGGCCCGCGCTTCAAGCGCCTGCACGAGTCGCGAGAACCGCTGTGCCACCGGCTCCAGCCGTCGCGCCTTCACGCGGACGGTCTCGGCCAGGACCGCGCCGGCGATCAGGTCGACGGCGTAGTGCTCCCCCAGGTAGACCAGCGCGACCGCGAGCAACGCGGCATAGGTCCATCCGATCGCGCCGGCGACCGGGCCCACCTCGGAGAGCAGGTGGGCCGCCATCAGCGACGTGGCGAAGTGCAGCGACGGCATAGCGGCGAGGGGATTTCCTCCCAGGACATCGTAGAGATCACCCCAGCGGTCCCCCCAGAACTGCTCGCCGTACTCGATCATCATTCGGCGCACCCGAACCGCTTGACCGTCCTCGAGGCCTCCGTGCGCGGCGGCCCACCAGGGCGGGGCGGTCGGGATCGCCCAGTAGAAGACCGCGCCCACATCGAACACGGCGTACATCCGCACCGCCGCGGCCGAGAAGCGATCGGGCCGGCGAACCATGACGTAGGCCACGCTCCCGTGCGGCACCGCGAACCACACCCAGTGGCACCAGACGAGCAGGCGCTCGAACCGGTTCACGGTGCCCGGAGCCGAGAAGGCCCGCTGCAGGCGGACCGTCGGCGTCACCCCGAGGCCGAGCACACGGTCGATGGCGATCGGATAGCGAACGCGGACCCGCTCCGCCTGCCGCCGCGGATCGTCGTGGGGCATCTCGTACGCGGCTATGTACGCCCACATGTTCAACACGCCCACGGCGACATCGCGGACCCGAGTCCGGCGCCTGGCCACGCACAGCGCCGCGGGCGCAAGGCCCGCGGTGCCGAGCACGACCGCAGGGGTCAACCTCAGACGCCGCCGCAGGACGGGCGTCGCAACACCGACCGCGACGAGCATCCAGGCCGACGCTCGGATGCCCCTCGTGACGCTCAAGGACCGGGCAGTATACGTTCGCTCACGTTCCAGACCGTCGCGGAGCGCGATCCCGACGGCGACGGAGGCACCCCCTCGCCGGATAGAATGCCGCGGCCTTGCGACCCGACGTGACCGACGCAAAGTCCCGCCGCCGCCGCACCTGCCGGCTGGGAGTTGCCCTAACCCTGGTGGCGATCGGCGCGTTGGTCCTGGCGCCGAGCGCGATGGCGAACTTCTTCACCCCCAAATCGGGGGGATCGCCGAACGCCGACGCCATCCACACCCTGTACAAGATCATCCTGTACATCGCCGCGGTCGTGTTCGTCCTCGTCGAGGGCGCGCTCGTCTACTCGGTCTACCGATTCCGGGCCAAGAAGGGCGCGGTGGCCGCGCAGATCCACGGCAACACGCGGCTCGAGATCGGCTGGACGGTGGCGGCGGCGCTGATCTTGGTGGCGCTGACCGTGGTCACGTTCATCAAGCTGCCGACGATCCTCAATCCGCCCAACTCCAGCGCCAGCGGGTTCCTGTCGGCGTCGTTGACCGAGCCGACCCCGCCCAATCACAAGGCGCTGACGGTCTGCGTCCAGGGCCGCCAGTTCATCTGGCGCTACACCTACGGCGCGGATTGCAACAACGGCGCCTTCGCCGGCAAGCTGCCCTACTCCTACACCGAGATGGTCGTCCCGGCACAGACCGTGGTGATCCTGAAGATCCAGTCCACCGACGTGATCCACAGCTGGTGGGTTCCCTCGCTCGGCGGCAAGGTCGACGCCGTTCCCGGCTACACCACCTACACCTGGTTCAAGGCCCCCCACGCCGGCTCGGTCTACCGCGGCCAGTGCGCCCAGCTGTGCGGCCGCGAGCACTACGCGATGATCGCGTTCGTCAAGGTGGTCACCCCGCAGCAGTACACGGCCTGGACCCACTATCAGAGCCGGGCCATCACGGCCGCCAACGATCAGGTCACCCAGCTGCGCCAGTCGCTGGTCAAGAGCGGAAACCTGTAGGAGAACACCGAGGATGTCGACCACCGTCCCTGCGATCCGACCGGTTCCGGAAGTCCTCGCCGATGAGGTGAAGTGGCCGCGCCAGAGCAAGCGCTGGGTCGACTGGGTGATGACAACCGATCACAAGAAGATCGGGATCATGTACCTGGTCACGACGTTCGTGTTCTTCCTCATGGGGGGCGTCGAGGCGTTGATGATGCGGCTTCAGCTCAGCGTGCCCAACAACACGCTGGTCACCGCCGAGCATTACAACGAGCTGCTGACGCTGCACGGCACGACGATGATCTTCCTGTTCGTGGTGCCGGTGATGGCGGGCTTCGGCAACTACTTCGTGCCGCTGATGATCGGCGCGCGAGACATGGCCTTTCCCAGGCTCAACGCGCTGTCCTACTGGCTGCTGCTGGCCGGGGGGATCGTGTTCTACCTGACCCTGTTCTGGCAGCCGCCGCAGGCCGGCTGGTGGAGCTATCCGCCGTTGTCCAGCATCCAGTTCTCGCCCAGCGGAGGTCAGGACGCGTGGATCTTCCTGATCCACCTGACCGGCATCTCCTCGCTGCTCGGGGCGATCAACTTCTACGCCACGATCGTGAACATGCGGGCCCCGGGGATGAGCTGGGGGCGCCTGCCGCTGTTCATCTGGGCGATCCTCGTCTACGCGGTGCTGTTGATCGTGGCCCTGCCCGTGGTCGCGGCTGCGGTGACGATGCTGCTCACCGACCGTCACTTCGGCACGCACTTCTTCAACCCCACCGCCCACGGCTCGCCGGTGCTGTGGCAGCACCTGTTCTGGTTCTTCGGCCACCCCGAGGTGTACATCATGATCTTGCCGGGGTTCGGGATCATCTCCGAGGTCATCCCGGTGTTCTCGCGCAAGCCGATCTTCGGCTATAAGGCGATCGCCGCCTCGACCGCGGTGATCGCGTTCCTGGCCACGCTCGTCTGGGCGCACCACATGTTCGCCTCGCCGGTGCCGATCGTCGTGCTCGGGTTCTTCATGCTGAGCTCGTTCCTGATCGGGATCCCGACCGGCGTGAAGATCTTCAACTGGATCGCCACGCTGTGGCGAGGCTCGATCGTGATGACTACGTCGCTGTACTTCGCCGTGGGCTTCATCGCAATCTTCATCGTCGGCGGGATCACCGGGATCTTCCTGGCCGTGTTCCCGGTCGACTGGCAGCTCACCGACACCTACTTCGTCGTCGCCCACTTCCACTACGTGCTGATGGGCGGCGCGGTGTTCTCGATCTTCGCCGGCATCTACTACTGGTTCCCGAAGATGACCGGGCGGCTGCTGAACGAGCCCCTCGGCAAGCTCTCCTTCTGGGTGATGTTCATCGGCTTCAACCTGACCTTCTTCGTCCAGCACGCGCTGGGCCTGTCGGGCATGCCGCGGCGGATCTACACCTACCAGCCCGGCTTGGGGTGGTCCACCTACAACTTGATATCGACGATCGGGTCCTTCATCCTTGGTCTGGGGATCCTGTTGACGATCATCAACATCGTGCGGAGCCTGAAGGTGGGAGTAATCGCAGGACCAGACCCGTGGAAGGGGAACACGCTCGAGTGGTTCGTGCCTTCGCCCCCGCCGGTGAACAACTTCGACGCCATCCCGCGGGTGCGCTCGGTCGAGCCGATGCGCGACATCCGCCGGCAGATCGAGCGCGAGACCGGCGTCACCCAGAAGACCGGCGGCAGCGAGCGCTTCGCGCGCGCGTGAGGCAGACGAGCTAGGTGAGCTCTTCGTCCGCCACCGCCGTCCGCGCCGGCTCGGTCGCCTCGCGCTCGCGTCAGCTGGTGGCGGACTACGTCGAGCTGACCAAGCCCAAGGTCCAGACGCTGCTGCTGTTCACGACCGTGGCCACGATGGAGGTCGCGGGCGACCCCAAGGTGTCGACGATCGCGCTCACCTGCGCCGGCGGCTACCTGTCCGCCGGTGGCGCCGGAGCGGTCAACCACTACTGGGACCGCGACATCGACGCGCGCATGCGCCGGACCGCGTCGCGCCCGATCCCGGCCGGCCGGATCTCGCCGCGAGCGGCGCTGATCTACGGCTTCGTGCTCGCGGGCCTCTCGTTCGCGCTGCTGTCGCTGACCGTCAACGTGCTCGCGGCCGCGCTCGCGCTGAGCGGCTTCGTCGGCTACGTCGGCGTCTACACGATCTGGCTCAAGCGCCGCACCCCCCAGAACATCGTCATCGGGGGCGCCGCCGGCGCCGTCCCGCCGCTCGTGGCCTGGGCCGCGGTCCGGGGGTCGCTGTCGTGGACGGCGGTGTACCTGTTCGCGATCATCTTCTACTGGACGCCGCCGCACTTCTGGGCGCTCAGCCTGCTGATGAAGGACGAATACGCCAAGGTCGGGGTGCCGATGATGCCGGTCGTCCGCGGCGAGCGGGAGACCCGCCGGCAGATCCTGCTCTACACCCTCCTGCTGTACGCGATCTCGCAGCTCCCGTTCTGCGCCGGGGCGTTCGGCGGCATCTACCTGATCGGCTCGATGCTCCTCGGGTGGGCGTTCATCGGCGGGGCGGTGAGGCTCTACCGCCGAGCCGACCGGCGGGCGGCGCTGCAGCTGTACCTGTTCTCGCTGGCCTACCTGGCGCTCTTGTTCGGCGCGATGGTGGCGGACGTGAAGCTGTAGATTGAGCGCCAGACCATGGATCGCAGGCTCGCCCGTAAGAACATCCGCTCCGGACTGATCGCCGGCGCCCTGTGTCTCGTGATGTTCGGGATCACGTTCGTCGCCGCGGCGATCTACGTACACGCATGAGCATCGAGGAAGCGGCCGGCGCGTCACGGGAGGCTGCCCGCGCCGGCGCAGAACGGGAGGCTCCACGCGCCGGCGCGTCACGGGAGGCTCCACGCGCCGGCGCAGAACGGGAGCCTCGGCGCGTCGGCGCGGAACGGGAAGCTCCCCCCGCCGGTGAGGAGATCCATCTCCCAGGGCCGTCGCTGCTGCCGTTCATGTGTGCGATCGCGATCACGCTGATGGTCGTCGGGACCACGCTCGGCTGGCTGATCTCGATCGCCGGCCTGATCCTCCTGGTCGTCGGGGTGACGCGGTGGATCAGGGAGACGCGCCGCGACGTCGAGTCGCTGCCCGACGAGCATCGCTGACGCTCGGGGACCCCGTCCCCCGGCGGTCGGGACCCCGTCTCGGCGCCGGCCGCCTACGCCGCGCCGCCTACGCGCGCGCCGCCTCGGCCGGCACGTCGCAGCTGGCGCCGTCGCCGGTCCAGCAGCGCACGATGTCCCGCATCGAGAGGACGCCCACGAGCTCCCCGCGCTGGACCACGACCAGGTGCCTGAAGCCCCCCCGGACCATCGCCGCGGCGGCCTGCTCGAGCGACCAGTCCGGCGAGGCGAAGGTGAGGTTCGCGGTCAGGTGGTCGCCCACGATCTCCTTGTCCGGGTCCTGACCAGCCCCGATCGTGTGCAGGATGTCGCGCTCGGTGATGACACCGGGACCGGGCGCCTCGGGATCGATCACGACGGCCGCGCCGACGTTGCGCCGTGCCATCCCCGCGGCCGCTTCGCGGATGGTGTGATGCGGGCCGATCGTGAGAACGACGTCAGACATACCCTCGCGCACCTGCATGGCGTCTCCTCAATAGTTTGCAACGATTGGCGCAATCATACTCATGGGCCGGGGCGGCAGCTGGGCGAATTCCGCCCGTCCCGCCCGGCGCCTTTCGTCGCCGAGAATGCATAGGATGCCTCGCGGAGTGATTCTCGAGGGCCACGGACACCGCTGTGCGTAAGCATCCTCTGCTGCAGATGCTGTTGATCGGGGTGGTCGCGACCGCGATCCTGATCCCGCTGGCGCTGATCGTCCCCTGGTTCCCGACCGAGGCGTCGAAGCAGGCCAGCAACGTCCACACGCTCTATGACGTCCTGCTGATCGCCTCGGTGCCGATCTTCGTGCTCGTCGAGACCGTCGTGCTGTTCTCGGTGTGGAAGTTCCGGATGCGCCCCGGGGAGGAGCTCAAGGATGGCCCCCCGATCCACGGCAACACGCGGCTGGAGGTCGTCTGGACGGCATTGCCGGCGCTGCTGCTGGTGTCGCTGTGCGCGTTCGCGTACACGAAGCTGCGGGCCAACGAGGCGAGCAAGAGGGGCGAGATGACGGTCAACGTCACCGAGCGGCAGTTCGCATTCGAGTTCTCCTACCCGGTGGGCGCCGGCAAGCAGGTCGTCTCCTCCGACCTCTACATGCCGCTGAACAAGCCGGTCGTGTTCAGGATCCGCTCGCTGGACGTGATCCACAGCTTCTTCGTCCCCGACTTCTCCGAGAAGATCGACGCCGTGCCCGGCATCACCACCACGCTGCGGGTCACGCCGACGCGGCTGGGCGAGTATCCGGTCGAATGCACCGAGCTGTGCGGGGCCGGCCACTCGCTGATGCGAACGGCGGCGTACGTGGTCACTCCGGCGAAGTTCCGGACCTGGCTGCAGACCCAGAAGCCGAACGGGCCGCCGCCGATCGGAGTCCCGCCGGCGGGGGCCGCCCAGCCCGGGGTTCCCGGCGCCGCTTCGGCGCCGGCGACCAGCAGCAGCTCGTCCTCGAGCTCCGCCACCAGCGCCGCCGCCGGCAAGGCCGTCTTCACCGGCGCGGCGGGCTGCGCGTCCTGCCACACGCTGGCGGCGGCGGGCGCCACCGGCACGGTCGGCCCGGACCTCGATGTCAGGCTTCGGACCGACTGCGCCAGCGCGGCGTCAAAGCCGATCCGGGGTGCCACGCTTCAGCAGTGCATCCGGACCGCGATCACCAAGCCCTACGCGTACATCCCGCCCGGATACCACGCCGGGGTCATGCCCCCGACCTTCGCCCAGACGCTGACCACGAGCCAGATCCAGGCCCTTGTCAACTTCCTGTCGAGCGTGGCAAAGTGACGAGGTATGGTGCAGGCCGTGGTTAACGGGAAGGCGATCTGCTGATGGCCACAACGTCGGCGACACTGGCCCCTGAGCCACTGGCCCAGCGACGTACCCGGGTGCCCTTGCCGCCGAAGCTGCGCGCACCGGGCTGGTACCGAGCCGCGCTGTTCGAGGTGCTCGGCTTCGCCTTCGCCTTCGGCCTGGTGGTGCTGATCCGGTCGCTGATGCACGAGCATCCGGTGCTCGACGGGCATGCGATCACGATCGTCGCCCTGCTCGCGGTACCGATCTTCTTCTTCGTCGGCATCGGCACGTGCGACTACTGGCTGTACTGGGCCGCAGGGAGGCCGACCCGGCCCGAGGACCACTCCACGCACGGCGCCCGCAGCTGGCGCGACTACTTCCGCGTCAACACCGACCACAAGGTGATCGGGATTCAGTACACGGTCACCTCGTTCTTCTTCCTGCTCGTCGGCGGACTGCTGGCCATGCTGATCCGCGCCCAGCTGGCCAAGCCGGGCATGCAGTTCCTGACCCCGGAGCAGTACAACGGGGTGTTCTCCGTCCACGCCACCCTGCTGATCTTCCTGTTCGTGATCCCCGTGTTCGCCGGACTGGCGAACTTCGTGATCCCGCTGATGATCGGGGCGCCGGACATGGCCTTCCCGCGCCTGAACGCGCTTTCCTACTGGCTGCTGCCGATCGGCGGGCTGATGATGCTGATGAGCTTCCTGGCCCCGGGAGGCTCATTCGCCGCCGGCTGGACCGCCTACGCGCCGCTGTCGACGACGATGCCCATCGGCCAGCTGTTCTTCTCCATCGGAGTCCAGCTCGCCGGCTTCTCGTCGATCTTCACCGCGCTCAATTTCCTGGTGACGATCATCACCATGCGGGCGCCGGGAATGAGTTTCTTCCGGATGCCTCTGCTGGTGTGGGCGAACTTCTCGACCTCGCTGCTGGTCGTGATCGCCACGCCGTTCATCGCCTCCTCGCAGTTCTTCATCCTGCTCGACACCTCGCTGCACTTCCACTTCTTCGATGCCTTCGTGGGCGTCGGCAAGAACGGCAACGTGCTGATGTACCAGCACGTCTTCTGGTTCTACTCCCACCCGGCGGTCTACATCATGATGCTGCCGGGATTCGGGATCATCTCCGAGATCATCGCCGTCAAATCCCGCAAGCCGATCTTCGGCTACCGGATGATGGCCTTCTCGCTGCTGGCGATCGTGGTGCTCGGGTTCACCGTGTGGGCGCACCACATGTTCGTCTCGGGGATGCAGCCGTGGATCCGGATCCCGATGATGATCACCACCGCGATCATCGCCGTCCCCACGGGGATCAAGATCTTCTCCTGGCTGGCGACACTGTGGCGGGGCGTGCTGCACCTCGACACCCCGATGCTGTTCGCGCTCGGGTTCCTGACCATGTTCACGCTGGGCGGGATCAGCGGCGTGATGCTGGCCATGATCCCGTTCGACATCCACGTGAGCCAGACGTACTTCATCGTCGCCCACATCCACTACGTGCTCTTCGGCGGCTCCCTGTTCACGATCTTCGCCGGCGTCTACTACTGGTTCCCGAAGATGACCGGGCGGATGTTCGACGACCGTCTGGGGAAGCTGCACTTCTGGTCGACGTTCATCTTCTTCAACCTGACCTTCGGGCCCATGCACCTGATCGGGATCCAGGGGATGCCGCGGCGCGTCGCCGAATACGCCTCCAAGTTCGCGGCCTGGAACCTGTTCATCTCGATCTCGGCGTGGATCCTGGGGCTGAGCACGCTGATCTTCCTCTACAACATCGTCGCCAGCTGGCGCGGCGGCCCGCGGGCGGCATCGAACCCGTGGCGCGGTCTCACCTTGGAGTGGCAGGTGTCCTCGCCGCCGCCGGTGTTCAACTTCGACTCCGTTCCCACGGTTGTCGGCGGACCCTACGAGTACGGCGTGCCCGGGGCGGTCCATGGGATCTTCAAGTCGCCGACGGAGGCCAAACCCGTCGCTGCGGGAGCGCTGGTGACGCCGCCCAGCCAGGAGCGACACGAGTGACGCGGCCGCGATCCGCCACCGGGTGGCCGCGGTGAAGACGATCCTCGTAGTAGCCAACGAGACGCTTGGCGGCCGGGCGCTGATCGAGACCGTCCGCGGGCGGATCGCCGCCGGTGACGCCCGGTTCGTCCTCTGCGTTCCGCAGAATCGTCCCCGCGCGGGGCTGGTGATCTACGACGACGCCGTGTTCGACGCGGCGCAGGCCCGGGTCGACCTCGCGCTCGGGTTCGTCCATTCCGAGGGGATCGAAGCCGTGGGAGAGGTCGGCGACCCCGATCCCTACACGGCCACGATGGACGCCGTCCACGAGTATCGCCCCGACGAGATCATCATCTCCACGTATCCGGAGACGCGCTCGGGATGGATGCGGCGCGATCTGATCGAGCGGGTGCGCCAGGCCTCGGGGCTTGCCGTCGAGCACGTGGTCGCCGACCCCGACACCGAGGGACTGCCGTTCCACGTGACGCTCGCGGTGGCGAACCGCACCGCCACCGGCGACGAGCTCCTCGACGCGCTCAAGGCCAAGGCCGGGGCCGATCCAAGGCGGCACCTGTTCATCGTCGTCGTCCCCCAGGAGGGAGGTCACGGACAGGCGGCCCGGCGGGCGCGGACGCGGCTGAAGCTCGTGCTCGGCCGGCTCCACAGCGCCGGCCTGTTCGCCTCCGGGATGATCGGCGATCCCGACCCTTACACGGCGATCATGAACGCATTGCAGTACTTCCGCGTCGACGAGATCGTCATCTCCACCTTCAGCGAGACGAAGTCGGGGTGGCTGCGGGCCGATCTGATCGAACGGGTCAGGCGCACCACCGGCAAGCCGGTCGATCACGTCGTCCACGGCGACGCCGAGCAGACCGCGGCCTAGGGGAACGGATGGAAGCCGCCGCAGTCGCGCACGAGCACCACGGCCCGCCCCCCGCGCATCGCTCCTCGCGGGTCGAGCCGGCGACGCTGGGGATGCTTCTGTTCATCATCTCCGAGGTGATGATCTTCGGCGCCTTCTTCACGGCGTACTTCTTCATCCGGATCGTCACCCACAACCCCTGGCCCGCGCACGGGACCAAGGTGCCCGAGGCGGTGGCCGGAGTCAACACCGCGATCCTGCTCTCATCCTCGCTGACCATCCACTGGGCGCTCACGTCGATCAAGCGCGGCAATCGCTTCGGCCTGAAGGCCGGAATGGCCTCCACCTTCCTGCTCGGCCTCACGTTCCTGAGCGTCCAGATCATCGAGTACATCCACGTCGGCTTCGCCCCGCACGACTCCGCCCAGGGAACGGTGTTCTACTCGCTCACCGGCCTGCATGGCGCCCACGTGTTCATCGGGCTGTGCCTGCTGCTGACGGTCACGATCCGCTCGTTCCGCGGCCACTACTCGCCCCAGGAGCACCGCGGAATGGAGGTGCCGGGGATCTACTGGCACTTCGTCGACATCATGTGGATCGTCGTCTACACGTCGGTCTACGTGCTCTAGGCGGGCGGTCGTGCGGCTTCCTCGCTCCGAGGCCGACGCCTTCCGCGTCGTCCTGTGGGTCGCGCTCGCCGCGGTCGCGGTGGTCGTCGTGGTCCTGATCGTGCACGCGCTGTAGCTCGCGTCACGCGCGCCGTGGCACCATAGATTCCGTGTTCGCCCTCGCCGCCGTCGGCCCGGCCGGCTCGATCGCTTTGCCGATCGTGGTCCTCCTGTTCTGGATCCCCTACGACCTGCGCGCGCGGACGCTCGCCGGCCAGCACCGCGCCGTCCCCACGTGGCGCAAGGGCTGCTACGCCTCAGGGCTGCTGGTGCTGGCGCTTGCCCTCAGTCCGCCGGTGGGGACGCTGGCCGATCAGCTGCTCGTCGCCCACATGGCCGAGCACCTGTTGATCGGGGACATCGCGGCGCTGCTGATCGTGCTCGGCTTCACCGGTCCGCTGCTGGCGCCGCTCTTGCGCAACAGGGTGATCGGCAAGCTCCGCGTGCTCACCCACCCCGTGGTCGCGCTCACGGTCTGGGCGGTGAACTTCTACGCCTGGCATCTACCCGCCCTCTACCAGGCCGCGCTTCGCCACGACCTGGTTCACGCCACCGAACACGCGACGTTCCTGTTCTTCGGCATCGCGATGTGGATGGCACTGCTCGGCCCGCTGCCCAAGCCGGCGTGGTTCACGAACGCCTGGCGGCTGGCCTACATCATCGCCGTGCGCCTGATCGGGACCGTGCTGGCCAACGTGATGATCTTCGCCGGCACCGCCTTCTATCCCTACTACCTGGGCGGCGACGCCCACTGGCACATCAGCCTGCTCGCCGATCAGACGGCCGCGGCGGGGGTGATGATGGTCGAGGAGAGCCTGCTGACGATCGGGCTGTTCTGCTGGCTGTTCATGAGAGTCGCCCGCGAGACTGAGGAGCGTCAGGCGATGCTCGACTACGCGACCTCACACGGGCTCGAGCTCGACGAGCAGCGGGCGGCGCGGGCCGTCAGCGCCGGCCGCAGCGAGGAGTTGTGGCGGCGCCTGCGGGCCCAAGCCGGCGCGACGTAGTGCTGTGCTGCGTCACTTGACGGTCAGCGTGCCCTTCATCCCGGCGGCCTCGTGGCCGTCGACGGAGCAGTAGAACGTGTAGGTGCCCGGCTTGAGCGCCGTGGTGACCGTGGAAACGCCGCCGTTGGAAACGATCGGCCCGACCTTGTTGATCCCACCGCCCCGGATCGAGATGTCGTGCTGGACCGAGGACATGTTCTTCATGCGCAGGGTCACGTGGCCGGCGGTGGCGCTCGCGCTGGAGGCGAGGAACTTCAGCTGCCCGGTGGGATCGGCGTCGATCTCGACGATCCCGTTCTTCTCCACCGCGTGCTTCTGGGACACGGCCTGGACCGCGGTCGCCAGCGCCCCCACGTCCTGACCGGGGATCGCGGCCACATGGGCCACGTAGGCGGCCACGTCCTGGGCATCCTGACCGGCATACAGCCTCGCCGGCATCGCGCCCTCGGTGTTCGGGTACTGGATCCAGTAGTCGATCAGGCCCTCGATCGAGGTGCTTTTGACCCCGTCGGCGCGATCCTGCCTGAAGGCGTCGTCCAGGTTCGGCCCCACGGTGCCGGTCGTGGCCGCGTGGCTGAGCGTGTGGCAGGCGCCGCATTTCTGGACGAACAGCTGTTTGCCCTTGACCATGTTCGAGGTGGGATGCTTGAGCGCGCAACCACCAAGCGCGACCAACAGCAGCGCTCCTGGAACGAGCAGCAGTGCGCGGCCAGTCGGTGCCAGGGCTCTCATGGTGCGCGGGGCACTCTATCCGAGCGCACGGCGATGGGTCTCAGTGACGGCGCCCGGTGGAGAACCTTTGCCGTCGGGGGCGCTGGTAGCATGGCCGAGGCATGAGGACGCGCCAGAAGTACAGGATGCGGACGCCCTCGACCGGCAGGGAAATGATCATCGAGCCTGCTCTCGATCACGCCTATGTCGACCGAGATACGAGCGAGCCGCTCGAGGTCGTGGCGCAGGTGCTGCCGCTCGCCCCGACAGCCTCGGAGCTGCCCTGGGCGGTCGAGAACCTCCGGTTCTGCAACTGGTGCGACCAGCTCACCCAGAAGGATCTCAACGACTGCCCGCACTGCGGCAGGCGCATGGAGCCACTGGGCTCCTAGCTCCGTTCATCCCAGGTATGAGACGTTCGCTCGCCATCCTCGCCATGCTCGTCCTCGGCTCCGCGCTCACGGCCTGCGGCGGCGGGGGCGGGTCCTCGACCGCGGCCAACACCACCGGGGCGCCGCCGCTGACCGTGCCCACAACCGGGGTGGCCAGCGTGGCCGCGCCCGCTACGACGACCAAGACGAGCTCCACCACGACCACGACCGACTCGGCCTCAGCCACGGGCAGCGCCTCGGCGAGCGCGCCGTCCTCGTCCGGTGCGCCGGCGAGCTCATCGGGCGGATCATCGTCCTCCGCGCCCAGCACGGGCGCGCCGGCCGGGCCGGCCACCGGCGGCACCAGCGCCCCCGGCGGCACCACCGGCGCCGGCGGGACCAGCAACGGCTCGGGGCCGAGCAGTGGTGGCGCTGGGCTCAGCTCGGCGTTCTGCCAGCAGAACCCCGGCGCCTGCTGAGCGCGGCCGGCGCCTTCGGCCCCTGAGCGCGGCCGGCCCCTCCGGCCCGGGTCAGCGACGAAGGCTCAGCGCCGCCGGACCCCGGCCCGCCGGCGCGAATGCACGTAGTTCTTCGGATACGCCGGCATCGTGACCTCGGTGGCGCTGTACTCGACCCGAGTCCCCGGGTAGTCGCACCCGTAGCGGGCGCTCGCTCCCACCGTCAGCTGCGCACCGGAGATGATCGGGGTGGCACTGCAGTTCGTCGCGCGGCTCTGCCGGTAGGCGAACTTGCTCGTGGTCAGGTCGATCGAGAGCACCGGCGCCCAGGTGGGCGTGGTCAGCGCCACCACGTCGCCCCGGGCGACGGGAAGGGTCGTCGGCAGCGGGAGCTGGACCACTTCCCCCAGATACGGCTGCACGTGGAAGATCGGGCTCTCGGCCACCACTTTCCACTGCCGCAGCCGCTTGGCCCCGGACGGCTTCATCACCGTGACCGCCACCCGGGTGGTGCCACCGTACTGGTGGTCCAGGAACTTGATGTCGCTGAGCCGCGTGGCGCGGCTGTTCGAAAGGCTGGACAGGCCGACGGTGAAGGCGACGATCCGGCCCGCATGCTTGACCGTGGTCGGATAGGCGACGCCGTCCCGGAGCGTCTCCAGCGCGGTGACGCGGGTGAGGATGATCGTGCACTGCGCCGGCGCCACGTTGGGGGGACAGGCGGGCGCCGCCAGCGGCGTCTTGGTCGCCCCCAGCTCGATGATGGCGGCCGATGCCGCGCCCGCGGGCACCGCCACCGCTCCGGCGGTCAAGACCGCGCCAAGCGCTAAAGATCGTTTCATAATCAGCATTCAACACCAGTGAACGGCCACAAGTTGCGCCCACCACCCGATATGCGACCGCGGCCGAGCGACGGCGATGCGCGTCGGCGGCGCTCGGCCGGTCGCCGAGAGCCGGTCTTCGGCTACAGCTTGGCGACGTTTACGGCCTTCGGTCCCTTCGGCCCGGCCTCCTCCTCATAGGAGACCTTCGCGCCCTCGGCCAGTGAACGGTAGCCGTCGCCGCTGATGCCCGAGAAATGGACGAACAGGTCGCGACCGCCATCATCAGGCGTGATGAAGCCGAAGCCCTTGTCGTCGCTGAACCATTTGACGGTACCTGTTGCCATGCACACCCCTTCGCGAACTGCTTTATAGACGGTGCGGGCCTCGCGCGGCCCGATCAACCGCGGGAAACGTAGCAGGGCGACGCCCCGGCCGCTTTGTTGGCCGCACGCGAGAACCTGGTTTTCGGTGCGGCGCCGCTGCAGTGAAGCTGGCGCCCGGCCCAGTCGGAGTCCGCCATTCCCCCGGGCAGCGTGCAGATCGGCGGCCCACCGGCTCACCGCGCCCCGTTCAGCAGTCGCCGGGCGTGCTCGAGGGCCTGCTCGCGGTCGGCTATCTCACCGGCGAAGCTCGCCTCTTCGAGCTCCGCCAGGACCCGGCCGAGCTCGGGGCCGGCGTCGATTCCCAGGACCCGCGCGAGCTGATCACCACGGACCGGAGCCCGGGGGGGAGCCGTCCGCCACGCCAGCGCCTCGCCAACCAGCTGGCGGGCGAGCCCGAGATGCTTGGCGATCGCCGGCTCCGACCCCGATCCGCGGGTGGCCAGCCGATCGGCGACGCTGAGCACCGTGACCTCGACCTGAACCGGCTCACACGCCTTCAGATAGCCGTAGATGGCGCGCCGGCTGAGCGGCGTCTCGTGGACGAGGAAGCCGAGCCGGAGATGGTGGCGGGTCAGGGCGGCGACGTACTCGCGCAGTCGCTCACTGGCCCGCAGGCGCTGGAGGGCGGCCGCCGCCATCTCCGCGCCGGTGGCGTCGTGGCCGATGAACGTGACCCGGCCCTGCGGGGTGACGTCGCGGGTTCGCGGCTTGGCCACGTCGTGGAACAGCGCCCCGAAGCGAAGCGCCTGGCCCCGGGTCATCTCGTTCGCCAGCGGCTCCCCCAGCACCGCCGCGATCGCCTCGGCATGCTCCCCGAACGCCGGTCCCGGGTCTCGCACCAGGGCGATCGTCTCGGACAGCACCGCGCGCGTGTGCTCGTACACGTCGAGGTGGTGGAAGTGGCTCTGCTCGATCCCCCGCAGCCGCGCCAGCTCGGGCAGGATCACCTCGGTGACGGTGAGGGTGTCCATCAGCTCCAGGCCCGCGAGCGGGCGATCCGAGCAGACGATCCGCTTCAGCTCGAGGAAGATCCGCTCGGGAGCGACCTCCCGCAGTGCCGGCGCGCTGTCGGCCGCGGTCCTCGACGTCTCGAGCTCGGCGGCAAAGCCGAGCTCGGCCGCCAGCCGGGCGAGCCGCAGCGTCCGCAGCGGATCGGCGGCGAACGCCCCGGGTGAGACCATCCGCAGCCGCCGCCGGCGCACGTCCTCGAGCCCGCCGAACGGATCGACGTAACCGCCTCCGGAGAGGGCCTGCGCGATCGCGTTGACGGTGAAGTCCCGGTGCGCGAGGTCGTCCTCGATCGTCTCCCCCATCAGCGGCAGCAGGTCCACCTGCCAGCTGTGATCGCGGGCGACCACCCGCCAGCCCCCGAATGTCTCCGACAGCGCGAACGCGTGGCCTCGGGCCGACCGGGCCAGGGCTCGGGCCAGGGGGCGGGGCTCGCCCTGGACGGCGATGTCGTAATCGTCGGTCGGCCGGCCGAGCAGTTGGTCGCGGAGCGCCCCCCCGACGAGCCAGGCATGATCGGCGATTCCCCGCAGTCCGGCCAGCGGGTCGCTCACGCCACCGGCTCCCCGTCGCGGTGGTAGCTCCGCGGGACGCGACCCGAGATCCCGCACACGATCTCGTAGTTGATGGTCCCGATTCTGTTCGCGAGATCCTCCGCCGTCTGCCGCTCGGTGCCGTCCCGACCGATGATCACGGCGCGATCGCCGGCACGGGCCGCCCGCTCGGATCCAAGCTCGACGGTCACATTGTCCATGCTTACGGTGCCGGCCAGGGGAAAGCGGCGAGCGCCGATGATCACGTCGCAGTCGTCCGACAGGGCGCGCCGGACGCCGTCCGCATACCCGATCGGCACCGTGGCCAGCCAGGTGTCCCGGTCGGCGATGAAGCGGCGTCCGTAGCCGGCGCTGTCGCCGCGGCGGGCGAGCTTCACCGCCGCGACGTAGGAGCTGAGCTCCAGCGCCGGCTCGAGGCCGAGCGCGGCGGGGTCGGCGTTCATGGGATCGCAGCCGTAGATCGCGATCCCGCAGCGCACCAGGTCGAGGTGGCTGGCCGGGACCCGCACCGTGGCCGCGCTGTTGGCGGCGTGGGCGACGATGCCGGGGCAGCGCCGCCGCAGGGCTGAGACGAACGGCGTGAAGCGCGCCAGCTGGGTCTCGACGAACTCCAGGTCGCCGTCAGCGGTGGCGAAGTGGGTCATCGCGCCGGCCAGCTGGAGCGCCGGCCGCGCCGCGAGCACCGCGTCGACGACGGCCCACGCCTCGGCCTCCTCGCGCGTTCCCAGGCGTCCCATCCCGGTGTCGAGCTTGACATGGATCCGCACCGGCTCGCCGGCGCCCGTCCGGGCGGCGGCCGTCCGGGCGGCGGCAGCCCGGGCGGAGGCGGCCCGGACGGCGGCCACGAACGGCTCGCTCCAGGCCACGAGCTCGGCTCGCGCCGCCAGGGCCACCGGGAGCTCCTCGAGGCTGATCGCCCCCATCACCAGAATCGGCACGCCCAGGCCCCCGGCGCGCAGCTCCGCCGCCTCCTCGGCGGTGGCCACGGCGAGCCGGACGGCGCCGCCGGCCAGCGCCGCCCGGGCCGCGGGGACCGCCCCATGGCCGTAGCCGTCCGCCTTGACCACCGCACACAGCCGGGCCCCGCCAGTCAGCTGATCGCAGAGCCGCCGGACGTTGCGCTCGATCGCCGCGAGGTTGACGCGGGCGAGCGCGCGCAGCGTCACCGTCGCCCCCGGGCAAGCGCGCGCAGCGTCACGATCGCCCGCGCGCCAGCGCGGCGGGCAGGGCCTCGATCACGTCGCGGGCGATCACGCCCTCGGGACCCAGACGGCCGGCCGCCAGCCGTCCGGCGCCGGCATGGACGAGCACGCCCGCGCACGCGGCCTGGAACGGATCGACGCGCTTGGCCAACAGGGCGCCGATCACCCCCGAGAGCACGTCGCCGGTGCCGGCGGTGGCCAGCGCCGGAGATCCGCCCCGGTTGATTGCGACCCGTCCACCGGGTTCGGCCACCAGCGTGTCGTCGCCCTTCAGCACCACGATCGCCCCGGCCGCCACCGCGGCTCGCCGGACGCAGTCGAGGCGGTGCGCCGCCACCGAGGCGCTGTCGCTGCCGAGCAGCCGCGCGAGCTCCCCCGCGTGCGGCGTCAGCACGGTCGCCGCCGGCCTGACGGCGAGCGTCTCCAGCGCGCCGGCATGGGCGTTGAGGCCGTCGGCGTCGAGCAGCAGCGGTACCTTCGCCGCCCTGGCCACCTCGCGCGCGAAGTCAAGCGTCTCCGGCTCGCGCCCCAGACCCGGACCCAGCACGAGCGCGTCGACGCGCTCGGCGCGCTCGAGCACCTGCTCAGCCCCACCGGCGTGGAACCTCCCGTCGCGATCCGGAACCGGAACCGACATGACCTCGAGCAGCCGCGTCTCGAAGATGAGGTTCAGCGAGGCCGGCACGCACACGGTCACGTAACCCGCGCCGGCGCGCATCGCGGCCTCGGCGGCCATCGACGGCGCGCCGGTGAGGCCGATCGAGCCGCCGCAGACCAGCACGCTGCCGGCCGCGAACTTGGTCGACGCCGCCCCCCGCCGGGGGATGGCATCAGCGACGGCGTCACGGATCAGCCCGATGTCCGGTTCTGACGGGCCCCCGCCGGGGATGCCGATGTCGACGACCGTGACCGCGCCGGCGTGTGCCTTGCCGGGAGCGATCCACAGCCCCGGCTTGGCCGCGTGGAACGTCGCCGTCGCCCGCGCCCGCACCGCCGCCCCCTCGACCTCGCCGGTCGAGGCGTCGACGCCGCTGGGCACGTCGCAGGCGAGGACCACCGCGTCCTGCGCCGCATTGATGGCCTCGATCGCGCCCGCGGCCGGCTCGCGGGGCGCACCCGAGAAGCCCGTACCGAGCACCGCGTCGACGATCGCCGCCGCCCCGGCCAGCGCCGCCGCCGAGAATTGCTCCGGCGGCGTTCCCGGCAGACGCTCGAGGTTTGTCCTGGCGTCGCCGCGGAGCTCGTCCCCCTCACCGGTCAGCAACACCGACACCTCGCGCCCCTGGGCGCGCAGGATCCGGGCGACGACCAGCCCGTCACCGCCATTGTTGCCCTTCCCGCACACGACCGCGACCTTTCCCGCCGGCGCCCGCGAGGAGACCAGCCTGGCCAGCCCCGCACCCGCTCGCTCCATCAGCTCGACTCCCGGGATGCGGAGCTCGCCGATCGCCCACTCGTCCAGCGCACGCTGCTGGGCGGCGTCCGGGAGCGGCTCGAGCCACGGCGGCAGCGTCATACCAGGATCGCGACCGCCGCCGCATCGCCGCGTGTGTGCGTCAACGAGATCCGGATCTCGACCCCGAGTTCCCGGGCGCGCTCCGCGACCGCGCCGTGCAGCCGCGCCTCGGGCGGGCCATCTCCGCCGAGCACCTCCACGTCGCGAAAGCTGAACCACTCGAGCCCGAGCGCCTTCGCCACCGCCTCCTTGGCGCAGAAGCGGGCGGCGAGATGCTGCCCCGGACGTGCGCGCGCGGCGGCGTAGGCGCGCTCGCCCTCGGTGAACAGTCGCTCCGCCAGTCGCGGCCGGCGCTCGAGCGCCCGCTCCAGCCGCTCAATCTCGAGCAGGTCGATCCCGATGCCGCGGCAACTGGTGGCCTCCCCGCTCACTCCACCGTCACGGTCTTGGCCAGGTTCCGGGGCTGGTCGACGTTGAGGCCGCGCCGCCGGGCGATGAAGTAGGCGAGCAGCTGCAGCGGGATCACGGCCAGCAGCGGCGCCAGCATCCAGTCCGTGCGTGGAATCGAGATCACCTCGTCCGCGTGCTGGACGATCGTCGGGTCTCCCTCGGTGGCGATCGCCAGCACCCGCGCCCCCCGGGCCCGGACCTCCTGGATGTTCGAGATCACCTTCTCCAGCACCGGCGACTCGGTGGCCACTACCACCACCGGCGTCCGCTCGTCGAGCAGCGCGATCGGGCCGTGCTTCATCTCCCCGGCGGCATAGGCGTCGGTGGCGATGTAGGAGATCTCCTTCAGCTTCAGCGCGCCTTCGAGCGCCACCGGCAGCCCCACGTGACGGCCCAGGTAGAGGAAGAAGTCGGCGTCGTGGTTGGCGGCGGCGATCCGCTCGGCCCGCTCGCCGGCCTGCGCCAGCAGGCCCGCAACCAGATGCGGAAGCCGCTTGAGGTCCGAGATCGTCGCCGTCAGCACGTCCGGATCGAGCGTCGAGCGCAGCTCGGCCAGGCGCAGCGCCAGCAGGTACATCGCCGCCACCTGGCTGACGAACGTCTTCGTCGCCGCCACGCCGATCTCGAGCCCGGCGCGGGTGTAGAGGACGCCGTCGGCTTCGCGCGTGGCCTGGGAGCCCATGATGTTGGTCAGGGCGAGCACGGTGGCGCCGCGCCGGCGTGCCGTCCGCATCGCCGCGAGCGTATCGGCGGTCTCGCCCGACTGCGAGATCCCGATGACCAGATCGCCGGCGCCGACGACGGGGTTGCGGTAGCGGTATTCGGAGGCGATATCGACCTCGACCGGCACCCTGGCCCACTCCTCGATCGCGTAGCGCCCGATCAGCCCGGCGTGATACGAGGTGCCGCAAGCAACGACCACGACCCGGCGGATCGTGCGCAGCCGCTCGTCGTCGAGGGCGCCCATCTCGCCGAGGTCGATCCCGACCCCGCGAGCCGCGCGCTCGCCGATGGTCTCGGCGACCGCGTCCGCCTGCTCGTGGATCTCCTTGAGCATGAATGTCTCGTAGCCCTGCTTTTCGGCCGTATCGGCGTCCCAGTCGATCTCCACCTGCTCGCGCTCCAGGACCTCGCCGTGCATGGTCTGAAACTCGACGCCGCCCGGCGTCAGGACGACGATCTCGTCGTCGCCGATGTACTGAACCGTCCGTGTCTCCTTCAGGAAAGCGGGGATCGCCGAGGCGATGAACTGTTCGCCCTCGCCGCGGCCCACGATCAGCGGGCATTCCTTGCGCGCGCCCACGAGCAACCCCGGCTCGTCGGCGCTCATGGCCACGAACGCGTAGTGGCCGCGGAGCTCGGCGTAGGCGTGGCGCACGGCGGCCACGAGGTCCCCGTCGTGATGGCGGGCGACGAGATGGGCGATCACCTCGGCGTCGGTCTCGGAGGTGAACACCGCCCCCTGCTCGATCAAGCGCCGCTTGAGCGCGACGTAGTTCTCGACGATCCCGTTGACGACGATGTGGATCCGGTCGGTGGTGTCGAAGTGCGGATGGGCGTTCTCGGCGGTCACCCGGCCGTGCGTGGCCCACCGGGTGTGGCCGATCCCGGTGGCGGGCGGCGGCCGTTCGGCGACGGCCACGGCGCCGGCGCCGCCGGCCTCGATGGCGTCGATCTCGCTGCGCAGCGCGCTGAGGTTCCCCACCGCCCGGACGGCCTCGATCCGGCCCCCGGCCAGCACCGAGATCCCGGCGCTGTCGTAGCCGCGGTACTCGAGCTTCTCGAGCCCGGCCAGCAGCAGCGGCCGCGCCTGCCGAGATCCGACGTAGCCGACGATGCCGCACATGCCCCTGATGACTCCTTGACCGGTTGAGAGCTGTTCAGACTGACTGGTCGGGCCGCATCGGCGGCCCGCGTCCTCCGCGCTGGCCGGCGGAGAACGAATCCCTGATGTTAGACCGCCCGCGCGTCGGTGGGCCGCCTGCACGGCTCATGGCACGGGAACGCGGGCCTGCACGGTCCATGGCACGGGACGTCCCGGCCTGCTCAGATGCCTCCGTCGCCGTCCGAGGGGCCGCCGTTGTTGTCGCCGTCCATGTCGCCGCCGTTGCCCTGGGGGATCCCGGCCGGCGGCGGAGTGGCATGTGCGGTCGTGGTCGGCGGAGGCGGTGCTGCGGTCGACGCCGGCGGGGGCGCGGCCGCCTGGGTGACCGCCGGCGTCGGCGGGGGCGCCGGCGTGGTCGTGGTCGACGCCGTCGCCGTCGAAGCCGCGGCGGCCGCGGCGGCGGCCGCCCGGAGCCTGGCTGCTTTCGCGTGATTGCGGCGCGCGGCCGCCGCGCGGTCACGCGGCGCCGCGGCCCTGCGGCGCTGCTCTGCGCGGGCCGTGGCCAGCTTCGCCGCCTTCGCCTGCCGCTTGCTCACCGACGCGGTCGTGGCCGCGCGCGTCGTGGTCGTGGTCGAGGACGAACTCGAAGACCCGCAGCCGGCCAGGAGCGCTCCGAGGGCGGCGAGGGCGATCAGCCCCAGCAGCCACGAACGGGAGCGACCGGCGCGGTGATGGGCTCGTCTGTCTGTGCGGCGTCGTTTCATTGGAGTTCCAGCCTTCCCCGTTTGATCGTGGCTCGTCAATGAGGACGCCACCCTCGGAGCGATTCTTCCCCGCCCCTCGAGGAAGGGTTCGAGGTGCGCCGGCGTCCCTGGGAATACGCCCAACGCCATGTCCACGTCACTCCTCACCGCCTCGCCCCCGCATCCGGCTCGCCCGCTCACCCGGCGCCGGCTGGGCTCCGTCCGGGGCGTCCCGATCGGGCTGCTGGCGGCGGCGTCGGTGGCCGCGATCCTGGTCGCGCTGCCGGTGCCGGTGACGATCATCCAGGCGCTCCAGGGAGGTCTCTCGGCCGCCCTCGACGCGATCGAGGCGACGTCGCCTCGCACGCTGCTGCTGCACTCGATCCTCGTCGCCCTGGTCGCCTCGCCCGTGTGCGCCGTGCTCGGGGTGGGGGGCGCGTGGTTTGTCGAACGGACGTCGCTGCCCGGCCGCCGGCTGTGGGCGCTGCTGCTGGTCGCGCCGATCACGATGCCGCTATTCGTGACCAGTTACGCGTGGGCGAGCCTGGGCACGTTCCTACAGGGATTCCTCGGCGCCACGGGCATCATCGCCTTCTCGTACTACCCGATCGTCTTCCTGCTCTGCTGCGTCTCGCTGCGCGGGATGGACCCGGCGCTCGAGGAGACGGCCCGGTCGCTGGGGCTGAATGCTCGCCAGACCTTCTTTCGCGTGGTCCTCCCGCAGCTGCGACCGGCGCTGCTGGGTGGCCTGCTGCTCGTGGTGCTCGACACCCTGGTCGAGTTCGACGCGTTCGTGGCCCTGAAGTTCCAGACCTTCAGCGTCAACGTCTACGCCCAGTACCAGCTGAGCTTCAGCGCCTCGGGCGCCGCCGCCCTGTCGTTTCTGTCGATCGCGCTCTGCTGCGTACTGCTGTTCGCGGAGGCCCGGCTGCGCCGCGGGGCCAACTACAGCCGCGTCAGCCATGGCGCCCGGCGGGCTCCCGCTCGCTACCGGCTCGGCCGCGCCACGCCCGCTGTCCTGGCCGCCTTCGCGCTCGTCGTCGCCATCGCCCTGGGCATCCCGCTCGGCGTGCTCGTCTACTGGTTCACCCAGAGCAGCCAGGCGGGTTTCGCCGGGGCCACGGCCAACCTCCACTACCTGTGGCCGGCGACCGTGACGTCGGTCGGGCTGGCCGTCGGCTCGGCCGTCCTGGCCCTGGTGCTGGCCGTGCCGGTGGCGTTTCTCGCCGTCCGCTACCGGGGCCGGCTGGTGACCCTGCTCGAGCGCGCCACCTACTTGTCGTTCGCCCTCCCCGACCTCGTCGCCGCGATCGCCCTGGCCTACGCGGCGAGCCACTACGCCCGCTTCGCCTACGGGAGCATCGCCCTGCTGGTGTTCGCCGACGCGATCCTGTTCGTGCCCTTCGCCGTCGTGGCCATGCGGGCGACGCTCGGTCAGATCGAGCCGGCCCTCGAGGACTCGGCCCGAGCGCTCGGCAGCGGCCGGCTGGGCACGTTGTGGCGGCTGACCATGCCGCTCTCCCGGCCCGGTCTCGCCGCCGCCGGGGTGCTCGTGTTCGCCTTTGTGCTCGGAGATCTGTCAACCGCACAGGTGCTGCTGCCGCCGAGCCTGTACACGCTCGGGACCGAGTTCAACGCCAACAGCTCGACGGTGGCGTTCGCCGCCGCGGCGCCGTTCGCCGCCGTCCTCGTGCTGCTTTCGATGGCGGCGACCTACGTTCTCATGACTCGCTTCGGCCGAGTCCGTGCACTGGAGGAGCGCTGAGCATGGCCGAACTGAGCTGCCACGGCGTCGGCAAGTCCTATGGCGCGCGCACCGTGCTGTGCGACGTCGACCTGTTCGTCCCCCCGGGGACGCTGACGGCGATCCTCGGCGCTTCGGGCAGCGGCAAGACCACGCTGCTGCGGGTGCTCATGGGCTTCATCGAGGCCGATGCCGGGACGATCGCCGTCGGCGGCTCGATCGTGGCCGAGGCGGGCCGGGTGCACCTGGCCGCCAACAAGCGGGCGATCGGCT
The DNA here is from genome assembly GCA_963723555.1 of uncultured Solirubrobacterales bacterium. Taxonomy (GTDB): domain Bacteria; phylum Actinomycetota; class Thermoleophilia; order Solirubrobacterales; family Solirubrobacteraceae; genus Palsa-465. The sequence continues at coordinate 1,876,367 of CAVRRC010000003.1, read as the reverse complement.
ACGTGGCCCAGGAAGGGGCGCTGTTCCCGCATCTGAGCGCGGGCGAGAACGTCGGCTTCGGCCTGCCCCGCTCCCAGCGCAAGCGAAGCGCGCGGATCGCCGACGTGCTGGAGCTGGTCGGTCTCGGCCACGGCTACGCCGGCCGCCGCGTGCACGAGCTCTCGGGCGGCGAACAGCGCCGCGTCGCGCTGGCCCGGGCGCTGGCCCCGCGGCCGCGGCTGGTCCTGCTCGACGAACCGTTCTCCGGCCTGGACGCCGGGCTCAGGGTCGAGACGCGCGAAGCCGTCCTGAGCGCGCTGGCGCAGGAGGGCACGACCGCCCTGCTGGTCACGCACGACCAGGCCGAGGCGCTGTCGATGGGCCGGGAAGTGGCGGTGCTCCGCGACGGCCGCCTGGTGCAGCGGGCGACGCCCACCAAGCTCTACCGCGAACCGGTTGATGCGCACGTGGCCGGCTTCGTCGGCGAGGCCATCCTGCTGCCGGGGAACGCCGCCGGCGACCAGGTCATGTGCGCGCTCGGCGAGCTCGAGGTCGCCTCCCCGGGCTGGAGGGTGCGGTCCAGGTCATGATCCGCCCCGAGCAGGTCCGGATGGTCGCGCCGGGAGAGGCCTTCGAGGGCTCGGCCGCCGGCGGCGCCGCGGCCACGGTGCTCGACCACCGCTACCACGGGCCCGACACGGTCGTGCGGCTGGGACTGGCCCCGACCGGCGACACGGTGGTGAAGGCGAGAACGCTGGAGCCCGAGCCCCCGGCCGCGGGAGAAGCGGTCGAGCTGTTCGTGGCCGGGCCGGTGGTGCTGTTTGCCTCGGCCAGCGGCCAGCCGCCGGCGCCGCCGGCGGTCGCGGCTGGCGACCTCAGCGCGGGAGCGGCATGAGCGCTCGTTGGCGCCGGCGCTGGCGATGGGCACTCCCCGCCCTCGCCGCCGCGGCCCTCGCGGTCGCGCTGGCGGCGTGTGGGGGCGGATCGGATCCGCGCGCGATCGTGCTCTACGACGGCCAGCATCCGCAGCTCACCACTGCGCTGGTGTCGGCGTTCGAGAAGCAGACCGGCATCCAGGTCGAGACGCGGTCGGGCGACGGCATCGTGCTCGCCGATCAGCTCCTTCAGGAAGGCGGCGCCTCCCCCGCGGACGTCTACATCTCCGAGAACTCGCCCGAGATGGTGACGCTCGACCAGCACGGGCTGCTGGCGAGGCTCGACCCCTCGACCCTGTCCCAGATCCCGGGCCAGGACCGCTCCCCCACCGGCACCTGGGTGGGGATGGCGCTCCGGGTCGCCGGCCTGGCCTACGACCCGTCGCTGATCTCCGCCGGCCGGCTTCCGGCCTCCGTGCTCGATCTGGCCCAGCCGCAGTGGAAGGGCAAGGTCGCGGTGGCCCCGACCGACTCGGACTTTCCCCCGATCGTCGGCGCGGTGATCGCCCGGTACGGGACGACCGCGGCCGCCCACTGGCTGGCGGGGCTGGAGCGCAACGCGCAGCGCTTCCAGTCGGACGAGGCCGTGGTCGCGGCCGTCAACCGCGGCGACGTCGCCACCGGGCTGATCAACCACTACTACTGGTACCGCCTGCGGCTCGAGGTCGGCGCAGGCGCGATGCACAGCCTGGTGTACTACTTCCCGGACCACAACGTCGGGTCGGTCGAGAACATCGCCGGCGCCGCCGTGCTCAAGTCCAGCGGCCATTCGGCCCAGGCCCAGGAGTTCGTCCGGTTCCTGGTCAGCCGCCAGGCCCAGGAGATCCTGGCCCACAGCGACGACTTCGAATACCCGGCCCGCCTCGGAGTGGCGCCGAACGCCCAGCTCCCCCCGCTGGCCCGGCTGGCGCCGGCGGTGGTGGGAGCGGTGGCGCTCGGCAACGACCAGAAGGCGTCGCAGCTGATCCAGCAGTCCGGGCTGTTGTAGAGCGGCGCTCTAGCCCAGGAGCCGCTCGACCACTGCGGTCAGGCGCCCGCACACCTCGTCGGTCTCCTGCGTGCTCGGCGCTTCGACCATGATCCGGATCAGCGGCTCGGTGCCGGACGCCCGCACGAGCACGCGTCCCCGCCCGCTGAGGGCCGAGTCCTCGCGCACGATCGCGTCGCGGAGGAATGGATCGTCCAGCGCCCCCGCCAGCGAGTCGCGGTCGCTGGCGCGGATGTTGACCAGGCGCTGCGGCAGCTTGTCCATCGCGTCTCGCTCGCCGAGGTCGCGGCCCTCGAGCGCCTCCAGGGTCAGCAGCGCGCTGGCGATGCCGTCGCCGCTAGGCCCGAAGCCGAGGTCGATGATGTGCCCGGACTGCTCGCCGCCGAGGGACCAGCCCCGGCGGCGCAGCTCGTCGAGCACGTACCGGTCCCCGACGGCGGTGGTCGCGACCTCGATCCCGGCCCCGGCCATGGCGGCGTGGAAGCCGTAGTTGGTCATGACCGTGACCACGACCCCGTTGCCCTCCAGACGGCCCCGCCGGCGGAGATGTAGCGCCGCGATCGCGATCAGCTCGTCGCCGTCCACGAGCTGGCCGCGGCGGTCCACGGCCAGCACCCTGTCGCCGTCGCCGTCGAAGGCGAAGGCGACGTCGAAGCCGCCGCCGGCGACCGCGGCCGCGACGTGGTCGATGTGCGTGGAGCCGCAGCGATCGTTGATGTTGCGCCCGTCGGGCTCCGCGGCGGTGGCGACGACGTCCGCCCCCAGCCGGCGGAAGATCTCCGGCGCGGCCCGGTAGGTGGCGCCGTGGGCGCAGTCGAGCAGGATCCGGCGGCCGCTCAGATCGAGATCGGCGAACCGCCCGTGCAGCTCGCGCAGGTAGTCCTCGAGCGCGCCGTGCAGCCGGCGCACCCGGCCGATCCGCGGCGGCGCCGCCGGCGGCTGGTCGAGCAGCGCTTCGATCGCATGCTCGGTGTCGTCATCGAGCTTGAACCCGTCGGCCCCGAACAGCTTGATCCCGTTGTCCTCGTAGGGATTGTGCGAGGCCGAGATCACCGCCGCGAGCTGCAGGCCATGGCGCCGGACCAGCAGCGGCGCGGCCGGTGTCGGCAGGATGCCCGCCACCAGCGCGTCGCCGCCGGCGGCGGTGACGCCGGCGGCGATCGCCGACTCGAGCATCTCCCCCGACTCACGCGTGTCCCGCACGATCAGCACTTGGGGGCGCTCCGCGGCCTCCCGGACCACGGCGGCCCGGGCCAGCGCGAGCGCGAGATCGGCGGTCAGAAAATGTCCCGCCCGGCCACGGACGCCGTCCGTGCCAAAGAGCTGGCGCGCCATGCGATGGGGATGCCGCTAGCGCTTGGAGAACTGCGGCCGCTTGCGCGCCTTCTTCAGGCCCGCCTTCTTGCGCTCCTTGACCCGCGGATCCCGGGTCAGGAAGCCCCGGCGCTTCAGCTCGCCGCGCAGGTTCGGGTCGGCCACCAGCAGCGCCCGCGAGATGCCGTGCCGCAGCGCCCCGGCCTGCGCCGACACGCCGCCGCCGTGCATCCTGGCCACGACGTCCATCCGTGACTCGTATCCGACCGACTCGAGCGGCTGGCGGATGATCCGCTGGAGCGTCTCGCGCGGGAAATAGCTGTCGAGCTCCTTGCCGTTGATGGCGTAGCTGCCGCTCCCCGGCTTCAGGATCACGCGGGCCACCGAGCTCTTGCGTTTGCCGGTGGCGGTGTAGCGGGCGCCCGCGGCCAGGTCGATCGCCGCGTCCGCGATCGGCTGGGTCTCCTCCTCGGAGTCCTCATCCGCGCTCGCCGCCGCCGCTTCGGCTTCGGCCTCCGCGGCCGCACGGGCCTCGGCGTCGAGGAACTCCTCGCCCTCGGGCACGATGTCCGGGATCAGGTCCGCGCCCGGGATCTCGGGGCGCTGGCGGGGGGCCGGCGCGACCTCGTCGGGCTCGGCCTCGGCGGGCGGTGGCGCCGGCTCGGCCTGGGCCGCAGGCGCTGGCGCGGCCTCGGCCTCGGCTTCGGCGGCGGTGGGGCCGGCTCGGCCTCGGCCTCGGGGACCGGCGGCGCCGGCTCGGCCTCGGCCTCGGGGACCGGCGGCGCCGGCTCAGCCTCGGCCTCGGGGGCCGCGGGGGCCGCCTCCGCGGACGGCTCGGCCGGGGTCTCCCGTTCCTGTTCGTCGGTGCGCTGCTCGTCCTCGGGGTGCTCGGCCTCGGTCACTGCTCGATCTCCATCGGTTGCGGCTTCTGGGCGGTGTGCGGATGCTCGGGACCGGCGTAGACCTTGAGCTTGGTCAGCTGCTTGCGGGCGAGGCGGTTGCGCGGAAGCATCCCCTTGACCGCCAAGCGGATGACCTCCTCGGGCCGGCGGTCGAGCATCTCGGCCAGCGACCGCGACTTCAACCCGCCGGGATACCCGGAGTGACGGTAGTAGCGCTTGTCCGCCCGCTTGTTGCCCGTCACCGAGATCTTCTCGGCGTTGACGACGATCACGAAGTCGCCCGTGTCCACGTGCGGGGTGTACGTGGGCTTGCGCTTGCCGCGCAACGCGTCGGCGATCTGAGTCGCGAGTCGGCCGAGCGTCTGCCCGGTGGCGTCGATCAGCACCCAGTTGCGCTCGCGGTCGGTGGGGGTGGCTACGTAGGTCTTCATGGCACGCACAAGCCGCGCGTCGATCGCGCGGCTTGCGGCAATGATAGCCGCGGCTAGACGATTCAGGCGGTCCCCTACGCTCCATCTGTGCAGCTTCCGGTTCGGCTCCGCCGCTACGGCTTCAAGTGCGCCCATCTCGGACTGCGGATCTGGTGGTTCATCGCCCGTCCCGAGATCCACGGGGTCAAGTGCGTGATCACGGACCGGGGCCGCGTGCTGCTCGTGCGCCACACCTACGGCAAGCCGAAGTGGGACCTGCCAGGGGGGACGATGAAGCGCCACGAGCACCCCGGCGACACCGCGCGGCGAGAGATGGCCGAGGAGCTCGGGATCACGCTCGCGGGCTGGTCCGAGCTCGGGACGCTGAGCGGGAATGCCGATCACCGTCACGACACCATGCACTGCTTCCACGCCGAGCTCCTCGATCCCGCCCTGACCGTCGACCGCGGCGAGATCGACGAGGCGCGCTGGTTCCCGCGCGACCGCCTCCCGCCCGACGTGGGCCGCTACGTGCGGCCGATCCTGGCCCTGACGCGGGCCCCCGAGCCATAGCCCCGCCTCGCGACGATGAATCGCGATTCACCTCCGGCGTCCGGAGCTCAGATGCCAAACATGGCGAGGGTTACTCCCACTCGATCGTGCCCGGGGGCTTGCTGGTGATGTCGAGGACCACGCGGCCAACCGGGCGGATCTCGCTGATCATCCGCGAGGCGATCTGCTCGAGCAGGTCGTAGGGCAGCCGCGCCCAGTCGGCAGTCATGGCGTCGTCGCTGGTCACGGCGCGGATCACGATCACGTTCCCGTAGGTGCGCGAGTCGCCTTGGACGCCGACCGTGCGGATGTCGGGCAGCACGCAGAACGACTGCCACAGCTCTCGGTACAGCCCGGCCTTGCGGATCTCGTCCTGCAGGATCGCATCGGCCTCCCGCAGTATCTCGAGCCGCTCGCGGGTCGCCTCGCCGCCGACGATCCGGATCGCCAGACCGGGGCCCGGGAACGGCTGGCGCCAGACCAGCCGCTCGGGCAGTCCGAGCTCGGCCCCGACGGCGCGGACCTCGTCCTTGAACAGCGAGCGCAAGGGCTCGACCAGCGAAAACTCCAGGTCCTCCGGCAGCCCGCCCACGTTGTGGTGGGACTTGATCGTCGCTGCCCCGGTGCCGCCGCCGGATTCGATCACGTCCGAGTACAGCGTTCCCTGGACCAGGAACTCGACTCCGGAGAGCTTCGACGCCTCCTCTTCGAACACGCGGATGAACTCGGCGCCGATCCGCTTGCGCTTCTCCTCGGGGTCGCTGACGCCCCGCAGCTGGGCCAGGAAGCGGTCCGAGGCGTCGACTGCGACCAGCGGTACGCGGAAGTGATCCCGGAACGCCGCGATCACCTGGGCGCCCTCGTTCTTGCGCATCAGCCCGTGGTCGACGAACACGCACGTCAGCCGATCGCCGATCGCGCGGTGAACGAGCAGCGCGGCCACGCTCGAGTCCACGCCGCCCGACAGCCCGCAGATCGCCCGTCCGTCGCCGACCTGGGCCCGGATCCGCTCGATCTGATCGTCGATCACCGAGTTCGCGCTCCAGGTCCGCTCGCACCCGCAGATCCCCTCCAGGAAGTTCGTCAACACCGCCTGTCCGTAGGGCGTGTGCACGACCTCGGGGTGAAACTGGATTCCGTAGATGCCGCGGGGCACCGACTCGAACGCCGCCACCGGCGACGCCGTCGAGGACGCCAGGGCCGCGAACCCCGGCGGGGGCGCGAACACCGTGTCCCGGTGCGACATCCAGCATGTCTGCTCCGGCGGCGTCCCCGCCAGCAGGCGGCCCGCCGCGGAGACGGTCAGCTGCGAGCGTCCGAACTCGCCCACCTCCGCTGCCTCCACGCGCCCGCCGAGCGCGAGTGACAGCAGCTGCATCCCGTAGCAGATCCCGAGCACCGGAACGCCGAGCTCGAGCAGCTCGGGGTCGAACGGCGGCGCGCCGTCCTCGTACACGGACGCCGGGCCGCCGGACAGGATCACGCCCTTCGGCCGCCGGCGCGCCACCTCGTCGGCGCCGACATGATGGGGCAGCAGCTCCGAGAAGACGCCGCACTCCCGCACCCGGCGGGCGATCAGCTGCGAGTACTGGCCGCCATAGTCGAGCACGACGATTTCTTCCTGTTGTTCGGGGGCGCGCATGCGCGCCCCCGCCGGCGGCGCATGCGCCGCCGGGGCCGGGCCGCATGCGGCCCGGCCTTCCAATGTGGGCGTATCAGTCGGCGACACCGACCGCCGCGGCGTTCGCGCCCATCCCCACACCCTGCTCGCGCTGGAGCTGCTTGCCCTCGGTCTGGAGCGCCGGCGCCACCAGCAGCTCCGCGCGGTTGAACTCGGCGATGTCCCGGTAGCCGCAGGTCGCCATCGAGGTCGTCAGCGCGCCCATCAGGTTGAAGGTGCCGTCGTTCTCGCGGGCCGGGCCCTTGATGATCTCCTCCAGCGAGCCGTTGAGCATGGTCGACACGCGGGTGCCGCGCGGCAGCGTCGGATGGAACGTGGCCATGCCCCAGTTGTAGCCGCGACCGGGTGCCTCGTACGCCCGAGCCAGCGCCGACCCAAGCATCACTGCGTCGGCGCCACAGGCGATCGCCTTGGCGATGTCGCCGCCGTTGCGCATCCCGCCGTCGGCGATCACCTTCACGTACTCGCCGGTCTCGAGCATGTGCTGCGAGCGGGCGGCGGCCACGTCGGCGATCGCGGTGGCCTGCGGAACGCCGATCCCGAGCACGCCCCGCGTGGTGCAGATCGCGCCCGGCCCGACCCCGACGAGCACCCCGGCGGCCCCGGTGCGCATCAGGTGAAGCCCGGTGTGATAGGAGGCGCAGCCGCCGACGACCACGGGCGTCGGGGCCAGCTCGCGGATGAACTCCTTGAGGTTCAGCGGCGGGCGGGTCTCGTCGGTTGAGACGTGCTCGGCCGAGACCACCGTGCCCTGGATCACCAGGATGTCGAGCCCTGCCTCGAGCGCCACCTCGTAGAACTTGCGCACCTTCTGCGGCGTCAGCGACGCCGCCGCGACAACTCCCTGGGCCTTGATCTCCTCGATCCGCTTGGCGATCAGCTCGGGCTTGACCGGCTCGCGGTAGATGTCCTGCATCTCGCGGGTGGCGATGTCCTTCGAGAATGTCGAGATCCGCTCGAGCTGGGCATCGGCGTCCTCGTAGCGACAGAAGATGCCCTCGAGGTTGAGGACCGCGAGGCCGCCCAGCCGGCCGATCACGCCGGCGGTCTGGGGGGACACCACGCCGTCGAGCGCGGCGGCCAGCAGCGGAAGCTCGAACCGGTAGGGCCCGAGCGTCCAGGAGATGTCGACGTCGTCGGGATCCCGGGTCCGGCGCGAGGGCACGATCGCGATGTCGTCGAACCCGTACGCCCTCCGAGCCTTCTTTCCGCGCCCGATCTCTACTTCCATTGCGGCATCATAGGACGGCCCGCGGACACCAGGCCAAGGCGGGATCGAGGGACGACGCAGGGACGATGACGGCGGCGATCATCGGACGATCGATGCTAGCAGCGGGCCCTTCGCCGGCCAGCCGGCGATCCCGCAGTTTCAGGAGATCTCGGCCGGGATCTGGAGGCGCTCGGCGTCGACCTCGTCGACGAGCCGCTCGACCCTCGGCGGCTCCAGGATCCCGGCGCCGAAATGACGGATCGACTCGGCGCCGCAGGCCACCCCGAACCGCAGGCAGTCGACCGACGATTTCCCGGCATAGCGCGCGGCCACGTACCCGGCCAGGAACGCGTCGCCGGAGCCGATGCTCGAGCGCGCCTCCTGCTCCTCCACCCGCACTCGGTACAGGGCGGGAGCGCCACCTTCGAGCACCTGGGCGTAGCAGCCGTCCGAGACGGTCATGATCGCCTCGCCGGCTCCGAGACGCCGCATCTCGACGACCGCCTGGGCGCGGTCGTCGCCGTCGTTGAACTCGTGGCCGACGAGCTCCTCGGCCTCGAGCTCGTTCGGCGAGACGACCTCGGGTTCGGACCGGACCGCGAGCCGCAGCGGCTCGCCGTCGGTATCGATCATCGTGGTGACGCCCAGCCTTCGCACCTCGCGGATCAGCCCCGCGTAGACGTCGGTCTCGACCCCCCGGGGCAGGCTCCCGGCGAACACGCAGATGCTCGCGCCCTTGGCCAGATACAGCAGCTTTTCGCGGAACAGCTCGAGTTCGTGGAGCGAGACCGAGGGGCCGCGTTCATTGATCTCGGTGTGCATCCCGGTGGTGGGATCGAGCACCGCGGTGTTCGTCCGCGACTCCTCGCGGATCCGTACGAACGCGTTCAGGATCGCCTCGTCGCCCAGCGCCTCCAGGATGCGGTTGCCGGTCGCCCCGCCGGCGAAGCCGGTGGCGATCACCGGCTGGCCGAGGCGCTTGATCGCCCTGGCGATGTTCACGCCCTTGCCGCCCGGGACCGTGGTCTGATCGACCGTGCGATGCCGGCGTCCCGGCGTGAAGTTCGGCACCTCGAGCGTCTTGTCGAGGGCCGCGTTGAGCGTCACCGTGATGATCATGCTCGCTCAGTTCCTCCTCGCCCGTCTCCCGCACGCACACGCCAGCGGCTCGCCAGCGCGATCGCCGCACACAACAGCACCACCAGCGACACTACCGTAGACGGACGCGTCACGAAGTGGCTGGCGAGCGTGAAGGCGCTGACGGCCGGGAGCGCCTGCGCCAGCAGCACCGGCTCCCGGGCGATCTGACGGCGGCCGGACGTCACCACCACGGTCCCCACGACCGCGTGCCGCGGCAGCGGTCCGGAGAGCTGATGCGGGACGTAGACGCTGACCCGGACCGGGGCGGTGCGCGGGATCACCCGTGTGAACGTCTCCGACGCGATCACCGCGGCCCGCTTCCCAGGTCGGTCCTTGATCGTCGGGCGGGCCAGCACGGTGCCGGCGCGAATCGGGGTCTGGAGACGGAAGTTCGTGAAGCCGTAGTCGAGCAGCGCCAGCGTGTTCTCGTCCCGCGCCGCCTCGCTCGTGGTGCCCAGCACCGCGCTGAGCAGCGTCATCCCGTCGCGCCGGCCGGAGGCCACGAGCACGTACCCGGCGTCGAGCGTGTGGCCGGTCTTGACGCCGTTGATCCAGGGTATGCGCCCGACCAGGTCGTTGCGGTTGGCGACCACCCGGACCTCGTCGCCGCTCCGCAGCACCGCGGTGCGCAGCGCCACCGCCCGCCTGAAGAACGGCTGCGTGCGCAGGAGGTAGGCGGCCAGCTTGACCAGATCCGACGCGCTCGAGTAGTTGCCCGGCGTGTCCAGCCCGATCGGCGTCGAGTAGCGCGTGTGCCTGAGCCCGAGCTCGCGGGCACGCCGGTTCATCATCCCCACGAACCGGGCCACCGAGCCGTGGCCCACGTTGTAGGCGAGATCCTCGGCGGCGTCGTCGGCGCTCGGCAGCAGCATCGCCAGCAGCAGGTCGTGAACGCTCATCCGCTCCCCGGGAGCGAGCCCGAGCTGGGAGTCGGCCGCCGCGGGGTGATAGTCGGGGTCGGCAAACACCTTGCCCAGCCGGGTGTGCTCGAGCGTCACCAGTGCGGTCATCAGCTTGGTCGTGCTGGCGATCGGCAGCTCGCGGTCGGCATCGATCCCGTACAGCCGCTGCCCGGTGGACGGCGCCACCAGGATCGCCGCCCTGGCGCTGAGCCGGGGCGGTGTGGCCGCGAGGGCAGGCGGTGGCGGGAGCACGGCGAGGGCGAGCGCTCCGAGCGAGAGTGCCGCGAGCGAGAGCGCCATGCGAAACGGCGCCGCGAGCGCGAGCGCCCGCGCCACCGGGGGCGCGCGCCGGGCGGGCCTCCCGATGAGCGCGCTCCGGTTGACGGTGCGCGTCATCGTCGGAGCCGCAGCCGTTGCCCCGTCTGGAGGCTGTTCGGATCGACGTGCGGATTCAAGGCCTCCAGCGACGCCAGCGGAATCCCGGTCTTGGCGGCGATCGAAGTCAGGCTGTCGCCGGCCTGGACGGCGTAGTACTTGGCCTTGGCGAACCTGCCGTGCGGGCGGACTCTGACCGCGGTCCGAGTGTGGGTGGTGGTCGACTGCTTCGCCGTCAACGCGTTGTGAACGATGATGTAGGTCCCGGCGATCGTCGCAGCGAGCGCGATCGGCGCCAGGTAGCGCGCACGACTCCGAGCGGCCATCGCAGCGCGATCATAGCGGCGCGCCTCCCCGCCCCCGCGATGGCTGGACGCACGGTCGGCAAATGCCGGTCCGGTCCTTGGCCGCCCTGGACCAGGGGACGGCTGGCCCCAGGGACCGGCCTGCGGCCGGCCGATGGTGGGATGGGCTGCGCGGAATCTGGCTGTCGAAGCGGGAGTGGCGACGGGCTCCGCGCGCCGGATCGGCCGCGTGAACATGCATAGTGCGTCACCGGCGCCTAGAACCTCGAGCCCTGCCGCATTACGCACGAAGAGCATGCTGAACACGACAGGGCCGGCGCCGGCGGCCGGCATTGCCGTGTTACGCATGCTCAGACCGCGGGGCCCAGCCACCGAGCCGACCCACGGCAGAACCCCAACGGGCTGCTTCCGGGGCAGGCAGCCAGCTAGCCCGCCAGTCCCCACGCCAGCTCGCGCAGCCGCGCCGCCTCTCGCCGGGCCGCCATGGCCGGATCGCCCCCCCGGCGCAGGTGAGCGTCGACGATTCCCCGGGAGACCGCGATCAGGCCGCCGGCGGGCCCCGGCGCGAACGCCGGCGCGAGGTCCTCGACCCTCCCTCCCTGGGCGCCCACCCCCGGCAGCAGGAAGACGGCATGGGGCATCGCCGCGCGGAGCGCCTCGAGCCGCTGGGGAGCCGTGGCGCCGACGACGGCCCCGACGTCGGCGATCCCGGCATCGCCGACCCCGGGTGCGCCCAGCTCCGCGACGATCGCCGCGAGGCGGCTGCTGAGGGACTCGCCGCCGGACAGCGCCAGCTCCTGCAGGTCAGCGGCGCCCGGATTCGAGGTGCGGACGAGCACGAACAGCCCGCGCGCCCGTGCACGGGCGACGGCGAGGAACGGCGCCAGCGAATCGACGCCCAGCAGCGGATTGACGGTCAGCGCATCGGCACCCAGCCCCTCGACCGGGCCGTACGGGGTCGCGGTCTCCCCCAGGAAGGCCTGCGCGTACGCTGCCGCGGAGACGTCGATGTCGCCCCGCTTGGCGTCGGCCAGGACCAGCAGCTCGTGCTCGCGCGCCCGCGCCGCCACTTCGCGCAGCGCGGCCCACCCGGGAGAGCCCAGCCGTTCGAAGCAGGCCACCTGCAGCTTGACCGCGACGCACTGCTCGGCGACGGCCTCGATCGCCAGCGTGCAGTGGACCGCGACGGCCTGCGCCGCCAGCGCCTCCGGGGCGGCCAGCGAGCTGCCGGCGGGAGCGGCGAGCGAGCTGCCCTCGGGAGCGGCGAGCGAGCTGCCGGCGGAGCCGGCCAGCTCGATCGCCCGCGGCCACAGCCGCATCGGATCGGGGTCGAGCCCCAGCACGATCTGGGACCTGCGGTCAGCGACGCGACCGGCCAGCCGGTCGCCGAACCGGTCAGGTGGGGCGCTCGTCGAAGGCGCCGGTGGCCGCGCGCTGGAGGCCTGCCCCGGTACTACTTCACCGACTTCTTCAGACCGGCGCCGGCGGTGAACTTCGGCACGCGCGAGGCCGCGATGTGGATCGTCTCGCCGGTGGCGGGGTTGCGACCCTCACGGGCACTGCGGTGAGAGACGCTGAACTTGCCGAAGCCGGAGAACGTCACCTCGCTGCCGCGCCTCAGCGCCCCCTCGATGGTGTCCAGAACCGCATCCACGGCGCTGGCCGCGTCTTTCTTGCTCAATCCCGCGCGATCCGCGACCTGGTCGACGAATTCGGACTTGGTCATTCTCTCCCTCCTTCGAGGTGGTAGGAGTGCTCGAAGCTAACACGGCCCGCGGACGGTTCCGCGTCTGCAGCCCGTGGAATGGGCTCATTCTTGCCAGTCCACCCACCGCGCCGCGAGCAATGCCGCCTGAATTTCCGCAAATTGCGGATATATATGGGGATTCACCCTCATCGATGGGCCACGGCGCGTGTCCCTCGCCCCCGCCACGATCGAGCGGCTGCGCGCCGCGGTCACGACGTCGATCACCGTGATCGGCACTGGGGATCGCCGCGGGCCTATGTCAGCGATCCGGCGGGAAACCTGGTCGAGTTGATGGCGTGGGCACCCGGGGAACCGCCGGGACGGCGAGAATAGAGTCGTGGATCTCGCTCGACTCGGCTGGCTGGCGACCGTGCTCGCATGTCTGATCGCGGTGCTGATCCTGGTCCTGCAGGGCTACCTGGGGTACGCGGGGGTGACGCTGGCGGTGGCGGTCTCGGCCGCCATCAACCTCAAGTAGCCGCGGCTCCCGGCGGTGAGAGCTTCTCCGCGCGGCGCTCCGACGTCCGCGCGGTCCGCAGCTCCTCCCCCGGCCGCACGCGGTCCTCGGGCTCGAGGTGGATCAGGACATCCGCGCCCTCGAGCCGGCGGGCGATCAGGTCCTGGAGCTCGTGTGCCGTCCGGTGGGCGTTCTCGAGCGAGGTACCGGCGCGGAACTGGACGTGCAAATCGATGTAGCGACGGGAACCGGCCCGCCGGGTCCGAAGCTCGTGGTAGCCGACCACGCCACGGGGGGCGAAGGCCTCGATTGCAGCGCGGATCACCTCGACCTCGCGGCCGGGAAGGGCCTCGTCGACCAGCACTCGCGACGAACGCGTCAGCAGCCGGACGCCGGTGATCACGATCGCCGCCGCCACGATCAGGGCGACGGCAGGGTCGATCCAGGTCTCGCCCGTCACCTTCACCAGGATGAGGCCGACGAGCACGGCCGCGGAGGTGATCGCGTCGGTGCGAAGATGCGCCGCGTCTCCCTCGAGCGCCGGGGAGCCGGTCCTCCTGGCCCGCCGGGCGATCACGGTCGAGATCACCACGTTGACGACGATCGAGAACGCCACCACGGCGATGCCCACCCCCACCACCTTCAGGCTGCCGTGGCCCAGCAGACGCCGGATGGCCTCGAACGCGATCGCCGCCGAGCCGACGAGGATCAGGATCCCCTCGATCGCGGCCGACAGGTTCTCGATCTTCTCGTGGCCGTAGCGATGACTCTCGTCCGCCGGCTCGCCGGCCTTGCGAACGGAGAAGAAGGCGACGATCGAGGCCACCAGGTCGATGCTGGAATGGACCGCTTCGGTCAGGACCGCGACCGACCCCGTGACCGTGCCCGCGATCACCTTGAGCAGGATCAGCCCCGAGTTGGACACCACCGAGAGTGCGGCGGTCCGCCGCTTGAGCGTCGAACCCTCCGGCTCGTTCGCCGTCGACAGCGCCGAGTTCATGTCCGGTCCCCGGGGGCGCTTTCCCGCAGCCAGGCGGCGAGCGCCCGGACCGCTCGTCCGCGGTGACTGATCGCGTCCTTCTCCTCGTCGCTCAGCTCGGCCATCGTCCGACCGTCGGGATACTCGTCGGGGAGGAAGGCCGGGTCGTAACCGAATCCGCCCGTTCCGCGCGGCGCCTCGGCGAGCTTCCCGGAGCACTCCCCGAAGAACAGCCGTTCCTCAACTACCCGCGGATCGACGTAGGCCACCACGCACACGTACCTGAGCGCGCTGCCCGCCGGCGCCTCGCGCATCAGCTTCCTCAGGTTCTCCTCGTCGGTGGCGGCGGCACCCGCGTAGCGGGCCGAGCGAACGCCGGGGGCTCCGGCCAGCGCCCCCGCCTCGATCCCCGAATCGTCGGCAATCGCCGCCACCCCGGTGGCCGCGGCGGCGGTGCGGGCCTTGGGAAGCGCGTTCTCGGCGAACGTCTCCCCGACCTCGGGCGGCAGTTCGATCGACGCCGGCAGTGCCTGGACACGAACGCCGTCAGGCGCCAGCAGCCGGCCGATCTCGCGGACCTTGTGGGGATTGCGCGTCGCCAGCACCAGCGTGCGGCCGGGTGCCACAGACATCTCAGCCCGTCGCCGCGGCGACCGCCTCGTCCTGGAGCCGGCGCAGGGCGGCGATCCCGTGCGCCGCCAGAGCCAGCAGATCGTCCAGATGGGCCCGCGAGAGCGGTGTCCGCTCGGCCGTGGCCTGAACCTCGACCAGGCCGCCGTCGCCGGTCATCACGACGTTCGCGTCGACCTCCGCAACCGAGTCTTCGGAGTAGTCGAGGTCGAGCAGCGGCGCGCCATCGACGATCCCGCAGGAGACGGCGGCCACGGTCCCGATCAACGGGATCCGCTCCACCGAGCCCTGCTCGATCAACCGCTCGCAGGCCAGCCTCAGCGCCACCAGACCGCCGGTGATCGAGGCGCACCGAGTGCCTCCGTCGGCCTGGAGCACGTCGCAGTCGACGTAGATCGTCCGTTCCCCGAGGGCGGTGAAATCGATCACGCCTCGCAGCGAGCGCCCGATCAGCCGTTGAATCTCGACCGTGCGCCCGTCCGGCCGTCCCCTGCTCACGTCGCGCTGCTTGCGCTCCCCGGTCGAGGCCGGAAGCATTCCGTACTCCGCGGTGACCCACCCCCGGCCCGAGCCGGCCAGGAACCTGGGCACGCTCTCCTGCACCGAGGCGGTGCAGATCACCCGCGTCTCGCCGATCGAGATCAGCGCCGAGCCCGTGGCAGTGCGCACGAACCCCGGCTCGATCGTCGTCGGCCGTAGCTCGTCGTGGGCGCGGCCGTAGCTGCGCTGTGCCGGCGCCGTCGTCATGCCGCCAGCGCTGCGGCGAGCTCGACGTGGATCACGTCCTCCAGGGGCATCTGCAGGAATCGCGTCCCCAGCGCCCGGAAGGATTCGACGTCGGCGGTGCAGCGGAACCGGTAGCTGCCCTCGCCGGCGCGGGGGTTGAGCAGCCGCCGCGACGCCAGCGCGCGCTCGACGCTGCGGGCCACGCCGGCGCCGGAGGTGACCAGCGAGACGCCGCGACCGAGGGTTCGCTGGAGCATCGGCGCGACCAGCGGATAGTGCGTGCAACCGAGGATCACGGTGTCGACCTCCGCGGCTCGCAGGGGCGAGCAGTACTCGCGGACGGTTTGCACCAGGTGGGCGTCGAACGGGAAGCCGCCCTGGATGATCGGCGCCAGGTCCGGGCAGGCCACGCTCTCCAGGTGGACGTGCGGGTCGGCGGCGCGGACGGCGCGCTCATAGGCGGCGCTGGCGACGGTCGCGGGCGTCGCCAACAGCCCGATCCGGCCACTGCGGCTGCCGGCGACCGCGAGCTGCGTGGCCGGCGCCACGACCCCGATCACGTCGACGTCGACGGCGCGCGCGGCCACGTGCTGCTCGAGTGTCTCCAGCGCCGCCGAGCTGGCGGCGTTGCAGGCGACGACCAGCAGCTTGGCCTCGGCCTCCAGCAGGTGGTCGGCGATCTCGATCGCGAACCGTCGCAGCTCCCGGAGCGTGCGGGTGCCGTACGGGAACCGGGCCGTGTCCCCCAGGTACACATAGTCCTCGGTCGGCAGCGACACGAGCAGCTCGTGCAGCACGGTCAGGCCGCCGACGCCGGAATCGAACACGGCGACCGGGTTCTCCGGGGCAACGGGCATCTCCGGTGATGGTGCCAGAGTGAAAGGCGGATACGCTCGCCCCCGAGTGCGCGCGCTGATCGTCACCAACATGTATCCCACCCCCCGTCACCCCGCGCGGGGGAGCTTCGTTCGCGATCAGGTCGACGCCCTGCGGCGGATCCCGGGCCTCCAAGTCGAGGTGGCATCGTTCCTCCCCGGTGGCCCCGGCGCCTACGTGCGCGGCGCGCGATCGCTGCGACGCCGCTACGCCGGCGAGCGGTTCGACGTCGTGCACTGCCATTTCGGGCTCTCGATCTTTCCCTCGCTGACGGTCGGAGCCCGAGCCCACCTCGTCACCCTCCACGGAACCGATCTCGCCCATCCGCGCTCCCGGGCGATCACGCTCGCCGGGCTGCGGACGATGGATCTGGTGGCGACCGTCTCCGAGGAGCTGGCCCACAAGGTGCCGCGAGCGGCGTTCCGCGGGCCGCGGGCGGTGCTGCCGGCGGGGGTGGACATCGGCCGCTTCAGGCCAATTTCCCGGGCGCGGGCGCGGGCCAAGCTGGGGCTGGACATTGGCGGGCCCTACCTGCTGTTCGCCGCCGACCCACGCCGGCCCGAGAAGCGCCACGACCGCGCGCTGCTCGTGGCCGACGAGGTGCCCGTGCTCTCGCTCGGGCACGTCGATCCAGCCGCCGTCCCGTTGTGGGTCAACGCCGCCAACGCGGTGATCGTCCCGTCCGATCGCGAGGGATTCGGGCTGGCCGTGCTCGAGGCGCTGGCGTGCGAGGTTCCGGTGCTGGCCACCCCCGTGGGCGTGGCCCCGGAGGTCCTGGCCGGCGTGGCCGGGACCTACTGCGGGCCGTTCGACGCGGAGCGCTGGCGGGAGGCGCTGGCGCCGCAGCTGGCCGACCCCGATCCGCGGGTGGCCGGGCGCGAGCGCGCCGAGCGGTTCTCCACCGACCGGATGGCGGCCCGGGTGCTCGAGGCCTGGCGCTCGCTGCTCGGCGAGGCGCCGGCGCCGGCGCCCGAGCGGGAACCGCCGCCCGAGCCCGAGCGGGAACCGCCGCCCGAGCCCGAGCCCGAGCCGCCACCGACCCCGGCCCGGCCCTGAGGCCTCACGCCAACGTGGGCCACCACGGCGCGAGCCGGGCGCGGGCCTCCAGGGCCTCCGGCGTCATCGGCGACCGCGGCGGCTGCGGCGATTCCGGCGCCCCCGCGCCATCGCCGTGCGCGGGCCCGCTCAGCGCCTCGAGCGTCGCCGCCACCGACCGCGCCAGCGCCTCGAGCGCATAGCCGCCCTCGAGCACGCACCCCACCGGCACGCCGAGCGCGGCGGCGGCACGCCCAATCGACCGCGTCATGGCCCCGTAACCCGCCTCGGTCACCGCACACATCCCCAGCGGGTCCTCCAGGTGGGCGTCGTAGCCGGCGGAGACCAGCAGCAGCTGGGGCGTGAACGCCTCGGCCAGCGGCACCGCGACGTGATCCACCAGCGAGCCGTAGACCGAATCGCCGGACCCGGCTGCCACCGGCAGGTTGACCGTGTACCCCTGGCCGGCGCCCGAGCCCACGTCGCCGACGGAGCCGGTCCCCGGATACAGGGGCCACTGGTGGATCGAGACGAACAGCACCCGGTCGCTGGAGTGGAAGATGTCGTTGGTGCCGTTGCCGTGGTGGACGTCCCAGTCGACGATCATCACCCGCTCGAGCCCGCGGCCCTCGAGCGCGTGCGAGGCCGCCACGGCGATGTTGTTGAACAGGCAGAACCCCATCGCCCGCGTCCGGGTCGCGTGATGGCCAGGTGGCCGGTGGGCGCTGAAGGCGGTGGGCGCCGAGCCGTCGAGCAGGAGGTCGACCAGCGCCACCGCCCCCCCGGCGCCGTGAAGCGCGGCCGTGAAGGAACCTTCGCTGATGACCGTGTCGGGATCGAGGTTCCCGCCGCCCCGGGCGGCGGCGGCCTCGATCGCGGCCACGTAGGCCTCCGGGTGGACGGCGGTGAGCTGTGAGCGCTCCACGGCCGGCGACTCGAGGCGGCGCCAGCCGAGCCACCGGCGCCGCTCGAGCTCGCGCTCGATGGCCACGATCCGCGCCGCCCGCTCGGGATGCGGTCCTGTGTCGTGACCCAGCGAAGACGGATGGGCGAGGAACACGGGCGGCGGCGCCATGGCGGGTACGGTATCCGTCGTGCCGCCTCTGAACGCCCAGGTCACGGTCGTCGGCGCCGGCGCCGCCGGCCTCTACACGGCGCTGTCGGCCGCTCACCGGGACGCGTCCGTGCTCCTGGTCTCGGCCACGCCGCTGGCGGAGTCCTCCACGTACTGGGCCCAGGGCGGTCTCGCGGCAGCGATGTCCGCGCAAGACAGCCCGGAGCTCCATCTCGCCGATACGCTCGCCGCCGGTCGTGCCGCGGTGCGCGAGTCCGCGGCCCGCGTCCTCTGCCAGGAGGCGCCGGCCGCGGTCAAGCGCCTGACGGGCCTGGGCGTCCGCTTCGACGCCGATCGCAGCGGACGGCTGGCGCTGGGCCTCGAGGGAGGCCACTCGGCGCGGCGGATCGTCCACGCCGGCGGCGCGGCCACCGGCCGGCGGCTGATCCGCCAGCTGTCGGCGCTGGTGGCCGAGGAGGAGCGGGTGCAGGTACTGGAAGGGCGCCGGGCGGTCCAGATCCTGACCGCCGGCGGGCGGTGCGCCGGGCTGCGGCTCGACGATGGCACCGCGATCGCCAGCGCTGCCGTGGTCCTCGCCACCGGGGGCGCCGCGGCCCTGTGGGCGCGCACGACCAACCCCCCGGGAGCGGTCGGCGGCGGTCTGCTGCTGGCCTTCGACGCCGGCGCGACGCTTGCCGACCTCGAGTTCATGCAGTTTCACCCGACCGCGGTCGCCGGCAGAGGCCAGGACATCGACGGCGCCGACGGCTTCCTGGTCACGGAGGCGATCCGGGGCGAAGGGGCGCGGCTGCTGGATGTCCGCGGCGAGCGGTTCGTCGACGAGCTGGCGCCGCGCGACGAAGTCGCCCGGGCGATCCAGCGCCAGATGGCGCTGACCGGCGTCGGCTGGGTGGAGCTCGACATGCGCGCGGTCGACCCCGCCCTGTTCCCGAACGTGGTCAGCGCGCTCCGCGGCGCCGGCATCGACCCCGAGCGCGAGCCGGTCCCGGTGGCGCCGGCGGCCCACTACATGATGGGTGGCGTCGCCACCGACCTCGACGGCCGCGCGACCGTGCCCGGCCTGTACGCCGTGGGCGAGTGCTCGTGCACTGGGCTTCACGGCGCCAACCGCCTGGCCTCGAACTCGCTGAGCGAATGCTTCGTGTTCGGCGCGCGGGCGGCGAGGGCGGCGGTTGGCGAGCCGGCACCCGAGGTCGCGACCGACGGCCCCCGTGGCGAAGGAGCCACGGCGATCTCGCCCGAGAGCCGGGAGGCCCTGTGGCGCCGGGCCGGGCTCGAGCGCGACGCCCCCGGCCTGCAGCGGCTCGCCGAGAACCCCCATCCGCTCGTGCGCCTGATCGCCGCCTCCGCGCTGGCGCGGACCGAGAGCCGCGGCGCGCACCAGCGGCGGGACTACCCGGAGCGCGATCCCGCGCTCGACGGGCACCATCTGACCGTCGGCCGGGCCGAGGGGCTGACGGTCGCAACCTGGCGCTAGCGCGTCGGCGCGAAGACCGCTAATACCCGCTGCGGCCGCCGAAAAACCGGAATTGCACCAACTTCCGGCTTAACGTCAAATTAATACCTAGGCTCCCGAACCCTTCACATCCGAAGGTGATACTCGCGCCTCCGGAGGGAAAGCTAGGCCGGCAGAACCGAGAGGAGTAGGAGTCGTGCATGTACCGGTTTAGCCGAGCGATCTATCGCGAGTTGGCGGACGAGATCATCGAGGATCGGTGGAGTGAATGTCCGTACGCGAATCATGAGCGCGTGCTCCGCGCATGTGAGTCCGCCGTCGAGCGTCTGGCGACCGATCGCCACTACTTCGCCCGGCCGGCGCGGACGCTGTTCTGTGACATCCGGGCCTACTTCCCGATGAACGCCCAGTCGCGCGTGCTGCACGTAATCGAGCGCTACCTCGAATTCGCCGACGAGTTCCTGCGCCGCCAGCCCCAGAACGGCTACGACGTCTACGGCAACCCCCTCCAGTGCCGCGCCAGCACCCGCAAGGGGACCCCCTGCCAGCGGATGCCGCTGCCGCACAACGGCTACTGCCCCTCGCATCAGCACCTGGCCGAGACCGAGGAGCTGGAGGTCTCCCTAGCGGCATAGGACGGACGGGTTGGTTCTCTATGGGGGCCCGCGTGCGCGGGCCCTTTTTTCGTAGGCCCGGGTAGGGTTCGGCGCCGATGCTGCTTGGGGTCGACGTTGGCGGGACGTTCACCGATGCGGTGCTGGCCTTCGATGGGCGGCTGGCGACGGCCAAGTCGCCCAGTACTCCGGAGGACCAGTCCGAGGGCGTGATCGCCGCGGTCGAGGCGGTGCTCGAACGAGCCGCCCGGACGGCGAACGAGATCGAGAGCTTCTCGCACGGGATGACGGTGGCGACCAACGCGCTGCTGGAGGGACGCGGCGCCCGCACGGCCCTGATCGCAACCGAGGGCTTCACCGACCTGGTCGCGCTCGGCCGACAGAACCGCGCCGAGCTCTACCGGCTATGCGCGGCACGGCCGGCCCCGCTGGTCCCGGAAGAGCTTCGCTTCGGGGCGCCGGAGCGGATGACCCCGGACGGCCCGCTCAAGGAACTCGACCCCGCGACGGCCGGCCGTCTGGCCGGCGAGCTCGCGGACGCCGAGCCCGAGATCGAGTCCGTGGCCGTCGTGCTGCTGCACTCCTACCGCCACCCCGAGCACGAGCTGGCCATCGGCGAGGCACTCACGGAGGCGTTGGCCGAGGCCCATGTCTCGCTCTCCCACGACACCGTGGGCACGTTCCGGGAGTACGAGCGCGCTGCCACCACCGAGGTCGACGCCGCCCTCTCGCCGTTGCTGGCCAGCTATCTGCGGCGGCTCGTCGAGCGCGCCTCCGCGGACGGCATCCCGGAGCCGGCGATCATGCAATCGAACGGCGGTTTGATCGACGCCGCCGCCGCCGCCGGGCATGCCTCCTGGACGGTCCTCTCGGGCCCGGCCGCCGGCGCCGCGGGGGCCGCGTTCGTCGCCCGGGCGGCGGACGCGCCCGAGGCGCTGTGCTTCGACATGGGCGGGACCTCCTGCGACGTCTGCGTCGTCGACCGCGGCGAGGTCCAGGAGCAGAGCGCCGGCGAGGTGGCGGGCCGGCCGCTGGCGCTGCCGATGCTGGCCGTCCACACGGTCGGCGCCGGGGGCGGATCGATCGCCTGGCGCGACCCGGGCGGCGCGCTCAGGGTCGGCCCGCAGTCGGCGGGCGCCGATCCGGGGCCGGCGTGCTACGGCCGGGGCGGCACCGAGCCGACGGTGACCGACGCCAACCTCGTGCTCGGCTACTTGTCGACCGAGGCCCCGCTCGCCGGCGGCGTGGAGCTCGATCGCTCGGCGGCCGAGGACGCGGTCGGGCGGCTCGCCGAGCAGCTCGTGCTGGAGCTGCCGCGCTGCGCCGAGGGGATCATCCGGGTGGCGAACGCCGAGATGGTCAGGGCCCTGCGGGTGGTCACGGTGCAGCGGGGGATCGATCCGCGCCGCTACGCGCTGCTGGCCTTCGGCGGCGCCGGGCCGCTGCACGCGGCCGCGATCGCCGACGAGCTGGGGATCGAGACGATCCTGTGCCCGCGGGCATCGGGCGTCCTGGCGGCGCTGGGGCTGGTGGTCTCGCCGCGCCGCCGGGACGTGCAGCGAAGCGTGTTCTTGACCGGCGAGGCGCTCAGCGCCGAGGCGCTCGAGACCGAGGTCGCCGAGCTCGGCCGGCACGCCCGGCGGGCGCTCGGAACTGACGACGCCGAGCTGCGCGCGATCTACGAGCTGCGCTACCGCGGACAGGCGTTCGAGCTGCCGATCGCGGCGCCGACGCGCCCGGAGACAGAGGCGCTGCGCGAAGCCTTCGAGGCCGAGCACGAGGATCGCTACGGCTACCGCGACGCCGACCAGGAGCTCGAGCTGGTGACGATTCGCGTGACCGCCACCGTGGCCGGGGTCGACGTCACGCTGGCGCAGGGGGACGAGCACGGCGAGCTCGAGCGCGGGCGCCGGACGGCCACGCTCGGGGGCCAGGAGGTCGAGCTCGAGGTGCTCCGTGGCGCCCCCCCGCCGGGCAGCGCGGTCTCGGGGCCGGCGGTGATCGAGCTGCCGGAGTCCACGCTGCTGGTCGGACCCGAGTGGTCCGGGGAGGTCGATCCAACGGGCACGATCCGCCTGACCCGCGAGCGATGATCGACCCGGTCGAGCTCCAGGTCCTCACCGGCGCCCTGCGCGCGATCTGCGAGGAGATGGGCGCGGTGCTGATCCGATCCGCCCACTCGGCCAACATCAAGGAACGTCGCGACGCCTCCACCGCCTTGTTCGATCCCCGCGGCGAGATGGTCATGCAGGCCGAGCACATTCCCGTTCACCTGGGCGCGATGCCGGCGGCCGTGGCCGCGGTGCTGGACGAGGACCACGCGCCGAACCGGGCCTGGATCCTCAACGACCCCTACCGGGGCGGGACCCACCTCCCGGACATCACCGTCATCACACCGGTCTTCGCCGGGGACGAGCTGATCGCGTTCGCCGCCAATCGCGCCCATCACGCCGACGTCGGCGGCCCGACGCCCGGATCGATGCCCGCCGACAGCCGCACCCTCGAGGACGAGGGGGTGGTGATCGAGCCGCGGGTGCTCGACGAGGACGCGATCGCGCAGATCAGCGAGCGGATGCGCCAGCCCGATCAGCGCCGCGCCGACCTCCGCGCCCAGCTCGCGGCCGGAAGGGCCGCGGTCCGCCGGCTGCTCGAGCTCGACGAACGCGTGGGGCGCGCGACGATCGCCGCCGCGTTCAGCGAGGTCCTCGACTACGCCGAGCGCCGCACCCGGGCCTGCATCGAGGAGCTTGAAGACGGCACCTACAGCAGCCGCGATGTGCTCGAGGCCCGGGAGGGCGACCTCGAGCTCGTGCTGAAGGCCACCGTGGACGGCGATCAGCTGGTCCTCGACTTCGACGGCACCGCCGCCCAGCACGAGGGCAACCTGAACTGCCCGCTCGCCGTCACTCGCTCGGCCTGCTACTTCGCGATCCGGGTGCTGACCGACCCCGACATCCCGCCGAGCGCGGGCGCCTACCGCCCGGTCGAGGTCCGCGCCCCCGACGGGAGCCTGCTGAACGCCCGCTCCCCGGCGGCGGTGGTGGGCGGCAACGTGGAGACCTCCTCGCGCATCGCTGACCTGGTCCTGGGGGCCTTCGGCCGCGCCCTGGGACAGGGCACGATGAACAACGTCACGCTCGGCAGCGAGGAGATCGTCTACTACGAGACGATCGGCGGCGGCCAGGGCGCGTGCCCGGATGCCGACGGCCCCAGCGCCGTCCACGTGGCCATGAGCAACACCCTCAACACGCCGGTGGAGGCGCTGGAGCTGGAGTTCCCCATGCGCGTCGTCCGCTACAGCCTGCGGCGCGGCTCCGGGGGTGGCGGCGCGCGCCGCGGTGGCGACGGTGTCGTGCGCGAGCTGGAGGCGCTCGAGCCGCTGCGCTACTCCCTGATCACCGAGCGCCGGCGTCACCCGCCGGCGGGGGCGCAAGGCGGCGAGGACGGGCAGTGCGGCCGCAACCTGCTCGACGGCGAGGAGCTGCCGCCGAAGGCGATCGGAGAGCTGGGGCCCGGGCAGCGGCTGCGGATCGAGACGCCTGGGGGTGGCGGCTATGGTGCCCGCGCGTCTCAGCGGCGGTGAACGGTCACGGCTCCCGACTGATCCCGCGCCAGCACTACGAGCGTGTCGATGTCGACGTGGCTGGGGCGGGTGAGGGCGAACACGATGCAGTCCGCGACGTCCTCCGCCGTGAGCGGCGTCATGCCCTCGTAGACCGCGTCGGCGGCGCGCTGGTCGCCGCCAAATCGCACCAGGCTGAACTCGGTCTCGACCATCCCCGGGGCGATCTCGGTCACGCGGATCGGCCGCCCGAGCAGCTCCTGGCGCAGCACTCTGGTCATCGCCCGCACGGCGAATTTCGCCGCGTTGTAGCCCCCGCCGCCGGTGTAGGGCTCATAGCCGGCGATCGAGCCGACCATCACCACATGGCCGTCACCGCTCGCTTCGAGGGCGGGCAGGAGCGCTCTGGTCATACGCAGGGAGCCCATCACGTTGGTCTCGTACATGGATAGCCAGTCCTCGTCCTTGGCGTCCTCGATCCGGTCGCGGCCAACCGCCCCGCCGGCTGCATTGACGAGCACGCGGCAATCGGGCACCGCGGCGCAGAACTGCTCAGCTGAGGCAGGGTCCGTGACATCGAGGCGCATGGCGCGTGCCCCCAGCTCATCGGCCAGGGCAGTCAGGCGTTCCTCGCGGCGGGCACCCACCACGAGGTCGAAGCCCTCGGCAGACAGACGCCGTGCGGTCGCCAGACCGATGCCGCTGCTTGCCCCCGTGACCACCGCCGTACCCGAGCTCATCCGGCAAATCTATACCGGCGGTCCGGAGACGAGGACGCCGCCGGCCCGATCGAGGTCTCGGAGGCGCACGCAGGGGCGAAGCTATAGCGGTGTAGCTCCGTAAAAGCCGGTAATTTGCAGGAAGATTTGGGGTTTTGGAAGTTCTCGCGTAGAATGCCGCTTCCCGTTGCCGCCATTGCATTCGCTGCGCACGGGACCCTCTGTCGTCCGTAAATATCGTCTCCACCCCCTAACTGATACATGCCGATTGCTTTTAAAGAATGGGCCGTGACCGTGCGGGCTCTCGCCGAGGGCGAGCAGCTGCTGACGCTCCGCAAGGGCGGCATTCGCGAGCCCGACAAGCACTTCAAGCTCGAATACGATCGTTTCTTCCTCTACCCGACGTTCGACCACCAGTGCGCCGACCTGGTGCGGGCCTCGCATCAGCCTGAGCTCGCCCGGGCGCTCGAGGAGGGCGTCTGGAGCGACGGCGAGCCGTCGCCGACCGCGCTGCACCGCAACCACGTGATCACTCAGCCCGACCGGGTGCGGATCCGCGCCTGGGCCGAGGCCGCCGCGCACTTCACCATCACCGACCGGCGCGCCGTCGACGCCCTGTCGCCGTTCTACGTGTGGACCACCGACTACGCCGAGAAGCGGCTCGCGTGGAAGCGTCGCCACCCCCTGCACGTGATCCTGCTGCGCACCTATCGGATCCCCCGTCCGGTCACGGTCAAGGTGCGCGACGAGTATGGCGGTTGCCGCTCGTGGCTCGAGTTGACCCGCGAGCTTCCCTTCGAGGGCACGCCGGTGCTCTCCGACGAGGAGTTCGAGCGGGCCTCCGAGGAGATCGCCGCGATCGCCTCCGATCGCCAGCCGGTCCTGGTCTGAGGATGGATGAGGCGGCCGCCGGGCCGCCCTGGCGTCGTACCGCCCTGAGGTGAGCCGTGCCCTGGGTCGAATCGGCCTCGCCGTCGTTCCGCGCCCGGCATGAGTCCGCGGACGCCGCGGACGCGGTCGGGGTCCTGCATTCGCTCGAGCGCACCCGGGAGCGGCTGCTGGACCTGTTTCCTCGCGGCGTCGACGGGTTCACGGTGATCGTGCACCGCAGCGCCGAGGGGGCCTGGCGGTCCCACCTGGCCCGGATCGCCAGCGTGGCCTCCTGAGGCCCGGATCGTGGCCTCCTGAGGCCCGGATCGCGGCCTCCTGAGATCGGTCACAGCCGCAGGTACCGCAGGACGTCCTCGCCGTCGGCCCTCAGCGCGGCGGCGTCCGCGGCGGGGAGCGGCGCGAGCGGCTGAGCACGACCTCGCGGCCCTCGATCCGCCACGTGGCCGCCGCCCTTCCCCCCACCAGCGCGAACGGCCGGAACAGCCCTCCGGACACGATCGCGCGGTCGTGCCCGGCGGTGATCGGCGCGCGCGAGGTCCAGCCCATCAGGACCGGGTCATACGCGCCCAGCAGGCGCGCCGGTGCGGTCGCGGCCGCCCGCGGGGCCCGGCGCAGCTCGAACTGCCCGTCCTCGCCCTCGGTCAGCTCGGAGGCGATCGCCCCCAGGCCCGCCCGCGCGTCGCGCAGCGGCAGTCCTGCCCATTTCGCGAGATCGCGCTCGTCGGCCGGCGCGTGGCCGGCAAGGTAGCGGCGGGCGAGCTCGGCCAGCGCCCGGTCGCGGTCGACCTTCGGCTGGCGCCCGAGCCAGTCGCGCACGAGCACGTACGCGTGCTGGCGGCCGACCATCGGCCCGCGCACCGCGATCCCCCGCAGCGTGGCCAGCATCAGGAGGTGCACCAGGGCCTGACCGGCGGTCGGGACCTCCGCCGCCGCCAGTCGCTGCCCGAGCTGGGCCCGGGTCAGCGGCCCTTCCGCCGCCAGCGCCCGCTCGATCGTCTTCACCCCGCGCTCGGCCGCCGCCGGCGCAACCCCAGTCTGGGCCAGCCGCCGCGCGTTGCCCTTGAACAGTGGCGGCGTCATGAGGGCGTGGAGCCAGGCATAGTCCTGGCTGCGGATCAGGTGAAGCGTGCCCCGGCCCAGCCACGTGATCAGCAGCGTGCGGTCCTCGCTCAGCGCACCATCGAGCGCGGCCACGGTCAGACCGCTCGTCCTGGCCCTGATCGCCAGCCTGACCCCCCGGCCGTCCTGCCCTTGCACCGCCAGCAACCGCCCGACCGCGGCGAGCGCATCAGGCGCCGGCGGCCCGGACAGCAACTGCGCGGCCAGGCGCCGCGCGAGCACCGTCAGTGCAGGACCTCGATGATCAGCCAGACCACGAACAGGCCGATCGCCAGAGCCGCCAGCAGACCTGCAAACAGCCGCACCGGGGCCACCGGCGGGCCGTCGCGGGTGGGGGCGAGGAGCTCCGCCTGGAGCAGGACCTCGCGGGCCGTGGCCGCCCCCGACTGGGGGACGAAGATGTCCCGCGGTCCGGCGGCGAGGAAGTCCGGCACGTCGAATCCCGCGCTCCGTTTCAGCATGCTCGGCACGCCCTCCTCGAGCAGCAGCCCCTGGATGAATTCCGCCTCCGCCTGGTTGCGGGCGCCGGCGACCCGGATCAACTGCCCCTCTGCCAGCTGCGGCTTGATCTTCCGGGCCTGCCGCGCTCGCTCGGTGAGGACCGCTTCGACGTCCGCCTCCCCGAGCACCAGTGGCATCCGGCAGCGCGGGCAGAACCGCTCGTCCTCCCCATAGGCCGTGGCGCAGCTCGGACACACCAGCGGCTGGCCACGGGCTTCGCCACGCGGCATCAGTTCACGACCAGCTCGGCCTCCGCGACCTGCCCCTCGCGGATGGTGAACGCGCGCACCTCGGGCTCCTCGCCGGCCACGCCAACGATCACGTACAGGGCGTCGGGATAGAAGGCCAGGTTGATGTCGGTCTGGGAGGGATAAGGCTCGCTGCGCGTGTGCGAGTGATAGATCGCGCCCAGGTCGAGGTCCGCCTCGTCGATCGCCATCTGGATCCGGTACTGCTCCGTCCCGTCGATCTCGTAGCGCAGCGGACTGGCGGCCGCGTTGGTGGCGCGATACAGGTCGGCGGCCTCGCCGTTGCGCGAGGCGATCATCCCGCAGCACTCGTTCGGCGCCTCGTCGAGCGCATGGCTGATCATCTCGTCATAGAGCGGGCGTGCCATCCGCATCCTCAACGCGAGGCTACCACCGCCCCCTTAGGTCCCCACGCCGAGCACGTTCGACGACGGCACCGCCTTGTTCACGTCCCCCGGGTGCAGCAGCTCGCTCAGCATCGTCCCGTGCTGGGCCTCGTTGGCGATGATCTGCCCGCCGAGGCGCAGGAGCGCGGGGCTCCGGAACAGCTTGATCGCGTGAATGTAGGCGCCCTCCAGGATCAGCTCGAACCGGGAGAGCAGGAGGATCGCGTCGTGCTCGCTCTGCAGGTCGGCCAGAGTCTCGGGGACCCGGCGGGCGGCCAGCACCTTGTCGGCGTCGCTGACGCTCGAGATCGGCGGCGGTGGCGTGCCGCCCCGTTGCGCAAGCGCGCTGCTGAGCGCGGTGATGTGCTCCTGCTCCTGGCCCAGGATCCGCTGCGCCAGCCGGTCGCCCCGTGGGGACAGCAGCCCGGCATTCAGTATCTGCTGATAGCCGAACGCGGCCAGCAGCTCGTTGCCGATCAGCGGTACCAGCGCCTCGGCGTCGGTGGGCGCCGCACCCTCAGCGGCCCCGGCGCTGAGCAGCGATCCCGCCGCGACGTACGCCGACGCCGTCGCCCCGAGCACCAGGCTGTGCTTGATCAGCTCTCGCCGCGTGGCTCTGCGGGTGCTCATCGTCTCCATCGCGCCCGCCCGCTACGCGTGCCCCGTCACAAACGCGGTGGGGATCGGATTGCGGCGCAGCTCGAGCCGCAGGACGCTGACGTGCTGGGCATCGTTGGCCAGGATCGCGCACAGCTCGGCCCTGACCACGCCCGGGGAAACCTTGGGGACCAGTTGCAGAAAGCCGGCGATGACGTCGTTCTCGGCCGTGTCCAAGAGCTTCAACAGGCCGCGCGCGTCGCGAGGATGGCCGAGATCGTAGGTCGCCCGTGGCGGGTTAGGGATCCCGCCGGCGTGCTTGATGAGACTCATCAGCTGGGACACGTGCGACAGATCCTGCCCCAGGAAGCGCTTGGCCGCGGCGTGCTCTGCACCCCTCAGCAAGGGCGTCGCAGCCGTGTAGGCGGCGACCGCATACTGCTTGAGGGCGAGGGCGTGGTTCAGGTCCTCGACGTCGGTCTGGCCGACCGCCGGCGGGATCCTCCCCACATGCAAGCGCGAGGACGAGCCGCACGCCGACACGAATTCGACGGTGGCGAGACCTGCAGCCAGAGCCCCCAGCAGCTGTCTGCGAGACGACGCCGGTTCCTCGTCGCTCACCACCAGACGGTGGCGTCGAGGTTCTCGATCTCGTCCACCGGCCGCGTGTAGATCCCCGAAGACAAATATTTCCAACCGTCGTCGGCGACGACGAAGACGACGTTGCCCTCATCCAGCTCGCCGGCGATTCGCACGGCGACGCGGGCGATCGCGCCCGACGATACCCCGGCGAACAGCCGCTCCTCGTCGAGCAGCTTGCGGGTGAAGACGATCGCGTCCGTGTTGGTGACGAAGATCTTGCGGTCGAGCATCGACAGATCGATGATCGGGGGGATGAATCCGTCCTCGAGCGAGCGCAGGCCCTGAACCGGTTCGCCCTGCATCGGCTCGGCGGCGACGACCTTGACGTGGTCCCCTAGCTCCTCCTTGAGCCGGCGGCCGTTGCCCATCAGGGTGCCGCCGGTGCCCAGCCCGGCGACGAAGGCCGAGACATCGTCGAGCTCCTCGAGAATCTCGAGCGCGGTCCCGTCATAGTGGGCCTGCGGGTTGGCGTGATTGCCGTACTGATAGGGCATGTAGTACGAGGCGTCGCGCTCGGCCATGTCCAGCGCCATCTCGACGGCGCCGTTGGAGCCCTTGGAACCCTCGGAGTAGACGATCTCGGCGCCGTACATCTCCAGCAGCTGGGTGCGCTCCGGCGTCACGTTCTCGGGCATCACGACCTTCAGCCTGTACCCCTTGCGCCCGCAGATCATCGCCAGCGAGATGCCGGTGTTGCCCGAGGTCGGCTCGAGGATCGTCTGGCCGGGGCGGATCAGTCCCTTCTCCTCGGCGTCCTCGATCATCGCCCTCGCCACCCGGTCCTTGACCGAGCCCGTGGGGTTGCGCGACTCCAGCTTGGCCCAGATCCTGACCCCGGGCTTGGGGCTCAGCCGCTTGAGCTCGACCAGCGGCGTGTGCCCGATCGCCTGGACGATGTCGCCGTACCGCCCGCCGCACGGCTTGTTCTGAAGGGTCTCGGCGGCCATTGCTTTACGAAGTGTAGCGAGGCCGAACGGGCCATTTCGGTGCGCCGGGGCGGAAGGCTCGACGCGGGGGTTTCACCAAGCCTGCCGCACACCGGCGCGCCGTTGTGGAGAGCCGCGGGTGACAGATGCGTGCGTCCCGCGACCCTCCTTCGGCGGGTTAGTAGTACCCCGGACTTGTGGTCGTCGAGCCGGTTGTCGTAGAGCCCGAGCTGCGGTTGTGAGAGGACGCAGTGACCACGTGCCAGGTCCCGCCGAAGGTCTTGATTCCCTGCCCCGTCGCCTGCCCTTTCGCCTTGTCGAGGGCGAACCGGTAGAGCGGCAGGCCGCCGAGGGTGACCTGGAAGAAATGGTCGCGGTGAAGGATCCCCAGCTTGCCTTTGATTCCCGTCGCCTTGGACAGCTTGGTCTTGGCCGAACGGACGGTCACCGGCGGCCAGAAGTGCAGGCACATCTTCGAGGTGCAGAGCAGATGGTGAGCGGTCTCAGGCTTGAGCTCGTACACGGTCCGGCCCTTCGAGTCGACCACGATCGTCTTGCCGATCGCCTTGTTGTGGGCCGTCTTCAAGATCGTCGCGTGGCCGGCCGCCAGCGCCAGCCCGGTGAACAGGCCAACCAGGAGCCCGCTCGCCCCTACCGCGATCCAACGACCGCGCAGCTTCGTCATCGCCATCATGCTCCCTCCGTACTCGACTGTTCGAGCTAAGGGACGCCGCCGCGCGCCAATCCTTCCCCGGATCGGTGATCGTCCCCGCGAACCGCCGCCGACCCGAGGCATCCCCCGGAAACCAGATCGGTCAAACGCAGGGCGCGGTCAGCGCGCGCCGCCGGCCATCGCCGGCAGGATGACCAGCGTGTCGGTGCCCCCAACGACGGTGTCGAGCCCGTCGAGCACACGCACGTCTTCGTCGTTCAGGTAGACGTTGACGTAGCGGTTGAGCCCGCCGTCGGGCCCGAACAGCTGCGACTGGGTCTCCGGATGATCCGCGGCCACCGCGCGCAGGATCTCGCCCACGGTGCCGCCGTCAGCGTTCAGCTCCTTCTCGCCGCCCACCGAGGGGCGCAGCACCGGCGGGATGCGGACGCTGGCCATCTAGTGGGCGCCGGCGCAGAACGCCTCGTAGTCCGGGAAGACCCCGAGCTCCTGATCGGAGATCGCCTCCGGCTCGCGCGAGCAGATCGGGCAGTCGGGGTCCCGGCGAACCTTGACCTCGGTCACCCGCGCGGCGAGCGCGTCGTACATCAGCAGCCGCCCGATCAGCGGCTCCCCCTGATCCAGGATCAGCTTGATCACCTCGGTCGCCTGCAGCAGGCCCATCGTCCCCGGCAGCACCCCCAACACGCCGTTGGCGCCGCACGAGGGCGCCAGCTCGGCGGGCGGCGGCACCGGGAACAGGCACCGGTAGCACGGACCGTCGTAGGGCTTGAACACCGACAGCTGTCCCTCGAACCCGAGGATCGCGGCCGACACGACCGGGATCTGGAGACGGACGGAGGCATCGTTGAGCAGGTAGCGGGTGGGGAAGTTGTCAAGGCCGTCTAGGACCACGTCGTAGCCCGGCAGCACGTCCATGATGTTCTCGGGGCCGAGGCGGAGCGCGTACTTCTCGACGTGCACGTCCGGATTCAGCGCCCTGATCGTCTCCTCGGCAGAGTCGACCTTGGCGACGCCAATCCGGTCGCTGGAGTGGATCACCTGACGCTGCAGGTTCGAGAGGTCGACCTCATCGTCGTCAACGATCCCCAGCGTGCCGACGCCCGCGGCGGCCAGGTACAGCGCCGCCGGCGAGCCAAGACCGCCGGCGCCGAGCAGGAGCACCTTGGCGTCGAGCAGCTTCTGCTGGCCTTCGATCCCGACCTCGGGCAGCAGCAGGTGGCGCGAGTAACGCTCCCGTTGCTCGGCGCTCAGGGTCCGCGGCATGTCGACCTCGTAGCCGCGGTCCTTCCACAGCGTGAAGCCGCCGGTCATCGACTCGACGTGCTCGTAGCCGAGATCCTCGATCAACGTCCGCGCCGCCCACGCCGAGCGGTTCCCGGAGGCGCAGTACAGGATCACGTGCTGGGAGCGCTCGGGCACCGCGCCTTCGATCCGCGACTCCAGATAACTCTTGGGCACGTGCTTGGCGCCGGGGATGTGGCCGGCCGACCACTCCTCGGGCTCGCGCACGTCCACGACCACCGCGCCGTTGGAGAGCTGCTCGCGCACGGCGGCGGGATCGACCTCGTCGATCCGGCTCTTGATCTGGCGGAGGACCTCCGCTCCCGACGGGCTCATCGGCAAAAACTCCTCAAATGCACTCTGGATTCAATACTTCAGTGAGTATAGCGGCGGCGCCGCGCCGTGCAAGAACGACTACGGGGCGCCCCGGCAACCGGCGCGCCCCGCAAATCTGACCCAATCGTGCTGTCGGCTCGGCGCCTGACCCGCGCCACCTGAGAAGTTTGATGGAAACCGACTGGCACAAGTATCGGTGATCGGCCCCGGCGCCGATATCGGGTGCAGACCCCATCTTGCCCGCCCCTGCACCCCGCACAGCCGGGTCGCCACCCGCCCGCCCCCAGATGAAGTCACGCCCGCTGCTGATGCAGGTGCTCGTGGTCAACCTGCTGCTGGTGGCCGCGACCGTGCTGGTAGCGACGGTCGGCGTCGATGCCGATCTGAAGGGCGTCACCCGCGGACGGGAGGCGCTGGTGCTCGGGCTGGCCATCGTCGGCACTCTGCTGGCCAACTGGTTGCTGCTGCGACGCCGTTTCGAGCCCCTCGACCGGCTGATCTCGACGATGGAGCAGATCGACCTCGCCGAGCCCGAGCACGTCGAGGTCGGCGCCCCCCGCGTCGACAGCGCCGAGGTCCAGCGGCTCGATGGCGCCTTTCGGCGGATGGTCTGGCGCCTCGAGGCCGAGCGCCGCGAGGCCGGGCGGGCCGCGATCGAGGCCCAGGAGCGCGAGCGGCGGAGGATCGCCCAGGACCTCCACGACGAGGTCAATCAGGCGCTGACCGCGGTCTCGCTGAGGCTCCAGGCTTCGATCGAGCAGGCGCCCCCGGGGCTTCGCCGCGAGCTCCAGGAGACCAAGCGGCTGTCCAGCCAGGCGATGGAGGAGCTCCTGTCGCTGGCCCGCCAGCTCCGTCCGGCGGTACTCGACGACCACGGGCTGATCCCGGCCCTGCACAGCCAGGTCCGAGACTTCGCCGACCAGACGGGCGTCCATGCCACGTTCAACTCCCGGGGCGTGCTGCCCAAGCTCTCCCCCGAGCAGCAGCTCGTGATCTATCGGGTCACCCAGGAGAGCATGTCGAACATCGCCCAGCACGCGCAGGCGCGCAATGTCGATGTGGAGCTGTCGTTCGTCGGCCGCACGATCCTGCGGATCAGCGACGACGGCTCCGGGTTTGCCGGCGGGCGCAACGGTGGACTCGGGCTGTCGGGGATGCGCGAGCGCGCCCTGCTGGCGGGTGGACAGCTGTCGATCTGGTCCCGCGAGGGTCAAGGAACCCGTGTGGAGCTGACGATCACCTAAACCGATGAGGATCCTGGTGGCAGACGATCACGGCATCGTCAGGTCCGGCATCAAGCTGCTGCTGGAGCGCCAGCCGGATCTGGATGTCGTCGCCGAGGCCTCGGACGGAATCGAGGCCGTGGAGCGGGCCCTGGCCTGCAGCCCGAACCTGTGCATCCTCGACGTCGGGATGCCGAAGATGACCGGCCTGCAGGCGGCCCGGGAGATCCGCGCTCAGTTGCCCGATGCGCGGGTTCTGATCCTGTCCATGCACGACGACGAGCGCTACCTGTTCGAGGCCCTCAAGGCGGGCGCCTCGGGCTACGTGCTCAAGCGCGAGGCCGACCAAGATCTGGTCGGGGCCGTGCGGTCGGTGGGCCGCGGCGAGGCCTTCCTCACCAATGCGGCCGAGCGCTCGATCATCAGGCAATGGATGGCCGACGGCGCGGAGGGTCCGCTGATCCCGCTGACGCCGCGCGAGGAGGAGGTCGTGAAGCTGATCGCGGAAGCGCACACGAACGTCCAGATCGCGGAGATCCTGTACCTGTCGGAGAAGACCGTCGAGTCCCACCGAGCCAACGTCCTGCGCAAGCTCGGGATGCGCGACCGCGTCGAGCTGGTCCGCTACGCGATCCGCCGCGGCCTCGTCGAGCCCTGAGCCCGCTCCCGAGCCGACCGCCCGAACGCCCGCGGCCCGGCTCTACCATCGCACCGGTGCGAGCGCCGGTCGACCACATCGCCGCCCCGCCGTTCCCGCGCGGGCTGCCGTGGTTCAACATCGCGCCGCTGCGGATGGATCAGCAGGCCGGCCGGCCGGTGCTGATCGAGTTCTGGGATTTCTGCCGCGCCAATTCGATCCGCACGTTGCCGTACATGAAGGCCTGGCACGAGCGCTATGAGGCCCTCGGACTGCGCGTGATCGGCGTGCACGCTTCCGGCTTTACGCCTTCGGGCGATCCGGCGGCGGTCAAGGACGCGGTGGCGCGCTTGGAGATCGCCTATCCGGTGATGGTCGACGCCGAGCTCGAGCTCTGGAGGCTCTACGGCAACCTTGGCTGGCCGGCCCGCTACCTGTTCAACCAGCAGGGCACGCTGTTCGAATATCACTACGGCGAGGGCGCCTACCAGGAGACCGAGCGCGCCATCCAGCAGCTGCTGGGCATCGAGCGCCCGCCGGTCGAGCCGCTGCGCCCCGAAGATCAGCCCGGCGCGACGCTCGAGCCCCAGAGCGAAGACGTGGAGGGGCCCTACAGCGGCCCCTATCGCGCGGGGGGCGTGTGGGCCGTGCTCGACGGGCGCGGAACTGCGCGCGTCAACGACCGCCGGCTCGCGGTCGACCATCCGGGGTGCTACGAGCTGATCGTCCACGAGCGCAGCACCGCCGGCCGGCTCGAGCTCGAGCTCTCCGGCCAGGTGCGCTGCTACGCGGTGTGCTTCACCCCCGGCTTGGCGGCGTGACGCCGTCGAGTAGGTTGATCAGCCGGGGCGGGCCGTCATCGTCGATCACGGCGGCGAACCCGGCCCGGTAAGGGCTCTCGTCGGGCCGGGTCCCGAGGAAGCCCGGCTCGTGGACCCAGCATCCCGTGTTGAGCAGTCTGGCGCCCGTCGGCGCGCGCCACTCGCCGAGCTCGTCCCCGGGCAGCGGCCCGGCTCTATGGGTGTGCCCGAACACGATGTGGGGTGCGTCGACGGCCAGCCGCGAGAGCACTTCCCCGAACGCGCGCAGCCCCGCGCGGCGGAGCTCCGCGCCCGAGATGTCGGCCCGCAGGGGGCCGAGCCGGGCCAGGTTGAGCGCGGCGACCGCGGCCGGGAAGGCCGCCACCAGGACTCGTTGGCGCACGCCGCTGCGTCGGGG
Source organism: uncultured Solirubrobacterales bacterium (assembly GCA_963723555.1). Lineage (GTDB taxonomy): Bacteria > Actinomycetota > Thermoleophilia > Solirubrobacterales > Solirubrobacteraceae > Palsa-465. Next base: position 1,841,117 of record CAVRRC010000003.1, on the reverse strand, counting down.
GTCCGCGGTGAGGGTGCTCCAGGCCCGGGTCGAGGCTCCGTGCGAGCCGTGGCCCAACCGGGCCCCGCCATGCTGGGCCACCGCGTGAACCCAGGCGTAGATCGGCCCGAGCGTGGCCTCGTAGTCATCGGCGCTGGTCGGCCCGGCGGGCGGCTCGCCGACCACGCGCGCCATCGCCCCCGCGGCCACCCGCTCGAACAGCGGCACGGTGGTGTGGCGGTCGCAGTAGTGGCCGTGGGTCGCGTACACGTCCGCGCGCAGCCACACGCCCGGATAGGCGGCGCTGACGGTGGCCGGCGCGAGCCATCCGGAGACGCTCGCCAGCGCCTCGTCTTCGCGCCAGTCGACCGCCGCCTCCAGCTCCAGTGAGGGCGGCGGGGCGCTGGCCTCCCGGCGCTCGAACCACCGGCTGAGGAGATGGTGGTCGTGGTTGCCGGCGACGATCACCACCTCAGCCCCCGCGGGCAACGCGGCGCCGATCTCCTCGAGGACCTCCCGCGAGGCGCCGAGCGCCTCGCGGAGGGGGCCATGGCGAAGCTCGAGCACGTCCCCGAGCAGCACCAGCCGGTCGATCTCCGTCAGCGCCTGCACCAGCGCGGACCGCCAGCGCGCATTGCGCAGGACGTCGCCTTTGGTGTGCGAGCCTAGGTGAAGGTCGGAGACGACCAGCGTGCGCAGCGCGGGACGGCTCCCCGAGGGCTACGCCGAAGCGCTCGCCATCGCCTGGCGGATGACCTTGGGCAGCATGAAGCGCACGTCCTCCTGGACGACCTCCAGCTCCCGGACATCGGTCGTCCCGCGCGCCCGGAAGAACTCGATCAGGCGCTGCACGAGCTCCTCGGGAGCGCTTGCGCCCGAGGTGACCCCGACGACCTGCCTGTCCCGCAGCCACTCCTCACGGACCTGGAGCTCGTTGTCGATCAGATGCGCGTCGGCGCCGTGCTCGCGCGCGACCTCCACCAGGCGGTTGGAGTTCGAGGAGTTCCGCGAGCCGATCACGAGCACCAGCTCGCACTCGCGGGCCAACTGCTTGACCGCCGCCTGGCGGTTGGTGGTGGCGTAGCAGATGTCGTCGGTGCGCGGACCGACGATCGCGGGGAAGCGCTCGCGGAGGCGATTGATAATCGCCCGGGTCTCGTCCACCGACAGCGTCGTCTGGGAGATGTAGGCGACCTTCCCGGGATCCTTGACCTCGAGGCCGTCGACGTCCTCCTCGTTCTCGATCAGGACGATGTGGTCCGGGGCCTCGCCCATGGTGCCCTCCACCTCCTCGTGCCCGGCGTGGCCGATGAGCACGATCGTGTAGTCCTCGCCGGCGAACTTCTTCGCCTCCACGTGGACCTTGGTGACGAGTGGACACGTCGCGTCGATCGTGTGCAGATCCCGCACCCGGGCGTTGGCATGGACGCTCGGCGCGACCCCGTGGGCCGAGAACACGACCGTCGCCCCCGCCGGCACCTCCGTCTCGGATTCCACGAACACCGCGCCCCGGGCCCGCAGCTGCTCGACGACGTGCTTGTTGTGGACGATCTCCTTGCGGACGTAGACGGGAGCCCCGTGGAGCTCCAGCGCCCGCTCGACCGTCTGCACGGCACGATCGACGCCCGCGCAGTACCCGCGCGGCGCGGCCAGCAGGAGCTTCTGGGGGTGGGAAGCCATCGAGGAGACAGTGTAGGAGGGCGGCTGGGGGTCAGTCGTTGGCGGTGACCGCCTCCAGCAGCGAGGCGAACTGGCGGCGCGCCGCCTCGCGCCGGGTCGGGATGTGCTCGGAGGGGATCTCGTCCGCGGGGGCCTCGTATCCCCGCAGCACCTGCCGGGCGACCGAGCTGCGGTGCACCTCGTCGGGGCCGTCGTAGATACGGGCGGCCCGCGCGAACCGGTACATCGCCTCCAGCGGCAGGTCGGTGGAGTAGCCGAGGGCCCCGTGGGCCTGCAGCGCGCGGTCGATCACGTCGTGCAGCACCTGGGCCCCGAAGTACTTGATCATCGCGATGTCCGTCCGCGCGGCCAGCACTCCCTCGGTGTCCATCTTCCAAGCCGCGTGCAGCGTCATGAGCCGCGCCGCCTGCATCTGGGCCGCCGAGTCGGCGATCCAGTTCTGGACCGACTGATGGCGCGAGAGCGTCGAGCCGTGCGCGTAGCGGTACAGCGATCGCTCGCAGAGCATGTCGAAGGCGCGCCGGGCGACGCCGAGCCACCGCATGCAGTGGTGGATCCGTCCCGGGTAGAGCCGTTGCTGGGCGATCAGGAAGCCTGCCCCCTGAGCCCCGAGGATCGCCTCGGCCGGCACGCGGACGTCTTCGTAGACGATCTCGGCGTGGTTGCCATAGCGGCCGAAGCTGTCCCACGGATGCTCCATCGTGGCCACGTCGCGGAGGATCTTCACGCCGGGCGTATCGGCCTCGACGATGAACATCGAGGCGCGCTGATGGGGCCGGGCCTCGGGGTCGGTGACGGCCATCACGATCAGGAAGTCGGCGACCGAGCCGTTGGAGGAGAACCACTTGTGGCCGTTGATCACCCAGTGCTCGCCGTCGCGCACCGCCGAGGTCTTCAGCAACGTCGGGTCGGATCCCGCCGTGTCGGGCTCGGTCATGCTGAACGCCGACTTCAGATCACCGGCCAGCAACGGGTGCAGGTAGCGGTCCTTCTGCTCCGCGGTCCCGGCGAGGGCGATGATCTCGGAGTTGCCCGAGTCCGGGGCCGCATTGCCGAACGCCAGCGGCGCGATCGGGGAGGTCCCGAGGATTTCGTGCATGAGCCCGAGCTTGACCTGCCCGAAGCCCTGGCCGCCGAGCTCGGGCTCGAGGTGCGCGGCCCATAGTCCGTGCGCCTTGACCTCGTCCTGGAGCGGCCTGATCGCGCGCGTCAGCCCGTCCCAGCCGAGCTCCTCGACCAGGGTCTCCAGCGGCCAGATCTGCTCGCGGACGAAGGCGCCCATCCAGTCGAGCTTGTGTTGGAACGCGGGCTCGGTCGAGAAATCCCAGGCCATCCCGGCGAAGGGTACCCTTCACTGCTCCGCCGCAGGGTCTCGCGCCTCAAGGAGAGTCATGCCACAGCAGCACCTCGACCGCCTCACCTCGATCGATGCTTCGTTTCTTCACCAGGAGGGGCCGGCGGCGCACATGCACATCGGCGGCGTGCTCATCTTCGAAGGCCCGCCGCCGAAGTTCGAGGACTACCTGAACCACGTTCGCGGGCGTCTCCACCTCGTCCCTCGCTACCGGCAGAAGCTGGCCACGCCCCCGCTGGAGACCGGGCGTCCCCTGTGGGTCGACGACCCCTCGTTCAACCTCGAGTACCACATCCGCCATTCGGCGCTGCCCGCCCCCGGGACCGAGCACCAGCTGTTCCGGCTGGCCGGGCGGATCGCCTCGCAACCGCTCGACCGCGCCAAGCCGCTGTGGGAGAGCTGGCTGGTCGAGGGGCTCGAGCAGGATCGCTTCGCCCTGATCTTCAAGACCCACCACTCGCTCGTCGATGGGGTCTCGGGAGTCGACCTGGCCACGGTCCTGTTCGATCTCAGCCCGGATCCGCCGGCGGCGCCGACCGACCTCGAGCCCTGGCAGCCGCATCCCGAGCCCTCCCCCGCCGAGCTGGTGCTCGCCGGCGTCCGCGGCGCGGTCCTGACGACGGCCGAGCTCGCCGCCCGGGCACTGGGGGCGGCGACCCGGCCCGCGAACACCCTGAACGTGGTCAAGGACGCCACCGAAGGGCTCGGCGAGATCGTCTGGGCCGGGCTCAACCCGGCCCCGGAGTCGCCCTTGAACGTCGAGATCGGGCCGCACCGCCGGTTTGCCGTCGTGCGCCAGCAGCTGGCCGAGTACAAGGAGGTCAAGGACGCGCTCGGAGGCACGGTCAACGACGTCGTGCTGACGGTCGTCTCGGGCGCTCTGGCCCGCTGGCTGCGCTCGCGGGGGGTGCGCACCGAGGGGCTCGAGCTGCGCGCGCTGGTGCCGGTGTCCGTCCGCTCCGGGGAGGACCAGGGCACGCTCGGCAACCGGCTCACGGTGATGCGCGGGCCGCTGCCCGTGTACATCAAGGATCCGCGGGCCCGGCTGCGGTTCGTCCGCCACGCGATGGACGGCCTCAAGGAGTCCAAGCAGGCGGTGGGAGCGGCGACGCTGGCGGCGGTCAACAACCTGGCGCCGCCCACGATCCTCGCCCAGGCCTCGCGGCTGAACTTCTCCACCCGTCTGTTCAACCTGATCGTCACCAACATCCCCGGCCCGCAGCTGCCGCTGCACGTGCTCGGGCGCCCGCTGGTGGACCTGTTCCCGGTCGCCTTCCTGCCCGAGAATCACGCGCTCGCGGTCGCGATCATGTCCTACAACGGCGGGATCGAGTACGGCCTGCTCGGCGACTATGACGCGATGCCCGACATCGACGTGGTGGCCGAGGGGATCGAGGCCTCGCTGGCCGAGCTGCTGGCGGCGGCGCAGACGACGAGCGAGCGGCCCGCGCTGTCATCGAACGGCAAGACCACGAGGGACCCGAGCAACGGCCACGGCGACCGCGCTCCCGCCCCGATCATCCCCGCGACCCATGGGCGTTCCAAGCGCGGACCGGCGGCGGACATGCGCGCCAAGCGGGCCCAGGGCCCGCGCCCCGAGCGCAGGCGACCGCCGTCGTAGCTACCTTTGCCCTTCGAGCATGACCGAGGACCTGATCCAGCCTGGCGAAGTTGCCTACCGGCTCGAGCTCACCGCCGCTCAGCTGAAGATCGTCTACACCGCCTTGAAGTCGCTGTTCGACGACCTCGGGCGCGACCAGCATGACGTCAAGCAGGTGGTGGCGTCGGTCCTCGACAAGCTTCCGGGCGAGCACGACATCCGTGCCATCGACCTCGCCCGCGAGCTGCGCGGGGGCGCCGGCGGGGCCTGATCCGGGAGCTCAGAGACCGTCGCTCAGAAGCCGAGCGCGAACTTCGCGTCCTCGCTCATCAGCTCGGGCGTCCAGGGCGGGGCGAAAGTCATCGTCGACTGCACTTCCTCCACCCCGTCGAGCTCGCCGACGAACTCCTCGATCTGCTCGGACACCTGCGGGCCGATCGGGCACCCCGGGCTGGTCAGCGTGTAGGTGACGCGCACGGTCCCATCGTCGACCTCGACGTCGTAGATCAAGCCGAGCTCCACGAAGTCGAGCCCCAGCTCGGGATCGATCACGTCCCGGAGCGCCTCGGTGACGTCGTCAACGGAAACCATCCTCACGGAAGTGTAGGAAACTCCACACTGAGGGTTGCGCAACGCTGGCGAATTTCGGTAGGTTGCCCGCCATCGTCGACTTCGATGACAAGCCGGGGGTTCTTCGCTGCAGCGGCGACGAGGACCGGACGACGCAGGGGGGCCGGCGTCCGGCGCTGATTCGCGCGATTCGCGCCCAGACCGACATCATCGTCGACCTTTCCGAGTTGGTCTTCGCCGATCCCTCGCTGATGGTCGACCTGGCGATGCTCGCGCGCCGGCTGCGAGCCGGGGGCCGGAAGATCCACCTGCGCGGCGCGCAGCCGCAGATCCGGACCCTGATCGAGCTGGTCGGCCTGCACCGGCTGCCGGGCGTGAGGCTCGAGGGGCCCTCGCCCGCGCTGGCGTAGCCGCGGCGCCCCGGCCCGCCGGCGGCCTCGCAGTAGCCTTGAGGAGGATGGCACTGCTCCTACTGCTGATCTGGCCCCTGGCGGAGATATTCGTGGCAGTCAAGGTCGCCGAGGCGATCGGCGTCCTGTACACGATCCTGCTGCTGATCGCCGGCTGGCCGGTCGGGAGCTGGGCGCTGCGCTCGCAGGGAGGCGCAGCCTGGCGAAGGCTGACGGCCGCGGTCGCGGCTGGTCGGGCGCCGGGGCGGGAGGTGCTCGACGGGGCGCTGGTGCTGGCCGGTGGGGTGCTGCTGCTGGTGCCGGGGTTCATCACCGACGTGATCGCCGTCTGTCTGCTGCTGCCGCCGACGCGAGCGCTGATGCGGATCGGGCCGTGGCGCAAGCTCCAGGACCGGCTCGTGGTGCGGGCCGCGCGAGCCACGAGCCGCCCCAATGACGTCGACTCGACGGCGCGCGACATCGACCAGCCGCAACTTCACCCTTGACGCCCGCCCCCGCAGGCCAGCTCCGGACCGTAGCGTTCGGGACCCTCGATGGCGGACCCTGGGGCGTCGTGTGGGCGGCCCCCTCCCCGATCGTCGTCCTGGCGCCGTCGGCAGCTCAGACGCCCCGCCCCGTCCCGCAGGCAACAATCAGCGGCTCGGGGCCGGGCGAGGACTGGAGGCTCGCCGCCGCCGGGGTCGAGCTGGAGCTCACGGGCGAGGGCGAGCCCGCGCCTGTCGCCGGCGGCGAGGGCGCCGCGGGGTTCGACCAGCTCGGTCGCGTTCGCGGCCGCACGGTGATCGACGGCTCCGAGGTGGAGCTCGACTGCCCGGGACTGCGGGGAGCCCGTGACGAACTCGATCTCCGAGCCCACCAGTCGATCCGCCGCGTCTGCGCCTGGTTCGATTCGGGCGAGGGGATTGCGCTCCTCGCCCTGCGCTCGCGAAAGGCCAAGGGTCACGATCGGGACCTGGTCACCGCGTCTGTGCTCGATGCCGACCGAGCTACGCTCGTCGCCGATCCCCGCCTGTCGACGACCTACACCGCTGACGGCGTGCCGGCCCGCGCGGGCCTCGAGCTGTGGCTCGACGACGAGAGCGAACACTACCCGCGGCGCGCGGCCGGCGAGGCGGTGGGCGCCGGCGCCCGAGTGACCGACCCGGACCTCGAGCTCCGAGCCGAGCTCTTCCGCTGGCACCGACGCGGCGGCGAGGGCATCGGCGAGGGCATCGGTGTGTACGTGCTCGCGCAGCCGCGATGAGAGCAACGAGCGGGAGTTCCTGCGCGCCGTGGGGCGCAGATCTCATCGAGCAGCTCGGCGTGGCTGCGGTCTGGTTTCAGTCCACGGAGCAGGCGATCGAGGAGATCGAACGAGCGCTGTAGATCAGTTCTCGACCCCGAGGCGGTCCCAGCAGTAGAGCTCCAGGCACTCGTTGGCCAGCTGGACGCAGCGGTCCTCGGAGAGCCACGGCAGAACGGTGTCGAACGCCTGCTCCTCCCCCACCCCCGCCTGAAACGCCTCCTCGCCCCGGAAGCCCGCCGCGATCTTCAGCGCCTCCCGGCGGTTTTCCCCCAGGGACGAGAAGACATTGACGAGGAACTCCTTGTTGGGCAGCGGATGACCGCCCTGGAGCGACGCATGCCACGACGCCAGCAGCGACAGGTCGTGCTCATCTAGATCGGCGACCGCCTTGGCATAGTGCGACTCGAGCTCGGATTCCGGTATCTCGTCGACCCACGCGCGTACGACTTCTCCCAGGATCTGGCGGCGAGCGTCCCGCCCGACGGTGTCGGCGATCACGCGGATCGCGTTCTGCGGTTCGATGAAGCACAGCGTCATGGCGCGCAAAGTAGGGGGTGGGTCGGACGGCATCGTCCGCCGTGACCGCGCTGCGCCTACAGGCCGAGCGCCGCGCGCGTGCTGGCCAGGAACCCGGGATCGGGCTCGCGCCGGTCGCCGAGGCCGGCCGTCACCCGCTCGCGGGCGGGCCCTGCGGTCCCGCCTTCGCCGGCGCCCCCCGCGGTCCCGCCCGCGCCGGCGCCCCCGGCGGTCCCGCCCGCGCCGGCGCCCCCCGCACCAGGCGTCGACGCCGAGGGACGACTCCAGTTGAACAGCGCCAGATCGAGCGAGTCCAGCGGCACTGCGGCGGCGCTCGCCAGCGCCGCCGCGCGGCGCTCGAGCAGCAGCGTGTCGCCGATCCCGAACATCCGTTTGGCGGCCAGCGTCACGTCGTTCTCGCCGCCGAGCGCGAGCGTGCCCGCCCGCAGCTCGTACACCCCCAGCCGCCCCAGCGTCACCAGCAGCTCGAAGCGCGCCCCCCGTTCCAGGCCCGGCAGCGCGAGCCGCTCGAACAGCCGTTCGAACCGGCGTTCCGGCGTCCAGCTGGGCTCGCCGGTGAACGCCGCCGCCTGCGATCCGGCGCGCTCCGTCCAGCCGCGGTAGGCCTGCACCGTGCGCAGGCCGTAGCGGGGATCGTGGGCTGTCCGCGGGCCGGTGGCCACGCCCTCCAGGAACAGCTCCTCGCTCGAGCGCCATGGCCTGTGCACCCCGCGGATGGCCGCGAACGGGTCATCGCCCTCGAGCGGGGCCAGGTAGGCGATCAGGAAAGCCAGCCAGGAGCGCTCCTCCAAGTCGCCTCCGGCGTCGGCCACCTCGGCGTACAGGCCCGGCGGATCCTCGGCCAGGATCACGAGCCGCCGGGCCGCAAACGCGACCTCCGCGGCCAGGCGCTCGGCATCGCCGCTCGCCTTCAGCCCTGGCACCAGCGGCGAACGGTACCCGTCGTCGGCGTCGCGGGCGAGCCGGCGGACGCGCACCCCGCCCGGGGTGGCGCGGCTCGAACCGGCCCGCTGGCGCTGCCCACGGGGGGTGGGGGGCCGAGGCTGGGTCGTCCTCGGGGCGCTCGAGGACAGGACGGGGCGCAACTCGATCGACTGCTCCCGCGAGCAGATGGGGCAGTTCTGGATGAGGCGGTTGTGGCGGCAGAAGGTCGGCATCGGGGGCCCGGCGAGGAATCGTAGATCTACGCGCCCGGGCGGGGGCCCGCCGAGAGCCGCTCGCGGTAGGCGCGCGCCTTGGCCCGGTTGCCGCAGACGGCCATGTTGCACCAGGCCCCCGAATGGTTCTTGGTGTGGTCGAAGAAGGCCCACTCGCAGCCGGGGTCGCGGCAGGCCTTCAGCCGTTCCCAGCTTCCGTCGGCGGCCGTCGCGTGAACGATCGCCAGGAGCCGCCCGACGGCGCCATCGACGCCGACGGCCTCGGACTGGAGCCGCGAGGAGCCATCGCTGTCGAAGTGCAATCGCAGCTTGGCCCGCCGGGCGAGCGCATCCAGTGTCTCGCGCGCCGCATCGGGCGCCGGGCCCAGGCCGTTGTGGGCAACCAGCATCGCCCTCAGCGCCTCGCGCAGCTGCACCGCCCGCCGGAAGTCGGCCCTGGTCGCCGCCAGCCCAGGGTCCGCGAGCCCGTGGGCGTGCAGCCAGGCGACGAGCTGCTGCGGCGTCGAGAGCTCCTCCCTGCCCTGTTCGAGATCGACCGTGTTGACGAACGCCCTGATGCGCTCGAGCTCGCCCGGGGCCTGCTGCTGCTTGCTCATCACCATCGAGCTTAGTGCTCCCCGCCATGTTGACTGGTGGCGTAACCGGCTATATTATTTAGGTGGTGAGCAGTGCGATCACCCACGACGCCGCCCGGACCCCCGTCACCCGGGTGACGCTTCGCTACGCCACCGCGGCCGACGCGGAGGCCGTGCGGCGCCTGGCCGAGCTCGATGCGGCGCCGGCCCCCTCGGGGCAAATGCTGGTGGCCGTGGTCGACGGGCGGCTGCGAGCGGCGCTGCCGTTGGACGGAACGACGCCGATCGCCGATCCCCTTCACCGCGGCGAGGAGTTCGTCGCGCTGCTGCGGGTGCGGGCCGAGCAGCTCGCGTGACGTTAGTGGCCGCTCGCGGCCAATCGCTCGATCCCGCCCAGGAACAGCTCGGTCGCGAACCGCACCGCGCCCTCGACGTCGGGCGGCGTCCGCTCCGCCATCCGCACCCCGAGCTCGAGCGCTACGCCGGCCATCGCGCCGGCCAGGTAGTTCGCGTCGAGCAGCGGGAGGTCTCCGCGCTCGATCGCCGCCCGGAGATCCTCGAGCAGGTCCTCCACGCCGGCGCCGAGGATCGGATCGCCGAACAGGGCCCGGATCGGACCCGCGTTTCGCTGCGTCAAGTCGAACATCAGGCGGTCCTCGACGAGGAACTGAAACCACGCCCGGTAGGCGTCGCCGACGAACTCCTCGAGCGTTCGCGCCGTGGCCCGGACGGCCCGCAGCCGGCGGCGCACCTCCGTCGCACTCTCGTCGATGACGGCTCGGAAGACGGCCTCCTTGTCGGCGAAGTAGTTGTAGAACGTCCCCGAGGCGAGATCGGTGCGGCGGATCACGTCGCGAACGCCGGCGGCGTCGTAGCCAAGCTCGGCAAACACTTCGCGGGCAGCGGCCACGATCGCGCTGCGGTTCTGCGCCTTGGTCGCCGCCCGCTTTGTGCCGGCGACGGCCTCGGTCACGCCGCGGCCACCGTCGGGGGTTGCTGCGCCCGCGCCGGGACCGGCAGCTGGAAGTCGGCGGCCCGCGCCCTGGCCGCGCCGGCCTTCAGCTCCTTGCGCAGCTCGTACAGGTAGTTGTCGAAGTCGACCTGCATCGTGTGACGCTTGGAGGCCACGTAGCGCTTGAACATCCGCTCGCGCTCGCGGCGCATGTCGGCCTCCATCTGGGGGCGCGGCGGAAGGTGATACTCCCCCCGGAGGTACGCGGCCACCCAGCGGCCCTGGGCCTCGGCCAACGGCATCGTCGCCCCCAGCGGTTGCAGCAATGCGATGAAGGCGAGGTTGTCGACGCCCGGTTTGAACACGCGCCGGTAGAGCGGCAGATCGTTGTCGGGCGCGGAGATGAGCTCGTCGTCGAAGAACGGAAAGCTGACCTTGTAGCCGGTGCACCACACGATCACGTCGACGGGCTCGACCGAGCCGTCCTCGAACTTCACGCTGTCGCCGGCCAGGCCGGCCACATTGGGCTTCCACGTCATCTCCCCGTGCGCGATCCGATTGAGGAAGTCGGCCGAGATCGTCGGATGGGCCTCGCCGAGCTTGTGGTCGGGCTCGGGCAAGCCGTAGTCCTCGACCTTGCCCACGCCGATCCGGTACAGCGCCATCAGGATCGAGCGGCGGAACGCGAACGGGAGGATCGGCGTCAGCGCGTTGACCCCGATCTGATCGAGTGGCCGCCCGAACAGGTACTTGGGGAGGATGTAGGCCCCGCGGCGCGAGGAGAGGAACGTCTTGCGGGCCACGAAGCTCGACTCGACGGCGATGTCCATCGCGCTGTTGCCGATTCCCACCACGAGCACGTTCTTGTCGCGGAAGGCGCCGTTCTCGATGTAGTGGTGGGAATGGAGCTGCACTCCGTCGAACCGGCCGGGGAACGGCGGCTCCGGCCACCGCGGATCCCAGTGGTGGCCGTTGGCGACCACCACCATGTCGTAGGCGCGCGTCTCGCCGGTGTCGAGCAGGACGCTCCAGACCCCGTCCTCGCCCCGCGAGGCCCGCTTCACCCCGGTCTCGAAGACGATCTTCTCCCGGAACCCGAAGTGCTCGACGTAGTCGTTGAAGTACTGGGCGATGTGGGTGTGGTGGGGGAAGTCCGGATACGAGAGCGGCATCGGATAGTCGCTGTACTCCATCCGCTCCCGGGAGGTGTTGATGTGCAGCGAGCGGTACGCCGAGGACATCCCGTTCTTGTTGCCGAACACCCAGTTGCCCCCCACCCGGTCGGACTTCTCATAGCAGTCGAACGGGATTCCGCGCTCATGGAGGGCCTTGGCGGCGGCGATCCCCGAGGAGCCGGCGCCGATCACACAGGCTGACGGAAGGTTGGCCATGGGACGCCACCCTAATCAAAGGTGACGGGGGCGTCAAGTTCTGCCTCAGCTCCCCGACGGCGTCACCGCCGGCGCCCCCCTCTCCCGCGCGTCCGCCGCCTCCATCCGCCGGTGCTCCCGCCCCCGTTCCATCACCTCCCGGAAGCTCTTGAAGCGGAAGATGAAGACCAGCGCCCCGAACCCGAGCGCCGAGCTCAGCACCGCCGTGGCGATCTGCTGGCCGACGGAGAACGAGGCCACGTTCGGGTTGCCGGCGAACACGGCCAGCAGGATCGCCTGCTGTACGCCGGCCCCACCGGGCGTGAATGGGAACACGGACGCCACCACCTGCACGGCGAGTACGAGCAGCGCGTTGCGCACCGATCCGCCGATGTGGAAGGCGTCGAGCAGCGCCCAGTAGGCGCCGAAGCGCGCGATCCAGCTGGCGAGCTGCCAGCTTGCCATCTCGCGGCGGTAGCGCTCGCGGTCGCGGAGGATCGCGAACCCCTGACGGACGCGCTGCCAGAACGCCTTCACTCGCGCCGAGAGCAGCGCGAAGGCGACCAGGAACAGGATCCACACCAGGGTCAGAAAGAACAGCGTGAATCTCATGTTGGCGGCGAAGAAGCTGATGTCGAAGGCCGGCAGCTTCGAGAAGTCGGGCGGTTTCGGGAACACGCCTTGGGTGAACGCGAAGCCCATGATCAGCAACCCCATGAACCAATCGAAGATGACCCCGGTGGAGAGCGACGCGGCGATCGTCGGGTAGCTGCTCGGGGGAATCGAGGTCCGCGTCAGGAACAGCTGCGCGATGCTGCCGCCCCCCAGCGGGAAGACGTTGTTCACCGCGTAGCCGACCATGTAGGCCCCCCAGATGTCGCGCCAGCGCACCGGCGTGCCCGGATATGCCGCCCTGACAGCATTGAACAGCGCCCGCGAGCGCAGCTGCAAGTAGAGCGCGTACAGCGCGAGGCCGATCAGCAACGGGATCCAGCTCAGCCCCGCCAGCTGCGAGAAGAAGGTCCCCGTGGAGTCCAGCAGCCGCGTGACCGTGTCCACGAACGAGCTGCCGTGATGGAGAACGGTGCCAGCCATGGTCAAGCACAAGGTCGCACACGCTCCCCCCATTAAGAAGCCCGGGGGGCCCAGATCCTTCTGGACCCCCCGGAGAGTCAGGGAAGTGGGGGCGCAGTTCCCTGACCGACAGGGGCGAGTTTCCCCGTCCCAAGCCTTCCCTAAACCTGCTTCCTTGCGCAGTCGCCCACCACGGCGTCGGCCCAACGGGATTCCGACGAGAATTAAACGTAGCACCACGGGATATCGGTCGGGAAAAAGTCAACGGGCAACCCCAGTTGACGTTGCTTTCCAACCGCGGTTGGGCTCTCTACGTGGCCCGCGCTTTCAGCGCCGGCGGGTTGCCGGGCCGCTGAAGAACTCCTCGCCGGGCCGCACGGTCCCGGCCGCTTCCGCCTCATGACGCAGTGTTCGATCGGCCTCGCCGCTCCACGCGCCCACGGCAAGCATCTCGCGATCGGCGTCCATCGGGCTCCCCCCGAGGTCCTTGTTGACGATCCGCGCGCACTTCCGGCCCTCGGCGATCGCCGTGACCACCAGCGACTGCCCGATGCGGGCATCGCCGCAGGCATAGACGTCCTTGCGCGAGGTGCGATAGGTCTGCTGCGTGCGAACGTTGCCGCGGTGATCCAGCGCCAATCCGAGCTCGGCAACCAGACCCGTGTGCTCCGGATGCTCGAAGCCGATCGCTATGAGCACCAGATCGGCGGCATGAACGGTCTCCGTGCCCGGAACCGGGGTCAGGTCGCGCGAGGAGGCACCGGTGACCTGGCGAGCGTAGACGTGGCTGACGGCGCCGTCCTTGCCCCCGAAACCGGTCACCTCGGTCCCCCAGCGGCGCTTGCCCCCCTCCTCCAGCGCATAGGTCATCGGCGTGCGCTTCGGCGGCAGCGGCCACGGGTGGCGCGGATCGCGACCATCCGAGGGCAGCGCGGCATAGACATCGAGCATCACCACCGAGCGGGCGCCCTCCCGGTGGGCATTGGAGATGCAGTCCATGCCGGTGTCCCCGCCGCCGATCACGATCACCCGCTTGCCGGCGGCCTCGATCTCAGTCCCCGGCGCCGGCGGCTTCGAGCGCCGGCCCTCCTGTGCGGCGACCCAGCGGTTGCGCTGATAGAGGTAGTCCATCGCGAGGTGGATCCCCTCCAGATCGCGTCCGGGCGCGTCGAGATCGCGGGACACGCGCGAGCCGATGGCCACGACGAGGGCGTCGTAGGAGGCCAGCAGCTCCGTCGCGGTGATGTCGCGCCCGATGTCGGTGTCGTAGACGAACTCGATCCCTTCCTGTTCGAGGATCGACACGCGCCGATCGATGATCCGCTTCTCGAGCTTGGCGTCGGGGACGCCGAAGCGCAGCAGACCGCCGGGGCCCTCGTCGCGCTCGTACACGGTGACGCTGTGCCCGCAACGGTTGAGCTCATCGGCCGCGGCCAGTCCTGCCGGCCCGGAGCCGATCACCGCCACCCGCCGGTCGGTCCGGCGGTCCGGAGGCGCTGGCGTGATCCACCCTTCGGACCAGGCGCGCTCGACGATCGCCAGCTCGATCTGCTCGATCGTGACTGGATCGTCGTTGATCGCCAGCACGCATGCGGACTCGCACGGAGCCGGGCAGATCAGCCCGGTGAACTCGGGGAAGTTGTTGGTCGAGTGGAGCTGGTCGATCGCCTCTCGCCACTTGTCGCGGTACACGAGGTCGTTCCAGTCCGGGATCAGGTTGCCGAGCGGACAGCCCTCGTGGCAGAACGGGATCCCACAGTCCATGCAGCGCGCCCCCTGGCGCTTGATCTCCTCCTCGGGCTGAACGGCGAAGTACTGCCGGTAGTCGCGCACGCGCCGCTGCGGGTCGCGCTTGTCGAACCCGACGCGGTGGATCTTCAGGAACGCTCCGAGCTCGCCCATCCCGCTAGGCCTCGAGCGCCGGCTCGTCGGCGGCGGCCCGACCGGCCAGCTCGGCCAGCGCCCGCCGGTAGTCGCGCGGCATCACCTTGACGAACCGCTCCCCCGCGCCGCGGTCCCACGACGCCAGCAGGTTGCGCCCGACGAGGGATCCGGTCCGGGCCACGTGCTCCTTGATCAGGTCCTGGACCTCGGTCACGTCCTCGGCGGTCAGCTCCTCGAGCTCGACGAGCTCGAGATTGCAGCGATCCTCGAAGCGCCGGTCCTTGTCGTACACGTACGCGATGCCGCCGCTCATCCCGGCGGCGAAGTTGCGCCCCGTCGGGCCCAGCACGACCACGCGTCCTCCGGTCATGTACTCGCAGCCGTGGTCGCCGACGCCCTCGACCACGGCCCAGGCGCCCGAGTTGCGCACCGCGAAGCGCTCGCCGGCCAGGCCGCGGAAGAAGGCGCGGCCCGACGTGGCCCCGTAGAGCACGGTGTTGCCGACGATCATGTTCTCCTCGGCGCGAAAGCTGACCCGGTCCGGAGGCCGGACCGAGACCACGCCCCCCGAGAGCCCCTTGCCGGCGTAGTCGTTGGTCTCACCCCGCAGCGAGAACGTCACCCCCTGGGCGAGCCAGGCGGCGAAGCTCTGGCCGGCCGAGCCGTGGAAGGAGACCTCGATCGTCCCCTCGGGCAGCCCCGAGGCCCCGTGGCGTCGGGCGATCTCACCGGAGAGGATGCCGCCGACCGTGCGGTTGACGTTGCGGACGGGAACGGGACCGATCCTGACCGGCTCGTCGCGGGTCAGCGCCGGGGCGCACTTGCGCACCAGCTCCCAGTCGAGCGCGTCGTCGAGCACCGGCACCTGGGGGCGGGTCCGGTGGCGCTCGGCCCCCGGCGGCAGCTCGGGGGTGCTCAGCACCATCGAGAGATCGACGCCGCACCCCTTCCAGTGGTCGATGGCGTCGTCCATGTCGAGCAGCTCGGTCCTGCCGATCATGTCCTCGAAACAGCGGACGCCGAGCGAGGCCATGATCGCCCGGACCTCCTCGGCGACGAGCATCAAATACCCGGTCACGTGCTCCGGGGTGCCCTGGAAGCGCTTGCGCAGCTCCGGGTCCTGGCTGGCGATCCCCACCGGACAGGTGTTCAGGTGACAGACGCGCATCATGATGCAGCCCATCGCGATCAACGGCGCGGTCGAGAACCCGAACTCGTCGGCGCCGAGCAGCGCGCCCACGACGACGTCGTGACCGGTCCGCATGCCGCCGTCGACCTCGACCGTGATCCGCGAGCGGAGATCGTTGAGCAGCAGCGTCTGCTGGGTCTCGGCGAGCCCGATCTCCCACGGCACTCCGGCGGCCTGGATCGAGGACTGAGGCGAGGCGCCGGTGCCGCCGTCGTGGCCGGCGATCGTCACGTGGTCGGCATTCGCCTTGGCCACACCGGCGGCGACCGTGCCGACGCCGACCTCGGAGACCAGCTTGACCGAGACCGATCCGGTCGGGTTGGCGCAGCGCAGGTCATAGATCAGCTGCTTGAGATCCTCGATCGAGTAGATGTCGTGGTGCGGCGGCGGGGAGATCAGGCCGACGCCCGGAGTTGAGTGGCGGATCTGGGCGATGTACTCATCGACCTTGTGGCCCGGCAGCTGTCCGCCCTCGCCCGGCTTGGCGCCCTGGGCCATCTTGATCTGGAGCTGGTCGGCGTTGACGAGGTAGTGAATCGTGACCCCGAACCGGCCCGAGGCCACCTGCTTGATCGCCGAGCGCCGGAGGTCGCCGTTGGCATCGGGCAGGTAGCGACTGGGATCCTCGCCCCCTTCGCCGGTGTTCGACCGGGCCCCGATCCGGTTCATGGCGATCGCCAGCGTCTCATGGGCCTCGCGGCCCAGCGCGCCCAGGCTCATCGCCCCGGTGGTGAACCGCTTGACGATCTCGGTGGCGGACTCCACCTGGGTCAGCGGGATCGGCTCGGGCAGCGTGCGCAGCTTCATCAGCCCGCGCAGCAGCCCGCGCCGGGTGGCCCCCTCGTTCGTCAGCTGCGCGAATTCGTAATAGGTCTGCCGCGGATCCCCGACCAACGGACTCGCCTCCGGCGAGTCCGTCGGCGCCCGCCCCCGGACCGCGTGCTGGAGCTTGGCGATCGTGTCCGGGGTCCAGATGTGCAGCTCGCCGTGGCGGCGCCATTGCAGCACGCCGCCGACCGGCAGCAGGTTGCGCTCGGTGGGCGGATAGGCGCGGAAGTGGCGCTCCATGGCCTCGGTCGAGAGGACGTCGAGTCCGACCCCCCCGATGCGCGACGCGGTCCCGGTGAAGTGCTCATCGATCAACTGGCGCTCGAGCCCGACCGCCTCGAAGATCTGGGCGCCGCAGTAGGACTGGATCGTCGAGATTCCCATCTTCGAGATCGTCTTCATCAACCCCTTGCCGATCGCGGCCACGATCCGCTTCTCGGCCTCCTCGCGATCGACGTCCTGGGGCAGCAGCGAGCGGTCGGCGAGCTCGTCGAGCGACTCGAACATCACGTACGGGTTGATCGCCGCCGCGCCGTAGCCGATCAGCGTCGCCATGTGGTGGATCTCGCGGGCCTCGCCCGATTCGATCACCAGCCCCGTGCGCAACCGCGTGCCGCGCCGGACCAGGTGGTGATGGACGGCGGCGACGGCCAGCAACGAGGGCATCGCGACGCGCTCGGCGCCAAGGTTGCGGTCGGACAGGATCAGGATGTTGGCGCCGTGGTCGACGTGGCGCGCGGCCTCGGCGCAGAGATCGTAGAGGCGCATTTCCATCCCATCCGGTCCCTGCTCGATCGGCCACGTGATGTCGAGCGTGGCCGCGTCGAACACGTCGTGCGAGACCTGGCGCAGCTTCTCGAGCTCGTGGTTGCGCAGGATCGGCTGGTCCATCACCAGCTGGTGGGCCTGTTCGGGAACCTCGGTGAGCAGGTTGACCTCGGCCCCCACGCCGGCCTGGAGGCTCATCACGACCTTTTCCCGCAGCGGGTCGATCGGCGGATTGGTGACCTGCGCGAACAGCTGCTTGAAGTAGGAGAACAGCGGCGGCTGGCGGTCGGAGAGCACGGCCAGGGCGGCATCGTTGCCCATGCTCGCCACCGGCTCCTCGCCGTTGGTGGCCATCGGGGCGATGATCATTCGCAGGTCCTCCTGCGAGTAGCCGAAGGCGAGCTGCTTGGAGCGCAAGGGCTCGATCCGGGGCGCCCGAGGCTCCCGCTCGGGGAGGTCGTCGATGTGCACGACCGACTGCTCGTACCACTCCGCATACGGCCTGCGGCGGGCCACGCGGCGCTTGACCTGCTCGTCCTCGACCACCCGGCCCTCGTCGAGCTCGACCAGGAACACCTTCCCGGGGGCGAGCCTGCCCTTGCGCTGGATGTGCTCGGGCGCGACGGTCATCACCCCGGTCTCCGAGGCCAGCACGACGTAGCCCTCGCTGTCCTGCACCCAGCGGCCGGGCCGCAACCCGTTGCGATCGAGCACCGCTCCGGCCACTCGCCCGTCGGTGAAGACGACCGCGGCGGGGCCGTCCCAGGGCTCGATCAGGCAGGAGTGAAAGTCATAGAAACCCTTGACGTCGGGATCGAGGTCGGTCCGGGTCCGGTAGGCCTCGGGGACCATCATCATCACGGCGTGCGGGATCGAGCGGCCGCTCAGCACCAGCAGCTCGAGCACGTTGTCGAAGATCGCGGAGTCAGAGCCGCCGTCGCGGACGACCGGGATCACCTTCGCCAGGTCCTCGCCGAACAGCTCCGAGCCCAGCTGCGACTCGCGCGCGCGCATCCAGTTGACATTGCCGTGCAGCGTGTTGACCTCGCCGTTGTGGGCGATCATCCGGTACGGATGGGCCAGCTCCCAGCTCGGGAACGTGTTGGTCGAGAAGCGGGAGTGAACGAGCGCCAGCCGGGAAGCCAGCCGGGGATCGCGGAGGTCGGTGAAGTACCGCGGCAGCTGCGGTGCCGTCAGCATGCCCTTGTAGACCATCGTCCGGCTCGAGAAGCTCGGCAACGCCAGGTCCGGACCCGCGCTGCGCTCGATCAGGCGCCGGATCACGTACAGCTTGCGTTCCAGCGCGTCCTGGTCCTCGAGCTCGTCTGAGGCTTCGATCAGGACCTGGCGGATCACCGGGGCGCTCAGCCGGGCGGTCTCGCCGACGTGGCGCTCGTCCACAGGCACGTCTCGCCACCAGATCGCGCGCTGGCCCTCGGCCTCGATCGTCTCCTCGATCAGTTGCTCGAGCAGGACCCGGCGCTCGGCGTCGGCCGGCAGGTAGCACACCCCCACGCCGTAGCGGCCGGGGGGCGGCAGCTCCACCCCGGCGACGGCGGCGCGGAGGAAGCCGTCGGGGATCTGAAGCAGGATCCCGGCGCCATCGCCGGTGTTCGGATCTGCTCCTTCGGCGCCGCGATGCTCGAGGTTCTCGAGCGCGTCCAGCGCCTTCTCGACGACCGCGTGGCTGGCCTCACCCCACAGCTTCGCGACCAGCGCGATCCCACACGAGTCGTGCTCGTTTTGGGGTTCGTAGAGGCCACTGGCCCCGGGTGGAGCGATACGGTTTGTCATCGAGGGGAATCCCGCCCAAAAACGGGATGGAGACACGGCCGCGCAGCGCGAAAAAGCGTATCAGCGGCGCTCCGCGCCCAAAAACGCGGCCCTCAGCTCTTGGCCTTCGCCGCGCGCTTGCCCGACGCCTTGCCGTTGCCGGCGCTCGTCCGCTTGCCCTCCTTCGGCGCCGGCGCGGCGTCGGCGCCATCGCTCTTGACCGCGGCCAGGCTCGCCTCCAGTGCCGCCATCAGGTCGGGGGCGGCCTCGGGCTCCTCGGCTTCGGGTCCGACCGCGATCTGCTCGCCGGACGCCTTGCGCTCGATCAGATCGAGCACCTGCTCGCGGTACTCGTCGTGGTACCGGCTCGGATCGAAGTCGGTGGAGAGGGAGTCGATCAGCTGCTGGGCCATGGTCAGCTCGCGATCGCTCGCCTCCGCCTCGCCGATCGAGTCGAACTCGTCGAGCCGGTCGGGGGAAAGAACCTCGTCACCGAACAACATCGTCGAGAGCGTCAGCGCGTCGCCGGTGGGACGCAACGCGCACAGCTGCTGCTTGGTCCGCAGCACCACCTTGCCGATCCCGACCTTGCCCGACTCCCGCATCGCGTCCAGCAGCAGGCGGTAGGCCTTCGCCCCGCCTGCGGTCGGCGCCAGGTAGTAGGAGTGGTCGTAGTAGATCGGGTCGATCTCCGACAAGTCGACGAACTCCTCGACGTCGATCGTCTTCGTCGCCTTCGGATCCATCGCGTCGAGCTCCTCGGGCGTGATCAGCACGTAGTGGTCGGGCGTGATCTCGTAGCCCTTGACGATCTCCTCGAACGGAACCTCCTCCCCGGTGGACGGATCGACCCGCTTCTGGCGGATACGGGCGCCGGTCTTGCTCGAGAGCTGGTGGAAGCGGACAGCCTTGGGGGAAGTCGCGCTGTACAGCTTCACGGGTACGTTGACCAACCCGAAGCTGATCGCGCCTGACCAGATTGCGCGCGCCATACAAGCTTTGTATAGCGAATGTGCGAGCTCGGCAAGCGCTGAGCCGACTCTTGCCGGCCCTGTCAACCTCACGGTGTGGCCTCCCACCGCGTTTCATCATCAGTGTCGCTGCCCCCGTTCCAACGCCTTATCGACGCCCATGGGCGCGACGTCCACCGCTTCCTGGCGGCGACCGTCGGCCGCCACGACGCCGATGACTGCTTCCAGGAGACATGGCTATCCGCGCTGCGCGCGTACCCCAGGCTGCGGGACGGCGCCAACTTGCGCAGCTGGATCTTCACCATCGCCCATCACAAGGCGATCGACAACGTCCGCGCCCAGCGCCGCCAGCCGGTGGCGGTCGCCAGCGTGCCCGAGCGACCGGCCACCGCGCCACCGGAGCCGGATGAAGAGCTGTGGGCGCGGGTGCGCGAGCTGCCGCCGAAACAGCGGACGGCGATCGCGCTGCGGTTCGTCTCCGACGCCGCCTATGCGGAGATCGCCGCGGTGATGGGCACGACCGAGGAGGCCGCCCGGCGCAACGTCCACGAGGGACTCAAGCGACTGCGAATGGAGTACCAGCAATGACTCACACAGACCCACTCGAGCTCGAGCTCCGCAGCGTCGCTGCGATCGGACTCGATCAACCGCTGCCCGATCTCACCGATCGGGCTGCCACGGCCGGGCTGCTCGATGTCGCCTACGCGACGCTCGATTCGCCGGTGGGCACGCTGCTCGTGGCGGCGACCCCGCGCGGGCTGGTGCGGCTCGCCTACATCGAGCACCAGGACGAAGGCGCGGTCCTGGCCGAGCTGGCTCGCGCCGTCTCCCCACGAGTGCTGGCCGCGCCGCGCAAGCTGGACGAACCGCGCCGAGAGCTCGACGAGTACTTCGCCGCCAGGCGCCGGCGGTTCGAGCTGCCGATCGACTGGCGCCTGACGCGCGGGTTCGGCCGGCGCGTCCTGGAGGCGACCGCACGGATCCCGTACGGGTCGGTGGCGAGCTACAAGCAGGTGGCGACGGCGGCGGGTAGCCCGCGGGGCTCGCGGGCGGCCGGCAACGCGCTGGGCGCCAATCCGCTGCCGATCGTCGTGCCCTGCCACCGGGTGCTGAACAGCGGGGGTGGGCTCGGCGGCTACACCGGCGGCGTCGAGCGCAAGCGGCTGCTGCTGCGCGTCGAGGGCGTGCGGGGCTAGGCTCCTTGCCGAGCTTCCGTGATCGGTCTCACACCGCTGAACATACCCACGAGTATGTTTACTCGCCGAATCGAACTCGCCAAGGAGGCGACGTGCGCAGCCGCGATCTCAGACAGCCCCTGCCGCCGGGGCCGACCACCCCCGCCGCGATCCAGCTGATCGCGACCTGGAAGCGGCCCGGTGCCTCGCTCGAACGGCTACGGCAGCGCTACGGATCGAGGATCACGGTGCAGCTCCCGTTCCAGCCGCCGTTCGTGATCCTGGCGGATCCGGCGGAGATCAAGGAGCTGTTCACGGCCCCGCCCCACGTCCTTCACCCCGGTGAGGGCTCGCGGGTGCTCGAGCCGTTGATCGGGCGCAATTCGGTGATCCTGCTCGACGAGTCCCCGCACCTCGAGCAGCGCAAGCTGCTGCTGCCTGCCTTCCACGGGGAGAAGATGCAGCGTCTCGCCGGCCTGATGTCGGAGCTGACCGAGCGCGAGCTCGACGCGTGGCCGCGAGAGCAGCCCGTCGCCCTGCATCCCCGCCTGCAGCGCCTGACGCTCGAGATCATCCTGCGCGCCGTGTTCGGCCTGGATCAAGGACCTCGGCTGGACGATCTCCGCGACGCTGTGACCGAGGTGCTGGCGTTCACCGAGAGCCCGTTGTCGGTGCTGCCGCCGCTGCAGCGGTTCACGCGCTGGGTGCCGTCGATGCGGCGCTTCCAGCGGATGGTCCGCCGTAGCGACGAGCTGATCTTCGACCTGATCGAGGAGCGCCGGGCCGAGGGCGACCGGGGACGTGACGACGTGCTGTCGCTCCTCCTGCAAGCCCGCCATGAGCCGGATGACTCGGGCGTCGCCCGGTTGAGCGATGCCGGAGGCCGAGCCGGCGGCGGGCCCGACACGTCGCCGATGTCGCCGCAGGAGCTCCGCGACGAGCTGATGACCGCGTTGGTGGCCGGGCACGAGACGACCGCATCGCAGCTGGCGTGGGGCTTCGAGCGCCTGGCGCGAGAGCCGCGCGTCGCCAAACGGCTGGCCGCCGAGATCGACGGCGGCGCCGAAGACGATTACCTGACCGCGACGATCCACGAGATCCTGCGGCTCAAGCCGGTGCTGCCCAACGCCGAGCCTCGGTTGACCAAGCAGCCGGTGAGGATCGGGGGCTTCGAGTATCCGCCGGGAGTCGCGCTGCTGGCGAGCGCGTTCCTCGTCCACCACGACCCGGCCATCTATCCCCAGCCGTACGCGTTCCACCCCGAGCGCTTCCTCGGCAACCCGCCGGGCACGTACACGTGGATTCCGTTCGGGGGCGGTCGCCGGCGCTGCCTGGGCGCGAGCTTCGCCATCCAGGAGATGAAGATCGTCGTTCGCGCCGTGCTCCGCCGCTACTGGATCTCGGCGCCGGGGGACCGGCCCGAGCAGACCGCCCGCCGCAGCATCACCTTCAGCCCCAGCGGCCGGGCCACGGTGGTTCTGCACGCGCGCCGGCCGGCGGCGGTGCGGGACGCCGACACGGCGCTCCTCACCGCCTGAACCGCCGGCAAATCGGGTAGCTCTGCAGGGGTGGACGTCCTGCGCCCGGTCCGCGCCTTCGATCGCGTCCAGCAGCGCCATCGCTGGACGGCGATCCCGATGGCGGTGGTGAGGAAGTTCGGCAACGACCAGGCCGGAAGCCTGGCGGCGCTCGTCGCCTACTACGCGTTCTTCTCGCTGTTCCCGCTGCTGCTGGTGTTCGTGACGATCCTCGGGTTCGTGCTCCAGGGCGATCGAAGCGCGCAGACCTCGATCGAGCACTCGGTGCTGGGCCAGTTCCCGATCCTCGGCACGAGGATCGAGCCGCACGCCCTGCACGGCCACGTCTACACGCTCGTGATCGGGCTGGCGATCTCGCTGTGGTCCGGCCTTGGGGTCACCCAGGCGGCGCAGAACGCGTTCGACCGCGTGTGGGCGGTCCCGTTCAAGCACCGGCCGGACTTCCTGCGCTCGCGCCTGCGGGGACTCGGCCTGCTCGCCGTGCTGGGGGTTCTGTTCATCCTCGCCACCGCGCTGTCGGGCCTCGTCACCGGCCTCGGAGGACCGGCGGTCAAGGTGGCGGGAATCGCGCTGTCGCTGGTGGTCAATTTCTTCCTCTTCCTCGCCGCCTTTCGGTTCATGACCGCGAGCACGATCGCGACCCGGTGCCTGCTCGTGGGAGTCGTGGTGGCGGCGGTGTTCTGGGAGATCCTTCAGATCGTCGGCGGGATCTACATCGGGCACGTGCTCAAGCATTCGACGCGGACCTACGCGCAGTTCGGGTTCGTGATCGCGTTGTTGATCTGGCTTCACCTCGGCGCGCAGATGACTCTGTACGCCGCCGAGATCAATGTCGTGGTCACTCGCCGGCTGTGGCCGCGCAGCCTGCTCGGTCCCCCCGAGGCGCCCGCCGACCGCGAGACGCTGGCCGCGCTGGCGAAGGTCGAGGAGCGCCACGAAGAGGAGCAGATCGAGGTTCGCTTCAACCGCCAGGAGCGCTAGAACAGACGGTCCGACGCCTCCCGCCGCGTCAGCGCCAGCGGCCAAGAGCACAGGCCGCCCTCGGCGGGGCAGCCGTTGCAGATCCCCCGGTGCGGCTGTTCGGTGACCGCGAACCGCCGCGCCAGCACGCCGGCGGCGAGGCCCGCGAGCTCGCGCTCGAGCCGCGGGACCTCCGAAGCCGAAAAGCTCGCCATCACCGGATCGCGGGGAGCCTCCAGGAACACGTGCGCCACGTCGACCTCGCCGGCGCCGGCGCGGAGCGCCGCCAGGGCGTAGATCAGGCGCTGGGTGGCGTATGCGGTCAGCATCAACTCGCGCGGGTCGGCTCCGTCGAGACGATCGCTCTTGTAGTCGACGACCAGCATCCGGCCGCCGGGCTCGCGCGCCAGCACGTCGAGCGCCCCGTTGATGAGCACATCGCCACCGAGCAGGAACGCGAATCGCTCCTCGTGGCGGACGTCGGTCGCCGCCGACAGCCGCGCGCGGATCTCGCTGTCGAGGAACAGCTCGATCAGCGCCGCGATCTGATCCGCCTCGCCGGGACCGAGCGGGCGCTGCGCCGCCGTCGCCACCTCCGCGGCGCTCGGCGCCACCGGGCGGCGGAAGTCGACCCGCTCGAGCAGGGCGTGGACGAGGATCCCACGCTCGGTGGCGCCGAGGCGCCCCGGCCCGGCGCCGCCCCCGGCTCGGTGGCGCCGAGGCGCCCCGGCGCCGTGCCGCCCCCCGGCTCGGTGGCGCCGAGGCGCCCCGGCCCGGCGCCGCCCCCGGCGCGCCGGCGCGCGGCTCCCCGGTGCTCTCGGGGAGCGCCGGCACCCCGAGCACGCGCTCCACATAGAAGCGGTAACCGCAGCGCGCATACTCGCCCAGCCCGGAGTAGCTGAGGCGAGTGACCGGCGGTCCGGCCGGCGCCGGGGCGGCCTCGATGGAGATTTGGGTCCTTATACGACCCAAATCTCCATCAGCGTCTTGTGCCCCCAGCGCGGACGGGGTCGACGCGGCGGGCGCGACGGGTGGCCCCTGCCCGACGGCACCGAGCTCATCCTCGGCCCCGACGTAGGTCGCCGCCACGCCGGCGCCGGCCATCGCCGGCGCGATCCAGCCCATCGGCGAGCGGTCGGCCTCGCAGGCGTCGAGCTTCGCCGCGCCGCTCAGGATCAGCCGCTCGCGGGCCCGGGTCATGGCCACGTAGAACAGGCGGCGCTCCTCGCGCTCCTGCGCCGCGGCCTGCTCGTCCCCGAGCTCGCGGTGGGCCAGGGCCGGGACCGCACGCCCCGTGCCGGGCTCGCTGAGACGGAGCCCGAAGCGGCCGTCGCGCCCGATCCGCACCAGCTCGCTGCCCCACCGGGGACCGCGCCCCAAGTCCGCGACGCAGACGATCTCGAACTCCAGCCCCTTGGCCCGGTGGATGGTCATCAGGCGCACGGCGTCGAGGGCCTCGCCTTCCACCGGGGCCTCCCCCTCGCGCGCGTCGCCAAATCCGGCCCAGCCAGCTTCCCGGCCCCGAACGAGATCCAGGAATCCCCGGAGATCCGGGCCCGAGGCGGCCTCGAACTCGCGCCCCAGCCGCATCAGCTTACGGACGTTGGCCAGGCGCCGGCGCCCTCCCGGCATGGCCAGCATCGCCAGGTCGTAGCCGGTCCGCTCGAGCATCCGCTCGATCAGCTCCTCGATCCCGATCCGGGCCGCGGCCCCCCGCTCGCGGGCGAACCAGTCCGCGAACCACGCCAGCCGCACCCGGTCCTCCTCGCTCAGCTCGCTGAGCGCCGCTCCAGGTTCCCGCAGCACCGACCATGGGTCGCGGCCCGCACTCCGGGCGCCAGCCGCCAGCACCACCAAGGCATCGAACGAGACCCCGACCAGCGGCGAGGCCAGGACGGTGTACAGGTGCTGCTCGTCGCGCGGGTTGGCCAGGGCGCGGAGGTAGGCGACGGCGTCGATCACCTGCGGATGACCCCAGTATCCGCGTCCCCCGATCACGTAGGTGGGGATCCCCAGCCCTTCGAGGGCGCGCTCGTAGACCTGCAGGTCGGTGGTGGCCCGGGTGAGCACCACCACGTCTCGCGGCGACGCCCCGGCCTCGATCAGCTCCGTCACCCGCCGCGCCAGCGCCCGGGCCTCGGCCGCCCGCCACGGCGAGGCCAGCCCGTCCACCGCCCAGTCGCCGGCCTTGTCCGCGACCAGCAGCTCCACCCGCGGCTCGCCCGCCGGCGGTTCCGCCCGCCCAGCCACGAGCGGCATGAACCGCTCGCCGAAGACGACGGCGAACGCGCCATTGATCACCTCGAGGATCTCCCGCCGGGAGCGGAAGTTCGTCCGCAGCGTCGCCCGCTCGCCCGCGGCGGCACGCTCCTCGCCGAGGGTCTCGAACAGCTCGACGTCGGCGTGGCGGAAGGCGTAGATCGACTGCTGAGCGTCGCCGACCGTGAACAGGTTCCCGCGCGAGACGTGCTCGATCAGCTCGAGCTGGACCGCGTTGGTGTCCTGCAGCTCGTCGACCATCACCCGCGCGAACCGCTCCCGGTAGCGCTCCCGCAGCTCGCCGTCGCGGGCCAGCAGGTCGCGCGTCATCAGCTCCAGGTCCTCGAAGTCGACCGCCGAGCGCTCGCGCTTTCGCTGCCCGTAGCGAGCGCCGAAGGCGTGCAGCAGCCGGTCGAGCAGGGCGTGTACGCCGACCGCGAGGCGGTGCTCGCACGCCGCCCGGAACGCCGCCAGCGCCTCGCCGTAGGCGACGCAGACCGGCGTCGCCAGCGCCGCGCCGTTGCCGCCGGGCAGCTTCAGCGCGTCGAGGCCGGCCAGCTCCGGCTCCGCCACCGCCAGCACCTCGCCGCACCGGCCCACGCGGTCGATCGCCTGGGCCACCCGCACGCTCGGCTCAGGCGCCGTCCCCAGCTCGCCGGCCGCCTGGGCGGCAGCCCGGCGAAGCGCGGCGCGCGCCTCCTCGAGGTCGGGAGCCGGCGGCAGCGTCGGCAACGCCGGCTCGGCGCTGCCGCGGGAGCGCAGCTCCGCGTAGGTCCCGAGGATCGCGCCCCGGAGCGCGCCCAGCGTGTAGGAGGCGATCAGATCGACGGCGCCGCGATCCTCGCGCGCCAGTCCCTCGAGGGCCTCGTCGAACGCGCCGTCGGCGAGCCGCTGCGCCTCCGGCTGGTCGAGGACGACGAAACGTGGATCGAGTCCCGCGGACAGCGCGTGCGCCCTCAGGACCCGAGCGCAGAAGCCGTGGATGGTGGAGATGAACGCGCCCTCGGTCGCCCGGGCCGCGCCGTCTGCGCCGAGGGCCCGCAGCCGCGCACGGATCCGCTCGCGCAGCTCCGCCGCCGCCTTGTCGGTGAACGTGATCGTGAGGATCGCCCCCACCTCGACGCCGTCGTCGAGCACCGAGCGTACGAATCGCTCCACCAGCACCGAGGTCTTGCCGCTGCCGGCGCCCGCATCGAGCAGCAGGTTGCCCTCCCGCCGCCCGATCGCCAGCGCCTGCTCCTCCGTCCACTCCATGGCCTCCAGGGCGCCAGTCATCAGCTGCGGCAGATCCCCGGGTAGCGGCAGCCGTCGCGCGAGCAGGTCTGCGGGCACGGCTTCAGCTCGCCGGTGCCCAGCTTGGCGGCCAGCGCCACCGCCCGCGCTTCGGCGTCGGCGAGCACGCCGTCGAGCTCCTCGGCGGTGCGAGCGTCGTTGGCGATGACGCTGTCCGGAACCGGAGCGTCCTCGAGGAAGACCCCGCGGGGCCGCAGGTCGTTGCCGCCGAGCGGCTGGTAGAGGCCGGCGATCGGCGCCAGTCCCAGCAGCCGGCGCACGGCGATCATGTACAGCGCCACCTGGAGCTGGCGGTCCGCCCCCCACCGCGCCCCCGCGTACTCGGGACGGATGGCGCCGGTCTTGTAGTCGCGCACGATCGCCCTGCCGCTCCCGCCGGGATCGACGTCGAGGCGATCGATCACGCCGCGCACGGTGACCCGCTCCCCGGCCTCGCCGAGGGTCAGGGGCGGCAAGGACCCCTCTTCCTCGGCGAACCCGAACCGGAGCTCGAGCTCCGCCGGCGGCCAGCCGCATCCGTCCGCGGCCTCGTGGGCCAGATAGCGGCGCAGATCGGCCTCGATCGACTTGCGGGCGGCGGCCCGCAGGGGACCCGGCCGTCCCGGCGCGATCGGTGCCGGTCGCTCGGCCAGGACCTCGTCGAGCAGGGTCATGGCCCGCGGCAGCGAGTCAGGGCTGAGGGCCGCGCCCAGGCGCTGCAGCAGCTCCTCGAGTACCGCGTGGATGTAGCTGCCGCGGAGCAACGGGTCGGGCTCGGGCTCGAGCCGCGCCGGCTCCAGCTCGCGCTCGACCAGCCACTTGACTGGACAGCCGGCAAACGCCTCGAGCGCTCCGGCGGATACCACCTCGCGATGACGGACGTGAACCAGCGCGACCTCGCTCAGCGTCCCTCCGCCCACGCCGGGCGCTCCCCCCAGCGGCTCGGTGGCCGCCGCGGCCTCGGCCCGGCCCAGCTCGCGCGCGGTCGGCGCCGCCTCCGGCTCCCACACCACGTCCGACAGCAGCCGCCGGCGGCGGCGCTCCGCCCAGCCCTCCACGAGCAGGTCGGCGACGTCGCTGATGAACGGCGAGGGCAGCTCCAGGTTGCCGTCCTCGTCCGCGCTGCGATAGCTCAGCACGAGCTGCTCGGTGGCGCGCGAGGCGCAGGCGTAGAACAGGTAGCGCTCGCGTTCCAGGGAGTCCTCGCTCGAAGGCAGCCTGACCCCGGTGGCGGCGGCGAGCTCTCGACGGCGCTCGTCGCCGAGGAATGGGTCCGGCGCGCCCGGCCGCGGGAAGCGACCTTCCTGAAGCCCGCACAGGAACACGGCGCGAAACCGCCTGGCCCTGATCCCCAGCGGGTCGGCGACGAGCACCCCGCCGGCCCGGTGCTCCGGGCCTCGCACCACCTTCAGCTCCTCCATCAGCTCGATCAGCCCGGCGCCGGCGAGCCGCTCGCCCAGCTCGTCGAGCTCGTCGAGCGCCCGCAGCAGCGTCGCCAGCGCCGCGGCGTCGAGCTCCTCGTCGGAGCCGAGCTGCGCCGCGGCGCCGCGGTGCGGGGCGGCGAACAGCCGCCGGGCCTGGCGGGCGAGCTCATCGGCGGGCACGGCGGCGGCATGCAGGGCGTCGATCTCGGGGAGCGCCAACCCGACTCGCTCCCGCGCCTGGGCGACGGTTGCGACGACGGCCCGGCGCGCGTCGAGCTCCAGCCGGTCGGCCAGCCCTGGATCGACCAGCACCCCCGGCGCGCGCAGGTAGGCCAGCAGCGCGTCGGCCGGCGGGTCGCGGACCCAGGCGCAGCGCGCCAGCGCCACCAGGCCCCGGCCGAGCGTGGTGTGGGCGAACGGGAGCCGCTGCTCGGCCGTGACCGCGATGCCGTACTGGGCGAAGACCCGGTCGAATAGGGGCCCGGCGTCCTCGAGTGACCGGCAGACCACGACGATCTCCTCCGCGGGCACGCCGGCGCGCAGCAGCGCCAGCACCTCGGCGGCAACGAGCTCGGCCTCGGCCCGCTGACCCCCGGCCTCGAGCAGCCGGACGGCATGGCCGGGCTCGAGCCGGTCCGTTCCGGCCTCGAACAGCCGGCGTTCGAGATGATGCAGGACACGACGCGAGCCGGGCTCGTAGTGCTCGTCGAG
Organism: uncultured Solirubrobacterales bacterium; assembly: GCA_963723555.1. GTDB lineage: Bacteria > Actinomycetota > Thermoleophilia > Solirubrobacterales > Solirubrobacteraceae > Palsa-465. The sequence goes on along the minus strand of CAVRRC010000003.1, from coordinate 1,811,822 downwards.
GGCGGGGAGCTCGAGCACGCGCCGGGCCAGCGGCCGCAGCTCCTCCACCGCCTCCGCGCGCGCGGCGAACGTGGCTCGGCCGGGCTCGTAGTTGAGCGACACCGTCACCTCGGTGCCGACGATCCGCGACAGCGTCTCGACCGCGTCGCGCTCGAGCGCGGTCAGCTCGTCGAAGCCGTAGAAGAAGACGGGGTCGCTGCCCCACCTTCCGGGCGACGCCCGCAATACATCGAGCGCCGACCACAGGTGTCGCTCGGCGTCCTCGCGGCCCAGTCGTTCGAGGGCGCGTGCGTAGCCGCGGTACAGCGCGCCGAGGTCATGCGCGTACGTGCGCCGGCGCGGGTCGCCGGCGGCCCAGACGCCCAACGCCCGGGCGAAGCGCTCGGGCGACAGCAGCGAGCGCTCGAGCTCGGAGATGAGGTCTCCCGCGGCGGCGGCGAAGCCCACTGCGCCCGCGGATTCGCCCAGCACCTCAAACGGCACCTCCGTCACCACCCGCCTCAGGACCCGCTCGCGCTGGAACGCCGACAGCCGACGGCCGCCGTGGCCGGCGCGCGCCGCGATCTCGTCCGCCAGGCCGGCGAACGTCACCACCGCGCCGAAGACGTCGCCCCGTGCGGCCACCTCGCGGCCGTAGCGCCGGGCGTCGGCGGCGGTGGGCACGACCAGCAGCGCGCCGCGGTGGGCGGCGGCGCCGAAGGCGCCGAGCACCTCCCCCGCCTTGGCCGAGTTGGCGGGGCCGAGTACGAGCGTGAGCGGCATCGCGAACTATGTTGGCGCTCACTGGGGACAGCAGGACGACACGGGCGCCGCGCAATGGGCGAGGCCTGGATGCCGAGCGCGCGGCAGGCCCGTGCGCGCATGCGCGCCGCGGGGCCGGGCGCATGCGCCCCGGCCGGGTGCGGCGCATGCGCCGCACCCCTACGCCGCTTCGGCTGGGGTCTCCTCCGCCTCCGGGGGCTTCGCCCCCTCCTTCGCCCATGGCTCGTCGAACTCGACGCGCCACTTGCCCTCCTCGGTCTGCTGGAGCTCGAGCTTGGCGCGGAAGCTCTTGCCGGAGCGGCCCTTGAAACCGCTCACCGGCTTCTGGGTGCGGCCGGTCTTGATCAGCTCGCGGGCGACCGAGACGGGGAGCTGCTTGCCCGCCTTCGACTTCCAGATCACGAACCCGCACCCCGGATCCTCCCGTGCCCAGCACGAGTAGCCCTTGCGGTTCTCGACGATGTCCCGGCCGCAGACGGGGCACGGCCCGAGGTTGGCCCGCGGGATCCGGACGTCCTTGAGCTTGGTGTCGAGCTCGGAGACGGTGCTCTCGGTGAACTTCACGATGTCCCCCATGAACGCCTCGCGAGAGTCCGATCCGGTCTCGATCTTGGCCAGCCGGTGCTCCCAGTCGCCGGTCAGGCCGGGCGAGGTGAGCGGATGCTCGCCGAGCAGGCGGATCACGTTCAGGCCCTTCTCGGTGACCATCAGCGCGCGGCCGTCGCGCTCCACGTAGCCGACCTGGATCAGCCGCTCGATGATCGCCGCGCGGGTGGCCGGGGTCCCGATCCCCGAGTCCTTCATCGCCTCGCGCAGCTCCTCCTCGTCGACGAGCTTGCCGGCGGTCTCCATCGCCGCCAGCAGCGAGCCCTCGGTGTAGCGGCGGGGCGGCTTGGTCTCCTTCTCCTCGGAGGAGACCTCCTTGACCTCAACCTGCTCTCCCTGCTCGAGCTTCGGCAGCTGCTGCTCGCGCCCCTCGTCTTCATCGGCCCGGGCACCGGCGTCGGCGTCCGCGCTCTCCCCGTACACCCCCCTCCAGCCCGGGACCAGCATCAGCTTGCCCCGGGTCCGGAACACGTGCGTGGCCACGGTCGTCTCCACGCGCGTGTTCTCGAACACGGCGTCGGGATGGAAGATGGCCAGGAAGCGCCTGACCACCAGGTCGTAGATTCGCCGGTCGTCCTGGTTCATCTTCTCGACCGGGTGGCGCTCGGCCCGCGTGGGGATGATCGCATGGTGATCGGTGACCTTCTCGTCGTTGACGACGCGTCCCAGCGGCAGGACGTCGAGCCCGAGCACGTACTTCGACGCCGCCGCGTAGTCCCGCTGCTCGCCAACCAGCCTCGCGATCGGCTTGATCTCGGGAATCATGTCCCGGGTCAGGAAGCGGGAGCTGGTTCGCGGGTAGGTCAGCGCCTTGTGCTCCTCGTACAGCCGCTGGGCAGCGGCCAGCGTGCGCCGGGCCGAGAACCCGAAGCGGCTGTTGGCGTCGCGCTGCAGCGAGGTCAGGTCGTAGAGCAACGGCGCGCGCTCCTTGCGCTCGGACTTCTCGAGCTTGGTGATCTCGCCGGTCTGCCCGTCGCAGTCGCGGACCACGGCGTCGGCCTCCGCGGCCGCCTTGATCCGAGGATTGGCGCCGGCGTGGTAACGGCCCTCGTACGGACGCGGGCCGTTCTCAAGCGTGTCGAACTGCGCGTCCACGACCCAGTAGGGCTCGGGCTTGAAGTCCCGGATCTCCTGCTCGCGCCGAGCGAGGATGGCCAGCGTCGGGGTCTGCACGCGTCCCAGCGAAACCGCTCCGTCGAACGACGACCGCAGGCGGATCGTCGCCGCCCGAGTGGCGTTCATGCCCACGATCCAGTCCGCCTCCGAGCGCGACCGGGCGGCTGCTTCGAGCGACGCCAGCTCGCTCCCGGGGCGGAGCTGCGCGAACGCCTCCCGGATCGCGTCCGTGGTCATCGAGTTCAGCCACAGCCGCTGGACACCCTTGTCCGAGCCCGCCTTCTCGTACAGGTAGGCGAAGATCAGCTCGCCCTCACGCCCCGCGTCGCACGCGTTCACGACCGAGTCGAGGTCGTCGCGAGCGAGCAGCCGCTTGACCACGTTCATCTGCTTCTTCGACCGCTCGTCGCGGATGACGAGCTTGAACCGCTCGGGCACGATCGGGAGGTCGGCCATCCGCCATTTCTTGAACCGATCGTCGTATTCGTCGGGATCGGCGAGCTGCACCAGGTGACCGACAGCCCAGCTGACGATGTGCTCCGGTCCCTCCAGATAACCCTCGTGCTTGGTGAAGGCGCCGGGCAGCACGCGCGCCAGATCGCGCCCGACTGATGGCTTCTCGGCGATGACCAGGGTCTTGGTTTCGCGGGTCGCAGACATGAGTCCGCCGAGGGTAGCGCCCGGTGCAAGCGCCCCCGGAGTCAGCTCTATACCTGCGCCAGGCGCCAGGCCACCTTCGGCAGCGCCAGGCTGGCTGTGGTCCGCTCCGCCGCCTCGGTCAGTTCCGCCGCCCGGCGGCCTGGACCGAGCACGCGCGCGTAGTCGATCTGCGTGTGGGCCAGCCACACCGGCGCCTTCAGCGCCGCATTGGCGACGAGCGCGCGCTCGAAGTGCTCGATCGCCTCCTGCTTGCGGCCGGTCACGGTCGCGAGCCGCCCTAGGTAGCGAGCCGCCGATCCCAGGCACACCGCCGCCAGCCCGATGACGACGTTGACGTCTCGGTACGGGAGCAGCAGCTCGTACAGCTCGGCGGCGCGGGCGCTGTCCTGCAGATCGGCGCAGGCGTCGGCCAGCAGCGTGATCGCGATCAGCCAGTCGCCGTCCTGGGGAATGTCCTCGAAGCCCTGGGCCGCGATCGTGTCGATCTCCCGTCGCGCCTCATCCTCGCGCCCGGTGTCGACGAGCAGCGAGGCGAGCGCGGCGCGCCAGGCGGGACGACGTGGATTGGCCCTCACCATCTCTCTCGCCGGCTGCTCGAGCTCGCCCATCCGGCGCTGCTCCTGGCGGAGCCCGAGCAGCTGGATGGCGTAGTACTGGGGCGCGGTCACGGTCTCGGCGTGTGAGCCGATCGCCACCGCCTCGGCGGCCAGCGTGTCGGCCTCCTCCAACCGCCCGTCGAGCATCGCGCGCATCGCACGCCACACCGCCGCGTTCCACAGATACAGGGGCTGGCGCAGCCGCTCCGCTCCCACGCTGAAGGCCTCGATCTGCGCATCGACGGCCCCCCAGTAGCCCTGCTCGAGCAGATCCACCACCAGCCACGCGTGACCCTGCAATTCGAGCTCGAGGTCCCCGGCCTCGCGGGCCAGGGTCAACAGCTCGGTCGAATCCGACAGCCGTTGCTCGAGGTACGCGGGGCCCCAGAATGCCCGGCGCCGGGCCGCCGCCCCCAGCGCCCGCGACTCCGCCGATCCCAGCTTGTCGGCCAGCGCCGACGCCTCCGCGGCCAGCGTCTGCATCTCCGCCCTCCGCGGCGAGTAGTAGAGCGCGCCGCAGAGCCTGGTCAACAGGGCCACCCGCGCGGCGGGGTCATGGTCGGCGATCAACTCGAGGGCCTGCTCGAGCAGCCCGATCAGCTCCTCGTCGACCACTCCGGGAGGCTGGATGTAGCGCCCCGAGGCGCCGATCGCCGCCCGCGCCAGCCGCTCGCTGTCTCCGAGCCGCACGGCCAGCGCGGCCGCTTCCCGGAACGCCTCCCAAGCCAGCGGCCGCTCTCCCGCCCGCACCTGCGCCTCCCCGACGGCCAGCAGCAGCTCGCACCGCCTCATCGCCCCGTCGGGGAAGAACCGCTCCTGGACCTCCAGCGCGCGGGCGTAGTGGCCGGCGGCTTCCTCGTGGGCGAGCATCGCCGTGGCCTGCTCGCCGGCGCGGCGCGCGTACTCGATCGCCTTCTCGGCGTCCTGGGCGCCGGCGGCACGGGTGAAGTGCAACGCCAGCGCGGTCAGGTCGCGCTCGGCCCCCCGCTCCTCGAGCGCCTCGCCGACTCGGCGGTGGATCCTCGCCCGCCGCGGCGCCGACATCCCCTCGTAGAGCGTCTCCTGGATCAGCGCGTGCGAGAAGCTGTAGCTGCCGCGTCGCAGTGGAGACTCCACCACCAGCCCCGCCGCCAGAGCCTCGTCGAGCGCGTTCAGGAAGTCATCCTCGTCGAGCGCGACCACCCGCTCCAGCAGGGCCTCATCGATGTCGCGGCCGATCACGGCCGCGACCCGGAGCCACTCGATCGCCTTCGCGTCGAGCCGGTCGAGCCGCCTGGCGATCACGTCCTTGACGCCCTCGGGGAGCCCGAAGCGCTCGAGCTCGTGAGCGCCGGCCAGATCGGCCCGCACGCCGGCCTCGGCGAGGTGGCGGACGATCTCCTCGACGAAGAACGGGTTGCCCTCGGTTTCGGCGTGCAGCGCTCGGGAGAACGAGCGCGAGGGCATCGTCCCGGTGCTCAGGCGCACGAGCTCCGCGGTCTCATGCTCGGTCAAACCGCCGATGTCGAGCTGGGTGACGAGCCGCTCGTGGCGCAGCTCGGCGAGCGCATCGGCGAACCCGTCGGCTGTCGTCTCGGTCACGCGGTAGGCCCCGAGGATCAACAGGCGCGCGGGATGCGGCGCCCGGGCGAGATGGCGCAGCAGCAGCAGCGTCGGCCGATCCGCCCACTGGAGGTCCTCGAGCACGAGCATCACCGGGGCCCGCGCGGACATCTCGTCCAGCAGGCCCACGACGGCCTCGAACAGCCGGTAACGATCGGTGTCGGGCTCGGCCGACACCGGCGCCGGCAGGTCGGGGGCGCGGCGACGCAGCTCCGGGATCAGCCGGGCCACCTCGGCGCCGTACTCCCGGGTGGTCGCGCGCAGCTCCGAGAGCGGAACGCCGAGCACGTAGTGGCGCAGCGCCTCCAGGAACGGTTGATAGGGGACGAGTGCCTCCTCGGGCGACCGTCCGGCAAGCACGAACGCGCCGGCGTCGTGGGCGGAACGCGCGATCTCCGCCACCAGGCGGGTCTTCCCGATTCCGGGGTCTCCCGCCAGCAGCACTACCTTGCCGCTGTCCTGCCGCTGGGTCCCCCGCCGGGCCTGCGCGACCGACCACAGCCGACCGAGCTCCTCGAGCTCGCGCTCGCGTCCGACCAGCGGCGCCGCCGCGCGAACGGCGAGCTCGCCGGGAAGCTCGATCGGGATCTGGCCGTGCCCCATCGCCGTCACGGCGGCGCGCGGGCGCTGACCGGGTCGCAGGAGGCGATCGTAGACGGCCATCGAGTCGGGCGAGGGCGAGGTGCCGAGCTCGTCGCGGAGCAGGGTACGGAGGCGGTCGAAGACGCGCAGCGCCTCGGCGATGTTCCCCTCGGCCTCGAGAGCCTCCATCAGCAGGACATAGCCCGACTCGCGGTACGGCTCGGCATCGATCAGGTTGCGCGCTGCCCGGGTGGCGGAGGCGAGCTGCGATCCCCCGATCATCAGCCCGGAGCGGCCGACGGCCTCGAGCGCCTGCAGGCGCACGTCCTCGAGCTCCCGGCGGCGCGGTTCCAGCCAGCGAGCCTGGACGCCCGGCAACAGCCCCCGCCCGGCGATGTTGAGCGGAACCTGGGCCAGGGCCCAGGCGCCGCGGGCGTCCCCGGCCGCCAGCGCCTGCTGGGCCCGCTCGACCTCGATCGAGGCCGCTTCCAGGTCGATCCACACCGGCGCCGGCAGGTTGAGGATCAGCTCATCGCGCCCGACGAGCGCGTCGGCGCCCAGCGCCGAGCGCAGCCGCGAGAGCAGCGTGCGCAGGGCCGCGTCCTGGGAGGCGGGCGCGCCCTCCGGCCACAGCGCCCCGATCAGCTCCTCGCGGCCGACGTACCGAGTCCGGTTGAGCAGCAGGTAGGCCAGCAGCAACGGCACCTGTCTGCCTCGCAACCCGTCGGCAAACTGCACGCCGTCGATCTCCACGGACAGCCGTCCGCACAGCTGAATTCGGGTTCTTTCATGGGCGGGTGCTGCGACCGGCAACGATCTGGAAACGTATCGACAACGGCCGCTTTGCATCCTGCCACGGTGCAGACCGGGGTCACGCACGCAAACGTCCTCGGCGGGGCGCAACCAGAGGTGAAGCCAGATCAAACGATCAGCAACCGGACGATGAAAGGTCACCGTCGGATCGCCTATTGCGAGTGCGGGGCGCAACTCGCCGGCGGTTCACAGGAGGAGCTCTTCGAAGCGACCCAGCGACATCTCGCGCACCATCATCCACAGCTCCTGGGGGCGTTGGGGCTGGACTTGGTGCACCAAATGGCCGAGGACGTTGGGGGGTGACGCCTACGGGCGCCCGGGGGCGCTAATGCCTACGGGCGGGCGATGTGCAGACCATCGCCCGCCCTTCGGCATCTAAGCGCCCGTTTCAGCTCGCGCAGGCACCCGTGCCGGTAAGGCGGTCGCGCGACAGCGCCGCCGCGAGCTGCGTCCGGACGAGCGTGTTGGGTACGGCAAAGCCTCCGGGCCGCCGGTTGCCCGCGCCGGTGATGGCGGCGAACACGGTGGCCACGACTCGGCCCGCGGCGTCGACCATCGGGCCGCCCGAGTTTCCCGGCCGCACGAGGCCGCGCAACGAGGTGATGCTCCGCAACACCGGCCCGTTGCCGTAGGCGTCCTCGGTGTTGACCATCTGGGTGCTCCCGATCCGTCCCGGCTCCGCGTTGAACGGGCCGTCCAGTGGATAGCCGAGGATCGCGGCTGCGGTCCCGGACACCGGCTTCGCGGCCAGCGTCAGCGGTCGCGCAGAGAGCCCCGAGACGCGCAAGATCGCGATGTCGTCGTGGGGATCGAAGTCGATCGCGCGGGCGGGCAGGCCGGGCGCGTGGCCGCCGGGCTGAACGGTGGTGTTGGTCTCCCCCGCGACCACGTGCGCGTTGGTCACCACCACGCCGGGCGCGGCCACCCAGCCGCTGCCCTCGATCCCGAGTCCGCACGCCGTCCCGATGATTCGCACCACGCTACCCCGCGCCGCGCTCACGCCGCTGGCTCTGACGATCGCCGCGTTGGGGCGGGGCACGTTCGCCTCGGGTCCACGGACCGACGGCAGCGGGTCGAACCGGGCCAGGGCGTGCAGGAACGCTCCCGTGGGCGGCAACAGCTGGTTCAGCTCGCGGAGGATCGCCGACTGCTGAATGTCCCGGCGCAACGGGGTCGAGCCCGATGCGTCGAGCGCGACGGCGCCCACGATCCAAGCGATTCCCAATCCCACGCACGCGGTCAGCGCCGCGCCGAGCACGCCGTCGATCGTGCGCAGCCCGGGGAGTCGCAAAGCGGCGCGGGCGTGGAGGCCCAACCCCTCGAGGCCGCTGGCCAGCATCCCCCCGGCGAGCAGCGCGCCGAGCAGGCCGAACAGGGGCGCGTACTGCGAGCGGGCGCCGCCAGGCAGCAGCAGGGGACCGACGCGCGCTCCGACGAACGCCCCGCCGGCGAAGCCAAGCAGCGAAAGGACGCCGACGATGAAGCCCTGCATGTAGCCGTACACGGCGAGCAGGGCTGCGAACGCCACGATCAACCAGTCGATGCCGGTCACCTCACCTGAGATTAGCCACGGCTTGGTGTGAGACCCGCCGCTTGTCCTCCATCGACGCGGGCGCTGAGTGACCCATCATCTACCGTTCCCCGTCGAGGTGGCAGACGCTGGCGCATTTGCGGTGGGCAGGGGGACGCGCTCACGACGGTTGAGACGGCGCCGGAGGCTGCTCAGGGGTGCCCCGCTGGTGGCGATCGCAGCCCTCGCGTTCGCCGTGGGCATCATCGTCGCCACCGGTCCAAGCCGGGCCGAGCGCCGTCTCGTCTCCGACTACGTGACCGCGTGGACGCATCGCGACTACGGGCGCATGTACGCGCTGTTGGCCGACGGTTCGCGGCGGCACATCTCGGAGGCGGGGTTCGCGGCCGCGTACCGAGCCGCGGCCGCGGTAGCGACCCTCACCTCCCTGACCTGGAACCACATCGGGCACCGCAGCGGCGAGGTGATCCCGGTCCGGATGCTGGCCCGCACGCGGCTGTTCGGCGTCTTGCATGAGACCCTCGACGTGCCCCTGGTCGGCAGCGGCGGGGGGGCGTCGATCCGCTTCTCCAGGATGCTGCTGTTCCCGGGCCTGCGCCGGGGCGAGACCCTGACCCGGCGGTCGGTGCTCCCGCCCCGGGCGACGCTGCTGGCCAGCGACGGCACGCCGCTCGCCCAGGGCCCGGGCCGCAGCTCGCCGATTCCCGAGGTCGCCGGGGAGATCGTCGGGACCCTGGGGCCGATCCCCGCCGCCGAGGCGGCCCACTACGCCGCCGAGGGCTATCCTCCGGACGCCAAGGTCGGGCTCGACGGACTCGAGCACATCTTCGAGGCTCAGCTGGCCGGAACCCCGGGAGGGACGCTGCTGGCGGGAAGGCGCATCCTGGCCAGCGCCAAGCCGATCGCCGGACGGACCGTCACCACCACGATCAACCCGGCGATCGAGCGCGCCGCGATCGCGGCCCAGGCGGGACGGTTCGCCGGGATCGCCGCGATGGACCCGCGCACGGGCGGCCTGCTGGCGCTGAGCGGCGTGGCGTTCTCGGCCGTCCAGCCGCCCGGCTCGACGATGAAGATCATCACCTCGACGGCGGCCCTCCAGGCCGGGGTCGTCAAGCTCACCGACTCGTTCCCGATCCAGACCAGCGCGACGATCGACGGCTTCACCCTCCAGAATGCGGGCGGCGAGGCCTGCGGGGGCACGTTCCTGAACGCGTTCGCGGTCTCGTGCAACTCCGTGTTCGCGCCGCTCGGTGCCCGCCTGGGCGGGGCGCGGCTGGTGGCGACGGCGGAGCGGTTCGGCTTCAACCACCCGGTGCCGATCCCGGGCGCCGCCGAGAGCACGATTCCGTCAGCGGCCACGATCGGCGATCAGCTGGCGGTCGGTTCGTCGGCCATCGGCCAGGGCAAGGTCCAGGCCAGCGCCCTCGAGATGACCGACGTCGCGGCCACGATCGCGATGGGCGGAAGGCGCCCGATCCCCACCGTGACCGCTCACCAGCGGCCCCGCTTCGTGCGCGTCACCAGCCGCCACGTGGCCCACGAGGTCCAGCAGATGATGGTCGCCGTGGTTCAGTTCGGGACCGGCGTCGATGCGGCCATCCCGGGGGTGACCGTCGCCGGCAAGACCGGCACCGCCGAGCTCGTCGACACCGCCTCCCCCAACAACCCGAATGCCGGGTCGCCGAAGAACACAGACTCGTGGTTCGTCGGCTATGCCCCCGTCGGTCGCCCGAAGATCGTCGTCGGGGCGCTGTTCCCCGAGCAGGGCGCCGGTGCCCAGACGGCGGCGCCGGCCGTGCGGCAGGTGCTGGAAGCGACGCTCCAGGCCCACCTGTGATCGCCAGTCGATCGGGCGCTGAGAACCCGCCCGCGCCCGGATCCTTCCGGCGGGACCGTGCCCAGGCGCAGGCCGGGGCGCCTAGCGTCGGTACACGGCGCCGACCACGTCGGGGGCGAACGTGCCCTGTGACCAGGCGGCGATCGCCATGTTGGTCGGACCGAACGTCAGCGCCAGGTTGGCGGCGTAGTTGGTCGCCGAGACGACCCCGGGGGCGGTGAATCGCGTGGCCCGCGGCTTCAACGGGCACGCCAGCACGTGGCCGCGATCGATCCAGCCGAGCAGGGCGGCGCCGCTCCCGGATACGGCCAGCGCCGGCGCTTCGGTGGCGTCGATCGAGCCGAGCCGCACCGCCCGCCCGAACGATTTGGCCGCGGAGCGGACCGCGGCTTCGGTCGAACAGATGGCGCCCCAGGTACAGGCCTTCCACGCCAGCACCTGATCGCCCCGGCCATCGCCGCTGAATGCGAGGCCGGAGGCAATCGTGCCGGCGACCGGGAACGTGGTGGTCCGCCGCGGGTGCGCGAGGTCGGCCTCGACGACCTCGGAGTGATAGCTGCCCTTGGCGTCGTACCAGCTCTCGATCCACGCCACCGTCCCTCCAGCCGGCCCGGGCGCGATCGCCATCTCATCGATGCCGTGGTTACGGGCGACCGTGATCGCGCCGTGGGACCGCCGGGGCGGGGCGGATGCGCTGCCGGTGGCGACGGAGATCGTTCGCGGGCCGGTCACGCTCGAGGCCCCTCCCACCCAGGCCACCACTGTCCGGCCCTTGGGGAGCGCCATGGCCGCGAGCGTCTCCGGCTGTGCCCGGACGCCGGCCAGCGGCCGGGCAGACCCCCACCGACCCGAGAGGCCCGACTGCGCGACCCACACGCCGCGGTCGGTGGCGATGGCCGCGAGCGTCCGTCGCCCCAGGACCACGAGCTCGCCGACCGTCGCTCCGGCCAGCCCGCTCACGAGCCGCCGCCCGCTCCCGAACCGTCCCGCGGCGCTCATGCCGACCACGCTGGCAGCGCTACAGCACGCCTGGCCAGCGGGGCTCTCACCCGTCAGCAGCTCGAGCCTGCCGCCACTGGACGCCAGCCCGAGTACCTGTTGCGAGTCCGGGATCTGCCGCGGTGCCGACAGCCTGCCGGAGCCGACGCGCACGGCCGCGAACGCCGTCGAGGACGCGGGACTGTCCTGGTCCTCGACCGCAAACCCGATCCCCGCCAGCCCTCCGGCCGAGAACGCCAGCTCCGGCCCGACGATGTCGAGCGACACGGGCGGGGCGAAACGCACCGGGCGGCTCCATCCCGCCGCCGCCGGCCCGGCGGCCAGGGCGCTCGCCGTCGCCACCAGCAGAGCTACAGCTGCGGCCCGCGCCAGACCACGCCGCCCCGACGAGCGACCCACAGCCCGGCCAGGAAGCCCGCCAGCAGCCCGATCACCACCCCCACGACGATGATCGTCGTATCGGCCCCCGCCGGCCGCGTGTAGCCGACGACCACGATCGGAATCGCCACGGCCGCGAACACCCCGAGCCCAGTGGCGAGCGGATCGAAGCGCATGCTCGGCGGTGTTGATGGCCCGCTTGGGGGCGGGTCGCTGTCTCGCCACCGTTCCTCGTCGGTCACAGATCCAGCGAGACCGTTGACGGCTTCGTCTGGCCTGCGGCGTAGATCTGCAGCGTGAGCGGGCGGTTCGAATAGACCGTCTCGTTGAGCTTGAACAGCAGCAGTCCGCCCTGCGAGGGCACGTAGAAGGACGCGGTGCTTTGGGTCGGCTCCTGTTGGCCCGGCGTCAGCGTCTGCGCGGTCCACGCGAACGGGTTGATGTGGGTGTCGATCGGGATCGGGTAGTACTTGTTGCCCTGGGTGTCGACGATGTCGAACGAGTCGGTCGTGGCCGCGGCCTCATGGGTCTGGTTCTTGGCCCACAGCCAGATCCCGAACCATTCCTGAGACGGTGAGGGCGCCGGGCCCGACGCGCCGGCGAGGAATTGCCGGTCGTCGGGGGCGTAGGGGTTCAGCTGCCTCGAGACCTGAACCTGGTAGGTGATGGGGCCGGCGTCGACGTACTCGCCCTCGCCGTCGACGCTGGTGGGGTGTGCGATCTTGCCGCAGGCGGCCACGCCAACGCCGATCAACAGCACGGAGGCGAGGACCGGAAGCCGACGGGCGCTGGGGGCAAGAAAACGGGCACGCACAGCCCGCCGGAGTCTATCCGTCGCCGTGTCAGCGAGCGGCGACAGTGACCCGTCAGCGAGCGGCGACAGTGACCCGGTGGCCCCGGTCTCGTCCCTCCTCGAGAATCGTCCGCAGGCGACGCATCGCCTTGGCTGCTTGCCGCTTGGTCCACGAGCGCCCGCCAAACGACTCCATCAGCTTGTCCGAGAGCATCACCGGCTCGGTCTCGAGCGTGTACTCGACTCTGGTTGAGCCGCTCGGGCCAGGGGAGAGCGTGTAGGTCGAGAGCATCCGGATCCGGTTGAACTTGCCCCCTCTGCCCCGCTCGACGATCCGGAACGGCGGCTGCAACTCCACCAAGGTCATGTCCGCCCACGAGAACCGGCTGAGCGGAGCCTTGGCCCGGAAGCGGGCGCCCGCCCCCTTCCCGTAGGGGTCCTCGCGGGTCAGGTGCCAGTCGACCAGGTAGTGATCGCTGAACTCAGCGTGGTTGGCGATGTCCGCCAGGTACTCGAACACCTCCTCGCGCGGCCTGGAGATCGTCGTCGAGACCGTGATCGGATCCACGGGCGGTGATTCTATGTACGCGGCGTCCGCTCACGCCGCCGCGCCGGCGCCCGAGCGCGCCGCCGGGCGCTGATCGGTGATCCGCAGCGTGTGTCCGAACTCCGGCCCGTGCACGAGCCTTGAGCTCACCGGCGCCTCGGGCAGGCGGGCCTTGCACAACTCACACGCGACCGCGCCGGATCGGTCGCTGTAGATGCGCTCGCCGATCAGCGGCCTGCGGTGGCAGCTCCCGCACCGCTCGGCTTCGGCGGAGAGCTCATCGACGCCGCGGCGAAGCAGTGCCAGCTCCAGGTCCCCCGTGTTCCGCCCCGCGGCGTCCATAGGCCGGGTCTTTCGGCGCCCCGAACCAGGTTCCTGCTGGGCTCGAAACGGGCCTCCCGGGGGCGCGTCGACAGTCGGAGTCCCGGCCCGGGCCCGATGTCGCTTCTGGCTGCTCATTCCCGTTTATCAGCTTTCCGGAGTGAGGAGTCCCGGGACTCCGTTGCGCCTCAAAACGGCGCCTGTTGACTCCCTTTTCCCCCGCATAATGCGCCATATTTTCGTCCAGGGGGCTTTAGCTGTGCTTTGACGCACAGGCTATGATTCCTGGGGCCGTTTAGACGGGTCGGCGTGACTGCACCCCGTATAAGGAGAGTTGTGCCCCATGAAAGCTTGGATGTCCGGCAACGTTGCGGGGACCGGAACCTTCCGCTGCACGGACTGCGATTATCCAGTCTCGCTCGACGCGGTGGACGAGCTGCCTACGTGCCCGAATTGCGGAGGCCGGGAGTTCGTCCGGGCTTCGCTGTTCACGACCGCGCAGGCGACGGTGGTCGACGTGACCTCTGACGCTGAGGACCAAGCCTGGCTCGACGAGCTCCGGGAGGGCCTGGATGAGCCGGGGCAGTACATCGCCTACCGCACCGGCGAGGGAGAGATCCTCGCGTTCGCGCTCCAGCGGGAGTGGACCCGGATCGGGCGCAGCCTCGCCGCCGACATCCGCTTCGACGATCCGACGGTGTCGCGCCGACACGCGCTGATCGTTCGCCAGCCCGACGGACTGCGCGTGCTCGACGACCGCAGCCTGAACGGCGTGTTCGTCAACGGTGAGCGAGTCGAGTGGAGCACGCTGGCCGACGGCGATGAGATCGTGATCGGACGCCACCACCTGCACTTCGTGGACGTGCCCGCGATCTCGGGGATGCGCTACAGCCACGCCCCGGAGCGCGGCTCGACCACCCCCCAGGCGAGCTGACCCCGCCCCTCTTCCCGAGGCCCAGCCGCTCGCCGGAGCCCGTAGCGCCAACGGCTCTATAGTGGGCGCCGCGGATGGCGACGCTCGCAGTCCTCTCGCAGAAGGGCGGCACCGGCAAGACGACCGCGGTTAGGACCCTTACCGACATCTTCCGCCGGCTGGGACTGAGCGTGCTCGCGATCGACCTCGACCCGCAGGGCAACCTGTCCGACTATCTCGACGTCGAGCCCGAGGCCTCGCCGACGATCGGCGACGTCCTGTCCGGACGGGCCAGGCCCGGCGAGGCCGTCCACGACGGAATCATCCCGGCGAACCTGGGGCTCGCCGAGGCTGAGCTGATGCTCGGGGGCAAGATGGGTCGCGAGCTGACCCTCAGGCGGGCGCTCAGGGACCTGCGCTCGGACTACGACCTGATCCTGATCGACTGTCCGCCGTCGCTCGGGTTGCTGACCGTCAACGCGCTCGTGGCCTCCGACTACGCGCTGATCTCCGCGGAGGCGCAGTACTTCGCGCTGCAGGGCGTCGAGCAGGCGCTCGAGGTGATCGAGCTCGCCCGAGACAACCTCAATCCCGACCTGGAGTGGCTGGGCGTCGTGCTCAACATCGCCGACATGCGCACCCGTCATTCGCGCGAGGCGTTCGACTCGCTGCGCGAGCACTTCGGCGAGAAATTGCTCGACAGCACGATCCGGGCGTCGATCGCCTACGCCGAATCGGCCGAGCGGGCGATCTCGATCCTCGACTACCGGCCCGACCTCGCGGTCGACTACCTGACCGTGGCCGACGAGCTGCTGCGCCGACTGGGCATGGACCAGGCCCGCCGGCGACTCGCCCCGATGCTGAGCGAGTCGCAGGCGGGGGTCTCCTAGCGCGATCGAGCTATACCGACCGCTGGTAGGACTTGAAGGCCTGGGTCGCGAAGACCAGGCAGGCGGCGAGCAGCGCCACCAGGAACCCGGCGCGGGAGGCAACCAGGCCCCAGTCGGGACTGCTCGAGGTCGCCGCCCGGCCGGCGATCACGGCCCAGTTCACGGGATTGATCTCGGCCACGCTCTGGATCCAGTGCGGCATCAGGTTCGCGGCCAGGAACGTCGAGGACAGGAACGTCAGCGGCAGCACGATGAACTGCACGGCTCCGATCAGGGCCTCCTCCTGGCGCATGATCAGCGCGAACCCGTTCGACAGGCCGCCGAAGGTCGCCCCGAGCAGCGCGGAGACTGCGAACAGCACGGCCACCCCGGCCACGCCTCCCGGGAACGAGGCGCCCACGAGCAGGGCCAGCGCGACGATGATCACCGATTGGATCACGACCACCACGGCCTCCTTGACCAGCCGCCCCGCGATCAGCGCTTCGCGGTGAACCGGAGAGACCAGGAACCGGGCCGTGACGCCGCGGTTGAGGTCCTCGATCAGCGCCATCCCGCTCCAGGCAGAGTTGAACATGGCCGTCATCACGACCACGCCGGGGGCCAGGAAGGCGATGTAGGAGTGGGCGTGGAAGCCGGGAATCTCGATCACGCGCTTGAACAGGGCTCCGAACAGCAGCAGCCAGATCACGGGCTGGACCAGCGTCACGCCGACGAACCACGGCTGGCGCCACAGCTCCCTGAGGTGGCGTCCGGTCATGTACAGGGTCTGTCGCACGAGCGTCATCGCGTCACCTCCGCGGCCTCGGCCTCGGCCGCGTCGAAGGTGCGGCCCGTATACCTCAGATAGACGTCGTCGAGCGACGGGCGAGCGACCCGCACCGACCCCACGGCGATGCCGTTGGCCTCGAGCGCTTGCAGCAGCGCCGGGACGGCCCGGCCGCCGTCGTCCGCTCGGGCCCGGAGCTGGCGCCCCTCCACGGCGACGTCGCGCACCCCGTCGAGTCGCGCCATGGCGGCGTCGAGGTTGCCGTTGACGTGACCGGCGCCGGCCAGCTCGACGTGGATCGCGTCGCCGCGGAGCTCGCGCTTGAGCGAGTCCGGGGTGCCCTCGGCGACCACCTCGCCGCGGTCCACGATCGCCAGCCTCGAGGCGAGCTGGTCGGCTTCCTCGAGGTAGTGGGTCGTGAGCAGCACGGTCTTTCCCTGCTCCCGCGTCAGGCGCGAGATCTCCTGCCACATATCGGCCCGCACCTCGGGGTCGAGGCCGGTGGTCGGCTCGTCGAGGAACAGGACCTGCGGGTCGTGGACGAGCGCCATCGCGATGTCCAGCCGGCGCTGCATCCCTCCGGAGTAGCCGCGGGCGATGCGATCGGCCGCCTCGGCCAAACCGAAGCGCTCGAGCAACTGCGACACGCGCTGCTCGAGCGAATCGCCGCGCATGCCATACAGGTGGCCCTGCAGGCGCAGGTTCTCACGTCCCGTGGCCTGGATGTCGACGCCCGAGCCCTGCGAGACGACGCCGATCGTCCGGCGCACCTTGTCGGGCTCCACGGTGACGTCGATCCCGGCGACCGACGCCCGGCCCTCGTCGGGCCGCGTCAGCGTCGTCAGGATCTTGACCGCGGTCGTCTTGCCGGCGCCGTTGGGGCCGAGCAGACCGAAGATCGTGCCCGCTGGCACGGCGAAGCTCAGACCGCGCAGCGCCTGGACGCCCTTCGGATACGTCTTGACGAGGCCGTGGGCCTCGATCGCGAGGCCATCGGCCTCGATCGACCGGTGCATTGGGTGTTCACCTCCGGGTATCATGACTTTGTTCGCGAGTATCTTAGTAACTAAAAGACTTACGTGTCAAGAGAACCGTCAGAGGAGCCTTTCGCCGAGCCGGGGGCGCCCCCGGAGCGCCAGCGCCTGTACGTCGAGCTCGGCTCGGAGGTCCGCGCCAACCAGCGGGCCACCGACGTAGTCGACGATCTCGTCTGCCAGCTGCTCGGGATCAACCGCACCGACGCGCGCTGCCTGGACATCCTCGACCAGCACGGGAGCATGAGCGCCGGGGACCTGGCCGCGGCGAGCCGGCTTACGACGGGGGCGATCACCGCCGTGCTGGACCGCCTGGAGCGCGCCGGCTATGCCCAGCGCGTCCCCGACCCAACCGATCGTCGCCGCGTCCTCATCGAGCTCACGCCCAAGGCCTACGAGGCCACGATGGAGCTGATGGTCCGGCCCATGGCCGAGCTGAGCAGGCCGCTCGCGATGGCCTACACCGAGGAACAGCTGCGGCTGTTCATCGAGTTCACGCGCCTGGGGCGCGAGATCCAGGAGCGGCACGCCGAGTGGCTGCGAGCGCGGCTGCCGGCGCGCCGCGGCGAGCCGAGCGCGGCGGCTTAGGAGCTAGAGGCTGCGCACGTACGCGCCCTGAGACTCGAACGGGGCTCGCATCACCTGCGCCCACCCGTCGGTCTCGCGGGTGAGCGCCTCGATCACGGTGCCGGTCTGCTCGTAGTGCGACCACATGAGGACCGCCGGCCCGGCGCCCGAAATCGTTCCCCCCAGCGCGCCGTGTGCGCGCGCCCGGCCCACCAGGTCGGCCGAGCGGGGGTAGAGATGGGCCCGGTGGGGCTGGTGCAGGCGATCGTCCAGCCCCGCCGCGATCAAGTCCCAGTCGGGCACCGAGAGACCGCGGACCAGCATCGCCAGGTGGGCGAGGTTGAACACCGCGTCGGCGATCGGCACGGTGTCCGGCAGCGCCGCTCGTGCCGCCTCGGTGGACACGGGCTCGTGGGGGACGACGAGGATCGCCTCCAGGCCCAAGGGGGGCTCGAAGCGGTGGACCCCGGCCTCCGCGCAGATCACGAAGCCGCCCTCCAGCGCCGCCGCCACGTTGTCCCGATGGCCCTCGAGCTCGGCGGCGTGCGCGCGAACGTCGGCGTCCAGCTCGAAGATGTGGTCGGCGGCGAGCAGGCCGGCCACGATCGCCGCCGCGCTCGACCCGAGACCGCCCGACAGCGGAATCTTCGAGGCGATCCGGAACTCGAAGTCGTCGGCCGGATGCAGCCGCTCGAACGCCCGCACCAGCAGGTTGCCACGGTCGCGGGGCAGGTCGAGCTCCGTGACCACGGCGAAGCTGCCGGTCTCGATCACCTCGACCTCGAGATGGAGCGCGAGCGCGGCCGCGAGCACGTCGAACCCGGGGCCGAGGTTGGCCGTCGAGGCGGGGACCCTGATCAGTCGCCGGCGGTCCAGCGTCATCGCAGGACCGCCCGTTCGATCGCCGCCAGCTCAGGCTCGCAGGGGACCACGCCGCCGCGCGTTCCAGGGGGCCGGGCGGCCTCGTCCTGCTGGGCCAGCGCCGTCTGTGGGTCCTTGAGCCCATGGCCGGTGAGCACGCATACCACGCGCCGCGCGTCTTGCGCCCCGTGGGCGAGCAGTCCGGCCACGCCGGCCGCCGACGCCGGCTCGCAGAAGATGCCCTCGTGGGCGGCCAGAAAACGGTAGGCGTCGAGGATCTCCTCGTCGGTGACCGCCGCCACCGCGCCGCCGGAGGAGGTCATCGCGTTCATCGCCTCCTCCCAGCGGGCGGGGTTGCCGATCCGGATCGCGCTGGCCACCGTCTCGGGATGCTCGACGGGCCGGCCGTGGACCAGGGGCGCCGCTCCGGCGGCCTGGAACCCGAGCATCCGCGGGTGCCGGCCGGACTCGTCGAAGCCCTTCCAATAGGCGGTGATGTTGCCGGCGTTGCCGACCGGGATGCAGAGCGCGTCGAGCTCGCCGTCGAGTTCCTCGATCAGCTCGAACGCGGCGGTCTTCTGGCCCTCGATCCGGAACTCGTTGACGGAGTTGACCAGCGACACGGGGTGGCGGCCGGCGAGCGCCCGCACGAGCTCGAGCGCTTGATCGAAGTTGCCGCGCACCGCGACCACGCGCGCGCCGTGCATCAGCGCCTGGGCCAGTTTGCCGGCGGCGATCTTGCCTTCGGGGACGATCACCGCGCCGCGCAGCCCGGCGCGTGCGGAATACGCCGCTGCCGAGGCGGCCGTGTTGCCGGTCGAGGCGCAGATCACGGCGGTGGCGCCCTCCCGCACGGCCGCCGAGACCGCGCAGGTCATGCCCCGGTCCTTGAAGGAACCGGTCGGGTTGGCCCCCTCCAGCTTCAGCCACACCTCGGCGCCGACCCGCTCGGACAGCCGCGGCGCGAGCACCAGCGGCGTCGAGCCCTCGCCCAAGGACACCACGGGGTCCTCGGCGGCAAACGGCAGGCGGTCGCGATAGCGATCGATCAGTCCGGGCACGGGCCGGAGCATGTCAGAGCCGGCGCCGGCGGCGGACACGGCGACCGCCGCTCACGCCACCTCGAGCACCACCTTCCCGGTCGCGCCCCGGCCGTCGATCAGCTTCAGCGCCTCGGCGGCCTGCTCGAGCGGGTACCGGGCGCCGACGACCGGTCGCACCACCCCGGCATCGATCAGACGTGACAGCTCGGCGCCGATCTGCGCCGTGACCTCGGGCTTGGAGATCACGTACGCGCCCCAGCCGGCGCCGATCACCTCGGTGTTGTTCAGCAGCAGCCGGTTGACCCTGACCTCCGGGATCGAGCCGCCGGTGAAGCCGACCACGACCACGCGGCCGCCCTCGCGCAGCGCGCGCAGGCTGTCGGTGAAGCGCTCGCCGCCGACGGGATCCACGACCAGGTCCACGCCGCCGCCGCTGAGCTCACGAGCCTCGTCCTTCCACGGTCCATCCGAGCGTAGGACCCCGTCGGCGCCGGCGTCGCGTGCGACACGCTCCTTCTCGTCGCTGGAGACGACCGCGATCGTCCGGGCCCCCAGCCCGCGGGCGACCTGAAGCGAAGCGGTGCCCACGCCGCCGGCGCCGCCGTGCACCAGCACCCAGTCCCCCTCGGTCAGGCGGCCGCGAAGCTTGAGCGCGAAGTACGCGGTGTGGTAGTTCAGCACCAGGCCGGCGCCCTGGGCGAAGTCGAGCGTCTCTGGCAGCGCGAAGCAGAAGAATTCGGGCGCCACCGCGACCTCGGCGAAGCCGCCCAGCATGCAGAACGCGGCGACGCGATCGCCCGGTTTGACCGGCGCCCCATCGGGCGCCGAGCGGACCACGCCGCCGACTTCGCTACCGGGCACGAACGGCAGCGGCGGCTTGACCTGGTATTCGCCCCGGGTCTGGAGGACCTCGGGGAATGAGACGCCAGCCGCGCGGACGTCGACGACGACGCCACGGCCGGGGGTGAGCATGTGCGAGGCCTCGGGCTCGGGGGCGTCCACCAGCTTCAGCGCTGCGTCCGGCTCGTTCAGCTCGACGATCTGGATGGCCCGCATCAGCGCGGCACCCTAGCCGGTTTGCTAGCCGAACTCCTCCTCGAGCACGCGGATGGCTCGCGGCGGGGCGCGCAGGACGTCGAGCGCCGCGAGCCGCTCGATCGCCGCCGCGAACCGCGTCTCGGCAACCGGATGCACGACCATCACGAGCCGCGCCTGATCGCCGAGGCCCCGCTGGACGACGGATTTGACCGAGACGTCCTGCTCGGCCAGGGCTTGAGCGACCCGGGCGAGCACGCCAGGTTCATCGGCGACCTCGAGATGGATGTAGAACGCCGAGACGACGTCATGGACGATCTCCAACGCGCTCATCGTCGGCGGCGTGGAGGCGGGCGGGATCATGGCGCTGATCACGTCGCCGAGCACCGCGCTCGCCGTCTGCGGCCCGCCGGCGCCGGGTCCGGACATCGTGATCTCCGTGATCGCCTGGGACTCGACGGTGACGGCGTTGAACGGCCCGTTGACTGACGCCAGCGGATGGCCGGGATACAGGAACGCCGGATGGACGCGGACCGACAACCCACCGGCGATCCGCTCAGCGGTCCCGATCAGCTTCAGGCCCAGGCCGAGCTCGCGCGCGTACTCGAGATCGTCGGGCTGGATGTGCTCGATCCCCTCGTAGCGGACCTGATCGAGGCGGACTGGGGTGTCGAACGCGAGCCGGGCCAGGATCGCCATCTTCGCCGCCGCGTCCCGGCCGTCCACATCCTCGGTAGGGTCGGCCTCGGCATATCCCAGCCGCTGGGCCTCGGCCAGGGCCTCCGCGAACGTCATCCCGGTCCGGGCCATCTCGGTCAGGATGAAGTTCGTGGTGCCGTTGACGATCCCGTGCACGCGATCGATCGTGGCGCCGGCCAGCGACTCCTGGAGCACCCGGATCACCGGCACGACGCCGGCCACGGCGCCCTCGAAGCGGAGCTGAACGCCATGGGAACGGGCCGTCTCCCACAGTTCCTCGCCGTGCTGAGAGAGCAGCTGCTTGTTCGCGGTGACCACGTGTCGGCCCTGGCGGAGCGCCCTCAGCACGTACTCGCGCGCGGGCTCGATCCCCCCGATCAGCTCGACGATCAGGTCCGATCCGGCCAGCAGCTCCTCGAACGAGCCGCCGTCCCGGGTCAGCACCCCGGACAGCTCTGGCCGCAGCCCGGTCAGCACCGCGATCCGCTGGGCGTGCTCGGGCAGCAGCCGCGCGAACGCCGCGCCCACGGTGCCGTGGCCCAGCAGGCCGACTCGAAACCGGCCGTCAGACGTCACGGGCGGCCAGATCCTCGTAGCTCTCGCGGCGCACCACCACCCGGGCCTCGCCTCCGCGGCAGAAGACAACCGGCGGCCGCGGCACGCCGTTGTAGTTGTTGGCCAGCGAGAAGCCGTAGGCGCCGGTCGCCGGCGTGGCCAGCACGTCGCCGGGCGACGGTTCGGGCAGCGGGGCGTCGCGCACGATCACGTCGCCGGACTCGCAGTGCTTGCCCGCCACCTGGCAGCGCTCAGTTGGTGCCGCCAGCACCCGGTCGGCGATGATCGCCTCGTAGACGGCCCCGTAGAGCATCGGGCGCAGGTTGTCCGACATGCCGCCGTCGACCGCCACCCACGTGGAGACGTTGCGCTTGACCGTCTGCACCGTGTACAGCGTCACCGCCGAATTCGCCACCAGCGCGCGGCCAGGCTCGAGCAGCAGGCGCTTGTCCGGCCCCAGCAGGTCGTGGACGGCCTCGACCATCGCCGAGACGTACTCGGCGATCGTCGGCGGGTTCTGGGCCGCGGTGTAGGCCACGCCCAGGCCCCCGCCGAGGTTGTAGACCGGAAACTCGCCCAGCGAGGCGATCGCCCGCACCGCCTCCCGGAACGGATCGAGCTCGAGCAGCTGCGAGCCGATGTGGAAGTGCAGCCCTACCAGCTCCAGCTGCGGGACGGCCGCCAGCCCCCCGATCGCCTCTTCTGCCTGCGCGATCGAGAAGCCGAACTTGGAATCCGCCTGACCGGTCGAGATCGCCTGATGGGTGTCCCCTGCGATCCCGGGCGTCACTCGGATCAACACCTCCTGGCGCACGCCGGCGCGCTCGGCGATGGCCGCCAGCCGCTCGATCTCGTCGAATGAGTCGAGCACGACGTGGCCGACGCCGGCGTCCAGGGCCTGCCGCAGCTCCGCCGAGGACTTGGCGTTGCCGTGGAAGTAGATCCGGGCGGGTTCGAAGCCGCCGCGCAGGGCCAGCGCGAGCTCGCCGCCGGAAGCCACGTCGCAGGCCAGTCCCTCCTCGGCGAGCACGCGGTACACGGCGGTGCACGGAAACGCCTTGGACGCGAACAGGATGTCGTAGTCCTCGTGTCGGGCTGCGAGCGCCTCCCGGAACGCTCGCGCGCGATCCCGCAGGTCCTCCTCGGCGACCACGTAGGCCGGCGTTCCGAACTTCCGCGCCAGCTCGACCGCATCGCACCCGCCGATCTCCAGACGACCTCGCTCGTTGACGCGCGTGCCGAGCGGGTACACGTGCGAGCTGGCCATGGTGGCGGTCACGGGCGCTCGATCATGCCATGTGGACCGGGGCGTGGGATGATCGCGCCACGTCGCGCCTGCGCACCGTCAAACCCGTGCTGCCGAGCAAGCTCGCCTCTCACGACGGGCTCGCCTACTCGCTGTGGCTGCCCGACGCGCCCGCGGTCATCGGCGGGGTGGTGATCCTGCACGGCGCCGGCTCGTGCAAGGAGAGCCACCACGACTTCGCTCGGGCGGCGCTCCCGCTCGGCCTGGCGGCGATCGCCTTCGATCAGCGAGGCCACGGCGAGAGCACGGGGCCGATGGACGATCGCGCGCTCGACGACGTGGTGGCGATCGCCACCGTTCTGCGCGCCGCGCTCGGCGATGCCGCTGCGCCGATCGCGCTCCGCGGCTCGAGCATGGGCGGCTACCTGGCGATCGTGGCCGCAGAGCGCCTCGGCGCCGGCGCGGTGGTCGCGATCTGCCCCGCCGGCGCCGAAGCGCTGCGCCGTGGCCTGCGGGCGGGGACGTTTGCGTTTGAGGCCGACGTCCCCGCCTTCGACGCCCTCCTGGCCGCGAACGATCTCCACGCCGCCGTGCAGTCACTGCACCGGCCGCTGCTGCTGATGCACGCCGAGGGCGACGAGCGAGTGCCCGTCGAGCACTCGCGGGAGCTGGCGGCCCGTGCCACCCATCCCACGAGCCGTCTGATCGCGGTGCCGGGGGGCCACCACCGCTCGATCCAGCACGACCCTGAGCTGCAGGCGGTGAGCCTGCGGTTCATCGTGCGGGCGCTGTAGCAATTCGGGCGCAACCCGTGCGGGGCCGCCGCAAACCACCGTCCGTGAAGACGTGGATGATCTTTTTGTGCATATGGCAGCAAAAAGTCATCCACGTCCCTCACCAGCAACGGCGGCGCGCTCGCCCGATCACGCCGCCGCCACCGCCGGCCGCGGCCCGGACAGGCGGATGCCGCCGCGGCGCGAGAGCAGGAACAGCCACACCGCGCCGGCGATCATCAGGGCGATGCTCTCCAGTTGGGGGGCGGTCAGTCCCAGCCAGATCCTGTGGTTTCGCCTGATGAACTCGACCAGCAGGCGCTCGGTCCCGGACAGGATCATGTAGAACGCGAACAGCGCCCCGGGCCGGAACTGATCGCGCATCCGCCACAGCCACCAGGCGACGAACCCCATCGCCACGGTCTCGTAGATCGGCGTCGGCTGAACCTTGACTCCGGGCGGCGTAGGCACGGTGCCGTGCGGATAGCCCATCGCCCAGGGCAAGCTGGACACCTTTCCGTAGTCGCCGTCGCCGGAGACCTGGCAGCCGATCCTGCCGATCGAGTAGCCCATCGCCAGCGGCACGCAGGCCAGGTCCAGCAGCCCCACCGACAGCATGTCGCGCCACTTGGCCCACGCCACGACGAGGATCGCCCCCCCGATCAGGCCCCCGTACCAAACCAGCCCCGACCCCGAGAACAGGCTGCCCAGCAGGTTGTGCTTGACCTTGTCGTAGTTCTGGACCACGTAGTAGACCCGCGAGCCCACCAAGCCGCCCACCAGCGCCGCGAGCGCCATCTCGTAGGCCCAGTCGACCGGCTTGCCGAGCTCCTTGAGCCGCCGGGCCACGATCAGGCCCGCGGCGATGAACCCACAGGCAAACACGATCCCGAACGACTTCAGGGAGATTCCCAGGACGTGGATCTCGGGCTGCACTCTGCCGGAGATTAGTTACAGGACGCCGGTCGGGGGGTGCATGGCGCGCATGTCCGGTGGCGGACGCCGGCGCCTGCCCGGTGGCGGGCGCCGGCGCCTGTCCGGTGCCGGCTACGGCCGTCGGCCCCCTCTCCGCGATAATCGCCGGCCGTGCTGCCGCAGGTGGTGATCTTGTGCGGGGGCCGGGGCACCCGGCTTCAGGAGCACAGCCCCGCGATTCCCAAGCCGCTGATCGAGATCGGGGGCAAGCCGATCGTGTGGCACGTGATCCAGATCTATCTGGCCCGTGGGTTTCGCCGCTTCGTGCTCCTGACGGGCTATCAGGCCGAGCGGATCGAGGCCTTCGCGGCGCACGAGCAGTGGCCCGGCGACGCCGCCGTTCGCTGCCTCGACACGGGACCTGACACCCCCACCGGAGGGCGCCTGTGGCGGGCGGCGGAGGCGCTCGATGGCGAGCGCTTCTGCGCCGCTTATGCCGACGGCGTGGCCGACATCGACCTGCGAGGCCTGCTCGCCGAGCACGAGCGGCACGGCGCGCGGGCGACGATGACCGTCGTCCGCCCCGAGCTCCAGTTCGGCGTCGCCGAGCTGAACGGCAGCGGGATGGTGCAGGCGTTCGTGGAGAAGCCGCGCAGCGAGCGGTGGATCAACGGCGGGTTCTTCTGTTTCGAGCCCTCGGTCCTCGAGCTGCTCGACGAGCGCTCGGTGCTCGAACGCGAGCCGTTGTCGCGACTGGCCGGCGGCGGCGAGCTCCGAGCCTTCCGCCACGACGGCTTCTGGGACTGCATGGACACCTACAAGGACGCGCTGGTCCTCAACGACCTGTGGGCGGCCGGGAGGGCCCCGTGGAAGCTGTGGGACTGATGGTCGGGGAACGGTCGCGGTTGTGGCGCCGCTCGATCCTCGTGACCGGCGCGTACGGGCTGCTCGGCGGCTGGCTGGTCAAGGCGCTGCTGGACGCCGGCGCGCGGGTCATCGTGCTCCGCCGCGACGAGCTCCCGCGCTCGCCATTGTTGCTGATGGGGCTCGAGCAGTCGGTGACCGTGGTCCACGGCGACATCTGCGAGCCGGGTCTGATCGCCCGCGCCCTCGCCGAGCACGAGATCCAGGACGTCTTCCACCTCGCCGCTCAGACGATCGTCCCCACCGCCAACCGGTCGCCGCTGTCGACCTTCGAGACGAACATCCGCGGCACCTGGCTGCTGCTCGAGGCCTGTCGGCAGCACGGCGCCGAGCGCGTGCTCGTGGCCTCCTCGGACAAGGCCTATGGGCCCCATTCCGAGTTGCCCTATCGCGAGGAGTCGGCGCTGCAGCCGCTGTACCCCTACGACGTCTCCAAGGCCGCGACCGACCTCCTGGCCCGCTCGTACTGGCACACCTGGCGGCTGCCGGTCGCGGTCACGCGATTTGCCAACCTGTACGGCGGTGGCGATGCCAACGGCTCGCGGCTGGTCCCCGAGGCGGTGTCGGCGGTTCTCGCCGGACGCGCGCCGGTGGTGCGCTCCGACGGCTCGCCCGAGCGGGACTTCCTGTACGTCGAGGACGCGGTGGCGGGCTATCTGGCCATCGCCGAGGCGCTGGGCCGGGGCCAGGCGATGGGCGAGGCGTTCAACGCCGGCGGCGGCCAGCCCCACCAGGTGCTCGAGGTGGTGCGGATGATCTGCCGGCTGGCGGGCGCCGGGGTCGAGCCGGACGTGCGCGGCGACGGCACGCCTTCGGGTGAGATCGACCGCCAATGGGTCGATTTCTCCAAGCTCCACGCGCTGACCGGATGGGAGCCGAGGTTCTCGCTCGAGGAGGGCCTGCGGCGTACGATCGAGTGGGAACGGGCGTACGCCGGCGGTGCCCCATCCACTTACGAAACTGTTCCGTTTCGCACCTGACGCGTCTGCCAACATAGGTGGTCACAGATGGCACGCTCAACTTCATTCGGCCGTGATCGCGGGCTCCAGGCCCGGATGCTGCTGACCCTGTTCCTGCTCGGGCTGGTCTACGCGGTCCTGATCGGAGTGCTGATCGCCGCCGGCGCCGGAGCGGTCAGCGTGGCCGTGATCGCCGCGGTCCTGTTCGCCGTCCAGTTCTTCGCCTCGGACAAGATCGCGATGGCGTCGATGGGTGCGCGCGAGGTCGGCCCCGGCGACTCCGCCGACGCCCAGCGCCTGCACGCGATCATCGAGCGGCTGTGCATCCAGGCCAACCTGCCCAAGCCGCGGGTGGCCATCGCCGACACCTCGATGCCGAACGCGTTCGCGATCGGGCGCTCGCCGAAGACGGCCACCGTGTGCGCCACCACCGGCATCCTCAATCTTCTGGGCGACGCCGAGCTCGAGGGAGTCCTCGGCCACGAGCTCACGCACGTCCAGAACCGCGACGTGATGGTGATGACGCTGGCCAGCTTCTTCGCCTCGATCGCGGCCTTCATCGTGCAGATGGGGTTCTGGTTCGGCGGCGCCTTCGGCGATGACGAGGACAACGGCCCGAGCTGGATCGTCGTGATCCTGGTCTCGGCGCTCGTCTACATGGTCTCGTTCATCCTCATCCAGGCGCTGTCGCGCTATCGCGAGTTCGCGGCCGACCGCGGCTCGGCGATCATCACCGGCCGTCCGAGCGCGCTGATCTCGGCGCTGCTGAAGATCAGCGGCGGCATGCAGCGGATCCCCCAGCAGGATCTCCGCGCGGCCTCGGGCGAGCTCGCCGCGTTCTACATCTTCCCGCCGAAGGCCAAGCAGACCGTGGCCACCCTGTTCTCCACGCACCCGTCGCTGGAAGCGCGGATCGCGGCGCTGGAGAAGTTCGAGGCGCAGCTGCAGCGCACGGCGTAGGCGATAATTCGCCCTCCCATGGGCTTCCTCGACGTCCTCACCGGCCGCCGCAAGCTGGCCGGGCCCGCCCCCGACCGGCTGTTCGCGATGAGCACGGCCTACGTCAAGCTCGAGACCGAGCTCGAGATCGCCTCGCGGGGGGCGGCCGCGATCGTCTTCCAGCCGCTCCCCACCGCCGATTTCGAGTCGATCGTGCGCGACATGGAGGAAGTCGTTCGCGCCACCGCCAAGGACAGCGGGACCACCGTCGACACCTCCGATGACAGCTACGGCTTCCGCTGGCTGGTGCTACGCGGCCGCGACTTCGACGATCTGGTGGTCGGCATCAACGCCGTCAGCGGGGCACTCGAGGGCGGCGGCTACGGCGATCGGGTGCTGTGCGCCGTGTTCGCGTTCGAGGACGCACAGAAGCGTCCGCTGTACTGGATCTACAACTACAAGCGCGGGGCGTTCTATCCCTTCGTTCCGGCGCCCGGCCAGCAGCAGCGGGACAACGAGCGCGAGATGCGCTGCAAGGCCCAGATCGGGGCCGAGCTGCCGGTCGAGCAGGAGATCGAGCGCTGGTTCCCCTTGTGGGGGATCCCGATCTGAGCCGAGGTCCGCCGGTGGTCCGCCGAGGTCCGCCGGCGGTCCGCCGAGGTTCGCCGGCGCTCTGCCCGCCGGCGCTCTGCCCGCCGGCCCTCAGCCGGGGATCAGCCCTTCGCCGCTGAACTCCGCCCGGGCTTCCTCGAGCGAGACATCCGGCGGCGGCAGGATCAGGTCTGAGCCGCGCAGGTCATCCTCCGGGACCGGCCGGCCGTTGCTGCGCACGAACTCGAGCAGACGCCCGAACGCGTCGTTGAACCGCTGCTCGTCGGTGGCCGCGCACGCGTCGACGGCCTCGTTGTCCAGCTCGCCCAGCTTGTCCCGTTCGTCGTCGGGCACCTCGTATTGGCCCTCGGTGGCGATCCGGACGATCACGGAGCCTGCCCTTCGGCAGCCCCCCCACCGTTTCCAGCGCCGAGTTCACCGGCGGATTTCGAGGACCCGCTGGCGAGCTCGGCCTTCATCTTGGCCAGGTCGGCGTCGACTTCGCTGGTGCTCGACAGCTCTTTGAGCTGGCGGTCGATGTCGTCGTCGCCGGAGCCGAGCGCGGTCAGGTCCTCGAACGTGCCCGCGGCCTCGAGCTCCTGCACGGCGTCGGCGCGCGCCTTCATGTTCTCGGTCTTGTCCAGGGCGCGCTGCATGGCGAGACCGACGTCGGCCATCTCCTCGCCGACTCCGGTGGCGGCCTCGGAGATCCTGACCTGGGCCTCGGCGGCCGAGTACTGGGCCTTGATGACCTCCTTCTTGGACCGGAACTGCTCGATCTTGGCCCGCAGCTTCTGTTCCGAGGCGGTCATCTGCTCCTGCTGCTGCTCCAGCTGGGTGATCTGCGTGTCGAGCGACTGCAGCTCGGTCTGGGCGACGTTCTTGCGCTCGAGCGCGGTCCGGGCAAGCTCCTCGTTGCCGGCGGCGAGGGCCTGCCGGGCCTGGGTGTCGAGCTTCAGGACCTGGCCCTGGAGCTTCTGCTCCTGGAGCTGGAGGCGCTTCTTCGAGGTGACGACGTCGGCGATCCCCTTCTTGACGTTCTGAAGCAGCTCGATCTGCTTCTGATAGCTGTACTCGAGTGTCTCGCCGGGATCCTCGGCGCGGTCGAGGAGTTTTGAGATCTTGGCTTTGATTACGGTGGACATGCGCCCGGAAAGGCCCGGCATCGCATCCTCCTTGGCGGGTTGCTGGACAGGCATCTGAAGCGTAGCGACCGCGCCGATTAGCATGCGCGCGCATGGACGCGAAACCCGTATCCGACTCCCGGGGCCAGATCGTCCACTGGATGGGGCCGACCGACGCCAACTCCGCCGGCAACGTCCACGGCGGGACGGTGATGAGGCTGTGCGACGAGGCCGCCGCGCTGGCGGCGATCAAGCACTCTCGCTCCCG
Organism: uncultured Solirubrobacterales bacterium; assembly: GCA_963723555.1. GTDB lineage: Bacteria > Actinomycetota > Thermoleophilia > Solirubrobacterales > Solirubrobacteraceae > Palsa-465. Next base: position 1,782,574 of record CAVRRC010000003.1, on the reverse strand, counting down.
CGTGGTCACCGTGGGGATGGACAGGATGAACTTCCTCTACCCCATCCGGGTCGGCGAGCTGGTCACCTTCAGCGCCACCGTCAACGCCGCTTGGCGCACCTCAATGGAGGTCGGGGTGCGCGTGGAGGCCGAGAATCCCCGCACCGGCGAGGTCCGGCACACGAACACCACCTACGTGACCATGGTGGCGCTGCTGACGACGACGGGCGGCCCCGGCCCGTCCCGGGCCTGATCGTCGAGACCGCCACCGAACAGCGCCGTAATCGCGAGGCCGAGCTTCGGCGGGCCAACCGGCTGGCCGAGCGCGACCAGATCCTCGAGCACCGCGAGCAGGAGTAGGGCGTGCCCTGGACCTAGAGCCCGGCCGGGTGACGCGCCATGAAGCCGGGCGGATGCCGATACAGCGGCCGCCACCGCGGTCCGGAGCCAGGGGCCGGATTGGGATCGGCCTCGGCGGAGGTGTCGAACCGGATTCCGGCGATCTCGATGAAGGCGTGGCCGGGGTTCGTGTAGACCGTGATCCACATGCCGACGCCCCGCGCCCCCCAGGACATCAGGTCGCTGGAGTCAAACGGCGTCCGCAGCAGCCCGGCGGCGTGCAACACGTATGAGACCGAGCCCGAGCAGTCATAGCCGGCGGCGGTGAAGGCAGCGTGACCACCACCCCAGATGTAGGGCTTCCTGCGGATCCGGTCGCCGGCCCAGATCGCGCGCTTGACCCGCATCGGGGCCATCGCCGGAGCGTAGGCGACGCCCCTGACGATCTTCGCCACGTATCCGGGGACGGTGGGATGGGCGGGCGTGCTCGGCGGAGCGGGAGGCGCGCCGATGCCCGCGCCGCCGGAGCCGGGGCCCGAGTGGGCGGATGCGGCGGAGGCGCCGGTGAGCGCCAACGCAGCCAGGCCGGGAGCTATCAGATGGGTAACCCGCAAGTCTTCTCTTTCGTGTGCCTGCGGGGTTAGCTGTCGGGCTGGCGCTAAAAGAGCTCGCGCCTCCCGTGGATTCACCACGGAATTCGCCCCAGGGTTTCTTGGGTCCCCCGCTCCGCGGATTTCGGTGGCCCGCGGATTAGGCGCGCGGCAATATACACAACACTTCGGCGTCGGGTCGCCATCCCCTTCCGGGTGACGCCGCGAAGAATCCCAGGCCATGAACCAGAACCCGAGGCCCCGGGCAAAACCGCCCAATAGCTGCATCGGCGGCGCTCGCCCAGGCGACGCTCGCTAACGTCCGCGACCCGATGCGAGCAACAGCGTTCACCGCGCTCCTGGCGTGCCTGGCCGTGACCGGCTGTGGGGGCGCAACCAAGCTGGTCGGAGGCTCTTCGACGGTCGTCACGGTCGTCTCCTCGCAGTCGCCGTCGGCGGCGGCGAAGCTCGGCATCTCCGCGCTGGCGACCAAGAACACCACACGGGTGGCCGGCGCGGACCCGATCGCCGATGCGGCGTGGGTGGCGCTCGCCGTCTATCCGTCCGCGGCCCCGGGCACCCATCCAAGCGTGGTCACGGTCGCCCCAACCGACGACTGGCAGGCCGCGATCGCCGCCTCGGTGCTGATGGCGCCACCGATCCGGGCGCCGGTCCTGCTGTCCGGCAGCTCATCGCTGCCGGCGGCGACCTCGGGCGCGCTGCAGCAGCTGAGCCCGACGGGGTCGGGCGCGGTCGGCGGCGCCCAGGTGATCAGGGTGGGAGATGTGCCCCGGCCGAACGGGCTGCGCTCGGCGGCGATCTCCGGTGGCGATCCCTACTCGCTGGCCGCGGCCATCGACCGCTTCTACAGCGCCGCCCACGGCGCCAGCGCCGCCACCAGCGTCGTGATCGCCCCCGGGAACAACCCGGCCTATGCGATGCCGGCGGCCGGGTGGGCGGCCGAGAGCGGAGATCCGATCCTGTTCGTCAACGGCTCGACCGTGCCGGCGGCCACGCGGCAGGCGCTGCTGGCCCACCAGAAGCCCCGGATCTATGTCCTCGCCCCTGCCGGCGTGATCCCGAACAGCGTCCTGACCGCGCTCAAGAAGTACGGAACGGTGACTCGCATCAGCGCCGCCGACCCGGTCTCGAGCTCGGTCACGTTCGCGGAGTACCGTGACCCGGCGTGCGTCTACGGGCAGCCATGCGCCCATGTGCCCGGAAGCTTCGGCTGGGCCATCCGCAGCCCCGGCCATGGCTATGTGCTGCTCAACGAGCACCGGCCGCTGGACGCCGCAGCCGCCGCGCCCCTGTCGGCCAGCGGAAGCTACGGACCGCAGTTGCTGATCGACAATCCCTCTACGCTCCCATCTCCCGTGCTGAACTTCTTCCTCAACTACGCCACCCCCGGCTATACGCAGGAGGGCCCGACCGCTGCCGTCTACAACCACGGCTGGGTGATCGGCGATGACAGCGCGATTTCGGTCTCGGTCCAGGCGCAGATGGACAATTTGCTCGAGGTCGTGCCCCAGAAATGAGCCAAGCAGAGCACCCAGACCGCCTGCGTGCCGATCACGAAGTCACGGTCGAGGACGTCCGCCAGCTGATGGGGGCCTCGACCCCTCACTTCGCGCTCCAGCTCCGGGAGCGGATCCGGGCCCTGATCCGTGGCCTTGCCCCGGACCACCCCGCCCGCATCGAGGGAGAGCGCGAGATCGCACGACTCGACCTGCTGGCCTACGCCGGCGAGATCCGTGGCTACCCCGGCGAGCCCGGCCTCGTGCCGCTTCCCAGCGTGAACGCCGAGGCCGCGGAACCCCATTGAGCGATCACGTGGTCTCCATCATCGGTCTCGGGCGCGTGGGGTTGCCGCTCGCCCTCTGCTTCGCCGATCGCGGCCTGCAGGTGCTCGGTGTCGATCACGACCCGGCCGTGCTCGACTCGCTCCGCGCCGACCGGATGCCATTCCAGGAGGCGGGCGCGCAGGCGCTGCTGGACCGAGTCCTGCAGAGCGGGCGGCTGGAGCTGACCGATCGCGCGGTCGACGCGGCCCGCTGCGACGACATCGTGATCACGATCGGCACCCCTTCCTTCTCCCACATCGAAAGCGACCTTCGGCAGGTCCGCGCCGCGCTCGACGACCTCCTGCCGCTGCTCCGGCCCGGACACGCGCTGATCCTGCGCTCGACGATCGCGCCAGGGACGACCGAGTTCGTGGCCGGCTACCTGGAAAAGCGTCGCGGCTTCACGGTCGGCCAGGACGTGTTCGTGGCTCACGCCCCAGAGCGGATCGCGGCCGGCCGATTCCTGACCGAGATCTCGACGCTGCCCTGCATCATCGGTGGCGTCGACGAGGCGTCGACTGACCGCGCCGCGAGCCTGTTCAGCGCCTTCGGGGCGCCGATCGTCCGGACGACGCCGGTGCAGGCCGAGCTGGCCAAGATCTGGACGAACATCCTCCGCTACACGACGTTCGCGCTGCCGAACCTGTTGATGATGGACTGCGATCGCCACGGCGCCAACGTGTTCGAGGTCATCGATCTGATCAACCGCGATTACCCCCGCGGCGGGATGGCGATGCCCGGCCTGACCGGGGGCACATGCCTGCGCAAGGACTTCGCGTTCTCCGAGGAGCGCTCCAACGCCCCCGGGATGTTGCTGGCGGTCTCCCGGGTCAACGAGGCGGTGCCGCTGTTCCTCGTCGAGGGCGCCAAGCGGCGACTCGGCACGCTGGCGTCGCGGAAGGTCGCGGTGCTCGGCCTGACCTTCAAGCGCGACACCGACGACGAGCGCGACTCGCTCTCGCACAAGCTGATCCGGCTGCTCGAGCGGGAGCTCGCGGACGTGGCCGTCTCCGATCCGCACGCCCCCACCCCGACCCAATCGCTCAGCGAGGCGGTCGAGGACGCCGACGTGGTGATCGTGGCCACCAACCATCCCGAGTTCGAGGGTCCGCGCTGCCTGCAGGCGATCCTGTCCCGGGCCGCGGATCGCTGCCTCCTGGTGGACGCCTGGAACGCGCTCGGCACCGGCCAGGTGTTCGTCTACGCGATGGAGGCGGCCGCGCTGCTCGGCACCCCCGCACACGTCGCCGCTGCCCCCGCCGACACCTCCGACCCCGGCGACACGCCCGGGGGCCGGCGCGACCTCCACAAGCTCACGTGAGACGCGTGCTCGTGACCGGCGGGACGGGGACGATCGGCCGTGCGGTCGTGAGGCGGCTGTTGCGCGACCAGGCCTGGGAGGTCCGCGTCGCCGACCACCGGCCCGCTCCCGGCTGGGTGCGAGAAAGCGCTCAGGTGCATGTCGGGGATCTCCGTGAGCCGGGCGTCGCGCGCCAGGCGCTCGCCGGCTGCTCACACGTGATCCACCTGGCCGCGATCGTCGGCGGCATCGCCAACTTCCACAAGCTGCCCTACACCTTGACCGAGGTCAACAACGCCCTCACGGGCCGGGTGCTCAGCGCCGCGATCGACGGCGGCGCCGAGCGTGTCGTGTACGTGTCCTCCTCGATGGTGTTCGAACGCGCCACCGAGTTTCCGACCCCCGAGCGCCACCTGCTCGACTGCCCCGCGCCGCGCTCGGCCTACGGCTTCTCGAAGCTCGCCGGCGAGATCTACACCCGCGCCGCCCACGAGCAGCACGGCCTCGCCTACACGATCTGCCGCCCCTTCAACGCCTACGGGCCCGGCGAGCTGCCCGACCCGGACCAGCCCGGGATCGCCCACGCGGTGCCGGACCTGATCGCCAAGTCGCTCGCGGCCCAGCGTCCGCTGCAGATCTTCGGCGCCGGCACCCAGACCCGCACGCTCACGCACGTGGACGACATCGCCGACGGGATCGTCACCGCGATGGGAGCCGCCCCGGCCGAGAACGAGGACTTCAACATCTCGGCCTCGGAAGAGCTCACGGTGGCGGAGATCGCTCGACGCGTCTGGGAAGCGTGCGGCAACGACCCCGAGGCGCTCGAGTTCGAGCACCTTCCCACGTTCGAGGTCGACGTGCAGCGGCGCTGGCCGTCGGTGGAGAAGGCGAAGGCGGTGCTCGGCTGGGAGGCCCAGGTGGACCTGCGCGACGGGATCGCGGAGACCGTGGCGTGGCTGCGGGAGCAGCTGGGGGCGCCGGCGGGGGCGCGATCGTGAGCGTGCGCCGCGCCCTGATCACCGGCATCACCGGCCAGGACGGAAGCCACCTGGCCGACTTCCTGCTCGAGCGGGGCTACGAGGTCCACGGCATGGTCCGCCGCTCCTCGATGGAGAAGTTCGACCGCATCGAGCACATCCGTGACCGGGTGATCCTGCACGAGGGCGATCTGCTCGACCAGCGTTCCCTGGTCGACACCCTGCGCGCCTGCAGCCCCGGGGAGATCTACAACCTGGCCGCGATGTCGTACGTGGCCACGTCGTGGGTCCAGCCGACCCTGACCGCCGAGTTCACCGGGACCGGCGTCACCCGCCTGCTCGAGGCGATGCGCGAGGCGTGCCCCGAGGCGCGCTTCTACCAGGCCTCCTCGAGCGAGATGTTCGGCAAGGTGCGCGAGTCGCCGCAGAGCGAGACGACGCCGTTCTATCCCCGCTCGCCCTACGGGGCGGCGAAGGCCTACGGCCACTTCATCACCGTCAACTACCGCGAGTCCTACGGGCTGCACGCAACCAGCGGGATCCTGTTCAACCACGAGGGCCCCCGCCGGGGGCTCGAGTTCGTGACCCGCAAGATCACCTGGCACGCGGCGGCGATCAAGCTCGGGCTCGACGTCAAGCTGCGGCTCGGCAACCTCGACGCGGAGCGCGACTGGGGCTACGCCGGCGACTACGTGCGGGCGATGTGGCTGATGCTCCAGCAGGACGCGCCCGCCGACTACGTGGTCGCCACCGGCAAATCGCACTCGGTCCGGCAGTGCCTGGAGATCGCTTTCGACCACGCGGGGCTGGCGATCGACGACAGCGTCGTGCTCGACCCCGCGCTGCTGCGACCAGCCGAGGTCGAGCACCTCGTGGGCGACGCCAGCAAGGCCAAGCGCGTCCTCGGCTGGGAGCCGGAGCTCAGCTTCGAGGAGCTGATCAGGATGATGGTCGACGCCGACCTGGCGCTGCTCAAGGGCGAGGTCGCGCGCCGCGGCGTGCCCACCGGCTGAGCACCCGCAACGGCCGGCCTGCTAAGAACCCTCCCGAGCGATGTCGAAGACGCAGCCGCGGGTCTCCAGCTCCGCGAACATCTGCTCGGGATCGATGCACCGTTCGGGAGGCAGGGCCCCGGTCACGGTCAGCGAGCCCCGCGCCAGCAGGCGCACGGTTGCGGCCGCCGGCGCGGCGGTCGATACGATCGATCCGCCGAGCCCGAAGTGCGGCGGGCTCAGCGCCCGGACGCTCACCGTCTCCTCCGACGAGGACGAGATCCGCACCAGATGCACGGAAACAGTCTCGGGCGACTGCGGCGCCGCTTCGCGCGCCACCGCGGCCACCTCCTCCTCCGAGGCTTCGACCAGCTCCTTCAGCCGGCTCAGCAGGGCCGGCGTCAGCGACAGCCGGAAGCTGGCGCTGCGGCAGCCGAAGCTGTCCCCGAACGTCGCCAGCTCGGAGTGCAGCGTGTAGATCGTGTCGGCCTCGCCGATCGGAGGGCCGAAGTCGACGGACCCCCCGGCCGCCAGCGGCGCGACCTCGGTGGGCCGACCGTCGCGGAGCACGATCGGCGCCAGCGTCAGCTCGTCGAGCAGGGTCTGAATCGCGTACGGGGGGCGCAGCTTCCCGTCGTCGGGGGCGCCCGCGTCGCGGCCGGCGGCGAACACGTCGATGGACTCGATCTCCCCGCCGCCGCCCCCGAGCTCCGCGACTCCGCGCGCGGCCATCAGGTTGGTCTTGCCCGGACTCGACCCGATCCCCAGCACCGCGAGCAGGCCCTGGCGCTCGAACTCGGGCCCGCGTTCCAGCTGCCTGCCCGTCACCCGGTAGAGCCCGCCCAGGTCCAGATACGTGCACCCCGCTTTCAGGCAGGCCGACATCGCGTCGAGGTTGACCCGGTAGGAGGCGGTGTTGACGAGCACGTCCGCGCCGGCCAAGGCGCCGGCCAGCTCGTCGTGCGCCCGGGCGTCGACGCCTCGGGCGCTTGCCTTGCCGCCGCCGTGGGCGTCGGCGACGGCTTGGGCCCGCCCGCCGTCGAGGTCGAGCAGGGTCATGCGCGCGACCTCCTCGGACTCCGCCAGGTCGCGCACGACCGCGGGTGCGATCGTCCCCGCGGCCCCGAGCACGGCGACGGTCACCTCTGCGTCAGGCATGTGTTGTGCACCGTACCGGCGGCCGCTTTGGACGTTTCGTATAACCCGGTGATAGTTTCTGATGCACCAGCGGGTTGCGGCCTTGTATCAGTCCGCATAGCTTTCGCATCGCCTTGGAGACCACAACCGTCCCACAAGCAGCTGGGCCCGTCGATACGAGCGCGCCTGGGGCCAAGGGGCTAAAGGCCGACGCCCTCGGGTATATCTCGAACCTCGTCATCGCAATCGCGTCGACCGCGCCGGCTTACAGCCTCGCGGCGACGCTCGGCTTCATCGTCGCGGTGACCGGCGTCGGCGTCCACGCGCCGGCAGTCCTGATCGTCTCATTCATCCCCATCCTGTTCGTCTCCGTCGGCTACCGGTTCCTCAATCTGGCGGACCCGGACGCGGGGACGACGTTCGCGTGGGTGACACGCGGGTTCGGGCCGCAACTGGGCTGGATCAACGGCTGGGCGATCTTCCTCGCCGACATCATCGTGATGGCGTCGCTGGCGGCGATCGCAAGCGAGTACTCGTTCCTGCTGTTCCGCTCGGGTGGCGCGCCGAACAACTTCTGGCTGATCGTCGGCTCGGTGGTGTGGATCGCGGTCATGACCTGGATCTGCTACCGCGGCATCGAGCTCTCAGCCCGCGTACAGACGATCCTGCTGAGCTTCGAGATCGTCACGCTCGCGGTGTTTACGGTTGTCGCCCTGATCAAGGTCTACGCCAACAGTCCGACCGGCTCGATTCACGTGACGGCGTCGTGGTTCAACCCCTTCGATCTCAGCTGGAGTGCGCTGATCCCGGCAGTGCTGCTCGGCATCTTCATCTACTGGGGGTGGGACTCGGGCGTCGCGGTCAACGAGGAGTCGCGTGACCGCCACCGGGGGCCGGGGAAGGCCGCGGTCGTCTCGACCTTGATCCTGCTGCTGATCTACGTGCTGGTCACCGCCGCCGGGCAGGCTTATCACGGAACAGCATTCCTCGCCAATCCCAACAACCAGAACGACGTTCTGAACGCGCTCGGCAAGGAGGTGTTCGGCTCCCCGCTCGATAAGCTGCTCATCATCGCGGTCCTCACCTCGGCCTCGGCATCGACGCAGACGACGATTCTGCCGACCGCGCGCACGACGTTGTCGATGGCGAAGTGGCACTCGATCCCGTCCTCATTCGGGCGCATCCACCCGCGCTTCCTGACCCCTAGCTTCTCGACCACCCTTATGGGCGGCCTCTCGATTCTGTGGACGGTGGCGCTTCTCGCCTTCAACCCGAACCAGAACGTGCTCGGCGACACAATCTCGGCCCTCGGCTTCTCGGTTTGCTTCTACTACGGGTTCACCGGGCTGGCCTGCGCCGTGTACTTCCGCCGCGACCTGTTCAAGAGCGCCCGCAACTTCCTCTTCGCCGGGTTGATCCCCGTCGTCGGCGGCATCATGATGGGCTACATCGGCATCAGGGCGTACCAGTACTACAACACCGCCGGCAACAACTACTCCAAGGCGTTTCTCGGGATTCAGGTGCCGATCTTCGTGGGCGTCGGCGGCTTGATCCTCGGCGTCATCCTGATGTTCGCCTCGTGGCCGTTCTTCCCGCAGTTCTTCGCGCGCAAGTGGTTCCAAGCCGCGGATCCCGCCGTGCTCGAGCAGGACGTGGCGCACCACGTCGTGCCGGTCGCCGGCGAGCCCGACGACCCGTACAACACGTAGTCGGCCGTCGCGCCCGGCTCGCACCGGGAACGACAGCCCCTAGACCCCCGCCAGCTCCGCCACCCGGTCGCGGTGCCAGCGCGCGTCGCCGAACGCGTGCGCGTTGGCCTTCGCACGCTTGAGGAAGTAGTGCAGATCGTGCTCCCAGGTGAAGCCGATCCCACCGTGGACCTGAAGCGCGGAGGCGCACACGCGAAAGCCCGCGTCGCTGGCGTAGGCCTTGGCCATCGAGGCGGCGCGCGGCGCCGTCCGAGGCTCGTGGTCGAGCGCCCAGGCGGCCCAATAGGTCAGCGACCGCGCGCCCTCGACCTCGAGCAGCATCTGCGCGCAGCGGTGCGAGATCGCCTGGTAGGAGCCGATCGGGCGGTCGAACTGCTTGCGCTCCTTGGCGTACTGCACGGCCATCTCCATCGTCCGCTGGGCCACGCCCACGCTCTCGGCCGCGAGCGCGCTGATGATCGTGGCATACGCGCGGGTCACGCTTTCCGGGTCGGGGCCCGGCAGCTTCTCCGCCGGCGCGTCCGCGAGCGAGACCCGGAACAGCTTGCGCGTCGGATCGAGACCGGGCTCGGGGGCGATCTCGACCCCCTCGGCCGCCCGCTCCACCAGGTAGTGAGCGCCGCCGGCCCCGCTCACGATCAGGAAATCGGCGCTGCCGGCGTCCGGGACCGCGATCTTCGTCGCCGTGAGCGCGCCCCCATTTGCCTCGACCTCAGAATGGTCGGGCGCCCAGCCCGCCTGCTCGTCCCATACCGCCAGCGCGCCGCGGACCTCGCCGCCGGCCAGCGGCACAAGCCACTTCGCCTGCTGCTCCTCACTTCCGGCCGCGCTCAGCAGCAGCGCCGCCGACACATCGGAGTGCAGCGGGCTCGGGGCCAGGGCGTAGCCCATCTCCTCGGCGATGACCACCAGCTCCACCGCCCCCAGCCCTAGCCCGCCGTGCTCCTCCGAGACCAGCACCCCGGGCCACCCCAGCTCCACCAGCTCGCGCCACTGCTCGTCGGTGAACCCGCGCTCGTCCTCGGCCAGCTCGCGAATCGTCTCGGGCTTGTACCGCGCGGCCAGGAACTCCCGGGCCGTGCGCTTGATCGCCTGCTGATCGTCGGTGAAGTCGAAATTCATCGCATCCGCGGCAGCCCGAGCACCCGCTCGGCGACGATGTTCTTGAGGATCTCGGTGGTGCCGCCCTCGATCGAGTTGGCGCGCGCGCGCAGGAACCGGTAGGTCCATCGGTCGCTGTCCAGCATCGCCCTCGGGCCGTCGATCTCCATCGCCAGCTCGGTCAGGGACTGGTTGATCTCCGACCAGTGCCACTTCCCCAGCGAGCCTTCGGGCCCGGGCGTGCCGGTGCGCATGGTCGCGCTCAGGCCCCGGTAGGCGTTCAGCCGCAGTACCTCGGCCTCGATCAGCAGCTGCGCCAGCCGCTGGCGGATGACCGGATCCTCGCTCGCCGGCCGGCCCCCGTGGCCGCGCGACGCGCGCGCCTTCTCGATCAGCTCGCGTAGCCCGATCTGGACGCCGACCTGGAGGCTGAAGGCGAGCGTCGCCCGCTCGTGCATCAGCGTGGTGATCGCCACCGCCCAGCCGTTGCCCGCGCCGCCGACGATGTTCTCGTCCGGAATGCGCGCGCCCTCGATGAACAGCTCGTTGAACTCGGCCTCGCCGGTGATCTGGCGCAGCGGCCGCACCTGCACCCCTTCCTGGTCCATGTCCATCAGGAAGTAGGTCAGGCCCTTGTGCTTGGGCGCGTCGGCGTCGGTGCGGGCGACGAGCATGCACCACTTGGCGTGGTGGGCGAACGTCGTCCACACCTTCTGGCCGGTGACCACCCACTGATCGCCGTCGCGAACCGCGCGCGTCTTCAGCGACGCCAGGTCCGAGCCCGAGTCCGGCTCGGAGAAGCCCTGGCACCAGATCTCCTCGGCCGACAGGATCGGCGGCAGATAGCGCCGGCGCTGCTCCTCGGAGCCGTGCGCGATCACCGTCGGCCCGCCCATGGCCAGCCCGAGGACGTTGACCACCGACGGCGCGTGGGCGCGCGCCATCTCCTCGTTGAAGATCGCCTGCTCGATCAGCGTGGCGCCACGGCCGCCGTACTCCTTGGGCCACGACAGGCCTGCCCACCCCGCCTCGTTGAGCTGGCGCTGCCAGTCGCGGCGAAACGCGAACGCCGCCTCGTCGCCGTTCGGCTCGGGCCCGGGATTGTTGGCCTCGAGCCAGCCCCGAACCTCGTCTCGAAACGCTTCCTCGGCCGGCGACAGGGTCAGGTCCATGGACGAGGCATCGTAACCGCCTTCCGAGGTGGGCTGTAGCCTCGGACCACGGCGATGGCGCAACTCGACCCGACGACCGCCGGCGGAATCCCGGACAGCGAGCTACCTGGGCCCTACCCCGTGGGGTCCTACGCCGCCCAGCTCAAGCGACGGCTCCAGCAGTTCGCGCGGGTGCAGCTCGTGGGCGAGGTGTGGGGGTTCAGGCCGGCACGCGCCCGTGTCTACTTCGAGCTGCGCGACGCTCGCGGGGCGCTCCCGTGCTCGATGTGGCGGAACGAGTTCGAGGCCCTCGGAGTCACGCTCAGCGACGGGCAGCAGGTCGTGGTGGGCGGCGGCTGCGACTACTACCCCGGCAGCCACACATCGTCTCCCTCCTTCAGCTTCGCCGTGACCGAGCTGCGGATCGCGGGCGAGGGCGATCTGCTGGTTCAGCTCGAGCGGCTGCGCCGGCGGCTCGACGGCGACGGCCTGTTCGAGCCGCAGAAGCGGCTGCCGCGACCCCGGCTGCCGCGCACGATCGGGGTGGTCACGGGGGAGCGGGGCAAGGCCCGCGACGATGTCCTCGCCGGCCTGCGCCGGCGGGGCTGGGGCGGGCGCCTGGTGTGGGCGTTCGCGCCCGTGCAGGACCGGCACGCCGCCCCGCGGATCGCGGTCTCGCTGCGGGAGCTGGCCGCGCTCGAGGAGGTCGAGGTGGTGATCGTCGCTCGCGGCGGCGGCTCGCTTGCCGATCTGTTCGCGTTCTGCGACGAGGCCCTGTGCCGGACGGTGGCGCTGCTGCGCGTGCCCGTGATCGCCTCGGTCGGCCACCACACCGACCGCACCCTGATCGACGACGTGGCGGCGATCTCGTGCTCGACCCCGACCCACGCCGCCGAGACCGCGGTGCCGATCGACTGCCGCGCCGCCCGCGCCGATGTCGCCGCATATGCCCGCCGCCTGCACGCGCACGGGCGCCGGGCGATCCTCGACCGCGCGCGGACGCTCACCCACCTTTCGCGTTCCCCGGCCCAGCACATCATGCGTCACCGCCGCCGCCTCCATCAGCTCCTGCGCGAGCTCCGCGCCAGCGCCAGGCGGACGTGCACGGCCGGGCGCGAGCTCGCCGGCGTCCACGTCCTGGTGCTCGGCCGCAGCGCCGAGCGCGCCCGCAGCTCTGAGACCGTGCGGCGCGGCCGCGAGCTCGAGCGGCTGGCGCTGGCCCTCGCCGCCCACGATCCACAGCGCACCCTGTCCCGGGGATACGCGCTCGTGCAGGACCGCGCGGGCGAGCCGCTGGGCTCGGCTGCCGCCACCCGCGCGGCCGCCGACGTCCGCCTGCGCTTTCACGACGGAACGCTCGACGCCCGCATCGCGGAGGGCCAGTGACCGAGCGCACCTACGAGTCCGCGGTGGCCCGGATCGAGGAGATCATCCGGCGGCTAGACTCCGGCGACGCGGGGCTCCGAGAGACGCTCGAGCTCGTCAAGGAAGGAAGGGACCTGGTGGAGTACTGCGCGACCGAGCTCGAGGCGGTGGGCAAAGGGCTGGAGGAGCTGCGGCTCGAGGAGCTGGTGGCACGGCTGGAGACCGGGGCCCGCGAGTGAGGACCTTCGACCTGCTCGCCGACCTCCCGCTGGAGGTCGACGGCTACACGCTCGAGGGCCTGCGCGCGGAAGTCTCGAGCGGCTTCGAGCGCCTCTCGACGATCGTGCGCCTGCACGGGGGAGGGCTCGAGGGGGTCGGTGAGGACGTCGTCTACGACGGGCTGGACCACATCGCCTTCCAGGACGCCGGCCCGGCGCTACCGGTCGCCGGAAGCTACGCGCTGGCCGACTTCTGCGAGCTGATCGATTCCCTGGACCTGTTCCCGGTGGAGCCGGTGCGCGAAGTCTCGCGGCTCTACCGCCGCTGGACGTTCCACAGCGCGGCGCTCGACCTGGCGCTCCGGCAGGCGGGACGGCCCCTGCACGAGGTTCTGGGGCGCGAGCCCCGGCCGGTGACGTTCGTGGTCTCGTTGCGGCTCGGCGAGCCGCCGACGCTCGACCCGATCGAGCGCCGCCTCGCCCGCTACCCGGCGCTGCGGTTCAAGCTCGACCCGACCAGCTCCTGGACCTCGGAGCTGATCGCGGCGCTGGTCGCGACCGAAGCTGTCGATTCGGTCGACTTCAAGAGCCTCTACCGCGGGACCGTGGTCGACCAGCCGCCTGATCCGATGCTGTATGGCCGTGTGGTGGAGGCGTTTCCGGAGGCCTGGATCGAGGATCCCGACGTGATCACGCCGGAGACCGCCGCCGTGCTCGCCGACGTGCACGACCGAATCAGCTGGGACGCGCCGATCCACTCGATCGCCGACATCGAGTCGTTACCGTTCCCGCCCCGGATGGTCAACATCAAACCCTCCCGCATCGGCGGCCTGGCCAAGCTCTGCGCCACCTACGACTACTGCGCCGAGCACGGCATCGGGGCCTACGGCGGGGGGCAGTTCGAGCTCGGGCCGGGCCGCGGCCAGGCCCAGTATCTGGCCTCGCTGTTCCATCCCGACACGCCCAACGACCTCGCGCCCGCGGCCTTCAACCAGACCGACCCGCCGCCCGGGTTGCCCTCGAGCCCCCTGCCGCCGGCGCCGGCGCCGACCGGCTTTCGCTGGGACGGGGCGTGATGGCCGGCGAGCTCGAGGGCACGGCCGCGCTGGTCACCGGCGCCTCCAGCGGGATCGGCGAGGCCACGGCGCTGGCGCTCGCCGAGCGGGGCGCGTCGGTGGCGATCGCCGCGCGGCGCGAGGACCGGCTGGCGGCGCTGGCGGCCCGCCTCCTCGACGCCGGGGCCGAGACGTCGGTGCAGGTGGCCGACATCACCTCCCAGCCCGAGGCCGAGCGCGTCGTGGAGCGCAGCGTGGCCGCGTTCGGCCGCCTCGACATCCTGATCAACAACGCCGGGATGATGCTGCTCGGCCCGATCGAGGGGGCGCCGCTCGAGGAGTGGCAGCAGATGGTCCAGATCAACGTGCTCGGGCTTCTCTACTGCGCCCACGCCGCCGTCCCTCACCTGCTGCGCGCGGCGCAGCAGGGGCCTCGCGGGGTGGCGGACATGGTCAACATCAGCTCGGTCGCGGGCCGGGTGGCGCGGCGCGGAAGCGGTGTCTACAACCTGACCAAGCACGGCATCGGCGCGTTCAGCGAGTCGCTGCGCCAGGAGCTAGCGACCCGCCACGTGCGGGTGTCGCTGGTCGAGCCCGGCGCGGTGGACACTGAGCTCTCAAGCCACAACCGCCCGGAGATCCGCGAGCAGATCGGCCAGCGGTTCGCCGGCGTCGAGCGCCTGCAGGGATCGGAGATCGCCGACGCGATCCGCTACATCGTCACCCGGCCGCGGCACGTGGCGATCAACGAGATGCTGATCAGGCCGACTGAGCAGGAAGGGTAGGCGGGCCGGGCCACATGTGCCCGGCCACACACCTATTCAGATCCTCTGGAGCATGGTCCCGGTGCCGAGGCCGCCGCCGCAGCACATCGTCACCAGGCCGACCTCCTTGTCCGAGCGCTCGAGCTCGTGCAGCAGCGTGGTGATCAGGCGGGCGCCGGTGGATCCCAGCGGGTGGCCGAGCGCTATCGCGCCACCGTTGACGTTGACCCGGTCCATGTCGGGCTCGAGCTCGCGCCGCCACGCGGCGACGACGGGCGCGAAGGCCTCGTTGATCTCGATCAGGTCGATGTCGTCCATGCGCATGCTGTTGCGCTCGAGCAGCTTCTTCGTCGCCGGGATCGGGCCCGTGAGCATGATCACCGGGTCGACCCCGACCGTCGTCTGATCGAGCACCCGAGCCCGTGCCGTGACGCCGAGCGCGTCGGCCTTCTCGCGCGACATCAGCAGCACCGCCGCGGCGCCATCGGAGATCTGCGAGCTGTTGCCGGCGGTGATCTTTCCGTCGGGCTTGAACACCGGCTTCAGCTGCGAGAGGGCCTCGATCGTGGTGTCGGCGCGGATCCCCTGATCGGACACGTAGGTCGCGCCGTTTACCTTGAACGGGATCGTCTCGCGCTCGAACCGGCCCTCCTCGGTGGCCCGATGGGCGAGCTGGTGCGAGCGCAGCGCCAGCTCATCGAGCTCCGACCGGGGAATCTCCCACTGGTCGGCGATCATCTCCGCCGACAGGCCCTGCGGGACCAGGTTGTAGCGCTCCATCAGCTCCGGCGGCCAGGGGCTCCCGACCTCGTCGACCCAGTTGAAGCCAACGCCCATCGGCACGTGGCCCATGTGCTCGACCCCGCTGCCGATCACGACGTCGTGGACGCCCGCCGCGATCAGCGCCGCGGCGAAGTTCACGGCCTGCTGCGCGGACCCGCATTGGCGATCGACGGTGGTGGCCGGGGTCTCGATCGGCAGGCCGGCCTGCAGCCAGGCGTTGCGCCCGACGTTGAACATCTGCTCGCCGTACTGCTGGACGCAGCCGGCGATCACGTCCTCGACCTCGCTTGCCGGAATCCCGGCCCGCTCGATCACCTCGCTGTAGCAGCGACCCAGTAGTTCGTTCGGATGTGTGTCCTTGTAATAGCCCTTTTCCTTATGCCCACGCCCGATTGGGATGCGTACGGCTTCGACGATCACCACTTCGCGACCTACCGACATTCGCCACTCCTTAATTGCTGAGGGAGACTTGGAAGCGCTGGAACTGCCAATCAATGAACGGTCCCGTACTGTACCCGCCCGTCGCCGACTGAAAGGAACCCAGGCAGAGCCGTGCAGGAACGACTAGGAATCGCCGGCTCCGGCACGATCGCATGCGGTCTGGCCGCGGCGGCCGCGCGCCACGGCGAGGTGCTGTTGTGGGCTCGCTCCGAGGAGTCCGCGGACCGCGCGCGCGGGTCGATCGCGAAGCTCTGCGCGAAGGCCGGGCAGGAGATCGACGGATCCAGCGTGAGCGTGGTGACCGACCTCGACGGCCTGCGCGAGGCGTCGTTCCTGGTCGAGGCGGTGGTCGAGCATCACGGCCGCAAGGCCGAGGTGCTGGCGGAACTGGGGGAGCTTGCTCGCCACGCCGGGGCCGACGCCGTGTTGGCCACCACCACCTCCTCGCTGTCGATCGCCGAGCTCGCGCAGGCGAGCGGTCATCCGGAGCGGTTCGTCGGGCTCCACGTGTTCAACCCGGTGCCGCGGATGGAGCTGGTCGAGCTGGCGTTCCCCCAGGAGGCGAGCACCGACACCCGCGAGCGAGCGCGAACCTTGTGCGGAGAGCTCGGCAAGACGCCGGTGGAGGTGCCCGACATCCCGGGATTCGTGGTCAATCGGCTGCTGTTCCCGTACCTGTTCAGCGCCGTCGAGCTGCTGGCCGAGACGGCAATGGATCCCGCCGACATCGACCGCTGCATGACGCTCGGCGCCGGCGTGCCCATGGGGCCGCTTGCGCTGCTCGACTTCGTCGGCCTCGATGTGGCGCAGGCGATCGGCGAGGCGATCGGGACGCCGGTGCCGCCGCAGCTGGACGAGTTGGTCGCGCAGGGTGCGCTCGGGCGCAAGGCGGGAAAAGGCTTCTACACCTACGAATAACTCTTTAAGGGTCGTTGAGGTGAGGCGCGCACACTTCAGGTCGCGACGTACCTCATAGCAGCACCTCCTCCCCAGAAGCACAGAGCCGGCCCGTCCCCAGCGGGCCGGCTCTATTTTGGTGGCGCCCCTCCGACCTCCCCTAACTTTGGCGTTTGGGTTCCGGGCCCCGGCACTAGAACGCCAAACTTCGCGCGCCCCAGGCCCGCCCCAGCCCCGAAGTAGGTGAAGCCGGCCCGAGCCCGGGCCGGCTTCGCTCTCTCCTCTCAACCACCGGAAGCTTGCGATCAGCGCAGGGGCGGCGGTTGCGTGGGCGTGAAATGTAACGAATGTCGCGAGCGCCTGCGCCGCACTCACACGGCGGCGCGACGGTGGCGGATGCGCACCGCCTCGATCCGGTTCTCGCGCACCGACTCGACCCGGATCGAGTAGCCGTTGGCGGTGATCGTGTCGCCTCGCTTGGGCAGCCGCCCGAGCTCGGCGAAGACGAACCCCCCGACGGAGTTGTAGGCGTCGGTGTCGACGGGGAGATCGAGCCCGTAGTCCTCCAGATCGGTGACGGCGACGTGGCCCCGCACGAACCAGTCCCCGTTCGCCAGCCGCCTGATGGCGCCACCGGCGGGGTCGGTCTCGTCGGAGATCTCGCCCACGACCTCCTCGATGATGTCCTCGAGGGTGACGATTCCGGCGGTGCGGCCGTACTCGTCGATCACGATCGCCAGCTCGGTCCGTTCGCGCTGGAGGTCCGCCAGCAGATCGTCGAGCGGCTTGGTCTCGGGGATGATCGGCGCGGCGCGTACGAGGCGCTCGAAGTTGGCCTCCATGCCCTCAGCCATCATCAGCTTGACCAGCTGGTTGACGTGCACGATCCCCCTGACCCGGTCCTGGTTCTGCTCCTCGGTCACGACCAGCCGCGAATGGCCGGTCGAGACGCACCGGCGCAGCGCCGCCTCGACGGGCTCGGCCACGTCCACGGTGACGACTGCCGGGATCGGCGTCATCACCTGCCGCGCCTCCTGTTCGTGCAGGTGGAAGACCCCGGTGAGCATGTTCGCCTCGCCGATGTCGAGGTGGCCGCCGGTCTGGGACTGGGCGATCAGTCGCTTGAGGTCGTCGGGCGTGCCCCCCTCGGGCTCGGCCTCGGGATCAGTGCCCAGCATCCGCAGAATCGAGTAGGAGGACGCGTTCAGCACGATGATGAACGGGTTGAACAGCATCCGGAAGAACTGCAGCGGCCCGGCGATCCGCCGGGCCACCGCCTCGGCGTGCTGGATCGCGTACAGCTTGGGCACGATCTCGCCGGCGATCGTCTGGGTGATCGTGATCAGCAGGTAGGCGACGATCACCGCGATCACGATCGCCGCCGTGTGGCCCAGGGCGGGGCCGAGCACGGGCTCGAGCAGGTGCGCGATCGCGGGCTCGCCGAGTGCGCCGATGGCGATCGAGCACATCGTCACCCCGACCTGGCAGGCCGAGATGTACTCGCCGATCTGCTCGACCTGGGTGAGGGCCAGCCGCGCGCCCCTGGCGCGCTCCTCGACGAGCGCCTCCAGCCGGGGCCGCCGCGAGCGCACGAGCGCGTACTCCGCGATCACGAAGAACGCGTTCAGCAGGACCAGAAGGCCCGTCAGCATGACGAACAGGACCTTCACTGAGGAGCGCGGGCGACCAAGCCCTGCGTCCGGTGGGAGCAGCCCCGCTCCCCGCCGGCGCACCCCTCCATGCGCTCGCAGCTACTTCGGGATGGATCGTCGTCGTTCATTAAGCGACGCGGCGAACGGTAGCAGCCGCTGATGCGGATCTGGCCTCGGCTGTGGACCGACTCACTCCAGGCCGTCGACCTGCTTGGCGAGCTCGAAATCTGCGTTGGTGAGACCCCCGGCCGAGTGGTTGGTCACCGACAGCCGCACCTTGTTCCAACCGTGCACGAGGATGTCCGGATGGTGGTTGGCCGCCTCCGCGGCCTCGGCCACGCGGTTGACGAACGCGATCGCGGCGGCGAAGTCCTCGAACGTCCACTCGCGGACGATCTGCTCCCCCTCCCGCAGCCACTCGGTTCCTTGAAGCCGGGAGCCGATCTCCTCGTCGCTAAGCAGCTCTGCCATATCGTTTCTCCTTCCAGTGGTTCGCCGATCCTCTCCTACCCACCCGCGCGTGGCCAATCAAGCCTGATGCGGATCGTCAGTCTCATCCCATCGGCGACCGAGATGCTGTTCGCCCTCGGGATGGGGGCGGATGTGATCGCGGTCACCCACGAGTGCGACTACCCGCCGGCGGCCCGTGAGCTGCCCAAGGTCACTCGCGACGTCCTTCCCGCCGGTCTCAGCTCGGCGCAGATCGATGCCGCGGTCAAGGAGCGGACGCTCGGGGGGCAGTCGATCTACGAGCTCGACACCGAGACCCTGCACGATCTGCGCCCGGATCTGATCGTCACCCAGGCGCTGTGCTCGGTCTGCGCGGTCTCCTACGACGATGTGCGGGCGCTCGCCGAGGAGATCGAGTCGCATCCTCGGGTGATCTCGCTCGATCCCCACACCGTCGGCGAGGTCCTGGGCGACGCGCGGACGCTGGCCCAGGCCACCGACCACAGGGATGCCGCGGTGGCGCTGGTGCGCGACGCGGCCGGCCGGATCGACCGGGTCCGCGTCGGCGTCCGTGGCGCCCGGCGGCCCCGGGTCGTAGCCCTCGAGTGGCTCGATCCCCCGTTCGCCGCCGGGCACTGGACTCCGCAGCTGATCGACTACGCCGGCGGCGAGGACGTGCTCGGGTTCGCCGGCGAGCGATCCGAGGAGCGCTCCTGGGACGAGGCGGCGGCGGTCCAGCCCGACATCGTGATCGTGATGCCGTGCGGCTATGACGCCCAGATCGCCTACCGTGAGGCCGAGATGTACCGCGATCGGCTGAGCGCTCTCGGCGCCGGCGAGGTCGTGGCCGTCGATGCCGCCGCCTACTTCTCGCGGCCGGGGCCGCGGATCATCGATGGGCTCGAGCTGCTGGCCCACATCCTCCACCCCGAGCTGTTTCCACAGGCGCCGGCCGAGGCGCTGACGGTGGAGCTGTCGCAGCCATGAGGCCGCCCGGCGATACACAGCGCCACCCGCGCCGGCCCTCGAGGCAGAGCCCAGTAGGCGCTAGCTGCTGAACCCGATGCCGTTGGGCGCCAGCCCGTGGCCGCCGGCGACCGCGATGGCGCCGACGACGCTCAACGCCGCCACCGCCAGGCAGCCCAACAGGACGACCGACCGCATCCGCCGCCGCTCGCCGAACTCCACCACCAGCCACCCGGCGATCAGCCCCGCGACCAGGCCCCCGAGGTGGCCCCCGATCGAGATTCCGCTGAAGCTGAGCGAGAACAGCAGGTTGAGCACCAGCACCGGGGCCAGGCCGCTCTGCCAGATCGGGATCCCGCGGGCGTGGGCGACCACGATCAGGGCCCCGAACACGCCGAAGATGGCGCCCGAGGCGCCGACGGTCAACGCGTCGGGCTGGAACAGGAGCGCGCCGAACGAGCCCGCCAGCAGCGAGGTGAAATAGATGAAGCCGAAGTTCAGCCCGCCGATCGCCGGCTCGAGCACCCGGCCGACGAAGTACAGGGACAGCATGTTGACGAAGATGTGGAGCAGCCCGTCGTGGAGGAACCCCGCGGTGAGGATCCGGTAGTACTCGTGCTGATGGGCGATGGCCGGGCCGAACAGTGCCCCGTGGACGAAGATCGAGCCGCCGCTGATCCTGCTCCCACCGTTGCCCCCGAGCGACGCGCCTGCCGCCGTCTCGGCGATGAACACGATCACGTTGATCACGATCAGCGCCTCGGTCACGAGCGGCGTGGTCGGAGTCGAACGGATCGTCTTGACCTTGGTCCGCTCCCGCGAGCACTCGGGGCACCGCATCCCCACAGGCGTGGGTGTCATGCAGTCCGGGCAGATCGGCCGTCCGCAAGACGAGCACGAAACGCCGGTTTCGCGTGAGGGGTGTCGGTAGCAGACGGCCATACAACGGACGCTATCAACGGCCAGCCTGGATCCCCCCGGGGC
This sequence comes from uncultured Solirubrobacterales bacterium, assembly GCA_963723555.1. Lineage (GTDB taxonomy): Bacteria > Actinomycetota > Thermoleophilia > Solirubrobacterales > Solirubrobacteraceae > Palsa-465. The sequence continues at coordinate 1,761,880 of CAVRRC010000003.1, read as the reverse complement.
CCGCCGAGGCTCAGCCGCCGGGCAGCAGGCGCCGTGCCTCTTCGGCGAAATCGTGCCAGGTGCGCTCGGCCAGCTCGAGCACGTTCGCCGAGTGCTGCTGGCGCGAACGATGACGGCGGCGCACCCGCAGCACCACCAGCGCGGTGCCGGCAGACGCGCCCACGACGGCAGCGGCGACCGGGCGGACCCAGTTGCGCGGGTCCCGCATCGCCGAGAGCTCCCATGCGTCCAGCTCATCCTGGGCCAGCTCGGTCAGATTGACCAGGGTCAGCTCGAGCCGCTCGGCGAGATCGGCAGGGGGATCGACGGGACTGAGCGCCTCGCGCAGCAGGGCCTCGAAGTCGGGGGCGCCGGTGCTCACTTGCCCTCCGCTTCCAGGGTCCCGGCGCTCTCGGCCACGATCCCCTCGAGCTGGCGGATCGCCCGATGCAGCAGGACCTTGGTGGCCCCGTCGGTTCGTCCCAGCGCTCGTGCGATCTCCCGGTTGTCCATGCCGAGCGCGAAGCGCATGATCAGGGCCTCACGCCGGTCATCGGGAAGCTGCTTGACGCCGTCGAGGATCGACTTCAGCTCCTCCCGTCCCTCCACCAGCGACTCGGTCGTGTGCGGCGCGGAGATCACGCCCGCATCCTCGATCGCCGATTCCGGCTTGCGTGAGCGGTCGCGGTAGAAGTTCGCCGCCAGGTTGTGCGCGATCCGGATGAGCCACGGCCGCAGCGGCCGGCCGTTGGACTCTCTGAGCGCCCGCTCGAAGTGACGGTACGCCTGCAGGAAGGTCTGCTCGGTGAGGTCCTCGGCGTCGTGGTGGTTGCCGACCCGGTAATAGCTGTACGAATAGACGTCGCGCAGATGGGCGCGGTAGAGCTCGGTGAACCGGGCATCGAGCTCCGCCTTGTTGGGGGGCAACTCCTCGGGCACGGCATACGGAGCCTACCCCGGCCTAGGCCGCGCGGACAGGGCGCGGGCGGTTGCGTCGCGCCGGCTGGGTCACGGTCGCGGTCCAGCGCTCGGGCTCGATCCGGCCTTCGACGAGCGCGGCGAGGCTGTCGAGCGCCGGCGTCTCCAGGCGGGCGTCACGGGCTACGTTGGCGAGCAGCGGAACAGCGTCGACCGCCTCGGCGGTCTGCCCGAGGGCGCGGCCGATCTCCGCACCCGGGACCCCTTGGGCCAGCAGCTCGCCGGCACGGCGATTGCCCGAGGTCGAGGAGACGACCGTCGCCACCAGGTCGCCGGCGCCGGCGAGGCCCGCGAACGTCTCGGGACGGCCGCCCCGCAGCCGGGCCAGCGCATCGACTTCGGCGAACACCTTCCCGGCTGCCGCGCCGGCAACGTTCGGGCCTGCGACCGACGCGGCGGCGGCCGCCAGCGTCGCCACGCTCTTCGCGCATCCAGCGAGCTCGACGCCGGTCACGTCGGCGGTGATGGTCACGTCGATGCCGGCGGCGAGCAGGGCGTCGCCGAGTTGGCGGGCGAAGCCCCGGTCGAGCGACGCCAGCACCACCGACGCTCCATGCTCGAGCACCTCCACCGCGTGCAGAGGCCCGCCCAGCACGGCGACCGCGCGAGCGTGGCAGCGCTCGGCGACAAACGCCGACGGAAGACTGCCCAGCGGCGGCACGAGGCCCCGCGACAGGATCAGCAGGCCGGAGCGTCGGGGAATCCGCTCGCCGTGGGCCGCGAGCACGTTCGGCAGCGAAGGCGCGGGCACCGCGAGACACACGAGATCATGGCCGCCCAGCTCGAGCTCCGCCGCTCGCAGCACATGCACCGAATCGGGCAGCCGGACGCCTGGCAGGTACGGCTGGTTCTCGCGCGAGGCGCCGACGGTCTCCGCCTGCTCGGCTGTGCGGCAGCCGAGGTCGACCTCAAAGCCGGCCCTGGCCAGACACACCGCGAGACTCGTGCCCCAGTTACCGGCCCCGATGATCGCGGCGCGACGGATCGGCGGCAGACCGCCGAGCCATTCCCACTGGAGCATCACGCATGGCCAGATCCGCTCGGTGACCGCGCTGGCCAGCGCCGGCGAGGCATTCTCGACCCGGGGAAACCGGAGCGGCCGTCCTGCCCGGATGCGGACTTTGTGCGGACGGAGCCACCACCCGCGCCGGATCGCCTCGGTGCCGATCACCGCGACCGGGACCACGGGGGCGCCGGTCTCCAGCGCCAGCCGGCCCACGCCACGCTTGGGCTTGCCCAGCGTGCCGGGCCGGGTCCGCGTACCCTCGGGGAAGATCAGGACGATGTCGCCGCGGCCGAGGATCGCCTTGGCGGTTTCGATCATCTCCGCGTCGCCGGCACCGCGCTCCACGGGGAACGCGCCGAGGGCGTTCAAAATCCAGGCCAGCCCTCGGATCTCGAAGATCTCCTTTTTGGCCACGTAGTACATCGGCCTGCGTGCCATCGTCGCGATCACGAACGGATCCACGAAGCTGCGGTGGTTGGCGGCCACGATCACCGGGCCTTCCGCGGGGATGTGCTCGCGGCCGATCCGGCTGTACCTGAAGTAGATGTGGAACAACGGCTGCAGCACGGCACGTACCAGCCAATAAACGAATCGGTTGGCACCCTGCTCGCGGGCCCGCCGATGCAGCACTTCGTGATCCATCGCACATACGCGTACCCGTTCGCCCGCCGCCCGTTACAGTTGCGTGTCTTGACCCCAACCCTCGACCGTACCCGCACGCTTAGGGGAGCCGTCTGTGGCGTGGTCGCGGCCGCCGTCTGGGCGCTGCAGCAGCCCCTCGACAAGCTCGTGTTCCGAAGCCGTTATGACGACGTCGAGTTGCTCGGCCGAGCGGTCTGGCGAGGTGCGGGGTGGTATCCGGCCGGTCTTGCCCTCCACATCCAGAACGGCGCCGGTTTCGGGGCCGTCTACGCGAACATCGCGCCGTTGATGCCGCTGCCGCCGATCACCCGGGGGCCCATCGCCGCGCTGGCCGAGAATCTCGCCTCGTGGCCGCTGACGGCGATGACCGATCGCTTCCACCCGGCACGCGACGAGCTGCCGAAGCTGACCGGCAACCGCCGGGCCTTCGCCCAAGCGACCTGGCGTCACCTCCTGTTCGGGGTCGTGTTGGGCGAGCTCGACCGGCGCCTGAACGGCGAGCCGCCGCCGGCGCCGCCGGTGGCCGAGGCGGCCTTCTCCAGCAACGGCCACGGCTCGCTCGAGCACGCGGTGTCGGCCGAGCCGAGCACGTAGACGACATTGCGCGTCCTGATCACCGGGGCCTCCGGATTCGCGGGCGGCCATCTCGCCAGGATCTGTGCGGCGGCAGGAGACGAGGTGATCGGTCTGTCGCGAACCGGCTCGCCGGGCGCCGAGGCGCTCGCCGTCGACCTGCGCGACGCGGACGCGGTCCGCGATGCGGTCGGTTCGGTGCGTCCGGACGTGCTCTACCATCTCGCCGCGCTCAGCCACGTCGGCCGCGCCTGGGAGGAGCCGGCGGAGACGGTCATGGGTAACGTGGCGGGCGCCGTCAACGTGCTCGAGGCCGTCCGTCACGTGGCCCCCCGCACGCGGCTGGTGTGGGTGAGCTCCTGCGAGGTCTACGGCCCGCCCGAGCACCTTCCGCTCGACGAGTCCGCGCCACTGCGGCCCGCCAACCCCTACGCGGTCTCGAAGTCCGCCGGCGATCTCCTCGCCGGCGTCTACGCCGACGCGCACGGGCTCGACATCGTCCGGGCCCGGCCGTTCAACCACGCCGGGCCGGGACAGCGGCCGATCTTCATCGTCTCCTCGCTGGCCCGCCAAGCCGCCGAGGCTCGCCTCGCGGGAGCGCCCACGATCCGGATCATCACCGGTAACCCCGAGACCCGCCGCGACTTCACCGACGTCCGCGACGTCGTCGATGCCTACCGCCAGCTCGCCGAACATGCCGAGCCCGGCGTCTACAACGTCAGCTCCGGTCACTCGATCGCAGCCGCCGAGCAGGTGGCGCTGCTGGCCGAGCTGCTGGCGCCGATCGAGGTCAGGCACGAGATCGATCAATCACGCCTGCGCGCGAACGAGGTCATGGACCTCCGCGGTGACAACCGGCGCATCGCCGCCGCCACCGGCTGGCGCCCCACGATTCCCTTCGCTCAGACCATGAGCGACACGATCGACTGGTGGGAGCGCGAGCTCTCACCCGCGGCGCCGGGAGGCGCCGTGCGACACTGAGACGATCGCCCGCCTAGCTCAACTGGTAGAGCACTTCACTTGTAATGAAGGGGTTGGGGGTTCGAGTCCCCCGGCGGGCTTCGCGAAGTTGCTGTACTGGACCGATCGAGGTCGGCCACCAGCCGGATACTTCACCAAGCGCACTGCCGAGACCTGGCTGCGGTCGGTGTTGGAGGAAGCGCGACGCGGCACGCTCCCCGGGATGGGGCGCACCGGCGCGACGTTCGCCGACGCGGCCGCCGAATGGCTGCGGTACATCGAGCACGATCGCGGCCGCAAGCCGTCGACTGTCGCCGGCTACAAGCTGACCGTCCGGGTGCACTTACTGCCGGTGTTCGGCGAGCTCCCGCTCGAGTCGATCACGACCGCAATGATCGAGACCTGGCTCCGGTCGATGGGCGGCACGGCCAGCTCACGCCGGCGGGCCCTGGTCCAGGTCCACGGCATCTTCCGGCGGGCGAAGAAGGTCTGGGGGCTTCAGACGAACCCGGCCGCCGACGTTGAAAAGCCCCCGCTGCAGCCGATCGGTGACATCCACGTCTTCTCCCCCGAGGAGGTATGGGCGCTCGTTCGCGCCGCCGGGAGCGAGCAGGACGCGGCGATCTTCCTAACTGCGGCGTTCACCGGGCTGCGTCGCGGCGAGCTGCTGGCGCTCCGCTGGCGCGACATCGACTTCCCCGGGTCGGTGATCCGCGTCCGCGCCAGCTACTCCGATCGACATCTGACGACGCCGAAGTCGGGCAAGATCCGCTCGGTGCCAATGGCACCCGACGTGGCCGCCGCACTCGCCAAGCTCGGCCAGCGAGAGCTGTCCACCGGCGACGACGAGCTCGTGTTCCTGGGCGAGGAGGGAGTTACGTCGACGGCTCAGCGCTGCGTCGCCGCTACGGCGAGGCGCTTGACCGCGCCGGCCTGCGCCGTCTCCGCTTCCACGATCTCAGGCACACGTTCGGTATCCGAATGATCGCCAAGACGGACATCCGCCGCGTCCAGGAGTGGATGGGCCACTCGAGCATCCAAACAACGATGAAGTGCCTCCACTACGCCCCGCGCGAGGAGGATGCCCGGCTCGTCGCCGAGGCGTTCCGCCTCCCCAACATCGGCGTCAAAGAACCCGCTCCGACCTCGCCCGGCACTTCGCCGGAGATCCCATGAGTTCTGCTGAGCTGCTCGGATTTCTAAAGCGTCCCGTTGCGTCCCCGAACGGCGCCGATGGCGGTGCGGGTCGGCACGCCGGCACAACACCCACCACGTCCGCGACGGCCGAACCGCCGTCGCCGTTGAGAATCTGCGTTGCCCACACCGCCGGGACGCTTCGGGACGCTTTGCTCAGCACTCGTGTCCGTACAGTGTTTATCTGTTAGGGGGGCGCTTTGCCGAGACGGAAACGTCCCGTTAGCTTCGGTGGCACTCGGGGGCGTGAGTGCGCGGGTCGACCGTTAGGCCGAGACTGCTGACGGGGCTCGGTTGAAGTGCTGTGGCGTTGTCGGTGCGGGAGGCGCTGGGCCGAGCCGTCGGTAGCGACCACAAGCATGTTGCCGAGGCTGGTCGCGTGGATATTCGCGCGCGAGCAACGGGCATCGAGCACGGACGCGAGATCGGAGTGCAGTTCTCCGCGCGTGTCTACCTCCGTCGTTTCGTGACTCGAGGGCCAGCGGCCCAGTTCACCGTGGTCGTGCGTGACGTTCCAGCTGAGCATGGACGCGAAGCCTTCAATCCGTGCGCGACGATCGAGTCGGGAGCTCGGTGGAGGTTTCCCTTCGATGCGCCGTTCCGATTCGCTGCCGATCCTGGCGTTTCCATCGCCGGCTCCCTTCCGCTTGTAGCCGGACCAGGCGTCCGGTGGCATCGCCGGAGACTTCCCGTCTCATAGGCCGGATGCTTGCTGACGGCCTGCCTTACCAGCTAACACGACAGCGGTGGGTCCGTCGGATGCCGCTCGGGTCGCAGAGACCCGAGATTCCGCAGGGCAGGACCGACCCAGCGACTGCATCGACCGAATCTAGAAAGCCGGTCCCGCGACTCTCCGCTCGTTCAGGTCTCATGCCTGTCGAGCTTCTTGACGCCACGGGTCGGCGGCGCTCGCCGCCGACGCTGCCCGGCGATCGCCGCGACGGGAGTCCGCGAAACAACGGACGCGCTACCTAATCTAAGCTGCGCGGACCGCAAATGAGAGGCGGAAGACGCGATGGAATCTCACGAGGCGCTCGAGCGCTTCGAGAAGGTCGTCGAGGGCCACGAGAAGTCCGGCGGCGAAGGGGACAAGCTAGCTCGGGCCGCGGCGGCCGTCGTGGCGGTGCTCGCGGCGTTCCTGGCAATTGCCACGTACCTGGGCAACCAGGCCACTACCGGAGTCATCACGGACGAGACTAGGGGTGCCGACACACAAGCGCAGTTTGACGCCAATGACATCAAGACGATCGTCGCTAGCTCTGACGCGGTCCTGCTTCGTGTCGTTGGCACCGGCAATCCGAAAGAAGCCACGGCAGTTGCCAAGGCGGAGGAGCTCGAGAGCCGGGCGCAGGCCGAGTTGAATCCAGCTGACCAGCGGTTGGCGGCGAAAGTCGCCACCGACGAGGCCGACCGCGGTCGGGCGGAGCAGCGCCACAAGCGCTACGCGGTGTCTGAGGTTGCGCTCCAGGTTGCGATCGTCCTGGCGGGCATCTCGATCCTGGCACGCAAGCAGTGGCTGCTGGCGGGCGGCGGCTTGTTGGGCGCAGCCGGGGTGGGATTTCTGATCGCGGGGCTCGCCTACTAGCGGGGTGCGCGCGCCGAACGTGGCGATGGTCCAGCGTCGCGTGGAACAGCGTTCCATCGCTCACCCGAAGAACCAGGCGCCGTCATCGAGCGTGACCGTGCCGTGCTCGCTGCCGACCACGACCCACCGCCGATCGGGATCGTGCTCAGCGATAAGGGGCAGTCCGGGAGACCTCCCGCCGAGCCAAAACACGAGTGCGACCGCCACTCCGCAATCGTCTCGCTCATCGCGATGTGCAGGGCGCCGCCGATCTCGTGCCTTAGATCCGCCAGGCGGTTGGTGCTAGCCAGCATCATGCTCTCGAGCTAGCGGCCGAGCGCCGAAAGGGGAAGCGACCGCTGCTGTACCGAGACGCCCGGAATGATCGATTTCCAGAAGTCTCGACGCGACCAGCCTGAGCACATCATTGGCGAGCACGGCGCGCTGCTCCTTGTAGTAGCCCGATCCAGCAGTCTCAATCGATGGCTCGGAATCGACGCTGCCGGTGTTTCGTGATTGCAGCAGTAAGGTCTCGCTGGCTGACCTTCGACCTCGAATGCAGCCTCCGCCGACTCGCCGACGGCGACTGCATCGGCAACAACGAACCCGCGACCTTCAACCCCCTACAGACGTGGCCGCCGCCGCTATTAGCAAGGAGCCCACGCCAATGTCGCCCACAGCAGGCCAGGTCGTCACCGAGAGGTTTGAATACGACGGTGGACGCCAGGTCACGGCGTATGTCCCGTCGGCTCCGCCCGAGGCCATCGTCTTCGCCGGTGACGGCCAGTTGATCACGTCGTGGGGAGGCGCCCTCGAGGCAGCCGACCTACCGCCCACGATGATCATCGGTGCACACCGCCTGGACGATGAGACGCTGCGGCTCCATGAGTACTCACCGGGCGAGAGTACGGCCGCCTTCGCCTTTGACCCTGAACGGTTCGCCGCGCACGAGAAGTTCTTTGTCGAGGACGTGCGCCGATGGGCGCAGTCGCAGTTCGACGTCGCGCTGCCTGCCGACCGGACCGCGGTGTTCGGTGTCTCGGCGAGTGGAGAGCTCGCGCTCGCCATGGGGCTTCGCCATCCCGACATCTACGGCGCGGTCTTTTGCGCGTCGCCGGGCGCAGGTTACCGACCGCCTACCGTGATGCCGAGCTCGCTTCCGCGCGCGTACCTCGTCGCCGGCGTGCAGGAGCCGTTCTTCCTCGAGAACGCCACGCGGTGGGCGGACGCACTGCGCGATGCAGGTGCAGACGTGGTCATGACAGAGCGGGTCGGGTCACACGGCGACGCATTCTGGACACAAGAGTTCCCGCTGATGGTGGCGTGGGCATTTGGACGCTGAGCATCGCTACGGTCGGTTGGCGGTCACCTTCTGACCTGGATCCCAGCGCCTCCTGACGAGCCCGCCGCTGCCTAGTCGCCGTTCCGGCAGCAAGCCGCAGACTGCCGGTTCGATCGAAGGGCAGAAGGCGAGAGCAGCATCACTGGCCACACTGCGGCACGGCGTCCGACCGGGTTATGGGTTTAATCGGAGTCGTGTTTTGAGCCGCTCGGCGGTGGAGTCGGTTGCTCGCCCTCAAACCCAAGTCCGCCCGCGAGCGCTCTACGGTGTGTGGACGCTGTGAAGGTCGATTACTTCTTGCGTGATCTCGAATGGAACGTTTGGCTTCACGTTTGCGTCGAACCAGGTGTCGTGCTGCTCCTGTGTCTCCCACACCTCGGCAACTACGAAGCTTTGGGCGTCTTCGTACGCGACATGAACCAGGAAGCCCGGCTGCTTCTTTAGCTGCTCGACGAGGGCCGGGGCGGACTCGTCGTACTGCGCAGCGCTCATCGCCGCACGGTGTCGAATCAAGACGGGCATCTAAATCCTCCTGTAGAGAACTCGACCGTTGGGTTGGGCAGTCGACCCGGCCCGCTGCGATACCACGGCGCATTGTTCGTATGAGCGTGGACGCAAAGCACCGTCGCGACGGCCACACCAACCCTATATCGCGTCGGGTCGAGCAGGCGTTTTCTTTGCCGCCCAGCCATGACCAACGTGAACACGGCGCTCTCCGAGGGTTGCGGCTCGCGGCCCCAGCGATCGAGATGGAGCAGCGATACCGCCGTGACCGCTTGCGGCATGGAGCAGCAGCACGCGACCATCGGTGCTCCGAGCGGCCGGACCCGCATCCGTCGCCGTACGGCCGCTACGGTGCTGGGCGCCACCTTCCTCCCCCGCTTATGACCGGACGCGCCCAAGTGTCGTCGAAAACGGGGAAGTCCAGCTGATCTCACCGCCCTTCGGACGACACGGATCAGCGCTGGCATCAACCTCGTCCAGATGCTCTGATCCACGACGCTGAGCGGAAGCGTCGCGAGACTCTCGCTCCGCCAGGGCCAGGCATAAGCGCAACCGTAGAGTTGCGCTCGGTACGACGAGCACGAGCTCCGGCGGGCTTCGTGCGCGTCGAGCGGCTGCTGCTAGCCGCTGACGTTGCGGCAGTGCCGATCGTGCGCGCGAGATCTTCTCGTCGCGAATTTACGGTGCCGTTGCTCGGCCGGAAGCATGCGCGGGCCTCGCGCCCGTCGACGGGCGGCGCCAGGGGCGCTCGCGCGTAGCCGATTGCGGGCGTCTCGCGCATGCCCGTCGTGACGGCTCGTGTTGCGCTCAACGAGGTGGCGCCACTAGAGGATGAGCGGCCGCGCGTAGGGGAGTTCCCGTTGGCCGCTTGAAGCTCATGGCCACCGTCACCGCGCCGAGCCATTCCCGGCACTCACTTGGCAGCGGGGATGAATGGTTATGGTCAGGACAGCGGTGCGGGTTGTCCGCATGAGAGGGGGTGTCTCATACCGATGTCACGGCGCCCTGAATTGGGGATCCTCGGATCTGTTCGGATAATCGGCGACATCAATGTGTGCCGAGCATTGTCTATGGCGCATCCATTCGTTGTGGTGTTTGGGTGTCCGTTTGGGAGATGAGGCTCTCCACGCGCTCGCAGGAGGGTCCACATGACAAGCGTCTCTGTACCAGCGCCCCGGCAACGGGCCCAGCGCGACCGTAAGCCATCGCGTGCGACGCCTGAGAACGTCGCCCTCCCGAGTGCAGCGGCTCTGGACAACGACAACGGTCGGGCGGCCGCGTCCGGGGGCGCCGCGCGCCAACCCAAGGGTGGCATCGAGGGCCTGATCGGCAGGCGTGTCGCCGCCGCGACCGAACACGCTCTTGAGGGTCCCAACCAGACATTGATGCGGGTTCAGAAGCCTGTGTGGGATGTCCTGTGCGCGTACTACTTCCGGCTTGAGACGTCCGGTTGGGAGCGACTGCCCGAGGAGACCTCGCTGCTGATCGGAAATCACTCAGGCGGGTCGCTGACGATGGACGCCTGGACGTTCGTGTTCGACTGGTGGCGGCGATTCGGCACCGAGCGGGTGCTTCATGCGACCGCTCACGACGTCCTGATGGCGACGCCCGGCCTGGGCGATTACTTCCGCCAGGCAGGCGTGATTCCAGCCTCCCGCGAAGGCGTCACCGCGGCGCTCAGCGCCGGGTGCGACGTGATCATCTGGCCGGGGGGTGACCTCGACGCGATGCGCAGCTGGCGTCGGCGCGATGAGGCTGTGCTTGGCGGGCGCATGGGCTTCGTGCGCACGGCGATCCGCTCTGGCGTGCCGATCGTTCCCGTGGCCACCGTCGGCGGGCATGACACCGTGTTCGTCCTGTCCGAGGGCCGCTGGATCGCGAACGGGCTCGATCGCGTCAGCGGGCTAAAGAAGAAGCTTCGCGGCTCGAGACTGCCGATCGTGCTCGGCTTCCCGTTCGGCCTGACGATCGAGACGATTCCGACGCACCTTCCGCTGCCGGCCAAGATCCGCACCGAGCTGCTGGACCCGATTCACGTCGACCACGACCCAGAACGGGTCAACGACCACGACTATGTCAACGCTGTCTATCGCGAAGTCGAATCCGCGATCCAGGGCGGGATGGACCGCCTCGCCAAACAGCGACGCTTCCCGATCTTCACCTAGCCGCAAGGCGAAGAAGGCCGGCAGGGTGCCCACCGCCGCGCGGCCGCCCCCGTTCGCGTCCAGCGAGCTCAGGGCCGGCTGAGCTGCAAGCATCGCCGGACAAAACACGGTCTGATGGCGTTTCGGGCCAGGAGCAGGCGTGTCCAGCGGCTATGCCGCTCCTCGGGGATGCGCAACGGCCCGAGCTCGCGGCCCGGCTTGACTCCCGCCCTCGCAGGCACTGGGACAGTGCGCGAGGCGGTCGCCGTCAACCGCGCTGACTACTGCATCGTCATGGACGCGAGCGCGTCGATTGACCACGACAACGTCGCTGGTTCGGGCTAATTCCGACACTGTTGCCCTAAGCGCGCGGTACCGCTCGTAGGGCGCGCTGAATGCACGCCTTGACAGGGAAAGGTGCTCGCGCGCGGCCTCCTGTCCTCGACCGGCGTCCCCCGATCGTGGCCTGCACCGAACATAACGACGGCTCGGGCAGGGCGTCGCTCCATCGCGATACCGTGTCCCCATGGCCGCTCACACCTTCAACGTTGTTTACGAGGATGCCGGCGACGGATGGGTCTATGCGCACGTCCCCGAGTTGCCCGAAGTCCACACGCAGGGCGAGAATCTCGATCAGGCACGGCACATGATTCGCGATGCGATTGCGCTCGTCCTCGAGGAGCGGCGCAACCGCGGCGAGCCAATCCCCCCCACGGGCTGGGCGCTCGTCGAGTCGGTCGACGTCGCAGCGTGAAGAAACCGGAGCTCGAGCGGCATCTCACCGCTCATGGCTGCCAGCTGTCTCGCCAAGCCGCCAAACACGAGCTCTGGGAGAACCCCGCCACAGGTGAGCGGACTACGTTGCCCCGCCACCGTGAGATCAAGCTGCCCACGGCGCGTGGAATCTGCCGCCAGCTCAGCGTGCCTCCCCCGTCGGGAGCGTGACGGCCGACGAATTCCGTGTCCCCAACCGTGTCCCGAACTCAGCATTTCTGACCTCATCTCGGGACACCTCAGCCGCCCTCAAACCCTTGTACATCAACGGACGCAGCTCCTGGGGGCCGACTTGTAATGAAGGGGTTGGGGGTCCGAGTCCCCCGGCGGGCTTGGGGAAGTGCGTGTAAATCAGGGTCTGGAGGTCCTTGGGTAACCGTTCAGTCCCAGGGGGTTTGCCGGCGAAGGGGGCGTTGGGCTCGGCCGCTTGGGGCTGCGCCGGAGCAGCTGGGCGCGCGGGTCGCTGCGGGCGCAGGGGTGCGGCGGTCGCTCCGGCCGCTCTGGCCGCTCCGGCGCAGGGTACGGGCCGCTCGCGCCGGCCCCTACGAGCCCGGGAAGCTGCACAACACGACGCGGCCGCTGGGATGGGCGAGCCATGCCGTGCTACGCACCACAGTCATGCGCAACACGACAGCGCTTCCAGCCCACGCCCGCATTGTCGCACTATGCAGCTTCTGATGCCCGCCGGCCATCCACCCCCGGCGCAGCTGCCCGGCGTCGCGGGGCGAACGGCTCCTGCGGCCGCTCGGACCCACCGCCCCGGCGCCGGCAGCAGGCGTCGCGCAGGCGCTCCAAGACCGGCCGCCGTGACGCAGGACCAAGACCCGCCGCCCCGGCGCCGGCTCCAAGACCGCCGGCCCCGCCGCCGGCAGCAGCGGTCGCCCACTGATCGACCGGCATCACACAGAGCCCAGATCGCACCGAACTCGCCCCCAGTCGACCCGCGCCCAACTACTGAACGGTTTCATCGTGGTCAGCGAGGCTCCTGGCAGCGAGCGTGTGGCCTTTCGACGCGGTGGGGGCGAGTTTCGTGTGTCGTCGTTTGACGGGCGCTGGCCTGGCTGGTTGGCGACGGCAAGCAGGTCGCTGAGGCTCGCGGCCTCATCTCCGCCCGCGATCAACAGGCATCGAGCAGGACGCGAGATCAGAGCGACGTTCTCCGCGCGCGTCTACCTCGGTCGTTTCGTGACTCGAGGGCCAGCGGCCCGGTTCACCGTGGTCGCGCCTTGTCAGCAGTCCGAGCCGCGCCTTAGCGCCGAGCTATATGGCCGTTGGCCTGATCAAATGGCTGAAGTTCTCGCGTACGACGAGCACCGCGGGTGGCTGCTGTCGTCTTGATCGAAGACCGACAAGCAGCCGAGTGCTGCCTCGGGCCGCGTGCAGGCGGGCTTTTACTCGTACGTCGAGTTCGCACCCGACGGCTGGCAGCCGTGATCGAGATGACCGCGCGCGGGTTCGTGCAGGCGAGGCTCTACGCGCCGTCGGCTCACGCTACCCCGCCGCTTCTACGAGCGGCGCGGATGGTCGGCCCACCGGGAGCTGTGGAACCCAGAGCTCCGACTGCCGCTGACGGAACACAGGCCGGCGCTGGTGACCGGAGATGAAAGGGACCTAGCCTCCGTTGATCGGAAGCGCAGACCAATCGGCTGGTGTGCTCAACTTAGAAACATTATCCGCGGGCCGGTGGCGGTCAGACCAGCTCGATACCGAATTGGGCTGCGAGCGCGCCGGCACGCTCCCGGCGCGTGGCGAGTTCTGCGTCGGACAGCGTGGGTGGCGGTGAGGTGCGGCTCGCCACAGGGTCGCCGAAGGTCGCAAAGTAGTCCTCAAGCCCGGCGGGCGCGACCAGGCACAGTAACCGCGCGGTGGTATCTGCCGGATTCCGAAAGGCGTGTGGCGCAAGCGCCGGGATGTTCATCGTCTGGCCCGGGCGCGCGACGACGGTCTCGCCGCGGATGGTCACCTCCAGCTCGCCCTCGAGTACGTGAAACATCTCCTCGAATATGTGACGGTGCGGCGGTGGGCCGCCGGCGGCGGGGACGCTCATGTCGATCAGCGAGTAGCGACCGGCGGTCTGGGCGCCGCTGATTAGGATCGTGTATGTCGACTCGCCGATCGCGAGGTGAAGCAGGGTCGGGTCATCCGGATCGCTCAGCGTGAGCAGGCGTGTGGGGTCATCGTTGCCGAGCTGTGCGTGCGTCTGGCTCATCGCTGCGCTCCTATTGGTTCGAGGGTGGCCGGGTGTGTGATGCGGGCAAATAGCGTGTGGACGCGGAGCCTCGCAGGTTTCAGAACCCCACGAACGCAGCGACAAAGCACGTGAGGTGTCTCCTGAACGATCGGACCGTGCGACACCACGCCGCACCGCGGCAGAAGAGTGCTTCAGTCTGGGAGCGGGTGCAGCTGGATCTCGATCGGAGCGGAAGCGCAACTGGCTCGAGGTGCTGGACCTAGAGCTCCGCTCAGGGATACTGGCGCCGTGGACGAGGGGAAGCCGGTGTCATACCTGCTTCTGGCTAATGCAACGCCGGTGTACGCGCAGGGGGGTGAGGTAGTGGGGAGGGTCAAGAAGGTCCTGTGCGAGCCTGCGGCTGACATCTTCGACGGGTTGCAGGTGGCGACGAGCTGGGGCGCGCGCTATGTCTCTGCTGAGCACGTTGCCGCCATCCGAGAACGTGGCGTGGAGCTATCGATCACGGGATCGTGCGGTGTTCTTGCCCGATTAGTCAGGAAGACTCGTGATGACGTCCTCGATCGCGGCGACCACGGTGTCGGGAGCCTTGTTGAGTATCTGCGTGTGCTTGTGAGGCGTCGTTGCGAATACGGACACGCGCTTGTTGCTCTCCTCGGCGTCGGCGACAGCAGCGCGCACCGTGCGCATCTCGTCCTCGGTGGCGCCCGAATGGGCTCCGGTCCCAACCACGAACACGGTCGGGCATTCAAGCGCGGCGAAGTCGGGGGCGAGTTCGCCGTTCACGGCGTCCATCTCGATAACGACGTCTGCGGACTCGGCGGGAGACATCCGGGCCGAGCGGCCGAGCGCCGCCAGGATGCGCATGATCCACCCCAACCGACGGAACTGGGCGCGGACCTTCTGCTTTCCGGCCTCGTCGAACATGGCGATCGGGTAAGCACCGTCGATGAGCACCAGTCCGCCGACCCGCCCTGGGTGCCGAGCCGCGTATCGCACCGCGATCGTGGCGCCCTGAGACCACCCGACGAGGATCGGGCGTTCGAGACCGGTCGCGTCGATGACCCGTCCGATGTCGTCGACGGCCGCCTGTACGGAGTAGTCGACCGATCTGCCCGACTTCCCGCGCGCCCGCGCGTCGAACCGCACCGTGCGGTATTTGCCGTCGAGACAGCGGATGACGCGACTCCAGTTCTGCACGGTGCCGAAGCCGCCGCTGAGGAAGAGCAGGGCAGGCGTGCCGCCCGGGGCGTCGACGACGTAGAGCCGAGTGTCTCCGGCAGGAATCATGAGTTGTTGTGACATCGCGGTCGAGCCTTTCGGATTGACGTCCATCGGTGGTCAGCCGACTCGGCCGAGACGGGCCCGTCGGGCCTGCCATTTGAGCAGGTCAAGCGCCGCACGGGCCGGCATCAGCACAATTGAAGTGCGCCGGCTGCCTCTTCGCGCGAATAGGGGATCCGGCCCGCCTTGCTTCGCTAGGCCCCGATCCCGTGCGCCAGTGCGGCGTGCTGCTCGTGCTCGTGGATCGCCTGGCGGTCCTCCTCGGTGAGGTGCGGGTTGATGTCGAAGACAACCTCGTTGATCTTCCCGGTGAACTCGAAGGGCGAGCTGTCGGCGTAGCCGCGCTCGACCGGCAGGCCCGCGTCGCGACCGATGTCCATGCCGGCGTAGCCGGAGAAGCGGAACGCAACCGTGTGCTCCATCCGGCCTCCGCCGGCGCGCTCGCCGTTGACGAAGAAAGTGACCTCGCCGCCGGTGGCCGGGGCGGCGGCGTCGGCGGCGAACTCCATCCGCACGTCGACCGTCCCCGGAGGGAGCACCACGTCGGATTCCTGGCGGTAGACGAACACGCCCATCATCGAGTAGGTGTGCTTGAGCTTGCCGCCCTGGACGTAGAGCGAGAACCCGCCGAGGTGGTCAGCCTCGGCGACGATCACACCTTCCGCGCCGCCTTCGGGGATAACGAGCGCGGCGCTGATCGAATACGAGTGGTTGTAGATCCGGGGGATCATTCCCGAGGCGACGTTCCGCACTGGCCCGTGATAGGTGTAGGTCGTTCGGGTGCCGAGCGGCGGCAGGATCCCGAAGTAGAACGCCAGGCCGCCGAGTAGCGGCAGGACGTCGTACTTCTCGGCTTCCTCCCAGAACAGCGTGCGGAGCTCTTCCACCTTCTCGGGTTGCTGGGCGGCGAGATCTCTGGCCTGCGAGAAGTCGTCGGGCAGGTAGTAGAGCTCGGCCGGGTCATCGTCAGGGTTCCAGATCCCGGGCGCGAATTGCTTCATCGTCGCGGGCGAGGCCTCCCAGGGGATGCGCGGCATCATCCATGACGCCAGCCACCCGTCCTTGTACATCGCTCGGTTGCCGAAGATCTCGAAGAACTGCTGGTTGTGGCGCTCCGCCGCGCTCGCGTCGGCGAAGCTGTAGCGGAAGCTCGTGCCGTGCATCGGCTTCTGCTCGATCCCGTCGATTCGGGTCGGCTGCGGGATCCCGGCGGCCTCCAGGATCGTCGGTCCAACGTCGATCGCGTGGGTGAACTGGGCGCGTACCGTGCCCTTGTCCTTGATCGCCTTCGGCCAGCTCACGACCATCGGGTTGCGGGTGCCGCCGAGGTGCGAGGCGACCTGCTTGCCCCACTGAAACGGGCAGTTTCCCGCCCACGCCCACGCCGCGGCGTAGTGAGCCCCGACGAGCTCGGTGCCCCACGCCTCCAAGCCGCCGTACTGCTGGGTCAGCGCGAGCTGCTGTTCGCCGGTGAGCGGAATTCCGTTCTGCATCGTCAGCTCGTTGAACGTTCCGGTCGGCGAGCCCTCCATGCTCGCGCCGTTATCGCCCCAGATGTAGATGACGAGGGTGTTTTCGAGCTCCCCCATCGCGCGGATCGCGTCGAGCAGCCGGCCGACGTTCCAGTCGGCGTTCTCCTGATAGCCGGCGTACACCTCCATCTGGCGCGCGAGCAGCGGCTTCTGCTCCTCGGGGACCGAATCCCAGGCCGGGAACGCGTCGTGGCGCGGGGTGAGCTCGGCCTCCGCGGGGATCACGCCGAGCTGCTTTTGGCGCTCGAACGTCTCCTCGCGATAGGCGTCCCACCCAGCGTCGAACCGGCCCTTGTACTTCTCGCTCCACTCCGACGGCACCTGGTGCGGGGCGTGGCTGCAGCCGGTCGAGTAGTACATGAACCACGGCTTGTCCGGTTCCTGCGCCCGGATCGCGTGTAGCCACCCGACCGCCTGGTCGGTCATCGCGTCGGGCAGGTAGAAGTCCTCGTCCGGCGGCGGCCCGATGGTCGTCTGATTTTCGGTGAGCAGCGGGTCATACTGGCCGGACTCGCCCCCGAGGAACCCCCAGAAGTAGTCGAACCCGAGCTTGTTCGGCCAGCGGTCAAACGGGCCGGCCGGGCCCTGCTGATGGTCGGGAGTGAGGTGCCACTTCCCGAACGCCGACGTGCTGTACCCGTTCTCCTGAAGCGTCCGGGGAAACGGCGCGCAGTCCTTGGGGAAGAACCCCGAGTAGCCCGGGAACCCGGTCGACAGCTCACCGACCGAGCCGAACCCCACCGAGTGGTGGTTCCGACCGGTGAGCAGCGCGGCGCGCGTCGGCGAGCACAGCGCCGTGACGTGAAAGCCGTTGTAGCGCAACCCCTCGTCGGCCATCGCCGTCAGATTCGGCGTCGACACCGGACCGCCGAACGTGCTCGGGTTCCCGAACCCCGCATCGTCGATCAACACCAGCAGCACGTTCGGCGCGTCATCGGGCGCCCTGGGACCGCTGAGGATATGCCAGTCAGGTTCGGAGCCCGCGAGGGTACGGTTCACCTTCCCGGCGAACGCCTGGCGGCGGATCGGGAGGACGGAGCGGTCGATCTTCTCAGGCATGGTCACTCCTACGGTTCGAGTTCGTTATGAGTCTCGCCGCCATTCGAATGCGCGACATCGTCCCGTTCGGATGACGGTCCGAACATGTACCCGGACGGGCTTGCTTTCATCGTCGCGTCGACGTGCTCGGCGGACAGCTCGAAGGCGCGCCGGCGGGCGCGGATGATCACGGGCTTACGCGATGCCGCCGGCTCGTGCTGCGGCGCGTTCAGTAGGAGCAATCAACCGCGGAAAAGGACACACCTTCATCGGCTACTTGATCTTCAGCCTGTTCTTCTTCCCGCTATCACTGCTCACCGCCTATCTCGTTCACGATCGCCGTGCCCCCTCTCTGTCAATGGCCGGCGAATCGCCTCGCGGTCGAATTTAGTGCGCCACCTCCGACTCCAGCGGCATCGATCTCTACTGGTGGTGGTGCTTGAGGCCGGTTTGCACCGGGGTGCCGAGCCCACGCCCGATGAGGATGCAAGCGG
This sequence comes from uncultured Solirubrobacterales bacterium, assembly GCA_963723555.1. Lineage (GTDB taxonomy): Bacteria > Actinomycetota > Thermoleophilia > Solirubrobacterales > Solirubrobacteraceae > Palsa-465. The sequence goes on along the minus strand of CAVRRC010000003.1, from coordinate 1,743,681 downwards.
CAACGATCAGGACGTAGCCCAACCCGGGCCCAAACGCGCTCGAGAGCAGAGTCAGGGCAAGGCCGACGGCCAAGAACAGCACCACTGTCAGCAGTCCACGCGAGGCCCATGCCTTGCCCTCGGTTGCGTCGGGGGACACGGACGACCGGGCACGACCAATCGTGTGCGTCACCGGGGCGTCCTCGACGAGGGCACCCGGGGCCGTGATCTCAGCGGTCGGCTCAGCGTGCTGGGGGCTCGAGCCGAACGGCAGCAGCTCGATGACCTCGGCATCGATGCTGACTGCCTCGAGCGAGCGCGCCACTGAAACACGGTGGTGCCCATCGACGACGAAATGCCGTCCGTGGAGCCGGTAGACCGAGATCGGTGGCAGCGACTCGCCACGACGACAGGCAATCCACATCAACTCCCAGCGACCGCGCGACCAGCTCGGCGGTCGAAACGCGCCGTCGAACGCGATGGCCTTCTCGGCCTCGACGGTTCCGATGATCGAGTCGATCGCAATCGTCTGTAGACCCAGGTTATGCCGGCCGGCCCTTGCCTCGAGTTCGAAGGCAAGGACCTCGAGGTGACCGTGGTCACGGCGCCACGGGCGCCAATTACCAAGGGCCTTGCGCCGCCGCTGCCAGACCAGTCGCTGAAACGCATGCCGGGAATCGATGTGCAGAAACCCGGTGACCGGAAAGATGTAGTCGACCACCAACGCCGTCGCGACGAAGCCCGCAACGAGGGCGGGCAGTTGCGCGTGCAGCAGTGCGGCACCCACCGCCACGCAGACCAACAGCAGCACCAGCAACCAACGCGCGGCCGCGTCGCGCAACGACGACAGATGGGCACGTCGCTTGCCGTTCCCAGCCACAGTTCGGGACTCTTCGTCGATCCCGGTCGGTTTTATCACAGCGTTGGATGGTGAGCAGCGCGATTGAGCGTTTCCTGCAACCCGCTGATGAGAACTCCGACTTCAGCGGGTCTTAGTAGATGAACGTGAGGCCACTGGAGAAGGAGTAAGTCCCATGGGCGTCAACCCTGCACTCGTCGACCTTCAGCCCCTGGTGGGCCACTGGCGGATGGAGCTGTACAACGCGACGTTTCTGCCCGACCCCGACACTCGAATCACCGGTTCGATGGAAATCGACTGGATCGAGGATGGCTCGACACTACGGATGCGCCAAGGCGATTCGGCGCACCCGCCAGTTGCAGTCTGGATCATCGGACGGGACGACAGCGAATTCGAGTATTCCGTTCTGTACGCCGACGACCGCGGCGTGTCGCGCATCTACCGGATGACCCTCGAGGACGCGCACTGGTTGATGTGGCGGGACACCCCTGAGTTCTCGCAACGCTTCCACGCGCAGCTGGAGGCCGACGGGCAAACGATCCGGGGGCGGTGGGAGAAATCCACCGACCAAGGGGCAACCTGGGAGCACGACTTCAACCTCGACTACATCCGCGATCGGCCCTCAAACCCAAGCCGCTGATCAGGGGGGGCGGTTTGTCAAGTGGCGCGCAGGGCTGGATCGGCGCGACGATTCGCTAGAACCTCGCTGATGCGGATCGCGGTGGTCATGCCGGTCGGCCCCGAGCCGGTCGAGGCCGACCGCTGCCGGGACACGGCGCTGAGCATCTTGGCCTGGGAGCCCGCGGTCAGATGGATCGTGCTCGTCGATGACAGTTCCTCGGCCCGTGACCTGACGGGTCAGCTCGCCGGCGCCACGGATCCCGTGTGCCTGCCCCACCCGCTGCGCGGCCGCCGCGCCGGCTTGGCGGACCGCGTGGCCGCCGCTGTGCTCGCCGCCCTTGAATGGGTGGCTCGAAACACCGACGCCGACCTGGTGATGAAGCTCGACACCGACGCGCTGGTGATCGCACCGTTTGCCGACAAGCTGGCCGCGGCGGCGGCAGATGACACGGTAGGGCTGCTCGGCTCATATGACCGCACGTGCAACGGCGAGCCGCGCTCGTTCGTCCCCTGGGTGAGGCCGATCAAACGCGCTGCCCGGATGATCCAGCCCAGGCGGATCGCCGTGACCGACCGTGCGCGGCGGGTGAGAAGCTACGTCCGGGAAGGACGTGCCGCCGGATATCAATGGGGCGAGCACGTTCTCGGTGGCGCGCTGGCGATGCCAAGGCCGGCCCTCGACGCCCTCGTCCGAGGCGGCGGACTTGACGACCCCACCACGTTCACGGGCACCGGGCTGTTCGACGATCCGATCCTGGGGCTTCTGGTCCGCCGCGCGGGGTACCGCATCGCCGGCCACGTGGACGACGGGCAGACGTTCGCGTTGGCCTGGCGCGGGTTGCCCGACGATCCCGAGCGTCTGGCGCACCGCGGCTACAGCATCATCCACAGCGTGAAGAACGACCCGCGCTTCACTGAGGAGGCAATCCGCCGGTACTTCCGCAGCCAGCGCCCCGCTGGGCGTGGCTGAAGATCTCAGCGGCGCAACAGCCGCGCCTGCAGCTCGCGCAGCTCCGGTGCCGGCGTGGCGCCGAGATCGTCTCGCAGCCGCTGGCGCAGCTGCTCGTAGACTCGAAGCGCCTCGGCGCCGTTGCCGCGTGCGGTCAGGATCTCCATCAACAACGCGTGGCCGCGTTCGCGGTACGGCTCTGCGGCGACGAGCTCGCGCGCGATCCGCTCGCCGGGACCGAGCTCGCTCCCGCCAACCCCCAAGGCGACGGCGGCGTAGCACTCAAGCGCCGCGATGCGGATCTCCTCCAGCCGGCGGCGGTGCTCCGCGGCCCACGGCAGGTCCTCGCCAGAGCAGAACCTGGAGAAACCCCCGTGTGCGGGTACTCGACGTGCGGGGCCGACACGCCAGCTCGTCGCTGCCGCACGCCAAGCGGGCCGAGTACGCGGCATGCCACATCCCCGGCGCCGTGTTCGTCGACTGGGAGCACGACTTCGTCGACCTCGACGATCCCGTCCCCGTCCAGATCGCCGACCGAGAGGCGTTCGCGGCCCGCGCCGCCGAGCTCGGCGTCGGCGACGACGACTTGGTGATCACCTACGACGACTACTACGGGATCTTCGCGCCAGGTTGGCGTGGGCGTTCCGCTACCACGGTGCCGAGTCGCGCGTGCTCGACGGCGGCTGGGTGGGGTGGAACGAAGAGGGGCGCCCGATCAGCGACGCGAGCGTCCCGCCGCCGCCCGCTCGCTTCACCTCGAGGCCGCGGCCGAAGCTGCGCCGGACACTCGCCGACGTGCAAGCGGCCCAGGCACGCGGTGCCGCGTTCGTCGATGCCCGCCCCCGCCACCTGTTCGTCGGCGAGCCTGGGGTGCCGAGCACCGGGCACATCCCCGGTTCGCGCTGCCTCCCCTACCAGGAGCTGGTCGACGGCGCCACCGGCCTGTGGGCCGCCCGGGCCGCGGTCGCCCGCCTCGCCCGCGACGCCGGGATCGACCCAGACCGGCCGCCCCCGGAGCTGATCGCGACCTGCGGCAGCGGCGTGTCGGCGACCGTCGCGCTGCTATCCCTGGAGCGAATCGGGATCCACGCCGACGGCGTCTACGACGGCTCGTTCAACGAATGGAGCGCCGACCGAGCGCGGCCCATCGCCTACGGCAAGGATTAGGTCTGCTGCTCGGAGTCAACGGCGAAGAGTCGCCATTCACCCGGGATCCCCTTCAGCTCGTGCGCCCCCCGCTCAGCGAAGGTGATCCCCGAGCCGGCGACCAGATCCTTGACCGTGCTCGAGACGAGCACCTCGTCGGCGGCCGCGCGGGCGGCCACGCGCGCCCCGGTGTGGACGGCGATGCCGGCGAACTTCCCCTCCGCCACCTCGCATTCGCCGGTGTGCAGCCCGGCACGGATCGAGAGCCCGAGATCTTGCACGCCATCGACGACCGCCCGCGCGCAGCGAATCGCCCGGGCGGGACCGTCGAAGGCAGCGAGGAAGCCGTCGCCGGTGGTGTCGATCTCGCGACCTCGGAAGCGCAGCAACTCGCGCCGTACCAGCTCGTTGTGGCGCCCGAGCAGCTCCCGCCAGCGCCGGTCGCCGAGCTCGGTCGCCTTCGTCGTCGACCCGACGATGTCGGTGAAGAGCACGGTGGCGAGCATCCGGTCGGGCTCGGCCTCCTCCCATCCGCCGCTCCGCCACACGTCCTCGAGGAACCGTGCGATCTGGGCCTGAATCTCTGCCCCTCCCGCCCTCAGCGCCAGATGCCCGACACCCCGAAGCTCGACCAGCCGTGCCGAGGGGAGGCGCTGCGCCAGGTAGGCGCCGACATCGGCCGGGATGATCTCGTCCTCGCTGCCGTGCAGGACGAGCGTGGGCACGCGCACGGTGGGCAGAACGTCGCGGACGTCGATCTCCCTGTTCATGCGGTAGAGCCCCTCGAGCATCCCCGGACTGGCTCCATAGCGAACATAGTCGATGAACGCCTCGACCTCGTCTTGCGTCCGCATGCCGAGTGCGCGCACCGCCTCGGCGGCCTCGGCCCGGGGTCCGTAGACCTGCAGCGCCTGATCGACCTCGCGCTGATACGCGGCTTCGCTGCGGCCCCACGGGAAGTCCGGCGCCCACAGCGTCCGGGGCGAGCAACTGCGGAGGATCAGGGCCGCGGTCCGCTCGGGATAGGTCGCGGCGAACAGGATGCTCATCGCCGCGCCCTCGGACAGGCCGTAGACGGCGGCTCGCCGCGAGCCGACCGCGTCCATCACCGCCCGGACGTCGTCCATCCGCGTCTCCAGGCTCGGAGCGCCGCTGACCGGGTCGGACATGCCGGTGCCGCGCTTGTCGAAGCGGATCAACCGCGAGAACGATCCCAGGTCGCTCAGGAAGCCAGCAAAGCCCGGCAGCGTCCACTGCAGCTCCATATGGGTGACGAACCCGGGGACGAAGACGAGATCGAAAGGACCGTCACCGACCAACTGGTAGGCGATGTGGATGTCGCCGCTCAACGCATAACAGGTCTCAGGCCCCATCGCCCCATTCTCGCCCACCCGAGGATGCCGCCGCCGCCCTCCTGACCTAACCCGCGACGCGGTTACGATTCTCGCATGGCCGGATCTGGCCGGGCCCGCCGCGGTGCTGCAGTGCTGGGTTCCTGCGTCGGCCTGCTCGGGGCAGGCTGCGCTTCGGGACGGCCCGTACCCACGGCGCACGACAGCTCGTCTCACGTCCCCGTGGGCGCCGCGCTCGCGGCCGGGTCCACGCGCCACGCGCTGGCGGCCCGGTACCTGGCGATCGCGCGAGCGGGAAACCGCGGGCTTGACGCCTCGCTCGACCCGCTTCAGGACCGCGACCGAAACCGGCTCGCCGCGGCAAAGCAAGACCTCCGTCGCGCCGCCGCCGTCGAGCAGACGTTTGACCGCCGCCTGCTGAGAATCCCCTTCCCGTCCGCGACCGAGCGCGTCGCCCGCCGGCTGTACCGGGTCAATCAGGACCGGGCGAGCCTGACGCGCGCGGCGGCGACGTCCACGTCACTGCGCCAGCTACAGGCCTACCTGCCGCGCCTGGACGCCGCCAACAGACCGGTCGAGCAGGCGGTCAGGACGATCCGCCGCCAGCTCGGCCTGCCCCCTCCCCCGTCCTAAGAGAGCTCTCAGCCCAGGCCGCGGAGCAACTGGTCGCGGCTCGGCGGCGGCCGATTGTCGATCAGGCGCGAGGCGCGCCCGTGGGTGAAGAAGCTGAACGACCACTGGATGAACACCAGCAGGCGGTTCTGGAAGCCGATCAGGTACCACAGGTGGACAAACAGCCAGACCAGCCATGCGAGCAAGCCGCTGAGCCGGAGCAGGCGCAGATCGGCCACGGCCAGCCCCCGGCCGATCGTGGCCAGATTGCCCTTGTCGCGGTAGCGGAAGGGCGCCGTCGAGCGCGCACGGAGTCGATCGGCGATCAGATCGGCGGCGTACCGGCCCTGCTGGATCGCCACGGGGGCAACGCCCGGCAGAGACTGGAGGCCTCCGCCCCGGTCGCGGACCGCCACCATGTCACCGAGCACGATGACCTCGGGATGGCCGGTGAGGGTCAGATCGGGCTCGACGGTCACGCGGCCGTCTCGATCGACCGCAGCGCCGGTCAGCTCGCCGAGCTGCCGGGCGAGTCCCGATGCCCTGACCCCGGCTGCCCAGATGACCGTCGCGGTGGCGATCCGCTCGAGGGCTCCGCCCGGATCCGCCACCGTGACCGAGTGAGCGTCGACGTCGACCACGGTGCGGCCCAGGACCAGCGTGACCCCGAGCTTCTCCAGCGAGCTGGCCGCCTTGGCCGACAGCGAAGGCGGAAACGTCGCCAGCACCCGGTCGACCGTGTCGATCAGCAGCACCCGGGCCTGGCGGGAGTCGATCCGGCGGAAGTCCTTGGCGAGCGTGTCGCCGGCGAGCTCACCGATCTGCCCGGCCATCTCGACCCCGGTAGGCCCAGCTCCGACGATCACGAACGTCATCTCGGCGTTGTGCACGTCCGGGTCCGAGGTCAGCTCGGCTCGCTCGAACGCGCGGAGAATCCGGGTGCGAACCGTGATCGCGCTCTCGAGCGTCTTCACCTCGGCCGCGTGTGCGCGCCAGTCCTCGTGCCCGAAGTACGAGTAGCTGGAGCCGGCGGCGACGATCAGGGTGTCGTAGGACAGCGACCGCGGAGCCTCGACCTCCGGGATCTCGGCCAGCAGCACCTCGCGAGCCGAGAGGTCAAAGCCCGAGACCTCGGCCAGCATGACTCGCACGTTCGGGGCCGACTTGAAGATCGCTCGCAGCGGATAGGCGACCTCTCCCGGCGACAGCGCGCCGGTGGCGACCTGGTAGGTCAGCGGCTGAAACAGGTGGAAGTTGCGGCGATCCACCAGCGTGACGTCAACCGGAAGGCGGCTCAGCTTCTTGATCGCCTGAATGCCGGCGAAGCCGCCGCCGATGACGACCACGCGATGCGCTGAGTCCGGCGAAGGCGCTGATGACACTGCGGCCAACTACAGCAGAGAAGCCGGCGCCCGGTCAGCTCGCGTCGGTGGCGATGATCACGTCCGACGCCTTGATGACCGCGGTGACTTCGGAGCCCTCGGCGATGCCGAGATCGTCCACGGCCTCGACCGTGATCGAGGCGACGATCCGCTGGCCGCCCACATCCACGACGACGTTGGCGATCGCCTCTCCCTTGCGGATGCCGGACACGGTGCCTCGGAGCTGGTTGCGGGCGCTGAGCTTCATCTCGGTTTTCCTTTCGACGGGATGTGGAGCGAGAGACTAATCGCGAACCGGCCTCGGTAGGTTCTTGCCGGTGAGCGATCCGTTCGAGCTGCTTGACGATCGGGAGCGGGCGCTGCTGCGCGCGGCCTCGGCTCCCGAGCACGCGGACGTGATGAAGGCGGTCCTGACCGACCGGCGGTTCAGCGATCCGCAGTGGATCTTCGAGCGCAAGCTCGACGGGATCCGCTGCCTGGCGGTTCGCTCGGGCGAGCGCGTGCGGCTGCTGTCACGCAACGACCTGTCGATGAACGCGCGCTACCCCGAGCTCGCGGCCGCGCTGCGAGCCGAGCGGCAGGCGCGATTCGCCGTCGATGGCGAGGTCGTGGCCTTCGCGGGCTCGCGGACGAGCTTCGCGCGCCTGGCCCAGCGGGGCCAGCATCACGTTCCGGTGTTCCTGTACGTGTTCGATCTGCTGTGGCTGGACGGTCAGGACGTGCGTGCCCTGCCGCTGCGGGCGCGCAAGCGGCTGCTGCGGGCCGCGCTGTCGTTCCACGACGGGGTGCGGCTGACCCCGCATCGCAACGAGCTCGGCGTGCAACTGTTCGAGCAGGCCTGCCGCAAGGGCTGGGAGGGGCTGATCGCGAAGCGAGCGGACAGCTCGTACACGTCGGCCCGTTCCCGCGACTGGTTGAAGTTCAAGTGCGAGCACGGCCAGGAGCTGGTGATCGGCGGCTACACCGCTCCCCGGGGCTCCCGCTCCGAGTTCGGGGCGCTGCTGGTCGGCTACTACGAGCAGGGCCGGCTCCGCTACGCCGGCAAGGTCGGGACGGGGTTCGACCAGGCGACGCTTCGCTCGCTCGGCCAACGGCTGCGGGAGCTGCGCCGCGGCCAGTCGCCGTTCGCCGACGCCGCAGCGATCCGCGAGCGAGGAGTCACGTGGGTGGAGCCGAAGCTGGTCGCCGAGCTCGGCTTCACCGAATGGACCTCGCATGGGCGCCTGCGCCATCCCCGCTTTCTGGGGCTGCGCGACGACAAGCCGGCGCGTGAGGTGGTTCGCGAGCGCGCCGGCTAGCGCTCCCCGCCATAGGACGAGCCGGTCACCCGCCGCGGCGGCCGCGCACCAGCCGTCTGGGCAACGGCCACGGCGACAGCTTGTCGACGGACAGACGCAGGAACAGCCACGGCTCCATCTTCACGACCAGCGCTGCGAGCTCTTCGCGTTCGGACTCGGACAGGTTGCGCGAGCGTCCCCGCCCGCGGCGGATCAGGACCACGAGCCGCTGGCGCTCCGGCGGCGTCAGCCGCTGCACGTGGTCGCGGGCCAGCATCGCCAGTTCCGCGGCCACCAGCAGCTTGAGCGCCGGCAGGCGGCGCAGCCCCGGGACCCGCGGAACGGCGCGGAGCAGCAGGGCCGTGATGCATCCTCGGACCATGGTTCGAGTCTAGGGCCGTCGTCTGAGACCGGCGCGCCGAGCGGATACAGTCCGGCCGTGCTCGTGAAGCTCTACGCGACGACGATCTCGCACCCATCACAGGCGGTGTACAAGATGCTCGAGGTCAAGCGGGTCGAGTACCGGTCGGTGAACGTGCTGCCGCTGGCCCAGCGCGTGCACCTGAGGCTGGCGGGCTTCCGCGGCGGCACCGTGCCGGCGCTGAAGGTCGACGGCCGCCGAATCCAGGGATCGCGCGAGATTGCCCGGGCGGCAGATCAGCTGTGGCCGAAGCCGCCGCTGTTTCCCCTCGACCCGGTGCTGAGAGCCCGGGTCGAGGAAGCCGAGCGCTGGGGGGAGCAGCAACTGCAACCGATACCCCGACGGCTGGCACGGTTCGGTGCCGTGCGAAACCCGGCCGTTCGCCGCTGGGGCGCGGACGCTACGTCGTTGCCCGCGCCCGGGCTCCTGGCCCGCAGCAGCGCTCCGCTGGTTCGCTACTACGCGCGAGCGCACGAACCGGATGGCCGGCGCGCGGACGAGGCCGGGGTCCGCGCCGACCTCGCCGCGCTGCCGGGACTCCTCGACCATGCCGACATGCTGCTCGCGGATGGGACGCTCGCCCTCGACCCCCCGAACGCTGCCGCACTCCAGGTTCTGGCGACGGTCCGGTTCCTGGCCGCATTCGCCGATCTGCACGACTTCCTCGACGGCCGGCGATCGACCGCCGCCGCCGGCACGCTGTTCCCACGATACCCGGGACCGCTGCCGGCGTTCCTGCCCCGCGAGTGGCTGACGCCGCTGCAGGCGGCGTAGCCTTCCCGCCGTGGGCCGGTTCGACGACGACGATGACTGGGTGGGAACGCCGCCCGAGGGGCGCTACAGCCGTGACCGCGCGAAGCCCGAGTTCTGGTGGCGGCAACGGCCGGTCAGCGTTGCCGCGGCCGGGCTTGCGCTGGTCATCATCGTCCTGATCGTAATCGCGTTCCTACACTGAGGACGGCGGAGACCCGCCGGCGCGCGAGCAGCGCCAACGTCGCCGCGCACATTCCGGAGGCGATGAGGACCGGCAGTGCGTCGCCGGCCGACTTGGCGACGGCGCCGCCGCCACCGGCGCCGATGATCTGGCCGCCCGCCCAGGCAAGGTTCATCAAGCCGGCGGCTAGGCCCTGGTCAAGGCCGCGATGGTCGGCGGCCTCCGAGAGCATCGCCATCGCCGGCGCCCAGAACAGGCCAAGGGCCACCACGATCGCGATGACCACCAACCCCTGTACCGCCGGAGTGCTCGGGAGCGTGAAGCACGCGAGCACCACCGCCGCGGCCCCGAGGCCGAAGCGCAGCGGGATCAGGCGGCCCCGTCGGTCCGACAGTCGTCCCACCGCCGGGCTGAGCAGCGCCTCCAGTGCGGTCGCGATCACGTACGTGGCCCCGATACCCACGGCGTCGGCTCCGAGGCGATGGAGGCGCAGCGGCCCGAGCACGTTGACCAGTCCGGACGCGACCGCGGGCAGGGTGACCAGCCACATCCCGGCCACGACGCCGCGGTCCGACAGCACGCTCAGCAGGTGGCGAAGGCCCTGTCCCGACGTGCTTTGCGGGGAGGGCAACCGACGGGCCTGATCGATCAGCAGCAACGCCAGCACGACGACGGCGCTGAACGTCGGTCCGCGGCCGATGGCGTTGGCGATGGTGCCGATCACGGGACCGAACAGCGCCCCTCCGATCGCGGCGCCAAGCGCGCCACCGATCAACTCGCCGCGGCGGTCCGAGGACGCCTCGGCCACGAGCCAGGCCAGGCCTCCCGCCCACGAACACGCACCGCCGACGCCTTCGACGAAGCGCGCCACGTCGAGTCCGGCGGCAGTCTGCAGGAAGCCGAAGGCCAGGGTCGAGCAGGCGAGCAGGGCCAGGCCGGCGCAGACGGTGAACTTGGGGCCCGCCCGCGAGGCCAGCACGCCCCCGGGAAGCGAGCCGATCAGCGTGCCAAGCGGGTAGCTGGCGGTCATCACCCCGGCCGACAGCTTCGAGAGGTGCAGCTCGTGCGCGAGCGTCGGCAGCAGGGGCGCGATCGCCGCGTAGAACATCGTGTCGACGAACACGATCGCCCCGACGACGAGCACCAGGCGGCGCTCGCGGGCCCGGGCCCCACTCGGATCCTCGGCTGACGGTGGGCCGTTGCGCCCCGCCGTCGGGGTGAACGTCACTGCCGGAACAGTAAATGACTAATGTCACCGGCGATGGCGGCCCTTCGCAGCGCGGCGATTCTCGGAGGCCGCCCAAGGCGAGGGGCGGTCACGATCGTGGCCACACTCGCACTCGCCGCCGCGATCGCGCCCGGCGCCGGCGCCACCGCCCCGTACTCGCGCAAGCCGTCGCCGCTGCTGACGCCGTGGACGCGCTCGGTCTCGACCGTCTCCCCCCTCCCCGCCTACCCGCGGCCACAGCTTCGGCGCGCGCAATGGCAGAGCCTGAACGGCCGTTGGCAATACCAGCGGGCGCTGCCGGGCCAGCGCCCCCCGTTCGGCCGGAATCTGGCCCGGACGATCCTCGTCCCCTTCCCCGTTCAGTCCCCGCTGTCCGGGATCGAGCGCGGCGAGGAGCGCGGGTGGTACCGGCGGACCTTCACGGTGCCGTCGCGGTGGCGCTCCCGGCACGTGCTCCTCAACTTCGGCGCCGTGAGCTGGAAGGCGAGCGTCTACGTGAACCACCGGCTGGCGGGGACGCACTTCGGAGACTACGAGGCGTTCTCGCTCGACATCACCCGATTCCTGCATCGCGGCCGGCCCAACGAGCTGCTGGTCGGGTTCTACGACCCGGTCGGCGAGGCCGGTGAACCGGTTGGAAAGCAGGCCCCCGGCCCCCCGCGCGGGATCCTCCACACCGCCTGCAGCGGGATCTGGCAGACCGTGTGGCTGGAGCCGGTGGGGACGCAGCACATCACCGATCTGGACCTGACGCCCGACCTCCCGCACCGGCGGCTGATCGTGACCGCGGCCGCGACCGGCGGCCGGCCCACGACGGTGATCGCCCAGGCGCTCGCCGGCAGCCACGTCGTGGCCAGCGCCAAGGGCCGCCCCGGGCGGCCGTTCTCGCTGCGGATCCCCGATCCGCGGCAGTGGTCGCCGTGGGATCCGTATCTGTATGGACTGCGGGTTCGCCTGGTGGCCCGCGGCGCCACCGTCGACCGGGTGGGCAGCTACTTCGGGATGCGCTCGATCTCGGTGGGGCGAGCAGGTGGCGCGACGCGGATCCTGCTCAACGGCCGCTTCGTGTTCGAGTCCGGCGCGCTCGACCAGGGCTACTGGCCCGACGGCCTCTACACCGCGCCCACCGACGCCGCGTTGCGCTTCGACATCCTCGCCGCCAAGCGGCTCGGCTACGACATGGTGCGCGAGCACGAGAAGGTCGAGAGCGATCGCTGGTACTACTGGGCGGACAAGCTCGGGATCTTGGTCTGGCAGGACATGCCGTCGCTGCCGATCGCGGGTCAGCGCCCCCCCACGGTGGCGGGCGAGGCGGAGTTTCGCCGCGAGATGCGCGTGATCGTGATCCAGCACCGTTCCGATCCGTCGCTCGTCACCTGGATCCCGTTCAACGAGGGCTGGGACCAGTTCGACGTGACGCCGATCACGGACCAGCTGAAGGCCCTGGATCCATCGGCGCTGGTCGACAGCAACAGCGGCAGCGCCAACTGCTGCAACGCGGTCGAGTCGCCGAGCAGCGACCTCGTCGACACCCACCTGTACTACGGCCCGTTCGCGGTGCCGGCCGACGAGCGCGCCTCGGTGATCGGCGAGTACGGCGGGGTACTGTCATTCCCTCCCCGCCAGGACGCCTGGCCCGGCGTGCCTACCAGCATCGGTTCGCCCGCGCGCTCGCTGCCCGAATCCGCCGTGACCGCGTTCCTCACCGAGCAATACGCGGAGCTCGCGGAGGAGATGCGGACGCAGGGCCTTTCCGGGGCGATCTTCACCGAGCTCGGCGCCTACGAGCAGGAGCTAGGCATCATCTCCTACGACCGGCGTGTCTACACCATGCCGCCGGACGCGGTGCAGGGACTGAACCAGTCGCTGATCGCCGCCTCGGAGAATCGCGCCGATCTGCTGCCCGGCCCCCCCGCAATCCCACCGGGAACGACGGGGCTGTGGCGATTCGACGAAGGCCAGGGAACCACGGTCCAGGATGCCTCCGGCAACGGCCACACGCTGACGCTGGCCGGCGGCGCCGGCTGGACGCAGGGAATCCACGGCTCCGCGCTGGCGATCAGCGCCCCGGGGCAGTCGGCCGTCGCCACCGCCCCGGTGATCGACACCACCCACTCGTTCACGGTCTCGGCGTGGCTGAACTCAGCCCGTGCCGGCCAGTCGGGCTCGGCAGTCAGCGAGCCGGGAACGGACGGCTCGAGCTTCTCGCTCGGAATCCAGACCGCCCCGCAAGGTGAGGAGTCGCTGTCCGGCCTGGTGGGCACGGGCAAGCCCCTCGCGGTCGGGGACGGTACTTGGTGGACGTTCGCCGTCCCGGCGCGGACGACGTGCCCGGCCTCGACCTGCGGCGTGAGAGCGAACATGCACTACGACGACGGACGGTTCGACCCGGCCGTGGGCAGCTGGCACCAGGTCACGGGCGTCTACAACAGCGACACGCAGACCATCTCGGTGTACGTCGACGGCGTTCCCGAGGACGTCGAGCACGTCGAGGGGGTCCCGCCGGCCAGCGGCGCGCTCACCGTCGGCGCCGGCGTCGCGGACTATCAGCCTACGGACACGTTCGTGGGCGCGATCGACCAAGTGCGTACCTACGCCCGTGCGCTCAGCCCGCTGGAGGTCTGGGAGCTGCATCGCGCGGAGCAGCTGGCCGGTTGACCGAAAGCCGGAATCTCGCGCTTGGAGTGAGAAGGCGTGGGCGCGGGTAGTCCCCCTCCAGGCCCTGGCTGGCGCGATGGGCGTCACGCAGGGACAGGAGAGGTGAACCCAGGCTGAGTACGTGGCAGCGTCATGAGCAGGATCGCCGTCGGCCCGCCGATGTAGGGGCAGCGACCTGGGCCGCAGGCCCGAACCAGTAATCCAAGGGAGGTTTGTCATGTCCACCGGCGTCATCATCGCCATCGTCGTAGTCGTGCTGATCATTCTCGCCTTGCTGCTGTTCGTGATGCCGCGGGCTCGCGAGCGGGCGAGAGCTCGCGCACAGGAGCGCGAGCTCCAACAGCGACGCGACCAGGCAATCAGCGAGCATCGCGAAGAGGCCACGGTCCGGGGCGAGCGCGCGGACGCCGCCGAGCGCCGGGCCCGGATTGCCGAGCAGGAGGCGGCGAAGGAGCGCGCGGAGGCGAACCTGCACAGGGAGCGCGCCTCGATGCACGAGCAGGGGCTGGCCGATCACGACCTCGTCGGCGACGAGGAGCACGAGCAGGCCCTGGCCGAGAACGAGGGCAGGGGCGGCGGCGTCATCCGCGAGGAGCGCGTCCGCGAGGACCGCGTCGAGGCGGAGCGCGTCCGGGACGAGCCGACCGAGCGGCGGTAGCTCAGATGAAGTAGGGGCGAAATCAAGGTTTACGCCCGGTGGGACGTGGATATATAGGGCCCCCAGACGGTCAAGGAACTGCGCCCCCACTTCCTTGACCCTCCGGGGGGATCCGGATGGAACCGGATCCCCCCGGGGACCCCTTCGCCACCGGACCACCCGCCGACCGGCTAACTTCCGGGCTGTGAGCGAGGACGCGCCGACCTTCGATCTCCAGAGCCACTCGCGCCAGTCCGACGGCGCGCTGGCGCCCGGCGAGGTCGTGCTCGCCGCCGCCCAGGCCGGCGTCGAGCTGCTCGCGCTGAGCGACCACGACACGATCGCCGGCGTGGACGAAGCCGCCGGCGCCGCTGCCGAGCGGGGGATCGGACTGGTTCCGGCGGTCGAGATCTCCGCCATCGACGACGGCAAGACCGACCTGCACATCCTCGGCTACCTCGTCGATCACCACGACCCGGTACTGGCCGAGCGGCTCGTCGCCTACCGCGCCGACCGCGAGCATCGAGCCGAGCGGATGGCCGAGGCGCTCAGAGAGCTGGGATTCGAGCTCGACCGGGCCCCGATCGAAGCCCGCCTGTCGGAGGGCAAGTCGGTCGGGCGGCCCCACCTGGCGCAGGCCGTGGTCGGCCATCCGGCCAACGCGAAGCGCCTCGCCGCCGAGGAGCGAACCGACCCCTCGGCCTTCTTGGTGGGATACCTGATCGAGGGCGCGCCGGCCTTTCGGCCCCGGCTGCACCCCACGATCGAGGAATCGATCGCGGCCATCCACGATGCCGGCGGCGTCGCCGTGTGGGCGCATCCGTTCTGGGACGTTCCCGCCTCGGGGGACGTGCTCGAGGCGATCGACCGGTTCCGCTCGTTCGGACTGGACGGCGTCGAGGCCTTCTACGCCACGCACACCCGGGAGCAGAGCGAGCTGCTGGCCGACCGCTGCACCGAGCTCGGCCTGCTGAGCACGGGGTCCTCGGACTTCCACGGCCCCGAGCACCGCCAGTTCTCGCGCTTCCGGGCCTTCAGCACCTACGGTCGCAGGCCGCAGCTCGGTCCCATCGCCGCCTGAGCCGGCGCTCAGAGACTAAGCCGCCCCGGTCGGACATTACGGCGTCCGGGCGATCACCACCGTGCGCGCCGGCGCCTGAATCACGATCGCGCGCTGACCGGCCTTCACGTCGCTCAGCGCCGCCCGGCGGCCGTTGTCGCGGACGCGCGCCGTCGTCGGGATCGTCAGCGTGACCGTCTTGTAGGTGGCGCGCTTGGTTCCGTCGAGGAGGATCAGCTGGCGCCCGCTCACCGATTGAACCGTCCCGCGATCGAAGGTCACGGTCCGCAGGCCGGTGCTCGTCGCCACCACCACGTCCGCGTGAACGGCTCGCCGCAGCAGCCTGCGCCCAGCCCATCGGGCAGCGAACCGCCCGCGATCTGCGTGTCCCAGCGTCGGCCGCGCGGCCCGCGGGGACTTGGCCCCGGCGCTGGCGATCGCGCTGACTCCCGCTCCGGCGGCGGCACAGGCGACGGCGACGCCGATCAGAGTCGCGTGCTGGCGAAGAAATCTCATTCCGTTTGGCCTCCCTGGATCTGGTACAGCATCGGCCTCCTCTAAAACCCTCGGGAGGGGAAAGAGTCGCGCCGACGGCAGGGCTACGACGGGACGCTGCGATCAGCCAGATGCTGACCGACCTTGCGCTTGACGCGCTGGAGCGCGTTGTCCACGGTCTTGCAGTCGCAGCCGATGCGGCGGCCGACCTCCTCATAGGAATGCCCGTCGAGGTAGAGGGCGAGCACGCGTGACTCCAGCTCCGACAACGCGGTCGAGATGCACGCGACCAGCGCCCGCAGCTCCTCGGAGGAGATCACCTGGTTGATCGGGTCGTGCACCGGGGAGCCCGGCAGCATCTCGTCGAGCGTCGGCTCGGCGTCTCCGGACCCACCCGACGGCGTCGTCGAGAACGAGATGTACTGGTTGAGCGGACTGTGCTTGTTCCGGGTCGCGGTCTTGACCGCGGTGATGATCTGGCGGGTGATGCACAGCTCGGCGAAGTTGCGGAAGCTCGATTCGCGATCACTGCGGTAGTCGCGGACCGCCTTGTAGAGCCCCACCAGCCCCTCCTGGATCAGGTCATCGGCGTCGCCGCCGGCCAGGAAGTACGACGAGGCCTTCAGCCGCACGAACCCGTAGTACCGGCGCACGATCCGGTCGTAGGCGTCGGGCGATCCTTGCTTCGCCAGCGCGATGAGATAGGCATCCTCAACCTGAGGCTGAGAGTTAGATGAAGCCGAAAGTCGAGCCACGACTTGTTCCTTCCCGAGCCCTCGCAGCGCGTGGGCCCTCGGAATTCGTGACGCGCTACCTCCCCTGGCGCCGCATCTGGTCAGTGCGTTGGTGCGGGATGTTGTAGCCGCACCTGTTCCGAGCCTTAAGCTCGAGTTGATCCTTATCTCCCGGCGCGAGCTTGACATAGCAACGGTCGCCTGTCAAGCGCACACGCCGGCCAGTCAGCGGCCCGGGGCTCGCGCGGCGGCATAGAGCAGCACCGCTGCGGCGGCGCTCACGCTCAGCGACTCGACCCGGCCACGCAGCGGAATCGAGAGCAGCGCGTCGCAGGCGGCCGAGACGCGCGGGCGCAGACCGCGGCCCTCGGCCCCCAGCACGAGCGCGAAACCACCCGAGAAGTCGACGGTGTCGTATCGCACCTGCCCGGCGGCATCAGCGCCGTAGCACCACACCCCCGCGGCCTTGGCGTCGCGCAGGAAGTCGGCGATGTTCCGCACCCTCGCCACCGCCAGGTGCTCCACGGCTCCGGCCGAGGCCTTGCAAACCGCCGGGGTGACATCGGCGGCGCGGCGCTCCGGGATCACCACCCCCGTGGCCCCGGCGCACTCCGCGGTCCGGCAGATCGCGCCCAGGTTCTGCGGGTCCTGAACCTGGTCGAGCACGACGAGCAGCGGGGCGGCCACTGCCAGCAGCGTTGCCGGCTCGGCGTACACGAACTCGGACGCGTGGGCGCAGATCCCCTGATGAGCCTCAGAGCCGCACCGCTGCTCGATCTCCTCGCGGCCGGCGACGGTCACCCGTAGACCCGGGACCGACAGCCACGGCTCCCGGGCCGCCTTGCTCGTGGCCCACACGCGGCCCACGGCGCGCGGGCCGCGAATCACCTCGCGCACCGGGTTACGGCCGTAGACGATCACCGCACCGGCAGTAGCTCGGGGCCGTCCGGGCTGTCTCGCACCTCCCACCCCCGGGTCAGCAGCTCCTCGCGCAGCCGGTCAGCCTCGGCATAGTCGCGAGCGCTGCGCGCGCTCTCGCGGGCGTCGCGGAGCCCGAGCACGTCCGCTGGCGGCTCCGATACGTCGACCTCGAGGAGGTTGCCGAGCGCCAGCACGTCCAGCATCTCCCGCAGATCGGCGTCGCCGACGTCGCCGCCGGCCCGGTTCGCGTCCCGGATCCATTCGAACACCCGCGCCAGCGCTTCCGGGGTGTTGAAGTCGTTGGCCAGGGAGTCGAAGAAGCCGTTGCGCAGTGGCTCAGACCACGGCGGGGATGGCCCTCGCGCCAGCGCTCTGGCGGCCTCGCGCACGCGCCTGACCCGCGCCGCGGCCTCGACCAGGCGATCGTCGTCGAACTCCAGCGGCTGGCGGTAGTGGCCGCCGCAGAAGTACATGATCAGCGCGTCGCGGCCGTGCTGCTCGATCGCCTCGCGCAGGACGAAGATGTTGCCCACCGACTTCGACATCTTCGCCTGATCGAGACGGACCATGCCGTTGTGAATCCACAGCCGGGCCAAGGGGATGCCGTGGGCGGCGGCGGTCTGCGCGGCCTCGTTCTCGTGGTGGGGGAAGATCAGATCCGAGCCGCCGCCGTGGATGTCGAAATCAAGCCCCAGCAGGGCCTCCGCCATCGCCGAGCACTCGATGTGCCACCCCGGCCTGCCCGGGCCCCACGGGGAGTCCCAGGCGCTGTCCTCGTCGGCCTTTTCCCCCTTCCACAGGGCGAAATCGAGCGGATCGCGCTTGCGTTCGGCGCCCTCGACCCCCTCTCCCTGATCCATCTCGTCCACCCGCTGATGGGATATCTCGCCATATCCGGGGTATGAGCGCACCGAAAAGTAGGCGTCGCCGTCCACCGCGTACGCATGACCGTTCTCGATCAGCCGCTCGATCAACGCGATGATCCCCGCGATGGTCTCGCTGGCCAGCGGCTCGCGATCGGGCCTTCCGAGGCCGAGAGCGTCGGTGTCGGCGATGTAGGCGGCCGTCATCTCCCGCGCCAGCTGAGCGCTACCCACACCTCGGGCGCGCGCCGCGGCGTAGATCTTGTCGTTGATGTCCGTGACGTTGGCAACAAACGTCACCTCATAGCCCTCGTGGCTGAGAAACCGCTTGAGCAGAGAGAAGACCACGAACGGACGGGCGTTTCCCACGTGTACGGGTCCGTACACAGTCGGACCGCAGACATAGATCCCGATCCGGCCGGCGTCTCTGGGCTCCAGTTTCCGCACCCTCCCGGTGCGGGTGTCGTGCAGCACGATCTCGCGCAAGGTCCGGCAACCCTAGCGCCGCGCGCGGGTGCCTCTAGGGCGGCGTGGAGGGCGCCGGCGTCCCGGCGACGCTCTGGACCCGCCGCGGCTGCCGAACGACGAGTCCGCCTGACCGGGATCCCCTAGCATCGTCATCCTCATGGCAGAGACGATCGCCGGCAGACCAAGCCACAACGGGCACGGCGCGATGGCCGAGGCCGAGGACCGCGAGCACGCGGCGCCGCGTCCAGGGCTGCTGAACCGACTGCTCGGGGAGGTGGCCGAGCAGGCCCGGCGGCGGATCCCCCGCGCCGACCTCGACGAACGCGACTCCGACTACATCCGCGAGCACCTGCCGATGCTGTGGCTGATGGCCAGCATCTGGTTCCGCGGTGAGGTTCGGGGCCTCGGCAACATCCCCGAGTCGGGGCCGGTGCTGCTGGTCGGCAACCACTCGGGCGGGAACCTGACGCCGGACACGATCGTGTTCACGCTGGCCTTCAACACCTACTTCGGGGTCGAGCGCGCCTTCTATCAGCTCGCCCACAACCTCGTGCTGTCGATGCCGGCGCTCGCGCAGCTGCGCAAGTTCGGCACCGTCGCCGCATCGCCCGAGAACGCGCGCAAGGCGCTGGAATCGGGCGCGGCGCTGCTCGTCTATCCCGGCGGCGACTACGAGGTTCACCGCCCCAGCTGGCAGCGTCACCGGGTCGACTTCGGCGGCCGCAAGGGGTTCATCCGGTTGGCCATCGAGGAGGACGTGCCGATCGTGCCGGTGGTCTCGATCGGCGGCCAGGAGACGGCCCTGTTCCTCAGCCGCGGGGAGCGGCTGGCACGGCTGTTCGCTCTCGACAAGGTGTTCCGCCTGAAGGTGCTGCCGATCTCGCTCTCCCTCCCGTGGATCCTGAACATCGGGGATATGCTCGGTCACATCCCGCTGCCGGCGAAGATCACGGTGGAGACGCTGCCCGCGATCGACCTACGAGCCGAGTTCGGTCCCCAGCCCGACGTCGACGAGGTCTACGACCACGTCCTGCGCCTGATGCAGGACACCCTCGACGGGCTCGCCGCCGAGCGCCGGATCCCGATCCTGGGATGAGGCTCAGCGCGGAGACCCAGATCGCGGCGCCGATCGAGAAGGTCTTCTCGGTGGTCTCCGATCCCGAGCGGGCGCTGACTTTCTTCTCCGGCGTCACCCGGTGGGAGGTCGTCAGCGACAAGCCGACCGGCCTCGGCGCGCGCTACCGGATGCTGTTGCGGGTGGGCTCGGCCGAGGTCGGTGGCCTGATCGAGGTGGTGGAGTGGGATGAGCCGTGTGAGATGGCGTGGACGTCGGTGACCGGCGTCGACCAGCGCGGCCGCTATCGGCTGCACGCGGTCGGGCCCGGCTTGACCCGCGTGGAGCTGAGGTTGGCCTACGGGGTCGCGGGATCGGGCCTGTTCGGCTGGCTCGCGGAGCGGATCGCGGCGCCGACCGTCGGCGGTCATCTGCGGCGCAGCCTCCAGCAGCTCAAACGGCTCGTGGAATACGAGCAGCTGCGCGAGCAGGCCGCCGCGCGGCGGGCCGCCCAAGCGGGCTGAGGACCGCGCCGCGCGCCGGGCGGCGCGAACAGCGGCGACCGCCAGATGTTGAACATCATCTAGGCGGCGGTGGTCATCGGCAGGCGCGCCGACTCCCAGGCGGCCAGACCCCCGACCAGGTCGCTGACGTGCCGCCAACCCTCGCGCTGCATCAGGCTGGCGGCGATCGCCGAGCGATAGCCGCTGCCGCAATACGTGACCACCGGCCTGTCGGGCTCGATCGTGGACAGGCTAGCCAGGAGCTGGGCGAGGGGCCGGCTGAGGGCCGTGTCGATCCGCTGCTGTTCCCACTCGGCCGCGGTGCGGACGTCGATCAGCAACGGCGGCGCGTCCGAGGCCAGCTGCTCGGCCAGCGATCCCGCCGTGATCCGCTCGATTCGCTCGATCGGCTGCGGCGCGTCATCGAGCGGCTGCATCCCTCCGTCCAGATAGCCGTCGACGTTGTCAAAGCCGATCCGACCGAGCCGCGTGGCCGCCTCGACCTCGCGTCCCGGTTCGGCGACGAGCACGATCGGGCGCTCGCGGTCGAGGACGGTTCCAGACCAGGTGGCGAAGCTCCCGCCGAGGCCGATGTTGACGCTCCCCGGTAGGTGCGCGCCCTCGAACAGCGCCGAGTCGCGGGTGTCGAGAACCTGGGCCCCGTCATTCACGAGCGCCAGGAACCGTTCCGGCGAGAGCGGCCGCAGCTCGCGTTCGAGCGCCTCCTCGAGCGTGGGGTGCTCCCGCGTGTTGAGCACGGCGTCATAGGTGAAGTACGCCGGCGCCTCGGGCTGGTCCGCGGTCACGATCTCGATGAACCGCTCCCGGCTCATCGGCTGGAGCGCGTAGTTGTAGCGACGCTGCACCCCGATCGTCGAGACGGTGTCGCTGCTGAGGTTCTTCCCGCACAGCGAGCCTGCGCCGTGGGCCGGGTAGACGAGCGTCCTGTCCGGCAGCGAGGCCAGCTTCTCGTGCAGCGAGTCGTAGAGCATGCCGCCCAGCTGATCGGCGCTCCAGCCGAGCGAAGCTCCGTAGATCGGGGCGGCCGACGTCGCCGATGAACAACGTGTCGCCGGTCAGCACCGCATACGGTTCCTCGGCGCTGAACCCGGGGTCGAAGACGAGAATCGAGATCGACTCCGGAGAATGGCCGGGCGTCTCGAGCACCTCGAGACGGACCCGGCCAAGCTGAACGGCGTCGCCGTCCTCCATCGGCCTGAACGCGTAATCGGCCTGCGCCCGGGCTCCTAGGTGGATGGTGGCCCCGGCGCGGTCACGAAGCTCGAGGTGGCCGGCCACGAAGTCGGCATGGAAATGCGTGAGGAACACGTGAGCGATCCGGCAGCCGAGTCGCTGCGCGTCCTCGAGGTACTGCCCCACGTCCCGCTGGGGGTCGACAACCGCCGCCTCGCCGCTCTCCTGATCGGCGATCAGATAGGAGGCGTGGGCGAGGCAGCCGAGGTAGTACTGCTCGAGGATCAAGGCTGGGGCACGATCCGGATGTACGGCCTGGGCGCCTCCCACTCGCCGAAGATCTCCTTGGCCTGCTCGTCGGTGACCGAGCCGGCGATGATCACATCCTCGCCCGGCTGCCAGTTGACCGGCGTCGAGACCTTGTGGTTGGCGGTGAGCTGCAGCGAGTCGATCACCCGCAGCACCTCGTCGAAGTTGCGGCCCGTGGTCATCGGGTAGACCAGGATCAGCTTGATCTTCTTGTCGGGGCCGATCACGAACACGTTGCGGACGGTCTGATTGTCCGCCGGCGTGCGCGCCAGCGGATCGCCGGTTACGTCCGCCGCCAGCATTCCGTAGGCCTTCGAGATGCTGAAGTCGTGATCGCCGATGATCGGGTAGTTGGGCGCGTAGCCCTGAGTCTCCTCGATGTCCTTGGCCCACTCGTCGTGCCGACCGGTGGGATCGACCGACAGGCCGATGATCTTGACTCCGCGCCGGTCGAACTCGGGCTTGATCTTCGCCATGTACCCGAGCTCGGTCGTGCAGATCGGCGTGAAATCCTTCGGATGCGAGAACAGCACCGCCCACGAGTCGCCAATCCAGTCGTGAAAACGAATCGGACCTTCCGTCGTCTCGGCCTCGAAATCTGGTGCGGTATCGCCAAGCTGAAGAAGAGCCATGGTTCCTCTCTGAAGTCGTGTCGCGGGTGCCCCTGTGCCCGCTGAGCCTATCAGCGCCTGGTCGCGATCAATGGACGAAGCGCATCTGGCGCTAGCGTGTGGTCATGGCCCATGACGAGGAGCGTCTTAGTCGCCAGGCGTTCTGGTTCACGGTCGCGGCGTGCATCTGGAGCGCAGCGTTGGTTGGGGCCGCTTGGCTGCTTCCGGTATACGGCTCATCGTCGGCTTCATCCACCGGGGCGCATTCTTCCGCGCCGCTGACGCTGGTTCAGGAGAACGGGCTCGCAGTTCTCATTCCCGTAGGGGTTCCGCTCGTAGTCGTCGTTCTGGTATGGGCCGCGCTTCACCGCAAATGTTCCGGCGGAGGTCGGGCAGCCGGCTACGTAGCCTGGGCGCTCGTGTGGATGCTCGTAGCGGGCTGTTTGCTGGCGATTGCGTCGGTCGGTTTGTTCATCGCGCCCGTAGCCGCGCTCCTGTGGCGCGCAGCCGCGATCACTCCATCCGGTACGACCTGCCCCGCCACCTGCTAGCGGAACCACGGCCGCCGCCCGCGTGGTGGCGCCAAGGCCGCGCGTCACCAGTCCGAGAAGCACAGGAGGTTGTGGACGCGGTTCATCGCCGCCGCTCGACGGTCGCCACGGCGAGCGCGGCCGCCCCCTCCCCCGTCCCCACGAAGCCCATCCCCTCGCCCCGCGTCGCCTTGACGCTGACGTGCTCGAGGCCCAGCCCCATGGCCTCGGCGAGCGCTGCCCGCATCCGCTCGCGGAACGGCGCCATGTGGGGTTCCTCGATCAGGACCGTGGCGTCGACGTGCCCGATCACGAACCCGCTGTCATCCAGCAACCCCGCGGCCACCCGGAGCAATTCGATCGAATCACTTCCCGCGTAGGCTGGGTCGGTGTCCGGGAAGTGCCGGCCGATGTCCCCCAGCGCCGCGGCGCCCAGCAGCGCGTCGATGATCGCGTGCGTGAGGACGTCCGCGTCGGAGTGGCCGGCGAGGCCGCGCTCGTGCGGGATCTCGACGCCGCCGAGCACCAGCCGGCGGCCCTCGACGAAGCGGTGGCAGTCGTAGCCGATGCCGGTCTGCGTCATCGCTCGCGCAGCAGCAGCTCGGCAAGCCTCAGGTCTGCCGCGGTCGTCACCTTGAAGTTGTGCTCGCCTGCGTCGAGCACCCGAACGTTTCCTCCTTGCTGCTCGATCAGCCAGGCATCATCGGTGGCGCGTGCCAGCACCTCGTCGTCTGCGAGCGCCCGCTCCAGCGCCCTGCGACGAAACACCTGCGGCGTCTGCACCGCCCACAGCCCGGTTCGGTCGAGCGTGCGGACCACCACCTGACCATCGGCCTTCTTGATCGTGTCCGACACCGGGGTAGCGGCGATCACCGCATCCGCGCCCGACCGCTCGAGTTCCTCCAGCGCCCGCTCGAACAGCACCGCTGGGGCCAGCGGACGCGCGGCATCGTGGACGATGACCGGATCGCCGGCGCCGGCTGCCCGCAGGCCGGCGCGGACCGACTGCGAGCGGAACTCGCCGCCGGTGACCCACACCACGTTCTCGGCCCGGGCCGGGGCGAACTCGGTCTCCGGCGGCAGCGCGACCACGATCCGCTCGACGGCCCGCACCGAGCGCAGCGCCCCGACGCTCCACTCGAGCATCGGCCTTCCCGCCACCGTGACGAGCGCCTTGGGCCGGCCGAACCCCAGGCGCTCGCCACGTCCCGCGGCCACGATCACCGCGACCGCCATCCGGGCTGGGGCCGCCGACCTACTTCGTCGCGACGGCCACCTTGCCGTTGCCGTTTCCGGACTCCGAAAGCAGCCCGTACAAGTGCACCTCGACCTCCTCCTCGTTCATCTCGAGGGCATACATGAGCTCGGAGGCGAGGATCTTCTTGGCCCGAGTGAACATCTGCTTCTCGCCCGTGGAGAGACCCTTTTGGGACTCCCGAATGGCCAGATTGCGCACCACCTCTGCGAGTTCGTAGATGTCACCGGTCTTGATCTTGTCCCGGTTGTGCTTGAACCGGCGATTCCAGTTCTTGGGCATCTCGGAGCACT
Organism: uncultured Solirubrobacterales bacterium; assembly: GCA_963723555.1. Classification (GTDB taxonomy): domain Bacteria; phylum Actinomycetota; class Thermoleophilia; order Solirubrobacterales; family Solirubrobacteraceae; genus Palsa-465. Next base: position 1,719,336 of record CAVRRC010000003.1, on the reverse strand, counting down.
CATCCTGCAGGACGGCTAGCACTTTCTTGACCGTCTCCTCGTCGATCACCCGGCGCAGGCCTGCGAGCGCCGCGTTCTCGGTCGGCACCATGACCGTCATGTCGTTGTGCAGGATCTTGATCGTGAGGTACTCCCGAGACTCACCAAGGACTTCCTTCATCTCCTTGCGCAGCACCTTGCCGGCACCATGGTGGGGATACACGACGCTGTCGCCGACCTCGAACTCGATGTTGGGGAGGGGATCGGCGCTCTCCAGATCCGCTTCCAGGTGCTCTTCCATTAGCTCTGTGATGGTGTCCTCCTCTGTCAAGGCCGGCGGGGCGAGGGACCCGCGCGCCGTTTGCACTACGTCTGCAGGTACCTGTCGACCAGGTTGATCTCCTGCTGACGGCGAAGGCCCTCGCGGATGTCCTTCGCCCGGATCTCGCCGACGCCGTCGACGGTCTCCAGCTCGCCATCGGTGGCGGCGAGCAGCCCCTCGAGTCCACCGAACTCGCCCACGATCCGCTGGACTACGAGCTTGGGCAGTCGTGGAATGCGTCCCAGGATGCGGACTCCGCGCGGAGAGACGGGGTAGTCGAGGGTGTTCACCTTGCGGTCGTAGCCGAGCAGCTCGGCCAGCCGACCGAAGTCCAAAAGGTCCTGATGGGGCAAGCGCACCAGCTGATCGAAGGCGATCGAGAACGTCTCGTCGCTGTCCTCGATCAGATAGTCGTGCACGAGCGCGGCCTTGTCGGCGGAGACGCCGACCATCGTCTCGTCGAGCTGCATCTCGATCAACCGGCCCTCGGTGCCGAGCTCGACGATGTAGCGCTCGATCTCGACCGCCATCCTCGTCACGAGCTCCGCGCGCTGGAGCACCGTGAGCACGTCGTGCAGGGTCACGCCGCCCTCGAACTCGAGCGCCGTCAGTCGCGTCGAGACCTGGTCCAGCCGGCTGCGGTACTTGTCGAGCGTGGCCAGGCCCTGGTTGGCCTTGGCCAGCACCACGGGAATGTCCTCGAGGATGTACTTGACCCCGTCGACGTACAGGGAGACGATCTCGCGCCGCTCGGAGATCGCGACCACGAGTGTGTCGGTCTGCTTGGACACGCGTTCCGCGGTCCGGTGGCGGGTGCCGGTCTCCATCGTCAAGATCGTCGGGTCCGGCGTCAGCTGGACGTTGGCGTGGGCGATCTTGGTCGCGTTCGCGCTCAGCACGATCGCCCCGTCCATCTTCGCCAGCTCGTACAAGATCGCCGGCGAGTAATCGAGATCCAGCTTGATCCCGCCCGAGAACAGGAATGCGAGCTCGTCCGCGTCGCCGATCACGATCAGCCCGCCGGTGCGAGCGTCCTGGATGTTGTCGAGCCCCTCGCGAAGCGCCGTCCCGGGGGCCACCATCTCGAGCGCCCTGACGATCCGGGACTCCTGTCGAGATTCGAGCTCGTCTTTGAGCTCTTCCCCGGAACGAGACGGCATCGAAGCCCATTTTACCGAGTTCTTAGGGTTTAAGACCCCTACAGGGCTCCAGCCAAGCCGGGGTCGAGCCACTCATGCTCACGGGCACAGCGACGCGCTCACCCGCGAGACGGGCCGGCGCGGTTCGCATGCAGCGCGGGCCGGCGTGGGGGTCTGGCAGCGTCAGCGCGCCCCCTCGCGTACGAAGCCGCCCACTCGCGAGCGCAGCGAAAACGCACCGGGGGCGCGTGGCGCTGCCAGGCCCCTAAGCAGCGCGGGCCGAAGCAGCGTCCCGCTCGGCCGCCAGCGCCGTGGCCAACACGGCTCGCAGCGTCGCAAACGCGTCTGGCTCGAGGACCGGCGCCAGGCCAAACTTGGACGCCTCCGCGAGCCGGCGATCCGCGTGCGCCACCGCGCGCAGCTCGCCCGTCAGCCCCAGCTCGCCGAAGCACGCCAGCGGTCCGCCGGCGCCGCCGGCCAGGGAGACCCGCTTGGCGGCGCTGGCCACCGCCAGGGCCACCGCCAGATCGGCGCCGGGCTCATCGACGCGGACCCCGCCGACGACGTTGACGAACACGTCGGCGGCGCCGAGGCCGATGCCTCCGTGCCGACCGAGGACGGCGAGCACCAGTGCCACGCGATTGCGGTCGAGCCCGGCGACGACGCGACGGGGAGGCACGAGCTCCGAAGCGCAGACCAGCGCCTGGACCTCGACCAGCAGCGGCCGCGAACCCTCCATCGCGCACAGCACGACGCTGCCCGGGGCGCGGGTTGCCTCGCCGACGAATCGGGCCGAGGCGTCGAGGACCTCGACCAGGCCGTGGTCGCGCATCTCGAACACGCCCGCCTCGTCGGTGGACCCGAAGCGATTCTTGATCGCGCGCACGGTCCGGTAGGTCCGTTCGCGCTCGCCTTCGAACTGCAGCACGCAATCGACGAGGTGCTCGAGCACGCGGGGGCCCGCCAGGGCCCCGTCCTTGGTCACGTGACCGACGAGCAACACGGCGATCCCCAGCGCCTTGGCCACCCGCATGATCTCGCCGGCGACCTCGCGGACCTGGCCCACCGATCCGGCGGCGCTCGAGAGCCCGGTGCTCTGCAGCGTCTGCACGGAGTCGATCACGCACACCTCGGGCCGCTCGCGTTCGAGCGTCGCCAGCACGGCGTGGAGGTCGGTCTCGGCGATCACCGGGATCTCGAGCGCGGCGACCTGCCTCAGCCGCTGCGCCCGCAACCGGATCTGCGCCGCCGACTCCTCGGCCGAGACGTACAGCGTCCGGCGGCCGGCAGCCACGAGGTTCGCCAGCGCCATCGTGGTCAGCGTCGACTTGCCGATCCCGGGCGCTCCGCCGATCAGCACCAGCGAGCCAGGGACGATCCCACCACCGAGCACGCTGTCGAGCTCACCGACCCCGGTGCTGAGGCGCTGCTCCTCCTGGGCGGCGATGCTTCCCAGCGGAACCGGCGTGATCGCGCGCGCCGATCGGCGGGGACCGCCGGCGCCGGCCGCGGTCGGCCGCGCCTCCTCGACCAGCGTGTTCCATTCGCCGCAGCTCGGACACCGTCCCGCCCAGCGGGCGGTCTCGTGGCCACAGGCCGAGCACACATGGATCGAGGTGGGACGGGCCATCGATACGCGAGCGTACGCCGCCGCCCCGACGGCAAGGCCAAACGTGTCAGTGATGTCACAACCGCCGCTGGAGCCGCACCGACTCCAAGGCATAGCTCAGGCCGAAGCTCAGCTCGCCGCCGTCGCACCAGCACCCGCGGGCGCGCTCGTTCAGCACCTGTCCGCGCAGGAACCCGAGCGGCGGTTGCTCCGATGCGTAGACCAGCGCGGCGGCGAGCATCCTGTCTGACAGCGCCACCCATCCGCCGGCGCTGGCACAGGACCGTTGGAGCTCCCGGCAGGCCGCCGCCAGATGCATCAACCCGGCGGCGGTGATGGCCCCCGCGGAGACGTCGACCGGCGCCCCGGCCGGCGCGTCGTAGTCCCAGCGGGGGACGCCGCCGGCGGGGAGATGCCGGGCGACGTAGCCGGCGATCCGCTCGGCGACCCGCAGCAACCCCCGGTCCCGCAGCGCCGCGGCGGCCACCGCGAAGCCGTACAGGGCCCAGCCCTCGCCCCGCGACCACGTGCTGTTCCTGGAGATGCCCTGATGGGTGGCGAACGACACCACCCGTCCGGTGGCGCGATCGAAGTTCACGGCCTGGATCGTCGAGCCGTCGCGGCGCACGAGCAGCGCGGCGACCCGATGGGCGTGGCGGGAGGCGACCCGCGCATACGCCGGATTGCCGGTGACCTGGCTGGCCCACGGCAGGAGCGCGACGTTCATCATGCTGTCGACGATCGTGTCGGCCTGGCGGCCGGACGAGCTGGTCGGGATCGTCCCCGCTCGGGCGTTGCCCGCCGCCAGCCGCATCAGCTCGTCGGCCGCAGCCAGAGCGCTCCGCCTCAACCGCGAACACAGCCTCGCGCCAGCGGCCCGCGCGGCATCCGGCCTCGCTGGTCTGGGCCGCGCGCGAGTCATCCGGCTCTGCATACGGCCCGAGGGGCAGAGCGCCCTATAAGCCGCCACCGACGACTGCTCGTACATGAAGCCGACATCGTGGGTGTCCTCGCGCTCGTGGCCGAAGTGGACCAGCGTCGAGGCCAGCGCCCAGCGCGCGAACATCCCGCCCGCGGGCTCCAGCGCGGCCGCCTGCCACAGCGCCCCGGGCCAGAAGCCGCTGGTCCAGTAGGTCGAGGAGTTGTGCAGGCGATCGGCCAGGTCGGCGCCCACCGGGTAGGCGCTGGGCGCCAGCCGGGCGTGCAGCTCGGCCAGCCGGTGGAGCAGGAGCGCGGCGCGGTCGGTGGCGGAGCTGATGATCAGCGCTCTGAGCTGGGCCCGCCGCCCCGAGGCCGAGAAACGGAGCGCGACGGCGTGCCGAAGCGAGAACGGGAAAGGACGTCCGTCGATCCAGAGCCGGTTCGCGGTCGACTCCACGTGATGCCACCGACCGGCGCCGCCGATCGAGAACGCGAGCCGGCCGACGACGGCGTCGAGCCGTGTCCCCGGCGCCAGCCAGACGTCGAAGGAGACGTCCCAGGGTCCGGCGAAGGGAACGCCGATCGAGATCTGCTGGCCGCCGGCGAGGGTCCGGCTCGGGATCACCGCCACCGGCGAGCCGGACGCCGCCGGCGAGCCCGGCGCCGCCGGCCGCGCAGGCCCGGCCGCGGGCGCGGTCGCCCGCTTGGAGCCTCCGCCACAGCCGCCCAGGACCAGCGCCACCGACGCCGCGGCGCAGGCCGCGAGCGCCGGCGAAACGCTACTCCTCGTCCGGCGGAGCCTCCGGAGCCTCGCTCTCCGGCGGTGACCCCTCGGGACCATCGGTCGCGCCGACACCGACCGGCGTGGGCTTCGGGGCGGGCTCGATCACGGTCAGCTTGACGTCCTCCTCGGAGCCGCCGTCCTCGGTGTCGGCCAGCTTGTCGACCATCACCGTGGAGCCTGACGGAACCTGCTCGCGGAGCACGAAGTCGGCAAGCGGGTCCTCGACGTAGCGCTGGATCGCCCGGCGCAGCGGCCGTGCGCCCATGGCCGGGTCCCAGCCCTTGTCGACGAGCATGTCCTTGGCGTCCTCGGAGAGCTCGAGCTGGAGCTCGCGCTCGGCCATCGACGCGCGGATCCGCCGCAGCAGCAGCTCGACGATCTCCTTGATCTCGTCCTTGGCCAGCTTGTGGAAGACGATCACCTCGTCGATCCGGTTCAGGAACTCGGGCCGGAAGACCTTCTTCAGCTCGCCCATGATCCGGTTCTTCATGTCGTCGTAGGTGATCCCGGTCTCGTCGTCGCTGACGGCAAAGCCGAGCGGCGTGTTGCGTGCGATCTCGCTGGCCCCGATGTTCGAGGTCATGATCACGATGCAGTGGCGGAAGTCGACCGTCCGGCCCTGGGCGTCGGTCAGCCTCCCGTCCTCCAGGATCTGGAGCAGGATGTTGAACACGTCCGGGTGGGCCTTCTCGATCTCGTCCAGCAGCAGCACGCTGTAGGGCTTGCGCCGGACCGCCTCGGTCAGCTGCCCGCCCTCGTCGTAGCCGATGTAGCCCGGAGGCGAGCCGACCAGCCGCGAGACCGCGTGCTTCTCCATGTACTCGGACATGTCGATCCGGATCATCGTGTCCTCGTCGCCGAACAGGAACTCGGCCAGCGTCCGCGCCAGCTCGGTCTTGCCGACCCCCGAGGGGCCCAGGAAGATGAACGAGCCGGTGGGCCGCTTGGGATCCTTGAGCCCCGCCCGCGAGCGCCGGATCGCCTTGGAGACGACCTCGATCGCCGGGTGCTGGCCGATCACGCGCTTGTGCAGCTCGTCCTCCATCCGCATCAGCTTCGCGGTCTCGGCCTCGGTGAGCTTGAACACCGGGATGCCGGTCCACATCGAGACGATGTCGGCGATCTCCTCCTCGCCGATCGCCGGGCGCTCGGTGGACTCGCCGGCCTCCCACTGCTCGGCCAGCTCGCGCTTCTTCTGCGTCAGGCGCCGCTCCTTGTCGCGCAGGTTGGCCGCCTTCTCGAACTCCTGCGCCTCGATCGCCGCCTCCTTGGCCCGGCGAGTCTCCTCGATCTCGTCCTCGAGCTCGCGGTACACCGGCGGCGAGGTCATCGACTTGATCCGCATCCGCGAGGCGGCCTCGTCGATCAGGTCGATCGCCTTGTCAGGCAGAAAGCGGTCGGAGATGTAGCGGTCGGCCAGATCGGCGGCCGCCTCGAGCGCCTCGTCGGTGATGTTGACCTTGTGGTGCTGCTCGTAGCGGTCGCGCAGCCCCTTGAGGATCTGCACCGTCTCCTCTGTGGTGGGCTGGTCGACGGTGATCTTCTGGAAGCGGCGCTCCAGGGCGCTGTCGCGCTCCAGGTACTTCCGGTACTCCTCGAGCGTGGTGGCGCCGATCGTCTGGAGCTCACCCCGGGCCAGGGCGGGCTTGAGAATGCTTGCCGCGTCGATCGCGCCCTCGGCAGCGCCGGCGCCGACGAGATTGTGGAGCTCGTCGATGAACAGGATGATGTCGCCGCGCTGGGTGATCTCCTTCATCACCTTCTTCAGGCGCTCCTCGAACTCTCCCCGGTACTTGGAGCCCGCCACGAGCGCGGCGAGATCCAGGGTGTAGATCTGCTTGCCCTTGAGCAGCTCGGGCACGTCGGCGTTGGTGATCCGCTGGGCCAGGCCCTCGACCACGGCCGTCTTGCCGACGCCCGGCTCGCCGACCAGCACCGGGTTGTTCTTGGTCCGCCGCGAGAGGATCTGCATGATCCGCTCGATCTCGGTCTCACGGCCGACGACCGGGTCGAGCTTGCCCTCGGAGGCGAGCTTGGTCAGGTTTCGCCCGAACTGGTCGAGCAGCTTCGAGGACTTCTTGCCCTCGCCCTGGGCGGCGGGCGAGCCGGCGGCGGCCCCCGAGCCGCGCTGGCGGCTACCGGGGCCGGAGAGCATCCGGATGACCTCGTTGCGGATCTTCTCCGAATCGGCATCGAAGTCGAGCAGGATCCGTGCTGCTACGCCTTCGTTCTCGCGCACCAGCCCGAGCAGGATGTGCTCGGTGCCGATGTAGTTGTGTCCGAGGCTCAGGGCCTCGCGCAGCGCGAGCTCGAGGACCTTCTTGGCCCGCGGCGTAAACGGGATCTGCCCCGAGGTGACCTCCTCACCGGACCCGACGATCCGCACCACCTGCGCCCGTACCCGCTCGACCGTGATGTCGAGTGACTCGAGCACCCGGGCGGCCAGGCCCTCCTCCTCGCGCAGCAGGCCAAGGAGGATGTGCTCCGTGCCGATGTAGTTGTGCTTGAGCGTTCGCGCTTCTTCTTGCGCCAGGACGACCACCTGGCGGGCTCGCTCTGTAAATCGCTCGAACATGGTTCTTCTCTCGGGCCGGGGTACTCAGGCTTAGTCGGTCGCGGTCTTTTCTTGTCTGTCTCCCTACGTTGCCAGAGTAGTCCAGGGGTCAAAGTCCGGCTGCAGGGACGCCAACGATCCCGTTCTTCCCATCTCCTTTCGACCGCTGGGGGGGAAAGGATGAGCGAAACGGTCTCTTTCTCGGGCCATAAGCCAGTCTAGCAATCGGCCCCTCGGCGATTTTCGCTACGCAGCGCTGTTTGCGGAGATCGTGGCAGCACGCGTCCCTCCCAGAGGGTGGCCGTAAAACGGGAAAATGCGGCCCGTTTCGCGGCCAGCCTACGCCCAAAGCGGCCTCCCGAACTCTGCCGTCCCTCCCGAACTGTGCCGTTAATCACGCATGGCCGGGAACAGGACGACCTCCCGGATCGAGCGCCGGCCGGTCAGCGCCATCACCAGCCGGTCGATCCCGACCCCGATCCCCCCGGTCGGGGGCATCCCGTACTCCAGCGCCTGCAGGAAGGCCTCGTCGTAGGGCTGGGCCTCCAGATCGCCGGCGCCGGCCAGGGCGCGCTGCTGCTCGAAGCGCCGGCGCTGCTCGTCGGGGTCGTTCAGCTCGGTGAAGGCGTTGGCGAACTCCATCCCAGCGACGTAGGCCTCGAAGCGCTCGACCAGCCCGTCGGCGGACCGGTGGCGCTTGGCGAACGGCGAGAGCTCGACCGGGTAGTCGAGCACGAACGTGGGCTCGATCAGGGTCGGCTCGACGTGCTTGGAGAGCAGCTCGTCGACCAGCTGGGGCCAGGCGTCGGCCGGCTCCGCGGGCAGACCACGGGCGGCCATCTCTCCCGCCAGCGCGTCGCGGTCGCGGAAAGCCAGCACATCGATCCCCGTGCGCGTGCGGATCGCCTCGACCAGCGTCTCGCGGCGCCACGGCGGCGAGAAATCGATCGGTCCCTGATAGCCGACGTCCTCTGCCACGTAGGCCACCAGCCGCTCGCACCGGTCCGCAACCCCGAGGTAGTCGGCGTAGGCCTCGTAGAACTCGAGCATCGTGAACTCGGGGTTGTGAGTGGAGTCGACCCCTTCGTTGCGGAAGTCCTTGCCGATCTCGTAGACCCGCTCGAGCCCGCCCACGATCAGCCGCTTCAGGTACAGCTCGGTGGCAATCCGGAGATACAGGTCGCGGTCCAGCGCGTTGTGGTGAGTGGTGAACGGGCGGGCCGCCGCGCCTCCATAGAGGGGCTGCAGGACCGGGGTCTCGACCTCGATGAAGCCCTCCGCATCCAGATACCGCCGGATCGCTGAGACCACCCGGGCGCGGGTCACGAACAGCGCCCGGGCCTCGTCGCTGGCGATCAGGTCGAGCTCGCGGTGGCGGTAGCGAGTCTCGACGTCGGTCAGCCCGTGGTGCTTCTCCGGCGGCGGCCGCAGCGATTTCGCCAGCAGCACGAACGCGCTGACCCGCAGGGTCAGCTCCCCCCGCCGCGAGCTGAACGCGACCCCGTCGACCCCGATCAGATCCCCGAGGTCGAGGCCCAGCAGCCCCGCCATGCCCGCGGCCCCCAGCTCGTCGACCCGAGCCTGGAGCTGGATCCGGCCGGAGCGATCGACGAGGTCCAGGAAGGCCATCTTCCCCTGGCCGCGGCGGGCAGCCAGCCGGCCGGCGACGCGGTGGGAGACCGACGTCTCCTCGCCCGGCGCCAGCGACTCGTGCGCCGCTCGGACCGCGGCGATCGGCTCGACGCCGTCGAACTGGGGCGGGAACGGGTCGATCCCGTCCGCGCGCAGGGCATCGAGCTTGCCCCGCCGGGTTGCCAGCAGCTCGGAGGACGCGACGCGTTCGTCGCCCACGCCGGCCGTCCCTACTTGGGGGTAGCGACGTCGATCTTCGTGATCTTCAGCTTACGCTCGCCCTTGGGCGTGGAGAAGACGACCTCCTCGCCGCGCTTGCGGCCCATCAGCGCCTTGCCAACCGGGGACTCATTCGAGAGCTTCATCTCCGTCGGGTTGGCCTCGGCGGAGCCGACGATCGTGTACTTGGTCGACTTGCCCCCCTCGTCCTTGACGTGGACCAGGGAACCGACCCGGACGACATCGGTGCCGAGATCGGAGGCGTCGATGACGGTCGCGGACCGCAGCCTGTCCTCGAGCGCGGCGATCCGTGCCTCGAGCATCGCCTGCTCGTTCTTGGCGTCGTCGTACTCGGCGTTCTCGGTGATGTCGCCGAACTCGCGCGCCTCCTTGATGCGGGCGGCGACCTCGCGGCGGCGGGTTGTGGATAGGTGCTCGAGCTCGGCCTTGAGAGCGGCGAGCCCTTGGGGGGTGAGAATGACGTCCTTGGGCATTGCCTCTGTGACCTGTGGTTGGGACGATCTGGACGAGAAAAATCCCGCCCTTCCAGCGGGAAATCCCACGCACCGGTTCGCGTGGGCGGACGAGTATAGACACCTGCGGGCGGGACCCAGGGAAACCCGTCCGCCGGCCTGATCGGACCGTCGTCCGCCGGCCTGATCGGACCGTCGTCCGCGGGCCCGATCGGACCGTCGTCCGCGGGCCTGATCAACCCTTACTTCACGTCCGGGAACACATCCAGCCACACCCGAGCCCCGCGGGCATCGAAGTAGCCGCGGGTGTCCCGATCGGGCTTGCGCTGGGGCAACCCGCTGAGCGACATCCATGCCCGCGGGCGGACGATCCTGCCGTTGGCCAGCTCGACCGCGCCGGCGGGCCGGCGCGCGGGCGCGAACGTCTGCTGCAGCGAGCACTTCAGCTCCGGCCCGCCGAGCGGGTCGCGCGAGAGCATGTGGCCCGGGAGCACGTAGCGTCCGGCCACGATCCGCTCCGGTGCTCCGCCTTCACGGTCCAGCAGCCGCACCAGCGCATCGCCGATGATGTTGGCGGCGTCGGCCGAGGTCGACTCCGAGTCATCGGAGTGCGAGCAGCCGAAGCGATCGACGTCGGACGGGTTGAGATTGCTGGCCGACGGAATCCCAACGGCGTTCCCCTCCGGGAAGATGTACCCGAGCATGTCCTCGCCAAGCCCGTCGATGAACCGGAACGGCGTGCGCATATGTGGGATCAGCCACGGCGGCAGCGGATCGCTCGGCGTCTGCATGTCCTGGGGCCCGAGGAACGAGCGCAGGAACGTGAACGGGAACGCCTCCCCCGGGATCGAGATGAACTCGCCGTCGCCGATCCGGAAGGTCGCCACCTGCGACTGCAGCGCCTGTCCCGCAGATGATCCGTTCGGGAGCACCGGCGAGGCCTGGGTGCAGTCGAGGTTGTAGCCGGGACGCTGGGCGAACACGCCGAGGCTGGCGCCGAGCTCGAACAGCGCGTTCTGAAGCGGAACGCAGATGTTCGCCCGCGCGCCCCAGATCGCGTTGGTGTGCGAGTAGTGGTACGCCCCGGAGCGCAGCGCGCGGACGATCGGAACCGCCATGTCGTCGCCGAACGCCTTGGTCTCGCCGTCGTAGCCGAGCGGGACATGTAGGGCGCCGGCCACGTCGAGCCTGCGGCCGACTCGGAACAGGGTCCGGCAGCCCGCCGGATGCGAGGCGTCGATGAACTGCTGCGGCGTGCGCGAGATATCGCGGGAGTAGACCTCGGGGCTCTCCACCGAGCCCACCGCTCCGGCCATCTCGATCGCCACCCCGCCCAGGCGACGCTGCAGCGCCGTCCTGAAGAAGCCCACCCAGTCCGCGGACACCCAGTCGTTCTGGGCATCGAGTTGCGGCGTGCCTCCGTTGAAGCCGAGCGTCTCGTCGTGTTGGCTGACGCTGGCCAGGGTGACGATCGCCCGGCCCCGGCCGTCGACGGCCTCGAGCACGGGGACGTGCTGATCGTCGACGAACGGATACGAGGACCAGCACTGGCGCAGGTTGCTCGGCTCGAGCACCTCGGTGTACCTGATCCGGGCCGGGCGCATGGCGCGGTAGGCCCGCTCGATCGCGCGGGCGCTCCGGTCGACCATGTAGTTGACCCAATAGTTGTCCACGCCCGAGGTGGTCTGGTCCACCCCGCCCAGTCCGAGGCTGTCGGGGGCCGATTCGTCGTGGGTGGCGGAGATGAAGATCCCGCTCAGCCGATAGCCGTCGGCCCGCACCTTGGCGCGGATCCGCTGCTGGTAGACGTTGAACAGCCCCTCCTGGTCGACGACCTCGACCGCGATCGCCCGCCCGCCGGCCGACACCGCCATCGCCCGCGCGGTGACCGGATCGGCGACCCGGTCGAAGAACCGCGGCGTGTTGGCGCCGCCGCCGAGCAGGTTCCCGTCCCAGCGGCTGTCGTGGTTGCAGTCGTCATAGGGCTCGCCGGGGTCGTAGTGACCGTTGTGGTTGACATCGACGTAGGGCTCCTCGTAAGCGAACTGGCGCGGGCCGTCGAAGCTGCCCGTGTGGTCGCAATCGGCGGGATCGCCGCCTGGCGCCTGACCCCGCAACGGGGGCGAGAAGCTCTCGACCGCGGCGCCGACGCGGAAGTGCGCGGCGGCGCCGTGGTGATACGGGCCGTGGTAGCCGCCGGCGGGCGTCAGCAGCGCCGCCAGCGCCAGGGCGGTCTTGGCGGCGCCCACCATCACCGGGGACCGTGGCCCAGGATCTCGTCGGCCTGCTGGAACGTGGGCCGGTTGACCCACTCGATCAAGGGCTGGGTGATGCCGCCGAGGGCGCGGAACTGGATCGAATCGGAGCACATCTGGTCGCCGGCCTGGCACACGCCGTCGGCCGGATACACCTGTGGTGGCGATTCGCCGATCGCCCGCCGGAGCGAGCTCTCGAGCGCGGCCCGGCAGGCCATCAATGACCCGCGTCCACAGTAGATCCGGTTCAGCGGGCCCCGGACCCGCTTGCCCAGCGCCGCCCGCAGGTCCTTCTGCACGATCCCGTAGAAGCCGACGTCGAACGCGGAGCCGAGATGCGCACCCGAGGTGCCGTGCCCCGGCTCGTCGTTGATCGCGAACTCGCTCTCGACCTGATCGAGCAGGTGGGCACCCAGCACGGGCTGGAACTCGGCCCGGACCAGCAGCGGCCACCAGGCGTCCATGATCCTGACCGCGGCGCTCTGGTCGTAGTCGCCGGTGGCGCCGGGGTGCTCGCGGTTGATGCGGTGGGCGCCGGACGCAAGCCACGCCCGCAGCTCGCCGACGGCGCTCGCCAGCGCTGGGTCGCGCGGGGTGCCGATGATCTTCAGCGCGTACGGCAGCACCTCGACCCCGCGCAGATCCTGCGTGCCCGCGTTGCCCATCGCGTTGATCAGGTCGGTCAGCGTCATCTTCCCGTGCCCGCGAGCGAGATAGTGGTTGATGTTGTTGTCGAGCAGCTGGGAGCGGTACACGGAGGAGAACTCCTGGCCCGTCGCGGCATCGTTGAAGCCGGGCGCCTGCTTGTTGTTCCAGCTGGTCAGGTAGGGCTGGTCGACCACCTGCGGGTGGGCGCTCGCCGGCGTGTCGCGCTCGGTGAGGCTGCTCGGGCTCAGCGCCGCCGCCGGGCGGTAGCCCCGCCACGCGTACCGCGACCAGGTCGGGAACAGCGGGTCGGTGTGCGGCGCGCGCACCGGGTTCAGGCCGGAGTTGAAGTACGCGATGTGCTTGTCGTCGGTGTAGAACCAGTTGAACGTGTAGCCGATCCGGCTGGCGGCGTGGACGAAGTCCCGCGGATTGCGGATCGCCGCCGGGTCGTTGAGCAGATCGAAGCCGACGGACGAGTCGAGCTCGTGCATGTAGGTCGAGCGGAGGTTCGTGTAGGCGACCGGGCGGTGGTGGATCCTGGCGCGGGCGATCACGAGCCCGTAGGCGGTGCGCTGGGTCTGGAGCGTGATCGTGCCGGCGGGCGTCTTGTCGGCGGCGTTCGGGGTCCAGCTCTCGTGGTCGGTCAGCGTCTGCATCTGGACGCAGCGGCCCGCCAGCAGGTAGTAGTCCGAATTGATCGAGACCCCGCCGCCACCGGGATGACACAGCGGCACCGCGAACGTGTCGATGATGTTCTGTCCCGCGGAGGTGGCCGACCAGGCGTAGTCGCGGCCGTGGCCGAGCTGCACGTACATGTTCGTTCCCGGGAAGGCCGCACCGTCGGCGTCGATCCCGGGCCCGTGAATGTCCTCCTCCATCAGGATCTCGGGCGCGAAGTACGACACCTGCGGCCCCATCACCGCCAGCGGGTGGCCGCCGGCGCTGTGCTTGGCGCTGATCAGCAGCGCGTTGGACATGTCGCGCGGGAACGCGAACAGGCCGGGCCCGGCGTTCGCCGGGGGTCCGAGCGCGTTGGCGATCGGCCGTCGCCCGGCCTGATCCTTCGACAGCGCTCCCGGAAGCCCGCTCGGCGGCGCGCCGGCGACGACGTGGTTGACGAACCGCACCGATCCGGGATCCGGGAGCGCGATCGTCTTCAGCACGGCCCTGCTCGGCTGCGGCAGCGTCTGGTAGCGAAAGGCCTTGCCGCGCTCGGTTGTCGGCGCCTCGGGGTCGTTGGGGTCGTCGAAGCTCATGAACGTGGCGAAGCCGGAGCGGTCGAGGATCCGTCGCTGGCGGCGGCCGCGCGCCGTCGTTCGCCCGGCGTGCGCCTTCCGGCGCCCGGCGCTCTGGTGGCCTGCCGGGAGCTGGGGGGATCCCGCGACCACCCGATGCTCGGCCCCGAACCGGCGCTCGAGGTTCTCGTAGAGAACCGCGTTGGCCAGCTGGTCGCCGCCGCCGTTGCCGAAGATCCCGCCGACCAGGGCGGCGATCGAGACCAGGTCCTCGAGCGAGAACGGCTCCGGGACCTTGCCGAGGGCGACGTACTCGCCGGGCATGGTCGTCGCCGTGAACAGCGGGTTCTTGGCCTTCGCGATGTAGGCGTTGATCCCGTCGAGGAAGTTCGACGCGTCGCTGTAGATCTGGGGGCCATAGGGCGAGTGCCGGAGGCCGTAGTTGACCTGGTTCATCAGGTCCTGCTGGGTGTAGGGCTCGCTCGCCCACACGCTCTCGTCCATCGAGACGTTGGAGCCGCCGGCGAAGCTCGCGAGCTCGCCCTCCCCCGCGTGCCGGAGCGCGTCGATGAAGAACAGCCGGTCCTCCGCCGTCGCGTAGCCGATCCCGAACATCAGCTCGGCGCGGGTGTCGCCGTAGACGTGGGGAACGCCGAACTGCTGATCGCGGAGGATCGTGGCCCCGGGCTCGGGATTCTCCTCGCTGGCCACCTCGCCGGTCTTGACCCCGAACGTGGCGTCCTTGAAGTAATCGCCGATCTGCGCGGTGGTGATGTTGGGCGCGGCCGTGGTCAGGTTCGAGTACATCCCGAGCTGATCGTTGTTGTGCGGCGGCCGCGCCCCTGTGGTCACGAACTGAACGAGCTGGGCGAGATCGTCGAACCCGTTCGTGCCCGGGGGCAGGATGTTGCGGAAGCCGCCGTAGTCGTGGGCCCCGTAGGGCTCGACCTGGGCGCCGGCGGCGGCGGGCGCGATCGCCACCGCGATCACGGCGAACGCGGCCGCGCAGCCACGGGCGATGGCGGATGAGAGGCTCAAGCGCCCGGGGAGCCTACTACGCGGCCACGGGGGCAGCGTCGGTTACGCCCGCCCTGAACAACGCCCGCGCCTCCTCCACGCTCTCCGCCCGCTGCAGCGCCCCTTGGAGCGCCCGCCCGCCGCCGAGCCTGTCGGCGTACCAGGGATAGAACTTGCGCAGGTATCGCGCGGCTCGGTCACGGCCGAGGTGCTCGCACGCGCGCTCGAGCACCCAGTCGAGCTCGGCCAGGATCTCCTCGGGAGGGGGCTCACTGGTGCGCCGTCCCAGCAGCTGCTCGAACAGCCACGGGTTGCCGAGCGAACCGCGCGCGAGCAGCACGCCCGCGGCGCCGGTGTGGTCGAAGGCCCGCCACGCCGCCTCAGCCGTGTGCAGGCCGCCCGAGATCAGCACCGGCACCGGCAGCTCCTCCACCAGCGACCGGGCCAGCTCGTAGTCGGGCGCGCCGCGGTGGCGCTGGGAAGCGTGGCGGGGGTGGATGCCGAGCCCGGCCACACCGCCGTCGAACACCAGGCGACGGGCCACCTCGACGCCGGTCCGCTCGCCCGGTCGCTGGCCGGTCCGCAGCTTCACCGTGACCGGCAGGCCGCTCCCCCGCGCCGCCGCCCGCGCCAGCGCCACCGCGCGCGCCGGATCGGACAGCAGCGCCGCCCCGGCTCCGGTCTTGCACACTTTCGGGACCGGGCAGCCCATGTTGAGGTCGATCAGGTCGGCGCCCGCGGCCGCCACCTGCTCGGCGGCCGAGGCCATCACCTCGGGGTCGTGGCCGAAGAGCTGGATCGAGACCGGATGCTCGTCGGGATGAATGCGCAGCAGCTCGCGGCAGGTGCGCTCGTTGCGGTAGTGGACGGCGAAGCTCGAGACCATCTCGGAGACCACCAGCCCGGCGCCGTAGCGCTTGGCCTGCAGGCGCACGAACCAGTTGCCGATCCCGGCCAGCGGGGCCAGCACGACGCGGTTGGCGATCCGCACTCCGCCGAGCGTCCAGCCGTCGTTGAGCGTGAGCGGCATAGGCATTCATGGTACGAATCCGCTCCATGGATATCGGTCCCGTGCTCAAGCCCTGGACTGAGATCGTGCTCGACCAGGTTCCGGGGATCGAGTTGTTCGACGCGCACACCCACCTGGGGCAAAACGACCCCGACGGGATGAGCCAGACCCCCGAGCAGCTCCTCGCCGGGCTCGGGCTGGCCCACGCCCGCGGGGCCTTCGTGTTCCCGATGCATGAGCCCGACGGCTACGCGCCCGCCAACGACGCCGTGCTCGAGGCTGCCCGCGGGGCCGACTCGCTGCTGATCCCGTTCTGCCGCGTGAACCCGCACCAGGATCCGGTCGGCGAGGCCGAGCGGTGCCTGCGCGCCGGCGCCCGGGGAATCAAGCTCCATCCCCGCGCCGAGGAGTTCACGCTCGACCATCCCGGCGTGCGCTCGCTGATCGCGCTCGCCCACGAGCGGCGGCTGCCGGTGTTGATCCACGCCGGCCGGGGAATTCCGGCGCTGGGCCTCCACGCCGTCGAGCTGGCCGAGGACTTCCCGGACGCGCGCCTGATCCTCGCCCACGCCGGCATCTGCGACCTGTCCTGGATCTGGCGCGTCGCCCCCGATCACCCGAACCTGCTGTTCGACACCGCCTGGTGGATGCCCGCCGACCTGCGGGCGCTGTTCGCGCTGGTGCCCCCGGGCCAGATCGTGTTCGCCAGCGACGCGCCGTACGGCAACACCGCGATGTCGGCCGCATTCCAGCTTCGCACCGCGCTCCAGGTCGGGCTGTCCGCGCAACAGATCCGGTCGATCGCATCCGAGCAGGCGCTGCGCATGGCCGCCGGCGAGCCGCTGCAGCCGGCTGGGCCCGCGGTCGGCGAGCGCGAGCAGCCACCGCACGTGCTGCTCGATCGGGTCTCGGAGTTCCTGATGCTGGGCGCGATCGCGACCATGCGCGGCTCGGAGGCGGGCACGGAGATGCTCGCGCTGGCGCGGCTGGCCTGCGACGTGCCCGACGAGGTCGACGACGCGCCGGTGTTCGCCGCCATCCGCCACCTGATCGACATCTACGACCAGATCGCCGCCGATGATCCCACCGACCGCCGGCGGATCGCCTTCCTGATCCTCGCCACCACGGTGGCGCGGACGCCCGAGGTGCCGGTGCCGGAGCTCGGGCCGACGCCGGCGGGGCAGCCGGCGAGCTAGTGGGCCGCCCAGCTTCAGCTACTGGTTGCGCTCCCAGATCAGCCGCAGCCCGATCAGCGTCAGCAGGTCGTCGACCTGATCGACCGTCTCGCGCACGAATGGCACCAGCGCCTGGGCCAGCCCGCCGGTGGCGATCACGGTCGTACCCGCCCCCAGCTCGCCGCGCAGCCTCCGGACGATTCCGTCGACCTGGCCCGCGAACCCGTAGACGATCCCGCTGCGGATCGCGTCGACGGTCGATTTGCCGATCAGCGACCGGGGCGGCGCGAGCTCGACCTTGGGCAGCTTCGCGGCCCGGTCATACAAGGCGTCGATCGAGATCTCGGCCCCGGGGCTGATGATCCCGCCGAGGTACTCGCCCGCCGCCGACACCGCGTCGTAGGTGATGGCGGTTCCGAAGTCCACCACCACGCAGGTGTCCCTGATCCGCTCGTAGGCGGCCACCGCGTTGACGAGCCGGTCGGCGCCGACCTCATGCGGGTTGTCGATCCTGATCGGCATCCCGGTGCGGATCGCGGGACCCACGACCAGCATCCCGTGGCCGAGATAGCGATCCGCCATCGCCGTCCACTGCTCGGACAGCTGCGGGACGGTCGAGGACACGATCGAGCTCTCGACCTCGCTGAGCGACAGCCCGCGCAGCCCGAGCAGGTTCGAGAGCGCGGCGCCGAGCTCATCGCCGGTGGAGTCCCTGACGGTCGCGAATCGCCAGTGCTCGGCCAGCACCCCGGCGTCGTCGAACACGCCGAAATGCGTCTGGGTGTTGCCAACGTCGACGACCAGCAGCATCGGCGGCCATTATCGGCCCCCGTGCAAGGGTGGCGATCATCGGCCCCCGTGCAAGGGTGGCCCCACCAGCCTCACCTCCTGCCCGGGGCCGAGGCCGGAGACGGCGTGCGCCAGCGACTCCCCGCCCGGCAGCGTGGCCGCGGGATCGAGCTCCAGCAGCGGCACGAGCACGAACCGGCGCGAGCGAACCTCGGGATGGGGCAGCGTCAGCCGGTCGGAGGCGTACTCGACGCCGTCGAGCAGCAGCAGATCGACGTCGATCGCCCGCGGCCCGTGGCGCACGCCGCCGGGGGCCCGTCCCACCGCGCGTTCGACCTCCTTGCAGGCGTCGAGCAGCGCCTCGGGGTCGTGGCGGGTGTCGATCCGCACGCAGGCGTTGAGGAAGTCCTGCTGATCGAGCACCAGCCCGACGGGCTCGGTCTCGTACACCGACGAGGAGGCGAGGACCTGGACCCCGTGCCGAGGCAGCTCGGCCACCGCGGCTTCGAGATACGCGCGCCGGTCGCCCACGTTCGAGCCCAGCCCCAGGTAGCCGCGGGTCACGACGGAGCTGAGTGGTCTCCGCCATAAATACGTCGCACTAAGCCTCGCGCCACACCTCGACCGACACCTCGCTAACGGCAAACGGCAGCGGCGGCTCGGGCTTGGAGGCCTTCACCCACACCGCCTGCAGGTCGTACTTGCCCAGCAGCCGATCGGCGATCGCCGCGCACAGCCGCTCGAGCGTCTTGTAGGAACGCTGCTGGGCAACCAGGTTCGCGCTGTCGCACACCTCGGCGTAGTCGACGGTGTCCTCGATCCGATCGGTCACGGTGGCGTCGCAGTCCCCCACGTCGAGTCGCAGATCCAGCAGGAGCCGCTGTCCGACCTCCCGCTCGGCCGCCGTCACCCCCACGTGCGTGAACAGCGACAGGCCCGTGACCTCGATCGTGATCTCGGGCTCGGATCGCTCCTCGCCCTCCTCGTCCTGCTCCTCTACCTCGTCGTACTCGTCGCCGTCGTCGAGCTCCATCGCCGGTTGACCGTAGCAGCCGCCACCGCGAGCGCGTCCCTCACCGGTGCCACCTCGTGGACCCGGAAGACCCGCGCCCCGGCGGCGTACGCGAGCACGTTGGTGGCGATCGTCCCCGCCAGCCGGTGATCGACGTCACGGCCGGTGAGCCGGCCCAGAAAGGACTTGCGCGAGGTGCCGATCAGCACCGGCGGACCCAGGGCCACGAGCTCGTGCAGGCGTCGCAGCAGCTCCAGGTTGTGGGCCACCGTCTTGCCGAAGCCAATCCCGGGGTCGACCATGATCCGCTCGGCCGCGACCCCGGAGGCGGTGGCGAGCTCGATCCGCCCGGCCAGGAATGCCTTCACCTCGTCGACGACATCCTCGTAGCGGGGATCTTCCTGCATCGTCCGCGGCTCTCCCAGCATGTGCATCAGGCAGCAGCCGGCGCCGGATCCCGCCACCACGGCGGCCATCTCGGGATCGCCGCGCAAGGCGGTCACGTCGTTGACGATCGTCGCCCCCGCGCGCACGGCCTCCGCCGCCACCCCCGCCTTGTAGGTGTCGATCGAGATCTCCGCCGATGACCCGGCGGAGATCAACCCGTCGATCACGGGCAGCACGCGGCGCAGCTCCTCCTCCACGCTCACCGGGTCCGCGCCCGGACGGGTCGACTCACCGCCGATGTCGAGGATCGCCGCCCCCTCGGCCTCGAGCTTCAGCCCGTGCCGGATGGCCGCCTCCGGATCCAGGAACCTGCCACCGTCCGAGAACGAGTCCGGGGTGACGTTGACGATCCCCATGATCCGGAACTGGGGCGAGCCGGCGCTCACTGACCGTCCTCGTCGGGCCACCGTCCGTGCTCGTCGAAGTACTCGCGGGCCTCCTCCTCCAGCTCTCGGTCGCGATTGCTCTGCACGCTCATCTGGAACATCCAGTTGATCATCCACACGCTCAGCGCGACCAACAGCAGCGCGACACCGGCCGCCGAGAGCAGCGTGTGGGTGTCGCCGTTGGTCGAGACACGGCCGTGGCCGAGCACGATCAGCACCACGCCGGCGAGCGCGATCGTCAGCGGCAGCCAGAGCCGGGTCGCCGACAGCAAACCACGCCGAAATCTGCCACTTTGCTCAGGCATGCTCGCCAGGCACGTTACCTGGCCGACTTCGCGCCGTTCCTGGCCCCGGAGGGGCACCCGGACGTGCCGTGAGGACACCCGGGCGTGGCCGGAGGACAGCCAGGCGCGCCGAACTCGGCCGCGGTCGACGCGCGCCCAACTACTGAACGGATGCTCGATCCCTACACATTGCGGCTACTTGTTCAGGCCGTTGATGAAAAGATGGCATTCCGCGCGAACGTGAACCTGGAGGCCAGCTGATGACCGACGCAATGACTCGACGCACGCTGCTACGCGGTGCCGGTGCGGGCGCGGCCGTGCTGGCCGCCGGCCGGCTGCCCGCATGGGCGCGGCCGCTGGCCAAGCATCACGGGACCCGCCGGCCGAACAGCCTGCCGTTCCCGCACCTGCCCGCGGGCACGCCGAGCATGCCCCAGATCCGCAACATCGTCGTGCTGATGATGGAGAACCACTCGTTCGACAACCTGCTGGGGATGCTCCCGTACGAGGTCAGGGGTCGCGCCCGCGTCGACGGCCTCACCCGCCACCGGGATCGCATCGTCAACTTCAACCGAGATGCGACCGGCCACCCAGTGTTCGCCACCCACGGCACCTCGCCCTGCCAGCTGAGCGGCGAACCGAGCCAGTCATGGAACGCCAGCCACGAGTCCTATGACGGCGGGCGCAACGACGGCTTCGTCAAGGCCAGCGGCCCGGTCGCCATGACGTTCTGGGACAAGCGCGACATACCGTTCACCTACTCGCTGGCCCGGCACTTCCCGGTCGGGGAGCGCTACTTCTGCTCGGTCCTCGCCCAGACCTACCCGAACCGGCGATTCCTGTTCGCCGGCACGGCCTCGGGAACGATCTCGACCAACACCGCCGGGTTGCTGCCCTCGGCGGCCAACGGCACGATCTTCGATCGGCTGGACGCCTTCAAGGTCGGCTGGCGGGTCTACTACCAGCAGATCGCCAGTCCCCTGATCCTGCCGAACTTCCGCAACAACTCTTCCCAGCTCGCGCGCACCAGCCCGTTCAGCCAGTTCGCCACCGACGCCGCGGCCGGCAAGCTCCCGCCGTTCACGTTCCTGGACCCGAACTACGACACCACCTCGGAGGAGAACCCGCAGGACATCCAGGTGGGCGAGGAGTTCGTGGCCGGCGTCGTGCGGACGCTGATCGAGGCCCCCACCTGGGAGCACACCGCGCTGTTCATCACCTACGACGAGCACGGCGGCTACTACGACCACGTCCCGCCGCCCCGCGCGATCGAGCCCGACTCGATTGCGCCCATGCTCGCTCCCGGCGACCCGCCGGGCAGCTACAACCGGTACGGCTTCCGCGTGCCGCTGATCGTGGTCTCGCCCTGGGCCCGGCCCAGATACGTCTCGCGCGTCGTCCAGGACCACACCTCGATCGCGGCCTTCATCGAGCGCAAGTGGAACCTGCCGGCGATGACCTTCCGGGACGCCAACGCCCAGCCGATGACCGACTACTTCGACTTCCGTCACGCCGCCTTCCGCAAGCCGCCGCGGCTCCATGCCGCGCCGCCGCTGGGGCCGGGGCTCGCCGAGTGCAAGGCGGCGGGGCTGAACCCGCCGCTGCCGGGGCCCGCAGCCGCCTCGGAGCGGGTGGACGTGGCGCGGTACCTGCAGCGCCTGGGGTAGCTACTCCGCGGTTCCGCCGGCGAGCCCTGGCCGCGGCAGCGGCCGCGGGCCCTCGCGGCCCGGCGCCCGCTCGGGCGAGGCCGGCGGAAGCGGCACCTCGGGCGGGGGCGGCGCCTCGGCGCCGAAGACCTCTTCCTCGGTCCCGCCGTCGAGCAGCGCCTCGAACTGCTCGCGCTCGATCGTCTCGCGCTTGATCAGGATCTCCGACAGCTTCTCCAGCGAGCTCTTGTGCGTGGTCAGCAGCTCCTTGGCCTGG
Source organism: uncultured Solirubrobacterales bacterium (assembly GCA_963723555.1). Classification (GTDB taxonomy): domain Bacteria; phylum Actinomycetota; class Thermoleophilia; order Solirubrobacterales; family Solirubrobacteraceae; genus Palsa-465. The sequence continues at coordinate 1,697,524 of CAVRRC010000003.1, read as the reverse complement.
ACGTGCGCCGATTCCACGATCCGCCGGATCTCGTCGTCGATCTCCCGCGCGATCTCGTCCGAGTAATCGGGCTCGGCCGAGAACTCGCGGCCCAGGAATGGCATGCCGTGGTCGTGGCCGAACACCCGCGGGCCGAGCTTCTCCGACATCCCGAACCGCATCACCATCTGCTTGGCGGTGGCGGTCACCTTCTCCAGGTCATTGGAAGCCCCGGTGGTGACCTCGCCGAAGACGATCTCCTCGGCGGCCCGCCCCCCGAGCGTCATCGCCATCGTGTCCTGGAGCTCTGCCCGGGTGGTCAGGAACTTGTCCTCGGTCGGCAAGGAGATGGTGTAACCGAGCGCCTGTCCCCGAGAGATCACCGAGATCTTGTGGACCGGATCGGAGTTCGGCAGGTAGTGGCCGACGATCGCGTGGCCCATCTCGTGATAGGCGGTGATCTTGCGCTCCTTGTTGCTCATCACCCGGGTCTTCTTCTCCGGGCCAGCGATCACCCGCATGATCCCTTCCTCGAGCTCGTCCTGGGTGATCTCGCGCTTGCCGTTGCGGGCGGCGAGCAGCGCCGCTTCGTTGACGAGATTGGACAGGTCAGCGCCGGTGAACCCGGGAGTCTGTCCAGCCAACGCGTCGATATCGATCTCCCTCGCCAGCGGCTTGCCTCGCGTGTGGACCTCGAGGATCTTCTTGCGCCCCATGCGGTCGGGCCGGTCCACGACGATCTGACGGTCGAAGCGGCCGGGGCGCAGCAGCGCCGGGTCGAGGATGTCCGGCCGGTTGGTAGCCGCAATCAAGATGATGTTGTCCTTCATCTCGAACCCGTCCATCTCGACCAGCAGCTGGTTCAGGGTCTGCTCGCGCTCGTCGTGGCCGCCGCCCAGGCCGGCGCCGCGGTGACGCCCGACGGCGTCGATCTCGTCCATGAAGATGATGCAGGGGGAGTTCTGCTTGGCCTGCTCGAACAGGTCGCGCACGCGGGAGGCGCCGACGCCGACGAACATCTCGACGAAGTCCGAGCCCGAGATCGAGAAGAACGGCACCCCCGCCTCGCCGGCCACCGCCCGCGCCAGCAGCGTCTTGCCGGTGCCCGGGGGGCCGTAGAGCAGCACACCCTTGGGAATCCGTGCGCCCAGGGCCTGGAACTTCTTCGGGTTCTCGAGGAACTCCTTGATCTCGTGCAGCTCCTCGACGGCCTCGTCGACCCCGGCGACGTCACGGAACGTGATCTTCGGACTGTCGACCGACATTCGCTTGGCCCGCGATTTGCCGAACGACATCACCTTCGAGCCGCCGCCTTGGACCTGGTTCATCAGGAATATCCAGAAGCCGATGAAGATCACGAACGGCAAGATGTAGGTGAGCAGCGACAGCCATCCGTTCGAGGTCTTGCCCTGGACATCGAGGCCGCTGCCCCCGCCGGCAATGTCGTGCTGCGCGTCGTTGATCAGGGTCTGCGCGTAGTCGTCGGGATAGCCGACGGTGTACTTCACCCCGGAGGTCGTGGTCACGTCGACCGTGTTGTCCTTGGTGTGGATCGACATGCTCTTGACCTGCCCGGAGTCGAGCTGGGTGAGCAGGTTGCCGAACGTCTGCTTCGGCGCGTGGCTCGAGGTGCCGATCAGCTTCTGGGCGAAGAACGCGAGCACCACGACGATCAGAATCGGGAAGGCGGCGCTCTTGAAAAACCTGCTCATAGGCAAAATCTGCGCACGCTGCGCGTAGGCTCAGGGCGGAGAGAGGTCAAGCGTAGCAGCTACCTTTGGCCCACTGGCCAGGGTTGCACGGCATGGTTCACTCCCTCAACGCGGCCACATAGGGCAAGTTTCGGTAGCGCTCGCCGTGGTCCAGTCCGTAGCCGATCGCGAACCGGTTGGGGATCTCGAAGCCCACGTATCGGGTTCGCAGATCCACTTTCCTGCGCTCGGGCTTGATCAGCAGCGCGCAGACCTCGAGCGAGCCCGGGTTGCGGCCGGCCAGGTTGCGCAGCAGATACTGGAGCGTCAGGCCCGAGTCGACGATGTCCTCGACGATCAGCACGTCCCGGCCCTCGATAGAGGCGTCGAGGTCCTTGAGGATCCGCACCACGCCCGAGGACTTGGTCGCCGATCCGTACGACGCCACCGCCATGAAGTCGACCTCCACCGGAATCTCCAGGTGGCGCATCAGGTCCGAGAGGAAGAACACGGCGCCTTTGAGCACGCCAATCAGGACCAGATCCTTGTCGGCGTAGTCGCGCGAGATCTCGGCTGCGATCTCCCGCACCCGGCGCGCGAGGTCGTCGGCGGGGACCAGGATCTCCCCGATCGAGTCGTCGCCGGTCACGGATTTTTAGTTTATGGGGGCCCGCTTCGCGGACCCTTTTTCGGTTTCGCCCGGGCGGCCCCGCGCCAGCGGCGGGGTCTGCTCGAACCGGACCAGGCCGCGCTCGACTACCGCCCGGACGCCATGCGGCAGGTCGAGGGCAGCGCGCCCGTGCTGCGGCAGTGCCACGACGTCCTCGGCCCGCCGTGCCGCCCCCGGCGCCGGCGCCCCGGCGGCGCCGTCGGCGAGCCGCTGCACGACCAGGGCCCGCAGGGCGGCCGGCATTTCTCGCAGCTGCGCCAGCGAGATCTCGGCGCGGCCATCGAGCGCGGCGTCCACGGCGGCGTCGAGCACCTCCGCCTCCTCTCGCAGGATCGCCGCCAGCGCCAGCACGTTCTCCTCGGCGGCCGGGTGCACCTCCCGCAGCGCCGGCACCAGCCGGGCGCGGATCCGCGCCCGGGCATAGCTGTCCATCTCGTTGCTCTCGTCCTCACGCCACTCCAGGCCGCGGTCGGCGCAGTAGGCGGCGGTCTGCGCGCGCGTGAACCCGAGCAGAGGCCGCACCAGGATGCCGTCCCTGGGACGCATCCCCAGCAGCGCCCGGCGGCTGGGCGAGGAGGCGAGGCGATAGAGGATCGTCTCCACCTGATCGGTGGCGGTGTGGCCGGCGGCGACGTCGGCGGCGCGCGAGCGCGCGAGCTGCGCCGCGGCGCCGTAGCGCTGCTCGCGTGCCCAGGCCTGGAGGTTGCCGCGCGCCGGCCGGACGGGCCGGCGGAGGTCGAGCGCCACCCCGAGCCGCTGGCACAGCGAGCGGCAGTGGCGCTCGTCCTGCTCGGCGCCGTGGCGCAACCCGTAGTTGACGTGCAGCGCGCTCACCGCGTCCGCGCCGGCGATCCGCACCGCCAGGTCCAGCAGGCAGGTGGAGTCGCGCCCCCCCGAGAACAGCACCACCACCGGCCGGCCGGCGGCCAGCAGCCCCTGTTCGCGGACCGTTTCCAGCATCAGTCCTCTTCCTCCTGGCGGGCGACGAAGATCTCGGTCGATTCGGAGAAGCCCTTGAGCGTGATCTCGGCGATCCGCTCGAACGCCAGGTGGGATCCGGCCTGGTCGACGACCGGCCGGGTGACCAGCACCTCGCCGCCGGCGGCCCGCGCCGCCACCCGGGAGGCGATGTTGACGTCGCGGCCGTAGTAGTCGCCGTCGCGATACAGGGCGTCGCCGCAGTGGATCCCGATCCGGGGCTCGGGCCGCCCCTCGTGCAGACGCTGAAAGCCGACCGCCCAGTCGGTCAGCGTCCCCGGATCGGCGCCTACGATCATCACCTCGTCGCCGATCGTCTTGATCACCCGGGCCTCGTCGGGGAGCGTGACCTCGACCGACTCGACGAATCGCTCGACCGCGTCCACGGCCTCCAGCTCGCCCACCTCCTCGGTCAGCCGCGTATAGCCGGCCAGGTCCGCGAACGCGATCGCCACCCGCATCCGCCCCAGATCGAGCTGCTGGCCGTCCTGATCGGCCTCCATGTGGCCGACCACGTCCTGCTCGATGAAGTGCTGCAAATAGCGCTGGTGGACGTGATCCATGACCGGCGAGGACAGTGGCAGCAGCTCCCGGGAGAGGGCGAACATCTGCTCGGCGGTTTCGATCCCGGTCGAACCGGAGCGCATCAGCGGCTCGTGGACGTAGAGATGAAACAGCCTGACCTCGGCATCGGCAAGGTGCGCCATCGCCTGGCCGTAGACCCTGATCAGCTGCAGCATCGCCACCAACGGCAATCCCGCCGAGAGCACCGCAGCCACGTAGCGGAGCAGTTGCAGATCGTCGTCGGTGAGCGAGTCGGTCTGCTCCGCGCTCAGCCCGAGCGAGGTCACGATCCGCTCGATCAGCGCCGGCTCGAGGCCCGTCTCGCGCGCGGCCTGCGCGCGCGTGTAACTGCCCTCCCCGGACGGGAACAGCTCCTCGACATAGCCGAAGGCGAGCCGGCCCTGCTCGGTGGCGTGGCGAATCTGCTCGAGCGAATGGCCGCGCTCGCGCATCCTCGCCACCATCCGCGCCTGGCTGACCGCGGCCGGCGTCCACTCGCGGGCGTACTGCGGGATCACTCCCGCTCGCGCCCACCGTCTCAGCGTCGACGGGGTGACCCCGGCGCGCCTGGCGGCCTCGCCCGGGGAGAGGCTCAAGCTCCCGTTGTCGTTCCCGCCGCTGCGCATACGCACAGTCTCCCCCACTGGATCGGCCGGGACCCCGTCCCTTCTCGCCCCCCCGGGGCCCCCCACTACCCCGCCGGGACCGTACAGTCGGCAGCGGGACCCCGATGAGAACGAGGTCCCGCCACCCGCGGACGTAACGGCCCGCTGCGTCGGCCGTTGGCGCTCGTCACGTTTCCGGCGGCGCCTCGCGGGGGGATGTCCCGGCTGTGCGGGCCCGCTCCCACGTTCCGGCCTGTTGCCTGACCTGAGATTGCTAGGTCTACTCGCGATCGCGGCCGATGTCAATACGCGGCGTTCATTTTCGCCGTCGGTTCACACCTCGAGGTGCGGGTAGTCGGTCGCGATCATGTCCCGGTAGCGCGCGAACGCCGGCTTGGTGATCGGCAGGATCGTCAGCGTCGCCTTCACATCGCCGCCGGTCTTGATCCTCCGGCGGGCGATCGCGATGGCCATGTTCTCCTTGCCCTGGAAGTAGCGGTTCGCGGTCTCCGAGCTCATCGTCATCCGCACCTTCGGCTCCCAGGAGACCTCGTCGGACCACTCCCAGGCCAGGTTCGGCTCGTTGTCCCGGCCCGAGCGGATGTTGACCACCAGTTCCAGGTCGGTGAACTCGAATCGCTGCGGGGTGTCGGCCTCGCGGAGCTTCGGCCCGATCTCGGGGTCGTCGCTCATCAGCGCGAACATCCGGTCCATCACCTCGCGGAACTCCTCGCTGGACTTGAAGGTGCTCATCGGCGCGGCGTGAGTCTAAGGGCCGGGCTAATCTCGCGACCCTGACCGGCCCGATCCACCTCTGCCCGACCGCTCCGCTGGCCGAGCGGGTGCTGCTCCCGGGGGATCCCGGGCGCGCCCTGCTGCTCGCCCAGTCGCTGCTCGCGGAGCCGAAGATGTTCAACCACAACCGGGGGTTGTGGGGCTACAGCGGGGTCGCCGGCGACGGTCGGCCGCTGACCATCCAGAGCACCGGGATGGGCGGCCCGAGTGCCGCGATCGTGGTCGCCGAGCTGGCCGACCTCGGCGCGCGGAGCCTGGTGCGCGTGGGGACCTGCGGCGCGCTCGTGCCCTCGCTGGCCCTCGGCGAGTTGCTGGTGGCGACCGAGGCCATCCCCGATGACGGCACGAGCCGGGCGCTGGGCGCCGTGGAGCGCCTCGGCGGCGACCCGGAGCTGACACTCGCCCTGCAAACGGCCGGCGACGGCGTCGCCCGGCGCGGCCCCGTGGCCTCCACCGACCTCTTCTACGACGGCCCCGACGACCAGGCGCAGCGCTGGCGCGCCGCCGGCGCGGTCGCGGTGGAGATGGAGACCGCGACGCTGTTCGCGCTCGCCGCGCGGCGCGGGATCCGGGCCGCGGCGGTCCTGATCGTCACCGACCTGCTGTTGCCGGAGCGGATCCGGATCGGGGCCGAGGAGCTGCGAGCAGCCGAGCACCGCCTCGGCGAGCTGGCGCTGCGGGGACTGACCCGGCTGCCCGGCGGTTGAGCCGCGGGTCAGGCCGACGAGCGCTCGCCGAGCGCGCTCTCGATGGCCTCCAGCCGCTGCTCGATCGCCCCCAGCCGCTGCTCGATCGAGCTCGCGACGCCGATCCTCTCGATCCGCTGTTCGAGGCGATCGAGCCCGTCCTCGATCCCCTCGAGTCGCTGGGAGACGCCCCGCAGGCGGCGGGTCAGCCGCTCGAGATCGCTCGCCGAGGGCAGGTTCAGCGCGCCCATCGCCACTTCCTGGGCCCGGGTGGCCCGCTCCCGGGCCTCGAACGCGGCCGACAGGGCACCGCTCACCACCGCATTGTCGAGCAGCTCCTGCGCCAGCTTGCCGATCGCCTCCTCGCCCTGGCGCGTCATCCGCTGTTTTAGGTTCATGTCTTCGCTCATCGCCGCGTCCACCTTTTCGAAGTGTCTCGGCGCACCCTAGATGATTGATTCCAAATTGACGTATTCGGATGTGCGTGGCTCGCGAGCGCCGGGCGGGCGGTCGGACGGGATCGGCGCATAGCTCACCCTCAGATTGAGGATCAGGTCGTGCCGGCTGCGCCGATTCGGTCCGCCACGGGCTACAGTCCCCGCCCCGCCCGGCCGATGCAGGACGCCATGGGCCCGATTCCTGCCCCCGGCGCGGCTTGGCGCAAGCCATCCTGGACACGCTGCCGACAACACGGTTCGGCGTTGCAAAGCACGCTTTCAGTCAGTAGCGTCCGTCCCCTGCCGCCGTGTAGTCGCGGCAGATGCGACGTGCGCACGCCGATGGCGGGAGGAGTAAGGCCAGAGTGCTGAGGACCCGAAGGCTATTGGTCGTTGTTGCCACGGTGGGCCTGCTCGCCGTGTGGGGGCTCGGAGCCCTGCCGACAGCCTCGGCCGACACGTGCGTGGTCACGGTAACGCTGGTGGGCGGACAGAAGATGAGCTTCACCGTGAACGTGCCTCCGGGCACACCGCTGTCCTCGATCAAGTTGCCGGTCACCGGCCCGGTCCAGAACGTCACCGAGTCCTGCTCGTCGGCCCCGACGACGTCGACCACCTCGCCGAGCACCACCTCGACGACGACCACCACCTCGCACAAGACGCCGCCGCCGCACAGATCACAGCAGCCGACCAAGCACAAGAGCTCCTCGACGACCCCGAACCACACCACCAAGCCCAAGCCCAAGCCGAAGCCGAAGGCCAAGAAGCCGGCCACCAAGAAGCAGAGCAGCTCCAAGTCCAAGCCGCGGTCGAAGCCGTCCGCGAAGGGCTCGGGGGGCGTGCCGACGCCGTCGAACCCGACGTTCTCGTTCGCGCTGCCCGGTCCCGCTCCGCTCGGCGTGCCCAACTTCTTCATCGACTCGTTCCGGATCCCGCCCTTCCTGCTGCCGATCTACCAGGCCGCGGGCATCCAGTACGACGTTCCGTGGCAGGTGCTGGCGGCGATCAACGAGATCGAGACCGATTACGGACGCAACCTGTCGGTGTCGAGCGCCGGAGCGGTCGGGTGGATGCAGTTCCTGCCCTCGACGTGGAAGGAATGGGCCGTCGACGCCAACGGCGACGGCGTGGCCGACCCCTACAACCCGGTCGATGCGATCTTCACCGCGGCCCGCTACCTCCACGCCGCCGGCGCCTCCAAGAACCTGTCCGAGGCCATCTTCGCCTACAACCACGCCTCCTGGTACGTGCAGTCGGTGCTGCTGCGGGCGAAGCTGATCGGCGGCATGCCGAACCAGCTGATCGGCGCGCTGACCGGCCTCGTCGAGGGCCACTTCCCGGTGGCGGCGCCGGCCAAGTACGCCGATTCCGACGTGCAGCGGCTGGCCAAGTCTCGGGTCCGGACGGCCAACGCCGCCGAGGCCATCGACTCGGATCCGGCCAGCACCGGAGTGTCGATCTTCGCCCGGCAGGGCGCGCCGGTGATCGCGGCCAACGACGGCAAGATCGTCAAGCTCGGGCAGAGCCGGCAGCTGGGCCGGTACATCGAGCTCCAGGACGCGACCGGGAACATCTATACCTACGCGCACCTGGGGCAGATTCCGAGGCTCTACCCGGTGCCCAAGCCGGTGAAGCTGACCGCCGCCGACCTGGCCAAGGAGCTGTCGGCGCCGGCCATCACCCGCAAGCCCACCGCGCCGGCGAGCGCCGGGACCCAGAACACCACCCCCACCCCCAGCTCGGCCAAGGCGACCAAGGAGGTCAAGTCCTCGCCGCCCACGCTGCCGGTGACCCCCGCCGCCGCGACCCAGAGCCAGCCCCAGTCCGACGTGATGGTCAAGGAGCGCCTGTTCGCCGATCCGGCCCGGCCGGCGTCTTACGCGGCCGGCGGCAGCGAGCAGCTCAAAGGCTCCGCCGCCGAGATCTCGAACTTCCGCGATTATTTCTCCGACGTCCTTCACCTGGCCAGGAACCAGTACACGCTCAAGCCGCTGAAGGCAGGAGCGATCGTGGTCGGCGGCACCATCCTGGGGCGGATCGCGGCCCCGAGCCAGACCATGGCCTCGCACATGGTGTTCATGATCCAGCCGGCGGGCAAGAACGCGCCCAAGATCGACCCCAAGCCGATCCTTGACGGCTGGAAGCTGCTCGAGGCCACCGCCGTGTACCGGGCCGCGGGCGTGGATCCGTTCTTCGGGCCGGGGGCCAAGGATCCGTCGATCGGCCAGGTGCTGCTGATGTCCAAGGAGCAGTTGCAGAGCCGGGTCCTTGCCGATCCCCACGTGCAGATCTATGCCTGCGGGCGCCGTGACATCGAGTCCGGAGTGATCGACCGCCGCGTGCTGGCGACGATCGAGTTCCTCTCGGCCTCGGGCCTGTACCCCACCGTCTCCCGGCTGGAGTGCGGCTCGGGCGGCAACCCGGCCTACGCCAACGGGACCAGCCTCGACATCGCCAGGATCAACAACATCCCCATCCGCGGCCACCATGGCCCCGGCTCGATCACCGACATCACCATCCGCCGCCTGCTCACCCTCCAGGGCGCGATGGCGCCCAACCAGATCATCTCGCTGATGAGCTACAAGGGCCAGCCGAGCACGCTCTCGCTGCCGGACCATGCGAACCGGATCCAGGTCACCTTCACGCCGGTGTTCGGGGCCAACAAGAAGCTCTCGCGGAAGATCAAGTCGATCCTGCAGCCCAACCAGTGGATCCAGCTGATCAACCGCATCAGCCAGATCCCCGAGCCGCTCGTCCCCATCGCCCCCAGCAAATACGCGATCCGCAGCACCCGCAGCGGCTGAGGGCTCGAACACCCAGCTGTTCCGGTTCGTCCAGGTCGAGCTGCCCTGGCCGCTCGGCCCGCCCGACGGACGCTACCTCTTGCGCGGGTCCGGTGAACCGCCGGAGGCGCCGCCGACTCACGTGCTCGTGATCGCGACCCTCGGCGCTCCCGAGCGCCGGCGACTGCTCGCCGGCCGCAGGCGCCAGCGTGAGGCTCCACCTGAACCCGAGCCTGCTCCGGTATCCACGGGCAAGGCGACGGTTATCGACGTCGGCCGGCCGCTGGCCGGCGAGGACGAGGCCCGGGCCTGGCTGCGGACCGCGGGCGGGGACTTCCTCGCCGCCGGCCTCGCCGTCCTCAACCGGGCGCTCCACGCCTTTCGGCTGGTGACCGCCGATCCGTACCTGAACGCGGTCTCGGACGGCCAAGCCCTGGTGGCCCGGATCGGCTTCGGCGCCGGCGAGGAGGTGGCCGACGGGCTGTGGACCGAGGCCCGTGAGCTGCTCGGACCACGGCCGCGCCAGCGGCGGCTGAAGACGCTCCAGCCCCAGGCCCGGCTGGCGGCGGTCCTGAGCGGACGCGAGCTGCCCCTCGCCTGCGAGGAACTGGCGCTGCGCGCCCGACTCGACCTTGACAGCGGCCGCCAGCGCGAGGCCGCGCTCCAGCTGCTGGTCGCGCTCGATGCCGCGCTCGTCGAGCTCGCCGCCGACCCCGCCGCCGGGGAGCTGGCGCCACGGCTCGCCGAGCTGCGCGACCAGCGTGAGCGCGCCGGCGAGGCCGCCCAGGCCGCGCTCTCGGGCCCGCTTGCGCCTGAGCAGCGGGCGGCGGTCGAGTTCACGCTCGGGCGGATCGAGGCCGCGCTCCGGGCGCGCGCGGTCGCTAGTGCGTGAGCTCGAGCGCCGCCAGCACCGCGTCGAGCTCATCGACGACGTCGCCGCCCATGCGCACCGACGCCCGGCTGTCGTACGGCGTCCGGCCTTGGGTGAGGATCGCGATCCGGCCCCCCGAGGCCAGCGTCGTGGCCGGGAGCTGGGCTACCGGGTAGACCTCGAGCGAGGAGCCGATGCACAGCATCAGGCCCGCCTCGCCGGCGAGCCGCTCCGCTCGCAGCAGGGCGTCCTCGGGCAGGTACTCGCCGAACAGCACGACATCGGGCTTCAGCGCCTCGCCGCACCCGCACCGGGGCACGCCGCGGTCATCGGCGGCCAGCCGCTCGCGCACCTCGGCGAGCGGGTAGCTGACCCGGCAGCTCAGGCACGAGGAATGGGCGATCGTCCCGTGCACCTCGATCAGGTTGTGGGTCCCGGCCCGCGCGTGCAGCCGATCGATGTTCTGGGTGATGACCGCGTCGAGCAGTCCGGCTCGTTCGAGCTCGGCCAGGGCCTGGTGGGCTCGGTTCGGCTGCTTGTCCTCGAGCGTCTGGAATCGCTGACCGTAGAACTGCCAGAAGTGCTCGGGATCGCGCCGGAACGCGTCGATGTGGGCCACCTCCATTGGGTCGACGTTCGCCCAAAGGCCAGTGCCCGGCGAGCGGAAGTCCGGGATCCCCGAGGGCACCGAGATGCCGGCCCCGGTCAGCGCCACCACTGAGCCGGCGCCGCGAATCAGCTCCGCCAGCCGGTCCGCCTGCCCGGTGGCGACGGTCACGTGCCGGTGAAATGGGCGGTGCGCTTCTGCAGGAACGCGGCGATCCCCTCGCGGGCGTCCTCGGAGGCGAACACGGTCGCGAACCCCCGCTTCTCGGCGTCGATCCCCTGATCGAGATCGCCGGCGGCCGAGACGCGCTTGATCTGCTCGATCGCCAGCGGCGGCTGCGCGGCGAGCTTGCGGGCCCACGACAGGGCCGTGTCGAGCAGCTCGTGGTCGGGCACCACCCGGTTGGCGAGGCCGAGATCGTAGGCCTCCTCGGCCGGGATCGGGTCCCCGAGGAGACCCAGCTCGAGCGCCTTGGCCTCGCCGATCAGCCGCGGCAGCCGCTGGGTACCGCCGAAGCCGGGAATGATCCCGAGGTTGATCTCCGGCTGTCCGAACATCGCCGATTCGGCGGCGATCCTGAAGTCGCAGGCCATGGCCAGCTCGCAGCCCCCACCGAACGCGACCCCGCCTACGGCCGCGATCGTGGCGATGCTCGACTGCTCCATGGTCCGCAGCAGGTCGTGCATCTGGTCGAGGAGCGCGCGCCCGGCGGCGGCGTCCATGGTCGTGAACGCCTTGATGTCGGCGCCGGCGCAGAACAGCATCGGATTGGCGGAGGCGAACACCAGCGCGCGCACCGTGCCCGAGCCGCTCACCGCGTCCCAGGCCTGCTGCAGCGCCTCCACGACCTCGGGCGAGATCGAGTTGGCGGGGGGCCGGTCGAGCCAGGCGATCGCCACCTGGTCCCGCGTCTCGAGCTTCACCGGGCGGTCCTGGAAGCCGGCGTCCGGGCGGGCGTAGGGAAAGAAGCCCTGCCCGGTCTTGACGCCGAGTCTGCCCTGGGCCACCAACCGCCGGAGGATCGTCGGAGGCTCGAAGTTCTCCCCCCACTCCCGCTGGGCGAGCTCGAGCTTGGCCAGCAACTCGTCGAGCCCGATCTGGTCGGCCCGAGCGAACGGCGGCGGGATGATCCCCGCCCCAGCCATCATCCCCAGGTCGATGTCCTTCATCGACGCGATGCCCTCCTCGAGCACCAGGCAGCTCTCGACCAGCGCCTTGAGGGTGAAGCGATCGACCAGGGAGGAGGTGTCGAGGTCAGCTGCCGTGCTCATAGAAGCCCTTTCCGGTCTTGGCGCCGAGGTCGCCGGCGGCGACCAGCTCCTGCATCCGCTTGTGCACGTAGAACCGGTCTCCATAGGCCTCGCGCAGGTACTCGGCGACGTGCACGACGGTGTCCAGTCCGAGCAGGTCGGTGAGGAAGAACGGGCCCATCGGGGCGGCCTTCGAGTCGGCCACCACCTTGTCCAGCTCCTTGACGTCGATCCCGGTTTCCTCCTGGAAGCGCCACAGCTCGGACACGCTCGAGTTGAGGATGCGGTTGACCACGAACCCCGGCGCCTCCCCGCAGCGGATCGGCATCTTCCTGATCCGCTGCGCGAAGCTCATCGCCGCCTGCGCCGTCTCCGAGGAGGTGTCCTCGCTCTCGATCACCTCGATCGGCCGCATCACCGAGGCGGGATAGAAGAAGTGAAAGCCAACCACCTTGTCGGGACGACTCGTCGCCTCGCCCATCTCGGTGATCGACAGCGACGAGGTGTTGGAGCTGAGGATCGCGTGACCGGGCGTTGCCTGGTCGAGCTCGGAGAACACCGCCTGCTTGAGCTCCATCCGCTCGGGGACCGCCTCGATCACGAAGTCGACGTCGCCGAACGCCGTGTAATCGGTGGCGCCGGTGATCAGCGCGAGCTTGCGATCGCGCTCGCCGGCGTCCAGCTTGCCGGCGTCGACCCGCCCCTGCCACAGCGACCGGGCCTTGTCGATGCCCGTATCGACGAACCGCTGCTCGACGTCCTTGAGCACCACCGGAATCTCCGCGTTGGCGATCGCCTGGGCGATCTCCGCACCCATCGTGCCGGCGCCGACGACTCCGGCTTTGAACACGAACATGGCCGCGAGGCTACCCGACCTCCGGCTGACGCGTCGCTGCGAACTCGGCCCCGAACCGCGTAAGCGTCGACCGCAGCGAGCGTTCCATCGCCCCCCGGATGAACAGCACGTCGACGAGCGGCGTGAACATCGATCGCTTCACGACCTCGTACTCGAGCTCCAGCGCGATCTCGACGCTTGCCTGCACCGGCGTGAAGGAGACCGACTGGCGCCCCCGGATCGAATCGTCCTGCACCTCGTTGGTCTGGCCGACCAGGGGCTCGAAGCTGAGCACCCGCTCCGTCACCCGGCCGCGGCCGGCCGGGCCCGAGTGCCACACCACGGTGGCCCCGACGGCCGGCCACGGCCCCGCCACCTCGACCACGCGGGCGAGCCCGTCGACCCAGGCCGGCCAGCGGTCGGTGTCATACCAGCACTTCTCCGCCTCGTGGACTGGGCCCGGGAGCGTTTCCGCGACGCCGACGGTCCGCATGAGCTCGGCGATTATCGCTCGCCAAGTCGAGGAGCGAGGAATACGCTGCGGGCATGACCGAGACCCTCCCTGAGAACATCGAGCCCTACCACAACATCTCCCCCAAGGCCTACGAGCACCCGGCCGACCGGGCAGCGACCGCCGCGCTACAGGCGGTGCCGATGCTCGACACCCTGGTGCGCAAGCTGATCGAGTGGCGCTACGAGCGGGCGCTGCGCCAGTTCTATCTCGGAAACTCCGTGAAGGTCGGCGAGCACCAGCTGCCCGAGCTGTGGGCGGGGCACCTCGGCGCCTGCAAGGTGCTCGACATGCCGCGCGTGTACGACCTGTACGTGGCCTCCGGCGTGCCCGGCGGGGCCCAGGCGATCGGGTCCCAGAACCCGATGATCGTGTTCGACTCGATGCTGCTGCAGAACCTCGGCCGCGGCGAGCAGCGCGTCGTGGTCGCCCATGAGCTCGGACACATCCTCTCCGACCACATGATCTACGTCACGGCGCTGAACATACTCATCGGCGCCGGCGGCAGCCTCCCGTTCTTGCTCGGCCTTCCCTTTCGGGCGGTCAAGGCGGTGCTGCTCGAGTGGTACCGAGCCACCGAGCTGAGCTGCGACCGCGCGGCGACGCTGGCCGTCCGCGACCCCCAGATCGTCTGCCGGACGTTGATGGTCACCGCCGGCGGGATGCCCGCCGAGAAGCTGGACCTCGACGCGTTCATGGCCCAGGCGATGGAGTACGAGAGCTGGGACGACCCCAGCGACCGGGTGCGGCGGTTCTTCGACGAGCTCGGCCAGACTCACACCTACGCGGTGCGCCGCGTCTCCGAGGTGATGAAGTGGGTCCAGGGGGGCGAGTACGACCGGATCGTCCGCGGCGAGTTCCGCACCCGCGATCAGGAGTCAGACGTGCGCGCGGAGGCCGGCGACGCGATGGAGTACTACGCCGAGCGCTTCCGCTCCTTCTTTCGCGAGGCCGGCGAGAACGTCACCTCCCTCGGCTCCCAGCTCGGCGACATGAGCCAGCAGGTCGCCGACTGGATTCGCGCCCGCGGCGGCGGGCCCGGCCAGGGACCAGGCTCCGGCGCCGGCGAGGGCTGACGTCCTCCGCTCCGCCGGCCGCCCAACCGTCGCTCGGCCACGATGCGCACTCGTCCCAGAGGCGCTCCTTCGCGGGCCCGAATCTCCTGGCACGGACGCTTCTGCTGGTCACGCCGGCGAACCGACCTTGCGTGCGGCGGGCGACGCTGCGGGGCTCGATTGATCATCTGCGGCACCGGGGCGCTGCGTGCCAGCGACGACATGACCGCGCGTCCGTCGGTCAAGCGGGCTCAGGCACTCGCTCGCCGATTCCGTGACCGACAACATGACCACATGGTCGGCCATCAAGTGGCTCAGGCACCCGCTCGCCGATTCTGTGACCGACAACATGACCACGAGGTCGTGCGTGAGACGGCGAGAACCACAGCATCGTCCTGTACGAGTGACCGCTCGGTGTGCCGTTGACGGTATAGGTGCTATGTCGTTCCTTGAGATTCATAGGGCTGATCTCCTTCAAGTGTCTGGGTGAGAAATAGCTAAGAGGTGTGGGCTGGCTGTGACGCGTGTGCCGGAAGTGACTGACAGTCCTTCTTCTGATCGTCACCTAGCGGTTATGCGCAGACGCTGGCGGCGGGTGGCGAATATGGCCGCCACGCCGGTGCTGATTAGCACCAACATTCCCGCCGCGCCGATGCCGGCGTCGTCCCACCGGAAACCTTGCTGCGAAGACGCTCCTGTCGGATGCACAGCATGCACGCCCGCACTCCGCGCAAGCACGCTCGATGGAGAGCTGTAGCCGCCACCAGAGCAGACCTCAGAGCAGGGCGCGGTCTTTTCGACGATCGTTCGTGTGCTTGTTGTCGTAACGTACGAGCCGTTGGCGTTCAGCTCGAAGGGTTTCGCCGCGGCAAGGCTTGCTGGCCCGCAGGCGGCGGCCGCCACCACGACGCCTACAGCTGTGCGATACGTGCGGGTGGATCTCATCGGATGCCCTCCTGTTGCTGTGGACCGCACGGCGCGATCCCCATTGGAATGCGGCCAAGCTACGGGCCCGGGCAGCCCCGCGCATCGGAATCAGAGACCCATATTGAGATCGGGCGCTACCTATCTTCGGATGGTCAGCCCGAGCCGTGCCGCTTCGGCGGTGGCGTCGATCCGGGTGCGCACGTCGAGCTTTCGCAGGATCGCGGAGACGTGATGATCGACAGTCTTCTTGGACACGACCAAGCGTTGAGCGATCTCAGTGTTACGCAAGCCGTCCGCGAGGAGTGACAGCACCTCGAGCTCGCGCGCTGTCAAGCCTGCGGAGTTCGCGCGCGTTTGGGGGCGCGGTCCCCGCGGGAGTCCACGCGCCCCGCGCTGGCGCAGCCGCCGTGCGACGATCGCTGCTGCCGGCCGCGCGCCGATCGCTTGCAATTCATCGAGCGCTCGGCGCAGGCTGTTCTCGTCGTCTCCGCTGGCGAGCGCGAGCGCGGCCTCGTACGGGCACCCCAGCTCACGCCATTGCACCGCGGATGCTGACCATTCGCCGGCGACCTCGAGCGCAAACGGCCCAGCCATTTCGCGCTTGGGGAGCTGATCGTGGATCCTCGCCCGCCCACGCCACGAGGCTAGCTCTGCCACAACCCAACGCGACCGTCGAGCCGCGCGAGCGCCAGAGTCGAGGACGTCGCTCGCCCTACCCCGCCGCTATCGCCTTCCAGCCACGCCGCCTCTGCTCGCGCCACCGCGGCGGGTTCACCTGCCTGGAGCTCCTCGCCTCGCTCCGCAAGCGAGAGCGCCTCGTCCAGCGGCGGCCAGACGTCCGGATCACCGCGGCGAGCGCGTACGCGAGCGATCGTCGTGAGAGCGGCGATCCGGGGGATCCTGGAACGCCGCGGCTCGCTCAGGACGAGCGCCGCCGTGTCGGCCGCCTCCTGCCAGCGTCCCAGATCGAGCGCGATCTGTGCGCGGTAACCCAGCAGGTATCCCCGCATCAACTCCAACCCGCGGTCGCTGGTGAACTGGAGCGCCGGCTCGAGGTAGTCGAGGGCAAGCGCATAAGCCCGCTGGCGCCGCGCCACCCAGACGAGATGCATCATGGCCCGCGCGACATGCTCGTCGAGCCCAGCCTCCCTGGCCAGCGCCAGGCTGCGCTCGAGCTGCCCCCTGCCCGCGGTCGCTCCATTCATGAACCGTGCCGTGCCGATCGTATTGAGGGTGTAAATGCCGATCTCCGTCTCATCGAGCGCTTCGGCCAGCTCGAGCGCCCGAGTGCCCCACGCGACAGCGCCATCGACGTCCTCCGCGTCCATGCACAGCTGGGAGACGCGGCTATAGGCCATCGCAAGTTCCCGGCTGGGCTCCACACCTTCGAGCGCCGCCACCGCCTGCCGTGCAGCCTGTGTGGCCTCGGCGACGCGGCCTGGACACCAGAGCACATCCGACAGCAGGTGCAACGCCTGTGCCTCAGCCCGGACGTCACCAAGAGCGCGGCAAAGCGTGAGCTCATTTCGGAGCGCGTCGATCGCCTCGTCGATCTGGTCGCTCACCATGCATTCGTACGCTCGGCGCTCGAGCAGTTCGGCCCGCTCCTCGCGCACAAGCATGTCGGCGAAGCGGAGCGCTCGCGCGTACTGCGCCGCACTCTCCCGGTGCGCGCCGAGCGCCGACGCGCGCCGCGCAGCCTCAGGCGCGAAGCGCACCACCGCGCCGGCGTCGCCGGCGGCCTCCGCATGGTGCGCGAGGCGAGCACGATCGGGGGAATCAAAAAGGGCTCGCAGGGCCCGCGCGTGCAGCGACACCCTTCGATTGGGCGCCATTGACTCCTCGATCACCAATCGCGCAAGCTCGTGGCGGAACGCTACACCTCCCGCGGCTGGAACCACCATCCCAGAGCCGATGCATTCCTCGAGGCACTCCAAATCACCCGCGATCGCCTCGAGCACGCCGAGCCCCGCCGCCGCCGGAGCGACGGTCAGCGCTTCCAGCAGCGTCCTGGCCGCGGGGCTCAGCCGCGCTGCGCGCGCCAACACCGCCTCTCGTATGGTCGCCGGGATCTCCTTCGTCCCTGCCGCCAGAACCTCCGAGACGAAGAACGGGTTGCCGCCCGTGCTGCGATACAGCTCCTCACCGTCGACCTCGTACGGCGCAGCAAGCGTTGCGACCGCGCTCCGCGATAGACGGGCCAGGTCTACGCGTACGACCCCTTGGGCTGTCGCGAGCTCACCGAGCACGATACGCAGCGGGTGAGACTCGTCAAGCTCGTCATCCCGATACGTGGCCACAACCAGGGCGCGAAAACCATTGAGGCGGCGGCCAAGCAGCCTGAGGACATCGAGCGTCGCCTCGTCGGCCCAGTGCAAATCCTCGAGCACGAGCACACTTGGTGAACCTTTCAGCACTTCGGGGCCCAGGGCAGACAACACCTCGTGGGGACGACCGCCACGCTCTACCAGCTCCGCCAACTCGCCGCCGCTCAGCTCCGCGACATCAACGAACGGCCCGAGCGGACGCGGCGTAAACAGCGCCTCGCAAGCGCCCCGCAGAACCCGGCTCGGTGGCCGCAGCTGCTCGCAGAACCGCCGCACGACCGCGGTCTTCCCGACACCCGCTTCGCCCCGCACCAGCACCAGCCGCCCCTGCCGCGCGCCCCGCACCCACGCTGCAGCGTCGCGCAACACCGAGAGATGCTCGGATCGCTCCACCAATTCGAGCGATCCCGCCGACGTGCTGATCGCTGCTTTCTCCACGGTCACCTCGAGCCCTACCACCCCGAACACTCATTCTCCAACCACGAGGCTCGACTCGCAACCCCGGCACATGACTCCTCGCTGCCTGCTTGGTTGGCGGCTACCACAACCTTCCGGCGAGCGAAGCCCGCCAGCGGCCATGATCTCCGGACCGGCGTTCCTGGTGGGCATGGCATAGGGTGATCGGCGTCGCGAGATGGGACGTCGACAGCACGGACAGCGCTCTGCAGGCCACGAATCACTGACTGCTCGAATCTCAGCGCTGTGGATCGCCTCGCAGTGCGGTGCTCACGCTCCTGCTCCCGTGGGATCCGGTAGTGAGAGACCCACGATCCCCTTGACAGCAAGAGTATCGCGATATATCGTTATATATCGAAAGTCACACCACCCCACCCGGCGGCGGGGTGGCGAAAGCTGGAGGCTTCGGCGAAAGGAGCCATGATGAGTCGAGAACAAGAGTGGTACGGGCGCAGGCGCCATTTCGGCCGCGGGCCGATGGGGTTCGGGCCGGTCGCCTTTCCCGGGCCGCCGCCCGGCGTGCCGTTCGGCGGCGGGCGCGGCCGCCGGCGCCGCGGCGACGTGCGCACCGCCCTGCTTCTGCTGCTCGCCGAGGAGCCGCGCAACGGCTACCAGCTGATGCAGGCGATCGAAGAGCGCAGCGGCGGGCGCTGGCGCCCCAGCCCCGGCGCCGTGTATCCCGCGCTCGCGCAGCTCGAGGACGAGGCGCTGATCCGCGCGGTGGAGCGCGAGGGCACGAGGCTGTTCGAGCTCACCGACGCCGGCCGGGAGCACATCGCCGAGCGCCACGACGCCGCCCCACCCTGGGCCGAGGAGGACGAGCCCTCGTCGCTCGGAGACCTCAAGGCGCAGATGAGGCAGCTCCACGTCGCCGCGATGCAGTTCGTCCACGCGGGCAGCGAGGAGCAACTGGCCCGCGCCACCGCGACCCTTGCCGAGGCCCGTCGAGCGCTCTACCGGATCCTTGCGGAGGAGACGGATGACTGATCACGTAAGCTCGTTTGCGTGACGCGGGCGAACGACAGGAACGGTTCAGACGGCCGGGCTGCGATCGAGGTTCGCGGACTGGTCAAGCGCTTCGGCGAGATCGAAGCCGTCCGGGGGGTCGAGTTCGAGGTGGCCCCCGGCGAGGTGTTCGGGTTCCTGGGGCCCAACGGCGCCGGTAAGACGACCACGATCAACATGCTTTGCACGCTGATGAAGCCGACCGAGGGTTGGGCGACGGTCGCCGGTCACGACGTCGTGAACGAGCGGGACGATGTCCGGCGCAACATCGGCCTGGTCTTCCAGGACCCGACGCTCGACAACTATCTGACCGCCCGGCAGAACCTGAGGCTGCACGCCGAGCTCTATGGCCTGCGATCGGACCTGGTCGAGCCACGGATGCGCCAGGTGCTCCAGATGGTCGGCCTGTGGGAGCGCAAGGATTCCGCGGTGGGCACGTTCTCGGGCGGCATGCGCCGGCGGCTGGAGATCGCCCGCGGCATGATGCACTCGCCGCGCGTCCTCTTCCTGGACGAGCCGACGATCGGGCTCGACCCACAGACCCGCCGCTCGATCTGGGAGTACATCCGCGAGCTCAAGGAGCGCGAGGAGATCACGATCTTCATGACCACGCACTACATGGACGAGGCCGAGTGGTGCGACCGGATCGCGATCATGGACAACGGCGAGATCGTCGCGCTGGACTCGCCCCAGAAGCTCAAGGCCCAAATCGGCAAGGACAGGGTCGCGATCCACACCGACAACAACGAGGCCGCGATCGCGGCGCTGGAGGAGCAGTTCGGAATCGAGGGACGAGTGGCCGAGGGCGCGGTGATCTTCGGCGTTCCTTCGGGCGAGGAGTTCGTTCCCCGGTTGTTCTCGGAGCTCGGCATCCCGATCAAGTCGGTCAGCGTCTCGCGGCCGACGCTCGACGACGTGTTCATGTCCCACACCGGCACCACGATCCGTGACGCCGAGGAAGACCCTGCCAAGCACCGCAACCGGGTGATGGTCCAGATGATGGGCGGAGCCAGGCGATGAGTACGACTGCCGATCGCGGCCGGCTCGTCGCCGAGCCGGAGCGCGTGGAGACGGAGGTCGTCCGGGTCCACGTCCCGCCGCACAGCGTCTACTCGGAGCTGCGGGCGATCCGGATCGTGTGGCGCCGGGATCTGATCCGGTTCGTCAACGATCGGATCAGGATCGCCGCCTCGCTCGTCCAGCCGCTGCTGTTCCTGTTCGTGATGGGCTCAGGACTCGAGCATCTGACCAAAGCCGGGACCCACGGCGTCAACCTCAAGACTTTCATCTACCCCGGGATCCTGTGTGTCGCGGTGATGTTCACCGCGATGTTCTCGGCCGCCTCGATCGTCTGGGACCGGGAGTTCGGGTTCCTGCGCGAGATGATGGTGGCGCCGGTTCGCCGCAGCTCGATCGTGATCGGCAAGTGCCTCGGCGGCGCCACCGTCGCCAGCACCCAGGGCGTGATCATGATCCTGCTCGCCCCGCTCGTGGGCGTCCCCTACTCGCCGGAGCTGATCGTGGGGATTTTCGTGCTGCAGCTGCTGCTGGCGTTCGCGATCACCGCGTTCGGAGTGATGATCGCGGTCCGCATCAAGCAGATGCAGTCCTTCTTCGGCGTGATGCAGATGATCATCATGCCGATGTTCTTCATCTCGGGCGCGCTGTTCTCAGTCGCGAGCCTTCCCGCCTGGCTGGCGATCCTCAACCGTCTCGACCCGCTCACCTACGCCGTCGATCCGATGCGCCAGCTGGTCTTCAACCACATCAACGTCTCGCCGACCGCCCGCCACGCCCTCGAGCCGGGCGTCACGTGGTTCGGCTGGCGCGTGCCGACGCTGCTCGAGGTGGCGGTGGTCGTGGCTTTGGGGCTGCTGATGCTCGGGATCGCCGTGTGGGAGTTCAGCACCAGCGAGTAGCGCTCAGCGCAGCTCGCGCCGGAGGAAGTCGGCGGTGTCTCGTGGCCGGCCACCTCGCGGCCGCACAATCAAAGGGGCCCCCTGCCGGGGCGCCCCCATCACCGGTCCTACGTTCGCGGTGGCCTCAGACGCTCGCCGGGGCCGGCTCCTCCGTCCGCCGCGGCAACAGCGTCTCCCGCGCGATCACTAGCCGCTGGATCTGCGTGGTGCCCTCGTAGAGCTGGAGGATCTTGGCGTCGCGCATCAGCTTCTCGACCGGATACTCCTTGATGAAGCCGTAGCCGCCGTAGACCTGGACGGCGTCGGTGGTGACCTCCATCGCGGTGTCGGCGGCGAATCGCTTGGCGTGCGAGGACTCGAGCGTGTTGCGCCTGCCCTGGTCGAGCAGGACAGCGGAGTTCCAGGTCGCCAGCCGCGCCAGGTGCACCTTGGTGGCCATGTCGGCGATGATGAACTGGATCGCCTGGTGCATGGCGATCGGCACTCCGAACTGGACCCGCTCCTTGGAGTAGTCGATCGCGAACTCCATCGCCGCGCGGGCCACGCCGGTGGCCATCGCCGCCACCCCGGGCCGGGTGCGATCGAGCGTCATCATCGCGATCTTGAAGCCCTTGTTCTCGTCCCCGACCAGGTGGTTCAGCGGGATCTCGACCTCTGGGAACGTGATTGTCGCCGTGTTCGACGCGCGCTGACCCATCTTGTCCTCGTGCTTGTCGACGACCACGCCGGCGTCGCGAGGCACGATGAAGCAGGAGATGCCGCGGTGGCCGGCCTCCTTGTCGGTCTTGGCGTAGACGGTGTAGTAGTTGGCGTACTCGCCGTTGGTGATGAAGCACTTGGACCCGCTGATCACCCACTTATCGCCCCTGCGGGTGGCGGTCGTCTTCATCCCCGACACATCAGACCCGGCGTCGGGCTCGGTAAGGCAGAACGAGGCCAGCAGCGGCGCCTCGGCGAGGCGGCCCAGATACTCCTTCTTGAGCTCCTCGGACGCGGCGAGAGCGATCGGGGCGGTGGCCAGCCCGTTGCAGGAAAGCGAAGTGCCGATTCCCGAGCAGCCCCATGCGATCTCCTCCTCGATCAGGGCACCGTCCAGGTAGCCAAGACCGGGACCGCCGTACTCGGTCGGAAGGTGGCCGTTCATCAGCCCGAGCTCCCAGGCCTTGTCGATGATCTCCTGGGGCCAGGTTCCGTCCCGGTCGTACTCCCAGGCGACGGGGCGGATCTCCTTCTCGGCGAACTCGTGCGCCATCTCGCGCATGCTCTTCTGCTCGTCAGTGAGCGTGAAATCAACCATCGTGGTTCTCCTTGCAGTGGGCGCCGACTGACTAGTCAGTCAATAGCTACAACAGAGGATACCCGATGGCCCGGCGTCCACCGCGGAAAAACGGGCGCCGTGGCCAGTCACATGCGCAACACTTAATCCGTGCAGGCAGCGTTCGGCACCGTGCTGTGGATCGTGTGCGCGGTCGGGATCGTGCTGGCCTTGGCCGCGCTCGTCACCTCGCGCCGGACGTGGGACGAATACGGGAAGAATCGGCTGCTGCTCGACCGCGAGGCCCCGACGGGGCCCAAGCCGGGTTCGGCGGCGGCGCTCGGGGAACGCGACAGCGAGATCCGCCAGATGCTGCAGGCCCGCAACGCGCGCCGGGCCCGCCGGGGCGAGCCGCCGCTCGACGTGGAAGAGGAGCTGAGGCGGCTGACCGCGCCGGCAATCGACGCCGACCTGCGCTCGGAGATCCGCGATCTCGTCCTCGCCCGCAACCACCGCCGGGCCCGGCAGGGCAAGCCCCCGCTCGACGTCGAGACCGAGATCGAACGCCAGATCGCCGAGCTCAGGAAGCTCTGACCCGGGCCCGCGCCGTCACCTCCGGAGCGAGCCTCGAGGCGGTAGGCTGCGACGTGCCATGCCAGATCCGCGCCGCGTCGAGCTCGACGAGCTGGTCAACCGCCCCGGGACCTACTTCAACCCTCAGACCGAGGTGCTGGTGATCGTCGACGACTCCCCGGAGATGGACGCCGAGATCTTCAACATGGAGGAGTACGAGGGCGCCGACTGGGTCCTAATCTCAGACGACACGCCGGTCGACGAGAACCGGCGCGACGAGCTGCTGGAGACGTTTCAGGTCCGCCACCAGCCAAGCGGCCTCGCCAACGCGGGCGACGAGGACGTCGAGGAGCTCGACGAGGACGAGGAGGACGTCGGCCGGGAGTAGTTACTGGCCGATGGTCAGTACCGGCGCTTGGTCGGGACTGGCCCTCGGTCAGCGCCGCGCGGCGGTCCCACCGGCGGAATCGGGTGACCCCGCGACCCCGAGGCTGTCCTCTATGCCGGTCAGCAACGAGCCCAGCTTCGATTCGAACTCCGAGAACGGGCGCACCGTGGTCGGGGCCGAGATCCTCTGGGGCTGGTTGAGGTCGGCGTAGCGCATCGTCAGCACGAACCCGGCGGAGCTCAGACCGCCGAGCAGCCTCGGCAGCCGGCCGCTGACCGGCAGCGTCAGCTGGATCACCAGCTTGCGGACCGTCTTGTCGCTGGTGCCGGTCCAGACGTCGAACGTGGGGTTCCTGACCTCCCGGGCGATCTTCGCGCGGGTGCTCGCCGACAGGGACGCAGACATCTTGCTGGCGCCGGAGCCGCCGACCGACGAGGCCTTCGCCAGGAACATGCTCAGGTCGTCGAGCAAGGCAGCGACGTTGACCGAGGCGCGGATGTGGGTGGTGCTGGTCCCGTCGATGGTCTCGGTGCCGACTACGGACGGGTTGCTCAACCAGTGCAGCGGCTGGATGCCCAGTTTCGCGAGAGTCCCCGACCCGAACCCTCCGCTTGGATTGCCGCCGATGTCCTGAAAGCTCGATTCGAGTTGGCGGAACGTCGCCGCCGGCAGCCGATAGCTGACCCCCCGAAGGGTGATGTACCCGCTGGTGCCGGTGGAGAGGATGCCGAGCGTTTCCCCCATCCCCTCGCCGCGCAGGCTGAGGTTGAAGTCGGACGCCGGCAGCTGCCCCTCGCCGCGGCTCTGGAACGGACCGCCGAAGCTCACGCTGATCGGGGTCCTCAGCGTGCTCGAGCCGGTCGGGGTCACGGTCAGGCTGACGCTCAGATTCCCGCTGCCCACGCGGTGCGTCCCGCTGAACGTCTGCTTGAGGAGGCTGACGGCCTGATCGCCGGTGCTGCTGCTCCCGCACGCCGCGACGGCCAGAGAGAGGAGCGCCCCCACCAGCACTGCGCATGCCGTGCGCAGCCCCCCGTTGCGTTGATCCATCTGCACTGCCTCCTCCGCGAACCGGCGTGAGAACGCGGTGGAATGTACCATCGGCTGCGTGCGGCTACGCCTGTTGGGGCTGCTGGCTGGGGTGGCCTTGTTTCCGAGCAGCGCAGCGGCGGACCCGGTGGTGGTCGTCGGCCGCGATGGGAAGGTGACTGTGCGTGAGGATCGGTTCCTGACCCTCCCGGCGATCACCCCTGCGCCCTCGTCGTTCGCTCGCCCGGCGACCGGTCCGCGCACGGCCACGGTCGCGTCCGCGCGTCCCCGCCGGCCCCACCGGCCACGCAAGCCGCGGAAGACCGTCAGCACCGAGTTGGCGCGCCTGGCCCGCGCCGGCACGATCACGTCCGCGCAGTACAGCGGGTACCGAGCCCGCTGGAGCTCGGCCCTGAGGAGCGAGCGCCACCTCCGCGGCACCCGCGCGCGCGAGTTGCGAGCGGTGACCCAGAACCTGCAGGACATCGCCGCCGGCGGGATGCTCACGCCCTCGCGGCTGCCGGCGCTGTTCCTGACCCTCGACCGCAACCGGCAGTACTGGGCCTCGGGGCCCCTGCTCAGCTACGGGCAGCGCGTCGAGTTCGCCGGCTCGCAGCTGGTGTGGGAGTACTACCCCGGGCAGGGGATCGAGCTGACGGCCCTCGGCAGCTTCGGCAAGGCAGACGGCCTGTACACCGCCGGGCACTACCCCGCGCTGCAGGACCTGCTGAGTGAGCTGATCCCGCTGGCGGCCAGACGTGCAGGCGGCCTGAGCTGGGAGTACTACTTCAAGTTCGACGGCGGCAAGCCACCGTGGACCAGCGCGATGTCGCAGGGAACCGCGCTCGAGGCGCTGACCCGGGGCTACGAGGCAGTCCAGCAGGACCCGGGCCTCGACGATGTCGACTACCTCGCGATCGCCCACCAAGCGCTCTCGATCTTCGGCCGCAAGCCGACGCTCGGGGTCGCCGTCCCGACGGTGCGGGGCGCGCGCTACGTTCAGTACTCGTTCGCTTCGTCCCGGGCCGTGGAGGTGATCAACGGCTTCCTCCAGTCCCTGATCGGCCTCTATGACTACGCCCAGGCCAGCGGCGATCCCCAGGCCGCGGCTTTGTTCGACGCCGGCAACGCCGAGGCCGAGGCCGAGACGCCGGCGTTCGACACCGGCGCGTGGTCGCTGTATCAGCCCGGACAGGAGGACACGCTCGACTACCACGAGCTCGTCACCGGCTTCCTGGCGCAGCTCTGCACGCGGACGGGGGCGCCGGTCTACTGCGACATCGCGGCGCATTTCCAGGCCGACCTGAGAACGCCGCCGGCGCTGTCGCTGCTGACCAGCCGGGCACGCGTGCGCAGACGGATCTCAATCCGATTCACCCTCTCGAAGCTGTCCCACGTCGGGATCGTCGTTCTGCAGCGCAGCAAGACCGTGTTCGCCACCAGCGCCAGCTTCCCTCACGGAGTCGGCTCGTTCTCGGTTCCGGCCCTGCCGCGCACCGGGAGTTACACGGTCCACCTCGCCGCCACCGACCTGGCCGGAAACTTCAACCGGATCGTCGGCACCGTCGAGGTGGCGCGCTAGCGGTCGGGGCTGGCGGTTGAGGCAGGCGGCCTGGGGCTGGCGGTCGGGGCTGGCGGTCGGGGCTGGCGGTCGGGGCTGGCGGTCGGGGCTGTCGGTTTGCGCCCGCCGCGACCTGACGCCTAGACTCGGCCCTCGATGAGGCCGCGCACGATCCTGTACACCGGCAAGGGCGGGGTCGGGAAGACCTCCGTGGCCGCGTGCACGGGACGCCGCTGCGCCGCGGCGGGGTGCCGCACGCTGCTGATCTCGACCGATCCGGCGCACAGCCTGTCGGAGTCGCTCGGCGTGGAGCTCGGGTCAGAGCCGTGCCAGGCGGGAGCGCACCTCTGGGGGCAGGAGGTCAACGCGCAGGAGGAGATGGAGCGGCACTGGTCGGGCGTCCAGGACTGGCTTTCGGAGCTGTTCATGGAGCGCGGCGTCGACCGGATCTCGGCCGAGGAGCTGACCGTGCCGCCGGGAATGGACGAGCTGTTCTCCCTGCTGCGACTCCAGGCGCATCACCACTCGGGAGCCTGGGACACGATCGTCGTCGACTGCGCCCCGACCGGCGAGACCCTGCGACTGCTCTCGTTCCCGGACGTGGCCCGCTGGTGGATCGAGAAGGTGTTCCCCATGGAGCGCCAGATCCTCGCCGCCGCCCGGCCAATCGCGCGCTCGCTGTTGGACATCCCGCTCCCCAATCAGGCCGTGTTCGCCGACATCCAGCGGCTCTCGCAGAACCTGATCGCGATGAACGAGATCCTCCGCGACCGCGGAGGCTGCACGATCCGCCTGGTCATGAACCCGGACAAGATGGTGATCGGCGAGGCGATGCGGACATTCACCTATCTAAACCTGTACGGCTATCTCACCGACGCGGTGGTGGTCAACCGCATTTTCCCGTCCGCGGTCGGCGACTACTTCGCCGCCTGGCGCCAGGTCCAGGAGGAGCACCTCGCGCTCGTGCGCTCGGCATTCGACCCGGTCCCGGTCCTGTGCGCGCCCTACTTCGAGCAAGAGGTCGTAGGGCCCGCCATGCTCGATCGGCTTGCGGACGAGCTGTTCTCCGAGCACGATCCGGCCGCCGTTCTGCACCACGCGATCACCCAGGAGCTGGTGGTCGCCGACGGTGGCGCCCGCTTGCGACTGGCGCTGCCGCTCGCCCGCAAGGGCGACATCTCGCTGAAGAAGATCGGGCTCGAGCTGATCGTCGCCGTCGACGGTCAGCGCCGCACGATCATGCTCCCGCCGGCGATGGCCGCGTTTCAGCCGGCCGGGGCGACATTCGAGGAAGGCGCCCTCGAGGTCACGTTCAATGGAGCCGCAGGAAACGAACCCGCCCGATAGCGAAGAGCCCTCCAGGAGCGCGGCCGACGAGGCCCTCCGGCGGCTCGAGGAGCGGCTCGGGCGCGCCTCCGAGGCAGCCGAGCGACTAATCGCCGAGGCGAGCGGGTCGGTGCGGGCGGCGGCATCGGGCAGCCCGGACCCGTCCAATGTCCGGTCCGCGCCGGCGGGAGAGGACATCCGGTCCGCGCCGGCGGGAGATGACATCCGGTCCGCGCCGGCGGGGGAGGACATCCGGTCCGCGCCGGCGGGGGAGGACATCCGGTCCGCGCCGGCGGGAGATGACATCCGGTCCGCGCCGGCCTCCGACGACGCGACCGCTACCCCAAAGCCTCCGCCCGCGGGCTGGCAGATCCCGACCGGCGAGCAGGACCGGCGCCGGGACGGTGATCTCGACCTGCTGCTGCAGGTGATTCACGACTTGCGCGATCTGATCCCTCCCGATCTCCAGCGGCGGCTGGCGGAGGCGCTGCGGGAGCTGCTGCTCGCGATCCGCGCCTTGATCGACTGGTATCTCGAGCGCAACCAGGCGCGTCGAGGCGCCGGCGCGGACGTGCAGGACATCCCGATTACGTAGGGTCCGCGGCCTACAATCGAGCCGTGGCCCGAACCTGGAACCCCTCCGGGTCGCGCCTCGGCGCCAGATGAGCGGCGAGAGCGCCAGCGCCGCCCAGCGGGCGGCGTCCGGGCCCGGTCGGCTCGTACGGGCATGGCGCAGGCTGCCGCACGAGCGCCGCTTGGCCGCATACGCCGCGATCGGGCTGTTCCTCGCCCTCTTCCTGCCCTGGTACCAGGAGACCGTGATCGCCCCCAGCAAGGCGACTCACCTGCAGTCGCTGACCGCCTCGATCACCGGATGGGGCGCGTTCTCGTTCGTTGAGGCCGCGGTGCTGCTCGTGGCCATCGGAGTGCTGACGCTGCTGTTCCAGCGCGCCGAGGGACGAGCCTTCCATCTTCCGGGCGGCGACGGCTGGGTGATCACCTTCGCCGGGCTCTGGACCTGCCTGCTGATCATCTGGCGGATCTTCGACAAGCAAGGCACGAGCGTGCACGGCCCCGGCGCGACCACCTCCGGGGTCGAGTGGGGCATCTTCGTGGCCCTGGCCGTGGCGGCGTTCCTCACCTACGCGGGCTCGAGGATCCGCGCCGCTCACCGGCCCGAGCCCCCGCTGCCCGGGGAAGCGGACCGCGACGCACACCGGCCCGAGCCGCCGCTGCCCGGAGAAGCGGACCGCCCGCCAAGCCCGCCGGCACCGACGGCGCGCCGGCCCGCCCGCCCATCGCGACGCATCGCCGCCGGCGGGCCGCGAACGCGAGTCGGCGGTTGGGAGGACCCACCCGCATGGGAGGACTCAGCCGGCTGGCAGGATCCGCCGGCGTGGGGCGAGCATCCCACGGAGGGCGGCACCGGGCATGAGGCGCCGCCGGGCGGTGGCGCCGGGCATGACGCGCCGGCGGGCGGGGGCGCCGGGCACGAGGCACAGGCGGGCGCTGCGGACGACGCGCCGACGATTCGGATGAGGGAACCGTCGACGCGGATGCCAGGACCGTCGACACGGGCAGCCCGCATGCGCTCGCACGGCGAGCCCGATGAACACCCGACCGTGCCCAACGAGCCGCCGACGATCCCGTCAGAGCCGGGCGGGGATCACGGCTAGCTGGCGCACGTCGAATCGCCACGCCGGCGCGCCACCGAGGCGCGCCGCCAGGCGGTCCCGCCGTGGCGCGCCGAACTCCGCATGACCAACGCGTGGTCTTCCTGAACGTGGATGACTTTTTGCTGCTCATGGCAACAAAAAGTCATCCACGTCCCCCCGCGAAAGGCGCACGGCCGGCGCCCGCAAACCCGCCCTCTACTTCGACGGCTGCAATACGAATGAGAAGTAGGCGCTGGTCAGTCCGATCACGAGGATTCCGGTCAGGATCAGCGTGCGTGAGCGGATGATGTGGCCGAACACCCCGACGACGAGCCCGAACACGAGCGCGGCCACAACGACCCCGAGATGGGAGGACTGAACCGCGAGGACGAGGATTGCCACGCTGCGAACCCTATATTTGAGCGATGGCGGATCACCCCACATCCGTGCAGGACGTCGCCGACGGTCTGCGCGGCGCCGGCTACTTGCCGGGTCAGTCGACCGCCCTGGTCTCGTTTCTCGCCACCAAGCTCGGCAAGCCGGTGCTGGTCGAGGGCCCGGCCGGCGTGGGCAAGACCGAGCTGGCCAAGGCGATCGCGCGCTACCTGGGCAGGACGCTGGTCCGCCTGCAGTGCTACGAGGGTCTCGACGAGGCCAAGGCGCTGTACGAATGGAACTACCGCAAGCAGCTGTTGCGGATCCAGACCGAATCCGAGGACGCGGGCTGGCGGGCCGTGCAGGACGACATCTTCGGTGAGGAGTTCTTGCTCCAACGACCGCTGATGACTGCCATCGCCAGTCCCGAGCCGGTCGTCCTGTTGATCGACGAGATCGACAAGACCGACCAGGAGTTCGAGGCCATGCTGCTCGAGCTGTTGAGCGACTTCCAGATCTCTGTTCCCGAGCTGGGGCGGATCGAGGCCAAGACCCAGCCGGTCGTGCTCCTCACTTCCAACAACACGCGCGAGCTGACCGAGGCGTTGAAGCGCCGCTGCCTGTACCTGTGGCTCGACTACCCCGACCTCGAGCACGAGCTCGAGATCGTGCGCCTGCACTCGCCCGATCTCGACGAGCAGATCGCGCGCAAGCTGGTGGAGATCGTCCACCAGGTCCGGGAGCTGGATCTGAAGAAGCCGCCGAGCATCGCCGAGTCGATCGATTGGGCGCGGGCGCTGCTGCTGCTCGGGGCCGACGGCATCGACCACTCGATCTTCAACGAGACGATGAGCGTGATCGTCAAGCACCGCACCGACCTCGACACGGTGGCCGCCCGAGTCGGCGTCAAGCTCGACCCGGCTGCGAGCGATGCCGCCGCCTAGAGCCAACGGCGGATCAATCTACGGCGGCATTCCGAACCGGGCTCCGGGCGGATTCGAAGGTCAGCTGCTCGCGTTCGCCGAGGATCTGCGCGAGGAGGGCGTGGCGCTCGGCACCTCCGAAATGCTCGATTCGTTCGAGGCGCTGACGCTCGTCCCGTGGACCGAGCCTCAGGACTTCAAGGAGGCGCTCGCGGCCACGATCGCCAAGTCCCCCGAGGACCGCCGGATCTTCGAGCTCGTGTTCGACCGGTTCTTCTTCCGAGCCGCCGAGGCGGAGGCCGCACGGCGGCAGATCAGCGAGGGGTCCCAGGACGCCGACGGCGGCGAGATCAATCTCGACACGCTGCGCCAGCAGATCGCGGCCGCGCTCCGGGACGGATCGGATGCTGCCATGCGTGACCTGGCCCGGCTGGCGATCGCCGCCTTCGGGCGCGGCGAAGGCTCGGGCGTGCTTGGCGTCGATGTCCAGCGGATTCGGCGCGCGCTGGGCCTGCGAACGGAACCCCAGCCCGACCTGCCAGAGGACGATCCCAGGCACCGGGGCGTCTCACGGGAGCAGCTCAGGCGGTTCGAGCAGCATCTGCGCCGCGAGCTCGAGCGCGACCTGATCGAGCGCACGGCCAGCCTGCCGCCGAAGCGCCCGCTGAGCGAGCTCGACCGGGCGCTGCCGAGCGGTCCGATCCAGGACCTGGCCGCGGTCCACCGGGTGGTCGCACAGCTCAAGCGACGACTGGCCACTCAGGGCCACGAGCTCAAGGGCCGCAAGCGCCACGCACACGTCGACGTCCGCCGGACGATGCGGGCGTCGCTCGAGACCGGCGGCGTCCCGATCACGCTCAAATATCGTCCGCGGCGACCGCGGCGGCCCGAGATCTTTGTCCTCTGCGACGTCTCCACCAGCGTCACCAGCGCGAGCACGTTCTTCCTCAGCGTGCTGCACGCGCTCCACGACGCGTTCCGGAAGCTGCGGTCGTTCGTGTTCATCGAGCGGATCTCGGAGGTCACCGAGGTGTTCGAGCGCGAGCGCGACTTTCGCGCCGCCAGCGAGGCCGTCTCGCGCGACGCCGGCGTCGCCGATATCTCCGGCTACACCGACTATGGCCGGGTATGGACGGAGTTCCTGGCCATGATCGAGGACGAGCTGCACCCGCGAGCCACCGTGATCGTGCTCGGCGACGCGCGGACCAACGGCCGTCCCCCCGCGACGACGTGTTCGCGGCCATCACCGCCAAGGCGGGGCGGACGTTCTGGCTGAACCCCGAGCCCCGGCTCTACTGGAACTACGGCGACAGCGTGATCTCGGCCTACGAGCAGCACTGCACGGCGTTCGAGTGCTGGCGGACCGATCAGCTGGAGGAGTTCGTCAAGGTACTGTCCCGGGATGTGAGCGGGCCGTAAGGCGCGCGAGCGAGGCTTACGCGACATCGACCCGGCCCTGACCGAGGGCCTGCGCGGTAGCATGGGTCTCACCTGTTGACAACCCAGGGGGGCTGGCGGGAAGGCCGGCTGAGATAGCGCCCCACGCAGACACGCGGCCCGGCGCTGACCCTTCGAACCTGTGGGGTAATGCCCGCGGAGGGAGCGACAAAAACCATGTTCGAGGCTCCCGTCAAGGAGCCTCGCGATCTTTCTGGCCCAACCGGCGTCCAGGTCGAGGTCGTGAGCCGCACGTTCGTCACCAAGCGAGGCGAGGTGAAAGCCCTCGACGGCATGTCGCTGCGCGCCCCGCAGGGGGCGGTGGTCGCCGTAGTCGGGCCCAGTGGCTGCGGCAAGACGACGCTGCTCGAGCTGATCTGCGGCCTCCAGTCGCCGGATGCGGGAACCGTCCGCGCCGACCCCGCTGTGCTGATGCCCCAGCGAGACCTGCTGCTCCCGTGGCTGAGCGCGATCGACAACGCCGGCCTGGCGCTGCGGGCGCGGGGCGTGGGCCGCGAAGAGGCCCGCGCCCAAGCGGCTCCCTGGCTGGCACGGTTCGGCCTCGCGGGGTTCGAGCGCACGCGGCCGGCCGAGCTGTCGGGGGGAATGCGCCAGCGGGTCTCCTTCCTGCGATCGCTGCTCGCCGGCAAGCCGGTCCTCGCCCTCGACGAACCGTTCGCAGCCCTGGACGCGATCACCCGGGCGGAGATGCAGTCGTGGCTGGCGCACGTGCTCGAGATCGAATCGCGGACGGTCGTGCTGGTCACGCACGACGTCGAAGAGGCGGTCATGCTGGGCGACCGCGTTACGGTGATGTCCCCCCGGCCGGGGAGGGCGGTGGCGGAGATCCCGATCGACCTGCCACGCCCGAGGCGTCGCACCGATCCAGCCGTGGTCGCCTTCCGAGAGCGAGCCCTCGAGGCCCTTGGGGTGGAGCGATGAGGCGCCTGGTAGGCGGCATCAGCGCAGCGCTCCTGCTCTTGGCGCTGCTGGGCATCTGGGAGCTGTACGTCGATCTCGGCGGGGTCGATCCAGTGATCCTCCCGCCGCCGCACGCGGTTGCGCAGTCGCTCTACAACGATCGCTCGCTGCTGTGGAGCAACTTCCTCGTCACCGCCGAGGAGGTTCTCCTGGGGATCCTCGTCGCCGCCGTCGCGGGCTTCCTGTTCACGGTGGCGATTCACTTCTCGATCACGCTGCGACGCGCGGTGTATCCGCTGCTGATCGCGTCGGTGGCGTTGCCGATTCCGGTGCTTGCGCCGACCCTCGTGTTCTGGCTCGGATTCGGGATCCTGCCCAAGCTCGCAGTGATCGGGCTCGTGTCCTTCTTCTCGATCGTCGTGTGCACGCTGGCGGGCTTCGCCTCTGTGGACCGGGACCTGCTGAAGCTAATGCGGACGTTCGACTCCACGCGCATGCGCACGTTCCGCTTCATCGAGCTTCCGACGGCGCTGCCGGGCCTGTTCACCGGCGCCAAGATCGCGGTCGCCGTGGCGGTCATCGGCGCCGTGCTGGGCGAGCAGGCCGGTTCCAACTCTGGACTCGGCTATGTGCTGATCCAGTCGATCCCGCAGCTCCTCAGCGCGCGCGCGATGGCCGCGGTCGTGATCCTCTCGTTGTTCGCGATCGCGTTGTTCGGACTGCTGACCCTGGCCGAGCGGCTCCTGTTGCCCTGGGCCCACCGACCCATAGGAGAACGATCGTCTTGAAACGCATGACCGCATTGCTCGCCGTGCTCGCGGTGGGGCTCGCCGGCTGCGGGGAGAAGAAAAACGCGCTGACCGCGTCGCCGAGCAACGCTCAGCGCCTGACCGTGATGCTCGACTGGTTCCCGAACGCCGACCACGTCGGGCTCTACCAAGCCCTGGCCAACGGAGACTTCGACCATGCGGGACTGGACGTGCACGTGCAGGTTCCCTCGGATCCGTCGCTGCCGCTCAAGCTGCTGGCGGCGGGCAAGGTCGACGCCGCGATCTCCTACGAGCCCGAGGTGCTGCTGGCCCGCAACCAGGGACTCCAGGTCGTCTCGGTCGGCGCGATCGTGCAGCAGCCGCTGACCTCGATCGTGTCGCTGGCCTCCAAGCACATCACCCGTCCGGCGCAGCTGCGGGGCAAGCGCATCGGCGACGCCGGGATCGCCTACCAGCACGCGTACCTGACGACGATCCTCCAGAAGGCCGGAGTTCCGCCCGGCTCGGTCAAGGAGATCAACGTCGGCGACAACCTGGTGCCGGCGCTGCTCTCCGGTCGCGTCGACGCCGTGCTCGGCGCCTACTGGAACTACGAGGCCATCCAGCTGGCGCAGATGCACAAGCGCACCAACGTGATCCGCATGAACCAGGTCGGTGTCCCCAGCTATAACGAGCTCGTCGTCGTGGTGCGGGCGAGCACGATCATCAACCATCCCGACGTGGTCCGCCGATTCGTGCAAGCACTGGCACGCGGGTACGAGTCGGCCCGGTCCGATCCCGTCGGGGCGGTGCAAAACCTGGTCAAGGCGAGCTCGGGACTCGACCAGAGGCTCCAGCTGGCGAGCGTCCGCGCAACCCTGCCGGCGTTCTTCCCCGCCGGCTCGCAGCCGTGGGGCTGGCAGGACCCGGCGCAGTGGAAAGCCTACGGACAGTGGATGCTCAGCCACCATCTGATCTCGAATCCGAGCTCCCTCGTCGGGGCCTCGACGAACGAGCTGCTGGCCGGACAGGGCGTGGGGTAGGCGCTCGGGTGGTCGATCGGCGCCTCTCGCCGGCGCCGCCCAGCCCGCGCCTAGATTCGCTGCGTGTAGCTCTCTTCCAGCGCCGCCGCCGACGCGGCCACATCGCCGAGCCCGACGTGGTCGTTGAGGATCGCGGCCGCCGAGGGCCGCTGGTCGCGGTCGGGCCAGGACTCCGGCTGCCAGAGCCGCGATCGAATGATCGACTTGGCGCAGTGCAGGTATGCCTGCTCGACGGTCACGACCAGCGCCAGCAACGCCGGCCGACCGCCGGTTTGCGCCCCCGCCAGCAGTTCCGGCTTGCGGGTCAGCTCGACCCGCCCGTTGACCCTCAGCACCTCGCCCATCGCAGGGATCAGGAACAGCAGCCCGACCCGAGGGTTCTCCACCATGTTCTGGAGCGAGTCGAGCCGGCGATTGCCGGTCGCGTCGGGGATCAGCAGCCGGTGGTCGTCGAGGACCGTGGCGAACCCCGGCGGTCCGCCCTTGGGAGAGACGTCGCAGGCGCCGTCGGCAGCGGCGCTCGAGATCAGCAGAAACGGACTCAGCGAGATGAAGCGCCGACAGTGGTGATCGAGGTGATCGAGCTCCTTGAGGACGGCGCGCTCGGCCGGGGGCGGGTAGATCTCGCGGAGCTGCTCGACCGTCGTGACCGCATGCGGATCCATGCACGGATCATGCCAGCTCGCGGGGAACCGGCTCGGGCGGAGCGATGAAGCCGGCCACCAGCTCGGCCAACCGCTTCGGCGCGTCCAGCTGCACGAACGTGCGGGCATTGGCGATCCGTTCGAGGCTGGCGGCCGGCAACGTTCGCGCCAGCCGCTCGCCATCGGACACCGGAAAGAACTTGTCGCGCAGGCCCCAGACGATCAGCGCCGGGCGATCGAAGCTACGCAGCTGCGGCTCGGCGTCGAGCATCACCGAGGGCGCGATGCCGCGCGCCACCCGAACCAGGTCGCGGCGCACGCCGCGGTCGTGCAGTGGCGAAATCCACGCCTTCACCGTCTCGTCGGGGACGGGCTCGACCGTCAGCGGCGCGATCGACATCGATGCCCGCCGCATGAGGCGGGACCGGCCGAGGAGATCGAGTGCGGCCACCGCACCCGGGATCCAGCCCAGGCCCTGGATGATCGGCCGTAGCGCTCGGGGTGGGAAGTGCTCGAAGGCGTCGCAGTTGGTCAGCACGAGCCGGCCGATCCGCGCTGGATAATGGGCGCAGACGAGCTGGCATAGGGCCCCGCCGGTGTCGTTGCCGATCAGCGTCACGTCGCTGAGCTCGAGGCGCTCGAGCAGCTCGGCGATCAGGCTCGCCAGCCCCAGGGGTGAGAGATCCGCGTCCTCGCGCATCGCGGTCCGGTGCGCTCCAAGGGGCAGATCGGGGACGATGCACCGAGCAACGGTGGACAACTCCCCGACCAATGGATCCCACACCGTCCCGTTCACGAGCAGACCGTGAACCAGCACCGCGACTGGGCCCGCTCCCACGTCGCGATAGTGAATGGTTCCGTGCGAGAGTTCGATCTCCGGCATCGCCGCTTCACCTCAACGCTAGGGTTACGTACAGAGTGTACGGATCTTCACATACAGACAGTATGGATGTCAAGGCTGACGATGAGGCCGCGCCGGGTGCGCCCACGCCACCGCGCCACCGCACGAAGTCCGAACAGCGACAGGCGACGACCGCGGCGCTGCTCGCCGCCGCGCGAGCGCTGTTCGCCGAGCGCGGCTACGCTGGCGTGGCCACGGAGGAGATCGTCCAGCGCGCCGGCGTCACCCGCGGCGCCCTCTATCACCATTTCCGGGGCGGCAAGGAGGACCTGTTCCAGGCCGTCCTGGTCCAAGTGAGCGCCGAGACCACCCGGCGGGTGATCGAGGCCGCCGGCGCCAGCGACGATCCATGGGAAGCGCTGGTGATCGGAGCTGACGCGTTCCTCGACGCGTGCGCCACCCATGAGGTGCAGCGGATCATGCTCATCGATGGTCCGGCGGTGCTCGGATGGGACGTATGGCGCGCAGCCGACAGCGACTATGCGCTCGGGCTGCTCGAACAGGCGCTGCAGCGGGCGATCGACGCTGGACGGCTCACCGACCAGCCGGCGAGGGCGCTGGCGCACGTGCTGATCGGGGCGCTCGACGAGGCCGCGATGGTCGTCGCCCGCGCCGAGGACCCGGTGGCCGCGCGCGCGGAGATGGGGAGGACCGTCCGGCGCCTGCTCGAGGGCCTGCGCAGTCCGGGCGCCTGAGCGAGGGCATCGACGTGGTCCTACGCAGAGACGAGGGGGGCGTGATCGCGATCGGACAGCCCTCGCACGCGTGGATCTCGGGACAGCTCGCCCGCGCCTGGGGCAACGAGCGCTTTGGCGCCGTCGACCCGTTCGAGGAGGTGTGCCTGGCGGCGGAGCAGCACGACATCGGGATGGCGGCGTGGGACCTCGCGCCGGCGCTCAATCCGGACACGGGACTGCCCCAGTCGTTCCTCGAGATGGCGCTGCCCACGCACATGCTGCTGTGGCGGCTTGGGCCCCGTCGGGTTCTCCCCCAGAGCCGCTATGCGGCGCTGCTGGTCTCGATGCACGGGGCGCGACTGTACGAGCGGCGCGACCTGGAGAAGCTGCCCGCTGGCCAGTCCGATGGCGTGCGCGCGTTCCTCGGCGAGCAGCGCGAGTTCCAGGACCGGCTGCTTCGCTCGCTGCGCGCCGACCCCGCCACCGCAGCGGCGGCCGCGCCGGCGGTGGTGGCCCGCAACAGCGACTTGATCTGGACCTGGGACCTGCTCTCGCTTGCCCTGTGCCTCGACTGGGCCCCACGCCGCGTGCCGGATGTCCCCACCGTCGACGGCGCCGCCGAACTGAAGCTGACGGCGGCGGACGGCGGGCCGCTGTGCCTCGACCCGTGGCCGTTCGCCGCCGACACGGTCTCAGTCGTCTGCGAGGGAAAGCGGCTGACCGATCCGGTCCGGACCGATCAGCAGCTCCAAGATGCCCTCGCCGGCGCCCCGTGGGAGACGGTCCGCTTCGAGCTCCGCCGGGCGTCGGGGTGCTCGTCAACAACGCCGGCGTAGGTCCCGGCGCGCCCGCGCGCCTGCCTACTCCGACTTGGCGATCAGGTGCACGTCGATCAGGAACGTGCGGCTGGCGACGATCGGCAACATGTCGGCGGGACGCCGCGGCGCCCGCCGCCGTGCCCGCATGGCCTTGCGCGCGGTCCGCCGCCTGACCAGGGCGATCGTGGCCGCGCCGGCGACGAAACCCGTCGCGGCCGCCGCCGCGGCTTGGACGGCCGGCAGCGCGGGCCGCCGGGCAGGCTCGATCGTCCGCACCTCGGCCAGAACCGGGAGCGCGTCAACGGTCTCCTCTGGCGGATCGACCACCGCTTCCTGGGCCGGCGCCTCCGCCGGCAGATGGTCGTCGCTCGTCACTGGTACATGGTGACAGCGGGCGCGGTCATGATCAAAGGATCTTCTCGTAGACGCGGTAGGTCCGGACGATCCTGCCCCCCATTCCCTTCATCGCGCGGTTCATCGATTTGTTCGTCTCCAGGATCCAGCCGGTCTCGCCCGTCTTCTGCCGGGTCCGCTCGCCGGCGTCGTAGTGGAGCTCGTAGAACCTCGCGGCGACGCCCGCGTGCTGCCACTCGCGCTTGACCCCGAGCGCGAACACCCGCACACGATCGATCTTGCGGCGGTACCACAATGCCTTGGCCCACCCGAACGGCAGCAGCCGCCCGCCCAGGTGGATCAGCACCTGGTTGTAGTCCGGCAAGGTCAGGGCCGCTCCCACCGTCTCACCGTCCTTCTCCGCGACGAAGGCCCAGTTCTCGTCGAGGATCGGCTTGAGGTCCTTGGCGTAGTGGCGGACCTCGTCGTCAGTCAGGGGCACGAATCCCCAGTTGCGCTCCCAAGCGGCGTTGTAGGCCTCGAGGAAGCGGTTGATCTCGGCCTCCATGTTCTTCTTTCGCATCGGCCGGACGGTGATGCCGTACTTGGACTCGACCTCCGCCGCAGCTCGCCAGATCGACGGATGCACGCTGGAGCGGTCCGCGACCTTCAGGTCCCACATGTAGAGGTCCATCGCCTTGGTGAAGCCGCTGGCCTCGATCAGCCGGGGGTAGTAGCGGTGGTGCCAGTTGGTGAGAATCGTCGGCAGCAACTCATACCCATCGATCAAGATGCCGCACTCGTCGTTGGTCGTGAAGTCCATCGGCCCGACCATCCGGTCGCGTCCTCGCTCGCGCAGCCACGATTCGGCGGCGGATAGCAGCGCGGCCGCGGCCTCGGGGTCGTCCTCGCATTCGAAGAAGCCGAACATCCCCCAGTCGTGATGCTGGAACTCGTTGAAATGACGATCGATATGGGCGGTGATCCGCCCCACCACCCGGCCGTCACGCCGGGCGAGGAAGTACTCGACTTCGGCGTGCTTGAAGAACGGGTTGCGCTCCGGGTCGAAGAACCGCTTGCGCTCGAACAGCAATGGGGGCACCCAATTGGGCTCGTTACGATACAGCCGCCAGGGCAGCTTGATGAAAGTGTTCAGGTCGCCTTTGCCGGCGGCGGGACGAACGTCGAGCGCCATCAACGGCCGGGAAAGGTACATGCACACATCGATTGATGTCTTCGCCAAGGCGCGCGAGCACGAGCGCCTCGAACAGCTGAAGGCGGCGCGCGAGCTCGACGCGCTGCCCTATTTCAGGATCCTGGAGGGGCCGACGCTGCCGGTGGTGGAGATGGAGGGGCGGCCCCGGATCATGCTCGGCTCCAACAACTACCTGGGCCTGACCGGAGACGAGCGGGTGAAGCAGGGCGCGCTCGACGCGCTGCACCGCTACGGCACTGGGCTGACGGGCTCGCGGTTCCTCAACGGCACCATCGACCTGCACCTGGAGCTCGAGCACGAGCTCGCGGAGTGGCTCGATGCTGAGGCCGCGCTCGTGTTCACGACCGGCCACCAGGCGAACGTCGGGGCGCTGGGCACGATCCTCGGGCCGAGCGACACGGTCATCGCCGATTCCGGCGATCACGCCTCGATCCTCGACGGTTGCATCATCTCGCGGGCGAAGCTGAGGCCATTTCGCCACAACCGGATCGACCGGCTCGAACACGCGCTCGAGAAGGCGGCTGCCGACGGCGGCGGGATCCTCGTGGTCGTCGACGGCGTCTTCTCGATGGAGGGCGACGTGGCCCCGCTGGCCGAGATCTCCGAGCGATGCAACCGATTCGGGGCCCGGCTGATGGTCGACGAGGCCCACGCCCTCGGCGTCCTGGGGGCACGGGGAGCCGGCACGTCCGAGCTGCTCGGCGTGGAGGACCGCGTCGACCTGCGGATGGCGACGTTCTCGAAATCGCTTGCCTCCTGCGGCGGGGTGATCGCGGGGCCGGCGGATGTGATCGAGTTCCTGCGCATCCAGTCGCGGCCGTTCATGTTCACGGCCTCCGCCGTGCCCGCCGCGATCGGGGCGGCGCTGGCGGCCGTCCGCATCTGCCGCTCCGAGGAGGGACCGCCGCTGTTCGCCAAGGTGCTCGACAACGCGCGCTATCTCCACGCCGGCCTGCGAGCGCTGGGACTCCGCGTGGTGGAGCCAACCGTGCTGGCGGACTCCACCCCGATCGTCACTCCGATCGTGCCCGTCGTCGTGGGCGACGACTGGAAAGCCGTGTTCCTGTGGAAGGCGCTGTACGAGACCGGGGTGTACGTGAACGTGGCCATTCACCCAGCCGTCCCCCCGGCGGGCGCGCTGCTTCGCGCCAGCGTGATGGCGACGCACGACCGGGCGACGCTCGATCAGGCGCTGGAGACTTTCGCCACCGCCAAGCGCGCGTTCGAAGCCGAGCACGGGCCACTCCCCAGCGCAGCCTAGCCAACTACACGACGGCCAACGCCGGCCGCTTGCCTTGTCCAGTCCTGCACAAGCGCCCGGCGGGAGAAAAAAGACGCTAGGAGCACATCCT
Source organism: uncultured Solirubrobacterales bacterium (assembly GCA_963723555.1). Classification (GTDB taxonomy): domain Bacteria; phylum Actinomycetota; class Thermoleophilia; order Solirubrobacterales; family Solirubrobacteraceae; genus Palsa-465. Next base: position 1,657,397 of record CAVRRC010000003.1, on the reverse strand, counting down.
CAGGCAGATGTGACCTTGCTGTTAACGGCGCGATCTCGATACGTTGCCGGGGACAGCAGCGCCGAGAAACAAGGAAGTCGGTAGGGCCGGAGCGCGGGGGAACTGTCGCAAGAAGCGCCGACAGGAAGCCAGTAGCGACGCGGATCGTCGCGCCGGTGCAATAGCCAATGCGCCCGCTTGGGCGGGCCTGACCCAGGGAGAGAGAGAGGGTAGATGATGACCACAGGGGTGACGCCGGAGCCGCAGCGACTGCGGGCTCTGGAGCGAGCCAACGAGGTGAGGCTCGCGCGCGCGGAGCTGAAGCGACGGATCGCGGATGGGAACATCTCCGCGGCAGCAGTCATCCTCGCTTGCCCTTGGGAGGCGAGCAGCTGGTCGGTTGCGGAGCTGCTGATGAGCCAGCGACGTTGGGGGATCACAAGATGCCGGAAGTTCCTGGCCCGCAACCAGATCAGCGAGATCAAGCCGATCGGAACACTCACCGAGCGCCAGCGGCGTCTGCTCGCTGCCCAACTGCAGTCCTGCCAGTCGGTCGCCCCGCCGTTCCAGGCGCCGCGCGAGCTCGAGCTCATCGGGGCCGTTTGACCGTGTCCCTCGTCGGCCCCGCGGCGGATCGGCTGCGGGGCCGACGGCCGCGCCGCCAGGGCGCGCGCCGTTAGGGATCACTAGATCTGGATGCCGATCGGCGCCGGGGCGGCGCCGGCGAAGAAGAAGAACCAGATCACGAAGCCAGCCAGTGTCAACGCGGCACTGACCACGAGCACGCTCTCGAGGACGACATGTCCCGGATCGGCCATCCCGCGGGCGCGACAGTTCGCACGGTACACGTCGCTCAGCTTGCCCAGCACGGATGCCACCAGCCCGATCGTGAGCACCACGCCGATGAAGCTCGATCCCAGCGCCGCGCCGAGCGAGGCCGTGGCCCCCTGGATCTGGGAGCCGATCCACAGCCACAGCAGCGGCGTTCCCACCCACAGCACGAGGCTGCCGATGAACATGATCAGCACCACCAGGACAGCGCCGGCGCCTGTCCTGAGCAGCTCTCGGAGCCCACTCACGGGTTCAGATTAGCTGGCTATACGACTGCTCCGGGCCGCAGCAGGAGGGCCGCGGCCGGTGGCTAATGGACAGCCCGAGGAGAGTTTGACCTCCCACCAGCCCATCAACATCCCGATCAGGCCCAGCCGGGGCCTGACCTGCCAGACGCCGCATCCCGGCTCGCCGATGTCCTGGCGGGAGACGCGCGCGAAGCGATAGCTGGCGGGATCGAGCATCATCCGCTCGAGCTGGAGGCGATTGGCGGCCTGCTCGTCGGCGAGTCTGCTGATCGTCAGCCGCGCCGTCCGCAGCCGCTCGGCCAGCTCGTCGCGGACACACTCGAGCTCGCCGAGGTCGAGCAGTCGGGCGTCGCCGACGGCGACCACCGTCGGCGCGGCTCCGCGCATTTCGTAGGTGGTCACGAAGGCGTCGGCGAGTTCCCGTTCCAGGCGGGCGATCTGCTCACGCAGCGACCGGCGGGCCGCACGCAGACCGTCCTCGGTGACGGCGTGCCTGGCCGGAAAAAGGACTTCCGGAGCGCTGCTGGCCTGCTCGACGGGCTCCATGACCTCCTCCCTCCTTTACTGGGTCGCCCAGCTTACCACCGGTCTACCCGGCCGACGGCCGTTTCTCTCCCCGCCGGCTAGCGCGCCACCAGGGTCTCCATGCAGACCCACAGCGCCTCCTCGAGGTGGATCGCCGGGACCCCCTGGACGCCGACGGCAAACAACCCGATCCGCGACGTTCGCGAGGTCACCTGATGACCGGGCGCCAGCTCTCCGAACAGGGCGGCGTGGACACAGCGGGCATCGGCGACCACCAGCCGGCCGGGGGCGAGCTCATCGCCGCGTTCGCTACTTCCGAGTCGATCGCCGACCACGGTGGCGCGGATGCCCAGACCGCCTGGATCGATCAGGTCGGCATCGAGCGCCCAGACCGGCACGCCCGTTTCCACCAGCGCGATCAGAAGTGCGTCCTCGAGCAGGTTCCGGGAGCGAAGCTGACCCTGCAGCAGCCGGGCCACGGCGACCCGCTCGCTGGGGATTCGAGTGGAGTCGGGGTCCATGCCGACCTGGCGGAAGAACGCCCGGTAGGAGTGGGGGATCGGCTGCGTGCGCATGGCGACCACGCTGGCGCCGCGGTACCGGTTGGACAACTGGTGCAGGCGGCGGCGGACGTCCGGCGGACTGTGCTTGAGACCCCCCTCGACCGTCACCCAGAGCAGTCGCAGGCCCGGGAACTCGGAGTGCACGGCAGGATCGACAAAGCCGGTCGCGGCGCCGAGCTCGAGGTCCTCGCTCACTGCTGGCTCCGCAGCATCGCCCGTACCCGGGCCGCCAGTACGCCCCCCGCCAGCCAGTGGTCCCCGATCAGCCGGTTGGCCACGATCCCGCCGCGACCGGCCAGCTCGATCATCGGGCAGATCGACACGTCGTACAGCGCGCCCACGGCGCCGTCGGCATCGTAGGCGACCGGAATCGTCCAGTGGTGGCTGCGCACCAGCGCCGCGGTGGTGGCGTGCGAGGCCTGCACGGCCACGGCAGCGAATTGAACCTCGCTCGTCGGGAACTGACGCGAGAGGGCTTGGAGCGTGTCGACCTGGCGCACGCAGTCGGTGGAGCCGGTCACGAACAGGGCGAGTACGAGCGGGGTGCGCCCGCACACGTTGAGGGCCTGGAGATTGGGATGGGCGGGATCGCATTTCGGGGCGACGTTGGCGTCGCCGTTGAGGCTCGAACTGGCCAGCGGCGCGACGAAGTGGGACAGCCGCTTGCCCGGCGCGACGCCGGCGCTCTGGACCCCGCGGGTCGTGATCATGTAGACCGAGAACGCCACCACCAGCACCAGGCCGAAGATCCCAATCGCCCACCGGTAGGGGCGGGTATCGATCACCGGCCCCGGCTGCGATCGCTCCGGTGCCTCCGTGCTCGCGGTTGCCCGGTCGGGGTCGAGCCGGTAGGGCTTCGGCTGTTCGCGAGGGGCTGGCGGCCGCTCGTTCACGCCACTCGGGCGCGCCGCCGAGGCCGCGGCAACGACATCGCTGTTCGCCGGGCGATGCCGCGGATGCTGGCCACGCGGTCCTCACGCTCCGCGAGCGCAAGCACGGCGGGCAGCACCAGCAGGACCCCGCCCAGGGACACCGACAGGTCGACCAGGGTGACGAAGCCGAAGTCGCGGAGCATGGTGATGTTCGACAGGATCAACACAGCGAAGCCGGCGATCGCCGTGATGCCCGACGCCAGCACCGCCTTTCCGGTCGAGCGGTATGTCCGCGCCAGCGCGGCGCCGAGGTCGTGTCCGGCCAGTCGTTCCTGACGGAAGCGCTCGGAGAGCAACACGCTGAACTCGGTCGAGATCGCCAGCACCAGCGCTCCCAACGTCGCCGACATCGGGTTGAGCGGGATCCGGATCGCGAACACGATCAACGCCGACCAGCCGGTCGCCAGCGCGATCGGAATCAGCGGCACGAGCGCCCGGCCCGGGCGGCGAAAGACCCCGAGCAGCACCAGCCCGACCGCGACCAGCCCCGCCAGCAGGGTCAGCAGCCGCCGGCTCGAGGAGGAGAGCGCGGCATTGGCCTGCGCGGCGAGCACCGGCAGTCCGGCGAGCTGCGCACTCACCCCGGGGGGCGGACGCAGCTGCGAGCGCATGTAGTCGATGACCCGCTGCTGACGAGCCAGCGGCATCAGCCGGATGCCGAAAGCGAGCGATGCCGCGCGCCGGTCGGGCGTGATCACGGCTTGCGAGAAGTAGCTCGGCACGGCGTTCAGCAGGCCCGTGATCTCCGAGGCCGGCAGCGCCCCCGCCTGAACGCTTCCGGTGCCGTTCGAGAACAGGTCGGGCAAGGAGAGGGCGGGACACAGCGTCGCGTGGGCGCAGCCCTTGGTCTCGAGATAGCCGTAGTGCGCCAGCAGCGCCTGCTCGTAGCGGATCATCCACGCGACCGTCTGCGGCGTGGCGACGTCGTTCGCGTGCACGATCACGTCGATCTCGCCCGAGACGCCGGTGACCTTCTCGAGCGTGCGCAGGTCGCGCAGCGCCGGCATGCTCGACGGCACCAGCTTGGTGACGTCGGATTGGACGGTGGTCTGGGTGTCCGCGACCCAGCCGAGGACCGCCAGCACCGCCCCGATGGCGATGAAGCGGCCGGGGCGGGCCACGGCCCGTTGCACCAGACCGACCGCGGGCGGCCTCACCTTCGGCGCGCGACCGGCGGCCAGCCGGACGGGGCGGACCACGCGCCGGCCAATCACCGCCCCACCGTCGCGGAGGATCTCCCCGGCCCCGCGCAGCGCCGCCCCCACCGCTCCGCCGTCGCGAGCGCAGAGCACGATCGCCGCCGAGCCGGCACTGAGCGCGCACAGCAGCGCGATCGCGATACCGACCACCAGCAGCAAGCCGAATCCCTGCACCATCGGCACCGGTGAGAGCAGCAGCACCAGGAAACCGGTCGCCGTCGCCAGCGCCGCAGTCGCGATCGTCGGCGCTCCGACCCTCGCCGCCCGGACGACGGCCTGCTGGGCGCTGGTCTCGCGCCGCGCCTCGGCGATCCGGGACTGGAACTGGATCGCGTAGTCGACGGCCAGCCCGATCAGGATCGGCAGCACGGCGATCGAGGCCATGGTCAGCGTTCCGCCGATCAGCGACAGCACGCCGAACGTGATCCCCGCGGCCGCCAGCGCGATGGCTAGCGGCAGGAGGCGCAGCGGGCTACGGAACACAACCAGCAGCGTGGCCGCCATCACCAGCAGCGCCCCGATCAGGAGGCCCAGGATCGAGCCCGTGATCTGCGAGGCCAGGTCGTTGACCACGACGGGCTCGCCGGTGACCGTGTACGTGGCTCCGTACGCGGAGCGGAACATCGGCATCCTCACCGCCTGCCGGATCCATGCGATCGCCTGCGCCTGCTGCGCGTCGCTGAGCCCGGCCTTCAAGCGCACCTGGATCAGGGCCGAATCGGCGGTCGGGAACAGGTAGGCGAACCGGGCCTTGGGCTGGTTGACCCCCCGCGTCGAGTCGAACACGATCTGCGAGATGAACTGGGGGTCGTCGATCCGCGGCAGACTCGAGATGCCCGAGTTCAGATACAGCTGCTCCAGCTGCTGGAGCGACTGCTGCTGCTGGAGCTGGCCCGCCGCCTTGGCCGCCGTCAGCGCCTGGCTGCGGCTCAGATGCCGGCCGAGGGCGAGCTGGTAGGCCGCCCGCTCGGCCTGGCGGGTGCTCCGCTGCACGCCCGCGAGCAGCGACCGGATGCCGGCGTTGATGTCGGCCACCGCCTCGGTCAGGAACGTGCCCGGGCCGTATACCACCTGCACCGGCTTGGCCTGCATCAGCTTGCCACAGGGACTGCCGTAGCCGCCGTAGGGCGGCCGGGATCCGGGCTTTGCCGGGACGAAGGACTGCAGCTGCGCGCTGGCTACGACGACCTTGCCGGCCAGACATGCCTCGAGCTGGGTGACCGTGGCCAGGTCCTTGGTCTCGACCAGGTTCGGCAGCGGCTCCTTGATCAGGATCACCACCGCATCGCTGCCGAAGTGCTGGTGGTCGTCCTGCGTGGCCCGATAGCTCGAGGAGGAGCGGCTGACGAACGTGTCGCTGCCGGCTGAGGGCCGCAGGCCGAGGGCGAGGACGCCGCCGGCGAGGGCCGCGGCGAGCACGATCGCCACCGTCAGCGCGGGCCTTCGAGCCGCGATCCGCGCCAGCCCCTCGAGCCTCTCCTTCATGGCTGTGAGGCTATCGGGGGGTCGATGGCGTTGCGCAGGTGGTGAGCGCTGGGCGGGTCGGCGCGGCCGGCCCTCAGTCCATGGTCAAAGGTCCCTGCGACTCGCCGGAGAGGAACTGGCGAATGAACGGGTTGTCGGAGTTGAGCATGTCCTCCGCCGGCCCGGCCTCGACGATCCGCCCCCGCCACAGCACGTTGATGTAGTCGGCCACGCGCCGCGCGCTCATGATGTCGTGGGTGATCACGCAGAACGTCGGCAGATGCTGCTTCTGGGCCTTCTTGGCGTCTTCCATCATGTCCCGGTGGATCTCCAGGATGAGCTCGCCGAGCAGCGCCGTCCGGACCGGGTCAAGGCCCGAGTCGGGCTCGTCGAAGAGCACGATGTCCGGTTCCAGCACGAGCGCACGCGCGAACCCGGCGCGCTTGCGCATCCCACCCGAGAGCTCGTTGGGCATCTTCTCGCTCGCGTCGCCGAGCCCGACCTCGTTGAGCCGGCGCATGACGATGTCCTCAACCTCGTCCTCGCCCTTCTCGGTGTGCTGGCGCAGCGGGAAGGCGACGTTGTCGTACAGGTTCATCGAGCCGAACAGGGCACCGTCCTGGAACAGGAGCCCGAACTTCTTGCGCATCTCGAACAGGTCGTCGTCGGCCATGTTGGGGACCGACTCGCCGTGCACCAGGATGTCTCCCTCGTCGGGGTACAGCAGCCCGACCATGTGCTTGATGCACACCGACTTGCCCGTACCCGAAGGGCCGAGGATCATCGACACCATCCCCTCGGGCAGGCCCATGTCCAGCCCGCGCAGGATGCGCGCCCGCCCAAACTGCTTATAGACGTCGATGAACTCGATCGCATCGGGGCGGCCCGACGGATACACCTTGTAGGTGTGCCACTGGTACTCGTCCTCGGAGGCTCCGGCCGGAGGCGAGGGCCGAGGCGGCTGCTCGTCGACGACCGAGACCCGCGATCCGCTGCGCTGGTCGGACTCGGTCTGCGGCTCGGCGGACTGAGGCGGTGCCGGGTCCTCGCTTGGCGGCGCGCCCTGCCCCTCGGGCAGCGTGCCCTCCATCGACTGCGTCGGCCGCTCGTCGCCCATGTCCCTTCCGCCTTGCGCGCTATCTGCCAAGTCAGCCTCCTATTGGTGCCCTCGGATTGGCGCCCCAGAAGAGCTGCGTTCCGAGCATTCCGATGAGATGTACGGCAACGATGTTGACGACCATTGACTTCGCCGTCGCCGTGCCGACGCCCACGGGCCCGCCGCTCGCGTTGTAGCCGTAGTAGCACCCCACGAGCACGATCACGGTGGCCATGGACATGGCTTTGATCAAGCTGAATAACAGGTCGGGTGGATTCTGGAACTGCCAGAAGATCAAGAAGAACCCGCCGGAGGAGACATCCCCGATCTGCTGCACGACGACGATGTAGCTGGCCAGGAAGCCGGCCCCGATCGAGCACAGGTAGACGAACGGAAGCACCATCCACGCCGCCAGCAGACGGGTCGCGCACAGGAACGTCATGCCGCTGATCCCCATCACCTCGAGGGCATCGATCTCGTCGGAGATCCGCATCGAACCGAGCTCGGCGACGATTCCGGTGCCGACCTTCGCGGCCATCATGTAGCCGAACGCATACGGGACGAGCTCGCGCAGGTCGCACCAGGCGGCGAACACGCCCGCGTACGCGGGGACGCCGTTGGCCCGGTCGAAGTAGGCCCCTTCGATGCCGCACTCCAGCCCCGTGATGAACACCAGCCCCCAGATCACGAGCGTCGAGGAGACGATCAGGATCCCGGACTGACGCAGCGCCTCGCCGAAGAACCTGAACACCCGCAGCCGGAAGACCTCGCTGACGATGCGCGCGGTGAACTTGACCATTTCGCCGAACGCCTCGACCCAGCCACGCGGGGTTGCCAGTAGTCCTTCCATTGCCTATTTCGCGATCGAGGTGATCTCGGGGTGCGTCGCCAGCAGGGTCTGCGTGAACGCGTAGTTGAAGGCGAACACGCCCAGGAACGCGATCACCACCGCCTGGTTGACGGCGCGCCCCACCCCCTCGGCGCCACCGGACGCGGTCATCCCCTTGTAGCAGCAGACGATCGCGATGATCGCCCCGAAGATCGTCGTCTTGACCACCGATCCCCACAGATCGGTGGTGGACGCGTTGTTGAAGAACGTGGCCCAGAACGGGCCCAGCGGGGCGTTGTTGACGAGCGTGGCCACGATCCCGCCGAAGATGCCGAACAGCAACGCGTAGATGTCGAACAGGCCGGTGACCAGCATCAGCGCCAGAAACCTCGGCACCACGAGGTTCTTGACCGGGTCGACGCCGAGCACCTGCAGCGCGTCGAGCTCCTCGCGGATCTTGCGCGCGCCCAAGTCGGCGGTGATCGCGGTTCCGGCGACTCCCGCCAGCACGATCGCGTCCACGAACGGCGCGAACTCCCGGATCGAGGCCAGCACGAAGAACCCGCCGAGCCGGTCCAGGGCGCCGAACAGCACCAGGAAGTTCGCTGCCTGTAGCCCCGGCGCCCCGTAGCCGAAGGCGACCGTCGAGACGAGCAGCGGGAACCAGCACAGCTTGACCGCAAACAGGAACTGCCCGGCGAACTCGGGGCCATACGGGTACGGCGGCCGGATGGCGGCCACGAGCGTCTTGCCGGTCAGGATCATCATGTTCCCGACCTCTTCCAAGATGTTCTTGGTTGGCAGGAACGCTCGATCGGCGACTGCTCGAATCACTCTGGTTCTGTCCTCCCGAGATCTGCGCCCGCTCTGACGAGGGCTGGCACCGAAGCCTACGGCACCGGGATGGCAAAAACCAAGTTGGAACCGATCCCGCGACGGGCGCCGTGAGCGCATCGCGCAACCGCCGCCGGAGTCGAGCACGCATGGTAAGTTCAGCGCGCAGTGAGCGGGTGGAGAACGACGAGCTGCGGCGTCGTGGCCGCGATCACGGCCGCCCTGGCGATGTCCGCGTGCGGCGGCCAGGCTGAACAGGATGCCCAGGAACCGTCCGGGACCTTCCCCGTCCAAGTCGCGGCGGCGTTTCCCCACTTTCAACGTCTCGCCCAGCACACGCGCATGGTGGTGGCGGTTCGCAACGTCGGCCAGAAGGCGATCCCCAACGTCGCGGTGACGATCACCAATCCGCGCTACGGGAGCGCCGTCCAGGCGTTCGGCCAATATGTCTCGCAGCCCGGACTCGCGAGCCACTCCCGCCCGGTGTGGATCGTCGACCGCGCCCCCGGGCCGTGCACGTACAGCTGCCTGAACGGCGGGCCGGGCGGCGCGGTGACCGCGTACGCGAACACCTGGGCCCTCGGGCGGCTGGCGCCGGGACAGGTGGCGACGTTCGTGTGGGGCGTGACCGCCGTGGTGCCGGGGACGTTCCTGGTCCACTACGAGATCGCCGCCGGCCTCAACGGCAAGGCCAAGGCGAGGACGCAGAGCGGCGCGATTCCCCAGGGGACGATCGCGGTCAGGGTCACCCCCCGGCCCCAGCAGTCCTACGTGACCAACACCGGGAAGGTCGTCCCCACGCGCCGGTAACGGGCGCCGTTCCAGACTCGACAGGCGCGGTAACGGGCGCCGCTGCGGACTCGACAGGCGCCGGTAGCGGGCGCCGTTCCAGATTCGACAGGCCCCGATCGCGCGCCCAGCAGTGGCCTTCGACCTCGGTCGAACATGGACCTCTCGCTATTTGGCCATTCGGATAGTGACCGCCGTGGCGCCATCACCTACCCTTGGCCGCTCATGCCTCGGAGAGATCCGAGGCCGGGTCCCTACGCCTCCGCCGCCGAGGCAGTCACGGAAGGAACTACACGATCGCATGCCTCCCATCCGCCAGCACAATGCTCTCGCAGCCCAGTGGACGCCCAACGGGGGCGCCCTTGGAGCCCCCGACCTGACCGTCGCCGACAACCAGATCTTCGGCGCCAACGTCTTCAGTCCGGCGGTGCAGCGGCAACGGCTGCCCAAGGATGTCTTCCGGCGCCTGCAGCACACCCTCGCCCAGGGCGAGGCGCTCGACACCTCGACCGCGGACGCGGTGGCCTTGGCGATGAAGGAGTGGGCGCTCGAGCGCGGGGCGACCCATTACACCCACTGGTTTCAGCCCCTCACCGGCTCCACGGCGGAGAAGCACGACAGCTTCTACGGACCCACCGGCGAGGGCTCGGCGCTGGCGGAGTTCTCCGGCAAGGAGCTGATCCAGGGCGAGCCGGACGCCTCGAGCTTCCCCACCGGCGGCATCCGCGCCACGTTCGAGGCCCGCGGCTACACCGCCTGGGACCCGACCAGTCCCGCCTTCATCCTCGAGAACCCGAACGGCGCCCTGCTCTGCATCCCGACCGCGTTCGCGTCGTGGACGGGCGAGGCGTTGGACCACAAGATCCCCCTGCTGCGCTCGATGGACACGCTGTCGAAGTCGGCCGTCCGCGCGCTGAGGCTGTTCGGCAACGCCACCGCCCAGCGGGTCTTCACCACCGTCGGCCCCGAGCAGGAGTACTTCCTGATCGACGATCAGTACTACTTCGAGCGCCCCGATCTGATCACCACCGGCCGCACCTTGTTCGGCGCCAAGCCGCCGAAGGGCCACGAGCTCGACGACCACTACTTCGGCTCGATCCCGGAGCGGATCCTGGCCTGCATGTTGGAGACCGAGCGCGAGCTGGGCAAGCTGGGGGTGCCGGTGAAGACCCGTCACAACGAGGTCGCGCCCAACCAGTACGAGATCGCGCCGGTGTTCGAGAACTCGAACGTGGGCTCGGACCATCAGCAGCTGACGATGCAGATCATGCAGAATGTGGCCCGCCGTTACGGCCTGGTGTGCCTGCTGCACGAGAAGCCGTTCGCCGGGGTCAACGGCTCGGGCAAGCACAACAACTGGTCGATGGGCACCGACACCGGCGAGAATCTGCTCGAACCGGGCGAAACCCCTCACGACAACCTGCAGTTCCTGTTCTTCTGCGCGGCGGTGATCCGGGCCGTCAACCAGCGCCAGGGCCTGCTGCGGGCGTCGATCGCCTCGCCCGGACAGGACCACCGGCTCGGGGCCAACGAGGCGCCGCCCGCGATCATGTCGATCTTTCTCGGGGCCGAGCTCGAGAAGGTGTTCGGCGCGATCGAGCGGGGCGAGGCCGGCGAGTCGACGCCGGGATCGTTCCTCGGGCTGGGCACACAGGTGCTGCCGCCCCTGCCGATGCACGGAGGCGATCGCAATCGGACCAGCCCGTTCGCGTTCACCGGCAACAAGTTCGAGTTCCGGGCGCTCGGGTCGAGCCAGTCGCTGTCGCTCCCGAACACGGTGCTGAACACGATCGTAGCCGAGGCCATCGACAGCCTGGCCGAGGAGCTCGAGGATGAGCTCGAGGCCGGCAAGGACATCGAGGCCGCGCTGCGTCCGATCCTCCAGCGCTCCTACGCTGCCAACAAGCGGATCATCTTCGGCGGCGACAACTACGCCGAGGAGTGGCACGCCGAGGCCGAGCGGCGCGGCCTGCTCAACCTGCGCGCGACTCCGGACGCGCTCCCGTATCTGATCGCCGAGGAGACCACGACGCTGTTCTCCAACTACGGCGTCCTCTCGCAGCGCGAGCTCGAGTCGCGCTACGAGGTGTTCGCCGAGCAGTACGTGACCAAGCTCAACATCGAGGCCGAGACCGCGGCCTCGCTGGCGCGGACGATGCTGCTCCCGGCCGCCGCCCGGCACCTCGCGCTCCTGCGCGAGGCGTCGCTCGGCGAGCTCGTGGCCGAGACCGAGAGCATGGTCGACGAGTTCGTCACGGCGATCAAGGCGCTCGAGTCGGTCAACCTGGCCGAGAACCAGCCCCACGGCGATGTGCTCGAGCACGCGAGGTACATGCGCGACGAGGTCGTCCCGGCGATGGAGGCCGTCCGCGCCGTCGCCGACAGACTCGAACGAGTCGTGGCCGATGATCTCTGGCCGCTGCCGAAGTACTCGGAGATCCTGTTCATCAAATAGCTCGGCGCCGGAGATCTGGTTCGCCGGGGGTTGTTGCGCAACTCCCGGTTGTCGCTTGCCAGCGGGCGGCGCTGGTGCTAATAGCCGTGGAGGGAAAGCGAGTGAAGGCACCGGCGATGACCGTAGGCAAGCGGAGCAGTCAGAACATGATCGGGACGATGGCGCGCGCGCTCGAGCTGACCGAGGAGGCTCTCGGTCAGATCGCGCGCATCGCCGTCGAGGAGATCCACAGTGGGCTCGAGACCAGCAACCACGTGGAGGCCGCCGAGCGCGACATGCGCAGTGCGCTGCGGCAGCTGGTCCTGGCCGAGCGAGAGCTGCGCGCGAAATCGCCGCCGGTGATCGGCCGCGAGGCTCGCGGCGAAGGCATGGCGGACATCCCGCGGGCCAAGAACTCAGACGCGGACCGCAACCGCCGGTAGCGGTGGCGCAGGGGCGCGCCTCGGGGCCCGCCATTGATCGTGTCCGCGATCAGCAAAGAATCGGTGTAACGAGGCTGGAAGGCGGGTAGTCTCGGCCTCGACCCAGGCAGGGGTTGGACCCGAGCCGCGCCCATCGGAGGAACTGTTCATGCGCCCTAGAGTCGTCTCGAGCGCGTTCGTCGCCGCCACCGCCACCGTCGCCGTTCTCGCCGGCACCAGCGCCGCCGCCGGCGCCCACACCCGTGCTCGCGGCCCGGTCGGCGCCACCGGTGCGCTCGTGCCGACCCACCAAGGCGAGGCGATTCCGAGCCACGGCGGGACGGTCGACAGCCTCAACTGGTCCGGCTACGCAGTGACGCCCAGTGGAGGGGGTGTGACCGCCGTCGCCTCGACGTTCACGGTCCCCTCCGCTGGGCTCGTTCCCCCGGGCTTCGCCGCCACCTGGGCCGGGATCGGCGGTTACAACACCAGCGACCTGATCCAGGCCGGCACCGCCGAGCAGTCGGCGCCGAACAACCCGGTGCTCGGCCCCCAGTACTACGCGTGGTACGAGCTGCTTCCCGCCAGCGAGACGCAGCTGACCGGCTGCAGCGGTGATGCGAACTGCACGGTGACCCCCGGCGATCAGATCACGGTCACCATCAACCGGGTCTCGGGGACCACATGGAGCGTCTCCATGACCGACGCCGGCCACTGGAGCTGGAGCAAGCAGCTCGCCTACAGCTCCTCGCTCTCGTCGGCCGAGTGGATCCTCGAGGCGCCCACGCTGATCGCGCAAACCGTGCTCGCTCCGGTGGGGACGGTCCACTTCGGGCCGACCTCGACGTACACCGCCGGCGGCGCCACCCATACGATCGCCCAGGGCGATCCGACGCAGATCGACCTCTCGCCCGGTGTCGTCAACGAGGCCACACCCTCGGCGCTGGCGCCGGACGGTCAGTCGTTCAACGACTGCGCCTACGCCCAGAGCTGCCCGACGCCGTAACCGCACCGGGGCCCGGCGCCGTAACCGGGCACCGGGGCTCGTCGCCCCTAACCGGGGGTGGCGTGGTCGAGCCAGCGACTGAGGGCGTGGCGACCCGCCAGCGTGATCTCGCCGTCGGCGGCGATCCAGTCGCGCACCCGCAGCTCGCGGACGATCCCGAGCGCGTCCGTGGGCGCCGGACCCTCGCCGCTCGCGGCCAGGGCGTCGGTGCCGGGCTCGACCGCCCAGCGGCCGGAGTCGAGCGCGGCCAGCGCCAGGCCCTGCTCGTCGGTGGGCAGATCCAGCGGGTGGGGCGCGGCGCGCAGCAGCGGCTCTTCGCCGGCACCGGCCGGAGCCGACCCGGCGACCCGGGCCGCCATCTCGTTGCCGAGACTCTCGGCATGCGCCCGCAGCCAGCTGCCCGCGCTGTCGACCCAGTCCCTGGCCACGTCGGGATCCACGCCGATCGCGTCCGCGACCTCGCCCAGATCGACGTTGTCGATCGCGCGCTCAATCGAGCGCCCCGCCTCCCGCGCGATCGAGCGCAGCGTCTCCTCGAAGCTCTCCTCGTTGTCATCGTCTTCGAACATGCGGCAATGATGGCACGCCACGCGTGAGACACTGCTGCACCCGTGACAGGAGGTCTCATGCGACTTGTTCCATCTTCGCGACTCGCAGGCGCGACGCTGGCGCTCGGCGCCGTCGCGCTCGGTTCGATCATCGCCGGTGAGTCTGCGGCCTCGACGCCCTCGACCGCGGCTGCCGCTGGGCCACAGAAGAACGTCCGGGCGGCGCGCGTCACCCCTCGCAAGGGCACGCTGGCCCCCGGCACCAGGGTCGGTTCGGCCCGTCTCGGACAGCGCGTGTTCACCGACGCCGGCCACGGGTTCGCGCTGGCCAGCGTCGGCGGCGCGCAGTATCCGGCGGCAACCAGCGACCGAGGCAGGACGTGGATGACCGACGGGCCGGCGCTGCACGTGAACGCCGCGCAGGGGCCCCTGGCGGTCGTGGACATCGGCGCCATCAGCCGCCGGACGATCTTCGCTTACGGCGGTGGCAGCGCGATCGACGCCACCAGCGACGGCGGCCGGACGTGGTACTCGGCCCTGTTCGGCGGGCTGGTGATGGCGGTCGTCCGCGGCGACGGGAACCACCTCGTCGCCTTCGTCGACGGGTCGGAGGGCCGTCGTGGCGTGACCTGGCAGTACGTCTCCAAGAACGGGGGGCGCAGCTGGCGCTACGACAGCCGGATCGGCGGCACGTAAAGGGGGCACGGATCCACTCGACGATCCGGTCCCTGGCGATGACGAAGTTCGTGCGTGCGGTCAGGCCGGTGCCGGCGCCGCAGCCTCCGCCTAGTGCCCGTGCTTGCCACCACCGGGTGAGGTCCCGCCCGTGTGGCCGCCGCCCTGGCCGCCGCCTTGCCCCCCGCCGTTCGGGGACCCGCCCCTGGCTCCCGGGCTCGGCTTGCCGGCGCCGGTCTTCCCCGGGGTGCTGCCGCCGGCCGACGGCTGCGGCGGGTAGGCATACAGCGTCGGATTGTCATAGGGGTTGATGGCCGCGCCCGAGCCTCTCCGGCCCGGCCGGATGCCGGACTTGCGGGTGGCGGCATGCGGACCGAAGTAAGCCGTGCCGTGCCAGGGGTCGGCGGGCGCCGACCAGTCGCCGCAGTAGCCGTCACTGGCGCTCGACATGAAGTCGTGCCAGATCGGGGCCGCGAGTGTTCCGCCGAAGCCGTCGGACATCCCGATGTTGCCCTGGGGGTAGCCGACCCAGACCGCGGTCGAGAGCTTCGGCGTAAAGCCGACGAACCATGCGTTCGCGTAGTTCTCTGCCGTTCCGGTCTTGCCGGCGGCGGGACAGCCGTAGCCCGCGGCGGTGCCCGTCCCTTGGGTGATGACCCGCTTGAGGACCTGGATCGCGGCGTACACCTCTGGGTAGCTGAACACCCGCTGCTTCGGTGGGTTCCCGAGGGAGTCATCGACGCTGCCGTCGGGGAACACGACGTGGTCGATGATCGTCGCCGCGACGTGGGTGCCGCCGTTGGCGAGCGTCGCGTATGCGTCGGCCATCTCCAGCGGGGTGACGCCGATCGTCAGCCCCCCGATCACCTCCGACGGGTTTCCGAACAGGTGCGTGGTGATGCCCATCGCGTGCGCGGTGGCGTCGAGCTTCCCCCACCCGAGGTCGGCCGCCAGCTGGGCGAACACGGTGTTGTCGGAGATGATCGTCGCCTTGGTGATGTTGATCGTGCCCTGGTAGGTCTCCTCGGCCGTGTGAACCGACCAGCTCGGGTCCTGCGGCAGCCACCCGGCGGGCAGGAACTTCGAGGTGTAGTAGGTCTGGTTGGGGTCGCCGTCGTAGTCGTGGATCAGCGTCATCAGGGCGAAGACCTTGAACGCCGACCCCGGCTGGCGATGGGCCTGGACGGGGTAGTCGTAGCTGGTCTGGCCGAACGTGGCCGAGGAGCCGAGGGCGACGATGTGCCCGTTCGACGGGTTGATGCTCGCCAGCCCGGCGCCGGGCTGGTCGTCGAGCACCGGGCCGCCCGGCTGGTGGGCGAGGATTGCGTTGCGGGCCAGCTGCTGCATGTTGGGTTCGATCGTGGTGTAGACCTTCAGCCCCTGGCTCTCGACCGTCTTCAGCCCGTAGTGCTGGATCAGCTGCGAGAGGGCGTAGTCGAACACGTACGGGTCCCTGCGCGAGGTGTAGAGCTGGGTGTTCTTGACGTCGAGCTTCGTGCGCTGGGCGGCGGTCGCTTGCTGCTGGGATATGTAGTCGCTCTGCGCCATCGCCTGGAGCACTTGGTTGCGCCGCACGAGCGCGAGGTCCGGCCGCAGGAACGGGTTGTAGTCGGTCGGCGATTGCGGCAGCCCGGCAAGCGTCGCCTGCTGGGCCAGGGACAGCTTCCACACCGGCTTGCCGAAGAACATCTCCGCCGCGGCGCCGACGCCCTGGGCGGTCTCGCCGTTGACCGTCCCGTAGGGGACCTCGTTCAGATAGGTGTCGAGGATCCAGGTCTTGGAGTGCTCGCCTTCGAGCTGCTCGGCGAGCTTGGCCTGGACGATCTTGTACTTGAGGTTGTGGTCCAGGCTGTAGCGCCGAGGCATGTACATGTTGTCCACGAGCTGCATCGTCAAGGTCGAGGCGCCCTGCAGCGAGTTGCCCTGGCCGAACAGGTCCTTGACCCCGGCGCGCAGGATGCCCTGGTAGTCGAGCGCGCCGTGGTGCCAGAAGCGGCGGTCCTCGATCGCGACCGTCGCCTGCTTGAGCGTGTTCGGGATCCGCTTTGGCGAGACGTAGCTGAACACCGTGTCGGCGTGGACGTAGCCGAGGAGCGTGCCGTCGGCGGCGTAGATCCGGGTCAGCGGGTGCGCTCGGCGGGGCTTGAGATCGTGGAGATTGGGAGCTGAATCGGCCACGCCGACCACCCAGCCGACGACCGCGAGCGCGCCGATCGCCACCCCGACCGTCACCAGCATCACCCCGATCACCAACACCCGCGCGACGGGATGGCCGCGGTGGCGCCGTCGGCGCTTGTATCGCTCATGCCGGGTCATCGAGGCTGGGGACGAGAGCAGTTCATGTCGATCGGCACATCAGGTCGGCCGATTCATGATCGCACGGCAGGCCCATTCGCCCTGCACGTCCGGGCGCAAACGGCGCCCGGCGGGGGTTGGCCTGCGCCTCAGGCCTCACCTCGCGCCGGCCGGGCGAGCGCGAGCTCGAGCAGGCGGTCGGCTTGCTCGGCGCCGGCGACCGGGAGCGAGGTCGGGTCGAGCAGACCGACCTGCACGAGCACCGAGGCCTGGTCCCAGTAGATGCGCTCGTGGGCCACCTTTCCGTTCTCGAAACCCATCACCACCACGGTCGGGATCCGGACCTTGCGTCCGCTCGGCGCCACGCCCGGCAACATGAACGGCACCTCGCGGTCGTGGGTGAACTCGAGCACGAACTCGTCAACCACCCGGTCCGCGGACACGGTCCGGGCGATCGGATGCAGCACCGCGTCGGCCGGCGTCTGCCCGATGAACTGGGTGCTGTAGAAGCCGCGGACGGCCTGGCCTCCCGCCGCTCCGGTGAGGGCGGGCACATGCCAGACGTAGGGCTCCTCGGTCATCGTGCGCATCGTCGCGTCGAGATCCTGCTCCTCGAACTCGGCCGCGACGTGCTCGTCGAACACGGCTCCAAGGTCTCCTGCGGCGCTCATCTGCGGCCTCCGATCAGTTTCGGCGGATCGTAGAGCTACAGATCGAGCGTGCGGCGTAGGAAGTCGTGTTCGGCCGACAGGGCCACGTCGGCGACCGTCATCGCCAGCGAGAGGAACCCGTGCGGCGCCTCGGGCCAGATGCGCAGCTCGGTCCGATGCCCCGCCGTGCGCCATCGCGCCTCCATGAACAGCGTGTCGTCGACCAGCGGGTCCTCCGTGCCGACGGTGAAGACCGCCGGGGGCATCCCGGACAGCTCGGCGAACATCGGCGAGATGTCGGGGTCGCGTCGCTGTTCGGGATCGTGGGTGGGCAGGAACTGGTCGCCGAACCAGCAGATGATCGGCCCCGACAGGATCAGGTTGCGCTCACCCCACAGCCGCTGGCTCGGGGTCATCGAGAGATCGAAGCAGCCGTACTGCAGCACCGCGGCCGCGAACGCGCCGGTGATCCGGTGGCGGTCGCGCAACCTCAGCAGCGTGACCGCGGCCAGGTGGCCGCCGGCCGAGTCGCCGCCGATCGCCAGCGGCCCGGCGCCGACGGTGTCCCTGCCCTCGTCGCCGAGCAGCCACAGCGCCGCCGCCTCGCAGTCGTCGGGCGCGGCCGGATAGGGGTGCTCGGGCGAGAGTCGGTAGCCGACGCTCACCACGGTGAGCCCGGTCTCGCGCGCCAATCGCTGCAGGCGCAGGTCCTGCATGTCGTTCTCGCCCAACGTCCACCCGCCGCCGTGGATGTGCAGGAACGCCCCCGTCGGCTCCTGTTCGGGCGCGATCAGCCGCAGCGGCAGCGGACCGGCCGGCCCGGCGACCTCGATCACGCGGGCATCGGGCACGAACACCGGGGCGGGGAAGATTCCCCGGCCCTCCCGGCGCGCGCGACGCGTCTCCTCCGGCGGGACGGTGTGAACCGAGGGCTGCGTGGCCAGCAGCCGCTCGAGCTCGGCGTTGAAGGCGCGCGTCTCGGCCAGCAGGGTTTTCGGGTCGTAGTCGTTCATCGCCGTGCACCCTACCCGCGCGGACCCTCCCCGGCGGTTAGGGTGACGGCGTGCGCTTCGTGATCATCGGCGCCGGCGCGATCGGCGGGGTCGTGGGAGCGCGTCTGCACGAGGCCGGATGCGAGGTGCTGTTGATCGCGCGTGGCCGGCATCACGACGCGATCGCCGCTCACGGCCTCACGCTCAAGACACCGGAGCGCCGCGTCACGCTGCCGATTCCCGTCGCCGGCTCACCGGCGGACGTGAGCTTCGGCGCCGATGACCTCGTCCTGCTGGCGACCAAGAGCCAGGACACCGAGGCCGCGCTGGATGGGCTCCGGGACGCGGCCGGCGATCGCGCGACGGTGGCGTGCCTGCAGAACGGGGTCGAGAACGAGCGGATCGCGCTGCGGCGCTTCGCCCATGTCTATGGCGGGGTGGTCATGGCGCCGACCGCTCACCTCGAGCCCGGAGTCGTCCAGGCCTACGGGACCGCGCTCACCGGGACGATCGACGTCGGTTGCTACCCGCGCGGTATCGACGATCGCTGCCGCGCGCTCTGCGCCGCGCTCGGCGCGGCTCGCTTCGGCTCGGAACCCCGCGGGAACATCATGCGCTTCAAGCACGCGAAGCTGATCGCCAATCTCGCCAACGCGGTGCAGGCGATCTGCGGCGCGGACGCCGCGGCCGACGAGCTCGCGGAGCGGGTCGAGGAGGAGGGCCGGACGGTACTGCGCGCCGAGGGGACCGAGTTCGTCGCCGACGAGGTCGCAGACGTACGGGGACGGTGGCGCCGGTGGCGGGTCGGCGAGATCGACGGTCGCCCGCGCGCCGGCGGCTCGACGTGGCAGAGCGTCGCCCGCGGCGCCGACACCGTCGAGAGCGACTACCTGAACGGAGAGATCGTGCTCCGCGGTCGGCTTGCCGGGGTGCCGACGCCCGCCAACGAGCTGCTTCAGGCGCTGGCCCGGGAAACGGTGCGCGATCGGCACGACCCGGGTTGGCTGTCGGCGGCGGACGTGCTGGGGCGGCTGTGAGGCCGGGGAGCCCCCCGACACCGTGGCGAACGCGTAACGTTGGGCCGCCTTGACCGATGCCGACCTCGTTGCCCTGAGCGAACTGATCCCGTTCGCCGCCCTGCTCGGAATCGAGCTGCTCGAGGCCGGCCCCGAGACCGTGCGGGCCCGCCTCGAATGGTCACCCGAGCGCTGCACCACCGGCGGCCTCCTGCATGGCGGCGCGATCATGGCCCTGGCCGACAACTCCGGCGGGATCTGCGCCTTCCTGAACCTCCCCGAGGGAGCCCAGGGCACGGCCACGATCGAGTCCAAGACGAACTTCCTGCGTGGCGTCCGCGGCGGCGCGGTCACCGCGACCACCAGTCCGCTGCACAAGGGCCGCACGCTGATCGTGGTCGAGACCGAGGTTTTCGACGACGAGGATCGGCTCGTGGCCAAGGTCACCCAGACTCAGGCGTTTCACTATCCCCGGGCTTGAGCACCGGCCGGGGGCCGCTGTACGTGATGGTGGCGAGGGCAGTTAGCCCGCGAGCGGGACGGCCCGGTTCACGTAGGGCGTGTAGGAGCGGCACGGCTCGCCGCGCAGGCCGGGGCATGGCGGTAGCCCGGTGGGGACGGCTACGCCCGGGACGATCGGGAGGATCAACCGTGAAGCCAGCGTGCGGGAGCGGGCGATGAACACGCGGGCCGGGCCGCGGGGGCGGAGCTGCGAGAACGCCCACACGGGCTGGTCTCCTCCGGGCGCGGCGATCGTGATGCGGATCCGGGAACCGCGCCGATACGCGTGGCCCTCGTAGTACAGCGGCACCGTGAGCTTCGTGTAGCGGCCCCTCGGCAGCGGGGCGGCGTCACGGCGCCGGAGACTGAGAACCGGCGCCAGCAGCGTGCTCCGGGCCGGGTCGAGCTTGCGTTCGCTGGCCCGCAGCCACCCGTCCTGGACGAACGTCTCCTTGCCGTCGGGACGCACCTCGGACACCGTCACCTGCAGGTCCACACTCGGCGCCGAGGACTTCACCCACAGCTGGACCGCACCCGCCCCGATGACCACGGTGTTGGACGCCAGGGGCGCGCTCAGGTAGGAGGCCGCGGTCCCGGGGGGATTCGGCTGCCAATGGTAGGTGGGCGTGGCCGTCCACAGGCCCCCGGTCCCGCTGCCGGTGTCACCGGTGAAGCTGGTAGCCGGGCGGGCGTGAGGACTCCAGGTGAAGCCGTCGCTTCCGGCCCGCGTCGCCTTCGTCGGGCTCAGGCTCCCGCCCGCGTTCAGGTACCACGACCGGGCGCGGGTGCCCGGAATCGGGAAGCGGGAGAACGACCGCTCGAAGGCGGGATACGGAACCCCGGGAGTCGAGCTGCCGGCGCCGTTGTCGAACAGGACCCGGATCGGCTCCAGCCGCTGGAAGGCCGCCAGCGCGGCCGGATAGCTTTGGTATGACTGGATCGGGTCGGGCGGCAGGGTGACGTGGTCGACGCCCATCGCCGCCGCGAACACGGTCGGCGCCAGCGCCTTGACCGTCGGCGAGAGCTGGGGCGCCCGGTGGGCGACGTACAGCTCCAGGAAGTCGTACCAGCGGTTGAAGGTGTCCGGGTCGAGCGAATCGACGTGGACGCCGTTGGTGAAGGTGAACCATTTGCGCCGGGTGCCGGTGAAGTGCTGGGCCAGATCGGCGCAGTGTGCGCCGGTCTGCTCGTCCGTCCACTGGCACGCCAGATACACGGGCACGCGAACCGTGTGCACAAACGTGATCGGCGCCAACGGGTTGGCGACCGAGGGGACGTAGTAGTGATTGGCGTAGACCTTGGCGATCAGGTTGGGCGCCTCGCCGTGCAGCACCTGGTTGGCCTGGCACGTCTGATCGCCCTCCTGGATCCGCTTGAGCGCCCACGGCTGGCCGCCCGTCGGTGACGCCGGGAGGGCGTCGTGCTGGCGCTCCTCGGCCCACGCGAGCGCGAAGCCGGTGTTCAGGATCCCGCCCGGGTAGAGCGTCGTCGCCGTGTTGTCGATCACCGACAGCGGCGTGATCGCGGCCAGATGCGGCGGGTCGGTGGCAGCGACGAACAGCTGGCTGATGCCGCCGAACGAGATTCCCATCATCCCCACCCGATGCCCGAGCACCCACGGCTGTCGGGCGACGGTCTCGATCACGTCGTAGCCGTCGAGGCTCTGGAGCGGCTCGAAGTAGTCATAGGAGCCGCCCGAGCATCCCGTGCCGCGCATGTTGACGTCGACGACCGCAAACCCGAGCAGGTTGGCGACCGGAGCGATCCCGCTGTCCGGCCCCGCGGGGTCGGCATAGCCATAGCCCGAGTACTCGACCACGGTCGGGTAGGGGCCCGGGCCGCCAGGGAGATGCACGTAGATCGCCAGCTGGGTGCCGTCGCGCGTGCGCAGGTAGCCGTAGCCGCCGTCCGGCAACGTCTGGTCATAGATTCTCGTGGACGGCGGCGCCGACCGATCGGGAAGCACCGTCAGCGGCGGCGAGCGGAGGATCCCGTGCCCAGTGCGGGTGCGGAGACGGTAGCCGCGACCCGGCCTGAGCTCCCGGAGGACGATGCCGCCCAGCGCATCTGCCCTCTGCCGCGCAACGATCCTTCCCGCGCGGTTTACCAGCGAGACGCTCGCCCGCGGGGGCAGACCGGTGGCGTAGATCTGCTGCACGCTGCCGTGGGCCTGAAAACCGGTGCTGACGCCGGCGCGGGCGCTCGCCGCTCCCGCGGTCACAGCCAGCACGCTCGCAACCGCGAGGGAGATCGTCCCCAACCTCATCGGGCGGGAACCTACCGATTTCGTGCGATCACTGCGCCGCCGAGCACCGGAGCCCCGCGGCCCCCCGCCTCCCGCGCGCCCCCACGCAGCCGAAACCGATGTTTGAAAGCCGGTCGTGCATCCAATCCTGTTAACGCCGCGCCGCCTTGGAGAGCGCATGAATGGTTCACGGAGACCCCGCCGGAACGAGCTGCCGCTGAACGCCCGGGAGGAGATGTTCGCGGACTACGAGGGCACCCCGTACCTCACCGGCCTCACCCAGATCTGCTCCGCGATCGGGGTGTTCATCGGCGCCTGGACGGTGATCGTCCTGCTCGGCGACCTGCACCGCGGATTTGGCACTTACTGGTCGCTGCTGCTGATCCTGGTGCTCGACGTCGCCATCAACGTCGCCGTCCGCTGGCTCCGCGCTCGCCGCCGACGCGCCTTGGGCCTGACCGCGGCCCAGCGCCGCTGGCGACTCGGGTACGGCCCGCGCCCGCCCCAGCAGTAGGGTTGCGTCGGTGTTCGAGGGGTTTGCCAGCCACGAGCTGGACACGGACCGCGGTCCGATTCATGCTCGGGTGGGCGGTACCGGCCCGCCGTTGCTGCTCCTCCACGGCTATCCCCAGACGCACCTGATATGGCATGCCGCGGCCCCTCTGCTGGCCGAGCGGTTCACGGTCGTGGCCACCGATCTCTCGGGCTACGGCGTCTCGCTGCGGCCCGTCCCGGCCGCCGACCACGCGCCCCATTGCAAACGTGCGCTCGCGCTCGACCAGGTGCAGGCGATGGCCTCGCTCGGCCACCGCCGCTTCGCCGTCGCCGGGCATGATCGCGGGGGCCGGGTGGCCTACCGCATGGCCCTCGACCATCCCGATCGCGTGAGCGCGCTGGCGGTGCTCGACATCGTGCCCACCGCGGACGTCTGGGCCCGCGCGGACGATCGGTTGTCGCTGGTTTACTGGCATTGGGGGTTTCTGGCTCAGCCCGCGCCCCTGCCCGAGCGGCTGATCGCCGGCGATCCCGACGCTTACTTCGAGCACCACCTGCGCTCGATCGGACTCGGCCGTGAGACCGGCCGCTATCCCGACGCGGTGATCGCCGCCTATCGCGCCCAATTGGACGACGCCGACACGGTGCAAGCGATCTGCGAGGACTATCGAGCCGGGGCGAGCATCGACCGGCAGCACGATGAGGCCGATCGTGGGCGGCGGTTCGAGTGCCCCGTGCTGGCGCTGTGGGGCACCCGAGGCGCGCTCGAGCTGTTCTACGGGGACGTGCTCGACGTGTGGCGCCCGTGGGCGCCACACGTCCGTGGCCACGGTGTCGACGCCTCGCATTTCCTCGTCGAGGACCGCCCGGAGCAGGTCGCGCAAGAGCTCACGCGGGTCTTCGAAGCGGCGAAGGGCTGACTATGCCCGCCCCCGCGCGAGGTCGAGCAGGCGGCCCAGAATCCGCTCGCCGTCGACGCGCAGGCCGTTGTGTTCGTACTCGTTGGTGATCCACGTCCTGGCCCCGCGGATCTGCGACGCCGTGTGCTCGGAGAACGATCGCTCCACGTACATGTCCTCGGCATAGATCGCTGCCGCAACGGGCACGTCGTTGGCGGCGAGGACCTCGGGGTCGTAGAGACGCGGCCACTCGCGGGCGGCGAGCAGGTGGGCGGCGTCGCGCAGCGGTCGCAGGGCCCCGTAGTCGTCGAACATCCACGAGTACACGTGCTCCCCGGTGAGCAGATCCGCAGCCTCGAACTCCGCCGACAGAAGCCGTTCGGCCGACCACCGGGTCGCGCTGCCGTCGGCCACGCAAGCCTCGTGGAGGATCGCGTAGATCGGGTTGCGGGCGAATTCCACCGCATGCTCGACGTCGTGCAGGAAGGCCGGCGACTCTGGCGGTAGCTCCAAGAGGTAGTGCAGCCGCTCGGCGCCATCGCTCATGCCGAGCATGTGGCCGAGCTGACGAAACCGCCGCCACGTCAACCGGTCGCCGGACGGCAGCTCGACGACCTCCTCCTCCACCTTGCGCTTCACCCGCAGGATCCGGTCCCGGTCGCCGGGGTAGCGCTCGTGATAGCGCCGGTTGCGGTCGAGCACGCGCCGGTAGGTGTGGGCGTAGAACTCGTCGACGCCCGGTCCGATGGGCGGAAGCCCTCCGGTGATCAGCGCCTCCCGCAGGCCGCCGGGCGCGAGCGACAGGTACGCGGTGGCGCAGAAGCCACCGAAGCTCTGCCCGAGCACGCTCCACTGCTCCACGCCGAGCTCACGCCGGATCCACTCGGCGTCGCGGACGATCGAATCGGCGCGGAAGTGCGACAGGTAGTCGGCCTGCTCCTGCGCCGTCATGCCCGCGAGCGCGCCGACCGGCGTCGAGCGACCAGTCCCCCGCTGGTCGAGCATCAGCACGCGGAACTCCGCCAGGGCGCGGTCCAGCCAGCCCGGAGCTCCGGGCGTGCGGCTCGGCCGCGGAGCCTCGAATCCGGGCCCACCCTGGAGGTAGACGAGAAATGGCCGGCCGCGACCATCGGGGTCGGCCACCTCGCGGGCGAACACCGTGATCCGCCGCCCGTCGCGATCGTCGTGATCGAGCGGGACCTCGAACGAGTGCTCGACCACGACCAGCCCTGGAAGCCTAAGCTCCTCGTGCCTCGCCGGCGGCTCGTCCACGCTCTCGCCAACCGCGCGGGGATCAGCCATGGCTAATCCAGACGTTCGAGCAGCCACGCATGGACATCGTCGAGATGGCGGCGGGTGAGGGTGAGATGCCCGTCGTCATCGCTCAGCTCGGCTTGGACGCCCGGAATATTGCGGGCGAGCCACTCCCCGTGAGCGAAGGGAACAAACCGGTCTTGGCGACCGTGCAGGAGCAGGACGGGGGTTCGAATCGAGCCGAGCTCGAAGCCCCACGGCTCGAGGAACGCCAGCTCGTCGTCCCACCAGCCGTCCGATCCGGGTGCCAGACCCGCCTTCCCCGATTCGATCATGAACTGGGCGAGCTCGCCGGTCAGCTCCGCGGCATCGACGGGAGCCAGCAGCGTCTTCAGGATCTCCATCAGGCCGTCCGGGGTGACCTCGAGCAGCTCCAGCCGATCGCTCTCGCACTTGGCGCGAGCGGCCGGCGGGTCCTCGAGCATCAGCCGGATGTCGTCGGCGTTGAGCTCGCCCATCCCGTCGAAGTAGTCGAGCCCTTCCGCCCCCCACGGTGCGCCCGAGGCCAATACGGCGACGGCCGGCACCAGGTCGGGCAGCAGCGCTGCGCAGGCAATCGCGTGCGGACCGCCGCCGGAGATCCCCCACACGCCGAGCCGTGGGATTCCCAGTGCCGCCGCGATCGCCCGGACATCCCCGGCGCAGTCGGCGACTGTTCGCCCCGGATGTGGCGTCGAGCCCCCATAGCCGGGACGGTCGTAGGAGATCAGGCGGATCCCCTGGCGCCTGGCGAGCGCGACGTCGGGCTCGAACATCAGCCGCGAATTCGGGGTTCCGTTGTGGACCAGCACCGGCCGTCCGTTCGGGTCGCCCCGCTCCAGGACCTGGAGCGTGCGACCGTCCCGGGTAAAGACTCGATGCTCGGTCATGGCGTGATCCTCGCCGGATGGCCAGGCCGCCGTCAAGCTGCCCCCGCATTCTCGTAACCGTTCAGTCCCCGGGGCTTTGCCGGTGAAGGTGCGCTGGCATCGGCCGCTCCGGCGCCGGGTGCGGGCCGCTCGCGCCGGCCCCCGACGTGGGCGACCGGCTGCTCGCCGCCGGCGCGCGCTCGGACCGCCGCCCCGGGCGCCGGCAGCACCAGTCGCCACATTCACGCCGAGTGCGCCGAAACCGCCTCGCTTGTGAGGCGCGAATCCGGAATCATGCAGTGAGGAAAGACGGACCGATGAGCAACGGTCTCCCAGCGCTCGAGCTTCGGGCGATCCGCCGCGCACTGCTGATCGCCGTGGCCGCGCTCGCCGGCGGCTGCGGCGCGCTCACGCACGTTCCCGCCGCCGGCTTTCCGCCGCCGGTGGTGATCACCGCGTGGCCTAGTCCGGCCGACTACCAGACGATCAAGACCGCGGTCGCCGCCCGCGACGACGCGCTGTTCCACCAGACGGACTGGCGGCGGAAAGCGTTCACCGCCTCGCTGGCTACCCAAACGCTGCTGACAGTGAGGATCACGGCCGGTTCCTGCGCCACCTACGTGAGGGAGTTGTTTGGAACCCTGCGAGACCTGCTGGACGCCTACCCCGGGGAGGACTGGCGTCCGCTCGCCCATATCGTTCGCCACCAGCCGTCGCTGGCGAGTGCCTGCCGACGGCCACGAGGCCACCTCACGGTAGTCGCCTGAGCTCGCGCCGCACGTCGAGTTCGCCTCACGGCCCGCAACTTGCATCCCCGCGCCGGGTTTTTGGCTACGGTGCGTAGGCGTATGTTGGAGGACCGTGTGGCGCGCGGTCGTCGGGGTTCGGGAAATCGTCGGCTGCTCTCGCTTGTGCTCGGCCTGGTCATGGCCGTGCCGGTGTCCGGATTCTCGGCCTCGGCGCTGGCCTCATCGGGATCCGGGGGAGCCAGCGCCCCCGGGGGGACGAAGCGCCACCGGATCTCTCATTCGGGCCGGCGCGTGCCGCTCGGTGGCCGCGGGATGTGGATCTGGGAGCTGCCGAGCTCCAACGGCGGCAACCTGGCCTCAATCATCGCCCAGGCCAAGCGCTACGGCATCAGCACGCTGATGATCAAGAGCGGCGACGGCACGAGCATGTGGTCGCAGTTCAACGCTCCGCTTGTCGCCATCCTGCATGCCCACGGCCTGCGCGTGTGCGCGTGGCAATACGTCTACGGAGACCGCCCGGTGTTCGAAGCCGAGGTGGGCGCCGCCGCCGTCAGGGACGGAGCCGACTGCCTGCTGATCGACGCCGAGAGCCAGTACGAGGGCAAGTACGTCCAGGCCCAGGCATACATCAAGAAGCTGCGCAGCCTGATCGGGTCGAGCTTCCCGGTGGCGCTGGCGGGATTCCCCTACATGGACTTCCACCCCGGGTTTCCGTACTCCGTCTTCCTCGGTCCCGGCGGCGCCCAGTACAACGCGCCGCAGATGTACTGGAAGGACATCGGCACCACCGTGGACGCCGTCTACGCACACACGTACGCTTACAATCGCGTCTACGAGCGGCCGATCTTCCCCCTCGGCCAGGTTTACAACCGTCCCCCGGCCCGGCAGATCCGCCGCTTTCGCCAGGTCTCGTTCGCCTACGGAGCCACCGGCGTGAGCTGGTGGGACTGGCAGGAGGCGCCGCCGGGATCGTGGCCGGCGATCTCGCAGCCGGCCGGGCCGATCAAGGGTTACGCGGGCTGGGACTTGGACGCGACGTTGGGCGTGGGCGCCGCCGGCGACGTCGTCGTCTGGGCCCAGGAGCATCTCGTCAGCGCCGGACAGCAGATCACGATCGACGGCGGTTTCGGGCCGCAGACCCAGGCCGCGGTGGAGGCATTCCAGGCCGAGCACGGACTGCCCATCACCGGCGTTGTCGACACCCCTACCTGGCAGGCGCTGCTGCGCTATCCCCCCGTTCACGTGAAGTGGGTGCTGCGCAAGCACAGGCTCACCGCGACGGCGGCCGCCGCGGGACTGCGGCCGGTGCCGAAGTCGGCCTCGCTCCGGGCCAAGGGGTACGAGATCCCGCGCTCCCTGGGCGCCGGCCGTCAGGCGACCAGGTAAGCCTCCTCAAACGACGCGCGATCGGCGACCAGCGGCTCAAGCGCCCTGACCACGTTCTCGTCGAACTGGGTGCCGGAGCACCGGCGTAGCTCTTGGAGCGCCGACGTCACCGATAGTGCCGGTCGGTACGGGCGATCGGTCGTCATCGCGCTGAACGCGTCACACGCGCACACGATCCGCGACTCGATCGGGATCTGCTCGCCCCGGAGCCCATCGGGATAGCCGCGCCCGTCGTAGCGCTCGTGTGAGGAGCGGACGAATCTGCTCACGGTGGCGAGGAGACCTCCGGCCTGCCTGAGCATCAGCTCGCCGTCGATCGTGTGCCGGCGCATGATCGCCCACTCGTGCTCGTCGAGGGACCCGGGCTTGTGGATGATCTCCTTCGGCACCCGGAGCTTGCCGATGTCGTGCAGCAGCGCCGCGAACTCGATGTTCCGCCGCCGGGTCGCGTCGAGCCCGAGCGCGTCGGCGACCCCGAGCGAGAGCTCGAGGACATCCCGACTGTGGGCGCCGGTGTACTCGTCATCGGCCTCCACCATCCGGGCCAGGAGCATGGCCATGCCGCGGTAGGTACTCAGCGCGTGAACGAGGTCGGGAAGTGTCAAGCGGATGCCCCCTGGCGCCCTCGCATCCCTGAGGACCACCAGCCTGGTGCATT
Source organism: uncultured Solirubrobacterales bacterium (assembly GCA_963723555.1). Classification (GTDB taxonomy): domain Bacteria; phylum Actinomycetota; class Thermoleophilia; order Solirubrobacterales; family Solirubrobacteraceae; genus Palsa-465. Next base: position 1,628,975 of record CAVRRC010000003.1, on the reverse strand, counting down.
TCATATCGGCGCGCTGGTGTCCGGCCCGAGCAGTGCGCAGCTTTGGTGTGGGATCTCGCCAAAAAGTGGGCGAAATTGTCCACCTAGTGCAGCACTGCCCCGGGGTCGATCTCAGTCGGCTCGTCGGCCGTCAACTCGACCGCGCCGCGCACCACCACGCCGTGACCGAACGTGATGTCGCCGTGCACCACCAGCCGCTCGGCCTCGCGCAGCGACGGGGGACCGTCGGGGAACCGGGCCTCGAAGTGGTCGAGCAGCTTGTAGTAGCGCTTATCCAGCTCGACGTAGGGCAGCCGGCCGTGCCGCTCCGGCACCAGCTGAACCAGCAGCTCGTCGGAGACGCTGTAGACATCGGAGCGCAGTACCAGGAGGTCGTCGGTCGTCTTGACCGGCGCGAACCGGGTTCGCGGCACGCACAGCATCCGCGCCCCGCGGAAGCTCCCGATCGCGGCCCCCATGGCGCTCTCGAGCTGGATCACGGGCGGCGAGTCGGGGTTCCGGGGGTCTACGGTCTTGCGGTTGATGATCAACGGCAGCTCCAGTACCCCGTCGCGCTCCTCCAGCGTCTTCGCCAACGTGCGCAGGTCGATCCAGATGCTGTTGGTGTTGTAGTAGCGCCACCGGCGAAAGTCGCGGAAGGACTCCTCGTCCTCGGGCGGGGTCTGCGCGGTCTCGCGCAGCACCAGCTGGCCATCCTCCCGTCGCCGGGCGATGTGACCGCCCTTGCGATCGGCCTCCGTGCCTTCGACCACCTCCATCAGGAACGGGATCTGGTCGCCGGCGAGATGGGCGGCGATCCTCGGATCGAGCGTCGAGCCGAGGTTGTCGGCGTTGGAGATCATCGCGTAGCGGAACCCGCGCTCGAGCAGCGCGTCGAGCGTGCCCGAGCGCCGTAGCGCGCCGTAGACGTCGCCGTGGCCGGGCGGGCACCATTCGAGCGCGGGCGCCGGCGGCCAGCTCACCGGCTCGAGCGCCTCGGCCTCGAGCTTGGGAATCATGCTCTGGAGGAAGTCGGGGTCGAGCCCGTCGGCCGCGACCTCGGTCTGGCCCGAGAGCGCCTCCAGCGTGTCGTCGCGAGTCGCCTGGCTGTCCATCAGCACCAGCGGGAGCCGGATCCCGTGCTTACGTCGCAGCGCCAGCGTCTGCCCGATGATGATCTCCAGGAACGATCGACCGTCCCGGGCCTCGACCAGGGATTTCGGTCGCTGGAGTCCCATTGACGTGGCCAGCCCCCCGTTGAGCTTGATCATCACGAACTGGTCGAGGATCGCGGGATCGTCGGGCGCCGGAAGCTCGTCGAGCGTCGGGACATCGCGGGCGGGCTCGAGCTCGTCGCTGCGAATCAGTCCCGCGTCCCCGTCCATCAGCCGCCGGTAGGCGCTGGCGAAGCTCCGGATGGCCTCCTCCGGCTCGCCTGCGCCACGCATCTTCTCCTCCGACGCGGTCAATCCGTCGTCGTTCATCGGGCGTCATTCTGCCCATCCCGACGGGCTGACAAGCTTCTGGCATGTTCGCGCTCGGTTTCCAGGGCCCGTGATCGGGCCGCTGGTTTCGGCCCCCGCGCTGGTGGCTTTGCTGGATCGTCCCGCGGACGGGCTGTCGGTGCTCGACGTCCGGTGGGAGCTCGCGAGCGGAGCGGATCGCGATCAGTACCTCGCCGGCCACATCCCCGGGGCTGTGTTCGTGGATTTGGACGCCGACCTGGCGGCCCCTCCCGGCGTCGGCGGCCGACATCCGCTGCCGGACGCCAAGGCGTTCACCGCGGCGATGCGGGCCGCGGGCGTCCGCAACCGGGACCCGGTCGTCGTCTACGACGCCGGCACGTCGATGGCGGCCGCGAGGGGGTGGTGGCTGCTTCGCTATTTCGGGCACTCCGCGGTCTCGGTGCTCGATGGCGGACTCGCGGCCTGGCTCGACGCCGGCCAGCCGCTCGAGCGCGGCGCCGTCCGAGCCACGCCCGGCGATTTCCTCGCCGAACCCGGGGCCATGCCGGTGCTCGACGCCCGTGGAGCAGCGGCGCTGGGCCAGCGAGGCGCGCTGATCGACGCGCGCGCGCCGGAGCGCTTTCGGGGCGAACGCGAACCGATTGATCCGGTCGCGGGGCACATTCCCGGCGCGGTCAACCGACCGGCGTCAGAGAACATCGACCATTCCGGGCGGTTCCTGCGCGGCGAGCGGCTGCGCTGTGCCTTCGAGCAGCTCGGCCTCGGGCCGGGGGCCGCGATCGGCGCCTACTGCGGCTCGGGGGTGACCGCCGCGCACGAGGTGCTCGCGCTGGAGCTGGCCGGCTACCGGGCGGCGCTGTACCCAGGCTCGTGGAGCGAGTGGCTCACCGACCCCACGCGCGCGGTACAGACCGGCGCGGCGCGGGGCGGGGCTCAGGGCTGGCCGTAGTAGGCGTGTGGCCCGTGCTTGCGCGAGTAGTGCTTGTTGCGGACCGGCTCGTCGAGCGCGGCGGCGTCCGGGGCCAGCAGCTGCGTCAACAGCGCGATCCGCGCCACCTCCTCAAGGGTGACGGCCGCCTCTACTGCGGCCGCCGGCGTCGCCGCCCAGCAGAACGGGGCGTGTGAGCGGACCAGCGCGCACCGGAGCTCGAGCGGGCCGTGCTCGGCGATCGTCTCCACCAGGACCTCGCCGGTGGCGCGCTCGTAGCCGGCCTCGATCTCGGCTTCGGTGAGCGGCCGGGTCAACGGGATCGGATGTGGCGAGAGGTCGGCGTGGGTGGTTCCCAGCAACGGGATCTCGCGCTGGGCCTGGGCCCACGCGGTCGCCCACGTGGAGTGCGTGTGCACGATCGCTCCGATCTCCTCGAAGGCCCGGTACAGCACCAGGTGAGTGGGGGTGTCGCTGGACGGCCTGCGGTCGCCCTCGACAACGTTGCCGTCGAGGTCGAGGATCACGAGATCCTCGTCGCGCAGCTGTCCGTAGGGCACGCCACTGGGCTTGATCACGATCAGCCCGCTCGCGCGGTCCAGCCCGCTGACATTGCCCCAGGACAGCGTGACCAGGCCGTGCTCGGACAGGGCCCGGTTGGCGGCTAGCACCTGTTCGCGCAGCGCTTCGAGCACTCAGAGCTCCTCGTAGTCGAGTTCCAGCAGCTCGGCGAACTGCCGCCAGCGGGCGACGTGGTCACCCAGGTTGGTCACGAAGTGATGGGGGCCGCCGAGCCGCAGCCAGTCGTCCATGAACGGCTCCATCCCCCGGTCGGGGCGGAAGTGGAAGTAGTGCATCTCGACGTTCGGTAGCGCCGGGGTGTCGAGGATCTGACCATGTCCGACCACCAGCCGGTACTGGTCGCCGTTCAGCGCCACCAGCGCCGCGGTGGTCGCGGGCCCCGGCTCGGCCGAGAACACCGGCGTGGGCGGATTGTCGAGGCGGCCGATCCCGAGCTCGCGATCGATCAGGCGGACGGGGCGATCGGCGCGCGCGATCCTCCAGTTGCCCTCGCCCATGTGGCTGATCAGAACCGAGTCGAGCTCCCAGTCCATCGCATACATCTCGCTGAAGTGGGCCGCGTCGATCATCGTTTGCGCCGCGCACATCAGCGACGCGGTGTTGGTGTCGCCCTCGGCGGCGTAGCCGTAGCCGTCCGCCATCAGATCCGAGGCCGCCAGCAACGGCAACTGCTCGAACCGGCCGTCGCCGCCGATCGAGTCGAAGTGGAAGGAGAAGCCGGCGTAGCCGTTCGCCTCGAGCAGCTCCCGGATCGCCAGTTCCAGCCGCACCGCGTACGCGTGACGCTGGCGCGGGAGGTCCGGCGCCACGTCGAACCGCTCGCGATGGGTGGCCAGCACGGTCTCGACCTCGGCCTCCTCGAGCGCCCGGACCCGGGCGGCCAACGGTCCCAGATCCTCGTTCACGATCGTCGGCCCGATCCGCCGCAGCAGCGCCGGGGGGTCATAGCGGATGTCGCCCATGCCGTTCATCGGATAGCCGAGCAGCGCGATCCGCGTGCGCTTCAACGCCGTCACCGCCATCGCCGCCCGGGCCCAGTCCTCGAACGCGCGCTCGAACCCCTCTGAACGCCAGTCGCCGGTGATCGCCGAGAACGGGATGCCGGCTCGCACCAGCGCGTTGGCCTGGTCCTGGGCGCCGTGGATCCCCTGGTTGTAGGTGAGGCTGTCCATGCCCCACTCCTGCGTGACAGCTCGTTCGGGCTGGATGTTGGCCAGCAGCAGCGGGACCGGCGCCTCCAGCAGCGCGCGCACGGTCCGCATCGCCGGGCCGTAGGTCAGCATCGTGATCATGATCCCGTCCACCCGGCCGGCGACCAGCTCACGCGCGATCGCCTCCACATCCTCGCGGTTGCGCGCCGGCCGCGAGAACACGATGTCGGCGACGGACTCGAGCCGCTGCGCCACGGCACCGGCATACCGTGCCTGGTGCTCGACGATCCCTGGGATCATGTCGTCGTAGAGCTCCTGCATGATCCCCAGCAGACCGATTCGAGGTCGGTTTCTCACAAATCCTGCCTTTCGGTCCGGATCCGCTTCAGCCCGTGGAGCAGTTCTGCGTGCGAGCGGCCCAGGAGGTCGTACAGCTCCCGGTAGATCTCATACACGCCGTCGTATGTCTTCTGTGCCTCCGGGTCTGGGTAATAGGTGCGCACTCTCCGCGGCCGCGTAACCCCGATCGCGGTGGCGATGTCCGGGTAGACACCCGCCGCCACCCCGCCGAACAGCGCGGAGCCGCGGGCCGGGATCTCGGTCGAGGCCGGGACGTGCACGTGGCGGCCGCTGGTGTCGGCCAGCAGCTGCATCATCAGCGGGCTGCGCTCCGCGATCCCCCCGCAGGCCACGATCTCCGAGAGCTCGAGGCCATGCTCCTCGAAGTTGTCCATGATCCGCCGGCTTCCCAAGGCGATCGACTCGAGCAGGCCGCGGTAGATCTGCTCGCGGGTCGTGTGCAGGGTCAAGCCGAAGATCGCGCCGCTGAGGTCCGCGTCAGCGAGGATCGTGCGGTTGCCGTTCCACCAATCGAGCGCCACCAGCCCGGTCTCGCCCGCGCCGATCTTCGCCGCTGCCTGCTCGAGCTCCTCGTAGCCGCCGAGATCCGGAGCCAGTCTCTGGGTGAACCACGCCAGCATGTCGCCCACCGCGGCCTGTCCGGCCTCGTATCCGAACAACCCGGGAAGGATCCCGTCCTTGACGACTCCGGTGATGCCCGGCAGCCGAGTCTCGTGAGGGTGGACGACCATGTCGCAGATCGAGGTTCCGATCACGGTCACGAAGGTCCCCGGCTGCTCGACCCCGACACCCGGTACAGACACCCACGCGTCGACGTTTCCGACGGCGACCGCGACCGACTCCGGCAGCCCAACTCGCTCGGCCACGTCCGGGCGAAGCTGGCCGGCGCGCGTGCCGAGCGGCACGAACGAGTCGCCGAGCTTCTCGCCGGGGCGGCCGAACCCGGGGTAGGCGGCCTCGAAGTACGCGACCGGGGGCAAGCCCTCGGCCGGCGACCACATCGCCTTGTATCCGGCCGTGGCGCTCTGACGGCACTCCGCGCCGGTCAGGTACCAGACGATCCAGTCGGTCGCCTCGATGAACGCCGCGGCCGCGTCGTAGACCTCGCGATCTTCGAGCCACAGCTCGATCAGCTTGGGGAAGTACCACTCGGAGGAGATCCGGCCGCCATAGCGCTCCAGAAACGGCTCGCCGCGCTCGAGCGCGACCTCGTTCAGGCGATCGGCGACCGGCTGCGCGGCGTGGTGCTTCCACAGCTTCGGCCACGCGTGCCGGTGCTCGCGCCAGCGGTCGATCGTGCACAGCGGCACGCCCTCGCCGGTGACCGGCAAGACCGTGCAGGAGGTGAAGTCGATGCCGAGACCGGCCACCTGATCGCCGGCCACGTCCGCCTTCGCCAGCACCTCGGGCAACGCCCGCGCGAGCACCGTCAACCAGTCATCAGGATCCTGCAGCGCCCAGTCGGGCGGCAGCTGCTCGCCGTTCGAGGGCAGCATGCGGTCGATGACGGCGCTCGGGTAGCGCACGACGCTGGTCGCGAGCTCCTCTCCGGAGCGCAGGTCCAGTAACAGCGCGCGGCCTGACTCCGTGCCGAAGTCGACCCCGATCGCGTACGTCTTCTCGCTCACCGCGGCCGACCGTGGCGGCGTTCAACCGGACTCTTCGGTGCCGATGGCCGCCCCGTTGCCGGTGTGCTCGGCGAGCCGGGCGCGACGGTACTCCTCGACGACGATCTCGTTCAGCTCCTCGATCGAGGTCTTCGCTCGTCGGCTTGTCGAGCGAGATGACCCCATCCTGGATCAGGCTCACTCGATCGCAGGCCTGGAACACGTGCACGTAGTTGTGGACGATCATCATGATCGAGACGTTGCCCTCGCTCTTGAGGCGGGCGATCAGGTCGAGGATCATCGCCCCCTCCTTGGCGCCCATCGCCGCCAGCGGCTCGTCGAGCAGGATGATGTCGGCGTCGCCGGAGACTGTGCGCGCGACGGCGATAGCCTGGCGCTGGCCCCCGGACAGCCGCGCCGCCGGCACGTCCAGCCGCGGGATGTTGATCCCGATCTCGTCCAGGGCCTTGCGCGCGTGTCGGCGCATCAGCGCGTTGGACAACAGCGGGATCGGCTTGTGGACGCGCTCGCGGCGCAGGAACAGGTTGTGGTAGACCGACAGCTCGTCGACCAGCGCCAGATCCTGGAAGACCGTGTCGATCCCGTGTGCCCGTGCGTCGTCGACGCTCTTTGGCCTGTAGGTCTCGCCCTTCAGCCACATCGAGCCGCTGTCGGGCCTGTGGAAGCCGCACAGGATCTTGATCAGGGTCGACTTGCCGGCGCCGTTGTCGCCGAGCAGGGCCAGCACCTCGCCCTTGCGCAGGTGGAGGTTGATGTCGCGCAGGGCGGTGATCGGACCGAAGCTCTTGGCGACGTGCTCGACCCGCAGCACGTCGTCCGGCGCCGAGAGCGGGCCGACGATGTGCTCTTCGACTACGGTCCCCTCAGCCACCGCGCCTCCCGGTTCGGACTCGCTCGACGTACGTGTTGATCGCCATCGCCAGCAGGATCGCGATCCCCAGGTACAGGTTCTCGTAGTTGGCGTTGACGCCCTTGATGATCAAGCCGTCGTACAGGATCCCCAGGAACACCGCGCCGATCAGCGCCCCGACGACCGTCCCCGACCCGCCGCGCAGAAGCGTGCCCCCGATCACCGCCGCCGAGATCGCCTGGAACAGGATCCCGTCGGAGGCCGATGGGTCCGGCGTGGCGGTCGTGACCCGCACCGCCTCGAGGATCCCGGTCAGCCCCGCCAGCAGCGCGCACAGCGCGAAGTTGCGCAGCATGTTCCCGCGGACGCTGATGCCGGCCTCCGCGGCGCCGAGCCTGTTGCCGCCGACGGCGACGGTGTAGATCCCCCATCGGCTGAACGTCAGGATCACCTGTAAGACGATCACGATCCCGAGGGCCCAGATCAGCTCCGAGTAGGTGCCGGCACCGAAGATCTGCGAGAACGTGTTGACGCCGACCACGGCGGTGCCGGGCGTGCTCACCGGCGTGGCATGCGACATCACCAGCGTCACGCCGTCCAAGACGAACAGCATCCCGAGCGTGGCCACGAACGAGGAGATGCCCAACACGGTCACGAACAACCCGTTCAGCACGCCGAGCGCGCCGGCGCTGAGCAGAGCGACGATCAGTGCCGGGTACAGGCCCATCCCGGTGTCGTGCAGCGAGTGGAACCAGAACGGGATGAACAGGTACATGGCGCCGATCGACAGGTCGATCTCGCCGTTGATCATCACGAACACCTCGCCTGCCGCCAGGATCGCGTAGGGCGCGAAGTACGGCAGCAGGTTCTTGAGGTTGCTGCCGGTCAGGAACCGGCTGGTGGAGATCGAGAAGTAGATCGCGGTCGCGATCGTGACCACGATGATGCTGCCCTCGCGCAGCGTCAGGAACCGCTTGAGGACTTCGGCCGCGCGCCCCTCGCCGCCGCCGGCCGGCGCACCCCGCTCGCCAGCGGGCGCGGGCGTGGTTTTCGGTTCGACTGCCACGAGCTAGGTCAGCCTCCTCCTCCCCGGAATCCTATCCGCCTCGCTTAGGCCTTCGACACCCCCGCACTCGTCGAGCTGCCCTCGTAGCGGCTCTTGGTGGAGACGTACGGCTTGACCGTGGTTTGGTCGAGGAACTTCAGGCCGGTGTTGACGTCGGCGATGCCGGTCAGCCGGCCGGACGCGAGATACATGTACAGCTGGAGCACCGGATAGAAGCCTTGGAGATAGGGCTGCTGGTCGATCGTGAACTGGATGTACCCGGCTGAGAGCAAGTCGATGGTCGGCGTCAGCAGGTCGTACCCGCCGCCCTTCACCTTGCCCTTCAGTCCCTGCTTCTGGATCGTCTGGGCGACCCCCTGGGTGGAGCCCGCGTCCACCGCAAACATGCCCTTGGTGTTCGGGTGCCCCTGGGCGTAGGACTGGATCACGGTCAGCTCGGCCGGGATCGCCGCCCCGGTCGCGACCACGTGGGTCTTGATCGACGGATGGCTCTTGAGCGTGTCCAGGGCGCCGTTGATCCGCGGCTGGATGTTGGCCGTGCCCGGGGGTGGCGATGAACATCGCCACGTCGCCCGAGGGCACCAGCTGGGCGATGTGCGTGCCCATCTCCTGTCCCGAGAGGAACAGGTCCTGGCCGATGTAGGCGAGACGCGCGTTCGAGGGCTCGTCCGCGTTGTAGGCCACCACCGGGATGCCCGCCGACAGTGCCTTGTTGACCGGCGCATTGAAGGCGGTCGGATCGATCAGCGTCGTCGCGATCCCGTCGACTCCCGCACTGACCGCGGTGTTGAGGGCATTGACCATCTGCGAGACGTTGCTGCTCTGCGAGCCGGTCCACTGATACGAGCAGCCCAGCAGCTTGCAGGCGTCGGCGATCCCGTACTGCGTCGGGACGAAGAAGGTGTTCGTGGTGACGTGGTTGACGAACGTGAACTTGTAGCTTTTGCTCACGCCGAAGATGCCCGACGCGGCGCTGCCGCCGCTGGCTCGACTTGCCTTGCTCGTGCTGCTGCTGCTGCTGCCGCAGGCCTCGAGGATCACCGCCGCGATCCCCGCCGCGCCGCCGGTCAGCGCCGAGCGCCGCGTGAACTGCCGCCACCGCTTGTACGGCGAGTCGTCTTCCTTGCGCTCGTCCCATTCCAGCCGTTCGACGGCATCGTGAAGGTTATCTGTCTCGGACAATCCTCGCTCCTCTCACTGGTCATTACATCCTGCTGCTAAGTGAACGCTCTCAAACCGAGCCGCCGCTGTCTAACCAAATTAATGTGACCTAAACCCACTGAGTCGGGTGTTCGGTTCAGGCATGGCAACGACAACTCCGACACCGCTACTACTCCGCCGGAGACGAAATTCCTGCATGCGCCGCGTCTTTCGTGGCCGGCCGCACTGCCCGAGCTACGGGCCCCGTGGGCGACCAGACCGGGATCGCGCACGATCGTGTACGGCACGCCGTGCCGCTCAGGGCGGCCACGAGTGGCGAGAAACGTCGTCTCGCCAGTGCCGAGGTCGGCCGCCGCATCCCACGCTCTCCTCTCCTCTCCGACACGCAGGCCGGGCGATGTTAACGCTCACATCAGCCTCTGTCAACGGATCGCTGCGGTGGGACGCTCGTGCTGGCGCGGACGATCAGCTGCGGCTCGACCGGCGCCACCGGCGGTAGCCGCTCTCCGCTCTCGATCATCCGCACCAGCAGCCGTAGGCTGCGGCTCCCCATCTCGTCGAAATCCTGGCGTACGGTGGTGAGCGGAGGGAGGAAGTACGGAGCTTCCGGAATATCGTCGAAGCCCACGACGCTGACATCCTCCGGAACGTCCCGACCCGATTCCCGGAGCGCCCGCAGCACTCCCAGCGCCATCTGGTCATTGGCAACGAACATCGCGGTGATCGACCGGTCGCGGGCCAGGCGGCGGCCGAGGTCATAACCGGTGCGGGCGCTCCAATCGCCGACCAGCGGCTCGGGTGTGTCAACACCTGCGGCCTGCGCCGTCTCGCGCCACCCCTTGACGCGCAGCCCGGACTCGAGAAACTCGGGCGGACCGGCGATGTGCCACACGGTCTCGTGCCCCAGATCGAGCAGATGGCGGGTCGCGCTGGCGGCGCCCGCGACCTGATCGACGGTGACGACGGGAACGTGTCCTTCGGGCCCCGCCTCGGCCGCGACCAGCGGGATGCCTCTCGGCGCGTGCCGAACCGCGTCGGCCGCATCGTGAAACGGGGCAATGACGAGGATGCCGTCGACCCCCTGGCGGCCCAGGCGCTCGACCGCGTCCGTCACCGAAGCCCGGGTCAGCGCGGTCAGGCTGGCCACGATCATGAAGTAGCCGGCCTCGTGCGCCGCGCGCTCGATCCCGAACAGTGTCGAGGCCGGCCCGTACAGGGTCGTGTCGAAGCTGACCACCCCGAGCGTGTTCGATCGCCCGGTCACGAGCGCCCTGGCCACCGAGTTCGGGCGGTAGCCGAGCTCGCGCATCGCCTTCAGTACGCGCTCCCGGGTCTCGGGGCGGACGTGGGGGCTTCCGTTGACCACGCGGGATACCGTCTGGTGCGAGACGCCGGCCAGGCGACCCACATCCGACATCACGGCCGCGCGGGGTCGCGATGCGCGCGGCCTGTCGTTGTGCGCTTCCATCAGCGCTCTCCTCCAGGGCGGGCGCTCGATGTTAGCGCTAACCGGAATTTCGTAAGATGGATTGGGCATCCACGCCCACCGTGGGAGGTGCAGAGATGAAGACGAGCCTTGGCATCTGGGCTTTCGGGCCGATGATCACTCGGTTCGTGCCCGTCGGCTATCAGCCCGAGCACGCCTACGATCGCGAGCCGGTCGCCGCGAAGGTGGCGCGGGCGGTCGAGGGACTCGGAGAGCTGATCGACGGGTACGAGTTCCACTACCCCGACGAGCTCTCGCCCGAGAACCTCGACGACGTCCGTTCCGCCCTCGGGGAACACGACATCTACTGCATCGCCGGGGGGCTGCACCTAGATCCGCGCTTCGCCCGCGGTGGCCTCGTCAACCCCGACGCCCGGCTGCGCGAAGAGGCGCGCCGGATCGTCCGCGAGGCCGCCGAGTTCGCGGGCTCCCTCGGCGCCCACCTGATCATTTGGCCTGGTGGCGAGGGCTACAACTACCCATTTCAGACCCCCTACGTGGACTCCTGGCGGTGGTTGATCGAGGGGATGGCCGAGGCCGCCGCGATCTGCGCCGGCCATGGCGTCAAGCTGCTGCTCGAGCACAAGAACTCCGAGCCGGCGATGAAGATCCTGATGCGCAATGTCGGCATGTGCCTGCACGTGATTCACAAGCTCCGAGCCCAGGGAATCGACAACGTCCAGGTCAACATGGACTGGCAGCATCTGCTTATGAACGGCGAGCACCTCCCCGAGTACGCCGCGCTGCTCGCCGCCGAGGGGCTGCTCGGTCACCAGCACGCCAACTCCGGCTGGGGCACGTTTGACGACGACAACATGGTCGGCGCCACCGCGTTCATGGAGACGCTCGAGCTCGCGCTCGAGTTCCGCCGCTGCGGCTACGGCTCGAACGGCGAGCGGCTCGGGTTCGACCTGTACCCCTACACCGAGGACCAGGTCGGCGCGGTCAAGCGCTCGGTCCTGCAGTGGCGATTCATCGACGGGGTCGCGGCCAGGATCGACGACGCGGCGCTGCGTGAGGCACAGCAGGCCAAGGACGCGGTCCGGGCGTACGAGCTGGTCTACGCCGCGCTGGGTGCGTGAGCCCGGCGTTCGGCCTCGACGTCGGGACCTCGGGGGTCAAGGCGCTGGCGATCGACGACGCCGGCGAGGTCCTGGCCGGAGCCGAGGTCCAATACCCGCTGTCGACGCCGCACCCGGGGTGGTCAGAGCAGGACCCGGCCGATTGGTGGCGGGCGACCGAGTCGGCGCTGTCCCGGCTGCGCGCCGCCGCCGGAGATCCGAGCGGCATCGGCTTGAGCGGTCAGATGCACGGGCTGGTCGCCCTCGACGCGAGTGGCGAGGTCCTGCGGCCGGCAATCCTGTGGAACGACCAGCGCACGACAGCCGAGTGCGCAGAGATCGAGGACACGCTCGGGCTGGAGCGGCTGATCGAGCTAACCGGCAATCGGGCCCTTACCGGCTTCACGGCGCCGAAGCTGCTATGGCTGCGCCGGCACGAACCCGACGTGTACGCGCGGATCGCGTCGATCGTGCTGCCCAAGGACTACGTGCGGCTGCGACTGTGCGCAGAGCACGCGACCGACGTCGCAGACGCTTCGGGCACGCTGCTGCTCGACGTCGCCCGGCGGCGCTGGAGCGAGCCGGTGCTCGAGGGCCTGCGGCTGGAGCGCGAGTGGCTACCGGCGGTGCTCGAGAGCCCGGTCGTGAGCGGCCAGACGCCCGCAGGCGTGCCCGTGGCGGCGGGGGCGGGCGACCAGGCTGCGGGCGCGATCGGCGTCGGCGTCGACCGCACGGGGCCGGTGTCGGTCGCCCTGGGGACCTCAGGGGTCGTGTTTGCCGCGTTGGAGAAGTTCGCCGCGGACCCCCAGGCACGCGTGCATGCGTTCTGCCATGCCGTTCCCGGCGCCTGGCACGCGATGGGCGTCATGCTGTCGGCGGCCGGGTCGCTGCGATGGCTCCGTGACACGGCCGCCCCCGGCGTGCCCTACGAGCAGCTCACGGCCGAGGCGGCGGCGTGGCCGCCGGGCGTCGAAGGGCTGGTGTTCCTCCCCTACCTCGTCGGCGAGCGGACCCCCCACGCGGACCCCGACGCGCGCGGCGCGTTCGTGGGGTTGAGCATCCGCCACGACCGGGGCGCGCTCGTGCGCGCGGTCCTCGAGGGGGTTGCGTTCGGGCTGCGCGATTCGCTCGATCTGATCTACGAGCTCGGTGCACGACCCGCGTATGGGCGGGCATCGGGCGGCGGCGCGCGCAGCGAGTTGTGGCTCCAGATCGTCGCTTCGGCGCTCGAGCTCCCCCTCGAGCGGGTCGCCGTTGACGAGGGCGCCGCCTTCGGCGCCGCGATCCTCGGCGGCGTGGCGGCAGGAATGTGGCCGGATGTGCACGCGGCGGTGGCGGCGACCGTCAAGCCGCGCGGGCGGATCGAGCCGGTGGCCGAGTGGATCGAGCCCTACCGAGAGCAGCGCGAGCGCTTCCGAGCGCTGTACCCCGCGCTGCGCTCCGGGCATTGAAGCCCCGAGATGCTGGGTGGCCGCGCCACGGTCGTGGCCCGGCCACCCACCTCAGTCTCCTTAGAACGAGAAATGGTTTGCGAACCCTTGTCCTTGGGTCGTGAACGAGTACGTCGTCGTTGACGTGAACGTATGTCCAGCGAGGAGCACGACCGACGGCCATCCCGCTTGTCCGATGTGATGAGGCGTGTCCGGGTAGTGCTGGGTCTCCAGCGTGAACCCGCTCGTCTGCCGATAGGTGTGTCCGCTCGGCCCGCTGAGGTCGCCGACCAGGAAGTTCCCGGAGTAGAACTGCACCCCGGGCTGATCGGTGTAGGTCCAAAGCGTGACACCGTTGGCCGGATCTGTGGCGACGGCGACGAGCCTGTTGCCGGAGCCGTTCAGCACCCAGTTGTGGTCATAGCCATGCGCGATCGCCAGCTGCTTGAACACGCCGCCCGTGCCGTATGGCGTTCCCGCGGTGCCGTCCGGGAGGGTCAGGTTTGTGATGTCGCGACCAATCGGCTTCAGCCCGCGGAAGTCGAACGGAGTTCCCGCCACCGGCACGAAGAACGGCGAGGTCGGGATGAAGTTCGTGTCGATCGGCGAGTATCGGTTCGAGTTGATCGCCAGGAGCTGATCGAACACTGGGCCCGATCCCTCGCCCGCCAGGTTGAAGTACGTGTGGTTGGTGAGGTTGATCACCGTCGCCTTGCCGCCCACCGGCTCATTGTTGTGAGCGTGGTACTCGATCCGGAGCGCGTTGCGCTTCGTGAGCGCGTATGTCACTGTCGTCGTCACCGACCCCGGGAATCCCTCGTCTCCATCAGGGCTGGTGACCGTGAGCTTCAGGGCGACGAAGCCGCGGCGCCTCACTTCGGAGGCGGTCCACACCTTCGTGTTCCATCCCAGATCGCCGCCGTGAAGCGTGTTCGTCCCGTTGTTCGCCGGCAGCGTGTACCTCACCCCGTTGTTCGAGCAGCCGGAGCACGTCATCGTGAACGAGTGATCGGCGATCCGGTTGGCGTAGCGGCCGATGGTCGCCCCGAAGTACGTGTCGCCCGATCCGCCCGACAGCGGCCACGGAACTCCCGTGTGCTGCTGGAGGAAGTCGTTCACGTAGTCGGAGAGGGTCGGGAACCCCAGCGCGACGTCGGTGCTACCGCCGTGACGGGCGGGTACCCAGATCGATTGCACGGTGGCGCCGAAGTTCGTGATCTTGACCGTCATCCCGCCGCCACTCTTGAGCGTGTACAGCTTGACCGTCTGCCCGTCGACCGAGCCCCATCTCGAGCTCGAGATGCTGGGCCGGTTCGGGGCAACGTCGGTGGCGTGGACGTGTCTGCCCGCGCCGCGCCGGGCCCGCGCACCCGCCGAGCCGCCCTGCGCCAGCACCAGCGCAGCGCACAGCGCCAGTGCAGCCGCAACCGTGAGAAGACAGGCGCCCCTGTTCCGTGATGCGGTGTGCTGCATGGATCCTCCTTCCTCCTTGATCGCTCGTGCCCAGCCGATCTCACGGGCGATCCTGTTCTTGGGCAGGGTAAGGATACCCGGAATGTGAGCGCTAACACACATTCGCCGACGCCTTCTGCCGCGTCAACCCACTCCTCCGTCCAGCGGCCCGACGCCCTCACGCCAGGGCCCCCACCTCCCCCTCCACCGCCGCCAGCAGCTCGCCCGAGCGCACCAGCTCCTCCACCGCGGCCAGCTCCGGCGCCAGCCACCGGTCGGGTCCCGGGCCGGGGATCCGCCGCCTGACCGCGCCCACCGCCGCCGCCGTTCCCGGTGCCGGCTTCAGCGGCGCGCGGAGGTCCAGCGCCCGCGCCGCGCAGGCCACCTCGATGGCCACGATCCGTTCGAGGTTGAGGAGCACCGTGCGCAGCTTGCGGGCCGCGCCCCATCCCATCGACACGTGGTCCTCCTGCATCGCGCTGGTCGGGAGCGAGTCGACGCTCGCCGGCGCGGCCAGGCGGCGGTTCTCGGCCACCATCGCCGCCTGCGCGTACTGGGCCAGCATCAGACCCGAGTTCACGCCCGGATCCTCGGCCAGGAACGCCGGCAGGCCATGCGACCGTGCCGCGTCGAGCAGCCGGTCGGTGCGTCGCTCCGCGATCGCCCCCACCTCGGCCGCGGCGATGGCGAGAAAGTCGCAGGCCAGGGCGACCGGCGCCCCGTGGAAATTGCCGCACGACTCCACCCGCCCGTCGGGCAGCACCATCGGGTTATCGATCGCCGCGCGCAGCTCGAACCCGGCCACCCGCCGGGCATGCTCGAGCGTGTCGCGGGCAGCCCCGGCGACCTGCGGGGCGCACCGCAGCGAGTAGGCGTCCTGGACCCGAGGATCTCCGAACCGGTGGCTGGCGACGATCTCCGAGCCGGCGAGCAGCGTGCGCAGGTTCGCCGCGCTGGCGGCCTGGCCCGGCTGCGGCCGGAGCGCGACCAGGTCGGCGGCAAACGCCCGATCGGTCCCCAGCAGGGCCTCGACCGACATCGCCGCGGCCACGTCGGCCCCCCGCAGCACCCGGTCGAGGTCCTCGCAGGCCATCACCAGCATCCCCAGCATCCCGTCGGTGCCGTTGATCAGCGCCAGGCCCTCCTTCGGCCCGAGCGTGATCGGTTCGATCCCGGCGGCCGCCAGGGCCTCGCCGGCCGGCCGCACCTGCCCGGAAGGCGCCGCCACCGCCCCCTCGCCGATCAGCGGCAGGGCGCAGTGGGCCAGCGGGGCCAGGTCACCGCTCGCGCCCAGCGAGCCATGCTCCGGCACGACCGGCGTCAGGCCCGCGTTGAGCATGGCCACGATTCGCTCCGCGACCACCGGCCGCGCGCCCGACCATCCCATCGCCAGCGACCGCGCCCGCAGCAGCATCATCGCTCGCACGACCTCGCGCTCGACCGGCGGTCCCATGCCGGTGGCGTGCGAGCGGATCAGGGCCCGCTGGAGCTCCTCGCGCCGCTCGGCGGGAATGCGGATCATGGCCAGCGAGCCGAACCCGGTCGAGACCCCGTAGGCGGGCTCCTCGGCGTCGGTCAGCGTGGCCACGACCCCGGCGCTGGCCTCCATCGCGGCCAGCGCCTCGGGCGTGAGCCTCACCGTGGCCCCGCCGCGAGCGACCGCGATTACGTCCTCCGCGCTCACGCCGCCGGCGCTCAGCTCCACCGCCCCGCTCATGACTCCAGCAGCCGGGCCCCCGGGCCCGGCCTGACCTCGGTCGCGTGATCGGGCTTGTGCGCATCGGGCGGCAGCAGCCCGAGCACGTGGCCGCCGAAGCCGCCGCCGATGATCCGCGCGCCGATTGCCCCGGCCTCGTGGAGCTTCTCGACGGCACGCTCGACTGCCGGCACCGACACCTCGTA
The DNA here is from genome assembly GCA_963723555.1 of uncultured Solirubrobacterales bacterium. Classification (GTDB taxonomy): domain Bacteria; phylum Actinomycetota; class Thermoleophilia; order Solirubrobacterales; family Solirubrobacteraceae; genus Palsa-465. The sequence goes on along the minus strand of CAVRRC010000003.1, from coordinate 1,612,473 downwards.
GCAGTCACGCAGGCTGGCGTGGGACGCGTCCAGGAGCTGCCCGAGCTTCGCCAGATCCCGTCGCTGAAGCGCATCCACGGCCGCCTCGACCCGCTGGTTCTCGGTGATCACGTGCCGGGCACGGTCCGCCAGCGGCTCCGGCAGCCGGTCGGCCATCTCCAGCGAGGCCTCCCGCAGCGTGTCGATCCCAAGCTCGGCGCACGCGCGCGCGCATTCCTCGCGCCGCTGGTTGTAGCCCGACCCCGAGAGCTCGTGCTTTTCTCCGGAGTCCAGCGTGACCAGCGTGTAGTCGCCGAGGTCGAGCGCGACCGGCCGCAGCTCCAGCGAGCGAAAGTCGATCCGGAGTGCGGTGTCCCGCTCCCCGAACAGGGAGGCGAGCTGGTCGAGCAGGCCGGTCCGCGCACCCACCCAGTCGTTCTCGACCTTGGAGCAGAGCTTGGCCAGCGTGACCCGGTCGGGCTCGGGCTCGTCGGACACGGCGAGCAACGCCAGGGCCAACGCGACTTCGAACGCGGCCGAAGACGACAGTCCGGCGCCGCGAGGGACGTCGCCGCTGATTCGCAGCCTCGCCCCCTTCAGCGGCACGCCGGCGCGTACGAGCTCGGCCGCCACGCCCCGGACGAACGCGCGCCAGCCCGATGCCGGCGCCGGCTGCGTCAGCTCGAAGCCGTCGCGTTCGTCCAGGTCCATCGCTTCGGCCTCGATCCGCTCGCCCTCGAGCGCGGTGGCGTGCACGGTCACGCCCTCGCTGATCGCGAACGGGAGCGCCAGGCCGCCGTTGTAATCGGTGTGCTCGCCGATCAGGTTGACCCGACCGGGGGCGAATGCTTGGGCTTGACTGTTCACGCGCTGGCGACCATCAGTCATCTAGTGTCCGTCAGCGTGCCGGTGAAGTGGGGAATCCTGTCGACTGCGCGGATCAATCTGAAGTTCCTCGCCGGCGCGCGGGAGGCCGCCGGGGTCGAGGTCGTCGCCGTGGCCAGCCGCGAGCGCGACCGTGGCCGGCAGTTTGCCGGGCAGCAGCAGATCGAGCGCGTGCACGATAGCTACGAGGCGCTGCTGGCCGACCCCGACGTCGACGTCGTCTACATCCCGCTCCCCAATTCGCTCCACATCGACTGGACGGTCCGCGCGCTGCAAGCCGGCAAGCACGTCCTGTGCGAGAAGCCGCTCAGCCGCCGCGAGGATGAGGTTCGCAGGGCCTTCGACGTCGCCGAGCGTGAAGGGCGACTGCTGATGGAGGGGTTCATGTACCGCCACCACCCCCAGACTTGCCGCCTCACCGAGCTGATCGCGCGAGGCGCCGTCGGCCGCGTGCGGATGATCGGCAGCGCGTTCAGCTTCAAGGCCAGTGACGCCGCCGACGTCCGGCTCAGCGGCGCGCTCGGCGGTGGGGCGCTGATGGACGTGGGCTGCTACTGCGTGAGCGGCTCTCGCCTGATCGCGGGCGAACCCGAGTGGGTGGCGGCCCAGCAGGCGATTGGCGGCGACGGCGTCGACGTCACGTTCGCGGCCACGATGCGCTTCCCCGACGAGGTGATCGCCCACTTCGACGCCGGCCTCGTGCTCGATTCCCGCGACTGGCTGGAGGTTGTGGGCGATCGCGGGTCGCTGTTCCTCGACGACCCCTGGCATTGCCGCGAGCCGGTGATCGAGGTGCGGCGGGACGGCGAGGTCGAACTGGTCGCGCTCGACCCCGTTGACTCCTATCGGCTCGAGGCCGAGAACCTGTCGGCGGCGGTCCGCGGGGAGGAGCGGCCGCTCCTCGGTCGTGAGGACGCCCTCGGCCAGGCGCGGACGATCGAGGCGCTCTATGAGGCCGCGGCCGGCGAGCGCTCCGTCACCCTCGGGGCTGGGTAATCGCTCTCCGCGGCCGGCCGATCCACCGGGCCGCCGGTCTCCAGGAGCTCGTCCAGCAGCGCGAGCACGGCAGCATGGGTCTCGTCGGTGTGCCTGCGAATGGCGTGAACGGCATAGGTGCCCGCCGCCTCAGCGGCAGGCCGCCGCTGGCCCGCCAGGGAGCGCAGCCGGGCCGGCAGCAAGCGCCGCAGCCGCCGCGGCTGACGGTCCTCCGCCCAGGCCAGAAGCCGTTCGATGCGTGCGCTCTCGACTGCGCCCGGGGAGCGACTCCCCACCGCGCGCGACGCGTACGCATACAGATCCTGACGTCGGGTGTCGTCAATCGAGTCGTTGTACGCGCGCATGAACGACCCAATCGCGGGACAGACCGACTCCGGATGATCGGTGAAGCGCTCACCGGCCAGCATCGACGCCAGCTCCATCACACAAGCACCGTCGTCGGGCGAGCTGTGCTTGCCCTTGCCCAGTTTGATCGTTTGGTACGTGACGGGAGACATGAGACCTTCCTTCGGCCGCGCCACGCGGCATCGACTACGGGTTCCTGAAAACGGGATTGCTCACCGGAGCCCAGATCTAAACCGACTTGGATCGCGCGCTGACGGGCGCGGACGCCGGGAGTCTGGGCGAGCGCCTACGATCAGGGTCGTGAGGACATGGTCAACGATCCGCTGAGCGGCCGTGCGGCGCTGGTGACCGGCGCCGCGAGCGGGATCGGTCGCGCCGTCGCGGCCCGGCTCGAGGAGGCCGGAATGGACGTGCTCGCCGTCGACCTGAACCCGGACCCCGACGGACCCGGGGTCGCTCACGAGGCCGATCTGACGCTCGCTGACGCGAACGCCGGCGCGGTCGCGGTCGCGCTCGAGCGGTTCGGCCGGCTCGACGTCGTTGTCCCCAACGCGGGCATCCAGCATGTCTCGCCGGTCGAGGAGTTCCCGCTCGATCGCTGGGAGATGATCGTCGCCTTGCTGCTGACCAGCCCGTTCCTGCTCGCCCACCACGCTTGGAGCGCGCTGCGCGAGTCGCCAAGCGGCAGATTCATCGTCATCGCCTCCGTGCACGGACTGGTGGCCTCGCCCTACAAGGCGGCCTACGTCTCGGCGAAGCACGGCGTGCTCGGGCTGGTCAAGACCCTCGCGCTGGAAGGCGCAGATGAGGGGATCACCGCCGCCGCGGTGTGCCCCGGATACGTGCGCACGCCGCTGGTCGAGCGCCAGATCGGCGACCAGGCCAGGGCTCACGGTCTGCCCGAGAGCGAGGTCCTCGAACAAGTGATCCTCGCCCCGCACGCGGTCAAGGAGCTGATCGAGCCTTCCGAGGTCGCCGATGTCGTCGCCTTTCTCGCCGGGCCCGCCGGCCGGGCGTTCACCGGGGTTCCGGTGACCATGGACCAGGGATGGAGCGCGCGCTGAGCTGCCCCCGGGTGGTGGCGTGCGACTTGGACGGCACGCTGCTGCGCTCGGACGGGACCGTCGATGACCGGTCGCGGCGCGCGGTCGCGCAAGTCGAGGCGGCGGGGGCGCTGTTCGTCCTCTGCACCGCGCGCCCGACGCGCTGGATGCGGCCGCTGGCCGAGGCGCTCGGTCACCACGGGGTGGCGATCTGCGCCAACGGCGGAGTGATCTGGGACCTCCACAGCGAATCCGTCCTCGAGGCGTTCCCGCTCGAGCCGGCCATCAGCCGAGAAGTGGTGGCGCTGCTGGAGGCGGCGCTGCCGGGCGGGGCATGGGCGGTCGAGCGCACGAGGGGCTTCGGGCGCGAGGCGGGATACATGTCGCGCTGGCCGGCGCCGGAGGACACGGTCATCGATTCGGTGCAGGCGCTGATCTCCGAGCCGGCGGTGAAGCTCATGCTCCGCCACGATCGACTCCTCGCCGATGCCCTGCTCGCGCGCGCACGTGACGTGGTCGGACACCTGGCGGAGCTGACGCATTCGAATTCGGGCGACGGGCTGCTCGAGATCAGCGCCGCCGGGGTGAGCAAGGCCTCGACCCTGGCACGGCTGTGCCAGGAGCGCGGCGTCGCCGGCGACGAGGTGATCGCGTTCGGCGACATGCCCAACGACCTGCCGATGCTGCGCTGGGCCGGTCACTCGGTGGCGGTCGCCAACGCCCATCCCGACGTCCTGCTCGCGGCCGAGGAGGTCACCGCGAACAACGACGAGGCGGGGGTGGCCACGGTGCTCGAGCGGCTGTTCGCGCCCGCCCGGCCGGGACGGGTCGCGCAGAGGGCCTAGGACCAATTGCTCCTACAAATCGGCCGCTGCGGGGTGCATGATCACGGTCATGAGCCACACGATCACAGTCACACCAAGCCAGCAGATCACCGCTGAAGTCACCTCCTGGCCCGGCGTCGAGGCGGGGCCTGGTCGCCGAGGAGAGTTCGCGTTCCGGGTAGGGCGGCGCGAGATCGGGCATCTGCACGGTGACCATGCGGCGCACTTCTCCTTCCCTAAGGACGTGTGGAGGCAGCTGTTCGAATCGGGCCGGATCGTCGACCACCCCGTGTTTCCCGGGCGGGAGGGTTTTGCGGCCCGGCGGATCGAGAGCGGTGCGGATGTCCGTGACGTGATCGAGCTGCTGCGACTCAACTACGAGCGGCTTCGTCGCCGGCCTCGCTGATCCTAAGTGTTCTCGGCGTGCCGCCCGCCGCGCGCGGGTAGCACGCACCCATGCAAGACGTGCGGCTGAACTGGGCCGAGGCCGGCGTGGACGGCGCCGAGCTGACCGTCCCGCTCGAGGGCGAGGTAGGCGCGGGGTGGAAGCGGAGCTTCGAGAAGACCGTCCGCCTGCTCGGCACCGGCGACTGGGGCGATGTGAAGCTCAAGAAGCAGGCAGTTCGGGTGGCGGGCCTCTCCCCTGGCGACGAGGACAAGCTGCGCCACTACCTCGAAGGCGTGGTCGAGCAGGCGAACGCGGCCCGGCGCGCGGCCGAAGCTCGGCCGACGCACTCCCGCGGGACCTCGCGGGAGGGACCGGATGCCGAGATGACCGAGCGCTTCCGCGCCTTTGCCGACGAGGGCGCCGGGGACTCCGAGGGCAAGCCGACAGCGAAGCGGACCTGACAGCGCGGCGTCGCCGGCGCCTCAGCGCCCCGCGGCCAGCACGTCGCCGACCGCGCCGGCAAACGCATCCACGTCCTGCGCCGTGGTGTCCCACGAGCACATCCAGCGCACCTCGCCGACGCGCTCGTCCCAGGTGTAGAACGCGAACCGCTCGTGCAGCGCCGCGCAGGCGCTCGCCGGCAGGCAGGCGAACACGGCGTTGGTCTGCACCGGCCGCGTGATCCTGATCCCCGAAACCGAGCCCACCCCCTCCGCCAGCCGCGCAGCCATCGCATTCGCCTGCTGGGCGCACTCCAGCCACAACTGATCGGTCAACAGGGCCTCGAACTGGGCGGCCAGGAACCGCATCTTCGACGCCAGCTGCAACGACTGCTTGCGCAGGTACGGGAAGCCTTCGCCGAGCTCCGGGTTCACGAACACCACCGCCTCGGCTCCCAGCAGCCCGTTCTTGGTCCCGCCGAACGAGACGATGTCCACTCCCGCCTCCGCGGTCAGGGCCGACAGGGGCTGGCCGAGCGCTGCCGCCGCGTTGCCCAGCCGCGCGCCGTCCATGTGCAGGACGAGTCCGCGCGCGTGCGCGAGATCCGCCAGCGCCCGCGTCTCGGCGGCCGTGTAGATCGTGCCGAGCTCGGTGCACTGCGAGATCGACACCACCCGCGGTTGAACCGCGTGCTCGTCCCCCACTCGCTCGATCCGCCCCTCGACATCCGCGGGGGTGAGCTTGCCGTGCTCACCGGCGACCGTCAGCAGCTTCACCCCGGCGAGCGCCTCCGGAGCTCCGCCCTCGTCGACGTTCAGATGCGCGGTCTCGGCACAGATCACCGCCTCCCAGGGCTTGCACACCGCCCGCAGCGAGAGGACGTTGGCCGCGGTCCCGTTGAAGACCAGAAACGCCCGCGCGCCATCGCCGAACTGCTCGGCGATCAGCCTCTCGACGCGCTGGCTGAACGGATCGTGCCCGTAACCGAAGACGTGGCCGACGTTGACCCGGGCGATCGCGGCGAGTACTCGCGGATGGATGGTGGCGGAGTTGTCGGAGGCGAAGCCGCGGGCGGGGTCGTCGCTCACGGCGGCGAGCTTACCTCGCCACCGTAGGGCGGCTACGTGGCTCGAGACCGGGCCCTACCCCAGCTGCGGGGCGCCGGCGGCGTGTGGGCGCCGGCGGGTTGCGGGGGCCGGCGGCAGGCGGGCGCCGGCGGTGCGCCGGGCGCCGGCGGGTTGCGGGGCCGGCGGCAGGCGGGCGCCGGCGGTGCGCCGGGCGCCGGCGGCGCCTGGGCGCCGGCGGGTTGCCGGCGCCCGCCCATCAGCCGAGCCTCGTCCCCTACGGGCGGGGCGGGATCTGCTGCACGGCCCAGCCGTTGCCGTCAGGGTCGCTGAAGAACACAAACCGTCCCCACGGGAAGTCCTGGACGTCGCTGACTTCGACCCCGCGTTGTTGCAGCTCCCCGTGCGCGGCCTCGATGTCCGCGACCACGAGCTGCAGGCCCTTGACTGATCCCGGGGCCGAATCGACGAGTCCGGTGCCGATCGCGATCGAGCACCCCGACCCACGCGGCGTGAGCTGCACGAATCGCAAGTTCTCGTCCACCTGATGGTCGTAGTCGGCGTTGAAGCCTACCTGCTCGGTGTAGAACGCCTTCGCCCGGTCCACATCGGACACGGGCACGCCGATCAGTTCCAGCTTCCAATCCATCGCCTGCTCCTTTCGAGGGTTTGGTGTATGAGACTTCGCGGCGGCTGCCAGCGCCAGGCCGGCGCCAGCGCCAGGGCCAGCGCCAGGTCGCCGCCCGCAAGGCGGAACGGAGGATTCTGTTCTGCTGCCGCCGGAGCGAATCTTACCAGATCGGAATGCTCCGTTCCAACCATGTGGTTGGCCGGCGCGCCGGCGTTGCATCCGCCCTCGAGGACGTGGATGACTTTTTTGTGCCTCTGGCCGCATTAAGTCATCCACGTTCCCGGTCGGGCCCACGCCGACTCCCACCGGCGCGCCACCTCCGCGCCGACTCCCGCCGGCGCCCCTTCGCGCCGCCAGCCCGGCAGCCCCCCAGCGCGCCGGCGCCCGCCACCCCAACCTTGCCACAGTTATGTCAAGGTTGGCCAAAACGCTGGTAGCATGAAATCGATGCGTGATTTCATCGCCGCCACGCGGGAGCGGGTCGTCGTCTACGACGGCGGCATGGGCGCGACGCTCGAGCAGTTCGACCTGAGCCTCGAGCACGACTACCGCCTGCCGGGGCGCTGCCACGAGGCGCTCGTGCTCAACCGACCCGACGTGATCGAAGGGGTGCACGCGTCGATGCTCGACGCCGGCGCCGAGGTGATCGAAACCGACACCTTCCAGGGCTCGCGGCTCAAGCTGTCCGAATGGGGTCTCGAGCAGCACACGCTGGAGATCAATCTGAAGGCGGCGCAGATCGCGCGCAAGGCGGCGGGCCAGGAGCGATTCGTGGCTGGCTCGATCGGCCCGACCGGGTTCCTGCCGGCGAGCGACGATCCGGCGCTGGGGCAGATCACGTTCGCGCAGCTGCAGGAGGTGTTCACCGAGCAGGCCCGCGGCCTCGTCCAGGGCGGCGTCGATCTGATCACGATCGAGACGGCGCAGGACATCCTCGAGGTCAAGGCGGCCATCTTCGGCGCCCGCGAGGCGTTCAAGCTCGAGAACAAGCGGCTCCCGATCCAGTGCAGCGTCTCGCTCCTGCCCCAGGGCGGCAAGATGCTGCTCGGCACCGACATCAGCGCCGTGCTGGCGACGCTGGACGCGCTCGACGTGGACGTGATCGGGCTGAACTGCTCGACCGGCCCCGAGGACATGCGCGACGCGATCCGGTTCCTCAGCGAGTACTCCCCCGTTCCCGTCCACTGCATCCCCAATGCCGGTCTGCCGCTGCAGGGCCCGAACGGCGAGACGATCTTCCCCGAGCAGCCCGAGCCGCTCGCCCGCACCTTGGGTGAGTTCGTGGACCGCTATGGCATCTCGATCGTCGGGGGCTGCTGCGGCACCACCCCCAGGCACATCGAGGCGATCGCGGAGCGGGTCTGCAACCGCGAGGCGCGACCGCGCCCGGAGCGCCGCCAGGCCCATGTCAGCAGCATGATCGCGGCCACGCCGCTGGTCCAGGATCCCCGCCCCACCCTCGTCGGGGAGCGCGTCAACTCGCAAGGTTCGCGCAAGGCCAAGGAATTGCTGCTGGCCGATGACTACGACGGGCTGCTGACCGTCGCGGAAGACCAGGTGGCCGGCGGCGCCCACGTGCTCGACGTGTGCGTGGCGCTGACCGAGCGCCAGGATGAGGCCGAGCAGATGCGCCAGGTGGTCAAGCGGATCAGCCTCACCCAGCCCGCTCCGATCCAGGTCGACTCAACCGAGCCTGAGGTGATCGACGCCGCGCTCCAGCAGATCCCCGGTCGCGCGATCGTCAACTCGATCAACCTCGAGGCGGGCCGCGCGAAGCTCGACAAGGTCGTGCCCCTGGCCAAGGCCCACGGCGCCGCGCTGATCGCGCTGACCATCGACGAGGTGGGAATGGCGAAGACCGCCGAGCGCAAGCTCGAGGTCGCCAGGCGGCTGACCGAGCTGTGCTGTGACGAGCACGGCCTCGATCGCGAGGCGCTGATCTTCGACTGCCTCACGTTCACCCTGACCACCGGCGACGACGAATGGAAGCCGTCGGCGATCGAGACGATCGAGGGCATCCGCCGGGTCAAGAGCGAGATCCCGGGCGTCAAGACGAGTCTCGGCGTCTCCAACGTGTCCTTTGGCGTCAGCATCCCCGCCCGCAGCGTCCTCAACAGCGTGTTCCTGCACCACTGCGTCGAGGCCGGGCTCGACCTAGCGATGGTCAACCCCAACCACATCACCCCGTACGCCGAGATCCCCGACGTCGAACGCGAGCTCGCCGACGATCTCGTCTTCAACCGGCGCGAGGACGCACTCGAACGGTTCATCGCCCACTTCGAGTCCAAGGGCCCCGCCGACGAGGCGGCCGAAAAGGAGGACGCGACCGCCAACATGGAGCCCGAGGAGGCGCTGCACTTCCACATCCTGCGGCGCAAGAAGGAGGGCGTCGAGGACTGGATCGATCGCAGCGTCGAGAAGATCGGCGCGGTGCCGACGCTCAACGACGTGCTGCTGCCGGCGATGAAAGAGGTGGGCGACAAGTTCGGCGCCGGCGAGCTGATCCTGCCGTTCGTGCTCCAATCGGCGGAGGTGATGAAGCGTGCGGTCGCGCGGCTCGAGCTCTATCTGGACAAGATCGAGGGCTACACGAAGGGCACCGTGGTGATCGCGACCGTGTTCGGCGATGTCCACGACATCGGCAAGTCGCTGGTGAACACGATCCTCACCAACAACGGCTACACGGTGGTCGATCTCGGCAAGCAGGTCCCGATCTCGACCATCCTCGACGCCGCGGTCGAGCACGGCGCGACCGCAATCGGCCTCTCGGCGCTGCTGGTCTCCACCTCCAAGCAGATGCCCGCCTGCATCCAGGAGCTCCACGAGCGCCGGCTGGACTTCCCGGTGCTCATCGGCGGCGCCGCGATCAATCGCAACTTCGGCCTGCGGATCCTGTATCCGAACGGCACCGAGTCCGACGATGTGTACGCGCCGGGCGTCTTCTACTGCAAGGACGCGTTCGAGGGGCTGGCGAAGATGGACCAGCTGATCGACCCGCAGGCGCACGAGGCGCTGATCGTCAAGACTCGCGAGGCGGCCCAGCGCCTGCGCGAGCAGCCCGACGCCGGTCCCGACGACGCGCCGCCCACGACCGACGCGTCCACGCGCTCGAGGGTGACCACTGAGAACCCGATCCCCGAGCCCCCGTTCTGGGGAGTGCGGGAGATCGAGGTGAGCCTGGACGAGGTCTATCGCCACCTCGACACCCACGTCCTGTTCAAGCTCCACTGGGGCGGTCGCGGCGTCAAGGGCGAAGCGTGGAGGCGGTTGCTGCGGGAGGACTTCCAGCCCCGGCTCGAGCGCATGTGGCGGGAGCAGACCTACCTGCGTCCTCGCGCGCTGCTCGGTTATTTCCCGTGTAACTCCGCCGGCAACGAGCTGATCATCTGGGATCCGGCTGCCGCCGGCGAGACTGAGCTCGAACGGCTCGTGTTTCCGCGCCAGCCCAGGCACGACCGGATCTGTCTGGCCGACTTCTACCGACCGCTCGGCTCCGGCGAGACCGACGTGGTGGCGATCCAGGCCGTGACCGCCGGCGATGAGATCACCACCCTGTTGGCCGAGCTCGAACGGATGGGATCTTTCGCCGAGCAGCTGTTCGTCCACGGACTCGGCGTGCAGACCGCCGAGGGCATGGCCGAGTGGCTGCATGCGAAGGTTCGCGCTGATCTCGCGATCGGCACGGCCCAGGGCCGTCGCTACTCATGGGGCTACCCCGCGTGCCCCGAGCAGTCGGAGCACGAGAAGGTCTTCCGGCTGCTGGACGCCCCCTCGATCGGTCTGCGGCTCTCCGGCGGCTACGCGATCGAGCCCGAGCAGTCAACTCTGGCGATCGTCGCCCATCACCCCCAGGCGGTGTACTTCGGGATGAAGTCGGGATCCCTCCCTAGAAGCGAGCGGCAGGCGGTCGACGAGCTGATCGCGGGCACCGACAAGGATCCGACGCGGCTCGCCGAGGTCACCGACGCGGACCCCGCGGCGGGGGCGCAAGCAGCCGAAGACGAGCCGGCGATGGCGGAGGCGTAGCGGAGGGCGTCTAGCGCTCGATCGCGCGCACGGCGCTCACGAAGGCGGCGTAGGCCGGCTTGACGGTGGTCCCCTGGCCGTTGATGAAGCGGAATAGACCGGCGAAGTTGAACGGATCAACCCGGGCGCCGGGCTGGGTCTCATTCGCGACCCACGTGTAGTAGTAAAAGGCCTGCAACCGCAGCTTCTTTCGATCGCGAGCCAAGAGCCGCACGGTCTGGCCGGTCTTCTTCGCCTGGCCGGCCTCGGTGGTGGCGTTCTCGAACAGGGTGACCGCCTGCCCCTTCGCGGAGGGCCAGCTGACCTCGCTGGCGATGATCGGCTTGCGGCGATCGCCGAAGCGGGCCATCACCGCACGAACCTTCTCCAGGATCGTGACCACGCCGCTCGGGTTGGCCGTGTATGGGTGTGCCGCAACCACGTCGAACAGCCGGCGCGCGCCCTTGATCTTGTAGATGCGCGTGAGGTACTGCCACGAGAAGTTGGTCAGTCCGGCCAACACCACCTTGGCGTGGCGGTCCGCCGCCTTGATGGCGTTGTGGGCTGCGCGCAACAGCTTCACGTATCCGGGCTCGAACGGCTGCTTGGCCCAGTAGACGGTGAAGTTGGGCTCGTTCCAGATCTGCCACATGGTGATCGGGACCCGTCTGATGCTCGGGTTCTGGCTCCAGAAGCTGCCGTGCGGCCCGTAGCGGTGGACGAGCGCGGCTGCAAACCTTCCGTACGGCGCCATCGACTTCGGCGGCGCGCCCGAGCTGCCGGGATGACTGGAATCCCAGCGCGGGGCGTACTCGAGGACGGGGAGCACGGTCAGGCCGTGAGCGGCCGCCAGGGCCACGACCTGGTCGGTGGCGGTGAAGTTGAAGGGGAGGCCTCCGACGTTGGTGAACTCGGACCGTGAGGCCGCTGGGACGGCGGCGAAATTCGGGTATGGCTCGATCTGAGCCCAGTCGAACAGGGTCCGGACGCTCTGTACGCCGGTCGCGGCGATCCCGCCCATCTCCCCGTTCTCATTCATGCCGGGATAGAAGAACGGGCCTGCGATGTCCATCCCAACGAAGCCGCGCGGGACCCGCGCCTGGGCCGGAAGCGGCGCGGCAACGACGAGCGCGAGCAGCGCGAAGAGCGGTACGAGGAGCAGACGCCGGCGCATGGGGCGCGAATCTACCAAAAGCGCTCACAGGTTCGCTCCACCTCATCACTGGCGATTCGCTACAGTCGCGAGGTCGAGCATGGCGCTTGGGACACGGAACACAATGCTCGTACGTCGGCAGCGAGACATGTCGCCTCGCCGTGCCCCGGAGCGAGCATCGGGTGCAACCCGCACGTCCCGGATTGAAAGTGACTAAGCTTGACCGCCGCCATTGCTAGCCGCGCGCGGTTCCGGTGGGGAGGAGATACGGGTTCCGCATGTTCGTTCGAGTCCCAGGAGTCAGGCCTATGGAACGAAGTCCATCCTTCTCCGCCGTGATCCGACAGGGAATCCGTCCGTGGTGATGGCTCCGAGCGCCGAAAGCAATGGCCCGTTGAACGATCCCCTGCGCTACCTCGTGGGTCCGGGCACTGACGGAAATCCGGCTGGAGCGGAACCCAAAGGCCCGCTCAGGCTCTCGATCCTCGTGCCCGCCTACAACGAGGAACGAACCCTGTACCGGGCGGTCCAGGACCTGCTCTCGCAGCACTATCCCGTTGACGTCGAGCTGTGCGTGGTCGATGACGGCAGTACCGACGCCACCGGCGAGATCCTCGAGCAGACCACCGATCCGCGGATGCGCGTGAAGCGTCATCCTCGGAACCTGGGCAAGGGCGCGGCTCTGATGACGGCCGGCGCGATGGCGACGGGGACCCACATGGTTCCGTTCGATGCCGATCTCGAGTACTCGGCCGAGGATCTCCCGCGAATGCTGGCTCCGATCCTCGCCGGTCGCTGTGAGGTCGTGTTCGGCACGCGCCTGTTCGGCGTCAACACGCGCTACCAGTCGCTTCAGCACGCGCTCGGCAACCGAGCGCTGACGCTGGCCACCAACGTTCTCTTCAACGCCTACCTGAGCGACGTCCACACCTGCCTGAAGATGATGCCCCTGTCGCTGTTCCGCGCGCTGGACCTGCGAGAGACCCGGTTCGGGCTGGACGCCGAGATGACCGCGCGGATCCTGCAGCTCGGGATCCGTCCGTTCGAGATCTCGGTTTCCTATTACAGCCGATCGGTTGCCGACGGGAAGAAGATCACGTGGCGGGACGGCGTCAGGAGCCTCGCTGTGCTCGGCAGGGTCCGCGGGGGCGGTACGACCGGAATCTTGTCGACCCGGACGCCCCTCCCTTCGTTCGAGATGTCCAAGTCGGACGACGAGATCGAGGACTCGGCGCGGGCCGTTGTGCAAGCGCCGTAGGGCAGGCGCCCTTTGCCTTTCGGCGCAAAACAACTGGTCGGGGTCGCGATCGCCCTGGTCGCGGTCGCGGCCCTCACGACGTTCGCCCAGAGCTCGGCGGGACGCCGGGAGCTGAGGAGGATCGGGGTCGTCGGCCCACCGCCGGCGTACACTCAGCTCGCGTTCGTCGATCCCGCGCGGCCGCCCACGACCGTGAACCAACCGCCGCGCCCGATGACGATCCCGTTCACGATCACCAACAACACGACGCAGACCGCCGGCTATCGCTGGGAGATCGTCGCCGCTGGGGCCCACCAGCGGACGCTCGGGTCAGGTTCGGTCAAGGTCGGCATAGGGCGGACGGTCACCGTCGATCCGCGCGTGAAGATCGGGTGCTCCGGACGGATCCGCGTGAACGTGCTCCTCTCCTCGGGCGAGAGCATCGGTTTCTGGGCCGACTGCGTCCGGAGCGCCCCCGCGCACGCCGAACGCCCAAAACCGGCCGCGACGATCGTCCACACCCCACGATCCGCCCGTCAGCGCCGGATCGCCCATCAGCGCCGGATCGCCCGCCAGCGCCGAATCGCTCGTCAGCGCCAGGCCCATCAGCGCCGGATCGCCCGCGAGCGACGTCGTCGTCGACATCGAACCGCGACCGGAGGCTGACCGCCTTCCCCGACGACGATGAGACTTCGTGCAGCGATCAGCAGACTGTTCGGCATTCCCGCCGCGGCAAGGCGGTCCCGCCACGGCGATGGCCGGACGGTGGTCGCGATCGTCACCGACGCGGTGGCGCCGTATCACCGGGGCGGCAAAGAGCAGTGGTATCAGGGGGTGGCGCCCGAGCTGAACCGCTACTTCGACGTCCACGTCTACACCATGAAGTGGTGGAGCGGGCCGTCGACGGTCCACCACGACGGGGTCCCGTACCACTCGATCTCTAGGTTCATGCCGTTGTACGGGGGCGAACGGCGGTCGATCGGGCAGGCGATCGGCTTTGCCGTCTCGTGTTTGCGGCTGCTCAGAGTCGACTTCGACGTGCTGGTCGCCGATCACATGCCCTACCTGCAGCTGTTCCCGCTGAAGCTCGTCGCGATCGTGCGCAGACGGCCGCTGGTGGTCATCTGGCACGAGTTGTGGGGCTTCCAGCAGTGGCGAAGGTACCTCGGCGCCGCGGGCATCCTCGCCGCCTGCCTGGAGCGGCTGGCGACCAAGCTGCCGGACTGCGTGATCGCGACCTCGGCCCCCACCGCCGAGCGGCTGACCAGGCAGATCCGCGGGGTGCCGGTGATCGTCGCCGCCGGCGGCGTTGACCTCGACCTCGCCCTGCGGACCGAGCCCGCGGGGGAGGCCGTCGACCTGGTCAGCGTGGGAAGGTTCCTGGCCCACAAGCGGTTCGACCTGCTCCTCGATTGCATCGCGTTGCTGGCCGCCCGCGGGCAGTCCACCACGTGCAGGATCATCGGGGACGGGCCCGAGCGCCCGGCGCTGTTGCGGCAGGCGCAGGAGCTGCGAATCGACCACCTGGTCGAGTTCCGCCGAAGCGTCGGAGACGAGGAGCTGCTCTCGCTGGTCAAGGCGGGACGGCTGTTCGTATTCCCCTCCGAGCGTGAGGGCTTCGGCATCGCGGCCCTGGAGGCGATCGCCTGCGGCCTCCCGGTGATCACGACCTCGGCCAAGCACAACCACGCCCGCCACCTGGTCCCACGCTCGGCTCGCGGCGTTGTCTGCGAGCCGAGCGCCTCCGCGCTCGCTGCCGCCGTCGACGCGGCGCTCACGCATCGTGCCGGCGCGGACGCCGACGCGCAGTTTGACGACCACTGGGTCCGCGAGTACGACTGGGGCACGCTCGCCGCCAACGTGGCGGTGGCGCTGAACCCGGCGGTGCGGCCAACCGTGCCGCGGTCCGCGGAGTCCGTGGCCGGGGACGGCAACGGTCTCATCGCCGGGGACGGCAACGGTCTCATCGCCGGGGACGGCAACGGTCTCATCGCCGGGGACAGCAACGGTCATGTGGCCGGGGACGGCAACGGTCACGCAGTGGGCGCGTCGAACGGCACGCCGGAGCCGCCCACCGCCCCGCCGGCGGATCTCCGCGCCATCGAGACCACGGTGCCGCGGATCGCCGGGGGCAGCCCGGAGGTCGGCGCCACCGAGGTCGCGGAGCGCGAGGCGCCGGCGACCCTTCTCACCGACGGCGAGCCGCCGAGCACCATGATGCTGCCGGCGCCGCGCACCAGCCGTCGCCGGCGCTGGCCACGCGTGATCAACTTCATCGTGTCGCTGGCGGCTGTGGGCGCGCTGCTCGGGCTCGCCCACGTTCGCGGGACCTGGGCGCTCCAGGCGCTCGAGCTGCTCCTGCTGCTTTCCGTTCCCGGGCTGCTGGGCCTTCGCGCCGTGCGGGCAGCGCCCGCTGCGGTCCGCGAGTTCTGGCCCTACGTCCCGTGCATGTCGCTCGCCGTGGTCATGGTCGCCGGCCTGGCGGTCGACCTGCTCGGTCCGTCGCTCGGCGTCTCGAGGCCGCTGACCACCGCGCCGGTCGCCGACTCGGTGTCGATCGTCTGTGCCGGCCTGATCGTTGCGGCGGCGTTCGGCCGGGCCCCGAGCCTCGCCGCGTACGCGCCGCGCAGCGTGCGCGTCTGGCTCGCCTGGCCGTTGCTGCTGCCTGTGCTCTCCTGGATTGGCGCCATGCGTCTCACCCACGGTCACGGAAACACCGTCGCCATGGTCGCGCTCGGGGTCACGATCTTTGCGCTCGTGCTCGGCGCGTGGCGGGCGCCGCGGTGGACTGTCAGTCAGCTGGCGATGCTCGTCTTCGGCGCCTCACTCGCGCTCATGTGGTCCTTCTCGCTGCGCGGCCACTACGTCTACGGCTTCGACATCGCGAGCGAATACCAGACCTTCACCGGGGTGCTGCACGCCGGCCGCTGGTATGCGTCGCATCCGCACGATCCCTACGGAGCGATGCTCAGCCTGACGATCCTGCCATCGAGCTTTGTCGCCCTGACGGGCGCGTCCTCGCTGCTGGTGTTCAAGGCCATATATCCGCTGATCTTCGCCACGTTCCCGGTTGCGGTGTTCCTCCTGGCCACCCGCGTCATAAGCCGACGCTTCGCGTACCTCGCCACGCTGTTCGTCGTGGTCCAGAACTACCTCTTCCAGCAGCTTCCGGCGATCGCTCGTCAGGAACTCGCGCTGCTGTTCTTCGTCTGCCTTGTCGCCGCGATGTTCGACGCGCGCCTGCGGCGGTGGCCTCGGAGCGCGCTGATCGTCGTGCTCGGCGGCGGGCTCGTCCTCTCGCACTACGGCACCAGCTATGTGGCGGTGGCGCTGTTCGCGTTCGCGATCGTCGTCGAGCTCGCCCGCAGATTGGTCACGCTGAGACCCGCCCCGGGTCGAAGGCGCCGCTTCGGACGGGGCGCATTCGTGCTCTCGGCCGGTCGCGTCGGGATCGCCCCGTTCGTCGCGGCACTCGTGGTCACCGCCGGCGGCGCCGCGATCTTCGACGGCGTCGTCACCGACTCGACTCAGAACGTTTCGCAGTTCTTCTCCGACCTGCGTCACCAGGGCCTGTCCGTCCTCCCCAACTCGGGGGGCAAGAACATCGTTCAGGCCTACTTGTCGGGCAACGCCGCCGTTCAGGTGAGCGGCCAGCAGTTCGCCAAGGTGACACGCAACGCGTACAAGAAGCGCACTTACATCCATCCCCTCCCGCAGGCGTTCCGGCCCCAGAACCGGGTGCTCACCGCGACCGTACCCACCCAGAGGGTCAAATCCCACATCGCGGTTCGCGCGCTCAACACCGAGCAGATCCTGGTGACGCAGATCGCCGGCATCTTGGCCATCATCGGCGCGCTCCTGCTCTGGCTCCGCCGCGGCGCCGGCGACACCGGCCGAAGCATCGCGCTCCTGGCCGTGGCGACGCTGGCGGTCCTGGTGGCCATCAGGTTCAGCGGCACCGCGGCACTCGACTACAACCAAGGGCGGGCCTTCCTCCAGGCAATGGTGCCATTGTCCGTATGTCTTGGCTGGATGCTCGAGCGGGCGTCGCTACGACGATGGGGCCGGCCGGTGGCCTTGGTGTCCGCGGTGGCGTTGGGAGTCGTACTGCTCACCACCTCGGGGTTCAGAGGCCCCCTCGTGGGGGGAGGCTCGACCACGAATGTGGCTAGCAGCGGCGAGGACTTCGAGCGCTTCTACTTCACGCAGCCGGAGTTTGCCGCCGCCCGCTGGCTGAACGCCAACGCGGCGAGCACCGAGGTCGTCCAGACCGACCGCTACGGCTATCTTCGCCTGGTCGATGCCACCGGGCGCAGCAAGTCCGTGTTCCCAGTCGTCACCCCGACCGCACTCGACCGCAACGCGTGGATATATGCGGACACGGCAGACTTCGTCGGCGGCCGCGCCCGCGGGGAGCAGGGGAACGACTTCTCCGTGTATGTGTGGCCCAGCTTCGTGAACCGCTACTGGGACCTCGTGTATTCGAATGGATCCGCGGCTGTGTACGCCCACCCCCACTAGCGATTCAGTTCGGATACCGTCGCCCCCCACGGTCGCGCGCCCGCTCAAGATCATTGCCCTGCCCCGCGATCCAAGCCCATACCAGCGCCTGCTCTACGCGGAGATCGTGAGGGCCGGGCACGGCGTCCGCTACGCCGGGGAGCTGACACCGTCGCACACCCTGAACGTGCTCCTGCTCCCGTTCGAGCTGGCGGCGTACCGGTTCAAGGGGTGGCGGATCCTCCACCTTCACTGGGTCTTCTTCTTCAACTTCGCCGGTGGGCGTTCTGCCGTGGCTCGCCGGATGGCGCAAACCTGGTTCGCCGTCGTGCTCGCGGCCTGCAGGGTCCTCGGCGTGCGGGTGGTGTGGACCATGCACAACCTCCTTCCGCACCAGCGGGTGTTCCAGGATGACGTCGCCGCGCGGCGAAAGCTGGTGCGCTCCAGTGAGCTCGTGTTCGCCCATTCACGGGCCTCGCTGCAAGCGCTCGAGACGCTTGGTGTCCGGCCGCGGCGCAGCGCGGTGGTGACCCACGGGCCGCTCGAGCCGGCCGTGGACGCCCGCGAGCTGCGGCCGCCGGGCGCACGACGGTCCACGCTGAAGCTCATGTTCTTCGGCCACGTCCTCGAGTACAAGGGAGTCGAGGACCTGCTCGAGGCCATGGCCGGGATCCCGGAGGCGGTCCCAGTCCGCTTGCTCGTGGTTGGGCACTGCCCGGACGCGCGGCTTCGCCGCCGGCTCCGCGAGCTTGCCGCGGCGGCCGGCGACCGTGTCGTGCTTAACCTTGTGCGCATCCCGCAGGATGAGCTCAGAGACCTGTTGTCAGACTGCGATGTCGTCGTACTCCCGTTCCGGCGGGTCACGGCGAGCGGCAGCACGCTCCTGGCCCTCGGCTATGGCCGCGTGGTGGTACTGCCCGAGGTGCCGGCGTTTGCGGAGATCCCGCGCCAGGCGGCGGTCTTCTACGACGGCTCGGTGGTCGGGCTGCGGCGAGCGATCGTCGAGGTCGCGCACGCGGGCAGCGAACGGCTGGCGCAGGTGGGTTCAGCGGCGAGCGCCTACGTCAGCACTCTGAGCTGGGCCGACGCCGCCGCGCAGACGATCGAGCCCCTGGCCCGCGTCTCGTGAGCGACGAGCACCAGGCCTGGGCGGACACGCCGGCGGCGGCAGTCCGGCGATTGGTCGGCCGCGGCTCGGTCTACACCCTCGGGCTTGCGCTCCAGATGCTGACCGCCTTCCTCGTCGTGCCCGTGGTCACGCGACTGCTCACACCGGCGTCATACGGTCGCGCCGCCGCCGGCCTGGTCGTGTTCACGCTGCTTGCGATCGTCGGCGGAGCGGGCCTCCCGGATGCCGCGGCCAGGGTCTTCTTCGCCGGTCCGGACGGCCCCCGAGACGCCAGGAGGCTGACGCTCGCGGTGGCCGTGATCGCCTCCGTGCTCGCCCTGGTTCTCGACCTCACCGGGCCGTTGTGGGCCCCCCCGTTCGGTTTGACATATGGCGCTGTCTTGCAGCTTGCGGTGTGGGGCGGCGTGGCGGGAGCGGTCAACTTCGGCAATCAGACGGTGCTGCGATGCCAGGAGCGGGCGTGGGCGTTTCTCGGGGTCAGCATGCTCGGCACGATCGGTGGGCAGGCCACCGGGCTCGCGCTGACCGCCGCGCTGCATTCCGCCACCGGCTACATCGCCGGCGTCGTTGCCGGCACCGCGGTGGCCGCCGCGGCCGGACTGGTCATGACCTCGACGCTGCGAGCCGGACTGCCACGCCTGCGCTCGGTGCGCAGCGGTCTCGCGCTCGGCCTGCCGATCGTCCCTCACGGGCTTGCCGTCTACGCGGTGGCGGCCGCCGATCGCATCGTGATCGCGGCGATCCTCGGGCTCGCCGCCACCGGGCGCTATCAGGTGGCATACGCCGTCGGCGGCCTCGGGGTGGCGCTCGTGACGGCGTTGAACCAGGCCTGGCTGCCGGTCGTACTCGGTGCACCGGTGAGCAGCCGCTGGGAGGTGCTCACGGCGACCTCGCGCCTCGTCAACCTGATCGCGGCGGTGATCGCCGCCGGGCTGGCGCTGGTGGCCCCGCTGGGGCTGTTGATAGCCGCGCCCGCGTCCTACGGGCGGGCCTCGCTCGTCCCGGTGGCGGCAATCGTCGCGTTCAGCGCCGTGCCCTACGCGAGCAGCTCGACGTACTTCCAGATCGTGTTCGTCCGCGGCCGGACGGGAGTGATGGCGCTGGCCGCGCCGGCGGCGGCGGCCATCAACATCGGCTTGAACGTCGCGCTGCTGCGGCCAATCGGCCTGACCGGGGCGGCGCTGGCCACGGTCGCGGCCTATGCCGTGCTGCCGGCGATCGTCTGGCTGCGGGCCCGTCGCCTGGTGTCGCTCCCGCAGGCGGGCCGCGACGCGCTCATGGCGTGGCTGATGGCGGCACCGTTCGTCGCCGCCGGCGCGCTGCTCCCCTCCGATGCGCTGGGGGCGGTGGCTCGCGTCGTGCTCGGGCTGATCCTGCTCGCCGGCGCTTATGTCTCGATCCGCGTCGCGCTGCAGAGCTCGAGCGCGGTCCCGGCCGGCCCGACACTGGAGACGAACGCGCCAATCCGACCGGCCGTGCAAGCCAGGCCATGACTTCGGCAGCCGCGCCGCCGCCGGCGGACGATCATCGAAGCCTTCGCCGGGTGGCTCGGCTGACGGCTCGCCGCCTTCGCGTCGAGGGCCAGGTCGTGGACGCGTATGAAGCCGTGTTGCGAGCGCTGGAGAGCCCGACCGTCCGGCGAAACCGCCGTGACGACGAGCGGGTGAGGTTGCTGGCCGCCGGCGTTCTGAGCTCAGACTCCAACTGTGTGGACGTGGGCGCCAACGTGGGTCAACTGCTGCGGACGTTCACGACGCTGGCCCCCGCCGGTCACCACATCGCCTACGAACCGGTCCCGAGCCTCTCCGCCGAGCTGCGGCGGCGGTTTCCGCAGGTCGAGGTGCGCCCGGCGGCCGTGTCCGATCGAGGCGGGCAAACCGAGTTCGTGGTCGATACCCGTCTGCCGAGCCGCAGCAGCCTGCGGCCGATCGCCGACCGCAGCCAGACAACGACGATTCGGGTGCCGGTCGAGCGGCTCGACGATGGGTTGCCGGATGGGTACGTCCCGCACCTGTTGAAAATCGACGTCGAGGGAGCGGAGCATCTCGTTCTGGAAGGCGCGCGCAAAACCATCCGTCGCCACCGGCCGGTAATCGTGTTCGAGCATCAGAAGTCGACGGCGAGCTGCTACGGCAGCGGACCAGAGCGGATGTTCGAGCTGGTCGACGATCTGGAGATGCGGATCTTCGATCTCGACGGCCGCGGCCCGTATTCGCTGGCTGAGTTCCGGCTTGCCTACGAACGAGGAACGCGCTGGAACTTCTTCGCCGTCCCCGCGCTGCGTGGCGACGCGCGCGACCTACGCGGACGATGACGCCACCGGTATCGCTCCAGATCAGCCTCGCGCCGCCCGACCTCCATCACGCCGCGGATGTGTTGCCGCACCAGCTGCGCGCGCTCGCCGGCCAGGTCGACGAGGTCCTGCTGGTGGTCGACCTCAGGAGAAGCCCGAGCCGGCGCTGGCGGGCGGACTGGGACGCACTCGCCCTGCGCTTGCGCTCGCTGCTCGGGACAATCGCCGCCGCGCATGCCGGGACTCGGGTGCTCGAGACGGACTACAGCCGGGAGTCGATCGAGCGGGTCGCGCGCCGGTTCTTCGCCCGCCCTGAGATCCCCGCCAAGGACTTGCGCGGCGGCCCGTTCTTCTCGTACTTCTTCGCCCTCGAGGCCGCCCGCCACGACCACGTCTTCCACCTCGATGGCGACATGCTGATCGGTGGCGGGAGCCAGTCCTGGGTGTCACAGGCTGTCGATCTCTTGACGCATCGGCCGGAGGTGGTGTGCGTCTGCCCATTGCCCGGACCGCCGGCGCCGGACGGCCTTCTCCGCGACCAGGAGGCCTACGCGCCGGTGCGCGAGGACGCGTTCAGATTCCGCTTCCGCGACTTCACCTCGCGCGTGTTCCTGTGCGATCGCAACCGAGTGGCAGATCCCGACCACCCCCTCCCGCTGGTGCACGAAGTCCCGTGGTGGGGCCGCCTTTCCGGTGGGCTGACCCGGCGATCCACTTTCGCGCTCCCGGAGCGGCTGCTCACCATGGCGATGAGGCGAAGAGCCCTCATCCGGATTGATTTGCTCGGCAGCCCGCCGGGGCTGTGGGCGGTCCATCCCGTGGATCGCGACCAGCGGTTCCTGGGTGCCCTTCCCGGCATCATCGCCCGGATCGAGCGCGGCGAGATGAGCGAATCGCAGCTCGGACGCTACGACCTCGATCCGTCAATGATTCCCCCGCTCAGCCACGCGCCGGCGTGAGACCCGAGTCCCCTCACCCACGCGCCGGCGTAGGGCGCGAACCCACTCAGCCGGTGATGGTGGGGGCACCGATGCTGTCGCCGTGCGCGCCGAAGTGCCGGCGGTAGGCGGCCAGGCTAGGAGGACTCGTGTCGAGCAGCTGCGCCGAGTCGTGGTTGTAGAAATAGGCCTGGTAGGCAACCGCATTGTCTCGAACGACGCCGGCGATCCCGTCGATGTAGGCCGGGTCACTGCCGCCGCCGAGGCTCTTCGCGTCCGCCGGCGCCAAGCCCCACTCCGGCAGACTCACCGGCTTGCCGTGCGCCTTGGCGAACCGCAACACATCCCGGATCCCATCCGGCTGGGTGTAGATCCGCGTCCACCGATCCTCCCCCACCGGCACCCCCGAATCGTAGGCGTCGATCCCGACGATGTTCACCACATCATCCCCCGGATACCAGTCGCGCAACGGCACCGGCTGCCAATAGGCGTTGATGCACCAGTCAAACAGGAAATGCGCGCCGGGCACCGACCGCATCGCGATCACCGTCCGCCGCCAGAACTGCCGCCACAGCTGCCACTGGGCCGGCGTCGAACCAATCCAATACGGCGAACCCGAGTCATTGGCCTCGTGCGCCAGGCGAATCACCGACCTCCCCAACCCCGCTGCCACCAGGTTCCGGGCCAACTCCCGCGCATAGCCCACATACGCCCCCCGGGCGCCAGCATTCCGCCAGTCACTTCCATCCAGCGAGGTCGGAAACAGATTCTGAGAAATGATCAACTGGCGATGCGGCCCCGGAGCACGCACCCAGTTCGCCCAGTCGTAAGGACCGCGATCGGCCACGAACCACGGATGAGTCCACCCCGCCCAATTCGGCGACGAATTGTTGAACACCAGCGCGCAGTCGACGCTCCGGTCCACCAACCGCTCGAACGAGAACATGGTGGCGACGCTGGGACCCGCCGAGACACAGTCAGCCTTCGCGTTGTGGGGAATGCGGGGGCCGAAGATCGAGAGCGCCAGCAGCAGGGCCGCGGCCGCGGCTGCGGCCAACCTTGCGTAGGGTGACCGGGCCAGGCTCCGGCACAGCCGGCGTGCTCGATCCAGGGCAGCAGTCACCCCGCGTTGCTCGCTCACGGCCACGGAACAATCTCCGGTGCTGAGCCTTCACTTGTGCGCATTGTCACGGTGAGAGTGTGATCGTCATCCGCTCGAAGGGTGAACGGGTATCGAACGCGTCACTCCCGCCGCGTAATTGATATGCCCCGTGCAGTCTATAGTTGGCGCTCGAGCCTCTCCGCCGAGCTGGCGGTGATAGGCGCTGCAGTTGCCTAGGTTGCGCCACCAGTTGATTTCGATCGTCATCGTCTCAAAGCGCGAGCCTCAGCTCGAGCAGACGCTCCGAGGTGTGGCTGATCAAGCGGCGGACCTGGGTCCGGATTGCGAGGTGATAGTGGTGGACGCCTCGGACGGCGGCCTCGATCACATCCGGGCCGGACACCCTGACGTCCGCTGGTTCGACTATGAGTCCGCTTCCACCACCCGGGCCTCGATCCCCGCACAGCGCAACCTGGGCGTGCGCCACGCGCGCGGCGACGTGGTCGTGTTCACCGACAGCGGGTGCGATCCGCAGCCCGGATGGCTCTCGAGGCTGCTCGAGCCGATCCACGCGGAAGGTGAGGACGTCTGCGCCGGGCGCACCATCGGGCGGGGCCTCGATCTCTACGACGCCGATGGGGCACGCCCGCAGCGGTACCTTGCCGAGTGCCCGACGATCAACCTGGCCTTCAGGCGCCGGGTGTTCGATCTGGTCGGCGGCTTCGACGAGTCCTTCGAGTACGGATCCGATATCGACTTCTCCTGGCGTCTGATCGATGCCGGGGTGCGACTGCGCAGCGCGCCCGACGCCGTCGTGACTACCGATTGGGGTACCAGGCGCCGCCAGCTGCGGCGAGCCTGGCTCTACGGGCGGGCGCGGGCGCGACTGTATCGCAAGCATCGGGCTCGCTTACGGACGTGCTGGCGCACCGATCCGGCGCCCTTTGCCTACGCCGCCTTTCTGGCCGGGCTGCCGCTGACGCTGGTGTTCCCCTTCTATCCGGCGTTGCTGGTGGTGCCGGCGCTTCGAAACCGGCGCACCGGCGCCCTGTTCACCGTCGCCGACCATCTGGCGCTGGGCGCCGGCTTCCTCCGCGAGCTCGCTGATCGATGAGCCATCGCTTTCTCGTTGATCGGCCCGGGCGACCGGCCGTTGAGTGGGCACCCCCGCAGACCACCGACCAGACCGGGCACGACCTCACCTACTTCGGTCGCGCGCTGGCCACGGCGTCAACCGCGCTCGGAACCGGGCCGGCCCTGACCTTCGTGCTGACCTGGGACGTCAACGCGCTTCCCGTGACCGGGCGCGACGTCGTCGCCATCGTTCAGGGCGATGAGGACGCGCGCCTGCCGGCGTGGTGCAACGACGTACTGATCACGTTCAAGTGTTACGGAACCCGGCCCCACTGGATGCCGGTCTTCCCCCGGCCGGGCCTGACCGAGGCGCTCGAGGTGGCGCACTTCGCTCGCCGGGTCGTTCGATGGGTCCCGGGAGGGGCCAGGCGCGCTTGGGCCTCGGGTCGGCCGTGGCGGTCTCGTCCGCCGATCGTCCCGATTCCGCTCGGTTACTACAACCAACTCGATCACGCTCCGGTTCCGTTCGCCGAGCGCAGATGGTCGGTGTCGTTTGCTGGCAGCGGCGCCCAGCTGCGAAGCACGGGTCCGGCGCGGCGATCGCGACAGCCCCTGGGCACGCCCAAGGACCGCGCCCGTGCCGAGATGGGCAAGGCGCTCGCGAGGCTCGCGCGCGAGCTCCCGCGCGAGCCGATGACGATCGTCGCCCTGCCTGAGTTCCCGGCCATGCTGCCGGGTTATGACAAGCAGGCCCGCATATCATCCCGGAGCTACTCCGAGCTGGTCGCGCAGACCCGCGTATGTCTGGTCCCGCGGGGCAACTCGCCTGAGACCTTCCGATTCTTCGAGGCGCTGCGCGCAGGCTGCGTGGTGGTGTGCGAACCGCTGCCGGACCACTGGTTCTACCGCGGAGCGCCGGTGGTCAGCCTGAATCACTGGGATGAGCTCGGGACGATTCTGCCTCCGCTCCTGGCCGACGGCGGTGCGCTGGAGGGCATGCACCGCGCCAGCGTCCATTGGTGGGAGAGCCGTTGCTCGGAGCGGGCGATCGGGCGGTTCATCGCCGCTCGGATCTCAGCCGTTTGGGATCAGCGATGAGCCGGCGCTGTCACCCCGGGGGCCGAAGTGGCGGCGGTAGGCGGCCAGGCTGAGCCGGTTGTCCGCCAGCAGCCCCGCCGAATCGTGGTTGTAGAAGTACGACTGGTAGGCGATCCGGTTGTTGCGGACGATCTGCGCGATCCCGTCGATGTAGGCCGGGTCACTGCCGCCGCCGAGGCTCTTCGCGTCCGCCGGCGCCAAGCCCCACTCCGGCAGACTCACCGGCTTGCCGTGCGCCTTGGCGAACCGCAACACATCCCGGATCCCATCCGGCTGGGTGTAGATCCGCGTCCACCGATCCTCCCCCACCGGCACCCCCGAATCGTAGGCGTCGATCCCGACGATGTTCACCACATCATCCCCCGGATACCAGTCGCGCAACGGCACCGGCTGCCAATAGGCGTTGATGCACCAGTCAAACAGGAAATGCGCGCCGGGCACCGACCGCATCGCGATCACCGTCCGCCGCCAGAACTGCCGCCACAGCTGCCACTGGGCCGGCGTCGAACCAATCCAATACGGCGAACCCGAGTCATTGGCCTCGTGCGCCAGGCGAATCACCGACCTTCCCAACCCCGCGGCGACCAGGTTGCGCGCCAGTGCCCGGGCATGACTCAGGAACGCGCCCGCGGCGCCCTTACGCAGCCAGTCCGAGCCGTTCAGGGCGCTGGGGAACAGGTTCTGGCTGATGATCAGCTGTCGATGGGTGCCGGGCGCCGCGAGCCACGCACTCCAGTCGTATCCGGGGACGGTGTCGTGCGTAAACCACGGGTTCTCCCACCCCTGCCAGTCGGGCGAGGCGTTGTTGAACACCATCACGCAGCTGAACCGACGCCCGACCATCCGCTCGAACGACGACAGCACGGCGACGCTGTTGGCGGAATAGGCGCAATCGGCCTTCGACCCCTGATCGCCGGCTGCGTCCAGCCGGCTGTGCGCGCCGAGCGGCTGGCGACGGCCGTGCACGCTGCGCGAGTGATGAGGGCCGTGCGCGCCGAGCGGGCGATGGCGGCCGTGCGCGATCCGGGTGTCGGCCAGGGCGAGGCTCGCGGCCAGCAGGAGCACGAGCAGCGTCAGCCCCGCCAGCGCGCTGCGGTGGCTGCGGGCCGAGCGGAGAATCAGGAGCAGGGGTGGCATCCACGGTACCGGCACGATCGACGACAAAGGCGGTGGGCAGTCGGTGCGGGAATCGGCAGCCGCTGCGGCACATTCGAGCCTCCGCCTCGAGAACAGCCAGATGGACGACCCTGCCCGAAGCCGCCCGACATCGTATGCTCGCGGGCGGCGCGCTCCGGGCCCCTATGCCAAGTCAAAGTGACCAGCCGATGGTCTCATTCGTGGTGATCGCCCACAACGAGGCGGCAAACATCGAGCGCTCTTTGCGCTCGATCCTGGCGCAAAAGGTGGACAAGGAGGTCGTCGTCGTCGACGACGGATCATGCGATCACACCGTGCGTCTCGTCAGCGGTCTGGCGGTCCAGGAGCCCGCGCTCCGGCTCGTCGAACTCGGGCGCAACCGCGGCCGGGGCTATGCCAGACGGGCGGGGATCGAACTCGCGCGGGGCGCCTTCATCGCCACGATCGACGGTGACGTGACCCTGCCCGCGGAGTGGTGGGAGCGGTGCGCGGCGGAGCTCGAGCATGCGGACGCGGTCGGCGGGACCGCGGTCCCCGATGGCGACGTCGCCTACCTGTGCCGGCGCCTGTCCCTGCGGCCGCGGTTGCGGCCCCACACGACGACCGTCAGCGGCAGCAACGCCGTCTTTCGGCGGGAGCTGTTCGAGCGCGTGTCGTTCGACCCGGCGCTGCGCGAGGGCGAGGATGTGGCCCTCAACCACATGCTGCGCGCCCACCACGCGCGGCTGCGGTCAGTGCCCGGCCTGGTCGTCGCCCACCACGAGAGCAAGAGCTTCGTGCGGACTCTGAGCTGGCTCTATCAGAGCGGGCGCGGCGCCACGCGGCAGCTGTGGCGTTACCGCGAGCTGCGCGCACCGGACCTGGCGCTTGCGGGGCTGCTCGCCGCCGGCGCCGGCGGACTTGCGCTACGCCGTCGGGGACATCCCACCGCGCTTGCGGCCCCGCTCGTGTACGTCGGGGCGGCGGCGACCGCGCACGTCTTGCGGGCATTCGCGTGGGAGCAAGAACGCGGCCACCGGCTGGCGGCGGCGGCGGTGATGGACATGGCGCTGCTCAGCGCGTACTTCTGCGGCCGAGTGACGGGCGTCGAGATGATCTTCCGGCAGCCCACCGCCGCACCCCGATGAGCGCTCGCCCCGCCTCGTTCCAGATCCCGGAGCTGAGCGTGGTGATCTGCACCCGCAACGGCGCGCGGACGCTGCCCGCGGCGCTCGCGGCGATTGAATCCCAGTCGCTCGATCGCTCTCGCTACGAGGTCATCGTCGTCGACGACGGCTCCACCGACGGCACCGCTGAGATCGCCCGGGGGCAGGGAGCGCGTGTCGTCTCCCTTGACCCCGGCGGTGGACTCGCGGCGGCTCGCAACGCCGGCGTACGGGCCGCGAAGGCGCCGGCGATCGCGTTCACCGACGACGACTGCCGTCCGGGTCGCGAATGGCTCGCGGCCATCGCCGGCGCCCTCTCCAATCCGGCCGTCGACGGGGTCGGCGGCCGGGTGCTGCCGGCGTGCGCGAGCGACTTTCTGCTCCGCTACCTGGCCGCCCGCAATCCGCTGACGCCGCTGGGCGGAGAGCTGCTGAGCTCCGCCGACCCGCGCTACCGTCTGCGACTGTATCTGCGCGGTATGGCGCACCCC
This sequence comes from uncultured Solirubrobacterales bacterium, assembly GCA_963723555.1. Classification (GTDB taxonomy): domain Bacteria; phylum Actinomycetota; class Thermoleophilia; order Solirubrobacterales; family Solirubrobacteraceae; genus Palsa-465. The sequence continues at coordinate 1,584,575 of CAVRRC010000003.1, read as the reverse complement.
CGCCCGGAGCCTCTGGCGGGCGCCCCGCTGTACTCGGTCGTCGGCGCCAACATGGCGCTGCGCCGCGAGTTGGTAGTGGAACTGGGTGGATTCGACGAGGCGTTCTGGTTCGGCGGCGAGGAACAGGAGCTGTGCCTCCGCGCCCACGCCAGACCCGGTCAGGCGCTGTTCCGCTACGAGCCCCGAGCGGTGGTGACGCACATCTTCAGCCCCAGGCTCAGCGACTCGCTGCGCCGGGCGCGCGCCTATGGCCTCGGCCACGCCCGGATCACGCTCAAGCACCGCCAGGTGCGCCCGATCGTGTACCCCTTCCCGCTCCTCGTGGCCTCGGCGGTGATGCTCGCGGCGCTGAGACCCCGGTTGCGCCATGCCCTGCTGGCGATGCTCGCGCCCGAGCTCGCATACCTGAGCTGGCCGCGCACGGCGTGGCGGACGAGATCCACCGAGCCACTCGCCTATGCCTATCTCCAGCTGGCGGAGGAGACGTGGACCATGGCCGGCGAGCTTCGGGGGCTCCGGGATGGGTACGCGGCCGCCGGCGATCACCGCGCCGAGCAGAGCCCGGGTACTACGACAATCTCAAGCTCAGTCGCTTAGACTCACCGACCGTGGCGGACAGCTTGCCAGCAGCTCCGCGCGTGGGACTGGTGCACGATTTCCTCCTCGACGTGCGCGGTGCCGAGCGGGTCTTCCTCCAGCTGTGCGAGATGTGGCCGGACGCGCCGATCTTCACGGCCGTTTACGACGAGCGCGGGACCGAGGGTCGCTTCGCGGGGCGGACGATTCACACCTCGGCGCTGCAGCGTCTGCGTCCGTCGGCGCGGACCTTCAGGGCGCTGTTTCCGCTGTATCCGGCGGCGATCGAGTCCTTCGACTTGTCCGGATTCGACCTCGTGGTCTCGAGCTCGTCGGCGTGGGCGCACGGCGTCTTCTGCGAGGAGAGCACGGTCCACGTCAGCTACTGCCATAACCCGTTCCGCTACGCCTGGAACGACCACGACCCGACGCTGGCGCGGCGGCGCAACCCGGTGACCCGCGCGTTCCTGCGCGACGCCTTCCGGCGGTGGCGCCACTGGGATCGGCGGACAGCCCAACGGACCAACAGCTACGTGGCCAACTCTCGCGTCACCCAGGCCCGCATCCGGGCGTATTTCCGGCGCGAGGCCGCGGTGGTCCCGCCGCCCGTGGAGACGTCCCGGTTTTCCCCTGGTCGGGTCGGCGAGCACTACGCGATCGTCTCCGAGCTGATGCCCCACAAGCAGATCGACGTCGCGGTCGAGGCGTTCAACAAGCTGCGGTTGCCGCTGGTCGTGGTCGGGGACGGCCCGGCCGCCCGCTCGCTGCGGCGGATCGCCGGTTCGACGATCCAGTTCGCCGGCCGGGTGCCGGATCCCGAGGTGGCGCGCATTCTCCAGAGCGCCCGCGCGCTGATCGTCACGGCGAGCGAGGAGTTCGGCATCGCCGCGGTCGAGTGCCAGGCAGCCGGTCGGCCGGTGATCGCCCGCGGCCAGGGCGGAGCCCTCGAAACGGTCGTCGACGGCGTCACCGGCTGCTTCTGGTCCGGCGGTCCCGACGACCTGGCCCAGGCCGTGCTCCAGTTCGACGACGCCGCCGTCGACCCCCAGGCCTGCGTCAGCAACGCGCACCGGTTCGACGTCGCCAGCTTCAGGAAGGGGATTCTCGCCGAGATCCGGGCCGCGCAGGCATCCGACGGCCCCCAGCAGCTGATCGGGCGCCAGCCCCTCCCCTCCACCCGGCTGGTCAAGATGGCCGCCCGGGCGCACCGGTAGCGACGCTCCCGCCCCCGGCCGGCGCCCGGTACCGAACGCCGCCCGCGCCGGCGCCCCGCCGGCGCCACGCCCCGGAACGCTTGCCTGCATTGCCCGCCGGGTAGCCCAAGTTCGTGACCAGCGCCGCCGCGAGGACACCCGATCAGCCTGAGCGCGCCGAAGGCCGCACCGTCGAAACAGACATACCAGCGCGGCTCGATCGCCTCCCGTGGTCGCGCTGGCACTGGATGATCGTGGTCGGACTGGGCGCGGTGTGGATCCTCGACGGGCTCGAGGTCAACTTCCTGGGGATGATCAGCGCCCGCCTGAGCGAGAAGGGCTCGGGGCTGACCATCAGCACCTCGCAGGGCATCACCGCCGGCGCCGTGTACGTGGCCGGAGCCTGTTTCGGCGCCCTGCTGTTCGGCCACCTGACCGATCGCTACGGACGCCGGCGCCTGTTCCTGATCACGCTGGCGCTGTACCTCACGGCCACGGTTCTCACCGGCCTCTCGTTCACCGTCTGGTGGTTCTACGCCATGCGGTTCCTGACCGGGGCGGGCATCGGCGGCGAGTACGCGGCGATCAACTCGGCCATTGACGAGTTGATCCCGGCCCGGGTGCGAGGCACGATCGACCTGATCATCAATGGTTCGTTCTGGCTGGGCACGGTCCTCGCCGGCGCGATCGCGCTGGTGCTCCTGGACGAGAGCCTGTTCGCCACCAACGTCGGCTGGCGGCTGGGGTTTGGGATCGGCGCGCTGCTCGGGCTGGGGATCCTGTTCATCCGCCGCGCGGTGCCCGAGAGCCCGCGCTGGCTGGTGATCCACGGGCGCGACCAGGAGGCGGAGCAGGTGGTGAGCGAGATCGAGCACGACGTGCTGGCCTCGGTCGACCAACAAGACCTGGAAGAGCCCGACGCGACGATCCGCGTCACCCAGCGGCGCTCGATCGGCTTCCTCGAGATCGCGCGGACGATCTTCGCCACCTATCCGCGGCGGACCGTGGTCGGGCTGGCGCTGTTCGCCGGACAGGCGTTCCTCTACAACTCGGTGGTGTTCGCCCAGGCCGATCTGCTGACGACGTTCTTCAAGATCACCCCGGACCGAGCGCCGATTTACATCATCCCCTTCGCCGCGGGCAACTTCCTCGGCCCGCTGATCCTCGGCCGACTGTTCGACACGGTCGGCCGCCGGCCGATGATCGCCGGCACCTACATCCTCTCCGGCATCCTGCTGGCGATCACCGCCTTCCTGTTCAAGGCCCACGCCTTCGGCGCCTGGGGCCTGACCGGGGCGTGGTGCGTGATCTTCTTCTTCGCCTCCGCCGGCGCCAGCTCCGCCTACCTGACCGTGTCCGAGATCTTCCCGATGGAGACCCGGGCGCTGGCGATCGCGCTGTTCTACTCCGTCGGGACGGCGATCGGCGGCATCACCGGCCCGCTGCTGTTCGCGCAGCTGGTCAAGACAGGCAACGCCACCGATGTCTTCTGGGGCTACCTCCTGGGCGCGGGCCTGATGGTGGCGGCCGGCGTGGTCCAGGCGGTGCTCGGGCTGGAGGTCGCCCAGGAACGGCTCGAGGAGATCGCTAAGCCGATCAGCGCGCAGGACGCCGAGCAGGAGCCCGCCACCGAGCAGCAGCCGCCGGCGCCCAGGACACGGCGCCGCTATCGGCTCGGTCCCAGCGCCAGCAGGCTGAGCTGGTCCCAGCAGCCTGTGTACTCGCCGCGCGCGCCCACCGACGCCCGCCTGCAGCGAGAGGTGGAGTCGATTGTCAGAGCGCTTCAGTCAACGGGCCCGCAATCGCGGGACGGCTTGGCGGGCCTGCTCCGCGCCCGCTATTGGGGGCCGCGCCGCTTCTCCGACGCGCTGCGAGCCTCCCTGGCCCAGGGCCGCGTCCGGCGCGTAGGGCGCAACTGGTTCGAGGCCGCGCCGTCGTCAGGCGGCGGGTCGTAGGGCTTCGAGCTCGCGGCTCTCGGCGAGCTCCTTCAGCGCTCGCCGCTCGATCGTGCGCACGGCGTCGGAGGAGATCCCGAGCCGGCGGCCAGTCTCGCTCAGAGGGGTCGGGTCGTCGCCATTGATGCCGTAGCGGAGCCTGACCACTTCTCGCTCACGTTCGGGCAGCTGCTCGAGCGCTCGGCGCAGCGCGTCCTCGCGCAACGCGATGTCCACCTCCTCGTCGGGCCCGCGCTCGGCGCTTGGCAGCAGCGATCCGAGCGTGGCGTCCTCTTCCTCGCCCACCGGCCGGTCGAGGCTGGTGACTACGCGCGCCGCGTCGCGCGTCTCGCGAACCTCGCGAACGGTCATCTCGGCGGCGCCGGCCAGCTCCTCGTCCGTCGGCTCCCGTCCGAGCTCGGCCATCAGCTCCCGCTGCACCCGGCCGATCTTCCGTTCGCGCTGGCCGATGTGGACAGGGATCCGGATCGTCCGCGCCCGGTTGGCGATGGCGCGCTGGATCGACTCCCTGATCCAGAACGTGGCGTAGGTGGAGAACTTGAATCCCTTGCGATAGTCGAATTTCTCGGTCGCCCGGATCAGCCCCAGGATCCCCTCCTGGATCAGGTCGAGCAGCGGCAGCTCCTGGCCCTGATACTTGCGGGCGTTCGAGATGACCAGCCGCAGGTTGGAGTTGACCAACCGCTCCTTGGCCTCGAGGTCGCCGCGCTCGATCCGCTCGGCGAGCTCGATCTCATCCTGGCGCGTGAGCAGCGGATAGCGTCGAACCTCCTGGAGGAACAGCGACATCGCGTCGGTCGTCCGGTCGGCGAGGTCGTCGTTGACATAGCTGGTCTGTTCCAGCGTGGCCCGGCCGCAGTCGTCGCGCACGTCGAATCCCCGCTCCTCGAGCAGGTCTTCGATCGCCTGGATCTCCTCCTCGGACAGCTCCTGCTCCTGCGCAAGCTCGCTCAGCTCGGAGAGATCCACGCACCGATCCGGCCGCAGCCGGCCACGGGCGACGAGATCATCGACCAATTCCCCGAAGCCATCGCTCGGCGGTCCGGAGGGACTAGTGTCGCTCGCCATGGGTAGACGTTACCCAAGCGAGCAGGAGACGACGCGGAAACTACCCCTCTGCTTCGACTGCGGGGCGGGTCTTGCGTGCCTGGGGCCTCGCCGGCAGCTTGACCGGCGCCGCGTGCATGGCCCGCAGCCTCACCTCACGCCAGGACATGCCTTCCTTGAGCAGTGCCGGCATTCCCATCAACACGGCCGTCGACACCTCGACGGCCTGCAGAATCACGCCGTAGGCGACGCCGTCGCCATAGCCGACATGCCAGCCCGTGTGCAGGACCGCGGCGCATGCGGCCTGGAACACGCCGAGGTTGGCGGGGGTGGCGGGCAGCACCGCGGTGATGTTGACCGCGAACAGCACCGCCGCGGCAGCCGCGATCCCGGCGCGGTTGCTGAGCCCGAGCGCGGTCAGCAGGACGTAGCAGGAGAGCCACTGCAGGCTCCAGGCGGTCAGCTGGGCGGCGATGGCGGCAGCCCCGAGCCGTGGCCGCCGAAAGACGCTGAGGCCGGCGCGGACCCGGGTCAGGCCCCGCCGCGCCTGGGCCATCAGCGCATGCACGCGCGAGAAGCGCGCGGTGGCAGCGGGACCGTGGCGCAACAGGATCGGCGAGACCAGCACGACCGTGAGCAGGATGGCCGGCGCCGCAGCGGCGATCAGCAGCGCGTCCTGGTGGCCGTTGAACAGATCGACCGAGGAGAACATCACGCTCCCCAGTACGGTCAGGGCGAGAATATTGAGCAGCGTCTGCGAGACCAGCGTGCCCAGCACGACGGGCAGGTTCTCCCGCGGGCGGCCGGTGCGGCGCGCCACCACCAACGCACGCGAGGGCTCCCCCAGTCGTGCGGGCAGGGTCGAGGACATCAGCACGCCGATGAACGTGCCTTGCATCGCGTCCGAAAGCCGGACCCGGGCGCGCGGCAGCGCGGCCTTGAGGATCGCGTACCACGACAGACCCCGCAGCACCATCGCGCTGCACATGATCGCCAGCCCGAGCAGGACGAGGGCGGGGCTCGACTTGATCAGGGCGGCGGCGATGTGCGTCAGACCGATCTTCTGAAGCGCCAGCCAGGCCAGGGTCGCGCCGCCGAGCGTCACCGCCGCGAAAGCGCCCCGGCGGGCCAGCGCCACCGCAGCGCCGCGCCGCCGGCCGGGCACCGGCTCGAGGCTCGGCAGCCGTCGCGGGCGGACATGGGGCTTGCCGTCCGCCCCCCTGGCGCCGACACGGATCGCGGCGCGCCGCAACGTCCCCGAGGGGGCCGGTGTGGCGATCGCGTCCTCGTAGGCTTCGAGCACCTCCTCGGCGACTCGGGGCCAGGCGAATCGCTCCACGTCCGTCGCCGCCGCTCGAGCCATCTCGCCCCGGCGCTCGGGCTCGTCCCATAGATCGCGCAAGGCCTCGGCCAGCGCCTGGGCATCGCCGGGCGCCACGAGCACGCCATCGACGCCGTCACGGACCACGTCCCGGTAGCCCGCGATGTCCGAGGCGACGACGGGCGTGCCGGCCGCGAAGGCCTCGGTCAGCACCATCCCGAAGCTCTCGCCGCCGATCGACGGGGCGCAGAAAACGTCCGACTCCTCCAGCACCCGCCGTTTCTCCTCCTCGTCCACTTTTCCCAGGATGCGGACGCCGCGGGGATCGAGCATCAGCGGCGACAGGTCTTCGGCGGACGGCCCGATCACCGTCAGCTCGGCGGGGACGTGGTCGCGGAGCGCCTCGAAGGCCCGTAGCAGCGCCGGCAGGCCCTTGCGCTCCACGGCCTGGCCGACGAACGCGATCCGCAGCCGGTCGCCGGTCGGTCGCGCCGCCGCCGCGACGGCTCGGTCGGAGTCGACGCGGACGCCGTTGGGGATGACCCGGTAGTGGCCCCCGAACCACCGCCGGCCGGTCCACGCCGCCGCCTCGGAGACGGCGATTCGCACGTGCAGCCGGTTGAGCACCCGCCTGGCGCCGAAGAAATTGGCCATCGCGTTCGGGAACCGCTTGTCGGAGTAGGAGTGGAAGGTGCCGACCAACGGCAGTCGCGCCGCGTCGGCCGCCATCCAGCCGATCATCGGCGCCACCGGCTCGTGGACGTGAACCACGTCGTAGCGCCCGGTCCGCAGCTCGTTTTGCAGCGTGGCGATGCCGTGGGGCGTGATCGAAAGGTTCGAGACCGCCCCGTTGGCCTTGAAGCCGATCGTACGTCCCAGTGGGACCAGATACTCCGGGGCGTCGAGCGGCTGGGGCCGCGCGCCCCGATGCAGGACCGCCGAGCCCCGTCCGGGCGGGTCGAGCGGGGCCAGTACGCGGACATGGTGGCCCTCTTGCCGGAACTGCTCCGCCAGCGCCTCGATGTGCCGCGTCACCCCTCCGGGGAAGGTCCAGGAGTAGGGCGACACGAGCGCAATGCGCATCGTGCGGATGTTAGTGGCTCGCTCTGGCATTTCGGGTCTAACTAAACCGCCGCCGCGAGGCAGTTTCGGCCCCGTATCATCAATCTCGCGATGCCGGCCCGCCATTTCGTCAAGTACACGTTCCTGCGGGTCGACCCGGCGTGGCGACGGCTCGAGGACGATCTTCGCGCCGCCCACAAGCGTGAGTTCATTGCCGCGTGCGAGAACTTCGCCGATGGCCACCTCCTGCGCGCCTTCTCGCTCGTGGGCACGCGGGGCGACGCCGACATGATGATCCTCAGCCAGGCGCAGAACCTGGAGCGCATCCACGAGTTCCACGTGGTCCTCGCCCAGAGCGGGTTGATGAAGTGGTGCACGATGCCCTACTCGTTCCTGGCCATGACGAAGCCGTCCGAGTACTCGGATGAGTCCCGCCTCGAAGTTCGACCTGCCCATGGCAAGTACCTGTTCGTGTATCCGTTCGTGAAGACGCGCGCCTGGTATGCGCTGCCGGCGGATGAGCGCTGGCGGATCATGCAGGAGCACATCAAGCTCGGGCGCGAGTATCCGTCGGTCGATCTGAACACGAGCTACTCGTTCGGCCTCGACGACCAAGAGTTCGTGGTGGCCTTCGAGACCGACAACCCGGCCGACTTCCTCGACCTCGTGCAACGGCTGCGCACCACCGAGTCAAGCGGCTACACGCTCCGCGACACCCCCACCTTCACGTGCATCTCGTGCTCGGTCGAGCGCGCCCTGGGGGCGCTCGACGGCGCGGCGCTGACGGTCACGGCGCCGTGAAGGCTGCGCCTCGTCGCGGATCGACAGACGGGCGGGGGCCGTCTAGACCGCCGAGACCTCTTCCTCGTCCGCGACGCGGAACGAGGAGCCGCACCCGCAGGCGGCGATCACGTTCGGATTGTCGACCTTGAAGCCCGCGCCCTGAAGGCCATCGACGAAGTCGATGATCGAGCCTTTGACGTAGGGAAGGCTGGGCCGATCGACCAGCAGGCGGATGCCCTTGTCTTCGAACACGCTGTCGCCGTCCCGCTGCTCGTCGAACGCGAGCGCGTACTGGAAGCCGGAGCAGCCACCGCCACGGACCCCGACCCGCAGCCCCGCCGTGTCGGCGACCGCCGCCTGCGCGCCCAGGAACTCACGGACCTTCTCGGCACCCTTGTCGGTGAGAGTGATCATGCTTCATTCAGTATAGCGACGGAACCTCGCTACGCTTTGAAGCGTGTCCGTAACCCCGGAGGAGCTCAAGCAGCGGATCGAAATCGGCATCCCCGGCGCCCGCGCGGAGGTCAGCGGCGATGGCCATCATTTCAGCGCCGTCGTCTCGGCGCCCGCGTTCGCGGGGCTGAACCGGATCGCCCAGCACCGTCTCGTCTACGACGTGTTCGGCGCCGAGCTCGGCGACCGCATCCACGCCCTCTCCCTCCAAACCAAAGCTCCCGAACAGGAGATCATCCCATGAGCGACCCAGCGACCAATCCGATGCGCGAAGCGATCCAGTCCGCGATCTCCGAGAACCCGGTGCTTCTGTTCATGAAGGGCACCCCCGAGCAGCCGATGTGTGGCTTCTCGGCCCGCACCGTCGCGATCCTGCAGTCACTGGGCAAGCCGTTCGCCGCGGTCGACGTGCTCCCGGACCCGCGGATCCGCCAGGAGCTCTCGGCGCTGTCGAACTGGCCGACGATTCCCCAGCTGTTCATCGACGGCGAGCTCGTCGGGGGCTGCGACATCGTCACCGAGATGTACGAGTCCGGCGAGCTCCAGGAGGCGCTCGGCGTCGACGGCGGGACGGCCGATGAGCCTGCCGCACCGGCGCCAGCGGCCGAGCCGCCGCCGGCGCCACCGCTCTCGATCGAGAACCGCCTGTAGCGCAGCCCAGGAGCCCCAGCGGGGATGACCGTTACCCGTGGCGGGCACACCGACGCAGTGGTGGCCCTGCGGTTCGATGGGGAGTCGCTGTGGGCCCTTGACCAGACCGCGCTGCCCTGGCACGAGTACGAGCTGCGCCTGCGCGACGCCCGCCAGGTGGCCGAGGCGATTCGCCGGCTGGCTATCCGCGGCGCGCCGCTGATCGGGATCGCGGCGGCGTACGGCGTGGCCCTCGAGCTCGGGCGCGATCCCAGCCCAAGCGCCCTCGACCGGGCCTGCGAGGTGCTCCGCACCGCCCGGCCGACCGCAGTCAACTTGGCCTACGCGGTCGACCGCGTTCGCGCCGCGGTCATCGCCGCCCCACCCGATCAGGCGGCCGTGACCGCGGTGGGCGAGGCGCGCGAGATCCATGCCGAGGAGGAGGCGGCCAGCGATGCCATCGCCGCCCACGGCGCCGACCTCCTGGCGTCGACCGGCCGGGTCCTCACGCACTGCAACACCGGCGCTCTGGCGGCGCCGGGCCGGGGGACCGCGCTGGCCGTCGTCGACGAGCTGTGGCGCCGCGGCGGCCTTCGGTCGGTGACCGCGACCGAGAGCAGGCCGTTGCTCCAGGGCTCCCGGCTGACGGTCTATGAGCTGCGCAAGCTGGGGATCCCGCATCAGCTCGCGGTCGATTCGGCCGCGGCCGGCCTGATCGCCGCCGGCGAGCTCGACGCGGTGATCGTCGGCTGCGACCGGATCGCCGCCAACGGGGACGTAGCCAACAAGGTCGGCACCTACGGTCTCGCGCTCGCGGCTCGGGCGGCGGCGATCCCGTTCGTGGTCGCGGGACCCACCTCGACGATCGACCTCACCACCCCGAGTGGCGCGCACATCGCGATCGAGGAGCGTGACCCGGATGAGGTTCGCACCGCCGCGGCCGCCAGCACGACCCTCTCCGGCACCGCGTGCCGCAACCCGGCCTTCGACGTCACCCCGGCGGCGCTGATCACGGCGATCGTCACCGAGCGCGGCATCGCCCAGCCCGTGGACGCCGGTTCGCTGGCCCCGCTGACGGCGAGATGAAGGTCGCCCGCTCGTTCGGTGCCGACGACGTCCGCATCGAGGAGCTCGACGACCCGCGGCCGGGACCCGGCGAGGTGGTCTGCGACGTGCTCGCGTGCGGGGTGTGCGCCTCCGACGTGACCGACTGGTACGTGGCCCCGAGGCTTCCGGCCGTGCTCGGCCACGAGCCCACCGGCGTGGTCCGCGCCCTGGGCGAGGGCGTCGAGAGCGTGGGGATCGGGGACCGCGTCGCCATCCACCATCACACGCCGTGCGGCGAATGCCGCCGCTGCCGGCGCGGCCACGAGACGATGTGCGAGCGATTCCGGACCACCCGGCTGGAGCCGGGCGGGTTCGCCGAGCGCGTGCGCGTCGCGCCCGAGCTCGTCGACGAGCTGCTGGTGCTGCCGGACCGGCTCGATCCGGTGAGCGCGACGATGATCGAGCCGCTGGCCTGCGTGCTGCGAGCCCAAGAGCGCGCGGGGCTTCGCGCCGGCGACACCCTGCTCGTGGTCGGCGCCGGCGTGAACGGGCTGCTGTCGATCGCCGGCGCCCACGCCCGCGGCGTCGAGGCCGTATGGGTCCGGGAGCCGAGGGCCGACCGCCTGGCCCGCGCTCTCGAGTACGGTGCCGAGCACCACGGCAACGAGCTCGTCGACGTGGCGATCGTGTGCACGCCGAAGCCCGATGCGATCACGGCCGCGGCCGAGGCGGTGGCGCCGGGCGGGACCCTGTGCCTGTACGCGCCTCCCGCACCCGATGCGCCGCCGCGGCTGGATGGGACCACGCTGTTCCTGCGCGAGCTGACCATCACCGCCAGCTATTCGGCCGGGCCACGCGACATGCGGATCTCGCTGGAGCTGATCGCGTCGGGCCGGATCGATCCCGACCCCCTGATCTCTCACCGCTTGCCGCTGGCGCAGACGGCCCGCGCGCTCGACCTTCAGCGCCGCGGGGAGGCGCTCAAGGCGGTGATCGTGCTGTGAAGGCCGCGATCCTCCACGGCCCGGAGGATCTCCGCGTCCAGGAAGTCCCCGAGCCCGAGGGCGAGGTGATCGTCCGGGTCCAGGCCGCCACGAGCTGCGGCACCGACGTGAAGATGTGGCGCCACGGTCATCCCGTGCTTGGGCCCTACCCGTGCGGCCTCGGTCACGAGACCGCCGGCGTCCGCCTCGACACCGGCGAGCGGGTGCTGGTGTCCGACTCGGTCGCCTGCGGACGGTGCCGACCGTGCCGGGCCTCGCGCCCGCAGATCTGCCGAGCGCCGACCTGGGTGCTAGGCGGGTTCGCCGAGCGGATCGCGGCGCCGGCGGCGGCGCTCCACCCGATCCCGGACGGCTTGCCCCCGCCGGCCGCGGCGATGGCGGAGCCGCTGGCGGCCGCCGTGCACGCGATCGACCGCGGTGGCGAGGAGCGCGACGCCGGTGTCCTCGGCGGCGGACCGATGGGCCTGATGCTGGCCTCGTTGCTGCTCGCCGACGGCCGGACCGTGACCGTCGCCGACCGCCATCCGGAGCGCCGCCGGCAGGCGTCGGCGCTGGGCGCGCGCGCCGCCGGCAAGCTCGGCCGCCACCCGCTGGTGTTCGAAGCGGTGGGCCGGCCGGAGACATGGCAGGCGGCCGTCGTCGCGGCCGAGCCCGGAGGCACCGTGGTGTTCGTCGGCGGCTGTCCGCCGGACGCGGTCCTCACGCTGCCCCCGACGCCGATCCACTACGACGAGCTCGAGCTGCGCGGCGCTTTCCACCACGCGCCCGGGGAGGTGGAGCGCGCGCTCCAGGCGCTGGCCGACGGCCTGGTCGACTGGGAGCTTCTGCTCGGCGAGACGATCCCGCTCGAGCGCCTGCCCGAGGCCCTGTCCGACCCCGGCGGTGGCCCTGCCCGCAAGTACGTCGTCGATCCGTCCCTCTAGGCGGTTCGCGCCCGGAGGTGCTCCAGGTGCTCGACGATCCGGCGGGAGTCGCAGATCGCCTCGCCGTCGATCACCAGCACGGGCACGCGCCGCTGGTCGGTGAGCGCCTCGACCTCGGGGCGCCGCGATCGTCGCTGCGGCACCACCACCTCGGTGAACGGAATCCCGTCGCGCTTCAAGGCGCGGGCGACCTTCCCGCACGGGCACAACCAGTTCGTCGGGGTCGGGCAGCGGTAGAGCGTCGCCATCGCGGACCAGGCTACCCGGCGGCCGCCCCCCCACGGCAGCGGCATGCCTCGGCGGATGGTCTAGGGTGACGCGACCGTGACCGTCGCCGTCGTCACCGACACCTGTCACTATCTTCCCCGAGAGCTGCTCGCCGCCCACGACATCCGCGAGGTGAGCCTCTACATCCACTGGGGGGAAGAGGCCCAGCGCGAGGGCGAGATCACCGACTACGACGGCTACTACGCGCGGCTGGGGCAGGCCCAGGAGCTCCCCACCACCTCACAGCCCTCGATCGGAGATTTTCTCGAGGTTTACGAGCCGCTGCTCGAGCAGGGCCGGGACGTCATCTCGATCCATCTCGCGGGAGGCATGTCGGGCACGGTGCGCGCCGCCGAGCAGGCCCGCGAGCACCTTGACGCACGGGCCGATCGGGTGCGCGTATTCGACTCCGCCACCGCGTGCGGCGGGCAGGGACTGGTGGTGCTTGCGGCGGCAGCCGCCGCGCGCGCGGGCGCCGAGCTCGACGCCGTGTCCGAGCGCGCCGCCCGGGCCCGGGCCGGGCTGAAGATGTGGTTCGCGATCGACACGTTGGAGTACTTGCGGCGCGGCGGCCGAATCGCGGGAGCGCAAGCGTGGCTCGGCTCCGCGCTGAAGATCAAGCCGATCCTGACCGTCGAGTCGGAGATCACCCCGATCGAGCGGGTGCGGACTTCTCGGCGGGCGTTCGAGCGGATGGTCGACCTCCTTCGCACCTGTCACCAGAACGGCTCCGACGGCTGGATGGTCCAGCACATCCAGGCCCCCCACGAGGCGCAGGCGCTGGCCGCCCGCGGCACCGAGATCTTCGGCTGCCCGCCGCGCGTGATCTCGGAGATCGGACCGGTGATCGGGACGCACGTCGGGCCCGGCCTGCTCGGCGCCGGCGGTGTCCCCAGCTCGCTGTTGTAGCGCTACGACTGCTGCCGGCGCTACGACTGCTGCCGACGCTACGACTGCTTCCGGCGCTACGACTGCTGCCGACGCCGGCGTCCGAACGTCAGCGCCCCGAACGCCGCGATCCCGCCGCCGAGGATGAACCCGGCCACGCCGGCGCCGATCAGCGCCTGCCGCTGGTGCAGACGAAGTTGCGCGCGCCAGTCGGCCACCCGCACCACCTCGCCCCGCAACTTCACCAGCGAGGTCCCCAGCTCGCGTCGGTTCTGCTCGATCGAGGCGCGGATCTCGTCCGGGCTGCGCGTCTGGGGCATCAGCGCTCGCCTTCGGCCGAGGCCTGGACGGTGGCGCGGATCTTCTTCGCCTCGTCGATCGCCATGTCCGGAGTCGGCGCGCCGACACGGAGCTTGCTGCGGGCGAACAGGAACGCCCCCAGGGCGAGAAGCAGCAAGAGGCCGAACACGATCGCGAACCCGAGCCAGATGTCGCCGGCGCCGCTGATGAAGATCGCATCCAACCCCCAGGCGAGCGCGGTCAGCATGTAGATCACGGCGAACACCCCGAAGATCGCGCCCGCAATCACCGCCGCCGCTCCGCGGGCGAGGCTCGTGGCCTTCTGGGTCATCTCCGCCTTGGCGAGCTCGAGCTCTTCGCGGAACAGGGCCGAGACCCGTTCGGAGACGTCCGTCACCGTCGTGGCCAGGTTGTCGGGCTGTCCGTTCTCAGCCGGCAAGGCGCTTGAGGATCGTGGCGAGGACAAAGCCACCGGCGAATGCGGCGCCAACCGCGAGCTCGGGCCGCTCGTTGGCCTTGGCCACCAGCGCGTCGGTGGGGCGGCGCCCGCCCGCGTCCGCGGGGCCGTGCGCATTCGTGGAGGCCGGAGCCGGCATGCCCGACGGTGGAGTTTGCGGTTCGTCGGTCATTCGGGCGGCTCTTCGCCGAACACGCGTCTCCAGACGATTCCCGCAGCCCGGGCTGAGGCCATGGTGGCGAGCGCGCTGAGGCCCGCGAGCAGACCCGACCACATCAAGCGCTTGACCAACGGGCTATCCGTCATCCATGCGAGATTCAATCAGACTCCAAGGGGGCCACGTGGGCTCCGCGGCCCGCGCTGTCCGGTCCTACCCCTCCAGCCCGCGGCAAATCGTCTCCACGATCAAGGTCTTCGCGCGCTCGAGCTCGCATTCGCTCACCCGTTCGGTCTCGAAGATCCAGCCGGTGAGCACCTGCTCGACGCAGCCATAGAAGGCCAGCGCGGCGAACTCGGGGGTGATCTCGCTCCGGAACGAGCCGTCGGCCTGCGCCCGGGCCACGATGCCGGCGATCAGTGCGTAGGCGTCGCGGATCTTGTCCAGATGGGTGCGTCCGAACGTATTGGCGGCGCGCGTGACCTCGACGATGATCACCTTCATCAGCTCGGGGTCGTGTCGGTAGGAATCGACGATGAAGGCCGCGATCGCCCGCAGCTTGTCCCGCGGCGAGCGCTGGGTGGCATCGGCATCGGCGATCGCCGCCAGCATCACGTCCCACCGCTCCAGGAACAGCGTGTCGAGAATCTCGTCCTTGGAGGAGAAGTAGTGATAGACGAGGCCGTAGGCCACCTGCGCTTCGTCGGCGATGTCGGACACCCGGCAGGTGTGAAACCCCTGCCGTGCGAATACCCGCACGGCCGCGTCGAGGATCACGCGCCGCTTGTCGACCGCGGCGCTCGACGTCGAGGCCATCAGATCTCCCATCCGTAGGCGTCGGGACGGCGGTTGGCCAGGGACGGGAGGCGGCGGCGGATATCGCGCAGCTGCTCGAGGTCCAGATCGGCCACGATCGCCGTCTCGGCGTCGGGAGCACTGGCCAGCACCAGCCCCCACGGGTCGACGATCATCGAGCGCCCGCCCGATCGGTGGCCCGCCCCATCGCTGCCGAACTGGTTGGACGCGACGAGGAAGCACTGGTTCTCGATCGCCCGACAGCGGAGCAGCACCTCCCAGTGGTCGCGCGTGGTGGCGAGCGTGAACGCGCTGGGAACCGCGACCACCTCCGCGCCGCGGACGGCCAGGATCCGGTAGAGCTCGGGAAAGCGCACGTCGTAGCAGACGCTCATGCCAAGCGGCGTGCCGTCGGCGAGCTCGGAGAGGACCACCTCGGCCCCGGGCTGCTCGTTGTCGGATTCGGCATAGACGACGCCGTCGACCTCGACGTCGAACATGTGAATCTTGCGGTAGACGCTGCGCAGCTCTCCATCCGGGCCGACATGAACGCTGGTGTTCGCTCCCTTCCGCTGTCCGGGGACGCGCTCGAGGATCGAGCCGGCGATCAGATCGATGCCCAGCTCCCGGGCCGTCGCCCGCGCCCAGCTGATGCACCGTCCATCGAGTGGCTGGGCGCCGGCGTGCATCTGCTCCGTGGTGCCGAGTACGCTCCACTTCTCGGGCAAGACGACCAGCTCGGCGCCGCTGCCGGCGGCCTCGCGGACGAGTCGATCGGCGATCTCGAGGTTGCGGTCGGTGTCCCCCGTCGAATTGAGCTGGACGGCTCCGGCGCGCAGGAGGGCTCGCGGTGTCACGGAACAGAATCGATTGACCGGTCAGTCAAGCTTCACGGTCAAGGATACCCCGGGCCCCTACCGGGGAACGTTCGGCGCCCCCCGCCCCTCCATGCTCGCCGGGCTGGCGCTCCCGCCGGCGCCGATGCCGGCGCGCCAGCGGCTGCGCCCGCTGAAAGCGTGGCGCTACGTCGGGATCTACGGCCCCGAGCTGATGGTGTGTGCCGCCACCGTCAGAGTCGGGCCGGCGCGACAGGCGTTCTGGGCCGTGTGGGACCGGACCGCGGGACGACTGCACGAGCGGACGGCATCCGGAGACGGCGGCGTCGCGCTGAGCGCCGGACGGGCCGCTGTCAGCGACCGTGACGTCCAGCTCGACGTGACCCTCGCCGAGACCCCGGGGATCGAGACGGTCTGTCCGGCCGGGGACAGCTACGCCTGGACCCGCAAGCAGGGCGGGGTCCTCGCCCGCGGCCGGATCGCCCTCGGAGGCGAGCCGCGCCTGCTCGACGCGCGCGCGGTGATCGACGACACCGCCGCCTATTACCCCCGCCACACCCGGTGGCGCTGGTGCGCCGGGGTCGGCGTGGCCCTCGACGGGCGCGCGCTGGCCTGGAACCTGGTCAGCGGCGTGAACGATCCGCCCGCCGGCAGCGAGCGGACGATCTGGGTCGACGGCGAGCCGCACGAGGTGGGGCCGGTCGCGTTCTCGGCCGATCTGGGCGGAATCGGCGCCCTGCGGTTCCACGCCGAGGCCGCGCGGGAGCGGCGCGAGAACATGCTGCTGGTCCGCAGCTTCTACCGGCAGCCGTTCGGGACGTTCTCAGGCGAGCTTCCCGGCGGGATCGAGCTGGCCGAGGGCTACGGGGTGATGGAGGCTCACGACGCGTGGTGGTGAGCGGGCCGGAGTTCGGACGGCAGCAGCTTCGAGGGCATCGCGCCGATCAGCTCGCAGACGTCGCGTGGGTCATCCGGCGGTGCGCAGGAACGAACCCTCCACCGCGCCGGCCGGGCCTCCCACCGCGCCGGACTCGTGCAGGGCCGCGATCTCTTCGCGCGTGAACCCGGCTTCGGCCAGCAGCTGGTCGGTGTGCTCGCCCAGGCCCGGTCCCGGCGCCCGGACCGGATCCGCCGGCGTCCGGCTCAGCTTGACCGGCGCCCCCAGCAGCTTCACCGGCCGCTGCACTCCCGGCTGGCTCAGCTCGACGACCATCTCTCGGGCGGCGACGAGCTCGGAGTCAAGCGCCTCGTCGAGGTCCAGCACCGGCTCCAAGCAGCAGTCGTGCTCGGAGGCGAACTGGCGCCACTGCTCCCGCGTGCGCGCGGCGAAGATCTCCGACGCCGCCTGGTGAGCCGCCGACTCCGGCGGATCGAAGGCGTGGTCCACCAGATCCTCGCGCCCGACGCCGAGACACCACGCTCGCCAGAACTTCGGCTCCAGCGCGCCCAGCGTCACGTACCCATCGGCGCAGCGGTAGGGCCGGTAGCAGGTCAGCGCGCCGGCGAGCTGAAGCTCTCCCCGCCGGGCCGCTCGGCCGGTCGCGAACGCCTCGGCCGCGAGCAGCGCCAGCCACGAGAGCGAGCCGTCGAACATCGAGCAGTCGACGAATTGGCCCTCGCCGGAACGCTCACGCTCGCGCAGCGCCACCAGGATCCCGAGCGCGCCGGTCAGCGCGCCGCCGCCGACGTCGGCGATCTGCCCCGCCGCCTGCACCGGCGGGCCGTCGGCCTCGCCGGTCAGGCCGAGCAGGCCGTTCAGGCCCAGGTAGTTCATGTCGTGGCCGGAGCGATCGCGGTTGGGACCGTCCTGGCCGTAGCCGGTGATCGCGCAGTACACGAGCCGCGGGTTCTCGGCCCGCAGGCGCTCGTAGCCGACCCCGAGGCGGTCGAGCACTCCGGGCCGGAAAGACTCGAGCAGGACATCGGCGTCGCGGGCGAGCCGCAGCAGCACCTGCTTGCCCTGCTCGGTCTTGAGATCGAGCCGGATCGAGCGCTTGCCGCGGTTGAGCGCCAGGAACAGGGCGCCGCGGGCGGTCTGATCCGCGCCCTCGTAATACGGCGGCGACCAGCGGACGTAGTCGCCCATCCCGGTGTCCTCGACCTTGACCACGTCGGCGCCGAAGTCGGCGAGCAGCAGCGAACAGAAGCCGCCGGGGAGCAGGCGGCTCAGGTCGAGGACCCTGATCCCTTCAAGCGGCAGGCTCACCGAGCTTGATTCCCAGTAGCTTGCGGGCCTCGTCGACCGTCGCGGGCCGGCGTCCGGCGTCCTCGGTCATCTGCCGTGCCTTGGCGATCAGCTCGCCGTTTGACCGCGCCATCGCCCCGTCGGGCAGGTAGAAGTTGTCCTCGAGCCCGACCCGGACCGAGCCGCCGAGCGTGAGCGCCGCCGCCGCCATCGTCCACTGCCCGCGTCCGATCCCGATCACCCCCCAGTGATGCGTGCCCTCGGGGAGGTTGTCGGCCATCGCCGCCAGGTTCCGCGCCGTCGCCGGCACCCCCCCGACCACGCCCATCACGAAGTCCGCGTGCAGCGGGGCGTCGAGCAGCCCCATGTCGAGGAGCGGCGCCAGCGAGGCGACGTGGCCGATGTCGAAGCATTCGTGTTCGGGCTTGATCCCGAGCCGGCGCATCGCCTCGAGCAGCTCGATGATCTCCTCGAACGGGTTGGCGAACACGAACTTGAACACGAAGTCCTTGCGCTTGGGCGAGTACTTGGCGTAGTTCATCGACCCCATGTTCAGCGCCGCCACCTCGGGCGGGCAGGCCTCCAGGTAGGCGATCCGCTTCTCGACCGGCACCCCGACCGTGCCGGTCGAGAAGTTGATGATCACCGCGTCACCCACCTCGGCCAGGATCGCTTCGCGGATGGCCACGAAGTCCTCGACCTCGTAACTCGGGGTGCCGTCGGGGGTGCGAGCGTGGATGTGGATGTGGACCCCGCCCTCGTCGACGATCCGCCGCGCTTCGGCCGCGTACTCGCCCGGCGTGTAGGGGATCGCCGGGCACTGCTCGCGGTTGGCGATCGCCCCCGAGATCGCGCAGGTGATGACCGCCGGGTCGCTGAGGCTCATACCGGCACCACCCCGGACCGCTTCCACGGGCGCTCGACCTTCTTGCCTTCCGCCAGCTCGAGGCCCCGGCAGATCGTCGCCCGCGTCTCGCGCGGGTCGATCACGTCGTCGATCATGTCGTTGCCGGCGGCCACGTAGACGTCGATGATCTTGCGGAAGGCGTCGATCAGCTCCTGTCGCTTGGCCGCCGGGTCCTCGGCCTCCTGGACTTGCTTGCGGAAGATGATCTCGACCGCCCCCTCCGCCCCCATCACGCTGATCTCCGCGCTCGGCCAGGCCACGATCAGATCCGGCTCGTAGGCACGGCCGCACATCACGTAGTAGCCGGCCCCGTAGGCCTTGCGCAGCACCACGGTGATCTTCGGCACGGTGGCGTTCGCGGTCGCGTACAGCATCTTCGCCCCGTGGCGGATGATTCCCGCCTCCTCGACCTTCGTGCCGACCATGAACCCCGGGACATCCATCAAGAACACCAGCGGGATCGCGTAGGCGTTGCAGAGGTTGATGAAGCGGGCGGCCTTGTCGGCGGAGTCGTTGTCGAGGATCCCTCCGAGCTGGCGCGGCTGGTTGGCCACGATCCCCGCCGGCCGGCCGCCGAAGCGGGCCAGGCAGGTGATGATCGTCTTCGCCCACTGGGGCTTCAGGTCGAAGTAGACGCCGTGGTCGACGATCCGGCGGATCACCTCGTACATGTCGTAGGGCTTGCGGTTGGAGTCGGGCAGGACGTCGACCAGCTCCTCGTCGGCGCGGTCGATCGGGTCGCTGGCCGCGATCACGGGCGGCGCCTCCCCGCAGCTCGACGGGAAGTAGCCGAGGTACTCCTTGATCCGCGCGATGCACTCCTCGTCGTCGGCCACCTCCAGGTCACCGACGCCGGACTTCCGGCAGTGCACCCGCGAGCCGCCGAGCTCCTCCTGGGTCACGTCCTCGCCCACCGCCGCGCGCACGAGGTGGGGGCCCGCAAGCGCCATCGACCCGCGGCCCTTGACCATGGGCACGAAGTCGGCCAGGCCGGGGATGTACGCGGTCCCCGCCGCGCACGGCCCCATCAGCGCCGCCACCTGGGGGATCACGCCCGAGTTGATCACCTCCTCGCGGAACAGGTGGCCGCTGCCGGCGAACAGCGACCCCACGGCCTCCTGGATCCGCGCGCCGGCCGAGTCGAGCAGCCAGATCATCGGGATCCGCTTGGTCAGCGCCAGCTCGCGCAGCCGGGTCACCTTGAGCTCGCCGGTCATCCCCATCGAGCCCGCCATCACCGTGAAGTCATAAGCCGCCACCGCGGCCAGCCGCCCGTCGACCTTCCCGTAGCCGGTGATCACGCCGTCGGCCGGCGCCTCGCGGCCCTCCATCGCCTTTTGCGAGAAGTGCGGCCGGCCGTGGATCCCGAGCTCCACGAACGTGCCCTCGTCGATCAGCAGCGCGATCCGCTCCCGGGCGGTCAGCTTTTCGGCCGCGTGCTGGGTGGCGATCTTCTCGGCGCCGCCGCCCTGCCTGATCTTCTCGCGCCGGGCGGCGAGGTCCTCGGCAAGCGGGCGGAGCAGGCTGGAGGTCGGCGCGTCGGTGGCCATCAGCGTCCTTTCCATTGTGGCTCGCGCTTCTCGAAGAACGCCTTGACGCCCTCCTCCATGTCCTCGGTCGAGAACGCGATCGTCAGCTGCGAGCGCAGGAAGTCGAGCGCGTCGGCCAGCGCCATGTCCTGCTGGCGGAACATCGCGTCCTTGCCGAGCCTCACCACCGCCGGGGACTTCGCGGCCAGCTTCTCGGCCCACTCGCGAACCGCGGCGTCGAACTCGTCCGCGGGAACGACCCGATTGACGATCCCGATCCGCGCCGCCTCCTGGGCCGAGATCTGCTCCCCCAGCAGGAGCAGCTCGTTGGCGGCCTTGCGCGGCACGTTGCGGTAGATCAGCGCCATGATCATGAACGGGAACACGCCGACGTTGATCTCGGGGGTGCCGAACCGGGCGCCCTCGCGGGCGATGATCAGGTCGCAGGCCAGCGCGATCCCCAGTGCGCCGGCGAGCACATGGCCGCCCGCGGCGCAGATCGATGGCTTGCCGAGCTCGCCCAGCAGCCGGAACAGGCGCGGGAACCGCTCGGTGGCGAAGTGCTTGTGCACGAGTGGGACCTCGGCGGCAAAGCCGGCGAGGTTGGCGCCGGCGGAGAACACCCGCTCGTGCGTCGAGGCCAGCACCACGCAGCGAACCTCGGGGGTCTCGCGCGCGGCCTCGAGCGCCGCGATCAGCTCGCCCAGCAGCTCGTCGGAGAGCGCGTTGCGAGTCTCGGGCTGATCGAGCGCGATCGTGGCCACGCCGGCCTCCGAGACCTCGTAGCGCAGGGTGGCGTAGGCCATGCAGGCGAGCATATCCACGACCGCGAGCGCGAGCTGTCGCATTTCACCTCCGGAGGGCGGAGGTGAATTGCGCTTCATCGGGATTAGGCGGTACGGTCCATGCCATGACCACAGCCGACGTCCTCAAGCCCGACTTCGCCACCCAGCGCAAGCACTTCATCTTCACCGACGAGCACGAGCAGTTGCGGGAGTCGATCCGCCGCTTCGTGATCAAGGAGCTCCAGCCCCATGCCGAGGAGTGGGAGGAGACCACGTTCCCCGACTGGGTGTTCGAGCGGATGGGCGAGCTCGGCTTCCTCGGGCTCGACAAGCCCGAGGAGTACGGCGGCCAGGGCGGCGACTACTACACGAGCCTGGTCCTGGCGGAGGAGATGGCGCACGCGCACTGCGGCGGGCTGGCGATGGGCGTCGCGGTGCAGACCGACATGGCGATGCCGCCGATCCTGGCCTTCGGCACCGAGGAGCAGAAGCGGCAGTGGGCCGCGCCGGCGATCGCCGGCAAGACGATCCTGTGCATCGGCATCACCGAGCCCGACGCCGGCTCGGACGTGGCCGGGATCAAGACCCGGGCGGTGCGCGACGGCGAGGAGTACGTGATCAACGGCTCGAAGACGTTCATCACCAACGGCCACCGCGCGCACGCGATCGTGCTGGTGACGAAGACCGATCCCGACGCCGGGCGCCGGACGACTCGTACGGCGAGCGAACCGGCGAGGCCGGATGCCGAGCGCTCGACGTACGAGGGGTTCACGCTGTTCATCGTGCCGATGGATCTCCCCGGGGTGATTCGCGAGAAGCGCCTCCAGAAGCTCGGTATGCACGCCTCGGACACTGCGCTGCTGGCCTTCCAGGACGTGCGGGTGCCGGCCTCCGCGGTGCTGGGCGAGGTCGGGAAGGGCTTCTACCACATCATGTGGGAGCTCCAGGGCGAGCGGCTGATCGGCGCCGCCGGCGCCGTCGCCGGCGCCCAGCACGTGTTCGACCGCACGCTCCAGTACGCCAAGGAGCGGACCGCGTTCGGACGCTCGATCGGCCACTTCCAGGTCATCCGCCACAAGTTCGCGGAGATGGCGACCAAGATCGAGACCGCGCGCCAGCTGGTCTACACGACCGCGTGGCGATTCCAGAACGGCGAGTACCCGGTGCGCGAGATCACGATGGCGAAGCTGTACGCGGCGCGGATCGCGGTCGAGGTCGCCGACGAGTGCATCCAGATCCACGGCGGCAACGGCTACATGAAGGAGTACGGGATCGAGCGCTCGTGGCGCGACCTGCGTCTGAACCGGATCGGCGCCGGCACCGACGAGATCATGCTCGACGTGATCGGCCGCTCGTACGGTCTCTAAGTTGTCCCGGGTGGGGCAGGAGCGCCGTCCCATCCCTCCGTTCACCGAGGAGCACGAACGGCTGCGGCGGGAGATGCGCCGCTTCGTCGAGACCGAGCTACGGCCCCACGCCCGCGAGTGGGAGGAGGCGCGCTGGTTCCCGAACGACGTGTTCGCGCGCCTGGCCGAGCGCGGCTACATCGGGCTGAAGTTCCCGCCCCAGTACGGCGGCGGTGGAGACCTCGTCGCCGACGCCGTGTTCGTCGAGGAGCTGGCGCGGTGCGGCTCCGGCGGCCTGGCCGCGGGGATCGGCGCCCACGCCGAGATCGCGCTGCCGCCAATCTGGCGGTTCGGCACCGACGAGCAGAAGCAGCGCTACCTGGTCCCCGGGATCCAGGGCCAGAAGCTGGCGGCGCTGGCGATCACCGAGCCCGACGCCGGCTCCGACGTGGCCTCGATCCGCACCCAGGCCCGCAGGACCGACGGCGGTTACCTCGTCAACGGCGCCAAGACGTTCATCACCGGGGGCGTCCGAGCCGACATCCTGCTCACCGCGGTCAAGACCACCGAGTCAGGCGGCCAGCCGGATGACTCGTGCCGCGCGCAATCAGGCGAGGCCGGACGCCGAGCGCGCGCCAGGCACGAGGGGATCTCGTTCCTGATCGTCGAGCGCGGACCGGGGATCGAGTCGAGCGCGCTCGAGAAGCTCGGCTGGCACGCCTCGGACACGGCGCTGATCAGCTTCCAGGACGTGTTCGTCCCGGCGGAGAACCTGCTCGGCGAGGAGAACGCCGGCTTCTACCTGATCATGGCCAACTTCCAGTGGGAGCGGCTGGTGATGGCGCTGGGCGCGGTGGGCGCGATGCGGGCGGCGTTCGAACGGGCGCTCGCGCTCGCACCCCCTGCGAGCCAGGCGATCCGCCACCGGCTGGCCGAGATCGCGGTCAAGCTCGAGGCCGGCCGCGCCGTCACCTACTCCGCGCTGCGCCGCTACCTCGCGGGAGCGGACGCGGTGCGCGAGGTGACGATCGCCAAGCTCGCCACCCAACGGGCGGCCTTCGAAGTCATGGACGCGTGCCTCGACCTCGACGAAGCCGAATTCGAGCGCTCCGCGCGCGACGCCCGGCTGGGGCCGATCGGCGGCGGGACCGACGAGATCATGAAGGAGATCCTGGGTCGCTCGCTGGGGCTGTGAGGTGAGCGCACGTGAGCGAGCCGGCGGCGCCGGGTAGGATCACGGCCGTGGGGAGAAACTTGGTAGTCGCTATGACGGCGATCTCCGTGACCATCGGCCTTGCGCTGAGCGGCTGCGGATCGTCATCGACCCCGGCGTCCGGCCCGGTCGCGCGCGCCGCCGACGTGACCGCCACCGTGCCGGGATACCGCCTCGCCGCCACCACCACCGTCACCACCGCGGCGGGCCCGGTCACGGCCACGATGAGCGGCCACTTCGACCGCACCAACCGAACCGGCGAGCTGGCCGCCGCGGAGACGGTCGCGGGCCATCACCTCGTGTTCACCGAGGTGTTCTCGGGCCTCACCTTCTACATCCGAGCCACGGGCCTTCCGCAGCTGACTAGGTTCACCGGCGGCAAGCAGTGGCTGAAGTTCGATACGAGCCGGATGCTGGGCGCGCTGGGTCTCGGGTCGGTGGCCACCGGCGCCGACCCCAGCCAGTTCCTCGACTACCTGCGCGCCGTCAGCGCATCCCCCGCCCGCGTCGGTAGCGCCACCGTGCGCGGCGTCGCCACCACGCACTACCACGCGGTCGTCGATCTCTCCCGCTACCCCAAGCTGGTTCCGCAGCCACAGCGCGCCGCCGCCGCGCGCGGTGTGTCGACGCTCGAGGCCGCGCTCGGCGGCCACACGCTGCCGATCGACGCGTGGATCGACGACCACAACCTGGTGCGCCGCATGAGCTTCGGCTTCCAGGAGTGCGTCGCGAATCAGAAGCTCAGCCTGAGCATGACGATGGACTTCTACGACTACGGACGCCAGCCGCTGACCCAGGTGCCGAGCGCGGACCAGGCCTTCGACGTCACCCCGCTGCTGACCGCGGCCCTGGGCAAGGTCAAGTTCGGCTGCTCCTCGGCATGAGGGCGGACGCTCCCGGCATGAGGGCGGACGGTCCTGGCATGAGGGCGGACGCTCCCGGCTAGGACCTGGCGCGAGCGATCGGCGATGGAATCCGCCCGCGGACAGCTGTTGATCGCCGGACCGATGCTGCTTGACCCCAACTTCTGGCGCACGGTCGTGCTCGTGGTCGAGCACACCGATGAGGGCGCCCTCGGGCTGGTGCTCAACCGGCCCTCGGAGACCGCCGTCGGCGACGCCGTGCCCCAGCTCGCGGAGCTCGTCGATCTCGACGACCGGCTCTACATCGGGGGCCCGGTTCAGCCGTCGGCGGTGATCGTGCTGGCGGAGTTCGAGGATCCAGGCGATGCGGCGCTGCTCGCCTTCGATGACGTCGGCGTGCTCGGATCCGGCCCGTCTGAGGATGAGCCGGTGGCCGGAATAAGGAGCGGACGCCCGTTCGTGGGCCACGCCGGCTGGGGTCCCGGACAGCTCGACTCCGAGCTCGAGCGCGGCGACTGGATCACCGAATCGGCGAAGCTCCAGGACGCGTTCACCGTCGATCCCGAGGATCTGTGGTCCGAGGTGCTGACGCGCAAGGGAGGGAGCTACGCTCTGGTGGCGCGAATGCCGCCTGATCCGTCGGTGAACTGATGGCGCACGGCCATGCCCCGGGCCCCGCGGGAGCCCACGACCACTCCCGCGAATCCGACCGTGAAGCCCTGAAGGCGGCGCTCCTGCTGATCGTGCTGTTCATGGCGGCGGAGATCGTCGCCGGGATCCTCGCCTCGTCGCTGGCCCTGCTGTCCGACGCGGCGCACATGCTGACTGATGCGGCGGCGCTGGCGCTGGCGCTGACCGCGGCGCGGCTCGCCACCCGGCCGGCGCACGGAGCGATGACCTACGGCCTGGGGCGAGCCGAGATCCTGAGCGCCCAGGCCAACGGCATCACGCTGCTGGTGCTCTCGGGGCTGATCATCTACGGCGCGATCGGCCGCCTGATCTCTCCCCCGTCGGTGACGGGGACGGTGATGCTCGTCGTCGCGCTCGCCGGCATCGCCGTCAACCTGTTCGTCGCCTGGATCCTGGGCCGGGGCGGCGGCGGGGAACGGAGCCTCAACGTGGAAGGCTCCTACCGCCACATCATCACCGACCTGTACGGCTTCATCGCCACGGCGGTGGCGGCGGTGGTGATCCTGGCCACGGGCTTCTCCCGTGCCGACCCGATCGCCTCGCTGTTGATTGCCGGGCTGATGCTGCACGCCGCCTACCGATTGCTGATCGCGTCGGGTCGCGTGTTCATGGAGGCCGCGCCGGCGGGGCTCGATCCCGACCGGATCGGCCACGTGCTGGCGGCGCAGCCGGGCGTGGTCGAGGTCCACGACCTGCATGTGTGGGAGGTCACCTCCGGCTTCCCGGCGCTCTCCGCCCACGTCGTGGTCCGCGCCGGCGACGACTGCCACGACCGCCGGCGGGCCCTGCAGCAGCTGCTGCGGGATCAGTTCGGCCTCGAGCACACCACGCTGCAGGTCGACCATGAGGCCGCCGCTCAACCGCCGCTGCAGATCGAGATGACCCAGCCAGAGCAGCGATAGACTCGCGGCGATGACGGTGGTGCGGGACGGATGAGGGTCATCAAGCCGGGGAGCGACCGGGACGTGCCCCGCGGCGTGGTCGGCGGCGCCGAGATCTCGCAGAGCACCGCCGGCGCCCAGAACATCTACATGGGCGTATTCCGGGTGCCGCCGGGTGCGCGCTCGCGCCCGCACTATCACGAGGGCTGCGAGAGCGCCGTGTACATGCTGTCGGGCCGGCTGCGGGTCAAATGGGGCGATCGGCTCGAGCAGGAGCTGACGCTCGAGCCCCGCGATCTCGTCTACGTCCCTCCGCGCGAAACTCACGTCCTCGAGAACATCTCTGACGCCGAGCCGGCCGAGTACGTGGTCGCGCGCGACTCGCCGCACGAGGACGCGGTCGTCGTTCCCTGGGCCGACGAGTCGAGCTAGACGAGACGGGTCGACCTAGACCGCGTCGGCCCGAGCCGGCACCACCTCGACGGTCCCGTCATCGAGCACGATCACCCCGCCGTACTCGAGCCACGTCGGGGCTTGCGCCGGTCCGCCCAGGACCGCGGCCTTGCTGAGGATCTCAGCCTCGGCAGCGGTCGGCGCCAGCGCGGTCGCCTGCACCGCGCCGCTGAACGCCGACCTGCCGGTGGCGGGATCGAGCAGGTGATGGGCGGGGCGGCCGTCCGGCCCGGCCCAGCTCCGCCTCCCGATGCCGCTGGTGGCAATCCCGCCTGACCGGAGTTCGAACGTGTGCACCGTGCCCTCGCCGAACGGGCTGGCGACGTGAACGCGCCGGCGCGTCATCGCCGCCCCGCCTAGGCGAATGTCGCCGGCGCAGTCGACGACGAACGCGTCGTAGCCGCCCAGCATCGCGGCGAGCTCGTCGGCGAACACGCCCTTGGCGATTCCTCCGAGGTCGAGCTTGACGCCGGGCGGTCGCGTCACCACGCCGCGCCGCCGATCGACCGCGATCGAGCGCCAGGGCGCCTCCGGGCGCGCGTTCGCCGGCGCGCGCGCCGGGGCCCGCGCCAGCAGCGTTGGGATCGCGATCCCGGGCCCTTCGTGGTGGCGGCCGTACCCTGCAGCCTCGATCTCCGCCACCAGCGTCGGATCGACGAGACCGCCGGTGCGCTCAGCCGCGCCGAGCGCTGCTTCCAGGATCCGGCGCATCATCGGGGTCACGGCCACGGTCGTGCCCGGGTCCGCGTTGAGAGCGGAGAGCTCGCTGTCGGGGCGGAAGCGCGAGAACCGGCGGTGCCAGTCCAGCAGCGTCCGTTTGGCCGACCTCAGCCCGGTCGCCGCGTCGCCGCGACGCGGGCCGCCGCGCACGATCACGGTGCACTCCGAGCCGAAGCACGGGAACGTCTCGCGGCACTCGAGCACCGCCGCCGGCGCCGCCGTGGTCACGATTGCCTCGTGGTCACGCTGCTGGCCGCCGTGCTCGAGCCGCTGCCGGCGTTCTGGGACCGCCCCGATCCGGTGGAACCGCTCGAGCCGGTCGAACCGCCGGAGCCTGTCGTGGTGGCCGAGCCGGTCGAACCGCCCGAGCCTGTCGTGGTGGCCGAGGCGGTCGAGGTGCTCGCCGCGCTCGCTCCAGTCGAACTCGACGCTACCGTGGCCGCCTTCCGGGACGCGAGCGCCGGGTCATGGCCCGTGGTCAGCTCAATCGCGATCAACAGCCACGTGGCCAGGAAGCCGGCGACCGCCCCCGCGGCGACGCGGCGGCGGATCGTGCGGGCACGGCGCCGGCGCCCACTGCCTGCCGGCCCCCGGCTCGCGCGCGGGGCGGCGGAAGTCAGCTGCGGGTCAGGCATGATCTCGGGTTCCTCTCGGTTGCGCATGATTAGATGGGGGTATGGTCGACCCAGTCCGTCGCAGGTACGTGAGGGACCGATAAGAAGCCCATATGAGCCGCCCCGTGGAACCGGTCGTCAGAAAGCTGACGTCCCCAGCCTTCGATTACCCCACTGACACGCGCGAAGAGGGAGAATTGGAGGCCTAGGGGGGAACCGTTAGGGCCGGTACACAAATCTAGACACGGGCGGTAGGGATTGCATGACACAGGTACGGTCTGACTCGATGCAGGTAGCCTGGCTCGAGGAGGTCCTCGAGACGGTCCGGGAGTTCGGGGCGGCCAGTCTTGGGCTGGTGGCCTGGGAGCTGTCGCTGACGGAGGAGGAACTCGCGCCGGCGTGGGCGTACGCGATTCGCACCGGGTTGCTGCGAACGGTGGGCGGCGGCATGCACGCCGCGGCGAGCGATGAGGCGGAGACTCCTTACACGCTCACTACCGAGACTCGAACAGCGGCATCATCCCCAGCTCCAGACGGCAGCCGCTGAGGTAGTCGCCGGCCGGGGACGCCAGGAAGCACACCAGCTCTCCCAGCTGCTCGTCGGTGGTCTGGGCGCCGGGCAGCACCGCGGTGGTCCGCACCGCGTAGCGCGCCCACTCCACCGACAGCGTTCGAGCCAGGTTCTCGAGTGCGGACCGGGCGGCCTCGGCATGACGACCGGCGGCGGCGGCCGGAGCGATGAGCGCGACGTTGGCACCCGCTCGCTGGGGGATCAGGGCGCCGGCGGCCAGCGGCCGAAGCGAAGCCCAGGTCTGCTCGAGCGCCGCGCGCAACGCCTCGCTGCCACCGGTCCCGAACGCGGGACGGGCGTCGAGCACGACCGCGCCCAACGGCGCCCGGGCCCGCGCCCAACCCTCCGCCTCCTCCTCGCCGAGCCGCTCGTCGAGTTCTTCCAGGCGAGCCCCGGCGGCGGCCAGGGCCGCGGCCACGGCGGCGGGAACCCCGGTCACGGCAACCGTGGCGGCCCGCAGCAGATCGGTGCGAAGAACGCTCATCGGACTCGACACCGTATCCGGATCGCCACCACACCCCGTTTCCGTAACCGTTCAGTCCCGGGGGCTTTGCCGCACTATGCAGCTTCCAAGGCCCGTCAGCCGCCCACACACCATCCCGCCTGCGCAGCTAGCCGCGACCCGGGCGAACGGCTCCTCGCCGCCGGCGGCGGGCCCAGGTCGACGCGCGCCCAGCTACTGAACGGTTTCCCGTTTGCCGACCTTCGCGGGTGTTTTTTGGGACAGAGTCTTTTAGGATCGACAGGCCAGGACGAAGAAGGAGAGACGGCAATGGTGTCCTATGCCCACGGGGCTTGTGCCGAGCCGCTGCTCGGCGAGACGATCGCGGAGAATCTCGAGCGGACGGTGGAGCGCGTCCCGGACTCACCGGCGCTGGTGTCGTTCCACCAGGGAGTGCGGCACACCTACGCTCAGCTGCGCGACGCGGTCGATCGGATCGCGTCGTCGATGATCGCCGCTGGACTGAACAAGGGCGATCGCGTCGGCGTCTGGAGCCCCAACCGCGCGGAGTGGGCGCTGACGCAGTATGCGACGGCGCGGGCCGGCGTGATCCTCGTCAACGTCAATCCCGCCTACCGGACCCACGAGCTCGAGTACGCGCTCGGCCAGTCGGGCTGTCGCTGGATCCTCGCCGCCCGCGAGCTCAAGGGCGCGGACTTCGTGGCCATGGTCGAGGAAGTGCGCGCGTCGCTCCCGGCGCTGGAGCGCGCGATCTTCTTCGACACCGACGAGTGGGATGAGCTCGCCGCCGGTCCCGTCCGCCCGGACGAGCTCGGGCGACGGATGGCGGAGCTCGACTTCGACGACCCGATCAACATCCAGTACACGAGCGGCACCACCGGATTCCCGAAGGGCGCCACTCTCACCCATCACAACATCCTCAACAACGCCTACTTCACCGGCGAGCTGCTCGGCTACGGCGAGCGCGACAAGGTCTGCATCCCGGTTCCCCTCTACCACTGCTTCGGGATGGTGCTCGGCAACTTGGCGGCGACCTCCCACGGCACGTGCATGGTGTACCCGGCCGAGACCTTCGAGCCCGAGGCCACGCTCCGCGCATGCGCCGAGGAGCGGTGCACGAGCCTGTACGGCGTGCCGACGATGTTCATCGCCTTGCTGGAAGGGCTGTCGCGAGGCATGGTCGATCTCAGTGCGCTGCGGACTGGGATCATGGCCGGGTCGCCGTGCCCGATCGAGGTCATGAAGCGAGTCTCCTCGGACATGGGCATCAAGGAGATGGGGATCGCCTTCGGAATGACCGAGACCTCGCCCGTGACCACTCAGGTCCGGCGCGAGGACACGCTCGAGAATCGCTGCGGGACGGTCGGGCAGGTGATGCCGCACACCGAGATCAAGGTCGTCGATCCGGCCACGGGGCGAACGGTGCCCCGCGGCCAGCCGGGAGAGTTCTGCGCCCGCGGCTACGCAGTCATGCGCGGCTACTGGAACGACCCCGAGCGGACGGCCGAGGCGATCGACCAACAGCGCTGGATGCACACCGGCGACATGGCCACGATGGACGACGAGGGCTACGTGCGGATCGTCGGCCGGATCAAGGACATGGTCATCCGCGGCGGCGAGAACGTCTATCCGCGCGAGATCGAGGAGTTCCTCTACACCCACCCGCAGATCGCCGACGTGCAGATCATCGGGGTGCCGGACGAGCGCTACGGCGAGGAGCTGATGGCCTGGGTGGTGCCGCGGGCGGGCGCGCAGCTGACCGCCGAGGAGGTGCGCGAGTTCTGCCGCGGGCAGATCGCCCACTACAAGGTCCCCCGCTACGTGAAGTTCGTCGATGCCTTCCCCATGACCGTCACCGGCAAGGTGCAGAAGTTCAAGATGCGAGAGGCCGCGATCGAGGAGCTCGGCCTGGGACGGGCCGCCGCCGTCGCCACCGCATAGGCGGCCGTCCTGGCTGTCCGTGAAGCCCAGGACATCCCGGGCGCCTTACCTCGCTTACCGCTCGGTGACCCGCGGCGCGTAGCGGTGGTGCAGCATCAGCTCGTTGCCGTCCGGATCGCTGAAGAACGCCATGTGACAGACCCCGGTGTCGAACGTCTCGCCCCGGAACTCGACGCCCCGCTGCTCGAGCGCCTGGCGGGCCGTGGCCACGTCCTCGACGTGGAGCGCGATCGCGTTGCGGTTGATGTTGTGCCCGATCCCGATGGCCTCGCCATCGATCACGCTCAGCGTCAGGTTGCCGGTCTCGAACTCGGCGAAGTGGCGCTCGGGCCGATAGACGGAGCGCGGCAGCCCCAGCGTCTCGCCGTAGAACCGCACCGCCGCCTCGAAGTCCTTGGTCGAAAGGGGCACGAAGTCGACGCCGGTGACGATGTCTGTGGTGGTGCTCATTTGTGTTGCCTTTCTCGTCGGTTACGCTCGCGGTCGGCCACCAGGGCGCCGCGGTGGCCGCGGCGCTCGAGCTCGCTGTGCAGCTCGCGCATGCGGGCGAAGATCTCATCGGCCGCCTCCTGTTGCTGCTCGCGGGTCGTGTCCCTCACCACCTCGAACCGCAGCGGCTCGCCGAATTGGATCGTGACCTTGGGGAACCGGAGCCGCTTCCAGTTGCGCACCTGGTAGGAGCCGAGGATCGCCACCGGCACCACCGGCGCCCCCGACTCGAGCGCCAGCCGTCCGATCCCCGGGCGGGCCTGCTCGGCCAGCTGGCCGGTCCGCGAGCGGCCCCCCTCGCAGTACATGACCACCGCGCCGCCCCGGGCGAGGATCTGGAACGCGGTGATGAACGCCTCCTCGTCGTGATAGCCGCGGCGGACCGGGAACACCCCGCCGTGAGAGAAGATCCAGGCGCCGATGCCCGAGAACAGCTGCGATTTGCCCATGAACTGGATCCGCCGGCGGATGAACATCCCGGTGAAGAAGTGGTCCATGAACGAGGCGTGGTTGGGCGCCAGGATCACCGCGCCGTTGGGCACGTTTTCGCTCGCGAAGCCACGCGCGCGGTACGCGATCAGCGCCCACAGCACGGTGGCGACCCGCACCGTCTCGTAGACCTTCGCCTCAGGCTCCCGCCTGCGAACCAGCTCGTGGTAGCGCGCGAAGTGCTCCTCCGGGCGGGGATCCTTGTAGACCTGCGGCCTCAGCTCGACGTCGGGCATCGCGCCCACCGGCTACCCGGTCAGGGGAAGCACCAGCGCCGGTTTCTCGATCACGTGCTCCTCGCTCGTCGGCACCACCGCCGTGCCAATGGCGAAGAACTCGATCACGTGCGAACCCCAGCCGTGGCTCTTCTGCATGATCCGCGCGCCCACGATCCCTCCGGCCTGGAGCTCATCGGCTTCGGTCTGCATCCGCTCCATCGCCAGCTCCCGGGCCTCGTACAGCGCCTGGGTGTAGTTCGGCATCTCCCGATTGCGGCCGAGCTGGCGCCACGCTGCCCGAAGTCCCTGGTGGGCGACGTGATAGACGCAGTTGCCCATCACCATGCCGACCGGCCGGTAGCCGGCGCGCAGCAGCGTGGCGAAGTCCTGGCCGCTCAGGTCCGAGGTGAAGGGCCTGCCGGTCGCGGCCCGGTGAAGCTCGCCGCCGCGATGCTTGACCGCGGTCCCCACGGCGATGAACTCCGCCAGCTCGGCCCCCCACTCGTAGCGGCCGATGTCGAGCCGCACGCCGACCACGCCGTCGGCCCCGAGCTGGTCGGCCTCCTCCTCCATCCGGGTCATCGCCAGCTCGCGGGCGTGGTACATGGCCTGCGTCAGCACGCCCATCTCCTGGTTACGGCTCCAGTTGGCCTGCTGGAAGCCGATGTGATAGATCGAGCTGCCCAGCACCAGCCCCAGAGGCTCGAATCCCGACTGGCTGACCAGCAGGAACTCGTTGATCGACAGGTCGCTGGTGAAGAACCCTCGATCCACCTCCTGCTTCATCCGCTCGATCCGCTGGCGGCCGGATTCGGGGATCCCGGCCAGCGAGCCGGACTCGTACGCGGCGGCGTGCGGGGCCTGTTCCGGTTCCTCGTTCTCGACCGCGACGCGCTCGTCGGGTGGTTTCCGCCCGGGCTCGTCGTCTCTGCTGAAGAAGCCCATCGTCGCCTCCTATTCGATCAGCAGGCGTTCGAGCGCCTGCCGGGTTTGCCTGCTCCGCTGCGCCTCGGCGGCGAGGGCGGCGCCGAGCGCCGCCAGCCACGCCTCGGTGTCGAGCGTCTCCCGCTTGAGCACGATTCCACCGGACAGCCGGCAACAGGTCGTCTGCACCGCGTCTCCGTCGCCACGGACCAGCTCCAGTCGCCGGTCCCCGGCGTCGACCGCGATGCTGCGCACGAGCTTCGGTCCCATCACCCCGCGGCGGGACCGCTGCACGGTGACGCCGCCGGGGATCGCGGCCTCGAGCTTGGCCGCGAGGCTCTCCACGAACGCGCCGAGGTCGCTCGCATCGGCGCGCAGCGACGCCGCGAGCAGGTCCATGTCGATCGCTGCACCATTGGGGTCGGACACCGTCGCTCAGCGTACCCCGGCGGGCGGTGGTTCGTCGCCGGCGCTGCCGGGAAGGCTCATCCCATGACCACTCATCCCGACACAAGCTCCGTCCCCAGCCTGCTCCTGGGCGACGGCAACCGGATCCTGCAGCTCGGGTTCGGGGTCTTTCAAATCCCCCCCGAGGACACAGCGGACGCGGTCCTCCGCGCCCTGCGCACCGGCTATCGCGCGATCGACACCGCCGCGATGTACGCGAACGAGGCCGACGTTGCCGAGGGAGTCGCCCGCAGCGATCTGGAACGCCGCGAGGTGTTCATCACGACGAAGCTGGGCAACCACGATCACGGGTCCGTCGCGGCCCGCCGCGCGTTCGAGCACAGCCTCGAGCGGCTGGGATCCGAGTACGTCGATCTGTACCTGATCCACTGGCCGATCCCGGCGCAGGACGACTATGTCGAAACCTGGCGGGCCCTGTGCGAGTTCAAGGAGGAGGGCCGGGCACGGTCGATCGGGGTCTCGAACTTCATGGTCGAGCACCTCGAGCGGATCATCGAAGAGACCGGTGTGACGCCGGCGGTCAACCAGATTGAGCTTCACCCCCGCTTCCAGCAGTCCGAGCTTCGGCGTTTCCACCGCGAGCACGGGATCATCACCGAGGCCTGGAGCCCGCTGGCCCAGGCCGAGGTGCTCGATGAGCCCAACCTCGTCCGGATCGCCGAGGCCGTCGATCGCAGCCCGGCGCAAGTGATCCTGCGCTGGCACGTCCAGCTCGGGAACCTGGTGATCCCGAAGTCGGCCACGCCTGAGAGAATCGAGGAGAACTTCGCCATCTTCGATTTCGAGCTCGACGCCGAACAGATGAACGCGATCGGAGAGCTCGACTCGGAGGATGGCCGGATCGGCCCGCACCCGCTCCATTTCCCGTAGCCCGCCGTGCCAACATCACCGCATGGAGTTCGACCAGGTCGCGGCCGCGGTCGCCGGGGTGCCGTTCATGACGCCCGAGTTCGGGCGCCGGGTCTACGACCACATCCGTGAGACGCGCCCCGAGCGCGCGCTCGAGCTCGGCACCGCCCATGGCGTCTCGGCGGCCTACATCGCGGCCGCGCTCGAGGCCAACGGGGCCGGCGAGCTGACGACCGTCGATCACGGCGGCGCGGCCTACGATCCCGCGCCAGAGGTGGTGTTGCGAGGCGCCGGTCTCGCCCATCGGGTGAAGATCGTGCGCGAGCACAGCTCCTACAACTGGTTCCTCAAGCAGCAGATCGAGGCCGCCAGCGACGCGCAGGGCAACTGCGAGCCGATCTACGACTTCTGCTACCTGGACGGCTCCAAGAACTGGAACGTCGACGGCCTCGCCGTGGTCCTGATCGAGAAGCTGCTGCGGCCCGAGGGCTGGCTGTTGATGGACGACCTCGACTGGACGTACGAGAGCAACCCGTGGATCGTCCCCGCAGGCGACGCCCGTCCCCTGGGCCCGATCTCCGAGAGCGAACGGACCGAGTCCCACCTGCGGGCCGTGTTCGAGCTGCTGGTCAAGCAGCACGCGTCGTTCACCCGCTTCATCGAGGAGGACGCCTGGTACGGGTGGGCGCAGAAGCGGCCCGGCGATTCGCGTCGCTACGAGCTGTCGAACAGCCGGCCGCTGAGCGCGCTGGTGGCCGCGGAGCTGCGCCGGGTGCGCCGGCGCGCCCGGCGGCCGTGATCGCGGCGGAGGCGGTGCGCATCGCCGCCCGCCATTATGCTGGCGCCCCGAACTCACGAGCACAGGAGGATCGTCAGTTGCCCGAGGTCGAGGCCCACATCACGGGCACCGTCTGGAAGATCGAGGTCGAGGTCGGCGACAAAATCGAGGAGGGCGACACCGTGGTGATCCTCGAGTCGATGAAGATGGAGATGCCCGTCGAGGCCGAGGATCCCGGCGTCGTCAAGGCGATCACGTGCGAGGAGGGGCAGTCCGTATCCGAGGGCGACACGCTCGTTGTCCTCGAGTAGCGCTCCAGATGGAGGCGCCGGCGGCCGCCTGCTCGTCGACGAGCCGGCGCCGGGCGTGGCCCGGCTGACGATCTCCAACCCGGGCAAGCGGGGGGCGCTCGATCACGAGATCCTCGACGGCTTCGCCTCGACGCTGCCCCGGCTCGACGCCCGCTGCGTGATCGTCACCGGCGAGGGGGCGACGTTCTCCGCCGGCTACGACATCGGCGATCTTCCCCCGGAGGTGTTCGCCGACGAGGCCGAGCGGCTCGTCGCCCATCCCTTCACGGCCGCGATCGACGCGATCGAGGCTTACCCCTACCCGACCTTGGCGGCGCTCAACGGCCATGCGATCGGCGGCGGTCTGGAGCTCGCCGTCTCCTGCGATCTGCGGATCGCCGCGGCGACGATCGCGGTCGGGATGCCGCCGGCGAAGCTCGGCCTCGTCTACTCCCACACCGGGATCCGCAAGTTCATCGACATCGTCGGGGCGGCGCGGACGCGCGAGCTGTTCCTGGTCGGAGACCGGATCGATGCGCGTACCGCCCGCGCCTGGGGCCTGATCAACGCGGTCGCCGAGGACGACCGGCTGGCCGAGCAGGCGCTGGAGCTGGCCAAGGAGATCGCCGGCAACGCGCCGCTGGCGCAGCTCGGCAACAAGCGGGTGATCCAAGCCGTGCTCGACGCTCGCGGTGCGCTGGCGCCCGATACCGAGCGCGAGCTGATTGAGCTTCGACGGGCCTGCTTCTCCTCGGCGGACTTCCGCGAGGGCGTCCGCGCCTTCGCCGAAAAGCGACGGCCCGACTGGCAGGGCCACTGAGCCGAGCGCCCCGGCCTAGTGAATGTGGATGAACACAATGCCATGACGCAGCCGCTGCGCGCCTGAGTCATAGCCGTTGTCGAGACGGATCCGATAGCTCGGCTTGCCGCCCGAGCCCCCGCCGCGCGTGAGGTCGATTCGGTACTGCACCGATCCCCCGCTGTTCAGCTTCGCGGCGCCGAACACACTGGCTCGCGGTGCGTCCGAAGCGCACGTCAGCGCGTCGACACTGGTCGAGACCACTCTGAACGCGTTCCCGGGCCCGTGGTCTCGGAAGCGCTCGGTCCCCGCGGCCGGAGCGGCGGCCGCAAGACCCCGGAAGCTCGCTCGGTCGCCGTCGGCGGCGGTGATGGAGCCGCGCTCGCCGGCCACACATCCGCTTGTGCGAGCCGTCCGAGCCGCCGCGTACTTTCCGCGGCATGATCGAGATCGAGGCGCGGCTGGGTGAGCTGAAGGCGCTCGGCCTTCGTCACCGCACCCGCTTGGTCAGCGGCCCCCAGGGCCCGCACGTGCTGGTGGAGGGCAAGCCGGTGCTGCTGCTGTGCTCGGACAACTACCTCGGCTTCGCCGATCACCCACGCGTGCGTGAGGCGGCCGCCGAGGCGGCGATGCGGTGGGGCGTCGGCGCCGGCGGGCCGCGAGTCGGGTCGGGGACGATGACCATCCACCGTCGGCTCGAGGAGCGGCTGGCCGCCTTCGAGGGTCGCGATGCGGCGCTGTTGTTCGGATCGGGCTACCTCGCCAACGCCGGCGCCGTGGCGGCGCTGGCGCGGCCCGGCGAGGTCGTCTTCTCCGACCAGCTGAACCACGCCTCGATCGTCGATGGCTGCCGTCTGTCCGGTGCCGAGGTGTTCGTCTACGACCACGGCGACGTCGAGCACCTGGCCTGGGGCATCCGGCAGGCCGACGGCCGGGGGTCGCTGATCGCGACCGACAGCGTGTTCGCGATCGATGGCGACATGGCCCCGCTGGCCGAGATCGTGGAACTCGCCCAGCGCCACGGGATCCGCCTGCTGGTCGACGAGGCGCATGCGATCGGCGCGCTCGGTCCGGGCGGCCGGGGAGCCCTGGCGGAGGCGGGCCTCGAGGACCAGGCCGACGTGATCGTCGGCCCGCTCGGCCACGCGCTCGGCGGCTACGGCGCGTTCGTGGCCTGCGACCACCTGATCGCGCGCCACCTCGTCAACTCCGCCCGGACCCTGATCTTCTCCGCCGCGCCGGCGCCGCCGGCGGTCGCGGTCGCGCTGGCCGCGCTCGGGCTGCTCGAGAGCCGGCCTCGGCTCGTGGGAAAGCTCCAAGCCAACGCGGACATCCTGCGCGACGAGCTCGCCCGAGCCGGTTTCGACGTCCGCGGCTCACGCTCCCAGATTGTGCCGTTGCCCGTCGGTGACGCCGGGCTGGCGCTGCGGATCTGCGAGGCGGCGCTCGCGCGGGGAGTGTTCGCCCAGGCGATCAGGCCGCCCGCGGTGCCGGACGAGACCTCGCGCCTGCGCCTGACGGTGATGGCTCCGCACCGGGAGCAGGAGCTACGCGGCGCCGCGCGGACGCTCGCCCGGGCCGCGCGCGCCCAGGGATTCGAGCCGCGGATGCCCACGGTGCCCTCGATCGACGACCCCGAGTCCGAGCCGGCGGGCTCTCGCGCCACGCCTCCCGTGCGGGTGTTCGATTTCGAGCAGCCCGAGGTCAGGGCGGCCTAGGGCGCACACGGCGAGGGCGCTATTCGTCGTAGGGCGAGAAGTCGCGCTTGCGCGCGCCGCAGACGGGACAGAACCACGTCTCAGGAATGTCCTCGAACGGCGTGCCCGGCGGGATCCCGCCGTCCGGATCGCCGTCCTGGGGGTCGTAGATGAAGCCGCACGACTCGCAGATCCACTTCACGGCGCAAGCGTAGCGCGGCACTCGCCGTGCACGGCCGCGGTAAGGTCGCGCGATGGAGATCGACCGGCCGGGGCCCGGCGAGGAGCTGCACACGGGACGGGAGACCGTCCCCCGCCCCGCCGCCACCGTGATCGTGCTCCGCGGCGGCGGCGACGGGCTCGAGGTTCTGCTCGTGCAGCGGAACCCCCGATCGCGGTTCATGGCCGGCGCCTGGGTGTTCCCCGGCGGCGCCGTGGATCGCGCCGAGGGTGCCGGCCAGGACGCGCTCCGGGCGGCGGCGCTCCGTGAGCTTGCCGAGGAGGCCGGAATCGCGCTCGCCGGCCCCGACCAGCTCGTCCCATTCTCGCGCTGGATCACGCCGGCGCAGGTCAAGATCCGCTTCGACACGTGGTTCTTCCTGGCCCCGTTGCCAGCCAGCGCCACGCCTCAGATCGACGGCGCCGAGGTCGTCGACATGCGCTGGTACGAGCCGGCGGCGGCGCTCGAGGCCGCCCGCCGGGGCGAGGTGCTGCTGGTCTTTCCGACGATCAAGCACCTCGAGCAGCTCTCCGGCTTCCGCTCCGCCGACGCGCTGATCGCCCATGCCCAGGGCCGCGAGGTGGCGCCCGTGCAGCCGCGGGTGGTGGTCTCGGGCGAGACCGCGCGCATCGTCCTCCCGGGCGAGCCGGGCTACGTCGACTGAGGCCGCCTCGGCCCTACGTCGCCTCCAGCTCCTCCTGCGAGATCACGTGCAGGACGGCGTTGATCAGGGCCAGGTGCGTGAACGCCTGGGGATAGTTCCCGAGATGGCGGCCGCAGGTCGGGTCGAGCTCCTCGGCATAGAGCATCAATGGCGAGGCCTGGGCCAGCAGCCGCTCGCACAGGGCGCGGGCCTGGGCCGCCTCGCCGATCTCACTGAGCGCCGAGACCAGCCAGAAGGAGCAGATCAGGAACGTGCCCTCGGTGCCCCTGAGGCCGTCGTCGGTTTCCTCCACCCGGTAGCGGAGGACGAAGCCGTCCTCGGTGAGCTCGTCGGCTACCGCCAGCACGGTGGCCCTGATCCGCTCGTCGTCGGGCGGGAGGAAGCGCACCAGGGGGATCAGCAGCGTGGACGCATCGAGCGCGTCGGTGTCGTAGTGCTGGCGGAACACGCCCCGGCTGCTGACGCCGCGCGCCAGGATGTCGCTGCGGATCTCCTCGGCCGTCGCCTCCCACTCCTCCCCCACCTCTGCTTCCCCCAGCAGCACCGCCAGCCGGGCCCCGCGGTGGACCGCGACCCAGCACATCAGCTTCGAGGAGACGTAGTGCTTCGGCGCCCCCCGAGCCTCCCAGATGCCCTGGTCGGGGTCCTGCCAGAGCTCGATCGCGCAGCGGACCTGGTCGCGCAGCACCGGCCACAGGCGCTGGGGGACGTGGCCCCCGACCTTGGTGTGCAGGTAGGCCGAGTCGAGTACCGAGCCGAAGACGTCGTTCTGGCGCTGCGTGAACGCGCCGTTGCCGGTGCGGACGGGGACCGCGCCCTCGTAGCCGGTCAGGTGGTCGAGCACCTTCTCCTCCAGGTCCCGTTCGCCGGCCAGCCCGTACATGATCTGCAGCCTGCCGTCGCCGTCACGGCCCAGGTCGGCGACGAACTGCATGAAGTCGTCGGCCTCCCAGTCGAAGCCGAGCGCGTGCAGCGCCCACAGCGTGAACGTCGCGTCGCGCATCCAGCAGTAGCGGTAGTCCCAGTTGCGCTCTCCGCCCGGGGTCTCCGGCAGCGAGGTGGTGGCGGCGGCGACCGTCGCCCCCGTGGGGGTGTAGGTGAGCCCCTTGAGCGTCAGCGCGGAGCGTTGCAGCTGCGAGCGCCAGCGGTGATCGGGGAACCGGCCACCGGCCAGCCAGCTGCGCCAGTAGTGCGAGGTCATCCGCAGCCGCTCACCGGCGTCGGCCATGTCGACTGGGCCCTCCAGGCCGAAGCTCCACCCGAGGGCGACGAACCGCCGCTCCCCCTCCGACAGGGTGTGGCGGGCCCGGGCGCGATTGCCCTCGATCCCGATCCGCAGATCCGAGCTCAGCCTCACCGTCGTCGTCCCGTCGCTCGCCTGCGCCGCGTTCCAGCCGTCGCCGACCATCTGCCACTCCGCCGGGTCGCGGCCGTAGTCGAACATCGGCTCGCAAACGGCCTCGATCTGCACCTCGCCCTGGGTGCACTGCACCGTGCGCACGAGCATGTGATCGGCGTCGTGGTCGGTCGGAGGGCGGGTGTGGCTGGTGGCGTCGGAGTGCTCGTCATGCCAGGGGCCGATGGTCAGGGCATCGCGGACGACGATCCACCCCGAGGGCGTCATCCACGTCGTCTCGAGCACCATCGTCCCTGGCACGTAGCGCACTGAGAGGGGCACCACGATCCCGTAGGGGCCGAGCCGAAACCCTCCCGCGCGGCGATCCAGCAGCGAGCCGAACACGCTCGGAGAGTCGAACCGGGGCAGGCACAGCCACTCGATGTTGCCGTCGGGCGCGACCAAGGCCCCGGTGTGGCAGTCGGACAAGAAGCCATAGTCCGCGATCGCCGGAAACGGCGACCCGCCTCTCAGCGGGCTGTCGTGGGGCGGGATCGGGATGCTCGGGCTCACGGCGAGTTGCAGGGTAACCGGCGCGGAGCGTTGGCTTCGCAGCCGCCGGGTCCCCGGCCGGGGCTCAGCCGCCGCCGTAGGTGACGATCAGGTCGGTCAGGATGCCGACGATGAAGCCGGCGCTGACCATCAGCAGCCCGAGCTCGCGATACCCGTAGCGTCGCATCCCGTTCCACACCTCGCCGATCACGTACAGGATCGCGCCGCCCGCGGCGGCGTAGAAGGCGAGCTCGAGCGGGTCGCTGGTCACGGCATAGCCGACGATCGAGCCCAGGAAGGTGGGCCCGCCACCGATCAGCCCGGCCAGCGCCAGCCACCGCCACGACGGCTTCACGTCGCCGAGCGGTCCGACGATCCCGAACCCCTCGGTCGCATTGTGCAGGGCGAAGCCGATGATCAGCACGGTCGCCAGGCTGATCGCGCCGGCGCGAGCGGACACGCCGATCGCCAGGCCTTCGGCGAAGTTGTGAAAGCCGATCGCAGCGGCGATCGTAAGCCCGGTCCGGAGCGCGCGGCGACGCGCCGCCTCCAGCTCGAGTGCCACCGCATCGGCCTTGGTCGGGCTCAGCGCGGCGGCCCCGGCCGCCCCCACGATCGGCGGGGTGCGGCGGCCGACCGGCCGCATGCGCCGCTCGAGCATGGCCAGCCCGGCGCTGCCGGCGGTGAAGCCCCCGCCGAGCAGGACGACCAGCCAGATCAGGTAACCGAGCGACTGCTGGTGGTGCTTGACGCCCCGCAGCGCGTCGTCGACGATCGCGATCGCGCTCGAGAGCACGTCGACGAAGATGAACGCGAGCACGCCGACGGAGAACATGGCCAGCGCCACGCGGGCGCGCGGGCCCAGCAGCTGCAGACGCCCGATCGGAAGGCCGAGATAGATCGTCAACCCCGCCAGGGCTCCGAGGGCGACGGTTTGCGCGAAGGTCATTTCGATGCCGCTATTAGGGGACCCTAATGCCTGTCCTGGCCGGAGCGTATCAGTTGATGGCCGGCCAAGTCCCAGCTGGCCGGTCGGAGTTACGGCGCCCGGTCACCGAGCCGGCATCGACACGCCCCCCGACACGCCGCATCACTATGTGTCGGCGTTGAGGTTCGGGAGCCCGAGGCTCTGCAGCCAGTGATCGACGGTGATGTTCAGCTGCGTGAACTCGCCGGTCCAGATCAGCACCCCCATCCCGATCAGCACCAGCCCGCCGCACCCGATCACCACCGGGTAGTGGCGCTTGACCACGCCGAAGGCCGCGGTCACCCTGCCGAAGGCGAGCCCGGTGATCAGGAACGGCACGCCGAGACCGGCGCAGTAGACCGCGAGCAGGAACGCGCCGCGCCCCGCCGACCCCGAGGCGCCCGCCGCGGTGATGATCGCGCCCAGGGTCGGCCCCGTGCACGGCGTCCAGGCCAGCGCGAACGCGGCGCCGGTCAGAATCGGTCCCCCCTTGCCCGCGCGTTCCATCAGTCCCCCCACGTGCCACTCCCGGCTGAGACGGGGGACGAACGGCGCCAGCACGAACACGAGCCCCATCGCGATCACGATCGCGCCCGAGACCTTCAGCGCCGCAGGCCCGGTGAGCGCGCTGTGCAGGGCCTGCTGGCCGAGCAGTCCGAGCACGATGAAGATGGCCGAGAAGCTGGCCACGAACTCCAGCGTCGGGGCGATCACCCGGCGCGCCTGGATCTCCGATGGCGTCACCCCGGCCACGGCCGAGATGTAGCCGGGGACGAGCGGGAGCACGCACGGAGAGAGGAATGAGATCAGCCCCGCGCCAAATGCCACCGGAATTCCGATTCCCGATGCAGGATCCATCGCCCGTATTATGGAACGGGCGCGCGCATGCGCGGCGGTCTACTGCGTGTAGAACCACTTCTCGGCACATGCGCCCCGGCGTCCTTCGCGGCGGTGGTAGTTTGCGGACATGGCGACCACAGCCCCCAAACTCCAGAACTTCATCGACTCCGAGCCTGCGGATCCGGCCGACGGCCAGACCGAGCCGATCCTCAATCCCGCGACGGGCGAGGTGATAGCGAACGCACCGCTGTCGAACGCAGCCGACGTCGACCGGGCGGTCAAGGCGGCGCGCGCCGCCTACGACGGCTGGTCGGTGACCACGCCAGGCGAACGCGCTGCCGCGCTGCTCAAGCTCGCCGACGCGATCGAGGAGCACGCCGAAGAACTCGCCGAGCTCGAGTCCGACAACGCCGGCAAGCCGATCAACGCCTTCCGCGACGACGAGATCCCGTTCATGGTCGACAACCTGCGCTTCTTCGCCGGCGCGGCGCGCTGCCTCGAGGGCCGCGCGGCCGGCGAGTACGTCAGCGGCTACACGTCGATCATCCGCCGCGAGCCGGTGGGGGTGATCGGCCAGATCGCCCCGTGGAACTACCCGTTGATGATGGCGGTGTGGAAGATCGGCCCGGCGCTGGCGGCCGGCAACACGGTCGTGCTCAAGCCCGCGGAGACCACCCCCCTGACCGCGCTGAAGCTGGCCGAGTACGCCTCGGAGATCTTCCCCAAGGGCGTGCTCAACGTGATCACCGGCCACGGCGATCCCGCGGGCAGGTCGTTGGTCACCCATGCCGACGTGGACATGGTCTCCCTGACCGGATCCGTGCAGACCGGCAAGTGGATCGCGGCCCACGCCGCCGACACGCTGAAGCGCGTGCACCTCGAGCTCGGGGGCAAGGCGCCGGTGGTCGTGTTCGACGACGTCGAGATGGACACCGCGATGGAGACGATCGCCGGGACCGGCTACTACAACGCCGGCCAGGACTGCACCGCCGCCACGCGGGTGTTGACCAGCGCGAAGGTGCTCGACGACGTGGTCAGCGGCTTGGTCGAGCAGGCCAACGGCTTGGTCCTCGGCGACACCCGCTCCGCCGACACCACGCTCGGCCCGCTCAACTCCGAGCGCCAGCGGGAGCGGGTCGAGGGCTTCCTATCCCGCAAGCCCGATCATGCCGAGATCGCAGTCGGCGGCGGCGAGCCCGACCTGCCGGGCTTCTATCTCGAGCCCACGGTGGTCTCGGGACTG
This sequence comes from uncultured Solirubrobacterales bacterium, assembly GCA_963723555.1. Classification (GTDB taxonomy): domain Bacteria; phylum Actinomycetota; class Thermoleophilia; order Solirubrobacterales; family Solirubrobacteraceae; genus Palsa-465. The sequence continues at coordinate 1,540,897 of CAVRRC010000003.1, read as the reverse complement.
CACCAGGACGACGAGATGATCCAGAAGGAGATCTTCGGCCCGGTGATCACCGTGCAGCCGTTCTCCGACGAGGCCGAGGCCATCGCGTGGGCGAATGGCACCCCTTACGGGCTCGCGGCCTCGGTGTGGACCCGCGACGTGGCCCGCGCGATGCGGGTCGCGGGCGCGCTGCGGTTCGGCTGCGTATGGGTCAACGACCACATCCCGCTGGCCTCAGAGATGCCGCACGGCGGCTTCAAGCAGTCAGGCTACGGCAAGGACCTCAGCATGTACGCGCTCGAGGACTACACCGAGGTCAAGCACGTGATGGTGTCGCTGGCCTGAGTCGGGCTTCTGACAACACGCGGGGGCGAGGATCGCAACCTTGAGCCCGTGCAGGCGTTAGAGTGATCGACCAGGGATAACGTGGAAGCCTCGGCATTCCCAGCACCGGCGGGTCTGGCACGGACTCGAATTTCGATCGGGACGCCCCTTTTGCGTTTGCGCTCCGACGAGCAGCTGGTGGCGTCCTTCCGCGACGGCAACAACGAGGCGTTCCGCGTGATCTACGACCGCTACCGCCAGCGGCTGTTCGCCTACACCCGCCAGATGCTCCCCGGCTCCCGCCAGGACGCCGAGGATGCGCTCCAGGACGTGTTCGTCCGGGCGTTCGGCGGCCTGCGCGCCAACGACCGCGACCTCGCCCTCTGCGCCTGGCTCTACCGGATCGCCCACAACCGCTGCATCGACGAGCTGCGCCGCCCCGCCCTCGCCGCCCCCGAGCTGATGGAGCTCGTCCGGCCCCCGCTGAGCGACCCGATCACCGAAGCCGAGCAGCGCGAATCGCTGCGCCGGCTGATCGCCGACGTCCGCAGACTGCCCGAACAACAGCGATCGGCGCTGTTGATGCGCGAGCTCACCGGGATGAGCTACGCCGAGATCGCGGGTGCACTGGCGGTCTCGGTGCCGGCGGTCAAGTCCCTGCTGGTGCGTGCCCGAGTCAGCCTGGCGCAGGCCAACGAGGCCCGCGAGACATCCTGCTCGGATATCCGCGAGGACCTGATCGTGGCCCACGATCGAGGTGTCCGTCCCAACGGGATGGCCCGCCGGCACCTGCGCGATTGTGCGGGATGCCGGCAGTTTCGGGGCCATTTGCGGGGCACCAGCCGTCAGTTTGCCGCGCTGCTGCCGGCGCTCGGGCCCGCGGGCGTCCTGGCCAAGCTGCTCGGCTTCGGCGGCGGCGCGGGCGGGGGGGCGGCCGCCGGCGGCGCGGCCGCGACCGCGGGCACCGGAGGCACGGTGGCGTCGGCCGGAGTGCTCGCGACTGGCGCCGGTCATGCGGCCACCATCCTGGCCGCCGCGGTCATCACGGCGGGCGGCGCCGTCGAGATCCAGCACACGATTCAGCACACGATCGCCCCGCCGGCCCGCCACGCTGCCCAGCACCGCTCCTCGCCGCCCGCCGCGACGGCGGCGGCGGCGGCGAGCCCGACGCGCTCGATCCCCTATTCCACGTCGACGCCGACGCGGCCGTCCGCGGTCCTCGCCGCCGCCCCGGCGACCGACCAGCGGTCGGCGGCCGCGCCCGCCCCATCCCATCGAGCGGCTGCTGACCCCGGCGGCGCGTCCAGCGCCTCCCAGCACTCCCTCGGCGGTTTCACCGGTATGCAGCCCGCCAGCCTGAGCGGCACCGGGAAGGACCAGAGCACCAATGCCGGGGCGAGCGCCGGCTCGGCGAGCGGTGTCAGCTCCACCGGGGACGGGGGCACGACGCAGACGGGCATCGACACCGGAACCGGCTCCGCCCCGATCGACTCCACCGCGGCGGGTCCCGGCGGCACGGACTCGGGCCAGACCGGGGCGACCAGCTCGGGTGAGAGCCAGGGCTCGCCCACCACCGGCTCTGATCCCGCAGGCACCGGCGACGGATCTGGACAGGGACCAGCATCCGGCGGGTCCACATCCACCGGCGGACCGAGCACGAGCTGACGGCCTGATCGATCGCTACCTGGAGAGGCTCGATCACGAGGAGGTGCTCGTCCGCCGTGGGCGCCGATCGGGGCTGTACACGATGGTGGCCATCCACTCGACGGTGCGCGGGCCATCGCTGGGCGGCCTGCGAATGTGGACCTATGAGGACTCGCGCTCGGCGCTCCGCGACGCGCTGCGGTTGTCCCGGGCGATGACCTTCAAGGCCGCGGTCGCCTACCTACCGCTCGGGGGTGGCAAGGGCGTGATCATGGTCCCCGAGTCCCTGTCGGCACAGCGACGCACCGCCGTGCTGCTCGACTTCGCCGACACCGTCGAGACGCTCGACGGCCGATACATCACCGCCGAGGACGTCGGCACCTCGAGCCGCGACATGAGCGTCATCGCGGGCGGCACGACGCACGTCGCCGGGCTGCCGCGCAGCCGTGGTGGGTCGGGCGATCCCAGTCCGTTCACCGCGCTCGGCGTCGAGTACGCGATCAGGGCGTGCTGCGAGCGGATCTTCGGCTCAGATTCGCTGAAGGGCCGATCGATCTGCGTCATAGGGCTCGGGCACGTGGGATCGCGGGTCGCAAAAAGGTGCGCGCGCGCCGGCGCCCAGCTTCTGCTGGCCGACGTCGATGCCGGCAAGCGCGTTCTGGCCGAGCAGCTCGGCGCGGGCTGGGTGAAGCCCGCGGGCGCGCTCGAGGCGGACGTCGATGTGCTGGCGCCGTGCGCGCTCGGGGGCTTTCTCGACGACGAATCGGTTCCCCGCCTGCGCTGCCAGATCATCGCGGGCGCGGCCAACAACCAACTCGCCGGCGACCATATCGCCGACCTGCTGGCAGCCCGGGGCGTTCTGTGGGCGCCCGATTTCGTGGTCAACGCCGGCGGGCTGATCAACATCGCCGAGGAGCTCGGCTCCTATGACGCGCCAGCAGCCCGGCGCCGCGTCCGCGGCATCGCCGACACGCTGCGGCGGATCTTCGCCGACGCCGAGGCCAGCGGTGCCACGCCGCTGACGGCGGCGATGGAGCTGGCCCGGCGGCGGCTGGTGGGGGCCGGCGCGGACTGAAGGCCGCCGCTCATCGGCCGGGCGGGGTCGGCGGGGCGGGATCGAGGCGGCTAGGGCCTTGGGCCGGCTCAGCCCGGGCTGGGCTGGGTGGCGCCCGGCCACCCGGACGGACGCTCCACGCCCTCGGGGAGACGCCGCTCCTCGGCGAGCTTGTCCAGATGGGCGGCGAGCGTCACCGCGGCGGCGGGACGCAAGACCTCGGGGGCGTCGTCCCAGACCTCGTCCAGGAGCTCATCGACCTTTCGCTTCCCCCCGTCGAGTGCGGCGATCAGCCGCCGTTCCCGCTCCAGGCGATGATCGATGTACTCGGCCAGCTTGCCCTCCGGATCCACCACCAGCGGGCCGTGACCAGGACACAGGACCTCCAGCCCGAGCGCCGCCAGCCGCTCCAGGCCACTCAGATAGCCGGCCAGCGAACCCGGGCCGGGGGAGATGAACACGCTTCCCTCGCCCAGGACGGCGTCGCCGGTCATCGCCGCGGTGCCGGACACGAAGGCCACGTGATCGGGCGCGTGGCCCGGCGTGCGGACGCTCACGAGCGGGCCGACGACGGTGCCCTCATCCACCCTGATCTGGACCTCTCCGCGTCCGGCGGCGAGCGGCGTGCCCGGAAACCGTGTCCGCAGGTCGGGCACGGCCTCGGAATGGTCAGCGTGATCATGGGTCAGGGCGATCCCTCCGAGCCCGCCCCGGCGCTCGAGCTCGGCCACCACCGCCTCGACGTGTTCCGGGAGCGCCGGCCCCGGATCGATCACCCACGCCGGCCCGGAGCCGACGATCCACGAGTTGGTCCCGGTGAGCGTGAACGGTCCCGGATTGCCGGCGCGGATCCCGACAATGTCGCCGCGGCCGGGTACCTCGATCCGGGTCATGCGCGCAGGATGTCACGCCGACGCGAGAGGTTACGGCTGATCTACGGCGGCCAGCGTGATCGCGACCACCTCATCCCAGTAGCGGGCTCCGTGCTCGGCGCTGGCGCGGGCCGGATCCCCGATCACGCCGTTCGTGGACACCGCGTGCACGCCGCTGCCGAAGATCGCGCCCAGCGCCGCCTCCATGTCTCCGGTGTAGCCGGCCGCGCCCCGTTCGAGGTGGGCCAGCTCGGGATGGATCGACATCAGCATCGACGTCTCCCATTCCCCGGCGTGCAGCCCACCCTCGCCGAGCGGGACACCGTGCTCCTGCTCTCCCAGCCGCGCGACCGCGAACAGCGCACCAAGGTCGGTCAGCGCGCGGATCTCGACCCCCTCGACGTCTCCGAGCTCATTCAACGCCGCCGCCAGGGGGCCGAAGTTCCCGCCGTGGGTCGGCAGGAGCACGAGGCGGCGAAACCCTCCGCGCGCCAGCGATCGCACGACGTCGGCGACCACCCCGTGGAACGTGTCCTCGGAGATCGAGAGCGTGCCCGGGAACTCGAGGTGATGAGCCGAGCATCCGACTCTGACCGTGGGCGCGACGAACGCATCCAGCCGATCGGCCACCAGCCACGCCAGGTGATCGCCGATCAGCGCGTCGGTCGCCAGCGGCAAGTGAGGGCCGTGTTGTTCGGTGGCGCCGAACGCGATCACGACGGTGTCGCGACCGGCGTCGAGCTCCGCCTTCACCTCTGGCCACGACAGCCGGTCCAGCTCGATCGCGCCCATATCCCACCTCTCTTTCTTGATCACCGAACGAGACAGCTCGTGCTCGGAGGCTCGCCCCGGGGGAACGCCTTCACCAGCCCGCGGGCGATCAGGCGCGAGCGCGCCACATAGCCCGGGGAGAAGTAGTGGATGCCGTCGGGGATGAACCACCGGCGCCGGGCCAGCGCCGCCCAGTCGAACACACGCATCATCGGATAGCGGCCACAGGCCGTCAGCAGGTCCTGGTTCCACCGTCGCATGCCCGCCTCGCCGTAGTACCGGGGCGCACTCCCGAGCGTGATCACGTTGACCCACATGACGGGCTGGTTGCCGATGATCGACATCATGCGGGCGATCCGGGTTCGCAGCCCGGCGGTGGAGCCTGCGGCGACGTCGGCCACCTCGTTGGTGCCCAGCGCGAGGATCCAGCACCCCCGGAAGCCGTCGGAGATGTGCTGCCGGGCGACGGTGGCGGCGTTGGGGATGCCGTGGTAGATCTCGACGATCGACCGCGCACCGGAGATCTCCGAGTACGTGGTCCTCACCCCGACCCTCGCCAGCTGCGCCGGCAGACGCTGCCGGCGGCGGGGAATGTATTGCGCCGAGACCTGTCCCTCTGATGTGGAATCGCCGATGTAGACCACGGCGCGGCACTCGGTGTGGTTCGGTGGCGGCAGCGGCTTGGCGGCGATCGTCGGACTCGTGTCGCTGCCGTCCCGCACCGGCGTCCTAGACGAGCCGGCCGCGGACTTCCGGCTCGAAGCGGCGCCCGCGCCGCCGCCGCAGGCCACCGGCACGGTCATGGTCGCCACCGCCAGGACGATGGTGCCGGTTCCGCGCAGCAAAGGCACGCTCATGATCGAGCGTCAGCATACGGCGGTACGCAGCCCGCGCGAGCGCCTCCTCGCCTCGAGCTCCTGCGACGGTCGCCGGCCGGCCCGGTGATACGGATCGTGATCCGGATCGCGCTCCGAACCGGCCGGTGATCCGGATCGCGCTCCGAACCGACCGGTGATCCGGATCGCGCTGCGGACCGAATCACCACCAGGACCCCCGATCGATTGGAGAATCCGTTGCTGGGACTTGACAACCCACTGCACATCGCGTTCCTGCTGGTCATCCTGCTGCTGGTGTTCGGCGCCAAGCGGCTGCCCGAGATGGGCCGCTCGCTCGGCTCCGGGCTGCGTGGCTTCAAGGAATCGATAAACGGCGAGCACACCCACGAGCTCGGCGCGGCACGCGCCGCTGCGGAGCCCACCCGAACGGGGCCGACGACGGCCGCGGCGGGGTCAGCCGCGCGGTCCGAAGTGGGGCTCGAGGTCCGCGAAGCCGATCGCTCGTGAGGCGAATTCGAACGTCCCCGATTCCCGGATCTCGCAGGCGGCGTCGATGAAGGCGCCGAAGCTGAGCCGTGCGAGCGCTGAGCCGACGCTGATCCGCTTCACGCCGGCGCCCGCGAGATCGCCGACGCTGAACACGCTGCCCGAGAGCCCCATGAGCACGTTGACCGGTCGGGTAAGCGAGGCGCATACGGTTCGGATGCTCTCCAGATCCTGTAAGCCCGGGGCGTAGAGGACGTCCGCCCCGGCGTCCTCGAACGCCCGGAGTCGCCGGATCGTGTCGCCCAGGTCCCCTTGACCCCAGCGGAGGATCTCGCAGCGCGCGGTCAACACGAAATCATGCGGCAGCGCTCGTACGGCTTGAACGGCGGCCTCGATCCGTTCGACGGCAAGCCCGAACTCGAAAATCGGGTCATCCCGCCGGCCGGTGTGGTCCTCGATCGAGCAGCCGGCCAGTCCGGTCTCTGCCGCCGCCTGGATCGTGTCGATCACCGACTCGGGCGAGTCGCCGAAGCCCTTCTCGAGATCGGCCGAGACCGGCAGCTGGGTGGCATCGGCGATCGCCCGACAGTGCGCGAGGACATCGGCCCTGGGGACGGTGCCCTCGTGGAGGCCGAGCGAGAAGGCATGGCCCGCGCTCGTCGTTGCCAGCGCTTCGAACCCCAGCGAGGAGAGGATCCGCGCCGTCCCGACGTCCCAGGGATTCGGCAGCAGGAACGCGCCCTCGCGGTCGTGAAGCCGCCGGAACGCACTGCCCCGCGAACCGTCAGTGAAAGTCATGATGCCGCCGCCGCGCGCCGCGCTAGGGGTTCTTCAGCGACGACCAGGTGTAGTCCCACTGTCCGATGTTCCACAGGTCATTGATGCCACGGACGTTGTCCGCCTCGAGCTGCGGCTGCTTGGTGAAGTACCACGGCACCGCGACCGCATCGGCAACGAGCATCTGGTCGACCTTGGCCCACGCGGCGGCGCGGTTGCCGGAGCCGACTGCCTTCTCGGCGCTCTTCATCGCTTGGTCGAGCGGCGTCAGCGGGCCGCCCTTATAGGTTCCCGGCGCATCCTGCCAGCCGACCTGGCCCCAGTTGGAGTTGTTGGTGGTCACGATGTTGTAGCCGGCGAATGTCGGGTCGAGCAGCGTCTGGGGATCGGACCAGTCCCGAATCCAGCCCACGTTCGGGCAGACGTCGATCTCCGCCTTGGGCACGCCGCAATACTTGCCGTACATCACCGGCTGGTCGACGAGCGTGAAGTTGGTCTTGAAGCCGAGCGCCTGGACGGCGTGGTTGGCGATCGCCGCAGTCTGGGCCGCCGGTTCTCCGGTCGCGCCGACGATTTTGACCACGTAACTGCCGGTGTACTTGCCGGTCTTGTAGCCGGCGAGCTTCATGTACTTCTCGGCCACCGCGAGGTTGCCCTGTGGGTAGTCGTTGTAGTCGACGTTGGGACCATGGTCACCGCCGGCTTGCTGGTAGCCGAGCGATCCCGGGTAGAGGAAATGGGTACCGACGGCGCCTACGATCTGGCCGCCGGACACTTTCACCATCGCCTCCCGGTCGGTCGCTGCCCACAGCGCTTTGCGCACATCGACATTGCTGAACGGCCCCTTTGCGTTGTTCACCGCGATGTAGAAATCGCCGGCGCCGGGGACGGCGATCAGCTGGTTGTAGTAATGCTGGTAGGCCAGCTTCACGTCCGTCGCCGACGGAGTGTCGGAGTCCACCATGTCGGAGCCTTTCAGCACCTGGGGGCCGATCACGTTCTGGTCGCCGCCGATGTTGATCACGATCTTGTCCAGATACGCCGGCTGGGGACCGCTGCCCGGGGTCCAGTTCGGGTTGCGCACCAGGGTCAGCGACTTGCCCGGCTGATAGCCGATGCCGATGAACTTGCCTTGCGCGTTGGCCTCGATCATGTACGGACCGGTCGCCACCTCGGAGGTCGACCCGTAAGCGGTCGGCTTCTTGGCGTCGAGCGGGGCCGCGAACGACTTCGGCACCGGCGCGGTCAGCAGCTGCTGCAAAGCGCCGGTGAAGAACGAGCCGTAGGGGCCGGTCAAGTGGAAGACGATCGTCGTCGGGTTGGGCGTCTGGATCCCCGGGATCGGACCGCCCGAGGCCTTCTTGGCCCCCTTGATGTAGAAGAAGTAGGACGGGAAATAGGGATTCGCGACGTTCGGGTTCGCGCCCCGCTCGATCGCGTAGGCCACATCGGCCGAGGTCACCGCGCGGTTGACCGGCGGGCTGAAGTGGACGTTCGGCTTGATGTGGACGGTCACGGTCTTGCCGCCATCGCCGATGACCGGCGAACCCGAGGCCAGGTTCGGGATGATCTGCGTCGTACTGTTCGGCGCGAAGATGTACAGCGGCATCTGGGTCGCGTACATCACCTGATAGTCGAGCGAAAAATACGTCTCCCCTGGGTCCAGGTGCTGGAAGTCCTCGTGTTGAAAGACCGTGAGCGTGCCGCCGCGCTTGCCGTTGGTGAGATCCTCCCCGGCACCGGTGAGCGCAGGCTTCAACGACCCCGTGGCGCCACCTCCGGTGGCACTCGAGCCACCGCTCGCGCCCCCGCAAGCCGATAGGGCCAGCCCGAGGCCGCACAGAATCCCCGCGAGCGCGAGTGCCCGGATTAGCATGCGGCCACGGTAACTGCCAAAAACTTCGTCGCCTGACGAAATGTGTAACCGGCGGCGGCGTTAACCTAAAGGCAACGCCCTAACAACACGAAAGTGACACCTGGGGCCTGACCGGCCGGGTTTCCGTCGCGTTCAGCGCTCGGTGCCGCTACCGCGCCACCGTACGCGCGCTGCGGCCCTGCCCAAGCCCCCAGCTGACGATCCGCTCCGGATGAATCCGGATCAGCGGCGTCGGCAGGGCGATCGCCTCGGCCCGCCCGCGGACTTCGATCGCGCGCGGACGCCACGGATCAGTGCTCTCCACGTCGTCGATGACGATCGCCGCCCGCCCGCTACGCACGACGTCGCGGAACTTCTTCGACCGCTCGAGCTCGATGCCGCCGACGTCGATCGTGTCGCGGGCCGCGTTGTAGATCCATCCGACCGGGACCACGTGCGGCGTGCCGTCCGCGCCCACGGTCGCGATCCGTCCCAGTTGCCGCCCGCCGGTCAGGTAGCGAAGCTCGGCGTCGGTGAAGACGCTCATCGCTGAACCCGCTGTGCGGGCTCGGTCCGGCCATCGTCAAGGCACATCATCCCTCCCGGACAGTGGGTATCGGTTCGCTGCCGATCCTCGCACAGCAATCCTCGAGCGGACGATGGTCGCTCGTGCTTACACCTGGACGAACGCGGTGAATGCCTCGATGCCGTCGATCACGGACTCAAAGCGAATGGACTGGTAGAGGTCGAAGGTGTGCTGCGCGCCCGGTAGCTCGGCGTACACGACCGGCGCGCGTGAGATCGCTCGTAGCTGTTCGACGAAGGGCCGGATGTCGGTGACGGGGACGAAGGTGTCGAGGTCGCCGTGTGCGATGAACAACGGCGGGGCGGAGCTGTTGACCTGCGCGAGTGGCGAGGAGGGTGCGCCTGGCTCGATGTCGATCCAGGTGGGAGTGCCGTAGAACCCGTACAGGCAGATCGTGCCGGCCACACTCGTGTCGGCCGACTCGAATCCCGGTTGCAGCGACGGCTTGTTGGCGGTGAGTGCCGCCAACGCGCCCAGATGCGCCCCGGCGGAACTGCCGGCGAGAAACACCCTCGCGGGGTCGGCGCCATAGTCGCGGGCGTGCTCGCGAACCCAGGCGATGACCGCCTTGGCGTCGATCAGCGCGGCGGGATAGCGCGAGCCGTGCGGGAGCCGGTAATTCGCGCTGATGCACAGCCAGCCCTTGCTGGCCAGCCGGTAGATGAGCGGCCGCGCCTCACGGCTCTTGCGACCGCTGCGGTAGCCGCCACCGTGGAAGTAGAGCAGGCACGGCCCACCGACCCGGCCCGAGCGTGATCGGTACACGTCCAGCAGCTGCTCCGGTCGCGCGGGGCCATATGCAAGGTTGCGGTCCCGCGCGACGTCGCGACGGCGCACCGCGAGCGGCATTAAGAGGCTCCGTGCCGACGGGCGGTGTATCACCTCGCTCGCGAGGTTGTGCGCTGGGAGCGATCGCCGCTCGTTCACCAGCGTGGCGCGCAGCGCGTCCGCGACCACGAGCCGGGCGCGCAGAGAGCGTCGGAACAGGAGCACTAGCCCGGCCAACTCCAGGATCGCGATTGCCAGCCCGGCGAGGCCACCGGGGGTAGCGAGATCACCCTCGACGCCGGCCAAGGCGGTCCAACCAAGCAGCCAGACCGCCACCAGGACCGGTACCTCGCTGACTTGGAAACCCATACGCCAGCTGATCTGACGCAAGGTCCACGAACGCCGTATCGGCGCGAGCGCCAGGGCGGTTGGCGCCACCGGCACGAGGACGCTGATCAGATACCCGATCGGCATTTCGACCCCGAAGCCGGGGCGAGGATGATCAGGCGTTCGCCGGCTTGCAGTTGCCTATCGGGATGCGGGGTCACGATCTCGCGGCCATCGCTGACCGCGACCGCGCGGGCGCCGGGCGGGACGCGGAGTTCGCTGATCCGCCGGCCGGCAGCAGGGGAGGTGCTCTCGATGGCGAGCTCGACGATCCGGTAACCCTCGAGCGGTGTGGTTGGAACATGTACCTCAGCCGCTGGGTCTTTGACCGCGAACTCGGCGGCCAGCGCCCCGCGCTCGATGTCTTGCCCGGAGCCCGCGAGCCGCTGGGCGAGCACCTCGAGGACGTTCTGGCGGGTGATCCAACCGCATAGCTCCTGGCCGTCGTGAGAGAGCACCGGCAAGCCGTCTCGTCCATACAGGACCAGCTGCCTCAGAGCATGTTCGAGATCTTCGTCGGCAAACAGCGCTTGCGGCTCCGCGCTGGCAATGACCGGAGCAATCAGCCGCTCCCAGTCATCGAGCCCGACTCTATGCCCGTTGCCGTCCGCTGCGTGGACGAGCCGTGCCGCCCCGTTGGCGCTCGGAAGGGGCTGCATCACCTCGGCGACCGTCAGCTTCTGCAGCGCTTTCGTGGTCCGGGGACGCTCGATGTCGATGTCGCGGCGCAGCAGCTTCGTGGTGTAGATGCTTCCGTAGGTCAGGCGCTTTGAGAGCGCAGCAGCGATACCGGTTGCGAGCATCACCGGCACGGTGAGCGTGAAGTTGCCGGTCATCTCCACCACGCTGGCGATCGATGTCAGCGGCGCCTGCGCCGCGGCCCCGAACACGCCCCCCATGGCCACGACCGCGTAAACCGCGGGCGGACCGATCGATGGTCCGAATATGTGCTGCGCGATGATGCCGAACGCCATTCCGGCCATCGCCCCCGTGAACAATGACGGCCCGAACACACCACCGGAGCCTCCAATCGACAGCGTGAGGCTGGCCGCCAGTACCTTGCCGAGCATGAAGATCATGATCAGCCACAGCACCACGTGGCCGGCGACGACCTTGTCCATGACCGGATAACCAACCCCGTACATCTGGGGCACAGCCAGCAGGAGCGCGCCCAGCGCCAGTCCGCCCACTGCGGGCCGGGCCCATTCCGGACGGCCGTGCCACAGCTCGTCGACCGCGTCCTCGAGTCTGTACAGGACGGTCTTGAAACCAACCCCGATCAGTCCCGCGACGATCCCCAGCACGACAATCAGGAGGTAGGTCAAGTCGTTTGTGACCACCAGGTCGTGAGGCATCCCGGTGAAGAACGGAGCCGAGCCGAAGAACGCGCGGCTGATCAAATCGCCCGATACGGCCGCAAGGGCCGTCGCGAACAACGCGTCGAGTGAGAACTCGCGTAGGACGATCTCGAAACCAAAGAACAGGCCGGTGATCGGCGCGTTGAACGTGGCGGCGATCCCGCCCGCGGCTCCGCAGGCGACGATGATCCGCAGGTGAGTCTCCGCCATCCGGACGAGCTGACCCAGCGTCGAGGCCAGCGCCGAGCCGATCTGCACGATCGGACCCTCGCGGCCCACAGATCCGCCGGTGCCGATACACAGCGCCGAGGCGAGCGCCTTGACGATCGTCACCGGCGGCCGGATCCGTCCGCCATTCTCGGCTTCGGCCAGCATGACCTCGGGGACGCCATGCCCGCGTGCTTCGCGAGCGAACCGCTGAATCAGCGGGCCGTAGAGCAGGCCGCCGACCACGGGAATGATGAGCAGGAACCAGATCCCCGCCCACGGCAGGTGCAAGCTCGGGGCATGGCCCTGCTGGCCAAACTGCTGATGGCCGGTGGCGAGCCAGGTGAAGCTGAAGATCAGCCATCGGAACACCACGGCGCCCAGCCCGGCCGCGGCCCCCGCGATCAGGGCCATCACCGCGAGCCCGAGACGCGTTCCCCCCAACCACGCCGACACCTCCCGGATCAGCCAGCCACGGCCCGCCGGACCGGGGACCGCTGACACAGACTCAGCCGCCTCGACCACGCGGCCGGCGTCGCCGCCCTGCTCTTCGAGATCGTCTCCGTGCTCATCAGACATCGACACCTTCACGCGTTTCTACACGCGCGTACCGCGCGGCGTTATGCCTGCCGGTCAGCAACCTGACCGTTTCCCGTAGACCGTTCTGGCGGGGCTCGGATCGGCCTTTCCGGTTGTGGGCGACGAGAAGCGCTAGCGCTAGCTCGTGTCCCAGGTCGTGGCGAGCAGCCCTCGCCCCGCGTCGCCGGGCAGCTGCGCCGGGATCGTGAGGTCCTCGAAGCCGCGGCAGTATCGCGCGAGAGCGACGGCGTCGGTCGCGTCGGTTCGGCTCGATGCGCTATGAACTGTGCGTGGCCGATCCGATCATCATCCGGCCTGCGCTTGATCGCGATCGCGAGTTCGTGTTGAGCCTGGTGTCGAGCTTGCTGGAGTTCGGCTCCTCGGCGTGGGAGGACGCGGAGTCTCTGGCCCCTGCGTTCCGCGAGGCGCTCGGGCTTGTGCTGAGCTCTCGAGATCCGCGCGCCACGGTCTTGATCGCCCACGCGGCGGACGAGACCCCGCTCGGGTTCATTTCGTTACGCGTGCACGAGGACGTCACCGGCGCCGAGCGGGGACACGTCGCGGACCTGGCGGTCACCGAGGATGCACGCAGAATGGGTGTGGGCACGGCGCTGATGAAGGCCGGCGAGTCGTGGGCGCGGGATCGCGGACTGCCTCTGCTCAGTCTCGACGTGTGGTCTACGAATGACCGGGCTTTGTCGTTCTACCACCGCCTGGGTTATTCCGCCGAGTCCTGCCGCCTGATCAAGCGCGTGTCCTGACCCCGGACCGGTCCATCAGATGACCTGGGTCTCGCGCTAATGCCCGCGACAGGCGTGGTGCAGGCTCAGTCGTAGTGGCGCAGCGAAGGCCATAGTTGCGACCAGGGGTGGACCTCCCCGGTGCAAACGAACACCGGTGCGCCCTCCTCTTGGTTGTTCAGGTGGTCGCGATTCTCAATCCGGGCTCGAAGCCGGCAGCCGGTGAAGCCCTGCTCGGCCTGCCTGCGGTCGATTCCCACAAGCAGGGCGGTCGTGTCCGCGTCGGGAGGAGGTCCCCATAGCGCCCAACCGTTGTGCCCGCTGTAGGGGTAGGGCAGCCCGAGTCGCGGGCCGAAGTGGGCCAGCGCGCCCGCCTCGCCGTAGTTGTCGGTGAAGATCGCCGTGCGCGCCCGCGTCGCCCCTAGAAGCGAGCGGTACACGCTGGCGACGGTCGCAGTGAACCCAGGCCAGCCGACGGTCTCGCCGGAGTCTGGGTTGAGCGCGAGCACGACGCTCCCGCGGAGATCTCGTATCGGCAGCACGTCGAGGCCGATCACCCCGCTGGTCATGGCGGTCAGGACGACCGCGACGCCCAGCAGCGCCGGCCGGGTCGATCCCTGCGCGCGCGCGAGCCAGCGTTCCACTCGCGTGCTGCCGGCGGCGAGCAGGATCGGGTAGAGCCCGGCCATGTAGTAAGCCTTGCCGCCGGTGGCGATGAACAGCGGGATCAGCGCCAGGAACGCAATCGCGAAGCACCGCATCGCGCGCAGCCGTTGGTCGCGCAGCAGCGCCAGCAGCCCCGCGATCCAGACCGGCGAAAGCAGCGGGCCGATGAGCAGCAGCTGGAACGGGATGAAGCCGGCGCGTCCACCCTCGGCGCCGCTGCGCGCGATCGAGTGGGCGAGCTGGGACTGCGGCACGCCATGAGCCAGCTGCCAGAGCCCGTAGGGGAGCCCGCCGAGGACCGCGAGCACCGCGCCGCCAATCAGCCATCGCGAGCGCAACACGTGCCGCGGCCCCACGCTCGCCAGCGCGATCACCACCACCGCGATCACGATCCCGATCAGCGTCTTGTTGAGTAACGCGATCCCCAGCACCGCCCCGGCCGCCAGCCACCAGCGGTCGTCTCGGCAGCGCAGAACCCGGACGATCAGCAGTGAGACGAACGCGGTCCCGCACACGTCATAAGTGGTCGTGGTCAGGAAGTGCCCCGTGACCAGGCACACCGCTCCGACGGCCCAGCACGCGGCGGCGATCGTCTGCGCCCGGCGCCCGCCACCAAGCTCGCGGGCCAGCAGGCCGGTGGCGATCGTGGTCGCGCCGCTGGCGAGGATCGCCGGCGCGCGGAGCACCAGCAGCGACCCCGGCGCGAGCAGATCCATCGCGCGGGCCAGCAGCGGCGCGAGCAGCGGCTGATCGGGATACCCCCAGGCTGGATGGGCGCCCGCCGCGATGAAGTACAGCTCATCGCGGTGATAGCCATAGCGTCCCGCCGTCAGCGCGAGCGCGAGCATCGTCAGCGCTGTGATCGCCAATAACGGAGTGCCAGCAACCGGCGCCAGGCGCATAGCTGGGTGCCGAGCTGAGATCGGCCGGTCACGCACGGGCGGCGAGAGACGATTCGAAATCATCACAGCTGCGTTAGCGTGCCGACGGCTGGCGCCAGTGGGCATTTCCCGGCGCTTTCGTGGCTTGGCCGATACGGGTCGCGAACATGTTCGAAGCCTGTGGGTCCTTCTGCATCTTTGCCGTTGCGCAGGTCTGGTTGGGCTGCCCCGGTCGCCGATCCGGTCTGTACAGCGGGGTCGACGTGAGGAGCTCGTCCGTCAGGGAGACTCCGACCCGGTCGGTTTCCTTCCGCCGCTTCGGCGAAGTCCATCGGGCTGGGCTGGCTCAGCTTCAGAGGATGGATGTCCGTGACGGGGTAGCACGCGTTAGCGATGACGCTGCTGGGGGGACCGATTCATCACAGACGCCGGATGCGATCGACTGGCAAGACGCACGCGGAAGGAAATCAGCCCGGCCGGAGTCTTCGCACCTACAGCCCGACCTGAGGGCTGGCAGAGCGCCGGCATTCAGCGCCGGCATCTACGCCGCTTGCGTCCGCTCGGCACGACGTGAGCCAGCCAGCAATCCCAAATGAAGGGAAGGACCCAGCATGTCCAAGGACACTGTCCCCGCCTCCCCGGCGGACACCCAGCACGAGATCCCAGCCGACGACGACGTCCGCAGCCATTGGCAGCGCGTGGCCGGCCGCCGCTCGTTCCTCAAAGGTGTCGCTCTGGCCGGCGCCGCCGCCGTACCCGGCAGCGCGCTGTTCACCGGCGATGCGTTCGCCAGTTCCGGCCGGATCACGCAGGGGGACGTGGCGATCCTCCGCTTCCTCGCCGCGGCCGAGATCATCGAGTCAGACCTGTGGTCTCAGTACGCCGAGCTCGGGGGCGCGAACGGCGGCAACCCCGCCTACGTGGCCGCGCTTGAGAACCTCGACGGCGACATGCCCCAGTACATCTCGGACAACACCGACGATGAGCTCAGCCACGCCGCGTTCATCAACGCGTATCTGCGCTCCAAGGGCGCTCAAGCGGTCAGCCTCGACCGGTTCCGGACACTCGAGGGCAGCAGCGCGACCGGCGCCGGCAAGCACAAGCGGCTAACGAACCTCAAGGCGCTGAACGTCGACACGAGCTGGTACGTGCGGTATCGCTCGGGCCAGAACCCCGATCTCGGCGCGACGTTCCCGCAGGCGGTCACGATCAGAAACCAGCCCGCGATCCCACTCTCAGACCAGGACACCCCGCCGAACACGACGATCCCCTCCCCCTCGGTGCCGCCTTCGTCCAGCAAGGCTGCGCTGCGGATGCAGGCGATCGCCAACACCGCGGGATTTCACTTCGCGATGATCGAGCAGGGCGGCTCCAGCCTGTACTCGACGATGGCGCTCAAGGCCTCCAACCTCGAGGTCTTGAGGATCGTGGTCTCGATCGGCGGGGTTGAGACCAACCACTTCTCGCTCTGGCACGACAAGGCCGGCAATGCGGTCGCCCAACCGCTCGCTGGCGTCACCGACCCCGAGACGCAGCTCAACTTCCCCGACCTCAATGCCCGCCACTCGGAGCTGGCGCAGACCAACCTGATCCTCCCCGAACCGACCGAGTTCATCCGCGGCCTGCCGAAGGCCTCGATCGTGCGACCGACCTCGGACGCGCTCGCCGGTGCCCAGGCGGCGGTCAAGGGCCTGACCGCCGACGGACTGTTCGACGGTCAGTCGCCGGAGTTCTTCCGCTTCGTCACCCGGCTCGCCAAGGCCGCCGACGCCGCCCAGCGGCACGTCCGCTGATCACCCCATCGCCGCCCGGCGCCACGAGCGCCGGGCGGCACCTCCCGACCTCCATCCTCAAGACAAGGAGTTCTCATGACCGGACTACTCAGCCCCGCCCACATCGCGATCCTGCTGGTCGTGCTGTTGCTCGTGTTCGGGGCCAAGGGCCTGCCCGAGCTCGGGCGCTCGCTCGGCTCGGGAATGCGCGAGTTCAAGCACTCGATCAGCGGCGAGCATGACGAGGAGCCAGCCGCGCTCGCCCCCGCAACGCAAGCAGTCCCCGACTCGAGCTCCCCCTCCGCCGTCGTCGCCTCGGCGCCGGGGTCCGACGAGCCGACCGGCCGCCGGGCCGCGTGAGACTCATGCCAGCGCGAGCGACCGTGCACCGTCAAACCGCCACTTCGGCCCCCCGGGAGCTGACGATCGTCGGACATCTCGAGGAGCTGCGCCTGCGGCTGCTGGTGTCGCTGGCGGTGTTCGGCGTCGCGCTGGCGCTGTGCTTCTGGCAGAACCACCTGCTGCTCGCGCTCGTCAACGCGCCCCTCCACGGCAAGCGGCCGGTGACCTTCGGGATCGCCGAGCCTTTCACCGCCACGCTCACCGTGGCGGGCTACGCCGCGCTCGCGCTCAGCCTCCCGGTCCTGCTCTACCAGCTCTACGCCTACCTGCTGCCCGCCTTCAGCCCCAGCGAGCGACGCCTCGCCCAGCCGCTGCTGGCAATGATCCCGCTGCTGTTCCTCGCCGGCGTGGGGTTCGGGTACTTCGTCGTGCTGCCGGCGGCGCTGGACTTCCTCCTGCACTTCAACCAACACCAGTTCAACCTCCAGATCCGCGCCCGCGACTGGTACTCGTTCTTCGGCCGCACCATGCTCGCCAGCGGGCTGGTGTTCCAGATCCCGGTTGCGATCCTCACCGCCACCCGCCTGGGCGTCACCACGCCTCAGCGGTTGCGCCGCAGACGGCGCCACGCGATCGCGCTGTGCGCGCTGATCGCCGCCGCGCTCCCCGGGGTCGATCCCATCTCGATGCTGATCGAGATGATCCCCCTGATCGGACTCTACGAATTGAGCATCCTGCTCGCCGCCGCTTTTCCGGCGCTGACGACCTCCCCTGAGGCTAAAGCTGCATCGAGCTGACATGACGAACCCGGCGTCAAGCGGCCGACACAGCGTCACGCGTTGAGATGACGGTGGCGAACTCTCCATCGAGGTTCGCCTCGGTCACGAGTTGCAGTTCCTCAGCAGCGATCATCGAGCCGTCGAGCGCGCGACGGTCGAAGGTGTGCGTGGCGTCGCCGATGAACAGGACGGCCCATGACTAGTCGTGCAGGTTTCCTGGGCTGCGTACGGACCCTGCTCGCCGCGCGTTGGGGCATCTGGACTGGTTCTCGCTTCTGCGGTCAGTCTTCGTCGTGCAGCACAGGAGCGTACGAGATCCCGATGACCGCGCCCTCCGGTGACTGCAGCCTGGCGACCGTTTGACCCCACGGCTCCTGGCGCGGCGGGTGCAGCAGCTCGTAGCCAGCTTGCTCGAGCTCTCGTGCCGCCGGGCCCACCGCTGCGGCGTCGGCAACATCGAACTCGATGCTGACCTGCGGCACCGGCCGTTCCGCCGGCCACTGCGGCGTCCCGAAACACGCCTCGGCGGCCTGGGCCAGCGGCCAGATACCGAAAGACTTGCAACCGGCGATGTGCTCGCTGTGGTGATAATCGCCGCCCTGGCTCTCCAGCGGCAGCCCAAACGTGTCGACGTAGAGCTTGCGACTGGCGGGCGGATCGGGCGCAATCACCGCCACGGTCGAGAGGAACTCGATGTTCATGCCACCTCCTCGTCTCGGGCTGCACTCCATCAACGATCCAAGCAGGTTCCGCATCCCGCGCGCACAGACTTCGTCGAGATCCTCGCCGACGCTCGAAAGCGAGCGCGACTTCACCAGCCCGCGATGAGCATGACGGCGTGCGAGAGTCTGAACAGTCATGGTGCGAGAGTTCGACGCCCAACTTCAGAAGGGCAGTAACCCTGGTGCATGGACGTGCGTGGTCATGGACGACGTAGCCGAGCTCTTCGGTACCCGTGGGCTCGTGAAGATCCGAGGCGCGATCGACGGCGAGCCGTTCGCAGGCGCCCTGATGGCGCAGGGCGACGGCACGCACAGGCTCCCCGTCAAGGCGGCGCTGCGGAAGACGATCGGCAAAGAGGCGGGCGACACCGTCCGTGTCCGGATCGACGAGCGGATCGGGTAGCTGCCGCCCCACCCGAGGCGCCGCGTAGCACGAGCCGCGCCGGTTCCGCTGGCAGCCCAGACGCCACGACGGCGACCGTTGGGGTCAGGCCGCCGGACCGGCTGACCGAGCTCCCGTTTCCGCGCGCATAGCAGGTGCGGACGGGACCCGCAGGTCGCGTCTCAATAGTGCTGGTAAATCTGACACGGGAGCGGCTGGCGCATGGGACGTGCTCTCAAGTCAACACGTGCATGGTGGCTCGGCGCCGTCGCGTGTCTGCCCCGGGTCGCTGAGGATCTCAATGTATCCATCCGTTCCGTGGACGCGGATCCGCTGGCCATCCCGGATGAGGTTCGTAGCATGCTCAACTCCCACGACGGCCGGCAGGCCGTACTCGCGGGCGATTACGGCGCCATGGGTCATCAGTCCTCCGACCTCGGTCACAAGTCCTTTGATCGCGAGGAACAGGGGGGTCCAGCTGGGATCGGTGTAGGTGGTGACGAGGATGTCGCCGGCTTCGATGTCGGCCTGCGCGATGTCCTTGATGACGCGGGCGCGCCCTTCGACGGTCCCGGCGGAGACCGGTAGGCCGATCAGCGCGCCTGTGGGGACATCGTCGCGTCGGTAGGCCCCGGCGATGACCTCACCGTCTGAGGTGAGCACGCGGGGCGGCGTGAGCGCTTGGTAGGAGCAAAACGCGTCCTTCCGCTGGTGGATCAGCTGCTGGTCGGCTCGGCGGGTGATCACGACATCGTGGAGCTCGTGGAAGGTGAGGTAGAAGATGTCTTCCTTGCCACCAAGCACGTCTGCCTGCACGAGGCGCTCGGCTTCTTTCAGCAGCGCCTGCTTGTAGATGAAGTAGCGGCTGATGATCCCGTACTTGGGGTACTCGCGGTACCCGGCGAACGTCCGGACGCGGTCGATCATCCGCTTCGTCTCCTCAGCCTTGCGCTCCCCGTCAGGAAGGTCTCGCAGGCGCTCCAGCAGCTCTTGTTCCTTGCTCCGGGCCGCTTGCCGCCCTTGTTCGAGGCGCCGCTTGGCCTCGCCGGGCGTGAAGTTGCGGATGTTGTCGAGGATCAGCGGCACAAGCGTGGTGGGGCGTTCGCTCCAGCGTGGCCTGGTGATGTCGATCTCGCCGCCGCAGCGCATGCCGTACTTCTCCAGGTAGGCCCGGATCGCTTCCCGTGCTTCACGCCCGCCCGCGAGCTTGGCCAGCTCGTCCAGGAAGGCCTCGTCCTTCAAACCCTCGTCCTCTACGTGTTGCAGGAACGCTACGACGTGCGGGTGCGGGCGAATCGCGTCCGCGACGTCCAGCAGCGCCAGCCCCATCTCGGATGTGACGTTGCCGGGGGCGGACAGCGTGAGCGTGTCGGCCGCGTTCTTCTCGCCCAGCCACGCCTCCAGCTCCTCGTTTAGCCACCACGCGGCCTGCATCCCCGCCATGATCGCCCGCACGCTCAGCGGATCGCTGAGGACTTGCTTGTGCTCCATGAAGGCCTCCAGCAAAGAGTCGAACAGCGCTGGCCCGGACTTCGTCTGGATCTCGCGCTTCAGGGCGGCGATCGAGACCCGGCTGCGCTCGATCAGCTCGGTGACGATCGCGGGATCGGTGTCGATCTCAGCCGCCGCGCCAAAGACCACCGGCGACCCGCCCGGGGCGGGCGGGCTTTGATCTGGGGGCGAGGGGAGGAAATCGCCGCGTTCAACGATGGTCTGCAGCGCATCCCCGATCAGCGGATCGCCTCTCCCCATGACCTCGAGGAGGCCTGCCCGAGTCGCCGGCGAAGCCAGACGCTGAGTGACGTCGACGAACAGCCTGGCACCGGCCTCGTGCATCGGCGCCATCGCCGTCAGCTGCCACACGGAGATCCCCAGGGGCCTCATCGCTTCGGTCATCATCTGCTGATGACCGACGGAGACGTACACGTGGTTCTCTCGGTCGCCAGACTCGGGGATCGGATACAGCGTGGTGATCGGCCGGCTTTGGACGATCCAGAACTCGCCCTCGGCCAGGCACCATTCGATGTCCTGCGGGCGGCCGAAATGGGCTTCGACCTGCCGGCCGAGTCGCACGAGCCGCACCACGTGCTCATCCGTCAGCGCCGGCTGCTCCTGGCGCTCCGGCGCGATCGCCTCCTCTTCGGTCCCGCCCGCAGGCGAGGCATGGATCGCCAGCTTCTTGGCGGCCACCGTCCTGGCGAGGATCTCGCCGTCGCGCACCTTGTAGACGTCTGCGCTCACCAGGCCGGAGACGAGCGCCTCGCCAAGGCCGACGGTGGCCTCCACCGAGGCAACCTTCCGGTTGGAGGTGACGGGGTCGGCTGTGAACAGGATCCCGGCAGCCTGCGGGACGACCATCTGCTGCACGACCACCGCCATCTGGACCTTGCGGTGGTCAAAGCCGTTGCGCAGACGGTAGGTCACGGCCCGCTCGCTGAACAGTGAGGCCCAGCACCGGCTCACGTGCTCAAGGACGGCCCCCGGGCCCACGACGTTCAGGTAGGAGTCGTACTGGCCCGCGAAGGATGCGCTCGGCAGGTCCTCCGCCGTCGCGCTGGACCGGACCGCATAAGCCGCATGCTCGCCGACCCGAGCGAGCGCTCGCCTGATCGCCGACGCCAGATCCTCAGGGATGGCGACCCCCTGAAGAGCCCGGCGGATCTCCGCGCTGAGCGCGCGGATCGCCTCCCGGTCATCCGGCTTCAGGCGCGCCAGGCGATCGAGCCGATCCTCGATCGACGGCACTTCCGCCAGGATCCGCTGGAAGGCGTCAGTCGTCACGCACAATCCAGGCGGCACGCGGATGCCTTCGATCCGCGAAAGCTCCCCCAGGACTGCGGCCTTGCCGCCAACGACCGCGGCCCTCGAGTGGCCGCTGTCCTCGAGACCCAGCACGTAACGGCCCCTGGATTCTTCGTGCATTCGAACCTTTCGCTCGTTCCGATTTCCGGGGTTTCGGCAGGGAGCTCGACTCCCTGGCAAATGACGAGAACCCCGACGCTGCCTCCTTCGTCATCTTCCCAGCCCGCTGCGCAGCCACCGCCCGGGCGGCGCTCGACGTGCCGAACAGGCGGGTGACGACACTCGCGCAGGCCACTCGCCACGCGGCGAGGCGCGCGAGCGCGTCTCCCCCACGTCGACGCGCGTGGATGCTCGACCAGTCGTACGACGACGGAAGCCGGCCGAAGTGCTCGCGCCAGTCGCGCATCGCGGCGAGTACCCGTTCGGGAGTCCAGCGCCGCTCGATCGCGCCGGGGTGGCACGCGTTGCAGTACGCGTAGGCGTCGCCCTTGCCGTTGCGCGGTTGGGTGTACGCGCCGCAGCCGCGGCACACCCCGACGTGGCGGGCCTTGACGGCCCGCGCCTGCTCGCCAGTCGGGTCGTAGAAGTACGCCTTCACCGTCGCCGGCGACCGCCAGAGACGGTCGGCGATCTGGCTGATCGACAGGCCCTCGGACTCGCCGTAGTGGCGCGCGAGGGCGACCCCTCGGCGGCGTCCGCCGACACGATCGATACCCGCGCCTGACGCGCAGCCCTTCACACCGCTCACGCTACCTCGCTCAGTTGGCGTTTCCGTCGAGGCGGGCTCGCAACTGCGGACGCACCGGCTCGACCTCATCCGCGCGATGGGTGGGTCCAGCCGCCGACGGACGATGGTCGACGTGCAGCTGGCGAATGGCGCGGAAGCGGGCCAGCGCGCTCCCAGCCCTGGTTTCGGTGCGGCACCAACGCGGCTGGTCGGATGTCTTTGCTCGACGACGGCAATCGCCTTGACGGCCCCCGCGGACGGCGAGGTCCAGCCGACGATCTCGCGAGTGCAACAGTCGATGATCGCGTTCAGATAGACGCGGGCGTGCTCGACGTCGATCCTTCCGGCGCGACCAGGAGACGGCTTTCTCGGCCTGCGGTTCTGCGCCGCACCAGACCTCAACCCTGCAAGTCCGGGAGCGTGACCGTGGCGTTGCGCTACCGGTGCTTGGGTGCCGCGGCCTCGAGATCGTCGATGCTGCCGGACATGATCGTGCGGATGTGCTCGGTGATGTGCTCAACTGGCCAGTCCCACCAGGCCAGGGCCAGGAGGCGGGTGATGTCCTCCTCGCGGTAGCGGCGGCGCATCAGCTTGGCCGGGTTGCCGCCGACGATGCCGAAGTCGGGGACGTCGTCGACGACGACGGAACCGGAAGCGACGATCGCTCCGTTGCCGACACGGACGCCGGGCATCACCGTGACCCGGTATCCGAACCAGGCATCGTTGCCGACCACGGTGTCACCCCGTCCGGGCAAGCCGGTGATGAGATCGAAATGCTCGGCCCAAGAGCCGCCCATGATCGGGAACGGGAAAGTCGACGGGCCATCCATCCGGTGATTGGCGCCGTTCATGATGAACCGCACGCCCTCGCCGAGTGCGCAGAAGTTCCCGATGACAAGCCTTTCCGGCCCGTAGTGGTACAGCACGTTGCGCGTCTCGAAGGCGGTCGGATCATCCGGATCGTCGTAGTAGGAGAACTCGCCGACCTCGATCAGCGGGGAGGTGACCAGCCGCTTGAGCAGCACCACACGCGGTTGCTCGGGCATCGGATGCAGCACGCTCGGATCGGGGGGACCACCTGGCATCATCAATCGCGTCCTGGCTGGCGGCATATCGTCGCATGATCCGCCGGGGGTCGTTCGGCGTCGACCGCATCGGGGCTCTCTTCGCTGGACATGTGGACGAAAAACTGCTCGACGCTCTGCGAGCCGCTCAGCCGGGATCGCCCGGATCGTGCGGTGCACCCGCCCGTTGACCCGATCGCACCAGCCGTCCAACTGCAACTGGAAGTTCAGCGGGTTGGCGAACTGCCGGGCCGGCTCGAAGTTCGAGCGCATGAACCGGTGCGAGCGCTCGAGCGCCCCCTTCGCCTGAGCATCCCCGGGATCCAGGATCACCCAGCCGACCCCGAGCTGCCCGCAGAACGCCGCGAACTCGTCGGTCGCCCGGCCGCCACCTGCGTGGATCGCGCCCTCCCGATCCCACACCAGCTTCTCCGGCAACGCCCCGATCCGGCCAAGACACCGGCCAAGACCCCGCAGGATCTCCGACGCCTCCTGGGAGAAGACCAACGCGCCAGCGATCACCCGTGACCAGCCCAGCTCCGCGGTCACCACCCAGCCCCGGCGCAGCCGGCCATGCCCGACCGGGACCAGCTGCCGCGGCTCCCACAGATCGCACTGCACAAGCTCCCCGGCCGATAGATCGTGCGCTGAAACGTCCGCTCGCGAAGGAACCGCGGGCGGATCTCCCGCACGTACTCATCGAAGATCGACTTGCCGCCCGTATAGCCAAGCTCACTGGCCATCTCCCGCAGCCGCTGCGACTGAATCGTCGCGTCTGCCTGCAGCTGCTCGCAGATCCACTCCTTGAATGGATCCAGCTTCGACGCCACCGACACCCTCGAATACTTCGGCGGCGTGTCGCTGAGCAGCGCCTTCGCGACCGTGTCACGCGCGAGGCCCAACTGGCGAGCAACCTCCCGCTGAGAGCGCCTCTCGACGAGCACCAACCGCCTGATCTCAGCCCACTGCTGCACGCCGACCACACACTCCTCCTCGACCGATCCGGACAGATCAGCCGAGGGTCAAGGCCCGGCCGGACACCACCAGCCGCCGCGCCCAGTGGCCTAGTTTTCAACCGGCGCAGATGGCCCAGTATTCACCCGGCGCCCACAAATAACGCGCGGACCCGCAGGCGCAATGGAAGAACTCCCTGCAAAACGGTCGATTACGCTGACGCACTCACCTCTTCGGATCGGCGGATAAAGCGGGCGATTCCGGTCGATTGGGCACACCAACCGCCTGTGACCAATCAACTCGACGGGCACCTGAGCCGCCCGTCGCCCGCGCCGCGACTACTCGGGGAGCAGCGTCAGGCTGTCGCAGTGCTGCGGGCGAACGACCGCGAAGTCTCTGTGATCCAGCGTCGCGACCTTAGTCTCGCCGAGTGTCTCGCACGTGACCATCACGGCCGCGTCGACCAGCCCGAGATCCAGGGACTCGTAGGACTGCTCGATCTCCGCGGCACGGACGAGCGCATGTTCGTCGAGGTGATGAAGGCGGTAGGCGCCCGTGGCGATGTCTTCGACGAACGTTTCCCAAGGTCCGGCTCCGTATAGCTTCCTCAGCCAGTAGTCGACTTCGACGAGTACCGGAGACGGTATGACGAGGTCTTCGCGAAGCTCGTCGACCATCGCGACGCAGCGTGCGTGCTCGGGATCGCCGGCATCCAACAACGCCACGACCGGCCCGGTATCCAGGATCAGCGCCATTCGCTACTAGCGGCCAGATCGCCGCGCCGGTGCGTGCTCGTCACGGGCGATCGAGGCGGTCGCGGTGCCATCACCACGGACGATCCCAAATCGCGGCTCGGCTTTGCGCCGAAGCCGGCCGGCCTCGCGCTCCACGGCCTCACGCAGAACCTGTGCGAGCGCAACCCCACGCCGACGAGCCTCGCTCTCAAGGACTGCGAGGTCGTCGCTTTCAGCTGCCACAGTCGTTCGCCTGATGGACATGCATCAGATGCTAGCATCATCAACCGGCTGGCTCAGCCAGGCGCCTTGAACTCTGGTCACTCGCAATCCGCGCTGAGCGGGTCGCTGCGGCGAGCCAGCCAGATTTCTGGCGCGATTGCGTGTGCTCCGACCGTAGCGTCGCGCTGGCGCACGTGGTTGCTCGCTGTGGTGGGTCTCCGCTTAGGTGAAGCTGGCGAGGCCGATGAGGTTGCCCTCTGGGTCTGTGAAGTTGCCGACTACGAGGCCATTCGGCGACGCCACGGGGCCCATCTGACGCTGACCGCCCAGGCCTTCGGCCTTCTGCAGCGCAGCCTCTACGTCGGGTACTCCAACGTAGAACACGACGTGCGGGTCGTAGTGATCACCGCCGCCGATACCGCCACGGATCCCGCTGCCGTCGCTCGCGTTGAGGAGATCGATGAAGCCGTAGTTGGACGGTTCGGAAACCGCCTCGGCGACTGCTCCGCTGGTATCGCACTCCCATCCGAACAGGTCGTTGAAGAAGCCGCGCAGTCTGGCCGGGTCGTTCCCGATGATCTCGAAGTGCACTACGGGCTGTCCCATGCTGGTCCTTTCTCGATGTGATGGGATCGATCGTAGGGGAGCTGCTTGCAAAAAGCAACCGATAAGTTGTAAGCTTGCACCACTTTGTTGGCGAGCCCGCGCGATGCCCACCACCCGTAGTTACGGTGATGCGTGCCCGATCGCGCGCGCGCTCGATCTGATCGGCGAGCGCTGGGCGCTACTGGTCGTGCGCGAGCTGCTGTTCGGAGCTCAGCGCTTCTCCGACCTACGCCGAGCGCTGCCCGGCGCGAGCACCAACATGCTCACCGACCGCCTGCGCGAGCTCGAGGCTCATGGCGTGGTGCGCCGTCGGATCTTGCCCCCGCCAGCAGCCTGTTCGGTGTACGAGCTCACCGACCGTGGGCACGAACTCGAACCGCTGCTAGACGCCCTCGGCGAGTGGGGCAGTGCCGAGCCGCGCCCCGCCCGCGGGTCACTCACCGCGACCTCCGTCCTGCTGTTCCTACGCGCTAGTGCGCGCTTTCACACCAGCCCGCCTACCGACACCTACCGAGTGCAACTCGATGACCGCGTGTGGACTGTCTCAAGCCAGAACGGCCAGCTGGAGATCAAAGCTGGGGACGCCGCCGCGCCAGCGGCCAGCCTCCGCACCGACCCAGAGACACTCAACGCGCTGCTCCTCGACCCCGGCGGCCTCGACACGGCGATCGCCACCGGCGCCCTACACGCCGAAGGACACCTCGCAGCGCTCCGGCGCCTCCTCCAAGTAGCCACGTAGCTTCGCGTCACGACCAAGCAGGGCAAGCCCCGAACCCTCCCTACCCGGCGGGAGCGGAGCTGCTCAGCTCAGCTTGCGCTGTTTCCTTGGGCTGACGTCCAGAATGTGTTCGGCGAGTTCGCGTGCGGCCTTCGCTGGGTGCGTCTCGGGCCGTGTCACGGCGTCGGTCAGCACGCCGTCGATCAGAAGGAGGATCTGGTCGGCGGCGCGGTCGGGTGTTGGATGTCCGAGTGCTTCGAGCTCGCTCGAGAACAGCGCGTGCAGGCGTTCCTTGTAGGCGCGGGTCTCGGCGTGGGCCGGATGATGTGGATCGGGTAGCGCGAGGTCGGCTGCTGCATACCGGCAGCCATGGAAACGCTTAGAGGTGGTTGTCTTGTCCAGCGTGTCGAAGACGGCCAGCAGGCGTTGGCGCGGGTCCTGGCCGCCGGACTCGAGCGCGTCGCGGTAGCGCTGCTCGTCGACGTTCGCGGTCGCGCGCAGCGTCTCGGCGATGAGCGCATCCTTCCCGCCGAAATGCTGATAGAGGGACCGGCGCGCTACGCCGGCGTCGTCGAGGATCGCGTCGACGCCGACCGTCACGCCGTGCGTGTAGGTGAGCTCCTGTGCGCTGCGGAGGAGACGCTCGCGTGGCCCGCGTTTGATCTCTGGGCTCATCGAGACGAAGTCTGGCAGATCCTTGACAGTAGATCAATCGGGTGATCTACTCTGAGTATACCGTCCGTTCTATCTACTTGGTTATCGCGGACGACGACCAAAGGAGGCTCGAGGTGGGTGCGCTGGACCAGAAGGTGGCGGTGATTACGGGTGCGACGAGCGGGATTGGTGCTTGCACCGCGGAGTTGTTCGCCGCCGAGGGAGCGAAGGTCGTGATCGCGGGGCGCAGGCGTCAGGAGGGCGAACAGCTGGCCCGGACGCTCGGGGCGAGCTTCTTCGCCACCGATGTGACCGTCGAGTCCGATGTCGAGGCGCTGGTCGCGCATGCGATCGCACGGTTCGGTCGGTTTGACGTGATGGTCAACAACGCGGGCGCGGCCGGCGATGGCGGCGGGGTCACCGACGTCGACCTCGACCGCTTCCAGCGGACGTTCACGCTGCATGTCGGCGGGGTGCTATTGGGGATGAAGTACGCAGCGCGCGCGATGCTCGAGCAAGAGGCTGGGAGCATTATCAACGTCGCGAGCATCAACGGCCGGCTCGCGGGTTGGGCCAGCCTGGATTACTCCTCGGCGAAGGCCGCGGTCATCCATCTCACGCGATGTGCCGCCGTCGAGCTCGCCGAGCACGGTATTCGTGTCAACAGCATCTCCCCTGGTCCGATTCTGACTGGCATCTTCGGCAAGGGCGGCGGGATGGACCCTGCGGAGGCAGACCGCACGGCGTTAGCGCTGGAGTCCGCCTTCTTAAAGCGGCTCGAGGCCCATCAACCGATCCGCCGCGTGGGCATCAGCGCGTATGTCGCGCCCGCCGCGCTGTGGCTCGCGAGCGACGCTTCGAGCTTCGTGACCGGCCAGGATCTCGCCGTCGATGGCGGCATCTCCGCGGGCCGTCCGGCGGCGGTGGCGAAAGCCGATCGGGCAGCCATGCGCGAAGCGTTCGCGGCGATCGTGGCGTGAGGAGCGCCGACTGATGAGCATCGCTTCGCGAACGCCTGACTCGACTCGCGTCCGGCTGCTGCGGTCTCGCTGGGCACAGCTGCCTCAGGGTCATTGGGTGGCGTTGCCGGTCCTACTTGCCGGGACGTTCGTGATCGTCCTCGATTTCTTCATCGTGAACGTCGCGCTGCCGTCGATGCAGACCGACCTGCACGCGGGCCGCGGCGCGACTGAGTGGTTCGTCGCCGCCTATGGCCTTACGTTCGCGACGGGTCTGATCACCGCGGGGCGCCTCGGAGACCGGTTCGGTCGCCGCCGCATGTTCTCGCTCGGCCTCTCTCTCTTCACGCTCGCCTCGATCGGGTGCGCGGCCGCGGGGAGCGCGGGCGCGCTGATTCTCGCGCGGCTCGCGCAGGGACTGGCGGCGGCGCTGATCAGTCCGCAGGTCCTGTCGATCGTCGGCATTCGGTACCCCGGTGCCGATCGTGTGCGCGCGCTGAGTATCTACGGCGTGGTGATGGGACTCGGGGCGGTCGGAGGACAGATCATCGGCGGGTGCCTGATCCAGGCAGACATCTCCGGCCTGGGCTGGCGGAGCATCTTCCTGATCAACGTTCCCGTCGGCCTGGCCGCCCTGGCGCTGGCACCCCGGCTGGTCCCAGAGTCCCGCGCCGAGACCCCTCCCCGTCTGGACCTCGTGGGCGCGTTGTGGATCAGCATCGCGCTCGTCACGCTCATGCTCCCGCTAACCGAGGGCCGCCAGGACGGCTGGCCTGCCTGGGCATGGCTGTCGCTCGTCCTCGCGCCGGTCCTGTTCGGCAGCTTCGCCTGCTACCAGAGGCGTCTCGCGCGCGACGGAGGCTCACCGCTACTACCGCCAGCGCTGTTCGGGGACCGGACGTTCTCAGCAGGGCTCGTGACTCAGCTTGGGCTTTGGTGCGGCCAAGCTTCATTCTTCCTCGTGCTTTCGTTTTATCTTCAGCGAGGGCGCGGACTCACAGCGCTGCATGCTGGCCTCGTTTTCAGCATCGTCGCTGTCGCGTTCGTGGCGACATCGCTGCGCGCGCCCGGATGGACGATGCGCTACGGCCGGCGGCTGATCGCCACCGGTGCTCTGATCCTTGCGGCCGGCGATCTGCTGCTACTGGCGTGCGTGTCAGTAATCGGTACCGGTGGGTCAGTTGCGGTGCTCGCTCCCGGATTGCTCCTCGTGGGCGCCGGACAGGGACTGTGCATCACCTCAATCACCGCGACCGTGCTGACGAGCCTGGATCCGCAGCGCGCCGGCGCTGCCGCGGGCGTCCTTTCGACCATGCAGCAGGTCGGAAACGCCCTTGGAGTCGCCGTCGTGGGCGTGGTCTTCTTCGGATCGCTGAACGACGGCTTTGCTCACGCTTTCACGCTGAGCCTCGTCGAACTCGCCGCGCTACTGATCGGCGTCGCCGCGCTCACCCGCCTACTCCCCGCAAGAAGGGCACCATGACCGACCTCGATGACTTCATCACCCAGTACGTCGCAGCCTGGAACGAGCCCGACCCGGATGCCCGTCGAAACTGGATCGCAGGCACCTGGTCTGCACAAGCCGGCCTATTCAACGCGCGCAACGAGTACCACGGCCACGCCGGCATCGAGGACGCCGTCAGACGCTCTTACGAACTCTTCGTCGCGCACGGATTCCTGTTCAGGCCCCGACAGAAGCCAATAAGCCACCACGGAGCCATCCAATTCACATGGGAGATGATCACACCAGACGGCGAGGTGGACTCGATCGGCACCCAATTCCTGATCCTCGACGACGACGAGCGGATCAGACTCGACTACCAATTCATCGAACAATCAGCCACCTCGCCAGCGCGAGAGCGCCGATGACCGCCGCAGATCGGCACGCGGGCGTACGACCCAGCTCCGACCGTGTCGAGCCGCAGCTGAGCTCGCACCCGTTCGACCTCGACACCGCGGTCAAACGAGTTGCGGAAAACGTCTACACGGCAACGCTGACGGACCGCTGGAGCACGGTTCGTGGACCCAGCGGCGGCTACACCCTCGCGACCAGCCTGCGAGCGTTGGCGGCCGAGATGCCGTTCCCCGATCCAATCGCGACGGCCGCGCTCTTCCACGCCCGCGCGAGCCCGGGACCCATCGAGGTGCACACAGAGATCGTGCGCCGCGGCGGAACCCTAGCGACCGGCGAGGCACGACTCATCCAGGGCGACCGAGAGGTCCTTCGCATCCTCGCGAGCTTCGCGGACCTCAAGAAGGCGACAGGACCGACCTTGGAGCTGGGGACGCCACCCTCGCTACTCGGGGCCGCCGCGAACGTGAACCTCGATCCCGGCGGAGCGTTCCCCGGGTCAACGCTCACCGACCGCTTCGACTACCGCGTCTCGCAGCTACACGGCTGGCGATCCGGACAGCCCAGCGGAGATCCCACGCTCGAGTTCGCGATCGACTTCGCGCAGCCACGCCGGATCGATCCACTCGCCCTCTCGCTGATCGTGGACGTGTGTCCCAGAGCGGTCTACGAGCTCGGCGAGTACATGCTCTTCACGCTAGAGCTGACGACGCACATCCGTGCGAAACCCGCGGAAGGATCGCTCCTCGGCCGCGTCAAGACACGCCACCTACAAGACGGGTACCACGAGGAGGACCTCGACCTTTACGACTCGGAGGGCAAACTCGTCGCACAGTCGCGCCAGCTCGCGCTAATACCCAACACGTCAACCGGAGAGATGCCACCAGAATCGACGACGAAGCACGCCAATTGATCCGGGAGATGGTCGAGGCGCGAGGAAGCACCCACGCCGCATACGGTCAGCCGCCTGTGGCGTATCCGTGGCACGACAAGAGCAGGACCAACCCCCCGGCTGAGGTCGCGTCCCTCCCTTTCGCCAACTGCGAGTGCCGCGCCGCCTCGCTCAGCGCAGCGCAGCCCACCCCGCAACCGACCACGGCGCCGGCGTCTCACGCCAGCGGCAGCTGGAGGTTTTGGCAGGGAATCGCCAGGGAGCCGGCTGGCCCACCCGGCTGACGTGCCGCGAGTCCCCGCAGTTACCGAGTTTCGCCTCGCCGGCGCCGATCGCCGTCGGGACCTTCTCGCGAGTCGGTGCGAGCGACCTGAACTGCGGCCGACAATCGTCAACGTGCAGGGGCTTCGCGCTCAAAGAAATTGAAGGGATTCCCGCCTCCCGACCCATACCTAGGATCCATGACCCCGAGCCGCCCTCGCTCTCCTCCGAACAAAATCCCTGCAAGCCACCACAAATAAATCGGGGCGCCCGGATTTGAACCGGGGACCTCACCGACCCGAACGGTGGACGAGATCCGGCGTGGGCGCAGGAAGTACCTGCAATCCGTGGGTTCGCCTGCGGCCAGCGCACCCCCTAGGCCTACGGATATAGCGGTCGATTGCCGGGGGTTCGGCAGGGAAGTGGATCCCCTGCCAAAACCGTGCGGGTGTCACTGAAGCCAGTGAATGAAGCTCTCGTACGGGGCGCCGGCGTCGATCAGCCGCTCCAGCGAAATGACCAGAGGACCGATCGAGGCGTGGCCCTGAGGGAACCGCCTCGGGTTGAGAATCACGATCCCAGAGTGCGGCCGGTTTTCGCCTCTATAGAGACGATCGAGCTCGAGGAAGTCGTCCCGGTTGTAGGTCACGAGCGAGCGCTCGGCGCCCTGCGCATACTCGAACAGGTCCCGGTCGGTCAGTCCCCGAAGCTCGCGTCGCTCGCTGACCGCCTCGACATCGCGCCCGCGGCCACACAGCTGCTCGGCGACGACGGCCGAAAGCATCTCGTCGAGGAGCAGCTTCACCGCGTGAGGCTCTGCTCACGCCAGCGCCGCTCGGCCTCGTCGGCCTCCTCCTCGTTCAGACGGATCCGCTCGTCGATCTCGGCCGGATACTCGCTGTGGTAGCCGATCGCATCGCGCACCTGGCGCACGCTCAGGCCCGACCACTCGGCCGTCGCCTGAATTGCGTCGTCCCCTTCGAGACCAGTCGAACGCAGCGCGCCGATCACCTCCCAAACGTCTGGACCGGCGGCCAGGCCGGCACGCCGGCCGGTCGGTCCATCCCGGAACACGATCCCGGGATGGTCGTCCATCCGCACCCCCTCGTCGATATAGCGCGCCGCGAGCCGCGACTTGTTCAACCCTGAACGTGCCCCGCGGCGTTCCAGGCGTTCAACGATGCCTGCGTCCAAGCGTGCGGAAAACTGGCGTGCAGCGGACATGTCCGACATTGTAACGCATCGCGCGACACCCAGAGGCACTGGTTGCACTTGGGGTTTGATCTTGCGCCCCGCAGCCCGGCTATGGCTGCAGACGGGGAGAGTCGATTCACGCGTCGGCGCTACGCAGTCAGCGGAGTGACGACCAACTTGTCCGCAACTCGGTCGGCCGCGCGATCCCGAAAGAGGACGCGCAGCGAGGTGAGGTGCATCGCCAGTAGCAACGGCACACCGACTGTGGGGATGATTGCGAGCGGCAGGTCAGCGTTCAGAGTCGCGGCCGGGTTCACGTGGACGATCTGGAGGAAGCCTGTCAGCGCTCCCAGGGTCAGCGCCGAGACGAGGTCTGCGATCCCGAGGACGGTGAACCAGATGAGCGCTTTGGCCTGCGATCCCTCGCTTACTTTGCGCGCGACCCACAGCGTTGCGACGCCAACGGCAATGTCCACCAAACCCGGCGGGCACAGCGAACAGCGCTGGGAGTTTCCCGAGCAGCATCGCTATCAGGAACACGATCCCTGCTGCCCGGAATGAGTGCGGCGACAGCAGCCGCCGTTGAGCACCCGGGGCGGTCAGGGCTCGCCTGATCAACGGCACCTGGGTTAGCGCGAGCAGCAAGCCGAAGAAGCCGAGCACCGCCAGTGGCGGCCAAGGGACGCCGTGCCCGAGGCGTGAGCGGTAGCTGCCCCCGCCTGCGACCAGGCTACTTACGGCAAGCCAGCCGCCGAAGAGAAGGGCGGCGCCCGACCACATCGTCGTCGAGGCTCGATCGCCAAGACCGGCGGCGCGAGCGCCGCGATACAGCGCGTATGCGGTCGCCGCGGCGATGCCTGCGACCTCTCCGTACGTGAGGGCCCACAGATATGCAGGTAGATGATTCATTGTTGCGTTCACTCCCTCTCTCTCTAGCGAGCTTGCGCCCCTGGGTGGGGTCGTCGTAGGGCTCGGAGCCGATCTTCCGTCCCTGGGTGGGGTCGAAGAAACGAGCGTCGGGCTCTTCGTGCGTCGGATGAGTCGGATCAAGGTCAAGTGTTGGCCACTCTTGGCTTTCCGCCTCGACTTGCCTGCTGTCGGGAGTAACGGTGGTCGTCATGGTGTTTCGTCTTCCTGAGGCGATTGGGTTTGTTCAACGGTTCGATCTGCTGAGCTGCAAGCCGGGATGACCGTCTGCACCAGGCCGGTGAGGACGTCGTAGACGTGCCCGGACACGGTGACTCGCGCGGAGATCGCCGGTGCGGAGCGCAGGCGCTTGACGTCACGGGTGACGGTCGCCGCCGGGTCGAGGACGGCGTGCTCGCGCAGGGTCGACTCCTCGGCGCCGATCCGCTCGGCGTAGTTGCGACGGAAGGTGTCATCGGCGAGCGCACCGGTTCCGCAATGGGTGTGGTGGATCACCGCGACCTCGAACAGCGGGCCGTCGGGCAGTGCGGTCTGGGCGAGCTCGCCGATGAAGGCGACATCGTTGATCACCTCCGGGGTGACCCGCCCGCCGACATTGCGGAGAACCATCGCGTCGCTGAGGCCGAGGCCTAGGAAGTGCGCGGGGTCGACGCGCGGATCGAGGCAGGTGATCACGAACAGGCGCAGGTTGGGGAAGACGACGGCACCCTGATGGCCGCCGGCGGCGGCGAAGGCGCGGTTGCGCGCAAGCGCCGACTCGATGCTGTCCGCGCCCGGCTCGGCCCGGCTGTCCAACTCGAACCCGGTCGTCCGGCCGATCCCGGAGCCGGCGGCGGTCACGCGCGGGGTGGGTTGCTGGGTGCTCATGATGTTGTGTCTCCTGTGGCCTTGGGGTGGGATCAGCTGTGGGCGGGGGCTGTGGTGGGCGGGCCTAGTGCCGGTACCTCTGGCGTGTCGTCGCGGCCGGTCGTCGGTTGGGCGGGCAGTAGCGCCAGCGCCATCCCGGCGCCCGCGGCGGCGATGGCCGCGGCGAGGTGGTCGGCCGCGTGGAAGCCCTGGAAGAAGGCCGAGTTAGCGGCGTTGTGGGTGGCCGATGCGAGCAGCGGATGGCCGGCGGACCCCAGCTTGCTTGCGACGGCGAGCGCGGCACCGGCGGATGCGTGCGCGGTCCGCACGACACTCGCAGGCAACCCCCCGGGGAGTGCGCCGGTGAGCCGGCTGGCGTACAGCGACGCGTAAACGCTGCCGATCACGGCGACGCCGAGGGTGCCGCCCAATAGGCGCGTGGCGTCGTTGACGGCCGACCCGACGCCGGCCTTCGCTTTCGGGACGACGCCCATGATCGCCTCGGTCGCGGGCGCGCTGGTGAGGCCCATCCCTGTTCCGAGCACGACCATCTGGGCGGCGATCGTCGCGTAGCCGGTCGTGACTGATGAAGTCGAAACCCATAGGTAGAACGCCGACATCAAGAACAGCCCGGAGGCAACGATCAGCTTCGTGCCGAACCGGACGGCCAGCTTGGTGCCGAGGATCGAGGAGATCGCGACGAATGAGGCGACCGGCAGCAGGCGTACGCCGGTCGACAGCGGGCCGTAGCCCTTGAGGAACTGGAACATCTGGGTGACCAGGAAGATGAATCCGGACAGCGCGAAGAACGAGATCGCGACCGAGGCGCTCGCGGCGGCAAACCGCGGGTTGCGGAACAGGCTCACGTCGAGCATCGGCTTCTCGGTGCGCCGCTCCCAGGCCACAAATGCGGCCGCCAGCACCGCCGTCACGGCGAAGCTGCCGAGCGTCCGTGCGCTGCCCCACCCCTGGCTCGGGGCCTCGATGATCGTGTAGACGAGCAGCCCGATTGTCGCGGTCGACAGCGCAAATCCGGCCCGGTCGGTCCGGGGTGCGCGCGGGTCACGCGAGGTCGGGACATAGTGGGCGGCCAGGATCCCGGCGCCGGCGGCGATCGGCACCATCGCGAAGAAGATGCTGCGCCAGTCGGAGAGCTCGAGCAGCCAGCCGCCGACGATCGGCCCGAGCGCGATCGCCACGCCCGTGATCGCGCCCCACAAGCCGATCGCCCGGGCGCGCTCGCCCCGCTCGGTGAACACATTGGTGAGCAGCGACAGCGTCGAGGGGAACACCATCGCCGCACCCACGCCCATCACCGCACGCGCTGCGATCAGCTGGCCGGGACTGTCCATCAGCCCGCCCGCCAGGCTCGCCACGCCGAACACCGACAGGCCGGCGAGCAGCATCCCCTTGCGCCCGAACCGGTCAGACAGGCTGCCCGCAGCGAGCACCGATCCCGCGAACAGCAAGTTGAACGCGTCCACGACCCACTGCAGCTGCGAGTTCGATGCATGCAGCTGGCGCACAAGCGCCGGCAACGCGACGTTGACGATCGTCGTGTCCAGATTGATCACAAACGCCGCCAACAGCAGCGAGGTCAGGATCAGGGGCTTACGTCTCATTGCTCCTCCGACAGTGAGCTAGCTTGCGTGATGCAAGTCAACCTACACCAGGACTCTGGCTTTTGTCAAGCAAGTCAGCTACGATTGGCGTGTGCTCCAACGCGACTATCCAGACCAGGTCTGCTCGATCGCCCGATCACTAGAGGTCATCGGGGAACGCTGGACGCTGCTGATCCTCCGCGACGCCGTCGTCGGCCTGACGCGCTTCGACGAGTTCCAGGCGAAGCTCGGGATTGCCTCCAACGTCCTCACCAACCGGCTCAAGCTGCTGTGCGACGAGGAGCTGCTCGAACGCGTCCCGGACCCGGAGCGACCCGGCCGGCCTAAGTACGTCCTCACCGACAAGGGACGCGAACTCGCGCCCGCCCTGATCGTGCTCATGAAATGGGGCGACCGCCACTACCCCACCCCGGGCGGCCCACCCCGACTCACCCTCCACGCCGGCTGCGGAGGCAACATTGGCCCAGACCTCCGCTGCGACCGCTGCGGCAAACACGCGGCGCGCGGGGAGATCGAGCTCCCGCCCGGCCCGGGGGCGCCACACGGCGAGCACGCCGGACGGTAAGCATCGGCGGCGGGCTGGTCCGGCAACCCTGCAGTCTTCACCGTAGGAGAGGGCTCTATGCGCAGCGCTGCGGGTTCAGACGAAGCACCTCGACCGCGCGAAAGCGGGTCTCGAACTGCTTCTCAATCCGCACCCGAGATTCGCCAACAGCACCGACCCGGCCCGCCGCGCAGGCGCGCAGTCTGACCAGCGCCACGTCCGATCCGAACGAGGGCCTAGGGTTTAGGCAGGGAATGGCCAGGGAGGCTGCCGAGGCCCTCAGCCCGGGATGGCGAAATCGACCGTTTACCATACGTCGGGGGTCAGCGTTGAACCGGGGACCTCACCGACGGCGCCGGTGTGCGCCACCACGGCCCGACAAACCTCGAAGCTTTCTTGCAGGGCTCTTCGAGTGGACAGAGGTTCGGCGCAGCGACCGTAGACGCCCTCCAACAGCCCCAAAACACCTGGTATCAGAGTAAGAAAAAAGCCCGCACTTGCGGGGCTTTCAAATCGGGGCGCCCGGATTTGAACCGGGGACCTCACCGACCCGAATTATGGGCGAAATCCTGGGTTGTTGTAAGAAATACCTGGAAATCGGATGGTTTGGCCGTGGCGCCACCTCCTCTCGAATTCGTGGATTTTGCTGTGGATCCCGGGGGTTTAGGCAGCGAGATCGAGTTGCTGCCCAATGCCGAGAAGGCCGACCTGACGCGACCGCAACTCAGCCCTGGCGGGGCGGCGAGCGTGGCCACCGACGGCGACGACGTGGTGTTGGAACCGCCCAAGGCCGCCGACTCGCCTGCCTGCTGGAACGTCCGCTGACCGAACGCCTTGCGGCATACTCATGGGATGTCCTCGCAACCTTCAGCCTCGGACCGTTTCTCGGTCGCTGAGTTGACCGTGCGCGGCGCGCAGAGCGACCTGCTCGAGGTCGAACCGCTCGATTTCGGGCCGGACGCGCCGGCGACGGCGGCACTCGAGATTGAACGCGGTCCGGAGCCTCGCGACAAGCGTCAGCGTGGCGACTGACTCGCCGGTCGCATACCTGGACTCCTCGGCTCTCGTCAAGCTGATCGCAATCGAAGTGGAGACCGCAGCACTCCGGCAGGAGCTACGTCGTTGGCCAGACCGCGCCTCAAGCCTGCTCGCCATGGTCGAGGTCACTCGGACCGCCCGCCGCCTCGGCGGTCGCGCTCCCGCCATCGCGGTCGGCGTACTTGCTGGGTTGCGGTTGCTTGCGATCGAGCCGATAGCGCCGGCTGCTGCGCAGATCGGTGGGACCGCGCTGCGCTCGCTCGACGCGATCCATCTCGCCACGGCCGCGAGCATCTCGCACCAACTAGGCGCACTGATCACTTACGACCAGCGCATGATCAGCGAAGCCCAGACCCTCGGTCTGCCGGTCATCTCGCCAGCCTGAACTCGTCTCGCCGTCGAGGACCAGCCCTGGAGGTCGGCCTCCGACAATGACAAGAAGCGCCTTCGGCGAGCAACGCAGGACCGCCGCGAGTCGGCGCGATGGCTTCCACGACTCCCCCGTTGCGCGAGCCAGCACAAGGCCGCCACTGGGCTACCGCTTGGACGGGGATCGCTTGCAAGGTATCGGCAAGCACCACGTACCCAGATTGGCGAGGACCAGGGCGCTTAACGTTTCGGCCGAGAGATCTCTCGCGCACCCGAAGCAGGGCTCGAGATGGGCCTGCACTGCCGGCTCTGCGTACCCGTGCCCGAGGCAAAGCAGGGCCGTCGGGCGGACCGTGACGAGGACGTCTCGCGGACGGCGGTTGAAGACCCGGACGTGGCGAAACTCGGGCTTCTTGCTCTCACGGACGGTCTGCCCTGCGTTCGTGTTTGCGCGGGTATTCGAGGCGACGCCAGTGGCGTGATGCTCATGTCCGACCCTGGGGCAGCGCGGCGGCTCTTGCCGATGTCCGGGCGGCTCCTTCCCTCGCCGAGCGCTCGTCATGCTCGGGCGGCACCGGACGCCTTCCGTCATCGCCGAAGGAGTGGTCGGCTGCGAGACCGGCGGACCGGGAAAGGAGTCGCCGGTGCTTCGGCGGCGGGCGCGCGCAGGGGTAGATGAGCGTGCTGCTCAGCGATGGCGAAGCTCGACCGTTCGCTTGATCGCGGCGAGCCCCTGCTCCATGGCTTGCGCGGTGGCCTCCGCGAGAGCGTCTGGACGGAGGTCCGACGTCCACACGAACTTTGTACGGCCGTCGCCCTCGACCAGGACCTCGGCGGCGCCATTGTGATGGGTGTACGGACCGTCGACGATCGACCACGCCAAGCGCCGGTGCTCCTCGTCGCAACCGAGGATCTCCTCGCGAAGGACTGCCCCGGAGGCGAATGTCACGATTCGGGCGGTGCCGTCCCGCAGGCAGTCGGTAACGAACCCGGCGGCGAGCCTTTCATGCAGGGCGTCCCAGTCGCGTAGCGCATCCCACACGGCATCCGGGTCCGCATCGATCACAACTTGGCGGCGAATCGAGGCCATCGCGGCTCTCCGATCTGTTCGGGGGCATCGGTATGACTGCCATGCTGGCGGCTAAGACGATGGCGCGCATCGGGCGAATGGAGCCTCTTGCCTGAGTCCGGACCTTACCCGCGCCAGCGGGTGCCTCAGCTCAGTCTCACCGCACAGCGGGCGAGTGACGCGACCCACGTGTCACCGAGACGACCGGCTGGCGGGTGGATGCCCGCGCGGGTTGATACGAAGGAGTGTTCCGGCCCCAGCGCCCCCTCACCGTGCGCAACAGCACGTCGGATGAGTGCCGCAGGCGCTTTCTGACGACCGGTGCCCGGCCGCTGGACCCGCAGGCGACTGCTTCCGCCGGACCTGTTCGCTGAGGCGGCGACCGGTTCGGCGACGACGGAGGCGTCTGAGGGTTCGGGCCGGACGAGCGCTCGGCGAGGAAGGAGCGGCTGAGTGAGCGTGACCGACACAGGCGTGGAGCACCAGCAGGCGACCGTCGACACGGCGGTTGCCGGCGCCCTGCTTCCGGTATCGCACGGGCACCTCATCGCTGGCGGCGAGAGACGTGCAATGCGCGGCAGGCAGGCTTTGGCGCGGGCGTGCGGCGGTCGCGAGGTAGGCTAGGCGGGGGTGACTGGCGCCGAGACGTTTCTCTCTTCAGCCGCCGCGTACGAGCGTCATGTGGGTCGCTACGGCGCCC
Organism: uncultured Solirubrobacterales bacterium; assembly: GCA_963723555.1. Taxonomy (GTDB): domain Bacteria; phylum Actinomycetota; class Thermoleophilia; order Solirubrobacterales; family Solirubrobacteraceae; genus Palsa-465. The sequence continues at coordinate 1,501,376 of CAVRRC010000003.1, read as the reverse complement.
AGCTCGCCGCAGCGCTGATCGACTTCGCCGGTGTCGAGCCGGGAATGCGCGCGCTCGATGTGGGCTGCGGAACCGGTGCGCTCACGGCCGTGCTCGCGCAGCGACTCGGGCCGGCGAGCGTGTCCGCCGCGGATCCCTCCGAGCCGTTCGTCGACGCGTGCCGAGCACGTCTACCCGGTCTCGAGGTCGTCGTCGCCGAAGCCGAGCAGCTCCCGTTCGGCGAGGACGCGTTTGACGTTGTCCTCTCGCAATTGGTGGTGAACTTCATGCGCGACGCTGAGTTGGGCGTGCGAGAGATGGTGCGCGTGACCCGCTCAGGTGGGATCGTCGGCTCATGCGTGTGGGACTACGCGGGCGAAATGACGCTGCTGCGTGCGTTCTGGGACGCCGCGCGCGAGGTCGCGCCCGAAGCCGCCGCGACGAGCGATGAGGGGGTGGTGATGCGTTGGTGCCGCGACGGAGAGCTCGCCGACCTCTGGCAAGCCGCGGGGCTCCGCGACGCGCAGTTCCGGCCGATCGTTGTAAGTGCCGACTACACGGGCTTCGAAGATCTTTGGTCGCCATTCCCGCAGGGCGTGGCGCCGTCCGGCGCATTCTGCAAAGCCCTCAGCGAACACGACCGCGTCGCGCTCCATGACGTGTACCGTCGCCGGCTCGGCGTCGGCGACGGACCGTTTGAGCTGACGGCTCAAGGCTGGGGCGTGACAGGACGCGTCGGCTGACCAGCTGAGCCACCCGCCACACGCCCTAGGCGCTGAAGTTCTCCTTTGGTGATCGGGCGGGCATCCCGCGGTCGCCAACACGCGTCCTGCTCCGCGCGGGAAATGCGACTCCGCGGTCCGTTCCGACGTGCCCACCGGCATCCCGAGCCGCGACAGCCTCGCAAGCCGCGCCAAGGAGGTCGCTCGCCGAGTCGAGGGAGATTCGCGTCGCGGCTCGAAAGGAGGTGTCCACTCGGCGGACCCGGAGCCGCCTGTCTGCATCGGCTTGGCGCTGCGGTCGTTCGCTGACGAGCAGTCGTCGCTCGTGCTGCTTTTGCTTTGCGCCTGTGAGCCGTTGTTCTCTGCTTCGACCCATGCATCGACGGACTTCCGCTCGGCGTGTGGGTCCGGGCGCCGGCGCAGGTTGGCCGGTCAGGTTGCGGTGGTCGGGGTGGGCGTGAATCGCGCGGGCAGATGGTTGATGCCCTGGAGTGTGTTGTTGAGAAGCCGGCGCGGCTCGCCAACGTGGATCTCGTTGACGTGTGCCACCATCGCGCGCAATAGCGCCTGCATCTCGAGCTTGGAGAGGTGAAGGCCGATGCAGGTGTGTGCGCCGTTTCCCCAGCCGAGCTGCACGGCGTTCTCGCGGTGGAGATCGAAGCGCTCAGGATGCGGGAACTGGGTCTCGTCGAGGTTAGCCGCGCCGAACAGCACTGCGACCCGGGCGCCCTCGGGGACCTCCGTGCCGCCGATTTCACAAGCCTCGGTCACTCGGCGGGTGAAGCCCCGGATCGGTGAGGAGAGTCGAACGTTCTCGATTACTGCGGTAGGGATCAGCGATGGGTCCTGGCGGATCTCGGTCCATGCGTCAGTGTTGTGCGCCAGCGCCCAAAGGAGATGGGTCGAGGCCAGGATCGTGGTGTCGAGTGCAGGCGCGATGAAGTCGATCACGAGCGCTTTCGCCTCGCGAGTCGTGAGCTCGCCGCGATCCCGCGCTTCGAACACTGACGCAGCCCAGCTGCCCGGGGCCACTCGCTCGGCCTTCAAACGCTGGGTGTAGAGCAAGAGGCTCAGGCCGACCGCGCCAGCCCGCATGCCGCGGCGGTTCAACGGCCCGAGCGAGTCGAAGCTGGCGGCCGCCCACTTCAGCAGCTGGCTGCCGTCGGCGCGCACGCCGACGAGCTGGGCGATGATCGACAGCGGCAGGTAGCTGGCGAAGTCGCGCGCCGCCTCGAATTCACCGTCGCCGACAAGCCGTTTGACAACGGCGCGCGCCTGGTCGTCGACACGGTCCACGATCGCGGTCAGAGCCTTTGCGCCGAGCGATCGCTTGAGCACGTTGCGCCGAGCGATGTGTGTCTCGCTGTCACTGAACAGTGTCGTCCCGCGCGCGAGCAGATTGGTGAGCCGATTGGCAGCGACCCCTTTGCCGCTGACGAACGCCTCGTCGTTGCGAAGTACCGCCCGCACATCGTCGAAACGACTGATCGCGTAGATGCGATGCCGCGGCAGCCAGACCACCGAGCCGGCCTCGCGAAGGCGCGCAAACGCCTCTCGCGAATCCTGCAGGACCAAATCCCCGTACAGGTCGAGATCGAGGGCCGGAGCAGATGCGGATGCGGCATTCAAGGTTGCGAATCCTATCAAGCTAACTAGGCGGCCGACAAGTAATAACTTGACGCCTGCTTAGTTGTTGTGTACGGTGCCCATAGGACATGAACCCACCTAGCACCCCCAATCCAGCGAGCGCAGCCGAATCGCCAGTCGGCTCAATCGCCACCACGTGGCGCATCGACCCTGATCAGAGCGCGGTGCGCTTCGCGGCCGCGACGCTTTGGGGATGCGTGCCCGTCACCGGTCAGCTGGGCCGGCTCACGGGCACGCTGAGCTGGGACGACGCAGCCGGCCGTGGGCGGATGGCGATCGCCACCCAAACGCTTTCGAGCGGAATCAAGATGCGCGATCACCACCTGCGCAGCGGCGCCTTCTTCGACGTGCGCAATCATCCGGAAGTCACGTTCGAGGCCACCGAGGTCCTCGCCGACGACGGCGGCGTGCGGCTCCGGGGCGACCTGATCGTCCGCGGTCGCCGGCATCCATTCGAGTGCGCGGCCTCTGTCGAGGCGCTCGATGAGGACCGGATCGCCCTTGAGACCGAGGCGGCGTTCGACCTGGATGAGCTCGGGATGAGCAGAGGTCTGCTGTGGATGCTTCCGGCTGGCGTCAGGGCCGCTGTTCGGGTCGTCCTTCGGCGGGAGGTCTCGTGAGCGCCGTCGCGCACGGTGTCGGGCGCTCCAGCTCAGGGCCGCGTGCGCAGCAGGACCAAGCGCGGCGAGCGCCGGGCCGCCCCCGCGCCGAGGAATCCGTTGACGAGGCGGCGTTCCTCCAGGCCGCGCTCGAAGCGTTCTCAAGACGCGGCTACGACGGCGTCTCGGTGCGGGAGCTGAGCAAGGAGCTCGGTGTCAGCCACAGCTGGGTGCACCAACGGTTCGGTTCCAAGGACGGGCTGTGGCACGCAGCCGTCGATCACGGCTTCGGCCAACAGGTTGCGGGGATTGCGTTCGATCCGACGATCACCGACCCGCTCGAACAATTCGAGCGCGTCATCCGCGAGTTCCTGCGCTACTCCGCGGAACACCCCGAGCTGGCATTGCTGATGAACATCGAAGGGACACAGGACACCGAGCGCCTCGACTACATCTACGAGAACTACATCGCACCGCCCTTGGCGCCCTTCGACCGGCTGCTGCGCCACCTGGTGGAGGAGGGCCGAGTCCGTCCCGTCCCGATGCGCACCGTCTTCCTCTTGCTCGGACACGGGGCCACGTCCCTGTTCGGTCTCGTTCCACTCGCGAGGCGGCTCGACCGCCCGGATCCCACGTCGGCGAGGACCATCAGCGCGCACATCGAGGACGTCACCCGGATCATCGTCGATGGGCTGCGAGGGGAGCTGTCATGACGCCCGAGGAGCGGCGGCAATTCGTGCTCGAGCATCGAACGGCGATCTTCGGCTACAACCGCGCCAGCCACGGTCCCGCGATGTCGATCGTCTACTACTCCGCGGATCCCGAAGAGATCGTGGTCTCGACGATGGCCGCGCGCGCCAAGGCCAAGGCGGTTGCGCGCAATCCAAAGGTGTCGCTGTGCGTGCTCGACGAGCAATGGCCGCCGAGCTACCTGCAGGTCTACTGCGACGCAGTGATCGACACCGATTTCGACTTCGTGGTGGACGTGATGATGCGAATCGCCGGAGTGATGGCGGGAACGCCGATGTCGCAGGACGTGCGGCCGATGGTCGAGGAGGGCGCCCGAGCCGAGGACCGCGTCGCGATCCGCATCCGTCCGTACGCCACGTTTTACACGCAACCCCGCCACGTGCACAGCGAAGCCGACATTGGCCCCGGCCTGCTCCACGAGACCAGCGCCTCGATCGCATGGTGAACGACCATGACGCCGGGAAGCTGCTCGGATGAAGCTACGAACGACACCCGCCGGACTGATCGCCGAGGATGAGCCACGCGGACGCTGGGTCCGGATTTCGCCCGACGGCGACCTCTTGTCGTTCCTCGCCGGCGGGGAGGGGGCCGTCGCGCGGGCACGCGCCACGATGCCCGACGCCGAGCCGGCTGACCCCAGCGATGCCGTGCTGCCCTTCAGGCCGCGCTCGATACGGGCGTTCATGTTGTGGGAAGAGCATGTGATCGACTCCAGCCGCATGCTGGTCAAGAAGTTTTTCCCGGCTCCGGCCGCGAAGGTCGTGCTCGGGTTCGAGCGGCTGACGGGTCAGCCATTCCCGAAGCTCAAGCCCAACGCCCGCTTTCGCGAGGCGCCGACGTTCTACATCGCCAACCACACAGCGGCGCTTGCCGACGGTCAGGACATGTGGTGGCCGTCGCACACGAAGTTCCTCGACTTCGAGCTCGAGCTCGCGTGCGTTCTGGCAAAGCCGCTGGTCGACGCCACTCCCGAGGAGGCAGTCGGCGCGGTCGGCGGGTGGTTCGTGCTCAACGATTGGAGCGCTCGCGACGTCCAGGCCGACGACGCTAGGCGCAACGTTTTCGGACCGGTAGTCAAATCGAAGACATTCGCCAATTCGATCGGCTGCGACGTGGTCACGGCCGACGAGGTCCCCGACTGGACGGCGATGCGTGGGCGCGTGCGGGTCGATGGCGAGATGTGGTGCGAGGGCACGACCGCGAATCCCCAGCACACGCTCGGCGCGATGCTCGCCTACGCATCGGCCGGCGAGCGGCTTGACGCGGGCGATGTCATCTCAACAGGAACGATGCCCGGCTGTTGTGGCCTTGAGCTCGATCGCTGGATACGGCCGGGTCAGACGGTCGAGCTCGAGATCGACGGGATTGGCACGCTGGCGAACACGGTCACCGAGCGCGCGACTCCGGTCTAGGTCGCTCGGTGCCGGACTACGACGTGGTCATCTGCGGGCTTGGCCCCGTCGGGCAGCTGTTGGCGCTGCTGCTCGGCGACCGCGGCGTACGAACGCTGGCCTTCGATCGCGATCTCGAGCCCTACGCGCTGCCGCGCGCTGCGGTCATCGACGACGAGGTCCTGCGCATCTTCCAATCGGTGGGGCTTGACGAGGCAGTGCTTGCGGATGCCCAGGTGCAGCCCGGCGCGAGCATCGTCACTTCCGCCGGTCGCGCCGTCGAGGTCTTCCGGGCCCGGACAGGGCGCCTCGGCCATCCACCGCTCGTCTCGATCAACCAACCGGCACTCGAGCGCACGATGCTTGCCGCAATCGCTCAGCGCACAACGATCGAGGTGCGCCGGGGACTGACGCTCGAGACGATCGACCGCCGGGCGGACCGCGTCGTCGCCTGCGTGCGGCCCACCGATGGGGCGGCTTCGGAGCTCGTCTCTGCTCGCTGGCTGGTGGGGTGCGACGGTGCCAGCAGCTCCGTGCGCACGCAGCTGCAGATCCCGTTTGAGGGCCGGACCGCTCCACAGCGCTGGATCGTCGTCGACGCACTCGTCGACCGCCCGCTCGCGAAGGTTCCTCACCCGCATTTCATCGGGCGGGCCGACAGGCCGGCGGTCACTTTGCCGATGTCGCCAGGCCGTCACCGCTGGGAGTGGATGCTTCATCCCGGGGAGGACGCCGCTCCCCACCTGAAGCCAGACGCGGTGCGTCGTGCGGTCGCCGGGTGGCTCGACGGCGAGCAGGCCGAGATCGAGCGGGCCGTTGTCTATACGTTCCATACCCGGATGGCCGATCAGTGGCAGCGCGGACGCGTCCTGCTCGCGGGCGACGCCGCGCACCTGATGCCGCCGTTCGCCGGCCAAGGATTCTCCTCCGGCGCACGCGACGCCGGCAACCTGGCTTGGAAGCTCGCCGACGTCCTCGATGGCGCCCCACCGTCGCTGCTGAATTCCTACGAGCGTGAGCGGCGTCCCCACGTCGCGGCGATGCAGCGGCTCGCGAACTTGATGGGCGGGTTCGTGCAGTCGACGAGTCCGCTGCGCGTCCGAGCCCGCGACGTGTGGCTGGACGCCATCGACGGAACTCGGTTCCAGCGGCTACTGGCAGAGAACATCAAACCGCTGCCGACCTACCGCGAGGGCGCCTTCGCCACACGTCCCTCGCGGATCCCGGCCCGTCGTACCGTTGGGACCCTGTTCCCGCAGAGCGACCGTCTCGACGATCGCCTGGGCTCGGGCTGGTCGATTGTTGCGCTCAATGAGCCCGCCGCCTTTCACGATGCCGGCATACCGGTTGTGGCGCCGGGCGACAATGGCGACTGGCTTCGAGCACACGACGTGACATGGGCGATCCTGCGCCCGGACCGCTACGTGTTCGCCTGCGGTCAGCCGCTTGACCTCGGCTCCGCGCTCCAGGTCTGGCGCCGGATCGCCCCATCCCTCCCGAACACCAAGGGGCACCGCTGATCATGGTCACTCGCATCGGACATATCGCCCTCCACGTCAAAGATCTCGACGCCGCTGTCGAGTTCCAACAGCAGGTCATCGGGATGGTCGAGACCGAGCGGCTCGCCGGCATCAGCTACCTGACCTGCAATGACCGCCACCACGAACTGATCCTCATCGAGGACGCCGCCAATCACGGCTACGAGCACCTAGCGCTCGAAGTCCCCGATGCCAGCGTGCTCGAGGGCGCGGCCAAGCGGCTGACGGCCGCCGGGGCCACGATGCTCGGCGAGGTCTACGACGGCGAGCCGGGCATCGACCGGGCACTGAACCTCAAATCGCCTGGCGGCCACGTCTACAAGCTCTTCTGTGGCATGGAGACCATCACGGCTCCGCCCGCGGGCGACCGGCCCATCAAGTTCGAGCACATCTCATGCAAGGTCACCAACCGTCGCGCCGAAGAGCGCTTCCTCATCGAAGGGCTCGGGTTCCGCTTCAGCGACCGCATGGGCTTCCTCGCCTCCTGGTGGCACTGCGCCGAGGACCACCACGGCATCGCCCTCACCCTGGCGCCCCGCTCCGAGCTCTCGCACTATGCGTACCAGTGGCGCGACTTCGCCGCGCTCGGGCGGGTCGCCGACCGGCTCAAAGCCCACCGGGACCGCAAATGCGTCTGGGGACCGAGCCGCCATGGACCGGGCAACAACCACTTCCTCTACCTTCACGACGAGGACGGAGCGATGATCGAATGCTGCTCGGAGCTCGCCCACATGACGCGCGACAGCTACCACCCCCGGAACTGGTCGATGGCGCCCGGCACGATCAACCAGTGGGGCGGGCCGCCCCCGCTGCGCTTCCTACTCACGGGCTTTCCGATCGCCACACCTAAGCCCGGCCACCCCAGCCGGGCGATGGACTCCGATCGCAAGACCACGACAATCCACACCAGCGTCCGTACCCCAGCTGCCCGACCCCCAGGCAGTCCGGGACCCTGAGTAGGCGCCCGGGCGCTGATGCTCCGTTAGCGATCCGATTGCCGAACCCGCCTGGAACGATCGCTCTCGCACGCTCGCACAGGCAAGGAGGCGGGTACGGTCCAGCGGTCAGAGCCGCTGTCCGCGCCATAGCGGCGACATGCCCGTCGCGACGCTAAAGCAGGGCAGAACCGCCACACGGAACTGGTCTCGCAAATCGCCACCACCGGGTCTCCCAGCGTCCTGGATCGCTCGTCGTCGTCGCGGTCGATGCCGCATACCCGTGAATTCGCAAAAGGAGGGCGCGCGGTGATGAGACCCGCAATTCCGGAGAGCGGGTCTGTCGCCCGATTCTCCGTCGCACCTGCCTTGCGCGGAAAGCGCGGACGGCGAGTTCGAAGCGTTAGCAGCGCCTCAGCTATCGACCGTCGTCCAGCGCGACGGCCGGTGGGAGCCAAGCTCCCTGTTCAAGTATTCGCGCAGGCAGAGAGCGCCAGCCGGTCAGAACGCAACAGAGAGCGGCGGAGCGAATCGCGCCTTGTAGCGCCACGGCGCCCGAGCTTGCATACGATGGGCGACCAGTGTTTACAAGAGTTCACAGAACCCTGTGAACTTCTCTCGTCCCGCGTCTCCGTCAGGCGTGCGTGGTGGACCGCAGCGGCACGGCCGGTGAGGCCTCCGGCTCAGAAAAGCCCTGCAACCAGGCCGCTTCCGAACCGCCACTACTGGCCCTCTAGACGCCCATCGTCAGCCTTGCTGCCCATTCGCTGCCCAATGCGACCCCGGTCCGCCCAAACAAAAAACCCCCGCATTTGCGGGGGTCTTTTGAGTCGGGGCGCCCGGATTTGAACCGGGGACCTCACCGACCCGAACGGTGCGCGCTACCAGGCTGCGCCACGCCCCGATCCGACCAGTATCGCACGATCCGGCTGTCCCGCCGGCTCGCCCGCCGGCGCCACTAGGGCAGGCGAGGCGGGTTGGGGACCGCCACCTTCGCCACCGCCGGCGTCCCGACCTTCGGCAGCGACGGCAGCTGAACCTTCGGCGGGGTGGTCACCGCCGGCGTCCCGACCTTCGGCAGCGACGGCAGCTGAACCTTCGGCGGTGAGGTCGTGGTTCCCACGCCGGGTACCTTCGGCTTTGGGAGTTGCGGCAGCGGCGGGAGGACCGTCTTCGCGACTGAGCCAGCCCCTGAGAGCACGTGCTGGACGACGCCAGCGCCTGAGACCACGTGCTGGACGACGCCAGCGCCGGAGGCCACGTGGCGGACAATCTTCGAGACGGGACTGGTGGTGGTGGACAGCGCGCCGCCGCCATGGCCCGTGGCCGACGCAGAGGAAGCCCCCGCGCTCCCACGCGCCGGCGGGTTCTGCGCCTTCGTACCCCCCGCGGCCGCCGACCCGCCCGGCCCCGACCCCGAGCGCGCCGAGTGCTTCGGCGCGCCGGCCGCGCCCGACCCTGGCGATGAGCGGCGCCGCTTCACGGCCGCGCGGGCCGGGTGGGCGGTAGGCGCGACCGCGGGCGCCGAGCGGATCGCCGCCGCACCGCGGCCGTGTGTCGCCGCACCGTGGCCGTGCGTGGCCACGCCGGTCATCATGCCGCCGCCCAATCCCGCCAGGGCGACGCCGCCGGCGGCCGCCAGCGCCCGCCCGAGCCCAGTCGAGGGAGTGACCAGATCCGCGAACCCCGCGGCCCGCTGGAGCGGTTGCGCCAGCGCGACGCCGTGACCGCCGGCACCCGATCGCCGGGAGCCCTCCCGCCGCCAGGGCAGCCACGGCAGCGGCAGTAGGACCGCGATCTTGTCCACGACCGTGGGCGCGCGGAACAGGGAATCGTCGACGCCGGCGATCCGGGCCTGGCGCCGGCACGGCTGGCAGTGGGCTAGGTGCCGGGCGAGTTGCCGGCGCCGGCGTACGCCGAGCTTCAGCAGCGCCTGCGGCTCCTCGGTGGCGATCAGCGCCTGGACCTGCTCACAGCGCCGGCCGCTGGCGAGCTCGTCGTACTCCTGGCTCAGCCGGCGGCGAGCCCGGAACAGGGTGCTCTCGACGACCGGCCGGCTCACCCCGAGCTGCTCGCCGATCTCGCTGTAGGAGAGCCCCTCGAGCTCCCGCATGACGATGATCCGGTGGTGGTTCTCGGACAGCCCCTGGACAGCCCGCGTCAGGTACCCGAGCGACTGCTTGCTCTCGATCGCAGCGTCCGGAGACAGGCTGGGCGAGACCAAACCGTGCCCGGCTTCAGCGCCGTCGGCCTCGAGCGGAACCTCGCGTGCCCGGCGCTCGCGGCGAAACTCGTCGATGCACGCGTTCTTGGCGATCTCGTAGACCCAGGCCTTGAACGCGATCGGCCGCTCGGTCTGTCGCAGCCGGCGCAGCGCGGAGATGAACACCTCCTGGGTGATGTCCTCGGCCCGGCCGTGATCGCCGACCAGCCCGGCGACATAGGAGCTGATCCGGCCGCGGTAGCGGGCATAGAGCTCCTCGTAGGCGCGGTCGCTGCCGTCCCGCACGGCCGCCACGAGCTCGCGGTCCGTGCAGGTCGGCGTGGGTGACGTGGCGGTCAGTGCAAACGACATGAGCCCGATGGCGTCGAGGTCCCCCGGCTCGCACGCTTAGTTGAACTGTGACGTTTATTTCCCGCTCCGAGCCGGCGCTAAGCACGAACTTTGCTTGAGACCGTCTGGGGCAGTGGTCATACTTGGGCGCCATGTAGCAACGGCAAAGGAGGAATTGGACCGATGGCAAATCACCTGACGCCCAGCGAGCTTGCGCGAGAGTCCGGCCTGGAGAGGCGCGACGTGATCGTCAAGTGCATCGAGCTGGGCGTCCCGATCTTCAATGGTCGGATCGACAAGACCCTCTTCCTCTCGAGCCTCCGCGAGTACACGGTCTCCACGCAGCAGCCTCAGGTCGCCGGCGCCTAGAGACTGACTGATTCTCTTGATGGGCCCGGCTTCGCCGGGCCTGGTTTGGGCCCCGGTGGACGTATCGCCGGCGCCCCCGGTTGGGCTGTCGCGCCCTATTCCTGGGCGGATTGCCGGAGCAAGGTCGACGTCGTCTGCTCCAGGATCTTGCGCCAGGCGCGGGTCTTCTCGCGCTCGGCCTCGAAGTGCTTGACCACCTTGCGGACCCGGGTCGCCGAGATCTCGATCCCGTGCCGGGCACAGATGCGCTTGAAGCGGGGGTAGTCCTGGGCCAGCCTGAGCGTGACCGACTGGAAACCGTGCCTGGCGATGTCGACGCGGGAGCTGTAGTTCATCACGCTGGTCTGGAACATCAGCTCGTCGTTGGGCGCAGGCTCGATCAGGAGGATGTCGACGCCCGGATAGCGCTCCTCCCAGCGCCGCGCGACCTCGTGCAGCCGCTGGTAGGCCAGCAGCTTGAACGCCTGGTAGCCGATCTGGGGGAAGCCCATGTCCGACACGCGGCGCACGCGCGAGCCGGTGAGCGACGGGATCCGTCTCTCGAATTCGTTGACGTAGGGCACCAGCGGGTTGACCACCACGATGAACTTGGCGCCGGCCTCGACGGCGATGTCGAGGTTCGTCGTCGACAGGATGCCGCCGTCGATCAGCTCGCGATTCTTGACCTCGACCGGCCTGTAGATCATCGGCAGCGCGGTCGAGGCGCTGACCGCGGTGGAGATCGGCACGTCGTCCCACCCCTCGGCGCCGAACACGATCCGCTCGCACGTGTCGAGGTCGGTGGCGGCGATGTAGAGATCGTTTTCGAGCAGGCGGAAATCGTCCACGCGGTCGGGATCGGACAGGATCCGGCGCACGTACCGCTCGATCCCTTGGCCCGAGTACAGCCCCGATGGCAGCGCCTCGGCCAGACCGACGGCGATGTCGACGGCCGAGATCTGGCCCAGGTCCTTGACGATCGCCCGCAGCAGCCGCGCGAGCCGGACCGGAAGCATCAGCCCTCGGGTCACGAATTCGGCGTAGTTCGGCCTCAGCAGCGAGCTGACCCCGGCGTCGGGGAATGGCGTCGGCCCCTGCTTGACGATCGCCCGCATCATCTCCTCGGGGGTCACCCCGTTGGCCACTGCCGCGGCCACGAACGAGCCCGCGCTGGTGCCGACGTACACGTCGAATTGGTTGACGGTGCGGTTGACCGACAGGAGATCGAGCGCTCGAAGGGCCCCGATCTCGTAGACCCCGCCGGTGAATCCCCCACCGCCCAGCACCAGCGCCGACCGGGACCGCCGGCGCCCAGCGGACCCCCGCGAGCCCGCGCCCGTGCGCTCCGTCGCATCCAGCTTGACCACCTTCCCCATGGACGGGCGGATTCTATTCACTGCCCTGGCCCGGGCAGAGTCGACGTTCCCCGCATTAACCGCACCTTTCCCCGCTCTCAGCGGTTAGATATGCCTAGATGCGAGGGTTCCTGGCGACTGTGCTCGCAGCTGGGGCGTTCCTGGGCGCATTGCCGGCGACGGCGAGCGCGCAATCCACCGCCGCCGCCGAGCGCGCGCTGGGGCGGGCCTTGCACGGCGGGCTCAGGGCCGGCGGGCGGGCCGACGGAGCCGACGTGATCGACATGACCACCGGCAAGACGCTGTTCTCATCGGCGGCCGGCGTGGGCCGGCTCCCGGCCTCAGTGGAGAAGATCTACACGACCTCGACCGCCCTGCTGCGCTTCGGGGCGAGCGCCAGGTTGCGAACGAGAGTCCTCGGCGTGGGCGAGTTCGGGCTGGACGGTGCCTGGCACGGCACGCTGTATCTGAAGGGTGGTGGCGACCCCACATTCGGGTCCAAGAGCTTCGACCACTTCGCCTACGGAACCGGCGCGACGATGCAGCAGCTGGTCGCGAACCTGATCCGCGAGACCGGAATCACGTCGATCAGCGGTCGGATCGTCGGCGACGAGTCCTACCTCGACTCGCTGCGCGGGACCCCCCCATACGGGTTCCAGCCGTCGACCGACGTCGAGGGACTGCTAAGCGGCCTGATCTACGACCGCGGTCTCGCCAACCCACAGGGAACGGCATTCCAAAACCGGCCCGCGCTGTTCGCCACCCAGCAGTTCGTGAGCGCGCTCAAGGCCGCGGGCGTCAAGGTGCCGGCAAGGACTCGCGTCTACACCGGAGTGACGCCCGCGTCGGCCACGCCGCTCGCGGTCGTTCACTCGCCCCGCATGGCGACGCTGATCAAGCTCACCAACACGCCATCGGACAACTTCTTCGCCGAGATGCTGCTGAAGGACCTCGGCGCCGGCTTCGGCGGCGCCGGCACCACGGCGGCCGGAGCGGCAGTGGTTCGCGCGCAGATGGCGGCGTTCGGCGTCCACCCCAGGCTCGACGACGGCTCGGGGCTATCGCGCACGGATCTGACCAGCCCGCGGCAGGTGGACACCGTGCTCGAGCGGATGGCCGGCAACCCGAGCTTCACCACCTCGCTGGCGATCGGCGGCGAGACCGGAACCCTCCAGGATGAGATGCAGGGCACCGTGGCCCAGGGCGACTGCATCGGCAAGACCGGCACGCTCCACGACGTCGCCAACCTGGCCGGCTACTGCACCGCTCGCGACGGCCACAGGCTCGTGTTCGCGTTCCTGATGAACAGGCTCGGCGACCCGGCGTACGGCCACCAGGTCGAGGCGAACATGGCCGTCGCGCTGGCCAGGTACGACGGCTGAGCGATCGACCGGCGCGGGGCCTCCGCCGTCAGCGAAGCAGGGCCCGCAGCCCGTCCTCGTCGAGCACGGGTACACCCAGCCGCTCGGCGTTCGCGAGCTTCGATCCCGGACTGTCGCCGGCGACGACGTAGGCGGTCTTGCGCGACACCGAGCCGGTGACCTTGCCTCCCGCGGCGACGATCATCTCCGTCGCCTCCTCGCGTGTCAACGCCGGCAGCGTCCCGGTCAGCACCAGCGACTTGCCCGCCAACGGGCCCTCGCCGGGCGGCGGCCCTTCTTGCTCGAACCGCAGTCCCTGCGCCCGCAGGTCCTCGATCAGCTCGCGCATCAGCGGATCGGCGAGCTGCTCGTGGATGACGACGGCCATCTTCGGCCCCACCCCCTGGGTCAGCTCGATCTCCTCGGGACCGGCCGCCAGCAGCGCATCGATCGTGCGGAACTGCTGGGCCAGATTGCGGCCGGTGACGTAGCCGACCTCCTCGATCCCGAGCGCGAACAGGACCCGGCCGAACGGCTGGCGCTTGGACTCCTCGATCGCGCGCACCAGCTTCTCGGCCGAGACGGGGCCAAAGCCGGTGCGCTCGGCGATCTTCTCCGCCTCGAGCCGGTAGAAGTCGGCCGCCGTCCGGACCCACCCGAGCTCCATGAACAGGCTCACCTGCTTCTCGCCGAGGCCGTCGATGTCCATCGCGCCGACGAAGTGCTTGAGCAGCTGCCAGCGGCGGCCGGGACAGTCCCGGTTGGGGCAACGGGTGAACACGGAGCCCTCCGGTTTGACCGTCGGCGTGTGGCACACCGGACATTCTTTGGGCGGCTTCGGGGGCTCGGGACGGCTGCTTCGCTCGGCCACGTGCGGCGCCGGCGAGAGCACCTGCGGGATCACGTCGCCGGCGCGGAGCACGATCACGTCCTCTTCCTCGCGGATGTCCTTGCGCGCGAGGTCCTCCTCGTTGTGGAGCGTTGCCAGCTTGATCGTCACCCCCCCGACGTGCACCGGCTCCAGCATCGCGTACGGATGCAGATCCCCGAACTTGCCCGGGTTCCAGCCGACCTGCTTCAGCGTCGTGACCGCCGTGGTGGGCGGGAACTTCCACGCGATCGCCCACCGCGGCTCCCGCCCAACGACCCCGAGCCGCCGCTGCAGCTCGACCTCGTTCACCTTGACCACGGCGCCATCGATCTCGAACTCGAGCGAGCCGCGTCGCTCCTCCCACGACCGACAGCGCGCCACGACCTCGTCTTCGGTGCTCAGTCGCGCCACATCAGGATGCACCGGAAACCGGTGCTCTATGAGCCATTGCAGTGCGTCCCAGTGGGCGGCGAACGTGACCCCCTCGGTCGTCCCGATCGCGTAGGCCCAGAACGACAGCGGCCTGTCGGCGGCCAGCTTGGGATCGAGCTGGCGGATCGTCCCCGCGGCCGAGTTGCGGGGGTTCATGAACGTCGACAGTCCTGCCTCGGCGCGCCGCTCGTTGAGCTTGGCGAAGTCCGGGAGCGACATGTAGACCTCGCCGCGGACTTCGAGCAGAGCCGGCGGATCGTCGGCCTCGAGCCGCATCGGGATCGAGAGGATCGTCCGCAGATTGTGGGTGACGTCCTCGCCGATAGTTCCGTTTCCCCGGGTGGCCCCGCGCTCAAATTCGCCGTTGCGGTACAGCAGCGAAATCGCCAGCCCGTCGATCTTCGGCTCCACCACGTACTCGAACTCCGGATCCGCGATCCCCTCCCGCGCCAGGTGGTTGCGCATCCGGGCGATCCAGGCCCGCAGTTCTTCCGCGCTTCTGGCGTTCCCGAGCGACAGCATCGCCTGGGGGTGACGGACCTTCTCGAGCTCAGAGACCGGCTCGCCGCCGGTCCGCTGGGTGGGCGAGTCGGGCGTGACGAGCTCGGGATGCTCGGCCTCGATCGAACGCAGCTCATCGAGCAGGGCGTCGTACCGGTCGTCGCCGATCTCCGGATCGTCGAGAACGTAGTAGCGGTAGCCGTGGTAGTCGAGCTGCTTGCGCAGCTCGGCGGCGCGCTCGGCGGCATCCGGCTCGGGCGCCTTGGCCGCGGCGCGCTGGGCCGGGCTCATCCCTCCACCTCGCTGATCGCCGGCGCGATCAGCCGCGCCAGGTCGTAGCGCTGGAGCGCCGAGAGCCCGTCGCGGTCGGTCAGGTCGAAGTGGATCGGGGTGACCGCGATCTTGCCTTGGGCCACGGCCGCCAGGTCGGTGCCGATCTCGTCGCGCTCGTAGCTCGCGTCCCCGTAGATTCGGTACAGCCGTCGGCCGCCGGCTCCCTCGTCGACGAGCGCCAGCTCATCGCGATAGAGCCGCTTGCCCAGCCGCGCGACCTCGACCCCGCCGGGCTCGGCGCCCGGCACGTTGATGTTGAGCAACGTTCCCCCGGGGAGCGGGACGTCCTCGAGCTCGGCGACGAGCCGCGCCGTGAACGAGGCCGCGACGGCGAACTCGAACCCGGCGCCGGCGCGGAAGTCCAGCTCCAGCGAGCTCGATTGCTGCGAGATGGCGATGCCGGGCAGCCCGAGCACGATCGCCTCGAGCGCGGCCGCGACCGTCCCGGAATAGGTGATGTCGTCGCCGAGGTTGGAGCCGTGGTTGATCCCGGAAACGACGAGCTCGGCCTCGAATCCCTCGATCAGCCCCAGCCGCGCCAGCCGCACGCAGTCCACGGGTGTGCCGTCGGTCGCGTAGCCGACGGTTCCGTCGCCAAACTCGACTTCCTGCACCCACAGCGGCCGCCGGGTGGTGATCGAGCGGGCCATCGCCGAGCGGTTGCCGTCGGGGGCGATCACCGCGAGCTCGATCCCGGGAAGCGGAAGCAGCGCCCGGCGGAGCGCCTGGAGCCCGGCGGCCTCGATCCCATCGTCGTTGGTGAGCAGAACACGCATCCGATTTGATGCTAGTCGAGTGTCAGGACCGGTTTGCGCGCGTGCCGGTGCTCACGAGCTTGCCGGCGGCTCATGACGCCTTGGCCAGCGCCAGCGCCAGCTGCGCCGCCACCGCCAGCGGCTGGTGAACGAGTTGGCGCCAGCTGATCCGGATCACCCTGTAGCCCGCCGCCGCCAGCGCGAGTCCCTTGCGCCGGTCACGCTCGAACGCGGCCCGGTGGCCGTGGAATTGGTAGCCGTCGACCTCGAGGACGAGTCGCTGCGCCGGCCACAGGAAGTCGACCTCCCAGCCGGCGACGCGCGTGTTCGCGTTCGGGACCGGCAGCCCCGCCGCCAGAGTCAGCCGCAGCATCAGCCGTTCGCCTTTGGAGCGGGTGAGCGCTGGACCTCCCTCTTGACGAAGGAACCTCCGCATCGCGCCGGCGCCCCGGCGCTGACCCGCCCGGTCCAGCGCCGCCTCGAGTTCGCCGTCGCGCACGAGTTTCAGCGCCCGCGCCTCCGCCAGCATCGCCTCGAGCCTGTCAAAGCCGGTGTCGGCCGCCAGGTCGATCAAGGTCCGCGCCGGCGAGGTGAGCGGCAGGCCGCGCCGGCGCCGCACGTCGCGGCGGTCGATCTCGGAGATTCCGTGGAGCCGGACACCGGCCTTCGGCCGCCGGCGCCCGCCCACCAGCATCACATGGATTTGCGCCGGCGCGTCGTCGACCAAGCCCCACAGATACGCCGCCGACCAATGGCTGAGCAGTGCGCGGTCGCCGCACGCCAGCAGCGCCGCCTGCTCTCGCGCCCCCGGCGCCAGCGCCATGTGCCCGACGATGTACACGCCGCGGTGGACGCGGTGGAGGTGACCGTTGTCGGCGCGGTGCCTGATCGCGTTCTCGCCGACGCCGGCCGCCCGCAACTGGCGCCACTTCACCGCGCCCGCCTGCTGTCCCGCCAGCCGAGCGGCGACCGTCTCCGGCGGGCCGACCGCGGGCCTCCGCTCCTCCCCGGCGTCGCCAACGTTACGCGCTGCATCCCGCTCTCGGATCGCGGTACGTTGCCGCTCCCCTGAGGCGGAAACGTCACCTCGACCGTCCGGCGAAAATTGCTCGTGACGTTGGCGTGGCCCGGGGGCGGCATGGTGGGCCCCCTCGGGGGCGGCGGCCCCCAGTCCGGTGGCGGCATGGCGTGGCCCGTCGGGGGCGGCGAGGTCGGGGTGCACGTCGGAAGCATCCCCCAGGGGCCGGGCCACCGCCCCAACTTTTCACGAAGTCAGCACACGCCGCCCCTCGTAGCCCACGCCGGCCAGATACAGGCCATCCGGTGGCGCCGTCGGCCCCCCCGCCGGCCGCGGGCGCCCCTGCAACAGCGCCACGAATTCCTCCACTGACCGCCGGCCGCCGGCCACCTCCAGCATCGTCCCCACCAGCACCCGGTTCATGTTGCGCATGAACGCGTCAGCCTCGATCCAGAACTCGAGCAGCTCGCCGGCGTCGGCGCCGGACCCGCCCCGCCGCCAGTAGGCCGAGAACACCTCGCGCGAGAAGCGCACGTGCTCGGTCTCGGTCGGGGTGAAGGCGGTGAAGTCATGGATGCCCACGAGCGCCGCCGCACACCGGCACAGCAGCCCAAAATCCGCGGGGTGGGGCCAGTGCAGCACCCGGCCTCGCTGGAGCGCGCTGCGGGCCTCGCGCGCCAGCACCCGGTAGCAGTACGCCCGCGAGCTCGCGTCCCGGCGGGCATCGAACCCGTCAGCGGCCGGGGCGCACGACAGCACCGCCACGTCGGAAGGCAGCAGCGCGTTCAGCCCGCGCACGGGCGCGACCGCGCCGGTGTAGCTGGCCACCTGCCCCCAGGCGTGAACGCCGGCGTCGGTTCGTCCCGCCACCGTCAAGGCCACGGCGTCGGCCCGCAGCAGCACGCACAGGGCCCGCTCGACCTCGTCCTGAACCGTCCGCGCGCCCGGCTGCCGCGCCCAGCCCGCGAACCCGCTCCCGTCGTATTCGAGGTCCAACCGGACGGTCAGACCAGCTCCAGCAACACCATTTCGGTCGAATCAGAGCGCCGCGGGCCCAGCTTCAGGATCCGCGTGTAGCCGCCCGCGCGCTCGGAGTAGCGCGGCGCGATCTCCTCGAACAGCTTGTAGACCGTGAACTTGTCCTGTCCGAGCGCCGACATCGCCTGACGGCGTGCGTGAAGGTCGCCGCGCTTGGCCAGCGTGATCAGTTTCTCGACCTCGGGCTTGACCGCCTTGGCCTTGGCCTCGCTGGTCTGGATCCGCTCGTGCGCGATCACCTGCTTGGACAAATTCATCAGCAGCGCCTTTCGGTGCGAGGCGCTGCGGCTGAGCTGATATCGCTGGCGCTGGTGGCGCATGGTCGCGCAGACGTTACCCGTTACTCGTTGCGGAGCCCGAGACCGCGGGCGTGCAGGGTCTCGATCACCTCGTCGATCGACTTCTTGCCGAAGTTCGGGATCGCGTTCAGCTCCGACTCGGTCTTGGACACGAGATCGCCGACGGTCTGGATGCCGGCGCGCTTCAGGCAGTTGTAGGACCGCACGCCGAGCTCCAGCTCCTCGATCAGGATGTCGTCCATCGCGTTGGGCTGGCGGGCCGGCGCGCCGGTCGCGCCGACGCCGACCAGACCGGGCTCCAGGGCACCCGGGACGCCGGTCTCGCGCAACTCCACGACGCGGTCGGCGTCGGTGAAGATCGCGAGCTGGGAGATGAGGATCTCGGCGGCCTCGCGCAGGGCGGCGTGGGGATCGATCGACCCATCGGTCTCGATGTCGAGGGTCAGCTTGTCGAAGTCGGTCTTCTGCCCGACGCGTGCCTGCTCGACGTTGTAGGCGACGCGGCGCACGGGTGAGAAGATGGAGTCGATCGGGATCACGCCGATCGGCTGGTCGGGCGACTTGTTCTCCTCCGCGGGACGGTATCCCCGGCCGCGGCCGATGGTCAGGTACACCTCCAGCTTTGTCTTCTTCTCCAGAGTCGCAATATGCGCATCCGGGTTGAGGATCTCGACGCCGGAGGGAAGATCGATGTCCTTGGCCGTGATCTCGCCCGGCCCGGTGACGACGAGGGGGGCTTCGATCTCGGTGGCATCGGAGTGCATCCGGCAGACAACGCCCTTGAGGTTGAGCACGATGTCGGTGACGTCCTCCTTGACGCCGCGGATGGTGGAGAACTCGTGGGCGACGCCCTCGATCCGGACGCTGGTCACCGCCGCGCCGGCGAGCGAGGACAGCAGCACGCGCCTTAGGGAATTGCCAAAGGTGTAGCCGAAGCCCCGATCGAGTGGCTCGATCGTGAACGAGCCGCGGTTGTCGTCAACAGATTCGCTGGAGATTCGGGGGACTTGGAAGTCAAGCATCGGGGTCCTAACGTCGTGGGTTACTGCCGCCGCCGAGGCGGCTTCTGGCGCCGCAGTCGCCTTGCAGGGGCGGTGCGGCTGAAAGCTGGTTGTCTACTTCGAGTACAGCTCGACGATCAGCTGCTCCTGCACCGGCGCGGCGATCTCCCGCCGCTCGGGCTTGCGCAGCACCTTCGCCGTGAGCGAATCGTGGTCGGCTTGGAGCCATGCCGGCACCTGCCCGGTCAACTCGGTGGCGTCGCGGATCACCTGAGTCGCGGTCGAGCTCGGGTGAATCGCGATCACGTCGTTGTCCCGCAGCTGGTAGCTGGGGATGTTCACCCGGCGCCCGTTCACGGTCCAGTGTCCATGCAAGATCAGCTGGCGAGCCTGCCGACGGGAGGCGGCGAAGCCCAGCCGCACGAGCACGTTGTCGAAGCGGCACTCGAGCATCCGCAGCAGGTTCTCGCCGGTGATGCCCGGCTGACGCGACGCCTTCTCGTAGTAGTTCCTGAACTGCTTCTCGAGCACGCCGTAGTAGCGGCGGGCCTTCTGTTTCTCGCGCAGCTGGACGCGATACTCGCTCTGCCTCTGGCGGCCGCGGCCGTGCTCTCCGGGCGGATACGAGCGGCGCTCGACGCCGCACTTGTCGGTCAGGCAGCGCTCACCCTTGAGGAACAGCTTCTGGCCCTCGCGGCGGCACTGCTTGCACTGAGCTCCGGTATCCCGCGCCATGCCTAGACCCTCCTGCGCTTCCGCGGCCGGCAGCCGTTGTGCGCCTGGGGGGTGACGTCTTTGACGCCGGTCACCTCGAGTCCGGCGGCCTGGAGCGAGCGGATCGCGGTCTCACGGCCCGAGCCGGGGCCCTTGACGAACACCTCCACCCTCTGCAGGCCGTGCTCGATGCCCTTGCGCGCGGCGGCGTCGGCGGTCACCTGGGCAGCGAACGGAGTCGACTTGCGCGAGCCCTTGAAGCCAGCGCCGCCGGCGGACTCCCACGCGATCACGTTGCCCTCGCGATCGGTCAGCGACACGATCGTGTTGTTGAACGAGGTCTTGATGTGGGCCTGGCCGATCGGGATGTTCTTGCGGACGCGCCGCCGGCCGCGCTGAGGACGTCGAGGTGCCGGCATCTACTTCTTGGTCGCCTTCTTCTTACCGGCGACCTGCATCCGCTTGGGCCCCTTGCGCGTGCGCGCATTGGTCTTGGTGTTCTGGCCGCGCACGGGCAGGCCGCGCCGGTGGCGCAGGCCCCGATAGCAGCCGATCTCCTGCAGGCGCTTGACGTTCTGAGAGCGCTCGCGGCGGAGATCGCCCTCGACCATGTACTCGCGGTCGATGGCGTCGCGGAGCTTGACAACCTCCTCCTCGGTGAGGTCGCGGACCTTGCGGTCGGGCTCGACGCCGACCTCGGCCAGCAGCTTGTTGGAAGTCGACCGGCCGATGCCGTAGATGTACGTCAGCCCGACCTCAACTCGCTTGTTGAGAGGGATGTTGACTCCCGAGATCCGTGCCATCAGCCCTGCCTCTGCTTATGACGCGGATTCGAGCAGATCACGAGCACCCGTCCTTGGCGGCGGATGATCTTGCACTTTTCGCACATCGGCTTGACCGACGGTCGTACTTTCACGCTCGTTTCGCTCTCGTGTTCGAGTGATTTGGAAGTTGCCTCGGTCCGGCTCTGGAGACCGCTTCAGGCCGCCGCTACCGCACTGAGAACGGCACGCAGCGCGAGATGATCGCGCTACGAGCGCACCGGCTGATGTTAGCAGGGCTCCTCCGGCGGGCACCCGTATGCCCCCGGCCCGCGCGGGATCCTGGATCCGCTCACGCCGCCGCGCGACCGTTGCCCGCCTCGTGCCAGGGGGTCAGGATGCGCGGCCCGGAGGCGGTGATCGCGATCGTGAACTCGAAATGAGCCGCCAGCGAGCCGTCCTGAGAGTAGATGGCCCAGTGATCCTCACCGACGCGTACGGCGTGGCGGCCGGCGGTGACCATCGGCTCGACCGCCAGGACCATCCCCTCCTCGAGTGGGATGCCGGTGCCCGCGGTGCCGTAGTTGGGGATCTGGGGGTCTTCGTGCATGCTGCGCCCGATTCCGTGCCCCACCAGGGTGCGCACGATCGACAGTCCCGCCTGCTCGACATGGTCTTGGATCGCGTGCGAGACATCTCCGAGCCGGTTGCCGACCCGGCAGTAGCCGACCGCGATGTGGAGCGCCTCCTCGGTGGCATCGAGCAGCTTGTGGGCGATCGGCGTGACCGGACCGACCGGGAACGTCCGGGCCGCGTCCGCCACCCATCCCCCGTACACGACCCCGACGTCGATCGAGATGATGTCCCCGCGCCCGAGCTTGTAGGGCCCGGGGATCCCGTGGACGATCATCGAGTTCGGGGAGGTGCAAATCGACCCCGGGAAGCCCCGGTAGCCCTTGAACGCAGGCTCGGCTCCCTGGGAGCGAATGAACTTCTCAGCCGCCTGGTCGAGTTCGGCGGTGGTGACCCCGGGACGGACCTTGCCCGCCAGCAGGTTCATGGTCTTGACCAGAATGGCCCCCGCCGCAGCCATCCGCTCGATCTCCTCCGGCGACTTCTTGATGATCACTTCGCGACCCTCGCCTGCGCGCCCGGCCTCAGACGTTCTCCTCCAGACGCAGCGTCGCGATCACCGCGCGGATGTGGTCGTGGACTTCCGCCGGAGGGCGGGTGCCGTCGATCCGCCGCATCAGGCCCTGCTCGTCGTAGTAGTCGATCAGCGGCGAGGTCTTCTCTTGGTACACGCGCAGGCGGTTGCGGATCACCTCGGGCTTGTCGTCGTCGCGCTGGATCAGGCGCGACCCGTCCTGGTCGCAAACGTCGCTGTGCTTCGGAGGGTCGAACTCGACGTGGTAGTTGTGACCGGCCTTGACGCACACCCGGCGCCCGGCGAGGCGGCGGACCACCTCCTCGTCGGGCACCTCGATAAGCAGCGCCGCGGTGACGCGGCGCCCCAACTCGGAGAGCTGCTTGTCGAGCGCCTCGGCCTGCTCGATAGTGCGCGGGAAGCCGTCGAGGATGAAGCCGTCCTGGGCGTCGTCGTCCTGGAGCCGTTCGGCGACCATGGCCACGATCACGTCGTCGGGGACGAGCTCGCCGGCGTCCATGTACTCCTGCGCCTGCTTGCCGAGATCGGTCTCCTCCCTGACGTTGTTGCGCAGCATGTCGCCGGTGGAGACGAATGGCAGCTGAAAATCGTCACGCAGGCGCTCGGCCTGTGTTCCCTTACCGGCGCCGGGGGGCCCGAACAGGATCAGGTTGAGCTCCGACATGAAGGTTCACTGTATCGGGCGCGGGTGGCTCGGTGAAAGCCGAAAAACTTTGGGCCGGCGTCCGTGCCGGCCCTGCCCCCTACGTCGCCCCCAATCCTGCGGATTGGCGCCACGGTGGGCCCCCCACCCCCTGCCTGTGGCGGCCGCGGCAACCTGGATCTCGGTCAATCAGCGATCCGGGCACCAGCTGAATTCACGATAGAGCCGAGCGGTGGTGTTCGCACTAGGGCTCGACCCTAGTCTTTGACGGCGCTGACGGCCGGCCGCCGGGCATCGGCGCGATGAGCCGGTGCCTGGCGTTCTCGATGGCCACGACCAGCTCGATCCAGCCGTCGAATCGGTGGGGCTTCCCGTCGGGGCCGGCAAGCGAGCCCGCGATTGGCTCCGAGCCGTTCTCGATCGTCAGATGCAGGTGCGCGGTGCCCCCCTCCACGGCCCGAAGCATCCCCGGCGGCTGGCGGCTTCGCACCAGGCAACCACCCCAGAATTAGGCCGGCGGCATGAAGTTGCCGAAAAGTGCTCAAACCTCGCTCGAAATACCGATGTTCTGGGTATAAGGGTCCGTATGCCCTTGGGGGAGGTGCCCGACAGGCGCGGACGCAGGGTCCGCGGCAGTTCCGGTCTGCTGGAGCGGGAGTCGGCCCTGCGCGCGATCACTCGGCTGCTCGACTGTGCCACGGCGGGCGACGGGGCCGCCCTGATGATCGAGGGTCACGCGGGGATGGGCAAGACGAGACTCCACGAGGCGGCCATCGACGGCGCTCGCGGGCGTGAGATGCGCGTGCTCCGAGCGGCCGGGGCGGAACTCGAGCGGACGGTGGCGCTGGGCGTGGCCGCGCAGCTGCTGCGGGCCCGGTTGAACGAGGTGCCGGTCCGCCGGCGCCGCGCGCTGCTGGCTGCCGCCCCCGAGCAGGTGCGCGCGCTGGCCTTGGGTGGCGGGGCTCCCGGACAGGGCGTCGCCGGCGGCCAGTCGGGGCTCGCGCGCAGTCTCTTCTCGCTGCTCGCCGACGCCGACGACAGCCGTCCGGCGCTGTTCGCGATCGACGACCTCCACTGGTCCGATGGTCCCTCGCTCGAGCTGGTGCTGTACGCGCTCCACCGACTGGCGGAGTTTCCGATTGCGCTGCTCCTGACCCGACGCCCCGGGCACGGCGGGTCGGTGTCGGACTCGCTCGACCTGATCGCGGCCCATCCGGGGATCGAGATCGAACCGCTGCATCCGCTCGGCGTCCAGGCCGTCGGCGATCTGGTCCGAGAAGCGCTCGGGTCCTACGCCGACGGCGGCGTGGTCGACGCGTGCCGCGAGGCCACCGCGGGCAACCCGTTCTACCTCCACGAGCTGTTGCTGGCGCTGGGCGAAGAACGCGAGTTGGGCAGCGAACAAATTGCGCGCCACGCGCGCGCGCTGGCACCAGACGCGGTTGCCCGGAGCGTCCGCGTGCGCGTGGGCAGGCTGGGAGCGGGGGCGGCGGCGCTGGCCCGCGCGGTCGCGATCCTCGGCGACGACGCTCCGCTGCGCCACGCCGCGGAGTTGGCCGGCCTGAGCATGCGCTCGGCCGCCTCGGCGGCGGACGCGCTGGGAGCGGTGGAGATCCTGCTCGCCCGCGAGCCGCTGCGCTTCGTGCACCCGCTCGTCCGCCAGGCCGTCGGCAGGGACATCCCGGCGTCGGAGCGGGCGACCCTGCATCTGGAAGCGGCCAGGCTGCTCGCCGCGGAGGGGGCAGCGTCCGAGCGCGTGGGCTCCCACCTCCTGCTCGGGCGCCCCCAGGGAGATGGATGGGTGCTCGAGCGCCTCCGCGACGCCGCCGCGGATGCTGCGGCGCGGGGGGCGCCGCAGCTGGCGGTCGGCTACCTGCGGCGAGCGCTCCAGGAGCCCCCGCCGGCCGAGCGTCGGGGCGAGATCCTGGCCGAGCTCGGCATCGCCGAAGCGTCCGCGGGCATGCCGGCGGCCGCCGAGCACCTCGCCGCCGCCGCCGCCGCGACGGCCGAGCCGTCGCGCCGGGCGGAGCTGGCGCTCGAGCGCGCTCGAGCGCTGGACGGCCAGGGGCTGCACGAGCAAGCGGCCCACGCGTTCGAGCGCGGCCTGGGGGAGCTGCGCCCCGACGCCGCCGAGCCACGGGAGCGGGAGCTCCGCGACCAGCTCCAGGCGGGCTTCGTCGCCAGCGCGACGATGGTTCCGAGGCTCCAGGCCGCCGCGCTCGGGGGCACCGGGGAGCGGCCGCACCGGACCGCGGCCCAGCCGGCCACCCAGGGCGATCGACTGCTCCTGGCCCGGAGCGCGCTGCGGGCCGCGTTCGCCAATGGGCAAGCGACCGAGGTGATCGAGCTCGCGCAGGGGGCTTGGGACGAGGGCCGGCTGCTGGAGCAAGGGAGCGGC
Source organism: uncultured Solirubrobacterales bacterium (assembly GCA_963723555.1). GTDB lineage: Bacteria > Actinomycetota > Thermoleophilia > Solirubrobacterales > Solirubrobacteraceae > Palsa-465. The sequence continues at coordinate 1,476,265 of CAVRRC010000003.1, read as the reverse complement.
TGGAGATTGGCGGCGACCGCGTTCTGCCTCGCCGGAGAGCTCGAGCGCGCGGTGGCGCTTGCCGATGCGGCGCTCGAGGACGCCCGTCGCCGAGGCTTGACGCTGGCCTCAGCCACCGCCAGCTTCACCCGCGCCCTGCCGCAGCTGTGGCAGGGCCGCGTCGATGCCGCCCTCGCCGATCTCGAGGCGGCGCGCGACGCTCGGCGCCACGGCTGGCGTCAGTTCGCCCGGATGGCCGCCGCGCACTATTCCCTCTGCCTGATCGAGAAGGGCGACCCCGACCTTGCCGAGGCGGTGCTGCTCGAGGACCCGCCGCCCGACGCTGTCCGCGATCTGGAGGACGCCGCGAGCCTTCACTCGCTGGCGGCGGTGCGGCTCGAGCAGGGCCGCCCCGAAGATGCGCTCGAGCTCGCTCTCGCCGTCGGCGCGAACGTCGGCTCGTCCGACTACTGCCCCTGGCGCACGGCGGCGGCCCGGGCCGCGCTCGCGCTCGGCGACCGCAAACGCGCACTCGAGCTGGCCGAGGAGGCAACCGCCAGGGCGCAGAGGACCGGCGTCCTTCATCAACGGATCCGCGCGCTCCGCGTGATGGGCCTCTGCCAGGACGCAACGGAGCGGATCCAGACCCTCCAGGCCGCGGTCGCGCTGGGCCGCTCGGCACCGCCGCGGCTCGAGACCGTCCGTGCGCTGGTCGAACTCGGCGCGGCGATGCGCCGGGCCAACCAGCGCATCGCCGCCCGGGAGCCGCTTCAGCTCGGAGCCGACGCCGCGCTGCGCGGCGGAGCATCGGCGCTGCGCACACGCGCGCGGACCGAGCTGGCCGCGACCGGGGCGCGGCCCCGGCGCGATGCGCTGCTCAGCGGTCCGGCATCGCTGACGGCGAGCGAGCGCCGGATCGCCGAGCTGGCCGCGGCCGGCAAGGGCAACCGCGAGATCGCCCAAGGCCTGTTCGTCACGCCCAAGACGGTCGAATACCACCTGCGCAACGTGTATCGAAAGCTGGGGATCGAGCAGCGGCGACAGCTCGCCGGCGCACTGGCGCGCTGAGCGCGGTTAGGGCCCATCGATGAACCCTTACTTCAGGAAGCCCTCGTAGTTGCGCATCATCAGCTGCGCCTCGAGCTGCTTCATCGTGTCGAGTGCGACCCCGATCACGATCAGGATCGAGGTGCCGCCGAAGAAGAAGTTGGCGCTGGTCTGATTGATCAGGACCGTCGGCAGGGCCGCGATCGCGGCCAGGAACAAGGCTCCCGGGAACGTCAGGCGAGCGAGGATGCGGTCGAGGAACTCGGCCGTGGGCCTACCTGGTCGTACCCCGGGGATGAAGCCGCCGTACTTCTTGAGGTTGTCGGCCTGATCGACGGGGTTGAACGTCACCGCCGTGTAGAAGTAGGTGAAGACGATGATCAGCAGGCTCTCGCCGAGCACGTAGTGCCACCCCTGGGGGCTGAAGAAACTGGCGAGGTTGGTGCCGAAGTTGTTGCGGTTCTGCCCCACGAGCTGGCCGATCGTGGGCGGGATCGCCATCACGCTGGCGGCGAAGATCACCGGGATCACCCCGGCCATGTTGACCCGCAGCGGCAGGTAGGTCTGACCGCCCTGGGTCATCCGCCGGCCGATCACCCGCTTGGCGTACTGGACCGGGATCCGCCGCTGGCCCTCCTGGACGAACACCACTGCGGCGACGACGCCGACGGCGATGAACGGCATGATCACCCGGAAGACCTGGTCGGGGTTGGTCCACCAGGCGTGCACGCCGTTGGGAATCCGGGCCACGATGCTGGCGAAGATCAGCAGCGAGATCCCGTTGCCGATCCCGCGCTGGGTGATCAGCTCACCCATCCACATCAGCAGCACCGTCCCGGCGGTCAGCGAGATCACGATCAGGAACACCTTGGCCAGGGTGAAGTTCGGGATCAGTGTCACCCCCGCCTGCGTCTGGAAGCTCTTGAACAGGAACACGTAGCCGATCGACTGCGCGAACGCCAGGCCGACGGTCAGGTAGCGGGTGTACTGCGTGATCCGGGCCTGGCCGACCTCGCCTTCCTTCTGCAGCTTCTCCAGGGAGGGCACCACGACCTGCAGCAGCTGGAGGATGATCGAGGCCGTGATGTAGGGCATGATCCCCAGGGCAAAGATCGCGATCCTGCCCAGACCGCCACCCGAGAACAGGTTCAGCAGCCCGAAGATCCCGTTGCCGCTCAGCTGCTGGCTGACCGCCTTGACCGCGCTGGCGCTGATCCCGGGCGCGGGGATGTGAGTCCCCAGCCGGTAGAGAGCCAGGATCCCGGCGGTGAACAGGACCTTCTTGCGGATGTCCGCGACCCTGAACGCTCCGAGGATCGTCGAGACCATCGGCTCACGCCTCCCCGGGACGCTCCGCGACGACGAGCTGGCAGGTGCCACCGGCGGCTTCGATCCGCTCCCGCGCGGCCTTGCTGAACGCGTGCGCGTGGACCGTCAGCGGCTTGGTGAGCTCTCCCTTGCCCAGCACCTTGACGGGAATGTTCTTGCGCGTGGCCAGCCCCTTGTCCTTCATCGCCTCGAGTGTCACCGCGGCGCCGGACTCGAACCGCGCCTCCAGGTCCAGCAGATTGACCGGTTGGGTGTGGGTGCGGAAGGGCTCGAACGGCATCGACTTCTTCATGTGCGGCCCGCGCAGCTTGCGCATCCGCATGTGGATCGGGTTCTGCCCACCCTCGAACCGCGGCCGGCGCTTGGCCCCCGAGCGGGAGCCCCAGCCCTTCTGGCCGCGGCCGGCGGTCTTGCCGGTCCCGGAGCCCTCGCCCCGGCCGACCCGCTTGCGCGCCTTGCGCGACCCCGGCGCCGGCGTCAGGTTGTGCAGCCCGATGCGCTCAGGAGCCTCAGCCATCCTCGGAAACCTCGACCAGATGGCGGACCTTGTGGATCATGCCTCGCAGCTGCGGCGAGTCGGGCCGCTGAACGCTGTGCCCGATCCGGCGCAACCCAAGCGAGCGCAAGGTATCGACCTGGCTCTTGTCCGCGCCGTTGCGCGACCGGCGCTGAGTGATGACCAGTTGGCTCATCACGAAGCCTCAACAGGTTCTTCGGCGGCGTGCGGATCCGCGTCCACGGCCGCTCGCGCTCCGTCGATCCCGGAATCCTCATTCGCGTCCAGCGCGCCCGCGGCCCCGGACGAGGATTCGGATGCCGTCAGCCCGAGAACCGCATTGACGCTGAGCCCCCGGACCTCGGCGACCTCGTTCGGCGTCCGTAGAGACTCGAGGCCGGCCATCGTCGCCTTGACCAGGTTGATCGGATTCTGCGAGCCGAGGCTCTTGGAGAGGATGTCGTGGATGCCGGCGAGCTCCAGCACGGCTCGCACGCCGCCGCCGGCGATCACACCCGTCCCCGGCGCCGCGGGCTTGAGCAGCACGCTGCCGGCTCCGAACCGGCCCGTCACCTGATGGGTGATCGTGGAGCCGTGCCTGGGCACCCGATACAGGTTCTTCTTGGCCCGCTCGACGCCCTTCTGGATCGCCACCGGCACCTCGTTCGCCTTCCCGTAGCCGATCCCCACGATCTCCCGCTCGTCGCCGACCACGACCAGGGCCGTGAACGAGAACCGCCGGCCGCCCTTGACGACCTTGGCCACGCGGTTGATCTCGACCACGCGCTCCTGGAGGTCGAGCCCGGTGGCGGAGACTGTGCGATCTCGGGTTGGCATGGGAATCGTCCAGAGTAGCGGCTCTAAAACCTCAGCCCGCCGTCGCGAGCCCCGTCGGCCAGCGCCTTGACGCGGCCGTGGTACTTGTAGCCGCCGCGGTCGAAGACGGCGCTGTGCACGCCGGCGGACTTCGCCCGCTCGGCCAGCAGCTCGCCGATCCGCCGCGCCTGGTCCATCCGGTCCACCGAGCGCAGCTCGGGCTCGGTCCAGCTGGCCGCGGCCAGCGTGCGGCCGGCTTCGTCGTCGATCAGCTGCGCGAACAGGCCGCGGTTGGAGCGGAAGACCGAGATCCGCGGCCGCTCCGCGCTGCCGTGGATCTTGGCCCGCACGCGGCGGCGGCGCTTGAGGCGCCTGGCCGGCTTGTTGATCACGGTCATGCCCGCTTACCGACCTTCCGGGCCACGTACTCGCCCTCGTAGCGGATCCCCTTGCCCTTGTAGGGCTCGGGCTTGCGCTGCTTGCGGATGTAGGCGGCGATCTCGCCGACCCGCTGCTTGGACGGGCCCTTGACCACGATCCGCGTCGGCTGCGGCACCTCGAACTCGATCCCCTGCGGCGCCTTGACCGAGACCGGGTGCGAGTACCCGAGCGCCAGCTCCAGGTCGCGGCCCCGCAGCTGCGCGCGGTAGCCCACGCCCTGAATCTCGAGGCGTTTCTCGAAGCCGTCGGTGACGCCTTTGACCATGTTGGCCACCAGCGTGCGGGTGAGGCCGTGGAGCGCGCGATGCTCGCCGCGGTCGGTCGGACGCGTGACCACGATCTGGTCATCGACCTGCTCGACCTTGATGTCGCGGCTGATGTGCTCGAACAGCTCGCCCTTGGGACCATTGACGGTCACGCGCTCGGGCTCGATGGCGACGGTTACGCCGCTGGGTACGGGGATGGGCTGCTTTCCGATCCGGGACATGAGCTACCAGACCCTGGCCACGACCTCGCCGCCGACGCCCTCCTGGCGCGCCTCGTGGCCGGTCATGACGCCCCGGGAGGTCGAGATGATCGCCGTGCCCATGCCGCCCTGGATCCGAGGGATGTGGGCGTGATCGACGTACGTGCGGCGGCCCGGGCGGGAGACGCGCTCGATGCCCGAGATCACCGGCTTGCGGTCCTCGGTGTACTTGAGCGTGATCGCGATCTCCTCCCCGGGACGGTCCGTCGCCGGCGGGTGGATCTCGTAGGACTCGATGTAGCCCTGCTCCTTGAGGATCCGCGCCAGCTCGCGCTTGAGCTTCGAGGACGGGATCATGACATCGTGGTGCTGGGCATTGGCCGCGTTGCGAAGACGGGTCATGAAGTCGGCGATCGGGTCGGTCATCGACATGGGGTCACCAGCTGGACTTGGTCATCCCGGGGATGTAGCCGTTGTGGGCCAGCTCGCGCAGGCAGATCCGGCACACCCCGAACTTGCGGTAGACGGCGCGCGCGCGGCCGCAACGACGGCAGCGGGTATAGGCCCGGGTCTCGTATTTTGCCGGCCGCCGCTGGCGGACCCGCTGTGAAGTCTTGGCCATGTGCTCCTTCTAGGTCTGGGTCGTGGCCGCCTCGGGGCGGCCCTCCTTCGAGAATGGCATGCCGAGCGCCTCGAGCAGCGCGAACGCTTCCGCGTCGCTGGGCGCCGTGGTCGTGATCGTGATGTCGAGGCCGCGGACCTGGTCGATCTCGTCGTAGTCGACCTCGGGGAAGATGATCTGTTCCCGCACGCCCATCGAGTAGTTGCCGCGCCCGTCGAACGAACGCGGGCTGAGCCCTCGGAAGTCGCGGATCCGCGGGATCGCCACCGACATCAGGCGGTCGAGGAACTCGTACGAGCGCTCGCTGCGGAGGGTCACCGCGACCCCGACCGGCATCCCGTCGCGCACCTTGAATTGCGCGATCGACTTGCGCGCCCGGCGAACGCTGGGGCGCTGCCCGGTGATCGTCGCCAGCTGCTCGGTCGCCGACTCCAGCACCTTCGAGTCCTGCTTGGCGTCGCCGACGCCCATGTTCACCGTGACCTTCTCGATCCTCGGCGCCTGCATCGGCGACGAGTAGCCGAACCGCTCCACCAGCGCGGGGCGGATCTCCTCGAGGTATCGGGTCTTCAGTCGTGCGGGCATGTTCTAGTCGAGCCTAGTACCGCTTCGCCTCGCCACCCGGTAGCGCTTGCCGTCCTCGATCTCGACCCCGACGCGCGTCGGCTTGCCGTCCCTGGGATCGACCAGGAGCACGTTGGAGATGTGGATCGGACCTTCCTTCTCGATCACGCCCCCGACAGTCTCGGCCCGCTGGGCGCCGGCCACCTGTCGCGGGCGCTGGTGTCGCTTGACCATGTTCAGACCCTCCACGTAGAGGCGATTGTTCTTCGGCTCCACGCGCAGGACCTTGCCGCGCTTGCCGCGGTCCTTGCCGCCGATCACGATCACCTCGTCGTCGGTCTTGATCCGCGCGGAGGCCACTAGAGCACCTCCGGGGCCAGGGAGACGATCTTCATGAAGTTGCGCTCGCGCAGCTCGCGGGCCACGGGGCCGAAGATGCGGGTCCCGCGGGGGTTGTTCTGGTTGTCGATCAGCACCGCGGCGTTCTCATCGAAGGCGATGTAGGTCCCGTCCTCGCGGCCGTAGGACTTCTTCGTGCGCACGACGACCGCGGTCACGACCTCGCCCTTCTTGACCGATCCCTGCGGGGTGGCCTGCTTGACCGTGGCGGTGACGACGTCGCCCACGCCGGCGTAGCGGCGACGATGGCCGCCCTTGATGCGGATCACGAGGATCTCGCGGGCGCCGGTGTTGTCCGCGACGCGCATCCGGGTCTCGTTCTGAACCACCCTACTTCGCCCTTTCCACCACTTCGATCAGGCGCCAGCGCTTGGTCCGCGACAGCGGCCTGCTCTCGCGCACGATCACGGTGTCGCCGACGTGCGCGTCGTTGCGCTCGTCGTGGGCGTGCAGGGTCCGGGAGGTCCGCACGATCTTCTGGTAGCGGCGGTGGCGACGCGCGGTGTCGATCCTGACCGTGATCGTCTTGTCGGCGCGGTCGGAGACGACGACGCCCTGGCGGACCTTCTGGACCCCGGGAACGTGCTCGCGGGCGGGCGTCTCCGCGGTCTCAGTGCGACGGGCGCGAGCCTTCTCCCGGGCGCGCCGGCGCCCGACCCCGCGAACAGCGGCCTTGGCCCGGCGCTCCGCGACTCGCTCGGCCTGCCGCTCCTCCGGCGTGCGCGGCGGCCGCGCCGGCGCCGTGGCCGCCTTCTCGGCTCGGCTGCGCTGCCGGCGCGCCTTCGGCGCCACCGGTTCGGCCTGGGGCTGCGCCTCGGTCGCCGGCGCTGTCGCCTCCGCCTCCGCCGCTGTCGGCTCCGCCTCCGGCGTCTGCTCCTCCATCTGCTCGTTCTCTTCACTCATCGAGTCCTCGTTCCCGGGCAATCGTCAGCGCCCGCGCCACCTCGCGCTTGGCGCGGGCCAGGCCGGCGGTGTTGTCGAGCTCGCCGGTGGCGTGCTGGAAGCGCAGCCCGAACAGCTCGCGGCGCGCGGTGTGGACGTGTTCGCGCAGGTCGGCATCGCCCAGGTCGCGCAGCTCTGACGGCTTCATCCTTCCTCCCGCAGGACGAACTTGGTCCGCACGGGCAGCTTGTGGCCCGCCAGGCGCATCGCCTCACGCGCCAGCGGCTCGGGCACGCCCGCGAGCTCGAACATGACCCGCCCCGGCTTGACCACCGCGACCCACCCCTCGGGCGAGCCCTTGCCGGATCCCATCCGGGTCTCCGCCGGCTTCTTGGTGAACGGCTTGTCCGGATAGACGTTGATCCAGACCTTGCCGCCGCGCTTGATCTTGCGCGTCATCGCAATTCGGGCAGCCTCGATCTGCCGGTTCGTCAGCCAGCCCGCATCCAGTGCCTTCAGCCCGTACTCGCCGAACTGGACCTTGACCTGACCGCGCGAGATGCCGGCCCGCCGGCCGCGGTGCTGCTTGCGGTGCTTGACCCGCTTGGGCGACAGCATCAGCTCTCACCGCCTCCGGTCGAGCCGCCGCCGCCATTGCCGCCGCCGCGAGGACCACGGCCACCGCCCCGGCCCGGAGCACCGCCACGGCCACCGCGTCCGCGGCCACCGGGAGCGCCGCCGCCGCGGCCACCGGGAGCGCCGCCGCCGCGGCCACCGGGAGCGCCGCCGCCGCGGCCACCGGGAGCGCCGCCGCCGCGGCCACCGGGGCCGCCCGAGCCGCCGCGTCCACCCTGCCCGCCGGCCCCTCCGCGACCGCCTGGCCCACCGCGGCCACGGCCCTCACGGCCGCCGCGGCCGTCGCGACCCCCGCGTTCGGGCGCCTGCGGCGCGGGCTCGTCCATGATCGTCAGATCGGCGCCGGTGTAGCCCTCGGGCATGATCTCGCCCTTGTTGATCCAGCACTTGACTCCGATCCGGCCGAACGTGGTCCGGGCCTCGTGGAAGCCGTAGTCGATGTCCGCGCGCAGCGTGTGCAGGGGCACGCGGCCGTCGGAATAACCCTCGGTGCGCGCCATCTCGGCGCCGCCCAGCCGTCCCGAGACCTGAACCTTCACGCCCTTGGCGCCGGAGCGCATCGCGCTGGTCAGGGCGCGCTTCATCGCCCGGCGGAAGGCCACCCGGTTCTGAAGCTGTTCGGCAATCGACTGGGCCACCAGCCGGGCGTCGAGCTCGGGACGCTTGATCTCGAGGATGTTGACCTTGACCTGCTTGCCGGTGATCCGGTGCAGATCGCGCCGCAGCTGATCGACCTCGGAGCCGGACTTGCCGATCACGATTCCCGGCCTGGCGGTGTGGATGTTGATCTCGACCTCGGTCGCGTTCTTCTTGATCGTGATGTCGGACAGCCCCGCGTGCGCGAGGCGGCCGATGATGTGCTCGCGGATCCGCGTGTCCTCGTGCAGGTAGTCGGCGAAGTGGCGCTCGTTGAACCAGTTGGACTTCCAGTCGTGGATGTAGCCCACGCGAATCGATTCGGGATGAACTTTTTGACCCATGGTTATTCCTTCGGCGTGAGCAGGATCGTCAGATGGCTGGTGCGTTTGCGGATCCGCGTCGCGCGCCCCATCGCGCGCGGCCGGAACCGCGGGATAGTCGGACCCTCGTCGGCGTGGATCGCCTTGACGTACAGGTCCTCGCCGACGAGCTCGTGATTGTGCTCGGCGTTCGCGACGGCGGACTCGAGCAGTTTGCTCCAGTCCCGCGCGATCGCCCGCGGCGTGTGAGCGAGGATAGCTCGGGCCTCCTCGACGCTCTTCCCCCGGATGTGGTCGCACACCAGCCGCGCCTTACGCGCTGAGGAGCGCACGTACTTAGCCTGGGCACGGACGACCGGCGGGGGCAGGTCCGGGTCGCGCCGCGCGCGCCGGCGGCGGGGGGACGGCGCCGGCGGCGGCTCCTCCTCGACGCAGCGGCACCACGCCGGCGCCGGCGACGACGGCGCGGCTGCCGCCTCCGGCCCTCCTCAGCAGCGGCCTCCTCGGCTGGGGCCTCCTCAGCAGCGGTCTCCTCGGCTGGTGCCTCCTCAACTTCATCCTCGGAGTCGTCGGACTCAGGCAGCGCGGACTCGCCCTCCGCCTCGTCGTCGGCCTCCAGGACCACGTCGGTGGCCTCCTCAGCTTCGACGTCCTCACGAGCGGGCTCCACCTCGTCCGCCGCCGAGGGCGCGGAGGTCGCGTCCGGCTCAGAGGCACTCGCGCTCGAGGCCTCGGCCTCACGATCAGGCTCGGAAGCGCGCGGTGCCTCGGAGGCGGATGCGGCCTCCGAGTCGCGCGACTTCCGCCGGCGACGCCTGGGCTTCTGTTCCGGCCGTTCAGGCTCTTCCGCCACTACCGCCTCCTTCCTGTCCCAGCATGGCCCCGATAAAGCCGCGTGGGCGCAAATTCGCCAAGCTTGTGCCCCACCATCGACTCCGAGATGAACACCGGCACGTGCTTGCGGCCGTCGTGCACCGCAATCGTGTGGCCGACCATCTCCGGGAAGATGGTCGAGGTCCGCGACCAGGTCCTCAGCATCCGCTTCTCGCCCGAGGAGTTCATCGCCTCGATCCGCGCCATCAGGCGCTCTTCGACGAACGGGCCCTTCTTGCTCGATCGGCTCAACGCTTCTTCCCTCTCCTCCGTCCGCGCACGATGTAACGGTCCGATTGCTTGTTCTTGGGACGGGTCCGGTAGCCCAGCGTGGGCACGCCCCAGGGCGTGACCGGGTGGCGGCCGGCCGTGGTCGAGCCCTCGCCGCCACCGTGCGGGTGGTCGACCGGGTTCATGGCCGTGCCGCGGGTCTGCGGGCGCACGCCCATGTGGCGCTTGCGCCCGGCCTTGCCGATCTTCACGTTCTGGTGGTCGGAGTTGCCGATCGTGCCCACGGTGGCCCGGCACTCCGCGCGCACCGTCCGCATCTCGCCCGAGGGTAGGCGCAGGGTCACGTAGTCGCCCTCCTTGGCCAGCAACTGGATACCGGTGCCAGCGGCCCGGCCGAGCTGTCCGCCGCGACCGGGCGTCAGCTCGACGTTGTGCACGAGCGTGCCCGCCGGCATGTTCGCCAGCGGCAGGCTGTTGCCGACGCGGATGTCGGCGTCCGGCCCCGACTGCACGGTCATCCCCACGCGCAGCCGCTGCGGGGCGAGGATGTAGCGCTTCTCGCCGTCGGCGTAGTGCAGGAGCGCGATGTAGGCCGAGCGATTCGGGTCATACTCGATGTGGGCGACCTTCGCCGGCACGCCGTCCTTGCGGCGCTTGAAGTCGATCTTGCGGTACAGGCGCTTGGCGCCACCGCCGCGGTGGCGCGAGGTCTTGCGGCCGTTGACGTTGCGGCCGCCCGACTTCTTCAGCCCCTCGGTCAGGGACTTCTCCGGTTGCGATCGGGTGATCTCGGCGAAGTCGGGATAGGTGACGAACCGGCGTCCGGGGGAGGTCGGCTTGGGGTTGCGAATCGGCATCAGCAGAGCCCCCGGTGGAGATCTTTCGGCATATACGCAATAAATCTCCATCGCAACCGACGGGTTGCGCGTCTCGTAGTGCTCATTCCGCCCCCTCCAGGCCCCTGAAGATCGGGATCGTCTCGCCGGGCTGCAACTGGATGATCGCCTTCTTCCACTGGCGCGTACGCCCGGCGGTCCGGCCCCGGCGCTTGGGCTTGCTCTTGACCGAGGCGGTGCGGATCTCGACCACGTGAACATCGAACAGCTGCTCGATCGCCTGCCGGATCTGCGTCTTGTGCGCCCGCTCGTGGACCCGGAAGGTGTACTTGCCGGCCTCGGCGAGCACGAACGTCTTCTCGGAGACGACCGGGCGGATGATCACTTGGCTCGGCTCCATCACCCATCCGCCTCCTCCGCCCGGGCCGACTTGCCGGCGCCACCGCCGCCGGCCCGCGCCACCAGCGCCGGCAGCGCCGCCCGCGACACCAGCAACGACGCCGCCCCGATCACGTCGGCGACGCCGGCGTCGTCCACCGGCATCACCTCAACCCGCACCAGGTTGCGAAACGACTTCCCGGCCGCGACCTCCGAGTCCGCCAGCACGACCAGCACCGACCCGGTGGCGGCCTCCCAGTCCTCCAGCAGGGCGGCGGCCTGCGCGGTCGAGGGCTGCTCGAATGCGGCGGCGTCGAACACCGCTAGCGACTCGCGCTCGGCGTGCGCCGATAGGGCGCTGCGCAGCGCCGCCCGCCGCGCCTTGCGGTTGACCTTGACCGTGTAGTCGCGCGGGACCGGCCCGAACACGGTGCCGCCGCCGGCCCACAGCGGCGAACGCGACGAGCCGGCGCGGGCGCGGCCGGTCCCCTTCTGGCGCCAGGGCTTGGCGCCGCCGCCGCGTGTCTGGCCCCGTGTCAGCGTCGAGGCGGTGCCCCTCCGGCGCGCGTTCAGCTCGGCGCGGACGGTCTCATGGACGAGCGGCATGTTGAACCGGGCCTCGAACGCGCCCGCGTCCAGGCTGACCGGCTTGCCGCCGCCGAGCACGACGGCCTTCCTAGCCATCGGAGCGCACCTCCACGACGCCGCCGCGGGGGCCCGGGACGGCGCCCCGTACCAGCAGCAGGTTCTGCTTCGGGATCACCTCGACCACGGTCAGGCCGCGCTGGGTCACCCGGCCGCCGCCCATCCGGCCGGGCCCGCGCAGCCCCTTGAATACTCGAGACGGGGTCGCCGAGGCGCCGATCGATCCGGGGGCGCGGACGTTGTGCGAGCCGTGCGACTTCGGGCCGCTCTTGAAGTTGTGGCGCTTGATCGTGCCCTGAAAGCCCTTCCCTTTCGACAGGCCCGAGATCTTCACGCGCGAGCCCACCTCAAACGCATCCGCGGTCACGGTCTGGCCGACCAGCAGCTCGCCGGCCTCGTCTCGGAACTCGCGCACGAACCGGTGCGCGGAGGTGTCGGCCTTGCGCAAGTGGCCGAGCTCGCCTTTCGACAGCGACTTCTCCTTGCACGGCCCGAAGGCGAGCTGGACGGCCTCGTACCCGTCGCGATCGAGGGTCCGGATGCCGGTGACCGGGCAGGGCCCGGCTTCGAGGACGGTGACCCGCTCGACCCGGCCGTTGTCGAGGAACCGTTGCGTCATCCCGAGCTTCTTGGCGAGGATCGCGGCCATGACCACTAGGAAGCCAGACGGATCTCGATGTCCACCCCCGCCGGCAGATGGTCGAGCCGCTGGAGCGAGTCGACGGTCTTCGGCGTCGGCTGGTGGATATCGATCAGTCGCTTGTGGGTGCGGATCTCGAAGTGCTCGCGCGAGTCCTTGTCCTTGAACGGCGACCGGATCACGACGTAGACGTTCTTCTCCGTCGGCAGCGGCACGGGGCCGGAGACGGTCGCGCCCGTGCGCGTGGCTGTCTCGACGATCTCCTTGGCCGCCGTCTCGATCGCCGTGTGGTCATAGGACTTCAGGCGGATCCGGATTTTGTTCTGGGCAATAGTGGACATAGTGCACGGCGGGGCTTCCGACCCCGCGTCGTGATCATGCTGCTCGGCTTCCAGCCTCTCTCAACTGCTCGCGCTTCGCGCTCACTTTTCTCAGTCAAATGGGGCGACACCCGGGTTGCGGGTCCCGCCCCAAGAAGGTCGTATCTCGTTTGCGAAAAAACGGGGCGGCGGGCCCTCAGGCCCAGCCGCCCTCATTACTACTGGATGACTTCGGTTACGACCCCCGAGCCGACCGTGCGGCCGCCCTCGCGGATCGCGAACCGCAGACCCTGGTCCATGGCGATCGGCTGAATCAGCTCGATCTCCATCTGGACGTTGTCGCCGGGCATGACCATCTCGGTGCCCTCGGGGAGCTGGGCCACGCCGGTGACGTCGGTCGTGCGGAAGTAGAACTGCGGCCGGTAACCGGTGAAGAACGGCGTGTGACGGCCGCCCTCCTCCTTCTTCAGGACATAGACCTCGGCCTTGAACTTGGTGTGCGGGGTGATCGAGCTGGGCTTGCAGAGCACCTGCCCCCGCTCGATCTCGTCGCGCTTGGTGCCGCGTAGCAAGCACCCGACGTTGTCGCCGGCGCGCCCCTCGTCGAGGATCTTCTTGAACATCTCGACGCCGGTGACGACGGTCGAGGTGGTCGGCCTGATGCCGACGATCTCCACCTGCTCGCCTGTCTTGATGATCCCCTGCTCGACGCGACCGGTGGCCACGGTGCCGCGACCGGTGATCGAGAACACGTCCTCGACCGGCATCAGGAACGGCTTGTCGAGGTCGCGGACGGGCTCGGGGATGTAGGTGTCGAGCGCCTCGGCGAGCTCCAAGATCTTGCCCTCCTGCTCCTCGTCACCCTCGAGCGCCTTGAGCGCCGAGCCCGCCACGAAGGGGATGTCGTCGCCGGGGAACTCGTACTCGGACAGCAGGTCGCGGATCTCGACCTCGACGAGCTCGAGCAGCTCGGGGTCGTCGACCATGTCGACCTTGTTGAGGAACACCACGATGTAGGGAACGCCGACCTGGCGGGCGAGCAGGATGTGCTCGCGCGTCTGGGGCATGGCGCCGTCGGCGGCCGACACGACCAGGATCGCGCCGTCCATCTGCGCGGCGCCGGTGATCATGTTCTTGACGTAGTCGGCGTGACCCGGGCAGTCGACGTGCGCGTAGTGCCGGTTGGGGGTCTGGTATTCGACGTGGGAGGTCGCGATCGTGATCCCGCGCGCCTTCTCCTCAGGAGCGTTGTCGATCGATTCGAACGACCGCACCTCGGTTCCGCCGAACTTCTCGTTCAGGACCTTGGTGATGGCGGCGGTCAGCGTCGTCTTGCCATGGTCGATGTGACCGATGGTCCCGACGTTGACATGGGGCTTGTCGCGCTCGAACTTGGCTTTCGCCACTTTGGTGTCGCTCCTTCTGTTTCAGTGGTTCTGCTCGCCCTGAGGACGAACTTTGCAAATATAGTTGACTTCCGTCCGCGCCGACGGCTATGCGGGCTGTAGCTCTCCGACCACTCGTTCGGCGATATTGGCCGGAACCTCGTCATAGCGTTCGAACTGCATCGTGTAGGTGGCTCGGCCCTGGGTATTGGACCGCAGGTCGGTCGCGTAGCCGAACATCTCCGCGAGCGGCACGTAGGCGCTCACGACCTGGGCGTTGCCGCGCTGCTCCATCCCGTGCACATGGCCGCGCCGCCGGTTGAGATCGCCGATCACGTCGCCCATGAACTCCTCCGGGGTGACCACCTCGACGGCGAAGATCGGTTCCAGGAGGACCGGCTTGGCCCGCCTCGCGGCCTCCTTCAGCGCCAGTGAGCCGGCGACCTTGAAGGCGATCTCCGAGGAGTCGGTCTCGTGGTACTTGCCGTCGGTCAGCGTGACCCGCACGTCGACCATCGGGTAGCCGGCGCGGGGACCGTTCTCCATCGCCTCTTCGACTCCCTTCTCGACCGCCGGGATGAACTCGGTGGGGATCGCCCCGCCCTTGATCCGGTTGACGAAGTCGAAGCCCTCGCCTGGCGCCGGCTCGACGTCGATGTAGACGATGCCGTACTGCCCGGCGCCACCGGTCTGGCGGACGAACCGGCCTTCGACCTTGTCGGCGCTGCCGCGAATCGTCTCGCGGTAGGAGACCTGCGGCCGGCCCACGTTGGCCTCGACCTTGAACTCCCTCAGCATCCGGTCGACCAGCACCTCGAGGTGCAGTTCGCCCATGCCTGAGATCTCGGTCTGGCCGGTCTCCTCGTTGGTGCGAACCTGGAACGTCGGGTCCTCCTCGGCCAGCCGCCCGAGCGCGGTCGACATCTTCTCCTGGTCGGCCTTGGTCTTGGGCTCGATCGCGACTTTGATCACCGGCTCGGGGAACTCGATCGTCTCGAGCTTGATCGGGCGGTCCGGCGCCGCCAGCGTGTCGCCGGTCGCGACCTGCTTGATCCCGACCGCGGCGGCGATGTCGCCGGCGTACACCTCCTTGACCTCCTCGCGGTCGTTGGCGTGCATCATCAGGATGCGGCCGATCCGCTCGGTCCGTCCGGTGTTGACGTTCAGCACCCGTGAGCCGGCCTCGAGCCGCCCCGAGTAGACCCGGAAGTAAGTGAGCTTGCCCACGTAGGGGTCGGCCATGATCTTGTGGACCAGCGCGGCGAAGGGCTCGTCGTCATCGGCGTGGCGCACGGCCAGGCGCTCATCGCCGTTGGTCGACCCCTTGGCGGGCTCGACGCCCTCGACCGCAGGCACGTCGAGCGGGCTCGGGAGGTAGTCGATGACCGCGTCGAGCAGCGGCTGAACGCCCTTGTTCTTGAAGCTCGAGCCGCACAGCACCGGGGTCATCCGGATCTCCAGCGTGGCCTTGCGGATCGCCGCCTTCAGCCGATCGACTGGGATCTCCTGCTCCTCGAGGATCATCTCGAGCAGCTCGTCGTCGTAATGGGAGACCTCCTCGAGCAGATGCTCGCGGGCGGCGGCGGCCTGCTCGGCGAGCTCGGGCGGGACCTCGATCACGTCCTGCTCTTTGCCCAGCTCGTCCTTATAGATGATGGCCTTGTTTGTGACCAGGTCGACGATTCCGCGGAAGTCGGCCTCGGAGCCGATCGGCAGCTGGATCGGGACCGGATGCGCGCCGAGCCGATCGACCATCGTCTGCACGCCGCGGTCGAAGTCGGCGCCGATCCGGTCCATCTTGTTGATGTAGGCGATCCGCGGCACGCGGTACTTGTCGGCCTGGCGCCACACGGTCTCGGACTGCGGCTCCACGCCGGCGACCGAGTCAAACAGGGCGATCGAGCCGTCGAGCACGCGCAGCGAGCGCTCCACCTCGACGGTGAAGTCGACGTGGCCGGGAGTGTCGATGATGTTGATCCGGTGGGCGTTCCACTCGCAGGTCGTGGCGGCCGAGGTGATCGTGATGCCCCGCTCCTGCTCCTGCTCCATCCAGTCCATCACCGCTGCACCCTCGTGAACCTCCCCCATCTTGTAGGTCCGACCGGTGTAATAGAGGATGCGCTCGGTCGTCGTCGTCTTACCGGCGTCGATGTGGGCCATGATCCCGATGTTGCGAGTCTTCTCTAGCGTGAACTTGCGAGGCATGATGTTCGGTGGGTTGAAGCGGTTTGCGGGGGCCGCGCTCCCGTTCACGAGCGGGGCGGGTGGACATGAAAAAGGGCCCAGCGGGCCCCTTCACGACGCGGCTGTCGACGGGGGGCGATTCTCTAGTGGGTCGGCGTCTCCATCGCTTGGATATTCCGCGCTCGGGAGCGAGCACAGATGAACGCGACGCCGCCCGAGGCGCAGCCTGAATATAGCAGAGGCCTTCCGGGATCCGAGGGCGTTCTGGTGCCCCGCCCGGACCCCGGCGTGGGCGATTCCGGGGCCGGATCAGGCGCCGCCGGGGGGGGATCAGGCGCCGGCGCCGGGGCCGGATCAGGCGCCGCCGGGGGGGCGGGGTCAAGCGCCGTTCCCGAGACCGACGGGGCCGCTTCCGGCGCCCTCGAGGCCGCGTTGTTGGCGGGCGGGCTGCTGGGTGCGCTGATGCTGCTCGTGGCCGAGTTCACGACCCTGTTCGAGGTCCACGTGGCCGCGGCGGGAATCGCGGTCAGGTCGGTCTCGACGGGCTCGCATCACTCCTATGCGATGGCGCTGATCGCGGTGCTCGCGGCCGGTCTGGCCTTCGCCGTGTGGCGCGCGGCGAGCCGGCCGGCACTGCTCGCGCTCGGCGTGTTGGGGCTCGCCGCCCTGCTGATCGCCCTGCTCGGCGACCTCCCCGACGCAAGCGCCACCGGCTTGGTGCTGACCTCGTCGCACTACGCGCAGGCCACCTCGACTCCCAGCGCCGGGTTCTACCTGGAAACGCTCGGCGCGGTCGTCCTGCTGCTCACCTCCGTCTGCGGCCTGCTGCTTGCCGGGCCGGCTCAGGGCGGGCGACGGTCGGCACTCTGACAACCGCCCCCGGGTCCGGTCAGGCACCCGGTTCTGATCTCTACCCTTAGAGGCCGCGAGGGTTGTCCCACCGCAGCCCCCGGTCCCGTGTGGTGGGCGGCCCTCGCGTTGCTCTGCGCCGACCGCTCGACCAGCGGACGCGCCTCTCGGCTAGCGGACGCGCGTCTCGGCTAGCGGACGTGCCGCTCGGCTAGTGGACGCGCGTCTCGGCTAGCGGACGTGCCGCTCGGCTAGTGGATGCCGAACTCGCCCAGGGCGAAGCCGCCGGGGTCGGTGGCGCTCGTCTTCCTGTCGGTCGAGCGCACCGTGATCGTCGTCAGCTGCGCGCCGCCCTTGGCCACGAAGCCGAAGAACTTCGCGCCGCCGATTCCCCTGACCGCGACCGGCCCAGACGTCGCTGCGCCGCTGGTCGCCGTGATCTTGAACTTGCCGCGGTCGTTGGGCTCGGCGTAGAAGTAGAACGCAGTCGTGCCTGATGGGAGCGTCAGCGTCGCCGAGGGGGCGAAGAAGTAGACATCGCCGTGGTAGTGGTTGCTCCACGTCCTCCAGTTGCCCTTCCGGGCCACGTTCTTGACCACCAGGTGCAGGGCCTGCGAGCCGAAGGTGATCTTCCCGGTCGGGCCGGTGACGGAGCTGACCAGCGTGTCGCGGCGACGGTGGTCGCGGCGGAACTTCTTCATCCTCACGCCGTCGAGTCTGCGGGGCGGGGCTTTCGTCCCCGGGGCGCCGCGGAAGACCACGGTCCCGGCGGCGCTCGCCACGCCGGCCAGCGACAGCGCGCCGATCGACGCCACCAGCGCCACCCACCGTCTCCGAGTGCCACCGGGCACGGCTACCAGCGGTAGTGGGCGAAGGCCTTGTTGGCCTGCGCCATCCGGTAGACGTCGTCCTTGCGCTTGAACGCGGCGCCCTGCTGCTGCTGAGCGTCGAGCAGCTCGTTGGCAAGCCGCTGGGACATCGTCTTCTCACGCCGCTGGCGGGCGTACTGAACGAGCCAGCGGACGGCGAGGGTGCGGGCGCGGCGAGGCGGAACTTCGACCGGGACCTGGTAGGTGGCGCCACCGACACGCCGGGACTTGACCTCGAGCACCGGCGTCAGCGCCTTGACCCCGGCCTCGACCTGCTCGACCGGGTTCTTGCCGCTGCGCTCGGCCAGGATCGCCAGGGCGTCGTAGACGATCTTCTCCGCCACCGACTTCTTGCCGTCGAGCATCACCTTGTTGATGACCTGCTGGACGAGCCGGTTGCGGTGGACCGGATCGGGCTCGATCGTCCTGATCTGTGCGGCGGCGCGACGGGGCACTATTTCGCCTTCACGCCGTACTGCGAGCGCGCCTTCTTGCGGTCGCTGACACCGGCGGCGTCGAGCGTGCCGCGAATCACCTTGTAGCGGTAGCCGGGGAGGTCCTTGACCCGGCCGCCGCGGACGAGCACGACCGAGTGCTCCTGGAGGTTGTGGCCCTCGCCGGGGATGTACGCGTTGACCTCCATCCCATTCGTGAGGCGCACGCGTGCGACCTTACGCAGCGCGGAGTTAGGCTTCTTCGGCGTGGTCGTGAACACACGCGTGCACACGCCGCGACGCTGTGGGGCGGCGACCTTCTTCTTGCGGCCCTTGCCCGACTTCAGGCCCGGCGTGGTGACCTTCTTCTTCGGCGCCGTGCGCCCCTTGCGGATCAACTGGCTCGTGGTCGGCATGCGGTCCGCAGCGTAGCAGGGGCGGGGCCGATGCCCGCGCCGCCGGCGGCCCGGCCCTGGCCGCATGCGGCCCAACCAATCACCGATGGAGATTTGGGTCCATATACAACCAATATCTCCACCGGTGGGCGGACGGCCCGCCGCGTGGCCGCGGAGCCGACCCGCGCCCCGAACCGCCGCGCCGGCGACCCAGCGTCAGGCCCCCGCCGCCACCCCCGCCAGCGCCTCGTCGACCTCCACGTACTCGAACCCGGTCGCCTCGGCCACCGGCGAGTAGGTGACGTGGCCGCCGGCGACGTTGACCCCGAGCTTCAGCCCGGGATTGTCGGCGATCGCGCCGGCGACGCCGGCCGAGGCCAGATGGAGCACGTAGGGCATCGTCGCGTTGGTCAGCGCGTAGGTCGAGGTGATCGGGACCGCGCCGGGCATGTTGGTGACGCAGTAGTGGGTGATCCCGTCGACCTCGTAGGTCGGGTTCGAGTGGGTGGTGGGACGCGAGGTCTCGAAACAGCCGCCCTGGTCGATCGAGACGTCGACCAGTACCGCCTGGCGCCGCATCAGGCTGAGCTGCGCCCGCGTGACCATGCGCGGCGCGCGCGCCCCGTGGACCAGGACGGCCCCGATCACCAGGTCCATGTCCGGCAGCCGCTCCTCGATCGACAGGGTCGAGGCGAAGCACGTGTCGGCCCGGCCCCCGAAGGCCACGTCCAGCTCTCGCAGCCGGTCGATGTTGCGATCGAAGACGTACACGGTCGCCTCCATCCCGACGGCGACGAACGCGGCGTGCATGCCGACGACACCGCCACCGATGATCATCACGTTCGCGGCGGCCACCCCGGGCACGCCGCCGAGCAGGATCCCTCGGCCGCCGAGCGGCTTCTCGAGCATGAACGCGCCGGCCTGGGTGGCGATCTTGCCCGCGACCTCGGACATCGGCGCCAGCAGCGGCAGCCGTCCCCGCGTGTCCTCGACGGTCTCATACGCGATGCACGTCGCCCCCGACTCCATCAGGCCCTGTGTCAGGGCCACGTCCGCGGCCAGGTGCAGGTAGGTGAACAGCGTGTGGCGCGGCTCCAGGCGCCCGACCTCCTCGGGCTGGGGCTCCTTGACCTTGACGAGCAGGTCGCTGGCGGCGAACACCGCGTCGGCGTCGGGCAGGATCGAGGCGCCCTGGGCGGCATACCCCTCGTCCGTGATCGCCGAACCCAGCCCGGCCCCGCTCTGCACGAACACCTCGTGGCCCGCGTCGACCAGCTCCCGGACGCCGGCCGGGGTCAGGGCGACCCGGTACTCATCGGTCTTCACCTCGGTAGGAACGCCAACTCTCATGGTGAGGACACCAGCTCCCTTCCTCGTAGCGCCAGCCAGAACTCGATTCGATCGCGCGCGCTGGACAGGTTGCGCCCGGTCAGCTCCTCGACGCGCCGGATCCGGTAGCGCAAAGTGTGACGATGACAGTAGAGCCGGCGCGCGGCTCGCTCCCATTGCCCGTTCTCCTCGATGAACGCCTCCAGCGAGCGCATCAGCTCACCCCCGTAGTGGCCCTCGCTGGCCTCGATCGGTCCGAGGATCGAGTCGCAGAACAGTTTCAGCGCCTCGTCATCCTGGAGCGACAGCAGCAGCTGGAAGGACCCGAGGTCCTTGTAGGTCGCCACGCGCTCCTCGGCCATGCTCACGCCCGCGCCGTTGCTGCCGTTCTCGGAGGGGATCATCAGGCTCAGCGCTTCGAGCGCGCAGCGGGCTTCGTGGAAGCTCCGCCGCGCCTCGCCGCCCGCCACCGGGCGCCCGACCGCCACCCGAACGGGTTGCCCGATCTCGGCCCGCAGCCGCACGCGAACGCGTTCGGCGAGCGAGACCAGCTCGTCCTGGCCCATCCCCGGCACCAGCGCGCAGGTCATCGCCTGCGTCGAGGCCACCAGCCCGGGGGCGGCGTCGTCCCGGAGCGCGGCCGTGACCGCCAGCTCGAGCGGCGCCGGCGAGCCGCGGCCGGAGGCCGGTCGCTCGACCACGATCGCGGCGACGCGGTCCGAGAGCCCGAACGGCTCGAGCCGGCGGGCGAGTTCCACGCCGGTCAGCTCGCCGTGAACCGCCGCCGCCAGGATGTCGCCGGCCAGCCTGCGCTCGGTGTCGCCGGCCACCCGGGAGCGCAGCAGCTCGAGCGCGACGATCGTGACCGCCTGATGGAGAGTGAGGCGGTCGAAATCCGACAGCGGCCCGCTGTCCTTGACCGCGACCAGCCACGCCTCGGGGATCCGCCCCGGGCTCGAGGCGCCGAGTCTCGGCGGCCCGTCCGCGGCCACGGGAAGGGCCAGCGAGCGGCTCCCGTCCTCGCCGCTGGGCATGAACGTGCGCGACTCCCGCCGGCGGGCTCGCTCCCGGATCTCGCCACGCAGCCCGGCCAGTGCCTCGGCGTCGACCGGCCGCCGGAAGGCGTGCTGTACGAGCAGCTCGCCGCGCGGGTCGAACACGAACACGGCCGCGCCGATCAACGTCGCCAGCGCCCCCGCGATCGCATCGAGGCCCCGCTCGGAGAGGACGATCCGCTCGAGCCGCTCCTGCGCCGCCAGCGCTCGGCGCAGCACCGCGTACTGCTCGTTGACCAGCTGCGTGAACGCCGCCTCGGTGATGGCGATGAACGGCACCTCGTAGGGCACCTCGAACACCGGGAACTTGCGCTCCTCGGCGACGGCCAGGATCGCCTCGGGGACGTCCGCGTGCGCAAATCCGGTGCCGAATCCGAGCGCCGCCAGCTGATGGTCGGCCAGGCGGGTCATGAACTCCCGCTGCTGTTCGGCTGAGTCAAGCTGCAGCCCAGTGGTCAGCAGCACCTCGCCGCCGGACAGCCACGGCGTCGGATCCAGCAGCTCGGTGATGTGAACCCAGCGCACCGGCAGATCCACGCCACCCTCGCCCGCGAGCAGGCGGACGTCCACCTCGTCCAGCAGGTCACGAACGGTGAGCATGCAACCTCAATGCCGCCTGGTCACGTCGAGGTCACGCTCGCTGGCCGGAGTGGACGTGCATCCGCTCACCGGCCTCGGTGAGCACTGCCCGCAGGGTCGATTCGATCTCCTCGAACTGCTCGGCGCCGGCGATCAAGGGCGGCGAGAGCTGGATCACGGGGTCGCCACGATCGTCCGCGCGGCAGATCAGCCCGCGCCGGAACAGCTCGCCGGACAGGAACCCCCGCAGCAGCACCTCGGCCTCGGCATCCGAGAACGTCTCCTTGGTCTCCTTGTCCTTGACCAGCTCGATGGCCAGGAAGTAACCGGCGCCGCGGACGTCGCCGACGATCGGCAGGTCGCGCAGTGAATCGAGCGTCGCCCGGAAGGCGGTCTCGTTGGCGCGGACGTTCTCGAACACGGCCTCGCGCTCGAAGGCGTCGATGTTCGCCAGCGCGATCGCGGTGCACACGGGGTGGCCGCCGAACGTGAGCCCGTGGGTGAAGCTGTTCTCGCCCTCGAGGAACGGCTCCGCCACCCGTTCGGAGGCGATCACCGCACCCAGCGGCGCGTAGGCGCTGGTGATCCCCTTGGCCGTCGTGATCAGGTCCGGCTGATAGTCATAGCGCTGGGCCCCGAACCACTCGCCGAGCCGCCCCCACGCGCAGATCACTTCGTCGGAGATCAACAGCACGTTGTTCTCGTCGCAGATCTCGCGCACGCGCTGGAAGTAGCCGTCGGGCGGGGTGAAGCAGCCGCCGGAGTTCTGGACCGGCTCGAGGATCACCGCGGCCACCGTGTCCGGGCCCTCGAACTCGATCGTCTCCGCGATCGCCTCCGCGAGGCGCGCCTCCGTCATCCCCGGTGCCATCCGGTAGCGGTTCGTGTTGGGGACGTGATGGTCGCCCGGGGTCAGCGGCTCGAACGGCTGGCGCAGGCCGGTGATCCCGGTCGCCGACAGCGCCCCGAGGGTGGTTCCGTGGTAGGCGGTCTCGCGGGCGATCACCTTGTACTTGTTCGGCTTGCCGGTGAGCTTGTGGTACTGCCGGGCCAGCTTCAGCGCGGACTCGACCGCCTCGCTGCCGCCGCTGGTGAAGAACACCCGGTTCAGATCGCCGGGCGCCAACGAGGCCACCCGCGCCGCCAGCTCGATCGCCGGCGGGTGCGCGTAGGACCAGTTGGTGAAGAACCCCAGCTGCTTGGCCTGATCGGCGCCGGCCTGGACGATGTCCGCCCGGCCGTGGCCGATGTTGACGCAGAACAGCGCCGAGAGCCCGTCGAGGTACCGGTTGCCGTGCTCGTCGTAGACGTAGCATCCCTCGCCGCGGACGATGATCGGGACCTCCGCGTGCTCGTACGCCGACATCCGCGTGAAGTGCATCCACAGGTGTCGACGGGCCATCTCCTGAAGGGTGCCCTGCTCGGTACCGACTGCAGCTTCGATGCTCGTCATCACGCTCCCTCTCAGACCGTTTGCCGTTTTGTACAACGGTACCGGCGTTGCCCCTTGCCCACAATTATCCATCGCGGCAGGGGCGATTGCAATTAGGTCTTTAGGGAGCTCCGGGCCGCTACGGCGCGGGCACGGCGGCCACAGCCGCGGGCGCCGCCCTCACCGGTGCCGGCATCAGCCACGCCGCGGCCAGCACCAGACCGAAGGCCAGGCACTCAAGCGACAGCGACAGCGGTTGCCCCGACAGCGGATCCCCGAACACGCTGATCCCACCGACGATCCCGGTTAGGTTGGCCGCCGTGCCGGTGACCGCGATCACCGGCACCGCGTCGCCGTCCTGCAGCCCCTTGGCCGAGGCGTAGAAGGCGACGATCGAGACCGCGACGGTGACGATCGTCCAAGGCGTGAGCAGGCCGATGAGGCCGTGGGCCGCGATCAGCCCGGAGATCGCCTTGATCGACACGTCGGAGACCCCAAACAGGATCCCCGCGGCAGCGCCGAGCATAAATCCCTGGTGCTCGCTCGGCGCCCCGATCCGGGGGCCCATGATCAGCAGCGTCCCGGCGCCGATCAGGCCGGCCTCGAACGAGATCATGCCCGGGAGCGAGAAGCGCGAGTCGGCGCCGTGGGCGGCCGGCAGGGTGAAGCCGAGCAGGATCAGCCCCAACGCGGTCAGCCCCAGCCCCAGCCACTGGCGCCTTCCGATGCGCAGCCCGAAGACGCGCTCGGCCATCACCGCGAGCAGCACGACGCCCCCTGCGAGCACCGCCTGCACGACCGACAGCGGGGCCAGCGCCATCGCGGCAACGTGGAACATCCAGGCGCCGGCGGCGATCACCATCCCGATCGCGAACAGCGGCGAGGCGAACAGCGCTCCCGCGGAACGCACCGGCCGGCGCATGTCGACCGCCGGCGCCGCGCATGCGCCGCGATGCTTGTACAGGAAGCCGATGTTCGTCGCCAGGGCGCAGGCGAGCGCGAGGAGGATGCCGAAAGTTAGGGTCATCGGTGGGGATCGGGAGCGAAGGCCGGCGCCGAGCCCGACCTCAGGGTGAGTACTCGGCAGCGCACGCGCGGGGCTTGAATCCGAAGGGACAAGGACAGCAGATCTATGGACGGGGGGGCGGCAGTTGGCGCCGGCGCCCCACAGCGAGCCTCATCAACGGCATCACGCACAATCTGACGAACCTAGATAAGAGCCAGATATGGACAGACCCGATAAGAGCCAGATATGGACAGACCGCTGCTGCTAGTCGACGTCGATGGAGTGATCTCGCTGTACGGGTTCGATCCTGCCCGGCCCCCGGTCGGCCGATTCGCGATGGTGGACGGGATCGCCCACTTCCTCTCCGCCAGCGCCGGAGAGCACCTGCGCACGCTGTCGGCGCGGTTCGAGCTGGTGTGGTGCACGGGTTGGGACGAGAAGGCCAACGAGTACCTGCCGCGGGCGCTCGGACTCCCCGGGCCCCTGCCCCACATCAGCTTCGACGACTGCGACCGGCCCGCCAGCGCCCACTGGAAGGTGGCCGGAATCGACTCCGGCGTCGCGGCGGAGCGGCCGCTGGCGTGGCTCGACGACGCCCACGACGATCGCTGCCGGGCATGGGCCACCGCGCGGGCGGCGCCGACGCTGCTGGTGAGCACCGATCCCGCCGTCGGGCTGACCGCCGAGCACGTAGCGCTGCTGCTCGAGTGGGCGGGGGCTACCGTCGAGCCCTGACCCGCCGGCAGCCGCTGAACCGGATCCGGAACGTGTGCCGGCGGTGGTGACTGGTGGTCTCCACCAGCCGGACCGTGAACGACCTCCGGTGCGGTGGAGAGGGGAACGAGATGTGGCGCAGCCGGTGCCCGCGCCTCGACGCCACCAGCTTGCGACCCAGATACGCGCGGGCGCGAGTCACGCGGGCGTGCCGCACGTGCACCAGCGCCACCAGCATCCGGCAGTGCTTTCCCCGGCAGCCGCACGTCGGCACCAGCGGCGGCGCCGGCGGCCGAGCCTTTGGGGCGGGCGCGGGCAGGGCGATCGCGTACGCCTCGACCGTCCGGCCGGTGGCCAAAAACAGCTTCCCGTCGGAGGCGGAGGGGCTGGTGAAGTGCTCCATCGGCGGGGTGGGCTGGGTCACCACGGCTTGGCCCGTTGACGGGTTCAGGCCGTAGAGCGTGGCGCCGGCCCAGGCCGTCACCCACACCAGCCCGCCGGCGATGATCGGTGGCCCGTTGGCGTTATTCGGGCCGTGCCACAGGGCGGAGAAGCTGGCGCCGGCGATCGACAGCGCCTGGATGCCGCCCGAGCATGCGACATACAGGACCCCGTCCTCGTAGGCGTCGGCGCCGAAGCTGGCGCACACGGGCGCTTGGAACAGCTGGCCCAGGTCGCTGGTGGAGAGGAGATAGCCATTGCCGTTCTTGCCATCCTGATAAACGAGGCCCCCGGACAACAGCGCCGGCGAGGACGACCCCAGGTCGGCGTCGTCGGCGTTGTCGGCCGCCCAGCTGCTGGGGGCGAAGTAGTCGATGAGGTTCGCCGTCGAGCCGAACTTCAGCAGCGAATCGCCGTAGTCGTAGGTCGTGGTCGAGGCGCCGTTGCCGGTCGCCGCGTAGACGTTCCCGGCGCCATCGACGGCTGGACCGCCTGGGGCCCAGATCGCATCCCCCTTGAGCGTCGGGGCCTTCCAGGTCACGATGGTGTGCGCGGCCTCCGAGACCGACTCCAGCCATCCCCAGTAGGTGCCGCAATCGCCGTTGTTGCCCCCGAAGCCGATCAGCACCCGGCCCGCCGACAGGTTCAGGGACGCCCGCTGCAGCTGATCCTCCGGCGTCGAGCCCGGCGGATCGACCCCCTCGCTCCACAAGGCGTTGCCGGTCCTCGCGTCGTAGGCGAACAGCCAGTGATGGGCGTGAACCCCGTCCCACAGATCGGCGACCAGATACAACGTGCCGGTGGCCGGGTCGATTACCGGCGTCGAGGTGACCCCGACGGTCGGCGAGATGTCGCCGCAGGGCAGGGCCGACGCCGGCACCGGCGTCCCGAGGCTGACGTGCCACACCACCTGACCGGTCGACTCGCTGAGCGCGTAGATGTCGTCGCTCTCGGTGGCGATGAGGACCAGCCCCTGGTAGACCAGCGGCTCGGCATAGATGTCGCCGCCCAGGGTCGGCGAGGTCCAGGCCGGCGCGAAGGGCACCGACCCCGTGCTGCTCGAGTCGACGCCGGAGCGCGCCGGGTCGCCGTGATAGGTGGTCCAGTCCGCCCCCGCGCCGGGGACGATCGCGAGCGCGGCGAGCGCGGCGAGCGCGGCCACGCCGGCGGCGAGGCGGCTGATCATCGTGGTCCCCATCGCGGCATCGGCTCAGCTCGCCCCGGCCAGCGAGTAGAGCCCACCAGCAGCCCGGTCACGTGCCCTCACCCACCTGTGATCGCCGGCACGACCTCAACCCGATCGCCCGTGCCCACCGCGGTGCCCTGCGCACCGCGCTCGCCGTTGACGAACACATTGATGTGCCGGCGGATCAACCCGCGCTCGTCCAGCACCCACCCCGCCACCGCCGGATGGGCCCGCTCGAGCTTTGTCAGCAGCTCGCCCACCGTCGCTCCGTCGATCTCGTGCTCGGAGCGGCCGCCAGCGAGCTTCTTCAGCGGACCGCGGACGCAGACGCACGCCACGGGCACATCTAATCACTCGAACGAGCCGCGGCGGCCGAAATCACTCGAACGAGCCGTGGCGGCCGGCGCCGGCGCGGAAGCGCTCGAGGCCGGCCTGCACCTCGGCCAGGGACCGGAGCCCGTGCTCGAACTCGCGGGCCATCGCCGCCCGCTCGTCGAGCCCTTCCTGCTCGAGCAGCGAGAATCGGTCCTCGCGCAGGCACCTCTGCGGGAACCGCGCCAGCTCGTGGGCCAGCTCCTCAGCCGCGGCCCGGCTCTCCCCGGTGGGCACGACCCGGTCGACCAGGCCGATCCGGAGGGCCTCCTGAGCGTCGACCGGCCGCCCGGTCAGAATCATGTCCATCGCCCGGCCCGTGCCGATCAGGCGTGGGAGCCTCACCGTCCCGCCGTCGATCAGCGGCACCCCCCAGCGGCGGCAGAAGACCCCGAGCACGGCGTCTTCCTCGGCCACCCGCAGATCGCACCACAGCGCCAGCTCGAGCCCGCCGGCGACGGCGTGGCCGGCGATGGCCGCGATCGCCGGCTTTGACAGTCGCAGCCGCGTCGGCCCCATCGGGCCATCGCCGTCGGGCGCGACCCGGTTGCCCTCGTCAGTGCCGGCGGCCTTGAGATCGGCGCCGGCGCAGAACACGCCGCCCTCGCCGTGGAGCACGGCCACCGCGGCCCCCGGATCGGCATCGAATTGCCGGAAGGCGTGGGCCAGCGCCGCCGCCGTGGCCCCGTCGACGGCGTTGCGCCGCTCCGATCGCGCGAGCACGACCGTGGTCACGGGTCCGTCCCGCTCGATCCGCACCGCGGCACTCATTCGGCGCCCACCGCTCGGCGTACGAACGTCCCCAGCGCGGAGATGATCTCTTCCTCGGCGGGCGTGGTCGCGGCCAGCGGCGACAGCGGGCCGACCAGCGCCTCGCCGCAGCCGCCCACCAGCGCCGCCGCGGTCAGCTCCACGTTCTGGCCGGGAAGCTCGCCGGCGGCGATCCCGGCCCGCAGGGCCTCCGCCGTCAGCTCGCTGTAGCGCTCGCGGTAGGCGAGCCGTTCGGCGTCGACGAGCGGGTCGACCGGCTCGGCGATCAGCGCCCAGGCCAGCCGCGGCCGGCGTAGCGCCCGCCGGGCGAAGGTGCAGAGCACGGTGAGGAGCCGATCCACGTGTGCGGCCTCGGCCGGCATCTCCGCGGCCGCCGTCCGCATCGCCCGCATCTCCCGGTCACACACCGACCGGAACACCTCCACGAACAGCTCCTCCTTGGAGCTGAAGTGGCGGTACAGGGTCCCCGCCGCGACCCCCGCCCGCTCGGCAATCGCCACTACCGACGCCGGCCCGTAGCCGCCCTCCTCGATCAGCTCCTGAGCCGCTCGCATCAGCCGCACGCGGGTCGGCGCCAGCAGCTCCTCGGTCATCGTCCCCAGTCTCCGAAGGGGTGGTCGCGTGCGCGGACGGCGGCCCGGAACCCCTCTTGGGCGGCCTGCCGCTGGAAGGCGTACCCCTCCTTGGTGTGACGGGCGATCCCGTCGAACAGCGTGCCCAGCAGCTGGGTGGCGTGCAGGCCCTGCGAGTACAGCGACTGGTTGAGCAGCAGCTTCATCATCTGCAGCTGGTTGACCGGCAGCCGCGCGATCCGCTCCACCAGCGCGTGCGCCCGCTCGTCGAGGTCCTCGGGCGCCGGCGCCTCGATCGCCAGCCCCCACTCGAGCGCCTCGGCTCCGGTGAGCGAGTCCCCGGTGAACAGCAGCCGCTTGGCGCGCTGCGGACCCAGCCGATAGGCCCACATCGCGGTGGTCGGCGACCCCCACACCCGGGCCGGCGGATAGCCGAACTTGGCGTCGGCGGCGATCACCAGCAGGTCCGAGCACAGCGCCATGTCGGTCCCGCCGGCGACGCAGAAGCCGTGCACCTTGCAGACGACCGGCTTCGAGCAGTGGAACAGCGACATGAACGCGCGGACGTTGCGGCTCATCATGGCGTGGTCGACCATCGGGTCCCAGTTTCGGGAGGGGTCGTGGTTGGCCATCATCACCCGCGGATCGAGCGGCGACCCGGGAGGCGGGCCGGGCGGCGCGTCGGCGTCGCGCTCGGGGCCCCGGCCCTCGGCGCTCTCCACCAGGTCATAGCCGCCGCAGAACCCCTTGCCGTTGCCCGACAGGAGCAGCACGTGGATGTCGGGGTCGAGGTCGGCTCGCTCGACCGCGCGCTCGAGCTCCGACACCAGCCCGCGGGTGATCCCGTTGCCGCGCTCGGGGCGGTTAAGGGTCAGCCGCGCGACCCGCCCGGCCACCTCGTAGGTGACTGCGCTCATGCCGGCAGGGCGCGATCGACGATCGCCACCGCGTCGACGCCGGCGGGAAGCGTCCCGTACACGCGCCCGCCCTCCGCGTCGAGCCTGGCGGCGCAGAACGCGTCTGCCACCGCCGCCGGGGCGAAGCGCACGAGCAGCGACCCCTGTAGCGCGAGGGCCAGATCCTCGACGATCCGCCGGGCCAGGAACTGCGGGTCTTCCCCGGCGAACGCCGCCTCCAACTGGTCACGCGCGCGAGACAAGTGGGCGTCGAGGCGCCGGTCGGCGCCGGCTGCGAGCTCGCACTCGCCGATGAACGCCGAGAGCCCCTCGGGCTCCTTGGCCAGCGCCCGGAGGACGTCCAGCGCGGCGACGTTGCCAGAGCCCTCCCAGATCGAGTTCAGCGGCGCGTCGCGGTACAGCAGCGGCATCCCCGAGTCCTCGATGAACCCGTTCCCCCCCAGGCACTCGAGCGCCTCTGCGGCGTGGGCCGGCGCCCGCTTGGCCACCCAGTACTTCAACACCGCGGTCGCGAACCGGCGGAACGCGCCCTCGCCGGGCTCGTCGTAGCTGCGCGCCACCCGCATGGCCGAGACCGTCGCGGTCTCGGACTCGATCGCCAGGTCGGCGAGCACGTTGCGCATCGCGGGCTGATCGACGAGCAGCCGGCCGAAGGCTGAGCGATGGCGGGCGTGGTGGATGGCCTCGAGCGTCCCCCGCCGCAGACCGGTGGCGGCCCCGAGCAGGCAGTCCAGGCGGGTGTGGTTGACCATCCGGATGATCGCCGGCACCCCCCGCCCCTCCTGGCCCACGAGCCGGCCGAGGGCGCCGCGGAACTCGACTTCCGAGGACGGGAGCGAGCGGGTGCCGAGCTTGTCCTTGAGCCGCTGGAACTCCATCCCCGGGCCGCGCTCGATCAAAAAGCACGAGAGGCCGCCGGGCGCCTGGGCGAGGACCAGGAAGATGTCGCACGGTGGGTAGGAGCAGAACCATTTGTGGCCGGTGATCCGGTACACGCCCTCGCCCGCCGGTTCCGCCCGCGAGATGTTGGCGCGGACATCCGACCCGCCCTGGCGCTCGGTCATCGCCATCCCGCACAGGGAGCCGCCGTCGTAGTCGGGCTTGGTCAGCCGGGGCTCCCACTCGGCCGCGAGCTCCGGCGCGCCATCGCGGAGCGCGGGGACGGCGGCGTAGGTCATCGACACCGGGCACATCACGCCGTCGTTGGCGTTGCCCCACAGCGAGAACAGCGCGGCGCGCACGACGTGACCTCCGGCTCGCTCCTCGCGCCACGGCAGGCTGTGGATCTCCCGCTCGATCGCCCCCCGCAGCAGCCAGTGCCACGACGGATCGAGCTCGACCTGATCGATCCGATGGCCGAAGCGGTCGTGCGTGCGCAGGACCGGGAGGTTGCGCTCGGCCCGGCGGCTGTGCTCCAGGGCCACGGCGCTGCCCGCGATCGCGCCGGCCTCGCGGGCGCGGTCGACGCCCCAGCCTCCTCCCTCGCGCTCGAGCGCCTCGCCGAGCGCGAGGTCGACTTCGAACAGGTTCACGGGCTGCAGCGGGGGCGGCTGGTTGCGGACCTCGCGGGCTGGGTTCGCGACGTCGATCGTGGCCATCGGTCCTCCTCGTGGCGAGCGTGCGGCCGGCGGGAGCAACGGCTTCGGCATCGGCCGCTGTGAATCGAGATTCACATGCTAGTGAACCACGATTCACAAGGCAAGGCGGTCTAACGCCGCCGACGTCAGCTGCGACCTCGAGGCGCTTGACCCGGCTCGGATTGGTCACTTGCGTCGCGGTCTGGCGAAGGCTGGCGCAACGAACCGTATGTCCGTCAGCGAACGCGGTACGCGACGAGTCCGCCGATGGCGTCCTTCCGGAAGGAGGGTGACGCGATGAAGGAGTATCCGTAGGGGACGAGGACGCGATTCGCCGCGACCGTAATACCGCCCGCGACACCGTGGTCGACGCTGAATCCGGCCCCCCCGGGTCGCGCCTTCCACAGCAACCGGCCGGTACGCCCGTCGAACGCGCGAACCGTGCCGAGCGTGTCGGGGACGAACACGGCCCCGCCGGCCTCGGTGATAGCACCGACGATGCCTCCGGGAACGGTCCGGACCCATAGGGTGCGCCCAGTGGCGGCATCGAGGCGCATGATGCTCGTCCGATTGGTCGGATCGGCCAGCTCGTTCTTGTCGTGAAGGCGGTTGCACGTAGCCCAGATCGACTCGCGGGCGACGGCGGCCGTCGTCATGATGCCGCCGAGGTGGCTGCCGGGGCACAGCCGGCGACGCCAGACGCGCGCGCCCGTCGAAGCGTCGAAGACCGCGTAGCGGCCGCCCTTGTCTCCGACGCCGACCACTCGTCTGTCACGGATGTCGAACAGGTTGGGACTGGCGCCGATGTCGTAGTCACGGCCCGTGACCTGGTCGAAGAAGTTGAACACGTCGCCGCTCGTGAACTGGCGCTGCCAGCGCACATGGCCGTCACGGATGCGTAGCGCCAGCAGCGAGTCCGTCCTGGGCCCCGCCGGCTGCTCGTACGCTTGGCCGGTCCCGATGTAGATCAGACCGCGGGCCGGGTCCGCCGCGGCAGACGACCACACCGAGCCGCCGGGGCCATCGATCCCGGGTCGCTGAACCCACGTGCGCCAGCGGATCCGCCCCGAGCTGGCATCGAGCGCGACGACGCTTCCGTGGAACGTGTACGTGGGCAACGGCAGCGCCAGCTGAATCGACGAAACGCCGATCAGGACCGTCGAACCGACGACGGTGGGTGAGGAGAAGAGGTCCGTTTCAGGTGTGTCGTCGACGAGCGTGCTCCAGAGCCGGCGACCGGTCGCCAGGTCCAGCGCCACAACGTGGCCGGTCCCCGTGCTCACGAAGACACGGTTGCCGGCGATGGCCGGCGAGGAGTTGATCTGGGCCAGGTACGAAGGGCCTGCGAGATGCGCGACCCATCGCACGGCGCCCGACCTCACGTCGACCGCGTGAACTGTCCCGCGCCAGTCGCCCCACACCGCCAGCCGACCTTCGACCGCCGGTGTCGAGGTGACAAACGGGGCGTTCCCAGCAGCGTCGAGGCCCTGCCCGCGCGCCGCCCAGGCGATGCGCAGTCGCGGCACGCTGCGCACGGTGATAGCCCCCGCCTCCGGCTGCGAGCGGCTATTGGCGAGATCGTGCCCGTACGACGGCCAATCCGAGCCATTCCCGGACTCGGCGGCCTGGACCGTCGCGGGCAGAACCAAGGCGGCGAGCAGGACGACGGCGGTGAACCGGGCGGGCAGCATTCCTCAGAGCCCTCAAGGGCTGCCGCAAATCTAGCCATGCCAACGCCCTCGCGTGGTTGGGGACAGCAGGGGGCGGCACCCCGCGACTCCGGCCAGCTGCTGCTCAGGCCCGCCGAGCGTTGCGGGTCGAGAGTGATAGAAGAGGCATACGGCGCCCGAGTACCCGAGGTGAGCAGATGATCAATTGGAAACGGTGGGGCCCGTCGGTCACGAGCGGTCCCCAGCGCCATTCGTGGCCGGACATGCCCGAGGACCTGCCGGTGGACATCCTGCCGGCCTCCAACGAGGAGTACTTCCCCCCGCGCCCGACTCGCGAGCAGCTCACGATCATGCGATTGGCTGACCGGGAGACCGAGCGCTGGCGGCGCAAGATGGGGATGAGCCGCGCGGAGTTCGTCCGCACGGCGGCGGCCATGGCCATCGGGTTCTGGGCCATCGACCTGGTTCGGCCGGGAATCTTCGGGAGCTACGGCGCGGTCGCCAGTGGAGCGAGCGGCGACGCCTGCGACCTAGAGTACGCGGGGGGCAAGGGGCTCGAGAGCCTCAACAATCTGCCGGGGGAGTTCATCTTCGACGTTCAGTCCCACCACGTCGAACCTGAGGGCCTGTGGCGGATGACGAATCCTGCGCTGGCGACGTTCTTCGAAGCCGTGTTCCCCCAGACCAAGGCGGTCGCCGGCGTCGACCCGATCCAGAATCTGTCGCGATATTGGTATCTCAAGGAGATCTACCTCGATTCCGCGACCTCGGCCACGGTGCTCTCAGTGGTCCCCACCTCGCCCGACACCGAGAATCCGTTGCCGATCGCCGAGGCCTCGGAGACGGTGGACTTGGTCAACCATCTCGCCGCCTCCCGCCACCCTCACCGCAAGCACGCACACACCCAGCCGCCGGCGAGGACCCCGGCGGCCACGCGGAGACTCGCTGCGGAGCGCGCCGTGATGCACGCCTTCGTGATGCCGAACCGCGGATCGAGCGGCACCGCCAACACCGCGACTCCGTCTCACCCGGGAGGTTTCTCGGTGCCGCGCAAACCGCGGTACTTCGACCAGGAGATGCACCTGATGCATACTCGGGCCGCCCACTACCGGGACAAGCTCCGAGGATGGAAGACCTACTGCGCCTGGGGTGACATTCCATACACGAGCGGCTGGTTCCTGGACTCGGACATTGGCATGGAGTTCCTGGCCAACGTCGCCCACGTGAGCAAGAAGTTCCCGGAGGTCCCACCTGTCGTCGCCACCCACAAGGGCTTTGCGCTGCCGGGCTTCGACCAGCGTTGCTCCACCCCCCGCGACATCGGCTACGCCGCCAAGCACAATCCCAAGGTGCGCTTCCTCGTGTACCACTCGGGCTACGACATCGGCGACACGCAGAAGCCGTATGCCGGTGACGCCAGGGCGCGCTCGAACACCAACACCGTCGACGCCTTGATCAAGAGCTTGCGCGAGCACCACTACGACGCCACCAAGTTCATCGCACGAGGGCACAAGTTCGGGAACGTGCCAAACGTCTGGGCCGAACTGGGGTCGGTCTGGCGCAGCGTCATGGACGACCCCGACCAGGCGGCGAACCTACTGGGAAAGCTGATCACCTACGTCGGCCCCAAACGCATCTGCTGGGGCACCGACAGCCTCTGGTACGGCTCGCCGCAAAAGGAGATCATCGCCATGCGGCGGTTCGAGTTCACCGCGCAGGGCAAGGAGTTCTACCGTCTGCCGCACGGCATGGAGGGCGACCGCGATGACCCGACCCGACGGGCGCCCAGCCGCCACCGCACGATTCGCAACGGGATCCTGGGGTACAACGCCGCCGAGGCGTACGACTTCGATCCCCACTTCCGCAGCCAGGCAATCCGCTGCGACCAGCTCCAGAAGCTCAAGGACGAGGGCTACATCTCGGGCGAGGGTCTAACCGAGACCGCGTCTCTGAGGATGAACCAGATCCCGGGGCCACGCACGCGACGTGAGGTCCTCAAGTCACTCACCGAGAATCCCTGGTCGCCATGACCGCGGCCCGGCCCTCCGTCCGCCCGCTCGCCATGTACCGACCTCCCCTCACTTGAAACCAGCGCCGGCCGGTATGCATCGGGTGATCAGGCCTGACGTAGCAGGGTAC
The DNA here is from genome assembly GCA_963723555.1 of uncultured Solirubrobacterales bacterium. Lineage (GTDB taxonomy): Bacteria > Actinomycetota > Thermoleophilia > Solirubrobacterales > Solirubrobacteraceae > Palsa-465. The sequence continues at coordinate 1,441,830 of CAVRRC010000003.1, read as the reverse complement.
GTGTCCGACCCTGAACTGGTAGCCCGAGGAACGAGCGATCACTCAGGTGCGACGACTTCAGTGCATCGCGCCGGCGGGGACGGCGTCGAGCAGCCCGACGGCGCGGGGCGTCCGGTCGTCCTCCAAGATCACGGCCCCACCGGGCCAGTACGGGTGCGGCGCGGTGGCGTTGTGGACCAGGAGCGGCTCGTAGACCCAGGAGCCGGTGTTGAGGACGCGGGGCCGGCCCTGCGGTCCCCGCCACCGCGTCTCGACGTCGCCCGGGAGCGGGCCAAGCCGATGCACGTGCCCGAACAGCACCCACTCCGCGTCAACGCCGAGGCGCCCCACCACGTGCGAGAGTGCGGGGAGGCTCGCAAGGCGCATCTGCGCCCCCAGGACCCTCGCGGTGAGGCGCGCCATTCCCGGGCGCAGCAGGCGGTGGGGGGCGAGCGGCATCGTCGAGGCCCGAATCAGCTCAGCCGCGTCCTCTGCCAGCGCGGCGAGCGGGCGCGGGAGCGCCTTGATCACGAGCGCTTCGAGGCGAGTGAGCGACGGCCCTCCGGCCAGTTCGTAGTCAATCGGGACGGCGCCAGGTCGCGGGACGCGTCCGAGGAGACCGCGCGTCACGCCGAACGCTACCTCAGGTAACAGGTGGCGATCGAGGTAATGCCCGTGCGTAGCCCACACTCCCGGGGCGAGCCACACGCCCGGGTAGTGCACCCGGACGCGCCCCGGGGCAAGCCACGACGTGACGCGGGCCAGCTCCGGCGTCGCGTCGAGAGGAATGCGGCTGTCGGGAGCGAGGTCGACGCCGACTCGCCGGATCCAGCCGGCCACCAAGGCCCGATCGTGGTTGCCAGGGACGAAGATGACTTCCCGGTCGACCCCGAGGGTCCTGCCGATCAGGCGCAGGATCGGCTCGGCGACGTCCATCGCGCGCTCGGTCCGTTTTTCGAGCAGCTCCACGATGTCCCCCAGCAGCACGAGCCGCTCGATGCCCTCAAGCGCCTCGAGCAGCCGGTGCAGCGGCTCCGAGTGTGTTAGGACGTCGTGCCGCAGACGAGATCCCAGGTGAAGGTCCGAGAGCACGAGGGTCGACACGCCAGCTCACGATAGACAGCGGCCGCCGCATCGCGAGGGCCCCCCCACAGGTGCGCGCTGAGGTGATCGCGCCGGCGTGCGAGGCTGCCCGCCGAGCAGGGCCTTCACCGACCTTAAGCCGTGATCGCGCGGTCGACCGCATCGAGAACGCGGTCGATCTCCTCGGGTCGGAGACCGGGATGCATCGGAAGCGACAGCTCCTCGGCGGCCCAAGCCTCCGCTTTTGGCAGTTCCGCGTGGATCACAGCGCGATCACCCCATGCGGGGTGTTCGTGCACCGCCGGGGCGTAGTGCACGCCGGTCTGGATTCCGCTCTCCTCGAGCATCGCCGACACCCTGTCCCTGTCGCTCACGCGCACCGGGAAGAGGTGGTAGATGCAAGGACTGTCCGGCCGCTCCTCGAGCAACCGCGCCGCCGCCGGCAACGATTCCCGGTAGCGCGCCGCGTGGGCTCGCCGAGCCCCGTTCCACTCGTCGAGGTAGGGCAGCTTGACCCTCAGCAGCGCGGCCTGGAGTGCGTCCAGGCGCTCGTTGTAACCGAGCTCCACGTGCTCGCCTTTGGCGCGCTGGCCGAGATTGCGCAAGCGGCGCAGCCGCGTCGCCAGCGCGGCGTCGTCCGTGCACACGGCGCCACCGTCGCCGAGCGCGCCGAGGTTCTTGCTCGGGTAGAACGAGAACGCAGCCGCTGCTCCCAGCGATCCAGTGCGTCGATCGCGGTAACGGGCACCGTGCGCCTGTGCGGCGTCTTCGAGCACGAGCAGGCCATGGGGTCTGGCAATGGCCTCGACGGCGGCCATGTCGCAGGCCTGACCGTACAGGTGGACGGCGATGATCGCCGCCGTCCGCGGGCCGATCGCGGCCCTGGCCGCGTCGGGATCGATCAGCCCCGTTCCGTCCTCGACGTCGACCAGCACCGGCGTGGCTCCCACGTGTGCCACCGCCAACGCCGAGGCGATGAAGGTGTGCGCGGGCACGATCACCTCATCCCCGGGACCCACGTCGGCTGCCCGCAGGATCAAGCTGAGCGCGGCCGTCCCCGACGCAACCCCGACGCAGTGGGCCACGTCGGTGTAAGCCGCAAACTCCGATTCGAACTGCTCGAGCTCCGACCCGAGCGTGAACGCGCTCGAGGAGAGCAAACGCGCGAATGCCGCGTGCAGCTCGCGCTCGATCTTGGCGTGCTGGCGCTCGAGTGCGACGAAGCTCACGCATTGCTCACGCCGCAGCGCAACTGCCCCCGCTGCCTGCAAAGTACCCCCCAATGTGTTGTCCTTGCCTTACATCCTATCTAAAGCCGGTCAGGGCGCTGATGACGGTCGCTCGAGGGCCGTTCAGCTCTGGTGAACAGGTATAATCCACTAGGTCTCTGGCTATTGGCCGCTGATCGGGCGTCACGGGGCCGATTCCAGAGATGGGCCATATCTGCCGACAACAACATCATGGACGATTTGCGGGGTAAGCTGGACCGGGGGCAGGTCGCTGCGGGCGATCGCGAGCCGCGCATTCGTGTGCTCGTGGTCGACGATCACGATCTTTTTCGCACCGGACTGGTCTCGTATCTGAGCGCGCAGCCCGACATCGATGTCGTGGGCCAGGGCTCCGGCGGTCGCATGGGCGTCCGGCTGGCCGGCGAGCTGAAACCCGACGTGGTGCTGATCGACAAGCGCATGCCCGATCTCGGCGGGATCGAGGCCACGCGTGCGATCCTCGAATGTCACCCGCAGGCGCGGGTCGTCGTCCTCACGGTGGCCTCCGAGGACGCGGACATCGCTGCCGCGGTGCAGGCCGGGGCGCGTGGGTATCTGACCAAGGACACCTCGATCGATGGCGTGGTGGCAGCCGTGCGCGCGGCCGCGCAGGGCGCGGCCTGGCTTTCGCCCCGCGCAGCCGAGGTGATCTTTGGATCCGTGCATCATCTGCCTGACCGACCTGGCTCAGATCTCGCCGGGTCCGACGGGCTCACGCCTCGCGAGCTCGAGGTGCTCCGCATGATCGCCCGGGGGATGGAGAATGCGGCGATCGCGCAAGCCCTGAACATCAGCCCCCGCACGGCCAAGAACCATGTTTCGAACATCCTCGCCAAGCTGGGGCTGCCGAGCCGTGTGCTGGCAGCGGCTTACGCGGTTCGGCGCGGCCTGGCGTAGACATTCGGCTAGTGGCCTGCAGCCCAGCGGTTGCCGGTCCCGATCAGCATCGAACGGTCTTCCACTCCGAGCTTCTGCACGAGGCCTGAGATGTGACGCCGCACCGTCACCGGTGCGACGTTCAGCCGCTTGGCGATGGCAGCGGTCGTATGCCCGCGCTGCAGCAGTCGGAGCACCTGAGACTCCCGGCCCGTCAAGAGCGCTTCACTGGCATCGCCCCCTCTCAGCTCGAGCAAGAGCTCCAAGACCATCGACCGGGGCACGACCGCCTCATTCGCGTCGACCGCGCGGATGACCCGGCGCAAGCGCTCCGCGTCCAGGGCCCCGGGCACGTAACCGATCGCGCCCGCCCGAACGCACTCCAGCAGATCATCTCCGTCAGCCCGGTCGGCGAGCACCACCACGGCCGTATCTGGGGCCGCCCGACAGATCCCACGCACCGCATGAAGCCCGTCAGAGATGTGGCGTCCCACCAGGCACACGTCCGGCTGTTCTCGCTTGGCCGCGCGGATCGCCTGCTCGGAGTCGCCGGCTTCGGCGCACACCTCGACCTCGACCCCAAGCGCCAGCCGGATTCCCAGCCGAGTCGCCGCGTGCTCGGCGATCAGCAGCCTCAGGCGGCCCTCCTTCATGGCAGCACGACCTCGAGCTCGGTCCCCTTCCTTCCCGCCTGACGAATGGTCAGGTGGCCGCCAAGGGAGGCCGTGCGCTCGCGCATGCAGTGAAGCCCGAACCCTTCGCGTGCGGGCGCGAATGGCACGTCTCCAAGACCGCAGCCGTCGTCGGTCACGCGCAGCGCGATCCCGTCCACAGTGCGCTTCAAAGACACCGCCACGGCGTTCGCCCCGCCGTGCCGGGCGGCGTTCGCGATCGCCTCCCGGGCAATCCTGGCCAGATGCTCGCGGACATCGGGAGCAGGCTCGGTGTCGAGATCACCGTGGACCGCAATCGCGATCTCAAACCGCTCGCTGAGTTCGTGCGCGACCGCCTCCAGGACCTCCTGCATGGTGACACCCGCGGGATCCGACAGCTCCTTGATCGTGCCGCGCGACAGGGCCAGAGCACGCAGCGCCGCGACGGTCACCGGGTGCTCGCCGCCGAGCTCCGCCGTGATCAGCGGCCGGTGCGAAGCGATCAGGGCCAGGTCTTGGGCCAGCCCATCGTGGAGGTCCTGGGCCACTCGGCGTCGCTCGGCGATCGCGGCGGCACGCGCGATGCCCGCGCGAACCTTCACCTCCCGGCGCAGGGCGCCAGCAACGAACAGGGCGCCGGCCAGCAGACGCAAACCCTCGCGGGGCGAGATCCAGCTCGGTCCGAGCCAGGCCAACGGAACGGAGTACAGCTGCGCGCCGGCGAGCAGGATGCAGGCGTATCCCAACAGGTGCTGCACGCTGTCTCGGCCGGGCACCGCCGCGCGGACAAAAGCGGCGGCGGCGAATGCGAACAGCCCGCTGGCACCGAGCGTCACCAGTACCCCGAGCGGGTGGGCCATGGTTTGTCCCGGGTCCGAGAAAGGATGGGCCGATGTGGTCAGCGGCCGGGGGCGTAGCGCCACCCCAAGGGCTCCGGCGAGGACGAGCGCGAGCAGGCTGAGCGCAACCGTGATTGCGAGCGGTCGTAGCCCAGGTGGCCTCAAGCCATCAGAGCGCGCGTGGCTGGCCGCGAAGAAGGCTCCGGCCGCGAACAGGATCCCCCAGCGCTCCGCGGCAGCGGCATAGCTGCCGGGGCGCATGTTCAACGCCGCCGGCAGCCAGTAGGCCGAGAGCTCGACCAGCGTCAGCGTCAGCAGCGCCCCGAACAGCATCAACTCACGCCACTCACGCGTCCGTGCAAGCTGGGCTTGCCAGATCACCGTCGCGGTCAGAGCCAAGGACGTGATCACGGTTTCGATGGTCGCCCGGAGCACCGGAGCATGTCCCGCCACCGGGTGCACGAAGGCCAGGGCAACGACGATCACCGCGCCCGCGGTGACCCCGTGCACCACTGAGGGCCGCAGACGGATCTTCGGCCAAGTAGTGCGCGGATCCGGCCGCAGCACGACAATCGTGCCCGATTCGGTATTGCTGAGCCCCATCGATGCCTCCGTGCAGCGAACTTCGCCACCTCAGAGTAGCCGATTAACGGCGGTTATGTGGAATTTCTCGCGCCGAACCTGAACGGACTCTCCCTGCCGAACGGCGTTCACCCCGCTGAACGGGCAATGGGTCAAGCCGTTCATTGACGCTCGTCGAAGCCCGGGGCGATACTCGACGACAGAAGACGCGAGAGCGTGGACGCTCTTGTGGGGGCCAGCGGAAGTATCGGAAATACGCCTGCGCTGCTTGTCGGCGGGCGTCAAGTTGAGGCGCCTTCGCTCGGTCGCCGTGCGGACCATGGACAAACGCAAGGAGGGGGCAATGATCAGCGAAGCGCTGTCGGCAACAACGGGGACGATCGGGTTCAGGGGCAGAAATGCGGTCGACGAGTCGCCGGAGATGGTGAGCAAGACGCAGCTCGCCGTCGCCCGGGCCAAGGGAGGCGATCAGGAGGCGCTGCGCTTTCTGTACGTCACCTACTGCAACAACATCTACGGGTACGTCCGCTCGATCCTGCGCGACGACCACGAGGCCGAGGACGTGACCCAACACGTTTTCGCGAAGCTGATGACGAGGATCGGCAAGTACGACGATCGTGGCCTGCCATTCCTCGCCTGGCTCCTCCGGCTCGCCCGCAACGTGGCCATCGACCATCTGCGGGCCAATCGCCTTACCCCGACCGACAACTTGCTCGACGCAAACGCCAGCTCGGGCATCGATCTGGATCAGCCAGAGATGGTCAGAGCAGCGCTCGCCACGCTGCCGGACGAGCAACGCCAGGTGGTGATCATGCGCCACCTGATCGGTCTCACGCCCGGCGAGATCGCCGACCGCATGAACCGAAGCGAGAGCTCCGTTCATGGTCTCCATCACCGGGGACGCCGTGCCCTCCAGCGCGAACTGGAGCGGCTCGACTCGGTCCCGTTCACCCGCGCGACCCAACTGGCGGCCGCATGAGCAGACGGCCGCCGCGGTCGCCGCGCGAGGCGGCGGTAGAAGTCGGCGGCCGTCTGACGGCGGGAACCCGACTCCGGCGCGCCGGCTGTGTGCGTCGGAGTCGGCGCCGGGGCTGAGTAGGACTTTGGCCTCATGTCATCGAGCACTACATCCCTAACCCCCGAGACAGCCGATCCTAGTGGCGAGCCGGACCCGGCGCGCGTGGCCTGCACGGTCATAATCGTCACCCACAACAGCGCCCGCCACGTCGAGCGGCTGATCGATTCCGTGCACGAAGCGGCACGGTCGGTCGGGATCCGCTGCTTGGTGGTCGACAACGGATCGCGAGACGACACCGTCGGCGTTGTCCGATCCCGCAGCGACGTCGAGGTCGTTGAAGCGGGCCGCAACCTTGGCTACGCCGGCGCGATCAACGTTGGTCGCGCCCACGCCGACCCGCGCTCTTCCCTGCTCATCCTCAACCCGGACCTTGAGTTCGAGCCGGGGGCGATCAGCCACCTGTACGACGCGCTCAAGGAGCCGCAGGTGGGAGTTGCGGTACCGATGTTGCTCAATCAGGACGGCACGCTCTACTTGACCCTCCGGCGCGAACCGAGCGTGACGCGAGCCCTTGGGGACGCGATCTTCGGATCGCGGTTTCACCGGCGGCCAGATTGGCTCGGTGAGACGATCCGCGACCGGCATGCCTACGAGTCTCCGCGAGACGTGGCCTGGGCGGGAGGCGCGGCGATGCTGGTGTCCGCCGGCTGCAATGATGCGGTCGGGGACTGGGACGAGCGGCGGTTCTTCCTCTACTCGGAGGAGACCGACTTCGCGGCCCGCGCGAGAGACTGCGGCTACCGCGTTCGCTACGTGCCGAGCGCCCGAGCTCGCCACGAGGATGGTGGCTCCGGGCGGACGCCGGCGTTGAGTGCGCTCCTTGCCGTGAATCGCGTCCGCTACTACGAGAAGTACCATCGCCGACCGCTCACGTCGCTGTTTCGAATCGCGGTCGGCCTACACCATCTCCTGCGGGCATTCAAGCCCGACGACCGTCTGGCGTTCAGGACCGTTTGCCGTCGGTCCGCGTGGAGCCGATTGCCCGGACGCGCCTAGCAGCTGATCTCGGGCAGGCCGTGATCACGGCTGGGGAAGGCGCGTCGCCGCACGAGACGTTCCCAGGCGACGGAGAGGCCCTCTGAGCTTGCGCCGTGTCAGCTCCAGCCCCTCGAGCGCGCTGCCCTCGACGCCGCGAGTGAAGCGAACGGCGGAGAGGCCCAGGAACTCGGGCCGACAGGCGTCGGCGCGGATGGCAGCCACGACTGCCTCCACAGTCGGGGTCCCGTCGATTGCGACGGTCATGGCCAGCGGAAAAAACTGGCGAGCGGTGTGGAAATCCAGCGCCGCGAACGGCGCCAGCCCGTCACGCTCCGCCAGCATCTTCGCTTCCTTGCGCGGCGCGACGCCGTCGTATTTCCGGTTCCAGATCTCGACCCCGGTGAGCATCGGCGCCCAGTCCCGCCGGTAGCGCGCGACCGCGTTGCGGCGCCACGGATGGGCAAACACAGTCACCGCGTCGCGCTCATCGGCGGCACGGAGAACGTCGAGAGTCGATCGGCCCTGGCCCAGAAACGGCATCTCGCGTCCCCACACCACCGTGTGGACGACGTTGTCTGGGTCCGAATACTCCATGCCGGGCGCCAACAGGATGTCGTTCGTGCTGGCGTGCGCGCACGCTCGCTGGTAGGCGTCCCACCGCTGCTGATCAAAGCCTCGGTCGTGATCGGCCATCATGACGACGTCGTACCGCAGGCGCCGGAATACTCGCGCGATGTCATCGAGCGACCACTCACCGTCATATGACCACGACGAATGAACGTGGGCGGCGACTCGCACCTGTCTCATTGCCGCCCCTGCTTCAGCTTGCGCGCGTAGCGCCCCAAGGTTGCCAGCGTGTCGGCGGCAAACACCTGCGGCTGCGAGCGCTTCCAGTTGTAGAACCGATCCCCGGGCTCGATCCGGCACACGTCGCGGACGGCCCGCCCCACCCGGGGCCATTCCACCGGCGCCCGCGACTGGGGGCCACGAGCGACGAACAGCAGGTGCACGAGCTCGAGACCCAGATTGCGACAGAGGATGTGCGGCGGTCCAGCCGGAACGTCCGGTTCGAAGCTTGCATCGAGGGCTCCGCGCACGGCCCACGCCGGGTACTCGAACCCCCGCCGGCGAGCCAACGCCATGCTCCCCCAGGGTCGGCCATTGAGCTCCATGAACCAGGGCGTCCCGTCGGCGTCTCGCAAGAACTCGAGCATGAACAGTCCGCGCCAGCCGATCGTCTCGAGGAATTGCTCGCTCGGACCCAGCAGCTGCTCGTCGACGCCGTGCGACCGGCAGGCCGAGGACGCGGCCCCGTGCGGGTTGACCATCCGCACCCGCCTGTGCGCCGTCCAGCCGACGACGCCGCGAGGGCCGAAGTGACCGAACAGACCTTCGCCTACGCCGCGGATCAGCGGTTGGGCGAGCACGGGGGTGTGCCGCAGCCGCGTCTTGGCCCGCCGGAGCTCGTCGCCATTGGCACAGATCATTCCGCTCGGGCGGACGAGCCTGCCCTCGATCTCATACAGCGCCCGCGCCGGCTTGATCATGACCGGTAACTCGCTGCCGCGAACCTCGGAGAGGTCGTCGAGCACCTCCGTGGCAGGGACGGGGAGACCCGCAGCCGCCGCCGTGGTCAGCTGCCGGCCCTTGTCCAGCGCGCAGTCCGCAGCGGAGCCGGCTGGGCCGGCCAGCAAGGCTCCCGTTTCCCCCAGCCGCGCGGAAACCCACACGGCGTGATCGTCCAAGGGCAACACCACGGCCGGCCGCACGACATCGATGAGCCTGCGCACCGCTGCCACGGTCGCTGTCGTGTCCTGCTCGGGGGCCGGAACCTCATGGAGCTCGACGCCGCGCACCCGGCGTAGCGCCGGTCTGCTCCCGGGACGGCCATACGCGATGACCCTGAACCCCGCGGCCTGGAGCGACCAGGCGGTTTCGATCGCGGCCAGCGCCTCCGCGAATCCCATCAGCACGACAGGCGTGACCCTTCCGTTTGCCGTCATGTCACGTCGTACGCCTATCGCAGCCGCTTCAGGACGCTCTTCCCACTTCGAACGGCATGCGAAACGCGCGTGCCCTTCGAAGCGTCGGCGAGCCGCGCGATGTCGGCGGGAGTGTCATGGCTTCGGATCGTGTGACGCGACTGCAGCCACGCCGTGCCTGGCGAGCGCCCGCCGTCGACTGAATAGACGCGCGTGAACCCGTGACGGCGGATGGCGCCCAGGACGCGGCGATCGTAGGAGCCGAACGGGCATGCGATCTCGCGTACCGGTCGGCCGGAGACACTGGCAATCATCTCGGCGGCATCAGCCAGCTCGACTCTGAGCTGATCGTCGGTCAGGGACCGCCAGGGCCGATGCGTCATGCCGTGTGAGCCGACCGTCATGCCCGCCTCGGCCAGCTCCCGCACCTGTTCGGATGAGAGAGAGCCAGCCTGGTCGAGTCGCCCGGCCACGACGAAGAACGATGCCCGGAGGTCGCATCGCAGGAGTGCGGGAAGGGCACAGGTCACGTCGGACGCGTTTCCGTCGTCGAAGGTGAGACGAATCGCCGGATGCTCACCGACCGCGCTCAGAAGCTGACTGAACTGTCGGACCCCGACCCAATACTGCTCTTCGTCCGGCTCCAGGCTCCGCTGCGGAGTCCCGACGCCGTGAAAGCACAGGGTGAGCACTCCCTCTGGTCTCCGTCTCATGTAGATCTACGTTCGTTTTGCGGCGTGCGCCCGACCCCCAGCTCCGTCCGCCGATGGCGCGAGTACATACAACAACGGTGCCCGAGTCGCTGAACGTGCGCGAGCTCGGCCGGGAGCCAGAGCTCATTCGCATGTCGGGCCGCCTTTGATCTCGTAGACGTGGACGGCATCGGCGTCGGCGAAGGTGTCCCGAAACACTCCTCCGGTGGCCTGGACGGTCCGGTTCTCGTCGAGCACGGTGATCGATCCCGTGTAGTTGTCCGCGAGCGCGAACGTCGCCGTTTGGTTGCTCGGCGGCGGCACACCCGGCGTTCCCGAAGCCGCGAACACGTAACACGCGCGGGCGTACACCTTGGCCAGCGTGGCGACGTCCCCCGACGTGCTCACGTAGCCCTCGGCGGTCGGCGCCAGCAACACGTCGTTCAGATCCGTGACCTCGTGATCGAAACGGCTCACGGCCTGGACCACGTCATGCAGCGTCACCCCCGGGGTCTGCTGGCAGTTGTACATGCGGCTCGAGGGATCCGACCCGTCGATGAACGTCCGATCATCCCGGCAAGGACCCGAGAAATCGTGCTGGAACCAGATGATTCCCCGGGCCCCCGCGATCAGCGCATGCCAGGCTGACGCAACCGTTTGCGCCGGCGTGGCGCAGTGCCCGGCATCGGTTCCGCTGGCGAACGGGCACCCCGTCTCAACGTCGACGACCACGGGCTTGGAGGCGCCGTTCAGCGCCTGAAGCCGCTCCAGGCGGGTCACGTTGTAGGCGTAGTTCGCGGGAAGCTCGCGCTGAGCCGTGGTCAGTCCGCCCCTGCCCTGCGGATTGCACGCCGCCGGGTCATCGGGCAATAACGCACAACCACCCTGCGATGGGGCGTCCAGATCGCTGTCGGTGATCCAATACGAGTCCGCTGACTCGATGTCCGAATACTGCATGAACCGCGCGGCCTGACGGTTTGTGTCGAAGAACAGCACACCCTTGCCGTAGCCCTGATGGATCGCCGTTCCGTTGATCGGATAGCCCAGCGAGCCATAGCCCGGCGGCCGGCCGGTGTAGAAGAACCTGGCCACCGTATACCCGCATTCTGAGCCGGACGGCACGCACGCGCTCCGGCTGTAGCGCTGGACGTCCCATCCGTGCTCACCGGGACCGAAGTTCAGGTCCGCCTCGTCGGTGCCGTCGTAGGCCACGGTCTCGGACCCGCTGTGGGCCGTGACGTCGGGAGCCGAAGCGTGCAATCCTCCGGCGCGGATCACGTTGTAGTCGGCGCGCGGATTTGTCGGATCGCGTGGGCTCCCGCCGAAGTTCCAGTAGATGTTCTCGGCCATCGCGGCGTCGTAGCCAACCTCGGTCGCATTGAGAGGCTGTTCTTCCCACGCCCCGAGGAGGACGTGCTCATCCATCCATCCACTGTGAGAACTGATGTTCGCGAAATAGCGCGGACCGCCGTCCGTGGGCTCGAACCTCACGCCACTGGGGCGCGGCTCGCTCCGAGAAGCCATGCCTGGAGTAGCCGGGCTGCCACCGCAGGCGGCGAGCGCGACGAGGGCACCGGGGATGGTGATCAGCAGCCGCCGCGCCGGGGAGAGCCTGAGGCGGCGGGCCGCCTGCGCCCCCCGGCAGCGAACCTTGGCCCAGGGTTTGATGAAAGGCCGAGGGCCAGGCACGGCCTTCTCACCAAGGTCAGACGTTGGCGCGGCGAACGACGTGCCGTGCGGTGCGCACCAGAACCTTGAGATCGAGCCACAGCGACCAGTTGGCCACGTACAGATAGTCGATCCCAACCATTTCCTGGAGCGGCACCCGGGAGCCGAGAACCTGCCACGGACCCGTCATTCCGGGCGTGAGGTGGAGACGGCTTCGGTCGAGGCCCAGCACCTGGGCGTCCTCGTCGGTGACCAGCGGCCGCGGTCCCACCAGGCTCATATCGCCCCGAAGGACATTGAGGATCTGTGGCAGCTCGTCGAGCGACGAGCGGCGCAGTAACCGTCCGACCCGGGTCACGCGCGGGTCATTGCTCAGCTTGAACAAGCCGGAGCCCGCTTCATTCAACGTCCGCAGCGCATCCTTGCCGGCGTCCGCGCCGATCACCATCGACCGGAACTTGAAGATCCGAAAGTGCTTGCCGTCGCGGCCCACGCGGATCTGCCGGAAAAAGATCGGGCCCTTCGAGTCGAGCTTTATCGCAGCGCCGACGATCGCGATCACGGGGGCGACGATGAGGAGACCCAGCGACGTGAGCAGCACGTCGAAGGTGCGCTTGAGCAGTTTCGACGATCGCGAGAGTCCAAACCGTCGCACCCCCAGCATCGTCATGCCGTCGATGTCGTCGAATTCCACCCCCGAACCAACAACCTCGAGCATCCGAGGCATGACACTGATCCTGACCTCGATCGCCTTCAGCATCCGGATCAGCTCGACGACGCCGTTCGTGTCCGCCCGTGCCGGGGCGACGATGATTCGGTCCGCATGGAGATCGTCGACGACCCGTCGGATCATTTCGGGACCGCCAAGCTCCGCGACGTCGTCGTCGGCCAATGGCAGGCAGGCGATCACGATTGCCCGGGCTTTGCTGCTGGCCAGTCGATCGGAGATCCGGTCGACCTGATCCAGCTCGCCGATCACCAGGCAGCGCTCCACCGGTGAGACGCGGCGCGCCACCGCCCGCGCCAGCACGCGACCCCCACTGATGGCCGCAAAACAGGCGGCCCACAGCACCGCGATACGCGCGCCGTCGAAGCCCCCGCGGAGAACCGCCGGGTGCACGATGGTCACCGAGAGGGCGAACAGTCCCGTGAGCTGCAGCAGCAACGGGGCTTCGTCGAGGGTCGAGGGCACGATCCGTAGCTCATCGCGGTCATAGAGGCCCGCGATCTTGAACAGAAGCAGCACCAGCGGCACGATCGCCCAGAACAGGAGAGCGACACCGGCACTGCCGAACACCTGGAGGACCACGAATACGGCCAGCGCCACCGACATCATGTCGGCGATCCCCAGGAGTCGCCGATTCAACGCCGCCCGCCAGAGGGCGGACCCCGAGGCAACCCTACGTACGTGGAACGGAACCGGTACGACATCGGCCGGCGACGGGGGAGCGGGCGCTGGAACTGAGACCAGGGCCGAGGGGTGCCCAAGTGCGTTCATCGCCGGCCCCTCGTGGCGCCAAATCCCGTGGCAGTCTGTGTTGACATCGTCTGCGGCACCAACGCGCCACGGATGCGCGGGCTTACGCGCCGCACGCTTAATTTGCAGAATTCTCGCTCGCGGAAGTCATTGACCTCGTGGGCGAAAGTAGGCGCGGCCGGCCTGCGTTGATGGCACGGCATGAGCATTGTCGTTCCGCGCCGCGATCCAGTCGCTGGAACCGTCCCTTTGATGGGCCTGGGGATTGCCGCGGTGTCTGAGCGCGACACGATCCACCATGTCCTCGAAGCGTTATCCGAGGGCCGTGGCGGGTGGATCTGTACCGCAAACCTCGACGTGCTGCGACAGTGGACCGAGTCGGCCGAGGTACGCCACCTGGTGTCCGATGCCGCCTTGGTCGTGGCCGATGGCATGCCCTTGATCTGGGCCGCCGGACTCCAGGGATCGCCGTTGCCGGAGCGGGTCGCGGGATCGACCCTGGTCGTGTCCCTGACCGCAGCGGCAGCGCAGTCCGGCGCCTCGGTCTTCCTGCTCGGCGGCAATCCCGGAACCGCTGACGCGGCGGCAAAGAAGCTGCGCGAACTCGGTCCAGGTCTGCGGCTGGCCGGTACTCTCTGCCCGCCCTTCGGCTTCGAGCAACAGCCGGAATGGTTCGACCGAATCGAACGGTGTCTGCGCGAAACCTCGCCGGACATCGTCTATGTCGGGCTCGGATGCCCGAAGCAGGAGCGTCTGATCGTCCAGCTGCGCGCCCGCCTGCCGGACGCGTGGTTTGTCTCCTGCGGCGTCTCGTTCAGCTTCTTGGCCGGAGAGATCACGCGAGCTCCGGTGATCGTGCAACGGCTCGGACTCGAATGGCTTCATCGGATGTTGCAGGAGCCCAAACGGCTCTGTCGCCGTTACCTGCTGCAGGGCATTCCCTTCCTGCTCCAGTTGTTTTGGTCAGCCGTGGTTGTACGGCTGAATCGACGCCAGTCGGTTGCCGGCGCCTCGTGAATCCTGTCCGTCCCGGGACGGGCGGACGCCGCTCGGGCCGATTCCGACTGCCTGCGGGAAGAATGTGCCGGCACTCGGCAGAAAAGCCCGCGCCGTCCCGTTGATCTACGAGCCATTCCAAATGCGGCGGATGGCCGAAAAAGTAATCCATGGGAGGTTGCGATGGGGGCGACACAAATAGAGGACTGCGCTGCGCCGGGGGACTGGGGAGTCGCTGCCGCCGCCGATGACCCGGTACGGATCGCGGTCGTGGGAGCCGGATATTGGGGACCCAACCTGGTCCGCAATGCCGTGCAGTCGCCGGCCACGCGCATCGCCGGCGTGTGCGACGTCGACCTCGAGCGCGCGCATGCCGTCGCCGGGGGTTACTCAGAGGTGCAGGCAACCGACGACATCTCGGCGCTGCTCGAGGACGACGAGCTCGAGGCGATTGCCATCGCCACCCCGGCGTCCACCCACCTCGACCTTGCCATGGCCGCGATCGAGGCGGGCAAGCACGTCCTGATCGAGAAGCCCCTTGCGTCGAGCTACGCCGCCGGACTTGACCTGGTGCATGCGGCCGAGGAACGGAGCGTCGTGCTGATGTGCGACCACACCTACTGCTACACGCCCGCGGTGCAACGGATTCGCGAACTTGTCCACTCGGGGATGCTCGGCGACATTCAATTTGTGGACTCGGTGAGGATCAATCTGGGACTCGTCCAGCGCGACGTCAACGTCCTGTGGGACCTCGCGCCGCATGATCTTTCGATCCTTGACTTCGTGCTTCCGGAAGGATGCATGCCGCGGGCCGTTGCTGCACACGGGGCGGACCCAATCGGTGCCGGCCAAGCCTGCGTCGCCTACCTCACGCTGCAGCTTCCTGGAGGGGCCATCGCCCACGTGCACGCGAACTGGCTCAGTCCCATCAAGGTTCGCACGACCACGATTGGGGGGTCTCATCGCACGCTCGTGTGGGACGATCTGAACTCCTCGCAGCGCCTCTCGCTGTACGACCGGGGGGTGGATCTCGCCGACCCGGCGCAGATCGATCCGAACGACCGGCGCCAGGCGATCGTTTCCTACCGGTCAGGCGACATGGTCGCTCCCGCGCTCCCCGAGAGGGAGGCATTGCAGGGCGTCATGTCCGAGTTCGCGGCCTGCATCCGGACCGGCCGGGCTACGCGTACGGACGGCTGGTCGGGTCTCAGGGTGCTCGACATCCTCGAAGCCGCGTCGCGCAGCCTGGAGTTCGAGGGAGCAGTGGTGCCGTTGCGTGCCTACGCCGGTCGGGCTCGATCCACCCGCGGAGGGTTCGCCGTCGCCCCCGCGCCTGATCTGGTGTGAACACCGTGACGGCTACCGGTCTCCTCGGCTCGGCACTGATCCCAGCTCACAACGAGGCTCGGGTGATCAAGCGCTGCTTGGACGCGCTGCTCAGTGGCTTCGAGCCCACGGAGCTCGACGTCGTAGTCGTCTGCAACGGCTGCGAGGACGACACCGCCGAGGTGGCCCGATCCTCGGGACACCCGATCCGCGTGCTCGAACTTGACCTCGCATCCAAGCCGGCGGCGCTGCGCGCCGGCGAGGCCGCCGTGCAGGCGTTCCCCAGGCTGTACGTCGACGCCGACGTGGTGGTGCCTGGGGCATCGGCTCGCCGCGTGTTGGAGCGCCTCGCGGCGGGCGCGTTGGCCGCTCGGCCACCGATCCGGTACGACAGCAGCCGCGCGACCGGGGCGGTCCGCAGCTACTACCGGGCCCGTTCGCGCGTCCCGGCGGTGCTCGGATCGCTGTGGGGCGCCGGCGTCTACGGGCTGTCCGCGGCGGGCCGCCGACGCTTTGACTCGTTCCCGGACCTGGTGGCGGAGGATCTCTGGCTGGATGGGCGGTTCGACCCCAGCGACGTCGAGATCGTGCCATGCGACCCCGTCGTGGTCGCAGTGCCGCGGCACACCGCTGACCTGGTCCGAGTGTTGCGCAGGACCTACAGGGGCAAGGCGGAGCACCGTGCTCGGTCTCCACGCAACGAGCGGGCGCGGGCGGTCACCTCCTCGACGCTCCGCGATCTGCGCCGGGTCGCGGGCGAGGGTCCCAGTGGTGCGCTCGATGCGGCCGCTTATGGGGCCTTCGCGGCCGGGGCCCGGCTGAGTCTGACCCTCGTCTCGGCCATGGGCGCCTCCGCTCGAGGACACCGGTGGGAGCGAGACGAAAGCTCGAGGTGCGCAGAGTGAGCTTCGTCACCCCGCGCCTCTCCCTGCCCCCAGCCCAGGTGGCGACCGTCGCCACTCGATCCCACGCGGTCCGCATCCTCCAGGTCTTTGTCGTGATCCTGATGGTGGTTCCATCGGACATTGTGCTGAGGCCGATCGGCGGCGTCGGCTATCCGGCCGCGCTCGTCGGCATGTTCGCGTTCGCCACCTGGGTGGCCGCCACCGTGCTCGGCGTCCACGACCCACGCCCCGTGCGACATCCGGTGCGGGCGGTCCTCTGCCTGTTCTGGCTCACCACGCTCACCTCCTATGCCCTGATGGACCGTGGCTCGCTGACCAGCAAACAGCTCCTGGCCGGGGACCGGTACCTGATGGAGCTCGCCGTGATAACAGGTGTGGCGCTGCTCGCCGCGGAGTGCCTGAACTCGATGGGCGACATCCGCCGTGTTCTTCGCACACTCAGCTGGGCCGGCGGGTTCTGCGGGCTGGTCGCCGCTCTCCAGTTCTGGCTCAAACTCGACCTCGCGGTGTACCTGCGCATGGTGCCGGGCTTCTCGATCAACGCCGATGATGCCGCGATCACGGCCCGGGCCGCGCTCAACCGGGTCGCCGGAACGGCCATAAATCCGATCGAGCTCGGGGTCGTGGCGGCGATGTTGCTCCCGATCTCACTTCACGTCGCGTTGCACGACACGCACCTCAAGGCCGGCAAACGGTGGGCTCCGGTGGCCCTGATCGCGCTGGCTGTCCCGGCTTCGGTGTCGCGCTCGGCGATCGTCGCCCTCGCCCTGGCGATGCTCGTCTTCATCGTCTCGATGCCGGCGCGCCAGCGACTCGTCGCCTTTGCCGCGTTGCCGTTCGCCCTCGCGGCGGTGTTCATGACCGCCCACGGGCTGATCGGCACGCTGGTGTCGTACTTCGGCCTTGGCAGTAACACCGACTCTTCGATCGCGCATCGCGTAAACAACTACCCCTTCGTCGAGCATCTGGTCCGCCAAGCGCCCTGGCTTGGCCATGGCGGCGGTACCTACATCCCGGACACACAGCTCCACGCGCAGGCGATCCACATCCTCGACAATCAATATCTGAAGACGGCGATCGAGCTGGGCCTGGTTGGGGTGGTCGCTCTCGCTGCGCTGTTCCTCGTGCCGATGATCGCGGCGCTGGTCGCGCGAGCCCGCAGCGACGACCCTGAGCTCCGCCTGCTCTGTGGCGCGTTGGCGGGAGCCATGCTGGCCGGCGGCGTGTGCTCGGCATTTTTCGATTCGCTGTCTTTTCCCATGTTCTACAACCTGTCTGCACTGGTGATGGGCCTAATCGGAGCCAGTTGGCGACTCTCTACCCGCGGTGGTGACGCGCGTGACCTCGCTGGTCGCGCGGTGACGGACCGTGGGTCGGTGGCTGGCAGAAGATTGTGGATTTCGACGACTCTCCGACCACGCTCAGTCCAAGGAGGCTGATGAAATGGATCTAGTGTCAATCGCGCGCACCGTATGGCGCCACAAACTGGCCACCCTACCGGTGCTCATCCTTACGTTCATCGGCATCGTGTACGTCCTGGTGCTCAAGCCACCGGTCTACCAAGCTACCTCCAGCTACATTCTGATCAGCCCGCCGGGACCACCGACGGC
Organism: uncultured Solirubrobacterales bacterium; assembly: GCA_963723555.1. GTDB lineage: Bacteria > Actinomycetota > Thermoleophilia > Solirubrobacterales > Solirubrobacteraceae > Palsa-465. The sequence continues at coordinate 1,423,838 of CAVRRC010000003.1, read as the reverse complement.
CGACCAGGTGGCCAAGGATCCAGCCCTCGGACGCGTGAGCAGCAACAACCCCTACGTGGCCTTTGGGGACCTGAACGTGGTCGCCGAAGTGGTCACGCAGGCGATGGGCACCGACCAAATCCGCTCGGCACTGGTCAAAGAGGGCGTCGACCCACGGTATTCGGTGGGGCCGAGCACCGATCTCACGACGGACGCCCCAATCTTGCAGGTAACCGGCGTCGGGTCGACCCCAGCGGCTGCTGTGCGGTCGGCTACGTTCGTCGGAGTGGAGATCGGTGACCGGCTCAACCGGATGCAGGCCGCGCAGGGTGTCGACAGTCGATACTGGATCAAGGCGCTGCAGCTGACGGCGCCCGCCCACGCCCAGATGCAGGTGTCGGGCAAGCTTCGCTCCCTGATAGCCATACTCGCGGTGGGCGTGATCCTCCTGTTCGTCGTCGTCTCGACGATGAAGGGCCTGGCCGAGCGGCGGGCGGTCTCATCCACGCCCGGCGAGGAGGCGGCGAGAGTGCCCCGGACCTGGACCGACCCCCGACCGGCGCGGATCAACGTGGAGCGTGAACCGCCCCGCGCGCTGCTGTTCGAGCAACGGGCCAGGAGGTAGGCCGTGGCCACCCGGCCGCGACCGCCCTCGGCCCGGCTGGGCGGTTTCCCGATCGCCTGGTGACGCTAGCGAATCGCGATCATCGATTTCGGGAGTCCGCCGATGCGTTCGAACACAATCACCGCATCGGGGAAGTAGTCCCGCATCTCGAACAGCGACAGCAGATCCGTCGCCATGACCTCGTTGGTCGCTTCCCTGCCATCCCACCCGCGGGTGTGGCCGAGGGGCCAGCGAGGCGCCAGATACGACCGAGCCCCGACCGGTAGGAATTGAAACCCGGGGAACATCCAGTGCGGCTCGACGGGAAAATATCGATAGGGAGTCTGTACGACATAGCGCGGGGCTAGCTTGGCGACGAGGTCGGCGAAACGCCGCCGCGGTCCGTGGCCGCCGAGATGCTCGATGAGACTGTTCGAAAACACGAGGTCGAATTCTTCGCCGTCGACCAGTTCGTCGGCGCGAAGGGCATCTCCCTGAACCATCGTGACACTCGGATGAACGTGGTCAGCCTGGAACAGGTTGATGGCAGTTACATGGCGGGGGTGGATCGGCGCGTTTGCCCACCACGTCCCGGTGCCGCCAAGATCGAGCACGCGAAGCGACGCCAGGTCCGGAACGTGGCGCTCTATCAGCGACCAGCGCCGACGGCGCATTCGCTCGGAGATCGAGCTCTGGTCGTGAACGAGTAGCTTCCGAAGCCCTTCGGTTTGCGGTGGCGTCTCCATGCCCCTTCGGTGCCGACACAACATCGATCCGCGCCCAGGCGGGCGCCGATGCTAACAGAACGCGGGGGTGAGGCCCGAGCTTGCGGCGGGGCTGCAAGAACGCGCGGCGGCGGACCGTTCTTCCTCCGGGACGGATCGGCTGACACGCAAGGCACGCCGGCGCCGCCTCAGGTGACGACATGATCCCGCGAAGCTACGTCATATACGCGTCTGTGCCATGGAGCGGGCACTGGCAGACCGAGCACAACCTGGCTCACGCGCTGGCCGCGAGGCACCCGGTGCTCTACGTTGACCCCCAGCTCAGTCCGATGAGCCCGTTCCGGTACGGGCTCAGCGATGCCAGTCGGCGTCAGCTGGCGGACATCGTTCGCCGGGGTGTCCGCCCGTCTGGACGCTTGCAGGTCTTTTCGCCCTTGGCCCTGCCCCCGCTCACCGATCCGCGAATGCAGCGCGCCTCGCTGCCGCTGTTGCGCGCGCAAATCCGCCGGGCGATCGCCCGCGCGGGACTCCGCTCACCGGTCGTGGTCTCGTGCCGGTCGCTCAGCGAGTTGGTCGGCGTCGCCGGCGAGGTGCTGCGCGTGGGTATCGTCATGGACGATCTGGCGTCTGGGGCCGCGCTTGTGAACCGGAACTCCGCGGACCTGGCCCGGGAGGTCGCGGCGACCTGCGCCGCCGCGGATGTTCTGTGCGTTCCGTCGCAGCCGCTGCAGGACCTGCTGGCCAAGGATGGCTGGAGCAGCGCGTTGCTGCCCTGGGGCTTTGCCCAGGATCTGGCTCGCGCCTATGACACAGCTTCAGAGCCGGGCGAGTACGGAGCGCTGCCACGTCCACTGCTCGGGTACACGGGCTCGATCGACGATCGACTCGACTACGACCTCATCGCCCGGCTGGCCGATCGCTTTCGGCATGGATCGATCGTGTTTGTGGGGCCGGTCAGCCCGCGCCTGTCGGCGTCCGCGCGGGCGCTGCTCTCCTCGCGCGAGAACATCCACCTGCTTGGCGTTCGACGGCGGGAGGCACTGCCGGGGTACATCGCTCATCTGGACTGCGCCTTGCTTCCATACGCCGAGACGGAGTTCACTCGGTGTCAATCGCCGCTCAAGCTGTGGGACTATCTATATGCGGGGCCGCCGCTCGTGGCCACGGGTTCGGCCGACCTGCGGCGCTTCAAGCCGCCGCTGCTCCACTTCGCCGACACGGCCGCGACGGCTCTGGATCTCGTGGCTCGCGCGCTCGCGGCGGGCCGGGCCGGCTCCGGTGAACGCAAGGCGTTTGCGCTGGCCAACAGCTGGGACGCACGAGCAGCTCAGCTCGACGCGATCGTCGACGACGCGCTGCTGGGTCCGGGCCGGTTGCGAGCAGCCGCGTGAGCAAGCAGGACGCAAGGTAGCTCCGGGACGGCACCGCCGACGGCACGGTTGTGAGGAGAATGCGCATCCTGGTCTATCCCCACGCCATGGAGATAGGCGGATCACAGCTGAACGCGATTCAACTCGCCGGCGCCGTGCGGGATCTCGGGCACGAGGTCACCGTCGTCTCGCTACCCGGTCCGCTGGTGGATCGAGTGGAGGAGCTGGGACTTCCGCGTGTGGAGATACCGTGGCAACGCCGCCGTCCGTCCGCTCTCACCGCACTCCAACTCGTAAGCATTGTCCGGGAGCGGCGGATCGACGTGGTGCACGGGTATGAGTGGCCGCCCGTAGTCGAGGCCTGCTTCAGCAGGTGCTTGTGTCCGCGGGCCGCGGTCGTGGGCACCGTGCTGTCGATGTCCGTGGTGCCGTTCTTCCCGCGCACGGTGCCGCTTGTGGTCGGCAGCGAGCTGATACGCGAGGCCGCCGCTGCGTCCGGCCAGGACCGGGTCGTGCTCATCGAGCCGCCAGTGGATGTCGACGCTGACAGTCCGTCCGTAGATGGCAGCGAGTTCCGTGCCGGTTGGGGCATCAGTCCGGACGAGGTGCTGATAGCGATGATCTGCCGGCTCGTCCCCGAGCTGAAGTTGGAGGGCCTGCTTTCCACCTGTGATGCCGTCGGCGCGCTGGCAACATCGGGACAGCCGGTTCGGCTCGTGATCGCAGGGGACGGGCCTGCTCGCGCGCGGGTCGCGGCTCGCGCGGCCGAGGTGAACCGGGTCGCCGGGCGTGTGGTCGTCACACTGGTGGGCGAGGTCTCCGACCCGCGCCAGGCTTACGCGGCCGCTGACGTCATCGTCGGCCAGGGCGGTTCGGCATTGCGGGGGACGGCGTTTGCCAAACCGCTGGTCGTGGTGGGCGAGGACGGCTTCAGCGAGCTGTTGACCCCCCGCAGCGCACCGTCGTTCCTCCACCAGGGTTTCTACGGACTGGGGCCAGGCTCACTTGGGTCCGGCGTACCGGCACTCACAGCCGCCTTGGCCGGGATCGTGGAATCGTCTGAGTTGCGCGGCGAACTCGGTCGCTTCGCACGGCGATTGGTCGCCGATCGCTTCAGCCTCCGCCGTGCGACCAGGCTGCTGGAGCTCGAGTACGCGTCGGCCGTGGACGATCTCCGCTTCGGTAAGCAGTTCATCCCGGAGCTCACCCGCACCGGTCTCGGAGTGCTGGGGACGAAGGTCAGGAGCAGATATCAGCGCCGGCGCGGCATCGTCGCGGTCGACGACGCGAACGCGCGTCCGCTAGTCCCGGCCTAGCCCGAGCCCACCGCTGATTCCAAAGCCTGCCCGGCGGCAACACCGCCGACGCCGGTGCTCGGCTGGTCGAGCTCCTGGAGCAGGCCCCGAAGCGGCCATACCACCGGCACGTACACGGCCAATCCCACCGCTCCGCCGAGCAGCAGCTGTGCGAAGCCGGGGGCGGTGGTCGCCCTGACCGCGAGCACCGCCACGACCAGCGCGAGGCAGCCCACCATCGGTCGCACGAGTTGGCGCGCCAGCAAGCGCATGGACACCCCGGTGCGAGCTACCGCGAACGCATTGGCAGGCAGGATCAACAGGAGCGCGACCGCTCCCTGAGCGATGGCCACTCCTTGGATCCCGTCAACCGAGGCCCCGATTGGCAGGACCGCTATCAGTGCCACCAGCCAGATTGCCTGCAGCCACACGGTGGTTCGCGACCTGCCCAATGCGACCAGGAAGTCATAGGCAAGCTCGGCGGCCACTCGAACCAGAGCCAGGATGACCAGAAACTCGAGGGCTGGCGCCGCCGGCTTCCAGGTGGTCCCGTACACGCTCGTGACCATCGGGAGCGCGAGCAGTCCCAGGAGGGCGCACACCGGAAGGGTCACCACGGCGAGCAAGGTCGCCATGCGCGTGAACGCCTCCTGCCGGCGGATTTGATCGTCCTGGACCCGGGCGAAGGCGGCCAGCGACACTCGCCGAACGATCTGCGAGAAGACATTGACCGGCCATGACGACAGGTTGAAGGCCAGCAGGAAGATGCCCAGAGCCACTTCGCCGAGCATCCCGCCAGTGACCACGTACTGAACGTTCAGCATGGCGATCATCATGGCGCTGGCAGCGGCCAGTGGAAGCCCGAAGCGCAGCAGCTCCGCGGCCTGGCCGCGGTCAAAACCGGGCCGCGGCCAAGAGTTGGCAAGATGGAACAGGACCAAGGCCGATATCGCATTGCCGGCCAGCAGCCCCGCCGCGAGGCTCCACGCTCCGTGGTGCGTGGCCGCCAAGCCAACGGTCACGACGGTCGTGACAACGAGGTTCGTGCTATCGACTAGCAGCCTGCTCCCCTGACGGAAGTCCCGGTTCAGCAGCTGGGCCGGGGTCGAAGTCAGCCCGTCGATCAGCACCGACGCGCACAGAAGGCGGATCACTCCGGTGGCGCCCGGCGCACCGAGGGTCGTGGCAACGATCGGGGCGCCAAACCAGCATCCGAGGTAGAGCACCGCGCTCGCCCCCACCGCGATCGTCGTGACCGTGGGGGCGATGGCCCGTGGGTCACCCCGCCAGCGCACCAGCGCGAGGCTGACCCCGAGCTCGTTGAACGACAACAGCGCGGTCAGGGCGACGAGCGCAACCGCGTAGACCCCAAAGTCGGCCGGAGTGAGCAGGCGGGCAAGGACGATGCCGGTCAAGAACGTGGCCGCGCGAGCGATCACCGTGTTGAGGACGCTCAGGCTGAGCGCTCGGCGAACGGGCGCGGCAGAGCCGGCCCGCGCGCGGCTCGCCGACGCGGCCGAACCGGCCGCGTCGTTCGCCGCCACGGCCGGTTCACACGCGCGCGCGGGCGGCGGCGGCAACCTAGCTAGGGTCGATTCCAAGCGAGCTCATTAGAGGTTGGCGTCAACAGTCCGTCCCGCCGGATCAACGGGGCTCGAGAGCGCTTTCTTGCTGAACCCTGCCGACCGGATCAGACGTGGCCGCCGAGCCGAAATCGACCGCAATCGCGACCAACGAGGGTTCCGCGCGAGTTCGGGGCGGTTGCGCCCGTTGGTCGGATGGATCGGCTGACCGTGAACGCCCACAGATCGAACCCGGAGTTGCGCCCCACCGTGCCCGCCGGACTACTCGGCGCACCTACCGACCGCGGCCCTCGGGCGGTCAGGCTCTTGTCCCTTGCCACCGCCGTCGTCCTGTCGGTCATGGGATTCTGTCTCGTGCACGCCGCCAGCGCGTTTGCGGCCGGCCCCTGTGGTCCGCCGGTGGTGAATCCGGTTGCCTGCGAGAACACCCTGCCCGGGGACCCGCCGAGCGACTGGCAGGTCACGGGGACCGGGGACGCGTCGATTCAGGGCTTCGCCACGTCGATGAGCGTCAACGTCGGACAGACCGAGTCGTTCAAGATCGATACCCCGTCCACGAGCTACCACATCGACATCCTGCGACTCGGCTACTACGGCGGCGACGGCGCGCGGAAAATCGTGTCAGACCTCAAGCCCTCGGCGACGCTGCCCCAGCGGCAGCCTGCTTGCGTGACCGATTCCTCGACGGGACTGATCGACTGCGGCAACTGGGGTGTGTCGGCGTCGTGGACGGTCCCGAGCAACGCGGTTTCCGGCATCTACGTCGCCCACCTCGTTCGGGACGATTCTCAGGACCCGGGGGGCGACAGCCAGATCCCCTTCGTCGTTCGCAACGACGCGAGCCACTCGAACATCCTCGTGTCGACGTCGGACGCGACGTGGGAGGCCTACAACAACTACGGCGGCAACAGCCTGTACACCTGCACGGTCGCCTGCCCTTCCGGCAACCCTCTGGCCTACAAGGGCGCCTACGCCGTCTCGTACAACCGGCCCTGGGACGGTGATGACGTGGCCGATGGCCCCTCGTATCTGTGGTACGCCGAGTACCAGATGGTCAGATTCCTCGAGGAAAACGGCTACGACGTCAGCTACACCAGCGATTCCGACGTCGACCGGTCTGGCTCGCTCCTGCTCAACCACAAGATCTTCCTGACCAGCGGTCACGACGAGTACTGGTCGGGCAACGAGCGGGCCAACGTGACCGCCGCCCGCGACGCCGGCGTCAACCTCGCCTTCTTCACCGGCAACGAGATGTTCTGGAAGACCCGGTGGGCAGCCAGTGAAGACGGCTCCAATACCCCCGACCGGACGCTGGTGACGTACAAGGAGACGCACTTCAACGGCCAGGTCGACCCCCAGGACCCCCCGACTTGGACCGGTGCGTGGGGCGACTCCCGATTCAACCCGCCCGGTGACGGCGGGGTGCCGGCGAATGCGCTTACCGGCCAGGAGTTTATGGTCAACTCCGGAACCGCCGACCTCACGGTTCCCTACCAGTACAGCAAGCTCAGGATCTGGCACAACACGGCCGTGGCCAATCTGAGCCCCGGTCAGAGCACCACGCTGAGCCCAGGCGCGGGGACGCTTGGCTACGAGTGGGATGTGGACGCCAACAACGGGTTCCGACCGCCGGGCGAGTTCGATCTCTCCTCAACGACGGTCAGCGGCGTGGAGCCGTTCACCGACTACGGGAGCACGACGGGGACCGGCACGGAGACACACCATCTCACGCTCTACAGGGCGCCGAGCGGGGCATTGGTGTTCGGCGCCGGCACGGTCCAGTGGGCTTGGGGGCTGGACAACACCAACGCCTGGGACCAACCCAGTACCGATCCCAGCGGCAATCCGCCTGATCGCAACATGCAGCAGGCGACGGTCAACCTCTTGGCCGACATGGGAGCCCAGCCGGCAACCCTCATTTCTGGACTCCTGTCGGCCAGCCCCTCCACCGATACCACCCCCCCGACGTCCCACGTCACCTCGCCCACACCCGGCGCGACCCTTCAGGACGGTACCCAGGCCACGATCTCGGGGACGGCGACCGACAGCGGCGGCGGCGTGGTGGCAGGAGTCGAGGTTTCGACCGACGGAGGGTCGACATGGCACCCCGCGACGTCGGTGAGCCCCGACGCACAGAGCGTGACCTGGACGTACACGTGGGTGGTCCATGGCGCCCCCTCCACGACGATCGAGTCCCGCGCGGTCGACGACAGCGGCAACGTCGAAACGCCCTCCGACACGACCTCGGTCAATGTGGCGTGCCCGTGCTCGATCTGGGGCTCGAGTGTCACGCCCCCGGTGGCCGACGATGGCGACACCAATTCTGTCGAGCTCGGCGTCAAGTTCACGACGCAGGAATACGGCCAGATCACCGGGATCCGCTTCTACAAATCCACCGCGAACACCGGTACGCACGTGGGCAGCCTGTGGACCGCCAACGGCACGCTGCTGGCGTCCGCAGTGTTCACGAACGAGAGCGGTTCGGGCTGGCAGACGGTCACGTTCCCGAATCCGGTCACGGTCACGCCGAATACGACCTACGTGGCCGGCTATCTCGCTCCCAACGGCCACGAGGCGGCGACGGCTTCCTACTTCTATCCCGGCCCGTCTCCGACCCAGGTCGGCGGTGCCAACTACAACAGCCCGCCGCTGCAGGCGGTCGCCAACACTGGCTCGAACGTCAACGGGGTCTACTCCTACAGCTCCGCGAGCACGTTCCCGACGAGCACGTACGGGGCGGCAAACTACTGGGTGGACGTGAACTTCACACCGACCCCGGCGCCGGGCCCGGTGACGGGCGTAACCGCCCAGGCCGGCTACGACTCGGCGCAGGTGAGCTGGTCGGCGCCAAGCAGCGGCGGCACGCCGACCACGTACACCGTTACGCCCTATATCGGCTCGACAGCGCAGACGCCCACGACGGTGACCGGGTCGCCGCCGGCCACCAGCGTGACCATCAACGGGCTCACCCAAGGCACCGCGTACACATTCACCGTGCAGGCGAGCAACCCGAGTGGCTCCGGACCTGCGTCGGGTCAATCGAACCCGGTCACGCCGACAGGCCCGAGCGCCCCCGGGGCCCCCACCGGGGTCTCCGCGACCCCGGCGACGGCGCAGGCACAGGTGAGCTGGACCGCTCCCAGCAGCAATGGCAGCGCCATCACCGGCTACACCATCACGCCGTACAACGGCTCCACGGCGCAGACCCCGGTGCAGGTCAACAGCGGCTCCGCGACCTCGGCCACCGTGCCGGGGCTCACCAACGGCACCGCGTACACGTTCACGGTCTCGGCCACCAACAGCCTCGGCACCAGCTCCGCATCGGCGCCGTCAGCCGCGGTCACACCTCGGGACACGATCTTCGACTTCGGCAGCCCCGCCGTGGTTGATCCCGGAGACACGTCATCGGTCGAGCTCGGGGTCAAGTTCACCGCCGACACCAGCGGCGAGATCACCGGCATCCGTTTCTACAAGGCCGCGGCCAACATCGGCACCCATGTCGGGAGCCTGTGGACGGCGGGCGGACAGCTCCTCGCCCAGGCCACCTTCACCAACGAGACCGCCTCCGGCTGGCAGACCGTCCAGTTCTCAAACCCCGTGTCGATCACCGCCGGCACCACCTACGTGGCGGGCTACTCGGATCCCAATGGTCACTACTCGTTCACCGCCTACGGGCTCAGCTCCGGGACCGACAACCCGCCGCTCCACGCCGTCGCCAACGGCACGAGCGTCAACGGAGTGTTCGCCTACAGCTCGACGCCGACGTTCCCGACCAACACCTACGAGGCCAGCAACTTCTGGGTCGACGTGTTGTTCGCGCCCACCGCGCCGGGCCAGGTGACGGGGGTCAGCGCGACTGCGGGCAACATGTCGGCGACCGTGAGCTGGTCCGCGCCGGCGAGCGGAGGAGCCACGAGCTATATCGTGACGCCGTACATCGGGTCGACGGCGCAGACGCCCACAACCGTGACCGGGTCACCGCCGGCGACCAGCGTGACCATCAACGGGCTCACCCAGGGCACCGCGTATACGTTCACCGTGCAGGCCGCCAATTCGAGTGGTTCCGGCCCCGCGTCGGCCCAGTCGAACTCGGTCACGCCCACCGCGGCAACCCCACCGGGGAGCCCGACCGGGGTAGCCGCCGCTCCCGCCTCGGCTCAGGCACAGGTGAGCTGGACCGCTCCCAGCAGCAACGGCAGCCCGATCAGCGGCTACACGGTCACGCCCTACGTCGGCTCCACGGCCCAGGCGCCGGTGCAGGTCAACAACGGCTCCGCGACCTCGGCCACCGTGCCGGGGCTCACCAACGGCACCGCGTACTCGTTCACGGTCTCGGCCACCAACAGCCTCGGGACCAGCTCCGCATCGGCGCACTCGGCCACGGTCACGCCCGAGGACACGATCTTCGACTTCGCGACCCCGGCGACCATCGACTCGGGTGACACGTCGTCGGTCGAGCTCGGGGTCAAGTTCACCGCCGACACCAGCGGCGAGATCACCGGCATCCGCTTCTACAAGGCCGCGGCGAACAGCGGCACCCATGTGGGGAGCCTGTGGACGGCGGGCGGGCAGCTCCTCGCCCAGGCCACCTTCGCCAACGAGACCTCCTCCGGCTGGCAGACCGTACTGTTCGGCAGTCCGGTGGCGATCGCCGCCGGCGCGACCTACGTGGCGGGCTACTCGGATCCCGCCGGTCACTACGCGTTCACGGCCTCGGGGCTCAGCTCCGGGACCGACAACCCGCCGCTCCACGCCGTCGCCAACGGCACGAGCGTCAACGGGGTGTTCGCCTACAGCTCGACGCCGACCTTCCCGACCAACACCTACAACGCCAGCAACTTCTGGGTCGACCTGTTGTTCGTGCCCACCGCACCGGGCCAGGTGACCGGGGTCAGCGCGACGGCCGGTGTCAACTCCGCACAAGTCAGCTGGTCTGCCCCGGCGAGCGGAGGGGCCACGAGCTATGTCGTGACGCCGTACATCGGGTCGACGGCGCAGACGCCCACGACCGTGACCGGGTCACCGCCGGCGACCAGCATGACCATCAATGGGCTGACCGCCGGGACCCCGTACACGTTCACCGTGCAGGCCGCCAATTCGAGTGGTTCCGGCCCGGCGTCGGCCCAGTCGAACTCGGTCACGCCCACCGCCCCGGCCGCGCCCGGGACGCCCACCGGGGTCTCCGCGACGCCGGCGACGGCTCAGGCACAGGTGAGCTGGAACGCTCCCAGCAGCAACGGCAGCCAGATCACCGGCTACACGGTCACGCCCTACGTCGGCTCCACGGCCCAGGCCCCGGTGCAGGTCAACAACGGCTCCGCGACCTCCGCCACCGTGCCGGGCCTCACCAACGGCACGGCGTACACGTTCACCGTCTCCGCGGCCAGCGCGGCTGGCACCAGCTCCGCATCGGCGCCGTCGGCGGCGGTCACGCCCGAGGACACGATCTTCGACTTCGCGACCCCGGCGACGATCGACTCAGGAGACACGTCGTCGGTCGAGCTCGGGGTCAAGTTCACCGCCGACACCAGCGGCGAGATCACCGGCATCCGTTTCTACAAGGCGCCCACGAACATCGGCACGCACATGGCCAGTCTATGGACGAGCACCGGCCAGCTGCTCGCCACGGCGACGTTCACCAACGAGTCCGCTTCCGGGTGGCAGACGGTGCTGTTCTCAAACCCCGTGGCGATCACCGCCGGCACCACCTACGTGGCCAGCTACTTCGACCCGGACGGTCACTACTCCGACACGCTCGAGGGCCTGAACACCGCGTTCGACAACCCACCGCTGCACGCGCTCGCGGACAGCACCAGCGTCAACGGCGTCTATTCCTACGGCACGTCGAGCACCTTCCCCTCCAGCAGCTTCAACGCCAGCAACTACTGGGTGGATGTTCTCTTCTCCACCCCCTGAGGTAACCATGCGCGCAACCCAGCACCGGAATCGTCTCCAACTCAGACTCGCAGCCATCCTGGCGCTCTGTCTCGGCCTGCTTGCGCTGGCCGGATGCGGCGGATCTTCATCGCCACAGCGGCCGGCGAGCGTGACCGTCCAGAAGGCTCGCCCTACTCCGGGCCTCAACGATCCTGACGGCCCAGGGGCCCAAGAGCATCAAGCCGCGGATGCAAAATCGGGTCGGCGCCACAACGCGGGCCACGCAAAGGGGTCCGCTGAAAGCACTGCACAGGCGGCCGGCGGCTCGGATGAGTCATCGGCGGCGCCGACGTCTCAGGAGGGAGCCGCCTCCCACGCCGCGAAGAAGGAGAGCGGGGCGGCTGGCACCGTGCTGGCGGCCGGCTCCCAGCTCAACCCGTGCACGCTGGTGAGCGTGGCAGCGGCGCAGTCGATCACCGGCGGGCTGATTCAAGACAGGGTCGAGGCGCCCCTGGGACCGACGTGCATCTACCGGCTCTCGAACACGCATAGCAGCATCACGCTGGCCGTCGAGTCACAGAAACTGTCCCAGATCGCCCATCACATGACCCAGCGCCGTCAACTCGACATTGGGGGGCGACGGGCGTTCTGCGGCAAGCTGGGGACACAGATGATCTTCGTGCCACTCGCCAGCGGGCGGATCCTGAACGTCACCGCGCCGTGTTCGATCGCCCAGCGATTTGCTCAGCTTGCCCTGAGCCGGCTGGCGGCGTAACCGGCACCGGCCACGAAAGATCATGCCCGCAAGGCCCGTTGTTCGAGCATGAGATCACGCTTCCTGCGCGGGCAGCGCGTACTTGTCACAGGCGGCGCCGGCACGATCGGCTCTCACCTGGTTGACCAGCTGGTCGACGCCGGCGCCGAGGAGATCGTCGTCCTCGACAACCTCGTCCGGGGCAGACTCGAGAACCTGACCGGCGCCATCGCCTCGGGCTCGGTGCGCCTCGTGGTCGGGGACATCCGGGACCGCGATCGTGTCGCGCAGTTGATGCGCGGGGTCGACACCGTGTTCCATCAAGCGGCCATCCGCATCACGCAATGCGCTTCGGAGCCACGGCTTGCCCTCGAGGTGCTCGTCGACGGCACCTTCAACGTGCTCGAGGCGGCCGCACGCGAAGGCGTGCGGAAGGTGGTCGCGGCCTCGTCTGCGTCGGTGTACGGGCTTGCCGAGGACTTCCCGACCAAGGAGAGCCATCATCCGTACGCGAACGACACGCTGTACGGCGCGGCGAAGACGTTCAACGAAGGTCTGCTGCGCAGCCTCCACGCAACCACGGGACTGGACTACGTTGCCTTGCGGTACTTCAACGTGTACGGGCCACGCATGGACGTCCATGGTCTGTACACCGAGGTTCTCGTTCGGTGGATGGAGCGCATCGCCGGAGGTGTACCTCCGCTGATCCTCGGGGACGGTTCGCAGACGATGGATTTCGTCCACGCCGAGGACATCGCCCGCGCCAACATCCTGGCTGCCGACGCTGATGTCACCGATGAGGTGTTCAATGTAGCCAGCGGAGTCGAGATCAGCCTCCTGGAGCTGGCCCACAAGCTGCTCAAGGTCATGGGTTCGGAGCTCCCCGTCCAATTCGGCCCCGAGCGGTCGGTGAACAAGGTGTCGCGGCGCCTCGCGGACACGAGCCGCGCCCGCGAGCTCCTCGGCTTTGAGGCCGAGATCGAGCTGGAGGAGGGCCTGGCGTCGCTGGTCGAATGGTGGAGCGCCGAGCAGCAACAGTCCGCCTCGGCGGGGCTGGCCATCGCGTCGTGATGGAGATCCCGTTCGCGCGTCCGTACCTGACGGGCAGCGAAGGTGCCGCGGTTGCGCAGGTAATCGCCTCAGGCTGGCTGTCGCAGGGTCCCCGCGTGGCCGAGTTCGAGGCCGCGTTCGCCGAGCGGGTCGGAGCCCCCGAGGCGGTCGCGACCACCAGTTGCACGACCGCGTTGGCGCTTGCGCTCCATGCGTCCGGGGTGGGCCCGGGCGACGAGGTCATCGTCCCGTCGCTGTCGTTCATCGCCACCGCGAATGCGGTCTGGCAGTGCGGGGCGAAACCCGTGTTCGCGGACATCGAGCCTCGGACGTACAACCTCGACTCCGAGGCGGTCGAGCGCGCAATCACGCCACGCACCCGAGCCGTGATGCCCGTCCACCAGGTCGGGTTACCTGCGGACATGGACCGATTCCTCGACCTGGGTCAGCGCCACGGTGTGACGATCGTGGAGGATGCAGCATGCGCGGTCGGCGCCACCTACAAAGGCAAGCCGATCGGATCCCTGGGGCCGCTGGCCTGCTTCTCGCTTCACCCCCGCAAGGTCATCACGACCGGCGAGGGGGGCGTGATCGCCGTCCACGACCCAGGCGTGGCGGACCGGCTGCGGCGCTTGAGAGCGCACGGCATGGACGTGTCGGATCTGGCTCGACACAACGCCCGCGACGTGATCCTCGAGTCCTATCCCGAGCGTGGCTTCAACGTGAGGATGACCGACATGCAGGCGGCCATCGGACTGTGCCAGCTCGACGCGCTCGACGTCATCCTGGCCAAGCGGCGCCGGCTCGCCGACCGGTACACCGCGGCGCTGAAGCAGATTCCGGGTCTCGAGCCCCCGTATGATCCGCTCTACGCGATCCGCACCTGGCAGTCATACTGCGTCCGGGTCACGGTTCGGGCCCCGATTAGCCGGACGGAGTTGATGCGTCAGCTGCTCTCGGATGGCATCCCCACGCGCCGCGGCGTGATGGCCAGCCACCAGGAGCGTGCGTATGAGGGTGCATGTGGCCACCTCGTGCACACGGAGGCCGCCGCGCGCGAGGTCGTCATGTTGCCGCTGTTCCCAGATCTGACCGACGAGCAGCAGGATTACGTGATCGAGCGGCTCGCGGAACACGCGACGGCGCGAGCGGCGTGAAGCCGAGAATCCTCGTGACCGGCGTCGGCGGCCGGAGCGTCGGCGCCGGGGTGCTGCACGCCTTGATGCGGACGGACGAGCGGGTCCGGTCTCGCTGGGAGACCATCGGCACCGACGCCGATCCGTTCTCGTGGGGGCTCTATGTCGCCGACCGGGGAGCGCTCGTCCCTACGGCCGGCGACCCCGGCTATATGGACCGGATCCAGGAATTGATCGCCGCATACGAGGTCGCCGCCGTGATCCCGGGAACCGAGCCTGAAGCGGCCCTACTCGCCGCCCAGCGCGACGACTTGCCGGTTCCGGTCATTGCCAATGACTCTCGGCTCATGTCGCTGATGCTTGACAAGAAGCGCGCGGAGGCGAAGCTCCGGGAGCTGGGCCTGAACCACATCCCCAGCCATCCCTGGGAGAACCGCGAGGCCGCCGTCAGCGAGTTTGGCTTCCCGCTCTTCGTCAAGCCCACCCGCGGCACGGGCGGCTCTCGTGGCGTTCACCTGGTCACGACCCGCGCCGAGCTCGAGGCGCTCGTTCCATTCGTGCAGCCAGATTGCCGACCGATCGTCCAACCGTACTTGGGGGATGGCGATGCGGAGTACACGGTCGGTGTCCTCTCCGACAAACGGGGGCAGGTCATCGACAGCATTGTCATCCGGCGCAAGCTGGTCGGGCTCTCGCTGCTTGACTCGAAGGCCTACGGGAACAAGACAGCGACCGTCTCGACCGGGATCTCCCAGGGCTTCGTCGTCCGTCATCCGGAGATTCAGGAGTTCTGTGAGGCTCTCGCCACTCGGCTGGGCAGCCGAGGGCCGATGAACCTCCAGCTGCGCGTGCACGATGGCGAGTTCTACGTCTTCGAAATTCATCCTCGCTTCTCAGGCACGACGCCGATTCGCGCCAGCGCGGGATTCAACGAACCGGACGTCCTTTTGCGCAATCACCTCTACGGGGAGGGATTTGCCCGCCTGAGCTACCGCCACAACGTGGCGGCGATGCGGGCGTTCGAGCACGTGCTCGTCCCTGTAGAGGACATGTGTCGGGCGGGCTGACGATGTCTCGAGCCCGAGCGCATCCCAGGACGCGCCGGCGGCAGTGACGATGTTGGTGGCTGTCCTCAGCGACATCCACTCGAACGTTTTCGCGCTCGAGGCCGTTCTGCGCGACGTCAGCGCCGCCGGGGTCGATGAGATCTGGGTTGGCGGGGATACGTTCGGCTACTACCCGTGGGCGGCCGATACGTTCTCCGTATTGCAGCGGGCGCAACCCGTCGGAGTCCTCGGTAACCACGACGAGTGGGTTGGCCATTCCGATGCGGCGCCCGCGGACGTGGTGGGCGCGATCGCCCGGCACAACGCCCGGGATCTGGACGCGCGTGCCCCCAGTGCCCTTGGCTGGGTGCGTTCGCTCACCTCATGTCGCCAGCTCAGGCGCGATCGGTGGAAGATCACACTTGTACACGGGACTCCAGACGACCCGCTCGAGGGCCGCTATTACCCCGACGACAGACGCGAGTACCCCTGGCTCCCTCAGGCGAGCGAGATTCTGGTGCTTGGACAGACTCATCACCCGATGCTGCGTGTCAACTCCCAGGGTGGTGTCGTGCTCAATCCCGGTTCGGTGGGGCAGCCGCGCGACGGTAACCCGATGCCCTCGTGGGCGCTGCTCGACCTCCGGACGGGGCGCGCCGAGCTGCGTCGGACCGCCTACGACAACGCCGCGGTGATCTCCAGGCTCCGAGCGCTTGGCTGGGACCGTCGCATCGCCACGAAGCTCGGCCGCACTTGACGTTGCCGGGCGCCGCGCGCCCCCCTCAGCAGAGCGCCACCTCGGTCCCGTCCCCGACCCGCAGCCGCACGGCCCGCGGGAGCGAGAAGTCGTGGAAGATGCGGGCGTTTCGGCCAACGACGCTGGCCACCAGCCGGCCGCCGAGGTGCATGATGCTCGCTCCGGGAGCGATGATCGAGCGCTCGATCTCGGCGCCCTCGATCCGAGCGCCCGGCCCGATCGACGTGTAGGGGCCGATGTAGGCCTGGTTGATGGTGGCGCCGGCGCCGATCACGGTGGGGCCGACGATCACGCTGTCGCGCACGCTGGCGCGCTCGTGGATGAACACCCGCCCCTCGATCCGGTTGCCCTGACCCAGGGACGTGAGCCGCCTTGGCTCCAGCCGGTCGAGCGCGATGCGGTTCAGCTCCAGCAGCTCAACCGGGTCCCCTCGGTATCGGCGCCAGCCGTCGACGAGGTTTATGCAGAACCGGCCGCCGCTCGCCCGGACGCGTTCAGCGACGATCGAGGCGTCGATGTCAGCCACTTGCGGCCATCGGTCGGCGGTGAGCCGCTTCAGGGCCTGCGGGCCGAAGATCCACACCCCGGCCAAATCCAGGGTGTCATCGTGGCGATCCGAGCTTCGCGCGATCAGCGTCACGTCGGGGGAGCCCGTCCACAGGCGCTTGATGAGCGGCGCCAGCGGCTGGTCGAGCAGGCCGCTGGCGAGATGCACGATGCATGGGGCCTCGGAGACGATCGGCGCGGCCAGGGTAAGCGCGCCGGGAAGGTCGAGGGGCGCCGGCTGGTCGATGAAGACGAACCGGCCCCGCCACCCCGGCCGGCCCTCGAAGCACGCCCGAACCTCGTCGGACATCTGCTCGGTGCAGGCGACGATGAACTCGGTCACCCCTCCTGCCTCGAGGGCATCGAGCACGTGGTGGGCAATCGGCTCGTTGGCCACGTGCGCGGCCGCGTCAAAGCGGTGCTGACACCGAGGGTCCGGATCTGAGCAAAGGTCCTCGGCAACGACTACCCCAAGCAACTCCATATCCAAGGAACGGAGAGCCGATGCCTCTACTCGCGAGCCCGGGGGCAGAATTCCTACGCCGCCGCCCCGAGCAGCGTCTGCTCGGCCACCCGGTCCGTCGCGTCGTGGGTGCCTCCGAGCAGGCGCCGTGAAAGCTGCGCTCGGCGGAAGAACAGCGGCGCGTCGTGCTCCCAGGTGGCGCCGATGCCGCCGTGGACGTTGATCATCGAGCGGGCCGCGAAGTCGAGCGCGGCCCCGGCCGCGCTCCGCGCCGCGCTGGCGGCGAGCGGGAACTCCTGCGGCTTTGATGCGCGGGCCCAGGCGGCGTAGTACTCGAGGCCCCGCGCGTTCTCCTGGCGGCGCAGGACCTCGGTCAGCTCGTGCTTGATCGCCTGGTAGGAGCCGATCGCGCGCCCGAACGTGAACCGCTCCTTGGCGTAGGCGACGCTCACCTCGAGGCATGTCTGCACGGCCCCGAGAGACTCCGCCGCGATCAACGCATGCGCCAGATACCAGCCGTCGGCGAGCACGTCGGCCCCGACATCGAGCCTCCGCCCTCGCGCGCGCGTGAAACTAAGGTGGCCGAGCGAGCGGGTGGCGTCATAGACGACCACGGGCTCGACACTCACGCCCTCCGCCCTGCTCGGCAGCGCTGCTGCCACCGGCGCGCCGTCCTCGCCAGCGCCGATCGCGACCAGCAGATCGGCCCCGGGCGCGTCGGGGACAAAGGCCGCGGTGCCGTCCAGCACCACCTCCTCGCCCTCGATGCTCGCTCGCGGCGCCTCCGCGCGCGCCAGCCCCCGCGGGGGGTCGACTGTCCAGCGGCCCTCGAGGTCGCTCGGCGGCCGCGCGGGCACGTACGCCGGGCGCAGCTCTCCCGATGCGACCCCGGAAAGCGACTCGTCGCCGGCGGCGTCCAGGATCGCGGTCGCGGGCAGCAGGCCCAGCACCGGCACCCCCGCGAGCACGCGGCCGCATTCCTCGGCCACGAGCATCGCCTCGAACGCCCCGAGCTCGGCGCCACCGTGCGCGGCGCCGATGAGCATGCCCGGCCACCCGGCCTCGACCGCCGTCGGCCATAGATCCGGCAGCGCATTCGGGGTCTCGAGCGCCTCGCGGGCCGCCTCGATGGTCTTGAACCGAGACAGCGAACCGCGAGCCGCCTCGCGCAGCAGGACCTGCTCGTCTGAGAGGGCGAAGTTCATCGGGCCACGGCCTCCCGCTCCTTGGCCCGCAGCTCGCTGAAGGCCACGCCCTTGTCGAGCCGCGGCTCGGGCGCCAGCCCGAGCACGCGCTCCCCGATCGTGTTGCGAAGGATCTGTTCGGTCCCGCCGGCGGACTTCAGCCCCGGCAGGAACGAGATCAGGTAGCTCCATTCGCTGTCCGGGTCCAGCGCCTCCGGCCCGATCACGTCGGCGCCGAGATCGGTGGCGTGGATGGCCGCGTTGACCAGCGTGACCTTGGCCAGGCCCGCCTCCGCCCCGGGGATCTGACCGCGGGACAGCGCGGTCAGTGCGCGGTAGCCGTTGAAGCGCACCGCCAGCAGCTCGGTGATGATCCGTCCCAGGCGCTCCCGCACCTCGGGATCGCGGCGCGCGGCCGGATCGGCGGCGATGGCATCGCTGAGCCGAGTCGGCGAGCCGAACGTCTCCGACCCGAACCCGATGGTCAGGCGCTCGAACATCAGCACGGTGAGTGCGGTGGCCCACCCGTTGCCGACGCCGCCCACGACCGCGTCCTCATCGAGTTCGACGCCGTCGAAGAACACCTCGTTGAACTCCGCCTCGCCGGAGATCTGGCGCAGACCGCGAACGACGACGCCGGTGGCGCTCATCGGCACGATGAACATTGTCAGCCCCTTGTGCTTGGGCACATCCGAGTCGGTCCGCGCGAGCATCAGACCGTAGGAGGCGAACTGCGCGTTGGTCGTCCAGACCTTCTGGCCATTTATGGTCCAGCCACCGTCGTCGCGGCGGCGCGCACGCGTCTGCACGGCGGCCAGGTCAGAGCCGGCGGCGGGCTCGGAGAACAGCTGGCACCACACCTCGTCACCGTGGAGCATGGGGCCGAGGTAGCGGCTCTTCTGCTCCTCGCTCCCGTGGGCGATGATGCACGGTCCGAGCATCCCGATCCCGATCACGTCCAAAATTCCCGGCACCTGGGCCCGCGAGATCTCCTGGTTGACCGTGACCTGCTCGATCGGACCGAGGCCGCGGCCGCCGTACTCGCGAGGCCAGGTGACGCCCGCGAGCCCGTTCTCCGCCAGCCGGCGCTGCCAGACCCGTCGCGCGTCGATGTAGTCCCGGTCCTCCGAGGAGCCCGATCGCGGCGGTGCCTGCGTCTTATTGGCCTCCAGCCAGGCCCGAACCTCTTCCCGGTAGGCCGCCTGTTCGGCCGTGTCATTCAGGTCCACTTGCGTCTCCTCGCTTGCGTGAATCTCGATTCACGTGGCATCTTACCGTCCGAGGAAACGCGAGCGTTCATCTATGGGCAGCGCCAGCATGGCCCCGCTCGCGAGCACGACCGCCAGCAGCGCGATCGTCGCGCCGGCCACCGCGAACGCCGGCGGCCAGGTCGGGTATTCGTAGGCCCGCAGCGGAAGCGCCAGCGCCACCGATCCGACGAGTGCGAGCGCCCCGAGCAGAACGACCAACGACGGCGAGAGCTGGGCGCGCCGTGGTTCCGCCCAAGCCCTCCGAGCGCGGACCGGAGCGGAGCGGAAGGCGACGCCGATCACCGCTATGCCCCAGACGCCCGCCACCAGCAATCCACCGACGACGTCGCTGGCGTAGTGCCAGCGGAGCACGAGCACGGAGTAACTGACGGCGATCGCGAACGCCGCGCCGCCGGCGGCGGACCATCGGCGCCAACCGGGAGGGAGCGCGATCAGGGCAGCCAGCGCGAGCGCCATCGCCGCGGTGGCGTGCCCGCTCGGCCACGAGGAGGGCGAGGGCGAGATGCCGAGATGAGCCGCCGATGGCCTCGCCGAGGAGAAGAGCGGCTGCACCAGCTGAGTGGTCACGCTGGCGCCCACCAGGATCGCCACGGACGCAATCGCCGGCCGCCGCCGCCCTCGCACCAGGGCGATGGCGATCGGCACCGCGGCCAGGGCCACGTACAGCTTCGGGTCGCACAGTCGGGCGATCGCGTTCGCGATCGCATAGACATGGGGCCGGTGGAACAGCCACGCACAACTGGCCAAGATCGACTGATCCGTCCGCTTCACCGTCCCCAGCCCGAAGGCCGCGAACGCGGTGAGGAAGAACGCCGCCGCGCCGCTCAGCGCCGCCAGCCACCAGCCGACGACTCGGTCGCTCACAGGCCCCGCTTGACCGCCGCGTACGGCAGCAGCGCAACCTCGGCGATGCCTGGAAGCGGATCGTCGCGGGAGAAGACCGATTCGACGTTCGAGGCCAGCAGCGAGCGGACGTAGGCCCGGCACGGGAGGGCGCCGCGGAGCAGCTGGAGCACGGCCGTGGGGACGTCGGTGGCCAGGCGGACCCAGTACACACCGGGTCGGGCCCGCCCGGCGTCAGGAGCGGGCAAGCTCAGCTGGTCAGCGTAGAGGTGGAAGGGGAAGTCGACGCCGGCCCGTGGCCCGAGGCCGTGATAGCCCCAGGTCCGCGCATTGACGTCGAGCAGCTTCGTCCGGCCGTCCCGGTGATCGTGCTTGAACTCGAGTTCGACCAGCCCGTAGTAGTCGATCGACCTCAGGAAGCGCTCCGAGGCTTCTGCCAGCGCCGGATGCTCCACCGTCTGTACGAACGTGCTCGCGCGGCCGAACTCCGGTGGATGCTGCCGCAGTCGCCGCACCGTCATGCTCGCGGTCGCGGAGCCGTCCTTGAAGAACGCGCAGTAGGCGAGCTGGGCCTCGCCCGAGCCGGGGATCAGCTCCTGGACGATGACCTCACCGGCGCCGATCAGGTCCATGGCCGCACGGAAGCGCGTCTCCAGCTCCCGGTGCGTATCCGCCCTCCACGCCTTGTGCCCCGTGGCGTAGAAGAAACGCTCCTTGATCGCGGGCTTGAGCACGAACGGGGGCTCGCCGTCGATCGAACGGAGCTCCTCGAGCCCCCGCACCGTCCACGTGCGCGGCACCGGGATCCCCAGCTCGCCGGCCCGGCTGTATGTGTTCCGCTTGTCCCAGGCCCACTTGATGACGTCCCACGACGGCGTGGGGACCCGATAGTGCGCGATCAGGGTGTCACGATGGCGCGACAGCGCGGCGACCGTCTCCTCACGGGTCGGGAACACCACCCAGCCCTCCAGCCCGTGCCGCTTGCTCAGGTGAAGCAGCGCGTCCACGGTCGCCCGTTCATCGCGGAGATCGGGGACCTTCGCCGATCCTCTCACGTACCTCGAATAGCGGCTGACCGAACGCTCATCGTCAAGAACGAACACATCCACCCCGCGGCGGCCGAGGCTTCGAGCGATCGCCAGCCCCTGATAATCGCCGCCGATCACGACCGCCCCGGGCTGAGTAGCCGACCGGACGGTCATCGACGGGCGTGACGCCGGCCCCGGGCCACGGCGCCGGCAACCGCGCGGCCCGCGTACCAGCTGCCGGACACGAACCGCATGATCGGGCCGAAGCTCCATGCCGCCGGCGCGCCCACCACATGCAGCCCGGGAACCGAGGTCTCGAGGCCCCGCGTCAGCACGGGGTATCCGCCGGCTCGGCGCACATCGCGGAGGAGTTCCTCGCCCAGGAACCCGTACCGCGCGATGTCGACGTTGTAGCCGGTCCCGCACATCACGTGATCGACCTCGGTGGCGGTGCCGTCCGAGAGCGAGACGACGATCCCCTCGCCGTTCGCTTCCGCGGCCGTTATCCGGGATCCGGTGATGAGCTCGACCGCTCCGAGGCGGACCCTGACGAAATGCGAGCACGCCGGTCTGATGCAACGAGCGGCGATCCGGTTCTGCGCTTGTCGCGGGAGCCGGCGGAAGAGATCGGGCGTCGAGACGAGCCGGCTGTACCACAGCGGACCGACGTCGGTCGGCGCATAGACGATCGGACCGAGCCGGCCGAGCGCCTTCATCACGGAATGCCCTCGCAACCAGACCACCCGCGAAGCGCGCACGACAACCTGAACGCGCTCTGCGCCTGCCTCTCTCATCAGCGCCGCGCATTCGAGCGCGCTCTGACCGCCGCCGACCACGATTACGCGGCGACCGCAGAAGTGCGAGAGCTCACGATGATGGGCCGTGTGCGTAACCCGATCGGGTGGCAGGTGGTCGAAGGCCGACGGGACCCGTTCGAAGGGCGAGATCCCGCACGCGACGACGACCCGCCGGGCCGTGACCCGCTCGCCGTCGCTGAGCTCGAGCGAGAACCCTCCAGGAGCGCGCTCCAGCCGCGCCACCGTTCGCTTGTCGACGTCGGGAACCGCGTTTCTCTGAACCCACAAGCCGTAATCGATGAACCGCTCCAGCGGTACCGGCGGGTGCACCGGATGTCCGGTCGCCTCCGTGTAGCTCGCCAGCGACAGCGGCCCTGCCGGCTCGATCATGTTCGTCGCCCGCATGTTCGACCGCAGCTTCATGCCCTCCGGCATCGACTGCCAGAACGACATGGGGTGCCCGAACACGTGCGCTGGCACGCCCGCGCGGCGCATGTGGACCGCGGCCGACAGGCCGTGCGGCCCCGCGCCGATGACCGCGACCTCCAGGTCGATTCCGTTGCCGGTCGTCCGCTCGATGTCCGCATGCGCGGTGCCGGTCAGCTCCATGGCCGGGCCTCCGCGAACGCGATCCTTGCCTCATGCCCAGCCGGGCCCGTCACGGTCAAGCTGTCCTTCCTTTCGTCGATCTCGATGTGCGATGCGGCGCGCCGTCGCCACCAGGCGCTGACCTGCGCCGGAAGCGCCTTCCACGCGCTGTCAGCGGTGCAGTAGCGCTCGAGCAACCGCCGGTATGCCTGCATGATCCGGTCATCGGTCAGGTAGTCGGGATGGGTGTCGATCAGGGCCATGCCCCCCCGATGGCGGAGAAACTCGGCCTTCTCGACCCATGCCGACTCGTCCTCGTGCCCGAGGATTACGAACAGGGTGTGGTCTTGGGGCATCGTCAACGGCAGCTCGACCATGCTGCCGTTGAAGAACGGCCACAGGCTGCAGCAGCCGCCTCGCTGCGGCTCGAACGGATCCGTATCCGGATATGACGAGTCGTAATCGAACTCGAGGAGCGGCATCCATTCCCAACGGCGATGCAAAGCGGGCGAGCGAAAGCCCACCGCCTGCCAGCGCGCGGCCGCCTCTCGCATCGCCGGCAGCCGCTGGCGTAGATCGCCCATCGAGGCCAGGTCGCGACCGTCGTGACGAAGACCGTGGACGCCGACCTCGAACCCGTCGGTGGCGAGTTCGGAGATCAGCGTGTCGCTGGTCTGGTAGCGCCGCGGGACGAAGTTCCACGCCGAGCGCAGGCGCAGTGAACGCTCGAGCTCGAGCACCGGCTCCAGCGCGGCGACTCCCGCCGATGTCTCGACGTCGTGGGTCAGCACCAGCGCCCAGTCGTGGCCGTCAGGCCACGGTGCGATGTACGGGATCGGCTCGCCCCCGACCTCGGCCAGGATCCGCAGGAACAGATCGATGAAATCGTGAAGCGCCGTTTCCGCCGGCCAGTGCGGGAACGATGACCGCGCCTGGATCGGGGCGTACCGGCGCCGGAGCCAGATCTGCACGCTCCGGGGCAGCAGTCCGCGCACCTCGTAATAGCCGTGCATGAGCGTCCGTTGGGCCAGGGCGCGGGCCGGGCCGCGGACCAGGGCCAGGTACCGCTCGCTCCAGTAGTGATGGCAGACCTCGTCGGGATCGAAGGGCAGGAACACGCTGCCGTCGCCCGCCCTCCAGATCGACCCCAGCGGCTCGCCGCCGTCGCCCGTGACCGCGACCGCCCGCGACCAGCTTCCCCCGTGGCCGGCTAGCAGCCGCTCGGCGACGCGATCGCCCACGACCTGGCCGAAGACCGGGATCGTTCCCATCCCGGCGATCTCGACCATGCCCACGACCGGGCCGGCGAGATGCTCCGGGCAAGGCCAGAAGACCGTGGCTCCGCTCCGAGTCTGCAGGTGCTCCAGCCCCCCTTCGATCGGCTCACCGGTCACCAGATAGGGGACGCGCAAATGCTCGGCGATCTCGAGTCGTCGCGAGGCGGTGAACGGAGCCGGCCCAGGCTCCGCCGAGACAGCTGTCATCAAGCTAGGCCGCATCGAACATCCAAGTCCGTTGTCTCAGTGCTCCCACTATGAGAAGACGGCAACCCGCTGAACCACCCCGATCGCTGCGGCCTCAGCCGCCAATCGCCCCGACGGGGCGGAGCATAGCAAGCCACTGGTCGATCCGCTACGCCGTCCGCCGGAACGCGACGTTCGACATGTCTCGGCTGGCGGCTACGAGCTCGAAGGTAAAGGACGTCTCATCCAGCAGCTCGGCGAACGCGCGAAGCTCGTCGCAGCGATGGTGGAACTGATCGAAATACAGGTACGACCCTGGAACCAGTCTCGGCTTGACGTGCTCGAGCACCAACGCCGTCGAGCTGTAGAGATCCGCGTCCAGCATCACCACGAGGACTTCGTGTTGCGGCCATTGGTAGAGAGGCACGGTCTCCTCGAACCAGCCGACAAAGAATTGGACGCGCGGATCATCGAGCTCGGGTGGCCGGCCGCCAGTTGAGAAAAACCCCCGTTCGTGTCCCTCGAGACTCCAGTCATGGGGAAGGCCGAGGAAGCTGTCGAAGCCGTGGAGGCTCGAGCGGGGGTTGCGCAAGAGCCGCGACCACAGCCCCATCGACGCGCCCTGATGGACCCCGAACTCCAAATAGAGCACCTCCCGCTCGCCCACGTCGGCGGCGATCCGCCCGAACACCTCCTCGCGCGAGCGGACACTCGCCAGTGGCCGGAACCCGTGGGCCCGCAGCCACCAGCCCGTGTGCAGATAGTTGAACACGCCGTTGAGGTTGTAGACGACGCGCTCGCTGCAGACCGATCCGAGCCGGGTCAGCAGGACCTTCGGGATCGCCTTTCTGTCCACGTCTTCCGCTCTCCCAAGCAGGATTGCCCCCGGCCCGCAGGATAACGTCAGCAGGGCCGCTTGCGCGTCCGTCAACTGCATGTGGAAAGATGGCCGCGCAGGAGGGCAGCCGTCCCCCGCTCCCCGACCCAGCCGCTGCCCAACCGAAGGGACCAATGACCAGGCGATCGATCAGGCGCGTGCTCTGGGCTGGCTCGGTTGTGCTGCTGGCGGTGCTCGCGGCGACGGCGGCAATCGGCGGCACCTCGCAAGCGACTCCGACCGGACTGATCTTCGACGGCGACTTCGAGACCGGGCTTGCGCCGTGGACCTCGCATAACGGCGCAGTGCAGTGCGCGAACTACGGAACTCCATCCAAGAGCCCGCGCTTGCGCGGGAACTTCTACTTCTCCAGCAACGAGGGCGAGCTGGCCAGCGGGCAGTCGGGACAGTTCTCATTGCCGGTTGACCCCGACCCCAGGACCTGGCCCCTCGAGGCCTGCGATCTGGTGACCGGCCCGCAGCCCAACACGCTGCCCGCCGACGACTACTACGGCCTGATGGTCTACATACCGAAGGGCTGGACGATTGCCAATCAGGTTCGTTACGGAGTGAACATCGACGAGCTTCACTTCCAGAACGTCAATGGTGCTCCGGTGACGCTGCAACTCCATCCGGACCACGTGACGGTGGCGCTCGAGACGGGCGGATGCAACAGCTATACGACACCCCCTGGTTGCCAGTGGCGATCGAACGCGGACAACCCGACGTGCGTCAGTGGCCCCACTTATACCTGCCTGCCGGGTTACTACGCGATCCCGCCTGGCGCCCTCGTGCAGGGCAAGTGGAACGAGATCATCATGAAGGTGCACTGGGCACCGGACAGCAGCGGCGCCTTCCAGACGTGGTATCGGGTCAAGGGATCCTCGCTTTGGCTTTCGGGGTCGAGCATGAGCGGTCACCCGACCGTGCAGTGGGACAACACCCAAAGCTGCTGTGGGCCGAGCTATGCCGACATCCTGGAGGCCTACACCGCCGCCTTGACCGCACCGCTGAGCGTTTGGCTGGACAACGACGTCGTGGGGACGAGCTTCGCCGCCGTAGCCGCCACGATGCCGGGCGCCGGCAGTGGCGCCGGCAGTGGGGGTGGCGGCGGTGGTAGTGGTGGCCGCGGGGGCCGCGGTGGCCATACCTGGCCCGCGCTTTCGGCCCTGCGAATCTCGCCGCGCGTGTTCGTGCTGTCCGGCCGGCTCATCGGCGGTCACTGTCTGAAGGCCACACGCGCCGATCGCCGCCGTCGCCGTTGCACGCGGTCGATCCTGCTGCACCTCCGCTACAAGCTGAACCACCGCGCCACCGTGAGGATCACGATGCAGCAGACGCGCACCGGTCGGCGCGTCGGGGCCAGGTGCTCGGTGTCGACACGGGCGAACCGCAAGCACAGGCGCTGCCTGATCAAGCTGCCCCTGCCCGGGGCTGTGGTCCACAGCGCGGTCCGCGGTACCAACCGGCTGACTGTGAGAGGGCGCGTCGCCGGGAGGCCGCTGGGGCCGGGCTCCTACCGCATAACCGCGACACCGGCCGCCAACGGGCGACTCGGCGCCTCGCGCAGCGCCCGCCTCAGAATCGTGCGCTAGGCCGGCTGGAGGGGGCGTAACGCGGTAACTCGCGTGGGCCGTGTAGACTTGCGTTGAAGCACGGGGCCGATCTAAGGAGGGGTTGGTGGTGGGAAGACTGGTTTTGCGAGCGGTTTCGCTCGCCCTATTGTTGGTGGCCTGTCTGGGGGGCACGGCGGTTGCCGCCGGCCCGACCGTTGTCGGCTCGATCAGCAACGACACATCGCTTTCGGGTGTGACGGCGGTCGCGGTCTCCGGGCACTACGCCTACTCGGTGGCTGCTTGGTCGGGCAGCCTCAGCGTGATCGACATCTCTGATGCCTCGGCGCCGAGGATCGTCGGCTCGACTCCCTCGACCAGCTCCCTGATCGCGGCCAGCAACGTGACCGTATCTGGCCACTATGCGTTCGTCACCAGTGAGAACCGGAACGCCAGCACTTCCAGCAACGATGACGGCAGCGGGAACAGCCTGACGATCGTCGACATCACCAATCCGGCCGCGCCGAGTGTCGTGGGCACGGTGAGCGATCCGAGCAGTCCACGGAACGTCCTGTTCGGTGCCTATGCGGTGGCGGTCTCCGGCCATTATGCGTTCGTGGCCTCCCAGGGCACCATCTCCGGCCAGCCCATGTCCCCCAGCACCAGCGAAGGCTCGTTTGCGGTTATCGATATCACCAACCCGGCAGGCCCGACGGTGGTCAAGAACATCGACAACGCCGATCCTTCGCTCACCGGCGTCCTCGCCAACGCGCTGTTTCACGCCACTTCCGTGGCCATCTCCGGCCACTTCGCCTACGTGACCGCGTTTCTCGGCTCACGCCTGACGGTGATCGATATCTCGAATCCCGCGGATCCCGTTGTCGTCAGCTCCCTTCACGATGCCACCAACCTCTCCTTCCCGGAGGATCTCGTTATCAATGGCAGCTATGCCTACGTGGTCAACGAGGTCGCATCGAGCCCGCAAGTGGCGGTCGTGAGCCTTGCCAACCCGACCTCGCCGGCGGTGGTGGGTGTGCTCACCAACCCCTCGCTGAGCGGCGCCTACCGGGTCAAGATGCGCGGAAGCTCACTGTACGTCGCCGGTAGCAACGCGGCTTCCGTCGCGGCCGTCGACGTATCGAATCCAACCGCGCCGAGGCTCGTCGCCGCGGCGACGGACACGAGCAAGCTGGCCCACGTCACCGGCCTGGACCTGGATTCCACCGGTCGCTACGTCATTGCCGCCTCGCCCCGAGGTCCTTCCGACCCCCGAGTGAACTATCCGCCATACCCCCTGCAGGGGGGCCCAGCGGTGACCGGGACCGTCTCGGTCGTCGATTTCGGCACCGCGCCTCGCAACACCGGCCTCCCCAAGATCTCCGGAACCGCCCAGCAGGGGAAGGTGCTGAGCGCCGACGCCGGCACCTGGTCCGGTTTGCCGGCGCCCACCTACCGCTATCAGTGGCAGCGCTGCACCGCCTCGGGGCGTGGCTGCAAGGACATCCGCAACCAGACCGGCGACACCTACAAGGCAACAGCATCCGACGTCGGCGCGCGCCTTGGAGTGGTCGTGACGGCAACCAACTCGGTCGCTTCCGTTGCCGCGAGCTCCGCGCTGACGCGGATCGTGAAATGGTCTTCGGGGAGCTTTGCCAAGGCGAGGCTCACCAAGTCCAAGACCGCCACCCCCCGACTGAGTCTCGACGTGCCCTCGCCCGGCACGGGCATCAAGCTGACGTCACTGACCATCTCGCTTCCCAGGGGCATCTCGTTCGTCAAGGCGTTTCACGCCCGCGCGGTCTCGCTGCGGGGCTTGTCGCGCAGGCTCTATCACCTCAAGGTGACAAGGAGGCACGGCGTGATCACGATCAAGCTCAGGCGACCAGCCGGAAAGATCGAGCTGACGCTGGCCCGCGGGGTCCTGCGGACGTCGCGAGCATTCAAGAAGCTCGTCCGGTCCCGCAAGGCGAAGTTCGTGCCGCTGAAGCTGACGCTGGACTACCGCGGCAAGCCCACCCGGCGGGGCCCGGTCCAGTGCCGTCTGGCCTGACCGACTGAGTACGCGCTGACTGACTGAATACGCGCTGCCGCGCGTGCCGCGCGTCTAGTTCGCCCCGTCGCGACGCAGCACGGCGGGCAGCGTGCGGAGCATCAGCTTGACATCCGTCCACAGCGACCAGTTCGCGACATAGATGTAGTCGATCATCACCATCTGCTCGAACGGGATGTGGGTGCGGCCGATCACCTGCCACATGCCCGACAGCCCCGGGGTCAGGTCGAGACGGGCCCGCGCCCATCCGCTCACGTTCTGATCTTCCTGCCTGATCAACGGTCGCGGCCCGACCAGGCTCATGTCGCCCCGCAGCACGCTCCACAGCTGCGGCAGCTCGTCGAGGCTCGTTCGGCGCAGGAACCGGCCGACGGTCGTGATCCGCGGATCGTGTTCCAGATCAAGCCATCCCGCCTGCCGGCTTTGATCGAGCAGTGCTGCCCTCCGCGCCTCGGCGTCGACCACCATCGTCCGGAACTTGGCGATCTGAAACGGCTTGCCGCCACGTCCGATCCGCTCCTGGCGAAACAGAATCGGGCCCGGCGAGCCGAGCTTGACCGCGATCGCCGCCAAGAGCGACACCGGAGCCGTGACGATCAGCAGGACCGATGCCCCGACGACGTCCATCCCGCGCTTGAAGGTCCGGCTCGAGCGCGCCAGCGAGGGCAGGTTGAGCCCGATCAGGGTGACGCCCTCCAGCTGATCGATCGTGGCCGCGGGCCCGATCATCGCCGCCAGCGACGGCAGCGCGTTGACCCGGATGTTCAGCGTCCGGCACAGCTCGACCAGCTCGAGCAGCGAGCGGTCCTCGATGCCCTCCGCGCTGACCACGACCCGATCGATCCCGTGCACCTGCAACAGGGCCAGCAGGTCGACCTCGCCGAGGGCGCCGAACGAGGGGATCGGCAGTGGCCATTCCTGATTCTCCATCCGGGTCAACGCGCCCACCAGCTCGAGCCCGTGCGATGGTTGGCGCAGCAGCTGGCGCACGAGCACAGGGGTCATCGGGCCGCTGCCCACGAACAGGACCCGCTCGGCTCCCAGCAAGCGCAGCGACAGCCGCCGGATCAGCGACCGCAGCGCGAAATCGGCCACGAATCCCACCAAGACGAATTCCGTGGTCGGCCTGAAGTCGAGCATCCCGGGTGGGGCCGCCCGGAAGTACACCCATATCCCGACGCCGCCCAGCAGGAATACGTGCGCCAGGCGGGGAAGCTCGTCGACGGTGGAGTAGCCGACTCTGCGTAAGCCCGATGAATACAGGCCGTAGATGACGAACAGCAGCAGCCAGACGGGGATCGTCGGCAGCGCCCACAGGGCGTGGCTCCTGGGACCGGTCCCGCCCGTGATCGCCAGCCAGCCGATGCCGAGCAGTAGCGCCAGGACATCCGCGGCCACCAGCATCCGTCGCACGCGGTAATCGCGCCCCCCCTTGGACAACGGCGCCGTCGGACGCGGCTGCGGGCGCCTTCGGGAACGGCGCTCGACGGCCTCGGCCCTCGGATCGGATCCGTTGCCGGGCTCGGCCACGCCACGGCCGTTCTCTACCGCTCCGTCAGTGCGCCCTGTCACTGCCCACCGCGCTCCGTTGCCCCTTGCCCCCCAGAACATCCGTGTCCTTACTCGTGTGTCATCTTGTCGGGAGGATCAAGGCGTGTCCTCCGGTCGTTGCTCAGATCGCTGACCGCTCTCTTCGGGTTTGACCGAGCTCGGAACGACGACCCGGTAGCGCGGTCTGACACCGGCGGGTGGCGGAGCACCATTGTGTGACCCCGACCCGTTCGCCGCCACGTCAGTCGTCTCACGATCCACGTAGCCGTAGTAGCGGTAGCGCCGCGGATACCCGGAGGCCTGGCCCGGGCGGACGCGGTTGGCCACCACGCCGAGCACGGGCGCCCTGAGGACCTCCAGCCGGTCGCGCAGCTGCTCCGCGGCGTCCCAGCTGCTCTTCCCGATCCGGCCGACGATGATCACGCCATCGACCCTGCGCAGGAGCGGGATCGCGTCGGCGAGCAGGCTCAGCGGGGGCGTATCGACCACCACGAGGTCATAGTCTGCGCTGGCTTGCTCCAGCACCGATTCCATCGGACCGCTCTCGATCAGTTCGCCAGCGTTCGGCGGCGGGATCGGGCCGGCGGGGAGGACGTCGAGGGAGCCGTTCTGAGCCACCCACAACGAGCTCACCGCCTCGTCCATCGCCGCATCCCCCACCAGCACATCGGGCAGGGCCGGCCCCGGCCGATCCAAGAGCGGGGCGGTCACGCTGCTGTGTCGCATGTCCCCCTCGATCACCAGCACGCGGGATCCCAGCGACGCGGCCGCCTTGGCGAGGTTGTAGCTCACCGTCGTCTTGCCCTCGCCCGGGTCGGCGGAAATCACCATCATCGTCCGTAGGTCGCGATCGACCGCGAAGTACCGCAGATAGGAGCGCATCAAGTTGAAGACCTCGTCGTACGGCGACAAGTGGCCCGATTTGTGCGGGCGGCCGATGCTCCTCAGGACCTGGTACTCCCTGCTCTCGGGCACTGCCGCCAGCAGCGGGACCTGGTAGATGGCCTCGAAGTCCTTGGGGTCCCGGATCCGGCGGTCGAAGCGCTCGAGCGTGAACGCGATCGCGATTCCGATCAGCAGACCCAGCAGAGCGCCGAGCTCAACGTCGCGCTTGACGTTCGGCGAAGACGGCGAGGCCGGCCGAGGCGCCAACGAGGCGATCGAGGCATTGCCGCTGTACAGCGTCGACAGCAGTTCGAGCTGCTGGGCGCGTTGGGCCAGCAGGGCCCCTTGCGTCGTGGCCCGCTGCTGCGAGGTGAGCGCGCCGAGCTGTTTGGTGACCACCCGTTGTGCCGTTGCCAGCGCCGCCGCGGTCTGCTGCTGCTGCTCGGCGACGAAGACTTGAACGTAGGTGTTGGCCACTCTCTGCGCGGCCGCCGGCGTGGCCGCCGTCGCCGCGACGTCGACGATGCTGGTGTCGCTGTTGGGTGAGATCGAGATCGCACCCTTGACCCTCCCGGCCGTCCAGGCGGGACCCAGCTGCTTGGCGGTCTTCGCCGCCACGTCGCCGAGACCGACGAGCTGTACTTGGGTGTCCTGCTGCGACTGGCTGGGCGGGTTGGTGGCACCGCCGAGACCGCTCGCGAGGAGGCCGACCGGGTTCTGCGAGAACAGCACCGACGACGTCGCCGTGTACTGCTTGGTCTCGTGCCGGGCGAACGCGAACGCGCTGATCGCCGCGATCGCCGCGCAGACCACGACGATCGGCGCCCGACGCCGTAGCATCGGCAGCGCTCGCTGGAAACTATGAGTACTAGGCGGTTCGCCGTTCACGTGGTCTGTGCCCCTATTGATCGTGGAGGGCGGCTGGCCCTCACACCCCCCCATTCGCCGCGTACACCGTAGCACCGCGCCGCGTCCGACTCAAATGGCCGATCCTGGCCTTATCGGCGCCAGTCCGAGCACGGCCTCGCCTCCGCAACGCTTGGCAGCGGGCCATCTTACCTGTATTCTGGCCGTCGAACCTGCAAGGGGCGAGCGGTGCTGGGATCATCCGGTGAAGTGGTCTCGGTGGCGGCGCGGATCGTTTGGCGGCAAGGGGCTTTGAGAACGTGCATGTAGTGATAACCGGCGGGGCCGGCTTCGTGGGATCGCACTTGAGCGAGGCGTGCCTGTCTCGGGGCTGGACGGTGACCGCCATCGACTGCTTCACCGACTACTACGGCCGCGCGGTCAAGCGCTCCAACATCGAGTCGGCGCTGGGCCGGGAGCGATTCCGCCTGGTCGAGGCGGACCTGTCCGTCGACCCGATCGGGCCGCTGCTCGACGGGGCCGACGTCGTCTTCCACCTCGCCGCGCAGCCGGGCGTGCGCGCGAGTTGGGGGACGACCTTCGACGCCTACACCACGAGTAACGTGGTCGCCCTCCAGCGGCTGCTCGAGGCGGTCAAGGATCGCCGGCTGCGCAAGTTCGTGTTCGCGTCCTCGTCCTCGGTGTACGGCGACGCCGAACGCTTGCCCACGCCGGAGTCGACGCTGCTCTCGCCGGTGAGTCCGTACGGGGCCACGAAGGTCCTGGGAGAGCATCTGTGCTCGCTCTATCGCCGCAGCTACGACCTGGACGTCGTCGTCCTGCGGTACTTCAGCGTCTACGGACCGCGGCAGCGCCCGGACATGGCGTTCTGGAAGCTGATCGATTCGGCGCTCCACGGCACGGAAGTGACGCTGTACGGCGACGGCGCCCAGACCCGCGACTTCACCTACGTCGCGGACGCGGTGTCGGCCACGATCGCGGCGGCGGAGCACGCGCCGTCGGGCGCCACCTACAACGTGGGCGGCGGTTCTCGGATGCCGCTGACCGCCGCCATCGACCTGATCACGGCGAACGTCGGCACCCCGCCGGCGCTGCGGCGCAGCGCGCGACAGCGCGGCGACGCTCGCGACACCGCCGCCGACACCTCGCGGATCAGGCGCGAGCTCGAGTTCTTGCCGGCGTGGGACATCACCAGGGGCCTGGCCGAGCAGATCACCTGGCACAAGCAGACCGCTGGACTGCTCGCGCCGGCGTCGGGCCTTGCCCGCTGAGCGTGGCGCCCGCCCGGCGACGGTCGATGACGTGGGCAGGCCGTCAGGTAGCATTCCCGGCGGTGGCCGTCGCCCGATCGGACGACGCAGCTAGCGGGCGCACCTGATGGTGAGGCAAGGACAACCTGAGCAGGGCACTTCCGGTGCCGAGCGGATCACGATGCTGCTCGAGAACAACCCCTATCCGCAGGACATCCGCGTGCGGCAAGAGGCCGAGTCGCTCGTGGCCGCTGGGCACCACGTCGAGGTCATCGCCCCTCGCGCCGCCGGCCAAGCGCGGCTCGAGCGCGTCATGGGGGTATCGGTCCGGCGGTTTCGGGTCATCGACGGAGCCGGGCGAGGCGTCCTCGCTGTGCTCATCGAGTACCTGACGGCAACGCTGGCCCTCCACGGCGCCGCGCTCCGCGCGCTCGCGCGCGGGGCCACGGTGCTGCACATCCACAACCCACCGGACATGCTCTTCCCGGCCGGTGGCGTGTTCAGGATCGCGCGGCGACAGGTCGTGTTTGACCACCACGATCTCGGTCCCGAGCTGGTCGAGGTCAAGTTCCGCTCGAAGCCGCTCGTACACCTGGCGCGAGTCGGCGAGCGGTTGACCTTCGCCGTCGCCAGCCATGTCCTCGCCGCCAACGAATCTCATGCCGAGATCGCTCGAGCCCGGGGCCGGAAGCGGCGGGAGGAGGTCACGGTGGTCCGCAATGGCCCCCCGGCAAGCTGGATGCAGTTGCCCGTGCGGATCCGCCAGGGAAAGCTCGCTTCGGTCCGGATTGCCTACGTCGGTGCCGTGGCGACGCAGGACGGCGTCGACGGGATCGCGGAGATCCTGGCCGCCCTGCGCCAGCGCCGGCCGGACGTGGCCGCGAGCGTGACGGTGATCGGCGATGGCGATGGTCTGGAGGCGTTCGAGGCCGCGCTCGCCCGCCACGAGGTGAGCGATCAAGTTACGATCGCCGGCCGCGTGGAGCCCGAACAAGTGCCGGCGATGCTGCAGGACGCGGACGTGTGCATCGATCCCGCGCGCGCAAGCCGGCTCAACGAGCAATCGACGATGATCAAGCTCGCCGAGTACATGGTGCTGGGCAAGCCCGTGGTTGCCTACGATCTGCTCGAGACGCGCCGGACCGTCGCCGACGCCGGGTTGCTCGTCCGCGACGGCGACGCCGGGGCGTTCGCCGACGCGATCGCGATGCTGGCCGACGACGCGGTGCTGCGTGAGACCCTGGCCGAGCGGGCGCGCGAGCGGGCACGGTGGCTCACCTGGAACAGGTCCGAATCGGCTCTGCTGGCCGCGTACGCCCAGCTTGGACGCGATCGACCGCCCGAGGCGGAGGTGGCATGAAGCTCTCGGCGGCGATCGTCACCCATAACTCCGCGGGGGTGCTGGAAGCTTGCTGCCGGTCCGTGCGCGAGCTGCTGCCGAGCGCTGAGATCATCGTCGTCGACAATGCCTCGACCGACGAGACCCAGCGGATCTGCCGCGGGCTGGACGACGTGCGGCTGCTCGCCAACTCGACCAACGCCGGCTTTGGCCGCGCCTGCAACCAGGGCGCCGCGGCGGCGCGCGGTTCCCACGTCCTGTTCCTCAACCCGGACGTCGAGATCAGCCGGGTCGACGCGCGCGCGCTGGCCGCCGAGGTCTCGACCGAGCCCTTCGGTCTCCTGGCGCCAATCCTCGAGGACGGCACCCGTGGCGGGTCGATCGACGAGGCCTGGCCGCGCGACCTGTTCCGTCACGTCGTGGGCCCGCTGCGGCCGCGCGAGCTTCCGGCATCTCCGGGGCTGTTGCCGCGCCGGGGGATCTGGTGGCCGGTCGGGGCGCTACTGCTGGTCAATCGCGAGGAGTTCGGCCGCCTCGGTGGTTTTGACCCACGGTTCTTCCTGTACTACGAGGACCGCGACCTGGCCCGCCGCTACCACGCCGCTCGCCTGCCGGTCCGGACGACCCAGTCGGTGTGGGCACGGCACCGGGGCGGCGGTTCCAGCGCCGGCGATGCCTCAGGCGTGGCCACCCGAGAGGGTTGGTCGTACTTGAGCTGGCTCGAGTACCTATGCACCTGGAACGGACGCGACACGGCCCTGCGCGCCGCCAGGTCTGCCCGCATGCTTCGTCATGAGGTCGATCGCGGCCTGGCGCTGCTGGCTCACGTCGGACCCGCCTCGGGGCGGGTCGCCCGCAAGCGCCTCGAGCTGGCCGAGCTGGACCGCTTCGTCCAGTGGCAGAGCACGTTCGCCGAGGGCACGGCGGCGGCGGATTACTGTCCTCGAGCGCGAGCGATCGTGTCCACTCTGTAGGCCCGGGACGCGATGAAGCCCTACGCACTCACCTGGCAACCGGCCCGCGGGGCGTTGGGGGCCGCGCTTCTGGTCGCGATCGCCGTCGCTTGTGGATGGGCGGTCAGCACGGGCCGTGCCGTCCAGATACTCGTGCTGCTGGCGATCCTGGCGCTGATCGCGCTCGCGGTGCTCGAACGTGGCGCGATCATCGGCCTGCTCGTGCTCGCGGCGATGGACGGCCTGCCGTTCATCGACACGATCCGGCCGGTGGCGAAGCACATCACCGGCGCCGACCTGGCCAGCTTCGCGCTGATCGGCGCATCGGTGGCCTGGACGTTCACCGCGGGTCCCTCCGAGCGAGCCACGCGGACGGCCAGAACTGTCTCCTGGTGCGGGGTGGCGTTGCTCGCCTGGTGCACGTTCACCTTGTTCCGCACCCACGCCGGCCTGCTACCCGCATTTCAGTTCGGGGCCGACTTCATGTCCTTCGCCGCGCTCTTGATGGTCCTGCCCCGCGTCCGGCTGAGCTCCCACGACCTCCGCGTGCTGCTGACCGTCCTCGGGGTCGGCGTGTGTCTGTTCTCCGTCGGTCAGATTCTCACCGTCGAGGGCATCGCCAGCCCCACCTGGCTCATTCACACCACCGCCACGGCCGCGGAATTGGGGCTCACCAGGGTGTACTCACCGATGAACGATCTGCTTGTGGCCGGGCTCGCGGCCAGCATCGCCGTCGTGGTGCTCGCTCGCGCCCGCCGACCGCGGACGATCGCGATGCTGCTGACGCTGCTGCTCGGGACCAGCCTGGTGATCCAGCTCACCCGGGCGCGTTGGATCGCACTGGTCGTGAGCGTCGTTCTGGTCAGCCTGTGGTTCGCATTGCAGGGAGAGCGTCGGGTGGCCGGGACCCTGCGGACACGGCTGGCGATCGCCCTCCTGGCCGCTGGGACCGTGCTGACGGCGATCATCCTGGTGGCGCCACGGGCCATCGCCAGCGGTGCGGTCATCCAGCGGTTCCTGTCCATCTTCAGCGACATCGGATCGACGAACACGGCCACGAGCAACGTCGCCGTCCGAGAGCACGTTGCCAACGCCATGCTGACGGTGCTCGGCGGGAGATGGCCCATCGGCGTGGGACTGGTCCCGCCCTCGGCCCACTTCTTCCAATCGCTTCCGCAGGGCTCGCTTCGAGACGTGGACGTGGGCGTTCTCAACGCGGTCATGACCATCGGCGTGATCGGCGCGGTGCTCATCTACATCCCGCTCGTGATCGTGCTGTTCAGGTGCATGCGCGCCGCCTGGACGCGCGGCGCGGTCACCCGGCCGTGGCTGAACTACGCGGGGCAGATCTGGATCGTGGCCACGCTGGCGTCGTCGCTGACCCTGGTCACGCTGTTCAGCAAGGGGGGAGTCGTCCTCAGCGCCATGATCATCGCCTTGCTGTGCCAGCCCAGTGTCACCGGCCCCGACACGCTGCCGGCGGCGGAGCTGGAGTTCCGAGACCGACGCTCGCACGGGGCCTTGCACGAGGCATCCGGGTCGCGGACGGCTACGGCCCCGGCGAGCGAGCCGCAGGCGGCGTGGAGCGCCGCCGCGTCGCCGAGGCCGGTGTTCCCGGTTCGCAGCGGCCGGAGCGCTCCGCTCGCCCGACGCCGGTTGCTGGTGGATCGTCGCAAGGGAACTCGAGCATTGCCCTACGGGGCGGAGCTGGGGCCCGGGGCCTCGGAGCCGGCGTTGCCGGGCTCCTCCATACGCCGGCGGCTCCCCTTCGAGGACCGCTCGCCGAGGGCAGCGGCCGCCCTGCTGGCCCTCACCGCCATCGTCGCCGCCGGTGCGCTCGGGTTCATCGTCGCCAAGTTGAACGGCGGGGGACCCGGGCCCCTCCCGCTGAGCGAGCACGCCGCCAACGGGGTCGTGCAAGTGTCCCTTCCCACCGGGTGGCGCCAGCAGGCCGTGCACAGCCCCTCCCCGCTCGGGCTCACGAACCAGATCGCGCTCACGCCAACGAAACCGCCGGGAGCGGAGCTGGTGATCGGGCGGAGCGAAACCGCCGATCCGAGCCTCCTGCCCGCGGCGCTGATCGCGTCGCTTCCGAGCGTCCCCTCGCCCCAGACCGTGACCCTCGGCTCGCTCAAGTTCTACCGGTACCTGAACCTCTTGCCCAGGGGCCAGGCGATCCCCGAGTCCGTGTACGCCCTGCCCACGACCGTCGGCACGATCATCGCCCGGTGCGTGACGCCACCGGGCAGCCTCGCGTTCACGGGCAGTTGCGAGCGCGTCCTCGCCACCACCAGGCTGATCTCGGGCAAGCCGGTGCCGCTGGGCCCGAGCGCCGTCTACGCCCAGGCCCTCAACGAGGCGATCGCCAAGCTCAACGTAGTCCGGAGGCTCGCCGGGTCGCGGCTGCGCCAGGCGACGACGGCCACGGCCCAGGCCGCGGCCGCCACCGCACTCGCGCTCGCGCACACGCGGGCGGCCTCCTCGCTGGGGAGGCTCGACGCCGGGCCGGTGAAGGCCGCCAACCTGCGGCTGATCGGAGCCTTGCGGGAGACGGGGGCGGCGTACACGGCGCTGGCGGCCGCCGCTTCACGCAACGATTCCGCCGCCTACAAGTCCGCGCAGGCGTCGCTGGCGCGGGCGAACGCGGCGCTGGACTCGGCCTTCGCCCAGCTCAACCAGCTCGGCTACCGGGTCGGCTGACGCGGCCCTGCGCCGGGGATTCCGGGCGCGTTTGTTTCCGGGCGCGTGTGGTTGGGGCGCGCGCGAGCCTCGAGACATCAGCGAGGGCGCGATCCGTCAGGCGGGGCGGCGGCCGCAGCGGCATGCCGTTTGAAGCCCTGGGCGCCACGGCAACGTTACGCGCTGGGGTCAGCGCCGGCTTGCCGTT
Source organism: uncultured Solirubrobacterales bacterium (assembly GCA_963723555.1). Taxonomy (GTDB): domain Bacteria; phylum Actinomycetota; class Thermoleophilia; order Solirubrobacterales; family Solirubrobacteraceae; genus Palsa-465. The sequence goes on along the minus strand of CAVRRC010000003.1, from coordinate 1,385,267 downwards.
ACCTTTCCGCTCCACCACGGCGGTAAGGTCACGGCGAGCGATCGGACTTCATTCCGGGTGACGCTGTCGTCCCTTCCGGGGTCCGGAGAGCCCCGGCGGCGCCATTTCCGCGGCCTCGTAGCCCCGGATCACGGCAGGCCCTCATCAAATGATGGCTATGCAGCGATTTCGAGCGATCTGACGGTGAGTATCAGCCGCCGCCGCTCGTCGTCCCCGTGCCGCTGGTCGTCGGGCCCGGGCTGCCCCCGCCCCCGCTCGCGCTCCGCGACGGTGGAGCGGTGGGCTGAGCGGCCGGCGCCGACTCGGATACCGGCGGTGCCGCCGGCGCCACGCGAGGCGCGGAGCGGGTCACGGACCGTGTGCGCGGCGCCGGAGTGGCGTGCGACACGACCGGAGCAGGCGCCACGCGAGCGGCCGGCGCCGAAGCGACCACGACTGTCTCTCTGTGCGCCGCAGGCCGCGTTCGCTGCACCTTCAGCGCCGGTACGCCGCCGGCAGAGCTCACCGGAGTGACGCGCACCGAAGCGCCGCTCGTCGCGACCCCGGGCGCCAAGCGGACGGGGGGAGTGGCGGCGTGGTTGCTGGTCGCCGCGCCCACGCCATAGGCGACGGCGAAGGCGGCGATCGGGATCGCCGCCAGCCACAGCAGTCGCCGCGCGGGAATCCCAACTGAGTGGATGTAATCGAACGACCACGGCCCCTGGCCGATCGCTCGGTCACGGATGGCTGAACCAACCCGCACCGCCTGCTCCTGTCTTCTCGAAAGCCGCCCTTGTCCCCCAGATCATACGCCTTCCGGGCAAGCCACGATAAGAACCGCGCAACTTTCCGCCTTCAAACTTGTCTGTATGATCGCCTGGAACATGCCGACGTAGGGGGCTTGGGGTTTGCGATGGATTGGACGTTCAGCTAGGGGCGCTGGCGCGCGCCGGCTGACAGGCGGGGCAACGCTTCGGCTGCTCATCGCGATCGCGTTGGTCGCCACGGCGACCGCCCTGGCCGCCGCGCCGGCGCAAGCCGCTGGGCCGGCGGCCACGATTTCGCTGTCCCTGTCGAGTAGCTTGATCCCGGCCAATGGGCTGTCCACCACCACGGCAACGGTGACGGTGCTCGACTCGAGTGGTACCGGCGTTCCCGGTGAGACGATCGGACTCGTCTCCAGCGATCCCTTTCAGGTCATCGGGACGGTGACGGACAACCTCGACGGCACGTATACGGCGACGATCACGAGCTCGACGATACCTGGCCCGAGGACGATCACCGCGACCGACGCGGCAGCAGTCCTGTCAGCGCAGCAAACACTGACCCAGTTCGGGCCCGCTCACACGGTCGTAGTGTCGTTGTTACCGTCCTCGATCCCCGCAAACGGCCAATCGACCAGCATCGCCAAGGCGAGCGTCACCGACGCCATTGGTGACCCCGTGCCCGGCGATTTCGTCACCTTCTCATCGAGCCCCTCCGGCGTCGGATTCAGCCCCAACCCGGCCACCGACAATGGTGACGGGACGTACACGACAGTACTCACTAGCTCCACTTTTGTCGGGACCGTGACCGTCACCGCCGACGACGCCAGCGCCAAGGTTTTCGGCAAGGCTTCGCTCATACAGAACACGCCACCGACACCGAGCCAGACGACGCTCACGCCGGTACCTTCCACAGCTGTCACCGATCAGCCGGTGACGCTCTTGGCCAATGTCTCGTCGGGCGGATCGACATCGGGAACGATCACCTTCACGCGCGGCGGCGTGCCGATCAGCGGCTGTGCAAACGTCGTTGTCGTCGGGGGAGGCGCCAGATGCGCTGCTTCGTTTGCCGCGTCGTCCTCGCCTCAGGCACTGATGGCGGTCTTCGTCCCGTCCTCGCCGACCGTCGGCAGCTCCAGCGGCTCGGCTACCGTGAATGTCGGACCCGCTTCTACATCGACTTCCCTGTTCCCGTCGGCATCCGCCATTCGCTTCGGCTCTAGCGTGATCTACACGGCGACAGTGGCGGCAAATGCGCCCGGTAATCAAGGACCCCTGAGCCCCTCCGGGACCGTCACATTCCTCGACAGGGGACAGCCGATGGGATCCTGCGTCAACCGTCCGCTCTTCATCTCGGGTGGCGTCCCAACCGCGACGTGCGCCGTGGCCTACCGGAGTATCAGGACGCACGCGGTCAGAGCCACCTACAGAGGCGACTCGAACTTCGCACGTTCGAGCTCCGGCATTGCCAGCGTCTCCGTACAGACGCTTGGCACGCTCAGGTCGTCGATGTACTGGACATTTGGCTTCTCGCCTGCGTACACCAAGATCATCTCCCTCGGGGTTCATGGCGCGCCGGTCGGCGGCAAGGTCCTCGTCCTCTGTCACCGCCGGGGCTGTCCGTTCGCCAAGCGCACGATCACGGTCAAGAACCCGAGGAGATGCGGGAAGAAGGGCCGGCCCAAATGCACCGCGCGGCGGACGGTCGATCTGACATCTCTGTTCGCCAGACATCATCTGGCGATCAAGACCTACGTCGTCGTCGAGATCACCCGGACTGGGTGGAACGGGAAGTACTACAAGTTCGTGGTCCGCGCCGGCAAGGGCCCGAGCTCGTCGATCGGTTGCCTGCCGCCTGGCGCGGGCCGTCCGGGCGGCTGCTGATCATCACAAGGCGCCACCGAGCCGGATCGACCGTCGTCATCGTACGGCCCCCGGGAAGGAGTCAATCGTCGGGAGCTGTCCGGACCCGCCGCCCTCTGTACCTCGTACCCGAGGCTGGCCGTGTTACGGGAATATATGGCCCGTTTCGCGGCCACCCTCGGGGGCCGCCCGGCGGAGCCAACGCCACCAGGTCACGAAAAGCGCCGGCCGTTCGTCAGGACAGACTTGTAGACACCTTTCACTTGCTCGGCCACACGTTCGATGCTGAGCTCCGCCACCGCCGTGCGAGCGGCGCGGCACGGCTTGTGGGTCATCGCCTCGAGGAGGGCGTCCGCGAAGGCCCGGCGATCCGGCGGCACCACGTAACAGCCGGGAATGCCGCTGAGGCGCTCGGGTACATCGCCCACAGGCGTGGCCACGATCGGCAGCTCGCACGCCATCGCCTCCTTGACCGCGTTGGGAGAGCCCTCCGACCACGAGGGGTGGAGGAGCGCGTCCGCGGCGCTCATCCAGACGGGGATTTCGTCGGGAGGTACGCCCTTCGCCACCTGCAACCGCAGTCCGGAGCACTGGCGCGCCGCAAGCTCGCATGCCGCCTCGGCGAGCGCGTGGTTTTTGCGCTCGATCCCTGGGTTGCCCACGAACAAGGCGACACGCTGATCCGGATCCCAGCCGAGGCGGCTCCGAGCAACAGCCCGATCGATAGGCGCAAACGCGTCGAGGTCGACCCCGTTCGGTATGACGTGGTTGCGTCGGCGAGCGCTCCGGGGAAGCCGCAGCTCCATCTGACGTGACTTGGTGATCGTGGCGGCGGCGACCCTCGCCACCTGGGCGAACGCGGTGGCGAGAGCGCGGCTTTGGCGAGTCATCCGGGTCGGGTGGCCCGGAGCGGGCGTCCCCAGCAGATCATCGCCGCAATACGAGACGACCAACGGACGGCGGACATCCAGGCGCGCGATGACCGCTGAGTGACCGTAATGCGCATGAATGACGTCGTAGCGGCCGAAGATGTTGCGTCTGAGCATGTCACCGGCAGCCGATGCGTAGTGCCAGTTCGACGCATAACCGCGGATGGCCAGTGCATCGACGTCCACGCCGACCGTCCGCAGGGACTGCGCCTGCGAATAGACGAAACTGCCGTACCAGGGCCGTACCTGATCGGGCCACATGTTGGTTACGAACAGGACACGCATCTCGGCGCGGACGCTCCCATCCGGTATTTTCGTCGCCATGACGGCCCCACAGTCAGATGATAAGCGGTCCGCCGCCGGCGGGTCCCATGCCGTGTCCAGCACCGACCGGTCTCCAGGCAATGACACACCACGGCTGGCACTGGTTCAGTGGCGAGGGGACATCGGTGGCGCCGAGGTCCTCTCGGCGTCCCTGGCGGCGTCGATGCGCCAGCTCGGCGTCGACGCGCGACTCGTGTTTGTCACCTCGGCGGAGCCTCTGTCGGAAAGGCTGGTGGACATGGAGGTGCCGTTCCGAACCTTGGGGTTCGCGCGCGGGCGTGATGTCCTACGTCACCCTCGACAGTTCAGCGCCGACGTCGCCGCCGCTGGTCGCGATGGGGCAATCCTGCCCGAGTGCGGCTTCATCGGCGCGGCGCTGCGCCTGGGTGGCTACCGGGCACCGATCGTCGCCGTCGAGCACGGCGCGCTGCTGCTGGAGGACGCAATGCCGTGGTGGCGCAGATTCCTGCGGCACCTCGGCCGACGTGCCGGCGCATGGTCCGATGACATCGAGGTCGGGGTCAGCGACTTCATGGTCGAGCGGATGCGTCGCTCGCCTCACGCGCGCCGGGTGTGCCGCATCTACAACGGGCTCGACCCCGCTCGCTTCACGACCGACCCCAGCGCCCCACCAGACCCCAGCGCCCCGCCAGATCCCGACGCCCGGAACGGTGTGGTGGTCGGCTTCGCCGGCCGTCTCATCCCCGGCAAGGGCGCCGACGACGCCATCCGCGCGATCGCCGACATTCGCACGCGGATGCCGCTGACGCTGGCGATCGCCGGCGATGGCCCGGACCGCCCGCGGTTGGCGTCGTTGGCGGACAAGCTCGGGGTGGCCGACCGGGTCCAGTTCCGGGGCGTGATCAGAGACATGCCGGCGTTCTGGTACAGCTGCGACATCGGGGTCTTCCCCACCAACCAGTTAATCGAGTCCTTTGGGATGGCGGCGCTCGAGGCGATGGCGTGCGCGAGGCCCGTGGTGGCGACGCGCCGGGGCGCCACCCCCGAGTTGATCGTCGATGGCGTCACCGGGACGATCGTGGCGCCTGGCGATTTCCGGGCCCTTGGCGCCGCGATCGTCGCCTACGCCGAGCATGAGGAGCTGCGCCGGGCCCACGGCGCAGCCGGGCGCGCCACCGTGATCGAGCGCTTTCACATCGCCGCCTGCGCCCGGAATTACCTACAGTGCTTCGGCCTGCTCGCGGAAGGCTCCGGATCGTGAACCGGCGCTGCGCTCGGTAAGCCAGGGCACCTCTACGCCCAGGCTGCTCGCCAGCGCCTCGCTGTCGGCGGCGAAATGCGAAGCCAGGGTGTCGTGGAGGTCCTCCGTCATCGCGTCGTGCACCTCGCCCCGCCGGGCATTCCACAAGTCGACCCGGAAGCTCGCGCGGTCATACCAGCAGCTGAGCCGCTTCCGTGCCCTGAGCGGTATGGCGTGCCAGACCGCACGCGTCGAGGTACCACGACTGAGCCGTTGCTGCCAGGCATAGAGGTCGAGTTTGGTGACGCGGCGGGCGGTCGCGGCCTGGCGGTAGCGAGTGCCGAGATTTGCGGGAGTGAATTCGCGGTCGACGCCGATGAACTCGCACACCCGCCCGAGGACATCCGCCGGGCGCGATTCGAGGTCGGTGGCGAAGATCACCAGCAGCTGGTCACGGGGGAAGGTCCGCCAGAAGCCCGAGAGAATCCGAAAGTACTCACCTCGGACGATGTATCCGTTGCTCCCCTCGATCGAAGACCGCGCCTGCTCGAGCGCCTCTGGTCGCAGCATGTCGGTGATCGCCTGTTCGAAGCTCCGCGGTTCAGTACCGGCGAGCACGGCCATGCGGTAGTGCGAGAGGCACCGGGCTACTGGATCGCGCAGGATGCAGATCATCCTGACCCCGGGCAGGTGCTCCCTGATCCGGTGCGGAATGATCTCCTCGCGGCTGCACATGCTGCGGCCGCCGGGCGTGACCTCGGAACCGTCGCCCGTCACACGCGAGTCTGGGGCACCGCTCATGTAGCCGACCGAAGCCTCGCCGCAGACCGCCTGGGACGGGGCATCTTCGAGTGTGGCGGCTGCGTACCAGTGCCAGCCTCGCGTGTAATTGCGGTCCGAGCTGAAGAACCCGATCTCCTTCTGCGGAGGCATGTAGACATCAGGATGGTGGCGCAGGTACTCGAACAGGGAGGTCGTGCCGCACTTCTGCGCGCCGATGATGATGAAGTCGATCGATGTCTGGCTTCGTCCTGTGGGTACAGACATCCCGTTCACCTCACCGACGGAAAGCGGACATGATCGCTGACTTTCCCCGACTCCCTGCTGCCGTGGTGTTGATCTTCAGCTGGATCGAGGCGTAGGCCGCGAGCGCCAGGTTCCAGATGACCCGACTGGCCGCGGTGCCGATGGCGGCACCGTCAACTCCCAAGGAAGGAACGAGCAGCACGTTCAGGGCGATGTTCACCAACAGGCCGGCGCCGACGCCGACGGCGGCGGCGCGCTCGTGCTTGGTCATCATCAGCACGACCCCGGCCGGCCCGCAGGCGGTGTTCACGAACTGGCCGCAGACCATGATCACCAGCGCCAGCCCGGCGGCGGCAAACTCAGGGCCAAAGATGCTCAGCAGCTGCGTCCTGAAGATGATCAGGGTCAGCGCCACGGGCGCCGACCAGGCCACCGACAAGGTCGCTGCCTTCGAGACGACCCGCTGTAGACCCGCCGTGTCCCCGACTGCGAACAGCTGCGCGACCCGGGGCGAGAGCGGCGTCGTCACCGCCAGCAACCCGATCATCATGATGTCCGCTCCGCGCGAGACGACGGTGTACACGCCCACGTCGTGCGCACCGCGAAACGAGCCCAGCATGATCGTGCTGACCAGAGGGTTGACGAGCCACATCCCTCCGAGCAGCATCAACGGCAGCGCGGCCACCCGCCAGCTGCGCCGGTCATATCTCGCTCGAGCGACCCTGGTGTCGACGCGGAGAGCTCGGTTCAGAAGCGAGACCCCGACCAGGAAGGCGACGACGACGGAGAGGACGCTGAGCGCCATCGCCAGCGGGGCCGTCAGCGTCAGGCCAACGCTGGCGGCGAAGGGGAGCAGCATCAGGACGAACAGCGCCGGCCGCAGCAGGTACTCCGGGAACTGGCCCACCACGGCGCGACTGAGTCCGGTCATCGTCGATTGACGCGCGATCACCAACGCGGTCACGGGCACCAGCGGCATGGCCAGGCAGAACGTCGTCCGCAGCGACGCTGGCAGCGTGAGGTATCCGACCCCTGCGGCGGCGATCGCGATGATCACGGACACGCTGAGGATCGACCGGTTCGCCCACATGACGAGGCCGCGTAGCAAGCCCCATTCGCCAGAGGCTTGGTACATGGCGACGCCACGGATCAGAAAGCGGTCCATGCCCAGGACGGCCGGAATCAGCAGGAAGCCGACCCAGGCCATGCCGTAGGAATAGGCGCCGTAGCCCGAGGCGCCGAGCATGCGAGACAGCAGCACCGAGGTCACGAAACCGAGCCCCATGAATGCCGCTTGCAGGAACGCGGTTCCCGAGATGCTGATCGCCATACGACTCTGGCCAGGCGCCCAAACGCGCCTTTGCTCCCGGTATGTCTCGATGACACCCACGATCGCTCGGCTCTCTCGCTGGCCCCTGACTACAGAATCGGCCCCGTCCGGAGCATAACTAATCTGCACGACTCAGCCTAGCCGAATTGCGCTTAAGCTTCTCTTATCGGTTGCGCCGGTCAGCCTGCCCGGCTGATGGCCAGCCACGGAGCGGCCTCGCCGAGGAGGCTGCTCAGCCGCTCGGCGTCCCGCTCGTAGTGATCGCGCAGCGCGCGGAGGGTGTCCGACGCGATCGAAGTGCTCCCCTGACCGGGCCGGCGGTTCCAGAGGTCGGTCAAGTAGTTCATCCGGTCGAAGCGCTTGTCGATGCCCCGCCGGCTACGCTCCGGAAGGGCATGCCAGACCCGCCGGGTCAGGGGGTTGGCGGCGACCGCAGCCTGGACGGCATTGAGATCGAGCCAGCGAACTCGCCGGGCCGCCGCGCTCGGGCGGTACGTGGTCCCGATGTTGTCGGGGATGAAATCGGCGGCGACGCCGAGGAAGTCGAACACACGGCCCAAGACGACCTCGGGGTGCTGCTTTAGGTCCTCGGTGTAGAGCACGAGCAGCTGCTCCCGCGCGAACACGTCGAGGTATCCGGCGAGGATCCGGCCGTACTCCCCCCAGGTCACGTATCCGGTCGCCTCCTCGGGCAGCCGGCGGGCCCTGGCCAGGGCATCGGGGCGCAGAAGGTCGTCGATCGCCTCGGCGAACGAACGGCGGTCCCACCCGTTCATCGTCGCCATCGCGTGATGCGAGCGTGCACGCTGCACCGGATCCCGGAGGATCGCGATCAGGCGAACGTCGGGCAGCCGCGCCTGAATGCGCAGCGGGACGGTGCGCTCGTCGCCGGCGTCCGTGCCAGAGCCCATGCGCTCGTAGAGGCCGCCGACCATGTAGTGCGGGGTCACCGTTCCCCATTTGCGGTCGGGATCGGCGAGCGTGAACGCCTTATGCAGGTACTGGCTCCAGTCACCGTTGTAATTGCGATCGTGGCTGAAGTAGGGCACCTCCTTGGCCGCGGGAAGGCAAATCTCGGGGTGCCGTCGCAGGTATTCGAACAGCGTCGTCGTGCCAGCCTTCTGGGCGCCGATCACGATGAAGTCCAGTTCCTGCTTGCTCACCGCCCCAACACCCCTGCCTGCAGATCGCTCCCACCCTGACTAGTGCTCGGTGGGACGTCGACGACCTCGCGGTGCCAGAGCTCGGCGAACAGCAGCGTCCAGAGCTGTCCCGACAGGTCCTCGCCGCCCTCCACGTGCCGGCGCAAGAGCGCTTCGATCGCGGGGCGTCGGAAGTAGCCCCGTCCGATCGCGACGCGATCGAGCAGCATGTCGTGCGCGTAGTCGCGCAGATCCTCTCGCAGCCACCTGGCCAGCGGGACCCCAAAGCCCTGCTTCGGGCGGTCGAGCAGATCAGCTGGAAGCCACTCGCCGATGGCCTCCCTCAGCACCACCTTCTTCTCCCGGCCCCGGATCTTCAGCTCGGCCGGCAGGGCAGCGGCGAACTCCATCAGCTCGTGGTCGAGGAACGGCGAGCGTGCCTCGAGCCCGTAGGCCATCGTGGCGATGTCCATCTTCACCAGTAGGTCTCCGGGGAGGAACGTCTCCACGTCCACCTCCAGGAGGGCGTCCACGACCTCGTGGCTCGAAGCCGGCCAGGCCGAGCGGATGATCTGGGGGGCGATCGAAGCCCCGATCTGCTCCCTGTACTCCGGCGTGTAGATCTGCGCGCGCTCTTGCCCGTCAAAGCACGACATGTATCGGGCATAGCGATCGGGTGGGCTCATGGCCAGCGAACCGGCCAGGCGTCTCAAACGGTTGCGAGTGCTCGCCGGCTGCGAGCCCGCCGGCACTCGCTCGGCGACTGAAGCGACCAGGCGCCGGAGTGCCAACGGCAGCGCATCGACTCGGGCGGCAAGAGCGTTGCCGGCGTACCGGTTGTAGCCGGCGAAGCTCTCGTCTCCCCCGTCACCGTTCAGGGCCACGGTGACGTGCCGGCGCGCCAGCTGCGAGAGGTAGAAGCTCGGGATCGCTGACGCATCGGCGAACGGTTCGCCGTAGTGACGAACGAGCTTCGGCAGGATCTCGATCGCCGATGGCACGACCACGAACTCGTGATGGTCGGTCGAGAACTGCTCGGCTACTCGACGCGCATGCGGGAGCTCGTTGAACGACTCCTCCTCGAAGCCGATCGAAAACGTCTTGACGTCCGTGGTCGCCCGCGCCATCGCCGCGACCACCGCGGAGGAGTCGATGCCTCCGGAGAGAAAGGCCCCCAGCGGTACGTCGGAGACCAGGCGACGCCGCACCGCGGCATCGATCTGGGCGCGCGTCTCGGCATGGAGCTCGCCGAGCGAGGCAAACGTGCGCTTGTGGCCGTAGTCAAGCTGCCAATAGCGCTCGATCGAGATCCGCCCATCGCGGAGCAGGAGCGTGCTGGCGGGGGGCAGTTTGCGGATGGCGGCAAACGCGCTGCGCGGACCCGGGACGTACTGATAGGCGTAGTAGCAGTCGAGCGCCCGATGATCGAGCTCGCGCGGGATCTCCTCATCCTGGAGCAGCGCTCCGAGCTCGGAGGCGAATGTCAGGTTGCCGCGCTGATGACAGTAGTACAGCGGTTTCTTGCCGACGCGGTCGCGGGCAAGCAACAGCTGCCTTCGCCCACCGTCCCACAGCGCGAACGCGAACATCCCGTGGAGGGAGCGAACACAGTCGCGTCCTTCCTCCTCGTAGAGGTGGACGATCACCTCGGTGTCGCTCTTGGTGGCGAAGACGTGACCGCGCTCCTGCAGGCGCGCCCGCAACTCACGAAAGTTGTAGATCTCTCCGTTGAGCACGACCACGATCGAGCGATCCTCGTTGAAGATCGGCTGATCGCCGGTGTCGAGATCGATAACCCGGAGGCGCTGGATCGCGAGCCCGGCTCCTCCGTCCGCATACGTGCCCCGCGCGTCGGGCCCGCGATGTTCGATCGCGGCGCACATGCGATGGAGGAGGTCCAGCTGCACCCCCCGATCGAGCCGGACTTGGCCTGCGATTCCGCACATACCCGTGGTCGGCGCATCGTCCGCGCGCCATCGCGGACGATACCGCACCCCCGAGCGCGAAGCGACTCGACCGGGCTGGCTACGGCATCGCTGCCTGCACCGCGCCCAGCGAGGGACCGGCGACTTCGTTATCGAGCCACAGCGACAGCGGCGCACTAAGCGCACCTGTGTAGGCCTCGAGCTGGTCGTCATAGCCTCCGCCGGGAGCGCCCTTCGCGTTGTCCCACTGAACCGTGGGTATCCCGCTCACCGCGGAGCCGGAGCTCCAGGTCGAGGCGCCCTTGACCTTGTAGTAGGTCTGGATCGCGCCGGTGCCGTCCGCGGCCCAGTGGACGTGCATCACGATCTCGTTCCACTGGCCCTGTACCACCCCGCCCACGGGAATCGCGTAGTACGGCGGCAGGCACCTGTACGACGACGTGCTCGTGCACGGGGTGTGGCCGGCGTTGGAGCGATACTGACAGCCGGGGTTGCTCGTCGTGTGGTTGTTGCAGCCGCCGGTTTCGAGCGCCAGGGTCACATAGTTGGGATGAAGCTGGAAGATGATCGGCGCCGCCCAGATGTTCTGGAAGTGATACTCGAGCATGTTCACGCCGGTGAAATCGTTGTTGGCGATGGTCCATCCGGGTGGGATGTAGAACATCATCCCGTAGTAGCTGTCGACCCCGAGCTGCAACGGGTATGTCGGCGTGATGATGCCGCACGCTTCGAGCGGGTAGGTGCTGGGGCTCGGGTCGGCTGGCAGGTCGATCTCGATCGCGTCGCTTCCCTGTCCGATGACGCTCGTCTCGCGGTAGATGTCCCCGCGCAGCCGTGGACTCTTCGAGGATGTGCCCGTGTTCGCGCACTGGGGGCCGCCGCCCGGCGACCACGGCGACCACGTCGCGCCATCGAAGTTGCCGTTGAACGTCAGGGGGCCCGGGGACGGCGGGCCCGGGGACGGCGGGGCCGGGGACGGCGGGGCCGGGGACGGCGGGGCCGGGGACGGCGGACTCGGGCTCGGCGATGGCGGGCTCGGGCTCGGCGACGGCGGGGGCGAGGACGGCGGGCTCAGAGGCACTGGATGAGAGGAAGGCGGGCCAGGAGACGGCGCACGTTCGGTCAGGTGGCTCGGAGCGGGACGCCCGACCTTGGTCGTGAAGCTCGTCGTCGGGCTCGCGGTGGCGACTGCCGGGCCGTGCGACGCACGGGCCCGGTGGATTTCCTCGGCTGTCAACTGGTACTGATACGGGGCGCCCGCGGTCAGGCCGCTCACGAGAGCGGTCACCCTCCAGCGGCAAGGTCCCGATCTGCAGACGAGCCGGTTCGTCGTCTCCGTCCACGAACTCGTGCCGACCCTGCGCCACCGGAAGCGTGCGAAGCACCTCCGGCTCCGCTCGCAGGTCCCCCGACCATTCAAAGTGGCGCCGGTGCTGGCGACCGCGGTCGCGGCGGTCGCGTGGACGACGAAGGTGGCGGAGGCGATCGAAGGGACCGCCAGCAGCGCTGCGACGAGCGTCGCGCAGAGCGCGAGCAAACGCATGTTCAGGGCCTCCCGGGTTGCGGCCACCGCTCACAGTTGGCTTGTGGCCCGGTATGCCCGTCACCATCGGACCGGGCGACCGCATTCCTTGGCCTCCGGCGCGAAGGCTGGACGGATGGCTATCTGTAGCCCGGATCAAGCGCGCCGTCGAGGGTGCCGGCGAATCGCTTGGTTCCGTCGCCGTCGACCCACAGCCGCTGCCACAGCTCGAGCAGCAGCGCGGCGAACACGACCTGCGCCGCCTTGCGCCCCCGCTCGCCCGCGTCGCCGGCGAGGGCGGCGAGCTCCGCCGGGGCCAGCAGCCCGCGGCCGAGGGTGTGGGGATCCAGGAGCACATCGCGCACATAGCTCTGATGCGTGCGCAGCCACGGCTCTAGCGCAGCATTGAAGAACCCGGTCTTCTTCTTCCTCAGGATGCTGTCATCGACGAGGCCTCGGGCGGCTCGCCTGAGGACCTCCTTTCTCCGCATCAGCCACACGCGTCGGCTGTCGGGCAGCGCGACGGAGAAGCTCACCAGCTGATGGTCGACGAACGGCACCCTGACCTCGAGCGAGGTGGCCATCGACATCTTGTCGAAGTACAGGAACAGCTGATCGACCAGCGCCAGCCGCCGGTCGAGCTCGAGCGTCTGCTCGAGAATCGACAGGTGCGCAGGCAACGGGTGCTGCTTGATCACGTCGCCGATCAGCCGCTCTTGCCCGTGGTCGCGGAACTCCTCGCTCAGCAGCGCGGAGCGATCACCGCTGCTGGTCACCCGGCTCATGGCCAGCTGGCGCTCCGCCGGGTCATCGACCGACAGGGCGGACAAGCCACGGGCCAGCGTCGACCCGGGCCGTATCCGCGCGGCCAGCGCTGCGACCGCCGGCCCAGCCCCGGGTACATGCCTCAGGATCTCGGCTCCGTGGGCGACCTGGTGCTTGCGATAACCCCCGAACAGCTCGTCGGCGCCCTGACCCGATAGAGCGACCGTGACTTCGCTGCGGGCGAGCTGACTGATGGCGTGGAAGCCCAGCGCCGAGAGATCGGTGATCGGCTCCTCGATGTGCCAGAGCATGTCCTCGAGCGCGCTGGGATCGTCTCTGAGCTCGACAACGAGCTCGTGATGATCGGATCCGAGCCGCTGGGCGACTTGCCTTGCGCTCGCCAGCTCGTTGCTCTCGGGGCGGCCGGCGAAGCCGATCGAGAAGGTCTTGATCGGCTGGCTGCTCGCTTCGGCCATCAGCGCGCCGACCAGCGAGGAGTCGACGCCGCCGCTGAGCATCAACCCGAGGGGGACGTCGCTGACCATGTGTTCGCGCACCGAGCGGCGCAGGATCTCCAGAAGCTGCTCGGTGTCGCTGTGCCAGCTGGCCCGGCTGGGCCGCGCCGGGGGGTCCGCCCACGCGTTCCAATACGACTCCTCGCGCGTGATCCGCCCCTTCTCGTACACCAGGACACTGGCCGGCATCAGCTTGCGGACGCCGGCGAAAAGCGTGTACGGACCGGGGACGTAGCCGTAGGCCATGAACAGCTCGGTGCCGACGGGATCGGGGGCGGGATCGATCAGCCCGCCGGCAACCAGCGCCTTGACCTCTGACGCGAACACGAGCCCGTCGGCCAGCTCGGCGACATACAGGGGCTTGATCCCCATGCGGTCGCGAACCAGCACGAGTCGGTGACGCTCGCGGTCCCACAGCGCGATCGCGTACATGCCGGACAGCAGTTGTGGGAACTCGGAGCCATGCTCCTCGTAGAGATGCACGATCACCTCGGTATCGGCGCGCGATCTAAACTCGTGCCGCGGCGCGAGCTCGGCGAGAAGGCGCTGGAAGTTGTAGATCTCGCCGTTCTGCACCGCCCACAGCGCCTCGTCCTCACTGGCGCTGGGCTGCCCGCCCCCCTCGACATCGATGATCGACAGGCGCCTCATTCCCAGGGCGATGCCGGGCTCGATCAGCTCTCCGCGATCATCGGGGCCGCGATGGCGCAGGGCATCGGTCATCGCCCGCAGCCGTTGGGCGTCCAGCGGGACCTCAGCCGGATCGCGAGCGGCGATTCCACAGATTCCGCACATCTACGCCCCCGCGCCGCCGAACCGTGACGGTGAATCGGTCATCGACAATACCCCCGTCCCATCCTACAGCAAGTCGATCGGCGAGCAGCGCCGGATCGGGTCGGCTTCGCTAAGGTCAGCCCGTGGGCAAAGAAGGTCGCAGGCCGCCGTGGCGTAGATGGCGAGCGCTGCTTGGCTGGACCCCGCACCTGCTCGGCGCGGCCCTGATCGGTGCCGCTCTGGCCGGGTGTGGGACCGGAAGCGCCGCTCGCCCGGACGACTCGGGCAGCAAGGTCTTTCGCGGCGTGTTCACAGACGGCATCCGGCCATGGACGGCTTCGGGCGGAGGCCCCCAGTGTGCCAACTACGGAACCCCCTCCAAGCCCCCGCGGCTGCGCGGCAACCTCTACGTGAGCAGCCCGATCCACGGAGCGGGAGTGGCCGGCGGTCGCTTCGAGTTGCCGACCGACCCCGACCCGGTCACCTTCCCACTCGAGGCCTGCGGTCTGGTCACCGGGCCAAGGCCGATCGGACTGGGGACTGACAGCTACTACGGGCTGATGGTGTATGTGCCGAGGGGATGGCGCGTCGCCAACAAGGCCTTCTTCGGGGTGAACATCAAGGAGTTCCACTTCCAGAACATCTGGGCCGCACCGGTGATCTTCCAGCTTCACCCGCGTTACGTCACGCTGGCGCTCGAGACTGGTGCTTGTAACCCCCATACCTCATCCAATCCGGGATGCCAGTATCGCTCCAACGCCGGTCACCGTCGCTGCACCAGCACGCTGTTTTACCGGTGCCTGCCAGGCTATTACGCGATTCCCCCTGGCGCCTTCGTACAGGGTAGGTGGAACGAGATCCTGATGCATGTCCACTGGGCGTCGAATCGCACCGGTGAAATTCAGACCTGGTATCGCGTCATGGGCGCGACGACGTGGACTCCGTCCGCGGTCGTGAAGGGCTACCCCACGGTGCAGTGGAACGTGACCACGGGATGTTGCGACCCGAAATACGTCGATGAGACCGAGGCCTACACCGCGGCGCTCTCAGCGCCGCTGTCGGTGTGGCTGGCCAACGACGTCAGCGCGACCAGCTTCCGGTCCGTGGCGGCCGCGCTGCCGTAAACACCCCCGCGCTCGGACGCGCCATGATCATGGCGTCGCCTTGGTCGAGAGCTTGCCGTCGACCAGGCGGGTGATGCCCTCGATCGAGCCGAAGTTGCTGGGCACCACCTCCTGATCCTCGATGGCAATCCCGAACTCAGACTCGAGCCAGGCGACCATGCGCAGCAGCCGCATCGAGTCCAGCACCCGGTTCTCGATCAGCGGCAGGTCGTCGGTCAGCTCCGAACGAGCCCCCTGCCAGCTCGACTCCTCCACGAGGAAGTCCCTAACGCGTTCCGCGGTCTCCACTGTCAACTCTGTAGTGCCCTCCGATCGACCTTCCCGGTCGACGACTTCGGTAGCTCCTCCCGGAGCTCGAACTCCTGGGGAATCATATAGTGAGGCAGGCGTTCGCCGCAGAGACGGGCGATCTCACCATCTGTGACCGCGGTGCTGGTGACCACGAACGCCTTCAGGCGGTTGGTGATCGTCTCGTCGGGGACCGCGACCACGGCGGCCTCGACGACCGCGTCGAGCGCGTTCAGCGCCGCCTCGATCTCGCCCAGCTCGACGCGGTAGCCCCGCGTCTTGATCTGGGAGTCGCGCCGTCCGATGAAGATCAGATCACCGCCGGGAGCCTCGCGCACGAGGTCGCCGGTCCGATAGGTGCGCGCACCCCGGTCGGAGCTCAGCACCCGCTGCGTGCGCTCGGGATCTCCGCGATAGCCGTGCATCACCGTGGGGCCGCGGATCAGCAGCTCGCCCACCTGGCCGGCTTCGGCCGGGCTGCCATCCTCGCGCTCGATCAGCGCGGTCACGCCGGGAAGCGGCCTCCCGATCGGCAGGCTGTCCGGAAGCGGCCGGCCACGCGGCACCTCATACCAAGTGCACACGTTCGTCTCCGTCGGTCCATAGAAGTTGAAGTAGCGCGCCTGGGGGATGAGGTCCATCAGCCGGCCGAGGTACTTGGTCGGGAACACCTCGCCGGCGAAGATCACCGCGCGCAGGTCGCTGACTGGAGCCGCCTCGAGCTGCCCGTGCAGGACCAGTTGCGTCAGCGCCGAGGGCACGGAGTACCAGACCGTGATCGCCCGGTCGCGGATCCACCTGGCCATCTCGATCGGGAAGATCGCCGTCTCCCGGGGCACGAGCGTGACCGACGCGCCCGCCCAAGCCGCCGCGTAGAGGTCGAACGTGGAGAGATCGAAGTGGAACGGCGCGTGGCTGGAGAGCCGATCCGCAGGCCCAACGCCGACTTCGCGCGCCGCCCAGTCGACGAACGCCATCCCGTTCTCGTGGGAGAGCATCACCCCTTTGGGCTCGCCGGTGGAGCCCGAGGTGTAGAGGACGTACGCCAGCGAGTCCGGATCGCCGGCGCCGGCGTCCGGCGCCTGCGGGCTGTAGGCGTCGAGTGCGCTCCAAGGAAGCTCCGGCCCCCCGACCACGGTCTCGAACGCCGCCCACTCCCCGCCGAGCCGCTCGCAGTCGGCGGCCTTGGCCGGGGAACTGATCAGACACCGGATCTCCGCGTCCCGGGCGATGTAGGCCAGCCGCCGCGCCGGGGCCTCGTCATCGAGCGGCACGTAGGCGGCGCCCGCCTTGAGCACGCCGTAGATGCCGACCACGGCCTCCAGCGACTTCTCCAAAAACAGCCCGACCCGGTCGCCGGCCCGCACGCCGCGGTCGGCCAGCAGCCGCGCGAGCTGGCTCGACTTGCACTCCAGCTCGGCGTAGCTGAGCTCGCGGTCGCGATCGACCACCGCGGGGCGATCGCCACCGCGCTCGGCGGCCCTGGACACGAGCTCGTGGATGAGCGGCAGGCTCAAAGCCCCAGGTGGCGCGCGATCACGTTTCGCTGCATCTCCGAGGTGCCGGAGTAGATCCGGCCGCCCAGCGCATCGCGGACGTCTCGCTCCAGCCCGCTCTCGCTCACGTACCCGTAGCCGCCGTGGATCTGGAGCGCATCGAGGCTCGACTGCACGAGCGACTCGCTCAGGTGCAGCTTGGTCAGAGCGGCGTCCAGATCGGTGGCCGTCCCGGCTTCGAGCAGCTCGGCCGTCCGGTAGAGCATCAGGTGCGCGGTCTCCAGGCGAAGCTTCATCTCGGCCACGCGATGCGAGATGGCCTGAAAGGAGCCGATCGGCTGGCCGAACTGGACGCGCTCGCGCGCGTAGGTGAGGCAGCGCTCGAGTTGCCGTCGCATCGTGCCCACGGCGGAGGCGAGGATCAGGCTTCGCTCCCAGCGCATCGAGGTGGTGAAGATCGCCATCCCCGCCCCCGGCTCTCCCAGCAGGCCGTCCGCCGGCACCTCGCAGTCGGAGAAGAACAGCTCGCTCAGGTGCGAGGTCCGGAGCCCCATCTTGGCGAACGGGGAGCCGACCGCGAGCCCGGGGGACTCGCGCTGGACCAGGAACGCCGACAGGCCGGCGAAGCCGAGGTCGCGGTCGGTGGTGGCGAAGACCACGAACAGGTCGCTCTCGGGCGCATTGGTGACGAACGTCTTGGAGCCGTTCAGCACCCAGCCGCCGTCGACGGCGGTGGCCGTCGTGGTCAGCGAGAAGGCGTCCGAGCCCGAGCCGGGCTCGGTCATCCCATGGGCCGCGATCAGCGTGCCATCGCACAAACGGGGCAGATATCGCTGCTTCTGGGCTTGGCTGCCGACCTGGACGATGGGGTGCTCGCACGCCCACATCTGCGCGTTCAGCGAGAAGATCAGGCCGTTGTCGGCGCACCCATAGCCGAGGCCTTCGAGCGCCGCGGCGATCGTGGTGGCACCGGCGCCGAGACCGCCGTAGTCCACCGGAACCGGCAGCCCGAGCAGGCCCATGCGCGCGCACTTCAGCCACGCCTCCCGAGAGAACGACCCCTCGTGATCACGCTGATCGAGATCGGCGCCCAGCTCGCCCTGCGCGAACTCGATCACCGACTGCTTCAGCGACCGCTGCTCGTCGTCGAGCGGACTGGGCCGCGGTGCGATCGCGGCGTCGGCCGACAAGCGCATCATCGCCCGCCGGCTGCGTCCCCGGCGCGGACCGGCATCAGATAGCGGGCATAACTGGTGAACGGGCGGTAACCCAGCCCGAGCCACACCGGAGCGCCGAGACTCGACGTCTGGCACAGCGACAGGCGGGCGCCCAGCTCCCGGAAGCTGAGTTCGAGGGCGGCCCACAGGCAGCTCTGGGCCAGGCCTCGACGCTCGCCGGGCTGGCCGGGATCCGGCAACCGCTGCCCCGGCTTGGGCCGGCGAATCGTGGCTGCCTGGCAGCCGAGCGCGACCTCATGCGCCACCAGCGTCATCGCCGCCGAGAGCGGCATGTCGTCGTAGTAGGCGACGAACGCGGCCACGCCGCGCTCGGCGAGGCTGGCCGGGTCGAAGAACACCTTCGCGGCGACCTCGCGCGGCATCTCGCCCATGCCCCACGCCTCGCTGACCAGCCCGAGGTAGTCCTCGCGCGTGCGCGGATCCAGCGCTCGCCGGATCTCGACCCCGTCCGGGGGCGGAAGGTATTCGGGAAGCTGTTTCAGCACGAGTTCCGGAAGGCGCTCGAGCTCCTGCAGCCCGGCGCTCAGCGCGGTCCTTTCAACGTCGCCGTCACCGTGCTCGCGAGCCCACAGGGCGTAAGCGCTCTTACGGGCAGTGAAGAATGAATCCGCCCGCGCCAGCACCTCGGACGGGGTCAACGCGCCGCCCAGTCGCAGGGCGCCGTTACGGTACGGGTTCGGTTGCCGGTGCGCGCCGGCGAACAGGAGCAGCCCTTCCTCCTCGTAGGTCGCGCCCCCGTACCGGGCCAGGTAGCGCAGATACTCGGCCAGGGTCAGATCGGCCAGCAAAAGGAGATCGTCGCGCTCCCGCGGCCCGTCCGTGGCCGGTGTATGCCCTGCAGGTGCCCTCGTCTCCACCACGGATGATCGTAGTCGATCGATTGACCCCGGCGTCCGGTGGCGGACCAATCGCCGATCGACTAACATGCGGCGGCGTGCTAGAGGGAACTAGCTCAGGGGTAACGGCGGAGGGGCGCGGAATCGACGCTTCGCTGGTGCGCGAGCGGGGCGCGGCGGGCCTGGCCGAACCGCGCGAGGAGCCGCGCCGTGAGATCCGCTTCCGCCGCAGGGTCGGTCTGATCACGGCGATGCGCGAGCTGTGGACGTTCCGCGAGCTGACGCTGACACTCGCCGAGCGTGACCTGCGCATCCGCTACAAGCAGGCGGTCCTCGGTATCGCCTGGGCGCTGATCACGCCGGTGGTGATGATGCTGGCGTTCAGCCTCTTGTTCACGAAGTTCGCTCACATCAAGACGGGGGGAGTGCCGTACCCCCTGTTCTCCTACATGGGGCTGCTGCCGTGGACGTTCTTCTCCAGCTCCTTGACAGTTGGCGGTATGAACCTGGTCGCAAACACACAGCTGCTGAACAAGCTGTACTGCCCGCGCGAGGTCTTTCCGATCGCGGGGATCGCCGATGCCGCCGTTGATGCGCTGCTGGCCAGCCTGGTGCTGTTCGTCATGTTCCCGCTGCTCGGTTTCGCGCCCAAGGCCGAGAGCGTGTACGTACCCCTGTTGTTGATCGTGCTGGTGACGTTCACCGTCGGGGTCACGGTCGCGGTGTCCGCGCTGGTCGTCTACATGCGCGATCTGCGCCTGGTCCTGCCGATGATCGTCCAGCTGGGGCTGTTCGTCACGCCGGTCGTGTACGGATCGAGTTCGATCTCGACCTCGCAGTCGTTTCTGGTCGTGTACTCGTTCCTCAACCCGCTGGTTCCGGTGATCGACGGCCTGCGGCGCTGCGTGCTCAACGGCCAGCCGCCGCAATGGGCCTCGCTGGCCGCCGGGGCCATCAGCTCGCTGTTGTACCTGATCGGAGGATTCGTGTTGTTCAAGCGGCTCGAGACGGGGATGGCCGACATTGCGTAAGGGGACGATCGAGGCCGCCGAGATCTGGAAGCGCTTCCGCCGCGACGAGCGGCCCACCTACCTCCAAGACCGCGTGGCCCAGATCACCGACAGGATCAGGCATCGCAACGGCGAGAGCTGGCGCTGGGCGCTGCGCGACGTCAGCTTCACCGCCGAGCCCGGCGAGTCCTGGGCCCTCGTGGGCGCCAACGGCGCGGGCAAGTCGACCCTCCTCAAGATCATCTGCCGCGTCATGTACCAGACCGCCGGCCGAATGGCGCTGGCCGGGCGAGTCGGCGCGCTGATCGAGGTTCGGGCCGGGATCGCCCCGCTGCTCACCGGCCGCGAGAACATCTACCTGACCGGCTCGATCATGGGCCTCAAGCGGCGCGAGGTGTCACGGCGCTTCGACGAGATCGTCGCCTTCGCCGACCTCGAGGGCGCCGTCGACCGCCAGGTCAAGTACTACTCATCCGGGATGCAGATGCGGCTCGGCTTCGCCGTCGCGGCCTACCTCGAGCCCGACATCCTGCTCGTCGACGAGGTGCTCGCGGTGGGCGACGCGAGCTTTCAACAGCGTTGTCTGACCCGGATCCGCGAGGTCCTCCAGGAAGGCACGACGTTGTTGTTCGTCTCGCACGACCTCGCGGCCGTGGAGGCGAGCTGCACCAACGGGGTCTGGATGCACAACGGCGAGATCAGGACGATGGGGCCGATCCGCGAGGTGCTGGGCGCCTACCGCGGGGCGGTCGAGGGGGACGCCAAGGCCAGATCGCAGATCGAAGGCCAGATCACAATCTCGGACATCGAGGCCCGCGCCCCGGGCGGTGGACTCCCCAAAACCGGCGACGCGCTCAACGTGGACCTCACCGTGCGGAGCCCCGAGCGCTACCGGGCCTGGATCTATCTCGGCGTCACCGAGGGCGCGGCAACCCCGATCTTCCTGCTCAATCCCGGGCGCGAGACGCTCATCGAGCCCGGCAAGACCCAGGTTCGGTGCACGATCCCGTCGATACCGCTGCCGAGCGGCCGTTATTACGCCTGGATCGGCGTCTACAAGAACTGGACCCAGGGGGAAGAGCTGATCGGCTGGCAGCCGTTGACGGAGTTCGATGTCTACGGACCGGAGCTCGACGCTGCGCCGCGCGCGATTGTGCGCCTCTCGCCCCTGCACGTCGAGTCGAGCTGGGAGATCGGCGCCGCGGCCTGATCGGCGCCGCGGGCTGATCAGCGGCCGGCGCCGTTGACGCGGCCGTTGCCGTGCCGCGGGCGATGGCGGCTCCGGCTCAAATCGCGCATCAGCTCTCGCGCCAGCATCCGCACATGCGGCTCGTGCATCATCCCGTCGTGGTCGATGTCGGCGGCCACGATCTGGCGGAGCTCGACGCCCTGGGCGGCCAGGCCCTCCCACGGGGTCGGCCCCGGGTCGGGCGCTCGCTGCGCCCGGTAGAACTCGATCCGGACGTCGAGCGGCTCGGGCACATACCGCCTTCTGGCCAGGTTGCTGGCGATCAGCACGAGGTTCCAGGGGCGCCGGGGCAGCCGGTGCTCGAGGCGGCGTTCTGCCAGCAGCTCGTACGCGCGCGGCCCGAGCTTGAGGTACAGGGCGCGGTGGGCGTGCCCACGGAGCCCGGCTAGGCGATCGCGCATCCATCGCCGGGTCCCGACGGCGCCGACACCCTTGAGCGCTTCGACCTGCACCCGTCCCACCTCGCGCGCGCGACGCCGACGCGGTGGGTTGTATGGGTAGGCGTCGATCAGCGCCAGCGTCGAGATGGCCTCGCCTTGCTCCAGCAGCTGTCGGGCCATCTCGTAGGCCACCAGCCCCGAGAAGCAGAAGCCGCCGAGCCGGTAGGGCCCGTGAGGCTGGACGCGGCGGATCTCGTTCACGTAGTGCTCGGCCAGCCTCTCGACCGTGGCCCGCGGCTCGCCGCGGCCGTCGACGCCCGGGGCGCGGAGGCCGAACACCGGCAGCGACTCATCGAGGTTCGCGACCAGATCCCGGTAGGGGAGCACCTCGCCTCCGGCCCAGCCGATCAGGAACAACGGAAGCTGGCCGTTCCCCGAGCGCAGCTCGACCAGCGATCCCCAGTGGATCTCTTCGCGCCGCTCGCGCTCGACGAGCGTGGCCTGCCCGGCCACGGTCGCGGTCTCGAACAGCGATGACAGCGGCAGCCGCGCGTCCAGCTTGCGCTCGATCTCCGAGAACAGGCGAACGGCCATCAGCGAGTGGCCGCCGAGCTCGAAGAAATTGTCGTAGACGCCGATCTCCTCGACCGCGAGGAGCTTGCACCAGATCGCCGCCAGGCTGGCCTCGGTCTCGGTCCGCGGCGGCACGAGCGCTCGACCCTGATGCTCTTCGGTGAGCGGCGTGCTCTCAAGCCGGGCGCGATCCACCTTGCCGTTCGGGGTCAGCGGGAACTCGTCGAGGAACGCGAATCCCGACGGAATCATGTACTCGGGCAGGCTCCGGCGCAGCGTCGCGCGCAGCTCGTCGACGGCGACCCCACCCTGCTCGCCGATCACGTAGGCGACGAGGCGGCTCTCGCCTCCGTCACCGCGGGCGACCACCAACGCTTCCCGGATCTCCGGACGCTCTCGCAGGGCAGCCTCGATCTCCCCGGGCTCGACCCGGAAGCCGCGAACCTTCACCTGATCGTCGGCGCGGCCGAGGTACTCGATGTTGCCGTCGGGCTGGTAGCGGCCGAGGTCGCCGGTGCGATACATCCGCGCCTGTGCAGCGGAGCTGAAGGGGTCGGCGATGAACCGCTCCGCGGTCAGCTGGTCGCGTCCCAGGTATCCGCGGGCCAAGCTCACGCCGCCGAGGTAGAGCTCGCCGGGCACGCCGATCGGCACTGGCCGCAGGTGCGGATCGAGGAGGTAGATCCTGGCGTTGGCGATCGGCCTTCCGATCGGTGGCAGCGCCGGCCATCGAGCCGGGGTGCCGGTGAGCGCGTACGCCGTCACCACATGGCTCTCGGTGGGGCCGTACTGGTTGACCAGGGTGCAGTCCGGGTGCCGGGCGAAGAACTCGCGGATGGCGTCGGTGGTCTTGAGCTGCTCGCCGGCGGTGATCACCTCGCGCAGGCTCGGGCAGCCGAAGCCCAGATACTCCGCCGCCTCACAGAGGTTGTGAAGAGCCACGAAGGGTAGGAACAGGCGCTCCACCCGGTGCTCGCGGATGAACGCCAGCAGCGCCTCGGAATCGCGCCGGACCTCGTCCTCGATCAGCTTCACGGCGCCGCCCGCGCACCAGGTCGAGAACAGTTCCTGGAAGGCCACGTCGAAGCTGAGCGACGCAAACTGAAGCGTCCGGTCGGCCGCGGGCGGCGAACCCGGATCGCGGCCCTGGTCCAGCTGCCAGGCGAGCAGGTTCGCCAGCGGCCGGTGGCTCATGGCCACGCCCTTGGGCTGGCCGGTCGAGCCGCTGGTGTAGATCACGTACGCGACGTCATCGAGGGTCGCGCCGCCGGAAACCGGCTCCTCGTCGCCCGGCGCCAGCAGGTCGACGTCGCTGTCCAGGCACACGACCTGCGCTCGGTGAGCGGGGAGCGCCGCCACCAGGTGCCGCTGCGTCAGGAGCACGGGCGTGTCGGTGTCGGCGAGCATGAACGCGATGCGCTGGTCGGGGTAGTGGGGATCGATCGGCGCGTAGGCGCCGCCCGCCTTGAGCACGGCCAGGACCGCCACCGCCATCTCGGCCGAGCGCTCGGCGCAGATCGCCGCCACCACGCCCCGCCCCACCCCGAGCTCGCGCAGCCGGCGCGCGAGCCGATTGGCGCCGGCTTCCAGCTGGGCGTAGGTCAGGCTCGTGGCCCCGGCCGCGAGGGCGGTGGCCTCTGGGGTCAGGCGGGCCTGCTCGGCCACGAGCTCGTGCACGCAGCGCAGGCGCTCGAGTGGGTATCTGACCGCGGTGTCGTTCCACGTCTCGACGACGAGCTGCTCCTCGCCCGCGCCCAGCAGCCGCAGCTCGCCGACCGGGCGCTCGGGATCGGCGACCGCCGCCTCCAGCAAGACCCGGTAGTGCTGGAGCATCCGCGCCGCCGTCGCCGGCTCGAACAGATCGGTGCAGTACTCGAGCGACAGGCGCAGCCCCTCGGGCGTCTCGGAGGCGAAGAAGGTCAGGTCGAACTTGGCCGTGCCCCGGTCCGTCTGCAGGCGTTCCTGCTCGAGCCCCGGCCACCGCACCGGCCGCTCGACCGCGTTCTGGACCACGAACAGGACCTGGGCGATCGGCGCGTGGCTGAGATGTCGCTCGGGGTTGAGCCGCTCGACGAGTTGCTCGAACGGAAGATCCTGGTTGGAGAACGCCCCCAGCGCGAGCTCGCGCACGCGTCCCACCAACTCGGCGAAGGAGGGGTCGTGTTCCAGATCGACCCGAAGCGGGAGCGTGTTGACGAACAGGCCGATCACGCGCTCGAGCTCGACGCGGTTGCGGTTGGCGACCGGCGAGGCCACCACGACCTCCTGCTTCCCGCTGTAGCGAGACAGCAGCGCCGCGAACGCTGCCAGCAGCGTCATGAACATCGTCGCGCTCTCGCGCTCGCCCACGGCGCGCACGCGTTCCATCAACTCGAGCGGCAGCATCGTGCGCTCGGTGGCGCCGCGGAAGCTCTGCCGGGGCGGTCGCGGATGATCGGTGGGAAGCTCGAGCAGCGGCGGCGCTCCCGCCAGCTGCCGCTCCCAGTACTCGACCTGCCGGTCAAGCCCGCCGCCCTCGATCCACTGCTGCTGCCAGACCGCGTAGTCGGCGTACTGGACCTGCAGCTCTGGCAGCTCCACCGTGTCGCCGTTGCGGAAGCCCCCGTAGAGCTCGCTCAGCTCACGGCCCAGCACGCCCATCGACCACGCGTCGGTGATGATGTGGTGCAGCGTCAGCGACAGCACGTGGTCGTCGCTGCCGAGCTCGATGAGCATGGCCCGGAAGGCAACCTCGGCTGACAGATCGAAGCGTCGGCGCGCGTGGGCACAGGACAGCTCGATGGCCCGCTCCTCGGGCCGCGGCGCGCCGCTGACGTCGACCATTTCCAGGGGGAACGGCCGCGACGGCCTGATCACCTGATGGGGGACCCCGTCGATCAGCGTGAACACGGTGCGCAGCGACTCGTGGCGCTCCACCAGCGCGTCCAGGGCACGCTCGAGGGCATCGCCGTCGAGCGGCCCCCGGAGCCGCAGGGCCAGGGGCACGTTGTAGACGGCGCCGCCCTCGAAGCGCTCCAGGAACCACATGCGCTGCTGGGCGTAGGACGCCGGCAGCACGGTGGCGGTGGCAGTCGGCTCGGTGGTCCCGGTCGCCATCCGTCTACACCTAGGGCCGGGCGCCCGCTCGTTGCACGCGGACGAGCGCCGGCGGCTCGGGGAGGGCGGGGGCGGCCTCGGCTCGGCTGACTTCGACCGCCAGCTCGAGCACCGTGGGCGCGTCGAAGATCGCGCGCAGCGTGAGCGCGACGCCGAACTCATCCCGCAGGCGAGACATGACCTGCATCGCCAGCAGCGAGTGACCGCCCAAGGCGAAGAAGTTGTCGTGGACGCCGATCTCCTCCACCGACAGCACGTCGCTCCACACATCGGCGACCCGGCGTTCGGCCTCGGTGCGGGGGGCGACGAATTCTTCCGAGACCGTGGCGTGATCCCACTCGGGGTCGGGAAGCGCGTCGCGATCGACTTTGCCGTTGGGCGTCTGGGGCAGCTCATCGACGGTCACGTACGCGCTCGGGACCATGTAATGAGGGACGTGCTCCGACAGGTAGGCGCGGAGATCGGCCGCTTCGGGGGGCGCTTCGGAGGGCGCCGCGGCGGCGTCGATGTAGGCCACGAGGCGGGTCTCGCCCCGGGGATCGAGGCGATCGACGACGGCCGAGGCCCGGATCTCGGACCGGCGCTCGAGCACGGCCTCGATCTCGCCCGGCTCGATCCGGAAGCCGCGGATCTTGATCTGCCGGTCGGTCCGGCCGAGGAAGTCGATCGTCCCGTCGGGCAGCCATCGGGCCAGGTCGCCGGTCCGGTAGAGCAGCGCGTCGGGCTCGTCGCTGAAGGGGTCGGGCACGAAGCGCTCGGCGCTCAGCTCGGGCCGGTTCAGGTAGCCGCGTCCGACGGCCACGCCGCCCACGCACAGTTCGCCGGGGATCCCGATCGGCTGTGGCTCGAGCGCCGGGTCGAGCACGTAGATCTGGGTGTTGTCGAGCGCCCGCCCGATGGGGACGAACCGGCCCGGCAGCAGCTCGTCGAGCGAGGCGGGCTCGAACCACGTGCTGTCGATGGTGGCCTCAGTCAGTCCGTAGGAGTTGATCAGTCGTGTCCGCGGCCCGCACAGACCCTTGAAGAACGCGTACTTGTCATCACGCCAGGCCTCGCTCGAGACGACCACCAGACGCATGTGGTCGAGCCGTCTGCCTTCCCGCTGCAGATACTCGAACAGCAACGAGGCCGTGGCCGGGACGAACTCCCCGGCATCGATTCCCTCGGCCAGCATCAGCTCGTACAACGCCGCCGGATCGATCACGGTCTCGATCGGGCACAGCACCAGCTTGGCGCCGGCGAGCAGAGAGCGAATCATGTCGCCGGTGAACACGTCGAAGGAGAAGCTGGCCATCTGCGCGTGCGCCCTGAGCTCCTTCAGGCGGTAGGCGCGCTCGTAGGCGAAGTAAGCGCTGGCCAGGCTGCGGTTCCTAATCATCGCGCCCTTCGGCTCCCCGGTGGAGCCGCTGGTGTAGATCACGTAGGCGAGGTCGTCACCGCCGGCGATGGTCGGCGGATCGTCCTCGGGAAAGCGGTCGAGCGCGCCCGGGGCGTCGATGGCCAGGCTCCGGCCGCCATCATCGAGCACCGTCTCCAGATGCTTGCTCTGCGTGAGCACCAGCGCCGGCCGGGCGTCGGAGATCATGAACGCGAGCCGGTCGGCGGGGTACAGCGGGTCGAGCGGGATATAGGCGCCGCCGGCCTTGACGACCCCGAGCACGGCGGGCACGAGCTCGATCGACTTCTCCATCAGGATGCCCACCAGCGAGCCCGGACCCACGCCCCGCTCTCGAAGCAGCCAGGCGATCCGGTTGGCCCGGCGGTTGAGCTCGTCGAAGCTCAGCCGGCTGGGCCCGAAGGCGACGGCGGTCGCCTCCGGCGCGCGGGCCACCTGCTCCTCGAACAGCTCCTTGATCGAGTCCCGGCGCGGAAGCGGGTCTGGATGCGCATTCCAGGCCACGAGCACTTTCGCCCGCTCCGCCTCGGAGAGCATCGACAGCCGCGAGATGCGGCGGTCGGGCGTGCTGCCGGCGCTCTCGACCAGCGTTCGGAAGTGCTCCATCATCCGCTGCACCGTCGAGGGCTTGAACAGCTCGGTGCTGTATTCCCAGGTCGTGTTCAGACCGGTGGTCCGCTCGCTCATGCCGAGCAGGACGTCGAACTTGGACCATCCCTTCTCGTGGGAGATCTCGGTGCAGCGGATCCCCTCGGGCTCGAACTTCGGTCGCTCCGTCTGCCAGGCCGGATTGTGCAGCACCATCATGGCCTGGAAGACCGGGGTCTGGCTGAGGTCGCGCTGCGGGTTGGTCGTCCTGACCACGTCCTCGTAGGGCACGTCGGCGTTGGCGAAGGCGTTGAGGGTCGTCTCCCTGGCCCGGACCACCAGCTCGCCGAAGGTGGGGTCGCCCGAGAGGTCGAGGCGAAGCGCGAGCGGATTGATGAAATAGCCGACCATCGAGTCGAGCTCGGTCCGGTTGCGGCCGGCGAACGGCGTCCCGATGACGATGTCCTCCTGGCCCGAGTACCGCGACAGCAGCACCCCGAACGTCGCCAGCAAGGCCACGAACAAAGTCGAGTCGGTGGTCCGCGCGGCGCTGCGCAGGCCCTCCCGGATGGCGAGGTCGAGGATCACGCTCATGTTGGCCCCGACCCATGAGCGGACCGGGGGGCGGGGAAAATCGGTCGGGAGATCAAGCCGCGAGGGTGCGCCCGCCAGCGTCCGCTCCCAGTAGCCGAGCTGGGCCTCGGCAACCCCCCCGTCCAGCCACTTCCGCTGCCACACCGCATAGTCGGCGTACTGGATCCGCAGCGGCGCCAGCGGCGAGGGCAGGCCCTTGCCGAACGCCTCGTAGAGCACGGTCAGGTCTCGGTACAGCGCGCCGCGGGAGTAACCGTCGGTGGCGATGTGGTGCATGTTGAGCATCAGGATGTGCTCGCCGTCGGCCAGGCGGATCACCGTCGGGCGCATCACGGGGCCGTTGACGAGATCGAAGCGGAACCGCGACTCGTCCTTGAGGATTCGCTGGGACTCGGCGTAGCGGGCGTCGGCCGGAAGCGCGCTCAGGTCGACGAGGTTGAGCTCGACTGGCTGCACGTCCCCGATCACCTGCATCGGAGCATCGCCCCTGACCTCGTAGGTCGTGCGGAGGATCGAGTGGCGCTCGACCAGTGCCTCGAGCGCTCGGCGCAGGAGCGCGAGGTCGAGCGGGCCATCGAGCTGGAAGGCGCCGGGCGAGTTGTAGGCGATCCCGTCGTCGAACACGTTGCTGAGCAGCCACAGCAGCTCCTGGGCGTAGGACAGCGGCGCCGGGCCGTCCTCCTCGCGTCGTGGGATCACATTGCGACGCGCGGCCGCCATGCGCCGCTCCATCAGCCGACGCTCGAGCAGGGCGCGCTGTGATCCACTCAGGGCCGCCAGCCGACGCTCGATGCTGCCCGTATCGTCTTCCCTGATCACTTTTTCAACCCCCAACCGAGGCGGTCCTCACCCAAATCTCCACGGTCCCCCGGATCGCAAGTGCCCCAAATGAATAGGACCGAGCACCAAATTATGGCAGGTCGGCCAAGCCACCGGGGGTCGCCGGACGAGCATCTGGAATGATCGAGCCATGAGCCTTCGGTCTAGGACTATGGG
Source organism: uncultured Solirubrobacterales bacterium (assembly GCA_963723555.1). Lineage (GTDB taxonomy): Bacteria > Actinomycetota > Thermoleophilia > Solirubrobacterales > Solirubrobacteraceae > Palsa-465. The sequence continues at coordinate 1,356,344 of CAVRRC010000003.1, read as the reverse complement.
GCTGGCGCTGGGCGCGCTGCTGCTCGCCTCGCTGGGGACGAGCGTGGCCTCCGCCGACGGCGGCGGACCGACGGGCCCGCGGCTGCCGCCGCTCATCCACCGGGGTGCGAACCTGCCCGCGCCCAGCCGGTCGAGGCCCGTGCCGCTGCTGATCGCGCTGCACGCCAGCGGCGGCACCCCGAAGAGCTTCGAGGCGACGACCGGTTTCGACCGCCTGGCCGATCGGGACGGGTTCGTGGTCGCCTACCTGTCCTCGCAGACCCCGACCTCGCCGGCGTGGACGCTCGGCGACATGGCCACGAACCTGACTTACATCAGCGCCGAGATCAGGCGGCTCACCGCGTCCGAGCACATCGACCCCAACCGCGTCTACGTCACCGGCTTCTCCGCCGGGGCGACGATGTCGTTCTTCGTCGGCTGCAACCTGTCGCGCCAGGTCGACGGGATCGCCGTGGTTTCGGGCTGGATGCGCTACCAGGATCCCTGCGCGATCTCCGCCCCGGTGGCGATGCTGCTGGTCATGGGCACGCACGACGCGCAACCGATCGGGGGCACGGCGGTGCTGATGTCCGCCTCGGGAATGGCCGCGCGCTGGGGCAAGCTCGACCGCTGCGCAGCCCAGTCGAGCGCGATCGCGTCGGGCCCGGTGACGGCGACGGCGTGGAATCGGTGCCGGGGCGCCAGCGGCGTCGGACTGGACGTCATCCAGGACGGGACGCACCAATGGCCCGGGGCGCCACAGTCGACCGGCGTGGACACCCAGTACGACGCCTCCCGGGCGCTGTGGGCGTTCCTGGCTGCCCACCCCAGGACCGCCACGCTGAGGGCATCGCTTTCCTCGCTTGGCGTGCGCCAGTCCAGGTACGGGCGCTGGGTGCGGATCGGCCTGCGCGTCGGCGAGTCCTCGGTGAAGCTCCGGGTGACACTGAGCCTTCATCGCCGGATCGTCGGGTCGAGGACGTTCAGGCCGAGGAAGGGCGCGCACGATCTCCTGACCCTGCCGATCGGCTCCACGGTCAAGCGCGGGCGCTACTCGATCACGCTCTCGTTCAGCGACCCGCGGGGCCGCCACCTGACGATCGTGCGCACGGTCAAGGTGCCGAGCCCGCCTCAGTAGGAGCCGTGGACGGGCCGATGGTGGACCGGTACACTTGCCGGCGAGGGTCGCTTCGATCCCTGTGGTTCAGGGGGGTTCCTTGTAGGAGCTGACAACGCCGCCAGGAGGTGGCACGAGCCGGCCGGGAAGGCCGAGTTGCGGGGGCAGCATGCGCAGCACATCACAGACAGCGAGCGTGGAGAGCCGCCGGCGATGAGCGCCAGCGGCGTGTTCTCCTCGGGCCTCACCCGCCGCGGCGGCAGCGGGCCCCGGCCGTTGTCGTTTCCCCAGGAGCGGATCTTCCTGCTCGACCGGATCATGCCCGGGCTGTCGGTGTACAACGTGCCCACGCTGGTGCGCGTGCACGGCACGCTCGACGCCGACCTGCTCCGGCAGGCATGCGAGCAGGTCGTGGAGCGCCACGAGATCCTGAGGACGACGGTCAGCCTCCTCGACGGCCTCCCCGCGCAGGAGGTGGCCCCGCCCCAGCCGTTCGAGCTGACCGCGGTTGACCTGCGCGCCGAGCCGGCGCCCCAGCGCGAGGCGATGGCCTTCGAGCTGTTCGCCGAGCTTGCCCGGCGTCCGTTCGACCTCAGCCGGGATGTGCTGCTGCGGGTGGCGCTCGCCCACGTCTCCGATGACGAGGACCGGCTGCTGATCGTCTTCCATCACATGGGCTCCGACCATGCTTCGAGCGCGATCCTGTTCCGGGAGCTCGATGAGCTCTACAACGCGCTGGCGGGCGGCTACGCCCCGGTGCTCCCCCAGCTCCCGATCCAGTACGGCGACTTCGCCGCCTGGCAACGCGAGCAGCTCACGGGCAGGGCTCTCGATGAGCTGCTCGAGTACTGGACCTCCCGGCTGGCGGGTGCGCCCGAGCGGCTCGACCTTCCCGCCGACCGCCCGCGGCCGAGCGCGCAGAGCTATCGCGGCAAGCTGCGCGAGTTCACGATCGAACGCGAACTTGCCGGACCGCTCCGGGACCTCGCCCGGGGGCACGGCGCGTCCATGTTCATGCTGCTGATGGCGACGTTCAAGGCGCTGTTGTACCGCTACACCGGCGTCGAGGATCTGGTCGTGGGCGCCCCGGCCTCGGGGCGCCATTACGAGGAGACGGCCAACCTGCTGGGGTTCTTCTCCAACACGCTCGTCCTGCGAACCGACGTGTCCGGCGATCCCACGTTCGCCGAGCTGCTGGGCCGGGTCAAGGTGACCGCGATGGAAGCCCAGGTCTACCAGGAGCTCCCGTTCGAGCGGCTGGTGGAGGCGCTGAACCCCGAGCGGGCCCAGAGCCATTCCCCGGTGTTCCAGGTTCTGCTCGGATACGACGTCGCCCCCGCCGAGCCGCCGAAGCTCGGCGGCAGGCTGCTCGAACCGCTGCCGGTGCCCGGCTGGGAGTGGTCGCGGCTCGACCTCTCGATCATCCTGCGCGACCTCGCCGACGGCGGCCTTCACGCGCATCTGGAGTACACGACCGATCTGTTCGATCCCGCCACGATCGAGCGGCTGATCGGCCACTACCGGACCCTGCTGCAAGGGGTCGTGCGTGACCCGCAGCAGCGGCTGTCCGAGCTCCCGCTCCTGACCGCGGAGGAGCACCGGCACATGCTGGTCGAATGGAACGCCACCGAGCACCCGTACGACCAGCGGTGCGTGCACGAACAGATCGCCGAGCAGGTGGCGAGGACTCCCGACGCCATCGCCGTCGTCGATGCCTCGGAGCGGCTCACCTACGCGCAGCTGCAGTCGCGCGCGAACCAGCTGGCCCACGAGCTGATCGCTGCCGGGGTCGAGCCCGGGGGCCTCGTCGGCATCTGCATGGACCGACAGGCCGCCCTGCTCGTCTCGATGCTCGCGGTGCTCCAGACCGGCGCCGCCTACGTGCCCATCGACCCGACGTTCCCGCCCCAGCGCCAGGAGTTCATGCTTGCCGACGCCCGGGCGCCGGTCCTGATCACCCAGGAGCGCTATCTGGGGACGATCGACCCGCGGGGGGCGGCCGTGATCTGCGTGGACCAGGACTGGCCCCGGATCGCCCAGCGGCCGACCGAGCCCGTCGGCGTTGCCGTTGGCCCCGGCGACCGCGCCTACATCATCTACACCTCCGGCTCCACCGGTCAGCCGAAGGGGGTCCAGACGATCCACCGCTCGGTCTCCAATTTGCTGGCCTACATGCGCGAAGCGCCCGGGCTCACCGAGCACGACGTGGTGGCCAACGTGGCCACCCAGGCCGTCGACCTCCCCGTCCCGGACTTCTACCTGACGCTGATGGTCGGCGCGCGGCTGGTGATGATTCCCCGCGACGCCACGATGGACGGCGTCGATCTCGCCGACTGGATGGCGCGCAACGGCGCCACGTTCATGCAGGCGACGGCGACGACCTGGCAACTGCTCGTCGACGCCGGTTGGAAGGGCAGCGCGGCGCTGAAGATCTGCGCCGGGGGCGAGGCCCTGCCCCGGGCGCTGGCCGACGAGCTCCGCACTCGGTGCGCCTCCCTATGGAACGTCTACGGCCCGACGGAGACCACGGTCTGGTCCTCGGTGCTCGAGCTGCAGCCGGGCGAGGGCTCGCCGCCGATCGGCGGACCGATGTGGAACACCACCTTCTACGTGCTCGACCACAGCCGCCAGCCGCTCCCGATCGGGATTCCGGGCGAGCTCTACATCGGCGGCGACGGGCTGGCCCCCGGCTATCTCGATCGGCCCGAGCTCACCGCCGAGCGGTTCGTCGCCGATCCGTTCTCCGCCGACCCGGCGGACCGCCTGTACCGCACCGGCGATCTCGTGCGCTGGCGCGAGGACGGGACGCTCGAGTACCTGGGCCGGGTCGACCTCCAGGTCAAGCTGCGCGGCTTCCGGATCGAGCTCGAGGAGATCGAGGCGGTCCTCGACACCCGCCCGGACGTCGCCGGCGCGGCCGCGGTCGTCCGCGAGGACGTTCCCGGCGACCAGCGGCTGGTCGCCTACATCGTGCCCGCGGACGGGCAGACGGTGGACGTCGAGGAGCTTCGCCGCCTGTGCAAGGCGAAGCTGGCGCCGTACATGGTGCCCTCGACGTTCGTCTGCCTGGAGGCGTTCCCGACTACCCCGAACCGCAAGCTCGATCGGCGCGCCCTGCCGGCGCCGGACGGCGCCCGGCCCGACCTGGCACGATCCTACGTGGCCCCCGGATCGCCGGTCGAGGAGACGCTGGCTTCGATCTGGCGCGAGGTCCTCGGCGTCGACCGCGTCGGCATCGACGACGACTTCTTCGACCTCGGCGGCCACTCGCTGCTGGCGGTGAAGATGCTCGCCAGGGTGCAGGAGAGCTTCGGTCTCGACCTGTACCTGGGCACCGTGTTCGATCACTCGACGATCCGGGAGCTCGCCGCCGCCGTCACCGACGACCTGTTGGGAGAGGCCGGCGACGACGAGCTCGCCGACCTCCTCGCCGAGGCGGAGGCATCGGAGCTGTGAGCGCTGTGGCGTCGGTCGCCGCCCCGGTAGCCGAGGCCAAGCTGGCGGAGCTGGCCACGCCGTTCGCGCTCATCGACGCGCGGCGGCTGCGGCGCAACGTCGCCGACATGCAACAGGCGATGGACGGCGTCGGCGCGTCGCTGCGTCCTCATTTCAAGACCCATCGCACCACGGCAATCGCGCGGCTGCAGCGGGACGCCGGGGCGATCGGCCTGACCGTCGCCACCGCCGCGCAGCTGGAAACGGTGCGGACGGAGCTCGGATGTCCGGTTCTGGTGTCGAGCCTGTTGCAGGCCGGCGTGCCGGGCCTGCACGAGGCCTCGACCGACGACGGCGTGATCTTCGCCATCGAGTCTGAGCGCTCGGTCGAGCTGCTGCGATCCGCGGTTGGGCCGGAGCGCAGCCCCGGGGTCATGATCGAGGTCGAGGCGGGCTGCCTGCGCTCGGGTGTCCCGGCGCCCCAGTGCGGCGCGCTGGCGCGCAGCGCGTCGCGGCAGGGCTTCCGGGTCGTGGGGCTGTTCAGCTACCCGGGCCAGTCCTACATCCCGGGCCGGGCCCGGGACGCCAGCGAGCAGGAACTCGAGGCCCTCGAGACCGGTGCTCGCGAGCTGCGCAACGCCGGTTTCGAGCCCGAGCACATCAGCGCCGGCTCGACCCCGACGATGCCGTTCGCCCGCCCCGGCGTGGCCACCGAGTACCGGCCGGGCACGTACGTGCTCGGGGATCGACAGCAGCTCGGCCTGGGCGCGATGGCGAGGGAGCGGCTCGCGCTCACAGTCATCGCCACCGTCGTCGCCGTCCACGGCGACCGGCTCGTCCTCGACGCCGGCGGCAAGGCGCTCGGCCGGGACGCGCCTCGGTGGCTCCCCGGGTTCGGCCAGCTCGCGTCCGACTCCGAGACCGTCATCGGCCGGCTCTACGACCACCACTCGGTGATCGACTCCTACCGCGGACCCGACGCGAGCGTCGGCGATCGGCTGTCGATCCTTCCCAACAACGCCAACTCCGTGATGGCGCTGCTGCGGTCAGTCTGGTGCTCGGAAGACGGCGTCTATGGCGAGGAACTGAGGCCTCAGCCGGACCGCTGAGGCATCGTCGTCAATCTGGCTCTCAAAATCGCCGGCTGAAGATGTCCAAACCTCCTGCCCTCTGGGTCGCCGCGATCGCGTTCGCCATGCCGGCGGTGCTGCTGGGCGGCTGCGGCGGCGGTGGAGCGAAGCACAACGGGAAGACCGCCACCACGACCCCGACGACGACCACCACGGGGCCGGTCTCGGGCGGGTCCGCCCTCACGCCGGGCCAGTGCGGCCCTGACGGATGCCGGCCGGCGGCGGTCACGCGCTACAACCTCAACGTTCCGGATTCGGATGCGACGGGTTGTGGGGTCGACTCGTGCGGATCTCCCGCGACGGTCGCGCCCCCGATCTTCATCTCGCGGCCGGCCGGGCTGCTGACGAGCTCGCCAGCGCCGCTCGTGATCGCGTTCGACGGGAGCATCGGCGGAGACCCCCAGTGGCGAGCGGCCGCCGCGACCGACAAGTTCGTCTACGTGAGCCTGCGCTCCTCGCATGACTGCCAGGGACCTTCCGGCTGCGAGTACGCAGCCGTCAGCACGGCCCGGGACAAGCTCGGCGTTGGCGTCGACTGCTCGACCTACCCCGGCCAGCGGTGCGTGCGGCCCTTCTTCCAGAGCTGCGGCCGGGCGGGAAACGTCTCCTGTGACGACATTCCGTGGGTGCGGGGCGTGATCACCGCGCTCGAGAAGTGCACGATGTCGACCAGCGCGTACGGGCACACGGTCGGCGACTGGGTCGCCGGCGGCGACGCAGTCCCGTCGTACGCGAACGATCCCCGTTCAACCAGCAACGGCGCCCCGCCGTGTCAGAAGATCAATCCCAAGGAGGTGTTCGTCGAGGGAGGCAGCCGCGGGGGCGGGATGGCGCTGGACACCGCCTGCGACACGCGCACGAGCACGATTCTCGCCGGCGCGGTCGACCTCAGCGACACGATGGTCTCATCCGATCCGTCGGGCGCGACGCTGCCGAACTGTCCGGCGCTGCTCGGCGTCAACCACACTACATGCGTGGCGGACTGCGTGTCCGCGCCGCGCAACACGAAGCTGTTGATGCAGTTCGTATGGGGGGACGAGGATCCGAACTTCCCCGTGAGCCCGAGCATCTGCGACCGGACGGTGTCGGCCAACGACTGCGCCGGCGTCGGCTACCGCAACCCAGCGGCGAGGTCGTGGGGAAACATTCAGCTCGCCACGACCGTGTTCGGCGCCGCGCTCGGCTGCGCAACCAGTCCGTCGAGCGTCCAGACCGGCCTCGGGCAGACGGGCAAGATCGAGGTCGCAACCTACGCCGGCGGCTGTCACAGGCCGGGCGCCGCGACGCAGACGATCCGCGTCATGCAGGGCGCGCACATGCCCGACACGTGGCCGTTCGGTCAGACGCGCGGCATCGCCTGCGTGACGGACTGCAACGACCTGAACAACTCGGACGGGCTGGTCGGGCCGATCGCGGCGTGGGCGTTCTGGTCGCGCTACTTCGCTCGCTGAACGAGCGTCGAAGGCCGATCAGACCCGGAAGTACTCGGTCGGGGTGACGCCGTCTCCCGCGCGGTGGCTGTCAGCATGCCCGCTGACAGGCGGCGCTCGAACTCACCGTCGAGTCGCTGCTGGAGCTCGTTGCAGAGGGCGGCGATCCGAGTGTCGATGTCGAGCTGAACGCGTGTCGGAGGCGGCCGGCGCGCGACTCCCGCGACCATCTCCGGGCGGAACTGGATCCCGATGAACTCGCACAGCCGTGCCATGTGGCGCTCAGGGTCGGTGAGGAAGTGGTCGTAGGAGATCAGGGCGACATCGGCGCGCTGGTCGAGCCCGAGATCGAAGAACAGCCCGTTGCGGAGATACCAGTACAGCGCGGCCCCGGACTCGTGCGACATCTCCTCGGGGTCGAGTTCGCTCAGGAACGCGAGCCGCTCCTCGGACAGGCCGCCGGCCTCGAACCCGCCGGTGCCGGCCGCGACCTTCCTCCCTGTGGCGCCGCTCGACTGGGGCCATTTCGCGATCACGGAACGGACCCGGTCCGCGAAGTCGCGATAGATCCAGATCGCGCGGCCCGGGGTGGGCGCTCCCAGCTCGTCGAGCAGGTGGACGACGCGGTGGGAGTCCGCGAGCGGCTTGAACACGACGCACCGGTGGCGGCTCGACTCGACGATCGAGCGGATCACGTCGTCGTCACGGAGGCACATGTTCGTGAACGCCCTCGAGCAGTCGTGCTCGTTGTGAGCCTCCACCTCGGGCGCTCTCACAAACCCGCCGAAGAGCATGTTGGTGCCCGACCGCTGAAGCCCGACCACGTACACCGGCATCGCGTTAGGGGCGGAGTTGTTGACCGCGCCCCAGACCGCGCGGCGGACGTTCTCGCGTCCGCGGCGGACATCCTCGACTACTACCTTGCGCCCCTCCTGCCGCGCGCGCTCGAGATGCTCCATGGCCCGTCCCCACCAATCGCGCCCAGACGGATAACGCCCAGACGGGTGCGGAACCTCATGCCCTCTCGGATTGTCAATCGCGGCGTCGAAGAAACCGCGATCGCGAGCATCACGTGGCCACCGTCGCCAACGCACCCCAGAACCCTCACCTTCGTTGCCCCAAGTACCTCCTCAAGTACCAGTGTTTAAATTATAGCGAAGATTGCCTTCGCCCGGGGCAAAACTACATCAGCGCCGGCCAGGGTCTGACGGCGGCAGCTCCTCGGCCAGCAGCCGCTCCGCCTCTTCGTCGGTCATCCCTTCGAGCTCCGCCATCAGCTTGGCCGTCTCCTCGTCCTCGGCGCTGCCCATCATGCGCACGATCTCGGCCGTGAGGCTGGCCACGGTCGGGTACGTGAACAGGCTGTGCAGGGGCAGGTCGACGGCGAAGTCGCTGCGCACCTGGGCCACGACCTGGGTGGCCAGCAGCGAGTGGCCTCCGAGGGCGAAGAAGTCGTCCTGCACTCCCACCCTCGGCACTCCCAGCACCTGGGCCCAGATCGCGGCCACCGTCTCCTCCATCGGCGTGGTCGGAGCGACGTACTCGCTGTCGGGCTCGGCCGAGTCCGGATCGGGCAGAGCCTGCCGGTCGATCTTGCCGCTCGGCGTGCGCGGCAGCGCGTCGACGATGATGATCGCCGAGGGCAGCATGTACTCCGGCAGCCAGTCGGCGAGATGGGCGCGCAGCTCCTGCTGGGTCACCTCGCCGTCGACGGCGCCGTACGCGACCAGCCGGGCATCGCCGGCGGCGCCGGCGTGGACGAGAGCCGCAGCTTCGCGGATGCTCGGGTGCGAGCGCAGCGCGGTCTCGACCTCACCGGGCTCGACCCGGTAGCCGCGGATCTTCACCTGCTCGTCGGCACGACCCAGGAACTCCAGGGCCCCGTCCGGGAGCCAGCGCACCAAATCGCCGGTGTCGTACATCCGGCCGCCACCGAACGGATCGGCCAGGAACCGCTCCGCGGTCAGCTCGGGCTCGCCCGCGTACCCGCGGGCCACGCCCCGCCCGGCGATGAACAGCCGCCCGGCGACTCCGATCGGCACCGGCCGCCGACCGGCGTCGAGTACGTAGCAGGAGGTGTTGGCGATCGGACGCCCGATCGGGACGCTGGCGGGCTCGTACTCGCCCGGCCCATCCCCGACCGGGAAGGTGCAGGAGCCGATCGTCGTCTCGGTCGGGCCGTAGTGGTTGAGGATCCGGACCTCGGACAGCGCGCGAACTCCGGCGATCAGATCCCAGGGCGCGCGCTCGCCGCCGAGCACCAGCCACCGACGCGGCAACACACGCGCGTCGGCGCCGGCCAGCAACGCGCCGAGATGCGACGGCGTGATCTTGAGCACGTCGAGCGGAGCTTCGTTCAGGTAGCGGGCCATCGCTGCCGAGTCGGCCGCCGCGCCCGGCGGCACGAGCACGACCGTCCCTCCCGAGCACAGCGCGCCGAACAGCGAGGTGTTGCCGAGGTCGGTCGAGATCGAGGTCACGACCCCCCACGCCAGCGGCTCGGCATCGGCGCCGAGCCGGCGCGCGATGTCGGAGGCGTAGTTGGCGAGGTTCCCGTGGGTTACGCACACGCCCTTCGGAGTGCCCGTCGAGCCCGAGGTGAAGGTGACGTAGGCGAGGTTCTCCGTCGCGACATCGACTTCGGGCGCGCTCGCCGGCTCGCCGTCGAGCCGGCCGTGGTCACGGTCGAGACAAACGATCTCGCCGGCGAAATCCGGCAGGCGCCCGAGGAGCTCCTCCTGGGTGACGATCGCGCGCACCTCGGCCGTCTGCAGCTGATGGCCCAGTCGCGCCCGCGGGTGCTCGTAGTGCAGCGGCACGTACGCCCCGCCGGCCTTGAGGATCCCGAGCACGCCGATGATCATCTCGATCGAGCGATCGGTGCACAGGGCGACGCCGACATCGGCGCCGACCCCGCAACGGGCCAGGCGATGCGCCAGCTGGTTGGCGCGTACGTCGAGCTCGGCGTAGGTGATCGTGCCGTGCTCGTCTCGCACCGCCGCGCGATCCGGCGCGGACCGGGCGAAGGCGGAGATCAGCTCGTGGACGGGGGCGGAGGAGGCCTCGGATGCCGTCCGGTTGAACTCCTCCAGCACCAGCGCGCGCTCCTCGTCGTCGAGCAGCTCCAGCTCGCCGGGCCGAGCCCCGGGGTTCGCCGCGGCGTCGCGCAACGCCCGGGGAAGGGCGCGAGCCAGCCGCTCCGCGAACTCCCGCCGGTAGCACTGCGGATCGAAGCCGAGGCTGACGCGGAGATCGCGCTCGCCGGCGATGCACGCGAGCCACAGCCGGAAGGGCGCAGTCGGGATCAGCCGCTCGAGCTCGACCGTGAGCTCATCGACCCGGTCGCGATAGGACGGGCAGCCGACGAAGCCCACACCGAACGCCGCCGTTGCTCCCACGGGGGCGTAATCCTGTCGCGCCAGCGCGTCGTCGCGGGCCCGATCGACCACGCCCAGCAGCTCGGCGAACGTGACCTCGCGCCCGACCGCGGTGCTGACCGGGACCGAGCGCGAGAACGCGCCCACGGCGCCGTCGAGGTCGGCGTGACGGCGCTCCTGGCCCAGATATCCGACCGCCACCGTCTCCTCGCCGGCGCGGTAGCCAAGCAGCGCGTGCCAGGCCGCCTGCACGAACGCCGAGGCGCTGGCGCCATAGGCCGCGGCGGCATCAGCCACCGCCGCCGCCAGCGCGTCGTCGATCTCGACCTCGACCGTCTCCGGGACGGCCGGCGCCGTCGCCGGCCGGGCGAACGGAAGCGCGGGGGCGGCCGACGCGCCCGCGCCGGCCCAGAACTCGGCCGCCGACTGGGCCTCGTCGTCTTTCGAGGCGAGCAGCTCGTGCTGCCACGCCGAGAAGTCCGCGTACTGGAGCGGATCATCGACCAGCGCCCCTGTGTCTCCATACAGGCCGGTGAGCTCGCCCAGCAGCAATCGGACCGAGGCCGGATCCGCGCACAGCGCCGATACCGTAAGCGCAAGCTCGTGCCGGTCATCGGCCTCGCTCAGCACGAGCGCGCTCACCAGCGGGCCACCGCCGAAGTCGAATGCCCTGACCAGCTCGTCTCGCAGCGCCGCCTCGCGGCGCGCGGCTCGGCTGTCGGAGTCCAGCGCCCGCACATCGAGTGTCGTCAGAGCGGGGTCGAGCGCGTCGTTGACTATCTGGAGCGGGACGCGCAGCCCGGCCTGGCGCGCGAACGTCGTGCGCAGACTCTCGTGGCGTTCGGTCGCCCGCCGCAGCGCGCGATGGAGCCGAGGCAGATCCAGCGGCCCCTGGAGGCCGGCGACCACCTGGGTGCGAGCGGCCGGGCCATCCGGCTCCGACGCCCATAGCTGCTCTTGCTGCGGCGAGACTTGGAAGCTGTCGGCCGTCTTATCCATCGTTGCCCCTGCTCTTTGGCGATTGCGCGTGCAACGGCGCCCCCTCGTGGTTCGATTCCGTCCGTGTGCCCGGCCCCGCACGGCCGATCCCAGCCAAGGACCGGGCCCCGACGCCGAAAGGATAACCGATCAGGTCATTTTGTCACCCGGCGTGCGATCACCCCGGTGACGCTCCGGCGCGACGCTCGCCGGCGGCCCCGAGGAAGCGGGATCGCCAGCACGGGCACGTCCGGCTCGGCGGCGATCTGCGCCAGCAGCGCGGTCAGATCCGCCTCGAAGCCCACGATCGAGTCGGCGTCGAACAGGTCGCGGTCGTACTCGAAGTAGCCGCCGAGGCGATCGGCACGCAGCTCGAGCTCGAGCGCGAAATCAAAGCGCGAGAAGCCGATGTCGACCGACAGCGGCTCGGCCTCGAGCCCGACCAGGTGCAGCGACGGCCGCTGCGCCTCCTGTGCGCGGAAGTTCACCTGGAACACGGGGTTGTAACCGGGATCGCGCGCCGGCCGCAGCGTCTCCACGACCTTCTCGAACGGGAGGTCCTGATGGGCGTAGGCGCCGAGCGCGGTCTCGCGCGCCCGCTTTAGAACCTCGCGGAACGACGGGTTTCCGTCCAGGCCGGTCCGCAGCGCGATCGTGTTCGTGAAAAAGCCGATCAGGCGCTCGACCTCGACGTGGTTGCGGTTCGCGATCGGGCTGCCGATGACGATGTCCGGCTCGCCGGTCAGGCGATAGAGGAGGGTCGCGAACGCGGCCAGCATGGCCATGAAGAAAGTGGCGCCCTCGTCCCGGGCGAGCTCGATCAGCGCGTCGGCCAGCGCCCGCTCGAGCGCCAGCGGGTGGTGCGCGCCGTGGTGGCGCTGCACCGGCGGTCGCGGCCTGTCGATGGGCAGCGGCAGGAGCGCCGGCGCGCCCTCGAGCGTGCCGGCCCAGTAGGCGCACAGCTCTTCCAGCAGCGGGCCGCGGACGTGGTCGCGCTGCCAGACCGCGAAGTCGGAGTACTGGATCGGCAGCTCGGGCAGCGTCGCCGGCCGGCCGGCACGATCCGCCGCGTACAGCTCCGAGAGCTCACCGAACAGGACACGGTCCGAGTGCGCGTCGGCGGCGATGTGGTGCAGGCGCAGCAACAGGACGTGATCCTCGGCGCCGAGCTCGAGCAACGTCGCGCGGAGCATCAGGTCCTCCGTGAGGTCGAAGGGCTCGCGCGCGAGCTCGCGCAGGAGAGCGTCCAGCTCCCGGTCCACGGGCAGTGCCTGGAGCTCGAAGGACCAGTCGTCGAGCACGACCTGCCTGGGCTCGGCACCCGGAGCCACGACCGTGCGCAGGCTCTCGTGACGGTGCACCACGGCTCGCAGCGACCGCTCGAGCGCGTCGGCGTCGAGTTCTCCGCGGAGCCTGATCGCGCGCGCGCCGTTGAAGGTCGGGGCGGCCGGCTCCCATTGCTGCAGGAACCACATCCGCTGCTGTGAGAACGACAGCGGAGCCGGGCCCGGGTCATGGCGCCGGGGGATCCCGGTGGCCGGCGGGGCGGCCGACGCGTGGCGCTGGCGCAGCGCGCGCTCGAGCAGCGCACGCTTGGCCGGCGGCAGCCGCTCGATGTCGCTCACGGGCCGCCGGCGGCGCGCACGACCTCGGCCAGCGCGCCGACCGTGGGCGCCGCGAGCAGGGCCCGAAGCGGAATGTCGCCATGGGCCCGCCGGATCCGCATGATCGCCTGGGTGGCGAGCAGCGAGTGACCGCCGAGGGCGAAGAAGTCATCGTTGACGCCGACGCGCTCCACCCCCAGCAGCTCGCGCCAGATTGCTGCGATCTCCTCCTCGATCTCATCCCGCGGGGCCACGTACTCGGCGCTGCGGCGAGTCTGGACCTCGGCCAGCCCAGGCAGGGCCTGGCGATCGATCTTGCCGCTGGGCGTGAACGGAAGCGCCTCGACGGTCGCGAACGCGGACGGAACCATGTAGTCGGGCAGCGACCGGGCGAGGAACGCCTCGAGCTCCTCCACCGGCGGCACCTCGGAGGTGACGAGGTAGGCCACGAGCCGCAGGCCACCGCGTCCGTCGTCCTCTGCGCTGACCGCGGCCTGGCGGATCGCGGGATGGGCGACGAGCGCGGCTTCGATCTCGCCGGGCTCGATCCTGAAGCCCCGGATCTTCACCTGTTCGTCGACACGGCCAAGGAACTCGAGCGCGCCGTCGCGCAGGCGCCGAGCGCGATCGCCGGTGCGGTACATCCGCTGCCCGTCATCGTCCGCGAACGGGTCGGCGGTGAACCGGTCGCCGCCGTCGCCACTCGCGCCCGCATAGCCCTTGGCCACCCCGGCCCCGGCGATGCACAGCTCGCCCGGCACGCCCGCGGGGAGGGGCTCGAGCCGCTGATCGAGCACGTAGGCCCGGGCGCCGGCCAGCGGAAAGCCGATCGGGACGGTCAGCGAGTCGCCTCGGCGATCGCCGTCGACGAGGTAGGTGCAACAGCCCACCGTGGTCTCGGTCGGGCCGTAGTGGTTGAGGATGCGGCACTCGGGCGCGTGCTCGGCCACCGCGTCGATCAGGTCCCACGACAGTGCTTCGCCGCCGAGGACGAGCCAGCGACGGGGAAGCGCCGCGGCCGCGTCGCCCGCGAGCAGTGCTCGCAGGTGCGAGGGGGTGATCTTGATCACGTCGAGGCGCTGGCCGTCGAGCTCGGCCGCGAGCGCGTCGCCGTCCATCGATGCGCCGGCGCTGATCAGCCGCACGCAGCCGCCGGTGACGAGCGGGGCGAAGATGCTCGTGTTGCCGAGGTCGGTGCTGATCGCGGACACCACCCCGTAGCGAAGCCCTTCCAGCGGAGCGTCTCCGGCCCGGAGTCGCTGGGCGATCGAGGCGGCGTAGTTGGCGAGGTTGGCGTGCGTGACCGCCACCCCCTTCGGGGTCCCGGTCGATCCCGAGGTGTACATCACGTACACGAGATCCTCGGGCTGAGCGAGGTGCTCGGGATTTGTCGGCGGGCAGCTCGCGATCGCCTCGGCGTCGCGGTCGACGCACACGACCGCGCCGTCGAACGCGGGCAGGCGATCGAGCAGGTGGGCTTCGGTGAGCAGCACCCGCGCGCCGCTCTCGTCCAGCTGGTGTGAGATCCGGGCCTGGGGATGCTCGAAGTTCAGCGGCAGGTAGGCCCCGCCCTGCTTGAGGATCGCGAGCAGCGCGACGAGCATCGCCGGCGTGCGCTCCATGCACAGCCCGACGGGCAGGCCCGGCGTGGCCCCGGCCGCGCGCAGGTGATGGGCGAGCCGGTTCGCGGCCTCGTTGAGCTCCGCGTAGGACATCTGCTCGCCGACGCCGGCGACGGCGGCAAGCTCGGGCGCTCGCGCGGCCTGGGCCTCGAACTGGTGATGGACCGGCGCCGGCGCCGGCGCCGGCGCATCGGCCCCACGAGCCGCGGCGATCAGCTGCGCTCGCTCGGGGCCTTCGACGATGGCCAGCCGCGACACCGGCTGGGCCGGATCGGCGAGGGTGCTGCCGAGCAGGATCGCAAACCGCCGCGCCACCTCCTCGGCGTCGCGGCGATCGAACGCGGCCGGGTCGTACTGGATCTCGCAGTCAAGCCTGGCCTCGGCTTCGCGGACGCCCAGCAGCAGCGCCACCGGCGGCCGGGCCGGGCCCAGCGCGGCGATCCCGGTCACCGGCGGCTTGAGCGCACCGGTCATGAGGTGAGCGAAGCCCGCCCATGGTTGCTCGGTGAGCGCGGCGAGGTCATCCGCGGTGGCGCAGTCCTGCCACCGGGTGGCGGTCGCGCGGGAGCGCCGCACCTGGTCCAGGACCTCGGCGAACGAGGTGCCCTCCTGCAAGCGCGAACGGATCGGCACCGGCTGCGCGTACGGTCCGACGGCGCCGATCAGATCCGGCTGGGCCCGTCCGTCGAGCCACTCGGCGCTGAGCACCTCGGTCGCGGCCGACAGCCGAGCCAGGAGCCCGTGCCAGGCCGCTTCCAGGAACACCGGCACGGTCACGCCGGCGTCATCCGACGCCCGCCGCAGCGCCTCGGCCTCGACCGGGCCGAGGTCGACGGCGACCGCCCGGCAGCCTCGGGCCGGCGCGGTCGCGCGGCGCCCGAACAGGATCCTCGGCGCCTCGGGACGATCGGCGGCGTCGTCCTGCCAGAAACTCCGGCCCTTCACGGCGTCGGGCTCCTCATCGGCGAGCAGCTCGTGACGCCACTGGGCGTAGTCGGCGTACTGGACGGGATCGTCGTCGCCGGCGCCGGCGCCGCAGTAGGCGTCGCACGTCTCCCCCAGCAGTACGAGCAGCGAGGCCGGGTCCGCGCACGCGGCTGACGCAGTCAGGACGAGCAGCCCCGCCTCCTCGCCGTCCGCGGGCAGCAGCAGCGCTCGCACCAGCGGCCCTCGCTCGAGGTCGAACCCGTCCCGGGCCGCGGCCTCGAGCAGCTCGGCGAGGGCGGCGGCGTCGCGCCGCGGATCGGCCGCGCCGCGTTCGCCCGTCGAGAAGGAGGGGGCGATGTGCTCGGCGATCACCTGCTGCGCGCTGCGCATGCCCGCCGGCTTGACGAACGTCGTCCTCAGGATCTCGTGCCGCGACGCCGCCGCGCTCAGCGCATCCTGAAGCCTGGCGGCATCGATCCCGGCCTCGAGCCGCGCCGCGCACTGCACCGCGCCTGGATCGTGGTCGAGCGCGAGCAGCTGCTCCTGCTGCGGCGACAGCCGGAAGCCGACTGTCTCAGTCATCGCGTCCTGCATTGGAACGGCCTCCTGTCGACATATGCCCCTCTGTGAGCTGCCTGCCCAACTCCCCTCAGATGCTACCCGGCTCGATTCCGGATGGGAATGCGGCCGCGGCGGCGTGCTCGCGTCCGGCCAGTTCCTCCAGCGTGTCGGGGACGCTCGAGGATGCCGGGCGTCCCGCGGCGAGCGCCAGCTTGGCCTGCATCAACAGCGGCGCGATGTGCCCCCAGCGCCGGACCAGCGGCTCGGCGTGCTCGCCCACCCACGCCGCCAGCGATGGGTCCGGGCGACGATCGGCGGCGGTGGCGGCGCGGCGGGCGAGGAAGGCCCGATGTTGGGCGATCGACCAGATGTCGTCGACCTGGCCGTAGGCGCCGGCGTCCTGCCCGTGCTCGCGGAAGTGCCGGGCCAGGCGCTCGACCGCCGCTGGTCCGTCAGCGCCGACGGGCCGGCGCCAATCGCTCAGCTCGCCGTGGACGAACCACTGGTAGCGAAACCGCGTGGCCTCCGTCGTCTCATCCCCGAGGGCCAGCATCTCACGGAGGTTGTGCACCGGATCGTCGCCGGGAAGCGCCGTCAGCATGGTCTCGAGCGCGGCCCGCTCGACGGGCTGCCGAGTGGCTTTCTGCACGCCCAGCTCATTGCGGCACGCGAACGGGTCCGCCACTTCGAGCCCGCCCGCCCCGTCGAGGAGCACGAACCAGTGCGGCGCGTGGACTCGGCCGCGGGCCACGTGCCATGGCAGGTGCAAGCCGTCGCCGGCGACGATCACCCGGCGGCTGCGGGCGAGCTCA
This sequence comes from uncultured Solirubrobacterales bacterium, assembly GCA_963723555.1. GTDB lineage: Bacteria > Actinomycetota > Thermoleophilia > Solirubrobacterales > Solirubrobacteraceae > Palsa-465. The sequence continues at coordinate 1,339,372 of CAVRRC010000003.1, read as the reverse complement.
GCGAGCATGCCGTCGATGGCCGCGCCGCACTCGTCGGCTCCGGTGCGGAGGAGACCGAGCTCGGCCCGCAGCTCGGGCCGGTAGTACGCGAACCCGAACAGCCCGTCGGTGGCTTCGGTGAGCGTCAGCCACAGTCCGGCGTTGACCGATCGGCCCCAGTCCTCCCGGCTCGTCGCCGACCACGTCGCCACCGCGGCGCTGTAGCAGGTGAAGTCGTTGCTGTACGCGAGCAGGTCCTGCCAGCGCTCGTCGCTCAGGGTCATCGGGCGACCCTCGAAGCCAGCGGCTGGGCGCCCAGCGGGAGGATCGAGAGGCCGGCGGGTTGCTCGTCGTCGGCGAGGCGCTCCACGATCTCCTCGGCGATCGCGATCGGGTCGGCCGCCGCCGCCCTCGCGGCCGGCGTGTTGGCCGAGTCGGTTCGCAGCTTCGGCGGTCTGACGATCAGAACCCGCGCCGCCGCCTTGCGGCCCGCCACCCACCGGGCGAGTCCTTCGAGCGCCGCCTTGGCGGTGGCCAGCTGAGGCAGATCGCCGGGCGGATCGACGGCCGCCGCGGCGGAGCAGAACAGCACCCAGCCCCGCTCGCGCGGCAGGAGGGGCAGGAACGAGGCCAGCGGCGTGGCGGCCAGGCGGATGCTGTCGGCGATGTAGTCGGCGGCCGCGTCGGCCGTCTCGCTGGTCAGCGCCATCGGCAACGACGGCGGGGCGGCACACAGCGCGAGGCCGTCGATCGCCGGGCCGAGGGCGCTCGCGAGCTCGGCGGTCGCGGCCGCATCGGCGGCGTCGAGCCGATGCATGAACAGCCGCTCCGCGTAGGGACCGGCCAGCCGGGCCAGCTCCCCGGCGGCCCCAGAAGCTCCCGAGTGGATGGCGTGGACCACGTAGCCGCAGCCGAGCAGGGCCAGCGACAGCGCCGCCCCGAGCCCGCGGCTTGCCCCCACGACCACGGCCGTGCCCCGGATCGGATCCAGCGCCCCGGGGGGCGCCAGGGCGGCCGACTCGGGCAGCGGCGTGGGCGAGAACGGAAAGCACTCGATCGCGCCCAGGCACCGGAGCGCGCCGTCCTCGTCGCTGAGGATCCCGTCGATCAGCAGCCGGTCGGTGCGCTCGTCGTAGTCGCGGACGGTGACCCGCTGGCGGGCGGTGACCCGCTGGCGGGCCGGGGCCGATCCGGCGTCCGAGGGCGCGGCGTCGATCCTCACCGCCGCGCACAGCCCGTCGAAGTCGGGGATCGTCATCCCGACGACGTGGCTCGCCCAGGCGATCCCTTCGAGCACCGCGCGGTCCAGGCGCTCGACGCCGAAGCGGCGCGCCAGCTCGTCCAGCTCCGGCCCGGGGCGGTACTCCGAGACGATCTCGTCCCCGGCGGCGGGCTCGCCGCGCGCCGCTGACGGAGCGTCCCCGGCGGTGGGCTCGCCGGGGGCCGCCGGCGGAGCGTCCCCGCCGGCGCCGGCCAGCAGCCGCGCCACCAGCTTCCCCCGCCCGCTGAGCCGCACCTCCCACTCCTGCTCGGCGCGGCTCCGCACCCCGACGCTCAGGGGCTCGCCGGGCAGCACCGGGCCCGGAAACGACGACCGCACCGAGCGGACCCTGGCCAGCGCGTCGCCGGGCAGGGCCCCGAGCATGGCGATGGTCTCAAGTCCGCCATAGACGATGCAGGCGCCGAACGCCGTCCGCCGGGCGAAGGCCGGGTCGGTATGCAGGGGGCTGCGATCGCCGCTGGCAGCCGCGAACAGCTCCATGTCCTCGGGCGTGAAGCGGAGCTCGGGCGTGGTCATGCTACGGCGCAGTCGAGCACGAGCCGCTTGAGCGAGGCCACGGTCTGCTTCTCGAGCAGCGCGCCGTCCGGCAACCGGACGCCGAAGCGGGTCTCGAGCTCATGCACGATCCTGATCTGGGCCAGCGAGTCCCAGCCCTCGATCGTGCCGGGCCCGTCGTCCTCCTGGACCTCGATGTCCCATCCCAGAACCTCCTCGAAGACCTCGAGGAAGGTGGATTCGAACTGGTCATCCCTGATCATGCGTCGTCGGCAATGTAGAGACTCTCGATCGGCCCTCGGCTGGCCAGGTCGTACTCCCAGCGGTGTCCGCCGTTGGCTGCGGGGGCAAACCCGAGCTTTGGGTACAGGTCGGCGACGAGCGCGTTGCGCGGCCCCGGCACGTACACGCCCCGCAGGCGCGAGAAGCCCTTGTCCTGAGCCCCGCGCATCAGGTGCGAGAGCAGATGGACCTCGGCCGTGCGCCCGATCACCCGGCAGCTCAGCAGCAGCATGTCGATGACCCCGGTCTCGGGCTCGTCGTCGCTGCCGACGACGAAGCCGAGCCCGATCAGGCCGTGGCGCGCGAACCGGTCCTCGAGCTCCAGCGTCATGCAGATCGCGTCCTCGTCGTGGGCCAGCCGCTCGATCTCCGCACGCGTGCGCCGGTGCAGCGTCAGGTTGAACTGGTTGGTCTTCTGGGTCAGCTGGGCGGCCCGATCGATCGAAGCCGGACTGAGCGGCCGCACGCGCCCGAGCATCTCGAGCGAGCGCCAGAAGTCCTCCAGCGACGTGGCCCCGGCGCGCAGCCTGGTCACCTGGGCGCGGGCGGCGTAGGAGCGCTGCCGTCCCAGGTCGTCGCTGGAGAGCGAGGTCAGCTCGAGGCTCACGCTCGCCGCCAGCGTCCGCACGCGCTCGGACGGGGGCACGTCGAGGGTGATCGTCCTCACCTCGGGGAGGGCCGCCGCCACCTCGGCGCACTCGGCCGGGTTGTCGTCGGCGAAGGCGAGCGACGCCAGCCCCAGCCCGAGCGTTTGCGCGATCTCTGCGAGCTGCTCGGACTTCGGCCGCCAGTCGGCCACGAAGGCGGCGAAATCGTCGAGGCCCAGTCGCATCGCCGGCTTGGACTGGAACGGCTCCCGCGCCGCCTCGAGGTCGTTCTTCGAGGCCACGGCGAGGATCATCCCGCGCCGGCTGAGCTCGAGCAGATACTCCTGAAAGGCCGCGTACGCCTCCCCGTCGGGACCCTCGCCGATGACGATCCCGTCCGTGCCGTCCTCCCCGACGATTCCACCCCACAGGGTATTGTCGAGATCGACGACCAGGCAGCGCGCGGCCAGCCCGAGGTCGGCGGCCAGCACGGCCGCGGTCTCGATCGCCAGCAGCGGCAGGGCCTCATGGCTGAACGGCTGCCGCGTGGCGTACCAGAGCCTCGGGTCGAGCCAGCGCCGTTTGCCGATCCGGGAGGCGAGCCGCTCGGTGTCGATCAGCAGCACATCGGAGCCGGCCGCGTGGGCCAGCCGCCGGTTGAGCTCCCGCACGAGCGAGATCCGGCTTGCCGCCAGTCTCATCGACAGATGCCCCACGGCCGTCTCGTCGGGGACCACGAACCCGTGCTGGACGACCCGGGCGCCGACGCCGCCGGACACCAGCTCCCACAGCCCCCGCCACCGCGACTCGGCCTCGTCGAGCAGCTCGTCGCCGTGCTCGGCCAGCTCCGGAAAGCCGAGGTCGGCCGTCGTCGGCGCGAGCAGCACGTGGGTGGGCCCGAACGCGGCCACGCCCCCGCCAAGCAGCTCCTGCTCGAGCTGGCCGTACGGCGCCTCGTAGAGCTCGGCGCGGATCCCCAGGGCCAGGCAGGCGACGTTCAGATACGCCCGCAGCTCCGCGGCCTCGTAGCTGCACAGCACGGCGAGGCGAACCTCCCTGGCCGTGGGCGGCGCCCAGCCCGCGGCCCCCCCGGCGCGCAGCACGTTGCGGGCGGCGCTCCAGCCGCTGGTGGGACCGCCGTTCAGCAGCTCGTCCGCCACCAGCGCCCACGCGTCGTCGAAGCGGTGCTGTGAGACGAGTTCTCGAACCGTCACCGCTCCCAACCGAAATCCCTGCCTAGCAGCTCGTACAGCCGCTGATTGTGCGGGCGGAAATAGTCTGTCAGGGCTGCGCGAGCGTCCTCCGGGAGGGGCTCGTAGTGGGAGGTGAACAGCGCCTCGAGCCGGTCGGCGCGCCGCGGCGCAAGCCCCAGGAACTCGTGCACGCCGTCGAGCGCGGCCTGCGGGTCCGCAGCCAGGTCGTCGGTGCTCAGCACGTGGATCTGTTCGCGGGGAAAGCACTCGAGCCAGCGCTCGAGCTGCTCGGCGTAGCGGCTGCGCTGCAGATAGGTCCGGCCCACGAGCGCGTAGCCGTTGCTGCCCTTGCCCTGACTCCCGCGCGCGCGCGCGTGGCCGTCGTCGACGGCCGGGTCTTCGAGCGCCACCGCGGTCAAGAACGACTCGACGGGCTCGAAGCCGTCGCGCCGGCGCATGTGGAACTGGGAGTAGGCCCGACCGATCGGTTCACGCAACGAGACGATCAGCTTGGCCTGCGGGATCAGCTTGGCCATCCGCCGGGGCACGGAGTAGCCCGGGAGGTAGCTGGGGCTCCCCTCGCCGGTGATGAACCCGCGCCCATGCTCGGCGGCGAACGCCGAGCGATCGCGCCGTCTGGGGAAGTGGGCCCGATACCAGTCGGCGCCGCGGTAGTGGTGGAAGCTGAAGTAGTGGACCTCCTTGACCGTGGCTCGGGCGACGTAGGGGTGTTCGCACAGCCACGCGTACAGGCTGGTCGTCCCGCCCTTGGCCGCGCCGATGATCACGAAGTCCGGCAGCATCCGGCCGCGTCCCGGGTTCCGGCGGGCGAGCATGCGGATCCCGTGGTAGCCGACGAGCATCGGCACGTAGGCCCGCTGCGGCAGCGTGCCATGCAGTCGGTCGTCGAGTGAATCGAGCCACGATCGCTTCCGGTGCGCCACCGGGAACGGCTCGTACCCCGGGCGAGGCAAGCCCTCCCGCATCACTGTTGAGTCGCCCACCGCAGTCTTTCCTCGTTTGCCCCTCCGCACACCCCCGAGCCACGTCCCAGGTTCGCGGGGTCCCGAGCATAGCGCGCGATCGCGAAAACGGCGCGATCCCGCGGGCTGTTCCGCCCGCGCGGACGCGCGCGGAACATCAGAACTGGTCCGATACGATGTTGCGGTGGGCGATTTCATGGAGGGAACCAGGGGCAGGTCCGACCGTGCTTTCGTGGCGCCGGCCAGGGGACTGGAGTCGGCGATCGCCACGATCTGGCGGGACGTGCTCGAGCTCGAGCGCGTGGGCGCGCAAGATGATTTCTTCGAGCTGGGCGGGGACTCGCTGGCCGCGGTGCACATGCTGGCCGCGGTCGATGAAGTGCTGCTGGCGCCGGTCAGCTTCGCCGACTTCCTCGACGCGCCCACGGTCGCGGCGCTGGCCGGTGTGGTGGAGCAGGCGCGCGCCATGCCGGCCGTGGGGACGCCGGCGCCGGAGCCGGCCTCCGCGGACGGCGAGGCTCCCTGCACCTACGCCCAGGAGCGCCTGTGGTTCGTCGACCAGCTCGCCGGCGGCACCGGCGCCTACAACGAGCATCGCGGCCAGCGCCTTCGCGGGCCGATCGACGTCGCCGCCCTGCAGCGGAGCCTCGACGAGGTCGTCGCCCGCCACGCCGCGCTGCGGACCAGCTTCCCCGCCCGTGACGGAGGCCCGGCCGCGGTCGAGGCGGGGGAGCCGCCGCTGGTCCTCGGAACCGTCGACCTGCGCGGGCGGCCCGATCCCGAGGCCGAGGCCCAGCGCCTGATCGACGAGCTCGCGAGCGAGCCGTTCGAGCTCGAGCGCCCGCCGCTGATCCGCGCCCTGCTCGTGCGCGTGGCCGACGACGAGCACATCTTCGAGCTGGTGCTCCACCACATCATCTGCGACGGCTGGTCGCACATCGTCGTCCTGCGCGAGCTCGCCGCGCTGTACCACGCCTACGCCCGTGGCCACGCGGCGCAGCTGCCGCCACCCCGCTGCCAGTATCCCGACTACGCGCGACGTCGGCGCCGCGAGCTGGAGGGCCGGGCGCTCGAGGACGCGGTGGCCCCGTGGGTGAAGCGGCTCGCCGACGCCCCCCCGGTCCTCGAGCTGCCGACCGACCGCCCGCGGCCGCAGGTTCCGAGCTATCGCGGCGCCACGCACCGGATCGAGCTGGACGGGCCGGTCGCCGAGCGCGTACGGGCATTTGCCCGCAACGCCAGGGCGACGCCGTTCGCCACGCTGCTCGCCGCCTACTACGCGCTCCTGCAGCGCTACAGCGGCCAGGATGACATCGTCGTCGGCGCCACCACCTCGGGACGCGCCGGCCCCGAGCTCGAGGATGCGGTCGGGCTGTTCGTCAGCACCACCGCGCTTCGCTGCGAGTTGTCCGATCGCCCCAGCTTCCGCGGTCTCGTGGACCGCGCCCGCGACACCGTGCTGTGGGCGGTCGCCCACGAAGACGCCCCGTTCGACCAGATCGTGGCCCGCCTTCACACCGAGCGCGACCTGTCCCGGCATCCGGTGTTCCAGGTGTTCATCGCCCACGTCAAGCCGGTGCCGATGCTCGATCGGGCTGCCGAGCGCTACGACGCCTATCCGACCACGTCGCGCTTCGATCTCACCCTGTTCGTCGAGGAGCACGAAGGCGCGGAGCTGGGGCTGGCCTGGGAATACAGCACCGACCTGTTCGAGCCCGCGACGATCGAGCGCCTGGCCCGGCAGTACGTCGCCCTCCTCGAGGCCGCGCTGGCCGACCCCGAGCTCCCCGTCGCCGAGCTGCCGATGGTGGGCGATGCCGAGGCCACCGCCGCCGGCGCCGAGGTGAGCGCCTACCCGGTGGCGTGCATGCACGAGCGCTTCGAGGAGCGCGCCGCCGAGGCGCCGGCCCGGATCGCGCTCACCTACGAGGAGCAGTCGCTCACCTACGGGCAGCTGAACGAGCGCGCGAACCGCCTGGCCTCGCACCTGCGCGCGCTCGGGGCCGGCCCGGAGACGATGGTGGCGCTGTTCCTCGAGCCCTCGCCGGAGATGATCGTGGCCATCCTCGGCGTGCTCAAGGCCGGCGCCGCATACGTCCCGCTCGACCCGGAGTACCCGGCGGACCGGATCGGCTTCGTGCTCGAGGACACCGCCGCGCCGTTGCTGATCAGCCGGGCCGGCCTGCTCGAACGGCTGCCCGCGCACCAGGCGCGGGTGATCGGCCTCGACCGAGACGCGGAGCAGCTCGCGGGCTACAGCGCCGAGAACCTGGCGCCGCGGGCGACCCCCGAGAACCTCGCCTACGTCATCTACACCTCGGGTTCCACCGGCCGGCCCAAGGGCGTGCAAGTCGAGCATCGCCAGGTCGCGCGCCTGTTCACCGCCACCGATGCCTGGTACGGATTCGACCGCTCGGACACGTGGCCGTTGCTTCATTCCTATGCCTTCGACTTCTCGGTGTGGGAGATCTGGGGGGCGCTCGCCTACGGCGGGCGCCTGGTGATCTCGCCGCTGTGGACGACCCGTTCGCCGCCGGCCCTGGCCCGGCTGATCGCCGATCAGGGCGTGACGGTGATCAACGCGACCCCGAGTCTGTTCGTCGTCGTCCAGGAGGAGCTGCTGCGCCTCGCCGACCGGCTGGCGCTGAGGTTCGTCGTGTTCGGCGGCGAGGCCCTGCAACCCGCGGCGCTGCGCCCGTGGTTCGAGCGCTTCGGCGAGGACGGTCCGATGCTGGTGAACATGTACGGGATCACCGAGACCACCGTCCACGTCACCTACCGGCCGATCCGCGCCGCTGACTGCGAGGCGGACCGGAGCCCGATCGGGGTTCCGATCCCCGACCTCAGCCTGCATCTGCTCGACCCGAGCGGCAACCCGGTGGCGACCGGCGTGCCCGGGGAGCTGTTCGTCGGCGGCGCCGGCGTCGCGCGCGGCTACCTGAATCGGCCCGAGCTGACTGCGGAGCGTTTCCTTCCCAACCCGTTCGGGCCGGGCCGTCTGTACCGGACCGGCGACGTGGCCCGCCTGCTCGCCGACGGCGAGCTCGACTTCCGCGGCCGCATCGATGACCAGGTGAAGATCCGCGGCTTCCGGATCGAGCTGGGCGAGGTCCAGGCGGCGCTCCGGGACGCGCCCGGGGTCGCCGACGGCGCCGTGGTCCCGGTCGAGGCTGCCCCGGGCGACGTCCGCCTGGCCGCGTACGTGGTTGCCGACGGCGACGGCTGGCCCAGCGAGGACCACGCACGCGAGAGCGTGACCGGCCACCTCAGGCTGACGCTTCCGGAGTACATGGTGCCGGCCGCGATCATGGTCCTCGACCGGCTGCCGCTGACCCGCAACGGCAAGACCGACCGCAAGGCGCTGCCGGCGCCGGTCTGGGAGAGCCGGGCCGAGGAGGGCTTCGTCGCCCCCCTGACCGCCACCGAGCAGGCGGTCGGCCGGATCTGGCAGTCGGTGCTGGGGGTCGACGGGGTGGGCCGGGAGGACAACTTCTTCAATCTCGGCGGCCACTCGCTGCTGGCCGCTCGGGTAGCCACGCAGGTGCGCGAAACCTTCGCGGTCGAGCTCTCGGTCCGGGCCCTGTTCGAGCGCCCGACGCTGAGCGAGTTCTGCGCGCAGGTGGACTCGCTTCGTCCCCTCGCCGCCGAGGGGTCGACGGCCCGCGTCGGCGAGGACGCCGTGGCGGCGGAGGAGGAGGGCGTACCGCTCTCCTTCCAGCAGCAGCAGCTCCTGTTCTTCGACGCCCTCGAGCCGGGAAACGTCACCTACAACGCGGCGCTCACGATCAGAGTCGTCGGCGAGTTCGACGAGGGGGCGCTCCGGAAGGCCATTGATGGCGTGATCGAGCGTCACGAGGCGCTGCGCACGGTGCTGGCATGGGATGACGTCAGCGGGCGGCAGGTGGTCCTCGACCGCTGGAGCGCCGAGCTCGCGACCGTTGATCTGACCTGGGCGCTCCAGGCCAACCGCAGAGCCGAGCTCGACCGGCTGCTGCGCGCCCATGCCCGGCGGCCGTTCGATCTCGCCCGCGAGGTGCTGCTGCGCACGACGGTCTTCCGCGTCGGGGAGTCCGAGCACGTGCTGCTGTTCCAGACCCACCACGTGGCCTTCGACGCCTGGGCGGTGGAGGTGTTCTATCGCGATCTCGGCGAGCTTTACGCGGCGGCGCTCGAGGGCCGGAGCCCGAACCTCCCCGAGCTTCCGCTCCGCTACGGGGACTTCGCCCGTCGGCAGCGTCGGCGACTGCGCGGCGCGCTCCTCGAGCGCGAGCTCGACTTCTGGCGCGCGCAGCTGGCCGGAGCGCCGACCGTGCTCGCGCTGGCCACCGACCACCCCCGTCCCGCGGTGCAGACATTCGGCGGCCAGTCGCGCACCACCGTTCTCGACGCCGAGCTCGCGGCCGCCGTCCGTGAGCTCTGCCGACGGGAGCGGGTGACCCCCTACATGGTGCTGCTGTCGGCCTTCGCCACGCTGCTCTATCGCCGCAGCGGACAGGATGACATCCTGTTTGGCGGCCCGATGGCGAACCGCGAGCAGCCCGAGCTCGAGCACCTGGTGGGCTTCTTCGCCAACACGATCGTGGTGCGGGCGAAGCTTGGCGGAAACCCCACCTTCGCCGAGTTGCTGGGGCGGGTCAGGGAATCGGTGCTCCAGTCCTACGAGCATCAGGAGGTGCCGCTCGAGCTGGTCGTGGACGCCGTGCGCCCGCAGCGCCTCCCGGGCGTGAACCCCTTGTTCCAGGTCAACTTCCGGGTGCGCGTCGGCGATGCCCCCGTGCTCGAGCTCCCCGGCGCCAGGACCAGCCTGGTGCCGCTCGACGTCGGGCTGGCCCGGTTCGATCTCGCCCTGGAGCTGCATCTCCTCGACGATCGCATCGAGGCCGAGTGGAGCTGGAACACGTCGCTGTTCGAGGGCGCGACAATCGAGCGGCTTGCCGCCGACTTCGAACGCCTGCTCGAGCTGGTGCTGGCGCGGCCCGAGGCCAGGCTGCTCAGCTATGAGCTCGCCCAGGAGCCGGTCGCGTTCTCGCAGGCCGGCGGCATCAGCTCCCGGGCCGTGGGGATCCGCCGGTTCCGCGAGGCCGGCGGGCGCTCAGCGTGAGGTAAAGCCGGCGTCGACCGGGATCACCGCGCCGGTGAGCCGCGCCGCGGACTCCGAGGCCAGCCAGGTGACGGCGTCGGCGACATCGGCTGCGCTGACCAGCGTTCCCAGCGGGTGATGGGGGAGCGACATCGATTCGTAGTCGCCGAGCCCGACCCCGAGCATCCCGGCGACGCCGGCGAGCATCCCCGAATCGAGCTCGGGCTCGTCCTTGACCGACGTCGGGCAGACGGCGTTCACGCGGATCGAGTGGGGCGCGTAGTCGAGCGCCAGGGCCTTCGTCAGCCCGATCACGCCATGCTTGGCGGCGACGTAGTTGGAGAAGAACGGGAACGCGACCAGCCCGGCGGTCGATGAGACGTTGACGATCGAGCCCGATCGCTTGGCCATCATGTCCGGGAGCACGGCCTTGGCACAGCGCCACACCCCGCTCAGATCGACTTCGATCATCGTCGTCCAGGCGCGCTCGTCGAGCTGGTGGGAGGGCGCCCCCGCCGGGCCCACCAGTCCGGCGTTGTTGACCAGCACGTCCACGGGCCCGAGCTCGTCGCGACAGGCTGCCACGGCCGCGTCGATCTGGTCCTGGTCGCGGACGTCGACCACGTGGCTCGAGACCTGACTGCCCAGCGATCGGCAGCGGCGCGCCGTCTCCTCGAGCTGCTCCGAGGTCCCGAGCGGATATGGGCACTCGTCGATCTGGGCGCAGATGTCCGCGAGCGCGACGCTCGCTCCCTGGTGGGCGAACGCGAGTGCGGTCGCGCGGCCCACCCCGCGGGCCGCTCCCGTGATGAACACGACCGGGGACGGGCTCACTGCCAGCCGAGATCGACGCCCAAGAGCTCGTAGAGCCGTTCGTTGTGCGGGCGGAAGTACTCCGTGAGCTTGGCCCGCGCTTCCGCTCCGATGGCGTCGTAGGAAGCGGTGTGAAGCGGCTTGAGATCGGCGTAGCGATGCTCGGGCAGGCCGAGGAACTCGTGCACCCCGTCCATCGCGCGCTGCGCGTCGCTGGCCAGATCCTCGAGCGTCAGCACGTGGAACTGCTCCCGCCCGAACAACGCGAACCATCGCTCCAGCTGGTCGGCGTAGCGGCTGCGCAGCAGGTAGGACCAGCAGCCGATCGGCCAGCTGTTGTACCGGCGATCGGCTGTGCAGCGGGCCAGCTCGGGCGCCAGCCTCACTTCCTCGGCCTCGACCGCGTCGATGAATGACTCGAGCGGCTCCTCGTGCTCGCGCCGGGTCATCTGGAACTGCGAGTAGGCTCGGTCGACCGGGTTGCGCAGCGCCACCAGCAGCTTCGCGCCCGGCAGCGCGCGGGCCAGGCGCTCGGGGGCCCATTGGTGCGAGATGTACGACGGGCTGGCCTCGCCGGTCAGAAACGGCCGCCCGTGCGTGGCCGCGAACTCGGCCCGGTTGCGCTCCAGGGGGAAGTGGCGGCGATACCAGTCGAGCCCGCGGTAGCTGTTGTAGTCGAAGTAGTGGACCTCTTTCTGCGACGCCGGCCAGACGTACGGATGTTCGCTCAGCCACCCGTAGAGGCTGGTCGTCCCGCCCTTGGCGGCGCCGATGATGACGAAGTCCGGCAGCAGCCGCCCGCGGCCGTAGTTCTTGCCCACCACCTTGCGCAGTCCGTAGTAGCGCCCGACCGCGAGCTCGTACGCCGGCCGCGGCAGCGAGCGGCGCAGCGAGTGATCCAGGCTGGTGCGCAGGTCTCGCTCGGCCATGGCGCGGTGCCTACGCGGCGGCGGCCTGGAGCTCGTCGAGGTAGGCCCCGAGGCGCTCGGCGACGAACTCGACCGCTGGCTCCATCATCGCGTCCCTGTTGCCGTTGTGCTCGCCGGGCACGGCATAGGCCCGGATGCCGCCGGCCGCGTGTCCCTCCCAGCCCAGCGCCGGATCCTCGTACAGGCCCTCGCCGTAGAAAGTGAGGATCTCCCCGCTGAAGCGCCCGGCCGCGTAGGCGCGCTCGGCCTTCTGGTGCAGCTCCAGAAAGTACATCTCGCGCAGCTCCTCCGGGATCGGCCGGCCGAGGGCGAGTGCGAGCCGCGTGCGCGGCTTGCGGAAGTACCACAGCAGCCCGCTCCAGAACCGGCGGGGCTCGCGCGCCGCGCTGAGCAGTCGCCGCCGGAAGAAGACGAGCTGATCACGGCGCCGCTCTCGCTTGCTCGGCCGCGGCGGGCGCGGGTGACGGGCCAGCCAGCCCGGCTGGTTGCCGTGCCATCCCCACCGCTTGATCCAGGCCGGGCTCGGCCCGTTGAAGATCACCAGCAGCCTGACCTCTTCCCCCTCGGCCTCCAGCCGGCAGGCGATCTCGTGGGCGACGATGGCCCCGAAGCAGTAGCCGCCCAGGTACCACGGGCCATGCGGCTGCACCTGGCGCATCTCCGCCAGGTAATGGGTCGCCATCTCCTCGACCGAGGTCAGGGGCGAGGCGCCGCCGTAGAGGCCGCGCGACTGCAGGCCATAGAACGGCTGGTCGGATCCGAGCCGCCGGGACAGCGCGGCCAGGTGCAGGATCGTCCCCGCTCCCCCGTGGACGCAGAAGATCGGCGGTCGCGTGCCTTCGAGCTGGATCGGCACCAGCGAGGTCCACCGCGACGCCTCGCCGGCGCCCTCGAGCAGCACCGCCAGCGACTCGATCGTGGGCGCCCGGAAGATCGCCCCCAGGGGCAGCTCCGCGCCGAGCTCGTGCTCGATGGCCGCGAACAGCGTGGCCGCGACGATCGACGTGACGCCGAGATCGAAGAAGTTGTCGGTGACCCCGATCGGGCTGATCCCGAGCTCCCGCTCCCAGATCGCGGCCAGCCGCTGCTCGAGCGGGGTGCGCGGAGCGATCAGCTCGCGCTCCCCCGACCGCTCGCGGGTCGGCTCGGGCAGGGCCTTGCGGTCCACCTTGCCGTTCGGGGTCAGCGGGAAGGCCTCGAGGGTGGTGACCGTCGAGGGCACCATGTAGGCGGGGAGCGTCCCCGACAGGTACTGGCGCAGGTCGTGAGCGGGCACGGGCGCCTCGCGGGCGAGCACGTAGGCGTGGAGCTCGGCTTCGGCATCGCTCCCGCGGGCGACCACGACGGCCTCCTTGATCCCCGGATGACGGGCCAGCACGGTCTCGATCTCGCCGAGCTCGATCCGGAAGCCCCGCACCTTGACCTGATGGTCGATCCGGCCGAGGAACCCGATTGTCCCGTCGGGCCGATAGCGCGCGAGATCTCCGGTGCGGTAGATGCGAGCGCCGGGGGTCTCGTCGAACGGATGGGGCACGAACCGCTCCTCGGTCAGGTCCGGGCGCCCCCGGTACCCGCGGGCCAGCCCGTCGCCGCCGATCCACAGCTCGCCCGCGACCCCGACCGGGGTGGGCTGCATCATCGGGTCGAGGATGTACAGCGTGGTGTTGGCGATCGGGCGCCCGATCGTCAGCGGCTCGCCACCGCGAATCCGGGCGCACGTGGACCAGATCGTGGTCTCGGTCGGGCCGTACATGTTCCAGAGCTCGAGCCCGTGTTCGACCAGGCGGTCGGCCAGCGCCTGCGGCAGGGCCTCGCCGCCACACAGGGCCTTCATCGCCGGCCTTCCCGGCCAGCCCGAGTCGAGCAGCATCCGCCACGTCGTCGGCGTCGCCTGCATGACCGTGGCGTCGTGGCGGTCGAGCAGCGCCGCCAGCGCCCGCGGATCGCCGGCTTCGTGGGCCGAGGCCACGATCACCCGCGCGCCGGTGATCAGGGGCAGGTACAGCTCGAGGCCGGCGATGTCGAACGACAGGGTGGTCACCGCGACGAGCACGTCGTCCTTGGTCAGTCCCGGGGTCTGGCCCATCGTGATCAGGAAGTTGACCAGCGCCCGGTGCGGGATCTGCACCCCCTTGGGCTTGCCCGTCGAGCCCGAGGTGTAGATGACGTAGGCGAGCTGCTCGGGGTCGTGGTCGACCGCGGGCGGGTCGGTGGGGAGCCGCGCGATCGCCGGCCAGTCGCCGTCGAGGCAAACGACCTCGGCCTCGCCCGAGGGGACCTCCGCGCGCAGCCGCTCCTGCGTGAGAACCACCGGCGCCTGAGAGTTGGTCAGCATGTACTCCTGGCGCTCGGCCGGGTAGTCGGGGTCGATCGGCACGTAGGCGCCACCGGCCTTCACGATGCCGAGCAGGCCGACGACCATCTCCAGCGAGCGCTCGACGCAGATGCCGACGAGGACGTCCCGGCTCACCCCCATGGCGGTCAGGTGATGGGCGAGCTGGTTGGCGCGCGCGTCGAGTTCGGCGTAGGTCAGCTGCTCATCGCCGAACTGCACCGCAACCATGTCCGGCGTGGCCCGGGCCTGCTCCTCGACCAGCTCGTGCATGCACGCGCAGGGGTACGGCGCCGCGGTGTCGTTCCATTCGATCAGCAGGCGGTGGCGCTCGGAGTCGGTCAGCACCGGCAGGCCGGCGATCGGCTTTTCCGGATCAGCTTCGGCGCCGGCGAGCAGCGTCCGCAGATGGCCCACGAACAAGCCGTCGGTCCCCGGCGCCGGGCTCGAGCCGTTGCTGTGCAGCGTCAGGTCCAGCCCCTCAGGCTTGCGGTGGGCGGACAGCCATGGGTGGCTACGCTCGGCCGGCGGCTCGCGATCGAGGGCGACGAAGGCGTCGGGCTCGAAGCCGTTGTGAGCCGAGTCATCGTCAAGCGCGCTGTTCACGCGGGCGACGAGCTCGGAGAACGTGGGATCTCCGGCCAGGTCCAGTGCCAGCGGCCGCGGCGCGGTGTCCCCGGAAACGTAACCGATGACCAGGTCCGAACGATCGGTGTAGCGCTGCCACAGCGCGGCCGTTGCCGCGACGAGCTGCGACCCCAGCTCGTCGCGCCGGCGGTCCCTCGCCGGCGCGCCCTCTGTCGAACTCATTTCTGGCTCCATCTGCCCGAATGGAATGTGCGTACGCCCCTCTCCGGGCCCCCGGCGTGCAAACCCTGCACCCCGACTACCCCCAAGTGCCGAGGGTATGTTAGCCGATCGCCGGCGATACCTACAGGCCCTTTGACGTTACAATCCCGGTGTGGTCTTGGCCACGAACAGGGGCAATGGGGCGCTTGTCAGCAGGACGCTCGACTTCATGCGCACCGGCGAGGCGCCGGTGGCGCGTGCCCGCTGGCCGCTGCCGGCGGACGAGGTTCACGTCTGGCGGGCATCGCTCGAACGCCCTGTGGAAGTCGTCGGCCGCATGCGCCGGTTGCTCGCGGACGACGAACGAGCGCGAGCCGATCGCTTTCGCTTCGAACGAGACCGCTCGCGCTATACGGTGGGCCGCGCGCTGCTCCGCTCGCTGCTCGGACGGTATCTGGGCTCAGCGCCCGAGGACGTGCAGTTCGAGTACGGCGCCTACGACAAGCCACACCTCGCCGGCGCCGGGCCGTGGTTCAACCTGTCGCACTCGGGGACGGTCGCGCTGTACGCGCTCACCACTGCGGCCGAGGTTGGCATCGACGTCGAGCTCGACGACGCCGATTTCGCGCGCGAGCGAATCGCGGAGCGGTTCTTCTCGCCGGCCGAGGTGGCGGTCCTGCGCTCCCTGCCCGAGTCGCGGCAGCCGCGAGCGTTCCTCAACTGCTGGACGCGGAAGGAGGCGTTCATCAAGGCGCGGGGCGACGGCCTCAGCCTGCCGCTCGACAGTTTCGATGTCACGCTGGCGCCGGCGGCCCCCGCGGCGCTCGTGCGCACCGCCTGGTCGCGCGAGGAGCCCGGCCGGTGGCGCCTACAGGATCTCTCCGACCGCCACGCCGGTTACATCGCCGCGCTCGCGCTTCGCTGTGACGGTCCGCGGGTCGTGAAGCAACGGACAGTGGACAACATCAAGGGGCTCGTGCCCGAACAGGAGGACACATGAGTGCAGAACACGGATCGTCGGGCATGGGGGGCGGGCTTCGCGGCATGCGGCGTAAGGCCGTGGGATCGACCGAGCTGGTGCGGACCGGATTTCTTCCGGGGAACGAAGAGAAGATGCCGCTGGTTATCACCCCGGCCGTTGACAACGTTGACCTGGCCGCGTGGTGCGCCAGTCACAAGGACGAGCTCGACGGCTACTTCGACCGCTACGGAGCGATCCTGTTCCGGGGCTTCCCACTGAACGACGCCAAGGAGTTCGAGGCCGTGGCCGCGTCGATCGCCAGCGACCTGTTCGCCGAGTACGGCGATCTGCCGCCCGAGTCGGCGAGCGAGCGGATCTACCACTCGACGCCGTATCCACCGGACAAGATGATCCTGTTCCACAACGAAAGCTCCCACCTGTCGAGCTGGCCGCTGCGCCAGTTCTTCTTCTGCGTCGTCCCCTCGACGGACCGTGGCGAGACGCCGCTGATCGACTGCCGCCTGATCTGCGATCGGCTCGATCCGGAGATCGTGGAGGAGTTCACGCGCCGGGACCTGATGTACGTGCGCAACTTCTCCGAGGGCATCGACGTGCCCTGGCAGGACTTCTTCCACACCGACGACCGGACCGAGGTGGAGAGGACCTGTGCCGATGCCGGAATGACCTGTGAGTGGACCGCGCAGGGGCTGCGGATCGGGCAGCTCGCGAAAGCGGTGCGCACCCATCCGCGAACCGGCGAGCGCATCTTCTTCAACCAGGTGCAGTTGCACCACGTCTCCTGCCTCGACGACGAGACGCGCACCGCGCTGCGCCAGCTGTTCTCCGACGAGGACCTGCCCCGCAACGTGTACTACGGCGACGGCACCCCGATTCGCGACGAGGTGATCGACCGGATCGGCGAGGTCTACGAGGAGCTGTGCGTCGAGACCCCGTGGCAGAAGGGCGACCTGATCGCGCTCGACAACATGCTCGTCTCGCACGCGCGCCGTCCCTTCGGCGGCGAGCGCAAGATCCTCGTGGCCATGGGCGAGATGGTCCAGGCCAGCGATCTGGCCGGCGCCCCCGCCTGACGTTTTGGTGACTCCCGCCGCGGGGCGCCGCCCGCGGCGGAGCTTCACGCCGGCGGACAACCGCGGAGCCAAGCCGCCGTCAGCGGGCGGCGCCCCGCAACGAACGGCCCGCTCCACGCCTACGAGCCAGGGTGCGCGGCGAGGAACGCCCAGATGGCCTCGGAGGCGTTGAGCCGCGAGTCAGGGTTCGAACGGGGCACGCCCGGACGCCCGGGATAGACATGGGTGCCATTGTCGATGACGTACAGGCCGACCGCGGTGCGGCCTTGGCACTCTGTCCACATAAGTGCGCGAACCGGCCCGATGTACTCCGTCCGGCGCCGCGCGGCGCTGCAGCCGTCGAACACGCGCCAGTGAGCCGCCACCGCGGATGCGGACAGGATGTGTGCGCCCCCGCGGATGGGAACGAAGTGGTCGGCGTTGCCGATGATCGCGAGCTCCGTGAGCGGATGGGTTACGTGGCATGGAAGGGCGTGGAGCATCGCCCCCGACACCGCCGCGATCCCCGCGATCTGGTGGCTCAGCTCGCAGCCGGCAAAATACGCCATGGTGGCGCCGGCGGAGAACCCGGCGACGTATACCCGCTTCGGGTCGATGTTCTGCTGGCGGGTCAGTTGCTTGATCATCGAGCTGATGTAGGCCAGGTTGCGGGCCAGGTCGACCTTCCTCCAAGCCGGCGAGGCCGGCGGGAGTGAGGCCAGATACGCGACCACGAAGCCGCGCTGGCGCGCGATCGCGTCGAACCCGGTCACGAAGCGAAACGTCTGCGGATAACCGCCGCTGGCGTGCAGGGCGATCAGCAACGGCACCGGTTTGGCCCGGCTCAGGCCCGGCGGCCGGTAGACGATCGGAGCCGGCCGGGGGCCGGTGCTCGGCAGCGCGGGCCCCGTCGTGGTCTCGGGTGTGCCCGTCTGGTCGCTCGTGCCCGTCTGGTCACTCGTGGTCGTCTGCGTGCTCGTTGCGGTCTGGGTGACGGGGTGGCCGTGCGACTTGGATCCCGAACCGCATCCGGCGACGGCGACGGCGACGGCGACGGCGACGGCGAGCATGGCGACGGCGAGTACGGTGGTCGCGGCACACGACTGCCCGGTCCGGCCACGGCGGTTCGGCGGCAGCATTTTCACGGCAGGATCACGTCCGAGATAAAAGGGCAACGCGACGGGCTCGCCCCGATGTCGCGCACGCACCCGGAGATTCTCGCAGGCGCCTTAAACGTCAGCCACGGGTCAGGTTAAGAACTCGCGAAGGCGTGGTGAGGCCGGCCGCAATGGCGAGCCGGCGCTACCCGCCGGGGTGGGCGGCGAAGAATGACCACACGGCCTGCGCCGCGTCGAAGCCGGCGTCCGGGCCGGCTTCGCCCTTCGCTCCCGGCCACTGGTGCGTCCCTCCCGGGATCACGTACAGGCCAACGCCGCTGGCGCCCCGGCACCGGTTCGACGTCTGCTCGGCGACCGGCCCCTGCGCTGCCGAGCTCGATTCTCGCGCACACCCATCCATCGCCCGCCACTTCGCCGTCACCGCGGCGGCGGACAGCAGCCGGGCGGTGCCGTTGAACGGGATTGCGTCGTCGGTGCCAATCACCAACAGCTCGGAGACCGGATGCGACAACTGACACGGATCGCTGACGCGCATCGCACCGGAGACGGGGGCGATCCCGTCGACCTGGCTCGAAAGCTCACAGCCGACGAAGAACGCCATCGTGGCCCCGGCGGAGAAACCGGTCACGTACACCCGGCGGGGATCGATGTTCTCGCTGGCGATCAGACGCTTGGTCTCGGCGCTGATGTAGGCGAGGTTCGCCTTCATGTCGACCAGCGTCCACGCCGGTGACGCCGGTTCCAGCGAACCGAGGTAGGCGACGACGAACCCGTGCTGGTTCGCCACGGCGTCGAGGCCCGACACCGACTCGAAACTCGCCGGGTCGCCGCCGCTGGCGTGCAGGGCCAAGACCATCGGAACCGGCTTTGAACGGCTCAGGCCCGGCGGTCGGTAGATGACGGGGCCGGGCCGAGCGGCGCCGGCCGAGCCGCTCGCCCCGCCGGTCAGGGCGGCTGTCGGCGATGACCCGGAAGCCCTTTCCGAGTCGGTGCGTGCGCCGCCGCCACACCCCGAAACCGCGACCGAGATGGCGGCGGCGAACAGCACCAGAGAGGCGGTGACCGAGGGGCCGCCGAGTCGCCGGCGATTTCGGGATCGGCGTGGCATCGAGTACAATCGTGTCAGGAAATGACTGGGGCGCAGTCGATTGGGGGTTACCACATGCAGACGGTTAATGCTGGTCGGACAGGGACGTTTGATGCGCCGGCGGTGCGGACGGAGATCCCGGGTCCGCAGTCGCAGCGGCTGCTAGAACGCCAGCACGAGCACGAGTCGAGCGTGCGCAGCTATCCGCGGCGCATCCCGATCGCGATCCGGCGCGGAGCGGGGTCGTACATCGAGGACGTGGACGGCAACGTCTTCATCGACTTCCTCAACGGCGCCGGCGCGCTCCCGTTCGGACACGGCCATCCCGAGTTGCTCGAGGCCGTGCAGCACCAGCTACCGATGCTCTCACACGGTCTGGATTTCCCGACCGAGGTGCGGGACGAGTTCATCTCGGCGCAGCTCTCGATGCTGCCCGAGGAGATGCGCGACTGCACCAAGATCCAGTTCTGCGGCCCCAGCGGCGCCGACGCGGTGGACGCCGCCCTGAAGCTGTGCAAGACGGCGACGGGCCGTGCTGAGATCATCGCCTTCCAGGGTGCTTTTCACGGCTGCTCGCACGCGGCCATGACCGTCAGCGGGTTACTGGCGCAGAAGGAACGCATCGGCAATCGCGTGCCGGGTGTTCATTTTTTCCCCTATCCGTACGCGCTGCGCTGTTCACTGGGCGCCGGCCTGGAGACAGGTAAACAGTGTCTCTACTACCTCGAGCGCTCGCTGCGTGATCCGCTGGGGGGAATCACCCTCCCCGCGGCGGTGATCATCGAGGTGGTGCAGGGCGAAGGCGGCGTGGTCATCGCCCCGACCGATTTCATGCAGGGTCTCCGCAGGGTGACTCGCGAACTCGACATTCCGCTGATCGTGGACGAGGTGCAGACCGGAGGCGGCCGGACAGGTACCTGGTTCGCCTTCGAACAGCACGGAATCATTCCCGACGTGATCGTCGCCTCCAAGGCAATCGGCGGCATGGGCATGCCGATCGCGATCGTCCTGCACCATGAGCGTCTGGACGCATTCGCACCCGGCATGCACACAGGCACGTTCCGCGGCAATCAGCTGGCGTTCGCCGCCGGACTCGCCGCGATCACGATCACCAGGCGCGACCACGTCCTCGAGCATGTCCGCGAGCTTGGGGAGTATTCGCTGGCGGCACTCGCCACGCTGGCCACCAACCACGGGATCGTCGGCGAGGTCCGGGGCAGTGGACTGATGCTCGGCATCGAGCTCGTCGACGCCGACGGAGAGCCGAACTCGCAGGCGGCGAGGGCGGTTCAGCGGGGCGCGATCGAGCGCGGGCTGATCCTCGAGCTCGGTGGCCGCGGGGACTGCGTCGTCCGGCTGCTCCCGCCGCTCAACGTCACCCGTCAGACGCTCGATCAGGCGTTCGACATCCTCGATGCGGCCCTGGCCGAGGTCACCGCGCGCGACGGCGTCGACGGACAGGTCGCGCTGCGCCAGGCGGTGTGACCGTCAGAGCCGGATAGCGTACGATCGTTGCAGGGCGTTCGGTCGTCGCCGGCGCCGGCGGTCCGAAAGCGGCCAGCCCCACCCCGGAGCGGCCCCGGCTCCGGACCCGAACGCGGGCCCTCTCCTCACCCGGAGCGACCCGGCCCCAGACCGCGAACGCGGCCCCTCCTCACCCCGCCGCCCGCCGGCCGAAGCCACGCCAACGTCACGCGCATTCGAGGCGGATCGGTCGCCGTAACTTAACCGCCGCTGTGCCACGGTAATGTGACGCGAAATCGGCGGGGGATGCAGCGTGTGACGTTAGCGTGGCTTCCGTGCATCTGACCGCCTGCCGGCGCCGCGGTTCGGCGACCGGGGCGACCGGGACGGCCGAGGATGACCGGCCGGGGATGACCGCGACGACCGGGGCGACCGCGACGACCGGGGATTAGCGGGACGACCGGGAGGACGGGGACGGCAGAGGACCGGGACGCCGCCGGGCGCCGAGCCAGCCCGCTACGGCAGCGTGCCGCCACCGAAGTTCGCCAGCCTGACGGTCCCGTCTCGCGCGGTGAGGTTGAGGTAGCCGGCGCTCTGGTAGGTGCCGTCGGTGGCGCTGAGGATCTTGGTCCAGTTGCCGGCGTCTTGCAGCCACAGCTCGAGCGTGGTTCCGATGGCCCGGAAGAGGAGCTCGTCGCCGGCTTTCAAGGTGGGCCCGTTCGCGCTCGCGAGCGTCGCCGTCGTCGCTCCGTTGGTGCGGACGGTGATCTTGTATTGGTCGGGGACGCTGGAGCGGAAGATGTAGTAGGCCTGATAGCCGCTGGCCGTCGATAGCGCGGGGTTTTGGAAGCGGAGACCGAGCACGACCGGATCCTGGTCGACGCTGGGCTTGGTGGCCACGGTGATCCAGTCTTCGCTGTTCGGCCCGTACGCTTGCGGATTCCAGTAATCGCCGCTGGATCCCGAAGGGCTGGTGATCTTCCCGCCGGTGATGAACAGGTTGTTCGATGCCGACGAGCTCGAGACGGCCATATGGGTCCAATTCGGCCCCGGCGGCCCGGTGTTGTTCGGCCGGTTGAAGCTGTCGAGCAGCGGCGTGAGGGGACCCGCAGCCGAGGTGATCACGCCGGTGACTGGCGAGCTTGCCTGCGAAGACCCCGCGCTGTTGGTCCCCGTCACCACCACCGCCAGCGTCGCGCCCACATCGGCTGACAGCGCGGTGTAGCTCTGGCTGGTGGCGCCCGGGATCGCGCCGCAGCTGGCGCCACCGCTGTTGCAGCGCTGCCACTGGTAGGACACCGCCGGCGTCGGATAGCCCGACCACGAGCCAGCCGAGGCATTCAGCGTCTGGCCCTCCACGGCCGCGCCCGATACCGCGGGGGCGCTCGTGTTCTGCGGCGGCTGAGTCACAACTCCGCTGGCCGCGGAGGTTGCCTGCGCAGAGCCCCCGCCGTTGGTGGCTGTGACCACCACCACGACGGTCGCGCCCGCCTCACCGGATCCGAGCTTGTAACTCTGACTCGTGGCCCCCGAGATCGGATTGCAGTTCTGGCCGTTCTGATCACAGTCCTCCCACTGATAGGAGAACGACGGCGAACCGGTCCACGAGCCCGGCGATGCCGTCAGCGTTTGACCGACTCCGGTAGTCCCGCTGATCGTCGGTGGCGAGACGTTCGAGGGCGACGTCGACGCCGGCGCGACAACCGCGCTCGCAGGCGAGCTCGCCTGCGCCGAGCCGGCGCTGTTGGTTGCCGTCACCGCCACGGCCACCGTCGAACCGACATCCGCGGACCCAAGCGTGTAACTCTGGCCGGTCGCTCCCGAGATCGGCGTGCAGTTCTGCCCGCTCTGATCGCAATCCTGCCACTGATAGGAGAACGTCGGCGTCGGATACCCCGACCATGAGCCCGGCGACGCTGTCAAGGTTTGCCCTTGAGTCGCCGTGCCCGAGATCGCCGGGGCGCTCGTGCTCTGTGGCGATGCCGTCACCACCGCGGTTGCCGACGAGCTCGCCTGCGCGAACCCAGCGCCGGTCGTGGCGGTCACGACTACGTCAACGGTCGAGCCGAGATCGCTGGAAGCGACCGTGTAACTCTGGCTCGTCGCGCCCGGGATCGCCGTGCAATTCTGCCCGCTCTGATCGCAGTCCTGCCATTGATAGGAAAACGACGGGCTACCTGTCCAAGTGCCATTGGACGCCGTCAAGGTCTGGCCGGGAGTGGGCGTGCCGCTGATCGTCGGCGGCGAGACATTCGCCGGCGGTGTCACCGTCCACGTATAGCTGTCGGTCGCCGTATTTCCCGCGGCGTCGGTCGCCTGAACCACGAACGTGTGGCTCCCAGCCGTCAAAGCGCCGTACTGCATGCTCGTGGCGCTTGGCGAGCAGGGCCCGACCGAGCCGCCGTCGAGCTGGCAGACGACGCTTGCGACCGCGTCCGTGGTCGAGAACGAGAAGCTTGCCGAGGTCTGCGCCGTCGACTTCGACGGCTCCGAGCTGGGGGCGATGCTGACCCCGATGGGCACCGGATCGAGCGTGATCGCGCTGACCGTGCCGGTGATCGTCGGGCCCCCCGACTGCAGCGCATACGGCGGATATACGGGCTGGCTCTGAGTCGAGAGCAAGGGCGAGGACGCGATCAAATAATGCCGGGTCGGATCGACGTCCAACCCGGTGGTCTTGTGCAGGTGGGCGGTGTCCGTGTACGAGGCCGCCAGTCGCGGGAGCAGCGGGTTCGAGATGTCGACGATGGCGACGTCGTTGCCCGACGACGCCGACACGTAGGCGAAGTTCCCATAGACCCGGATCCGGTATCCGCCATTCAACGCTGAGCTCACCAGCGTCCCCACCACCACGGGACTGGACGGGACGGAGATGTCGACCACGGTCAGGCGGCCAGGGTTGCTCTGATCGACCACGTAGGCATAGTGACCGCTGATGGCAACGTCGCTGGGGAACTGAAAGTTCGTCGTGTCGATCAGGGAGGTGACGAAAGTGGGCTTGACCGGATTCGAGGTGTTGATCACAGTCAACCGGTTGTTGTTGAACGCGGTCACGTACGCGTAGTTGCCCGACAGGGCCACCGACGTCACGTGATTCAAGTTGGTCGCGTTGTGGTAGGTGCCGACGATCGTCGGGGTGCTCGGGTTGCTGATGTCGACGACCTCGAACGCGTTCCCGACCGAGGTGTTCGGACACGGCTGACCGGCGAGACAACCCTGCGCCGCCACGTAGGCGTAGTTGCCCGACACCGTGATCCCATAGGCTCCGAACAGCTTCAGCGGGTCGGTCCTCGTACCGACGATTCTCGGCACCGCGGGATTGGTCGAGATGTCGAGGATCGTCAAGCTGTTGCCGCTGCCGTCGTCGTTGCTGTTCGATCCCGACGGTCCGTTGCGGTTCTTGCTGACCACGAACGCATAGCCGCCGGCGATGTTGACCGTGTCGGCATTGAGCAAGGCTGTGCTCGACGCGCTCGAACCCGCGATGACCGGATGGGTCGGGTTCGAGATGTCGATTGCCGTCAACTCGCCCGCGTAGTAGCCGGTCGTGTACGCGTAGTGGCCCGCGATCGCCACCGACGTGGTGCCGGGAAGCGTTACCGAGTCGGCGATCGAGCCCGCCAGCGCCGGAGCGCTCTGCGCCGACGCCACCGCCGGCACCGCCAGCACCAGCGCAAACGCGACGGCGCTGAGCGCCAATCGGATCGATTTACGCAGATGAACGGCCAATGGACACCCCGGTCTCCTCTCCCCCGTCCCAGGCGGGGAGCGCCACGACCTCGTCGCCAAGCTCGACCTGCACGCCGCCGCCTGCCAGCGAGGAATCGGCGGCCTCGGCCAGGCGAACGATGTCGCGAGCGAGTCCGAGCCCGACCTCGGGCAGATCTCCGGTGGTCATCGTGCGGACGAAATCGCCTGCCTGAAGCGAAAGGGGCTCTTGGCCGGAAATGTTCGGTGACAATATGTCGCCGCTGCGGTAGGACAGGTGCCACTCGCCAAAGTTGTCCGGATCCTTGTAGTCCACTCCCCGGTCGAAGATTCTGATCGGCTCGGGGCTGCCGTCCTCGTAGACCACCATCTTCTTGGACCCGACGACCACGGTGCGCCGGAGCTTGCTCGGCGCCAGCCAGCTCAGCTCGAGGTTGGCGATCACTCCGGAGGCGAACTCGAGGGTGAGGAACGCGACGTCGGTGATCCCCGGCACAATCGAGTCACGGCCGGTCGCCCGGATCGCGGCCGGCGGAGAGCCGAGCCAGTAGAGAAGGATCGAGAAGTCGTGTGGACCGAGGTCCCAGATGACGCTCACGTCACGCTGGTGCAGTCCGAGGTTGACCCGGCTGGAGGAAACGAAGTAGATGTCACCGAGCTCACCGCTGTCGATCAGGCGCTTCACGGTCTGCACCGGTGGGCTGTACAGGAACGTGTGGCCGCACATCAGCACCAGTCCCGCCTCGGTGGCGTAGTCGATCAGATCGGTCGCCTGCTCGGTCGACGGGGCGAGCGGTTTCTCGACGAACACGTGCTTGTCCGCCTCCAGGCACCGCCGGCTGAGCTCGTAGTGCGTGAGCACCGGCGTCGCCAGCACCACGCCATCGACGAGCGGATCATCGAGCACGTCCTCGAGATCACAGGTTCGCTTCACCGACGGGTACCGCCGGCCCAGGGCCTGCAGGCGCTCCTCGTCGGAGTCACATATCCACCGTACCTTCACGTCCGTACGCTCGATCAGGACCCGAACGAGGTTTGGACCCCAGTAACCGAGTCCCACGACCGCGACCCTCGGTCGTGCCCCAAACCGCTGCGAACGTCTCACCCCTCTTTGCACGGCAACGCCCTCCATGAGCATGGCAACACTGTCCGGGAACCCGGCCATCATCGCCTCCTCGGAGCCCGCAAGACGCCCCAACCAACAGCCCCGCGCCCCTCGTCAGCGGCAGAAGTTACCAAGTTTTGTCGCTTCTGAGGCCCAACCCTACCAGATTTTGGGCCCCTTCAGCACAAGATTTGTCGAACATCCGTCGAGCAATGCCTGCTAAAGCTAAGTGCTCCCCGCCATAGATACGGTCGCATTCGAGCGGCCCGTGCGGCCGCCGGCCGACATCAGCGGCCCAGTTTGAACGCCCTCTGCCCGCGCACGGTCAGGCTTCTCGTGACGACGAAGCTGCCGCTGCCGATCGCTCTCAGGTGCCTGGTGCGCCCCAGCAGCTTCTTGCCCTTGGCCGTCAAGACGATCTTCACCTTGACCCTCGCGGCTTTGGCGAAGCTGGTTTTGACCTGAGCGATTCGGACACGCTTGGCGCCGGCACCGGAGGCCCCGCTCGGCGCCTCCCACGCGATCGTCAGCCGTCCCGCGAGCGGGGAGCGGAACGAGGACACGTAGCTGCCGTGCTTGAGCAGCGCTCCGATCCGCGCCGCCTTGCCCCGCGGCAGGAGGGCGTGCGTGAGCAGCGCCCTGATCTGCCCGACGCTGTCGACCGGGCCGAGCTGACGCGACCCGGCGCCGCGGCTGCCGGCCACGTTGCCGGCGCTCACGATGTACCCGCACCTTGCTGCCGCGGTCGGCCGAGACGAGTTTGTAGGCGCTCCGGGTGGCGCCGGCGATGTCGATGCAGCCGGGACGACACCGCTGCCACTGGTAGGCGAACGCGATCGGCCCCCGCCCCGACCACGTCCCGGTCGTGGCCGACAACCCCCGCCCCACCACGCCCGGGCCGCGGATCGTCGGCGGCGAAATGTTCGCCGGCGATGCGGTCGCGGTCACGATGGCGGTCGCGGATGAGCGGACGCGCGCGGAACCGACGCTGTTGGTGGCGCTCACCACCACCGCCAGCGTCGCGCCCACATCGCCCGGGAGAACGGTGTAGCTCTGCCTGGTTGCCCCGGAGATCGTGGCGCAGGCACCGCCGCCGCTGTCGCACCGCTGCCATTCGTAGGACATCGCCGGCGTCGGATAGCCCGACCACGAGCCGGCCGAGGCGGTCAGCGTATCCCCCAACCGGGCCGCGCCCGAGATCGACGGCGCGGCCGTGTTCCGCGGCGTGTCCCCCACCGTCCAGGTGTCGGTGGCGCTGGCCGTGTGGCCTGCGGCGTCGGTGGCCTGGACCACGAACGTGTGGCTCCCAGCCGGCAAGCCGCCGTACTGCATCGTGGTCGCGGTCGTACACGGACCCAACGGCCCCCCGTCGAGCTGGCAGGCCACGCTGGCGACCGCGTCGGTGGTCGAGAACGAGAATGTCGCCGAGGTTTGCGTCGTCGGGTTCGCCGGCTCGGAGTCCGAGGCGATGCCGACCCCGATCGGCACCGGATCAAGCGCGATCGCGGACACCGTCCCGGTGATCGTCGGGCCGCCCGGCTGGAGCGCGAACGGCGGGTACAGCGGCTGGCTCTGGCTCGAGAGCAGGGGCGAGGAGGCCACCACGTATGGCCCCGTGGGATCGACGTCGAGCCCGGTCGTCTTGTTCAGGGTGACGGGATCCGAATACGAAGCTGCCAGTCGCGGGGCCAGCGGGTTTGAGATATCCACGATCGCGACGTCGTGGTTGGAGGACGCCGCCACGTAGGCGAAGTTCCCATACACCCGGATCCGGTAGGCCCCGTTCAACGCCGAGTTCACCAGCGATCCCACGAGCCGCGGATTGGACGGGTCGGAGATGTCGACCACGGTCAGCCGCCCTGGAGTGCTCTGATCGGCGACGTAGGCGTATTGCCCGCTGATGGCGACATCGTTGGGAAAGTCAAGGTCGGTCGGATCATGGAGGGAGGCGACGATCGACGCCTGGGCGGGATTCGAGATGTCGATGACCGTGAGCCGGTTGCCGTAGGGGGCGGTCACGTAGGCGTAGCCGCCGGAGATCGCCACCGCGTCCGCGTGCTGGAGCAACGTCGGGTCATGGATGGTCTTGACGATCGTCGGATTGCCCGGCGTGCTGATGTCGATGACGTCGAACGCGTTGCCCGACCGCGCTGTTCGGACACGGCTGCCCGGCGAGGCAGCCCTGCGCGGCCACATAGGCGTAGTTGCCTGAGACGGCGATTCCGTAGGCCCCGAACAGGTTCACCGGATCGGTCACCGTGCCGACGATCGCCGGCACCGCCGGATTGCTGGAGATGTCGAGGATCGTCAGGCCATTGCCGCTGCCGTCGTCGTTGCTGTTCGAGCCCGACGGTCCGTTGCGGTTCTTGCTCACCACGAACGCATAGCCGCCGGCGATGTTGACGGTGTCGGCATCGAGCAAGGCGGTGCTCGACGCGCTCGAGCCCGCGATCGTCGGCGCCGCCGGGTTGGAGATGTCGATCGCCGTCAACTCGCCCGCGTAGTAACCGGTCGTATACGCGTAGTGGCCCGCGATCGCCACCGACGTGGTGCCGGACAGCGTTGCCGAGTCGGCGATCGATCCCGCCAGCGCCGGAGCGCTCTGGGCCGAGGCGGCCGCCGGCCAGGCCAGCGCGAGCCCGAGCGCCACGACGCTCAGGGCACACCAAAAACCGCGACCTGCTTGTAGCGCACGAACCGGCGCGAACCCTCCTCGCCGCACGGACCGCCCCTTCCGCGAACCTGCCGCCGACCTTCACATTTATTGCTGCAGGGCAGCCTACCAGCCGCGCCGCTCAGATCCCAGGGCGGGCGCGGGCGATGCCGGCCGCCGTGACCGTCATCTGAGTCGGCGCCGCTCCCCCCGCAGCCGGGCCAGCCGAGGCCCCGGGCGGGCCTTGCCCGCGGCTCCTCCGCGTTCGCGCTCCGATTGCCGCTCGCGTTCTGATCGCCGCTCGCGCTCCGCCTCGCGCCGGCGCTCCCGGTCCCGGTCGCGATCCTCGCTCAACCCCACCTCCAGGAACACGAGGCTGGTGGCCAGCACCAGACCGCTCGCGATCAGGATGAAGGCAAGCACCTGGCCGAGAGTGCCGCCGAACACGACCGCGCACGCGACCCCGGCCAGCACCAGCACTCCCGAGCCGCCGAAAGCGACGATCCGGGACGTCGGGGTCATCGGGCCGCCCCCGCGGTCACCGGACCGCCCCCGCGGTCACCGGACCGCCCCCGCGGGTCATCGGACCGCCCCCAGGATCGTCGGGCCGCCCCGCAACCCAGGGGCGGCCCGAGTAATTCCGCGTCCTACTCCTCCGGAGCGCCGTCGTCGTCGGCGGGCACATCGAGATCCGCCAGCTCCTCGACGAAGCCGAGCGACGAGGCCCCGCCGTTGCCGATGTCCTCGAGGTCGCTGAGGTCCGGCTCCATCCCGCCGAACCCGGTGAGCGACTCGCCGTCGGTCAACCCGAGCTCAGCGGCGAGGTCGTCGTGGTCGAGCAGGCCCACGTCGTCCATCCCCCGCGGGAGCGGCTCGGAGGGCTCGATCTCGATCCTGCGGTAGCGCTTGAGCCCGGTTGCGGCCGGGATCAGCTTGCCGATGATGACGTTCTCCTTGAGGCCATTGAGGCGATCGATCTTGCCTTCCAAAGCGGCGTCGGTAAGGACCTTCGTCGTCTCCTGGAAGGAAGCGGCGCTCAGGAACGAGTCCGTGTTCAGCGACGCCTTGGTGATCCCGAGGATGATCTCCTCGGCCTGCGCGGCCTCGCCGCCGTCGTCGAGCACGGCGTTGTTGACGCGCGCGTATTCGTGGCGGTCGACGAACTGGCCCGGGAGCAGGTCGGTGTCGCCCTTCTGGTCGACCCGCACCTTCTTCATCATCTGGCGCACGATCAGCTCGATGTGCTTGTCGTTGATGTCCACGCCCTGGGACTTGTAGACCTCCTGGACCTCGCGCACGAGGTAGAGCTCGGTTTCGGTCCGTCCCCGGATCGCGAGCAGCTCGTGGGGATACAGGGAACCCTCGTTGAGCTGCGTGCCCGGAGCGAGCTTCTGGCCGCTGTCGACGAACAGACGGGTCCGGCGCGGGAACGTGTGGCGATGTTCCTCGCCGCCGTCATCGGTGATCACGACCGTGATCGCCTTGTCGGACTCCTCGATCGAGACCTTGCCGCCGACCTCGGCGATCTTCGCCAGCCCCTTGGGCTTGCGGGCCTCGAACAGCTCCACCACCCGCGGCAGGCCGTGGGTGATGTCCGCCCCGGCGACGCCGCCGGTGTGGAAGGTGCGCATCGTCAGCTGCGTGCCCGGCTCCCCGATCGACTGTGCGGCGATGATCCCGACCGCGTCGCCGATCTGCGCCAGCTTGCCCGTGGCCAACGACCTTCCGTAGCAGGCCTGGCAGACGCCGGTCGGGGCCACGCACTTGAGCACGGAGCGAACCGACACCAGGATCACGTTGCCCTTGTCGGTGTCGTCGCCCCAGGCCTCGACGAGATCGGCCAGTTCCGCCCGGTCGATCTCCTTGCCCTGCTCAACGATCACGCGACCGCGTTTGGTCGTGATGTCCTGGGCCGCGATCCGTCCGATCAGGTTGTCGTTCGGCTCCCCGGTCGGCCGCAGCCGCCGGCTCTCGGGGTCGACCTCGAGCTTGGACACCGGCATCTCGATGAACTCCTCGGTGCCGCAGTCCTCCTGGCGGATGATCACGTCCTGGGCAACGTCGACCAGCCGGCGGGTCAGATAGCCCGAGTCGGCCGTGC
Organism: uncultured Solirubrobacterales bacterium; assembly: GCA_963723555.1. Taxonomy (GTDB): domain Bacteria; phylum Actinomycetota; class Thermoleophilia; order Solirubrobacterales; family Solirubrobacteraceae; genus Palsa-465. The sequence goes on along the minus strand of CAVRRC010000003.1, from coordinate 1,309,361 downwards.
GCAGCGCCGTGTCCGCGAGTCCCTTGCGGGCGCCGTGGGTCGAGATGAAGTACTCGAGCACCGACAGGCCCTCCTGGAAGGAGGCCTTGATCGGGCGTTCGATGATCTCGCCCTTCGGGTTGGCCATCAGCCCGCGCATCCCGGCCAGCTGCCGGATCTGCGAGAACGAGCCGCGGGCGCCCGAGTTGGCCATCATGTAGATCGGGTTGAGCTCGTCGAGATGCTCGTTGAGCGCGTCTCCGACCTCGTTGGTGGCGCGATCCCACAGCTTCGTGACCGCCTCGTGGCGCTCCTCGCTGGTGATCTCACCCGAGTCGTACTGCGACTCGATCGTCGCCAGTTCCCGGTCGTAGCGCCCCAGGATCTCGCCCTTGGTGGGCGGCGTCTGGACGTCGTTCTTGGAGATCGTCACTCCGGCCTGGGTGGCGTAGTGGAAGCCGATGTCCTTGAACGCGTCGAGCACCTGCGAGATCGTGGGCGCGCCGTACGCCTGGACGAGATTGTCGACGAGCTTGGTGGTGTCCTTCTTCTTCATCGAGCGGTTGATGAACTCGTAGCTGTCGGGGTCGAACTGGTCCCCCAGCGCCTCGACCAGCGCCCGCTCGATCTTGTCGTTGTAGATGATCCGCCCGACCGTGGTCAGCACGTGGCCGCCCTCCCGCCCCAGCGGGCGGTACTCGGCCAGGTCGTGCAGCTTGACCACGCCGTGTTCGTAGGACCACTCCGCCTCCTGGGCGGTGCGGAACACGTGCGGGCGCGGGTCGTGGGTGGCGGGATCGATCTTGGCCAGCTCGTTCGCGTCCGGGCCGTAGGTCAGGTAGTAGGCGCCCAGCACCATGTCCTGGGTCGGCGTCGCCAGCGGCGCGCCGTGAGCGGGCGAGAGGATGTTGTTGGCGGACAGCATCAGGATCCGGGCCTCCGCCTGCGCCTCGGCCGACAGCGGCAGGTGGACCGCCATCTGGTCGCCGTCGAAGTCGGCGTTGAAGGCATGGCAGACGAGCGGATGGACCTGGATCGCCTTGCCCTCGACGAGCACCGGCTCGAACGCCTGGATCCCCAGGCGGTGCAGCGTCGGCGCGCGGTTGAGCAGCACCGGATGCTCGTGGATGACCTCCTCGAGCACGTCCCACACCTCGGGGATCATCGAGTCGACCATCTTCTTGGCCGCCTTGATGTTCTGCGCCGACTTGCGCTCGACCAGCCGGGCCATGATGAAGGGCTTGAACAGCTCCAGCGCCATCAGCTTCGGCAGCCCGCACTGGTGCAGCCGCAGGGATGGCCCGGCAACGATCACCGAGCGGCCCGAGTAGTCGACGCGCTTGCCGAGCAGGTTCTGGCGGAACCGGCCCTGCTTGCCCTTGAGCATGTCGGACAGCGACTTCAGCGGACGGTTGCCCGGACCGGTGACCGGACGACCGCGCCGGCCGTTGTCGAACAACGCGTCGACCGCCTCCTGAAGCATCCGCTTCTCGTTGTTGACGATGATCTCGGGAGCGCCGAGGTCGAGCAGGCGCTTCAGGCGGTTGTTGCGGTTGATCACGCGGCGGTACAGGTCGTTCAGGTCGCTGGTGGCGAACCGGCCGCCGTCGAGCTGGACCATCGGCCGCAGCTCCGGCGGGATCACGGGCACGGCCTCGAGGATCATCATCTCTGGCTTGTTGCCGGAGTTGATGAACGCGGAGACCACCTTCAGCCGCTTGACCGCGCGGGCCTGCTTCTGGCCCTTGGCGGTCTTGACCTGCTCCTGCAGGTCGGCGGCCTCGTCGTCGAGGTCGACCTGCTGGAGCAGATCGCGCACCGCCTCGGCGCCCATGCCGCCACGGAAGTACTCGCCGAAGCCGTACGGGGAGCCGAAGCGGTCCTTGAGCTCGCGGAACGTGGTCTCGTCGTTGATCACGTCCTTGGCCTTCATCGTCTTGAACAGCTCCCACACCTGGCGCATCCGCTCGGCGGCGTCCTCGATGTAGGCGTCGGTGTCGTCGATGTCGGCCTGGAAGCTCTTGCGGAGCTCCTTGAGCATCTTCTCGCGCTCCTCGTCGGAGAGCTTGGCGATGTTGACGTCGAGCGTGTCCGCCCACAGGTGGTCCTCGTCGGAGAAGTCCCGCCCCGCCTTGCCGCTCTCCAGGTACTGCTCGCGCCTGGCCAGCGACTCCCTGAGCTCGAGGATCCGCTCCTCCTTCTCGGCCGCATAGGAGTCGAGCACCTTGTTCACCTCGCCCTCGAGCGAGTCGAGATCGCGCGCACGGGCCTCGTCGTCGACCCAGGTCACGATCGAGGCGGCGAAGTACAGGACCTTCTCGAGCTCCTTCGGCGCCATGTCGAGCAGGTAGCCGATCCGGCTTGGCACGCCCTTGAAGAACCAGATGTGCGATACCGGCGCGGCCAGGTCGATGTGACCCATCCGCTCGCGGCGCACCTTCGAGCGCGTGACCTCCACGCCGCAGCGCTCACAGACGATGCCCTTGTACCGAACTCGCTTGTATTTCCCGCAGTAGCACTCCCAGTCCTTGGTCGGACCGAAGATGCGCTCGCAGAACAGCCCGTCCTTCTCGGGCTTCAGCGTTCGGTAGTTGATGGTCTCTGGCTTGGTGACCTCCCCGGAGCTCCATGAACGGATCTGCTTCGAGGAGGCCAGACCGATTTCGATTGCGTCGAAATTGTTGATATCGATCAAAGTGACTTCTTCCCTAGTGCTTGAAAAAGGTGGTGGGGGTGGCTGAAGAGGCCGGCGCCATCAACGCTCGGCCTCTTCGGTGATGCCTTCGGCCTCGCCGGCATCGAGATCGGGCTCGAGCATCGGATCCTCCTCGGTGGCGAAGTCCTCCTCTTCGAGCTCCTCGCCGGGCTCGAGATCGGGATCCTCGGTCTCGACCTCCTCCTCGGAGGCCTCGACCGTCTCGCCTTCGTGCTCGACCGCCTCGTCGGCCGCGCCGTCCGACGCCCGGACGCCGCTGAGGTCGATCCCGAGCTCCTCGGCCGCGCGCAGCAAGTCGTCGTCCTCCTCGCGCATCTCGGCGCGCTCGCCCTCCTCGGAGACGACGTTGACGTCGAGCGCCAGCGACTGCATCTCCTTGAGCAGGACCTTGAACGACTCGGGGATCGATGGCTCGGCGATGTTCTCGCCCTTGACGATCGCCTCGTAGGCCTTCACCCGCCCGACGGTGTCGTCGGACTTGATCGTGAGCATCTCCTGCAGCGTGTACGCGGCGCCGTAGGCCTCGAGCGCCCACACCTCCATCTCGCCGAAACGCTGACCGCCGAACTGCGCCTTGCCGCCCAGCGGCTGCTGGGTGACGAGCGAGTAGGGGCCGGTCGAGCGGGCGTGGATCTTGTCGTCGACGAGGTGCAGGAGCTTGAGGATGTACATGTAGCCCACGGTCACCTGCTCCTCGAACGGCTCGCCCGTGCGCCCGTTGAACAGCGTCACCTTGCCCGATGCCTGCTCGCCGAGGCGACGGCCCTTGTCCACGTCCATCTTGATCGAGCCCTGGTGCTCGTCACTCCAGCGCACCAGCGCGGTGTCGACGTCGGCGACAGTGGCGCCGTCGAACACCGGGGTGGCGACGTACACCTTGCCGTTGCCCTCGCTGCGGCCGTCGGGCCCCCGGCCCGAGGCACGGCTGCGGGCCTCGGACCCGTCCTCGTACCAGCCGTTGGCCGCGACCCACCCGAGGTGGGTCTCGAGGATCTGGCCCAGGTTCATCCGGCTGGGCACGCCGAGCGGGTTGAGGATCACGTCGACCGGCGTGCCGTCCTCCAGGAACGGCATGTCCTGCTCGTCGACGATCTTCGAGATCACGCCCTTGTTGCCGTGACGGCCGGCGAGCTTGTCGCCCTCGGCGATCTTGCGCTTCTTGGCCACGAACACGCGCACCAGGTCGTTGACGCCTGGTGGCAGATCGTCGCCCTCGTCGCGGCTGAACGTCTTGACGTCGATGACCACGCCGCCCTCGCCGTGGGGCACCTTGAGCGAGGTGTCGCGGACCTCGCGCGCCTTCTCCTTGAAGATCGCGCGGATCAGCTTCTCCTCGGCGGTCAGCTCGGTCTCGCCCTTGGGCGTGACCTTGCCCACCAGCAGGTCGCCGGAGGCGACCTCGGCGCCGATCCTGACAATCCCCCGATCGTCGAGGTTGCGCAGCGACTCCTCCGATCGGTTCGGGATGTCGCGGGTGATCTCCTCGTCGCCGAGCTTCGTGGTCCGGGCGTCGATCTCGTACTCCTCGATGTGGATCGAGGTGAGCTCGTCGTCCTGGACCAGGCGCTTGGACAGGATGATCGCGTCCTCGAAGTTGTAGCCCTCCCAGGACATGAAGGCGACCAGCAGGTTCTTGCCGAGCGCCATCTCGCCCTGATCGGTGGCCGAGCCGTCAGCCAGCACATCGCCGTTCTTGATGTGCTCACCGACCGACACGATCGGCTTCTGATGGATCAGCGTGCCCTGGTTGGAGCGCATGAACTTCTGCAGCTCGTACTCGTCCTGGCCACCGTCCTTGCGGTCGACCAGGATCTGCTCGGCGTCGACGAACGACACCGTCCCGTCGGCCTGGGTGACCACCACATCGCCGGTGTCGATCGCCGCGCGGTGCTCCATGCCGGTGCCGACCAGCGGAGCATCGGTTACGAGCAGCGGCACGGCCTGGGCCTGCATGTTCGAGCCCATCAGCGCCCGGTTGGCGTCATCGTGCTCCAAGAACGGGATCATTGCCGTCGTGACCGACCAGATCTGCTCCGGGGAGACGTCGATCAGATCGACCTCCTTGGGCGAGACGGTCACGTACTGACCCGCCTGTGTGCGGCACAGGACCTCGTCGCCGACGAGCTTGCCGCCGGCATCGATCGGCGTGTTCGCCTGCGCGATCCTGCGCTCCTCCTCCTGGGTGGCGTCGATCCGCACGATCTCGTCGGTGACCTTGCCGTCCTTGACAACCCGGTACGGGGTGGTGACGAAGCCGTGCTCGGAGATCTCCGCGTAGGAGGAGAGCGAGCCGATCAGGCCGATGTTCGGACCCTCGGGGGTCTCGATCGGGCACATCCGGCCGTAGTGGGTGGGGTGCACGTCGCGGACCTCGATCGGGGCGCGCTCACGGGTCAGACCGCCGGCGCCCAGAGCGGACAGACGCCGCCGGTGCCTGAGCCCGGCGAGGCTGTTCGTCTGGTCCATGAACTGGCTGAGCTGCGAGGAGCCGAAGAACTCCTTCAGCGCCGCCACGACCGGGCGGATGTTGACGATCGTCTGGGGGGTGATCGTGTCGGCATCCTCGGTGGTGAGACGCTCGCGCACGACGCGCTCCATGCGGTACAGACCGATCCGGAACGCCTCCTGGATCAGCTCGCCGACCGTGCGGAGGCGGCGGTTGCCGAAGTGCTCGTACTCGTCCAGGTGATCCTGGATCGGCTCCCGCGAGAGGGCCAGCGCCTCGGCCGCGAAGTCCTTGACCTCCTCCCCGGGCTCCTCGGGCATCCCGAGTCGCCTGGGCAGCGAGACCAGCTCGTTGACCAGGGCGATGATGTCGTCGTGGGTGAGGGTGCGGGTGTCGAGATCGACGTCCAGCCCCAGCCGCGAGTTCAGCTTATAGCGCCCGACCCGCGTCAGGTCATAGCGCTTGGGATCGAAGAACAGCTGGTGCAGGAGCGCCTTGGCGGCATCGATCGAGGGCGGCTCGCCCGGACGCTGCTTCTTGAACAGCTCGATCAGGGCCCCCTCCTCGCTGCGCGTCATCTCCGCGTCGGCATCGAGCGTCAGGCGGAGGTAGAGCGAGTTGTCGAACAGGTTCAGGATCTCCTCGTCGGAGGCGTAGCCCATCGCCCGCAGGAGCACCGTCACCGGCAGCTTGCGCTTGCGGTCGATGCGGACGTAGACCCGGCCCTTCTTGTCGATCTCGAGCTCCAGCCACGAGCCGCGGGCCGGCATGAGGTTGGCGATGAAGACCTGCTTCTCGCGGTCCTTGGGCTCCATCACATAGGCGCCGGGGGAACGCACCAGCTGCGTGACGACCACGCGCTCGGTGCCGTTGATGATGAACGTGCCGCGCTCGGTCATCCACGGGAAATCGCCCATGAACACCGATTGCTCACGGATCTCGCCGGTCTCCCGGTTGATGAATGCCACCGTGACGGTGAGCGGACGGGCATACGTCAAGTCCTTCTCGCGGCACTGCTCGAGGCTGGCGATCGGCTCGTCGAACGTGAATTCGCCGAACTGGACGGCGAGGTTCCCGGTGTAGTCCTCGATCGGCGAGATGTCGTCGATCGTCTCGCGCAGACCGCCGGACTCAGGGTCGGTCAGCCAGGCGAAGGACTTGCGCTGAATATCGATTAGGTTGGGGACTTCAAGGACCTTGTTCAGACGCGCGAAACTCCGGCGCGTCCGGGGTGCATGAGCGGTTGCCAAGACGGCGACTCCTCGGGCGGTCGAGAGGGAGGCAGAGACTTGCTCGCGGGGCCAACCCCACTCTCACGCGATGCCCAGCCGGATCCCAATGCACCACCGGCCCAACTCCGAGTGAGGTCGAATCAGCTCCCAAGAGCGCGACCATCAAAGATAGCACACGGCATCACTGCCCTGTGCAGGGGCGTTCAGCGCTCACGGGCCCCGCCCTCGGCACGCCGCGTATGTGGCGCGGCACCGCTGTATTCGGGCGGCTACGACTATCGGCTGACCCGGGCAGTGTAGGGACAAATCGGGATTCGGGCAAGTCGGCATCCGGATGCGCCGCCTCGGCCGCACGGTCGCGGTCCCGGCCTCAGAGCGTGTTGAAGCAGCCGTAGATCGTGAACAGCGGGTTGACCACGCTGCCACCGCCCGGGACCCGCATCATCTGCTGACCCACGAACGAAGGCGGCGCGTCGGCCTTGTAGCAGCCGTCTGACTTCACGCTGACGTCGTAGCTGACGGGGGTGACCTGGAACGGCAGCGCGCCCGACTGCTGGGGGACGACCACGTTCATCGTGCACACCCAGTCGTCGCCGGGGCCCGTGTTGCCGCCGGAGCGGCGATTGCAGCTCGACAGGATGTTGAGCTTGTAGCCGGCGGGCACCGAGCGGCCCAGCTCGCGCTGCTGGAGCAGCGTCAGGTTGTTGAACGCCGGCGTGATGCTCGCCTTCAGGCGCGCCGGCGTGACCGCGGCCGGGCCCCAGCTGGCGGCCGCGGCGAGCAGCGCGATCACCGCCACCGAGACGATCACCACGCGCACCGGCATCACCCAGCCGGCCCGGCGCGCCACCGGGGTGCCGGCGAAGTCGCGCCGCCGGAGGATCAGCCAGGAGGCGGTCAGGCAGCCTGCGGTCCACAGGACGCTGACGATCATCGAAACCAGCAACGGGCCATAGAAGGGGTGCGCGGCGAACAGGCCGTTCCAGCTGTTGAAGGCCGCCCCGACCAGCAGCAGGTGAAGCCAGGCGCCCGTGCCCACGAGCGCCAGCAGCTGCATCACCAGGCCGACGAGGCTCGGGCCGAGCACGCCGATGATCCCGTTGCGGGTGGCAACCGAGAACAGCACCGCGAGGCTCGTGAAGGCGAGCATCGGCAGGGCGCAGATCAACCAGCTGACCAGCACCAAGAAGACGCACTTGCCCGCCGGAAGCAAGCTCCCCCCGAGGCCCACCAGCGGCTGATCGCCGACCAGCAGGAGCCCGGCGAGAAGGCTCGAAAGCGCCGCCAGCGCGGCCATCGCCAGCGAGAACGCGGCCGCGGCCGCCACCTTGCCCGCGAATACGTCCATGCGCCCGCAAGAGCGCGTCAGGACCATCTTCCACGTCCCGTAGCGGTCCTCGGAGGAGAAGATGTCCCCGGCCAGGATCCCCGCGATCACCGGGAAACCCCACTGCGCGGCGAACCCCAGAACCACCAGCGACACCGCGAACCCCGACGAGTGCGCCCACACGCCGAACAGCGTGTCCGCGGGCGACGCGCTCTGGGCCTGGAGGATGGCGGCGAACGCGAACGGCCCGAGCACGCACAGCAGCGCCAGCACCCGCGTGGCCAGCTGGCTGGCCAGCTTCCGGCGCTCGGCGCGGTAGACGCGCCACACCCCTCGCGCGTCGCTGCCGACGGCAAGCTCAGGGGTGGCGGCGATCGCGCTCATGGCGGCGCGCCCACGCTCTCGACTCGGTCACGGTCGGCCTCGCGCTCGCCGGCCCGCTCGCCGGTCAGGGCGAAGAACATCGACTCGAGCGGAGACACGACCAGCTCCAAGCGGCGGACGGCCACCTCGGCATGGCCGAGGGCGAGCATGTAGCTGTCCAGGCCCTCGTCGTCGATGGTCAGCGACAGCCCGCCGTTGGGAGCGGGCATGGCCACGGCGCCGGCGTGATCGGCGGCGATCCTCAGCGCGCGCTGATCGTCGCTGGTGATCAGCAGGTACGCCGATCCAGGCGCCTGCTCGCGCAGCTCCGCGGCGGTGCCGTGCCACACCACTTCTCCGCGCCGCAGCACGGTGAAGCCGTCGCAGACATCCTCGATCTCGCCGATCTGGTGGCTGCTCAGCAGGACCCCGACCCCTTCCGAGCACAGGTCGCGCACGAGGGCCCGGATCTCGCGCGCGCCCGCGGGATCGAGTCCGCTCGTGGGCTCGTCGAGCAGCAGCAGCCGAGGCGCCCGCAGCAGCGCCGAGGCGATCCCGAGCCGCTGCCGCATGCCCGTCGAGTAGCCGCTCACGCGATCGCCGCTGCGTTCGGCGAGGCCGACCTGGGCGAGCACCGTGTCCACCCGGCCGCGTGCCGCGCCCCCGTCGAGCTCGGCCAGCAGCTCCAGGTTCGCGCGTCCCGACAGGTAGGGGTAGAAGCTCGGCTCCTCGACGAACCCGGCGACGCCGGCGAGCGGCAACGGCCCGAATCCCTCCAGCCGCCGGCCGAACAACTCGACCGTGCCCGCGTCGGGCGTGATCAGCCCGAACAGCAGTCGCAGCAGCGTCGTCTTCCCGGCCCCGTTCGGGCCCAGCAAGCCGTGGACCTCCCCCTCCGCCACCAGCAGGTCGACCCCGTCGAGGGCGACCGTGGTCTCGAAGCGCTTGACCAAGCCGCGTGCGTCTACCGCCGCCACGGTGGCTGACTATACGCAAGCCATGATCGTGCGCGAGCCGGCCCAAAGCCTCCTCAATCCCCCCTATACTTCGTGTCGAGGGCATGTGGCGCTCGCGGGAGGTTGCCGGGAGCGACGCGTAACCAAGAGGGGGAGACGATGGATGTTGTCCGGATTCGCACGACGTGGCTGGCGCTTCTCGCTGCCGTCCTGGCCAGTTTGGCTCTGAGCGCGACCGCCGGCGCGGCGGCCGTCACCAAGCCCTACTCATTGGTGATCTGCGCCCTCGGGACGAGCGAGACCTGCGCGCCCAGTCCGACCTCGACGGCCAGTCAGCCGGCCGCCATCCCCGCCGGGGCCACCGGCGTGTCGATGACGGCGACGTTCACCAACGGGACCAAGCCGGGCACGGGCAAGCCGTTGGGCTCGGCGAATCTCACCCCGCCGGCGGGCTTCACCGTGACCCAGGCCTCGGCCTCCGGCTGCTCGGGCTGCGCCGCCGTGGTCGGCAACGTCGTCCAGCTGCGCGGCCTGAGCGTGGCCCCGGGGGCGTCGTTGACGGTGGCCATGACCGTCACCGGCCCTTCCGCGGGCTGCACCGTGGCCTCGCCTTGCCTGTGGACCTCGGTGGCCAAGCAGACCAGCAACTTCAGCGGCGGGCCCGGCGACAGCTTCACCCTCGACGCCGCCACCAGCACGCTCAACACGGTCCTGGCCCAGCTTCAGTTCAGCAGCCAGCCGCACAACGTGACCCTGGGACAGGTCATCACCGACACCAACTACACGCCTCCGCCGGCCGGCGGCCCGGTCAAGGTGATCGCCGCCGACGCCGCCGGCGCGCTCGTCAGCTCGTACCACGGCCCGGTCAGCCTCACCCTCAACACGCCGAACAACCCGTTCACGAACCCCACCCCCGCCACGCTCGGCGGGACCACGTCGACCAACGCCGTCGGTGGCGTGGCCACGTTCGCGGACCTCACGGTCAACGAACCCGGCAACGGCTTCACGTTGACCGCTTCAAGCTCGCCGCTGCCGCCGAGCGTGACCTCGGCCTCGTTCAACGCGCAGCAGGCCGGAACGCCGTGCCCCACCAGCACGACCTGTCAGGTGGCAATGACCAGCGCGAACTTCGCGACGACCGCCGGCGGCGTCGATGCCACGGTCGCTGCTTCGCCGGGCCCCGCGGCCACTCTGGGCGGGTCGCTCGACTTTGGGGTTCACATGTCCGCAGACCAGTGCCAGGGGTATCGGGCTGACCACGACGTCTACTGGAACATGACCGGGACGACCGCGAGGACGTTCACGGTCTCGATCACGACCACGATCCTCTCGGGCACCGTCAACGCGGCCAGGATCAACGGCCAGGACAACTGCCTGGCCGCGCCCAAGGAGTTCACCGAGATCAACGAGCGCGTCAGCCCTCCGATGCTGGCGCCGGCCCCGCCGGCCACGCAGCCGGACGGCACGCCCGGATTCAGCGGCCTGCTGCCCAACTGCGGCACCGGGTTCGATCAGGTCGATCCGGCCACCAACCCGTGCGTGCAGAGCCGCTCAGGGACCTCGAACGCGTTCGGCGGCGGCACCTTGACGATCGTCATCACGGTTCCCGGCACCCTCGGTGACATGACCAGCCGGGGATGAACTCGCTCACACGGCGACGGGACGCGTGGCCGCGTCGCGGCCGCGCGTCGCCCTGAGCGGGGACTTCGGCAGCTCCACGATCTGCAGCTCGCCCAGGATCCGGTCACGCTCGCGAGCGCGCGCCGACTGCGGCCCGCCGATCGTCTCCAGCAAATCGAGCGCGCACGCGAGCTCATACGGGGCGTCCCGTTCCCTGGCCACCGCCGCCGCGGTCTCGAGCTCCTCGAGTCCGGCGGCGAGATCTCCGAGCCGTACGAGCGCGATCCCGCGGACGCGGTGCAGCAAAGGCCGCGAGCGATCCGACGCGCCGAGCAGGCGGTCGGCGTGGTGGAGCGCGCGCCTCGGGTCTCCGCCGAACGCCTCCGCCTCCGCCAGCAGGCACTGGGCGAACTCGGCATAGCCGTTCTCGCCGAGACGTTCGAGCTCATCGCCGGCGAGCGCCAACGAGCTCAGCCCCTCGTCGTAGCGCCCGGCCCGCACCGCCAGCCGGCCGAGCAGCGTGGTCGCGTTGGCGGCGCTGGTGCGCTCGCCCGTCGAGCTCGAAAGCTGCTGGGCGCGGCGCAGATGCCGGGCCGCCTGCTCGTAGTGGCCGCGGTCGGAAAGGATCTCGCCGATGTTGGACACCGACGAGGCGACGTCGGCGGCGTTGCCGGCGCGCTCCGCACAGTCCGCGGCTCGCTCGAACAGCTCGAGCGCGTCGTCCCAGCCCCCGCGGAAGTAGGCGAACATGGCCAGGTTGTTGAGGACGTTTCCTTGCTGCTCGAGGTCGCCGAGGCGCTCGTAGATCGCGAGCGCCCGAGGGGAGTGCACCGCCTCGTCCTCGCGGCCGGCTTCGACGAGCACCAGATCGAGGATGTAGGACGCATAGGCGAGGGCGCGCTCCTCGCCGACCGCCTCCGCCTCGGCGATGGCCGTCCGGCACAGCCGCTCCGCCTCGGCCAGCCGCGCCTGCCGCTGCCGGACATAGGACAGCGCGGCCAGCAGCCGCACGCGCATGGCCTGCGCATCAGCGTCTCGTACTCCCTCCAGCGCACGGAGCCCGCGCGAGCCCCAACGGACTGCCGGGGTCAGCCGGCCGGCGCGGCGGGCGATCGTCGTCTGCTGCAAGAACAATCGCGCCTGGGCGATCCGGTCCTCGCCGACGAGTCGGCAGGCCACCGACACGGCATCGCTGGCCGCTGCCAGCTGGCCGCTGAGCTGGAGCGCCTCGCCCATCGCCTCCCAGCAGGCGGCGAGCTCGGCCGCGCCGGCCACGCCCTGGCGCCCGGCCTCGATCGCGCCACGGTAGAGCTGCGCGGCATCGGCGTGGGCGAAACGAGCGCTGGCGCGCTTGGCTCCGATCAGGGCGTAGCGCCAGGCCTGGGCGTGGTCGCCGGCGAGGCTGTAGTGCCGCGAGAGGACCGCGGGATCGGCATCCACGTCACGCCCCTGGTCCTGCTCGAGTGAGTGCGCCAGCGCCCGGTGAAGCTCGCGCCGCAGCCGATACGGCAGGCCCTCGTAGGCGACCTCGCACAGCGCCGGGCGCTTGAAGCGGACGTGGCCATCCGGGTCGTGGGCGAAGATCGGGGCCAGCCGCTCCCAGGTCTGATCGTCGAGTCTGGCGCCATCGGGGCCGAGCACGTGGCGCAGCCGGCGTGGATGGAAGCTGAGCCCCAGCACCGCGGCTCGGCGGACGAGCACACGATCGTCCGGATTCAGGGCATCGATCCGCGCGCTGGCGGCGCCGTCGACGCTGTCGGGGAGGGTCTCCGAGCCGCCGGCCGCGGCCGAGAGGAGGTCGAGCAGGAACTCGGGGCTCCCGCCGGAGCGCTCCACCGCCAGCTCGAGCAAGTGGGGCGGGACCGCGTGCGCCGCCGGGGTGGCTCGGGCGAGCGTGAGCGCGTCCTCCCGCGCCAGCGGGGCCAGCTCCAGACGGGCCCTGAGCCGACCCGAGGCCACGAACCCGCCTGACGCTACGAACCCGCCGTCCACGTCGCGCCGGGTGACGATCACCAGCCAGGCCGACTCCTCCAGCCCGCCGGCAACCGCTTCCAGCAGCGCGGCCGAGGCCTCGTCCATCAGATGCGCATGCTCGATCTGGACCAGCGTCGGCACCTCCAGGTCCGGGCCCAGGAAGCGCAGCACGGCTTCGTGGAGCTTGGTCGTGCGGAACTCGGGCCCCAGCTCGTCGACCTCGCGGGTTGGCGGCGCCTCCACCCCGAAGGCGATGGCCAGCAGCGGCAGCCACGGCAACAGCTGTGGCTGTGACGCCGAGAGGTGCGAGGTCAACCGCTCGAGCACCAGCTCGGTGGCGTCCTCCCAGCTCAGCCCCAGCAGCTGCCGCAGTGGATCGCGCCAGGCGACGTAGGGAATGTTTCGCGTGTAGCTCTCGCAGGTCGCGTGCACGAAACGCAGATCCGCTCCGAGCTCGCGGGCCTCCCTCAGCAGCCGCGATTTCCCGCTGCCGGTCTCGCCCACGATCTCGATCATCGCGCCGGTGCCGTTGCGAGCGCCGGCGAGCGCATCGCGGATCGCCTCGAGCTCTCGCTCGCGGCCGATCAGCGGCACCCGCGTGCCGCCGGCGGCGGCAAGCACGGGCCGGCGCAGCGGGCCCACTTCCAGGGCCTGCACGGGGCGAAGCTTGCCCTTGACCATGAACGGGGACACGGCGACGGTTTCGAAGCTGGTCTTGGAGCGCTCGAGCACGGCCGCGGTGGAGTAGACGGAGCCCCAGGGCGCTTTCGTCATCAGCCGCGCGCCCAGGTTGACCGCATCGCCCATGACCGCGTACGTGCGCCGGTAGGGCGGACCGATCTCACCGGCGAACACATGGCCGCGGTTCACGCCGATCCGCACCGGCAGCCGCGGCTTGCCGTCGAGGACGTGGCGAGCGACGAGCAGCATCCGCTCCTCGTCGTCGCCGAGCGCGCGGGGGGCCCCGGCGGTGAGCTGCAGCTTGCCGCCGCCGGCGGTCACGTCGGAACAGACCAGGCATACCTGGAACAGGTCTGCCGCGTGCTGGACAGCGCCCACGAGCTCGTCGAGCGCTTGCGCCGCGGCCTGCGCGCCGTCGGTCTCGATCAGCTCGTCGAGCCCGCCGAACTGGAGGAAGGCGACCGTGGCGCTGCGGTGCTCGGGGATGATCTGGGAGGCGGACGCGTAGGTCCGCAGGGCGGTCGACAGACAGGCCGCCACGGCGTCGTCCGGCGGCGCCGCGGTCCGCTCCTCGGGTTGGGCCGACACCGCCGTGGGTGCGCGGGCGAGCAGCACGCCGGGGCCGCTGTCCGCCCCCCGGCAGCTCTTGGGCAGCAGCGCCGCGGTGTCGGGACTGAGCAGGATCTGGCCCGTCGCCGCCGCCGCTTCGATCTCAACCGCCCGGCTCGCCGCCGGACCCGCGATCAGATACTCGCGGTGGGAGTCGCCGACGAGGAAGGTCTCGAAGTGGCCGCTGTGCACGCCGACCGACATCCGCACGACGACTTTGCGGGCGCCGGTGTCGATGCGGCCGACACGACGAAGCGTGCTGCGCATCGTGGCCGCGGACGCACACGCTCGCAGCGCATGGTCCGGGCCTTCGAACCACAGCAGCAGGGCGTCGCCGCCGAACTTCAGGAGGCTGCCGCCGTGGACGTAGGCATCGGCGAGCAGGGCCGAGAAGCACGAGTTGATCGCGTCGGTGAGATGCTCGGCGCCTTCCTTGCCGACGCGCGCCAACCGTTCCGACAGCCTCGTGAATCCGGAGACGTCGGCGAACACGACCGTGCCCTCGAGCCTCTCCACCAGCCGATCGGGTCCGTCCTGGAGGCGCCTGAGCAGGACGCGAGGGACGTAGCGGTCGAACCTGCGTGGATTGTCTGAATTGCCCCGCACGACAGCTCCCAACCGGGGCCCCGGTCAGGCCCCGCAGGTGGGAGGTTAGTGGCGCGGCTGCGATCACGCAGCCGCGCCTGCGCTCACTTCAGCTCGACACTGGCGCCGGCCTCTTCGAGGTCGGCCTTGAGCTTCTCGGCCTCCGCCTTCTCGATTCCCTCCTTGACCGGCTTGGGGGCCTCGTCGACGAGCGCCTTGGCCTCCTTGAGGCCAAGGCCGGTGGCCGCGCGAACGACCTTGATCACTTGGATCTTCTTGTCGCCGGCGCCGGTCAACAGCACGTCGAACGAGGTCTGCTCCTCAGCCGCCTCGCCGCCGCCGTCGGTGGCCGCAGCGGCGCCGGCCGGCGCGGCCGCGGCGACGGCGGTCGCGGAGACCCCGAACGTCTCCTCGAGCGCCTTGATCCGCTCGGAGAGCTCGAGCACCGAGATGCCCTTGAGCTCGTCGATCCACTCCTGGGTAGTGGGCATGGTTCCTCCTTAGGCGTCGGACGATTCCGCGTCCGGCGCGTCTTGCGCTTCAGTTTGGTCGAATTGTTCGGCGACCGCCTGCAGCTGGATCGCGATCCCGGCGATCAGTGCGTTCAGGCCGCGCACCAGACCGCCGATCGGCGACGCAATCGTCCCGACCAGCTGGGCGTGCAGCACCTCGCGAGCCGGCAACCGCGCGATCGCGCGAATGTCGTCCGCGCTCAGCGGGGCCCCGTCCATCAGCCCGCCCTTGAACCCGAGGATGTTCAGTGCCCTGGCGGTGTCGTTCAGGGCCTTGGCCGCCACCGCCGCGTCGCCGCGGACGAGCGCCAGCGCCGTGGGGCCCTCGAGCAGGGCCTTCAACTCCTGCGCGCCGGCCTTGTCGGCCGCGCGCTCGGAGAGCGAGTTCTTGACAATCCGGAACTTCGTGTCGGCGTCCCGGAGCTTGGCCCGGAGCTCGGCTGCCTGCGCCACCGACAGGCCGCGGTAGTCCACGGCGAACACCGCACCGGCGCCTTGGATCTCGCCGGCGATCTCATCTACGACTGCTGCTTTTTGTTCCCTGTCCATGGTCCTCTCACGAACGACGCCCGCATGGCGGGCGTCGAAGCTGGAGCCGTCGATCGGCTCCCCCGGGGCTCCGCCTGCTCCGGGCTTGTGCGCGCTCGCGCTGCCGGAGGTCTTGGGCTTGCTCTCTTTGAAGTTCTACGGCAAGTCTACGCGGCTACCGGCTCCTCGACGATGTCGCGGGTACGGGTGGGGTCGACCTTCACGCCCGGCCCCATCGTGGTCGCAAACGTGACCGAGCGGATGTAGCGGCCCTTGGCCGCCGAGGGCTTGGCCCGGATCAGCTCTTCCATCACCGCGGCGTAATTCTCGAGCAGACGGCGCTCCTCGAAGTCCCGCTTGCCGATCACCAGGTGGACGATCGCGTTGCGGTCGGTGCGGTACTCGACCTTGCCGGCCTTTGACTCCTCGACCGCCTTGGCGACGTCCATGGTCACGGTCCCGACCTTCGGGTTGGGCATCTTGCCCGCCGGACCCAGGATCCGCCCGAGCCGGCCGACCACCGGCATCAGGTCGGGCGTGGCGATGGCCACGTCGAAGTCGTCGAAGCCGTTCTGGATCCGCTCCGCCAGGTCCTCGGCGCCGACCACGTCGGCGCCGGCCTGTTCGGCCTCGCGCGCCTTGTCGCCCTGGGCGAAGACGGCGATCTTGACGTCCTTGCCCAGACCGTTGGGGAGCGCCACCGTCCCCCGGAGCTGCTCGTCGGCGTGGCGCACGTTGAGCCCGGTCCGCACGTGGACCTCGACCGACTCGTTGAACTTCACCCGCGCCAGCTGCTTGATCAGCGCCACCGCCTCGGCCGGCGAGTACTCGCGCTCGCGGTCGAAGCGCTGCTTGGCGTCTTCGTAGGTCTTGCCGTGCCGCATCACACCACCTCCACGCCCATCGAGCGCGCGGTTCCGGCGATGATCCTCGCCGCCGCATCGACGTCGTTCGCGTTCAGGTCGTTCATCTTCTTCTCCGCGATCTGGCGCAGCTGGTCCTGGGTGATCCTGCCGACCTTGTCCCGGTGCGGCTCGGCCGATCCCTTCTCGAGCGAGATCGCCTGCTTGATCAGCACGGCCGCCGGCGGGCTCTTGGTCACGAACGTGAACGAGCGGTCCTCGTAGACCGTGATCACGACCGGGATCACCGTCCCGGCGTCGGTCTGGGTCTGCGCGTTGAACGCCTTCACGAACTCCATGATGTTGACGCCGTGCTGGCCGAGCGCGGGACCGACCGGCGGCGCCGGGCTGGCCTGGCCGCCCACCGCCTGCAGCTTGATCTGGGTCAGAACCTTCTTCGCCACCTAAACCTTCTTTACCTGGTCGAAGCCGACTTCGACCGGGGTCTCGCGGCCGAAGATCGAGACCAGCACCTTCAGCCGCTGGGCGTCCTCGTTGACCTCGGAGATCTCGCCCGAGAAGTCCGACAGCGGGCCGGAGACGACCTTGATCTGCTCGCCGATCGAGAACTGGGCCCGGCTGCGCGGACGCTCCGCGGTCTCCTGATGCAGGAGACGGTCGACCTCGGCCTGGGTGAGCGGCACCGGCTCATTGGAGGCGCCAACGAACCCGGTGACGCCGGGAGTGCCTTTCACCAGCGTCCACGAGTCCTCGTTGAGGTCCATGTTCACGAGCACGTATCCGGGCATCGTCCGCTTCTCCACCGTCACCTTCTGGTTGTCCTTCAGCTCCGAGACGGACTCGGTCGGGACCACGATCTGGCGGATCGCACGCTGCTGCCCGAGCGACACCACCCGGTGCTCGAGGTTGTGCTTGACCTTGTTCTCGTGGCCTGAATATGTGTTGACGACGTACCAGCGAAACATCTAGACGATTCCTACTTGAGGATGTAGTTGACCAACCTGGAGGCGAGCGTGTCGGCGACGCCAAGGTAGACGCCGGCGACGATCACGAACCCGATCACGACCGCTGTCGCTTGGATCACCTGCCGGCGATCCGGCCACTGTACCCGCTGAAGCTCGCGCCAGCTTCCTTGCAGGAAGTGGACCAACCGGACGCCGAGGCCAGGCTTCTTGGCCGGGCGTGCGATCGCGCCCTCGGCATGAGCGCCGGCGGAGCGTCGCGCGAGCGCGCGGCCGCCGCCATCGGCCGGCTCGAGCTCCGCTGCTGCCGGCTCGAACGGCTCCTCGTCGGCCTCGACCTCGTCCTCGTCGGCCTCGACCTGGTCCTCCTCGGCCTCGACCTGGTCCTCCTCGGCCTCGACCTGGTCCTCCTCGGCCTCGACCTGGTCCTCCTCGGCCTCGATCTCGTCTTCGTCAATCTCGCCCTCGTCCGGCCGGCCGAGTGCCAGCTGGGCCTCAGCCAGCTCTACGTCGGGCGCCGCGTGACGGGTCGGGGCCGGCGCCTCGTCGCGCTCGGCCGGGGCACTGGCGACAGGCTGGCGTTGGCGCGCCCGGCGCTCCTTGGCACGTTTACGGTTCCGAGCCACGGATCGCTCCCGTCAGCTCAGCGGGTCTCACGGTGCGCGGTGTGACGCTTGCACCAGCGGCAGTACTTGCGCAGCTGAAGTCGCTCCGGGTTGTTCCGCTTGCTCTTGTTCGTCTGGTAGTTCCGGCGCTTGCACTCCTCGCAGGCGAGAGTGGCGGCGATCCGGACGTCTCCACGGGCCATCTAACGCGCTTCCCGTCTCGTGGGGTCCTGGTCGGCTACCGGACGCGGGCGCGTTTACGAACGCCGCCCCGGCGCCACGCTGAGTGTAGCGTCATTCGGTCAGCTCGACCGGAGACAGCTCGAGGTCGAGAAGCTTGTCCCCGCGCAGCACGCGGACGGCCAGCGAGCGTCCGATCGCCTCGTGGTTCATCAGCCGCTGGACGTCGTCGACGCGCTCGATCGGCGCGCCGCCGAGCTCCACGATCAGGTCCTCGGCCCGCAGCCCGGCACGCTGGGCGGGACTCCCTGGGGCCACCTCGACGACCTCGACACCTCCGGCCCGGTCCAGCCTCACGCGCGCGTGCGGCGGTAGCGGACGCGGCCCGCCGGCGATCCCGATGTAGGCGCGGCGCACCCGTCCGTCTCGCATCAGCGCGCCGATGATCTGGCGCGTGGCCGCGTTGATCGGCACCGCCAGCCCCAGCCCGACGCCGGCGACGGCGGTGTTGATGCCCACCACCCGGGCCGCGCTGTCGACCAGTGCCCCGCCGGAATTGCCGGGGTTCAGCGCGGCGTCGGTCTGGATCACGTTGTCGATGTAGCGGACCGTCCGCCCGGCCCGAGCGGGCAGCGAGCGCCCCAGGGCCGAGACGACGCCGGCGGTCACCGATCCCGCGAAGCCGTTCGGGTTCCCGATCGCGACCACGAGCTGGCCGACCCGGAGCCCCTCGGCTTCCCCGAGCGTGGCCGGCGTCAGCTGGTCGCCGTCGGCCCGAAGCACGGCGAGGTCCGAGAGCCGATCGATCCCGACCACCCGGAAGCTGAGCTCGCGACCGTCCACGAACGCGGCCCGCCCGGTCCTCCCGGGCCCGGCGACCACGTGCGCGGAGGTCAGCAGAAAGCCGTCGGGCGTCAGCGCCACGGCGCTGCCGGCGCCGACCGGCACCTGGCCGACCCGGCCGCGGCGCATCACCCGCAGGTTCGCGACCGACGGCGCGAGCCGCTCGGCCACCCCGACGACGACCCGCGAGTACGCGTCGAGCGCTTCCGCCTCCACCCTCTCGACCTCGGAGTTGTCGATCATCGTGTTCATTGGTTGCGCTCAGAACGTCACCGTAACCGTACGCTCGTCGCTCCCGCGGATGATCGACAGCTCGAGCGCTCCGGCGGCGCGGGCTCCGTCGAGGGCCTCGTAGAGCACGTCGACCCCTTCGATCTCGCGGCCGGCGGCGGCGACGATCAGATCGCCGCGCTCGAGGCCCGCCCGCTCCGCGGGGCTGCCCTCCTCGACCGCCCGCACGAGCACGCCGTCGCGCTCGGAGAGGCCCACGGCTCGCCGCAGCCGCCTGGCCACGCGCGGGGGGGCGATCGCGACCCCGAGGCGGACGCGCCGGGGCGCCTCGCCACGACCGAGCGCGTCGACTCGCTCCCGGAGCGCGCCGTCGGCCGGGATGGCCAGGATCAGGCCACCGTCGACCCGGACCGAGTTGATCCCCAGCAGCCGGCCGGCGGTGTCGATGAGCGGCCCACCCGAGGAGCCGCGCGGAAGCGGCGCGGTGTGCTCGATCGCGCCGGCGATCCGGCGGCCGCGGGGGCCGCGGAAGCTGCGCGCGCTCGAGGACACGAAACCGGGCGTGACCCGGAGCCCCCGGCCGCCCGGGTTGGCCAGCGCCAGCACGGCGCGTCCGATCGCGGGCTGCCCCGAGTCGGGGTCGTCCTGGGCCCAGCTCACGGGCTCGATCTCGGCCGTGTCGACATCGATCACGGCCACGTCCAGATCCGAGTCGGAGCCGGCCACCCGACCCGCCGCGCGCCGGCCGTCGTGGAACGTGACCGTGGTCTCGTCATGGCGGAGGTTGTGGGCGTTGGTGAGCACCCGGCCGGGCGCGATCACGACGCCCGAGCCCACGCCCCACCCGCGTCCAAGCCCGACCACTGCCGGACCTGTCCGCTCCGCGGCGGCCTGCACCGAGGTCTCGAGTTCTTCCAGCATCGTCATCGCATTCACCCTTCTAAACTGTGTTACTTGCGAAATGCAAGTCAATAGCGTACCACGACCAACTCACGCATCGACATGAGACGGCCCTACGATCTCCCTGACATGGCGGAAGCGGATCGGCCGACCGGCGCTCGTGAGCTGGAGTCGCGCTCGGCGCTCGCCGAAGCGCTGGCAGCCGTCGGCGACCGCTGGACGCTGCTGCTGATCGCCGTTCTGCTCGACGGGCCCCGCCGCTTCGGCGAGCTCCAGCGGGAGGTCCAGGGCATCGCCCCCAACGTGCTCACGCAGCGGCTGCGCCAGCTCGAGGGCAACGCGCTGGTAGTGGCTCAGCTCTACTCCGAGCGCCCGCCGCGGTTCGTCTACGAGCTCACCGCCGCCGGCCGCGAGCTCGCCGGCGCCCTGCGGATGCTCGCGGGCTGGGGGGCCCGTAACGCCGAGGGCTCCCCCGCCCCGCGCCACGCGGCCTGCGGGACGCCGATGGAGGCTCGGTGGTGGTGCCCGACCTGCGAGCGACCGGTCTCCGACGACGAGGGCGAGGAGCTGCACTTCGCCTGAGACCGCGCTGCCGCGGGTGCCGTCGCCTCAGCGGTTCAGCGCTGCCGCGGGCGTCGTCACCCCAGGCCGTTCAGCGCGTGCGAACGCCCGCGCAATCTGCCCGCCGCCGGTCCACCGGGAACGGCAGGTCAGCGACCAGCGCCGTCTCCACGTAATCGTCCTCGAGCGAGCTTCCCGAGTCGGGCGCCAGCTCGGCGCCGACCTCTCGCAGCACCGCCCGCGGCCCGTCGGGGACGACCCATGGCGCTACGGCCAGGAAGTCCGGCTCGGGCCCCGCGTAGCGGCGAAACATGGGCTGGTCCTGGCCGGGCACGAATGCCCGGTTGCCGATGTAATGGCATCCCCGCCCCCGCAGCCCGCGCTCGGTGATCGCGCTCTGGCCGTCGAACGTGAGGTCGGCGAGGTTGCCGACCATCATCGCGGTCACGTTGTAGTCGAAGCCCACGGTCGGGTCGCTGACCGCCCGATACGTCGACGCCATCCATGACAGCGGCTGCCACTGCTCGATGCCGTTTCCGTCGGGGCCCGTCCAGCGCCCCGGATTGGCCTCGTCCTGGATCACGAGGTTCGCGCCCAGCCGGTTCAGGCAGCGCATGTAGTAGCGGGCCGTGTCGCTGCACGGGTTGACGCCCGCGGGCGGGTTTCCGTACGCGAACGCCGGCAGGCTGGTGGCGAAGCCGATCCGAGCGCGGGTGCCCGGCAACCGGTACGGGCGCAGGTTCGCCACCGCGGTCGGCCCGCTCGACGGTCCGGGCGTGAACCCGAGCGAGGTCTCCAGCGGGGTCAGCGGCACCTTCCGGTTCGAAGCCACCGCGTTGCGCAGCACGTCGGGACCGCGGGAACGGACGTTGTGCGGCCCCCACATCAGCACCTCGTTGTAGACCCGCGGCGCGGTGGCGACATAGACCGAGGAGGGACGCGGCCTCAGGTCGGGGTCGGAGAATGCGGCCAGATCCACGGGCGAGCGCGACTGCCTGAACGGCGGCACATCGGCGGAGGCGATCATGTACACGCGGTAGCGCCGGGCGAGCGTCGAGAACGTGCCCATGAAGCTGCGGACGACAGTGTCGGTGGCGGCGACGAAGCCCTGTTCGAGCCCGCCCAGAGCCGGAAAGCGGGCCCGGTAGGCGACGAGCGGGCGAGCGTAGGCGGCGGTGATCGAGGACAGGGCGCCCAGCGCCCCGCAGGGCGGGCCGAAGCGGGCGCAGGCCGGACCCTCCGGAGAGGCGAAGAACGCTCGTGCCACCGCGCCCCGTGAGCCGGTCGCCAGCGTGGCCAGCCCCACGTCCTCGTCGAACACGACGATGTTCGGCCGGTGACGCGCGAGGTGGGGGAGCACGAAGCGGCGCAGCATGCACGCGATCTTGTCCCGGAAGCTGGCGTAGGAGACGACGTTCCGCGCGCCCTGCTCGTACTGCATGGCGAAGATCCGCGGCGCGTGCGGCCGCGGATCGAGCGCCAGGACCGCCGGCACGGTGCGCCGGGCCGCAAATGCCGCGCACCGCGGGCGGCGCGCGCTCGCCGCCGCGGCGCCGGCGTCGGCCGTGGCAAGCACACCCGCAACCGCCAGCACACACGCCACCGCCACCACGAGCCAGTTGCACGACCGGTGACGAACCACTTTCCCCTCACAGGCTCGCAGATACATTCGCGCCTCGCCACAATGTGCCCGGCCACGGACAAGGGAGCAGGCACAGTGCCACACGAATCGGACGTGCGCATCTCACGGCGCAAGCTCCTCTAGCCCGACAAACCGGCGTCCGAAAGGGAAGGATTCACCCATGCTCCGCCTGATCGCCCTCGTCGTCTCGATCGGGCTCGCGGACTCCCTGAACCCGACCACGATCGCGCCGGCGCTGTACCTGGCCACCGGCGAGCGTGCGCGATCGCGCGTGCAGGTGACCGAGTTCACGGTGGGCGTGTTCATGGTCTATTTCCTCGGCGGCGTGCTGATCGCGCTGGGCCCCGGACAGCTACTCCTGTCCTTGGTGCCCAAGCCCGATCATGAAGATCGATACGTGCTCGAGATCATCGCCGGCGCGGCGATGATCGTCGCCGCGGCGGCGCTGTGGATCCACCGGGATCGCCTGTCCCACCGGCAGCCGCCCCAGGTCCGCGCCGAGGGCCGATCGAGCGCGATCCTGGGGGCCACGATAACCGCCGTCGAGCTTCCCACCGCGTTCCCGTACTTCGCCGCCATCGCGGCGATCGTCGGGTCGGGCCTCGGTCCGGCCCGGCAGGTGTTCCTGCTGGTGTTGTTCAACGTCTGCTTCGTGGTCCCGCTGCTTGGAATCGGCGCGACGCTGTGGCTGGCGGGCGATCAAGCGGATCAGGTCCTGATGAGGTGGCGTACCTTCCTGCAGCGGCGATGGCCGGTGCTGCTGGCCAGTTTGGCGCTGCTCGCGGGCGTCTTCGTCGTCCTGCTCGGAGCCACTGGACTCGGAGCCAGGGCACACGGACGGCTCGGTCCCTTGATCCGCCACGTCCGTCACCTGCTCTCGCAATGAGACGCTCGGCGGACGCCCCTGCGGCGCGGGATCGAGCATATGCTTACCGGTATGGGCGGGAGCGCCAGCCAGGCGACGGTGTTTGACGCGGTCGCCCTGCGGGGCGTGCTCGACGGTCATTACGTGGATCTGCGCGAGCAGGTCCGCCAGGTCCTGTGCCGGCCCGAGTTCGCGCCCCCGATCGCCCTCCCCACACCGCAGTACCGGGAGCGCGTGCTGGAATGGGCCCGGACGCTCGCCGGCGAGGGGCTCACCGCCCCGGGCTTTCCCACCGAGTTCGGCGGCTACGGAGACCCTGGGGCCAACGTGGCCGCGTTCGAGACCTTGGCCTACGGCGACCTGTCGCTGCTGGTCAAGTTCGGGGTCCAGTTCGGGCTGTTCGGCGGCGCGATCCAGCAGCTGGGCACCGAGCGCCACCACCAGCGCTACCTGCGACGGATCGCCTCGCTGGAGTTGCCGGGCTGCTTCGCCATGACCGAGGCCGGGCGCGGATCCGACGTCCAGCAGCTGCAGACGGTCGCCACCTACGACCCTGAGAACCAGCAGTTCGTGATCGACACGCCGCACGACGAGGCCCGCAAGGAGTACATCGGCAACGCCGCCGCCGACGGCCGGATGGCGGCTGTGTTCGCCCAGCTCGAGGTGGACGGCCAGGGCCACGGCGTGCACGTGTTCCTGGTCCCGTTGCGAGACGAGCACGGGGAGCTGTGCGACGGCGTCCGGATCGAGGACGACGGGGAGAAGATGGGCCTGAACGGTGTCGACAACGGCGCAATCTGGTTCGACCACGTCCGCGTCCCCCGCGAGGCGTTGCTCAACCGGTATGCCGACGTCACCGAGGACGGCCTCTACACGAGCCCGATCGATAGCCCCAACAAGCGCTTCTTCACCATGCTCGGCGCGCTGGTCCAGGGCCGGGTGTGCGTCTCTGGGGCGTCGATCAGCGCCGCCAAGAGCGCCTTGACGATCGCCGTCCGCTACGGCCTGCGCCGCCGGCAGTTCGGTCCCCCCGGCGAGGACGACGTCCCGATCCTCGAGTACCGCACCCACCAGCGCCGGCTGATGCCGTTGCTGGCCAAGACCTATGCGCTGCACTTCGCCCAGGACGAGCTGCGAGCGAGGTTCCACCAGGTGATGAGCGCCGCGGATCCACCGGAGCGCGATCGCCGGCAGCTTGAGTCACTGGCGGCGGCGATGAAGGCCACGGCGAGCTGGCACGCGACCGACACGATCCAGACCTGCCGGGAGTGCTGTGGCGGCGCGGGCTACATGGCGGTCAACCGGTTTGCCGCGCTCAAGGCCGACACCGACATCTTCACCACCTTCGAGGGCGATAACACGGTCCTGATGATGCTCGCCGCCAAGGGCCTGCTGACCGACTACAAGGACCAGTTCGGAGACCTCGACCCGATCGAGATGGTCACCTTCGTCGCCGGCCAGGCAGTGGAGACGATCGTCGAGCGGCTGTTCGCGCGCAAGATCGCGCAGGTGATCGGCGACGCGATACCGACCCGGGAGGACAGGAACCTGCTCGAGCGCGAGGACCAGCTCGACGTGTTCCGCTGGCGCGAGGGCCACATCACGGCGTCGGTGGCCCAGCGCTTCAAGCGGGGTCTCGATGACGGGTTCGATCCGTTCGAGGTGTTCCGCGCGGTCCAGAACCATGCCATCAACGCCGCCCGCGCGCATATCGACACCGTGATCTTGGAAGCGTTCGCCCGCGCCATCGACGCCTGCGACGACGAATCGGTGAAGGGTCCGCTGGGCCTGCTCTGCGATCTGTACGCGCTGGAGAACATCGAGGCCGACAAGGGGTTCCTGCAGGAGCACGGACGGCTCGCCGCCACCCGCTGCAAGGCGATCACCCGCGAGGTCAACCGGCTCTGCAACGAGGTCCGCCAGCAGGCTGGGCCATTCGTCGACGCCTTCGGGATTCCAGATCCGGTGCTGGGCGCCCCGATCGGCCAGAGCCGCCCCGCCGGATCCGCCATCGGCCGGTGAGCTCGCCCCGGCCGGTTCCGCCATGGGCGGGTGAGCTCGCCCGCCCGCCCGGGCGCCTCAGCCGCCGGGGGGCGCCGCCTCACGGGCCTGGCGCAGCAGCCGGCGCATGCCCTTCAGCCACCGTTCGTGCTGGGCCCCTCTGAGCGCCATGTAATCCGCCACCTTCGGGTGCGGGAGGATCAGGAACGTCTCCTGGCGGATTCCCGCCACCACGGCCTCGGCCACGTCCTCGGGGTCGATCAGCTGCTCAGCCAGCAGGGGCGCCGATCCGATCGGATCGGCCTCCAGCGCGAGATCGAGCATCGGCGTGCGCACGCCCTGCGGGCACAGGCACGACACCTTGATGCCGGCGTCGGCGTAGTTGATGGCCAGCCACTCGGCGACCGCGACCGCCGCGTGCTTGGTGGCCGAGTAGGCCAGCGCCGACACCTGCGTGAGCAGACCGGCCGCCGATGCCGTGCTGAACAGATACCCCTCCCTCCGCTGCACCATCTCCGGAAGCAGCGCGCGGGCCGCCCACACGTGAGCCATCACGTTGACCTCCCAGGCTCGCTGCCACTCCGCGTTGGCGCCCTCGGGCCCGCCGCCCGGGCCGGGCACGCCCGCGTTCGAGCAGAACAGGTCGATCGGGCCAGCATCCGCGCGTGCCCGCAAGACCAGCGCCTGGATGTCGGCCTCGCGGCTGACGTCGGTTTCGACGGCCAGCCCGCCGATCTCCTCCGCCACGGCGGCAGCGGATCGCTGATCGAGGTCGGCGACCACCACCCGGCGAGCCCCCTCGGCCGCGAACCGCCGCGCCAGCGCGCGGCCGATGCCGCTGCCGGCGCCGGTGACCACGACGTGTCGGTCCGCGAGCTCCATGGTCGCGCCACAATAATTGAAGTTGAAGCCGATTTCAACTAGGCTTCCGGCGATCACCATGGCAGAGCGTCAGGCCCTCCCTTCGCGGACACGTCGAGCGCCGGTCAGCGCCCGCGGCGCGCGGACCCGACAGGCGCTGGTCCGGGCAGCCCGGCGGGTGTTCGAGCGCGACGGCTTCCTCGACGCCCGGATCACCGACATCACCGCCACCGCCGGCGTCGCCGCCGGCAGCTTCTACACCTACTTCACGAGCAAGAAGGACGCCTTGGCGGCGGTGATGGAGGAGGTCGGGGAGGAGATGCTCCATCCGCGGCTGAAGGAGATCGCCGACCGCGACGACCCCGAAGCGGTGATCGACGCGGCGAACCGTGCCTATCTCGCCGCCTATCGGCGCAACGCGAAGCTGATGGCCCTGCTGGAACAGGTCGCGCAGATTGATGGTGACTTCAGGCGGCTCCGGCTGCGTCGGGCTCGCGCCTTCGGGGAGCGCAACGCCCACGCCATCTCGCGCCTCCAGGAGCAAGGGCGCGCCGATCCCCGGCTGGACCCGCGGCTGGCTGCCGACGCCCTCAGCGGGATGGTGAGCCGGATGGCCTACCTGCGCTACGTGCTCGGATTTGGAACCGCGTCGCCGGACACGCTGGCGCGCACGCTGACCCGCCTGTGGGTGAACGCCCTCGGCATCAAAGGAGATGAGGTGGATGAACTTCGAGCTCTCTGACCGCTGCAAGGAACTGCGCGAGCGACTGCTCGCGTTCATGGACGAGCACATCTATCCCGCCGAGCCCGTGTACCACGAGCAGCTGGTCTCCTCCGGCGACCCGCACTCCCACCCGCCGATCATGGAGGAGCTGAAGGCGCGCGCGCGGGAGCGGGGGCTGTGGAACCTGTTCCTCCCCTACGACGGCGCCGAGCTGTCAGGCCCGGGGCTCTCGAACGCGGAGTACGCGCCGCTGGCGGAGATCATGGGCCGCAGCCACATCGCCCCGGAGGCCTGCAACTGCGCCGCTCCGGACACCGGCAACATGGAGGTGCTGACCCTGTTCGGCACCGCCGAGCAGAAGGAGCGGTGGCTGGGACCGCTGCTCGACGGCGAGATCCGCTCCGCGTTCGCGATGACCGAGCCCGACGTGGCCAGCTCGGATGCGACCAACATCGAGCTGCGGATCGAGCGCGCCGGCGACGAGTACGTCCTCACCGGCCGCAAGTGGTGGATCTCGGGCTCGTTGCGCGAGCGCTGCCGGATCATGATCGTGATGGGCAAGACCGACCCCGGCGGGCCGCCCTACCGCCAGCAGTCGATGATCCTGGTGCCGCGGGACACCCCGGGGCTGAAGATCATCCGCAACCTGCCCGTGTTCGGCTACATCGACCAGGAGGGCCACGCCGAGCTGTCCTTCGAGGACGTTCGCGTTCCCGCCGCCAACCTGATCGGTAACGAAGGCGACGGGTTCCTGATCTCGCAGGCGCGCCTCGGCCCTGGACGGATCCACCACTGCATGCGCGCAATCGGGGCCGCCGAGCGGGCGCTCGAGCTGATGTGCCGGCGCGCCGCTTCGAGGGTCACCTTCGGCCAGCCGGTCAGCGAACGGGCCAACGTGCAGGACTGGATCGCGCAGTCGCGGGTGGAGATCGAGATGGCGCGACTGTTGACGCTCAAGGCGGCGTGGCTGATGGACACGGTCGGCAACCGGCATGCCCGGACGGAGATCGCCGCGATCAAGGTCGCGGCCCCGAACGTGGCCCTGCGGGTCGTGGACCGCGCGATCCAGGTCCACGGCGGGGCCGGCGTCTGCGACGACTTCCCGCTGGCCACGATGTATGCCCATCTGCGCACGCTCCGCCTGGCTGACGGACCTGACGAGATCCACAACCGGACGATCGCGCGCCACGAACTGAGGCGCCTCGCCCCGCAGCCAGTGGCGGCGTAGCCACCGGCGACCCGCGCGGTTCACGCAACCGTCCAGGGGCGCTGGTGTACTTCCGCCGACGGCGGAACCGGATCTCGTACACGGCCGTCGACTCGCATGAGCCCGACTTCGCTCCCTCTACGCCGCCTGTTGTCGGCGGGCGCGCCGCGGCGGCGCTCCCGGCTGCAGGAGCTTCGCCCCCTCCTCGCCGACGGCGCCCGGACCACCCTCCATGTCGCCACCTACGACCGGACGGCCTACCGCGCCCGGATCATGGCCCTCGCGCGGCCGGCTCCGCTCTCGCGCTGGTGCACGGAACAGGGGATCCGCAACGCGGTCGTCGGCGGCTTCTTCCTGCGTCCGGGCTTTGCCCCGCTCGGCCAGCTTCGGATCGCCGGCGAGGCGCTGCCCTCGGTGGCCTTTGACTCGCCCTGGGGAGAGCGCCGGGCCTGCGTTCAGATCGACGGCGAGCGGCTGCGCATCGCCGGTCGGGACGAGCTCGACGACGATCCCGCCGGCGACCTGCTCCAGGCCGGTCCGCTGCTCGTCCGGGGCGGGCGAACCACGATCCTCGACGGCGATCCCGAGGGCTTCTCGGCCGGGGCCCGCCAGTTCGACTCCGACATCACCAACGGCCGCTATCCCCGGGCCGCGCTCGGGATCGACGGCGAGCGGCTGATCAGCGTGGCCTGCGATGGGCGGACCCGCCACGACGCTGGGATGACGCTGGCCGAGCTGGCCGACGCGCTGGTGAGCCTGGGCGCGAGCGAGGCGCTGAACCTCGATGGCGGTGGCTCCGCGTCGCTGGTCCATCAGGGGCGGCTTCGCAACCGTCCCCGCGAGGAGCACGGAGTCGATCTGCTCGGCGGTCGCCCGATCGCGACTGCGGTCGCGTTCGAGGCGCTCTAGCGTTCCTCACCGATGGCGCTTCGGGTCCTTTCGGCGATCATGTTCTACCCGCGGGGCGGCTCGGCCCACGCCGCCCGCGCGCTCACTCGCTGCCTGCGGGCCCAGGGTTGCGAGGTGACGCTCGTCGCCGGGTCTCGCGGCGAGCGCGGGGGGGCCGCCGACGCCCACGCCTTCTATGGCGAGCCGGTCCACAGCGTGCGGTTCGACGGCGCGCTGGCGAGCGAGGCGCCGCTCAAGTTCGAAGGGCCGCCGGGGACCGCGCCCCTGCACCCGTCCTTCGAGGACCGCCCGGGGGCTCCCGACGCGGTGTTCGCCTCGCTCGACGACCTCGACTTCGAGCGCCAGGTCCGCGCCTGGAGCCAGGCGCTCGAGCGCGCCGGCGCCCCCACCGCCGATGTCCTGCACCTGCACCACCTCACCCCTGTCAACGAGGCCGCCGCCCGGGTCGCCCCGCACGTCCCGGTCGTCGGCCAGCTGCACGGCACCGAGCTCCTGATGCTCGAGCGCATCGCTCAGGGACCGCCGGCGGGGTGGCACCACGCCGAGCGCTGGGCGGCACGCATGCGGGCATGGGCGCGGGGGTGCGCCCGCGTGGTCGTGGTGCCGGCGGGCGTCGAGCGCGCGATCGACGTGCTCGGGGTGCCACGCGACCGCGTGCTGGCGCTGCCCAGCGGGGTGGATGTGGATCAGTTTCACCCCATCGCGCTGGACCGTGGGCGGTTCTGGCGCCATGTGCTCGTCGAGCAGCCCCATGGATGGTTGCCTGGCCTGCCGCCCGGTAGCGCTCGTTACGGCGAGGAGCAGGTCGCGCGGCTGGCGGGCGTAGCCGTGCTGCTGTACGCCGGCAGGTTCACCGCGGTCAAGCGCCTTGATCGGCTGATCGGCGCTTTCGGCCGCGCGTGCGGGCGGAGCGAGCGCCCCTCGGCGCTCGTGCTCGTCGGCGGGCACCCCGGAGAGTGGGAGGACGAGCATCCCGCGCAGGTGAGCGAACGGCTGGGTGTTCCGGACGTGTTTCTCGCCGGGTGGCAGCCGCAGGAGGCGCTGCCACCGTTCTTCTCCGCCTCCGATGCCGTGGTCATGGCCTCGGAGCGGGAGCAGTTCGGACAGGTGCTGGTCGAGGCGATGGCCTGCGGCCTCCCCGTGGTCGCCACTCGCGCGCTGGGGCCGGCGACGATCGTGCAGGACGGTTTCACCGGCTGGCTCGTAGAGCCGGACGAGGAGTCGCTGAGCGCCGCGCTGGCGGAGGTGATCGCGGATCCGGCCGAGCGCGAGCGCCGAGGGGCCCGGGCCCGCCCCGTGGTCTGCGAGCGGTTCGCGTGGTCGACGATCGCGGCGGAGCTGGCGGGCTTGTTCGGGCAGGTCGCGGAGCACACAGTTGAGGCCGCGGTCGGCGACTAGCCTCGGTACCCTCCTGCGAATCCGATCGCGGGGCGGCGGTACTCCGGCCCCCGGCAAGGGTTAAGGACCCACGAGTTGAAGCTCACCCGGTTGCTGCGTTGCGTCGGCACGACTTTGATCGCGGCCACGGTTTGTCTCGCCGTGCCGTCAGTCGGCGCTGCCATGACCAGCTCCAACAACACGCCGTTCCCGAGCAGCACCGTGATCGCCGGCGCGCACTGGTCCAGCGTCCGCCACGGTCCGCCGCGCAACCAGTTCGGCGACATCCTGCCCGTCGCCTGGGGCGATGACAACAACCTTTACGTGCTCATGGACGACGGCGGCACCAGTCCCCCGAAGCTCGGCACGCAGTTGGGGCTGTGGCGCAACTCATTCGCGCGGATCACCGGCTGGCCGCTCCACAACCTCCGCTTCCAGCGGATCGGGGCCTCGCCGCCGGCGGCCACGTGGGCGCAGATTCGCCAGAACCGCAACCTCTGGACGGGGCCCTTGGGCAGCTACTACTCCACGGGGTTCACATCCGTCGATCACGTCTTCTACGCCACCCGGGTCAACAACTGGAACTGGGGCGCGAACGGCCCCTTCGCCGGACTCGCCGGCATCGCCTACTCGAGCAACCACGGCGCGACGTGGACCTCCGTCTCGAAGCCGTTCCCCGCCTCCACCGGCAACCTCGAGTGGGTGCAGCGAGGCCGCGACTCCGAAGAACCCGATGGCTACGTGTACGCGATCTCCACCGAGCGTGAGTTC
Source organism: uncultured Solirubrobacterales bacterium (assembly GCA_963723555.1). GTDB lineage: Bacteria > Actinomycetota > Thermoleophilia > Solirubrobacterales > Solirubrobacteraceae > Palsa-465. Next base: position 1,278,331 of record CAVRRC010000003.1, on the reverse strand, counting down.
AACGCCAGCACCCTGTTGCTGGGGCGCAGCCGAGCGGACGTCGCCGACGTGACCGATCCGGCCCGCTGGCAATGGGCCGCCGGATGGGAGCCCGCGCCGTCGCTGTGGCCGGCGTGGTCCGGATCGAGCAGCGCCGCGCAGCCAGTCCTGAGCTGGCCGGGGCATATCACCTACCCCCGCATGTCCTTCGACCCCGGACTGCGCCGGTACCTGCTGACCTTCACCTACTCGTACGCCTCCACGCCGCCGGGGATCTGGCGCAACGGCTCGGAGTTCGTGATCCTCGACGCCCCTCACCCGTGGGGCCCGTTCACATTCGTCGCCCGCCAACCGTACTTCGGGTCCTCGAACGGATACGACCCGGCGGTCCCGGTGAAATGGATCGGCGATCACGGCCGCAGCCTGTGGCTGATCTGGGCCGCCAACTTCGACGGCTGCGCCCGCGGGCTGAGCTGCGCCGGCGCCTATGGGTTCAACTACCAGCGGATCCAGCTGACCCTCGCCGGGCGACGGGCAAGCGCGGCCCGAGCCCACCCGCGAGCGCGCTTCGAGCAGCGGCCCGCGCCCCCGGCCCGCTGGCGAGGGCACCGCGCGACACCGCCGCCGTTCCAGCTCCCGAGACTCCATCTCGCGGGCTGACCGCGGCGCTACCCGTCGAGATCGAGTGCGACCGCGGCCACCTGCCCGAACAGCCGGGCGCGCTCGCGGGTGCCGACGGGCCCGGCGATGCCGCGCCGGTGGCGGTCGATCGTGGCAATCGTGATCACCATCCGCTCCGGGCCCAGCCAACCCTTCCAGGGCGCGTCGCGGAACTCGCCGCTGCGAGCGAGGGCGATGGCGATCGTCGGCACCGCCTCGCCGCCACCGAGCCGTGGCATGGCGGCCGTCTCCAGCCAGGCGAGGTAGTCGCGTAGCTCCCGGACCTCGGCGACGGTGCCGGTGGGGCCGTGACCGGGGACCACCACCGCCGGCTCGTGCTCCACGATGCGATCCAGCGCGGCGATCCAGTTCGACGTCGGGCCGGCCCACATCACCGGATGCACGCCGCTGAACACCACGTCGCCCGCGATCACGACGCGAGCGTCGGGGACGTGGACGATCAGGTCGCCCGGGGTATGCGCCGGTCCGACCTCCTCCAGCCGCACCTCCCGGCCCCCGACCCGCAGCTCGAGACTGCCCTCGAACTCGCGCCCCGGCGCCGTCACCTTCACCTCCGAGAAATCGTACGGCGCCAGCATCCCTGCCATGTATGCGCCGAGCGTGCGCGTCGGGGGCACGCGCCGAAGGACCGGGGCCAGCGTCCGCATCCGTCGAAGCGGCGTCGGCGCCTCCTCGCGGATGATTTCAGCGGCGTTGCGGGTGGCCACGATCTGCGCCGTCGCGACCAGTTGGTTTCCCCACACGTGGTCGCCGTCGGAGTGCGTATTGACCACGGTGCGGATCGGCGCCTGGACCCGCCCGGCCACGGCGTCGAGCATCCGGCGGGTGAGCGCCGGCGTCCACAACGTGTCGATCAGCGCTGCCTCGCCCCGGCCGACGATCACGGCGGCGTTCGATTCTCCCCAGTCGCCGTTCGGCTGAAGCCACGCCAGCACCCCATCGGCGACCTCGTGAAGCCCGCCCTCGAACCGGGGCTCGGCGCCGTGGAGGGAAAGCTCCATCGAGGCGGGATTGTAGGCGCGCCCCACCGACGCACCCGAGAGCCCACATCCGTATATTGGCCGCCGGTTGCTATCGGGCCCGAGATGAGAGGGGAAGCACATGGACCGTGATAGAGCGCGCGTCGCTGGACCGATGAGATTTCTGATGCTGCTCGCCGCCGGCGGGCTGGTCCTGGTCGGCGCGCTGGCGACACTGCTGGCTCCGGCGGCGGGCGCTGCGCGTTCCGGACGGCCAGCCGTGCATGCCGTGGCCTCTCCCCCGCCGGCCGCCGATTGTCAGCCATTCGGCAAGAAGCCATGCCTGCTGCCGTTCCCCAACAACCTGTTCACCAGGCGCGACCGCTCCACGCCCACGGGCATCCGCGTCAACCTCCCGGCGCGGGCGATGCCGGTCAACGCCGGCGGCGAGCGGATCAGCCCCGCCGAGTATGACCGCAACGATGGCTTCAGCCCCGGCAGCGCGATGGTTCTCCACGTGCCGGGTCTCGACAACCCGGCGGCGTTCGCACGGACCCACGCGGTCGGGATCCTGAACATGGGCCAGTCGTTCGCGAAGAACCAGCCGATCGTCGTCATCGACGAGGTCACCGGCCGCCGCCAGTTGATCTACTCCGAGCTCGACGCCAACGCACCCACGCCCCAGACCACGAATCTGCTGATCGTTCCCGGCAAGGAGCTGACCGAGGGCCACACCTACGTGGTGGCGCTGCGGAACCTGCGCAACGCCGGCGGTCACGTGCTCCGCGCGCCGGCGTGGTTCGAGAAGCTCCGCGACGATCGCCGGCTGCCCGCCGACGAACGCTCCCAGCGGGCTCGGTACGCGCACATCTTCGCGGCGCTGAAGCGGGCCAAGATCCGGCGCCGGAACCTCTACGAAGCCTGGAACTTCACCGTCGGCTCGGAGAAGAGCCTGACCTCGCGGCTGCTTTCGATCCGCAACCGGGCCTTCGCCCAGCTCGGCGACGACGACCTCGCTGACGGAAAGGTGCAGGGGCGATCACCCAGCTACGCGATCACCAGCACCAGCGTGCTGACGCCCCAGCTCCGCGATATCCAGGGCTCCTTCCAGGTGCCGTGCTACCTGGTCACCTGCGGCCCCACCGCCACGACGGGATTCCACTACAGCTCAGCCAAGCCGGACGCGCTGCCCACCCAGATCCCCGGCAACGTCGCCACGGCGCTGTTCGAGTGCATCGTCCCGACGTCGGCCTCCCCGTCCTCGCCGGCGCGCATCTCGCTCTACGGCCACGGCCTGCTGGGCTCGCGGAACGAGGTCACCGACTCGTGGGTCCAAGCGCTCGCGGTCAACTACAACATGGCCTTCTGCGCCACCGACTGGTGGGGGCTGGCCGCCGGCGACACGCCGTTCGCCGCCGGCGCGGTGGCGAACCTGAATCAGTTCCCGGTGGTGGTCGACCGCCTCCAGCAGGGAGTGCTCAACTTCCTCTACCTCGGCCGGCTGATGCACAACCCGCAAGGGTTCGCCTCCAGCCCGGCGTTCCAGTCCGGCGGCCGTCCGGTGATCCAGACCTCCAACCTCTACTACGACGGCAACAGCCAGGGCGGAATCGAAGGAGGGTTGACGACCGCGGTCTCGCCGGACGTGCGTCGCTCGGTGCTCGGCGTGACTGGCATCGACTACGGCAACATGCTGGTCCAGCGCAGCACCGACTTCGCGCCCTTCAAGTCGATCCTCGACCAGGCCTACCCGGACCCGTCGCTCTATCCGGTGATCACCGATCTGATCCAGCAGCTGTGGGACCGCGGCGATCCGGACGGCTATGCGCCGCAGATGACCTCGCACCCGCTGCCCGACACGCCCTCGCACACGGTGCTCATGCAGAACGCCTACGGCGACTTCCAGGTCAGCATGTACGCCGGCGCGGCGGAGGCGCGGACGATCGGCGCCGCCGCGTACGAGCCCGCACTCGATCCCGATCGCGCCCGCGATCGCAACCTGTTCTACGGCATCCCGGCGATCGGCCACTTCCCGTTCAAGGGCTCCGCGGTGGAGATGTGGGACAGCGGCCCGGGACGGGTGCAGCCGCCGCCGGCCGGCAATATCCCGCCGACCCCCGGCCCCAGCAACATCGACCCGCACGAGGACCCGCGCAAGACACCGGCCGCGCAGCTCCAGATCTCGGACTTCTTGGAGCCGAACGGCGCGGTCGTGGACGTCTGCGGCGGCAAGCCGTGCCACACGTCGGTGTACACGCCATGAGGTAGCGCGAAACCTGAAGGCGCGCTCGCGGTATCTGCGAGGAGATGTCCTCGTATTCGGGTCGGACCGTGCTCGTCACCGGTGCCTCGCGGGGCATCGGCCTCGCCGTCGCCCAGCGGTTCGCCGGGCTCGGTGCCGACATCGGCCTCGTGGCCAGCGACCAGGGTCGGCTCGAGCAGGCGGCGGGCACCGTTGCCGGCCGGACGCACGTCGTCGCCGCCGACCTCACCGATCCGGCCGCGTGCGGCCGCGCCGTCGATGAGGTGCAGGCCGCGCTCGGGCCGGTCGAGGTGCTGGTGAGCTGCGCCGGAGTGCTGCGGCGCGACTTCGTCGAGGACGTCGCCGTCGAGGACTTCGAGCGCAGCTACCGCCTCCACGCCGGCGCGGGACTGTGGCTCAGCCAGCGGGTGCTCCCGGAGATGCGCGAGCGCGGACGGGGGAGCATCGTGCTCGTCGCCTCCGAGCTCGGCCTGATCGGCGGGCCGACGTACGCGTCGTACTGCACGAGCAAGTGGGCGCTCGTGGGCCTCGCCGAGGTGCTCCACCACGAGCTCGCGGGAAGTGGGGTGCGCGTGTGCGCGGTCTGTCCCGGCGATGTCCGCACCGACCAGCTCGCCGAGGAGCATGCCTGGGGGCCGACCGGGGGCGAGACCTACGAGAAGGCGATGAAGCCCGAGGTCGTGGCCCGCGCGATCGTCCGCGCGGCGCAGCGCTCGGCGCCGGTCGTCGTGGTCGACAAGCCGCACCTGCGGCTCGCCTTCAACGTCATGGGCGGTCCCCGGCGGCTGCGCCTGGCCGTCGTCCACTCGGCATTCAAGACGCTGCTGCGCGAACGCGCCCCTCGGGGTCGAGGCAGGCCCTGAGCGCCCGCCGGCTCCGACCTCGCCGGGTCCCGACGAGCGTCTGATACAGGGCGTTATCGTGCGCGCGCATGCCGCTGCCGAAGGCCATTCGATCTCGGGTGCCCGACCGGCTACGCGACCACCGCGGTTTCGCGCGGTGGCGCCGGCGATGGCAATCGACACCTCGTCGTCGCTCAGCGATCCGGCGGCTGACGCCCCAGAAGCGCCCGCAGGTCATCGATCGCGTCAGCTTCGGCGGCGGCCTTGTCCAGCCGGTAGCGCTTGACCCGGGCGAAGCGCAGCGCGACCCCTCCGGGGTAGCGGGTTGAGGACTGGACACCGTCCAGCGCGATCTCGACCACGAGCTCCGGGCGCACGAGCACCGCGATCCCCTGCCTCCCGGTCTCGCGGGCCAGGAGCTGGTTCGTCTGCCACGCGAGGAGCTCGTCGGTCAGCCCCTTGAAGCATTTTCCGACCATGACGAACCCGCCGGATCGCGGGTCCCGAGCGCCCAGGTGCAGATTCGACAGCCACCCTCGCCGGCGTCCGTGGCCCCATTCCGCGGCCAGCACGACGAGGTCGTAGGTGCGCACCGGCTTCACCTTCCGCCATGCCTGGCCGCGCCGACCGGCGGCGTAGAAGGACGCGGCGTCCTTCACCACCACGCCCTCGTGGCCGGCAGCCAGCGAGCGGTCGAGCACCCGCTGCCCCTGCACGGGATCGGAGGTGAGAACGCCAGGGACCTTGAGCTGCGGCGCGATCGCCTCGAGCCTGGCCGCGCGCTCGTGCAGGGGCGTGTCGAGCAAGTCCTCGCCGTCGACATGCAGGAGGTCGAACAGGAAAGTCACGATCCCGGCCGGGGGCGCGTCGCGGTCGATCTGCGACACGGTCAGCTGAAACGCGGCCGGGCCGTCATCCCGCATCCACAGCGCCTCGCCGTCGAGGACGGCCTGGCGCACCGGCAGCCGGAGCACCGCGTCCACGATCCCGGGCAGCGCGGCGGTGATCTCGTTGAGGTTGCGGGTGTAGATCCGCACCTCCTCCTCGCGCCGATGGATCTGGACCCGGATCCCGTCGAGCTTCCACTCCACCGACGCGCGCTCGAAGCCGGACACCGCCTCGGCCACGCTCGGGCCGGTCGAGGCGAGCATCGGCAGGATCGGCCGGAAGATCTCGAAGCCGACATCTCTGAGTCCTTCCTCGCCGCTCGTCATCGCAATCTGCGCCATCCGCGGGAGATCGCCACCGAGCATCAAGGCGCGCCGCGCGATCGCGCCGGAGACCCCGGCGGCCTTGGCGACGGCGTCCGCCATCAGCCCGGCCAGCGCGCCTTGCCGCAGCTCGCCCGTGAACAACCGCCTGAGGAAGTCGGCCTCCTGCTCGGTGGAGCGGCCGAGCAGTTCGCCCAGGAGCCGTCGGCGGCTCGCCGCAGATCCGCTCCCCGTGGCCGCCTCGATCTCGGTGACCGCGCGGTCGACCTCGGTCACCGTGAGGGACGGCGCCCCCGCCGGCCGCGGCTGGATGCCGTAGACGGTGGAGTGGCCAACGCCGACGCGGCCCTGGCGAGGGACGCCGGAGAGGAAGGCGACACAGATCGGAACCTCCTTCGGGTCGAGCCTTCTCAACAGCTCCCCCAGGATCGCCACCTTGCGCGAGCGCGAACTCGTCACCGCGACCTCCCGCGAGGCGGCGACGACATCGGCGAGCAGCGTCATCGCGGATTCGGCGGCGGGCGCGGACGTTGTCGGCTACTCGGCCACGCCGGCCCGCCTGGCCGCGCGGCGAGGGCGGAGCAAGGGGAGCGTCGTCTCCTGGGCGAACTGCTCGCCGGTCACGCCGGTCACGAAATGTCCGCCTCGGATGAGGCCGCGGGCCTCGAGGCGCCGCAGCGCCCACAGGATCTCTCGCCACGGAACGGCCAGCCGCTCCTTGAGGTACACGTCTCGGAACACGACCCCCCATCGCATCACGAGCTGCCAGGCGACGGTTTCGGCGAGCTCGTCGACCTCGTCAACGGGCGGCACGGCCGGGAGCAGGGTCCAGCGACCGTCCACGGCCTGGCGCCGGCTGCCCTGCCGGCCGCGCGAGCCCGAGCGGGGGTACGAGCCCGAGCGGGCGTTGCGTCGCTGGCGGCGCGCGAACCGGGTGCGGGCGTTCAGAAGCGAGCGGATCGCGCCCCATCCGTCGGCGGTGACGAGTCCCCTGGCGACGCCGTCCCACAGCCCTTCCTCGACGTCGGCGGGAAGGCCGCCCGTGGCCGCCTGGAGGTCGGAGTGGAACAACGCGCCGTGCTCGCGCAGGGCGTCGAGCACGTCCCGGCCGACGCCGGCGCGGGGTTCGGCCGGAACGGCGCTCCCACGGTGGGCCTGGAGCAGCCAGGGAAGGTCCTCCCGGAGCATGAACGTGACCGGGGTGCGGCGCGAGGGGGTCTTGCCGGCCCACTCGGGGTCCTCGACATCGTCTTCCTGGTTGGCGGGCGCGAGCAGGGACAGCCGGCCCCAGGCCACCTCGCCGGACAGGCACAATCCGTCGAGCCATTCCGGGCGATAGGACTCGACCCGCTCGGCAAACAGGCGCTCCCATTCCCCCGCCGGCCACTCGAAGCCCTGAAGCTGCTCGATGACCTCGGCCAGTCCGGCCCGGCCGTGGCGCTGCGTCCCGGGCGCGATGTGCCACCAGGACTGGAGAAAGGCCTCCCACTCCTGCCGGCTGACCGGACGGATGGCGGCGCGGCGACGCTCCCGGGTGTAGGCGTGGATGCGGGCCAGCAGCCGGCGGGCACACCACTGCTCGCCGAGCCCGGGCTCGAAGCGGCCGGCGACGGCGAACCCCTGCCCTCGGAGCGCCTCGAGCGCGATGCTCACCGCGGACGGCGACAGCCCGCTCTCGGCCACCAGCCCCTCCACCGTGACGGGACCGGAGATCTCGAGATGGCCCCGGACGAGCATCGACGCGGCGTCGTCGGCGTCGGCCCCGAGCGAGCCGGCCAGGGCCGCCGGGAGGGCGTGATCCGGGGCAAAGCGGGCGCCGGGGAACAGCGCCTGGAGCTCGGGCCGGCGCTCGGTCGCGGCCCACAGCACTCCGGTCATCCCGGGAACCTCGACCTCCGAGCACCGCCCGGCGTGCGCCAGAGCCTCGAAATGCTCCGTCCACTCCCGCCGGGGCCGAGCGGCGACGAGTGAGAGCAGCACGTCGTGGAGCTCTTCGCGATCGCGTACCTCCGGGCTGGCCTCGGTCCGCACCCGTTCGATCGCGTCCGGATCGAGCCGACCCAGCTCGTGCGGCTCGACCGGCAGGCCGCGGCGCAGGGGCACGGCACGCGACCGGCGCTCGCCGATCTCGGTGTCCTCGTCCAGATACGTGAACGGAGCGCCGCCGAGGATCTCGTGGGCGAGCACGCTCGGCTCGACCGTGTCGACGAAGTGAAGCCGGACCGTCCCGTCCTCGAACCGCCGCACCAGCCGCCGCAGGCCCTCGATGTCCATGGCCTCGTGCAGGCAGTCGTGCAGGGTCTCGCGCACCAGCAGGTGGTCGGGGATGTCGATCGGACCGGCGGGGGCGTTGTCCTGGCAGGCGGCCAGCGACGGGAACACCGCGGCCATCAGGTCGGCCGCCTCCATCCGCTGGATGTTGAACGGGTTCAGCCGGCCGCCCTTGCGACGCAGCACCGCGAGCGAGCGGTTGAGGTTCCACCGCCACCGCGCGGTGAACATCGGGCTGCGGAGCACCGCCTGGGACACCGCGTCCTGGACGTTGTGCGAGCGCAGGAAGACGGGCACGTCCTCGAGCGGGAACGAGTGCTGGGGCCCGAGCGAGAGCAGCACGGCGTCGTTGCTGGCCGCCGCCTGGAGCTCGAAATCGAACGTCAGGCAGAACTTCTTGCGCAGCCCGAGACCGAGGGCTCGGTTGATCCTCGCGCCCAACGGCGCGTGGACGATCAGCTGCATTCCGCCGCTCTGGTCGAAGAACCGCTCGAACACGATGTCCTCGTCGGACGGGAGCACACCGCCCAGCTCCGACCGTCCGACCCGGAGATAGTCGACCACCAACGCGGCAGCGAACGTCTCCACGCCCGACGCCGCCTCGACGAAGCCGATCGCCTCCTCGCGGCCGCCGGCGTCGAGCCGCACCGCGACGGCGCGTCGCAGCCGGGAAACCTCGTCCGACAACTCGTCGGTGCGGCCTGGGGCCTCGCCGAGCCAGAACGGGACCGTGGGGTGCTTGCCGGTGGCGTCGCGCACCCGCATGACTCCATTGGTCACCTGCACGACCTGCCACGGGTGGGTGCCGAGCAGGAACACGTCGCCCTGCATCGACTCGATGGCAAAGTCCTCGTTCACCGTGCCGAGGAACACGTCGCCCGGCTCCATCAGCACCCGGTAGTCGCCGGTCTCGGGAATCGCTCCGCCCGAGGTGAGGCTGGCCAGCCGGGTGCCGCGGCGGGCCCGGAGCCGGCCGCCGATCCGATCGCGGTGGAGAAACGCCATCCGCCGCCCGCGGCCGGTCTCGATCCCGACCGAGACCAGCTCGACCGCCTCCTCGAACTCCTCGCGAGTGAGGGTCCGGTACGGCCAGGCCCGGGCGACCAACGCGAACAGCTCTTCCTCGGCCACACCGTCCTCGCCCCTGGCCGCCGTCTCGGCCACGATCTGCTGAGCGAGGATGTCGAGCGGCTTCTCGGGCGGCTGGAGGGCGTCGAGACGCCCGCGCCTGACCGCCGCCAGCAGCGCCGCGCACTCGACCAGCTCGTCGCGCGTCGTCGGGTAGACGACCCCCCTGGGGACGCCGCTGCGCTGATGGTTAGCCCGCCCGACTCGCTGCAGGAAGGTGGCGATGCTGTGCGGCGAGCCGAGTTGACACACGAGCTCGACCGGCCCCACGTCGATCCCGAGCTCCAGCGACGCGGTCGCCACCAGAGCCCGCAGCTCGCCGGCGCGCAGGCGGCGCTCGACCCGCTGGCGGCGCTCGCGCGACAGGGATCCGTGGTGGGCCGCCACCAGCTCCTGACCCAGCCGCTCCCCCAGCTCGTGGGCCACTCGCTCGGATAGCTTCCTCGTGTTGACGAACACCAGCGTGGTGCGGTGCTCGGCCACGTGGCCGGCGATGCCCTCGACGATCTCGTCGAATTGATCGCCGGACAGGGCCGCCTCGAGCTCGCCATCGGGCAGCTCCAGCGAGAGCTCCAGGCGCCGGCGGTGCCCGACGTCCACGATCGCCGGCGGCGGCTTGCTGGATCCCACCAGCAGCCGGGCGGCCGTCTCGACCGGCGCGATCGTCGCCGAAAGGCCGATCCGCACCGGTGAGCCGGCGGTGACCGCCTCGAGCCGCTCGAGCGACAAGGCGAGATGCGAGCCGCGCTTGTCGCGGGCCAGCGCGTGGATCTCATCGACGATCACCGTCTCCACGCCGTCGAGCGTGCCCCGTGACCGATCGGCGGTCAGGTACAGGTACAGCGACTCGGGCGTGGTGACGAGCAGATTCGGCGGGCGGCGGAGCATCAGCTGGCGCTCCCACGACGTGGAGTCACCGGTTCGCACGGCGACGGTGATCGGCGCCGGCTCGTGCCCGAGCTCCCTAGCCACCTCGGCGATCTCCGCCAGTGGCGCCTCCAGGTTGGTGTGGATGTCGACGGCCAGCGCCTTCAACGGGCTCAGGTACACCACCTGGGTGGCGCCCTCGATGTCCTCGCCGGCCGCGTGCGCCCGGTACAGGGCATCGATCGCGGCCAGGAACGCGGCGAGGGTCTTGCCCGAGCCGGTGGGAGCGCACAGCAGCGTGTGGCGCCCGGCCATGATCGCCGGCCAGCCTTGGGCCTGGACCTCGGTGGGCCCCTCGCCGAAGCGCCGCTCGAACCAGATTCGCACCGCGGGGTGCAAGCGCTCGAGGACCCCGGCTCCGCCGGAGACGGTCGGGGTCGACGGCAGCGAGCTCACATCACGAGTGATAGCAGCGGGCCCACATCGACTCCACGCCCGTGCTCCGCACCGCCGGTCGCGGTAGGGTCGCAGCATGTCTGAGTCAAACCGTCGTTTCATTCTCCGCGACCGCCCCGAGGGGCGGATCACCGCCGACACCTTCGAGCTGGTCGAGGAGGCGGTCCCCGAGATCGCCGACGGCGAGGCGCTGGTGCGCACGCAGTGGATCTCGATCGATCCCACCAATCGAGCTTGGATCAGGGACACGCCGACCTACCTTCCGCCGGTCGCGATCGGGGAGGTGATGCGCGGCCTCGGGCTCGGTCGGGTGGTGGCGTCGAAGAGCGACGCCTATCGGGAGGGCCAGCTCGTGCAGGGCCTGATCGGCTGGCAGGAGTGGGCCGTGGCCTCGGAAGCCGCACCGCTGCTGGCGGTCCCGGAGGTTCCGGGCGTCGAGCCGAGTTCTTACCTGGGCGTCCTCGGGATGACGGGGTTGACGGCTTGGGTTGGACTCACCGACATCGGCCGTCCGCGGCCGGGCGAGACCACCGTGGTGTCGGCCGCGGCCGGCGCGGTCGGTTCCGTCGCCGGACAGATCGCGAAGATCAAGGGCGCGCGCGTAGTCGGGATTGCCGGCGGCGGCGAAAAGTGCGCCCTGCTGACCGACCAGCTGGGCTTCGACGCCGCCGTCGACCACCGGGCGCCGGGCTGGCGCGAGCAACTCGCGGCGGCCACGCCGGACGGGATCGACGTCGACTTCGAGAACGTCGGCGGCGAGATCATGGACGCGGTGTTCGCGCGACTCAACCTGCGTGCCCGGGTGGCTCTATGCGGGCTGATCTCCGGCTACAACGACACCGTCCAGCCGCCGGGTCCGCGTACCTTCTCCAACCTGCTGGTCCAGCGCGTCCTGCTTCAGGGGTTCATCGTGCTCGACCATTTCGGCCGCATGGCTGAGGCCGCGGGCGAGATCGGGGGCTGGATCCGGGAGGGAAAGCTCCGGCCGCTGCAGACCGTCGTCGAGGGCTTCGACCAGCTCCCGACCGCAGTCAACATGCTCTTCGACGGCGCCAACACCGGCAAGCTCGTCCTCCGCGTCGCCGATTAGTGGCGGTCCTGTGCAGCAGTGGATCGTGGCTCTGGATGGTTCACGCCACCTCCCTGCCCTCCTCCACGGCGACGACGCCGCGGCTGAACTCGGTCGGGGCCAGGCTCGCGTAGATCACGCCCGCGCTCGTTCTCCGCGACTCGATCAAGCGGAAGCCTCGCGCCGGGGCGTCGTCGGCGAACAGGCGCTTGCCGGCGCCGACGCTGACCGGGAAGGTCAGCAGGCGGTACTCGTCGATCAGCTCGGCGGCGTGCAGCGTGCGGGCAAGCTGCCAGCTCCCGTGTACCTGTAACTCGCCGCCAGGTCGCTCCTTGAGCTCCTGCACCAGTTCGATCGGGTCCCCCGACAGCACCGTCGTCTCGCCCCAGTTGGGCTCGGTCACGGTCCTTGACACAAGGTACTTGGGCAGACCGTTCAGGGCCATGCCGACGGGATTGTCGGGGTCGGTCACCTGGGTCCAGTACTCGCGCATCGACATGAAGGTGCTGCGGCCGAGCAGGATCGCCTCCGCCCGCGCGAACCAGCTGGTGACGATCTCGCCGAAGTCCTGATCGACGTGGGGCACCAGCCAGCCGCCGCGCGTGAAGCCTCCGCTCCGGTCCTCGTCGGCGCCCCCCGGGCCCTGCATGACCCCGTCGAGGGTGAGAAACGTATGAATGGTCAGTCGCATCGGATGCTCCTTCTCGGTAGATGGGACCTGTGGCTTATGGCCGGGAACACTAGGACCGCGGCCACGGGGTGAACTCATCGGCGCGCCGGCCCCGTCGGTGGACGATTGGCGCGGGCGAGCGCGGGTACTTCCGGGAGCGTGGCCCGGTACCTGGAGCTTCGCCGTCATACCGACAGCGACGGCGACGTGCTCAGCGAGGACGGCATCCGGGCGGCCCTCGAGATCGGCCGCCGACTCACGGGCCACTACGCGCTGCTGGTCTCGAGCGGGGCCCAGCGCGCGACCCAGACGCTCGCCTGCTTTGCCTGCGTCCTGTCCGATCCGGTCAGCGGCGGGGTGATCATCGAGCCCGCGTTGCGCTCGGAAGTCGAGGATCGCTGGCGCGCCGCCTACCAGTCCGCCGGCAGCGGTGAGCTCTCCGCCCTGCAGGGGGCAGACCCGGAGCTGGTGCGCGAGGACTCTCAGCGCTTGGCCGACGGCCTGCGGCGGATCCTCGAGCGCCTGCCCGACGACGGTCGCGCGCTCGCCGTCGGCCACAGTCCCACCAACGAGGCGGCCGCCTTCGGCCTCACCGGCGAATTCGTGTCCCCGATCTCCAAGGGAGCGGGTGTGCTCGTCGTAGCCGAAGCAGGCGGAGCCCGGGTCGAACCGCTTCCCTGAGCCGAACTGGCGCAGGAGCGGCGTTCGGCCGTAGGGCGGCGTGGCCGGTCCGAGGCGTTGACATTTGGGTGCCGGCGTCCTATTTAAAGTCGTTGAGAGGTAAGCGACATCCCACGAGCGACACAACTGATGGGTGGAGCCGGGGCTTGAAGTTGCGGGGTAGGCGGCAGTAGCTACCCACCGCCTCCAGCGGAGGTGACTCGCCCCGGCTCTCGCCATGTGCCGGCACAGGTTCGCGAAAAAGGAAGGTGTCGATATGGTGGCTGTCCGTCGTCGTTGGCGCATCGGCTGGATGCTCTGGCCCGCCGGGGCACGCGCCGTGGTCGTGCCTCCGCGGGCCAGGCTCGCCGGCTGACCCCCAGGCATCGGTGGTCGAAGTCTGATGGATCATGCGGCTTCGATCGCCGAGCCGGACGGCCTTGACGGCCAAGTGAACATCGATATCGATTTGGCGGCGGACGAGATCACCCAGGTTGAGAGCGAGGCGCTCGCCTCGGAATCTCGTCGGGCGCGCGCGCTGGATCGGCAGCTCGCCGGCGAGATGCGCCACGGTATGCCTGGTGGCGCCACCAGCTCGGCGAGCTATCTACGCGGTCTCAGCGACCGTCCGCGTCTGCCGGTGGCGCTGGAACGCCGCCTCGTGCAGGCCGCGCAGAGCGGGGACAGTCACGCGCGGGAGGAGCTCGTCGAGGCATTCCTGCCCCTGATCGCCGGGGTCGCCCGGATGTACCGCGGCACGCAGAGCATCACCCGCGTCGAGCTGCTCCAGGAAGGCGTCGTCGGGTTGCTGCGCGCGCTCGAGCGGTATGACCCGAGCCTGGAGGCGACGTTTTGGGGATACGCATCATGGTGGGTGCGCCAGGCCATGCAGCAGCTCGTGTCCGAGCTCACCCGCCCCATGGTCCTCTCAGATCGGACGCTGCGCCAGCTCGCCCAGCTCAGACGTGCCCATGGCGAGTTTTTGAAGCGCCACGGTCACGAACCGACCGGCGACGAGCTCGCCCTCGACACCGGACTGAATCGTGAGCAGGTCCGCCAGCTGCTCGCACTCGAGCGGATCCCCCAGTCGCTCGACGAGCCTGTCACCGGACCTGACGGAGAGCTGGGCGCGTTCGGCGAGCTGGTCGCCGACCCGCTCGCCGGTGACGCCTACGAGCAGCTGCTCGATCACAGCGAGATCGAGCAGATCCGGGCGCTGCTCGGCAGCCTGAACGAGCGCGAGCGTGTGATCGTCCGCAGCCGGTACGGACTCGACGGCCCCGAGCAGTCCCTGCGTGACATCGGCGACCGGCTCGGCCTGAGCGGCGAGCGCGTGAGGCAGATCGAGCAGCGAGCGCTCGGCAAGCTGCGCGCCGCCGCCGGCCGCGCCGGCGGCGCCGGCGCCGCGGGCGCCGAACCCGCGCCCGACCTCTGCTTGCCGCGGGAGCGGTCGGGCCAGCGACACGCTTCCTAAAGGCTCGCGGTGAGGTAGCGCTGGATGCTCGGGGCCACCCACCGGACGACGTCACGCGGCGGGGCCGAGGCGAGCGGTTCGAAGCGAAGGATGTAGCGGGCCAGACCGAGGCCGCCGAGTTGGGCGGCGACGAGATTCGCGCGCACGTCGGGTTGGTCGGAATCGAGCTCGGCCAGTAGCGGTCCGAACAGGCGCGCCCGCATGAAGCTGGCCAGCAGGTCGGCGGCGGTTGGCTCGGTGGTGGCGGCTCGCAGCAGCGTGATGACCGGGTTGCGGCTGCGCTCGCGGTCCCAGGTGCGGACGAAGAGAGCGACCAGGCCCTCGCCGACCCGCTCCCTCCCCGCGCCCAGGATCCGCGGGATCTCCCGATCGGGGTCGAAAGGCCAGTCGATCGCCGCGGCCAGCAGATTGGCCTTGCTGCCGAAGAAGTGCGTGATCAGCGCCGCGTCGACGCCGGCCTCGGCAGCGATCGCCCGCATCGATGCGCCCTCGAAGCCCCGCTCGGCAAACATCCGCTTGGCCGCGGCGAGGATCGCCTCCCGCGTGCCCGGCCCGGTTCCGCCGGTGCGGCGGCGTCCGGTTCGCGGCGTGCGCGTGGTGCGCTGCTGTCGATCAGCCACCGCCACAGCTTGACAAAGAATCTCAACGGTGTAAAGTCATCGCTGTAAAGTCATCAGCGTTGAACTAGACCGGAAGGACTTTGACATGGCTCGCAAGTGGTGGACGTTGACGGCGGTCTGCACCGGCGTCTTCATGCTCCTGCTCGACATCACGATCGTGAACGTCGCCCTCCCCGACATCGAACGTGGCTTTCACGCCTCCCTGTCGGACCTGCAGTGGGTGATCGACGCCTACGCGCTCACCCTCGCCGCCTTCCTGCTCACCGCGGGCTCGCTTGCCGATCTCTACGGGCGGCGGAAGCTGTTCGCCGTCGGGATCGCGATCTTCACGATCGGCTCGCTGGCCTGCGGACTGTCGGCGAGCTCGCTCTTCCTGGTGCTCGCGCGCGGCGCCCAGGGCGTCGGCGGCGCGATCATGTTCGCCACCTCCCTCGCCTTGCTTGCCCAGGCCTTCCAGGGCAAGGATCGCGGCATCGCCTTCGGGGCGTTCGGCGCCGTCACCGGCGTCGCCGTCGCCGTCGGGCCCGTACTCGGCGGCGCGCTCACCAGCGCCGCGTCCTGGCGGTGGATCTTCTTCGTCAACGTCCCCATCGGCGCCATCGCCCTGCTCGTGACCCTGTTGCGCGTCGACGAGTCGCGCGACCCGGGCGCCAAGCGGCCCGACTGGATCGGCTTCGTCACCTTCAGCGCCGGCCTGGCCGCGCTGGTTTTCGGCCTGATTCGCTCGAACGCCGACGGCTGGGGCTCGGCCACCGTCACCGGCTCGCTCGCCGCCGCCGGCGTGCTCCTGGTCGCGTTCCTGCTCGTGGAACGGCTCCAGCGGGAGCCGATGCTCGATCTCCGCCTGCTCCGCGTCCCCACCTTCGACGGCGGCCTGGTCGCCGCGTGGGCGATCTCGGCCTCGATCTTCTCCGCCCTCACGTTCCTCGTGCTCTACCTCCAGAACGCGCTCGGCCTGTCGGCCATCGCCACCGGCATCCGCTTCCTCCCCCTCACGGGGGCGATCTTCCTCACCGCCGGGATCGCCGGACGGCTGACCGCGCGGGTGCCG
This sequence comes from uncultured Solirubrobacterales bacterium, assembly GCA_963723555.1. GTDB lineage: Bacteria > Actinomycetota > Thermoleophilia > Solirubrobacterales > Solirubrobacteraceae > Palsa-465. Next base: position 1,262,130 of record CAVRRC010000003.1, on the reverse strand, counting down.
AGGCGGATGCTGATTGCACCCGGGTTCCTGCTCGTCGGCGGAGGAATGCTGCTGATGCGCGGCCTGACCCCGGCTTCCGCCTGGACGCACCTGCTGCCGGGGATGATCCTCGCCGGGATCGGCGCCGGCCTGGTCAACGTGCCGCTCGTCTCCACTGCCGTCGGGGTTGTCGAACCCGCCCGCGCCGGAATGGCCTCCGGCATCAACTCCACCCTGCGCCAGGTCGGCGTCGCCACCGGAGTCGCCACCCTCGGCTCGCTGTTCGCAGCCCAGGTCCGCTCGACCGTCGTCCACCACCTCGGCCAGACGCCAATCGCCGCCCACGCCCACCAGATCGCGCACGGCATCTCCACCGGTGCGGCTTCGGGCGCGATCGCCGCCACCCCGGCCCCCCTGCGCGGCCTCGTCGCCGGCGCCGCCCGCGCCGGGTTCGTCAGCGGGCTCAATCAGATCCTGCTGGTCGGCGCGATCGTCGCCTTCGCCGGCGCCCTGACCGCGCTCGCGCTCATCCGCGAGCGCGACTTCATCACCGCTGATGGCGCGGCCGTCCCCGCGGCCGCCTGACTCCCGGCTGGCCACTGCCGGGCGCGTCCTGGGCACCGTGCTCGAGCGAGATCGATCGTGCCGAGGCGCACCAGTTCGCCCTCATCCGCAACCGCTCCTACACGATCGGGGTCGAGGCCACGATCGACACCGAAGAGGCCGGGGGCGTCCTGTTCGCCCACGGATCGAGGTTCGGCGGCCACGCACTGTACGTCAAGGACCGCAAGCTCAAGTACGTCTACAACTGGGTCGGCCAGTTCGAGCAGATCGTGGAGTCGACAGAGCCGGTTCCGACCGGCCACGTCGTGCTGTCCGCCTCGTTTGAGAAGGAGGGGGACGCGATGCCGACCGAGGGCACCTTGACCCTGCACGTCGGCGACAAACCGGTGGGCGAAGGCAAGATCAAGACCCAGCCCGGCAAGTTCGCGATCGCCGGCGAGGGACTGAACATCGGCAAGGAAGGCGGCGAGCCGGTCACCGACGACTATCCCGGCGAGTACCCATGGGCGTTGGTCGGTGGCACGATCGAGCGGGCAGCCGTCGACGTCAGCGGCACGCCGTTCGTCGACCTCGCCAACGAAGCCCGGATGGCGTTCGCCAGGGACTAGCGCCGGGATGAGCGACGACGGTCGAGTGGTCGGCGAGATGCTGGCCTCGTGGAACGACACGCCGACGCGGCGGGCCATCGTCAAGTACGTCGAGCGAGTCACAACCGAGGCCGAAGCGAGCTATCTCGCTCCGAGGCCGATACGACGCTGCGCGACCGGCAGCCGTGGAAGGCCGCCTACGAGCGGGACTACGCATGGCTGGGGGATGTGATCACCAAGCACTATCACGGTGACGACGGCGACGTGAAGGTGCTGATGGGGGGCATCCTGCGCGCGTTCGGCGGGATGACGGTCGAGGCCTACCAGGCGGTGGCGAGTGAATTTTTGCGGGGACCCCACCCGGACGTTGGGTCGCGCCTACCGCGAGTGCGGCTACCTGCCGATGATCGAACTACTCCAATATCTCGAGGCCAACGGGTTCACGTCGTTCATCGCGTCGCGCGGTGACCGGGACTTCATGCGGCCGGTCACCGACGAGATCTATGGGATTCCCGCCGAGCGCGTGATCGGCAGCTCCAACGCCCTGAGCTATCAGGAGGACGACCAGGGGGAAACGCTGGTGTACTTGGAGAAGCCGGACGTGTTCGACGACGGCCCGACGAAGCCGGTGCGGATCTGGAGCCGCGTGGGCCGCCGGCCGATCCTGGCGGCAGGCAACTCCAACGGCGACATCCCGATGTTGCACTACACCGGCGGGCCGGGCCGTGAAGGCCTGCGTCTGCTGCTGCTCCACGACGATCCCGGACGCGAGTTCGACTACACGGCAGGGGCCGAGAAGTCGCTGGAACGAGCACGGACCGACGGCTGGACCGTGGTCAGCATCAAGAGCGACTGGGCCACCGTCTTCTCGGAGACATAAGAACGGACGTGTGATCGTCTGCCGGAAGCGCGGCGAGTTTGCCGTGAAGCACACGCCGTTCGCGGTCGATCGCCTCGCCGGCTTGGGAACCTTTCGGGAGCCAAGTCCGGTTAAGAGGATCATGACCGACTTCGACCAGTTCGTCGCCGCTCACGTCGATGACCTGCTTCGCACGGCCTACCTGATCGTTTGGGACGAGGGCGAGGCTGAGGACATCGTCCAGGAGTGCCTGCTCAAGCTCGCATGCCGCTGGCCACGGATCCGCCGCATGGAGCAGCCGCGGGCCTACGCCCGACGGATCCTGGTCAACCTGGCGCTCGACGGTGCTCGCGGTCGGTCGCGGCGCCGCCGCGAGCTGGAGCCGCGGGCGGCGGCAACCCTGATCGTGGTCGACCCGCTACCGGCGCTCGACGCGCGCGCCGAACTGCTCGAGGCGCTCGGCCAGCTGCCGGCGCGCCAGCGCGCCGTGCTCGTCCTGCGCTACTTCAACGACTTGACCGAGGCGCAGGTCGCCGCGGTTCTCGGCTGCTCGCCGGGGACGGTCAAGAGCAGCGCCTCGCGCGGACTCGCGCGGCTGCGCGAGGCACTGGAGCCGGTTCCACTCCCACAAAGGAGCATCGAAACATGAGTGATCTGCTCGAACATGATCTGCTCGAACGCGATCTGCGCGAAGCCCTCGCCGATCGCGCCGCGCGCATCACCCCGGAGGCGAGTGCCCGGCTGCGGGCAGTCGATTATCACCCGCGCTCACGGCGGCTACCGCCCCGTCGCGTCTTGGGAGCCCTGGGGCTGAGCGGCGCCGCGGCTGCTGCGGGCGCGGCCATCCTGCTCGGGTCAAGCGCGGCACCAGCGTTCGCCGGATGGACCGCCAGTCCGACGGCGCCGCTGCCTGGCCAGCTCGCTGCCGCCCTACAGCACTGCGGCACGGATGCCGGCACGCCGGTCCTGACCGACACCCGTGGCCCCTACACGGCCTCGATCTATGCCAACGGCTCGACCTGCGTGGAGGGAAACGGCATCGAGATCAGCGCCAGCCGGGGTCGTGGCGCGACATCCACCATCCCAGCCGGGACGGTCGAGCTCAACGGCGCCGGCGAGTCCGACTCGGACGGGCACGCGCTGACAATGGTCGACGGGCCGATCGGCGCCGGCGTGACGGGTGTGACCATCACCCGCAGCAACGGAAGCTCGATCCAGGCCACGGTCCAGAACGGCTGGTACCTGGCCTGGTGGCCCGGCATCGAGCGCGCCGTGACGGCGCACGTGGCGACCGCGAGCCGAACCAGCACGCAATCCTTCCCCATTGGGCCAGGGCGGCCAAGCCCGGCCTGCCCGGCGGGTGCCCACTGCGCGAGCGGCTACGGCTTTGCCACCGGGTCGCCGCATAGCGCTGCACGCTCGACGGTACGGACAGCCGCAAGCGACAGCAGCAAGCAGTAACGCCTCGACGCGGGAGGAGGCGGCTGCCCACCCCAGGCCGCTGCCTCCTTCGCCAGCGCCGGTAGAGCAGCTAGAGCACCGTCTGGTTTGTCGTTTGTATCGACGGTACTCTGGGGAACTCGTGCTCGAGGTAGCGCTCCTCGTGCGCTATCACCCCACGATCGACAATCGCGAGGACTGCGGCGAGAGGGACGAGCACCTGCGATCGAGGATCACTCAACACGGCCAGGAACCATCTCCGACGATTACCTCGCCACCCACGCCGAGAGGCAGCGGAACGCCTTACAACGCGCCGGCCACCCCCTGGAGAGACGGTCACTAGGCTTCGCGGAGTGAGCGCCAAGGTGACGCTCGAGCCCTGGGGCAGCGGCGACCTGCCGCTGCTCGAGCGGCTGATGGGCGACCCGCGCATGACCGAGCACCTCGGCGGCCCCGAGAGCCCGGACAAGCTGCGCGAGCGTCAGGGCCGCTACGAGCGCCTCGAGGGCGGCGATCGGATGTTCAAGATCGTCGACGTGGCGAGCGGCGCCGGCGTCGGCTCGGTCGGCTTCTGGACGAAGGAGTGGCGCGACGAGCAGGTCTACGAAGTCGGCTGGATGGTCATACCTGAGTTCCAGGGCCGCGGCATCGCGGTGGCGGCGACCGCGCAAGCGATCGCGCTCGCCAAGCGCGACGACCAGCACCGCTTCATGCACGCCTTCCCGAACGTCGACAATGCGCCGTCGAACGCGATCTGCCGCAAGCTCGGCTTCGAGCTGCTCGAGGCGTACAAGTTCGAGTTCCCAAAGCGGCACTTCATGACCTGCAACGACTGGCGCCTGGACCTGCGCGCCTAGTATTGAAGCGACTTGAACCCCTGACCCGGATCAATCCCAACCCTCACGGTTTCCAAGAAGTTCCATCCCGGCGCTGACAAGCGCCGATGATCCTTACCGAACCGCAGAAACGCAAAGGTGATCCGCGAAGAGTCCTCTCTTGGACTCGAACCGACGACTCCTTCCTTGCCATGACCCGCGGGCCCTGTCGCGGTCGTGTTCTGCAGGTTTGTTGGGCTCGTAGGGGGCCGTCGCGAGTGGTCCACACCCCGCGCCGGAGGGGGGCCACAGCGGCCGCCCGCACCCCTGCGCTCGGAGCGACCCGCGCGCCCAGCTGCCCCGGCGCCAACCCGTAGCGGCCGATGGAAACGCCACCATCATCGGCAAAGCCCCAACGGACTGAACGGTCACCGAAGCCCCTGTCGGACTCGAACCGACACTCCCTTACCATGACCCAGCGGGAGTTGCCAGACGTCTTGCGGATCCCGATTTGTGCTGCAAACGCGGGCTTTGGCGGTTTGGATGCAGGCGGCTGCGAGGGGTTTCGTGCGGGCTGCAGTTTCCAAAAAGTTTCCATGGCGAACTGTCGTGACCGTGATCCGCCACGGGCTTTACGGAGCCGGGAGACAAGCACCGCGGCGACTAGTTCGCGCAGCTGCCTGACCAAGATCGCCTCCAGGTCGACCTCACGCTCGGTGGCTTCCCTGTCTGCGCGCTCAAGTATCGACTCTAAGGGTGCCGCCTCCGCTCCCGCGGATACGAGCGTCGCATAGTCATGCTCTGTCTCTTGAAGCAGTCGCGACCGCTCGTCTTCACCACCATCGAACCGCTCGGGATCCGCCACGCGCAGCTGAGCTCGCAAGGCGATGAACGCAACCTGCAATTCCTGGCGATCCCGACGTAGCGCTGCGGCGAGTTCGCTTGACCAGGGCCCGGACACATGCCCAATCTGGCAGCCGGATCGGTCGTTCAGCCGAGGGTGTCACCCGACCGGCGACGAGCGATGATCCCCTCGGCGGCCTCGACGAACATCGGAGCCTCGCCTCGCACCAGCTCCCGCAGCTCGGCGTCGGTCATTTCGTCGAGCCGGACGAGAGCAGCCCTTACCCGTTCATCGTTGAGCTCGACCGACTGAAGCCCACGAGGAGGACGCTCACTCGCCATGCGCCTAGGGTACCTCGACGTCAAGCCGACCTGACGATGAGCGAGTTGCGGCGACTGACCCGGCCCTCCGGCGGCGCCTCGGGTTGGCTCAGTCTGAGCCGTGCTCGCCGTCGAGCGCTACGCGGAGTGCGACTGCGTACTCGGCCGCCATCCGCGACCGGCGGAAGGCCCGCCGGCGCGCGTCCGCCACCTCTCGCACATAGACAGTCCGGGTCACGGTGCGTCCCGGTGGCCGAGCAAGAACGCGACCTCGTCCACGCTCTCGCCGGCGAGCAGCGCCCGCGAGGCAACCGTGTGTCGGAACGAGTGCATCGACGGGAGCGTTCCGCGAGGAACTCCCACGGGTCTGCCGTCGGCGTCAGTCTCGTGAAGGATCGGGAAGGTCGGCCGTCCGTCCGCGTCGACCGCACGCGCTTGCGCCTCTCTCAGCGCACGTGCGACGTTGCGCTGCTGGAGGGGTCTGCCGGTGCGGCTCGCGAAAACAAAATCGGCGGGCGCGCAGTGCTCCGCCGCGACCGTATGGTGGCCAAGCACGAGCGCCAGCTCTCCTGGGATCGGCACCGTCCGAGCTGACCCGTACGTCTTAGTCGGTCGTCTGTTCCCGCGTCGATCGATCTGCCAGCTGAACTTGATCTCCGCCTTATCGAGGTCGTCGATCCGCACGTCGGCCCAGACCAACGCGCATAGCTCCGAAATCCGCGCCCCGGTCAGCGCGGCTACCGCGAACAGCGTCCGGAACGGATCGGACGCCGCGGCGATCATCTGCTCAAGCTGCGCCAAACAGGAAGCGCTGCTACTGAACCGAGCCTCCGGGGAGGCGCCCCGCCCAACCGCCGCAGCGTGCGGTCCAGCCCGATCACCACCGACGGCAGCGTCTTGTCGCGCAACGGGACCACCACCCGATAGCGCGACCACGCCAACCACACGCAGAAGAGCACCGTTCTGGCGCCGGCGATGACCGGCCCCTCGCCATAGTCCCACTGCAATCACAACCCCGGCTCCGGGATCCACGGCCGGGTGCGCCGCCCATGCTTCTGGCGCCAGCGGCGCTTGGCCTCCGCGACCGCACGACGCGTCGTGCGCTCCGACCCCTGATCGCCCATCGCCACCAGCTTCGAGTGCGCCTGATCAGCACGGATCTGCCCACGCGAGCGGTCCGCCAGCTCCTCGATCTTCCCCGAGAACGGATCCGCCACCGGCCGCCGGTGCCGAGCTCGCGCCGGCGGCGCACCACCCGTCTGCTCGCGCACCACGACCCAATGCGCCACCGCCTTGTGATCGCACCCGACCAGCGCCGCCGCCTGGCGAAACGAGCCCGTCAAGTCATACGCCTCAAGAATCTCCATCACTTCCTCCGGTCTCTTCATGCCGGCCCTCCAGATCGCGCGTCAACAACAACGCACGCCCGAGTACCGACACCTCAGGACAGAACCGTGGGGAGAAAAGATGGCCGCCCATGGGGAGAAACCCTGGCCGCCAGTGGGGAGATTCAGTGGCCGCCTATGGGGAGGTTTCCATGGCCGCCGTCACCGGGATGTTTGGCAGCGGGATTCTCAGCTGATGGCAGCGGATCGGCTCATTCGTTTGGCGGTGCTCGGATCGGCGGCGCCGGTGGCTGATCGCTGCTGTAGAGGGCGATCTCGCTCATCCGGTAGATCTCGCTCACGAGCGCACGCTACACCGGGCCCGCGGGCTCCGCCTCCTCCTCGAGGAGGACCCCGCGGATCCGCCTCCTCCTCGAGGAGGACCCCCAGGTCGTCGGGGAGTGCCATGACGAACGCGACGTTCCGACGACGACGCCGCGCTCGGCCGGACCTAGCGTGGGGACACCCCGAAACCCCACAGGAGGTCCCGTCCCATGAGCACATTCGCACCCCCCGCCCCGCTACCCGCCGTGGCCGATGCTTGCCCTGAGCAAAGCGCGGTCGCGCGGCCGGTCCGCCAGCTCTCCGCCGCCGGCGTCGCCGGCGTCTGGGCCGCGGCGGCCGTGCCGATGGGCCTGCTCAGCTGGGTCGTCGCGCCGCGGCTCGCCGACGGCCTCAGCGGCCCGGCACCGCTCGTGCAGGCCCTGATCATCACGCTCACCGTCGGCCTCATCTGGCAGTTCGCCCTCGTCGTCGGCCTTGTCTACCGCGAGCAGCGCACCCTGCGCTGGTCGGTGGTCCGCGAGGTGCTCTGGCTGCGCGCGCCGCGCGACCCGCGCAGCGGACGGCGCGGCGGCCGCGGCTGGCTGATCCTGCCGGGCCTCGTCGTCGCCTCCGCCGTGACGAACCTGCTCGTGCCGACGCTCCCGCACCCGGACGGCCGCGACCTCGGCCTGTTCCTCGGCTCGCACGCCGGTCATGCGTTCTTCTCCGGCGCGTGGGGCTGGTTCGCTCTGACCGCGGTGATGCTGGTGTTCAACACCGTGCTGGGCGAGGAGCTGCTGTTCCGAGGCTATCTGCTCCCGCGCATGAACCGCACGTTCGGCCGGTTCGACTGGCTTGCCAATGGCGTGATCTTCGCCGCCTATCACCTGCACGAGCCCTGGGTCATCCCGAGCGCCCTGTGCGACAGCTTCGTCCTCGCCCTCCCCGCTAAGCGGCGCCGGAGCGCCCTGCTGGCGATCGTCGTCCACAGCGCGCAGACGGTGTTCTTCCTGGTCCTCCTGCTGGGGCTGGTGCTCGGGAAAGCGGGAAGGTAGGACGTCGCGGCCGGCGCGTCCGGGCAGCGGGCAGGTCAACGGCGGCCAGAGGCCGGCGACGGGGAGAGGCCATACCCGCACACGGAGCCCGTGGCCAGCCGCGCGATCCAGGGCCTGCTGAAGGCAGCCGCCAAGCGCGGCCTCGCCGTCAAGTAGCCAGCCCAGACCCAGCCCCGGGCCAACACGCCCGGGGCCTGGTCCCCAGCCAACCGGGAGGACCGGCCAGGCTGAGGAGCAGGCCCCCCAACCACCACAGGAGGAGCGACCCCATGAGGCTCGCCACCACCCACACCTACCAGACACCGACCGTGCGCGAGCGCGTGCGGTGCGGGCACCGGGTCCACGTCGGACCGTGCGCCAGCTGCCAGCAGGCGGCCTGCGACCGGCAGGCCGCCCAGCTGGCCGACGCGGTCGCCGCCGGGCTCGCCTGGCTCATGCGACAGCAAAGACCAGGGCATAGCGGCAACAGGCCGCGCTCATAGCCGCCGACGCGCCCAGGGAGGCCGCGTCGAGGGCGAGAGCCCGCAACAGCCCCCAACCGAAGGAGGCCGCCCAACTCCAACTGCCGGGGGCCGGCGGGGAGGGGAAGGGGGCTGCTCGGGTGCGGTCGCAGGGCGGCCGGCTGGCGGACGGATACGCAGGAGGAGGCTCGGGGTGCGGTTGCCCCTGCGTGCTCAGACCGGGTGACCTGGTCCTCGTCGGCGAGCAACACGTCGGGCAACAACATGCACTGAAGGGTGTGGTGGCGAAGGTGGCGATGCCAGTGGAGTCAGTCAGTGAGGTCGTAGCCGTCCTGGCGATCGGGAGCGAGGTCGGCGATGGTGACGGTGCGCGCGACGTCGGTGAGATCGCGCTGGATGCGTTGCGCTGCCAGGCGGCCGGCCCGATCGGCGTCCATCACGATCGTGACGTCACGGTCCTCGAACCCGAGGGCCCAGGCGCTGTCCCACGCCTGGTCGCCAGGAACGGCGAGGGCCGGCATCCCGCAGGCGCGCGCGGAATTCATGTCGGCGGGCCCTGGCCCCGCGACGCGCGGAGGCGACCTCAGAGATTGTCCTGCGCGCGGGATCGCGGACGGCGGCAGTCGCGCTTGCGGGCCGCCTGAGGCTTAGGTGGGCGTGGCTGCCGGTACGAGCCCGGCTTGGTATGCGAGCACGACGGCTTGGACGCGGTCGCGGAGGCCGAGTTTCTGGAGGATGTGCGTGACGTGGGTCTTGACGGTCGTCTCGCTGATGTAGAGCTCCGCGCCGATCTCTTTGTTGGACAGGCCGCGGGCGATGAGCCGGAGGATGTCTTGCTCGCGTGCGGTGAGCTCGTCGAGTTCTTTCGGCGGCTCGTGGCGAGGGATGCGGGTGAATTGGTGGATCACGCGTTTGGTGATCGCCGGTGAGAGGAGCGCGTCTCCAGCGGCGACGGTGCGGACCGCCTCGATCAGCTGTTCGGGGGGGTCGTCTTTGAGCACGAATCCGCTCGCGCCGGCGCTGAGGGCTTCGTAGACGTATTCGTCGAGTCCGAAGGTGGTGAGGATCAGGATCCGCGCGGTGTTGTCGGTGGCAAGGATCCGGCGGGTGGCCTGGAGCCCGTCGAGCTCTGGCATGCGGATGTCCATCAGGATCACGGTCGGGTCAAACCGCGCCGCCTTGGCCACCGCTTCCAGTCCGTTGCTTGCTTCGGCGACGACCTCCATGCCTTGTTCGCGGGAGAGCAGCATTCGGAAGCCGGCGCGGACCATGGACTGGTCGTCGGCGATGAGGACTCGGATCGTCATGGCCGGTCTGGGGTGAGTGGGAGGCGGGTGCTGAGCGTGAACCCGCCGCCGTTTGTCGTGCCTGCGGTCATCTCGCCCCCGTAGAGTTTGACGCGCTCGCGGATTCCGATCAGCCCGTGGCCGTGGCCGTGGCCGTCGCTCGGCGTCGCGCCGGTGCCGTCGTCGTGCACTTCGATCCCTACCTCGTTTGGCGCATACCGGACGGTGACCTCCGCGTGGGTGGCGCGGGCGTGCTTGAGCGCGTTGGTGAGGCCCTCCTGCACGATCCGATAGGCGGAGAGGTCGATTCCTGGCGGGAGCGGGAAACGCTCCCCGGCGACGTGCAGCTCGACGGGCAGCCCGGCGCGGTCGATCTCCTTGATCAACGAGTCGAGGCCGTCAAGGCCGGGCTGAGGCGCGAGCTCTAGGCCGTCGCCGTCACGGCGCATCACACTGAGCAGACGGCGCATCTCCGCCAGCGCGCCGCGCCCGGCCTGCTCGACACCCCTGAGGGCGTCGCGATCCTCGGCCATCGCGTCGGGGAGCTGGTGGCGGACAGCGCCGACTTGCAGCACCATCACGCTGACGGCGTGCGCGACGATGTCGTGCAGCTCGCGCGCGATCCGCGCGCGCTCCTCGGCCACGGCGACGCGGGTCGCTGCATCGCGCCCCTGCTCGGCCTGGGTCGCACGTGAGTCCGCCACCTCGGCCTGCTCGGCCCGCGCGCGGACGGCAAAGCCTGCAAGCCAGGCGACGGCGAAGTCGACGGGAATGAAGACGAGCTGGGCGACCGAATGCCCGGGGATCTTGTAGACGACGGTCGCCACAGCGCCGACCACGATCGCCAGTCCGAGGCCGGCCCGCCGGGCGTCCCGAAGGTTCCCAAGCAGGAATGCGACCGCCAGCTGCATCGGGAAGAGGGACTCGGGGTACGGGATCAGCAGCGGGTCGACGAACGAGATTCCCACGGCCAAAAGCCAGTACGCCGCCGGTCCGGCAAACGGAAACCATCGCCGCGCGAACACGGGTAGCACCAGGATCGCGAGCGCGGGAAGGCAGAACCACAGCGTCGTTGTCGGAACTCCGGGCGAGCCGCGTCCGAGCACCACGTCGAGGATCGCCGCGATCGCCAGCAGCGCGATCAGCAGGTCGAACCAGTACGTGCGCGCGAGATGATCGACCCGGCTCACGCGCTGAACGTACTCCACCCCCGCGGTTCCCGCCTCCTACCTAGGTCGGAGTCGAAATCGTCGGATGGTAGGAGCCGCAATCCGGCCTGGCGACGATGCCGATCTCGCGATCGCACCATAGGTTCGTCGCATGGCACAACGAGGGACCGCACGCGAGGCGCGACCGAGCGCCGCCGGCCCGGTTAGGAGGAACTTCATGTTGAACTCGATTCTCCGCACTTCCGAGGCGGTCACCTCGACTCAGACAGTTGCCTTGCGTGAGGTGCGCAAGGTGTACGGCCGGGGCGACGGATCGGTCGTCGCTCTCGACGGGGTCACGGTCGGCCTCGCGCGCGGATCATTCACAGCTTTGATGGGCCCGTCGGGCTCGGGCAAGAGCACGTTCCTGAACGTGGCGGCGGGGCTCGACCGGCCGACCTCGGGCACGGTCACGCTCGCCGATACCGAGCTGGCGGGACTGAGCGAGCGGCGGCTGACGATCCTAAGGCGCGAGCGGATCGGGTTCGTCTTTCAGGCCTTCAACCTGCTGCCCTCGCTCACCGTGGCTCAGAACATCGGCCTGCCGCTGCGCCTCGACGGTCACCGTCCGCGGCGCTCGACGGTGCGCGACGTCGCCGCGCGCGTGGGCCTGGAGAAGCGGCTGCGCGACCGTCCCTCGCAGCTGTCCGGCGGACAGCAGCAGCGCGTCGCGATCGCCCGGGCGCTCGTCACCCGGCCCGAGGTCGTGTTCGCCGACGAGCCGACCGGAGCGCTCGACACCCGCACCGGACGCGAGGTGCTCGCGCTGTTGCGCGACATCGTCGACCAAGACCGCCGCACCGTGGTGATGGTCACCCACGACCCCGTGGCCGCGGCGTACGCCGACCACGTGATCGTGCTCGCCGACGGACGCGTGGCCGCGACGCTCGAGGCTCCCAGCGCCGACGACGTCGCCGAACAGCTCGCGCATCTGGGGGGCTGAGCCATGCTGCGTCTATCCATCCTCAGCGCCCGCGGCCGCCTCGGCACGTTCACCGGCGCCCTGATCGCCCTCTTCGCCGCGTCCGTGCTCGCGATGGCCTGGGGCATGCAACTCGAATCGATGCTCCGCACCCATCCGCCCGTCGAGCGGTACGCCGGCGCCGCGGCGGTCGTGGCCGGACAACAGATCGTCGGCGCCGACCACGACGTGCCGCTCACCGAACGCGCGCGGGTCAGCACCGCGCTCACCGCTCGCCTGGCAGGGCTGCCCGGCGTCCGGGCTGCGATCGGCGACGTGTCGGTGCCTGCCCGGCTTGGCGACCGCGCCGCCGTTGCCCATGGGTGGTCAAGCGCCGCGCTCACCCCCTACGTGCTGAGCGCCGGACGCCCACCCGCCCGACCCGACGAGGTAGTCACCGGCTATCCCGCCGCGCTCGGCGCGCGGCTGCCGCTCGCATCGACCGCGCCCGCGCGTATGGTCACCGTGGTCGGCGTCGCTCGCCCCCGCCATCCCGTCACCCAGCAGAGCGCGATCTTCCTCACCGACGCCCAGGCAACCGCGCTGGCCGGCCACCCCGGGCGAGTCGACGCGATCGGCCTGCTCGCCGGGCCCGGCTTTGACATCGACCGCGTGCGCGCCGCCGCTTCGGGAGCACAGGTGCTCACCGGCGCGGCCCGCGGGCAGGGCGAATACCCCGAGCTCGGGGCGACCCGCACCGCTCTTATCCCCGTCACAGCGGCCTTCGGCGGACTCGCGCTGTTCATCGCCATGTTCGTCGTGGCCAGCACGCTAAGTCTCTCAATCCAGCAGCGCGAGCGCGAAATCGCGCTGCTCAGGGCGGTGGCCACCACGCCCGGGCAGATCCGCCGCATGATCGCCTGGGAAGCGGCGATCATCGCCCTGATCGGCTCGGCCGCCGGGATCTGGCCCGGGATCGTGCTCGGCCGCACGCTCGCACACGGGCTCGTGCGCCACGGCATCGCCCCGCCGAACTTCGCCCTCAACTACGACTGGCTCCCCGCCGCCGCCGTGATCGGCTGCGCGGTCGCCACCTCGCTGCTCGCGGTCCTGGCCGCCGGAAGGCGCGCCGCCAAAGTGCCGCCAACCCTCGCGCTCACCGACGCCGCGGTGGAGCCGCGGCTGCTCGGCCCGGGGCGGATCATCGGCGGGCTGCTCGCGCTCGCCTGCGCCGTGCCGCTGTTCACCGTGTCGGTCACCACCAGCACGCCCGATACCGCCGCGGCGACAGCGGAAATGACCGCGATCTTCCTCGTCGTGGCGGTCGGCTTCCTGGGACCGATCTTCGCGTACGTGGTCGCCCGTCTGCTGGCGCCGGCGCTCGGGGCGATCTCGCCGGTCGGCGGCTTCCTCGCCGCCGCCAACCTGCGCACCGCCGCCCGGCGCTTCTCCTCGGCCAGCACCCCACTGGTGCTCACCGTCGCCATGAGCTGCACGCTTCTGTTCAGCACGACCACCATCGAGCACGCCATCACCCAGCAAAGGCACGCCGGGCTGACCGGCCAGCTCGCCCTCACCACCACCGGTCCGGGACTGCCCACCGCAGCGCTGAGCGACGCGCGCGCCACCCCCGGAGTACGCTCGGCCGTCGCGCTCACCTCGACCACGCTCGGCCCCGGCCTGGGCGACTCCGACGATACCCTCCCCGCCCAGATCCTCGCCGGCGGGCAGGGCGGCGGCCTCGACGTCGGCGTCACCGCCGGATCCCTGAACGCCCTGCACGGCAACACGATCGCGCTCGGGCGCCGCCGCGCCAACGCCGCCCACGCCCACATCGGCGAACGCGTCCAGATCATGCTCGGCGACGGCACACTCGCCCACGCCACCGTCGTCGCGATCTACAGCCGCGACCTGGCCTTCGGAGACGCTCTGCTCTCCCCCGAGCTCGCCGCCGGCCACCAAACGATCCCGCTGCTCGGGACGATCCTCATCCAAACAGACCACCCCGCCGCGGTCACCCGGCGCCTCCACGCCCTCGCTACGCGGTATCCCGGCCTGAAGATCAGCAACCGCGCGACGTTCGCCACCGCCACCGCCGCCGAGGACGAGATGAACCGCTGGTTCGGCCCACAGTTCGTCGCCGAGATCTTCGCCTTCACATCAATCGCCGTACTCAGCACGCTCATCATGATCGGGCTCCGGCGCCGCCGCGAGCTCGGGCTCCTGCGGCTCGTCGGCGCGACCGCCCGCCAAGTCCGATCGATGGCGCGCTGGGAGGCAGCGCTGATCATCACCATCGGACTTGGCATCGGCCTGGCGATCGCCGCCACCGCGCTGCTACCACTCAGCCAGGCGCTCAACGGCGGCCTCCCATACATACCCGCGAGACCATTCGCCGCGATCCTCGGCATCTCAGCACTGCTGGCGCTTTTGGCCCTTGCGCTGCCAACCAGACGAGCGCTCCGCGAGCGGCCCGTTGAGGCGATCGGGGCGCGAGAGTAGACCTCCGGTCGGCAGCTACTTACAACGTAAGGCTCGATCACCGGAGGAACCATGAAGGCCGCAACGCTCAGCCAGTCGCCAAGCCGCATCCCGCAGCCAGCTCCGTACCCGCTGGAGGGACTGACGAAGACGTCCACGAGGAAGACGGCCGTGCTCGTTGGACCCTGCTTTCTTAGTGGCGACCTTCACCTTCGCCATCGGTAGCGCGCTCATCCACCCGCACTCCTCGAGCGGGACGTCCCGCGACGGCACCCTCGTCGCCGGCGTCTTCCTTCTCGCCTGCACCGCCTTAGCGGTCGTGACGAACGGCCTGGCGATGCGCAGTGCCTTGACGCCACACACACACACCTTCGTTCGCAGGCCTATCTGATCTTGAGGGCGGTCGAGTGCCTGACCATCGTGGCAATCGGCGGATACTTCCTGACGACCCGCTCCCCGCGGATCACAGATGATGCCGACTGAAGTCAACATCCGCCACCAATAGCTGTCGTGCGGCTGCAGCAGTTGGCCCCACTCCAGCCTGACCTCGTGCGCAAGCACGATCTCGCCATCGTCACAGCGAACGACACCTTCGCCCCCGGACAGTTCGATCAACACGGCAGCCACGACTGAACTGTCGCTACCGGAACGACTCCGAGCATCCGGACCGAACCCATCTCACCAGTCTGCCTTGCGGCGATCCCTCGGGGCGCGCAAGTCACCATTCAGGGTCGCGTCGGTCTGTCCGCACAAGGTTGCCGACTAAGAGGCTGACACCAGCGCCGCGTCGGTCCCGCTTCGCTGTTGGCACGCGACTCTCGTGGTCTCCCACGTCACACACCTGCGGTGCGCGGAAACCGCGCAACCCGCCGGCAATCGCTTTCGCTTCTTGAGCGGTCCCTGAGCTCACGAGCGCTTCGACGACGTTAGGAGTGCTCAGCCGACGAAGGGCACGGACGAGCGCTCGGATATGCAGGCGATCGTAATCGTGGCTCTGGTCCTGTCCGAGAACCGCGCCGAGAGCCTCGTCCGGCCGGCCTAACAGGGCCGACGGCCGCGGCGGCTCGCGAGACGCACCAGCATTTCAAACGCCCCCTCCCGGGGGGTTACTCCCCGGCGAAAGACGGCCCGTCCGCGCCCGTCTCCCGCCGGTGAGTGGATGATCTCCCGGTTCAGGGGAATCGCACGAACATCAAGAACATCCTGGAGAACGGCAACCCGGCCGGCCCTCGGACATGGCGCCCGTCAACGAGCAGACCCAGTCCGCCGAGGACGGCGCGGTTTCCAAATAGTTTCCATCGCGGCCTCGGCGTTGCCATCACCGAGCCGGCACCAACCCCCAAACCCCGCCAACAAAGGCAATCCGTCAGAGCCCTCTGTCGGACTCGAACCGACGACCCCTTCCTTACCATGGAAGTGCTCTACCAGCTGAGCTAAGAGGGCGGTGGCGGTGAGCGTAGCGGTTTAGCTGGCCTCTTGGCGGGCGTTATTAGGCGCCACCTAGCAGCGACAGCATCGTCGACGCGCTGCCGGCGCCGATCGGGCTGCCGCCCGAGTCGGCGAAGCCGATCTCGAGGTGCGGACCCGACGAGATGCCGTCCCGGGCCCGACCTCGCTCATCAGCTCGCCAGCACATCCCGCGACCGCTGCGAGCCACACGCACGCGATCAGCGGCGCGAGATCGTGATCACGTGCAGCTCGCGCGGGGCGCCTTCCGCCTTCAGCCGCTTCCGCCGGCCGATCTGGAGGACGTCGAGATCGATGTGCTCGAGCACGGGCTCGGAGACCATCACTTGGGCCGCTTTTGCGGCGTCACCGACGCGCGCGGCGATGTTGACGTCGATCCCGACGTAATCCCCGCCCAGCCTGCGTGGGCGGCCCCAGTGCACCCCGGCGCGCATCCGCGGCCGGTAGCCCGCGACCTGAACCTGCTCCAACGCGTCGTGGGCCTCGAGCGCGGCGTCGACCGCGTCTTGGGCGCTTAGGAACGTCGCCATCAGCCCGTCTCCGAGCCGCTTCACGATCCGTCCGTTGTGCGCGAGTACCGCACTCTCCATGACGATCCCGACCTCGCGAAGCAACTCGATCGTGGCGGTGTCGCCGGCCGCCAGCGCCCACGACGAGAACTCCACCAGGTCCGTGAACAGCAGCGCCAGTTCCTCCTCACCGCGCCCGCGGCCCGCCACCTCGGACAGCGACTGCCACACCTGCAACCCAGCGAAGCCCAGCTCCTGCACGACGCTCTCCCGCTCCGGGCTGAGCGACGAGATCCCGCGTGCCAACAGCTGCGCCGGCTCGCGGCCGGCCGTGGACAACGGGTCGCCGAACCGCTCATCCCCCGGGAGGCGCTGGCGGATCCGCCGGGTGGCGGCCAGCAGCGACGGGCTCGTGTCGAATCGCTCAGCCGCCTTTCGGAACCGCGGTAGCCGCTCGGCTTTGTCCGGCGCCGCCTCGATCTCTTCTCGCTGAACGTCCTGCTCGTCCGCGGGCATGGCGGCCGAGGATACGAGGTCCGGATTGGAGGAGTTGACCGTGCTGAGGAAGCGGAATGGCGGGACCAGGATTCGAACCTGGGAAGGCAGTGCCATGTGGTTTACAGCCACACCCCTTTGACCGCTCGGGAATCCCGCCGGGCCCGTCAGTCTAGCGTCCGACCAGGCCCAAATTCGGCTGCTTGCCCGTCGCTACTCGAGCTGGGAGCGGCTGTCCCGGCTCGATTTCGAACGCGGCATATTTGGGTCCTCCCAGCCGGAGCCCGGAGCTTCCGCCGAGGGCTGAGACGGGTATGTACCATCGGCGGCCATCCCCCACGTGAGCAAAGACGGCGTCGCACCGCGAGGCATCAAGGACCTTGACGAGGCCGCTCCAGCTTTGGTTTCCCCCGCGCGTGGCCAGTGTCAGTTCGTACCTGCCGTTCCTCCAACAGGTCGACGTCTTCACCTGCACGCGGACGAGCTTGCCGTCGAAGTCAGCGATCAGGTCATAGTCGGGATGCTCGAAGACGGGCCTCCACACACAAGCGCCAACACGGGTCAGCCAGTCCATCGCGGACAGCTCGCCAAGATCGCCCTGCCTCCTCGGCGTCCACACGCGTTCCATACGCCCAAACATACGTTCGCGTACGGACGGAACGCCCGCCCCCCGGCGATGACGGCGCGCCCGCGGCCAGCCGCTGGCGGTCGTCCGCCGGCTACGACGCGTCCCGGAGCCGCTGTGCCTCGGGCAGCGCCTCGAGCTTCTTCAGCGTGTGGTTCTCGATCTGCCGGATCCGCTCGCGGGTGACGTTGAACGCGCGCCCGACCTCCTCGAGCGTGTACGGTCGCTCGCCGGTCAAGCCGAAGCGCATCTCGATCACCTCCCGCTCGCGCTCGGGCAAGGCCGCCAGCGCCCGCCGCAGGTTCTCGCGCCGCAGATGCTCGGCGGCCTGCTCGAATGGCGACTCGGCGGTCTGATCCTCGACAAAGTCCCCGAGCTCGGAGTCCTCCTCCTCGCCGATCGGCTTCTCCAGCGAGATCGGCTGCTGAGCCATGCGCAGGACATCGCGGACCTCGCGGACGGTGGTCTCGAGCTCGGCGGCGATCTCCTCCGGCGTGGGCTCGCGCCCCAGCTGCTGGACCAGTTGCCGTTCGACGTGGACGACCTTGTTGAGCTTCTCGACCATGTGCACCGGGATCCTGATCGTCCGGCCCTTGTCGGCGATCGCGCGCGTCACCGCCTGGCGGATCCACCACGTGGCGTAGGTGGAGAACTTGTACCCGCGCCGGTAGTCGAACTTCTCGACCGCGCGGATCAGCCCCATCGAGCCTTCCTGGATCAGATCCAGGAACGTCAACCCACGGCCCAGGTAGGACTTCGCGATCGAGACCACCAGCCGCAGGTTGGCCTCGATCATCTGCTGCTTGGCGGGCATGTCGCCGCGCTCGATCCGCCGCGCCAGCTGGACCTCCTGCTCGGCTGTGAGCAGATGCACTCGCCCGATCGAGCGCAGATACAGGCGCAGGGAATCCAGCGAAGGCTCGACGGTCAGATCGATCTCGACCTTCTTGCGCTGGTCGGGCTGTGGCTCGGCGGCCTGCGCGGCGCTCGCTTCGATGCTGCCGCCCTCGGACTTGGCCAGGCGGCCGTCGGCCTCGACGACCTCGATTCCCTGCTCGTCCAGGAAGGCGTGGAGTTCCTGGATCTGCTCCTTGGTGACGTCCAGCTCCTCGAGGCACCGCTCGATCTCCTCGAAGGTGATGAACCCCCGCTCCTGACCCTCGGCGATCAGGGGACGGAGATCGTCGGCCTCCGTGATCGGAGCCTCGTCGGTTAGCAGCACGATTGACTTGTCGCTCACGGCCCCTGAGCTCCTCCCAGACGTGGTGTCGAGTACCCGACCAGGGCGACTCCCTCTCTAGTCTCCCATCACTGCGACGGCGGTGAGTGATAGCACAATCCCGCCCTTTGTCCAGCGGCGCAAAGGAGCGAAACCGGGCCGCTTCTCTACCCTTAAGGCAATGACGGCTCCGCAGCCTTCCCCAGAGCTTCCGGCCGTCGACGTTCAGGCGCAGCTCCCGACGATCCAGCTGAGCCTGTCCCGCGTCGGCGTGACCGGCGTCGAGAAAGTCATCCGGATGCGTCAGAACGGCGCCGAGCAACTGTTCTCGGCGCGCTTTGAATGCGTGGTCGATCTCGGGCCGGCGCAGAAGGGCGCGCACATGTCGCGCTTCGAAGAGGTCGTCAATGATGCCATCAACGCCGTCGTGCTCGGCGAGTCGACGTTCAAGGTCGAGACGCTGGCCGAGCACATCGCCCAGCGCGTGCGCGAGCGACAGGGCGCGCGCCGCGCCGAGGTCAGCGTCGAGGCGCGGTTCCCGGAGCACAAGCCGGCCCCGGTGTCGGGGATCCGGACCCAGGAGCTGTACACGCTCCATGGCTCCGCGATGTGCTCAGAGCTCGGGACGCGCAGGCTGATCGGCGTCACCGCCCAGGGCATGACGGCGTGCCCCTGCGCGCAGGAGCTGGTGGCGGGGTCAGCCCGGGAACAGCTCGAGGCCGAGGGATTCGATCCCGATGACATCGACCGGATCCTCGACGCCGTGCCGGTGGCCACCCACAATCAGCGGGGCCTGGGAACCCTTCACATCGGCTGCACCGAGCTGTGCGACGACGAGATCGACGCCGCCACGCTGCTCGAGATCGTCGAGGCTTCGATGTCGTCCGAGATCTACGAGCTGATGAAGCGCTCCGACGAAGCCCATGTGGTCGAGAAGGCGCACCGGCGACCCCGGTTTGTGGAGGACTGCGTGCGGGAGATGATCCGCGGGGTTCTCTCGAGCTTCCCGGACCTCGACGACCGCGCGTTCGTTTCGGCCGAGCAGGTCAACCTCGAAACCATCCACCAGCACAACGTCGTCGCCGAGCGATTCGGCACCCTCGGCGAGATCCGGCGCGAGATCGAGACCGGCGAGCCCTCGCCGGTGCACACCAGCCGCCAGGCGTGGCTGGACGCCCTGCCTTAGCCTTTCAGCTGGTTGAGTGCTGGTCGGTGTCGCCGAGGGGCGAGTCGTCGTCGCTCGGCAGCGCCGGAGGTGTGTCGGCGGCGGGGCTGCGGGAGCCGCCCTCGGCGCCGGGCTCGTCAGGGCGATCCTCGGGCGGCCGCTGCTCCTCAGGGGCCTGATCGCGCTCGGTCTCCATCTCCCAGGGTTACCCGTCGCGGCCCCGGGCTAACGATCATCATGTCCCCGTGCGCGCGATGATCCTCGAGCAGCAGGGACGGCCGCTGGCGGCGGCCACGCTCCCGGACCCCCGGCCTGGGCCGGGCCAGCTGTTGCTCACGGTCAAGGCGTGCGCGGTCTGCCGCACCGATCTGCATCTGCGCGATCACGAGATCGAGGCCGGGAAGCTGCCGGTCGTGCTCGGCCATCAGATCGTCGGGGTCACCGACGATGGCCGCCGCGTCGGCGTCCCGTGGCTCGGGTGGACCGACGGACAGTGCCGCTACTGCCAGAGCGGGCGCGAGAACCTGTGCCTGCACGCGCAATTCACCGGACGCGACATCGACGGCGGCTTCGCCGAGCTGACCGTGGCCGATGAGCGGTTCTGCTTTCCACTGCCCAGCGAGCTCAGCGACGAGCAGGCAGCGCCGCTGCTATGCGGCGGGCTGATCGGGTTCCGGGCGCTGCGGTTGGCCGGCGACGCCGTCCGGCTCGGGCTCTACGGCTTCGGCTCGGCGGCCCACCAGATCTGCCAGGTGGCGGCGTATCAGGGGCGCGAGGTGTTCGCGTTCACTCGTCCCGGGGACGAGCGAACACAGGCGTTCGCGAGGAGTCTCGGCGCCGTGTGGACGGGGGGCAGCGACGAGCGGCCACCGGACCAGCTCGACGCCGCGATCATCTTCGCCTCGTCGGGCCCGCTGGTGCCGGCGGCGCTCAGGGCGCTCGCCCCTGGCGGGCGGGTCGTGTGCGCCGGCATCCACATGAGCGACATTCCCTCGTTCCCGTACGACGATCTGTGGGAGGAGCGGATGATCCGCTCGGTGGCCAACCTGACCCGTGAGGACGGCCGCGAGTTCCTCGCGCTGGCGCCCAAGGTGCCGGTGCGCACCACGGTCACGACCTATCCACTCGAGCGCGCCGAGGAGGCGCTCGCCGATCTGCGCGCTGGACGCTTCGAGGGCTCCGCGGTCGTGATCCCGTAATCGCCCAGGAGATCGGCGGCCGCTAGGGTAGAGAGCATGCCTCTGATCCCGATGGTGATCGAACGGACCGCGCGCGGCGAGCGGGAGTTCGACATTTACTCCCGGCTTCTCAACGAACGCATCATCTTCCTGGGAACGCCGATCGACGACATGATCGCCAACCTCGTCGTCGCCCAGCTGCTGCACCTGGAGTCCCAGGATCCCGACAAGGACATCT
Organism: uncultured Solirubrobacterales bacterium; assembly: GCA_963723555.1. GTDB lineage: Bacteria > Actinomycetota > Thermoleophilia > Solirubrobacterales > Solirubrobacteraceae > Palsa-465. The sequence goes on along the minus strand of CAVRRC010000003.1, from coordinate 1,240,785 downwards.
CGATCTACATCAACTGCCCGGGCGGCTCGATCTACTCGGGCCTGGCCATCTACGACACCATGCAGTTCGTCAAGCCGCAGATCCAGACGATCTGCATCGGGATCGCGATGTCGATGGGATCGCTGCTGCTGGCGGCCGGGGCGAACGGCAAGCGGTTCGCGCTGCCCAACAGCCGGCTGCTGATCCATCAGCCCTCGGCCGGCTTCGAGGGCCAGTCGACCGACATCGAGATCCACGCCCGCGAGATCCTCAACATCCGCGACCGGATCGACTCGATCTACGCCCAGCACACGGGCCAGACGGTCGAGCAGGTCCACACCGACATGGAGCGCGACCGGTTCTTCAAGGGCGAGGAGGCGGTCGAGTACGGCCTCATCGACCGCGTGATCGAGCACCACTGATTAACTTGGAAGGCCCACCCCATTCGGCCATCCGAACGACCTATTCGACCGCGTGCTCGATCGCGCCCAGCCCCGAGATCTCGATCCGGACCACGTCGCCCGACCGCAGGAACCGTGGCGGGTCGAACGCCATCCCCACCCCGTTGGGCGTCCCGGTGAGGATCAGGTCGCCGGGCTCCAGCGTGCAGGTCTGGGCGATGAAGTCGGCCAGCTCGGCGCAACCGAAGATCAGGTCGGCGGTGCTCGAGTCCTGGCGGAGATCGCCGTTGACCCACGTGCGCAGCCTCAGCGCCCCTGGGTCGGCGACCTCGTCGGCGGTGGTGACCCAGGGCCCGAACGGGCAGAACGTGTCGGCACCCTTGGCCCGGGTCCACTGCGGCTCGCGCCGCTGCAGGTCCCTGGCGGTGACGTCGTCGGCGACGCAGTAGCCGGCGATCTCGCCGCCGCTGCCCATCACGATCGTCAGCTCGCCCTCGTAGTCGAGCCGGCGGACCACGTCCGGGCAGCGGATCGGGCCGCCCGGGGGGGCGGCCGAACCACCCACCTTGACGAACACGATCGGCGTCTCGGGACGCTCGGCGCCGGTCTCGGCGACGTGCTTGGCGTAGTTGAGGCCGATCGCGTAGATCGTGCCCGGGTTGGGCACCGGCGCCAGCAGCTCCACCTCCGATAGCGGCCACGACCGCTCGCCGCGGGACGCCCGACCCGCTCGCGCCAGCACATCGCGGACCGAGCTTCCGTCCGCGAACGCGAACACGCACTCGTCGACCACCTCGCCGGCGAGGGGGCGATCGTCGCCGGGGGCACGAAACGTGGCGAGCTTCACTGCCGCGGCAGCCTACAGGCACGCCGCCGGGTTACGTTCCTACTTCACCTCCGCCATCGCCTCGGCCTTGCTCGGCGCGAGCACGTGCGTCACCGGCAGCCCGAGCGCCTTGGTCTTGCTCACCAGGTCGAGCTTCAGCCAGCGAGAGACGCCCAGCGGCAGGGTCGAGATGATGATCTCGTCGTAGCGGCCGAGGTTGATCGCATCCTGGATCGCCATCAGCGGCTCGGAGTCGCCGAGCTCGCCGGTGACCCGGTGGCCCGCCGCCTCGGAGAGCTTGGGCAGCGCCGAGTCGAGGACGTGCTGGGCCTCGTCGTCGCCGGCGTCCTGGGGATCGACCAGCTTGTGCATGCCGTGGGGCTGGCGCGGCACCACGAGGTGGAATCTGGCTTCGCCGCGCCCAGCGCGGTCCCGGACCGCATCGAGTAGAGGTTGCGTCGCCGCCGTCTGGTGGGCGACGACGAGGACGCTGGCCGGCTCTGACATGTACTCACCTCCGGCTGACGATGCGGATGTTCAGCGCTGCGAGTATCCCACCGAGTGGTGCCCCGGACAAGCGGCTACTGGAGCCGGTAGCAGCCGCCGGCCACAAACACCGCGCCGCCGCCGACTATCACCCGCTCGACCTGCTCGGCCGAGCCCTCCACGCGCGCCCGCAGGATCGACGGCCGGCCGATCTCGGCCCCTTGCCGGATCTCGATCTCCTGCCCGAACTCGAGCCGGCCGTGACGGGCCAGATGCAGCGCGAGCGGCCCCGCCGCCGACCCCGTGGCCGGGTCCTCGCCGACCCCGAGCGCCGGCGCGAACATCCTCGTCTTGACGCGCCGATCGGCGGCGGCGAAGCAACTGACGCCGAACGTGCCGATCCGGGCCAGGCCGCCGAGGTCGGGCGCCAGTGCGGCCACGGCCTCATCGGCGGGAAGGGTCACGTAGACGTGCAGCGGCCCGTTGCGGTAGGCCTCCACTGGCAACTCGGAGCGCTCGACCCCCAGCGCCGCCAGCAGCTCCGGCACCCGATCGAACGGCTCCGCGGCGGGGATGGGCTGCTCCATCTCGCCGTAGGCGATCTGCTCGCCGTCGCGTCGGAGCGCGACCCTGACCACGCCGGCGCCGGTCTGCAGGCGGACAGCCGCCGCTCCCTCGCGGCGGCCGACGACGAAGGCGCTGCCCAGGACCGGATGGCCCGCGAACGGCAGTTCCGTCCGCGGGGTGAAGATCCGCGCCCGCGCGTCGGCGTCGGCGTCGCCGTCGGCCGGCAGGAGGAACACGGTCTCCGACAGGTTCAGCTCCAGGGCCGCGCGCTGCATCGTCTCCTCGCTCAGCTCCCGGCCGTCGGTGAACACCGCGAGCTGGTTGCCCTGCAGCGGCGTGTCGGTGAACACATCGAGGATCACGTAGTCGTGCACCGGCTCACCCGTCCTCGGCCATCGCCAGCAGCATCGTCACCGTGGTCCAGTTGCGCGAGGTGGCGTTCACGCCCAGGCCCGGCCCCGCGATCGCGTTCCACAGCTTGGATCGCGCGACCCCTTCCGGATGCCAGGCGTAGAGCTCGCGGTCGATGGCCACGAACTCCTCGATCGGCGCCTTCAGCCCTTCCAGCTTGCGCACGACTTCGGCCTTCGGCTGCGACGACAGAAAGCTCACCTGGTAGCGCTTCGGGTTGACCGCGATCTCGCCCAACGGGTTGCGCTCGACCACCTTGGCCAGCTCCTCGGGCGTGCGGACGATCACCGGGACCTCGAGTCCGAACGTGTCGCGAATCAGCTCCTCGCACTGGGCCGCCAGCCGCTTGGGCGAGGCGCCGCTGGAGAGCACCAGGTTGCCGCTCTGCACATAGGTGCGGACGTCCTCGAAGCCGGCCTCCCCGAACGCCTCGCGCAGGGCCGGCATCGCGATCCGCTTGGTCGGCCCGACGTTGATGCCCCGGAGCAGGACGACCCGTTTCGCCATGCTCAGAACAGCGCCTCTTGATCCGGGATGCTGTCGTATCGCCCGCGCGGCGAGGATTGGCCGAGCGCGAGCGCCACGTCCCGCGCGATGGCTCCCTCGGATCTCGAGGCCACCAGCGGGTCGACGATGCCCTCGACGTGGACCAGCGTCCGCCGCCCGTCGCCGCGCTCGGCGCCTTCGAGCGGCACCAGCGCGTAGACGCGGTCGGCCCGGACGAACTTGCCGTAGCCCAGCGGAATCAGCGGCGTGGAGCGCGCCATCTCAGGCGCTCATCGTAAACGCCCGGCCCCGAACTGCGGTAGGGTGCGGTTGAGGGGCCACGACGAGGGAGACAGAGACGAATGGCCGAAGCGATCGTAGTGGGCACCGACGGCTCTGACACGGCGAAGCGGGCCGTGGCCGAGGCCGTGCGACTGGCCGGCGCGCTCGAGGCCGAGCTGCATATCGTGTCCGCGTTCGAGCCGTTGCGCGGCGCCAAGATCACCGGCGCACCGGAAGGCGCGGCGAAGGTCTGGCAGCCGCTGCCCGACGCGCATGTCGAGGCGACGCTGTCCGAGGCCGCGGCGGATGGTCGCGTGCACAAGGTCGAGGTCACCACCCACGCGGTCGAGAAGGACCCCGCCGACGCCTTGCTCGAGGTTGCCGACAAGGTCAACGCCGACATGATCGTGGTCGGCAACAAGGGCATGCACAGCGCGTCTCGGTTCGTGCTCGGGAACGTCCCGAACAAGGTCTCCCACCGCGCCCGCTGCAACGTTCTGATCGTCTCCACCGACCGCGACTGACGGCGCCGCCGCGGCGTCAGCCGGCCAGGATCAGCGCCAGCCGCCGCTCGAGCACGTCGGCCAGCACCTCGCGCACCGTCCCCTGCTCGAACCGCTCCACGAGCGCGGCCAGGAAGCCCTCGATCACCAGCCGCTTGGCCACCTCCTCCTTGAGGCCGTGGGAGCGCAGATAGAACAGCTGCTCGGGATCGACCTGGGCCACGGCGGCAGCATGGGTGCAGCGGACGTCGTTGGCCTGGATCTCGAGCCCGGGGATGGCGTCGGCATGGGCCCGCTTGGAGATCAGCAGGTTGCGCGACTCCTGGAAGGCGTCGGTCTTCTGCGCGCCGCGGTCGACGATGATGTTGCCCTTCCAGACCGCGCTCGAGCGGCCCTGGAGGACGCCGCGGAAGGCCAGGTCGGAGGTCGTGTTCGCGGCCGCGTGCTCCTGGGTGGTGTCGAAGTCGATGTGCTGGCGGCGATGCGTCGCGTAGGCGCCGGTGACCCTGGCCCCGGCGCCCTCGCCCGCCGAGGCGCGTCTCCATGCGGACACGGCCGCTGGCGGCGCCGAACCCGAGCGCCACCCAGTCCAGCGAGGCGTCGCGCCCGACCTCGGCGCGCTGGGCGCCGAAGATCCAGCTCTGCTCGCTCAGACCCTGGCCGCATACGTAGCGCAGGTGGGCGTTGTCGCCGACGACGAGCTCGGTGACGGCGTTGAACACGCCTTCGATCTCCTCGGCGCCCGACAGGTACTGCTCCCACACCTCGGCTTGGGCCCCTTCCTCGAGCACGATCAGCGTGCGCTGGTTGACGAGCGTCCCGGTCCGGGCCTGGACGGCCGCGAGCGAGATCGGCGACTCGACCACCACCCCCCGGGGCACGTACACGAAGCTGCCGCCGCGCACGCCGGCGTCGTTCAGCGCCACGAACACGTCGTCGTCGCCCGAGATCAGCGAACCGAGCTGCTTCCCGTCCTCGATCGTCGTCACCAGCACGCCGTCGGGAAGGCGGGGCTCGTCGAGCTGCCACAGGGGCGTCGGGCCCGGGCCGGCGTCGGGGGCCACGCGCTCGTAGGCGGCCAGGTCGAGCCCCGAGATGTCGGTGAACTCCCAGCCCGGGCGCCCCTTGAACTGCGGCAGCTCGAGCTGAAGACCCTCAGCCAATCGAGCCCTCCATCTGGAGCTCGATCAGCCGGTTCATCTCGACCGCGTACTCCATCGGGAGCTCCTTGGTGATCGGCTCGATGAACCCGTTGACGATCAGCTTCGAGGCCTCGTCCTCGGGGATCCCGTGAGACATCAGGTAGAACAGCTGGTCCTCGCCGACCTTCGAGACCGTGGCCTCGTGGCCGACGTTGACGTCGTCCTCTGAGATCCGGATCGTGGGGTAGGTGTCAGAGCGCGATTGCTCGTCGAGCAGGAGCGCGTCGCAGACCACCTTGGAGCGGGCGCCGTGGGCGCCCTTGGCGATCTCGAGCAGCCCGCGATAGGAACCCCGGCCGCCGTCCTTGGAGATCGACTTGGCGAAGATGTTGCTGGTCGTGTTCGGCGCGGCATGAATGATCTTCCCGCCGGCGTCCTGGTGCTGGCCCTTGCCGGCGAAGGCGATCGACAGGATCTCCCCGTGGGCGCGCTCGCCGAGCAGGTACACGCTCGGGTACTTCATGGTCAGCTGCGAGCCCAGATTGCAGTCGACCCACTCGACGGTGGCGTCCTCGTGCGCCACCGCGCGCTTGGTGACCAGGTTGAACACGTTCGTCGACCAGTTCTGCACGGTCGTGTAGCGGATCCGGGCTCCGGGCTTGGCGATCAGCTCGACCACCGCGGAGTGCAGGCTCGAGCTCGAGTACGTGGGCGCCGTGCAGCCCTCGACGTAGTGCACATAGGAGCCGGGCTCGGCGATGATCAGCGTCCGCTCGAACTGGCCCATGTTCTCGGTGTTGATCCGGAAGTAGGCCTGGAGCGGCATCTCGACGTGCACGCCCTCGGGCACGTACACGAACGAGCCGCCCGACCACACGGCCGAGTTCAGGGCCGCCAGCTTGTTGTCGTTGGGCGGGATCACGGTGGCGAAGTACTCGCGCACGATGTCCTCGTGCTCGCGCAGACCCGAGTCCATGTCCATGAAGATCACGCCCTGCTTCTCGAGGTCCTCGCGCACCTGGTGGTAGACGACCTCGGATTCGTACTGCGCTCCCACTCCCGATAGGAACTTTCGCTCGGCCTCGGGGATCCCGAGCCGGTCGAAGGTTCGCTTGACGTCCTCGGGCACGTCGTCCCACGAGCGGCCCGGCTTCTCCGAGGCGCGGACGAAGTAGTGGATGTCGTCGTAGTCGACCTGCTGGAGCAGGGGCGAGCCCCACGTCGGCTGCGGCCGAGCCAGGAAGTGCTCGAGCGCCTTCAGCCGGAACTCCCGCATCCACTGCACCTCCGACTTGAACTCGGAGATCTTCTCGACGATCTCCCGATTCAGTCCCTTGGGCGCCTTGTAGAGATAATTTTCGGCGTCGTGGAAGCCGTAGCGCTCGTCGTAATCGGCGTTGATGCCCCTGAGCTGCTCGTTCTCGGTGAGCGTCGGGACGGTTTCGGGAGCGGTCACTGGTCCACCTCCAGCTTGATCTTTTCGTCTTCGATGATCACCGGATAGGTGTCCACCGGAATATAGGCGGGCAACGTCAGCGGCTTGCCGGTCTTGAGGTCGAACAGCGACCCGTGCCGCGGACACTCGATCGTGCAGCGCTCCTGGTCGAGCACGCCCTCGACCAGCGGCCCATCGTCATGCGAGCAGCGATCCTCGATCGCGTACACGGTACCGGCGCAGTTGAACACGCCGATCTCGAGATCCTCCCATTCGACCAGGCGCATCGCGCCCGGTTCGAGGGCTTCTATGGTGCACACTTCGATGACTTCTGGCACACCCCAAATCCTAGCGCAGTGATCGGATTTGGGGCGGGACGCGGGGTTCGCCGGGGCGAGGGCGCCGGCGGGGCGATGGCGCCGGCGGGGCGCCTGCCTACCGTACGCCGGCCTCCGCCGCGCCTTCCTTCCGCGGCGCCGGCGCCGCCCGCGACCGTCTCGCCAGCCCGCTGTGCTTGAACGAGTACGTGAAGTACACGACCAGCCCCACGGCCATCCAGACCACGAACCGCAGCCACGTCGTTGCGGCCAGGTTCAGCATCAGCCACACCGACGCCAGCACCGACAGGATCGGCAGCACGGGCACGAACGGGGTCCGGAACGGCCGCTCGAGGTCGGGCCGGGTGCGGCGCAGGACGATCACGCCGATCGCGACCAGCACGAACGCGAACAGCGTGCCGATGTTGACCAGCTCGGCTAGCGTCTTCAGGGGGAAGAAGAACGCCAGCGCGGCGACGACGACGCCGGTCACCAGCGTGGTCCGGTACGGGCTCCCGTAGCGAGCGGAGACGCGCGAGAAGGCGGCCGGCAGCAGGCCGTCCCGGCTCATGGCGAAGAACACCCGGGCCTGGCCCATCAGCAGGACCAGGATCACCGAGGTGATCCCGGCGAGGGCGCCGTAGGAGACGATCGTGGCGATCGTGTTCTGGTGCACCGACTGGAACGCGGTCGCCAGCGGCGCCTTCACGTCGATCTTGTTGTACTTGACCATCCCGGTCACGACCAGCGAGACGGCGACGTACAGGATCGTGCAGATGATCAGCGAGACCAAGATCCCGATCGGCATGTCGCGCTGGGGCTTCTTCGTCTCCTCGGCGTTGGTGGCGACGATGTCGAAGCCGATGAAGGCGAAGAACACCAGCGCCGCGCCGGCGAAGATGCCGCTGACGCCGAACGCGCCGGGCGCCGCCCCCAGGGTCTGGAGCAGGGTCGTCTCCGAGCTTCCGCCGGGCGCGGGCTTGGAGCCCGACGGCGGGACGAACGGGTGATAGTTGCCCGAATGGAGATAGGACAGGCCGGCGACGATCACCAGCCCGATGATCACCAGCTTGATGGCGACGATCACGGCGTTGACGGAGCTCGAGATCCTGATCCCGAAGCACAGCAGCCCGGTCAGGATCAGCACGATCACCGCCGCCATCAGGTTGTGGTGGTCGGCGAAGATCCACGCCGGCGGGTGGCCATGGAACGGGGCCGACTGCACGACGATCTGGAGGTACTGCGACCAGCCCGAGGCGACCGTGGAGGCGCCGAAGGCCAGCTCCAGCATCAGGTCCCAGCCGATGATCCACGCCACCAGCTCGCCCAGGCTGGCGTAGGAGAACGTGTACGCCGAGCCGGCCACGGGCACGGTCGAGGCGAATTCGGCGTAGCACAGCGCCGCCAGCGCGCACGCGATCGCGGCGGCCACGAACGAGAGCGCGATCGCCGGCCCGGCGATCGTCCCCGCGGCCTCGCCGGTGAGGACGAAGATGCCGGTCCCGATGATCACGCCGATGCCGATCGCGGTCAGCTGGATCGGCCCGAGGGAACGGCGCAGCCCGTGCTCGGGGTCGTCGGTGTCCTGGATCGACTGCTCGACCGACTTCGTCCGCAGGACCTCCATACCGGCAGGGGTGCCCGGTTCGGAAGCTTTTTGAACCCTCCGGAAGCGCGCTGTGGGGCGCTACGCCGCCCGGTCGGACTCGGGCGTGTCCGGCTCCCAATCGACCGCGTGGCCGAGGCTGGCGCTCTTGAGCACCTTCAGCGCCAGCAGCGCGCACTTGATCCGGGTGGCGGAGATGTCGATTCCGAGCAGGTCGAGTACGAACGAGCGATCGAGCCCGAGCAGATCCTCGACCTTCATCCCCTTGACCTCGTCGGAGGTCATCGAGGCGGCGGCCTGCGAGATCGCGCACCCGTGGCCAGAGAAGGCGATGTCCTCGATCCGCCCGTCGTCGCCGACCTTCAGCTGCACCCGCAGCTCGTCGCCGCACAGCGGGTTCAGATCATGGGCCTCCAGATCGGCATGGTCTAGCTCCCCGAAGTTGTGGGGTCGCTTGTAGTGCTCGAGGATGTTCTCGCGGTAGAGCTCGTCCATGGAACGCCCTTACAGCTGTAGCACGCTGCGTACGGTTTGCAGCCCGTCGAGGAGCCGCTCGATGTCTTCGGCGCCGTTGTGCACGGCGAACGAGGCGCGGGTGGTCGCGGTCACCCCGAGCCGTCGCATCAGCGGCTGGGCACAGTGATGGCCGGCGCGCACGCACACGCCCCGGCGGCCGAGGATCTCCCCGACGTCGTGGGGATGCGCGCCCTGGAGCGAGAACGAGACCAGCGCCCCCCGCTCGCCGGCGGCCAGGGGGCCGTGCAGCTCAAGTCCCGGCACCTCGGCGCCGAGGCGCGCCAGGGTCTCGGCCACCAGCGCTTCCTCGTGCGCCCGGATCTGCTCGATGCCGAGCGCCCGGATCCAGTCGACAGCGGCGCCGAGCCCGATGGCCTCCGCAATCTGTGACGTGCCGGCTTCGAACTTCCACGGCAGGTCGGTCCAGGTCGACTCGTTCGCCGCCACCGTGCGGATCATGTGGCCGCCGCCGATGAACGGCGGCATCTCCTCGAGCAGGGCACGGCGGCCGTGGAGCACGCCGATCCCGGTGGGGCCGTAGGCCTTGTGGCCGGTCCAAGCGTAGAAGTCGGCGTCGATCGCGCGCAGGTCGACCGGAATCTGGGGCACCGCCTGCGAGCCGTCGACGAGCACCAGCGCGCCCGCCTCGTGGGCGCGGCGCGCGATCTCCGCGACCGGGTTGATCGTCCCGACCACGTTCGAGACATGAACCACGCCCAGCAGCTTCGGCCCCCGCGCCAGCAGCTCGTCGAGGACGTCCAGATCGAGCCGCCCATCGTCGAGCACGGGCACATAGGCCAGCTCGGCGTCGCGGTCCTGGCACAGCAACTGCCAGGGAACGATGTTCGAGTGGTGCTCCATCTCGCTCAGCACCACGAGGTCGCCGGTATTCACATTCTGCCGGCCCCACGTGTACGCGACCAGGTTGATCGCCGCCGTGGCGTTGGCGGTGAAGATCGTCTCCTGGGGAGTCGATCCCAGCCACTCGCCGATCCGCTGCCGCGCGCCCTCGTAGAGCTCGGTGGCCTCCACCGCGAGCGGGTAGACGCCGCGGTGGATCGAGGCCCGCGACTCGGTGTAGTACCGGGTCATGGCGTCGATCACCGGCTGCGGCGTCTGCGAAGTGGCGCTCGAGTCCAGGTAGGTGAGCGGCTGGCCGTTTACGCGCCGGCGCAGGACCGGGAATTCAGCGGCGACGTCGCGCAGTGCTGCGGTCGTGCTCACACCGCGGCCTCTAGGCGCTCCGTGATCCAGCCATACCCCTTCGCTTCGAGCTCGTCGACCAGTTCGGGACCGCCCTCCTTGACGATTCGGCCCTCGTACATGACGTGCACGTGGCTGGGCTGGACCAGGTGGAGGATGCGCTGATAGTGGGTGATGATCAGCACGCCCATGTCCGGGCCGGCGACGGCGTTGACGCCGTTGGCCACCACCCGCAGGGCGTCGATGTCGAGGCCGGAGTCGGTCTCGTCGAGGATCGCCAGCTCGGGGCGCTGGAGGGCGAGCTGGAGGATCTCCATCCGCTTCTTCTCGCCGCCCGAGAACCCCTCGTTGAGGTAGCGGGTCGAGAACTCCCTGGGCACGTTCGTCAGCTTCATCGCCGCCTCCACCAACTGGCGGAAGTCCTTCAGCGGAACCGGCTCCTCGCCGGCGGCGTCGCGGTGCGCGTTCATCACCGTCCGCAGGTACTTGGTCACGGTCACGCCGGGCACCCCGACCGGATACTGGAAGGCCATGAACAGGCCCATCCGGGCCCGCTCGTCGGGCGCGGCGTCGGTCACGTCCTGGCCCTTGAACACGATCTCGCCCTCGGTCACGTCGAGGTTTGGATGGCCCATGACGGCGTTCGCGAGGGTGGACTTACCGGAGCCGTTTGGCCCCATCAGGGCGTGGATCTCGCCCTTGCCCACGGACAGGTCGAGCCCCCGCAGGATCGGCTTTTCCCCCGCTCGGACGTGAAGGTTTCGAATCTCTAGGTCTGCCATTCCCTGCTTTCTTGTCGTGTCTGTCTAGGCGACGGGCGCGGGCACGCGTTCCGGGGTCGTGGGCACGCGCTCGGCGCGGCGTGAGAACTCGACCAGATCGGCCAGCGTCGTCGTTTGCAGCGAGCGGATGATCCCGCCCTGCACCCGCGTCCACAGCAACTTCGTGGCGCAGCCGCGGCCGGCGTCGGGCTGGTGGGAGCACAGCACGCGCTCGGTGTGATCGTGAACGAAGCACTCCATCGGGGCGATCGTGCCCTCGAGCGCCTGCACGACCTCGTCCATCGCGATCTTCTCGGCCGGCCGGGAGAGCCAGTAGCCGCCGTGAGCGCCCCGGGCGCTCATCACCAGACCCGCCTTGCGCAGCCGCGCGACCACCTGCTCGAGGTAGGCCAGCGGCAATCCCTCGGCATCGGCGATCGCCTTCAGGCTGGTGGGCTGCGCCGGCGACTGCCGCCCCAGCTCGACCATCAGCCGCACCCCGTACTCGGCCTTCGAGGAGAAGATCATGGTCAAATCCTACCACGGAGGTAGGTTATTGATGACCGCCGGCCGTGCGTCGGGGCGTGAGCTGCTCATCAGCCCGGTAGGGTGTACCTCGCATGGAGGAATGGGGGCTGGCGTCGTCGGATCAGGTCGCGCACGTGGCGTCGATCGCCCGTGCGCGCGGCCGGCTGGGGATCGACACCGAGTTCATGTCCGAGGGCCGCTACCGGGCGCTGCTGTGCCTGGTCCAGGTCGCCGTCGACGACCCCGGCGCCGATCAGGGGACGCGGATCGTCCTGATCGACGGGCTCGACGGCGCCGACACGACGCCGCTGGCCGAGCTGCTGCCCGATCCGGCGGTCGAGATCGTGCTGCACGCGGGCCGGCAGGATGTGGCCATCCTGCGCCGGGTCTGGCGCACGGAGGTCACCAATCTCTTCGACACCCAGCTGGCGGCGGGCTTCGCCGGCGCCAGCGCCCAGGCCGGGTACGGAAACCTGCTCGGCTCGATCCTGGGCCGACGGGTGGGCAAGACCGCGAGCTACACCCGCTGGGACGCCCGGCCGCTGACCGCCGAGCAGCTCCGCTACGCCGCCGAGGACGTCGCCCATCTGCTCGAGCTCACGGACGAGCTGCAGCGGCGGCTGCGCCAGTCGGGCCGGCTCGGCTGGGCCCGCGAGGAGTGCCGCCGGCTCGAGTCCGCGACCGACGAGCGCGACCCGGAGACGGCCTGGGAGCGTCTCCCGCGCGTGGGACAGCTCGATCCCCGCGCTCGTGCGGTCGCGCGCGAGCTCGCCGCGTGGCGGGAGCGTACCGCCTCGGCGGAGGACCGCCCGGTGGGCTCGGTGATCGCCGACCCGACGCTGGTCGAGCTGGCCAAGCGCCAGCCATCCAGCCTCCGAGCCCTGGAGCACATCCGGGGCATCCATCCGTCGGGCATCAGGCGCCGCGGCGAGGACATCCTGCGGGCGATCGCCGCCGGTCTCCAGGCCTCCCCGATCCCCCGCGATCAGGCGCGCGGACGCTCGGAGCCCGGAGATGCGCCGCTGATCGTGCTGGCGGAGGCGCTGCTGCGCGCCCGCGCGCTCGACGCCGGCCTGGCCTATGAGCTGATCGCGTCCCGCAACGAGCTCGAGCTGATCGTCGCCGCCGCCCGGCGCGGCGAGCCCGAGCCCGACGTGCGCACGCTGAACGGCTGGCGCCGCGAGCTCGTGGGCGCCGACCTGCGCGACCTGCTCGCCGGCCGCAGCGCGGTCTCGGTCGGCGGCGACCGGCGGCTCAAGCTCGGCGCGCCGTCAGGATGAGCCGGGTCGAGAGCCGTCAGGATGAGCCCGGATCGAGCTCGACGCTCATCGCCGTCGTGTGGTCGAACAGCGTCCGCGAGAGGGCCTTGGCGATCTGCGGACGACGGTGGATCCAGCCCAGGTCGATTCCCTGCAAATCGCCGTACGCGGTCGCGTAGGTGACCCGGAGCTTGTGACCGGGTGACTCGGCGGCGCGCTCGTCGCCCGTGTCGGCCCCGAGCCCCGGCCATCCCGCCTTGTGGACCACGTCGTGCTCGGCGTTGACCAGGTCCTCGGAGGTCTTGAAGCGCGGGTCGACGACCACCAGCTGCAGGGCGCAGAACGGGTTCGCACCCTTGTCGCACGACGTCGCCTGAGCCACGACCTGAGCCCCCGGGACCAGCGGGAGCTGGTCCAGCTTCGGCGCCCCCTTGCCGGCTCCGGTGCCACAGCCGGCGAGCGCCAGGATCACCGCGGGCAGCCCCAGGACGCATACTCTCTTGGCACTCATGGAAAGCAGTGCAAGCGTAGCCGAGCTGCCGCGCTGGGCCCTTGCGTTGCTCGCGGACGAGCGCGTGGCGCGACTCGGGCTCACCGACGACGAGGGGGCGCCGCGGGTGCTGCCGATCACCTTCGCCGTGTGGGAGGGGGCGTTCGTCTCGGCCGTCGATCACAAGCGCAAGCGCGTGGCCGCCGGGCAGGTGGCCCGCGTGCGCTGGCTCCAGGCCCGGCCCCGCGCCGCGCTCACCGTCGACCGCTACGACGACGACTGGTCCTCGCTGGCCTGGGTACAGGCGCTCGGCGAGGTCCACATCCTCGATCTGCCAAGCGCGGCCCCGGCGGCGCTCGCCGCCCTCACCGAGCGTTATGCGCCCTACCGCGCCAACCCCCCCGCCGGACCGCTGCTCGTGCTCCATCCGGACCGCCTTATCTGGTGGCGGGCATGAGCCCGACGGTCGCCCGCTACGTGGCGGGTCTGGTCGCGCTGGCGCTGGTCCTGGCCTCGCTGGGCGTGGTCGCGGTGGCGCTCCGCCGGCGGTGGTTCGCCGACTTCACCGGCGCCCTGGCCAGGCTCGCCGAGCTCGTCATCGCTTTGGCCACGCTGGTCACCACGTTGGAGCTGCTGGGAGCGGTGGGGCTGTTCAGGCTCCTGCCGGTCGTGGTGGCCCTGCTGCTCGTCGGTGTCGGGGTCGTTTGGGCGGCCGGCGTTCGCCAGGGCGTGCCTCGGCTCGCCGCCCGGAGGCGCGAGCGAGTGGACACCCGCCGAGCCGGTGCAACTGCGGCGGTGAGCGCCCTGAGTCTGCTCGCCGCCGCCGCGGTCGGCGCCGAATGGGCGTCCCCCATGCTCCAGTCCTACAAGGTCGGGATTCACACCTTCGACTCGGTCTACTACCACCTGCCGTGGGCGGCCACGTTCGCCCGCACCGGGCGGGTGACCGCGCTCCAGTACGACATCCAGTACATGCTCCAGTTCTATCCCGCGAGCGCCGAGCTGCTGCACGGGCTGGGGATCCTGGCGCTGGCTCGCGACACCCTGTCGCCGGCGATCAACTTCCTGTGGTTCGGCGTGACGCTGCTGGCCGCGTGGTGCATCGGGCGTCCGCGGGGGATTGGACCGGTGACGATGCTGGGAGCGGCGCTGGCGCTGGCGACGCCGATGATCGTCTTCTCCCAGGCGGGGAGCGCGGACAACGACATCGCCGGCGTCGCGATGCTGATGGCCGCGGTGGCGCTGGTCGTCAACGGTCGCGATTCGCCGGGCGCGATCGCGTTGGCGGGGCTCGCCGCCGGGCTCGCGCTGGGCATCAAGCTGACCTTGTTCGGTCCGGTGCTGGCGCTGACCGTGGGCGTGATCGCGATCGCGCCCTCGGGCCGGCGCGCGCGGGTTGGCGCCTGGTGGCTGGGGCCGCTGATCCTCGCCGGCTGCTTCTGGTACCTGCGCAACCTGATCTCGGTCGGCAACCCGTTGCCGTGGGTCAGCTTCGGCGTCCTTCCCACGCCGGCGCCGGCGCTCCAGCACCACACCGGGTTCTCCGTCGCCCACTACCTGACCGACGGCCGGTTCTGGAGCCACTACTTCGTCGCCGGGATCGGCTCCGAGCTCGGCCGCTGGTGGTGGGCGATCATCGGCGCCGCGATCCTCGGCCCGGTGCTGTGCCTGCTCCCGGGCGCGGATCGCCTGCGCCGGATGCTCGGCCTGGTCGCGCTGGCCAGCATCGTCGCCTACCTGCTCACGCCCGAGGGGGCACAGGGGCCGGCCGGCGACCCGATCGGGTTCGGCTTCAACATGCGCTATCTCGCGCCCGGACTGACGCTGTCGCTGACGGTCCTGCCGCTGGCGCCGGCGCTGGCCGGGCCCCGACGCCAGCTGGCCGTGGCCGTCGGCTTCGTGATCGTGCTGGTCGCGACCGTGGCCAAGCCGTCGCTGTGGCCGCACGCGCACGCGCTGCCCGCGGTGGTGCTGGGGGTGATCGCGCTCGTGGTCGTGGCCGGGCTGCTCTACCGGCCCGGGCGCCCGCGGGTGGCGGCCTGGCGGTTCGCGCCGGCTCTGGGCGCGATCACGGCCGCGCTGCTCGTGACGGCCGGCGCCGCCGCCGGCTACGCGTGGCAGCGCCACTACCTGCGGGCCCGCTACGCGTTCGCACCCGGCGTCTCCTCCATGGCCCGGGTGTGGGCGATGTTTCGGCCGGTCCGCCACGCGCGGATCGGCGTGGCGGGCACGTACGGCGGCTTCTTCACCTACCCACTGTTCGGCACGGACCTGTCCAACACGGTTCAGTACATCGCTCATCCCGGCCCGCACGGCGCCTTCACCCCAATCACGTCGTGCCCGGCGTGGCGAGCCGCGGTCAACGCGGGCCACTTCCGCTACCTGGTGACCACGCCCGGGCGGGAGTTCTGGCGGCCGAAGGTCCTACTCGCCTCGCCGGAGACGCATTGGGCCACATCCGATCCGAACGCTCGGCTCGTGTACAGCCGCCGCGCCCAGGGCCAGCCGATCGCGGTGTTCGAGCTGCGCGGCCCGCTCGACCCCCGTTCTTGCTAGGTGCTAGGCCGCGTCCCAGGGGGCGAGCGCGGCGGCGATTCCGGTGCGGTCAAGGCCCGCCCCCAGACAGCACATGAGCGCCATCCGCGCCGCCGCCGGCGAGAGGAACGGCGCGCACACGGCGCCACTGTCGCGCAGGTCGCCCTCGGCGCCCTCGAACCCGTAGGTGTCGAACAGCATCGAGGACCGGTCGGGGCGGCAGGTGATCGCCACCGGAATCCGTGAGGCCGCCGCCCGCAGCTCGTGCAGCACGGCCGGGGGGAGGTGGCCGGCACCGAGCGCCACGATCACGATCCCGTCCGCGGAATCGGCGGCGGCTCGCAGCAGGCACCCGTCGTCGCCGAGCGCCACGGTCACGATCTCGACCCGGTGATCGAGGCTGGTGACCGACAGCGGCCGTGGGCGAATCGGCTTGGCGTGCAGCCACACCCTCCCCTCGACGATCCGCCCGAGCGGGCCGGCGGCCGGCGAGCCGAACGCCGCCGGGCCGGTGCTGTCGACCTTGCGCACGTTGGTCGCGCCGTGGATCTCGCCGGCGAACACCACCACCGCGCCCATGCCCGCGGCCTGGGGCGCGGCGGCGACGGTCACGGCGTCGATCAGGTTCGCCGGCCCGTCCGCGCCCGGCCCGCTGTCGGGGCGGTTCGCGCCGGTGAGGACGATCGGCGCCTCACCGCCGTAGAGCAGCGCGCACAGCATCGCCAGCTCTTCCATCGTGTCGGTCCCGGTGGTGATCACGATCCCTTCCCCCCCGTCCCCGATCCTGGCTGCGCGCCGGCCCAGCGCCAGCGCCTGCGCCGGCGTCACCTGCGCGCTGGGGAGCGCCAGCACGCTCTCGGCATGGATCTCGGAGCGGGCCACCCGGGGCGGAAGCTGCTCGATCAGCTGCGCGCCGTCGAGCGCGGGCACGGCCCGCGCGCCGCGCATCGCGATCGTGCCGCCCGCGGCCAGCAGCCGCACCGGCCGCCCGGCGTTGGCGTCCGAGCTCACGCCCGTGCGCCCTGGCGCGCGACGAGGTCGAAGTACAGGACGGCGCCGCTCAAGGCCACGAACGAGCGGGCGATCGTCTCCACCGCGATGCCCACGGCCACCGCCCACGCGTGGGCGCTGTCGCCGGTGATGGCGAAGCCGGCGTCGCGGAGCGCCAGGGCGACGAGGCCGGTGATCAGCAGCAGACCGAAGACGTGCAGGGAGCTGCCGCCGGTCAGCTGCCAGCTTCGCCGCAGGGCCTCGATCCAGTTCTCGTTGTCGATCGCCGCTGCCTGCGCCACCACGCCCAAGCGAACCAGGAGGATCACCCCGGGAACGATCAGCGCCAGGAACCCGAGACCGATTCCGAGCGTGGCGATGATCTCCGCGGCGGCCACGGTCGGCAGCACCCGCGCCCCCAGCAGCGCGATTTCGCCCAGCGCGGGTCGCTCACCGCCGGCGATCCGCCGGACGGCGTGTACGTACAGCGCCGAGATCAGCGGCCCGACCAGGGCGAAGTCGATCAGCGCCAAGACCAGGACCGTCGACACCTTCGCGCTCTGTTGGCCGAACGGCGTCGTCCCGGTGGCGGCTAGGACGATCAGCTCGTAGGGAGCGATGACCCCGAGGGCGAGCACCGCGAACAGCAGCGGGTAGCGCCGGTACAAGCCGAGCGCGGCCGAGATGATCTCGAGGACGGTCCGGGGCGTTTGAAGCTGAACCGGATTGATCGCGCAAGCCTACGCTTCAGCAGCGCGCGGGCGTAGGGGCGCAGCTAACCTCACGCCCGTGTCCGCCACCGCCGACCACCTCTCCGATCCCGAGCTCCTCCAGACCGAATGGGACCTCGAGCCGTTGGTCGAGGGCGAAGGCGGCGCCGGCGTCGAGCGGCTGCTCGACGAGGCGGCAGCTCTGGCCCAGGCGGTCGCCGACGGCTACGCCGGCAAGGTCGCCGAGCTCGACGCCGCCGGCCTCGAGACGGCGATGCACGAGCTCGAGACGATCAGCGAGCTGGTCGGGCGGGCCGCCGGCTACGCCTCGCTGTGGTTCGCCACCGACACCGCCGATCCGGCCCGCGGGGCCCTGCTGCAGCGGATGCAGGAACGGGCCACCGAGATCGAGACCAAGCTGCTGTTCTTCGAGCTCGAGTGGGCGGCGCTCGACGACGAGCGCGCCGAGGAGCTGCTGGGCGAGCCGGATGACGCGGGCGCGGCCGGTTCGAGCGAGGCCGGAAGCGGAGCCGGTGGCAAGCCCGCGGGTCTCGACTTCTGCCGCCACTACCTGCGCAGCGCCCGCCGCTACCGCCCGCACCTGCTGACAGAGCCCGAGGAGCGGATCCTGGCCGAGAAGTCGATCTCGTCTCAGAGCGCCTGGGGTCGGCTGTTCGAGGAGCTGGTCTCCGCGCTGCGGGTCGCGCTCGATGACGATCAGGTAACACTCGACGTCGCCCTCAGCCGCCTTCAGGATCCCGACCGCGAGATCCGGCGAACGGCCGCCGAGGCGGTCTCGGTGGCGCTCGAGCCTGGACTGCGGACTCGCGCCTTCATCTACAACACGCTTGTTCACGACAAGGCGGTCGAGGACCGGCTGCGCTCCTACCCGCACTGGCTGGCCAGCCGCAACCTCTCGAACGAGGCCTCCGACGAATCGGTGATGGCGCTGATCGAGGCCGTCCGTGGCCGCTTCGACATCCCCCAGCGCTGGTACGCGCTGAAGGCCAAGCTGCTGGGCATCGACCGTCTCTGCGACTACGACCGCTCCGCCCCGGTGCGGCCCGAGGCGGTCACGTTCTCGTTCGGCGAAGCCCGCGAGCTGGTGATCGACACCTACCGCTCGTTCTCGCCCGACGCCGGCCGGCTGGTGCAGCGGTTCTTCGACGAGCACTGGGTGGACGCGCCGGTCAGGCCCCACAAGCGCGGCGGGGCGTTCTGCTCCTACACCGTGCCCACCGTCCACCCCTACGTGCTCCTCAACTTCACCGCGCGCCGGCGCGACGTGCTGACGATGGCCCACGAGCTCGGCCACGGCATCCACGCGGCCCTGGCCCAGCCCCAGGGCGTCTTCCACCAGCACACGCCGCTGACCCTGGCCGAGACCGCGTCGGTGTTCGGCGAAACACTGGTGTTCGGGCGGCTGCTGCGCGAGGCGCCCGGCGACGATGCCAGGCTGGCCCTGCTGGCCGAGCGGATCGACGGCGCGATCGCCACCGTCTTTCGCCAGATGGCCATGAATCGCTTCGAGCACCGAGTCCATACCTGCCGGCGGGGCGAGGGGGAGTTGTCGGTCGATCGCTTGTGCGAGCTGTGGGTCGAGACTCAGGTGGAGCTGTTCGGCGACTCGGTCGAGCTCACCGAGGGCTACCGGATGTGGTGGTCCTACGTGCCGCACTTCATCAACTCGCCGGGGTACGTCTACGCCTACGCCTACGGACAGCTGCTCGCCCTCTCGGGCTACGGCCGCTACCTGGAGGAAGGTCAGTCGTTCGTCCCCCGCTACCTCGAGCTGCTCGCCACCGGCGGCTCGCGCAAGCCCGAGGAGCTGGGGGCGATCATCGGGATCGATCTCGCCGACCCCGGCTTCTGGGACTCGGGGCTGGCGCTGGTCGAGCAGCAGCTGACCGAGGCCGAGGAGCTGGTCGCCTCACGCGAGGACGACCGGGCCGGCTCCTAGAGCCTCGCCTTGCGGGTCCGCGACCGTTGCCTCCGGGGTCTCAGAGCCGCGCCTTGCGCGTCCGCGACCGTTCCTCCTGGCGCTCGACCACGTTGACGATCAGCTTCAGGACCTGATCGACGCCGGTCGCCTTGGCCTCGCCCTTGGCGAACGCCTCCCGCCAGTCGCGCACGTGACCCTTGGTGGCCAGGGAGTTGAAGTGCGCGCGCGAGACCGAGATGTGCACCCTGGCGTCGGCGGCGATGTCCTTGGTCACCTGCGGGCCCGGCAGCTCGATGCGGTACATCTGCACGTCGCCCCGGCCCCGCAGCTCGAGCCCGGCGACGAGCTTCAGCTGCTGCAGCGCCGGCACCTCGGCCAGGAACCGGTTGACCGCGGTCTCGATCAGCGACTTCGTGTCTTGCCCGGCCACCTGACCTAGATCTTGTGGCGTTGCAGGAGCTTGCGGCCGATCACCATCCGCTGGATCTCGCTCGTGCCCTCGCCGATCAGCAGCAGCGGCGCGTCCCGGTACAGCCGCTCGATCTCGTACTCCTTGGAGTAGCCGTAGCCGCCGTGGATCCGGAACGCCTCCTCGACGCAGAAGCGGCCGGCCTCGGAGGCGAACAGCTTTGCCATCCCGGCCTCGAGGTCCGAGCGCTCGCCGGCGTCCTTGAGCCTGGCGGCGCGGATGGTCAGCAGCCGCGCGGCTTCGACCTGGGTCGCCATGTCGGCGAGCTTGAACTGGATCGCCTGGTGCTGGGCGATCGGCTTGCCGAACGCCTTTCGCTCCTGGCTGTAGCGGAGCGCCAGCTCGAGCGCCCGCTGCGCGATCCCCACGCCCCGGGCGGCCACGTTGACCCGGCCGACCTCGAGCGCGTCCATCATCTGCGGGAAGCCTTTGTTCAGGCCCGCGTCCTCGCCGCCGAGGATGTTCTCCGCCGGGCACCGGTAGCCGTCGAACACCAGCTCGGTGGACTCCACACCCTTGTAGCCCATCTTCTTGATCTTCGGCGGGACGTTGAAGCCGGCATAGTCGCCGGCGTTCTCGGTGGCGCCGGGCTCCTTCTCGGCGATGAAGCAGGTGAGGCCGCGGTGCTTGGGCTCGGCGCTCGGGTCGGTGCGCACGAGCACGAACACGAGGCTTGACAGCAGGCCGTTGGTGACCCACATCTTGGTGCCGTTGATCTCGTAGGCGCCGTCATCCGGGAGCTTCTTCGCCGCCGTCTTGATCGCCGCCACGTCGGAGCCGAGCTCGGGCTCGGACAGGCTGAACGCGGCCCGGATCTCGCCGGTGGCCATCCTTGGCAGGTAGCGCTGCTTCTGCTCCTCGGTGCCGAACTTCATCAGCAGGTAGGAGCCGATGAAGTGGGTGTTGACGATGCCCGAGATGCTGATCCAGCCTCGGCTGAGCTCCTCGACGATCATGGCGTAGGTCGTCAGGTCGAGGCCCATCCCGCCGTACTCCTCGGGGATGGTCACCCCGAACAGCCCCAGCTCTTTCATCTGCTCGACGATCGGCTCCGGGAAGGCATCCTCGTGGTCGTAGTGCTCGGCCTGCGGGATGATCTGCTCGTCGGCGAACTGGCGGACCATCTCGCAGATGGCCTTCTGCTCGTCGGTTCTGTCCAGGGTCGCCAGGGCCATGAAGTCCCGAGAGTGTGCCAAAACCCGTCGGGAGGGGGCGAGACCAGGTGTCGGTGGAGATTTGGGGCGTATATGGACCCAAATCTCCACCGTCGCATCCTGGCACTGGCGATTCGCCAGCACGGAAACGTCACTCGTCGGCAACTGCTGAGTCTCGGGCTGGGCGCCGAGGCGATCAAACACCGAGTCCGCGCCGGCTTCCTGCACCCCGTTCACGCCGGCGTCTACGCCGTCGGCCGCCCGCCGGTGACCGCCCTCGAGACGGCGGCCGCGGCCGTCCTCGCCTGTGGCGCCGGCGCGGCCCTGAGCCACCGGTCGGCGCTGGCCCTCTGGGGCTTCACCGACCGGTGGCCCACCTCCTTCGATGTCGCCGTCCCCGGAGATTGCCGGAGATCGAGGATCACGATCCACCGCCAGCGCGGCCTTCAGCCCTGGGACGTCCGCGTCCACGTCGGGATCCGCGTGACGAGCCCGGCGTGGACGCTCGTCGACTGCGCGCCTCGCCTGTCCGACCGCCGGCTCGCCCGGGTCGTCAATGACGCGCTCCGCTCGAAGCACCTGAAGCGCTGGCAACTCGCGGAGGTGGCCGCGCGGCGCAGGACTCGTCCTGGCGTCCAGCGACTGCGACCGTTCATCGACGCCACCGACGGCCCGACCCGCTCGGAGTTCGAGGATGCCTTCTCGGAGTTCTGCCGGCGCTTCAAGCTTCCGCGCCCCCAACTCAACACGATCGTGGCCGGCCGCGAGGTGGACGCCTATTTCGAGGCTGAGAAGCTGATCGTCGAACTCGACGGCTGGAAATACCACTCCAGTCGCGACTCATTCGAAAGCGATCGCGACCACGACGCCACCGCGCTGGCGCACGGGATTGGGACGGTCCGCATCACCTGGAAGCGGATGCTCGGCCAGCCCGAGCTCGAGGCTCAGCGCCTCCTCCGGATCTTGGCTCGCCGCCGTTAGCCCCGGGTCTGCGCCGGCGCGGCGTTCTGCGACTTGACGCCGTGGCTCCAGGGCGACTCGGGCCGCTCCTGCAACTCGCCGTCGAGCTCGATGTCGACGCGCTCGCCGAAGAAGCACAGCAGCCCCTTGATCTTCTCCGCGTCCGGAAGCGGGTCCTCGTAGAGCCAGATCAGGTCCTTGCCCCCTTCGACCGGGACCGAGTAGTAGCTGGCCCGGCCCTTGTACGGGCACAGGGTCACGGTGTCCGAGGACTCCAGCGAGGCGAACACGTCCTGTCGCGGCAGGTACCACCGGGTGGGGAGGTTCGACTCGAACAGTGCCATCCCCCGGTCGCTCTCGGCCAGCAGCTCGCCGTCCAGCGAGATCCGGACGTGCCGGTCGGTGCGCAGGACGTCGATCCGGTGGTAGGGATCGCGTGGATGGGCGAACACCTCCTCGTCCTCCTCGAGCCACCGGTCCATCCGGTTCCAGTAGAACGCGATCAGGCCGGCCAGCATCGGTGGCGCCTGGGCGATCGGCTCCGGGTAGTACCAGGCGCCGGCGTCGACCACGTTCGAGCCCACTCGGATCGTGTAGTAGGACGCCTCGCCCTTCTTCGGGCAGCGGGTGTGCCGGTCGCTTGGCTCGAGCAGGTCCGCGCGCACGTCCTCGGGCGGGAAGTAGTAGATCGGCTGGTGCCCGGACTCGTGCAGGAGCATCGCCCGCCGGCTGTCGGCGACGGTTTCGCCGGCGACCACGACCCGGATCCGCTTCGGGCTCGGCTCGAGGTACAGGGCCCGGCCCGGAGGCGGCGCCTCGAAGTTGAACGTCCCGGCGGGCTCGCGGCCGAACGGGCCGCTTCCGGTCATCAGACCCATCCGCGCCAGCCTACCAAGGCGCTCACGCCGGCCCGGGCGGCCACCCTGGCCAGGGCGGCCACGCCGGGCAAGGCGCTCACCCCCGCCAGGGCGGCCACGCCGGCCTAGCTGTCGTTCCTGGCGCCCTCACACGCCGGCGACCACCATCCCCAGCCACACGATCGCGATCGAGACCAGGAAGATCGCCGCGTCGAGCGCATGCCACTCCGGCCGGCGCATGTGGGCGCCGATCAGGATCGCCACCAGCACCACCAGCCCGAGCTTCACCTGAAGGGTCGAGTCGCGCCACAGATGGTCGTGCGTGGCCATCGCCGCGCCGGTGATGACCAGCACACCCACCGCGATCAGGGTCCCGATCCCGAACCGCCGTGCGGCGGCGCGCAGCAGGACCCGATCCTCGCGACCGCGCAGCACCGGGACCACGATCGCCGCCAGCATCAGCTGGCCGCCGACGAAGAACGCCATCGCCAGCAGGTGCAGCCACAGGATCCCGTTCCAGAAGCTCATCGGCGGCGAGCGTACCGGCGATCGCGTAAGGAGGGCCTAATTAGGGATGCCTAAGAGCTGGTATGGTGCGCGGCCGTGGCTGATTCGACGACCCGCCGGCCTCTCCCCCACGCGGAGCCGGCGCGACCCCACCCCCGACCGGCCACCCGCCGGCGCCTGCGTACGGCCGGCCGGGGTTCGCTCAGCCTGTACCTGTGGGTCGGGGTCGTGCTCGCCGTCGCCGTGGTGGCCGTGATCCTGTCCTGGCACGCCCGCGGCGGGACCCCCGACCCGACCGCGCCCGGCACCCACATGAGCCGCACGAGCGCGGTCATCGACAGCGGCGTGCTGGTGTTCCGCGAGGGGCTGGAGACGATCCTGGTCCTGGCGGCGATCACCGCAAGCTTCCTGGGCGGGAACCGCGGGCACCGCAAGCCGGTGGCGGTGGGCGGCGTCCTCGCGCTGGCGGCCTCGGTCGCCACCTGGTTTGCCGCCGTGTGGGTGATCGGGATGTTCGGCGGCAGCGGCCTGGCGGTTCAGGCCGCCACCGGAATCCCGGCCATCATCGTCCTGCTGGTGGTCATGAACTGGTTCTTCCACCGCATGTACTGGACGGGCTGGATCTCGCACCACCACAAGCGCCGCCGGCGGCTGCTCGGTGGCGTTGACGGCCGGCGGGCGATGCTGCTCGGACTCGGGCTCCTGGGCTTCACCTCGGTCTACCGCGAGGGGTTCGAGATCGTGGTCTTCCTCCAGGGCCTGCGGGTCACGTTCGGCTCCAGCGTGGTCCTCGAGGGCGTCGTCCTCGGCCTGCTGTTCACGGCCGCCGTGGGGGTGATCACGTTCGTGCTCCATCAGCGGCTGCCCTACCGGCGCCTGCTGATCATCACCGGACTGATGCTGGTGGTGGTGCTGTGGGTCATGGTCGGCGAGGAGGTCAACGAGATGCAGCTCGCGGGCTGGATCGGCACGACCGCGATCCCCGGGTTGCACGTGCCCGGCTGGGCCGGGACGTGGTTCTCGATCTTCCCCAACCTGCAGACGTTTGCCGCCCAGGCGGTCGCGGTCTCGATCGTGATCGGCTCGTACTTCGCCGCGCAGTACCTGCGCGTGTGGCGGCCCCGGCGCCGCGGTCAGCAGCCCGCTCGTCTGGCCGAGCGGCCGCCGGCGCCCCGGATCACCGGCGCCCCGAGCCAATCGCCGGCATAACCCGCTGCGACACTAGGGCGCCGTGAACTTCGCCCGGGAGATCGTCGACGCCGCGCCCCGAGATCGCCTTGCGCTGGTCGAGCTCGCTCGCGACGGGAGCCGCAGAGAATGGACGTTCGGCGAGGTGGCCGAGAAGAGCGCCCGGCTCGCCGGGCACATGGCCAGGGAGGGCGTCGGGCGGGGCGACGTGGTGATGACGCTGATCGGCAACCGCCCCGACTGGGTGCTGGCGATGGTGGCGTGTTTTCGGATCGGCGCGGTCGCGCTTCCGTGCAACGAGCAGCTGCGCGCCAAGGACCTGCTGCTCAGGCTGGCCGCGGCCGACCCGGCGCTGATCGTCGCCGACGAACGCAACCTGGCCGAGCTGAACCTGGCTCGCCCTCGTTGCCCGGTTCTGGAGGTTCCGGATGAGAGGGTGTTTACCGGAGAGCCGGCGCCCAGCGTAGAGCTGGCGCCCACCGATCCCTGCCTGATCACGTTCACCAGCGGCACCACCGGCGAGCCCAAGGGCATCGTCCACGGCCAGCGCTACCTGCCGGGCCAGCAGCTCCAGTCGCAGCACTGGCTCGATGCCCGGCCGCTCGACCTGGTGTGGTGCACCGCCGCCAGCGGCTGGTCGAAGTCCGCCCGCAACGTGTTCATCGCGCCCTGGATCCGCGGCGCCGCCGCGCTGCTCCACGACGCCCGCTTCGACGCCCAAGAGCGCCTCGAGATCGCCCGCACCGAAAGGGTCACGGTGCTGTGCATGGCCCCGACCGAGTACCGGGTGATCGCCAAGCGGACCACGCTCACCCCCCTGCCGAGCCTGCGCAGCATGGTCGCCGCGGGCGAGGCGCTGAACCCCGAGGTCCTGAACGCGTTCAGGGACGCCACCGGGCTGGCGATCCGCGACGGCTACGGCCAGACCGAGACCGGCCAGCTGACCGGGATGCCGATCGGCGAACCAGTGCGGCCGGGCTCGATGGGGCGCCCGCTGCCCGGCGTCGAGCTGACCGTCGAAGACGAGGAGCTCATCCTCGCCGACCCTCACACCGACCCCACTTTCTTCGTCAGCTACCTCGAAGATCGAGCCCCCGCCCCGCAAGCCGTCCCCTGGCACACCGGCGACCGCGTCCGCCAGGACGAGGACGGCTACCTGTACTTCATCGGCCGCGCCGACGACGTGATCATCTCGGCCGGCTACCGGATCGGGCCGTTCGAGGTCGAGTCCGCGCTGGTCTCGCACGACGCCGTCGCCGAAGCCGCGGTCGTCAGCGCGCCCGATGACGAGCGCGGCCAGATCGTGCGCGCGGTGGTCGTGCTCCGCGACGGCTTCGCCGCCAGCGACGACCTCGCCGCCGAGCTCCAGGACCACGTCAAGCAGGTGACCGCGCCCTACAAGTACCCGCGGATCGTCGACTTCGCCCAGGAACTGCCGAAGACGGCCAGCGGCAAGGTGCAGCGTGCCGTGCTGCGAGGTGGGTAGGCTCAGAGAATGACTGACCCGCGTCCGGTGATCGGGATCTGCACCGCACTCGAGCAGGCTCGATGGAGCCTGTGGGACCGTCGCGCCGCCCTGCTGGCCTACGACTACATCACCGCGATTCAGCGTGCCGGCGGACTGGCGCTGATGATCCCGCCCGACCCGCAGCTGACCGAGGACCCCGACGACGCCCTGGACCGCCTCGACGGCCTGATCCTGGCCGGCGGCGCCGACATCGATCCCGCCAACTACGGAGCCGAGCCTGGCCCGCTGACCCGCAACACCGTCCCCGAGCGCGACCGCTCGGAGATCGCGCTGGCCGGCCGGGCGATCGACCGGGACATGCCCGTGCTCGGGATCTGCCGGGGGATGCAGCTGATCAACGTCGCCCAGGGCGGGACGCTCACCCAGCACGTCCCCGACCTCGTCGGCCACGAGGAGCACCGGCGCAATCCCGGCAGCTTCGCCAACTCGGACCACGAGGTCCGCCTCGAGCCTGGATCGCTGGCCGCCCTGGCCGCGGGCCAGGAGCTGCACGAGGTGAAGTCCCATCACCATCAGGGCGTCGACAGGCTCGGCGAGGGCCTCGCCGTCACCGGCTACTGCGTCCTCGACGACCTGCCCGAGACGATCGAGGCGCCCGGCCGGCGGTTTGTGCTCGGCGTGCAGTGGCACCCCGAGGCCGACGAGAAGAGCCGCGTGATCGGGTTCCTGGTCGAGCAGGCCCGCCAGTACCGCGACGCCGCCGTCGAGAGCGTCTAAGCGCAGCACCTGGGGCTCGGGGTAGCCGGCCTCGCGGATGGCCTCGGTCACGTCCATGGCGTGGGCGTGACTGCGGGTCTCGAGCACCAGCTGCACCGCGCTCTCGCGGACGTGGAGGTCGATGCCCTCGCGGATGTGCTGGACGTCGAGCAGGTTCGCGCCGCCGTCGGCGACCAGCGCCAGCAGTTGGGCCAGCGACCCGGGCCGGTCCGGCAGCCGTGCCAGCAGCACCAGCCGCCGCCCCGCCTGGCTCTCGTGACGGCGGGCCACGTCGGCCAGCAGTCCCGCGTCCACGTTCCCTCCCGACAGGATCACCACCGTCGTGCCCGGACCGCTCAGCCGCACCCGAGCCGAGAGCAGGGCCGCCACCCCCACCGCACCCGCGCCCTCGACCACCAGTTTGGCTCGCTCGAGCATGAACACCATCGCCTCGGCGACGTCGTCCTCGCCCACGACCACGACCTCGTCGACCCACCGGTCGATCAGCGCCAGCGTCAGCCCTCCGGGACGCTTGACCGCGATCCCGTCGGCGATCGTCAGCGCCGAGTCCACGGCGACCGGCGCGCCGGCGGCAAGCGAGGCCCGCACCGGCGCGCAGGTGTCGACCTGGACCCCGATGACCTCGATCTCCGGCCGCGCAGACTTGAGCGCGATCGCCACCCCGCTGATCAACCCGCCCCCGCCGACGGGCACGATCACGCGGGCGAGCTCGGGCACCTGCGCCAGCAGCTCGAGCCCGATCCCGCCCTGGCCGGCGATCACCTCGGGGTCGTCGAACGGGTGCACGAACGCGCGGCCGCCCTCGGCGGCCCGCTCGCGGGCCAGCTCGAGCGACTCGTCGACGATCGCCCCCGCCAGATGGACGGTGGCGCCGAGCGCGGTGGCGGCTTCGACCTTGGCGATCGACGCCGCCTGGGGCATGAACACCTCGCATGGGATGGCGCGGGCGCGGGCCGCGTAGGCCACCGCCTGAGCGTGGTTGCCGGCGCTGGCGGTGACCACGCCCTGCGCGCACGAGTCACCGAGCGAGGCGATCTTGGCCAGCGCCCCCCGCAGCTTGAACGAACCGGTGCGCTGCAGGTTCTCGGCCTTGAACGCCACCGTTGCCGCCGGCGCGCTCGGTCAGCGTTCCCGAGCTGAGGACGGGGGTCTCGCGGACGATGCCGGCGCCGGCCTTCACCGCCCGGCGGATGTCCTCGACCGAGACCGAGGCGACCGTTGACGGGGGGTCACTCAGAAAGCGCCACCACCGCGTCGATTTCCACCTGCACCCCCCGCGGCAGCGCCGCCACCCCGATCGCCACCCGCGCCGGCGGATCGGTCTCGAAGAACGAGCTGTAGACCTCGTTGACGGAGGCGAACGCGCTCATGTCGGTCATGTACACGGTCATCCGGACCGCGTCCCCGAGGCTGGCGCCGGCGGCCTGGCACACCGCGGCCAGGTTCTCCAGGCACCGCCCGGCCTGCTCGGCCGGCGTGGCGCCCACGATCTCCCCGGTGCGGGCATCGAGCGGGATCTGACCTGAGCAGAACAACAAGCCACCCGCCCGCACGGCGTGGACGTAGGGGCCAGCGGCGGCGGGAGCGTCGGGGGCTGTTACCAGCTCGCGGTGTGCGGACAATGATTCCTCCTCGTCAGGACGGTCGGCGCATCCCGTCGGCGACGGGAGCCCACGGTGAAGCGTATTCGGGACACGGCGTGGGGGTAGCCTGGGTTTCGTGCCCAATCGTCTCGCCGGCGAAACCTCGCCGTACCTGCTCCAACATAAGGACAACCCGGTCGACTGGCTTCCCTGGGGTGACGAGGCGCTCCGCCGGGCGCGCGAGCGCGACCTGCCGCTGCTGGTCTCGGTCGGGTACTCCGCCTGCCACTGGTGCCACGTGATGGAACGCGAGTCGTTCGAGGATCCGGAGATCGCGGCGCTGATGAACGAGCACTTCGTCCCGATCAAGGTCGACCGCGAGGAGCGACCGGACATCGACGCCGTCTGCATGGAGGCCTGCCAGGCGCTGACCGGCCAGGGCGGGTGGCCGCTGAACACGTTTCTGACCCCCGAGCAGGTCCCGTTCTACGCCGGCACGTACTTCCCGCCCGAGCCGCGCCACGGGCTGCCGAGCTGGCGGATGCTGCTGCAGGCGGTGGCGGAAGCGTGGCGGACCCGCCGCTCCGAGGTCGCCCAGCAGGCAAGCCGGCTCGTCCAGTCGCTCGGCGCCACCGCCCGCCTGCAACCGTCCTCGGAGCCGATCCGCCAGCAGGTGCTCGAGGACGCCCTCGACGCGCTGCGCCACACCTACGACGCCGCCAACGGCGGTTGGGGCGGGGCCCCGAAGTTCCCCGCCGCCTCGGTGATCGAGCTGCTGCTCGCGCGCGGGGAGCGCGAGATGTCGCTGTCCACGCTGCGGGCGATGGCCCGCGGCGGGATCTACGACCAGGTCGGCGGCGGCTTCGCCCGCTACGCCGTCGACGCCACCTGGACGGTGCCCCATTTCGAGAAGATGCTCTACGACAACGCGCTGCTCGCGCGCGCCTACCTGCACGGGTGGCTGGTGTCCGGCGAGGAGCGGCTACGGGACGTGTGCTGCGAGACCCTCGACTGGGCGCTGCGGGAGATGCGAAGTCCCGAAGGGGGCTTCTACTCCGCGCTCGACGCCGACTCCGAGGGGGTCGAGGGCAAGTTCTACGCGTGGACGCGCGAGGAGCTCGAGGCGCTGGGGGCAGATCAGCACTTCGAGCTCGGGCCCTTCGAGCACGGGCAGTTCGTGCTGCGGGCCCGCGAGCCCGCGCCGCCCGGCCTGCCCGAGGCGCGCTGCAAGCTCTACGGGGCGCGCGCGGAGCGCGTCCGGCCCGGGCTCGACGACAAGCGCCTCACGGGCTGGAACGCGCTGATGATCTCGGCGCTGGCCGAGGCCGGCGCGGTGCTCCAGCGAGACGACTACCTCGAGGCGGCCCGCGAGTGCGCGACGTTCCTGCTCTCGCGCGGTCTGGTTCGGACCGGGAGCATCCCCGCCTTCCTCGACGACCACGCGTATCTGCTCGAGGCGCTCCTGACCCTTTACGAGGCGACGTTCGAGCCCAGGTGGTACGAGCAGGCGGTGGCGCTCGCGGAGACGATCATCGAGCGCTTCTCAGACCGCGACCGCGGCGGCTTCTTCACCACCGCAGAGGACCAGGAGCAGGTGGTGACGCGGCGCAAGGACCTCGAAGACTCGCCGATCCCGTCGGGCAGCTCGTCGGCGGCGTTCGGGCTCTTGCGGCTCGCGCTGCTGTCGGGCGAGGGCAGGTACGAGCGCCACGCGCTCGGGGTCGTGCGCCTGCTCTACCCGCTCGCGGCGCGGCACCCGCAGGCCTTCGGGCACCTCCTGCAGGCGGTCGACTTCTACCTCGCGCCGGTGAAGGAAATCGCGATCGTCGGGCCCTCGCCCGAGCCGCTGCTGGAGGTCGTGCGCGGCCGCTACCGTCCGCACATCGTGCTTGCCGCCGGCGCCGACGGGGTGCCGCTGCTCGAGGGCCGCGAGCCGGTCGACGGTCGGGCGGCGGCGTACGTGTGCGAGCACTTCACCTGCCAGGCGCCGGTCACCACGGCGGAGGAGCTGGCGGCGGCGCTGGGGTGAGCGGCGATACACAGCGCGGCGTGGTCGCGGCCCTCGGCGTAGAGCCCCCTATAGAACCGGCAGGTAGCGCTCCAGCTCCCAGGGCGTGACCTGGACCCGGTAGTCCTCCCACTCCTGGCGCTTGATCTCGATGTAGCGGTTGAACATGTGCTCCCCGAGCGTGCGCAGCACGAGCTCGGACTCCGCGGTCAGCTCGATCGCCTCGCCCAGCGTCTCCGGCAGCTGCTCGATCCCGAGGCGCCGGCGCTCGTCGGGCGAGAGGTGGTAGAGGTTCTTCTCCATCGGCTCGGGCAGCTCGTAGCCGTGCTCGATCCCCTCGAGCCCGGCCTGGAGCAGCACGGCGAAGGTCAAATACGGGTTGCAGGCCGGGTCCGGGCAGCGCAGCTCCATGCGGGTGGCCCTTTCCTTGCCCGGGTGATACAGGGGCACGCGCACCAGCGCTGAGCGGTTGCGCCTGCTCCAGGCGGCGTACACGGGCGCCTCGTAACCCGGGACGAGGCGCTTGTAGGAGTTGACCCACTGGGCGAAGATCGAGCAGATCTCGCGGGCGTGGCGGAGCTGGCCGGCGATGAACGCCTTGCCCACCTCGGAGAGGAAGTACTGGTCGTCGGGATCGAAGAACGCGTTGGCCTCGCCTTTGAACAGCGACTGGTGGGTGTGCATCCCACTGCCGTTCTCGCCGAACAGCGGCTTGGGCATGAACGTGGCGTGGAGCCCGTACTTCATCGCGTACTCCTTGACCGTGATCCGGTAGGTCATGCAGTCGTCGGCCATCTTCAGCGCGTCGGCGTAGCGCATGTCGATCTCGTGCTGGCTCGGCCCGACCTCGTGATGGGTGTACTCGGTGTGGATGTTCAGCTGCTCGAGCGCCAGCACGGTCTCGCGGCGCAGGTCCGAGCCCGCGTCCAGCGTGGTCAGGTCGAAGTAGCCTCCGTCGTCCAGGGGTTCGGGGTTCTTCGCGTCGCGGAAGTAGAAGTACTCGAGCTCGGGGCCGACGTAGTAGTGGTCAAAGCCCATCGAGGTTGCCCGGTCCAGCGCGCGTCTGAGCACGTACCGGGGGTCGCCCTCGTAGGGCGTGCTTTTCGGGCGTCTGGATGTCGCAGAACATCCGCGCCGTGCCGTGCTCCGCGGGCCGCCAGGGGAGCACGCTGAACGTGGTCGGGTCGGGCATCGCGATCATGTCCGACTCCTCGATCGGGTTGAAGCCGGTGATCGAGGAGCCGTCGAACCCCATGCCGCCCTCGAACGCGTCCGCCAGCTCGGTGGCGTTGATCGAGAACGACTTCAGCTGCCCGAGGATGTCGGTGAACCACAGGCGGATGAAGCGGATGTCCCGCTCCTCGGCCTGGGCGCTGACGTCGTCGGCGGTGAGAGGGCGCGCGGCCATCGGCGCGGAACGTTACTTGCCCGCTGCGCGGGCACCGACTCGGGGTCTTAACCGACGCCGGCCCCGACGCGGGTGCGCAACCAGCGCTTGGCCCACTGCTGCAGCTCCGACAGCGCCGGCTCGAGCTCCCGGCCCATGCGCGAGAGCTCGTACTCGACGCGCAGCGGCGGACCCGGGATCACGCGGCGCTCGACGATCCCGCGCGCCTCGAGCTGCTTCATACGCTCGGACAGCAGCCGGTCGGAGAGCTCGGGGACGGCCTGCGCGACCTCGGAGAAGCGCAGCGGGCCGTCCATCAGCACGCGCACGATCGCGCCGGTCCAGCGTCGCCCGATCAACTCCACCGCCTCGTGGTAGTAGGGGCAGCATCCTGCGGTGCGAGTCCCGCTCTCGCCGCTGGCCGTCTGCTCGCGGGCGCACATGGCTGAGGTAAAGCTTACGCCGCTTGGAGCGCGCGCGAGGCCTCCGAGGATCCGTCGACCGGGACCTCGCCGGCGACGTTCACCATCGCGGTGAAGCCCTCGAGGGCGACCGCGGCAATCGCCTCCAGGATCTCCTCGTCGTCCCAGCCGGCCTCACGGGCCTCTTCGTGGAGGTGCATCGGCGGGCGTCCGCCCTCTTCGAGCAACGCCTTCAGGTAGCGCAGGAGGGCGTCTTCGCGCTTGTCCTTGGAGGCGAACTGACGCGCCGCCGCCACCTCGTCCAACGCCAGGCCAGCGGTCCGGGCGGTGCGGGAGTGCATCGCGATGCCCGGCTCGGACTGATAGTGCTCCGCCACCGCCAAGGCGATCCGCTCCAGCGTCGCCAGCTTCAGCTTGCCGTGCCGGAGCTCCGAGCGGAACCGGGCGTAGGCCCGGAGCGCCGCCGGCGAACCCGCCAGCACGCCCAGGAAGTTCGGGAGTTGTCCACCCGACGCCAGCGCGCCCCGAAGCACCGCCACCGAGCCCTCAGGTGCCGTCAAGTCGTCGTGGATCTGAAATCTGCTCATTGAGTTCTTCATCGTCGTCCATCCAATGGGTCCGGGCGAGGGCGGGGTGCCGTAACGCAGACGCGGCATCCTTCACTTTCGGGACCTGCTTACGGTTGATAAGTCTAGCTGCGTGGAGCCAGTCGCACAAGGGGTTCCGACGGACGTCCGAGAGGCGATAAAGCCATACCTCGCGGGCCCACGCAGCTCCGCTGCGCGCGGCCATAAGCAGCCTCTCTCCTTATATACGTGGGGCGATAAACGCCGGATCAGCCGGGGCGAGGAGAGTCGTAAGGCTGTGGCGCGCGCGCCACGGCGATTCGGACCGCGTCGCGCGCCAGCGATGCGGCCGCCGCGTCTGGTGAGGACCTAAACCGCCGGCGCGGCAGCGATCCGCCAGCCGCGCCCGAGGGCGACCCGGTCGACGTGCGCCGCCGCGGTCCGCGCTCGCATGGGACCGGCGGTGGCGGCATGCGAGCTGGTCGCGGCCACCAGCAGCAACACCACGCACAGCACCAGGGCCCACATTCCGGCCCGATCAGGACGGAACCCGGCCCGTTCGTGCCGGCGCCGCTTGGGACGCGGCCTGGGCGGCGGGAGATGGCGCTCGGCGCCGCGCCCGGTGATCGTCACCGTTCGCCGCCCGGCCATGCCGCCGGGGGTGGCGGGCGTCGCCGGCGCGCGCGTTGCCGGCGCGCGCGTTGCCGGCGCGGGCGTTGCCGGCGCCCTCGAAGTCGACGGCGCCAGGGGCGTTCCCGCCGCCGGCGCATCCCCGCGCCGGCCGGAGCCGCCCGGCTCGCGGGCTGAGGCGATGACTGAACATGTCCTGTTCGGGTTCGTCGAGCCACGTGTCGACGCGGCGAACCCGATGCGACCTCGCGGAAGCCCCTGCTTGCGACATAGACCGACCTCTTTCTAGTGCTTGCGGGGTTAGCTGACGGGCTCGCGCCGAAAGAGCGGCGCTACGCGCGTTCACGCGCGATTAGCCCCAACAACGTGGGTCCCCCGCTTCCTGTGCGCGCCGCGCTCTCGCGAGGCGGCACTGCGGGAATTCAGCTGTACGGGCGCGGCATCCTACCAGCGCATCCGGACGCAGGTGCTGCACGATCCTCGGCGGCGGCCGCCACTGCGGCCCGCGGGCAACGGCGCCTATTCCCTGCCGGCGACCCTGGCCACGAACGCCGCCACGTCCTTGGCGTCCTCCGGCTCGATCACCCCGGCGGGCATGGTCCCGTACCCAAGGCACGCTTGCGGGGACCCGGGCGGCGGATTCTGCACGCATCCGTGGTTGATCGTGTTGTAGACGAGGGAGGCGGGCGGGCGCAGCTGGTCAAGGTTCGGCCCCACTTTGCCGTTCGTGTTGGCGGCGGCGAGCGTATGGCAGACGCCGCAGTGCTGGCCGAACAGCATCCTGCCCCGCTTCTCGGCGGCGTTCAGCTTGATGCCCCCGACCTGACTGCTCGCGTTGGCGTGGTTGCCGACCAGGATGGCGAGCGGAATGGCGATGCCGAAGGCGACGAACAGGATCGTGAACGACCAGCTCATCAACCGGCGGCCGCGGCGCGCCTGGGTCGGGCGCGCACGCCGGGCACCGCCGGCGCCGCCGCGGATCGCGAAATAGAACAGGCCCAGCCCCAGCACGACCCAGAACAGGGCAAACAGGATCACTCCAAGCACGGCGCGGGCACCATATCGTGCGGGACGCCGGTATGGGCTGGTGAGGATGCGGATCTGCGCCTGGCGGGCGGGGCCCCCGGACGGGACGGCTGAGCGCGCTGATTGGTCATCGCCGGCGTCCCGACGCGAAGCTCATCACCGGCGGAGCGACGGCGCGAAAGTCCTCGGCCTCGCGCTCCCGGGCTGCCTCCCGTTCCCGGGCTGTCTCCCGATCCCGGGCTGTCTCCCGCTCCCGGGCGGCATCCTGCTCCGCCCGGCCGCGGCGCACCTGCTCGTCGAGCATCGAGAAATCCTTGACCTCGGCGAGGAGTCGATCGGGCGCCGCGATCGAGCCGACGCGATCGACGAGCACGTTGATGGCGCCCCCAGCCGCGGCGAACCGCTCCAGCTTGCCTTCGACCAGCATCAGCGGCTCGGTTCTCACCGTGAGCCGGTTGCGCTCGTACAGCTCGGCAGGGACGATCAGGTTGATTGTCCCGAGCTCATCCTCGAGCAGGATGAACACGATGCCGTTGGCGGTCCCGGGACGCTGGCGCGCGACGACCAGTCCGCCAACCTTCACCCGGCTCCCGTGTTCAAGCGTCTCGAGATCGAGGCTCCTCACCGCATCGGCGGGCAGCCGGTCTCGAAGCAGCGCGAGTGGATGGGCGTTCACGGTCAGCCCTGTGGCGCCGTAGTCGGCCAGCATCGACTCCCAGGACGAGAGCTCGCGCAGCTTCGGTGGCGCGGGGAGGTCGAGCGGGAGCGCCAGTTGCGTCCCGCCTGGTACGGCTCTTCCGGGGGTCGCGACTCCCAGCTGCCACAGCGCGATGCGGCGGGCCGAGCCGGATCTGGTTGGGGGGTCAGCGGAGGCGACCGGCTCCCCGCCGGCGCCCGGCTCCCCGCCGGCGCCCGGCTCCCCGCCGGCGCCCGGCTCCCCGCCGGCGACCGGTTTCCCGCCGGCGGCGATCGCCCAATCGGCCAGCGAGTCGCACGCCCCCGACCACGCCAGCAACTCGAGCGAGGGAGCCCCCGCCCCGGCCCGCGAGGCGAGGTCGGAGAGGCTGCGAAACCGCCCTCCTTCGTGGCGGGCGCTTACCAACTGCTTGACCTCGTGCTCCCGCACGCCGCGGACGTAGCCGAGCCCGATCCTGACGCCCTGAGTCGCCGTCATCTCACATTCCGCCCCACTCTCGTTGACATCCGGCGGCAGCACCTCCACCCCCCGCCGCTGGGCCTCGTGGATGAGCGCATCGGGCGGGTAAAAGCCCATCGGCTGTTCGTTGAGCAGCGAGCAGAGAAGCTCGGGGGAGTAGTGGACTCGCAGCCACGTCGACTGATAGGCGAGGAGTCCGAAGGCCGCGCCGTGCGCCTTGGGGAAGCCGAAGCCGGAGAATCCCTGCACCATCGCGAAGACGCGCTCGGCCGTGGCCTCGTCCACCCCGTGGAGCCGTTTCGCGCCGGCCACGAAGCGCTTGTGGTGAGCCTCGATCGCGGCTTCGGAGCGCTTGCGGCTCATCGCCCGCCGCAGTCCCTCCGCCTCACCCGGCGAGAAGCCCGCAAACGCGATCGCGACCTCCAGCACCTGGTCTTGGAAGATGATCGTCCCCAGCGTCTCGCGCAGCACCGGCTCGAGCGAGGGGTGGTCGTAGGGGACCTGGTAGCCGGGGTCGATCCGCATCCGCTGGCGGCGCTCGATGTACGGGTTGACCGCGCCGCCCTGGATCGGCCCGGGGCGGACGATCGCGACCTGGATCGTGAGGTCCTGCAGGCTCGCCGGCCGAGTCCGGCGCAGAGACTGCATCTGCGCCCGGCTCTCGATCTGGAACACGCCGGTGGTGTCGGCGTTCTGAATGCACTCGTAGGTCTTCGGATCGTCGTAGGGAATCCTCGATAAATCGATGTTCGTGCCTCGCGTCCGCGCTACAAGATCCACGCAGCGCTCGACCGCCGAGAGCATTCCCAGGCCCAGCAGGTCGATCTTCAAAAACCCCGCGTCCGAGCAGGAGTCCTTGTCCCACTGGACGATCTGACGGCCCTCCATCGCCGCGGGGACGATCGGGCAGCAGTCGATCAGCGGCCGGGTGGCCACGATCATCCCGCCCGAGTGCTGGGAGAGGTGGCGGGGAAGCCCGTGCGCCTCGGCGGCCAGACGTGCGAGCCACGCCCAGCGGCCGCTGGAGCCGCGGCGGCCGTTTCGACCCCCTGCCGCGGAGGCGCCAGCGGCGCCGGCCTCCCCGGGAACGACCCCGACAGCGCCGGCAGCGCCGGCTTCCCCGGGAACGAGCCCGAACGCGCTCTCGATGTCCTTGGCCACCTCGCGCGCGTCCCATCCCTCGCTGCCGCGCGCCACGCGCTCGATCTCCCCCGATGGCAGCCCCAGCGCCTTGCCCAGCTCGCGAATGGCGCCGCGGGCACGATAGGTCGGAAACGCCGCCACCAGCGCCGAGCGGTCGTGGCCGTAGCGTTCGTGAACGCGCGGGATCAGCGCCTCGCGAATGTCGCGGGGGAAGTCGAGGTCGATGTCCGGCAGCGAGGTCAGCTCCTCGTTCAGAAAGCGACCGATCAGCAGCTCGTTGGCGATCGGGTCGACGTGCGAGAGGCCGGTGAGAAAGCAGACGATCGAGGAAACGCTCGAACCGCGGCCCCGTCCCGGAGGCAGCAGCGCGCGGGCGGTGTCGGGGCCGCGCACCTCGACCGCGACCTCGCGCGCGAGCTCCAAGAGGTCGTGATGGAGCAGGAAGAACCCGGGCAGGTTGAGCTGCTCGATGATCCGAAGCTCCTCGTGCAGGCGGGCGCTGGCGCTGTCCCGGACTGCCGCCGGCGCCCTCGCGTACCGATCGGCCAGGCGCACGCCGCACAGCTCCCCCAGCTTGCGCATGGCGCCTGCGTCCTCCGCTCCGGGATACCGGTAGCCGAGATCACTGCCGAGATCGAAACGGAGGCGCTCGGCCAGCCGCTCGGTCTCCGCCACCGCCTCCGGATATTCGGGGAAGCGCGCCGCCATCGCCGCCGGCGGCGCGAGCACGTGGCTGAAGTTGCCGCGACGCTGCGGCTCTGAGGCATCGAGCGTCGTGTGCAGGCGCACGGCCACGAAAGCGTCCTGCAGAGGCGCTCGCGAGCGTGCGTGGGCATGGACGTTGCCCGTGGCCACGCATCGCAGGTCCATCCGATCCGCGAGCCCCGCCAATCGCCGGTTCCGGGCGCGATCATCGCGCAGAAACGGTCGCTGGAGCTCGATCCGCAGTCGGTCCCGGCCGAACGCGTCGAGCAACCGCCTCAAGCTGAACTCGTCGTGCACGCCGCGCGACGCACATCCGCTCAGGCAAACCAGACCCGCGCTGTGGTCGAGGATCTCGGATAGGGGGACGAATGCTGGCGAGGGCGGTCCCGGCTTCTCGCGCGTGTGTGCGTGCGCGCGGGTCAAGATCCGGCACAGGTTCGACCAGCCCCGTTCGTCCTCCACCAGCAAGGTCACGTGGCGCCCGTCGTCGAGGTCGATCTCGGCCCCGTGGATCGGGCGCAAGCCGAGCGCCCGGGCCGAGACCGCGAACTCCATCGACCCCGAGACGGAGTTGTGGTCGGTCAGGGCGAGCGCTTCGTAGCCCAGCTCCGAAGCAGTCGCCGCCAACTCGTCGGGGAGCGAGGTGGCGTCGAGGAACGAGAACGCGGAGTGGCAATGAAGCTCGACGTAGGTCACGAACGCATGTTCGCATCGCTCACGGACATATCGCTGAAGCCGAAAAGCCCTTGACAAGTTATTAGCGACTGCTAATCTATCTCGCAGTTAGTACTCACTAAGCAGTCGGAGGATCCGAATGTCGCCATCACGAAGCAGAAGCTGGACCCTCGCGATCGTCTCGATCGGACTGTTCATGGTCGTGCTCGACAACCTTGTCGTGAACGTCGCGCTGCCGAGCATCCATCGCGACCTCGGCGCCTCGATTCAGGCGCTCGAATGGACTGTCAACGCGTACGTGCTCGCCTATGCCGTGCTGCTGCTGACGGGCGCGGCGCTGGGCGATCGGCTCGGGCGCAAGCGCATGTTCATCGCCGGAATCTCGCTGTTCACGATCTCATCGGCTGCAGCGGCGCTGGCGCCGAGCATCGGTTTGTTGATCGCGGCTCGGGCGGCCCAGGGCGTCGGCGCAGCGATCGTCACGCCGCTCACGCTCACGCTGCTGGCGGACGCGTTCCCGCCCGCCCAGCGGGGGCTTGCGCTCGGAGTGTGGTCGGGGATCAGCGGCGTCGCCGTGGCGCTCGGACCACTGGTCGGGGGCGCGGTGGTGCAGCTGAGCTCTTGGCACTGGATCTTCTGGATCAATGTCCCGATCGGGGCCGTGCTGGTGCCGCTCGCGGGGGCGCGGCTCAGCGAAAGCCACGGACCCGAGCGCGGACTGGATGTCCGCGGCCTGATGCTCGCCTCGAGCGGCCTATTCGGGATCGTGTACGGGCTCGTGCGCTCGCAGTCGCTGGGCTGGACGAGCCCCGAGGTCGCAATCTCGCTGGCGGTCGGCGCGGTGCTCGTGCTCGGGTTCATCCGCTATGAGCTGCGGACGCCCGACCCGATGCTGCCGATGAAGTTCTTCGCCAACCGCGGCTTCGCGGTCACCAACGCGGTGTCGCTGGCGATGTACTTCGGGATGTTCGGCTCGATCTTCTTCCTCAGCCAGTTCCTGCAGAACGTGCTCCACAACACGCCGCTGCAGGCGGGGATCAAGCTGCTGGTGTGGACCGGAGCGACGATGGTGGTCTCACCGCTCGCGGGGTTCTTCTCGGAGCGCGTCGGCAGCCGGCTGTTCATGGTCGCCGGTCTGTCGCTACAGGCGCTGGCGCTGGGCTGGCTGGCCACCGAGACCAGCATCCATCAGAGCTACTCGAGCATGATCGTCCCGTTCATCCTCGCCGGCAGCGGCATGGCGCTGGTGTTCGCGCCGGCGGCCAACGCGGTGCTGTCATCGGTGCGCACCGACGAGGCCGGGCAGGCGTCCGGGGCGACGAACGCGATCCGCGAGCTCGGCGGGGTGCTGGGAATCGCGGTGCTGGCGACGGTGTTCACGAGCAACGGCAGCTACCTCTCACCGCAGGCCTACGTCAACGGCCTCGTCCCGGCGATGTGGGTCGGCGTGGCCGTGCTGGCGGCGGGGGCGGCGCTGGCCGCCGCGCTGCCGTTCAGCACGCGGGCATCGGCGGAGGAATTGGCGGCGATCGAGGCCCAGGAGGGTCGCGCCCACAGCGGCGCGCAGCTCGCCGGCGCGTCGGCCTAGGCGTTGCATAGGATCAGGTGCGGCAGCATGGCCACCACGTCATCTGAGAAGAGGGCCCGTCAGCGCGTCCCGGCGTCAGAGCGTCGGGATGCGCTGATCGAGGCGGCCGTGCTCGAATTCGCGCACGGGGGTCTTCACGGCACGCCGGTCGACCGGATCGCCCGGCGCGTCGGTGTCGCCCAGCCGTACGTGTTCAGCCTGTTCGCCAACAAGCGCGAGCTGTTCCTGGCCGCCGTCGAACGGTGCTTCGGGCTGGTCGGCCAGGTGTTCGAACGGGCGGCGGCAGAGTTCGACCCGGAGCTCGCGCTGCCCGACACAGATGTCCTGACCGCGATGGGCAAGGCCTACGTGGAGCTGCTCGGCTCGCACCGGGACTACCTGATGCTCCAGCACCAGGCGTTCGCCGCCTGCGACGACGAGGTGATTCGCGATCGGGTCAGGGGCCTGTACGCCGGGCTGGTGGCGCTGGTGAAGCGGCTCTCGGCCGCCGACTTGGAGCGGATCGACGACTTCTTCCGCCACGGGATGTGGCTCAACGTCGCCGCGGCGATGGGAGTCGAGGACCTGTCATCCGGGTGTGAGTGGCTCAGCGCCGAGCAGGACGGATCGTGACCCGGGGCTACGCGGCCGCCTGAACGAGATCGCGCTCGGGCTCGATGCCCCAGCGGCGCGCGACTGACTCGAGCCGCTGATCCAAGGGCCAGCGATCGGGTCGCACTTCCCCGGCGTGCGCCGGGCTGGCGCCCTTCAGGGCCATGCAGCCGGTGTTGTCTCCGATCGAGCGGATCTGTTCGACGTCCTCGGGCGAGAGCAGCATCGCCGGGGGGAGGCCGGCAAGCTCGGCGCGCTTGGCCTCCACCGGCCGCGCGCCAACCCCCACTTCCTGGATCAGCGTCGGGACCACGCAGCGGACGGGCTCGTGGGCGAGGTTCCACTGACAGGCGAGCTGGATCATGGTCAGCCCGGCCCGTCCGGCGATCGGGCGCATCGCCTCCAGCCGCGCCCGTCCCTCCTCGATCCACCCCGCCGGGCGGAAGCTGCGGTGGTCCTGGGGCAGCAGTTCCTGGCCCGGAACGAGGTCGTCGAAGAACAGCCCGCCGTAGTCGACGACACGGGTGATCACGTCCACGTGGTTGGCCGCGGCCGCGCCGAGGCAGAGCTCGCCGGGCCACGGTTCGAGCGGGTTGAGGATGATCATCGCCCAGTCGATCGCCGCGCCGAAGCGCTCGAGGCAGTCGATGATGTCGACGGTGAAGCCGTTCGCGGGGCCAGGGGCGACGCCGATCATCCGCGTGAGCCCGGCGTCGCGCAACGTCGCCATCCCCTGCCAGACGGCCTCGCTGGTGTACCCGGTGCGGTCGGGGTTGTGCAGCAGAAGCAGGTCGAAGCTGTCGATCCCGCAGCGCTCCAGGCTCCGTTCGGTCGCCATCCGCAGGTAATCCGCGTACTCGCTCGGGCGCCGCAGCCGCTGATCGGTGAACCGCGGGAAGCCCCGGGCGCCGTCGCGCTCGCCGGTATAGAAGTCGTGGCCGACGGCGCCGACCACGCACATCTGCCCCCGGGGCCGCCCCGCGATCGCTCGTCCGAGCATCCGGTCGGCCTCGCCCGACCCATAGACATCGGCGGTGATGACGGTCTGGATCGCGTCATCCGGTGCGATCAGCGAGAGGAACCGTTGATCGTCGAGCGGTTCTCCGAAGCGCATGAACCGCCCCCCACCCCAGGTCCCGATCGCGACGGGACCGGGCTCGATCGCAGAGGGCGACGAAGCGGACATCCGGGCCCAGTTTAATTGTCCCCCCCGAACGTCGGTGCTTGTGCACGGCCGCTTTACAGTTGTGCCCGGCGGAGTGGGAGAGTCGGGCGCAATGAGTTCATCCGGGCGAACATCCGTGGCAGGCGCGGGCGAGACCGCGCTCCAGCGGCAGCTCGCCGGGGCCGGGCCCGAGCCGAAGGCCTCGGCCGTCGACGTGTTCGACCTGGCCCGCGCCCGGTTCATGGCCGGCGAGCGCGTGGAGATGGGGGCGATCGCCGAGGAGCTGGGGATGAACCGGGTGACGGTCTACCGCTGGGTCGGCTCGCGCGAGCAGTTGCTGGTGGAGGTGCTGTGGTCACTCGCCGAGCCGACGCTGGAGCGCGAACGAGCGCGGGTCACGGAAACCGGGGGCGAGCGCGTGGTCAGGATCCTCACCGACTTCATCGTGGCCGTCCTTTCAAACCCGGGCATGAACCGCTTCGTCGAGCACGAGGGTGAGCTGGCGATGCGGCTGCTGACGCGAGCCGACGCCGGCTTCCAGCCGCGACTGGTCGAGTGGGTCCACGGGCTGCTGGTGGAGGAGTGCGAGGCAGGGCGACTGGAGCTCCGGGCCGAGACGTCGGACTACGCCTACGCCCTGGTGAGGGTGCTCGAGTCCTACATCTCGCTGGACTTGATCACCGGCGAGAAGCCGGACCCCGAGCGGGCCGAGCATGTCCTGCGGCTGCTGCTGGTCCGTTAGCCGGCGGCGTTGCAACAAAATCAGCAGAGGTGTAGGGTCCGCAACGTTACTGTCTGATGTTGCGCGCCCGGTCCGGCCGGTCTCGAGAGGCGGCGGCCGGCCCGTGCGCGAGAGAGGAGACAACTCGCATGCATTTGTCCCCGCGTCGACTGTTGACGGTCGCTGTGGCGACGATGGCCGTGGGGCTCGGGGCCGCCTCGGCAGCGTCCGCCGCGGACTTCGTCGTTCCGTTCAACAACTGGGCGGTGTCCGGGAGCCTGACGATCGCCAAGCTGCACCAGAGCGCCACGCTGCCGCCCGGCGGGACGTTCAACGGAAGCGCCGACCTGACCACGGGAACGCTGACCGGAGATGTGAGCATCCCGCAATTCACCACCCAGCTGACGGTCCTCGGCGTGCCTGTCGACGCAACGCTTCAGTTCGTCGAGGCCAAGCCGGCATCGGGAACGGTGGCGGTCAGCTCAGGCACGGCCACGATCAACGCCACCGCATCTGCGTTCGTCAAGCTCACGCGGCTGAGCTCGCCGTTCCTGCCGGTGCTGAACCTGGCCGGCAACAGCTGCCAGACCTCATCGCCGGTGGTCTTGCCGCTGAACTACTCCGGGCCGCTGAGCCTGACCACGGGATTCACCTTCAATGGCACCACGACGATTCCGCCCCTCGAGCACTG
Source organism: uncultured Solirubrobacterales bacterium (assembly GCA_963723555.1). Taxonomy (GTDB): domain Bacteria; phylum Actinomycetota; class Thermoleophilia; order Solirubrobacterales; family Solirubrobacteraceae; genus Palsa-465. The sequence continues at coordinate 1,197,973 of CAVRRC010000003.1, read as the reverse complement.
TGGCCTCGCCACGCCGCTGCTCAATCTGCTGATGGCGGGGCCGAACAACCCGTTCACGGTGACGATCGCGCCGCCGGCGTAGGTAACCCAAGGTTTCCATTCACGTCGATCGTCGAGGAACCCGCACGGGAGGGCGGGTTCCTCGCAGACGCGCACGGGAGGGCTGGGTTCCTCGCGGACGCGCACGGGAGGCGGGTCCTCGCGCACGCGTCACTGCCGCCACCACCTCCCGCTCTCGAGGTCGTGGAACACGACCTGGTCACGGCCACAGGTGGTGACGATCTCCCAATAGCGCCGGCGAAGGGGACGGTCGGTCCACCAGCGATCCTCGAGCAGCCACGATTCGCGCACCGCTTCCACCGTCCGATCTTCGACGGTCAGGGGGCGACCATCATCGCCGGCGCTCACCGCGACGCGACGCGGAACGGATAGACGGCGGGGCCCGCTCACGAATCCGCTGGCGTCGATCGACGCCAGCTGCGCACGGTTGGGTTGACGGCATCGAGTGCCCTCATCCTTCGAACGGCGTCAGCAGGGCGCGACGCTCGGGGAAGCGAGAGTCGGGATCGACTTCCAGCACGCGCAGCGCTGCATCCGAGCCTGCAGCTGCACGTGCCTGACGGATGGCCTCGCGCAAGCGGGCCGTCCGCGCCGCCACGGGATCCTCCAGGAGAGCACGCTGGTCGCTCCCCGGCGGCCCGAAGCGCTCCACTGCCAGCCGGAGCTGTTCCGCCGGAGCAGGCATCATCGCCAGGCGCGGGGCCAGCGCCAGGCGCATCCGCACCGGATCGGCGAGCGCCTCTCTGAACACGACCTGCTCTCGCCAGGTCCCGCCATGCTCGACCAGCACTGCGGAGAGCACCACCGCTCGTAGAGTTCGGTTCCGCCGCTCGCGCCGCGCGAGCAGGCGATCGATCAAGAGCCCCAGCGCGCGTTCGAGCTGGATCCCCGATGCCGCCTCGGGCAACTCGAGCGACTCACGAAGGAACTCGCTGGCCGGTCGCGGTCGCAGCGCGCCGTCACCGCCGCTGGCCAACTCGTGGGCCAGCAGCCCCGCCATCCCGAAGCGGTCGGCCAGCGCCGAGGGCGCAATCGCCGCCAGTTCCCCGAGCGTGCTGACCCCCAGTCGCTCGAGCGCCTCGGGCAGGTCCGCCAGCGCCGGACGTGCACGCAACAGCGCCACCGGCAGCGGGGCGAGAAAGGCACCCGCTTCCCCACGGCCTCCGGAGACGATCACTGGTCGCCGGACTCGCGCCCGCGTCGCCGCCGCCACCGCCGCAAACCGTGACGGCGCCACGCCATAGCGAGCGGGCACTCGCAGGGCTCGGCGAGCCGCCGCCAGCACGCCCTTGACCCGCTCCGCGTCGCCGGCGGAGAGAACCCTGCCCCCATGCAGACGCAACAATCCTCGCGCGTCGAAGCACACCAGCCCCGGGCGCTCGGGCTCGACCGCCGCTCCGATCGATTCGAGACGCACCAACAGCCGCTCCCAGGCGTCGGCGACGCCTGCGGGGTCGGGAGGGACGAGCGTGAGCCGCGGGCAACGGGCCAGTGCCTCGCCGAGCAGCATCTCGGGATGGACCCCGAACGCCTCGGCAGCAAGCGACACCTCGCCGATCCGCTGGACTCCGCCGGGCTCGGGTGCGAGGGCCACGGGCGTCTGCAGCAGCTCGGCCCGATCGCCGGCGGCGGTCGTGAGCTGAAAACGCGGCAAGAGGACGCAGATGATCACGCGAACGTATGTTCCCACGCGGGCCGGACGGAAACCCGGGCGGCGGTGGGCAGTCCGGTTGACGCCACACATCCGGTGGTACGGTCCGACCCACGCATGGCCTCGACACCCAACATCACCGACATCGCGATCCAGGGCGTGAAGACCCTCCGCGCCTTCGGCCAGCGGATACCCGGGGCGGGCGAGGTCCTGGCCCGCTCGCTCGAGGGCGCCGTTCAGGGCCGGACGGTGTTGATCACCGGCGCCTCGCAGGGAATCGGCAAGTCGACCGCGCTCAAGATCGGCGGCGCCGGCGGGACCGTGCTGCTCGTCGCCCGGACCGAGGCGAAGCTCGACGAGGTCAGACGGGAGATCGAGGCCCTCGGCGGCATCGCCTACACGCATCCCTGCGATCTGTCGGACACCGACGACATCGACCGGATGGCCGCGGAGGTGCTCGAGCAGCACGAGGCGGTCGACATCCTGGTCAACAACGCCGGCCGGTCGATCCGGCGCTCGGTCAGCCGTGCTTATGACCGCTTCCACGACTACCAGCGCACGATGCAGCTCAACTACTTCGCGGCGGTGAAGCTGGTCCTCGACCTGCTGCCCGAGATGCGCGCGCGCAACTCCGGCCACATCATCAACATCTCCACGATCGGGTTGCAGACCAATACGCCGAGGTTCTCGGCCTACCTGGCCTCGAAGGCGGCGCTGGACGCGTTCTCCCGCTCGATCGCTCCGGAGATCATCGACGACGGCGTCCACATCACCACCGTCTACATGCCGCTCGTGCGCACGCCGATGATCGCGCCGACCAAGATCTACGAGCGCTTTCCGACGCTCAGCCCTGACGACGCGGCGGGGCTGATCACCGACGCGATCCGCAAGCGGCCCAAGCGCGTGGCCACCGCGCTGGGCAACCTGGGACAGCTGAGCTATGCCGTCGCCCCCGGCGCCCAGGACCTGGTCGTCAACCGCGCCTACAAGCTGTTCCCCGAGGGCGACGGCAAGAAGGACCAGCCAGCCGAGGACACGCCCGAGCGCCGCGCTTTCGTGCGCGCCACCCGGGGCGTGCACTGGTAACCACCCTCTGCGCGAGGAGACCGATGAAGCTCGAAGGCATCCACCACATCACCGCGATCACCGCCGACGCACAGCGCAACGTCGATTTCTACGCCGGCGTTCTCGGCCTGCGCTTCGTCAAGAAGTCGGTCAACCAGGACCACACCTCGGTCTATCACCTCTTCTACGCCGACGAGACCGGCGATCCGGGCTCGGACATCACCTTCTTCGAGTTCCCGGGCCTGCCCCGCGGTCGCGCCGGCGCGGGCATGGTCCACCGGATCGTGTGGCGAGTGGGCGGCGAGGAAGCGCTCGATTTCTGGCAGCGGCGACTGGCCGACGCCGGCTACGACTCCGAGCGCGACCACGGCAAGCTCGGTTTCACGGACTTCGAGGGCCTCGAACACGAGCTGCAGGTCGTGACCACCAGCGACGAGCCGCTGATCGCGCACCATCCGGAGGTTCCCGCCGAGCTCGCGCTGCAGGGATTCGACGCCGTCCACGCCTACACCGGGGACCCCGACCGCAGCCGCGACCTGCTCGAGAACACTCTCGGGTTCGAGCCGCGGGACGATCGCCGCTATGAGGTCCGGGGCGAGAAGCGCGGCGGCCACTACGTCTACGACGCCCCTCCGGAGGAGCCCGGTCGCCAGGGCGCCGGCACCGTCCACCACGTCGCCTGGGCCACCGACCCCGAGGACGAGGTCGCCTGGCAGGAGCGGGTCGCGGCGGCGGGAGCGCGTCCCACTCCAGTAATCGACCGCTACTACTTCCGCTCGGTGTACTTCCGGGAGCCTTCCGGGGTGCTGTTCGAGATCGCCACCATCGGCCCGGGCTTCACCGTCGACGAGCCGCTCGACCAGCTCGGCGAGAAGCTCTCGCTGACGCCCCAGTTCGAGCATCTACGCGACGAGATCGAACCGAAGCTGACGCCGCTGCGCAACCCGCGCGACAGCTGGGCCCGCCGCTGAGCGCTCGCGTGACGCGCCGGGGTGACCGCCGGGGCGGCGCCGACACCTCCCCAACGCTGAGCGCTACACCTGCGCGCCGGCGTCGCGCATCAGCCGCCCGACCGGCACGGCGACGAGATGATCGGCGACCAGGGCGTCCTCGAGCCGCTGCACCAGCACGCCGACATAGGCGCTCGACCGGGGCCTGAACTCGATCACCTCTCCGGCATGCAGCGGACCCACGGCATCGTCGCGATCCTGAAGACGGACCGCGCCGGCGACCAGATGGCCGCCGGCGCCGTGGGCCAGCCACCACTGCCCGACGCTGGGACCGTTGGAGGCATAGAGGAAATGGTGGCCGAAGCCCATCCTGTGGAGGGCGTCGTGGAGCTGGTCGCGGGTGCCCAGCCACCGGACGAGACCGCCGGTCGGCAGCAGCGGAATGGCCTGATCGCCGTAGCCAAGCTCGGACGAAGCGCCGCCCGAGGGAGCCCGGTCGAGGGCAAAGGAAGCATGGATGCCATCGGCGGCGAGCGCGTCGGCGATCAGCGGGAGCTCGTTGGGGGGAGCGTCCACCAGCACCCCCACCTCGGGGCGGGTCGTGGCCACGGCGGTGGTCGGACGCATGGGCACGAAGTGCGAGACGAGCTTGTAGGAGACCCCCGTCGTCAGCGTCCAGCCGGCAACGGCGATCGTGGCCGCAGCCGCGGTGACCACCCGGGCGGTGCGGACACGCCAGACGGGAAGCTGGCGCGCCCGGCGCTCGTCGTTCAGGATCAGCGACGCCGTCGAGGGACGGCGCGCGAACGAGCCGTCCGGCTCGGGGCGGTGCTCGAGGGCGCGCTCCAGGTCGGGACCGAGCTCGTGCTCGGAGCGCGCCACCTGGGCCAGGCCAAACCGCTTGAGGGCCACGTTCGAGGCCCGGACGTGGCCGTAGTTGAAGCCGTAGGAGATCACCGGGCAGCCGCGGATCAGCGCCTCGAGCACGGTCAGCCCGGCGCTCGAGTGGACCAGGGCGTCGCTCGCGGCGAGCACGTCGCCCATCCGGTCGGTGAAGCCCATCAACCGCAGACGGGGCTCGGGGCCGAACCGCTTGGCCACGCGGGCGCGCAACTTGTCGTTGCGGCCGCACAGACAGAGGACGGTCGCATCCGGGACGGCCAGCGCCGCGCCGGTTGCGTCGGCGAGAGCCCCGACGCCCCAGCCCCCGCCCGAGACGGCGATCACCGTCCCCTCGGTGGGCAGCCCCAGCGAGCGGCGGGCATCCGCGCGTGAGCGGGCGGCCAGGAACGCCGGCGAGGTCGGCGGCTTGGCCCAGATCCCGCTGCCCGGCCCGGCGATCCGTTCCACCTCCTCGATCGACTCGGGATGGGTGACGAAGTGACGGTCGATCCCCGGGTGGGCCCAGAAGTGCAGCCCGGCCAGATCGGTGATCGATGAGTAACAAGGGACATCCAGCCGGCCTTTTCGTCGCAGCTCGCCGAGGACGGCGGTCACGCCGGGATAGGTGGAGACGATCAGATCGGGGTCGTGGGAGCGGATCAGGCGCATCAGCCCGCGCCGTCCGAGCGCCGTCAGCAGCCATCGGGCCAGCCACCGCGTGGGGGCGATGTTCATGAACAGCCGGTACTGGAGGTCGAACCACCACGGCACCCAGCGGAACATGAAGGCGGAGTTCTCCCGCAGCAGCCTAGTCAGGATCGGTCCCATCGCCGGCAGCCCGTTGACGATCGCGACCTGGGCATCGGGCTCCTCGTCGGCGAACTCTCGGGCCACCGCCCGGGCCGGCAGGTCGTGACCCTCGCCGATGTCGGCGGAGATGATCAGGACGTGGCGCGGCCGCGCCTCGGCGTCGGGTTCGCCGGCCGGGATCACCTCCGTGTTCTCGCGCGAGGCGGCCAGGGCCATCTGCTCGCGGCGCCAGTCGACGTATTTGCGCACGCCCTCCGAGAACGGCGTCGCCGCCGTCCAGCCGAGCTCGCGCTCGGCCCGTCGGCTGCAGACGATCTTGCCCCCGAAGTCGCCCGGCCGAGCCGGCGTATGGACGATCTCGACGTCCCCGATCAGCGCCTGCACGGTCTCGGCGATCTGCTTGATGCTCACGTTCTCGTCGCTGGCCAGGTTGTAGACCCGGTTGGTGGCGATCTCGCTCAGGCCGAGCGCGACTCCCTCGGCGAGATCCTCGACGTAGACGAACCGCCGCGACTGCGAGCCATCGCCCGCCAGCGTCAGCGGCTCACCGGCGAAAGCCTTGTTGACGAACGCGGGGACGACCGCGGCCTCGCGCGCGCGAGGACCGTAGGGGATCCCAAAGCGCAGGATCGTGTAGTCGATCCCGTACAGCTCCTGGTAGGCCTTGCAGTACAGCTCGCCGGCGAGCTTCGTGCTCGTGTACAGGTGGCTCGGGGCCGGCAGCAGCGTGTCCTCGTCGACCGCCTCGTCCTGGCAGTCGGAGTAGACCCAGATCGTGCTGGCGTAGACGATCCGCTTGACGCCGGCGCGCCGGGCCGCCTCGAGCACGGCGACGGTGCCGCGGGCGTTGACCCGCTCGGCGTCCTCGGGCGAGGCGTGCACGTCGTTGACGTCGGCCACCGCCGCCAGGTGGGCGACGGCGTCGCAACTGTGCAGGGCCCGTTCCAGCGCCTCGCGGTCGGTGATCGAGCCGAGCACCGTGTCGACCGTCCCCGGATCGTGCCACGGCGACGGACGCAGGTCGTAGATGACCGGCACGTATCCCCGCGCCCGAAGCTTGTCGACCACGTGGGAGCCGATGAAGCCCGATCCTCCGGTGACGAGAACTCTCACCATCGCTGCATCTCCGGCCGGTAGTACAGCGGCACGCAGGAGTGGTTGCGCGCCACCCAGTCGGTGTTGGGCAACTCCGTGTTGTGGCCAAGGATCCGGTGACACGGCTGGTCGTAGACGCGACCGGTGGAGCGCTCGAGCCAGTCGAAGACGATGTACTTGTAGAGACCCGAGATCATCCCTTCCGGCAGCTCCAGCCGGCTTGGGTACTCGGGATCGAGATACTCGGTGGCGACGGCGTTCTTCCATTCCACGATCTCGGGCAGGCGCTCGATCTGGACCAGCCCCAGCGCCGCCGTGAACTCGCTCATGCGGAAGTTCAGGCCCTGCACCTCGTGGCCCGGCTTGCCGTAGTTACGGAACGCCCGGGCGTGCTCGAGCACCTCGGGTCGCCGCGAGACCAGCACGCCGCCCTCGCCGGTGGAGATCGTCTTGGTTGCGTACAAGGAGTACACGCCGGCATCGCCCCACGTACCCGCCTTGCGCTCGTTCCAAGAGGCGCCGTGGGCATGGGCGCAGTCCTCGATCAGGAAGATGCCGCGCTCGCGGCAGTAGCGCGCGATCTCCTCCACCTCGAACGCGATGTGACCGCCGACGTGCACCAGGAACGCCGCTCGAGGCTGCAACTTCTCCGCCTTGGCCACGAAATCGGCGAACGACATGCACAGGTCTTCGCGATTGCAGTCCACGAACTCCACGCGCGCTCCCGCGCGCAAAGCCGCGAGCGGCGTCGCCATGAACGTGTTCGACGGGCACAGGACCGTCCCTCCCTGGACCTCGGCGAAATGCAGCGCCGCCATCGCGCCCCCGGCCCAGCTCGAGACGGCGACGGCCGGCGCCTCGTTCCAGCGCCCCCAGGCCGCCTCGAAGCGCTCGGTCAGCGCCGCCTCGGTCCAGCGGCCCGAATCCAGCACCTCGTCGATCAGCCCGTGCAGCCGCGCCCGGTCGCGATCGTCGAAGCCGATCGCGAATCGTGCAAAATCGGGGGTAGTATGCGCGGTTGTCATCGATGACGGCGTCGGGTGGCGAGGGTCGCGCGCGCTACGGCCGGCCGGTGGCGGCGACATCTCCTGCTCTGGTTGCCCATCCTCTCAGTTTCGTCGTGCGCGCGGGCAAGCCTCTCAGACAGGCAGGACGGTAGCGATTTGGCGCGATTTCAGCTCTGACAGAATCACCTCCAGCGCCGCCACCGTCCGTCTGTGGGAGCCACGAGCGCTGTAGAAGTCCGCATCGTGCAGGAGAATTACATCACCTGCGCGGACGCCCGCCGTGGCCCGCGCGGCGATCCGCGCCGGCGTCGTGAGCTTGCGCCAGTCCTTGCCCCACCGCGACCACAGCAGCGGTCGCAAGCCGTTCGCGCGCGCGTACTCCAGCCCCGCGGCGCTGTAGATCCCGAACGGGGGCCGGTGCCACACCGGCCTGACTCCGGCCGCGTCCTCGATCGCGATCGTCCCCTGCCGGAGGTCGGCCTGCACCTCCGCCGGCGCCAGGCGCAGCTGCAGCCGGTGCCGGTGGCCGTGCAACGCGACCACGTGGCCGGCGGCGAGCACCTCCGCGGCCAGCGCCGGCCGCCGCTGCGCCTGCTCTCCGATCATGAAGAACGTGGCCCGCGCGCCGGCGCGGGCGAGGACCTCGAGCACCGCCGGCGTGCCCTCCGGATGGGGGCCGTCGTCGAACGTGATCGCCACCCCCGAGGCTCCGGGCAGGGTCCGGGGGACGCCAAGTGCGCGGGCCGCGGACGGGATCACTGGCGCGAGCGCGTGTCGGATCACGCCGGGAATGATCGCCCAGCTCCCCCCGTCATGATCAATGTGAGCCGATCGCCCCAGCCGCCCCCGGTGGGACTCGACACCGCTGACGTAACGTTGCAGCCCCTTCCTGTCCCGATGAAGCCCGATCTCGACCACTGGCTGCCCGACCCGGCGGTGCGGGTCGCTCACCGCCGCGAGAGCAGCGCCGGGCCCGACCGGCTGTGGGCGGCGGCCCGGGCGGTGAAGCTGACCGACACCTCGCTGCTGGGCCGGCTGGTGCGCTGGCGGATCCCGGGGACGAAGCCGACGGTGTCGTTCGACGAGCTGTTCCGAAACCCGCCGTTCATCGTCCTGCACGAGGGCGAGGAGGCGCTCGTGTCCGGAATCGTGGGACGGATCTGGACGCTGCGCCGGGACTACCCGCAGCTGGCCGGGCCCGAGGACTTCCTCAGCTGGTCCAGGCGCGGGACGGCCAAGGTGATGTTCGCCCACTGGGTCGAGCCGGTCGACGGGGCAGGGGCGGCGCTGGCCTCCGAGACCCGCGTGCAGTCGATCGGGACGCAGGGCAGCCTCGGCCTGCGGGCGGTGCGCCCGGTGATCAGGGCCTTCCATCCGCTGGTCGGAAGCGACGGGATCGAGGCGGCGGTCCGGCTCGCGGAGCAGCGCTGACGAGCTCGTTCTGCCTGGGGCTGGGCTCTGCCTCGAGGGCCGGACGCGGGCTGCGCTGTGTATCGCCGGGGACGAGCTACGCCACCTGCGCCGCCGCCGTCTCGGCCGCCGCCGGCGCCGGCACCTTGATCGCGAGCACGATCGCGGGGATGATCGCCAGCGCGGCCAGCGCCACCGCCCACCAGAACGTGCTCGCGAACGCGTGGGCCAGCGGGTCCTCGATCCGGCTCCGGATCGCGGGCGGAATCGGCTTGACGGCGCCGCCGCCGAGCCCCACGCCGTGCGGGACCGCCGCCTTGAGCTGGTTCTCCAGCGCCACCGCCAGCAGCGCGGTGCCGATCGAGCCGCCGACGCGCTGGAGGACGTTGAGCGCGGTCGTGGCCCGAGGCACGGCGGCGCGCGAGATCGTCGAGTAGGCCGCCGCCATCGCCGGCATCATCGCGAACCCGAGCCCGATTCCGCGGACGAACAGGATCGCGGAGGTGACCGTGAACGGCGTGTGGGCGCTCAGGTCGGTGAGCCCGATCGTCGCCGCCGTCATCACCGACAGCCCCGACAGCGCGACCCGTCCGCCCCCGAGCCTGTCGGTCAGCCGTCCGCTGATCGGCATCACCACCGCCGCCCCGAGGCCCTGGGGGGCGAGCAGCAGCCCGGTGGCCAGCGTGGACTGGCCGCGGGCGATCTGAAGGTACAGCGGCAGCAGGATCAGCGACCCGAACAGGGCCGCGCCGGTGAACAGCACGGTCGCGGCCGCGGCGGCGAACCCGACCTTGCGGAACAGCGTCAGGTCCAGCAGGGGCCGGACCGAGGTGTGCAGCGCGTGCCACACGAACGCGGCGACGAACGCCAGCCCGGCGACGATCGGTCCCCACGCCCCGATGTAGGTGACGCCGCCGTGGCCGGCGGTCTCGGAGAGGCCGAAGACGATCGCGGCCAGCCCCGGGGAGAGCAGCGCCAGCCCGAGCACGTCCAGCCGCTCGCCCTTCTGCGGATCCGACCGCGGCAGCAACCGGTAGGCCAGGACCAGGGCGAGGATCCCGATCGGCACGTTGACATAGAAGATCCACCTCCAGCTCAGGTTCTGGAGGATCAGCCCGCCCAGCACCGGGCCGAGCACCGGGCCGAGCAGCATCGGCGCGCCGACCACGCTCATCACCCGCCCGATCCGCTGAGGCCCCGCCGCCTGCGCCAGGATCGTCATCCCGGCCGGCATGATCATCCCGCCGCCGAGTCCCTGCAGGACCCGGAAGACGATCAGCGACCCGGCCGACCAGGCCAGGCCCGACAGGGCCGAGCCGACCACGAACAGGCCCACGACCAGCATCCACAGCCGCTTGGCTCCGAACCGCTCTGCCGCCCATCCGGTCATCGGGATGACCACGGCCAGCGCCACCAGGTATCCGGTCGACACCCACTGGATCGTCGACAGCGATGCGTGCAGCTCACGGCTGAGCGTGGCCAGGGCCACGTTGACGATCGTGGTGTCGAGGATCGACATGATCGCCCCGACCACGACCACCGAGCAGACGAGCAGGATGTCACGATCGAGCTTGTCCGACGACGGCGGTGACATCTCTGTCATCACCGTAGCGATTCGGCCCTGCCGGCGGCTAACGTGACCCGCGTGCCCGAGTTCGACGCCGAGGTGACGGTCAGGCGTACCCGCTACGCCAGCGACGCCACCGGCTGGGCCGTGGTCGACGCCGACGATGCCGCCGGCGACCCGGTCGTGCTGGTGGGCCCGCTGATCCACCTCGAGGAGCGCGACCGCGCCCACGTGGTCGGGACCTGGGTCGACGACAGCCGCTACGGCCTCCAGGTCAAGGTGAGCGAAGCGCGGCCGTTGCCGCCGGCGGACGCCGAGACGCTGGTCGCCTACCTGCGCCGGGTCAGGCACGTGGGCGCGAAGCGGGCCGCCTCGCTGGTGGAGCGCCACGGACACGAGCACGTGCTCGAGGCCATCGACCACGACCCCGAGTCGGCGTTCGCCGCGATCGGCCTGGGCCCCCAGCGCGCCCGGGAGGCCGCCGACTCGTGGGCCGATCTGCGCGTCATGCGCCAGCTTCACCTGCTGCTGGCTCCCCATGGGCTCGGCTACCTGGTCACGCGGATCAGCGACCACTACGGCCCCACTGCCCACCGGGTCGTGACCGAGAATCCCTACGAGCTGACCAGCGTGTTCGGCGTCGGGTTCCTGATCGCCGACCGCATCGCCCGCGCCGTCGGGGCGCCCGCCGACGGCTTCGAGCGCATCCGCGCCGGGATCCTGCACACGCTGGCCGAGGCGGAGCGCAGCGGCAGCACATGCATGCCGCTCGAGCTGCTGACGCCCGCGGCCACCGAGCTGCTCGGGGTCCCGCTCACCGAGTCGACGATCGACGCGCTCGTCCGAGCCGGCGATCTCGCCCGCGCCGAACAGTGGATCTACCGGGCCCAGACCGCCGCCCTCGAGGTCGAGCTGGCCCACCGCGTCGACGCGATGATCGCGGCCCCGGCGAGCCAACGCCTGCGCGAGCTCACGGACGCGGCGCCCGCCGGCGCGGGTCTGACCGACGAGCAGCGGGCCGGAGTGGTGGGCGCGTTCACGCACCGCCTGTCGCTGATCACCGGCGGGCCCGGGACGGGCAAGACCGCCTCGATCAAAACGATCTCGGAGCTGGCCGCGGGTCGGGGCGCGCGGGTGCTGCTGGTCGCGCCGACCGGCCGCGCGGCGATCCGGATGTCGGAGGCGAGCGGGCTGCGCGCGATGACCGTTCACGCGGCCCTGGGCTGGATTCCGGGCGAGGGCCCCACGCACGATGAGGATGACCCGGTGCGCTGCGATGTGCTGATCGTCGACGAGTCCTCGATGGCCAACCTCGAGCTGATGGTGACCCTGCTCCGCGCCGTCGCCGCCACGACGCACCTGGTGCTGGTGGGCGACGCCGACCAGCTGGCCCCGGTGGGGGCGGGAAAGCCGTTCGCCGAGCTGGTGGCCTCGGGTGCCGTGCCGACGACCCGCCTGACCCACATCTTTCGCCAGGCCGCCGGGAGCATGATCGTGCAGGGCGCGCACGCGATCCGGCGGGGCAAGCCGCCCGACTTCACCGCCGCACCGCAGATGCGGCGCGACCTGTTCCTGATCGAGCGCGCCGATCCGCGCCTGGCCCGCGAGGAGATCGTCTCGCTGGTGAGCGAGCGCCTGCCGCGCCACTTCGGCCTCGACCCGGTCGGCGACATCCAGGTGTTCGCGCCCGTGTACCGAGGGGAGCTGGGGATCGACGCGCTCAACGATGCTCTTCGGGAGAAGCTCAATCCCGATGGCGCGCGGATCCGCGGCGGGCGGCTGCGGGTCGGGGACAAGCTGATGATGACCGGCCGCAACCTCCACGACCTGGGGCTGATGAACGGGACCGTGCTGCGCCTGCTGGACGAAGTCACGGGATCCGACCACGATGACGGCGCCCTGCTGCTGAGCGCCGAGGAGGCGATCTTCCGCCTTCCCCCCGAGGAGTCGGATCGCCTGCGGCTGGCCTACGCCTGCTCGGTTCACCGGGGGCAGGGGATCGAGCTTCCGGTCGCGGTGATCGTCGCCCACCCGGCGGCCGGGGGGTTCTTCCTGCGCCGCGAGATGCTCTACACGGCGATCACCCGAGCCCGCGTCGCCACCGTGATCGTCGGCTCGCGCGAGGCCGTCGCCCGCGCGGCCCGCACACCGGACACGGGCCGCCGCCACGGCCGCCTGGCGGAGCGGTTGGGCTCAGCGGCGACAGAAGTCGGGGCGGCCTGAGGTGCTGCGGGCACCGAGACCGCTGGCGCCGGAGGAGATCGAGGCCGTGCTCGCCCTCGACGTCCCCGCTCGCCTGGCCACGCTCGATCGCCGCGGCTTTCCGCACGTCACGCCGCTGTGGTTCATCTGGGCCGACGGGGCGTTTCACATGACGAGCATCGTCGACCGCCCCCACCTCCGGCGCCTCGCGCACGACCCCAGAGCCGGTCTGTGCGTCGACGTCGAAGCCGCGGAGACCGGGGATGGCCAGCGACCCAATCGCCAGGTCCGGGCGATCGGCGAGGCGAAGCTGTCCGCGGACGACGGCGGCGCCTGGACCCGGAGGATCAGCGAGAAGTACCTCGCCGGACCGGCGGCGGCAGAACGCACGGCGCAGCGGGCCGCCGATCAGCGACTGGTGATCCGGCTGGCGCCGCGCGCGCTGATCGGGGTCGCGAGCGTGTGAGCCCGCGGGCGCCTCACGGCGCGAGCGCGTACGGGTAGGAAGTGAGCGTCTCGCAACCGCGGTCGGTGACGAGCAGCAAATCCTCGAACCGCACACCCCCGAGCTCGCGATCCCACAGCCCCGGCTCGATCGCCAGCACGTCGCCGGCGACGAGCGGCTCGCTGCCGTAGGCGCCCAGCCCCGGATCCTCGTGGACCTCGAGCCCGACGCCGTGACCGAGGGCGAACTGAAACCCCTCCGCGGGGTCCTCGCCCGGCCCGGTTCGCTGCGTGCGGTGGCCGGCGGCCTCGAACAGCTCGCAGGTCATGGCGTGCAGATCGCGGCCGAGCACGCCCGGCCTGATGGCCGCCCGGGCCTGCTCCAGCGCCTCGCGCGCCAGCTGCTCCAGCCGGAGGACCTCTGCCGGCGGCTTGCCGATCAGGAACGTCCGCGTCATGTCGGCCCAGCAGTCCGTGGCCTGGTCGCGCGGCCACAGATCGACCTCGATCGGCAGGCCGGCGGGCAGCGGGCCGCGACCGGGCTCGTGGCCTGTCCCCTGCCACACCGAGGCGACGATCGCGTCCGGTCCCAGCACCGCGCCCTGCTCCCAGCAGGCCTCGCGCATGGCCGCGCGGACGTGCTCGGCGAGCAGCGGCTCGCCGTCGACGTGGAGGGTCCCGTCGAGAGCCTCGGCGCGGCGCAGGACCGTGGCCGCCGCCCCCATCCCAGCCTCGGCCGCGCGCTGGGCCCGGCGGATCCCGTCCATCTCCGCCTCGGACTTCCTCCGGCGCCGAGCCTTGATCGCCGCATCGTCGACCGTCAGCGTGATCCCGTCGGCGCGCAGCCGCTCGGCGACGCCCAGGGCGAACTCGTAGTCGACGATCGCCTCCCGGACGCCGGTCCGGGCGGCCGCACGGGCGATCAGCTCGGTGTTCAGCTCCTCATACGAGAGTCCGCTGCGCAGGAGCTCGCGGAACCCCAGCTCGTCGATGTCGAGCAGCTCCGCGTCCGGGCGGGCCGCGGCCACGCGCTGGCGCTCGAGGTCCGAGGTCATGATGTAGGCCCGGCCGCCGACCTCGGCGTACAGGAACGAGTCGCCGATCGCGATCGGGATCTCGTGGCGGAGCGACGCGCGGCGCTCGGTGTCGCCATACAGGAGCACGTCGGTCACCGTCGCGACCCTAACATCCGCGCCCGTGAACCGGCTCGCCCTGCCCGCTCTGCTCGTCGACTACGGCGAGGTCATCAGCGACCCGCAGCCCCCGGAGACGATCGCGACCATGGCCTCGCTCGCCCACCTCGACCCCGACGAGTTCGTGCGGCGCTACTGGCAGCACCGGCCGCTATATGACGTCGGCAGCGACGCGTGCACCTACTGGTCGCTGGTCCTCGCCCCCGAGCCGCTGGACGAGGCCACGCTCGAACGTCTGATCCGCCTGGACATGGACAGCTGGAGCCACCTCAACGGCGAGACGCTCGAGTTGCTCGCCGACGCCCACAGCCGCGGCCACTCGCTCTCGCTGCTCTCGAACGCGCCTCACGAGCTCGCCGCCGTGCTCAGCGACCATCCCGCCCTGGCCGGCTTCGAGCACCTGATCTTCAGCGCGCGGATCGGGGTCGTGAAGCCCGAGCCGGCGGCGTTCGCGGCCGCCGTGCGCCAGCTCTCCCGCCAACCGCAGGAGATCCTGTTCATCGACGACCGCCCCGTCAACGTCCAGGGCGCGATCGACGCCGGCCTGCGGGCGGTGCGGTTCACCTCGGCCGCCGCCTTGCGCTCCGAGCTGACGCCGTAGGCGATCCTCGCTCCTGCGTCCCCGAACTTCGGCGATCTCGTTCCGGCGTCCGGAACCAAAGCGCCAAAGTTCGTGCTTCCGGGTGCCGTTGGCCGACCCGCTCCCAGCCCGACCCGCTCCCCGCCGGTGCTCGCCCGCTACCGCCCGCCGCCAATCGCGTTTACGCTATCGCCGGGGTGGCCGCGATCACACTTCAGTTCGAGCTGCCGACGCACTTCCTCGACGTTCGCGGGCAGCGCGCCGGGTTCGTGCTGCTGGCCACTTTCCTGATCACGTTCCTGTTCATCCGCACCAGCGCACGGCTGATGCGTAGTCCCAGGGTGCCGTGGTGGCCGGGGAGCGTGACCACCAGCGGGGGCCTGCACCTGCACCACCTGGTGTGGGGCATCGTTCTGCTGTTGATCTCCGGGTTCCTGGGGTTCGTCATTTCTCGAACGAGTCCCTGGACCGAGATCCTCGCCGGCGCGTTCGGCGTCGGCGCCGGGCTGACCCTGGACGAGTTCGCGCTGTGGGTCTACCTACGCGACGTCTACTGGGCCGAGGAGGGCCGAGCCTCGTTTGAGGCCGTCATCGTGGCGACGATCATCGGCGCGCTGCTGCTCCTCGGGTTCGCGCCCTTTGATCTGCCCAACAACACATCTTCGGTGGGCACCCTGGCCTTCGCCGTCGCCATCGACGTGCTGCTGGCGGGCCTGGCGATCTTCAAGGGCAAGCCGCTGCTCGGCCTGATCGGCGTGTTCGTGCCGCCGGTGTCGCTGGTCGGCGCCGTGCGGCTGGCCTCGCCGCGCTCGCCGTGGGCGAGGCGCTTCTACGCCCCCGGCGGCGCCAAGATGGTCAAGGCAGAAGCGCGTTGGCAGCGGGTCGACGCCCGCCGGCAGCGGATCGCCAACGCGATCGCCGGCGCCCCCGGACTGCCCGCCGGCGCGTTCGATGCAGCCGCCGCGCCCCACCCCGCCGCCGCGCCCAATCCCGCCGGCGCGCCCCACCCCGCCGCCGCGCCCAATCCCGCCGGCGCGTCCCAGACCGACGAGGCTCAGAGCGGGACCCGCGCCAGCTCCTGAGCGCCATCCGCCGGCCCCGAGAATCCAGTCGAGCTCGTCCTCGCGTCTCCGGTCAGCGGCCGGTCCTGGGTGGCCAACCGGTCCACGGGCGGCGCCCTGTTCGTGCGCAGCGGCGCTGTACGCATCACAATCGGTGCCCATCGTGCGCGCGCTCGTGATCTCGGACACCCATTTCGGCGCCTGGACCGGCGAGGACATCCTGAGTGAACCGGAGACGCTTTCGCTGCTCGAGCCGCACCTCGACGTCGACGAAGTGATCTTCCTCGGGGACATGTTCGACTTCATGTTCAGCTCGCTGGCGCACGCGGTCCGCGCCGCCGACGGGCTACTCGCCCTGTTGCGGGCCAAGCTGCAGGGCAAGCGGTTCGTGTTCCTGGCCGGAAACCACGACCACCACCTGATCACCCGCCAAGCCGAGGAGCTGCTCGGCCTCCAGCTGGCCACGGGCAAGCCGGCCGCGGCGCTGCAGGGCGACGTGCGCCGGGCCGACTACTTCCGCCAGATCCTCGAGCACCGCCTCGACGGCGTCGAGGTCGACATCCGCTACCCGACCTACACGTTCGCCGGCGTGCTCTGCACCCACGGCCACTATCTCGATTTCCACGCCCGCCGCAGGGGAGCGGCGCCGGGGCGGCTGCTGGCGCGGGTGCTGTGGTCGATCGCCGTGGGCGGGGCCGAGCACACGCCGACGATCGCGGACTACGAGGCCACGATCACGCTGCTCACCGCGCTGCTGTACACGATCGCCCAGCTGCCCAACGGGACCCACGCCCAGCGGCGGGCGTTCGCGGCCTTCGAGAACCTCGAACGAGCCGTCCGCCTCGGGACGGCGCCGGCGAGGGCGCTGGAGCACGCCGGCGACTGGCTGGCGACACGAGCCGCCGGCGACTGGCTGGCGACACGAGCCGCCGGCGACTGGCTCGCGACACGAGCCGCCGGCGACTGGCTGGCGACACCGGCCGCCGGCGGCGGGCGGGGGCGCGGCACGAGCGTGCGCGAGAAGGAGGGATACCGAGGCGCCCGCTCGCGGGAGGTCGAGCGCCGGCGGCGCACCGGGGCGCCGGCGGGGGGCGAGGCGACGAGCTACGCCTTCGCCCGCATGGTCAATCCCAGCGACCCGGCCGGTCCGGCGATCGAGGCCTTCGACCGGGTCGTCGCGACTCTGGGTTGGGCGCGCGACACCGACAAGATCGTCTTCGCCCACACCCATCAGCCGGTCGACGGGGTGGCGGCGTCCCGCGGCACCGTTCGCTACTGGAACACGGGCTCGTGGATCTACGAACCGGATCTGCGCTCGCGCGAGGCCTACCTCTCGTACCTGAGAAACGGCTGGCCCGGCACCGCCGTGCTGATCGACTCCGACGAGCCCCAGCCGCGGCTCCTGAGGCTGCGCGAGCACCTCAACCCGCTGCACGAGATCACCGCCAACGACTACCCCCAGAGAGATTGATAGGTCCGTCCGGGTGACTAATCGGTCCGTCCGTGGTGACTAATCGGTCCGTCCGGGGTGACCCCATTCCCGGCCCGCGCGGGCGTTCAGAAGCCGATCTTGCGAGAAACCGTTCAGTAGTTGGGAGCGCTTCGACTGGGGCGAGTTCGGGGCGATCTCGGCTTGTTTGATGCCGGTCGATCTGTGACGCCTGTGCCGGCGCTGGGGCGGCCGGTGCTGGAGCGCTCGGGCGACTACTGCTGCCGGCGCCGGGGCGCCGGTCCGGGTCCCCGCCGGCCGCAGGAGCCGTTCGCCCCAGGTCGCCGGCAGCGGCGCCGGGCGGGATGGGGTGGGGGGCCGGCGGCGGCGGGCTGCGGGCTGCGGGCTGCGGGCTGCGACAGAGCCGGCGTGAGCTGGAGGCGCTGCCGTGTTCTGCATGACTTTCGTGCGTAGCACGGGAGGGCTCGCCCGTGCCAGCGGCGGTGTCGCGTTGTGCAGCTTTCCTGGGCTCGTAGGGGCCGGCGTGAGCGGCCCGCACCCGCGCCCGAGCGGCCACAGCGCCCGCACCCCGCGCCGGAGCGGTCAGAGCGGCCACAGCGAGCGCCCGCCCCCCGCGCCGGCAACGACCCCCGCACCCAGCAGCCCGGCGCCGGCCCGGAGCGGCGGATGCCAACGCCACCTTCACCGGCAAACCCCCCGGGACTGAACCGTTACCAGAAGTCCGGCAGTTGTACGGCTTTCGAGTGCTGGCGAGGCCCCTCGGCCACGGTGCCCTCATCTCGCTGAGCGACCGATCGCTTGAATCGAGCCGGGAGGCGTTGCTGAGCCAGCGGATGCAGGCGGCCCGCGCCACCGACCCGGCCAGCAGGTCAGTGCCGGCATAGGGAACGAGCGGAACTCCGGGTAGGCCCGTTCCCCGGAAGAGGTTCAGGACGCGAAAAGGGGTGTGCAAGGTCCGTTCGCGTATTTCCGGCGCCACCCGATGGCCCCTCCGAACCGGAGGATTCGATCCCCTGACCCTAGGAGGAGCAGGGGTTACAAAAACTGCCCGTCTCCTAAACGCGTTCTTGTGCTCGCTCATCAGGACGGTTCACGCGCTCTTGTGCTCGCTCCCCAGGACGGTTCAAGGGAGGCAAGGGTCACAATGCTCACATGGATGGCCGCATCGTCTATGTGTCGCGTCTGGTCCGCCTGCCGCTGGTGGGAGCCGACGGCGCCGAGATCGGTCACATGGCCGATGCCGTTCTCACGCCATCGGGTGGCGGCGGGCCGCCGCGCGTCAACGGCTTCGTCGTCGCCGTCCAGCGCCGGCGGGTGTTCATCGGCACCGGCCGGGTGGCCGAGATCGAGGCCGACGGCGTCCGTCTTCGCCGGGGGGCGATCAACCTGCGCCAGTTCGAGCTACGCCCGGGCGAGCTCCTGGTGGTCGGGGAGCTGTTCCAGCGCCGGTTGCGCGGCCGCAAGGTCACCGACGCCGGCATCACGCCGGCGCCGGAGCCCTACAGCTGGGAGCTGACCACGATCGCGCTCGGCGGAGGCGGCCTCCCTCCGCGCCGGCGCCCGCCCGAGATCGTCGACTGGAGCGAGGCCGGCGAGCTGTTCGCCGACGAGCCGCCCGCTTCCCGGCAGGCGGCGGCGATCGGTCAGCTGCACCCGGTCGACATGGCCCGGGCGATCCGCAAGCTGCCGCTGTCGCGGCGCCGGGTGCTCGCCTCCGCGCTCGACGACGACCGGCTCGCGGACCTGCTGGAGGAGCTCTCCGAGGATGAGCAGGTACGGATCGTGGAGGACCTCGACCTCAACAAGGCCGCCCGGGTCCTGGACGAGATGGAGGCCGACGACGCCGCCGATTTGCTGGGCGAGTTCTCGGACGTCCGCCGAGACGAGCTGCTGAGCGCGATGGATCCCGACGAGGCCGCGCCCGTCCGTCGCCTGCTGACCTACGACCCCGACACCGCCGGCGGGCTGATGACGCCCGAGCCCCTGGTCCTCGGCCCCCAGGCGACCGTCGCCGAGGCGCTGGCGCGGATCCAGGATCACGATCTGCCCGTGGCGCTGGCGACCCAGGTGTTCGTCTGCCTGCCCCCCACCGAGACCCCCACTGGCCGCTTCCTCGGCGTGGCCCACTTCCAGCGCCTGCTGCGCGAGGCCCCGTCGAAGACGCTGGCCCGCTGTCTCGACGACGAGCCGCAGACGATCGGCGTCGGCGCCACCGACCGCCAGGTGGCCGAACGGCTCGCCGCCTACGACGTGATGGCGATCGCCGTCCTCGACGAGCAAGGACGGCTGCTGGGGGCGGTTACGATCGACGACGTACTCGATCGGGTACTTCCGGAAGGCTGGCGCATCCGCCACGAACAGGAGCACGTGTAGATGGCACGCCGAGATCGAGACGACCTGAGCAAGCCCCGCGGCACGCCGGGCGGCCCCACGTACGACCCCGAGGCGTTCGGGAACTTCGCCGAGCGCATCGCCAGATTCCTCGGCACGGGCCGCTACCTGGCCTTCCAGACGGTCATGGTGGTGTTCTGGATCTTGGTCAACGTGACCGCGGTCGCGCTGCGCTTCGACCCCTACCCGTTCATCCTGCTCAACCTGATGTTCTCGACCCAGGCAGCGTACGCTGCGCCGCTGATCCTGCTGGCCCAGAACCGCCAGACCGACCGTGACCGCGCCGAGACCGAGCGCGATCGCGAGACCAACGCCCGGTCGCTGGCCGACACCGAGTACCTGGCCCGGGAGATCGCGGCGCTGCGGCTGGCGATCGAGCACAAGGCCGATCGCGACGACATCGCCGACGCGGTCCGCGAGTTGACCCTCGTCGCCGAGCGGCTGAGCGCCGGGGGCACCGAGCAGGAGCAGAGCGAGCTTGGCGAGCCCGAGGGCTAGCTATCCATAGCTGACGCCGACGCGGCGCAGCCGCGGGCGCGCCATCAGTAGCCCACGAGCCCGCCGGCGCCCGAGCGCGGATCGGCGGCGCCGGCGAGCAGCCCGGAACCGGTGACGCGGATCATCTGCGCGTGACCGAAGGTCCGCTCCCCCGGGCGGCTCTCGGCGACGTCGTAGCCGCGCCGGCGCAGCCCGCTCGCCCACGCCGGCGGGGTGCCGGGCTCCAGGCACACGGACGGTGCCCCGTCGCCTTCCCAGAGATGAAATGGGGTCGCGTTCTGGCGCGCGAGCATCCACCGGGGCGCCCCAATCGCGGCTCCGGCCTCCTCTTCGCGGAGCAGCGTTCGCGCCAGCAGTTGCAGCAGGATCTGTGGCTGGGCGTCGCCGCCCATGGTGCCGAGCACGGATTCCAGGACGGCCTCGCCGTCGGTGACGACCAGCGGGATCAGGGTGTGCGGCGGCCGCCGGCCCGGCCCGTACTCGGCCGGGTGTCCGGGGCGCAGCGAGAAGCCGAGGCCGCGGTTGTGGAGGAAGATCCCGCTCCAGGGGAGCGTCACATGAGAGCCGAAGCCGCCGCCGTTGGACATGATCAGCGAGACCCCGGTGCGGTCGCGGTCGATCGCGCAGATGCAGGTGGTGCCGCCCTCGGCATAGGTGTCGGCCAGCTCTGGACGGGCGAGCTCGCCGACCGCTGCGGCGCGTGGCCCGAGCCGCGCGGGCGCCAGCAGGCTCGGCCCATCGGCGTGCTCGTGCAGCACATCGATCCGGTCGAAGGCCGCCTGGCGTGCGGCCTCGACGAGCACGAACGCCCATCGCTCGTCGGCGGGATCAGCCGGCACGCCGACCTGCTCGGCGATCCAGGCGCTCGACAGGGCCAGATAACCCTGCGAGTTCGGAGGCGCCGTCCACAGCCGGTGACCGAATGTCCCGATCGTGAGCGGCCGGACCCACTCGGCCTGCTCCGCGTGCAGATCCTCCTCGCCGAACTCGCCCGCGCCGGCGGCGAGCAGCTCACGGCCGGCGTCGCCGGCGTAGAACCCGTCGCGCCCGGACTCGGCGACGGCGGCGAGGACTCGGGCCAGCGCGGGGAGCCGGAGGCGCTGGGCGATGCGCAGGTTCTCGCGCTGGCCGAACATGGCCGCGCGCCGATCGGCGTCGAGGGCCGGCGAGGCGGCGGCGAGGGCCGGCGAGACGGGAAAGCCGGCCTGGGCGAGACGGTGCGCGCCGGCGAGCAGGTCGCCGAGCTTGATCGTCGCGAACCGCCGGTGGAGGGCGATCAGGCCGTCGACGCAGCCGGGCACGGTCACCGTGCGGACGTCGTGCTGGAAGGGCATGGCCCGATGTCCCTCGGCCCGCAGCCGGTCGGGATCGGCGCCGGAGCCGGCCCGGCCGGAGCCGTTGAGCGCGTCCGGGGACTCGCCCGAGCGGGCGACGAGCGCGAACAGGTCTCCGCCCAGGCCGCACATCTCCGGTTCGGCGACCGCCATCACCGCCGCCGCCCCGATCACCGCATCGACCGCGTTGCCGCCGCGCTGAAGGATCGAAGCGCCCGCCGAGGCGGCGAGGTGGTTGGCGGCGACGACGGCGCCGTCGGTGGCGAACCGGGTTAGAACGTCAGCTTTGGCGTCGTGGCCTCGAGGGCGTGCGCGCATTCGGCCAGCCGGTCAGGACTCCAGCAGCGTCGCCTGCTGCGGCGGATAGGTGACTGCGCCACCGGACCCGACGACCGCAAATTCAGGCAACTCGTGCCGGACCCCAGTCCCGCCGATGCCGAGGTGCTCGACCCGCCAGCCCCGAGCCACGAGCGCGTCGGCGATCAGCCGGCGGTGGCAGCGCCACCACACGGCCTCGGCGCACATGATCGCGGCCGGCGAGTCGCGCGCCAGCAGCTCGAGCTCCGCCAGCGCGTCCTGGAACTCGACCGACCGCATGTGATCGGCGTAGCCCCGAAAGGCGCTTTCCTGCCAGCCGCCATTGCCGGAGTCCGGGGCCGGCGCGCGCCTGCCTCCCAGGCCGGGCAGGTGGACGTACTCGATACCCGCGTTCCCCAGCCATGCCGCCAGCGCGTCTCGATTGAACTGCGGGTGGCGCCGCGAGCTCGGGAACGCCCGGACGTCTGCGACCAGCTTCACGGCCGCCTCGCCCAGCAGCGCCAGCACCTCCTGTTCAGACCGCGTCGAGTGCCCGATGGTGTAGATCAGAGCCTCGGCAGCCACGGGGTCGCGATTCAGGTCCCGGTCATGGCGCCGGGTGGGCCGCCGGCGCCTCCGAGGCGACGATCCCGAGCAGTCATGGCGCCGGGCGGGCGGGCGGCGCCTCTGACCCGACGATCACGAGCAGCACGGCGGCGAGCGTTCGCGGATCCGTCATCCGGCTCGAAGCGTATACCCGCCGCGGCGCGCGTCACACCGGGTCATCCACGGACCGCGGCCGGGTGAGCGGCGCCGGCGAGTCAGCCGTGGATGCGGTAGCGGATGTGGGTCGCGTGAGGCGAGTGGATGACCTCGACCGGCTCGAGGCCGGGATCCTGCACGCCGTCGAATAGCCGCTCGCCCTTTCCTCATCGACACAAGCTCATCGGCCGGCGGGGAGCTCGGCGGGCGCCAAGGCGCGGCGTGAATGCGGCCCTCACCCAAGGACGATTCGGTGGCGCTCGTTTTTAAAATGTGCCCCGGACGACCGGATCCGTCCGGACGCCCGGGGCCTGGCCGGGGAAGTGGGGGCGCAGTTCCCCGGACGTCTGCGTAACTTCCGTTACCCACCGACACGCGGTGGAAAACTGTGGAATTGGCTCCTGGCAAGCACGCTGGCTGGACCGTGTCGGCAGATCGGGTCGCCTCTATCATTGACCTGTATCGGGGAACGATATCGTGATACGATACCATCTTCGATCAGTCGACTCGAATGGAGCCTCCCACATGACCAGCGCTCAAAAATCTTCCTCCACGCATGGTGATGGCCGGCCTGTCGGCCACATCACCGGACACAGGCTCGGCGAGCCCCGGATAGCCGACCGCGACCGAAAGCGGCCGCTCGCCCGCGTGCTCTTGCCCTCCGCGCGCGGCAATCGTGGCCCGGGGCGCGCCGCAGAGCTCAGCTAAGCGCTCCCCGCCAAGCGGTCACATCAGGGACCGGCTGCCCAGCCGCGACGGCGCGCGGAGTGCCAGAGGAACGGGCGGCCCACGAAGAAGAACAGGGGAATGGCCAGCCACAGAAGATGGCCGCGGCTCAGCGCGATCGCCGCGATCAGCAGCGCCACCAGCGCCACGACCGGCCACGGCCATGCGCTCCGGACCGGGCGGTGCGGCTGCTCGCGCGGCAGGTCCGCCACGAGCTCGTCGAGCTCGGCGTAGCTCTTGGCGGCGTAACAGCGATCCAGGCGCTCCTGGAACTCCTCGGTATCGAGCCGTCCGGCCAGGTGCTGTTCGCGCAGCGTGTCGGCGACCGCGTCCCGGTCGCGATCGCCGGCGCGGAGGCCGCGGTCGGGTGTCTCGTGGGTCTGTTGATGATGGGTGTAGCTGTCGGACATTTGCGAATCCTTCCCTCGCGGCGTGGTGGCGCTATAGTTTACTCTAAATCATTTGATAGTCAAGACTACTTGAAGAATGTTCGCCCTCATATCGCCCGGCTGGCGCCCTTGATGCCCGAACTCGCATTCGCGCTGCGCCGCCGCCGCGGGGCGCTGCCGGTCGTCCTGGAGCGAGCGGGCCGCCTCGGGGACCGGCACATCTCGGCTCTGATCTCCCTGGCCGTCGCCGGGCCGGCCACGGTCTCGGAGCTGGCCGAGCGGATCGACATGAGCGTCGCCCACGCCAGCCTCGTCGTGGGCGAGCTCGCCGGGGCCGGGCTGGTCGACCGAGATCACGACGAGCGGGATCGCCGGCGGATCATCGTCTCGGTCTCGGATCAAGCCAAGCCGGCCGTGGCCGAAATGCGAAACCGCCACGCCGCGCCGCTGAGGCGGTTTCTCGCCGACCTCGACGACGCCGAAGCCAAGCGCTTCATCGACCTGCTGACGAGGCTGCTGGCCTATCTGCGCGACGAGCCGGCATCGGCAGCCAAAGGCTCCCCGACCGGCCGGTAGGAGGCCATCGACCTATCGCCGGCTGCGGATCGACGCCACGAGCGGCAGGTCGCGCGAGGAGGTCCCCACGTAGAGCCGGTAGCGCCCGGGCGCGACGGTCCAGGCGTCCCGTTTGACGTTGAAATAGGCGAAGCTCGAGCGCGGAAAGCTCAGCCGGACGGTGGTTGCGCGACCAGGAAGGAGTGACGCCCTCGCAAACGCCTTGAGCTGACGGGGCTCGCCGGCGGCGGCCGGGAACCGAAGGTAGGCCTCTATTACCTCGGCGCCGGCACGGCGACCGGTGTTGCGCACGCGTACGCTGGCCCGGTAACCACCGCCGCGCCGCGCCCGCAGGTGCAGGCCGCTCAGCGAAAAGGACGTATAGGACAGTCCGTAGCCGAACGGGAACAGCGGCGTCTCGTGGAAACGGTCGTAGTAGCGATAGCCGACAAAGATGCCTTCGGAGTACCGGGTGAGGTCGTCGACCCCCGGATACTCGGCCGGCTTGGTGGCCGGTCCCTGCGACGCCGTCCTGGGGAACGTGACCGGCAAGCGCCCCGAGGGGTCAGAGACGCCGAACAGGGTGGCGGCGATCGCAGTGCCGCTCTGCTGACCCGGATACCACGCCTCGAGCACGCCTGCCACCTTCGAGAGCCACGGCATCAGGACCGGGCCCGCAGTGTGCAGGACGACGATCGTCCGCGGGTTGGCGGCCGCGACAGCGGCAATCAAGCGGTCCTGGTCGCCGGGGAGCGCCAGCGAGGGGCGATCCATCCCTTCGCTGGTCACGTCGTCCGCGAACACGATCGCCACCCTGGCCCGTCGGGCGGCCCGGACCGCCGCGGCCAGCATCGAGGGGTCCGGCGGCTCCCACCCGACCCGGAGGGCGGCGCCGCCGATCGAGGAGGCGGTCGCGTACTGCACGCGAATCGAGACCGGACGGCCCTTCGTCAGCCGCGCCAGTCCCTGGAAGGTGATGGTCGGGCCACCAGGAGAGCTCACGAGGCCCCCCGGAATCGCGGCGCTGTAGAA
Source organism: uncultured Solirubrobacterales bacterium (assembly GCA_963723555.1). Lineage (GTDB taxonomy): Bacteria > Actinomycetota > Thermoleophilia > Solirubrobacterales > Solirubrobacteraceae > Palsa-465. The sequence continues at coordinate 1,172,562 of CAVRRC010000003.1, read as the reverse complement.
CTCCGCGTTCGCGCTCACGATCAGCCGGCCGTTGAGGTACAGGCGGGCGAGGCCCGCGACCGTCAACGAGAACCGATACAGGCCGGTGTGGGGCGGCATCAGCGTTCCCGTCCAAACGCCCGAGCTCGCGCCCGGAGCGTTCGGGATGGTCTGCAGGGGCAGGGGCTTGCTGGCGAAATCCACGGTCGGATCGACGCCCCTCGCCAGCGGCTGCCCTGCGGCGGTCTGACCGCTGTAGTAGCTCCCGCTCAGCCCGTGGCCGGCTCCGCTGCTCGGCGTGAGAACCCGGGCCGGGATGTCCGGCAGCGGGACGACGCCCGAGGTCCCAGGCGCGTAGATGACGCGGGAGCGCGAGCCGACCAGCCGCCGGATGCCCGCCAGCGGCGTCATCACCGGCCCGTGGAGAACGGCCGGAGAGCCGTTTTCCTCGATCTGGGTGCCCGGACCGGCGTCATGACCGATCACCGCGATCGATCCCACCCTCCGGCGGAGCGGCAGGAGCCGACCACGATTCTTCAACAGGACCGTCGCCTGCTCGGCAACAGCCGTGGCCAGGGACAGGTGCGCGGCCGTGCTGACCGGGCTTGTGGCACCGCCGCTGGAAGGGTGATCGAACAATCCGACGGCGAACATCGCGGTCAGGATCCGCTTCGTGGCGTCGTTCAGACGGGCCACGCCGAGTCGCCCGCTGTCCCACGCGCTGGTGAGGATCGTCAACTCGCTCTGACCGGTGGCCGTGGCCAGGCTGCCCAGCTGCATGTTGTCCACACCGGCGTTGACGGCGGCGACGTCGTCGCGCACGGCAAGCTCGGCATCCGGGCCGACGAACCCCCGCAACCCGAAGCCCTTCAGGGTGGCGAGCGTGCGCCGGTCCTGGCATGAGTACACCGTGTTGATCCGGTTGTACGAGCACATCACCGAACCAACATGTCCCTCCTGAACCGCGGCGCGGAACGGGGGCAGATAGATCTCCTCGAGCGTCCGCGCCGAGACCTGGTCGCTCACCGCCGGACCGGCCAGAGGCTGCCCGAAGCGATCGACTTCCTGATCGTTGCCGACGTAGTGCTTGACCTGCGCGATCACGTGCTCGCTCTGGATGCCGCGGATCTCCGGAGCGGCCAAGGACGCCGCCAGAAACGGATCCTCGCCGAAGGTCTCCGCCTCCCGTCCCCACAACGGGGTGCGCACGATGTTGACCGTCGGGGCGAACAGCCAGTTGAATCCCTTGCCCGCGGTCTCGGCGCCGAGCGCCCGCCCGTACGCGCGGGCCAGGGCCGGATCCCACGAGGCGGCGAGGGTCTCCGCATCGGGAAATGCGGTCACCGACGTGCTGCCCTCGCCGACGCCGTTGGGGCCGTCGACCCCGAGCAGTGGCGGGATGCCCAAACGAGGGTCGCCGCCCCTGCCGCTCGCCACCAGGGCAAGCTTCTCCGCCGGGCTCATTGCCGCCAGCACGAGCGCGGCGCGCCGCCCGGGCGCCAGCTTGCTGTTGCACCACGGATGCGCTCCACAGCCGGCCGCCGCGCCGGCGCCCGCCACCCCGATCGACAGCCAGCTCGCCGCCACCGCGAGCCCGGCGAGCGCCACCGTGCCCACGCCGCGGCCACGGTTCCGCAACCTACTCGCTGTCATTCGAACCCTCCTCATCGTCAACAGCAGCTCGGCGCCGGGGGGCGGCCACCGTCCGCCCGTGGTCCAGCCTATGGACCCACCGGTGTCCTCTCAGGGGCGGTGGTATACAGCAGAACCGAGCCGGCGGCCCACGCGCTGCCACTGTCGCCATCGGCAGCGGCTCGCCCCGTTCGCCTCATCGCCTCCCTGTGCGCATCCGTCGCAGGAAGGCCGAGAGGCCGAGCACCCCGAGGGCGATCGTGCCCCAGTCGATGATCCGGCCTGCGAGCAGGTATGAGCTCGTTGACAGCGAGACCGCCAACGCGAAGTGCAGGAGCGCGTGCAGGACGAGGAAGCCGCCCACGACCGCGCCGAGTGCACCGTCGAGCTGCCGGTCGGGCACGGGAACGCGAAGCAGGCGGGCGATCGGCAGCGGCCGGCCGAACAGCACCGCGATCAGCAGCACCAGGCCGATCCCGAACGCGATCAGCGCCTCGTGGAGCTTGAGCGGCAGCGAGCTACCGCCGGTCAGGAGCGAGATCAGGCAGGCAAACGAGAAGCCGACCGCGGACAGTCCGGCGAGAAGGTCGATCCGGCGCCGGACCAGCCCGAGGGCGATGCTGTAGACGATCGGGACCGCCGCCGCGATCGCCAACCCCACTGCGTCCGAGGACACCACCGGGCGGACGAGCGCGTAGGCCGCCAACGGCGCGGCCAGGAGGAGGACGGCGCGCCTGTGCGAGCCCATGGCGATCATCACCGTAGGCCACGGCGGGCCAGCGGGCGTGTCGGTTTGACTGCTCACGGTTCGACCTCCTGAAACGCTTGTCGGAGCGCCGCTCGCACGGTGTCCACGAGCGGCCCGGGCTTGTGTCGTTGCGCCATCCAGTGCCTGACCGCGGCGCGCTCGGCGCCGACCGCAATCGCCGCCAGCACCTTTGGCGCCAGCTCATCCTCGGAGGCGCCGCTGCGGACCCGGATCGCTTCCCCAAACGCCCGCTCGGCGGCGTCCGCGGTCTTGAGGTACTCGCCGTACAGGCCCGGCTCCCGAGCCACCAGCTCACGGAACCTCCGCATCCACCGGCCACGCGAGCCGTCCTCCGCCGGGGAGCGGTACACCTCGCTCACAGCGGCCACGATCGCCTCGCCGAGCGTCTCCTCCTCGGGTCGGGCAAGCAGATTGTCGGCCAGCCGGGACGCGCGTCTGGCGGCGGGCCATACGATCGCCGCCTCCTTGCTGGGAAAGTAGTTGTTGAACGTGCGCGGGGAGACACCGGCGGCGGCGGCGATGTCGGGCACGCGTACATTGGCCAGGCCGTTAGCGCTGGCCAGCTCGAGCGCCGCAAGCGCCAGATCGCGACGGGTCTCCTCGCGCTGGCGCTCCCGTCGGCGGGTGAACATCGGGGTCTCTTCAACGGCCATGAACGAAGCGTAGCAGAATCTTGCGTAGTACGAATATTATGCGTGGCACGCACTATCTGTCCCATCCTGGTCCGGCACGGCCATCCCTGGCTTCATGCGGCCCTCGCACAGGCGATGAGAACTCCGGTCCCACGGGGTCTAAACACACGCACCCATAACCGCTGGAGGAGCAACACATGAGCAGCAACGCGGCGCTCATCGACCTTCATATACCGGCCGATCCGACCTCGTCCGCGCTCGGACGCAGGGCCATCGCCGGGATGCGCCGGCTCGTCGGCTGTCCTCGCTGGTCCCAGGAGCAGCCATATCTCAAGATCGGCCCTTCGTTCCGGATCCCGGACGGGCGCCGACGGGATGGCGGCGGGTCCAGCTGGGTCCATACTCGCCACTAGCTCGACGTTGCCCGAGATTGCTCGGAGTCTCGCCCGGCGTACTCGGAGGTCGCCGTCTGTGCCTTGACACGCAGCCGTATGGCTGCATATCATAGGCAGCCAGATGGCTGCCTATTCTCCCCTCGACGAGGCATTCAAGGCGCTGGCGGATCCGAGCCGGCGGCTGCTGCTCGACAGCCTGAACGAGCGCAACGGACAGACGCTGCGCGAGCTGGGCTCGAGGCTGGACATGGCTCGCCAGTCGGTGAGCAAGCACCTCGCCGTGCTGGAGGCGGCCAATCTCATCACGACCGTTCGCCTCGGCCGGGAGAAGCATCACTACCTGAACACGGCGCCCATCAACGAGATCGCCGAACGCTGGATCACGCAGTACGAGCAGGGCCGTGTCCACGCGCTCGCCGATCTCAAAAGAGCACTGGAGGACACCCCCGTGGAGAAACCCTCGTTCGTCTACACGACCTACATCCAGACTACGCCCGAGCGGCTTTGGCAGGCGTTGACCGAGCCGGCGTTCACCGAGCGCTACTGGGCGATCACGTTCGATTCCGACTGGAAGCCCGGCTCGACCATGCGCTGGCACACGCGCGGCCTGACGATCGCCGACCCCGAGCAAGTCGTGGTCGAGTCCGAGCCCTATCGCCGTCTCTCCTACACATGGCACACGTTCACCGCCGAATGGGCCGAGTCGCTGAATCTGAACGGCGACGCCCGCGACCGCCTGGCCACCGAGCCGCGCTCGAGGATCACCTTCGAGATCGAGCCCCTCGGCGAGCAGGTCAAGCTGACCGTGATCCACGACGAGCTCGAGCCCGGCGGCATGACCGGCTCGCTCATCAGCCAGGGCTGGCCTCGCGTCCTGTCCAACCTCAAGACCCTGCTCGAGACCGGCGACACGCTCCCGGACCTACAGCAGAGCACGCCGGCCAGGCTTGGGCTGACGCGATGACCGCCATGGATATGGCCCCCACCGTCCCGGCGTCGGTGCCGATGATGGCGGCGATGATGCTGCCGAGCGCGGTCCCCGCGATCGCGCGACGCGCTCGGGAGCCCGACGGTGTGCTCGCGGCGCCGCTGTTCGCAGGCTCCTACCTCGGGACCTGGGCCCTGGCTGCCGTCGCGATGTGCCTGCTGTACCGGCCGCCCGGCGCGGTCACGGCCGGGGCGCTGATGGTCGGCGCGGGCCTGTACGAACTCACGCCGCTGAAGCGCGAGTGCCGCCGCCGCTGCCGCGAGCGCGTCCGCTCGGGCCTGCGGTTCGGCCTCTATTGCCTGGGCTCGAGCATCGGGCTGATGCTAGTGCTCGTGGCCGTGGACGTCATGAGCGTCGCGCTGATGTTCGCGATCGCTGTCGTCGTCCTGGCCCAGAAGCTGCTCCCACCTCATTCCGCCATCGACCTGCCCCTGGCGCTGGTGATCGTCGCCGTCGGCGTCGCCATCGCCGCAACCTGAACCATAAGGAGACAACCCGATGAGCACCCCCACCACCGCCACTCGCGAGCAATGGCTGGCCGCCCGCCTCGAGCTGCTCGAGGCCGAGAAGGAGCTGACCCGCCGCAGCGACGCCGTGGCCCGCCAGCGCCAGCAGCTGCCCTGGGTCCCCGTCGAGAAGGACTACCGCTTCGAGACCGACGCCGGCGCCGCGTCGCTGGCCGACCTCTTCGGTGGCCGCTCGCAGCTCCTGGTCTACCACTTCATGTTCGGCCCTGAGTACTCGGGCGGCTGCCCGTCGTGCTCGGCGATCGCCGATGGCTTCAACGGCTTCGTGGTCCACCTCGAGCACCACGACGTCGGGCTGATCGCGGTCTCGCGGGCCCCGATCGCCGCGCTGCAGGCCTACAAGCGCCGCATGGGCTGGAGCTTCCCGTGGGCCTCCTCGCTGGACAGCGAGTTCAACTTCGACTTCAACACCTCGATCACCGAGGACCAGCAGCGCTCGGGGTCGGTCGAATACAACTACCGCCCGGTCGACACGACCTGGGTCCAGCAGGCCGACGGCCAGGGCCGAGCCGCCGAACATGCGGCCATGACCGGCACCGACGTGGCCACCTACGTGCGCGAGCAGCCCGGCATGAGCGCCTTCGCCCTCGAGGACGGAGTCGTCTACCACACCTACTCGGCGTATGCGCGCGGCCTGGACGGGCTCTGGGGCATGTACCAGTGGCTGGACCGGGCGCCCAAGGGGCGCAACGAGACCGGGGCCTGGTTCCGCCCGCGAGACCAGTACTAGGTATAGAGCGCCCCAGAAGCCAGCGTTGGCACGCGGGCCGCCGTGTTACGAGGTCCGGTTGCCCCGCGGCCGCAGCCTGCCGGGGATCACCGCAGCGCACGTGACAGCGGCGATCGCATACAGGGACGCGGCGCCCGCGGCGACGGCGTGAAAGCCGCTGACGAAGCCCCCTTCGGCGCCCGGCTGGCCGGCGATCGCGCCGCTGACCGCGATCCCGATCGCGCCCCCAGCCTGTCGCGCGGTGTTGTTGATCGCCGAGGCAAGCCCCGCGCGTTCGCCGGGCACGGCGGCGATCGCAGCCGCGACGACCGCCGGCGTCACGAGCCCCAGGCCGATACCCCACAACAGGAAAGCCGGCAGCAAGACCGGGTACCCGGATCCTCCCGAGGCGGGGATCAGGAGCGCCAAGCCGATCGCCGCGACAAGGAACCCGGACACGATCGGGAGCCGAGGGCCGATGCGGCTGTTGAGCTGGCCGGCGAGCGGCGCGATCACCGCCAGCGGCGCAAACAGCGGGATTACCGCCAGCCCGGCGACGAGCGGCGAATGCCTCTGCACCGACTGCAAGAACAACGTCAGTACGAAGATCATTCCCAGTGTGCCGAGGTTCATCGCTCCGGCCGCGGCGTTCGCGGTCGAGAAGTCAGCGTGCCGGAACAGGTCCAGCGGCAGCATCGCCCCGCCACCCTTGCGCCGCTCGACGAGCACGAACGCCGCGAGCAGCAGCAACGTGGTGATCGCAGCGGCGATGACCGCCGGTGAGGACGCGCCGGAGTGGCCACCTTCGATGAACGCGAACGTGATCGCCAGCAGCACCCCGACGCCAAGCACGACCCCGCCCACATCGAGGCGCCGGTCATGCGGATCGCTGCTCTCCTGCACCACGGCCAGGGCGGCGAGGAGCGAACCGAGCACGATCGGCACGTTGATCAGGAAGATCGCCCGCCAGCCAAAGGCGTCGATCAAAGCGCCGCCCAGCAGCGGCCCGGCGGGCAGCGCCAGACTCCCGATCCCGGCCCACACGCCGATTGCCTTGGCCTGCTCGCGGCCCTCGGGAAACGCGCGGCTGATGATCGCCAAGGTGCCGGGGAGCAGTAGCGCCGCGCCGATCCCCTGAACCACCCGAGCTGCCACCAGCAGCCCCACGCTTGGAGCGATCCCGCACCCCAGCGAGCCCACGCCGAATACGACCAGGCCGGAGACGACGATTCGCTTGTGTCCCCGCAGATCGCCCAAAGTGCCGCCGGCGAGCATCAGCGACGCCAGCGCCAGCGCGTACCCGTCCACCACCCATTGCAGCCCGCTGACGCTCGCCCCGAGCCCAGAACCAATCTTCGGCAAGGCAACGTTGACGATCGTCACGTCCAACAGCACCAGGAAGTAGCCGACACACATCACGACCAGCACCGCGCGCGGCGACGCCTCCCGTGCGCGCGGCAGCACACGCCGACGGACGGCTGTAGCAGTCCCGGGCATCTTCTAGTCCGTACCCCTGCCTCAGACCGCAAAAACCGGGGTCCGCCCGAGCCGCATCGTTCTGCCCCCAGGGGCGCAACTCTGACGGCGCTAGAGCGCGCTTAGAGCTCGCGGCGCTCGAAGCTCGCCACAGCGGCGATCAGGACGATCAAGAACCAGCAGGCCACCCACGCCAGGTATGGCCAGGACGGTGCTCCTGGGGCGTAGAAAGGATTGCCCTGCCTGCCCTCGACATCGGCGATCAGCGAGGGTGACTGGAGGTAGTAGATGGCGGCGTGCCACAGCCCGTCGGTGGGCAGCAGGAAGCGCCCGACCTGGCCCACGGTCCGGAGCGCACTGATGTTCAGCGTGCTGCCGAGCGTCCCCACGACTCCGGCCAGCCATCCAGCGCCGAAGACGGCGATCCCGATGACACCGGCAGCGATCGCCGACATCCGCGTGCTCAAGAGCAGGGCCAGGGTCAGCAGGAGCGCTCCCTCGGCGAACAGGTACACGCCGACCAGTACTGGGTTCGGCGGCAGGAGACCGCTCACCCAGTAGACCACGGCAAACTCGAGGACGCAGACGCCGGCGGCGTAGCCGGCCAGCAACGCTGCCAGCCCGAGCCACTTGCCGAGCAGCACCTCGGTTCGCCGGACAGGACGGGTCACGATTGTCATCAGCACACCGGATTCGATCTCGGAGGAGATCGAGGGCGAGGCGATCGCCGAGGCGCTCAGGGCGAGGATAAAGCTGAACATGAACATGAACAGGATGAGCGCCTGTGGGACCGCGATGTGACTCTCGCCGGAGGTGAGCCTGCTGGTGTGGCTGAGGCGGTCGAATCCCCACGCACTGAGTCCGACGATCACCACCGTGATCGCCACGAAGGCGAGCAGGAGGCGTCGCCGCACCGACTCTCTGATCGTGAGCGTGGCGATTGTCAAGGCCGGGTTCATCGGTCGCCGAGCAGCTCGAGGAAGCGGGCTTCCAGACTCTGGTGCTCGGGGATCACCGCCTCGACCCGCCCGCCGCGGGCGACCAGCTCGTGGACGAGGTCGGCGATCCGCGAGGGATCGATGCCCTCGACCACGACCCACTCGTGCTGCGGCTGCCATCGACCGAACCGGCTGAGATCGGTCCACCAGCTCTCACCGAGCCCGCCCACTCTGAGCCGCACTCTGCTGTGCCGATCGAGCAGCTCGTGGAGGCTGCCGGTGGCGACGGCCGTCCCCTTGTCGATGACGGCCACGCGATCGCAGACGTGCTCGGCCTCTTCCAGCAGGTGCGTGTTCAGAAACACGGTCGCCCCTCGCTCGCGAAGCCCACGAATGATCTCGCGCACGTCGTGGCGTCCCACCGGGTCCAGCGCGCTGGTGGGTTCGTCGAGGACCACCAGGGTGGGGTTGCCGAGCAGCGCCACGGCGAGCCCGAGCCGTTGCTGCATCCCCTTTGAGAAAGTGCCGACCCGGTCGTTGCCCCGCTCGAGCAGACCGACGGTCGCCAGGGCGCCTCGCTCCTCCTGTTCCCATGTTGGCTTGGGCAGCGCCTGCAGTCGACAATGCAGGCGGAGCACCTCTCTGGCGCTCAGCAGGCCTTGGAAGCGAAACAGCTCCGGGAGATAGCCGATCTGCCGCCTCGCCTCACGGTCCCCCAACGGCGCGCCAAGCACGAGCGCCTCGCCGCCGGTAGGACGCGCCAGCCCAAGCAGCAGCTTCACCACCGTGGTCTTCCCCGCGCCGTTGGGGCCGAGGAACCCGAACACCTCTCCTCGCTGCACAGTCATTGAGAGCGTGTCGACGGCAATCGTGGCCCCGAAGCGCTTGCTCAGCGCGACCGTGTGGATCGCCGGGGATGACGCCGGCTGCCGGGAGTGGTCGTCCTGCGGAGCGCCCGCAGCGTCTGAGCGCCCGACCACGGCGGGGCCCGCAGACCGACCGCCCCCGTCGAGGGCGGTCCCGTCAGCCGAGCTGATCCGCGACATTCAGCACGTCCTTCGGATCGAGGATTCCCGCGACCACATGGAGCAGGTGTCGGCCGTCCTCCCAGACCACCGCGGCGGCCGCGTTCGAAGAGTCGGCGAGGAGTACGCCCGGCCAGCCAGCCACCTGCACCGATCGAACGGAGGCGCCTGGCGGGACCGGCACCGGGAGCGTCGTCCTCAAGTCTCCGAGCAGGCGGAACTCCTCAGCCAGCTCCGGCGGGACGCCGGGCCGGCGCAACAGGAAGGCTTCGATCTGGCTCATGCTCGCGCCGGTGGACAGCGCCGTCGGACGAGGCATGGTCGCCACGCCGAGCGTGGGCACCTCGCCCCGGCCGGCGGCGGCGTACTCCGCGAAAACTGCCGGTCCGGCGTCGAGTGTCACCGAACTACCCGCAAGGCTGCCGGCCGTCGAGCTGAAGGTCACGGTGGCGCGCACGTGAGGCTGAACGATGAACTGCCGCACAACGCCGACCCCAGCGGGAGGGTGCGCCGGCAGCGACACTGGAAAACCGGCTTGCGCCGTGGCCTGGGCAGGCGAAGACGCCGACTGAGCGACGCCTGACGAGGACCATCTGATCGTTCCGAACCGAACCGTCCGCGATCCATTCGGCGTGGGGAATCCCCCCAGCGCCTGCCCGTTGCCGATCAAGGCGGCGATCGCTCGCACGTCGCCTTGGCTGATCGTCACGGGGACCACGTGGGTCGGCGCGAAGATCGTGGTCAGGGTGGCCGCCGCTGACGTACCGGCCACCACGATGGCCAGCGCACCGATCACCAGCCCGGCCCGCAACGACACCCTCGGGAATCGGGCCCGTCGCCATCGAACGGGCGTCGGCCGCCGGGGCCGGGCCCCGCGCTGCTCGGGACCCCGCTGCAGCTCACGCACGAACCAGGCCCATGCGAGGTCGGTGTCAGGTACCAGCCGCGGGGCGGAGAACACACGGGCCACACGTTCGGTGTCCTCGGCGATCTGCGCTCGCCGAGCGGTGCAGCGCCCGCACCCGGCCACATGGTCGGCGACTCTGTCCGGAACCGCCAGCGGCTCGTCATCGAGGCGCCGAAGCACCCCCTCAGGAACGTGTCTCACGGTCCATCTCCTTTCGAAACGCGGACTCTGCCCTTCTCAGCAGTGACCCCACGTGTCCAACCTTGACCCCGAGCGCCTCTGCGATCTCCACGTAGCTCATGCCACCGTGGCGCATCACCAGCACCGCAGCCGAGCGGCGCGGCAGACGACGCAGAATGTGGCGAAGCTCCGCCCGCGCTTCCCGCTCGATCACGGTGTCTTCGGCGCTGGGCAGCGAACTCACGCCCTGCACTCGGAGCTGACGCTTGTCCCGACGCCGCTCCCCGCGAAGTGCGTTGAGCGCCGTGTGCACGGCCGCGACTCTGACCCATCCCGCAGCCTGCTCGTAATCGCCAGGGAATCTTCGGTAGGCGGCGAGGAAGACGTCCTGTGCCACGTCCTGAGCTCCTTGGGAGTCGCCCACCACGCTCTGCGCGAGGCGAACCACGAACCGGTAGTGGTCGCGAAAAAACCCCTCGAAGCCAGCCGGGTCAGAACCCCCATCATGGGACTCACACCGGCTCTTATGTCGCGCCTGCAACCCCATCACATCGACTTAGCACCGCGGCAGCCCGAAATGTGACACGTCGGCGGCCGGCCGGCCGCCGGTCGCTACGTCCGCGGGCGGACGGTACCCGCGTCAGCCATCCGGCCGATCTCGAAGCTCGCCGTCCCCGTCCTCACCACCGGGTCCTCGGCCGCGAAATCCCGCAGGGCCTGCTCGTCGTCGGTCTCGACGACCGCCAGTCCATACGAGTCGTCTTCGGTCAGCACGGGCCCGAACGCCACCATGTCTCCACGCTGCAGGTAGGGCTGCCAGTGCGCGCCGTGGCGGGCCATGATCTCCCGTTCGGCGTCGGTGAGCGTTTGGGCGAAGCGGGGACGGGGCGCCTTCAGGCGCAGCACGAACACGGGCATGGCGAAATACTCTAGATCGAGCCCGGCGATCCCGTCGGGGTCGAGCACCTGTGGCCTCTTGCTGCTTGTACCGCGAGCGCGAGCTCGTGGACGCCTGCGCGGATCGCGGGCTCGGACATCTGGGCGTAGCCGAGCACGAGCGCGGGCGGCCGGCCTGAGGCATCGGGGCGGAAGTCGCTCATCGTCTCGACCTCGATGCGGCGGTGGCGAGCTTCCTCGCGGATCGTCTGTTCGTTGTCGCTGTCGTCGAGCTGGACGGTCACGTGTAGCCCGGCGGCGGCGCCGCGGACCGAGGTCTCGGGGAGCGCTTCGGTGAGTGCCTGGACCAGCGCGTCGCGTCGTGCGCGGTAGCGGGCTCGCATGCGGCGAAGGTGGCGGTCGAGCTCGCCGCGGGTGAGGAAGTCGGCGAACGCGTGTTGTTCGATGCGTGCGGTTCCGCGATCGGCGAGGAGCTTCTCGTGGGTGACGGCTTGCCAGAGCGAGGGCGGTGTGACCAGCCAGCCGATCCGGAGCGCCGGCGCGAGCGTCTTGCTCGCCGAGCCGGCGTAGACGACGCGATCGGGGTCGAGGCCTTGGAGCGCGCCGACGGCCGCGCGGTCGTAGCGGTATTCGGCGTCGTAGTCGTCCTCGATCGCGATCGCGTCCCGGTCGCGGAGCCAGGCGAGCAGGGCGGCTCGTCGTTCGCCCGTGAGCACCACGCCCGTGGGATGCTGGTGGGCGGGCGTCAACACGACCGCGTCGGCGTCGGCGTGCTGAAGCTCGTCGACCCGCGTCCCCGCCCCGTCGACACCGATCGGAACCGGCTGAAGGCCGGCGCGCGCTGCGACCAGTCCGTCGTCGGGGTTGCTGGGGTCCTCGAGCGCGATCCGCTTCGCGCCCGCCCTCGCGAGCGCATGGCACACCAGGCCGAGACCCTGCGTGTAGCCGTTCGTGATGATGATGTGCTCCGGATCGGCGACGACGCCGCGGACCCGACCGAGGTAGTCCGCCAGCGCGGAGCGCAGCGCCTCGGCCCCGCGGGGGTCGCCGTAGCCGAGCTCGGCGTCGGTGACGGTCGCGAGCGCCGTGCGCAGCGAGCGCAGCCACGCCGTCCGCGGGAACGTCGAGACGTCCGGAACGCTGGGACGGAAATCGAACCGCGCCCGAAGCGCCGCCGCTGTCCCTGCCGGCGGCATCGTCGGCGCTGGCGCCACCCTTGCCAGCGCCGTGGCCTCGGAGACACGCGGGCGGGCACCTTGGCGCAGGCTCAGATAACCCTCGGCGGCAAGCTGCGCGTAAGCGTCCACCACGACTCGCCGTGAAACGCCCAGCTGGCCCGCTAGATCGCGGGTGGACGGCACCCGCGCATCCGCCCGCAGAGCGCCCTCCCGGATCGCCCGCCGAAGCTGATCCTCGATCTGCGCCCCCAAGGTCTGAGAACCCGCGCGGCTCACCGACAGGAGCAGCTCTATCGGCTGACTGGTCTCGTCCAAGGCCACGATTCTGGATCTGTTATCTGCACCAGTGGAACCCTAGCATCGGCGCCATGCATTCGATCGCCTCATCCTCCGGCGCCAGGCGCCTGTTCGCGACTTCGATCATCGCGCGGCTGCCGTTGGCGATGCTCAGCATCGGACTGGTGGTCCACGTGCAGCGGTTGACCGGTTCGTTCGCCGCCGCCGGTGTGGTCACCGGGGTGTACGCGATCGCGCTGGGCGTGGGCGGGCCGCTGCTCGGGCAGCTCGTCGACCGCCGCGGCCAGACCTTCGTGCTGCTGGCCAGCGCGAGCGCTGCCGCTGCGCTGCTGGTGGCAATCGCAGTGCTGCCGACGGGCGCCCCGCTGGCCGTGCTGGTCGCGCTCGCGGCCGGTATCGGGGTGGCCACTCCTCCGGTCGGCGCCTGCCTGCGTACCCAGCTCCCAGCCCTGCTATCCGATCCCAGCGCGATCGGCTCGGCCTACGCGTTCGAAGCCTCGGTCCTCGAGCTGACCTGGATCTTCGGCCCGCCGCTCGTGCTCTGTATCGGCGCGCTGTGGTCAACCGGAGCCGCCCTGGCGGTCGGCGGCCTCGTTCTGCTCCTCGCCACCGGGTCGTTCGCCGCGCAGCCGGCCTCGCACGGCTGGCAGCCCCCGCGCTCCGCCCGACGAGCGCGCGGAGGCGCGCTGCGCACCCCGGCAATGCGAACTCTGGTCATCGTGCTCGTCGCCGTCGGCGTGCTCCTCGGCGCGGTCGAGGTCGCCGTCACCGCCGCCGCCAAGACGCTCGACGACACCACGGCGGCCGCGCCGCTGTTCGCCCTCTGGGGCGCCGGCTCGTTCGCCGGGGGCCTGCTCGCCGCCCGTCTCGGCGGCGGGGCACGCACCGGCGCCGGAGTTGCGCTCGTGCTCTGCGCGCTGACCGCCGGATCCCTGGCGCTGATCCCGGCGGCCGGGAGCATGGTCGCACTCGGGGCCGTACTGGTGCTCGCCGGACTCGCGATCTCCCCGACCGAGGCCGCCCTGTACGCGATGGTCGACGCTGCCGCGCCCGCGGGAACCATGACCGAGGCGTTTGCCTGGCTCGCCACGGCCATCGAGGTCGGCGGCGCCCTCGGGGCAGCCGCTGCCGGCACGCTCATCGACCGCGCCGGGCCCACCGCCGCCTTCGCGCTCGCCGCCGGAGCCGGCGCGCTCGCGATCCTCGCCACTCTGCTCCGCTCGCGCACCCTCGCCCTGCCACAGACGCGGGCGGTCTCCCACATCGACGCACAGTGCCCCCAGCAGGCAGCCGCTTAAACGAAACAACGGTCAGGTCGAGTAGGTGATGGTCAGGTTGATGCTGCTGGTGTTGTCGACGGCGGTGGTGCGAATCGTGCCGTGCGCCCGTGCGAACTTGTTAGTGCCGGCGTTGATCGGGATCGATGCGAACGGGTTGCTGTGGGCGAGGTTCGCAGCGAAGCGATTCGCGAGCAGCATTGACCCGTCGATCGCGATCTGTCCGTAGCACAGTGCTTTGGGGGCCTTGGTGACGAAGCAGATGATGTTCGTCGAGGCGCTCGGGGCGCGGGCGTGATGCTTGAAGCTTCCGCGGTATTCGACGCCAGTATTGGTGAGGACCGATCCAGCGGCGGGCGGGGGGACGTGGCCCAGAATTGGATTACCAGAGGGATCGGTGAATGTGCTGTGGGTGGTTTTCGCGAACAGGTGGAGGGTGGTGGCGCTTGCCGAGCTCGCCAAGATCGCCATGGCACAGACTGCCCCGAGCACGGTGGCGCCCGCGCGCCCTCCACCTGAGTTGCGCCTGAAAAGTGTCATCGTGGTCTCCTGGTTCGTGGTCTGGGTCGCGTAGGGTCGGGCCGGGCCTCTCCTCAATGCCTGGTCCGGCGCTGCCCGATCAGGGTGGCGGCTCCGAGCAGAAACGCCATGACCAGACCGACGATGAAGGCGATGAGGAAGATGTTGCTCACCGTGCCGGGGTGGCTTGAGTTCTTGGCGGTGAGGTTGGCCGCTAGGAACAGGGCCACTTCGACGATCGCGTAGAGAATCCAGCCGGTGCGGCTGATCGCGACACGGCTTGGGTTGAGTGACATTGCGCTTGCCTCCTTGAGGGGTTGACTCAGACGAGTGGTTTGCTGCGCGGCCGACGTTGCCACGGTCGGGGGCGGCTGTCGTCGTCGCCACGGCGGATCTTTCGTGGACGGTTGGGTGATCGGCGGTCGTACTTGGGTAGGACCTCGGATCGGCGCTGGGGACGACGCGCAGGAGGAGCTGAGGCGCTAGCGTGCGCTCGTGGGCGCTGTGGGCAACTGGGTCGTGCGCATCCGCCGGATCGATCTGGCTTGGGTCGATCGCGCGGCGGCGGGGGTGTTCATGGTGGGAGCGATCGCGGATGCGGGCTCGCAACCACACCGGTCGCTGGGCGTTGTCGCGGTCGCATCTCTGCTCGTGCTGATGGGCAGCATCGCGTGGCGGCGCGCCGAACCGGTCGCAGCGACGTTTATTGCGGTGTCCGCGCTGATTGTGTTCACGGTCGCCAGCCGGTATCACGGCGACGGCTCTTTCGAGGTCGCCGCGATCGCCCTGAACTTCTACACGCTGGGGCGCTGCTCGCCGCTGCGCTCGAGCCGGCTCCGCTCGGCGGGGTTGCTCGCGTACTGGCTAGCCGGGGCGGCGGTGGTCACGTACGTGCCGCCGGGGGGGACGGTCGGAAGCTTCGTCGGAGGTTGGGCGTTGGCCGGCGTACTGCCGTTTGCGGTTGGCTGGGTGCTCGAGCGCCGGCGCGCTTTAGCGCTCGAACTGAGGGCACAAACGGCCGAACTCCGCGGCGAGCAGGAGCTTCGCGCCCGGCGTGCGGTCGTCGAGGAGCGCAACCGGATGGCGCGCGAGCTACACGACGTGATCGCCCACTGCATGAGCGTCATGGTCATCCAGACGCAAGCCGCCCGCTGCATCGCCACCACGAACATCGAAGCGACTCGCAACGCGCTGGGGGTAGTGGAGCAATGCGGGCGCGAGGCGCTCGTCGAGCTGCGCCGGATGGTCGGGGCGCTGCGCCGCGAGAGCGATGATCCCATCGCTACCGGACCGCCTGGCTTGGGACAGCTCGAGGCGCTGGCGCGGCGGGCGCGCGCGGCGGGACTGCCTGTCGATGTTCGCATCGAGGGCCGGTCGGTGGCCGTCCCGCCGGACGTCGATCTGGTGGCCTACCGCGTCGTGCAGGAAGCGTTGACGAACGCGATCAAGCACGCTGGCCCCGCGCGCGCCAGCGTCACGGTGGCGGTGGGCGCGGATGAGTTGGCGCTCCGGGTCCTCGACAGCGGGTGCGGCTCGGGTGGCGGGGCAGAGCGCGAGCGCGCTGGGTGGAACGGATCGGGTCACGGGCTGGTTGGCATGGCTGAGCGGGTCGGGCTGTATGGAGGAACGCTACGTGCCGGAGCTCGAGCTGGCGGCGGGTTTGAGGTGGGGGCCCGAATCCCGTTCAGAACGAGCGTCAACGGACTTCGGTCACTCGGCCGCGAGCCCGGTGCGCAGAAGCGGGTGATCGGCAACGAAGACCTGGGTTTGCGTTGGCCGTGGCTGGATGTGGTGATCGCGCTGGCGTCCCTGGTCGTGCTTGAGATCGGCGTGCTGACCGCCTCCCACCGGTCCGGGCCGGTTGCCGTTGACTTGATCGTCGCCGCCACGATTGCAGTAGCCGCGGTATTGCGCCGGCGATTCCCATTGGGGTTCCTGATCGTGGTCGGAGTGCTGGGCTCGGTGATGAACACGTATCTGGTTGAGCCGAAGAGCTCGCCGGTGATCGGCGCCTACTTCGTGCTGGTTCCCAGCTATACGGTCGCCGCCTGGGCCGAGGGCAGGGAGGCGGCGTTCGGGCTGGCGTTCCTGCTGAGTGGCGCGGCGGTCTCCGAGCTGGTCACGCACCGCGGACGGGCGGGGGATTTCGTCGGCGCTGCGTTCGCGGTGACCGCTGCGTGGGCCGCTGGCCGTGCGGTCCGCTCCTACCGGCTTTTGACTTCGGAGCTGACCCGTACCTCGGCGCGGTTGGCAGTCGAGCGCGAGGACCGCGCACTGCTGGCGGTGGCCGCCGAGCGCTCGCGGATCGCCCGCGGGATGCACGCCGCCGTGGCTGCCTCGGTCGCCTCGATGGTTGTCGTGGCCGAAGCGGCGCTGCGCCAGCTCGACTGCGATCCCGCAGCAGCCGAGAGGTCGATGGACGCGGTCGAGCGCACCGGTCGCCTTGCGCTGGCCGACATGCGCCGCATCCTAGGCGTCCTGCGCCACAGCGAACGCGACGGCGAGCTGCGACCGCAGCCCGGTGTCGATCAGATCTACGCGCTCCTCGAGCGCGCCCGGGATAACGGTCAGCCCGTCGAGCTGACCGTCGAAGGCCACGCCGGAACCCTTTCGCCCGGCATCGAGCTTGGGCTCTACCGGATCCTTGAGAGCGCGTTGCACGACATCCGCCAATCCGACCAAGCGCCGGTGACCGTGCGCTTGGGCTTCGGCGCCGAGGCCCTCGACGTTCATCTCGCGGCTCGCAGGGATGGACGCAACCCATGGCCGACGGACGCGATGCGGGAACGCCTGCTGCTGTGCGGCGGCCAGCTCGACCCACAGCCCAGCGACGGCGAGGGCTGGCGCTTTAGCGCCCGCCTGCCCTGCGCGCCCCAGGAGCAGCACCGGTGAGCGTGCGCGTCGTGATCGCCGACGACCAGGAGCTGATCCGGACCGGGTTCCGGCTCATCCTGGCCGCAGAGCCAGACATCGAGGTCGTTGGCGAAGCGGCAAACGGCGCCCAAGCCGTCACTATCGCTCACCAGTCGCGCCCCGACGTGGTCCTGATGGACATCCGCATGCCCGACCTCGACGGGATCGAAGCGACCCGCCGCATCCTCGCCGAAGACCAGCAGCTCCCGACCAAGGTGCTGATCCTGACTACCTTCGACCTCGACGAATACGTGTACGACGCGCTCCGCGCCGGTGCCAGCGGCTTTCTGCTCAAAGACGTACCCGCACACCAACTCGCCGGCGCCGTGCGCACCGTCGGCGAGGGCGACGCGCTGCTCTCCCCCAGCATCACCCGACGGCTGATCGAGCAGTTCGCCACCTCCCGCACCCCTGCCGAGCCCCCGCCCGGCATTGACGAGCTCACCCCGCGGGAGCTCGAGGTCTTCCGCCAGCTCGCAACCGGCAAGACCAACGGCGAGATCGCCGCCGAGCTGATCGTCGGCGAAACCACCGTGAAGACACACGTCACCCGGATCCTGATGAAACTCTCGCTCCGCGACCGCGTGCAGGCCGTCGTCCTCGCCTACGAGACAGGTTTCGTCACTCCAGGCCAGCACACCTCCAGCTCGTGACACCAAGAGCGGGCCGCTCCGGCGAACCCGCCGCCACCGACCACATGGTCGTCGCGCTGCACGCATCAGACGACCGGCCCTGGTCGAGGCGGTCGCAGCCCAAGCGGGGCCCCCAGCCCGTTCGCATGGAAGCTGTCCCCTAAGCGTGCGCCCGTTCGTCGTTAGGCGACAATCCACTCTCCTCCACAGGAGGTTTCAGATGAAGTACGCCATGTTGATCCACGTAAAGCCCGGCTACGTCGAGGCGCTGGCCGAGGACGAGCAACGGGCCATGTCCGCCGAGTACACGGCGCTGGCGGAGGACCCGCGCGCCCGGGGCGGCGCGCAGCTCCAGCCGATCGAGACCGCCACGACGGTGCGGGTGCAGGACGGCCGGACGCTGACCACCGACGGCCCGTACGCCGACACCAAGGAAGTGTTCGTCGGCTACTACGTGTTCGAGGCGAACGACCTCGACGAGGCGATCGAGTTTGCGGCGCGGATCCCGGCGGCCCGTCTCGGCGGCGCGGTCGAGGTCCGCCCGTTGGTGGAGCGCTAGCGCTGCTGGAAGCGGTTTTCCGCGACGAGTGGGGGCGTGTGCTTGCCTCGCTGGTCGGTTTCCTCGGCGATTTCGATCTCGCCGAGGAGGCCGCCCAGGAGGCGTTCGCGGTGGCCGCGGAGCGCTGGCCGCGGGACGGCGTCCCGGCCAACCCCGGCGCGTGGCTCACGGTCACCGCGCGCAACCGGGCGATCGACCGCATCCGCCGCGAGCGGACGCTGGCCGACAAGGCCCGGCAGCTGGAGGTGCCCGAAGCGACCATGGACGAATTTGACGACACGGTGATCGAGGACGAGCGGCTCGAGCTGATCTTCACCTGCTGCCATCCCGCGCTGGCGCTCGAGGCGCAGGTTGCGCTCACGCTGCGGGCGCTTGGTGGGCTGACGACAGAGGAGATCGCGCGGGCGTTCTTGGTCTCCGAGGAAGCGATGAAGCGGCGCCTAACGCGTGTGAAGGCGAAGATCAGGGCGACCGGGATTCCGTTCGCGGTCCCGGCCGAGCATCTGCTGCCCGACCGCCTGGACGCGGTGCTGACGGTCGTGTACCTGATCTACAACGAGGGCTATTCGAACCCGCCCACCCGCATCGACCTGGCCGGCGAGGCGATCAGGCTGGGCCGGGTGCTCGCCGCGCTGATGCCCGACGAGCCGGAGGTGCACGGACTGCTGGCGCTTATGCAGATCCACCACGCGCGGCGTAGGGCGAGACTCTCCGGGGGAGAGCTGGTGCTGCTCGAGGACCAGGATCGGTCGCTGTGGGAGACGGGGGAGATCGCCGCCGGGCGCGCCGCGCTCGACCGCGCACTCGCCCTGCGCGCTCCAGGACGGCCCACTTGGCATCCGGCCTCGCTGACGGCCGGGCCGCCCTGGAGTCATCCGGCTGGGCCGTACGTCCTCCAAGCCGCGATTGCCTCTCTCCAGGCCGAGGAGCGGATCGACTGGAACGAGGTCGCCGCGCTGTACGGACAGCTTGCGCAGATCACGCGCTCGCCGGTGGTGGAGCTGAACCGCGCGGTCGCGGTCGCCCAGGCCGGGGCAACCGAGCGGGCGCTCGCGATCGTCGAGCAGCTCGAGCTCAGCGACTACCAGTACCTGCACTCGACACGCGGGGAACTGCTGCGCCGGCTCGACCGGACCGACGAGGCGCGCGAAGCGTTCGAACGCGCGCTCGCCCTGGCACGCTCCGAGCACGAGCGGCGCTTCCTCGAGCGACGGATCGCCGAGCTGTAGACCGCCCCAGCCAGGCACCCACATCACACGCGAGCTCGACACGCGCACGGGCGACGGGATCGAGGTCCGGCTGCTGTGGTCTCAGAACGACGGCCACGTGACTGTGGCGGTCACCGACACGAAGACCGGTGAGGCGTTCGAGCTTCCGGTGCGTGAGGGCGAGCGCGCCCTCGAGGTGTTCCATCACCCCTACGCGTACGCGGCGCGGCCACAGCACCGGCGTGTCCCGATCGCGGCCTCCCATTCGTCGTAGCGACAACAACTCCAAGAGGAGGCAGCGATGCAACATCCAACTTCCGTCCCTGTCGCGACCGCTGGAGGTCCGATGACGTCCACATCCCCGAATATCAATCGCTGGCGCGCGTTCGCGCTGTTGGCGGTGTCGTTCTTCATGACGATTATCGATCTGACGATCGTCAACGTCTCGCTGCCCACGATCGGCCGCGATCTGCACTTCAGCGCGACCAGCCTGCAGTGGGTGGTGACCGCGTACGCGCTCACGTTCGGCGGCTTCATGCTGCTCGGCGGTCGCGCGGCGGACCTGCTCGGCCGCCGCCGGATGCTGATGGTCGGGCTTTCGTTGTTTACGGCAGCGTCGCTGGGAGCGGCGCTGTCGACCAGCGAGGCGTCGCTTATCGCGGCGAGAGCCGTTCAGGGGCTTGGCGCGGCGATCATGCTGCCCGCCGCCCTGTCGATCGTGATGAACATGTTCGAGGAGGGCGCCGAGCGCAACAAGGCGCTCGGGATCTGGGGCGGGCTCGGCGCCGGGGGGGCGACCGTTGGCGTGATCGCCGGCGGGCTTCTCACTCGCTACGCCGGGTGGCAGTACATCTTCTATCTGAACGTCCCGATCGGAGCCGCCGCGCTGGCACTCACGCCGAGGATCGTGCCCGACAGCCGGCTCGCCACCACGCGCCGGCGGTTTGACGCGCTCGGTGCGATCGCGGGCACGGGCGGGCTGGTGCTGCTGGTCGACGCGATCTCCCAGGCACCGCAGTACGGCTGGGGCGCGACGCGAACGGTCACTCTGCTGGCGACGTCGGCGGCGCTGCTCGCCGCGTTCCTGCTGATCGAGGCCCGGGCGAAGGAGCCCGTGCTGCCGCTGTCGATCTTCCGGCTGCGCACGCTCGCCGGCGCGAACGCGGCGGGGCTGCTGTTGGGCGGCAGCTTCTTCGCGTTCATCTTCGTCGGCACCCTCTACATGCAGGAGGTGCTCCACTACAGCGCCCTGCAGACCGGTCTCGCATGGCTGGCCGCGTCGCTGACCTCGGTCGCCCTCGCCGGCATCTCACAGGCGTTGGTCACCCGGGGCGGCGCCAAGGTCGTGATGGCGATCGGGATGACGCTGATCGCCGCGGGCGTGCTGTGGGCAACCCAGGCGCCCGTCCACGGGCACTTCCTCCAGGACCTCGCCGGCCCGTTCGTCGTTGCCGGCGCCGGGACCGCGTTCGCCTTCATCCCGATCTCGATCGCCGCGCTCGCCGGCGTCTCGGAGCACCAGGCCGGGCTCGCGTCCGGGCTCCTGAACACCAGCCAGCAGCTCGGCGGAGCGATTGGGATCGCGATCGCCTCAAGCCTGGCGGCGAGCCACACCCAGTCGCTGCTGCACGCCGGCGACGCCGCGCCCGCGGCCCTCACCGGCGGCTTCCAGCAGGCGCTCTGGGTGCTCGGCGCGATCGCGCTGCTGGCCGTCCCGGCGATCTTTGCGCTCGTCCGCCGCGACGAGCTCTCCGACGCGGTTGCCAAGACCACGATCCGCGAGCCGCAGCCCGCGCTGGCCGGCGCGAACTGACCAAACCCAAACCCCGAACAAACGGGCTCCGGACGCAGAGGTGCGGGCGGTTGCTATCGCGCTCCGGCCGCTCTGGCCCGCTCTGGCCGCTCCGGCGCGCTCTGGCCGCTCCGGCGGGGGGCGGGCCGCTCGCTCGGGTCCCTACGAGCCCAGGAAACCTGCCCAACACGACACCGCCGCTGGGATGGGCGAGCCGTGCCGTGCTATGCACGATAGTCATGCACACCACGGCAGCGCTACCAGCTCACGCCGGCTTTGCCGCACTGTGCAGCTTCCACTGCCCGCCGGCTCCCACCAAGCTCAGGTCGCCGCCTGGCTGCGCGACTATCTCGCCGCCTCACAAACCGCTGCCGCGCGACGGTTGGGGGTCCTCGAGCGAGCTTGCGAGCCTGGCGCTCTCTGCGCCGGGCGCTCAGGGATGGCCTGGCGCTTCTTGGGGCTCCGGCTGTTCGGGTGCCGCGGCCCAGCTTCCGAGGAGGCTGAGCGCCTGCGCGGACTTGGATCCGGGCTCGGCGGTCCAGATCGTGAGCATCTGTCCCGGGTCGGCGGCCAGTTCCGTGCGGTTGTAGGTGAGGGTGATGTCGCCGACGACGGGGTGGTGGAGGTCCTTGACGCCGGTGTCGTGGAAGCGGACGTTGTGGGCGGCCCAGAGCGTGCCGAACTCGGTGCTCTGGGTGGAGAGCTCGCCGACGAGATCTGACAGGTCGCGGTCGTAGGGGTCGCGGCCGGCCGCTGAGCGCAGCACGGCGACGACGTCGCTCGCGGCGCGCTGCCAGTCGAGGTAGAAGTCTCGGGCGCTGGGGTCGAGGAAGACGTAGCGGGCGCTGTTGACGGGGCCGGATCCGGTCCCCCTGCTGAACATGTCGCAGTAGAGGGCGTAGCCGAGCTGGTTGGCGGCCAGGTTGTCCAGGCGGGCGTTGTGAACGAACGCAGCCGCGCCGGTGAGGCAGTCGAGGACGTGCTGGATGCTCGGCCGCACCCGCTGCCTGGACGTTCGGCGACGTCGCGCCGGACTCGTCGGCCTCAGCGCGCGGACGAGATCGAACAGGTGCGCGCGCTCAGCCTCGTCCAGTTGCAAGGCGTGGGCGAGCGCCTCCAGCACGCTGTCGGAGACGCCGTTCATCTCCCCCCGCTCGATCCGGGTGTAGTACGGGACGCTCACGCCGGCCAGGACGGCGACCTCCTCGCGCCGCAGGCCCGGGACGCGGCGCGGGCCGTAGGAGGTCAGGCCCGCCTGCTCGAGCGTGACCTTCGCCCGGCGGGAGGTCAGGAACTCTCGGATCTCGCTTCTCGTGTCCACCGATCAGACAGCGTAGACCGGCTCGCGGCCCGTTGGGAGACCCTGCCAGTACCCCTCTCAACAGGGACTCTCACCTTCGCCGGGTCGGTGCTTCCCTGGAAAGCAGCGACGAAACCGACGAGAAGGAGGACGCGATGAAGGCAACTGTTATGCACGGCGCTGGCGCCGTCCGCGTCGGCCAGGTTCCGGACCTAAAGCCTGAAGTGCCGGCCGACGCCATCATCCGGCTGTCGGCCACGGGCATCTGTGGCTCGGACCTGTGGCCCTGCCGTGGCATCGAGCCCGTCCAGAGGCCCGCCCCGAGGGGTCACGAGTATCTCGGCATCGTCGGGCACGTCGGCAGCACGGTCGGCACGAGAGCAAAGGAGATGCACGTATGCGTGGAGTTGTGATGTACGAGGCTGGCGATGTTCGGGTGCAGGAGCGAGAGGACCCGAAGATCGTCGATCCGACCGACGCCGTGATCCGTGTGACCTCGACGTGCATCTGTGGGTCGGACCTATGGCCGTATCGAGGTGTAGAGCCGGCTGATCATCAGGTGATGGGGCATGAGTACATGGGCGTGATCGAGCAGATCGGTTCGGAGGTGTCGGGTCTGCAGGTCGGCGACCACGTGATCGGGTCGTTCGTGATCTCCGACAACACGTGCGAGATCTGCCGCGCGGGATACCCGTCGAAGTGCGTGCACGCGGAGTTCGTGGCGCAGACGATCGGCACCCAGGCCGAGATGGCGCGCATCCCCTACGCCGAAGGCACCCTCGTGAAGTTGCCGGGTGAGCCCAGCGCTGAGCTGACGCCGCACCTGCTGGCTGCCTCCGACGTGCTCGGCACCGGCTGGTTCGGCGCCGTCGCGGCCGAGGTGGGGCCCGGCAAGACCGTCGCCGTCGTCGGTGACGGTGCGGTCGGTCTGATGGCGATCCTGGCCTCCAAGCAGCTGGGTGCCGAGCGGATCATCGCCACGTCACGCCACGCGGACCGGCAGAAGCTCGCCCGCTATTACGGTGCCACGGACATCGTCGAGGAACGCGGAGATGAGGGCGTGGCGAAGGTCAAAGCCCTCACCGGCGGGCTCGGCGCGCACTCGGTGATCGAGGCGGTCGGCACCCAGGAGTCGACGATGCAGGCCATCAACGCCACCCGTCCGGGCGGGCACATGGGTTTCGTCGGCGTCAACTACGACGTGAAGATCCCGGGCATCGATCTGTTCTTCGCCGACATCCACCTCCACGGCGGGCCGGCCCCGGTCCGCCGCTTCCTGCCCGATCTGGTGCAGCAAATCTGGGATGGGAAGATGAAGCCCGGCAAGGTGTTCGACATGACCCTGCCGCTGGAACAGGCCCCAAAGGGCTACGAGGCCATGGACGAACGCAGCGCCATCAAGGTCATGCTCACCCTGTGAGCACGTGGCCCGAGCGATCGGGTCGCGAAGAGAACCACGAACGACATGACGACGAACGAGGAGCTGAGATGGAGTACCGGAGACTCGGACAATCGGGGCTGATGGTGTCGCCCCTGACGCTGGGCACCATGACCTTCGGCGGCGACGGGGTCTTTGCCGCCGCCGGCGATACGGGGGTGGACGAGGCCCGTGAGCTGATCGCGCAAAGCCGCGACGCCGGGGTGAACTTCTTCGACACCGCCGACGTGTACTCGAACGGCGAGTCAGAGCGGATTCTCGGCCAGGCGCTCGGAGCCGCGATCGGCGACGTGCTGATCGCCACGAAGGTCGGCATGAACGTCGGCGACGGTCCGAATGACCGCGGTTTGTCACGCAACCACATCATCGAGCAATGCGAGCAGAGCCTGCGCAACCTCGGCCGCGACCATATCGACCTCTACCAGGTGCACTCCTGGGATGGGCTCACCCCGCTCGAGGAGACTCTGGGGACGCTAGGACAGTTGATCGACCAGGGCAAGGTCCGCTACATCGGCTGCTCCAACTACTCGGCCTGGCATATCGTCAAGGCCCTGGGCGTCGCCGCCCGCGAGCACCTGCCGAAGTTCGTCGTCAGCCAGAGCTTCTACAGCCCCGCGTTCCGCGACGTCGAGATGGAGCTACTCCCCGCCGTGATCGACGCCGGGATGGGGATGACCGTGTGGAGCCCGCTCGCCGGTGGGTTGACCTCCGGCAAGTATCGCCGCGACCAGCAACCCGACAGCGGCCGCCATCTCACCGACTGGGACGAGCCGCCCGTCGACGACCCCGACCGGCTCTGGGACACGGTCGACGCGCTGGTCGAGGTCGGCGAGGAGCACGGCTGCTCGGCCGCCCGCGTCTCGATCGCGTGGCTGCTGACCCGCCCCGGTGTCTCCAGCGTCATCATCGGTGCACGGCACGGCGATCAGCTCGCCGACACCTTGGCCGCCATGGAACTCGAGCTCACCGACGAGGAGATCGACAGGATCGAGCGCGCCTCCCGTCCGAAAATGCCCTACCCGATCTGGCACCAGCGCAAGACCGTCAGCGAACGGCTCTCCGACGCTGACAAGGTGCTGTCGTCACCTACCGGCTGACGCGGCTCCGGAGAGGATCTCATCGCACGCGTCTTCATCACCGGCTCCGCAGACGGTCTCGGACGGGCGGCCGCGCAAACGCTGCTCGAGCAGGGGCACATGGTGGTCGTGCACGCTCGAAACCGGGACCGGCTCCCGGCCGTGCGCGACCTCCTCGACCGGGACGCCGCGGCGCTCGTCGGGGACCTGTCCGACCTCTATGAGACGCGCGGCGTCGCCGACCAAGCGAACCGCCTCGGGCGGATGGACGCGGTGATCCACAACGCTGGCGTCCTCGCCGGGCCGAACGTCTTGCCCGTCAACGTGGTCGCCCCCTACCTGCTGACCGCGCTCATCCAGCGCCCGCAGCGCCTGGTCTACCTGAGCAGCGGCATGCACCGCGGCGGTCGAGCCATCCTGACCGGCATCGACTGGAGCGGACGCCGCACGACGGGCTCCTATTCGGACAGCAAGCTCTTCATCACGACGCTCGCCGCTGCCATCGCCCGGATATGGACGGACGTGTTCAGCAACGCGGTCAATCCCGGCTGGGTGCCGACGAAGATGGGCGGTGCCGGTGCGCCCGACGATCTGCGGCTCGGGCACCTCACCCAGGAGTGGCTCGCGACCAGCGACGATCCGGACGCGCGGACCTCCGGCGGCTACTGGCATCACCAGCGCCGCGCCGAACCGGCCCCGAGCGTCAACGACCAGCGGTTCCAAGACCAACTGCTCGAGGAGCTGGCTCGCTTCACCGGCACGCCTCTCGTCTGACATGGAGCAACCGATGGCAAGACCCGAGATCCACACGTTCGAGGACGCCGGCGGGATCCCGAACTCGCGCCTGCCCGTGCTCGTTTACCACGAGGTCGAGGAGGCAATCGACGGGACGCGGTGCCAGGAGCTGTTCGCGCGCAACGGCTGGCTCGGCGCCTGGCTGGACGGGATCTTCTCCTTCCACCACTTCCACTCCACGACCCACGAGGTGCTCGGGATAGTGGCCGGCACCGCGACGGTCATCCTCGGCGGACCCGATGGGCGCCGCTTCGAGGTCGAGCGGGGGGACGTCCTCGTGCTGCCGGCCGGCACCGGCCACTGCAACGGCGGCTCGAGCGCCGATCTGCTCGTGGTCGGAGCCTACCCGAACGGGATGCGCTGGGATCTGCGCCGCGGCGACCCCGCCGAACGCAAGGAGATCCTCGCCAACGTCGCCGCCGTTCCGCTGCCGGACACAGACCCGGTGCGCGGCGCCGACGGCCCGCTCAGCGAACTCTGGCGGTAGCGGCATGGCGAACATCCGGCCACCGCCGCCGGGCCCTGCCAGGTGACCAGTCGGCTGCGATCCGTTGTCAGCCTGGTGTCAGCCATCGATGTTTTGGAGGCGGACCTGGCCGCGGGCGATCAGCTTGCCATCCTCAGCACGGCGTGTCTCAACTTGCCAGAGTTGTTGGGAGCGGCCCTGGTGGATGGCGGTCGCGACCACGTCCAGGCGACCGCGCTGGTGGGGACGCAGGAAGTCGGTGACGTTGGTGACGCCGACAGCCTGCTGGCCACGGTCCTTGACCGCCTCGTAGGCGCCGGTGGTGGCGAACGTCTCGATCACCGTCGTGTAGAGCCCGCCGTGGACGAGTCCCCACGGCTGATGGTGGCGCTCGTCGGCGGCGACCGAGCCGCTGACACGGGTCGGTCCGATCCGCTTGAAGTCGATCTCGAGGAGCCGCATGAGCTCGCTCGGGCCGCGCAGGTCGGCGTGGTGTGGATCGGCGCTCATGCGCGCGGCGCCTCTCCCGATGTGGCGATCGCTACCGCCGGAGCGATCGTCTCGCTGCTGGCCGCGGTCGTCAGGGGCTGATGCCTGATGGCCAGCAGTCCGAGCCCGACGATTCCGCCCGCGAATGCGATCGCCGCGATCATCCAGGTTGCGTGCTGATAGGCGATGAGCGTCGCCAGCGGGGTACGGGGGTTGCCGAGCACGGCGATCAGCGCCGCGACCCCGATGGCGAGTCCGACCTGGCGGAGCATGTTGACGACCGCTGAGCCGGTCGCGAAAGCGTGCGCGGGCAGCGAGGCGGCGCCTGTTGCCATCAGCGTCGGCAGGGTAAGGCCCACGCCGGCGCCGGTCAGCAGCATCCCGCCGAGCATCTCGCCGGCGTAGTCGGGCCGCAGCCCGATCGCGAGCGCCCACCAGGCGGCGCCGGCGGCGAAGATCGTGGAACCCGCGGCGATCACCGGTCCAGGGCCGAACCGCGCGGTCAGCCTGCCGGCGACCAGGAATGAGAACAGCGGCACCATCAGCGGGCCCGGCGCGACCGACAGCCCCGTCACCAGCGCGGACCAGTGCCAGACGTCCTGGGCCCACAGCACCCGGGAGAGCAGCATCGCGCCGAACGCGGCCGAGAACAGAAGGGCTACCGCGGACGCGCCGGTGAATGGCCGCAGGCGAAACAACGCGCGGTCGATCAGCGGGTTGCGGTTCCGCGCCAGTCGGACTGAGAACAGTGCGAGCGCGGTCCCGGCGAGCGCGAGCGAGGCGATCGTCCTCCCACTCGCCCACCCCCAGGCGCCGCCCTTGACCAGGCCAAGCGACAGCGCGCCGATGCCGCCCGTGACCAGCAGCGCCCCGAGCGCGTCCGGCCTCGGCACCCGCTGCCCGGCGACATGCGGCAACCGACGCCAGCCTACCGCCAGCGCGATCAGCCCGATCGGAACGTTGACGAAGAACACCCAGCGCCAACTCGCGGCGACCAGCAGACCGCCGATCACCGGCCCGAGCGCGGCCGCGAACCCCCCGACCGCGGTCCAAGCGCGGACCGCCCCATGGCGGCGCTCGGGCGCGAAGGTCGCGAGGATCAGCCCCAGCGAGGTCGGCGTCAGCAGCGCCGCACCGGCCGCCTGCACGACGCGGAACGCGACCAGCATCGGCAGGCTGCTTGCTGCCCCACACGCCGCCGACGCAGCGACGAACACCGCCACGCCGAGCAGGAACCCGCGCTCGCGGCGATAGCGCTCCGCCAGGCGCCCGAACAGCACCAGCAACGCGGCGTAAACGATCGCGTAGCTGTTCAGCACCCACGAAAGATCGGCCAGCGCATCACCGTGCAGATGAAAGTCGCGGCCCATCTGCGGAAGCGCGACGTTGACGATGAACAGGTCGAGGCTCGCCATCACGACGCCGGCGCACACGATCACCAGGACCAGCCGTGGGGATGCTTCACCCGACCGCGCGGCGGGGGGGCTGCCTTGCTTGGTTGGCCAACGATCAGCGATGACGGACATTGGGGTCTCTCAGACAGTGAGTTCTTTGATGGAACCCACACGCTACCGTGTTGCGTTCTATGATGCAACCCACTATCCTCGCGGGATGGAGCGCAAGAGCTTTTCCGAGATGCATTGCTCGGTCGCGCAGTGCCTCGAGGTAGTGGGCGAGTGGTGGACGCTGCTGATCGTCCGCGACGCCTTCCTTGGTGTGACCCGCTTCGACGAGTTCCAGGAGCGACTCGGGATCTCGCGCAACGTGCTGGGCCAGCGCCTGGGCCGCCTAGTTGACGCCGGCGTGCTCGTCAAGGTCCCCTACAGCGAGCGCCCGCGGCGATTCGACTACCGGTTGACCGACACGGGCCGCGACCTGTGGCCGGTGATCAACGCCATGCGCCAGTGGGGCGACAAGCACGCCGCGCCAGACGGACCACCGCTGCGGCTGATCCACCGAGAATGCGGCCAGCTCTCCGAACCCCAGCTGGTCTGCTCTGCATGTGCTGAGCCGATCGGCTCGCGAGACGTCAAGGCGATTCCCGGGCCGGGAGACGTAGAGGATCTCGTTCGCGTGAGCTAGCGCGAGCTGGGGCTAGAAGCGCGAGACCACGGTCGCACCTGCGCCGCTAACGACCCATGTCATCTAGCAGCGTCAAGGCCGTCTCGACACCTTGGGCGAGGAGTTGATCGGACAGATCGCGGTCTGTCAGCGCCCTAGACAGCTGCAGGGTGCCGACTGACCGCGACCTCTCCGACCAGCTCGTCACCCGGGGCGCGGAGACGGCCCCTGCAGCTGCTCGACGCCCGGGCATGACTGCGTCGCAACACACGCCCCGCCAGGCAACGACGCCAGCCACGTCTCGGGCTGGCGCGTCGCCGACCTCCAGCTGCGCGCGTCACGGCGAGATCGTCCGAAATGCCGAACCCACGGCCCAGGCGAAACCGACGTAGCGACTCCGCGGCCCCGCCGGGAGCCCCGGTCCTCCAACAACATAGCTAGCCGGCCGCAGGACTCGAGGAGAGCGGAAACTCGCCGGTGAGCAGCGGGTGCGCTGCCCGCTGGCGTGCCCTATCTTGCTTTAACGCAGTTGTTGCAGGCGCCTGACATGTCCATCGATTTCCGGGCCGCTCGAAGCCTGGTTCGGACCGGCGCAAAGCCCGGGCTTGCGTTGAGCTGGCGTGCGTACGTGCTTGCGATGCTCGTGGTTGTGCTGGTTGGGGGGCTTGCGGCGAAGGCCCACGCGGACGGGGACCCAGGAAGCGATGTGCTCGTGTACCAGAATCTGTTCGCCGGTTCCGATGCGGGTCTAGCGGTTAAGCAGCAGGTTCAGCTGGGAGCGTTGCTGAGAGCAGCAGCGCGCGCGGGCTTTCCGGTTCGAGTCGCGATCATCGCCGGCCCGTTCGATCTGGGTGCGGTCAGAGAATTGTGGCGCCAGCCGCGCGCGTACGCCCGCTTCCTGGGGTACGAGCTGTCCTTGGACTACAAGCAGCGGCTGTTGGTGGTGATGCCTAACGGGTTCGGGTTCAACTGGCCCGGCCACTCACCAGCATCGGCCTACCGCCTGCTGGCCAGGGTCTCGATCGGATCAGGCGGACGCGGATTGTTCGGCGCCACCGAGGCGGCGGTAAGGAGGCTGGCTCTCGCCGGGGGCGTCAGGCTCCCGTCGAGCGCGGTCAAGGCCGCGACGCCGGTCGCGCCGACAACAACTGCCGGACCCGTCGAACAGCCTCCAGCCCCGCGACGCGGCGCCGATGAGGCGCTGGGAATTATCGTCCTGGCCCTGGTAGCGGTCGCCGGCGTCGCGTCGACGGTTCGCTGGACGGCCCGCCGGCGGGGCTGGGCTCGTCCGCGTTTCGCGCTTCATTTGCGGTTAGGGCCCCCGTTGGCCGCCCGCTTGGCGATTCCGGGCGGTGCCGTGCTTCTGTTCGTGCTCGTCGTCGGCGTGGTGGTCGTGGTGCGGTCGAATGCGCCGGCTCAGTCCCAGGCGGATGCGCTGGCCGCGAATCCGTACCTGGACCCGGGCACGCCGGTGTCGGGAGCGGCTCCGGATTTCACCTTGTCTGACCAGTTCGGGCAGTCGGTCTCGTTGCATTCATTCCGCGGGAAGGTCGTCATTCTGGCGTTCAACGACTCCGAGTGCACGACGGTCTGCCCGCTCACGACGACGGCGATGCTGGATGCCAAGGCGATGCTGGGCAAGGCCGGCTCTCAGGTACAGCTGCTCGGAGTCGATGCCAACCCGGCCGCGATCTCGGTCGAGGACGTGTGGTCATACTCGGAGCTCCACGGGATGCTCAACTCGTGGCGATTCTTGACCGGCTCGCTGCATCAGCTGAAGCGGGTCTGGAAGCACTACGGGATCGAGGCAGCGATCAACGCCGGGGAGATCACGCACACGCCGGCCCTGTTCGTGATCGACCGGCAGGGCAGGTTGTCGCGGCTGTACATGACCCAGATGTCGTATACCGCAGTCCCGCAACTGGGGCAGCTTCTGGCCCAAAGCGCCTCGGCTTTGTTGCCCGGTGGCCCAAAGGTCCGTGCGAATCTGTCCTACGCGCGGATTCAGCCGACCACGCCGAGCGAGCCGGCGACCGTGCCGCGCACGGGGGGTGGGACGGTCAAGCTCGGTCCTGGCAAGTCCGCCAGGCTGTTCCTGTTTTTCGCGACGTGGGATCAGGAGACCACTGGTCTCGCCGGCGAGCTGGATTCGCTCAACCACTACCAGGCGATCGCGACCCGGGCCGGGTTGCCCCAGTTGACGGTGGTGGATGAGGCAAGCGTCGAGCCGAGCTTGCAGACGCCGACCGACTTCCTAGACCGCCTGGCGCATCCATTGTCATATCCGGTCGCACTCGATCGGAACGGGAAGCTCGCCGACGGGTATGAGGTTCTGGGCCTGCCGTGGTTCGTGCTGATCTCGCCAACCGGTCAGATCCTCTACTACCGCGAGGTGTCTACGGCGGGTTGGCCAAGCACCAACGTGCTCGTCCGGTACGTCAAGGCGGCGCTCGCCCGGGTCTCCGCCCCCGCTGGCGCCGCCGCTGTCAGCCGGGCGCTCGCCAGCTCGCCGCCCCCGCTCGCCGCGCTCCACCAGCAGGCCGACCGACTGCTTGGAAACGAGTCCGCACTTGCCAACCGCATTCGGGCGCTGCGTGGCTATCCGATCGTGCTCAACGCCTGGGCATCCTGGTGCGCGCCGTGCCGGTCGGAGTTCAGCCTGCTCGCCGCCGCGTCCGCTCGGTACGGACGGCAGGTCGCGTTCCTCGGCGCCGACACCGACGACTCAGCCGGGGACGCCCACACCTTCCTGGCGGCACATCCCGTCAGCTACCCCAGCTATCAGACGACCATTCCCGATCTCTCGTCGCTGGCGCCGATCCAAGGCCTCCCGACTACCATCTTCATCAGCCGAGCAGGCAAGGTCGCATATGTGCACATCGGCCAATACGATTCGCAAGGCACGTTGGACCAGGACATCAGCAGCTACTCCCAGTCGGGATGAGCGCCGGCGAGCGATCCGCAGACCCAGTACGCATCGATAGCCCGGTGATCGGTCACCGGCGGCTCTCCGCAGGTCCGCAGCCGGACGCCGGAGTGCGTGCTCGGATCGCCGGGTTCGCCTATGTTGCGCTGCTCCCGCCGGCGGCCTTCGCGGTGCACCAGTTGCGATACATGCTGGCGTTTGGAGGCAATGCCGGCATCGAGCTGCAGCGCACGGGGCACTCGTATCTGCATTCGGTCGTGCCATGGCTGGTTTTGCTCCTGGCACTGGCTGTCGGCGGGTTCTTGCGTTCCTTGGGCCGAGCCTTCGCGAGTCACACCTCTCCGGCTCGTTTCACGCTGTCGCTGACAGCCATGTGGCTCGTCTGCTCGACCGCGCTGGTCGCGATATTCGCCTGCCAGGAGTTTCTTGAGGGGTTGTTCGCCACCGGGCACCCGGGCGGATGGGCTGGGATCTTCGGTTACGGGGGCTGGTGGTCGATCCCGGCGGCGCTGTCGATCGGCCTGGTGCTGGCGACGGCCTTGCACGGGGCTCGCTGGCTCGTGCGGGAGGTCGCACAGCGCCGGGCGCGCCTGTATGCGACTGTTATCGGACCGGTCCTGCGCCCGACACGTCCCCGCGATGCGGTGGTCGTGTGTCCGGCGCCGCTGGTAAAGGGCTGGTCGGTCCGGGGTCCGCCGACGCTCGGTTGAGAGCGGTGCTCGCTCGCTGCGAGCCCGTGGCGGATTGTGCCTCTTGGAGATCGCCGCTCCGCGGGCGCGGAACGCGCCTGTGATTGGTCGTTCGAGAGGGGCCCCCTGCTACCGATAAGGAGTCAGTGGTTCATGAGTTCCGGAGCTGCTGACCTGCGGGTGAGAACCAAAACCGGTTCCGCGCGCGGGTCGATGATGTCTGCGGTGCGCGTGTACTTCGCGTCGGACAGCCGTCGCACGGTTCAGACCGTGCTCGGATTGATCTGGCTGTTGGACGGCGGGCTGCAGTTCCAGTCGTTTATGTATTCGAAGGGCTTCATCCAGGTGCTGACCGGGATGACGCCCGGTCAGCCGGGCTGGCTGGCGAGCAGCGTCAACTGGAGCGCGCACCTCGCCGGGCACAACCTGACGGTTTACAACACGCTGTTCGCGCTGACGCAGGTTGCGATCGGTCTCGGGCTGCTGTACCGCCCCACGGTCAAGCCGGCGCTGGCGCTCTCGTTTGTCTGGGCATTGATCGTATGGTGGTTTGGCGAAGCGTTCGGAATGCTGTTCATGACGATGGCCAGTCCGCTGACCGGCGCTCCGGGAGCGGTGATCCTGTACGCGATCATCGGCGCAATCGTGTGGCCGAACGGACTGCCTGGTGGTCTGATCGGAGTCCGGGGTGCGCGGATCACGTGGGGTGCGCTGTGGGTGCTGATGGCGTGGCTGTGGCTCGAGGCTCCGAGCAGCAGTGCCAACGCGATCAGCAACGCGATTAACGCCGCGCCGTCGGGCATGAGTTGGTTGAGCACGGTGCAGGTGTGGGCCGCCCACGGATCCAACGGCAACGGGCTGCCGATCGCGATCATCCTCGCGGTGAGCTCGATTGCGATCGGGCTCTCGGTCGCTTTTAACTGGCACCCGAAGCCATTCTTGGTGTTGGCGGTTGTCCTGAACCTCGCGTACTGGGCCCTCGGGCAGGGCTTTGGCGGGATCTTCCAGGGCGGGGCCACCGACCCCAACGCTGGCCTGCTGTTCGTCCTGTTCGCGTGCGCGATGTACGCGCTGGTGCCGTACGGACAGCCGGCTTCAAGTGCCGCCCGCGGCAGTCAGCATGCCCGCGAGATTGCAGTGGCGGGCTGATGCGAGGGCCGACCACGAAATTCGCTTGGCAAGCCGATCGGGGCTCCCGTCAGCCAGACGGGGCCCCGATCGCCGGAAAGACACGATTCTCCAGAGGAGGCACCACGATGTTTGGATGCCATCAATTCGGGAGCGCGGCTCGTCGCGCCGCGGCGATCGCCGCGGTCCCAATCCTGCTGGCCGGTTGCGCCAGCGCGGATAAGAATCCATCCGCCCCGCAAGCGACGTCAACATCGGCGAGCTCGCACAACTCCAGCGGCATGCCGAGCATGAACATGAGTTCGAGCTCCACCAGCAGCGCCGGCAGCGTGTCGGTGAACGGGGTCAAGGCCGTACCCACCCAGGTGCTCGGCTCGGCCACCTGGCAGGGGATGAAGATCAGCGCCGAGGCGACGACGCCGCTGCCCTTCGTTATCTACAACGGAACCAGCGAGCAGATGGTCAAGGCTGGATCGAAGGCAAGCTTTCACCTGATGGTGATGCTCAGTGACGCCCAAACCGGCGTCGCGATCCCGTACGCGACCGTCTGGGCCACGATCAAACAGAGGAAAAAGATCTACTACGACGCGCGCCAGTGGCCAATGATCTCCCGCTACATGGGACCCCACTACGGAAACGACGTGAGCTTGCCCGGAGCTGGTACCTATCAGCTGAGCCTGCTGGTCAGCCCGCCTGTGTCCGCGCGGCACGTCGAATATCAGAAGGTGTGGCTGCACCCGCACCGGGTGAACCTCGCTTTCCACTGGACACCGCCGTCATGAGCGCCACCCTCCGCAAGGCGCGACCATGCTGAGCCGGCGGCGCTTCCTGCTCGGCGCCGCAGCTGTGGCTACCGGTGGGGCCGCGGCCGGCGTTGGCCTGGACCGTGCTCTCACGAGCCGCGGCAAGCCGATCCCGGCGGTTGCGCTCGGTAGCCAGCCGCCAGAACTTCCGGCCCGGCAGCACGCCTGGACAGCGACACTCGCGCGCGACTCGGATGGAAACCCAGTCTCTCCTCGGTTCGATCGGTTGGTGTTCTTCAACGTCGAGGGGAACCCCAGCCCCGCACACGCTCGAGCGCTCGAGGCCGCGCTACGAACGCTCGAGCGGGCATTCCCTTGGGAACCGTCAGGGCTGCTCTTCACCGCGGGCTGGGGCCCCCGTTACTTCCAAAGGTCACTACATGTCACCTCACCGATCCCGCCGGCCCGGGGGCTGTCGGACTTCGAGGCACCGGCGATCGACGACTACGACCTGTGCATCCACCTCGCGTGTGACGACGAGCCACGCCTGGCAGCGGTCGAGGCCGCTCTGCTCAACACCGCTCCATTACGCGAAGCGGACGGCCCGCTCGACATCTCAAGCGCGCTGCGCTGGCAGGAGACGAGAACCGGATTCACCGGCACCGGACTCCCCGCCGAACGCCAGAACGTCGGCGGGATCCCGCAGGGCAACCCCGTCCCGAGAACCGCCCCGCTATTCATGGGATTCAAATCCAGCCTGCGGCGCAACCAAGCCAGCGAGGACGACACCACGATCCAGACCGGCCCATTCGCCGGCGGCACAACAATGCAAGTGAGCTACATCCGCCTCAGTCTCGACACCTGGTACCAGAACCTCAATGAGCGCGAACGGGTCGCCCGCATGTACGCCCCTCAGGTCACTCCCGAACAAGTCGCCCATCTCACGACCGACGCGAGCAGCGATCCCGACCTCCTCCACCAGGCAATCAACCGCTACGGAGTCATCGGCCACGCGCAGACGTCCGCCCGCGCCCGGCGCAGCAACAAGCCGCTCATCCTCCGCCGCGACTTCAACACCATCGACGGCGGCCAAGCCGGCGTCCACTTCGTGTCGATCCAGCGCACGATCGAGGACTTCATCACCACCCGCAACGCAATGAACGCCCCCTCGGCACAGCTCCAGAACCCGAGCATCACAGATACCGTCAACAACGGGATCAACGAATTCATCTTCGTTGTAAAGCGCGCTAACTACATCCTCCCCACCCGAAGCCAACGCTCCTTCCCGCTGCTCCCAGGCCGACAGCAGGCACTCTGAGCCGGACGGGGTTCCACGGAGACGGTGATCCGCCCTGGTTTCGGTGGAGTCCGGGTTCTGGACTGGGCCGTTGTTGTTGATGATTTTCTTGAGTGAGTGCTCATCTCTCAAGCTAACCGGCGGAGAGACCAGCTGGAGCAGCTCGTATCTCGATCAGCCCTGAGGCGGTCCTAGCCTGATCGATGTCGCTCAAGTCCTTCTCGTGCATTGTGAGGTGTAGACGCGGGCAAGCTAATCGGGACCACACTCGCCTCAGCGATTACGGGCACGCATGGCCGGTCCTCTTATATGGGCCGGCTCCCTGACGTTCTCAAAGCGAATCGGCCAGCGCTCGGATTGAAACTCGCCCCCCGGGCTTCCGGGTGGAGCGTCGCGTCAAGACGTCGGCCAGCTCGACGGTGCGCAAGCGCTTGTTCGCGTCTACTTGGTGACGCTCGCAAGAAATGCGACGAGCGCCTGAATCTGGGTCGGACTGAGTGTCTTCGCGAGATCGAGGAGCGGATCGCCCCTTTCGCCCGTCAGCGTGAGCTGCTGATGACGATCCCCGGCGTCAAGCAGCGCACCGCCGAGGTGCTGATCTCCGAGATCGGCGTCGAGATGAGCGCGTTCCCGACCCCCAAGCACCTCGCCTCCTGGGCCGGCGTGTGCCCCGGCCAGAACGAGTCCGGCGGCAGGCGTCGCGCCGCCAAGACGCGCAAAGGCTCAAAGTGGCTGCGCGCGGCACTGACCGAGGCCGCCAACGGCGCCGCCCGCACCAAGGGCTCCTACCTCGCCGCGCAATACCAGCGTCTGCGCGGCCGCCGCGGCCACGCGAAGGCGATCACCGCGGTCGGTCACTCGATCCTCACCGCCGCCTGGCACATGCTCCACAACGGCGAGCTGTACCGCGACCTCGGTGGCGATTACTTCATCCGCCAGGATCCAGACCAGCTCACCCGATGTCTCGTCCGACAGCTCGAGGCGCTCGGCCATCAAGTCACGCTCGCACCAAACGAGGAGCTGCAGGAGGTCGCTGCCTGACCCCGACCTCGCTACCGACACCCCGCCCTCCGTCAGTTCGGAGCGATCCAGCAGCAACGACGCTTCAGGCTCGGACGCGGACGCGGCTTATTGACGGGATTTCGCTACAGGAACAAAGTGGTGGGGCGAATCTGGAGGTTGAAATCATAAGACGGTCGTGAAGAAGCTCGTGAACGCGCGGGCGGTGAGGTAGCCGATGAGCTGGCGGGGCGGAAACCCCAGCGTGACGGTGAGCGGGTTCTCGGCGGCGATCATGCGCGCGAGCGTGCGACGCCCGGCGCCGGCGGCGCGCACGGTCGTCAGCTCGACCGTGCGCTCGGGCGTGTTGTCGGTCATCGCGCTGAAGGAGAGCGCGAACAGCGTCGCCTCGCTCGGAGGTGGCGCATTCGCTACGCGCGGCGCGCCCCGGAGGCGGATCGGCGATCGAACGGTTCCAGGAATGCGATGGCGTAGCCCGAGCACGCGAGCATCTCGAGCCCGATGGCGACTGCCGGCCACGCCGGCGTGCATCTCAACGCATCGGACGGCGGCGTGGAGGGCGGATGAAAGTAGGTGCGGATACTATCGGCGCAAATGCGACGCTGATAGCGTGTCGGTGGCGCCCGCTCCTCACGAAGCTCCGGCGGTGCGGGTCGTAGGAGCGACAACCAGATCATGGACAGCGACCGATCTCCCGATCAGCCTGAACAAACCCTAAGACGGGGAACGGTCACCTGGCTCACTCATCCGCCGGGAGGTGTCGCACGTATCGAAGTGGAGAGCCGTGCGCTCGGAGGCGTACGAGTGTCGGTGCCCGAAGGCGATCCCGCCCCGTACGAGGCGACGCCCGGAGAGCTACTCGCGGTCGTGCACGCGATGTTCATGGCCTGGTCGCTTGCAGACGGCCTCATCGACGGCGGCAGACCCGCAGACGAGCTTGTTGTGACCGCGGACTGTTCGTTCGAGGGGCCCATCAGTTCGCGCAATCTGGTCGCCGTCGATGTGTCCGTGTTTGGGCGGGTCCCGGGGCTCGACGCGAGAGCCTTTGAGGAGGCCGCCAATGTCGCTAGCCGCCGCTACCGTCGGGCCAGCGGTGCCCGCGACGATATCCCCGGTCGCCTGGAGGCCGTTCTGGCCGAGCCGTTCGAAAACCCGTAGGGCGCCACCTCCCTGAGACACCCGCTCTCTGCGCTGCGTCGCCCGGGCTGTTGGTCGGACATGCAGGCCGGGGAGCTGATCCCGTTCCCGACCCGCTCTGAGGAGCCCTCGCTGCAGCGCTCGACCCGCAGCTGGGAGGAATTCGGACGGTGAACACCCCGAAACTCGCGGGGCTGTGAAGCACCACTTAACTGGTTGCTGACCAGCACGACGCCCGGTTTGGTCGGGGGTCAGACCAATAGCGACGCTATCGGTCGCCGGCCGACCGCTCGATCGACGCGGTGATGGCAGCGGTACTGACGAGCAGCACGATGAGCGCGACGACGATGGCTGAGAGCCCGCTGCCGTTAGCGGTGATCACAAGCACGCTGACCGGAATCAGTGGCACCACGACGGCGGCGACGAGCACGAGGTCGGCACTTACCTCAGAGGTCGCTTCGGGGTTCCGCGACCGGCGACGGCGAGCAGCGCGAAATTGGGGATTCATCCGACCCACGTCTCCACATAGACCCGGCGCGCTGCCCAATCGCTGCCAGCCGACCGAATTTTGACGTGTCACTTTCTTGACGGCTCGCGAGCCTGGGCAAAGCGCGACTCTCACGTTCTCCGCGCGGCCAGGACCGCGCGGAGGGCAACCGGTCGACCCGCCGACAGGTGATCGACGGCAAGTCGTCAGGAGTCAGACCGGTGCTCTGGGTCATTTGGCCGCCACGCGCGATAGTCGCTGTGAGAGCAACAATTGAACGAACGAAGGGCAGGCTGATGTCGATCGGATCCCAACGCGCGGTGCGCCGTTCCGGGTCACAACCGGCAAGGCCGCAGGTCAAGCGGGATCGGCGAATGGCGAGACGGCACGATGAGGCGGTAGTTCAAGCCGAGGTCAGGCGCCTCGCTCGCGCCCTGCGGCCCTACGGTGTCTTGCACCGTGATGCCCTCGAGGACGCGGCCAATGCGCGTCGCTGGCATGAGGGAGGGTTCGACAGCGCGCTTGAGGCCGCGGTCCGCTCCGGTGTGGTCGAGCGGCTCCCAGCAAGCTTCTATCGCATCGCCAGGCCTGCGGGGAATCGAGAGGCTCGCGAAGAGGCCTCCGCGAGCACGCAAGTCGAGAACTCTCACCACGACACCGCCGCGACGGGAGCTCACCCACGGCGAGAATGATCCCTGCAGGGATACGGTCCTCAGCGCACAAGCTGCTTCCCGCGGTGGCGGCTCTCGGGATCGTCGCGCTGACCGGCGGGTGCGGAAGCAGCAACTCGAGCTCGAGCTCCAGCACTCCCGCCGCTGCAGCATCAAGCACCTCAACCACGACGCCGCACTCGACGAGCGCCTCGGGAAGTCCCTCCGCGTCTGGTGCGGTGCGGATCTCTACCGGGACCGTGCCCGGCCTCGGCCGCGTGTTGGTCGATGTCCGGGGACGGACGCTGTACGTCTTCGCCCCCGACAGGCACTCTAATGTCAGCTGCGTCAGCGCATGTGCGACGGTGTGGCCGCCCGCGCTTCTCGCGAGCGGACAGAAGCCGGTCGCAGCTGGACAAGTCAAACAGTCGCTGCTCGGAAGCGATCCCGACCCGGCCGGTGGACGGGTGGTCACGTACGCCGGCTGGCCGCTCTACCCTACGTCACCGACACCGCGCCGCGACAGGCCAATGGGCAGGCGCTGAACCTCAACGGCGGCCTCTGGTACGTGATCTCGCCGTCCGGCAGGGTGATCGCCAAGAGGCCCTGACGCTTGCCGCGCGCGCCCTATCGGATCGTGGAGCTCGGCATCGAGCAGACGTCTCCCGCCGCCGGTCGCCGCGTCGGGAAGCACCACTCCCGCGCGGCGCCCGCGTGGTTGCGGTACCGAGGGCCGCGAGGTCGTCGCCCCCCACGTCGGGCGTGCGATTGGACCCCGGCGACCGCCTGATCCTGCTAGCCCCGATCTCGCCAGACCGCCCGGCAGGCGGGCCAACCCCGCCGAACGACAAGACGTGGTGAAGCTGACGCGACGTCGTAACCGTCCCCGGTAGATGACGTTCGCGTGCCATTCGCACTGATGTGCCAGATTTGTATCCGTGACCCTGAGCCGCACCGGCGCCGTGATCTGTTGCGTCCTCCGTGAGGACCCTGACCTTGCCGACGCGCTTTCGCCGGCGACGAGGGAGCGGGCGCTTCAGGCGTGCATCGCACCGATGGTGCGCCTTCGGCGCGGGCCCTGGCGTGGCGAGGGCACCGAACTCCCGCGGGACGGCATTGGCCTCCTCGTGCTCGAGGGACTGCTGGTCCGGCGCGTGGGCGTCGATGGGCGCTTCGGCGCCGAGTTGCTCGGAGACGGCGACCTGCTCCGCCCCTGGCAAGGCGAGGATGCGCAGCCGACGCTCCCCCGCACCACCGGCTGGCGTGTGCTCGAGCCCACGCGAATGGCCGTACTCGATTCGCGGGCCGCTCAGCGCTTGGCCGATTATCCGCAGCTCACTGGGCGCATCATCGCGCGGGCGCTCGAGCGCTCTCGGAACCTGGCCGTCAACATGGCGATCGTCCACCACCCGCGGGTCGATGTCCGTCTTCACATGCTCTTCTGGCACCTGGCAGACCGCTGGGGACGCGTTCGCACGGACGGAATCATCCTTCCCCTACGCCTGACGCATTCGGTGCTTGCCGACCTGGTCGCTGCGCGCCGCCCGACCGTGAGCACGACGCTCTCCGAGCTGGCCAAGCGCGATCTCGTACGCGCGGTCACAGACGGATGGCTCCTCCTAGGCGAGCCACCCCGCGAGCTGCTCGAGCTACGGGATGTGGCGATCAAGGAGTCGAATTCGTCAGGACGCTGACGCCCCCAGCGGCGGGTATCGCCGAACGCTTGGCGTTCGTCGCATCCCGCGGGCAGCGTTCAGCGTGAAGCGACGAAGTAGCGACGCAGTGTCCAAAAGACAGAGATAATCTGGACCGGCGGCACGCGGCGGATCGGAAGCCAGCTGCGGGTGAGACCTCGCCGAGCGTCGACCACGACGTGGCGGTGCTCCAAGCAGAGATCAAACGCCTCGTGCACGCGCTCGGCCCGTACCGGCTACCGCTCGGCTTTTACCGCCTGCGCGGCCACGCCCAACGGCGCCGAGCGGGCTCAATGCGAGTCGGGCCCGCTCGGCGGGAGGAGCTCGGCTCAGCGCGCGCCAAGTGGCTCGCGGTCGCCTACCGCGAGGTGATGGACGACTCGCTCAGTGGTGACTTCGCGGATTATAAGGCTGGTCATCGAAAGCGCGATGTGCGCACATGCGCTGGCGAATATAAGCCAGCGTGCTGTCACCGGCGCAAAGACAAGTGCGGCCACGATCGTCCAGCTCGCGACAACGAAGGTGAGCCCGCCCAAGACGATCACTCCGATTCGTTCTCCGCGGCCCGCGCCGCGCGCCGCGGAGTAGACCATCGCCAACCCGAACAAGACCAGCGGGATGCTCACCGCGAACCCCAGAGTCGCAGTAACGCCGGGCGTAAAGGCGAACACCGCCACGACAAGGAAGCCTCCTGCCAGAAGGTTCGCCATCGCGATGA
Organism: uncultured Solirubrobacterales bacterium; assembly: GCA_963723555.1. Lineage (GTDB taxonomy): Bacteria > Actinomycetota > Thermoleophilia > Solirubrobacterales > Solirubrobacteraceae > Palsa-465. Next base: position 1,131,019 of record CAVRRC010000003.1, on the reverse strand, counting down.
ACGGATACTTGCTCTTGATCTCCAACATGTGCATACCTCCTATGGGTCGACGCGCCGTCAGTGCGCGCCGACGGGCTCGCGAGCGATCCGATCGTGCCCGTTGGCGGTAGTCGCCCTAGGCGAGGCATTGCTCGGATGGCGTGCGCTGGACTGGTCGCCGTCGAATGCCATCGCGTGGCTGGTGCGTAGAGCGGCCTCGATCGTGCTGTACAAGCCGATCGTGCCCAGGCCCGCGACGACCGCGATCCACATTGGGATCGACAGCACGACCTCCAGAATCACGAACACGGCGATGCCGAGCAATAGCCCGGCCGTGCTCAGGGGGGTATCGAGGACGGTGCTCAGCCCGGGGGTCGACACCGCGACGGCCGCCAGGAGCACCGCACCAAACGCCGAGCCGGCGGCGATGAATGCCGTGTCGAGACTGGTGCCGAGGATCACGAACAGCAGCAGCCAAACCGCGGCCCCGACGAGGAGACTGGTGGCAGTGAGTAGCTTGCCCATAACGCTGACCTCCAATATGCATCGGTTGCAGTTACCACCTTTCTGATACCACCGCTTCGGCGCGTAACTACCTGGCCCGTAATCGTGCCGACAACTTGCGCCACACCAGCGCTTTTTTGTTTGCCTGCTGACCGATCCGGTTGGCCGTGCGGGGGCCCGCCGGTATAGCTGACTTGACAACAGACGCAGGTCTAACGTGGCGTGCCGCACAGGAAGGGGAAAGTGTCCCACGCCCGCAGCCAGCCGACAAAAGTCACCATTGGCAGGCACGGGTCTTCGACCGAAGATGCGTGTGTCATGGATATCGCGTCAATGCTCGCCGACGACGGAAGCGACACGCTCGGCGAGGTCACGACCGGCCGCCTGTGTTCGCGATCGAGGTCATGGGTGCTCGCGTGGTCGATGCGGTCCCGAAGCACACGGACCCGACCCATGCCGCCGCGCTCGCACTGGTCGATGAGCTCCTGACCATCGGAAACGGTCAGGTCTCGGATGGGCCAGACAATGATCCTCCGTCTGCAAAGCGCGCGCCATCCGTCGGCCACGGCGGGGGTTAGCAGGAGCGACGGAGGGGAGCGCGCGCTCGCGCTCCGCACTCAACCAGCGCATCGCTGTTCCAGGAGCGCATACAGAGCGGGGCCGACCGGGCTCAGACCTCGTCCCGGGTCGAGCAGATGGTGGAGCATGATCCCATCGAGCAACGCCGCGAGAAGGTCGGTGCGGGGCCGTCTCGCGTCTGAGCGCGGATCGATCCGCGTGGTGGTGAACGACCGCTGGGTCCACGCCTGCCCGCCGGGCCACCGCGATCTCCCCGCGGCGCGTCCACCCGTTCTCAGCAATCACCGCGACCGCGGCGCCCGCGACCCGACGGTGGATCTGCTCAACGTCGCTTGTCGATGCTGCGGCGTCGGCCTCCGGCTCGGCCCGAGGGTCGGTCATGTTCGCAACCGTACAAAGCACGCCCGTACCCGCAAACCGACATCGTCCGGCCGATGAATGGTTGTTTCGACCCCAAGGCGTGAGCATGCAGGCCGGCTATGCCTGGTCCAGCCCTTGGTGGCGCCAAGCCGCGACGGTCAGCTGAACCGCGGCGCCGACCAGATAGATCACCGTTGCCGCGAAAGAGCTGATCAGCCACGCCACCGGACCTCCGATGCCGGCCAGCAGCGCGACTGCCCCCACGGCGGCCCCGACACCAAGCCAGTCGAGCGACCCGGCGATGACGCGGTCGGCCCGGCGGTCGATCGACCTCCGCTCGCTCAGCGCTCCCTGAAAGAGCAGGCCCAAGGTGCCGAACGCGATCAGTGCCCCGGAAAGAAACAGGAACACCTCGCCGACGCTCGGCGAGCCGTGGGAGCGCATCAGGACGGCTCCAGAGCTCCAGATCGTGATCGTGTAACCGTAAGGCGCGGCACTCGCGGCGATGACCGTGCCCATCCCCGCTTGCAGCCTGCGGCTCGTTCGCGACGTTGTCTGCTGCGATCGGCTCATCTCGACTAGGAACCTACCCAGGTTCCGCGGGTTCTCGCCCTCCGGGACCCGCCCCGATTAATCAGCGTCCTTACGGCTTTCATTGGGGTCCAGGAGCTCGGCCCTGTAGGAACAGAACCGCATCTCGGCAAGAGTGTTTGCGTTCGGACGGGAGCGCCACGGATTCGTCAGCGCGCTGTCACAAGCGCTTCGGCTGCGGCGGCCCTCCTCCACGATGGTTCTTCCACAACATCGTCCTGTTCACCGGCAGATGGCCACGCAAGCTGAGACACCCACACAGGAGAGGCACCTTTCCGGCGCCGGCAAATCTCAGCGTGATCTGGACGCACGGGCGGTAACGGGCCGACCTGTGGCGCCAGCTTCGTCGCCGGGTCTGCCTCGGCGCCGGCCCGCGCCAGAGTCGAAGGCGCTCCAGCAACGGGAACAGCCCGCTTCGCCGCCGAGGCGACGTGGTCTAGGAAGGCACCTCCCCGTCGTCGTTGGCGTGCTGGCCATGGTCGTCTACCTGGTGTGGGCGTGCTCGCAGATGGCTCTCCACGCTCAGGGCGGGATGTGGTTGGTGGTCGCAATCTTCGGAGGGGGCGCGGTCGGTGTGGGAGCGATGGGCCTCGGTCTGTGGAACGGTGGCAGGTAGCTGCGCCCGCGAGCCGAGTTCGTCCTGGGAGCGAACGAGAGAGTGGAGCTCGGCAGCTTCGCGCTGTGCGGTCAGCAGGCGTTCGCGGAGGAGGGCGGCGCCGCCCGCCGCCGCCGCCCGGGCGGCCCGCTCGTTGCTGAGAGCGACCCCCCGCTCGGAGGCGAGATCGAGCAGCTGCTGACGTTCTTCGTCCTGGCGCGCGAAGCGGTAGAAGAGCCAGCCGAGCAGCAGCGTGGTGAGGATCACCTGCTCGACCATCATCACTCCGCCGGCGACGTTCTGGTCCGAAAGCGGGTTCAGCCCGTGGGCGGCATCAGTTGCCCTGTAGACCGGGTAGAGGACCGTCTGCGTCCAGATGAGGACGTTTGCCAGCACCGCACCGATGAACCGCACGAGGATCACGTAGCCGAGGCCGCACCAGCCACTGAACCAGGTCGGCTTCGGCAGCGGCCCGATCAGCCCGAGCCACAGCAGGGTGCCGAACCACAGCAGGCAGGCGTGCTCGAGCGCGTGGACAAGATCGTGCTGGATCGCCAGCTGGTACAGCAGAGGCAGGTGCCACACGTACAGGTCGACCGCCCAGAGCACGAGCCCCGCGATCGGATGGGCGAGCCGTCGAAGCGGCCGCGTCGTCCGAATGTGCAGGAGCGGTTGGAGCAACGGACCGGTGAGACCAAGGACGATCAGCAACGAGGCGATGTCGCCGATCGCGATGTGCTGAATCATGTGGGCAACGAGCACTTGATCGGCCAAGCTGTCCAGAGGGGGCAGTTGCACGAGTGTCATCAGCAGCACGCCGGAGACGAAGCAGACCAGCCGCCACCGCGGAACCGGGTTGCGCGAGAGGGCCAGCGTTCGCACCCGCGTCTGATAGAGGAGGAGATAGAGAGCGCATGCAAGGAGGGGCGGGACGAACTCCCCGAGGTGGAGGGCGGTCGTACCAGCGATCGTCAGGTAGGGCGGGGTCATCGTGTCTCAGCGACCGGGAAAGCGTTCGATCCAGTCAGGCGCGGCCTCAGTGTCCTACTGCCCGGCGGACGCGTCGAGGACTCGCTCGAAATCGGTCAGCCGCCTGACGGTCCGCGTGATCGACCACGCCGGCGCCCGACGCGCGTGATCACACCTCGAGGCCAGCGACAGGCGTCCGCTGGCGCGGCCAGTCAGAGGCTCCCAGGAGCACGAAGCCCCGGTTCGCGTCGCGGGCCAGACGGCGCTGATCAGCGAGGGAGTGGATCGCGGTCGTTGTCGTCGGGCGCTGCGCCGCGACGATGTTCACCAGCATCTCATGAGTAAGCCGAAACGGCACCACCGTCCCTCGCCGTGTCACTCGCCCCGCATGCTGGCCAGATGCCAGAGCGTCGCCAGCAGCCTGTCCTCGACGCGAACGAAGTGCTGCGCTGCCATCAGATATGCCAACGCTCTGGCCCGCCGGAGCAATCGCCCCCTACGGCCGCCGAGAACTCCGGCCAGCGCCCGAGGAACGCGGTGACCCGACCATCCAACAGGGCGACGCGCGCGTCCTCGAATACGCGTCAGTCGCTGAGGCCCGGAACCAGACTCGGAAGCAGATCGCGCTTCCAGGGGCGGATGATGTCCGTGGGCCCGACGACCTCAGCGAACGACACCGTGCCCAGGTGCAGCGTGCGCATGATCAGCCCATCCAGCAACAGCGGGCCGGTCGCGGCGTGATCGACCTCGGGCGGCTGCCAAGGTCCTTTGGCACCGGAAGACGGGAGCCCGGATGAGTTCGCTCCCTTCTCGCAGCGCTTCGGCGCCCAGGCGTGCGGCGAGGTCCGGATCGGCGTCGAGATTTCGATAGCCCATCGAGGCGAGCTTTGCAGGAACGCTCAGCGATGCGCAGGCGCACGCCGTCGCGGATCTCGCGAGCCACGACACCGGCGTGCTCTGTGCGCCACCCGGTGCCGGCAAAACCGTGATGGACGCGCGGGCTTGATCGCCGAACGCGCTCGCTCACCTGATCCTCGTACACCGCAAGCCGCTCGTCGAGCAATGGCTCGGCGCTGGCGCGAGTTCCTCGACGTGCCTCCTGACGCCGTCGGCACGCTCGTCGGGGGTGACAGCGAGCCCTCCGGCGTGATCGACGTGGCGACCGCGCACGCCCTTACGCGCTCGGGCGGCAACACAATGCTACTCGAGCCGTACGGACACATCATCGTCGACGAATGCCACCACGTCCCGGCCGTCTCGGTCGAACGCCTGCTCCGCTCGTGCCCGGCGCGCTACGTCACCGGCTTGACTGCAACGCCGCACCGCCGCGACGGCCACCACCCCATCATCGCGATGCAGTGCGGCCCAACCCGTCACACGATGGCCACCCCGTCACCGGGGAGCCTCGGCTTCCGCGTGATCCGTCGCGACACGGAATTCGACCCCGCCGAGTTGCCGCCCGATCCTTCCATCCAGGAGATCTACGCGGCGCCGGCGGCGAGAGGCCGTCGCGCGGCTCGCCGCGCTCCGCCGGTGAGCCGCGACTTGTCCTTGCCACGGGAAGCTTCATCGGCGAGGGCTTCGACGATCCGCGACTCGACACGCTCCTTCTCGCGATCCCGATCGCGTGGAAGGGCAAGGTCGTTCAATACGCCGGCAGGCTGCATCGTCCACACCCGGACAAGTCGGAGGTCCGCATCTACGACTACGTCGATGGCAACGTGCCGGTCCTGCGCGGCATGTTCACCAAGCGCGCAAAGGCGTACAGGACGATGAGCTACTCGATCGACGCCGCCGACACGCTCGTCTAGAGCAGCTCGCGGATGTCGTCGAATCGAGCGAGCACGTCGTCGAACGACCGGCTTCGAGGCAACAACCTTGGACAACGGGAGGCGTTTCCCAAGGCTACGATCTATATCCTTGGGAAAGTACGCAGACGCAGCCATGTCGCCTGGACAGTTCGTGACATCCGAATGGGAAGGACGGAGTATCCGCGCGTGGGTGCCGGCTCTGATCGCTGGCTGGGTGCCCGAGCTGGCAGAGACCACAATTCGAGCGACCGAACGCGCGGCGGCGACCGTGGCGCGGTCTGGCGAGCTGGCGCTTGAAATCGAGGCGGCGGCGCGCTTGCTTCTGCGAGCCGAGGGGCTGGCCTCGAGCTTCATCGAGGGCGTTGAGGCGAGCGCGGAGGAGGTTGCGATGGCGGAGCTCGATCCGCTCATCGGCGGCTCGGCGGCCTGGATTGCTGACAATCTCGCTGCCGTCGAGGACGCGCTTGCCGACCCGGGGCCGCTGTCAGAGGACTTGTTGCTGAGGTGGCATCGGCGGCTGATGCGCCACGTCCAGCTCGACCCAAGGCTGATCGGCTCCTGGCGTGACCGCCAGGGATGGGTCGGCGGCGGCACCCCGCTCACGGCTGCGTTCGTGCCGGCGCCTGCGCGCGAAATCACGAGGCTGATGGACGACCTGATCACGTTCGCTAACCGCGACGATCTGGATCCCATCACCCTCGCGGCGATCACGCACGCGCAATTTGAAACGATCCATCCCTTCGCCGACGGCAACGGGCGGATCGGGCGCGTGCTGATCGCCCGGATACTCAAGCAACGGCTCGGGATCGCGGTCCCGCCACCGGTTTCCGCGCAGTTCGCGCGTGACATCGGCGGCTACCTGTCGGGACTCACGCTCTGGCGCGAGGACCGGGTCGACCTGTGGGTTTCGTGGTTCGCTGGCAGCGTGCAACAGGCCAGCCGCTCGGCAGCCGACGCGTTGGAGGCCGTCGTGGAGCTAGCCCGCGTCTGGCAGGAACGGGTCACTGACCTACGCTCCGACGCAGCCGCCCGCTGCTTGGTCGCCCATCTCGTCGATCACCCGGTGGTAGACGTCGCGACCGCTGCGAGTCTGCTCGGCATCTCCAATGAGGCCGCTCGCGGCGCTATCACCGCCTTACAGCAACGAAGAATCCTCACCCGCACGTTGGCGCCCATAGCTGCGTCTCACCGGACTGGCCGGCCCGCCGCCAAGTGGACCGCGAGCGAGCTCCTTGAACTCATCAGGCGGTGAGCCATTCGTGACCCGCTACTACCTCGCGCTGACGCCATCAATCTGACCGGACGTCGTCCCGGGCGCCGCCAGACCAAGCATGTCCGCACACTCCATCTCCGCTGGGCGGGGCGTCGTCCAGCACAGATCGGGCTCCTGCTGCGTTCGCGGACGCGAACGGGCGTATGGCGACGAGCACGACACGAACGGTCCTCGTCTGTTCCGCAACTGTTAGGCGCCGGAATTTGGCTATCCCTGGCGGTCGCGTTTTTGGGTACGAGCGGCGGTCGCGTTGCCGCCGGGGGCGATTTCAGCAAGCGTGCCGCGGCTCGCGGAGAGTCGCGCCGCCCTAGCGTCTCAGGAGTCCGGCGCGCTTCGCTCGCGGCCGTTTGCCGGCGGCAAGCATGCGGATGGTGTTGGTGAGGCCGAGCGCGACCAACGCGATCGAGATGGTGCGGAGTCTCTTCTCGCCCGCGGGCGTTAGCGGCTTCGGCGGTGGATAGCCGGCGCGGGCGATGGTGGCCGAAGTCCATCCGATCCACCATCCGCCGCACACGAGCTGAAGCGTGTTCCGGGTCTGAGAATCCAGCCCGCGCCGCGCGAGGAGGAGGATGGCGCCCCACACGCCGGCGCAGCCGATGCTGTAGGACGTGTAGGTGTTGAGCCGCGCCTTGGTCGGTGGGATGGCCGCGGCGGTCTGAGGGTCCGATGCTCGCAAGCTGATCGCGTCGCGCGTGTTGCTGTCGACGATCGATTCTGACAGCGCTGGCGCCACCTGGTGCACATCAATGTCCCGGGCGGGTCGAGGCGCGTGATCGCGCCTTGGGCGCCAGATCCATCACTGCGCGGGCGCCGCCTGACCGCGGGCCCCGAGCCGTTTGACTTTGGTCGGCAAAGTATGTTAGCTTTGTTTCGCAAAGCGATCCGGGAGAGGGGCAGCACCATGGAGGGAACACACGACACCGATCAGACCACGAGTGACGGCGACGGGCTCGATCCGCGCGAGGCGGCGCGGCTGCTCGCTCAGACCGACCGGGAGGCGCAGCGGCAGTTCAATCTCAGCCCGCAGTGGATTAATGCGGTCATGGGCGCCGTGATTCTCGTCGCCTATGGCTCGCTGTGGCTCTCGACCCGCGGGCAGCATCCGTACAACGGGCCGAGCCTTGGCGTGGTCGCGCTGGTGTACGTGGGGGTGGCCGTCGCGTTCGCCGTGTCGGTGAAGGTCTACCGACGCGCGACCGCCGGGGTCAGCGGACCGTCGGTGAGACAGCAGCGGGTCGAGGGGGTCGCGATCCTGGTGTCGTTCGTGCTTGGCGGCCCCGTGCTTCAGGGCGCGCTCAGGCACTATGGCGCCAGCAATGCGATCGTCTACGGGGTGATCCCGGCCGCCGCGCCGCTGATCATCGTTGGCACGACTGCGCTGGGGATTGCCGCCAGCAAGGCCGACTGGCCGCTGTTCGGCGCCGCGCTCGCGGTCGTGATCACCGGCGTTGTGGCCGCGTTCGTGGGGCCGAGTGGAGCGTGGCTGGCAGCCGGGATCGGTCTGTTCATCGCGGTGGCCGGCTACGCCGCAGCGGACGCCTTGCGGCATCGCCGTGTGCGGGCATGACGGCCGATGCGCTCGACCCGGTGATCCACGCCCCAGCGCGGCTGCGGATCGTCGCGACGCTGGCCGCGCTCCCTGACGGAGCCAGCCTGTCTTTCACCCGCCTGCAGGACATGCTCGAGCTGACCCCCGGCAACCTGATCACCCACCTGCGCAAGCTCGAGGACGCCGGCTACCTCAACACCGAGACGACCGGCAACGGCAGAGCATCTCGCACCTCGATCGCGCTCACGCGCCAAGGCCGCGCCGCGCTCGACACCTACGCCGACGCGCTCCGCGGCCTGCTCGGCGGGCTGTAGCGCGATCCCGTTGATGGTCCAGGCCGTCCCTTCGGACGAGGATCAGCACGTTCGGCGCGTCGCTCCTCTCTCGGGGAGCGGAAGTGCACCAGCCGCCCGAGTGCTTCAAGACATCCGAGGACGGCTGCCGGCAGGTAAACACGCTGCAAGGCAAACCCTGCGCGCAGCCCATCGCCCGCTCGTAGCCGCCGGCGGCGATCGTCTGGATCGGGCGTCGCCCCGTCGAACATCGGCACCTCCGTCTCCAGCCATCTGACCAGGCTCTCGGCGCTGACGTTGCGTGCCATTTCAGCGACGAACGCGACCAGCTCGACGATCCTCTGGGCGTCCGTTCCTGACGGCGCCGACTTGCGCGACAGCCAGCCGGCCATCGTCTCCGCGTCGGCGCCGGTCGCATGCGCAATCTGCTCGTCGGTCAGTGGGACCCGCTCGCCCAAGCCGAGCAACAGATCCGCGCACGCGATCGTATCCAGCGATGGCTTGCTCGGCCGAACGACGGTAGCGCCGCCCGTCGATGGCCGGGTGTCAGGAGGCGCCGCTACATTGCCGTCATCGTCACAGCCGCGGAATGGACGTCCCCGCGAGCAGACCACCCCCGGCACGGACCGCGACAACTACAGAAACCGTCCCATCTCCAGGGCTGGTTCGAGAGCCGACGCCCGGACTCGAACCGCGGACCCCCTTCATTACGAGTGGATAGGGCGCGGTGTCACGAGAGTTCACGGAAGTACCATGGCGATGGTGCGAAGCACACCGATGATCACCGAGGCTAAGCCGCTGGATGGCTGGCTGGTTCATGTCGCCTTCGCGGATGGCACACGCGGCGATATCGACCTCTCCTATCCTCTGGACTACGGCGGGGTGTTTGAGCCGCTGCGCGACCCCGAGTTCTTCCGTAGCCTCCGCGTCGACCAGGAAGCGGGCACAATCGTGTGGCCGAACGACGCTGACATCGCGCCGGAGACTCTCTACGCGGCCGCGCAGGTCCGGACGCCAGCAGCCCACTGACGCTTCGACACACGGCTCGGCGCGCCCCAAGGAGCCGCACACGTCTGCTTCGCTCCAGTGGGATGTTTGCAACCAGCTTGCAAGCGCCGCGACCGCTCGAAGGCGCACCTTTGGCGAACAGTGAGACCAGCTGCGTGTGGGCGGCTCTGCCCCGCTTTGGCGGCGCGACGCGTATGTCGGCGCTTCCGCTGGCGCCGGGAGCAGCACAGAACCGATTAACGGGTCGAGGTCCCGTTGCGCCAGAAGCTCGCGTTGATCGCTGGGCTCGTGCTGAGCCAGCCCGGTTGCGCGGACTTCGAATGGAGGAGGATCCGTCCTCTGGAGAGGAGGCCCGCGTGAAACTGGGCCTGGCTCACACGGGCGTCAGCGTGCGTTTGGCGGGCTGTTCTATGACGCTGGCTTGATTGGTGGTAGGGACCAGTTGCCGTTCTGCACGTCGGGTCTTGGGCCGTACATTCGGTAGATGACGGTGAAGGGGCCCTCGGTCGGGGTTGGGAGCCAGTTTGCGCGTTTCGTGGCGTCTGTGGGCTCGCTTGTTTGAAGAGTGATGTCGAGCGAGCCGTCGGCGCCGTAAGTGATTCCGGGGGTGCGGTCGCCGATCGAGTATCGGTCGATCGGGTTCTCGGCCAGCAGGCGGCTTGGGAGCTTGTAGAGGGTGATCGACCAGAAGAACTTTGCGTCTGGCAGCGTGCGCTTGTCGAAGTGCAGCGTGTAGGTTCGGCCGCCGACGAGTTGTTCGCCGTTTGAGTCGAGGCGGCTGCCGCCGTAGACGGCTTCTTCTGCGACCTGGCCGTAGATGCCCATGTTCGCGGCGACGGCGCGGGTTAGGTAGTCGTCTCCGAGCTGCTCGCGGGAGCCGAACAGCCCGAGGGAGGAGGTGGTGTGCGAGGCCTTCTCGTCGATGTCCACAAGACCCTGTTTGACGCCGGCTTCGATCGCTGCGAGCACCTCTGGCGGCGTGTCTTCTGGCCGCCAGGGCCGGCCGGCGCCGATCCCGATCGCGGCGAAGCGTTCGTATACCGCGGCCTCTGAGGGGTGGGGCTCCACGAGTCCGAGCAAGAAGTTGAGATAGCCGATGAAGCCGGCGGACAGCGCCCGGTGCTCGTCCCACGCCGGGAACGCGGGATTGGGCACGGGTGGCGGCGGGCGCAGACCGGCGTACTCGGACAGCGGCTGGATCGCGTAGCCGTGCTGGATCGCCCGCACGTTCGGCATGTCCTGCGCGCCGAACAGCGCGGTCCGGGTGAGCGTTCCCGCGATCTGGGTCTCGCTGCGAAGCACGTCGGTGATTCCTTCGGGCGGCTCGCCGTCCCAGCCTGCGGGCGCGATCAGATAGTCGCCGGCGTCAAAGCCTGTTTTGCGCACCCCGACGTACGCGAAGTTGAATGTGAACAGGTCGAACATTTGGACTACGTAGTAGCGGTCCTCGGCGACCTTCGGGACGCGGAGCACCACGGGCTCGCGGCGCAGATCGAACCATGCCCACGAGTACGGGCTGTCGTTGTTGGGGGTGACGATGTCCGTGTCCGCTGAGGTGTACGAGTGGGTGTAATGGCGGTAGCGATTGAAGCCGCCGATGAACGCGCTTGAGGAGTAGTCCTGGGTCTGCTCCCAGATCGTCTTGTAGTTGAACAGCATCGGGTACGCGAAGATGATCGCGTCCCGCGCTACCGCTTCCGCTTCCTGGGGCGTCAGGAACGTGGGGCGCGGCGGGGACGTTTCGAGGCCCGTGGTCTCGCTCATCTGCGATCTCCTTGTTGGCTGTGAGGTCGTGCGCAGGCCGGCATCTGCGTCTCGGCGTCAGGAGGCCAGCGCCGTGATCGCGTCGCCGATCAGCTTCGCGCCGATGATCAGGCACAGCACCGCCATGATCGTCGCGTTCTCCCGGGCCATCCAGCCACGCAGGCTCCCGAGAATCGCCGCTGCCCTGTCGCCCATCAGAAAGTAGATGCCGACCGGGGCAGCCGGCCCGAGCGTCCCGAGGATCACGAATACCGCGAGCGCGACCGCCTGGCTTGCGGTGCTGGCGCCGGTCTGCGCGATCGCGGCGGCGGCGCCAACGACCAGCAATAGGTTCTTCGGGTTGACCGCGGAGAGCAGTACCGCCATTCCGGCCGCCTTGGCCGGCGTGAACGTGTCGATGGTCTTCATCCAGCCGGGCAGCTGTGGTTCGCGGTCGCCGCGGGGGCGACCGTGCCACTGCCGAACGGCGAGCAGGAGCAACAGCACGCCGAGCACGATCTTCACGATGCTCAACCAGTCGGCCGGCGAGCCGTGCTTGCTCGCGCTCCCACCGCTCGCGGCCAACAACAGAATCGTTCCGGCGGCTCCGAGCCCGAAGATCCAGCCAGCCAGGAACGCCGGTCCGTTCACGCGGCCCTTCGGTGTCGCCAGCATCAGCACCACCGCAATGATCGGCACCGGGCTGAGCGCGACGCCAACCCCAAACGACAAGACCTGACCAATCGCCCTACCCATCCAAACAGCCGCTCTTTTCCTGGGGGATCAACTGCGCCAGCTCCGAGCGCCCGCCCGAGTTCGCCACCCGCGACTGGACAAGCCGCAGGATCGGGACAGTACCGGCTAGCCCGATCGATGCAATGGCGGCTGAGGGTCGAAGGCTGCCCTGCGACAGATTCTTCCCAGCCTCACGGGGCCACGTAGACGCGAGGCACGCCGCCGCCGGTTGCGGCTCCTAGCCACCAGAACATCACCCGAGCCGATGAAATCTCCGCGTCTGCCCGCGCGTAGCCTTGGCTAGGGTGCCCTTCGTGCCCCGTTTGTTCGCATCGCTGCGCGGTTATGAGCGGTCATGGCTACGGGGCGATCTGCTGGCCGGCCTAACGGTGTGGGCGGTGCTCGTACCCGAGGCGCTGGCCTACGCGTCGATCGCGGGAGTGTCCCCGGTGATCGGCCTGTACGCGGCGCCCGGCGCGCTGATCCTGTACGCGGCGCTGGGCAGCTCGCGGCAGCTGATCGTGGGTCCGATGTCGGCCACCGCGGCGCTCTCGGCGGCGACCGTGGCCGCGGTCGTGCCCGTCGGCAGCCATCGGTTCCTGGCGATCACCGTGGCGCTGGCGATCACCACCGGGCTGTCGGCGCTGCTGGCCGGCCTGCTGCGCCTCGGGTTCCTAGCGAACTTCATCTCCGAGCCCGTGATCAAGGGGTTCATCGTCGGGTTGGCGTTGACGATCATCATCGGCCAGGCCCCCAAGCTACTCGGGATCAGGAAGGGGTCCGGCGATTTCTTTGCGCAGTGCTGGCACGTGATCACCGATCTCGGCGACACGAGCACCACGACGCTGCTTGTCGGCGCCGTGTCGCTCGCGCTGATCCTCGCGCTCCGTCGCGGGGTCCCGATGGTCCCGGGATCGCTGGTCGCGGTGCTGCTCGGCGTCGCCGCCGTAAAACTGTTTGATCTCGATCACCACGGCGTCTCGATCGTGGGGCCAATCAAAAGCGGACTGCCGTCGCTCGGTATGCCCGACGTCCACCTGCGCGACTTCGGCGCGCTGACCGCCGGCGGGATCGGAGTGATGCTCGTGGGGTTCGCCGAGGGCCTCGGCGCGGCCAAGACCTACGCCGCGCGCGAGCACCAACCGATCGACGTCAACCGCGAGCTGCTCGGCCTTGGCGGCGCGAACATCGCCGCCGGGCTATCGAGCGGAATGGTCGTCAACGGCAGCCTGTCAAAGACCGCCGTCAACGGATCCGCGGGCGCTCACACCCAGCTCTCCGGGCTGATCGTCGCCGCGCTGACGATCCTCACACTGCTCGCGCTGACCGGGCTGTTCGAAGACCTTCCCGAAGCCACGCTGGCCGCGATCGTGATCGCCGCGGTGATCGAGCTGGTCGACATCCCCGCCCTGAAAGCGCTCTATCGCACCTACACCAAGCGGCTGGGGCGCGAGTTCGGGTTCGTCGCCCGCCCCGACTTCATCGCCGCGATCGCCGCGCTGCTCGGCGTCACCGTGTTCGACACGCTCCCCGGCCTGTTCATCGGCATCAGCGTGTCGCTGCTGCTGCTGATCTACCGCGCCTCGCGACCATACGTCGCGACGCTCGGCAAAACCCCCGGGCGCGACGGGCACTATCGCGACCTCGACCGGCACCCCGACGCGCATGTCCCCGAACACGTCGTCGTCCTTCGCGTCGAGAGCGGCCTGTACTTCGCCAACGCCGACAACATCCGCGCCCGAATCCTGCAAGCCGCAACGCCCGAGCAGATCGACGCGGTCGTGCTCGATGCCGAGACGATCCCGCTCATCGATGTCACCGCCGCACGGATGCTCGCCAACCTCACCGACGAGCTACACCACCAAGGAGTCAGGCTCCTGATCGCCCGCGACATCGGCCAAGTCCGCGACGTACTACGCGCCGTCGCCGATACGCCCGTGCTCACCAACGCCTACTCCACAATCCAGCACGCCGTCGACGCCGCGGAGAATCACCCACAGACACGGGTGCGTCCGCACCGTCGCGAAGCGACCTGATCCGCTGCGATCGCGGTACTCGGGCAAGGCGTGGGCCGCGCCCGGCTGGGGGCGGATCAGCCGCGTTAGCGTTATGTCGCGCTATTTGACTGCGTTGAGCGCCGGAAGCCGGCGCCCTCTGTCCCTCCGGAGTCGTCCAATACCTGCCGGCGCGGCCCGCTTTCTCGGCAGCGCTACGTCGTGGTATGTGTCGCTTCTCGCGGGGCGTGCTTAACGACGTTCTGGCTTGGGCGTATGCTCGGCTATGTGGTCCTCGCCAGATCCGAGCATCTGGTGCAGGCGGCATCGGGTCACGTTCGAGCTAGCGGCATGGCGAACATCCGGCCACCGCCGCCGGGTCCTGCCAGGTGACCAGTCGGCTGCGATCCGTTGTCAGCCTGGTGTCAGCCATCGATGTTTTGGAGGCGGACCTGGCCGCGGGCGATCAGCTTGCCATCCTCAGCACGGCGTGTCTCAACTTGCCAGAGTTGTTGGGAGCGGCCCTGGTGGATGGCGGTCGCGACCACGTCCAGGCGACCGCGCTGGTGGGGACGCAGGAAGTCGGTGACGTTGGTGACGCCGACAGCCTGCTGGCCACGGTCCTTGACCGCCTCGTAGGCGCCGGTGGTGGCGAACGTCTCGATCACCGTCGTGTAGAGCCCGCCGTGGACGAGTCCCCACGGCTGATGGTGGCGCTCGTCGGCGGCGACCGAGCCGCTGACACGGGTCGGTCCGATCCGCTTGAAGTCGATCTCGAGGAGCCGCATGAGCTCGCTCGGGCCGCGCAGGTCGGCGTGGTGTGGATCGGCGCTCATGCGCGCGGCGCCTCTCCCGATGTGGCGATCGCTACCGCCGGAGCGATCGTCTCGCTGCTGGCCGCGGTCGTCAGGGGCTGATGCCTGATGGCCAGCAGTCCGAGCCCGACGATTCCGCCCGCGAATGCGATCGCCGCGATCATCCAGGTTGCGTGCTGATAGGCGATGAGCGTCGCCAGCGGGGTACGGGGGTTGCCGAGCACGGCGATCAGCGCCGCGACCCCGATGGCGAGTCCGACCTGGCGGAGCATGTTGACGACCGCTGAGCCGGTCGCGAAAGCGTGCGCGGGCAGCGAGGCGGCGCCTGTTGCCATCAGCGTCGGCAGGGTAAGGCCCACGCCGGCGCCGGTCAGCAGCATCCCGCCGAGCATCTCGCCGGCGTAGTCGGGCCGCAGCCCGATCGCGAGCGCCCACCAGGCGGCGCCGGCGGCGAAGATCGTGGAACCCGCGGCGATCACCGGTCCAGGGCCGAACCGCGCGGTCAGCCTGCCGGCGACCAGGAATGAGAACAGCGGCACCATCAGCGGGCCCGGCGCGACCGACAGCCCCGTCACCAGCGCGGACCAGTGCCAGACGTCCTGGGCCCACAGCACCCGGGAGAGCAGCATCGCGCCGAACGCGGCCGAGAACAGAAGGGCTACCGCGGACGCGCCGGTGAATGGCCGCAGGCGAAACAACGCGCGGTCGATCAGCGGGTTGCGGTTCCGCGCCAGTCGGACTGAGAACAGTGCGAGCGCGGTCCCGGCGAGCGCGAGCGAGGCGATCGTCCTCCCACTCGCCCACCCCCAGGCGCCGCCCTTGACCAGGCCAAGCGACAGCGCGCCGATGCCGCCCGTGACCAGCAGCGCCCCGAGCGCGTCCGGCCTCGGCACCCGCTGCCCGGCGACATGCGGCAACCGACGCCAGCCTACCGCCAGCGCGATCAGCCCGATCGGAACGTTGACGAAGAACACCCAGCGCCAACTCGCGGCGACCAGCAGACCGCCGATCACCGGCCCGAGCGCGGCCGCGAACCCCCCGACCGCGGTCCAAGCGCGGACCGCCCCATGGCGGCGCTCGGGCGCGAAGGTCGCGAGGATCAGCCCCAGCGAGGTCGGCGTCAGCAGCGCCGCACCGGCCGCCTGCACGACGCGGAACGCGACCAGCATCGGCAGGCTGCTTGCTGCCCCACACGCCGCCGACGCAGCGACGAACACCGCCACGCCGAGCAGGAACCCGCGCTCGCGGCGATAGCGCTCCGCCAGGCGCCCGAACAGCACCAGCAACGCGGCGTAAACGATCGCGTAGCTGTTCAGCACCCACGAAAGATCGGCCAGCGCATCACCGTGCAGATGAAAGTCGCGGCCCATCTGCGGAAGCGCGACGTTGACGATGAACAGGTCGAGGCTCGCCATCACGACGCCGGCGCACACGATCACCAGGACCAGCCGTGGGGATGCTTCACCCGACCGCGCGGCGGGGGGGCTGCCTTGCTTGGTTGGCCAACGATCAGCGATGACGGACATTGGGGTCTCTCAGACAGTGAGTTCTTTGATGGAACCCACACGCTACCGTGTTGCGTTCTATGATGCAACCCACTATCCTCGCGGGATGGAGCGCAAGAGCTTTTCCGAGATGCATTGCTCGGTCGCGCAGTGCCTCGAGGTAGTGGGCGAGTGGTGGACGCTGCTGATCGTCCGCGACGCCTTCCTTGGTGTGACCCGCTTCGACGAGTTCCAGGAGCGACTCGGGATCTCGCGCAACGTGCTGGGCCAGCGCCTGGGCCGCCTAGTTGACGCCGGCGTGCTCGTCAAGGTCCCCTACAGCGAGCGCCCGCGGCGATTCGACTACCGGTTGACCGACACGGGCCGCGACCTGTGGCCGGTGATCAACGCCATGCGCCAGTGGGGCGACAAGCACGCCGCGCCAGACGGACCACCGCTGCGGCTGATCCACCGAGAATGCGGCCAGCTCTCCGAACCCCAGCTGGTCTGCTCTGCATGTGCTGAGCCGATCGGCTCGCGAGACGTCAAGGCGATTCCCGGGCCGGGAGACGTAGAGGATCTCGTTCGCGTGAGCTAGCGCGAGCTGGGGCTAGAAGCGCGAGACCACGGTCGCACCTGCGCCGCTAACGACCCATGTCATCTAGCAGCGTCAAGGCCGTCTCGACACCTTGGGCGAGGAGTTGATCGGACAGATCGCGGTCTGTCAGCGCCCTAGACAGCTGCAGGGTGCCGACCATAAGCCCGAACAGCGTGAGCGCGTCGGTTCGGGCAGCCTCGGCGTCTATCGGGTCGAGGCGCGAGGCGATGTCGTCGATGACGACCGTCAGTTCGTCGGTGAAGACCTGTCTCGTGGCGGCGGGACGGCGGGTGATCTCGTCGAGCAGCGCGGCCGACGGGCAGCCGTCGGCGCGCTGGTCGCGGTGTTGGGAGGACAGGTAGGAGCGGATGAACGCTTCGAGTCCCGCCCGATCTGCGGGCTGGGCGTCGAGGCTTTGGCGTTGGGTGCGCAGCTGGTCGGCGAGGACGTTTGCGACTAGATCCTCCTTCGAGGCGAAGTGGGCGTAGAAGGCGCCGTTCGTCAGGCTGGCGTCGGACATGAGGGTCGCCACGCCGGCGCCGTCGATGCCGTCCTGCTTGAAGCGGCGTCCGGCTGCCTCGACGATGCGTTGCCGGGTGGCCTGCTTGTGGCCCTTGCTGTAGCGCATAGCGAACCTCTCTGCAACTGCTCGTGAGTGTGACCTACGTCTCATTATTGCATTACGATCATACGATAGCATTACGATTGTCAGGCAATAACGAACGAGGAGCACGCTATGGCGGTCGAGACAGATCAGGTAGCGGCTGGTACGGGAGCGTCGTCCACGAACAAGAATGAGTCACGGGACGCGCACAACAACTCAATGACGTCCTGGAAGAACGCGCCGACGCACACGATCGACGTCGGCGGTGCGGAGTTCGCCTACCGTGAGCTCGGCCCGAGCACGGGGGTGCCGGTCGTCTTCCTGACCCACCTGGCCGCAGTGCTGGACAACTGGGACCCCCGAGTCGTGGACGGCATCGCCGCGAAGCATCGCGTCATCACCTTCGACAACCGGGGTGTCGGCGCCTCCAGCGGGTCCACGCCGACGACCATCGAGGAGATGGCCAGGGACGCCGTCACCTTCATCGGTGCGCTCGGGTTCGAACGGGTCGACCTGTTCGGGTTCTCCATGGGCGGCATGATCGCCCAGGTGATCGCGCAGCAGGAGCCGCAGCTCGTGCGCAAGATGATCATCGCCGGAACCGGCCCGGCGGGGGGCGACGGCATCGACAAGGTGACCCGCATCACCTACCTCGACACCGCGCGAGGGCTCATCACCCGCCAGGACCCCAAGCAGTTCCTGTTCTTCACCAGGACCACGAACGGACGTCGAGCCGGCAAGGAGTTCCTGGCACGTCTGAGGGAACGTACCAACGACCGCGACAAGGCCATCTCCGTAGGCTCATTCCGCGCCCAGCTGAAGGCCATCCACCGATGGGGTCAGCAGGCGCCTACGGACCTCGCGAGCATCCACCAGCCGGTACTCGTGATGAACGGCGAGAGCGACAAGATGGTGCCGACCAAGAACACTGTCGACCTCGATCGACGACTCCCCAACAGCCAGCTCGTCATCTACTCCGACGCCGGGCACGGCGGGGTGTTCCAGTTCCACCAGGACTTCGTCAAGCGAGCCCTCGAGTTCCTGTGATGGCTCCCGCGCCGCCTCACAACCTCGCGGGGAACGGCCTCCGCAAGCCGTCCGCGCCGCGGCCGACCCGGCGGCGTCCTTCCGCGACCCGCGAGCCGCTGCCAAGCTCGCGCCGCGGAGGACGGTCATGAAGGCGTTCGTCGTCGAGTACTACGGCAAGGACGGGCTCCGCGCCACCGACGTACCCGAGCCTGAGGTCGGCAACGGCGACGTGCTGGTCAAGGTCAGCGCCGCCGGCGTCAACCCGCTGGACAAGATGGTCCGCAATGGCGAGTTCAAGCGCCTGCTGAAGTACCAGACCCCGTTCGTGCTCGGCCACGACGTGGCCGGCGTGGTGAACAGGGTCGGCTCGGGGGTACGCGACTTCCGGGTAGGCGACGAGGTCTACGCCCGCCCCCGCGACCTGCGGATCGGGACCTTCGCGGAGTACATCGCGATCGGCCAGGACGACGTCGCCCCCAAGCCAGCCTCGCTCACCCTGCACGAGGCCGCCGCGGTGCCGCTGGTGTCACTGGCTGCCTGGCAGGCCCTCGTCGACCGCGCCCGCGTCAAGCCCGGCCAGAAGGTCCTCGTCCACGCCGGCTCCGGCGGCCTGGGGTCGACCGTCATCCAGCTCGCCAAGCACCTCGGCGCCACGGTGGCGACGACCGCGAGTGAAAAGAACGCGGAGCTGGTGCGCAGCCTCGGCGCCGACGTCGTCGTGGACTACACGAAGGAGGACTTCGCCGAGGTCCTCTCCGGCTACGACGTCGTATTGGACTCGCTCGGGGGCGAGAACCTCGAGAAGTCCCTCATGGTCCTCAAGCCGGGCGGACACGCGATCAGCGTGACCGGCCCGCCGGACCCCGCATTCGCCAAGCAGCTCGGGGCGCCGAAGTTCACCGGCGTCGTGATGGCGCTGCTGAGCCGCAAGATCCGCAACCAAGCGCGGACGCTAGGGGTGAGCTACTCGTTTCTGTTCATGCAGGCCAACGGCGGGCAGCTGCGCGAGCTGGCCTCCCTCTACGACGCCGGCCACCTCCGCCCGCTCATCGACAAGACGTTCCCGTTCGACCAGACCCTCGAGGCGCTGGCGTATGTCGAGCAAGGCCGCGCCACCGGCAAGGTCCTCATCACGCTCGACTGACAACGCCGCCAGCCGCCCCAACGCTCGCAACGCGTCCGATCGCGGAAGCGAACGGGCGGCACTCGCACACGTCTCTTGGACGAGAAGGAAGCGGTGGCGATCGCCGCTGTCGAATTCCCGGGATGCACAAGTCGCCGGTCCAGCCAGCCTGTTTCGCGGGATGATCCCCACGCAGGCTGGGCCGCAGCAGGCAGACCCGTCGACGTAGCAGCGTGAGCTGGTGGCCTGCTGGCCGCCATCCGCCGCAGCTAACTTCGCCATTTGCCGCTGAATTAATCGCCATACGCCAGACTGCTAATCGCCATCTACCGAACTCATGGCTGGTCCCACAGGTCGGTACGCGCAACCGCTGGTCCTAGAAGCCCTCACGGACACGCGAGTCGTGTTCGTCGGGGGCGCCAGGCAGGTGGGCAAGAGCACGCTCGCGCGCCAGATCGCGACCGATCAGCATCCAGCTACCGCCGAAGTTCCGCGGCTGCTTCGCCTGCTGGCCGCCAGGCCGCGAATGTCGCCTCCTACCGCGGGCTCGCGGCCAAGCTGGGCCTCCACCACGAGACCGTCCGGGAGTACGTCGCATTGCTGGAGGCGATCTTCCTCGTGCGCGTCCTTTCCGCCTGGCGCCCCGGTATCGCGGCGCGGGAGGTGCACGCCCCGAAGGCCTACCTCGTTGACTCCGGCCTGCTCCCGCACCTGCTGGGGGCCGACGAAGGTCGGATCGCCTCGGATGACCAGGTCACAGGCAAGGTGCTCAAGAACTTCGTCGCGACCGAAGTGCTCAAGCACGCCGAGTGGGCGACCGCCAGGACCACCGCCTACCACTACCGCCAGCGCGAGGAGGAGATTGACCTGGTGCTCGAGAATCGCTCGGGCGAGGTCGCAGCTATCGAGGTCAAAGCGGCAGCCACCGTGAGCCGCAAAGACCTGAGAGCGATCGAAAAGCTGCGCGACGCACGCGGTAAGCGATTCAAGTAAGCACATCGTCCGCTTGAAGGCGCACCGTTGGCTACGAGCAGGGAGGCAGCCAAGGTGAGGATCGTCCCGCTTTCGCCGTTCCGCGGTATTCGGCGTCGACATCGCCGCGCTGGCGCGATCGCTGGGAAAGCGCCGCTGTTGCAGCTCGGGTCCCGACCGGAGTACCGGAGCGGAGAGGTTCTTGACGTGATCACGGGGCCGGGTGCTGTACTGGCGACAGCGTTGCGGTGCTTTCAGGCGGTGTTCGAGAAAGTTGTAATGAATCGCTGGCTCGGCCTGATGTAGTGGTGTCGGGCAACCTGAGACGACGGAGCTGGAGGATTGCGAATGTCAGATCGACGAGCCAGCGACGATGATCGGCTTGATCGGATGCTTCGGGCATGCGATCCGCTCCGAGGCCGAGTACCGGCGGGCCCGGGGATCGGGGCCGCGTTTGACTCGATGGCCGCGGTGATCGTCAGCGGGCCGCGCCCGGCTCCGCGGAGGTGGCGGTTTGCCAGCCGGCCGCGGAGAGCGCTCGTTGGCGTCGTGGGCTTCGTGGTGCTGAGCGCGGGCGTGGCAGTGGCGGCGACGCAGCTGTTCATCCCCACCCACACCCGCGAGTATCCGCCGAAAGGGATGATCACGGGCGGGGGCCCGGGCGAGTTGCTCAATCTTGATGGGACCGAGTTCCGCCAAATCGCGCTGCAGATCTCCTCGGACATTCCGTATCCGGCGGGATACGGATCCTGGCGGGATTCTGTGATCTCGTTCGAGTACGAGGCGCAGTGCCCGCACGGGCCGTCGGGACGATGCCCGTGGACGCCGCGGGTTCCAGCAGGTGCGCTGCATGGCGTCTTCGCGGCGAGCGCGTTCTGCGCGTGGGTGCTCGACTGGCGTCACGACATGATGACCAGTCGCCATGCGGCGGCCGCCGGCGACGCGCGCGTGATCTCCGGCGCGTTGCGCTGGAAGGCGGTCACCGCCTGGGATCCTCACCCGAGCTTGGCGGTGCCGGGCGACATGGGCACCACCCACCCGAGCGTGTTCGGCTGGATGATCCCGTTCATCCAGGCCGTCCGCACCGGTGACCTGGCGCGCGCGGACCAGGCGATCGTCAGCGACGCGAAGTACGGCGGCGAGTTCGCGCTGTGGGTGAATACAGGCCTGGGGTTGAACGCTCAGGCTCGGCCTTGTTGGGCGTCCACTGCTGGTCTACCTCGATCGCCACGGCCTGTGAACCCCTCGCGCGAAGCAACCGAGCGGCTGATATTCGAGCAGCTGGTGCAGGAGACACGGGACGACCTGCTCGCGTACGCGATGCGCCGGGCAGCCAATGCCGAGGACGCCGCCGACGTGCTGTCAGAGACCTACCTGATCGCTTGGCGCAAGCTCGAGAAGATCCCGCCGGGTGACAGCGCACGGCTGTGGCTGTTCGGCGTCGCCGCGAACATGCTTCGCCGCGGCGCCCAGCGCCACCGATCGAGCGCAGCGCTGATCGAGCGGCTCGCGAGCGAGCCACATGAGACCGTTGACATCGAATCGGCCGGACGCGAAGACCAGACCATTCGAGCGCTGCGCGCCGGCCTCGCAAGCCTACCCCCGCGCGACCGCGAGATCCTCACCCTGACCGCTTGGGAAGGCCTGACGCCCAAGCAGATCGCCGTCGTCACCGGCCTCCCAACCAACGTCATCCGTGTGCGCCTGCACCGAGCACGCTCCCGGCTCAGGCGCCGACTCGTCCAAACTCAGACGACCACACCCGATAACGGGACAGCGATCTTGAGCGCAAAAGGCAGCCCGCACTGAACATTGAACAGACCCGCCCTCTCTTTGCGTCGGTCACACCCCCGACGGCTGTCAACTGGGCTACGAGTTCAGGTCCTCGTCGACGACACTCCTGCTTCATTCAGGTTTCGGGCATCTCGCGCCTTCTGCCGCGGGCGACCGGCTGATCCGACCCGAGCTGATGGAAGAGGCGCTACGGCTTGGGCGCATCCTGGCCGAGCTGCTCCCGGGGGCCGGGGCCTGGCGGCGCTCGAGCGCGCGTATGCGACTCGCGGCCCGATCGGGCCTTACGCGCTCCAGGCCGGCATCGCCGCCTGCCACGCACGCGCTCGCACCGCCGGGGACACCGACTGGGAACGGATCGTGGCCCTCTACGATGGAGTCGCCCAGCTGTTGACCTCGCCCGTGGTCGAACTCAACCGCGCCGTGGCTGTCGGGATGGCGTTCGGTCCGCAGGCGGCGCTCGAGATCGTGGACCGTCTTGGAGAGAAGCCCGCCCTCGACAGCCACCACCTCCTGCCCAGCGTGCGCGGCGACGTGCTCGACAAACTGGGCCGCCCGATGAGGCTCGAGCCGAGTTCGAGCGGGCCGCGCAGCGCACAGCTAACGCGCGGCAGCGGGCGGCGCTGCTCCAGCGGGCGGCCGCCTGTGCGCCCCCGCGTTGACGGAACTGGTACTGGTTTCGTCGCGCCGCGCGAATCTCGCGGTCCCCAGCCGCACTTCTGAGTTGCGCGGATCCAAGACTCCCGGCAGGGTGAGGATCGCTGCCGCGCGTGGGGAGATCACGAAGCAGTTCGTCGTGGGCGGACGACCGCCGCCGAGTCGGCGCGATCGATCGGGCCGGGAGCGTTTACCGCCCTATGCGATAGGTGACATGCGTCGCCTTCGGCGAGTGGATCACATCGACCGGCTCGAGCCCTGGATCCTCGACACCTTCGAACAGCGCCTCGCCGTCCCCGAGTAGCACCGGCGCGATGTCGAGCACGAGCTCATCGATCACGCCCGCTGCGAACGCTTGGCGCACGGTCGAGGCACCGCCCGCGATCAACACCTCGCGCTCGCCCGCGGCGGCCACCGCCTGCGCATAGGCGGCGTCGAAACCGTCGGTGACGAAGTGAAAGACCGTCCCGCCGTCCATCTCGATCTGGTCGTGGGCGTAATGCGTGAGCACGAACACCGGCGCGTGGTAGGGCGGCTCGTCACCCCACCACCCGCGCCAGTCCTCGTCCCACTCGCCACGGATCGGACCGAACATGTTCCGGCCCATCACGTAGGCACCGCGCTGCTTGGCTAGGTGCTCCCGGGAGCGAGCGTCTCCCTCGTGGAGCACCTCGGCGAGGTGCCACTGGTGCAACTCGAGGCCCCGGATACCGATCGGGTTGTCGCGATCCTGGTTCGGCCCCGCGAGGTAGCCGTCGAGCGAGATTGAAAGGTGAGCAGAGGTCTTTGTCATAGACCCGGAGACTCTCGCAGAGGAGGAAACTCATCGCCAGCGGCCGGTCGAGCGCCCCACGACATGCGGACGAGGCGCGACACGCCAGACTGCGGACGCTAGCCGAGACCCGCCTCCACTCCGTCGCGGGCTTCTCGAGCGATGGACGCTTGCGCCTGCTAAGCGCGGGTAGCGGGCCCTTCGCTCACGCCGGCGGTTCGGATCGAGGCGTCTGATGACAGAGACGACGCGGCCGCCTGTGGAGCTAAGTTGAGGACTGCTGACGTGTCCGCTCAGCCGGCTGCGACGGTCCGCAGCTCGGCGATGCCGTCGTGCACGAAGTGCGCGAAGTGCTGGTCGGAGTCGTCGCGGAGCCAGCGCTCGAACGCGACGCGGAACACGGCGATGCCCGCTTCGGCGGTGAGCCCGGCGGCTGGGTCCTGAACGCCTCGCCGGCGCAGGGCGTCGGCGAGCGCGGCCGCGAGCGAAGCGAGCTTTATGAGCTCGCGCTCCTGCAGCTCGGGGTTGGCGTCGATCACCGATTGGCGCTTTAGCGAGTGCGGGCGGCGCTCCGCGTCGAAGATGGCGCCAGCCGCCTGAAGGCCGACAGCGACCGCCTCGATCGGCCTCGGCGACGCAGGCGCGGCGTCGACCGCGTCGACGATCAGCTTTTGCAGCTCTTCCGATCCGCGAAAGAGCACTTCGCGCTTGTCGGCGAAGTGGCGAAAGAACGTGCGCTCGGTGAGGCCCGCGCGCTCGGAGATCTCGGCCACCGTCGTCTGCTCGTAACCGCGTTCGGCGTACAGCTCAAGTGCGGCCTGCTGCAGCCGGCCGGCCGCGTCTGGCTGCCATCGACCCATGTACTCGCCCATCCTAGCAGCCATGACAGCCACTGACATCATGTGGTAGGTTGATGACAGCAACTGACATCACGGTGCCGCCCACACCCGCGGGCGGCACACCAGCCCCCAGGAGGTTTCATCATGCGAGTATTCGTCACCGGCGCGTCCGGTTGGATCGGATCGGCCGTCATCCCCGAGCTCCTTGCCCAGGGACACGAGGTCCTCGGCCTGGCCCGCTCGGATGCTGCCGCTGAGAACATCGCCAGCTCTGGCGCCGAGGTCCTGCGCGGCGACGTCCAGGACATCGAGGTTCTGCGGTCGGGCGCCGAGCAGGCCGATGGCGTCGCCCACCTTGCCTTCCGCCACGACATCGCCTGGACCGGCCGCTTCGAGGAGGCCGCCGCGTCCGATCGCCGCGCGATCGAGGTGTTCGGCGAGGTGCTCGCCGGCACAGGCCGGGCGCTCGCTATCGCGTCGGGCGTCGCCGGTCTGAAGCCGGGCGGGATCGCCACCGAGCGAGACAACCCCAACGATCAAGTGAGCCCGCGCGCCGCCTCCGAGCGCGTCGCGCTCGCGCTCGCCGAGCGCGGCGTGCGCTCGATGAGCGTGCGGTTCGCGCCGACCGTCCACGGCGCCGGCGACCACGGGTTCATCGCCCGGATCATCGACTCAGACCGCACCCACGGCGCCGCCGGTTACGTTGGCGACGGCGAGAACCGCTGGCCTGCTGTGCACCGCGGCGACGCCGCCCGACTCGTGCGCCTCGGGATCGAGCACGCCCCCGCGGGCTCGGTGCTGCACGCCGTCGCGGAGGAGGGAGTCGCGATGCGCGATGTCGCCGAGGCGATCAGCCGCCGCTTCGAGCTCCCGGCGAGCACGATCTCGCCCGAAGAGGTCGGGGCGCGCTTCGGCTTCATCGGCCAGTTCGTCGGTCTCGACATGCCCGCCTCGAGCGCGATCACGCGTGAGCTACTCGGATGGGAGCCCGCCGGTCCGACCCTCGTCGAGGACATCGTGACCGGCGCCTACTCCAACGGCGCCAAAGGCTAAGAACAGGCGCGACCCAGGCGGGCGCGGTCCCCAGCGCCGCGCCCGCGCAGGCCGCCCAAAAACCACCAGCTCCGCCGCAAGCTGGACGCGATCGCTTCGGCCGCAGGCCGGCTTCCGCCAGCGACAACGCGACGCGTCGCCACACCGACGCTCGTTCCGGCACGGACCCGCTTTCATGCCCCGACCGGCGTTTCCACACCACCCATCAGCGGTCTCGCAATGCGCGGACACGAGGGCGGGCGCCGTGTCGTGCGGCCCGCCCAGGTGCGTGGTGACGCGCAACGCGTCGCGATCAGGAGCCGGTTGTTGGGGCGGTGCCCATCCGCCGATGCCCTGGTCGTGGCACTCGTTTAGGCGGCGGCGTGCACTCCAGCCTGGCTCAGCGCCTTCTACGGGATCGTGATCTGGATGTACCACGACGAGCAGCACCACGTCGGGCGTCCTCACTTCCATGCGCGCTACGGAGATGATGAGGCCTCGATCGATATCGAGACGCTGTCGGTGATCGCCGGGGAGCTACCGACTCGTGCGCTTCGACTGGTCGCCGAGTGGGCCGGCGCTGTGCGCGCAATCCGCGCAAGCCGGGAGCAAGGCCGGCACGGCAAGATGGCTCGTCGCGGTATCAAAGCAGGGCTCGGCTACCTTCTTGAACGGTTAGACACCCACGCGGTAGTGGAGGTGAACGACGCCGCTCTCGAAGCGGTGCTCGTTGAGCAGCTCAAGCTGCACGCGCACGTTGTCCGAGAACGCGGCCTTGCCGCCACCGACGACGATCGGCGTGAGGAGCAGGTGGCATTCGTCGACCAAGCCCGCGGCGATCGCCTGGCCAGCGAGTTCGGCGCCGCCGACGGTCAGGTCGGATTCCGAGGTCTCCTTGAGCCGCCGCACCGAAGCGATGTCGAACTCCCGCTCGATGCGCGTCTTCGCACTGGACGCGGTGTCGAGGCTGCGGGAGTACACGATCTTCTCGGCCGACCGCCAGATCTCAGCAAAGTCCCGGATCACCGCGGGCTGATCAGCGGCGGTGCTCACGGTCTCCCAGAAGACCATCGTCTCGTACATCCGCCGCCCGTAGAGGTAGGTCCGGATCGCTCGCTCGAGATGGTTGACGAAGGCATGCACCTCTTCATCAGGAGCCGCCCAATCAAACCTGCCCTCGCGGTCTTCGACGTAGCCGTCGAGCGAGGCAATCGCTGAGTAGATCAGCTTGGCCATATCGAACGCCCCACGACTCAGCTGCGGAATGAGAGACCGCGCTCCTCGAGGGCCGCGCGCAGTGCCACGATCGCCCTTAGGCCCATGCCATGCAGCTGGTTGAGGTCGGATTCGGAGATCTGAGCCAATTCGTCTAACTGGATATAGCCGGCGGCGGCAAGCGCGCGGCGTGCCGGCGCTGAGAGCTTCGGGAACCCGGTGTCATCTTCGTGGTGCAATTGCGTCCTCTCGATCGGTGGTCGTCTCGGCTTGGCCGCACACGTTCCGCCCGTGATCCTGCGCCGAACTCATCGGACAGTCACGGGCGTAGATCGCCGCCCGGTACTAACGGCCGCGAGCCGGTCGGCCAGCTCACCGGGGCGTGCGAGCATCGGGACGTGGCCGCCGGGCATCTCTTCGACCGGCAGCCCGAGGCGCTCGCGCGCCACGCGTCGCTGGAATTCGAGCGGGAACAGGCGGTCCTCGCGCGGCGCGAGCACTCGGGTTGGTACCTGCGGCCAGGCGCGCAGCGGCCACGGCTCCCGAAACATGCCCGGGCCAGGCGCTCCCACGAACCGCTCGGCCGCCGACGCAATCTCAGCCGGCACGTCATGGAGGAAGACCTCGGCCAGCTCTTCCGGCCCCCACATGCTCATCCTCCCCAGGCGCTGGATGAGGGGAGCGATCGCTTCGTCGTGCTTGACGGCCGCCCACCAATCACCCGCGGTCTCCTCCGGGGCGGGGATCATCGGGGCGACGAGGACGAGCTCGGCTATGTCAATGCGGGCGGCGACGAGCGATGCTGCAAACGCCCCGAGCGACTGTCCAACCACCACCCGCAGGTCGTCGAGCTGACGCACCACCTCCACGACGGCGGCGGCGTGGGCGCTCGGCCCGGCGTCGGGATCATCGAGGGGAAGTCGAGGCGCCACCCCACGATGGCCACGGGCCTGGAGCTCCTCAATCGTCCAGCGCCAAATGTCCGGGTCGGTTCCGGCTCCAGGGATGAGGACAAACGTCAAATGATCACCACTGATGAAATCGTTCATACCCCTCAGACCGCTCAGCCGGGTAATCCTCATCGCGCGCATCCCGCGCCGGTTGTCGCGTAAAGGCACGCACGTTGGCTCGCCGAGCGATCTGCCTACGGCGTCTGCTCGAGCGGCCAGACCTCAACCACGCCGTGGGCGACCGCACACGGCGTTCGCGAGACGATCCCGACCGCCTCCTCGACGCTGTCCGCTTCGATCAGCGCGAAGCCGGCTACCGGTAGCGAGGCTTGCAGGAATGGCCCGTTTTCGGTGTGTACCCCAGCGGCATCATGGTTGCGCACCTGTACAGGTGGGCCGGCGACGCCCATGACCACCCCATCGGCGCGAAGCTGTGCGTCATGTTCGTGAGCCGCGTCCCTCACAGCCGGGCCAGTGCGGTCGTAGCCCTCGCGGTCGCCGTAACCAATCGTGATGAACATGGCCATTGTCTTCCTCCAGTCGGTCTTGGGGTTCCTAGCACTTACTCATGACCTCGGACCGCAGCCGGATTCATCGGCGGCCCTGAAGCTGGCATCGGCGACCGCGAGCATGAGGGTCGGATCACCAATGATCGGCAAGCCCCACCGGCCATGCCAATCCCTCCGGGCTTTCCGGTAGGCACGCTTGCCGCGCGTTGGGGGGACGCGACCGAAAGTGCCGAGATGCTCGTCGCGACAGCAAAGCGGGGCCCGACCGCCTGCGTCGTCCTTTTCGATCATCTCGCGGGGGCCGGGGACGTGACCGCGTTCGTGAGAACGCGCAAGCCACCGTCACCGAGGGCCGCGATGTCGCTGGCTGGGGCAGGAGTCGAATTTCATCGGCGTGAGCTCACCCGCCTGCACGATTGCGTCGCGGACGGGGCGTCGACGTCCGCCTCAACTTGTGTGGGAGGTCTTATTGCATCTCCCGGGGTGGGCTTAGTGGCGGCTTCAGCAGGCGCTGGCGGCGTTTGCGTTGCCTGGGTCGGCGAGCGTGATCGTGGTCTGCCACTGCTTGTAGTCGATCGTCTCGCCCCCGCGGCCGTAGACGACGAGGCCCGAGGCGCGCGCGCACCCGGCGCGGAAGCTGGTGCGATCCGCGGCGGTCATGGTCAGCTGCCAGCGCCGGCGCTTGCCGATGCACGTCCCCTGCCAGGTGCCCTGCGCGAGCGCGCCGCGCAGCGCCCTGGTCGAGCGCTCAGAGATGGTCGCGCGCAGCCTCACCTGACCACGCTTCCAGCAGGAGATCGGACCCGACACAAAGATCCGCGCGCCACCCGCCAGAAGCCGCCCCGAACGCGCGAAATCAGCCGCCCGGATCGGGCTGTTGGGGTAAGCGGTGACGGCTGGCGGGCAGGCCGCCACGGCGGCCAGCGCCGCGAGCGCGACCGGCGGCAGGGCGCGGGCCGGGAGCTTGACGTGGTCTGGGGTCATGTGGTGTGGTCGCCCGGCCAGCGGGCGCTGGTGCTTGACGCCTCAACAAGTCACGGCGGCGGCATGATCGCAATCGGTATCAAGCGGGGTCATGTCGCTCACATTTCACCGGTCGGGACAGCGCTATTTGGGATGGGTTTCCCGAGGTAGCGCCGCGCGACGAGCGTGGCGAGCGCGACCTGCCGCGCCCGCTTCTCCCCCCGCCAACCCACCGTGATGGTGAGCAGATTCCTCCCATCGGTCGTCAGCAGCTCCGACTCATCAGGCACCCACGCCGCAACCAACCCGAGCTTCGGCACGGTCACAGGCGGCGAGAAGTTCCGCACCGTACCGAACTGCTGCGCATCCTCGCAGATCGTTCGCTCCAGCCGCTGATAAGGCTGCGGCGACGAATCGATGTTGACTACCACGGACAGCCCCGGAGCACGAAAACGGCACTCCGGCTCCGCGTTGTTCCCTCTCGTCGCTCGGGCCTTGAGCACGCCGGCAGCAATCCCGGCGTAGCCAGCGATCACCGTGCGTGCGGCCGGCGCGCACACGGGCGGCTTCGGCTGTGCCGCCGCCTTCGTGGACGTCGCCGACGAGCGTGAGGACGTGCCACAGCCAACGAGGGCCAGGCCCGTCAGCAGCCCGACGATCACACGGACCGCTTGGCATGAGGTGGTCGGCCTGCTGCGCGACTCTCGAGCAGTCTCTGGCGCACAGTGTCCGCTGATCAAAGTTTCTCCCGACATGACAGTCGTGATTGCGCTCGACCCCGAGGCGGCACTCCAGCCCGCGGACCGCTCTGACAGGTTCGGCGACGAAGACGTTGGACCGAGCACCGGTTCATGTCCCCGAGCCGCGTCGTCGCTCGCGATACGCGCGCACTTTGGCGCGTGAGCCGCACACCGACATCGCGCACCAACTGCTGGCCTGGTTGCGGCTGTGGTCGTAGAACGCCCATCCGCAATCGCGACCGCGGCACGCCTTCATCCGTGACCAGCTCCCATCGAGCTGCGACAGCGCGACGATCGTCGCGATCAGCGCCATCGCGCCGTCAAGATCCCGAGGCTGTGGCTTGAATTCCGGAGTGTCAGCAACCGCGAGCTGGACGTAGATTCGCGGCGCCTGCAGCGCCCGGTTCAGTCGCGCCACGACTTCGGGATCCTCCAACGCGCCGTTGTTGACGAACAGCATTTCCCGAAGCCCCTCCCGCACCTCAAGCACTCGGCGGCGACCTGACTGCGTCAGCGCGTGCGGGCGATCGAACAGCCCGTGTTCGACGAGCCATGTGCTGACTGCGCCGGGGCTTGCAAGTTCCTCCTCGTTGCTACTGGTCAGATCCCAGCGACTGTTGAGAAACGTCTGCACGAGCTCAAGGTCGCCGGGGGCGGGCCGGCGATGCCCGGGCTGGGGCCCACGGTCGACCCTCGCCGTCGGCTCGGTCAACTCCACCCGATCGCCGACCTTGCACACTTAAAGCTTACCATCAAAGCAGGTTACGCTGGTAACGATGAATGCGCAAGGGCGTTCGTGTCTGCCTACGAAGATCCGCGGCACCTGCGCCTGAAGATGTCGATCGATGCCGGCGCCCACTCGTTGCACGTGCAGCCACGCATTACCGCGCCGGCGCCATGGCACGTCTCGACCCGCTGAAGCTGACTTCCCTCCTAGTCGCCACAAGCGCTGCACGTCGCGCGTCGCGGAGCCATGGTACGGGCCGCCTGACGGTCTTGCGGACCGTCTACCTGGGCGATCTGCGCTCAGGGCGCTAGCTGGGTGTCCCGAAGCTGCAAGTACCAGAGCGGTCACGACGGCGTCGACCGCGGCGCTACTCCTTCAGGCGTAGACCAGCAGCGCGGCATGACCCGGCACGCCGAGGTCCATGCCTGCATTCATCACCACACGGGCACCTCACCAGCATCGGCGAAAGCCCTGAGTTGCGCGGGTAAGGGGGTGGCTCGGATGCGGCTCGCGGAGCTTCCGCATCCCCCGGCCCGCCGCGAGCAGTAGTCGGCGTCGAGGACGAGACGGCTGGTCCTCGTCCAAACGGACGACCTCGGTCAGCCAAATCCAGCAAGCACTGGCTCCTCCTCGGTGACTGAGCAGACCTCGTCAGTCAGCGACGACGGCGTACAGGAAGCACTGCGGCGTCGGTCGAGGGGTCCCGACCCGCTCCGCCAACCTAGGAGACGCGCCTACCGCGCGAACGAGGACGCGGGCGCCTCGCGGCGCCGAGTACGGGAGTCTTGCCCGGGGAACGCTTTCCTATCGGAGTATCCGCGGCAGCCCGAAGTGCGGGAAGCCGCTGCTGCCGCCAAAGTAGGTGATCGCGGAGATCTGCTGGCCCTCGAGGGTCAGAACGAGGACGCCGTACAGTCGGGCGATCTCGGTCTGGGTGGGTGGGAAGTAGACGCCGAATGCTGGTTGGGTGTTGGCGCGGGTCGGTACCAGTAGCGGCGCGCCTCGCGTGGTCATGCGGTCGCCGAGGAACGCGCCGATCCTGGCAGGACCCTGGTATTCGTAGGGCTCGGGAGGCATCGTCAGCCACGCCTTGTCGGTCAGTAAGGCGACGACGCCATCGATGTCGCCTGTTTGGATCGCGTCGGCGAAGCGGCCGACGGTGTGACGCTCGCGTTTGGAGTTGGGGAGCGGCGCCCGCTCGCGTCCGGCGGCCGGCAGCCGCGATTCGAATGCCGCGCGGGCGCGGCGCAGCAGGCTGTTGACCGATTGTGCGGTGGTGTCGAGCATTTCGGCGACCTCCTCCGCGCGGTAGCCGAGCACGTCGCGGAGCACCAGCACCGCGCGCTGGGGCGGGGACAGACGCTGAAGGCCGACGATGAACCCCAGCTCGATCGCCTCCTTGGTCTCGTAGCGCGCCTCCGGCCCGGGAGCCTGGTCCGGGATCCCCTCCAGCAGGACGTCGGGGAAGGGCTCCAGCCAGATCGCCTCGCCGTAGCGGGTGGGCTCGGGCATCTCGGTCATCCGCTGCAGGTCCTCAGGGCGGCGTCGGGTCGCCCGAAGCGCATCGAGGGCGCGGTTGGTCGCGATCTGGTAGAGCCAGGCACGGACCGACGCGCGGCCTTCGAAGCCCTCAAGGCCACGCCAAGCGGCGAGGAGGGTCTCTTGGAGCAGGTCCTCCGCGTCGTGGAGGGACCCGACGATCCGGTAGATGTGCACCTGAAGCTCACGCCGGTACGGGTCGGTCAGCCCGCGGAACGCATCCTCGTCGCCAGCGCGTGCACGCGCGAGTACCTGGTTGGTCACGCTCGCATCCTCGCACCGACTGTTCCTTTCACCCGCATCACGGTAATGACGCCGGCGCGCCCCGAAATTCGCCGCTCAATTTCCCTCGCCACGAACGCCTCAACACACGCAACACCCACAAGCACAAGCAAGGAGAATCAAGATGGGAAAGATTGTGGTCAGCGAGAACGTCTCGCTCGACGGCGTCATGGAGGACCCGAGCGGCGAGCAAGGGTTCAGGCACGGCGGCTGGTTTGGAGAGTTCATTGGTCAGGACTGGGAGGCGTGGGCTGATCTCGAGCTCGCGGAGGCACAAGGCGCCGAGGCGCTGCTGATGGGTCGCCGGAGCGACGAGTACTTCGCCACACGGTCGCCAACCCAGAGCGGCGACTGGCTGGACAGGCTGAACAGCCTGCCGAAGTACGTCGTGTCCTCGACCCTCGAAGAGCCCAAATGGACCAATGCGACCGTCCTGAGGGGCGAGGTAGTCAGCGAAGTGTCGAAGCTGAAGCAGCAGATAGAGGGAGAGATCGTCGTGTACGGCAGCCGCCCGCTCGTGCACACGCTGATGGAGCACGACCTGGTCGACGAGTTGCGGCTGATCGTCTTCCCGGTTGCGCTCGGCGCGGGTGAGCGTCTGTTCGGCGAGACCAGCGACAAGCGACCCGTGCGCCTGATTCACACGAAGACGATCGGGAGCGGACTCGCCCACCTAACGTACGAGCGCGCCCGGGAGGCCTAGACGAAGCTGTCGGGACGCACTCGCCTCGCCTACACGCCCACATGCCCGCCCGCGCCCGGGCGGGCGTCGGGCAGGCGCCGCAATGTCAGCGCTGGACCTCACGCCGACCGTCGATGCGGCCGAGACCATCTGGACATTCCGGGCCGGGACGAGAGTCGATCATCACCGCCTTCGGAATCCGGAATCCGGCGACTCTGACCGTCCACGCCGACCTACGCCACCGAGGGGACAAATCCCCCAGCACGGACCGCGACAAGCGCATAATCCCGGCTATTTCCAGGGATTCCTCGCAGAGCCGACGCGGGGACTCGAACCCCGGACCCCTTCATTACGAGTGAAGTGCTCTACCAGCTGAGCTACGTCGGCGACCTGGCATCGGCCAGTGTATCGGCGGCCCGGCTCAGTCCTGGAGCGGGCCCGCACCGTCGGCGCGACCGCGCCAGTCCTCGAGCAGGATCGCCCACCGCTCGTGATCGCGCCACCGGCCGCCGATCTTGAGGTAGCGGGGTGAGAAGCCTTCGCGGCGAAATCCGCCGCCCTGAGCCAGCGCCAGCGAGGCGTGATTGCCGGGCTGGATGTTGGCCTCGATGCGGTGCAGGCGTAGCGTCTGGAAGGCGTGTTTGAGCACGAGCTCGAGGCCCTCTCGCATGTACCCCTGGCGGGCGAAGGGCTTGCCGACCGCGTACCCGAGATAGGCGCTCTGGAGGTAGCCACGCGTGATCTGCGACAGGTTGAAGAAGCCGACGATCGCGCGGTCCTCGTAGCGGCACACGAGCATGGCCTCGAAGTCTGGGCGCCGCGCGTCGGCCAGATAGGCGGCGAACCGGTCCTCGTCGGTGGGCGCCGACGCCCAGGGTCGGTGGAAGGATCGGCTCTTGCGCATCAGGCCGACGAACTCCTGCTGATCCGCCCGGGAGGGCGGGCGCAGATAGACACG
This sequence comes from uncultured Solirubrobacterales bacterium, assembly GCA_963723555.1. Classification (GTDB taxonomy): domain Bacteria; phylum Actinomycetota; class Thermoleophilia; order Solirubrobacterales; family Solirubrobacteraceae; genus Palsa-465. The sequence goes on along the minus strand of CAVRRC010000003.1, from coordinate 1,096,755 downwards.
CCCCTGCTGGCTCACGACCTGAGCGTCTGCTCCAACCTGTAGGCCAGCGCCTCGCACGCGAGCTCCTCCGAGACATTCAGCTGAAAGCGAATCCTCGTGTCCTCCACGAGCTCGATCGCCTCTTGAAAGCGTCGAGGATCCGCTTCCCGACCCGGCCCGAGCGCGGCCAGCCGATCGACGTTGCGGACGAGATCGTCCCCGCCCCAGGCCAGGTAGGCGAGGTCCGCGAACCACAGCGAGACGAGCTGCAGCCCGAGGTCGAGGGCCGAGGTCTCCACGCGCCGGCGCGCGCGCCGGATCCGCTCACTCCATTCGGTCTCGATCCGCTTGCGCTCCTTGCGAGGAGAGAGCTCGAGCTCCGCCGTGGCCCGCGACTCGAGCTCCGCGCGGCTGGCCTCCCCCCGAGCCCGCACCGCCGCCAGCAGCTCCACCCACGGCGCGTGCGTGGAGGTTTCGCCGGCGATCGCCGCACGGGCGAAGTGCTCGGCCGCGGCCCGCAGCGCCGCTCCCTCGTGACCGGCGAGCTCCTCGGCGCGCTGCCCGTCGCCGAGCGCCAGCCTGGCGCACGCCACCGCGGTCTCCGCCGTGACTCCACGGCGCTCGAGGGCGGCGGCCACTTCCCCGAGTGGCCGCGGATCGAACCGCACCAGCTGGCAGCGCGAGCGAATCGTCGGCATCACCTCTCCCAGCCTGTCGGTCAGCAGGATCAGATGGACGAACGAGGCCGGTTCCTCGAGCGTCTTCAGCATCCGGTTGGCAGCCTCATCGCCCAGCTCGTCGACACGCTCGACCACGAACACGCGTCGGTTTGCCTCAAACGGGGTCTTGCTCGCCGAGGCGACCAGCGGGCCGTCGATGTCGCTGACGAGAATCTCGTGGGCGCCGCTCGGGGTGATCCAGGTCAGGTCCGGGTGGGTGCCCGAGGCCGTGCGCCCGCGCGCCCCCTCGGGGTCCGGCGACCCGGCCGCGAGCAGCTCGGCAGCGAGGGCCCGAGCGGCGGAGCGCTTGCCGGCGCCGCCGGGGCCGTGGAACAGGTACGCATGCGAGGCACGCGGCTCGGGCCCGAGCGCCGGCGTGAGCACGACGCGGGCGTGGGGATGGTTGTCAAGCTCCGGCAACACTCGTCGCGATGCTAGCTGCCGGTAGGGTCGCACCTTCGGCCATGGCCCGCGGGAAGCTGATCACGATCGAAGGTCTGGATGGGGCCGGCAAGTCGACGCTCGCCACGGCCCTCGTGGAGGCGCTGCGCGGGCGCGGGATCGACGCCCGGATGTTGCGTGAACCGGGCGGCGTGCCGGTGGCCGAGCGCGTCCGCGAGCTGGTCAAGGATCCACGGATGCACGTGGGTGCGCGGGCGGAGGCGCTGCTGTACGCGGCCGCCCGGGCCCAGCTCGTCGAGGAGGCGCTCGGACCGCTACTGGCCGCCGGGACCTGGGTTGTCCTCGACCGCTTCGTCGATTCCTCGCTCGCCTATCAGGGTGCGGGAAGAGAGCTCGGAATCGGGCCGGTGAGGGCGATCAACGAGTTCGCGGCCGCCGAGCTACGGCCGGACCGCACGCTGTTGTTGGTGCTCGACCCGGCCGCCGGACGCTCTCGCGCGCGCGTGCGTGGAGAACCTGCCGACCGGCTCGAGCAAGAGGACGATCGGTTCTTCGCCAGGATCGCCGCCGCCTACGAGCAGTTGGCCGCCGAGGAGCCGCAGCGGATCCGGCCGCTCGACGCGACGCAGGACCCGGACCGCGTGCGGGACGCCGCTCTCGCCGAGCTCGCCGACCTACTGTGAGTATCCGCGGGGGTGTGCCTGAGCGAATGCCCAGGCGTCGCCAACCATCTCCGCCAGCTCGGGCTTCCGCGGCTCCCACCCGAGCTCGGATCGGATCCGCGCGCCGGCCGCGACCAGCCTCGGCGGATCGCCGGGGCGCCGAGCGGCTTCGATCATCGGAATCTCGCGGCCGGTGACCGCCTGCGCCGCCGCGATCACCTCGCGTACCGAGAAGCCGTTGCCGTTGCCTAGATTGAAGATCCGGTGCTCGCCCTCGCGGATGCCCTCGAGCGCGAGCAGGTGAGCGTCGCTGAGATCCTCGATGTGGATGTAGTCCCGGATGGCCGTCCCATCCGGGGTCGGGTAGTCCGTGCCGTAGATCTCCACGCGCGGCTTGATCCCGAGCGCGGCTTGGAGGACGTTCGGGATCAGATGTGTCTCGGGGTCGTGGTCCTCGCCCAGCCCGCGGCTGGCGCCCGCGACGTTGAAGTAGCGGAGGCTGACGGCGCCGAGGCCATGGGCCCGGCAGAAGTCGCCGATCATCCGGTCGACGGCGAGCTTCGAGGCGCCATACGCGTTCGTGGGTCGGGTCGGCACGGTCTCCGGGATTGGGATCTCTTCCGGCTCCCCGTACACCGCGCACGTCGACGAGAAGACAAGCCGGGAGACCCCCGCCGTCGCCATCGCTTCGAGCAGGTTCAGCGTCCCCCCCACGTTCACGCGGTAATAGCGCTCGGGATGGCTCTCGGACTCGCTCACGAGCGCCAGCGCGGCGAAGTGCAGCACCGCGTCGAAGCCGTCGCGGAGCGACTGCCCCACTGCCTCTCGGTCGAGCAGGTCGGCCTCGATGAGACGGGCCTTCGGGGGGACCGCCTCGCGATGACCGCGCTCGAGATTGTCGAGGATCACGACCTCATGTCCATCCTCGAGCAGCTGCGCGGCGACGATCGAGCCGATGTAGCCGGCCCCGCCGGTGACGAGCAACCTCACCGGCCCCGCTCTCCGCGCATGATCCTCGGCTCCATCAGCGCTGGAGATATAACAGACCTACAATCGCGCCGGATGCGAGGACGACGCGGCGAAGCCCAAGAGCTCCATGACCGTGCCGAGCTGGAACGACGGCTGCGCGAATCCGAGCGGACGCTGGCGGAGCACGGCGCGGTGGCTTCTCGCCCGCCCGGAACCGAAGTGCCGCCCGAGTAAAATCAGGAGTGAAAGCAGGCTCCGTCAGAACGGGTCCGAGACGGTCGTAGCCGTCGTTTTTCCGTCCGGGCCGTCCGCCAGTATTTGCTGCCCGCTTGGCCACCTCGGCGCCAGGCGAGAGGCCGCGGAAGAAGCGGAAAACGAGAGGAGCAGGCAGGCATGGAGCACACCCCGCAGACCCAGACGACACCCGGTTCGGCGGTGGGCGAGGGCCTCTCGATCCGCCGGTACTTCACGACGCCCGGGGAGCATCCGTTCGACGCGATCGAGTGGGAGCTGCGGGATGCCCGGATCGGCCACGGAGACAAGGTCTCCTTCGAGCAGCGTGAGGTCGAGTTCCCCAAGGGCTGGTCTCAGAACGCCACCAACATCGTCGCCCAGAAGTACTTCCGCGGCCAGCTCGGCTCGCGCGAGCGGGAACGATCGGTCAAGCAGATGATCAGCCGGGTCGCCGGCACGATCGCGACCTGGGGCCGCGAGCGCGGCTACTTCGCCAGCGACGAGGACGTCGCCACCTTCGAGTCGGAGCTTACCCACATCCTGCTTCACCAGATGGCGGCGTTCAACTCCCCGGTGTGGTTCAACGTCGGCTGGCACCCGGTCGGCAGCGCGAAGATGCAGGCCAGCGCCTGTTTCATCCTCTCGGTCGAGGACAACATGGAGTCGATCCTCGAATGGAACACGAAGGAGGGGATCATCTTCCGCGGCGGGTCTGGCTCGGGCATCAACCTGTCGAAGATCCGTGGCTCCATGGAACCCCTCAGCCGGGGCGGCACGGCCTCGGGTCCGGTCTCGTTCATGCGCGGCGCCGACGCGTGGGCCGGCTCGATCAAGTCCGGGGGCGGCACCCGGCGGGCCGCCAAGATGGTGGTGCTCGACGTCGACCATCCCGACATCCGCGAGTTCATCTGGTGCAAGGCCAAGGAGGAGGACAAGGCCGCGGCTCTGCGCGACGCCGGCTTCGATATGTCGATCGACGGCGATGGCTTCCACTCCATCCAGTACCAGAACGCCAACAACTCCGTGCGGGTGACCGACGAGTTCATGCGCGCGGTCGAGAATGATGAAGACTGGCATCTGATCGCGCGGACGACCGGTCAGCCGATCGGCGATCCGATCCCCGCGCGCGAGCTGATGAACGAGATCGCCGAGGCGGCGTGGCGATGCGCGGATCCCGGCGTCCAGTACGACACGACTATCAACCAATGGCACACGTGCCCGGTGTCCGGTCGGATCAACGCCTCTAACCCGTGCTTCCCTGCCAATGCCAGGGTTCACACCACCAAAGGCCTGATGCCGATTTCAGAGCTCGTCGAGCGGGGCGAGGCGGGCGAGGACATCAGGGTCTACACCCACCGTGCGACCGCCGACACGCCTGGTTCAGGAGTGCTTGCGACCGAGCCGGTCGCGTTCATGCGCAACGGCGTCAGCCCGATCGTGAGGCTTCGCTTCGCCAACGGAGCGGAGTTGCGCTGCACGCCGAGCCACCGCATCTGGACGACCAATCGCGGTTATGTCCGCGCAGAGGAACTCGCCGAGTCCGACCAGGTCCTGTTGAACGACACCCCCACCCCAGCGACCGACGCCTCCTGGGAACTTCCCGTGAAGGTTGCCGCCACCGCGAAGTCCAGGTCCCGCGGAGGAACAGTCAAAGAGCATGAGCTGCCGACGCGATGGAGCGAGGGCCTGGGCGAGCTGACCGGTCACCTCATCGGCGATGGCTGCCTGACCGATGCGCAGACTCAGTGGGTTTACGGTGGGCATGACATCGACGACGGACTCACCGACTCCCACCACGGGCTCTTGCACGAGCTGATCGGCGGAATCTCGCGTGTCGACATGCCGAACCAGACGGTGCAGTTGCGCGCCGGGAGCGAGGCGGTTCGGGAGTTCTTCCGTGGGCTTGGGGTAACGACCGCGCGAGCGCACGACAAGCGCATCCCCGCCGCCATCTTCGAAGCGCCGACCGAGGTACAGGCTGCATTCCTCCGCGGGCTGTTCGGCGCCGATGGATGCGTGTCGCGCGTTGAGAGCAAGGCCAGCCGGTACGTCGGCCTGGGGAGTCGAAGCGACGGGCTCCTGCGCGATGCCCAACGACTGCTCTCCGCGTTTGGCGTCCGATGCCGGATCTATCGGACTCGCGATGCCGGCCATCCCTCGTTTGCTTACCGCCGAACGGACGGGACCCTCGTCGAGTATGCGTCGCGCGAAGGCTTCGATCTCCGCATCAGCGGGGACGACCTGGAGCGCTTCGCCCAGGGGATTGGATTCTCCGCGCCGCGGAAGAATGCCGCACTGTCAGAGCTTCTGGGCGAGACCAAGCGCTATGGGACCGAGCCGAGCACTCGGCTCGTGTCTCGAGAGCAAGACGGCCAGGAGCACGTCTACAACCTCACCGAGCCGCTTCACCACTCGTACATCGTCGACGGCTTCGTGGTCGCTAATTGTTCGGAATACATGCACGTCGACGATTCGGCCTGCAACCTGGCATCGCTCAACCTGATGAAGTTCCGCCGCGCCGACGGAACATTCGACGTCGAGTCCTTCGAGCACGCGGTGGACATCGTGTTCCTGGCCCAGGAGATCATCGTCTCGCCGTCGAGCTACCCGACCGAGCAGATCGCGACCAACGCGCGCGCGTTCCGCCAGCTCGGTCTGGGCTACGCGAACCTCGGCGCCTATCTGATGGCCGATGGCATCCCCTACGACTCTGACGCGGGGCGGGGGATCGCCGCCGCGATCACGGCGTTGATGACCGGTCGCGGGTACCTCGGCTCGGCCCGGACGGCTGCGGCGATGGGTCCGTACGAGCGCTACGCCGAGAACCGCGACGCGCACAACTCGGTGATGCGCATGCACCGCGACGCCGCGTACGCGCTCGATGACCGCACGTGCTCGGATACCGCGCTGCTGGAGGCGGCCCGCTCGACGTGGGACGACGCGGTCAGCGCCGGCGAGGCTCACGGCTACCGCAATGCCCAGGCGACCGTGCTGGCGCCCACCGGCTGCCTTACTCCAGACAATCTCGTGACGACGAGCCGCGGACTCGTGCGACTCGGGTCTCTTGGCGACATTGCAGGAACAAAGTGGCAGGACCTCGACGTCGACGTCGCCACAGACGAGGGTCCCCGTCACGCGACCAAGTTCTACATCAACGGCATGGAGCAAGTCGTTTCTGTCGTCACCAGCCGCGGCTATCAGATTCAGGGCACTCCGACCCACCGGATCAAGGTGATCGACGAAGCGGGCGACTGGGTGTGGCGGCGAATGGCGGAACTTCGCGAGGGTGATCGTGTGCCGATGATGCTCGGCAACATGATCGGCGAGCCGCAAGAGATCGTGCTGCCTCCTCTGGGCGAGCTGCACTGGAACGCAGATCACAAGACCCGGGTCCCGCGTCGGATGAGTCCAGAGCTTGCTGAGTTCGTCGGCTACTTCATGGGCGATGGCTCGCTTCACGCCAAGGGAATTCGGTTGTGCGTCGCCAAAGGCGATGACGAAGTCGTCGAGCGGCTGCTCGAGCTCGGACGCAACCTGTTTGGTCTCGACGGGTGGATTGCACCACGCGAGGGATACACGGAAGTTGGATTTCACTCGGTCTCTCTCACGATTTGGTGGGATGCGTGCGGATTCGCAAAGCTCTCGCCGTACGAGGGTCACAGCGGTAAGGGCTACTCACCGCGCGTTCCCGACGCGATCCTGCATTCGAACGATCGCGACGTCTACGCCGCGTTCGTGCGAGGTCTCTTCGAGGCCGACGGCAACGCCAACAACGGTTACGCCTACTGGTCGACGACGAATGAGCCGTTTTCGCGTGATATCCAGACTCTCATGCTGACGCTCGGCTTTGCCACGACACGCGACATCGATGCCTCGGTGTTCAAGCTCGGCGGGCCGGTACATCGGCTGCGTCTGCTGAACGCGAACGCCGCGGCGCGTTTCGTCGAAGAGATCGGCTTCATCTCCTCTCGCAAGAACGACGCCCTCACCGATGCCGAGCACCCGCAAGCGGCGCGTTACGACCACATTCCGATGACGCGCGAGATCATCGACGACCTCGCACCCACGAACGATGCGCTCCGGAAGTCCGCCCTGATGGAAGTCGCTCGCACGCGCAGCGTGTCACGTCGTCTCGCGACCCGGCTTCGCGAGCGCGGGCCGAACGTGGAACTCGAGAATCTGCTCGGCTACTTCTACGACACCATCAAGTCGACCGAGTTGCTGGAAGACCAGCCGACGTTCGATCTGTCCGTGCCGGACAACGTCACCTACGTGGCCGGTGGGTTCGTCAGCCACAACACGATCTCGTTCCTGATGGACTGCGACACCACCGGGGTCGAGCCCGACTTCTCGCTGGTCAAGTTCAAGGAACTGGTCGGCGGCGGGCAGATGACGATCGTCAACCGCACGGTGCCGCTGGCGCTCCAGACGCTTGGGTACTCGGACGAGCAGATCGAGCAAATCGAGGCGTACATCAACGCGCACGGCACGATCGTCGGCGCTCGTGACCTGGCCGACGAGCACCTGCCCGTGTTCGACGTCGCGGTCGGCGAGCGCGCGATCTCGCACATGGGCCACCTGAAGATGATGGGCGCCGTGCAGCCGTTCATCAGCGGCGCGATCTCGAAGACAGTCAACCTGCCTGAGACGGCCGACGTCGCCGACATCGCCGACGCCTACCTCCAGGCCTGGCACGTGGGAATCAAGGCGCTGGCGATCTACCGCGACGGGTCAAAGACCGCCCAGGCGCTTCGGACCGACGCCCAGAAGGACGCGCCGGGCCCGACCCAGGAAGACATCGACAAGGCGGTCACCGAGGCCCTGGCCCAGGCGCCGCCCAAGCGCCGGCGGATGCCGCGCGAGCGTCAGTCGATCACCCACAAGTTCTCGATCGGCGGCCACGAGGGCTACATCACCGCCGGCATGTACGAGGATGGGACCGTGGGCGAGATCTTCCTCACCGATATCGGCAAGGAGGGGTCGACGCTGCGTGGGATGATGAACTCGTTCGCGACGGCGATCTCGATCGCGCTCCAGTATGGGGTCCCGCTGGAGACGCTGGTCCGCAAGTTCAGCTACATGCGCTTCGAGCCCGAGGGCATGACCTCGAACCCGGAGATCCCGTTCGCGAAGTCGATGCCCGACTACATCATGCGCTGGCTCGCCTCGCGCTTCCTCGACGTCGACCTCCAGGAGGAGCTCGGGATCCTCACTCCGGCCGTTAGGGCGCGCAAGGCAGCCCAGGATGCGGCCAGCTCGCGCGCCGGGGACACCGCCGGCCCGGAAGCCGATCCGGGCACAGGCGCGAACGGGGGCACCGGCAGCTCCGGCCCGGCCAGCGCCAGCAGCCCGCCGGCGAGCACGTCGCGCCCGGCGACGGCCGCGCTGACCGACGAGCCGCCCGTCCTCCCCACCGTTCGCCAGGGTCTCGATCTCGGCCCGGCGTGCCAGCAGTGCGGCGGCATGATGCAGCGCACCGGCAGCTGCTACACATGCTCGAGCTGCGGGTTCAACACGGGCTGCGGGTAGCGGGGGGCCAGCACTGCCCAGCATCGTCTCGGCGCGCGCGGACCCGACTCGCCGTTGGCGGCACGGTCGCACTGCGCGACGCCTGGATACGGTTCGCCGGTGAGGACCAAGAGACAATGCGGCAAAGAACGGCATGCTTGACGCCCATCCCCTGAACCCGATCCTCCCCGCCCAGGACGGCCCCCGCGCCGAGGCCTTCTACCGTGACGCCCTGGGACTGCGGCAGCTGAGCCCGCCGGGCGCAGACCCGATGCTCTTCGGCGCCGGCAACGACACGACGATCGCGCTCACTGAGCTTCCCGACCGCGTTCCGCCGTCATATCCCGTCGTGGCCTTCATGGTCTCCGGCATCGAGCAGCTGGTTAGCGATCTGGCTGCGCGTGGCGTCGCGTTCGTTGAACCGGGCACGTCGAGCTTCCGCGGCCGCGAGGGAGAGGTCGAAGGAGCGATCACCGACTACGGTCCAGTCAAGTCGGCGTGGCTGCGCGACAGCGAGGGGAACATCCTCGCCCTCAACGAGATCGTTCGGTCTCCGTGAGTCCGAACGGATCTGCGGCTCTGCTATAGACCGACGCCATGGCGGCGCTTCCCACACGCCTGCTGGGCGACTCGGGGATCGAGGTGTCCGACGTCGGTCTCGGGTGCAACAACTTCGGCCGCCGTCTGGACCTCGGCGGCACGCGCGCGGTCGTCGATGCGGGCCTGGATGCCGGGGTGAGCTTCTTCGACACCGCGGACACGTATGGCCGGGGCGCCAGCGAGGAGTTCCTGGGCGAGGTTCTGCAAGGTCGTCGCGACCACGTGGTCCTGGCGACCAAGTTCGGGATGGACATGGGGGACGGCCGAGGGCCGCGGGGTTCGGCCGGCTACATCCGTCAGGCCGCGCAGGCGTCGCTGCGTCGCCTGCGCACCGAGGTGATCGACGTCTACTGGTATCACCGGCCCGACGGCCAGACGCCGATCGCCGAGACGCTGGAGGCGCTCGACGAGCTGGTCCGCGCCGGCACGGTGCGTGCGATCGGCGCCTCGAACTTCAGCGCCCACCAGATCGAGGAGGCCGACGCCGTCGCCCATGAGCGCGGCTTCACCCGGTTCGCGGCGGTCCAGAACCACTACAGCCTGCTGGAGCGCGAAGCGGAACGTGACGTGCTGCCGACCTGCGAGCGGCTCGGCCTCGGCTTCGTCCCCTATTTCCCGCTCGCCTCCGGACTGCTGACCGGCAAGTATCGACGTGGCGAGCCCGGACCCGAGGGCGCACGGCTGACATCGCGGGCCACGATCGCCAGCGACGCGCAGTTCGAGCTGCTGGAGGCGCTCGAACGCTACGGGGATGAGCGCGGCGTCTCGATGCTCGACGTGGCCATCGGCGGGCTGCTCGCTCGCCCGGTGGTCTCGTCGGTGATCGCCGGCGCGACCAGGCCCGAGCAGGTCAGAGCCAACGCGGCTTCCGGCCGCTGGCAGCCCACCGACGCCGACCGCAGCGCGCTCGATCGGTTGCTCAACGCGCCCGCCGGCGAGTGATTCGACGGACGGCCTCCACCACGCGGGCCGGCGGGCCCATGATCCGCCACCGCCGCGAGTTGACCAGCACGAGGTGATCTCGATGAAGCTCGTTGAACCGAGTGGCAAGCTGCTCGTACTCGGCCACGTGAGCTGCTAGCCGAGCCTCTGTCTCGGCGAGCCGTCCCTCGAGGTCCGCAGAACGGACCCGGAGCGCCTGCACCTCATCAGAAAGCCGACGCCGCTCTTCCCCAAGCACGAGACGTTCGATCTCACGACCCACCACCGCATCGACGTTGTCGGTTCCACCCCGCAGATGTTCGGGCACGCTCACTCGTTGATCTCCGGGTGGAAGAGCGTCGAGCAGTTGCCACAACTCACGCTGCCGGCTTGTCAGAAGCTCGAGTTCGTCGCGAACTCCCGGACGGTTGTGCCGAAGTCCGGGCTCGAGCGCCTCAGCTGCGTTTCGCGGCTCGACCTGATCGGCGCGGCTCGGGTCGAGGTGCGAAGTGGCGATCGCGACGATCCGCTCGGCGACGGGGGCATCCTCCAAGAGGCTTGTGTAGGGAGCGACCGTTACCGGCCTTTCACTGATGTAGTCGAGAAGTAAGCGCGTGTGAAGCTCCCACATCGCGAGCCCGAACGGCAGCGGGGTGTGATCACGCTGAAGAAGCGACCGAGAGATCTCGATCGGATTCCGGACCACGAGCACCGCATGGAGGCGGTCGGCCAAGACACAATCCCACAGTGGCAGCATCACCCCGATCCGGGGATCCTTGATCACGATCGGCTTGCCACCGGACTCGCTCACGATCCGCTCGAACTCGTCGCGGAGCCTGGGAACCATTTTGTCCGCCGCGGCCAGTTGGGCTTCACGCAGCGGAGGATTCTGCCATGAGCCTCCGAGCTCGTTCAGCACCTGCATGTTGATCTCCACAACACCGCGGTTCTCGTGGTGGCCGGCGACGTTGGAGTCACTCGGCGGCAATACGTCGCCTTCCCGCCCCGCGAAGAAACCGGCACGCACGAACATTCCCGCCACCGCACTCGTCCCGCTGCGGCTCATCCCGAGCACGACAACGCCGACGCGGCCAATCATCAGCTCAACCGGCGCCGAACGACGCGCGGCACCACGCTCACCCGCCGCCGCGACGGTACTCCTCGGCTGCGGCCGTGTACCGCTCGAACGCCTGCTCGACCTCGTCCCGACCCGAGGCCGGCAGCCAGAATAGGCCCCGGTGGACGCCGGCCCGCTCGAAACGCTCGATTCGAGCCGGATCGCGCATCATCCCCGCGACCGTGATCGGGATCGGGTCCCGGCCGACCTCCGCGGCCCTCCGACCGAGCTCCTCGAACCTGGGGATGATCTCGTCGTCCCGCACCCGGTTGGGCATCCACTCGTCCCCGAACGCCAAGACCCGGTCGAGCACCCGGGGCCCGTTGCCGCCGACGAGCACCGGCGGATGCGGCCGCTGGCGCGGCTTGGGCCAGCACCAGATCCGGTCAAAGCGCACATAGGTGCCGCTGTAGCTGGCCTCGTCCTGGGCCCAGATCGCCTTCATCGCCTCGATCCGCTCGCGCATCAGAGCAAACCGGCGAGACGGGTCGGTGCCGTGGTTTTCCATCTCCTCGCGGTTCCAGCCGGCCCCGACCCCGAACAGGAACCTGCCCCCGGACAGCACATCGACGGACGCGACCTCCTTGGCGGTGACGATCGGGTCGCGCTCGATCACCAGGCAGATCCCGGTGCCGATTCGCAGGCGCTCGGTGGCGCCCGCCGCCGCCATCAGCGCCACGAACGGGTCGTAGGTGCGGCTGTACTCGGGCGGCAGCTCCCCGCCCGCCGGGTAGGGCGACCGGCGGCTGGCCGGGATGTGGGTGTGCTCGGGAAAGAACAGGGACTCGAACCCGCGCTCCTCCGCCATCTGGGCCAGCTCGGCCGGCGTGGGCACGTCCTCGGTGGGGAAGATCGCCACTCCGAACTCCATTTCCGCGCACCCTATCCGACGCGCGCTACCGTAGAGGCATGGCCGAAACACAGCGAGAGATAGAAATGACCGACGAGCAGTGGCGCGAGCGGTTGACCCCGGAGCAGTACGAGGTCCTGCGACGGCATGGCACGGAGGCGCCCTTCAGCGGTCGCTACGTCCACGTCAAGGACGACGGCACTTATCGATGCGCGGGCTGCGGGGCGGAGCTGTTCAATTCCGATACCAAGTTCGAGTCCGGCACCGGCTGGCCGAGCTTCTATGAGCCCGCGGTGGCCGAGAACATCGAGCTGCGCGAGGATCGCAGCCTCTTGATGGCGCGCACCGAGGTTCTGTGCCGCCGCTGTGGCGGGCACCTCGGGCACGTGTTCGACGACGGCCCCGCGCCAACGGGTCTGCGCTACTGCATGAACTCCTGCGCGCTCGAGCTCGATCCGGACGACGCCGGTCAGCCGTCCTGATCGGCGCTCGGCCGCTCCGGATCGAGCATCCGGCGCTCGCGCCGTCTGAGCACGATCAAGCCGCCGACCACCATCGCCACCAGCACGATCGCCCCGACGATGCCGGCCTCCGAGAGCACGCGGGCGGCTGACTTGCCGAGGAAGTAGCCGACCAGGCCGAACGTGATCCCCCAGGTGATCGCGCCGAGCGCGTTCCAGAAGAAGAAGTATCTGAACGGCATCCGGTTGATCCCGGCCAGCCAGGCCGCGGCGACGCGAATGAGCGCCACCCAGCGGGCCAGGAACACCGCCTTCCCACCGTGCTTGGCGAAGAACCGGTCGCCGGTCCGAATCACGACCAGGCGCCGGCGGAACCACGGCCCCGGCGCCTCGAGCACCTCGCGCCCGAACCGCCGGCCGAGCGCATAGCCGATGTTGTCCCCGACGATCGCCGAGGTCACCCCGATCAGGATCACCAGCCAGATCTGGAGCTTGCCCTGGCTGGCCAGGACCGCGGCCGCGACCAGCGCCGTCTCGCCCGGCGAGGGGACCCCCATCGACTCGAGGCCGATGATCGCCGGGAGTAGATAGCCGAGCTTGCTCGAGACGCTGATGATCGCAGCCAGAGCGAGCATCAGAGGTCCGAGACCGGCGGCTTTCTCATCATCGCCAGCAGCGACAGTCCCGCCGGCAACGTGCCACCGCGCGAGAGCCACCGCGCCTCCAGTGCCAGCGGCTGCTCGAGCGCGCCGTTCAGCCAGTCGGGACCGATTCTGAGGTCGGGCTTGTATTCCGCGTTGCGGCGGAAGCGCCGCTGGGCGAGTCGGACGGCCGCCGCGGGAGCGAGCAACAGCGTGTTGAACGAGGTCACTCGCTCCACCCGCCAGCCGGTCGCGAGCGCGGCGAGCCGCAGGCCGACGCGGCTGTAGCGCCGGTAGTGGTGGTTCGCGTCGTCATGCCGTGACCACAGCGCCTGGTAGGCCGGGACCGTCACCAGCAACCATCCGCCGGGCTTGCACACCCGCCGCAGCTCGCGCAGCGTCACCCGATCGTCCGGCGTGTGCTCGATCACGTCGAGGCACGTGATCAGATCGAAGGTCGCCTCATCCCACGGGAGCGCTTCCAGGCGCCCGATCTGCACCTCGCCGCGGCCCCGGCTGCGGGCGAGCGCGGCCGCTCCGGGGTCGAGCTCGAGTCCGTGGACCTCGCCGTAGGCGGCGAGGTCCTCCAGCGTCCGCCCCGACCCGCATCCGGCGTCGAGCACAACCGCGTCGGCGGGCAGCTCGACACGGTCGAGCTCCGCGCCGATGATCCTGCGCCGACCGCGATACCACCAGTGGCGCTCGTCGAGCTCGAGCATCGCCTGCATCAACCGTTCATCCATCACCGGTGATGCTGCCAGAGCGAGGTACCGCGCCTGCCGCCGAAGAGGATGGCGGGCTCAGACGGGCAGCAGCTCGCCCTCGGGCGCTCGCGCCGCCGGCAGCCTCAAGGTGAACCTGGCGCCGGTGCCCTGCCCCTCCTCGAGCACCAGCTCGCCGCCCATTCGCTCGGCCAGCTCTCGCCCGATCGCCAGACCGAGGCCGAAGCCCGCCTGGCCTCCAGTCTCCCGGCCCCGCTTGAACCGCTCGAAGATCATCGCCCGCTCCTCGGCTGGGACGCCGGGGCCCTCGTCGCAGACGCTGAGGCTGGCGTGATCGCCGTTGTGCAACTCGACCGTGACCGTGGCTCCGTCGGGACTGACGCGGATCGCGTTCTCGAGCAGGATCCGCAGGATTCGGGCGACGCTGCCCGGATCCCCCCACGCCCATACCGGGCCGCAGGAGTCATCGAGCACCGAGCCCAGCCCTCGCGCCGATGTCCCGAGCTCGAACTCCGCCATCACCGCCCGACCCAGCTCGCCCAGCTCCACCGGCTCGGAGCGCAGCTCCACCTCGGCGTCGAGCCTGGAGAGATCGAGAAGATCGGCCGCCAGCCGCCCCAGACGGCGCGACTGGACCCGCGCCCGCACCAGCAGCAAGCGAGCGTCGTCGAGGTCCGGGGCATTCTCGCCCAGGTCATCCTCGAGCAGCTCGAGCATCCCCTCCAGCGACGTGAGCGGCGTGCGCAGCTCGTGCGATGCCGTGGCCACGAACGCGCGGCGGGCCTCCTCCTGCTGCTGCAGCCGGCGTCGCATGATCGTGAACGCCCGCGAAAGGTCGCCGACCTCGTCCCGCGTCCGGTCAACGGGCACATCGACCGCCGGCCCGGAGCGGGCCAGCTGAAGCGCCGCCTGGCTGAGACGGCGAAGCCTGCGGATCAGCCGACCCGACAACGGGATGCCCAGGATCAGCGTCAGCGCGAGCGCCGCCAGCGCGGCGTACAGGAACGCCTTGCGCACCACGTGGACGGCATCGCTCAGCTCGCCGATCGGCTTGCGCACGGCGAGCACGAACGGCAATCCCTGGTCGCCCTTGAACGGGATGGCCACGCGGGCGACCTCGGTGCCGTTGATCGAGCCGAAGCTCGCCACCTCACGCTGCGTTCGGAACGCCCTCGCGGCGTCGTCGAACGAGTCGTCCTGGGTGTCGGTATCGAGCGGTGGGGGCGGAAGCAGCCGCGTGCCGTGCCCGGACGCATCGGGGTAGCCGAGCACGGCCACGGAGGTGCCGCTGCCGATGCTGTCGGCGAGGGTTCGCTCATCGATCCCCAGGTTCTTGGCGACACGCTTGTTATCGCTTGGGACGCCCAGCTCGGTCAGATGTAGCTTGTTGAAGCGGGTGAGATGCAGCTTCTCGAACCCCTTGGTGGCGCTCTTGTGAACCTCCTTCTGCAAGGTGTCGAGCGCCGCGCTGCGCAGCTCGTGCTCCAGCGGCCCCAGCAGCGCGGCCGCGGCGACCGTGAGCGTTGCCACGGCCGTCACCAGGACCGCGCCCATGATCCGGCCGCGGAGCCCGAAGGCACCTCGGGGACGTCGAACTCGCACGCTACGGCCCTCGCAGCCGGTAACCGGCGCCGCGCACGGTGAGGATGTAACGAGGCTTTTCGGGCTCGGGCTCGAGCTTCTCGCGCAGATGGCGGATGTGCACGTCGATCGCGCGCGGATCGCGGTAGGCGCTGTCGCCCCAGATCGCGCGCAGCAGCTCCTGACGGTTGAGCAGGCGGCCGGGATCGGCCATCAGCGCGTCGAGCAGCTCGAACTCGGAGAACGTCAGGCGCACGGGCTCGCCGTCCATTGTCACCTCGCGCTGCGCACGGTCGAGCACGATCTTCCCGACGATCAGGACCTCGTCGCCCATCGCCCGCGTCCCCGCCCGCCTGAGCACGGCGCGGATCCGGCTGCGCAGCTCGGCCAGACCGAACGGCTTGGTCACGTAGTCGTCGGCGCCGGCTTCCAGCCCTAGCACCGCGTCGGCCTCCGAGTCCAGCGCCGTCAGCATGATGATCGGCACGACGTTGCGGCGGGCCCGCAGGGTGCGGCACACGTCGTATCCGTCAGGGCCGGGCCCAAGGGCGACGTCGAGCAGGATGATGTCGAAATGATCGGTGCTCGCGCGGTCGATCGCGGCACGGCCGTCCGCTACCGCCATCACTCGGTGGCCTTCCCTGGAGAAGGAACGGGTCAGCATTTCGCGGAGATCGGACTCGTCGTCTACGACCAGAATACTGAGTGAGGCATCGCTCCCGCGGCTGACTGAATTCTGGGGTACTGCAGGGCGTTCCACCGACATGCTCGAGTCGATCGTAGCGACCGGCCTGGCTCCCAGGGCACGCTTGCGCCCGGTCTCCGGGCGCTCGGGACCGGTGTGCGTCACCTCGGGCGCGGGCTAGCTACGCTCTCTGAGCGATGGGGAAGAGCCGTCCAAACCGGGGCCTGCTGGTTGTCGCCGTCGTTCTCGCCGCCGCGGCGCTGGTGCCGGCGAGCGCAGCCGCCGCTGGGCCGTCGGCGACGACAGGAGGCGTGACGCAGTTGACCAGCACCTCGGCGGTCCTGACCGGGTCCGCGTCCCCAGCCGTACCGGCGACGAGCTACCACTTCGAGTACGGGACGACCACCGCTTATGGCGCTTTGACGCCCTCGACCGCCCTCGCCGCCCCTGAGAACGTCTCGGCGCCGATCACCGGCCTGCTGCCGGGCACCACCTATCACTATCGCCTCGTGGTCGTTGCCGGCTACGTACCGCCGCAGAACATCGACGGCCAGGACATGACCTTCACCACCCCGACGGTGGCCGCCGCCACCACCGGCCAGGCCAGCTCGATCGCCACCACGTCCGCCGTGCTCAACGGGGTGGCGAATACGGCCGGCCCGAGCTCGTCGTGGTTCTTCCAGTACGGACGCAACACCGGCTACGGCCACACCACCGCCACCCATGCGCTTGGCTCGGGGGTCACGCTGGTGGCAACCAAGGTCTCGGGCCTGGTCCCGCACACCACCTACCACTTTCGCCTCGTCGTCCTGCAGGGCGCCGCCGCGCCGAGCAACGGCGTCGACCGCTCGTTCACGACGGCGACGCCCAACGGGCGGGCGACTCTGGTCAGCCACCGCCTGCGGGTCCACCATGGCTTCGTGGCCATCCTGTTCAAATGCAGCGGGCTGCACGGGGCTCTGTGCAAGGCCAAGCTGTCGTTGAAGGCCCGGGGCAAGGTGGGCAAGCGGGTCAGGATCGTCGGCTGCGGTAACGGCAAGCTCGCGATCTCGGCGGTCCACCGCCACACGATCCACGTGAAGCTGAAGCGGTGCGGACCGCTACTGCGACATGCCCGGCACGGCTGGCTCCGCGGGACGCTGCGCGCGGTCTTCAGCACCGACCAGCGGACGATCCACACCGCGGTCACGCTGCTCAAGCCGTAGGAGGGGCTGACGCCGGGGCGCCAGCGCGCCGGCGGCCGCCACCGCCCACAGGACGGTGAGCCAGGTGAACGTGGCCAGCATCACGTGGACCCAGACCATGTCCGTGGGCAGCTTGAGCTCGTACTGGACGCTGCCGACCAGCCCTTGCGCGGCCAGCAGCACGCACAGCACGGTGAGCGGCTCGAGGGCATCCTCGGCCACGCGGCGGTGGCGTCGCAGCAGCCACACGCCGATGGCGGCGATCCCGAACAGCGCCGCGATCGTGGCATGGCGGTGGATGACCCACGTGAGGGTGTCCTCGCCCTTGAAGTGCAGCCGGTGGATCCGCTGACCCGGAGAACCGCCGGCGTGCGGCCCGGCCGCGGTGGCGGCGGTGCCGGCGAAGATCGTCAGGGCGCCCAGCGGCGCCAAACCGCGCACCGACCACACGGATAGCCGGTCGGTCGCGCGGGGGCGCTCGCCCGGCTCGTACCGGCTCCGCCACGCCAGCGCGACCGCCCCGATCAGGATCAGCATCGAGAGCCCGAAGTGGGCCATCACGTACCCGGGCGCCAGCTTCTCGTCCACGGTGACGCCGCCGAGCACCGCCTGGGCCAGCACGCCGGCCGGCAAGGTCAGGGCCAGCAGCGCGAGATCGCGGCGGTACGGTCGCCGGGTGAACGCGAGCACGGCCGCCACCACGGTGACCACGCCCACGATCCCCGACACGGCCCGGTTCCCGAACTCGATCAGGGCGTGGGTGCTGAGCGGCGGGAGCGCGCTTCCGCCGCACTTGGGCCAGTCCGGGCAGCCAAGGCCGGAGCCGGTCAGCCGCACGGCGGCGCCGGTCAGGACGATCAGCGACAGGGCGCCCAGCGTGAGGTAGGCGACGCGGCGATACTGGACGGGGGTGACGGCTAGACGAGCGCGCACGCTGATCGGGATGCTAAGGGTTCGAGGGGCTCAGAACGGCAGCCGGTCAGAAATCTGAGACAGGGTGGGGGCCTCGGTGTCGCGGGCCGAGGCGAGGAGCTCGACGTCCTGAGGCCAGGCGATCGCGACCTCGGGGTCGTGGTAGGCGAACCCGCCCTCGAGTTCCGGAGCATAGTAGGTCGAGGTCTTGTAGATCACGTCGGCGACGTCGCTGAGCACGCAGAAGCCATGGGCGAATCGGTCCGGGCAGTAGAGGGCGTGATGGTCCTCGTCGCTGAGCTCGAACGCCTCCCACTGGCCGAACGTCGGCGACTCGCGCCTGAGGTCGACGAGCACGTCGAAGATCGCTCCCCGGGCGCAGCGGATCAGCTTCGCCATCCCGGGTTGAAAGTGCATCCCTCTGACCACCCCCCGGCGGGAACGGGAGTGGTTGTCCTGGACGAAGGCATCCGGGATGCCGAGCTCCCCCAGGAGGTCGCTGCGATAGGTCTCCAGGAAGAAACCGCGGGCGTCACCATGGACGACCGGCTCGATCAGGATCGGTCCCTGGAGGCGCGTGGGCAGGGAGCGCACGGGGCTGGAATCTAGAGCAGCGCCATCGGCGGAGCCGCCTCGCGCTCCACCGCTCGGCATAATCGCCGCGCGATATGCGCGTGCTCGTAACCGGCGGGGCCGGATTCATCGGCGCGAGCGTGGCCATCGGGCTCGCCGGGCGCCACCCTGAGTGGGAGATCGCCGCCCTCGACAATCTCCGCCGCCGCGGCGCCGAGCTCAACCTTCCACGCCTGCGGGAAGCCGACGTCTCCTTCTGGCACGGCGACGTCCGGGTCCTTGACGACCTCCTGAGCACGGAGCACGCGGATGTGCTGGTGGAGTGCTCGGCCGAGCCCTCGGCGCTCGCCGGGTTCGACGGCAGCCCCGACTACGTCGTGCAGTCCAACCTGCTGGGCGCATACAACTGCCTCGAACTCGCGCGCCGGCGCGGTGCCTACGTCGTGTTCCTGTCGACCAGCAGGGTCTACCCCGTGGGCAAGCTCCGCTCCCTGGCCCTGGAGGAAACCGACACCCGCTTCGAGCTCGCCGCCGAGCAGCCGCATCGAGGAGCGTCGCGGGCCGGGATTTCCGAGGACTTCCCCCTCGACGGCGCCCGCACCCTGTACGGCTCCACGAAGCTGGCGGCGGAGCTGCTGATCGAGGAGTACCGGGATGCCTACGGCCTGCGGGCGGTCATCGATCGCTGCGGGGTGATCGCCGGGCCGTGGCAGATGGGCAAGGTGGACCAGGGCGTGTTCACCTACTGGATGCTCGCCCACCACTTCAAGCGGCCGCTCAGCTACATCGGTTTCGGCGGCGCCGGCAAGCAGGTCCGCGACCTGCTCCACGTCGATGACCTGCTGGAGCTGCTGGACGAGCAGCTGCGCGATCCGCCGCGGTGGGACGGCGCCAAGGTCAACGTCGGCGGCGGCCGCGAGGTGAGCCTGTCGCTGCTCGAGACCACGGCCCTTTGCACCGAAATCACGGGCAACGAGGTCGAGATCACGTCCGCCCCCGAGACCCGGCCGGGAGACGTCCCCGTCTACATCTCCGACTGCCGGCAACTGGCATCGCTGACGGAGTACCGGCCGCGCCGCTCCGCCAGGGACGTCCTGGCAGACGTTCATGCCTGGATCGTGGAGCACGAACGCGCGCTGGAGCAGGCCCTGTAGAGCGCCCTCAGGTGCAGCGCGCAGGGCCAGCGAGCCTGGATCTCCGCGATCGAGAGCGGCCGCGCGCGGGAGAGGAGAGGTCGCTCCCGAGCGACGCCGAGCACGATCCGATCGCGTTCGCGGCCGCACGGCGTCGCGACCACGAACCGCGAATTGCGGAGGGCCTGGCCTGGCACTCCCACGAGGCGCGCCGGCTCATCAATCAGCGGGCCGCCGCCCTATTACGAGGAACTGCTTTCCCAGCACCCGCCAGGCCAGTGGCATCTGCAGGTAGCGGCGGACCAGCGCCGTCGACTGCGGAAGCCTGCCCGTGAACGAGTAGGGCAGGAACCGTGCATCGACTTGCTCGGGCACGAAGCCGGCGGTGTAGAGATGTTCCTTGACCGCTAGATGGGTGAACGTCAGCGTGTGATCCGCCATGTCGAAGTATTGTCGAGCGCAATAACGGAAGTTCGGGCCCATGACGGCAATCCGGCCTCCTGGAGAGGTGGCGACGTACAGCCGTTCGAGGAATGAAGCTACGGCTTCCTGAGTGGGCAAATGCTCGAGAAAGTTCGAGACGAAGATTCCGTCGAAATGCCCTGCGGGCAGCTCGGCGTCGAGCGCGTTGGCGATCACCACTCGAACGCTCGGCTCGTAGGTCCCTTCGACATAGGCCACTTGGTCCATCGCCCAGCGCTCTCTGGCCGGGATCGCGTTGATGAATTCTCCCCGTCCGGCCGCTGGGTCTAGCACGACCGCGGGCCGCCCAAGCTGCGCGTAAATGTAGGCGGCGATCTCTCGCCAGATGGCCGCGCGGGCCGACTGGTCGACGTTGCGAAAGCGATACTCGTACAGACGCTGGTAGTTCACGCTCTTACTCGTGCCGGGGCCAGGACCTCGGCGCCGGGACGATAGCGGCTTCGCTGCTGGCGGTACCGGCTTCTCGAGCCGGGACTGAGGTCGGGCGGGCGTCGCCAGGCGGTGTGGTTGACTATGGCGCCAAATGCCCACAGCGATCGTCACCGGGTCCGGCGGTCTCATCGGCTCGGAGTCCGTCCAGCACTTCGTCGAAGCCGGCTATGACGTCATCGGTCTCGAGAACGATATGCGCGCGCGGTTCTTTGGGCCTTCTGCATCGACCGCCCACACCACGCAGCGACTCAACCGCATGTTCGGCGATTCGTTCACGTCTGAGGACGTAGACATCCGCGATGTCGACGCCGTAAACCGGTTGTTCACCCAGCATTCCCGCGCTCTCGCGCTCGTGATCCACACCGCCGCGCAACCCTCCCACGACTGGGCGGCGTCGGATCCGCAGACCGATTTCACCGTCAATGCCAATGGAACACTCAACCTGCTGGAAGCGACCCGAAACAGTGCACCGGAGGCGACGTTCATCTTCTGCTCGACGAACAAGGTCTACGGCGATCGCCCCAATCATCTGGACCTGGTCGAGGACGACCGGAGACTCGAGCTGCCCGAGCAGCATCGCTACTTCCACGGCATCGATACCTCGATGTCGATCGACGCCTCGACGCACTCTCTCTTCGGAGTGTCGAAAGCCGCGGCGGATCTACTTGTCCAAGAGTACGGGCGATACTTCGACATGCCAACAGTGTGCTTCAGAGGCGGCTGCCTCACGGGGCCAAATCATGCTGGGACCCAGCTGCACGGCTTCCTCTCCTACCTGATGCGCTGCACGATGACCGGCGATCCGTACACGGTGTTCGGATATGGCGGCAAGCAGGTGCGCGACAACATCCACTCGGCCGACCTAGTGAGCGCGTTCGACGCTTTCCATCGCTCGCCGCGCCCGGCGGCCGTCTACAACATCGGAGGCGGCCGCGAGAGCAACTGCTCGATGCTCGAGGCGATCGAGCTGTGCGAGGAGATCGCGGGCCGAGAGCTCAACTGGCAACTCTCTGAGATGAACCGGATCGGCGATCACCGCTGGTGGATCTCGGATCTCGATCCGTTTCGACGCGACTATCCCAGCTGGGACATCACCTACGACATAGAAACCGTCTTGCGCGAGATCCATGAGCAGAACGCCGACTTGTGGCTGGGTGCACGATGAAGCTGTCGGTCGTCATCCCAGCCAACGATGAAGTGGAGTCCATAGCTCAGACCGTCGAGCTGACGGCGGCGGAGCTCGAGCGGGCCGGGATCGAGTACGAGATCCTGGTAATCGACGACGCCAGCAAAGACGGCACCGGCGAGGTGGTGGAGAGGATCGGCGAGCGCAACCCCAACGTGAGGTGCGTGCGCTCGCATTTGCCCCCCGGTTTTGGACACGCCGTTCGCGTCGGTCTCGAGCTTTACACCGGCGAGGCGGTGGCGATCATGATGGCGGATCTCTCCGATGCCCCGAGAGACCTGGTCCGCTATCACCGGGTTCTGGAGCAGGGTTACGACTGCGCGTTCGGAACTCGCTTTGGACACGGCGGTTCGACTCACGGGTATCCGCGGCTCAAGCTCATCCTCAACCGGATCGCCAACGCCGGTATCCGCGTGCTGTTTCAGCACGGATACAACGACACGACGAATGCCTTCAAGGCATACCGCCGGCACGTGATCGATCAGCTGCAGCCGCTGCTGTCAAATCACTTCAATCTGACGGTCGAGTTGCCTCTCAAGGCCGTGGTACGCGGCTACACATATGCCGTTGTGCCGCTCACCTGGACCAACCGTCAGTACGGCAAGTCGAAGTTGAAGCTGCAGGAGATGGGCAGCCGATATCTGTTCATCGTTTTATACGTATGGCTGGAGCATCACCTGAGCCGCGGGGACTACCGACGTAATGACATAGCCGCATCCTCTCTGCCGAGCCCGGGCAAGCATGTGCCGAGCGGCGACGGGCAACGCATAGCTTCGTGACCGAAACACGGTGACCCGTGCTGGAGGCCGGGGGGTGACCGGCTGACAGAAATGACCGGGGCGCCGACCTGATGACCGCCGGATCTCATTAGGCTTGGCGGCCATGTTGGCTCGCGCCGGCCCGGTTAGCAGTGAAAAGGCAACGATGGTGGCTATCTGGAGCCTTGCCGTGCTCGGTTGCTTCCTAGGATTGGCCTTCCGACCGCCGGCCGGCACCCATCTGAGTGTCGTCCAGCAGACGCTCGCCTTGGTACGCGTGCTGACGACGACGGCACTGGCACTCGTTTTGGTGCTCGGCCCGGGCCTCGCTCTGCGCCTAAGCCGGGCCTCCCGCGACCTCGACATCGCGTTCGTTCCGCTTCCCGGGCTGGGGCTTCTTGCGTTTACCGGTGCAGCGGCGTGGGCGATTGGAAGAGCGGGGTGGGTTCATCCCCGGGTCGTATGCGCCGTCGTGGTGATCCCTGTCCTCGGCTGGCTGCTCGTAAGCCTCGTTCGAGCCGGGCGGGAGGAGATACTGAGCCGTGATGAGCGCCGTGCGCTCATCGTCATCGCAGCGGTGCTGGGCATCGCCGTGGCACGCTCGCTCTGGTCTCTAGGCCCACCGGGCGAGCTGTACGGAGGTACCACCAACCGCACGCTAGAGGTCGGCAACCTCTCCGACAGCCGCATTTCCTGGCAGATCGTCGATCTCGTCGGAAACGGGGTCTCGCCCTTCAGCGCCCTGGCCAGGTCGCATTTCTTTCCGTACACCTTTTCTGATCGTGGACCCCTGGCCGGGCTCGCGTCGGTGCCCGTGGTGATGCTCACCGGAGGCCACCCCCCGGCTTTTGTCGACAACCCTCCATGGTCGCCGTTCGACGCCGAGGGGTTCATGAGCTATCGGCTGGCTATGTTGGTCTTCGCCGCCACCGCCTTTCTGTCCCTGTGGACCCTCACGCGCCGGCTTGGGGGCGTGAAAGCCGCTCGCTTCGCGTTGCTGCTCGCAGCCACGACACCGTTCCTGGTCCACGAAGTGTGGTTCACGTGGCCCAAGCTGCTCGCCGCTTCGCTTGTCCTCCTCTCGGCCGTGAGCCTCATCGATGGCCGTCCGGTGCTCGCCGGTCTGCTGGCCGGAGCTGGCTATCTGGTTCATCCGCTCGCTCTAGTCGCGCTGCCGGCGCTGGGTTTGATCGCCCTTTGGCCGCTCCAAGGCGCTCGCGTCCGCCATCCGCACATCATGCGTGCCCTACTTCTGGTTGGCGGAGTTGCCGTCTTTCTGATCGGATGGCGACTGTTCAACGGGCCCCACTACACCCAGTCCACATTCCTCAACTACCTCACCCAAGCCGACAAACCGCCAGGCGTTCCGGTCACCATATCCAGTTGGCTCTCCGATCGGCTGATCTCGGTCGGAAACACGGTCGTACCGCTTCGCGTCTTCTTCCTTTCATCACGAGACCCATACGTCAACTCGATTTATGGACCCTCGCCGGGCATCATCCACTTCTTCTTCCAATACTGGTTTACGCTGCCATTCGCGGTCGGCATTTTGTTCTACCCACTCCTGCTGACAGGCTTGTGGCGAGCCCTGAGGAGATGGACCTGGGCGATCACCGCGACGGTGTTGGTACCGTTCGCGGCATTCGCGCTCTGGTGGGGCGCCGAATCCGTCGGTCTGCTTCCGGCCGGCCTTCATGTTTGGATCCTCACCCTGGTCGTGGCGGTCGCGATCGAGCAGCGAAGCCGCCAGTTCCCCTGGTTGCGGGCTCGCTGGGTGCGTGGATTGCTTGCCCTGCGTGCCCTCGAGGTCCTGCTCGTGGCCGCGTTGCCCACCGTCGTGACTACACACCACATATACGGCCGGCATTTTCTGGTGAATGACGTAGTGGCCCTGGTGGCGATGGTCATCCTCGCTGGGTACCTGGGAGGGCTGGTGTGGCGGGAGCCGCCCGACGCAACGGGATCCCACTTGACCGTCGGTGCTGCCGCCGATGCGGCGGCAGCGGAACCCGGGTCTCGGTCCAGCGTATGACGCGCCTATGATGCTCCCCTTGTCTACCGTCGTCTCCAGGGGCGAGCCCGCTTCAGAACGGCGTGCGGAGCGCGCGCGCATAGATCCATCGACACTCCTCTTCGTCGCGCTCCTCGTCCTTGGCGCGGCTCTCGTTCTGCATGAGACTCGCGGTCTCAGCTTCTTCGCCGACGAGTGGGACTTCGTTGTCGATCGTCGAGGGCTGTCGCCGAGCACGCTTCTGCGTCCGCACGGGCCCCATCTCGTGCTCGTGCCGATCCTCATCTACAAGCTGCTGCTGGCCCTTTTCGGCGCCAGCTCCTACCTGCCGTTCCGGATGCTCGCCGCGTTTGACCTCGTCCTCCTCGCGGTCGTGCTTGGGATCATCTGCCGGCGCGCGTGGGGAAAGTGGTGGGGTCTCGCGCCGGTGCTGCTGCTGGTGACTCTGGGACCAGGCGGGGTCTCGCTCCTCTGGCCATTTCAGACGGGATTCGCGATCGCCATCGCCGCCGGCCTTGTGGCGCTGGTGGCCCTGAGCCGTGATGGGTTGCGCGCGGACCTCGTGGCGTGCGGGGCCCTCCTGATCTCGGTGGCGTCCGTCAGCGAAGGGATCGGCTTCCTCGCCGGGGCGGCCGCGATCATCGTGATCCGGGGCGACTGGCGCCGGCGCGCCTGGATCGTGGTGGTCCCGGCCTTTCTCTACGGGCTCTGGTACCTGAAGTACGGACAACAGGCGAGCGAGAGCCAGTTGTCGCTCTGGAGCACGTCTCTCGTCTACACGATGGATGCGCTCGGGGCCACGATCGCGGGCGTGCTTGGCCTTTCCTCGGTTTCACCCCAAACCGGCGTGCTCGACCTCACGTTCGGGCCGCCGCTGGCGCTGGCGGCGGTCGCCGTGCTGCTCGTCGCGCTGTACCGCGGCTGGCGGCCGCGGCCGGTGTTTTGGGCCGCACTCACGACTGTGATCGTGCTCTGGGTCGCCGCGTCCTTGTCCAACACCGCGACCTTCTACAGGCCGCCCAACGACCCCCGCTATTTGCCGAGTGACGCCGTGCTGCTGATGGTCTGTCTGTGCGCCGCCGTGCCGCGGCCCCGGCTCGCGGCTGTCGGCACGATCGCCGTCATCTGCGGATTGGTCATCATCGCGGGCACCAACGCCCGGCAGTACACGGAATCGCGCAACTACATGCTGGCCTCGGATGTCGCCAGCCGCGCCGAGCTTGGCGCCCTGCTGATCCTTCGTGGTGTGGTCGGGTCCGGATTCTCTCCCAACGAGTCCGAGCTACCGGGGGTGCTCGTCAATGGCGATGCCGGCCAGTATCTCAGCGCCATCGACGCCTTTGGCATCAGCGCCGATTCGCCGGCGATGATTCTCGGCCTCGACGAAGCGACGCGAGCGGGAATCGACCACGAACTGGAGCGGGGTGAGTTGGTGCGCATCTCGTTCGCGCCGACCGCCGTGACGCCGGCGCCACGTCCGCCGGCGGCCGTCTCCGGCACGGCGGGCACTCGGGGAAATTGCCTGCTGCTCGGAGACCAGCCACTCGTAATTCGCGCCGGGCCCGGGCAGTACCAGCTGGCTGCGACAGGACGAGCCCCGCTGACGGTGGCGATGGCTCGGTTCTCTGGCTCATTCGACATTCCGCTGGGCGAGGTCCCAGCTGGACGTCGTGCGACGATCCGCGTCCCCCATGACGGGGCGGCTCAAGTGCCGTGGCGGATGCGCCTCACCGGCAGTGGCGCTCGGGTCTGCGCCGTAGGCTAGGTTCGCGCGGCGAGTGCGCTCCGGCAAAACGCATTCAGCCGGCCAACGCGTAACGTATCGGGAGATGACGCGATCTGCCCTCAGGGGACCCTTCGTTCAATCTGCCGTTCACTGCGAGGCGCGTTGGCGCCATCGAGCCGCTGATGGTGGGGAGTGAGACCTCGGCAGCGGACGTGATGGGCGTCTCTCCGATGGCTGGGCTGGATGATCAGCCCGCCGAGTCACCCCAAGCGGTGCGGGATACGCGTCAGGAGCTCGCATCTGAGCTGCTGCGGGGCAGCGGGGTTGAGATCGGGGCCCTGCATCTGCCGATGGTGTTGCCGGCGGGTGCGAGGGTCCGATACGTCGATCGGATGACGGTGCCGGAGCTGCGGGCGCACTACCCGGAGCTCGAGGGCTGGGATCTCGCGCCGGTGGATGTGGTCGACGATGGTGAGCTTCTCTCGACGATCGAGCCGGAGTCCGTTGATTTCATCGTCGCCAATCACTTCCTCGAGCACTGCGAGGATCCGATTCGGACGATCGAGACGCATCTGGGGAAGCTGCGCCCGGGGGGCGTGCTGTTCTACGCCGTCCCGGACAAGCGCTACACGTTCGACTTCCGCCGCCCGCGGACGCCGTTGAGCCACGTGATCCGTGATCACGAGGCCGGGCCCGAGGGCTCTCGTCGCGAGCACTACCTGGAGTGGGCGCGGCTGGTGTATCAGAGTTCGGTGGCCCCGGACGAGGAAACGGCGCAGCGTCGCGCCGAGCAGCTCGAGGCCGAGGGTTATTCGATCCACTTTCACGTCTGGACCCAAGCGGATCTGCTGGCGCTCATGCTGTACTGCGAGGAGCGCTTGGCGAGCTTTGAGATCGAGGCGGTCCGGCGCCGAGGGCACGAGAACATCGTGGCGCTGCGCAAGCACGGTGAGCTGGTCGTCGAGGAGACGGCGGCGGTTGCGGCCCCGGCGCCCGAGGGGGACGGGGCCCCGTCCGCCGAGCGGCCCGTGGCCCAGGGTGCGATCACTGCTCGCCGCCCGTCGCGACTCGCGAACCTGCCTCGGCGCATCTACCTCACGTACAAATACCGGGGACTTAGCTCGGTGATCTACCGGGCGGTCACGTTCCCGCTGCGGTTCACGCCGCTGGAGCGGTTCCTGCGCTTGTAGCTCCTCACGCCGATGAGCCGTTCCTCCGATGCCGAAGCCGTGGTCGATCGACCCACCTCCCGGGCGCGGTCGACTCATGCGCTCAGCCGGCCCGCTGGCCAGCGGCTGGCGCTGTCGGCGCTGCGGGCAACGCTGGACGAGGGATCGGCGGCCGCGAACTGGTTGATGAACCCCGACGGAGTGCTGGGGCGGGCGCTGCTGCTGCCCGCCGGGGCGACCTTCACGGTGCCGCTCACGCTCGCGGGCGAGGTCTGGTTCTCAGCCCGGGTCGTGCTGCTGCCCCACGACTGGCGCGACGGGCGCGGAGTGCTCCGCGTGGGCCTCGCGGTCACGGAATCGAATGGCCGCCGGCACGATCTCTGGTCGGGAGCGCTCCGCCCATCGGCCCGTCTGGGCACCCCACGCGGCCGGCGGATCGCATGTCGGCTGCCCGCGTCCACCGTGGCCCTGCATCTGAGGGTGCTCGCGGGGGTTCCTCGGTACGGGGCGGTGGCCCGGGCGGCGTGGGTTGGGCCCGAGATCACAGACCCCGCGGGCACGCCCGCCCCGAGCAGCCGGCAGCAGCCGATCCCACGCTCGTTTCGGCAGGCGGGGCCCGGCACCCCGCTGATCTCGGTCCTGACCCCGGTGCACGACCCGCCGCCGGCCATGCTCGAGGAAGCGATCGCCTCGGTGCGCTCGCAGACCTTCGCCGACTGGGAGCTGTGTCTGATCGACGACGGCTCGGGTGACCCGGACATCATCAAGGCGCTCGAGGACCACGCCGCCGGCGACCCCCGGATCCACCTTCGGCGCCGGGAGCATGCGGGCGGAATCGCGACCGCCACCAACGCCGCGCTCCAGCTCGCCACCGGCGAATACGTGGCTCTGCTGGATCACGACGACACCCTTGCCCCCGATGCGCTGCAACACGTTGCCGACCGGATCGCCACCGAGCCGGACCTCGACATGCTCTACAGCGACGAGGACATCGTCCTCGACGGCCGGCGGATCTGGGCGCACTTCAAACCCGACTGGTCGCCGGACACGCTGCGGACAAACGGCTACACCTGCCATCTCGGCGTCTACCGGCGGGCACTGGTCTCAGAGATCGGTGGGTTCCGCACCGAGTTCAACGGCTCCCAGGACGTCGACATGATCCTGCGGCTGGTGGAGCGCACCGACCGGATCGCCCACATCCCCCGGATCCTCTATCACTGGCGCGTCCATGCCGACTCCACGGCGGGCGGCGACGCCAAGCCGTACGCCTACGTGGCGGCGCGCAATGCGATCGCCGGCCACCTCGAACGCAGCGGCATCGACGCGGAGGTCGGGTACGGCCCACCCGGCCTCTACCGGGTGGCGCATCGGGTCGATCCGCGCCAGAGCATCGCGCTGGTGCTCGCCGTCGACGGCGAGCAAGGGCTCGGCGAAGCCGCCGGCTCCTGGCTCGCGCAGCCCCACCCCACGTGGAGCATCGTCCTCGCCGCACCCGAGCCCGCACTGGGCCCCTGCGCCGACGCCCTGGGCGGCGCGGGCCTGCCCGACTCGCGGGTGACGATGATCGCCACGCCCGCGGACTGGAATCGTGCCGCCGCTCTGGCCGCGGCCGCCGACGCCGCCACCGCCGAGCACCTGCTGCTCATGCAAACCGCGGCCGCGGGACTCACGCACGACTGGCTCACGCGCCTGATCGGCTACAGCAACCAACCCCAGATCGCGGCCGCGGGACCCGTCCTGCTGGCCCCCGACGGACGGATCCAGGACGCGGGCGTCGCCGTCCCCAACGGCATCCCGCTCCACCTCCTGCACGGGATTCGATCCTCGATGGACAACTTCTTCGGGTACGGGACCTCGGTTTACAACGTGAGCGCGGTCAGCGGCGTGCTGGCCACGCGCCGCGAGATCTACCAACAGCTTGGCGGCCTCGACCCGCAATTCCGAGAGCTGGCGCTGATCGAATACTGCCTGCGCGCCACCGGCCCCGGCCACCGGGTCGTGATCGTCCCCGACGCGCGCCTGCGCGCCACCGGCCCCGACACGGCCAGCAACGACCTTCCCGCGATCTGGCGACTGCGCCAAGTCTGGGCCCAAACCCGCAGCCACGATCCCTATTACAACCCCAACTACCGCACCGACCGCGGCGACTTCGAACCCATCCGGGCGTGACGCCGATGACCTCTTCCGCGCTCCGAGTGGCCGCCACTCGCTTCCAGAGGCCATCGCGGCGGAGCCTGCCGGCGGCCGGCCGGTTGCCGTTGTCGGCGTTGCGGGAGAGGCTCGACGAGGGCTCGGCGAGCTCGAGCTGGCTGCTTCATCCCGACGGGGTGCTCGGTCGGGCGCTGCTGGTCGACGCCGGGGCGACGTTCACCGTGCCGTTGAAGCTCTCCGGCGAGGGTTCGTTCTCGGCTCGGGTGATGCTGCTGCCCCACGATTGGCGTGACGGCCGCAGCGCCGTCCGGGCCACGGTGGCGGTAACCGATCTCGCTGGTCACGAGCGCCCGATGTGGTCGGGCAAGCTGCGGGCCTCGGACCGGGGCAAGCCCCGCGGCCGGCGCGTCGAGTGCGGGCTGCCGGCCGGGAGCACCGCTCTGCGACTCGGCATCGAGGCCGTCGGCGCGCTGCGACCGTTGTCGGTGGCCCGGGCGATCTGGCTCGAGCCGGTGATCACCGATCCGCACGCGCCGCAGGCCTCGGATCCGCCGTCCGGTCCGTCGTCCGGTCCACCGCCGGGTCGACCCGACGCGCCGCTGATCTCGGTGCTGACCCCCGTCCGCGACCCGCCCCTGCAGCTGCTCGAAGCGGCAATCGCGTCCGTCCGCGGCCAGAGCTTCAGCGACTGGGAACTGTGCCTGGCCGACGACGCCTCCAGCAACCCCGACATCATCGCTGCCCTGGAGCGTCACGCCGCCTCGGATCCACGCATCCGCCTCAGGCGACGCGAGCGCGCCGGGGGCATCGCTGCCGCAACCAACAGCGCGTTGGAGCTCGCCACCGGGCGCTATATCGCCTTGATGGACCACGACGACACCCTCGCCCCGGACGCCCTGCAACAGGTCGCCGACCGGATCGCCGCCCAGCCCGAGCTCGACATGATCTACAGCGACGAAGACGTCGTGGGTGAAAACGGCCTGATCGAGCGTCACCCCAAGCCTGGGTGGTCGCCCGAGCACATGGCGGCCTTGATGTACACGTGTCATCTCGGCGTCTACCGGCGGACGCTGGCCGTCGAACTCGGGGGCTTTCAGTCGC
Organism: uncultured Solirubrobacterales bacterium; assembly: GCA_963723555.1. Lineage (GTDB taxonomy): Bacteria > Actinomycetota > Thermoleophilia > Solirubrobacterales > Solirubrobacteraceae > Palsa-465. The sequence continues at coordinate 1,065,885 of CAVRRC010000003.1, read as the reverse complement.
GGTTCGACGGCTGTCAGGACTACGACTTCGTGCTCCGGCTCATGGAACGGACCGACCGAATCGCCCACATCCCGCGGATCCTCTACCACTGGCGTGCTCACAGCACGTCCACTGCCAGCGGCGATCAGGCCAAGCCGTACGCGTTCTTGGCCCAGCCGGCGGCGATCACCGACCATTTGGAGCGCAGCGGCGTCGATGCCGAGGTCCAGTTCGCCAACCTGCCCGGGATTCACCGCGTCGTCCATCGAGTCGCGCCCTCGACCAGCGTCGACCTCGTGGTGGCAGTCGACGACCACCGGGGACTGAGGCAGGCCGCCGCCTCGTGGCTCATCCAACCGCACCCAACCTGGAGCGTCGTGCTCGCGGCGCCCTCGCCCGGGCTCGACGCCGCCACCGCCGCGCTCACCGCCTCCGGCGTCCCCGCCTCCCGTATCACCGCCGTTGCCAGTGACCCCGCCGATGATCCCGCCGGCGCCCTGGCCGCTGCTGCCGAGGCCACGACAGCCGAACACCTGCTGATCATGCAGGCCCCGGTCGCCGGTCTCACCCACGACTGGCTCACGCGGCTGATCGGCTACGCCGGCCAGCCTCAGATCGCCGCCGCCGGACCCGTCGTCCTAGCGCCCGACGGACGCATCCAGCACGCCGGCATCGCCATCCCCGAGGGCATTCCGCTTTACCTTCACTACGGCTCGCACACGACGGCCGCGCCACCCGTGGTCTACAACCTGAGCGCGGTGAGCGGGGTGCTCGCGACCCGTCGCGACACCTACCGCCGGCTCGGCGGCCTCGACGCAAGGTTCGGAGAGCTGGCGCTGATCGAGTACTGCCTGCGCGCCACCGACACCGGCCAACGCGTCGTGATCGTCCCCGATGCCCGCGTGCGTGCGACAGCCCCCGCCACGACGGTGAACGACCTGCCCGCGATCTGGCGCCTGCGGCAAACCTGGGCCCGAGCCCACACCGGCGACCCGTATTACAACCCCAACTACCGGACCGACCGCGGCGACTTCGTCCTGGCCGACTACGGCTGAGCGAACGCCCCGGACATCAGCCTGGGTGCGCGCTCCATTAGCGCCGTCGTGGCCGCGCCCGGCGAAGGATGCATCGCCGACAGGGTGCGCGACGACGCCGATTCCGGGCGTCGCGCCAGCTCCTGGGTCACGAGCTGACCCCGCCAGTCCCGATCGGCGATGCGACACCAGAGGTCGTAATCCTCAAATCCATCCAGACGAGGATCCGTCGCGAACCCCCCGAGTGCTCGCAGCCGCTCGGTCCGGAACAGCGCCGGAGCGTGGATGTCGTTTCCTCGGCGCAGACGTCCGGGGTCCCAGCCGAGGAAGCTCAACAGGTGGTCGCCGCCGGCCTCCACGAAACCGTCGGCGGCGCCGATCACCTCCTGCATCGGGTAGACGAAGGCCATCTCCGACATCGCCTCGAGTGTGCCGGCCAGGACGTCGAGGCATCGCGGATAGAGCTCCTGTCCCGGGTCGAGGATCAGGCAGGACGGCGCGCGGGCAAAGTCCAGGCCGGTGTTGCGGGCCGCACCAAGGCCCGAGGCTTGCGTCACGACGAGCCGCGCGGAGATCCGCGGGTGTTCGAACATCCAACCCTCGGCCGTCCCGTGGGCCTGCCCGCTCGATCCGCCGTCGACGACGACGAGCTCGAAATCACGCATCCTGCTGTGCGCCAGCGACTCGAGCGTGGCCGTGATCGGCGCATCCTGATCGCGCAGGGCGGTCACGACGCTCACGCGCGGCGCCCGGCGCGCCGCCCAGGCCGGGGTCTCGTACGCCACTCGCGGGCTCGGGGCATCCGAGGGCAAGGCCTCGATCCGGGGACCTGGACCGGGCACGAGGGGCGGCGCCGGCGAATCCCCGGCCGCGGTCTCCTCCGGTGGCTGGCTTCCCGGCGCCGCGCGGGGGGGCACCGGCTCCCCCACCAGCTCCACCACGGCCGCTCGGAGAACCGACACCGGCAGCGCGTACGGGAGCCAGGTGCTGAGTCGCTCGTAGGCCTGCACGCGCAGTCGGGCCAGGCGCTGCTCGTCGCCCAGCAAATCGTCGACCACATAGGGAAGCGCGTCCGCGCCGGCCACGAGCAGATGCTCGCCCGGCACCAGCGGCGCGATCCCGCTGGAGTGCTCGGTCACGACGACCGCGCCTGCGTGGATGGCGTCAAGCGCCCCGCGCCAGTCCAGTCGCGATCTCTGTCCCCGATGCAGGCTGATCAGAACCTTGGTCTGGGCCAGCAGCGCCCAGCGGCCCGGGCCCAGGAACGAGCTGGTGTCCCCCGGGCTCGGGGCTGCCCCGGCGACCTGCAGCAGGCAGTGGTGACGCGAGAGCACCCGCGCCGCGCGGCTCAGATACTTGGTCCGTCGCAGGCTGTGCCTGCCCAGGAACATGACGTCGATCGGCCGGGGGGCGGCGGGATCGAAGTGATCGAGGGACTTGGAGTAACCGGGCCTGAGCAGCCGGGCGGCGATGCCCAATCTGTGCATCTCCAGCACCGACCGCTGGTCGAGGGCGAACACCGCGCCGGCGCGCTGTAGCAGCGCGAGGCGCTCGTCGTCGGCGGCGGCGGGCGGCGGCTCGGCGCACAGGAAGATCGTGCGCCGGAGGATGGCGTCGGCCGGCAGTGCCTGCTCACCTTCGGCGGTGACGTAGCCGGTGGGATCGAGCAAGACGTAGACAAGGCTCGGCCGGGGCTCCGGAAAGCGGCCCAGGTGCAGCGAGGAGGGGACGGCCTGGCGCTCCAGTTCGTACTGAAGCGTGCCGGCCAGCTCGCGCAGCGGATAGTGCTGGCGCGCGGACATCACGAACGCCACCTCGGGCATCGGTTTCGATCGTATCGGCAGGCCGCGGGACGAGAGGCAGCCGGTAGCCTCTGGCCGGTGGAGAGCGACCTCGCGGGAGCCAAGAACGGAATCTCCGAGCGGTTCGTCCCCGAGCAGGACCAGGGGTGCCTGATCGAGGTCGAGCACGTCTCCCGCTACCAGTGGGCGGCGCAGGCGGCGAAGCGGCGTCGGGTCCTGGACGCGGGCTGCGGCACCGGGTACGGCAGCCGGCTGCTGGCCGCCGGCGGCGCCCGCGAGGTGATCGGCGTCGACATCGCCCGGTCGGTGCTCGAGGCGGTGGCGTCCGCGATGCCGGAGTCGGTTCGCCTTCAGGTTGGCGACCTGCGCAAGCTCGAATTCGACGACAACGCGTTCGGCCTGATCGTCTGTTTCGAGGTGATCGAGCACTTCGCCGATCCGTTCGCCGTGCTCGACGAGCTGGTCCGCGTGCTGGCCCCGGGCGGACTGCTGCTCGTCTCCTCGCCCAACCGCGGCATCTACCCCCCCGGGAATCCGCACCACCTCCACGAGTTCGCTCCCGCCGAGCTGGAAGCGGAGCTGACCGCCCGGCTGCGCCACGTCCGGCTGGTGCGACAGCACGACTACATCGTGTCCGCGCTGCTGTCGGATGACACCAGCCTGCAGGCAGACGGCGCCGCCGTGCCGGACTTGGCGCTGCACAAGCTGGTGGCCAACAACCCGGGAGAGGAGATCTACACGATCGCCATGGCGAGCAACTCCCGCCTCCCGAAGATGCGCGAGCTCGCCGCCATGACCGGCACGCTGGAGCTGCGCGAGTGGCTCTCGGTGTTCGAGACCCAGACCGGCGCGATCGCCGACAAGGACAGCTACATCGACGAGCTGCGGGCACGGCTCGAGGAACGGGATCGGCTTGCCGAGCTGCTGGCCGACGCCGAGCACCGGCTGGCGGACGTGCCCGAGCTCAACCTGCGGATCGCCGACCTCGAATTCGAGCTCGAGGCCGCGCGCAGCGCTGCGGATGCCGCCCGTCGCGAGGCGAATGAACTGGATCAGATGCTCATGTACGGGCGCAGGATGCTGAGGTACGTCCGCCCGCTGATCAGGCCGCTGCGCCAGGCCCGAAGGAAGCTGCGCGCCTGACCGTGCCGGGCTCGGCGTTGGACGGCAAGCGCCCGGGCCGGTTCGCCGACCTGCCCCGGCGCATCTACTTGACGTACAAGTACCGGGGGATCTCGTCGGTCTTCTACCAGACCCTGGTCTTCCCGCTGCGGTTGACGCCGCTCGACCGCGTGCTGAACCTCGGCCCCGGGGCAGGGAGCGAGGCGGTCGCCGCTCGGCGCTGGTACGACCGCCACGGGAAACCAGTGACGATCGTCATCCCGAGTTTCAGGGACGCCAAGATGGTTACCCAGTTGGTGGCGAAGATCAGGCGCACCACGCAGCGGGATCGCGTCCGGATCGTCGTGACCGACGATGCCAGCGGCGCCGAGCACATCGAGGCGCTGCGTCGAATCGAAGGGATCGAGCTGGTGCTGTCCGATGACAACACCGGCTTTGCCGCCAACGTTAATCGCGGCCTGAGGGCAGCCGATCCGCGCTACGACGTCGTGCTGCTGAACTCGGACGTGATCCCGCTGCGCGACTGGCTGGGGTGCCTGCAGTACGCGGCCGTCCGCGGTCGCGATGTCGGGATCGTCGGCGCCAAGCTGCTCTACCCCGACAACCGGATCCAGTACGCGGGCACGGTGCGCAACGCACAGGCGCCCGAATGGTTCGATCACCGCTACCGCTTCAAGCCCGCCGATTGGGGTCCGGCAGACGTCGCCGGCCCCACCCTGGCGGCCACGGGCGCGTGCATGTACATACGACGCGAGGTGCTCGATCAGGTCGGCCTGCTCGACGAGGCCTACCCGATGGCGTATGAGGATGTCGACTACTGCCTGAGGGCGTGGCAGGCGGGCTATCAGGTGGTCTATGCGCCGTCCGCCCGGCTGCACCACCACGAGTCGATTACCCGGGGCACCGACGTGGGGGAGCGGGAGCGGGCGTCGCAGAGAGCCTTCTGGAGGCGGTGGGCCGAGTTCTTCGACGAGCGCCAGGTGCTCACCGAAGACGGGAAGCTGCGGTTGGTCTATGTCACCGAGGACACGATCGTGGGCGGCGGGCATCGTGACGTGTTCGAGCACCTCAACGGCCTGGCCGAGCGAGGCCACGAGGCGGAGCTGTGGACGCTGGGAGGCCCGCCCGACTGGTTCGAGTTGCGCTGTCCGGTGCGGAGCTTCGCCGACTACGCCGAGCTTGAGGCCGCGCTGGCGCCGCTCGAGGCGATCAAGGTGGCGACATGGTGGAACACCTCGGCCACGGTGTGGCGGGCGAGCGTGCTGAAGGGACTGCCGGTCTACTTCGTTCAGGACATCGAGACGAGCTACTACCGCGACGATCCGCAGCGGCGCTATGAGGTGCTGGCCTCCTACCGCCCAGAGTTCCGCTACCTGACCATCTCGCGCTGGAACCAGGAGCACCTTCGCAAGCTCGGTCTCGACTCGGAGCTGATCCCCCCGGGCGTCGACCTGGACACGTTCCGCCCGGTCCCGGGAACGCCGCGGCGAGGGGACATGTTGCTGGCGCTGGGGCGATCGCTTCCGCTCAAGAACCTCCCGCTGACCCTCGACGCGTGGCGGCGCCTTCCCCCTCCGCGTCCCGAGCTCTGCCTGTTCGGGAGCCAGCCCGAGCTGGCGCGAGAGCCGGACATCCGCTACGTCACCGGACCGTCCGATGCGGAGGTCAACGAGCTGCTCAACCAGGCCACCGTGTTCCTGCAGACGTCCTCGCACGAGGGGTTCTGCCTAACCGTCCTCGAGTCGATGGCAACCGGCGGGGCGGTGGTCTGCACCGACGCCCACGGCAACCGCGACTTCTGCGTCGATGGCGAGAACTGCCTCATGCCCGAGGCCCGCCCCCGGTCGGTCGCCGGCGCGGTCCGCCGGCTGCTCGCCGACCCGGAGCTTCGCGCGCGACTGGGCCAGGCGGGCATGGCCACGGCGCGCGATTACGCCTGGGGCCCGCGCATCGACGCGCTCGAGCGCTTCATGTTCGAGATCGCCCGACCCCGAAGGATCGAACCGTCTACCGATGCGGTGCCAGAGCCGCGCCGGCGCTAGAGGTCCTCGGCCACGCGCGGCGCGACTCGGTTGAACACCCAGAAGCCGAGCACGAAGATCGCCAGCACGATCGCCACCGGCGCGGCGATCGCGGCCATCGAGCCGAGCAGCGCTCCGACGCTCGGTGTGGCGTGGGTGATGAAGGCGTGGCGGAACTGCTGGAAGACGACGGCCAGCGGGTTGAGCATGTACAGACGGGTCAGGGTCGTACCCAGCTGCTCCTGAACCTTGGTGACCGGGATGATCACCGGGGAGGCATAGAAGATCACCTGGCTCAACACCTCCCAAATCGGCTGTACGTCCCTGAGGTAGACGAACAAGGCCGACAGCAGCATCGCCACGCCGGTGGAGAGGACCACCAGCAGCGCCACGATCAGCGGCACCTCCAGCCAGGTGAGCATCGGTCGGACTCCGGCGGCCAGGGCGAAGATGGTGACCACGATCAGATTCAGGCACAGGTTGAAGAACGCGAGCAGCACGACCGAGAGCGGGATGGCCATACGCGGGAACTGGATCTTGCGAACCAGCGCCTCGTTGTCCACCACGCAGCGGACGGCGCCCGTCGTCGCCTCGGCGAAGAACGTGAACAGCACGATCGAGGACAGCAACTGTGCGCCGTAGAAGTCGTAGCTGGGGCCGGCGCCGGTACCGACGCGCGCGATCTTGGTGAAGAACACGTACAGGACCAGGAACAGCAGCAGCGGTCTGACCAGCTGCCACAGATAGCCGAGTGCGGAGCCGTAGAAGCGGAGCTTCCACTGCATGACCGCGATGTTGAAGGTCAGATGCCAGAACCGCCGCCAGTCGCCGGCGAGCGCGGCGGGCCCATGGATCGGCCGCCCAAGTGACTCGTAGGGCGGGGCGTGCACGCTCATGCTTGTGTCCGCTGCGCGACGGGGGCGCTTACGCGGGTGACCGCGGAGCGAACCGGGAGATCGACCAATCCACCGAGCGCCCTCGGTCCCGTCACTATGAACGAGAAGCTGCCTTCGTAGCGGTCGATCATGTCGAGCCCTGAACCACGGTGGGCGAGCTGGAACACGGGCGTGTAGCGCCCTGGGGCGAGCACGTTGTCGAACGTGAACGAGAACAAAACCTCGTCGCCGGCATCGAAATGGCCGCTGCGCTCGTTATCCATCCAGGTGGTGGCGATCACCACCGCTCTGTGCTCTGCGTTGTAGATGTAGAGGCTGGCCGATGGATCGGTGACGTCGACCATGAACAGCACGCGTGCCGTGAGCGTCACTCGCTGATGCTGGGGGACATTCGCGAGCCGCTCACCGAGGTCGTTCTCCAGCCACACCTCGAGGATCCGGGCTTGGCCATCGCCGGTGTGACCCTCTCTGGTGGCTCCCATCGACTCCGGGTCACGGCCGAAGTTGAGCTCGAGGTAGCGGTCGGCCACTTCGCTCGGTTCGCCGATGTACACCGGATTGCCCCGCTCGAGCAGCAGCGCTCGGTGGCAGAACCGCTGCATGGCCCCCATGTCGTGGGTGACGAAAATGATCGTCCGTCCCTTGTCGCGCAGATCGTTGAACACGTCGAAGCACTTCTGTTGGAAGGCAGCGTCGCCGACCGCGAGCACCTCGTCGATCATCAGGATCTCGGCATCGACCTGGATCGCCACCGAGAACGCAAGGCGCACGTGCATGCCCGACGAGTAGTTCTTGAGCTTGAGGTCCTTGAACTCCTCCAGCTCGGCGAACTCGATCACGCTCTCGTAGCGCCGGCGCGCCTCCCGAGGGGAGAGGCCGAGCATGATCCCGTTCATGACGACGTTGTCTCGAGCCGCCATGTCCAAGTTGAACCCGACGCCCAGCTCGATCAGAGTCGACAGTCGCCCGCGGCGCCAGATGTCGCCCTCCGCCTGGTAGATCCCGGCCAGGCACTTCAGCAGCGTGCTCTTGCCGCTGCCGTTGCGCCCGGCGATGCCGAAGAACTCCCCAGGCTCGACCGCGAACGTTATCTCGTTGAGCGCGCGGAACGTGTTCTTGCGGATCCGACGCCGAGGATGAAGAGCGCGCTCCTTGAGCGTGTGCACGCGCTCTTCGGGAACGGTGAAGGACTTGCTGACCGAACGCGCGACCACCACCGGCAGCCGCTCACCGCCGACGGCTGGAGTTGGCATGGACGGGAGGGTACCCGACGGGGCTCACCGGATATGCAGGAGCGGCATGCAGCGCGTGGTGCTCAGCGGCGGCCTTCAAGTGAGAGGAGCCCGATCACACGCCGTGGCAGTCGATCGGCGCGACTCCCGAGGACCTCGCCCGCCGCGCGGGCGCCGTGATGCATGAGCGAGGCCGCCAGCAGCGAGACCTGCTCCCGGCCGGAGGCAGAACCGGTGCGCCGGACCCAGCGCCAGTCGGCCATCACGTTGCCCCGCAGGTTTCGTGTCACGACGCGCGGGCCGGCGGTCCAGTCGTAGACCTCGCGCATCGCCCTGGCCTCGTCGAAGCTGCGCCGCAACCATTGCCCGGGGGAGTAGTCGTGCGAATGGATCACCGCCGCCTCCGGCACGTAGGCCTTGGCGAAGCCTGCCCGCAGCATGTCCTGCGCCAGGAGGTGATCCTCCGCGTAGCCGATCTCCCGGAACGGCACCTTTTCCCAGGCCCGACGCGCGACGCACCCGTTGGCGTCGGTGAAGTATCCCAGGCGGCCGAAGAAGGTGCGCGCCGGCGCGTGTTCCTGCCCGGAGGTGAGTCTGTCGATCCTGGCGCCGGCCTCCGCAAACAGATCGAACCACGTCGACAGCTCCCGGCGGACGCTGACGCTGGCGTCCGCTCTCGGACGGTAGGGCCCGAAGGCGAGCCCGACGTCGGGCGCCAGCGTGAACGCGGCCAGCAGCCAGGCCAGCCAATCCTCGGCGGCCGGCACGGCGTCCTGGGTCAGGAACGCGACGTGATCCCCGTGCGACTCGGACATCAGCAGATTGCGGGTCCCCCCGTGCGAGAAGCGCTCACGCGGGATCTCGATCACGCGGGCCCGGTAGCGGCGGGCGACCGACACGGTGTCATCGGAGGATCCCGAGTCGCAGATCAGCAGCTCGATGTCTCGATCGAGCCGCTGCGCCCGAATCCCCGCCAGCGTCTGCTCGAAGCCGGATCCGGCGTTCAGCGTGGGGATCGCGACCGTCACCGGCGTTGGCATGGACCGATGCCGGCTACAGCCCGGCGAGAATCGTCCTCAGACCGTCGCGCAGCGCCACCCGCGGCTCCCACCCCAGCTCGCGGCGGGCGCGGCTTACGTCAAGGCGGCTGCGCCGGACCTCGCCGGGACGCTCCGCGGCGAACTGGGGCTCGCCGATCGATCCCGACCCGCCCCCCACGTCGCCCAAGGCCGAGAGCAGGTCCAGCACCGAGGTCTCCTGCCCCCAGCCGATGTTGACGGGACCGGTCAGCTCGCTGTCCGCGGCCAGCAGGTTCGCCTGCACCACATCGCTCACGTCGACCCAATCCCGGGTCTGGCGGCCGTCGCCGAACACGGTCGGCGGGCGGTCCTCGACCAGCTGCCCGCAGAAGATCGCCACCACGCCGGCCTCGCCGTGAACGTCCTGGCGCGGCCCGTAGACGTTCCCGTAGCGCAGCGAGATCGTGGACAGTCCGTGCAGGCGCGCGTACAGCTCGCAGTAGCCCTCGGCCGCATACTTCGCCTGGCCGTAGGGCGCCAGCGGCCGGATCGGATATTCCTCCGGCGTCGGCAGCAGATCAGCCTCGCCGTACAACCCGCCGCCGGTGGAGCTGTTCACGATCCGCCGGGCGCCGGTTGAGCGGGCGGCCTCGAGCACCGCGATCGTGCCGAGCACGTTCGCCTCGGCGTCGGCGGCGGGGTGCTCGACCGAGTAGCGCACGTCGATCTGCGCCGCGAGGTGGAAGACGACCTCGGGACGCGTCCGGCCGATCAGCTCCCCCACCGCGTCGGCATCGCGGACGTCGAACTCGTGCAGCGATACCCCGCGATCCAGTGCGTCGGTCAGGTTCTCGCGCCTTCCCGTCGACAGGTTGTCGATCACGACGACGCGGTCGCCGCGAGCGACGAGGGCGTCGACCAGGTTCGAGCCGATGAATCCGGCCCCGCCGGTGACCAAGGAATTCATGAGCGGCGGGAGCTTAGCCCTCCGCCAAGAAGGGAAGGATCCGGGTGCAGGGAACCCTGTGCGGCCCGTTCGCGGGCCGCACAGCATTTTCGGCCCGTTCGGGGGCCGCACAGCGTTTTCTCCCTCGGAAGCAATGGCGGGCCCGCACCGCGAAGTTCGCGGTACGGGCCCTGCCGCAGGACGACCCTGGTAGGGCTGGGGGCCGTCCGAGACCCGCGAGAAAGGGGGCGATGCTCGCGGGCCCGAGCGACTTCCGTGTCAAGAACAGCATATCGCGCCGCAACCCGGGCGCGAACCAAATTAGCCGGAAACTGGCCACCTTTGCCGAACAAATACCGCAACTCAACACAATATCTGCCGTTTCAGAACTACCGTTTTTGATCCGCGAGACGTCTTGTGAGCACAATCGGAGAGAGCGAGTGATGCGGCCGGGAAGCTACGTCAGGCCCCAGCTGACGCCGGTTCCCACGCCAAGAACCGTCGACGTCATCGGCGTGCCCCTCGCGCTGACCGATTACGAGCGCACGCTCGATTGGATCGATGGCGCCAGCGCGCATCGGGAGCGAGGCTACATCTGCGTCTGCAACGTCCACACCGTGATGGCCTCGAGCGAGGATCCCGAGCTGCGGGCGGCGCTCCGGCGCTCGTCGATGAACGTTCCCGACGGGCAGCCCTTGGTGTGGGCGATCAACGCGCTCGGATACCAGTTGGGCAACCGCGTCTACGGACCGGAGCTGATGGGCCGGGCCTGCGCGCGCGCGGCCGTCTCCGGGCAGCCGTTCTACCTCTACGGCGGGCGCAACCAGGGTGCGCTGGTGCAGCTGGCGCTCAACCTCCGACAGCGCCATCCCGGGATCAGGATCGTCGGCGGCTACTCGCCTCCGCATCGTCCGCTGAGCGAGGAGGAGCAGGACGCGATCGCGACGGAGATCAACCAGTCCGGCGCCGAGGTGGTGTGGGTCGGGATCGGCGTCCCGAAGCAGGAGAAGTGGATGGCGCAGATGCGCCCACGCCTGCACGCGCCGGTGCTGATCGGGGTCGGGGCGGCGTTCGACTTCCATGCCGGCCTGGTTCCCCAGGCGCCCAACTGGCTCCAGGAAGCGGGGCTGGAGTGGGCATACCGGCTCGCTCACGAGCCGCGCCGGCTGTGGCGCCGGTACATGCGCTACAACCCGCGCTTCGTCGTGGCATTCTCGCGTCAGCTGGTCGCGCACCGCCGCGCGCCGCGCTCGCGATAGCGCCGGCGGCCGGCGCCGGCGATCCCACCCATGATGTCCAGCAGTCCGACGGCCTCAATCGCGATCCCCACGCGGGGGCGCCCGGAGTATCTCGACGTCACGCTGGCGTCGGTGGTTCCGCAGGCCGCCCGCGCCGGTGCCGAGGTGCTCGTGGTCAGCGACGGGGTCGACGCCCCCACCCAGCAGGTCGCCGAGCGCCACGGCGCTAGGGTGGTCGCATTGGCGCGACCGGCGGGGCTGAACGCGGCCCGCAACCTGGCCGTGGCCGAGTCTTCCGGCGAGCTGATCATCTTCATCGACGACGACGTCGAGGCGCCCGCCGGGTGGCTGGAGGCCCTGCTGCGCGGCGCCGGCGCGGCGCCCGACCACGACGTCTTCGGCGGGCCCATCCGAGCGCGGCTGGAGGGAGGTGGGCCACGCGCCTGCGGACGCGAGGGCGCCCCGATCACGACGCTGGAGCTCGGCGGCGAGGACCGCGACGTGCCGCTCGTGTGGGGGGCCAACATGGCGGTGAGACGGCGGGCCTTCGAGCGGATCGGGCCGTTCGACGAGACGATCTCCGGTCGCGGCGACGAGGAGGACTGGGAGCACCGCTACACCACCGCCGGCGGGCGGATCCGATACCTCGGCGACGCCGGGCTCGAGCACCGTCGGACCGCGGCCGACGCCAGGGTTCGGGCGCTGGCCACCGCCGGCTACCACCTCGGCCGGACCGCCCGTCGTCATGACGTGCGCCAGGGCCGGGCGCCGTCCTGGGCGGCCGAGATCCGCACCCTCGCGGGGTGCGCCTGGCACGTGCTGCGGCGCCGGTGCGCGGTCGGCATCGTGCTCACGGCGCACACCGCGGGTCGGCTGCGGGAGGCGCTCTCGGAGCCGCGGCGATGACTGCCGATGACTTCCTCTCCGGCCAGAGCGGCCACGTCAACGGCGTACGGCGAACGTCCCGGGCCATCCTCTCCGACGCCGCCGCGGACGCGCTCGGGCTGGCCCTGCGGCGGCCGCAGCGGCTGCACCGCGCCGCCCAGCGCTGGCCGGTCCGCCGCGTGCTGGCGCTGGGGACCGTACGGCCCGAGGCCCCGGAGCTCCTGGCCGCGGCCAGCCACGAGCTGGCTCGCAGCCGCCACCAGGTCCGTTTCGCCTCGAGGCCGGTCTCTGACCGCGGGAAGTTCGAGAACCTCAACGCGCTGCTCGAAGAGCAGCCGGCGCGGGGCCACGACTGGCTGCTGGTGATCGACGACGACGTCGTGCTGCCCCCACACTTCCTCGATGTGTTCGTCTTCCTGGCCGAGCGGTTCCACTTGCAGCTCGCCCAGCCGGCGCACTACAGCCGTTCCCATGCCGCCTGGGAGGTCACCCGCCGCCGGATGGCGAGCATCGTGCGCGAAACCCGCTTGGTCGAGATCGGCCCGGTGACGGCGTTTCACGCCGCGACCTTCGATGTGCTGCTGCCGTTCCCCGAGCTTCGCATCGGCTGGGGTCTGGACATGCACTGGTCGGCGCTCGCCGGCCAGCGGGGCTGGCGGCTGGGGGTGATCGATGCCACCCCGATTCGCCACGCCACGCGTGAGATCGCCGCTGCCTACGACCGCGAGCTGGCCATCCGGGAGGCCCGAGCGTTCCTCTCGCAGCGTGCCTACACGAAGGCCGACGACGCGGCGCGCACGTTGGCCGTGCACCGTTCGTGGCGATGACGGGATCGAAGTCGCTCAGCTCGGCGTCGCCTCGGACGGCGCTCGTGTCCACCGCGACCACCGCCTCACGGGGCCGTTCCCGGCGCACCATCCGGCTCGGCGGACGTCAGGTCAGCGCCGACGCCGCGCTCGCCCTGGCGCTCGCCGCTGCCCTCGTGCTGCTCGCGTTTGTGACCAAGGGCGGCGACGAGCTCGCGCCCAACACCTGGGCCGAGATCGCGCTCACCCTGATCGGCGCCGGGATCGCCGTTGCCGTCCTGCTGGTCGGGGTCCGGCGGCCCGCGTGGGGCGGGATCGCCGTCGCCCTGTTCGCGGTCCTGGCCGCGCTGACCGCGGCCTCGATCTCGTGGTCGGTGGCCCCCGACCGGTCCTGGGTCGAGGCCGGCCGCACGCTCTCCTACCTGGCCGTGTTCGGCGGCGGGGTGGCGCTGGCGCGGCTGGGGCCGGGGCGGTGGCCGGCGCTGGTGGGCGCGATCGGGATGGCGAGCACCGCGATCGGCGCCTACGCCCTGTTCGTCAAGGTCTTCCCGGGCACGTTCGACGCCACCGACACGGTGGGGCGGCTGCAGGTGCCGTTCGACTACTGGAACGCGACCGGCCTGATCGCCGCCCTCGGGCTGGCGCCATGCGTGTGGGCGGGGGCCCGTCCGGTGCGCGGGCGCTGGCTGCGGGCAGTGGCGATCCCGGCCATCTCGATCCTCCTGACCGTGCTCGTGCTCTCGTATTCGCGGGGAGCGCTGGCCGCGGCCGTGATCGGGCTGGCGCTGTGGTTCGCCACCGTGCCGCTGCGGCTCCGGGGCGCGCTGGTGCTGGCCCTGGGCGCGGTGGGCGCGACCGTGCTCACCGTGTTCGCCATCAGCGACCACGCCCTCACCGGCAACCAGGTTGCGCTCCCGGCGCGGATCACCGCCGGGCACTGGTTCGGGGCCGTGCTCGTGGTGGTGCTGGCGCTGATGATCGTCGCGGGCGTCTACGCCATGAAGGCCATGGATCGGACCGAGCTCTCGGACCGCGTCCGCCGGCGGGTGGGAGCGTCGCTCCTGATCGCCGTGGGCCTGGTGCCGGTCGCGGCCGTCGCCGCGCTGGCGGCCTCCTCGCGGGGCCTGACGGGCGAGGTCTCCCACCTGGCCTCGGCGCTGACCAGCACCCACAGCGGAGCGGCCAACACGCCGGGACGCATTTTCGAGCTCGGCAACACTCGCGGCCGGTACTGGAGCGAGGGCCTGAAGGTGGGCGAGCACGCGCTGCTGAAGGGCGCCGGCGCGCTCGGCTACCAAACCGCGGCCACGCGCTACACGACCGACGCGATGGTCGTGCCCCACGCGCACAGCTTCGTGATCCAGACGTTCGCCGATTTCGGCCTGATCGGGATCGCCGTGATCCTCGCGCTGTTGATCGCGTGGGCGCTCGCCGCGGGCCGGACCTTGCGCGCCGTCCGCACCCGCGACCGTCCGGAAGAGCGAGCCGGACTTCTGACCATGCTCGCGGTGGTGATCACGTTCGGGGCTCACTCGGCGATCGACTGGACCTGGTTCGTGCCCGGGACCGCGGTGCCCGCGCTGCTCTGCGCCGGGTGGCTGGCCGGCCGCGGACCGGCGACGCGGGGCGTGGGACGGGTACCGCGGCGGCGGCGTCTGGCCGAGTCCCCCGGCCTCGGAGCCGCGGTGGTTGCGATCGCAGCGGCCACGCTGCTGTGTGCCTGGGCGGTGTGGCAGCCCCTGCGCTCCCAGGATGCGACCGCGGCCGCGATCACGGCGCTGGGCAACGGCGACATCGGAGCCGCGATCGCCGACGCCCGCAACGCCGCCGCCGAGGAACCGGTCGCGGTCGAGCCGCTGCTCGAGCTGGCGGCGATCTACACCGCGAGCGGCAATCTCCCGGCCGCGCGCCACGAGCTCGTGCGCGCCGTCAACCGACAACCTGAGAACGCCCAGACGTGGCTGGCGCTGGGCGAGTTCGATCTCCAGCACCATCACCGGGCCCGGGCGCTGGCCTCGCTGCGGCGCGCCCAGCTGCTCGACCTCGGCTCGCCGGCGGTGAGCCAGGCCCTCGCCCAGGCCGAGAGGGCCGGCCCCAGCCGCTGATACCGCGCCCGTTCGGTGGCGCTGATCGCTACCGCACTGCCCGCGCCAGCAGTATCCGCCGCAGCAGCGGCGGCCCGCCCACGGCCCGGACGTCGATCTCGGCGAAGCCGAACTCGCGCAGGGTCTCGGTCAGCGACCGGCGGGTGTACAGATGCAGGTGGTCTCCGAGCGGCTCCGAGAACCGCTCGATCCCGCCGGCGGCGACCCTCAGCCGGCCGTGGGACGGGGTGGTGAGGAGCAACCGCCCCCCGGGGACCAGTACCCGCCTGACCTCGGACAGCCACCGGGCGGTGTCGGCGACGTGCTCGATGACCTCGCTGGCCCACACCAGCTCGAACGAGTTGTCCTCGAGCGGGAGCGGGCCGTCGATCGGCGCCAGGCGGAAGTCGAGCTGGGGGTGCGCGGCGCGAGCCCGCGCGATCGCCGCCTCCGCCACATCGCAGCCGAGCGCTCGCGCGCCGGCCCGGGCCAGGATCGCGGTGAACGCTCCGGCCCCGCAACCGAGGTCGAGCGCCCGCGCGCCCGCGCGCACCTCCCCGAGCAGGAAGCCTCGCCGGCGCTCGAACTCCGGCAGCTCCAGCTCCTCGGGCAGCCCCCTCCACAACTCCTCGTAGTAGTCCTGCACCGAGCTCACCGACCGTCCGGGAGCGCCGCCTCGGGCGTCTCCACGACCAGCGTCACCGGCCCGTCGTTGACGAGCTCGACCGCCATCATCGCCCCGAACACCCCGCGGCGAGCGCCCAGCCGGTCGCAGAAGCGCTCGTACAGCGGCTCGGCCACCTCGGGCGCCGCGGCGGCGACATAGCTCGGCCGGTTGCCCCGGCGCGCGTCCGCGTACAGCGTGAACTGGCTCACGCACAGGACCTCGCGCTCGCCGAGGGGCTCGTTCATCCGGCCGGCCGCGTCGGGGAAGATCCGCAGCGCCCGGACCTTGTCCGCGAGCCAGTCCGCATCGCGCTCGGCGTCCTCGCGACGGACACCGAGGAGGACCAGCAGTCCCGGCCCGATCTCGGAGACGAGCTGGTCCTCGACCCTCACCGCGGCCCGACTGACCCGCTGAACGAGCGCCCGCACTAGAACTAGAGCTCCCGCAACTCGGCCGCTGTCTGCTCGGGGGCGACGATGTTCAGGTGCACGCCGGCGCCGAGTTCCAAGCCGGCCAGGTGGGTGAGCCGCGGCAGGATGTCGATCCGCCAGCAGAAGTACTCGGCGCCGCTGGGCGCCGTCCGCACCCAGAGGTTGAGCGGCGGCGTCCCGCCCAGCCGGCGCTGCAGGCGGGTCAGCGCCTCGTGGAGCATCGCCGCGCCCAACGGTCCGCTGTCCTCGTAGCGCATCCGCGCGGTCCGGGGTGCGATCAGCAGCTGGAAGGGGACGCGCGCCCCGTAGGGCGCCATCAGCACGCTCTCGTCGTCGATGGCGACGATCCGCTCGCGCTGGCGGACCTCGGACTGGACCAGGTCGGCCAGCAGGTTTCCGCCCATCGTCCGCGTCGCGTACGCGCCGAAGCGCTCGCGCTCCCGGGCCACGGCGGCGGGGACGAAGTCGAGGGCGTACAGCTGGGCGTGGGTGTGCGGAAGCGAGGCTCCGGCCTCGCGCAGCTCGTTGACGATCAGATGGACGTAGGCGGCGTCGGCGTGGGCGCGCATCCGCTCGCGCCAGACCTCGGCCGCGGCTTCCACCTCCGGGACCGAGAGGTGGGCCAGCGACACCACCGGCCTGGGGGAGTTGACGATCACCTCGTGGGCCCCGCGCGCCGGCGCCGCCCAGAACAGGTCCGGGTTTGCGCTCCGCTCGGGCGGCGAGGAGTCCTCGCTCAGCGCCGGATACAGGTTCGGCACCACCCGCACGGTCCATCCCGGCGTGTCCGGTTGGCCCCCGTTCGGCCGCACGGCGTAGATCTCGGGCGGCGTTCGGTCCTCGTGACCCTCGGCGAACGGGTCGGACTCAGGATCGATCGGGGGCGGCGGCGGGACCGAGAGCCCACCCCCGGGCCGGCCGGCCCGGTCGCCGGCGACGATCGCCCGCTGCCCGCTCAGCGGGTCGACTCGAAGCTCCGGCATCCCTGGCGCGCGTGGCTCACAGCAGCTTCTCCATCGCGATGTGATCGATCCCGGCCTCGGTGAACACCCTGCCCCGGGTGCGGTAGCCGGCCTGCTCGTAGAGCTCCTGCGCGTAGGTCTGGGCGTGGAGCACGATCCGCCGGCCGCCGGCCGCGCGCGTCTCCTCGTCGGCCATCTCCAACAGCGCGGTGGCGATCCCCCGCCGTCGCGCCCACGGTCGCACCGCGAGCCGGCTGAACTGCGCGGTGCCGCCGATCAGCAGCAGGCGGCAGGTGCCCAGCAGCTCGTCGCCGGAGACCGCGACCAGGTGGATCCCGTCCTGATCGCGCCCGTCGAGCTCCTCGTACTCGGGCACGCCCTGCTCGACGCAGAACACGTCGTGGCGCAGCGCCAGCGCCGCCTCCATCTCGCGCTCGCCGCGGACGCGGCGGATCTCGTAGCCGACCAGCGTCATCCCAGGACGTACTGCCGGATGTCCCGTTCGAGCTCGGCCACGCTCAGATACGGACCGGCCTTGTCGTAGACCTCGGTGCCCCGCCGGTTGAAGAAGAACGTCTGGGGGACGCCCTGGAAAGCGTTCATGGCCGATGAGATGTCGCCGTGGGGGTCGACGTAGCTGGGATAGGTGACCGGAAACTGGCGCAGGAACGCGGCGGCCGCGCCGTTGTGGTCGTTGTGGTCCAGGCCGATGAACGCCACCTGCCGGCCGAACGCCACCGAGGCCCGCTGGTAGGTGGGGAACTCGGACTGGCACGGCTCGCACCACGAGGCCCACATGTTGACCACGACCGGCAGGCCGTGGAGCCCGCGCAGACGCGCCTGGAACGCCTTCGGGCCCCCGCCAAGCAACTGGTTCGCCTGGGCGTGGATCCTGGCCAGCGGCGCCGGCGAGCCCTTGAACGCCGCGGCGACAGTGACCTTCGATGCCGCCGCGCTGTGAGGAGTGCCCTCCCCGCACCCGGCCAGAGCCACGAGCAGGATCATCGCCCCGCCACAGACCGCCCACGACACGTGCTTTACCACCGGCCACAGCTTGCCACAGCGGCGATCGGTCCAGCGCCAACCCGATCTGCTTAAATAGACGTTATCTTCTAAGGGAGAGTCGGCGAGGGGGCACCGTTTCTGAGGACTTACCTCGCCTTTCTCGGTACCCGCCGAGACCCACGTGGAGCCGTGCAGACCCTTCGCCGCGGCTCGCATCTCGAACCCAACCTTTCAATCCCGATGGGTGATTCCACCCCTTTTCCCAGTCCTGCCGCGATCGCGCGCGCTGAGCTGTTCACCCGCGAACGGTTCGTCTACGACGGCGAGACGCTCGAGGACGCCCTGTTGCCGGGGTCGGCAAGGCGCCGGGCGCTCGACGCTGCCCTGAGCGAGGCGGACGTCGGCGCCAAGACGCCCTCGCTCGAGTGGCGGCGGAAGTTCTCGCTCCTGCTCGGCCTGGAGCGTCTGCTGTCCGAGGAGGAGCCCCACCTCGCCGACGGCACCGTCCTCTCCGCCCACCAGGTGGACGCGCTGTCCGGGACGCTGACCGCGCTGCTCGCCGAGGCCCAGCGCAACGGCAGCGGCAACGGCAGCGTCAACGGCCTGCCTCCCGAGCCGACGCAGCTGGCGTCGGCCGCGATCCCCGGCGAAGAGGATTCCGAGCTCGAGCTCGAAGACGACGACGAGAGCGACGACGACGAGCCGCAGGACTGGCAGGACGACGACGGCCTTGACGACGACATCCAGCTGCCGGAGCAGCCCGAGGACCCGAACGCGGCCCGGCGCTTCTGGTTCGAGCACGCCACCGGCGCCGGCAAAACGGTGGCCGCGCTCGGCTTCGTCGAGGCCTCGCGCACCGGCGGCATCCTGATCCTCACCCACCGCCGCAACCTGGTCGACCAGTTCAACGGCGAGCTGCGCGACCGGGGCTACCGCGACCGGATCTCGGCTCCGCTGCTGGGCGCCCACGACGCCGCCAACGGTCCGGTGACGGTCGAGACCTATCAGTGGTTCGTGCGCAACGCCGGCAAGGTCTCCGACGCCTACACGATCGTCATCTGCGACGAGGCCCACACCGCGCTGGGAGAGAAGACCTCGGGCTCGATCCGCGCCTGGTCGGGCCCGGTGTTCATCGGCATGACCGCGACCGGCGCCCTGATCGCGCGGCACGTCACCGACCTGTTCCCGACCCAGACCTCCCGCTTCGACCTCGCCCAGGCGGCGCGGCGCGGCGTCATCTCGCCGCTGCGGTGCATCCGGATTCCGCCTGGTCCCGGGGTGCGCACGATCGCCAAGGTGCCGCTCCGGCGGGGCGAGGTGGACACCGAGTTCGACCAGGAGATGCTGGCCGAGCTGCTGGACCAGACGCCGTTCAACCTGGCCATCGCCGACCTGTACAAGACGCGCTTCAACGGCGTCCCCGGGATCGTGTACTCGGCCGGCGTGCGCCACGCCTACAACGTGGCCCAGTCGTTCCGCGACCTGGGGATGAAGGCCCAGGCCGTGTCCGGCGAGACGCCCAAACGCCAGCTGGCCCGGATCCTGGCCGACTACGAGGCGGGCAAGATCGATGTCCTCGTCAACGCCCAGCTGCTGGCCGAGGGCTGGAACAGCGCCCGGGCGACGATCTGCATGCACCTCGCCCCGACCGCGTCCAAGCGCATCTACCAGCAGCGTGTGGGCCGCGTCACCCGGCGGGCTCCGGGCAAGGAGGCGGGGATCGTCGTCGACTTCGTGCACCCGGCGACCAAACACGATGACCCGGTCGTCACCCTGCACTCGCTGCTCGACCGCGACGTCTACCGCGGCGGCGCGATCGTCGTCGGCCCCGTGCGCCGCGGCCGCGGCCGCCGAGTGCGGGTGGAGCGCCGGGTGCTCCCCGTGACCCCCGATCCCGAGCGGCGCGCCGAGGTGTTCGAGCGCGAGCTGTGGCGGATCGCGGTCGAGCACCTCGACTACGGAGAGCAGCACGTGTGGGCGGCGCTGGCCGGCGCCCGGGTCGCGCCCAACGGCTGGCGCCGGGCCAAGGCGATGCTCCACTTCGACCGCGGCGGGGAGCTCAAGCGGCGCTTCCTGCTCACCGCCGTTCAGCGCAACCGCAACTCGCAGCTGCGGCTGCGGGCGCTGCAGGAGATCGCCGCCAGCCGCGACGCCGAGGCCTTCGACACCGCGATCGACATCATGGCCGGATGGCCCCGCGACGAGCGGCGCGAAGGCGTGAAGATCATGCTCCAGGCGCTGGCCGAGCGCCGGATCGGCCGGCGCGATCAGGCCAACGCGTGGATCTGGCGGATGGCCGAGTACACCCGCGAGGTGCACGAGGAGTACGCCGTGCAGCGGTGGCCCGAGACCAAGCGGCTGCTCGGGCTGCTGGTCAACTCGAGCGGCGCCGCCCACGCCCGCAACGCCCGCCGGCTCGTGCACGCCGCGCGCAAGGAGGACCGGCGGCTGTCCGCCGCGCTGCTGGCCGCGGCCCTGGCGCACACGCCCGAGGCCGAAGAGGCGCTGCGGGGCGCGCGGACGCGGATGGCCCGCAAGCCCGCCGCGCTGGCCCGCGAGCTGCTGCGCAACTTCCCCAAGGGCCGGCGCGGGAAGGGCCGGCGGCGGCGCAAGGGCGGCGCCGACCAGGCGCAGGAGGCCGAGGGCGCGAACGTCTCAACCGCCGTCGAGGCCGGTGCGGAACAGCTCGAGCCGGGCGAGGACATCGACGAGCTCACGGTCGATGATGACGACGCGGACGATCAGGACGAGCTCGTCGACTCCGGAGCACCGGGCGAGCACGGCGCCGAGGAGGCCGCGTAGCCGCGGCGGACGCTCGCGCCGCCTGTGCCTCACACACTAGGATCAGGCGCCTCGAGGTGGACCTCGCCGGCTTCCAGCGCTACCCGACCGCCTCCGGTCCGCACCACCAGCCGTCCGTCGTCGTCGATGCCGGCGCCGGTTCCGTGGCCGTCGGCCCAGCGCAGCGGCCGGTCGAGCAGCGCGTCGCGCTCGCGGAAGCGCTCGAGGACGACCCCCGGCTCGGCGCCGATCCACCCTTGCAATGACGCCAGCAGTCGTTGCAGCGTCGGCTCGACCTCGTCCGGCTCGAGCCCGAGCGTGCCCGCGGTGGCGCGCAACTCGGCCGGAAGGTCGCTCTCGCGGACGGCCACGTTGAGACCGATGCCGAGCACCATCCACCGTTCCTGGGGCCGCCCCTCGACGAGGATCCCCGCCACCTTGCGCCCGTCCAGGAGCACGTCGTTGGGCCATTTGACCCGCGCCCGCGGCCCGGCGACGTCGGCCACCGCGACGCCGGCGACGAGCGGCAGCAGCCGCGGCGGATCGCGCAGCAGGACCGAGCACAGCAGCGCCCTTCCCGGCGGACCCACCCAGGTCCTGCCCTGACGACCCCGGCCGGCGGACTGGGCGCGCGCGGTCACGATCGTGCCGTGCGGCGCGCCGCGAGACGCCAGTTCCCGTGCCCGGGCGTTGGTCGAGTCGGTGAGGCGGAAGTGCAGCCGAGGCGTCCCGAGGATCGCGCTCGCGTGGTGCTCCGCGGCCGGCGTCACTTCGGGCTGATCCGGATCTCGTCCTCGATCCCCAGCCCCAGTCGCTCCGCGGCGTTGCCGTGGTTGACCGCCAGGGCCAGCCGCCGGTATGAGTCCTCGTAGAGGAGCAGCGCACCGGAGCCCACATCGGCGAACGTTCGGCCGACCTGGGCCTCGTGCGGCGTGCCGGAGGAGACCGTGACCTGCACCCGGCGACCGAGCTTGACGCCGCTGTCGGCGAGGTCGTCGTGGCCGACGTCGAGCCCGACGTTGCCGAACCGGTCGACGTACAGCGCATGGCCCACCAGGGCTCCGGACTCGCGGCGCGGCCGCGTCGTCTCCAGCTTGACCAGCGCCTGCGGATCACAGGGTTCACCGGCGTCGCTCAGCGCAGCGCCCGCGGCGAGCCTCGCCGCCACCGGCGCGAAGATGTCGCGACCGTGGAATGTCGCCGACACCGGCTCCAGCCGGAACGGGGAGGTGGTGATCTCCGCCGCCTCGGCCACGCCGCCGCCTCCCTCGGCGGCCGGCGCCAGCAGCCCGTTGTCGGGTCCCACGAGCACGCGCCCGCCGGCCAGGCGCACCGCGATCGCCCGCCGTTCGCCGCCGACTCCGGGATCGACGACGGCCAGGTGGACGCCGATCGGCATGTAGGGCAGCGTCGCGGCGAGCACCACCGCGCCCGCGCGCACGTCGTGGCGCTGGACCCCGTGGGTGATGTCGATCACCCGCGCCTCCGGGCAGATCGTGGCCATGACCCCGTGACAGACCCCGACGAAGTCGTCCTCGAGCCCGTAGTCCGACAGGAACGTGATCACCGGAGCGCTCACGGCGCCCGCGGCGTCAGCGCCCGCTCTTGACGAACGCTCCCGTCTCCGCCTTGACGATCGCGATCAGGTTGCCGAGGGCGATGTTCGCGTCCAGCAGGTGCAGGCCCCATTCCGGAGTCGGGCTGGGCTTGGCCGTCTGCGCTCCCCCTTGCGCCGTGATCTGGAGCACGTTGGCCCCATCGGCCGAGGAGCACTGGGCCCGGTAGGCGCCCGGCTCGGTCGTCCACACCGTGTTCGGCATCGGCTGGGTGAGGCCGAGCAGCGCAATCCCGGCGGTAAGCGTGCTCTGGGGATCGAACGGCGCGCTGGGGAAGATCGGAGTGACCAAGGCGCTGCCCCCGGCCAGCGCCGCCGGGTTGGTGCACAGCACCGACTCGCCGGCCACCGAGGAGCGCCCGAACAAGCTGTCGGACGGCACCGGGGCGTCGAAGGTCGAGAACGCGATCACGCAGCCGAGCTGTGTCTTCGAGCGACACGCCGGAATGTGCTTGAAGTCCCCGCCGATGCCCTTGCCCGTCTTCACCAGGACGTTGCCGCCCATCAGGATCGCCGACAGCAGCCGGCGGCGCACCGCGGGCTTGCGATCGACGGCCTTGGCGATCAGCGACCTGAGCACGAACGAGCCCTGGGAGTGCCCGATGAGCACGAACCCGCGGCCGTGGTTGTACCTGGTCAGGTAGGTGTGGAAGGCGGCGAGGACGTCGTCGAGCGCCAGCTTCGCATTCGGCTTGGTCGTCGTCGTGCCCAAGCCGATGCCGTTGAGCGTGACCTGGCGGTACATCGGCGCGAACACCCGGCAGTACTGTGAGTACCGCGCCGCCTGGTAGAGCGCGATCGACTTCTCCTCGAGGTCGATGTGAAGGTTGGCGTTGCCGGTCTTCTGGTCGCTGACCGTCGGGTACACGTAGAAGCAGTCGATCGGCGGCCTCTTCACCGCCTTCGGATGCACGACCCGCAGCTTCTTCAGCGTCGGCGAGTACACGGTCGTCGAGAGACCGGGCGTGCACGGGTCGGGCTTCTTGCCCGGGAAGCACAGCCACACCGTCTTCGCGCCCGCCGGCGCGGCCGCGACACAGGCCGCGAACACGGCCACCATCAACGCGAGGAGCAGACCTCGAGTCCTCATGGCGCGGGCATCCTAGCGAGCCGTGGCCGGGGATGGCGCAGTAACCGCAGGACCCGATCCGGCATCGCGACATCCCACGGGACGTAAACCGGGGGACGGCGGCGCGCCTACCTATGGGCCGAGTCGGTCACCAGCGCCTCCACCAGGCCGTCGATATCGTGCTGTCGGGCTTCGACGTCGGGCTCGCGTCCACGCTCCCTGAGCGCCGAGCTCGTCACCGGCCCGATGCTCACCAGCCGCGCCTGCTCCGCCAGCCGGTCGCCAGCCGCCTCGAAGACGAAGCGCACGGTCGAGGAAGACGTGAAGGTCACATAGTCGACTCGCGAGAGCGCGTCCAGCGCCGCCTCGTCCAGCGGCTCGGCCACCGTCTCGTACAGCGTCAGCACGTCGACCTCGGCCCCCCGGCCGCGCAGGGCGTCGGGGAGGACGTCGCGGGCCTCGGCCGCCCGGGCCACCAGGGCCCGCGTGACCGGGAGCTCGGCCAGTGCCTCGACCAGCGCCTCGGCCACGAACCGCTCGGGGACGACGTCGGCGATCACCCCGTGCTCACGCAGGGCGGCGGCGGTCCCGGGACCGATCGCGGCCACCCGCGCCCCGGCCAGCGCCCGCGCGTCCCGACCAGCGCTCGCCAGCCGCTCGAACAGCAGCCGCACGCCGTTCGGGCTGGTCAGGCAGACGAGGTCGTAGCGCACCACCTCCGGCGCCGGTCCGGCGATCGGCTCGATCCGGATCGCCGGCGCCTCGACCACGTCCGCCCCCAGCGAGCGCAGCCGCGTGGCCAGGCCACTGGCCTGGGCCCGCGCCCGGGTCACCGCGACGCTCACCCCGGCCAGCGGACGCCGCTCAAACCACCGCAGCTGCTCGTGCAACCCCGCCACCGGGCCGAACAGCGCGATCGCCGGCGCCCGCACATCGGCGGCCGCCGCCGCGGCGGCGATCGACGACACCGTCCCCAGCACCACTCGTTGCCCGGGCAGCGTCCCGCGCTCGATCACCGCCGCCGGCTCGCTGGCAGGGCGGCCGCCGGCGATCAGCCGCTCGGCGATCGATCCCATCTGCCCGACCCCCATGTAGATCACCAGCGTCCCCGGGAACGCGGCCAGCGCACCCCAGTCGAGGGCCGACTCGGGCTTCGAAGGATCCTCGTGGCCGGTGACGAACGCGACCGCGCTGGCCAGATCGCGGTGGGTCACGGGGATCCCAGCGTACGCCGGCGCGGCGACGCCGGCGCTGACCCCCGGCACGACCTCGAACGGCACGCCCGCGGCACGCAGCGCCTCGGCTTCCTCGCCGCCGCGTCCGAACACGAACGGGTCACCGCCCTTCAGCCGCACCACGGTCCGTCGGCCGGCGCCGTACTCGACCAGCAGCCGGGCGATCTCGTCCTGCGAGGTGGAGGGGCCGCCGCCCTCCTTGCCGGCGTAGACGTGCTCGGCGTCGGGGCGCGCCACCTCGAGCGCGGAAACCGGAACCAGGCGGTCGTAGACGATCACGTCCGCGGCAGCGATCAGCTCGAGCGCCCGCGCCGTGAGCAGCCCCGGATCCCCGGGACCGGCCCCGACCAGGTACACGGTCACGCCGCGCTCTCCCCGGCCCGCGCCGCCGCGCTCTCCCCGCCCCGGGCCGCCCGGGTCTCCTCGCCCCGCGCCGCCCGGCGGAGCAGGTCGCCGGCGCCCGCGCTCAGCATCCGCTCGGCAACCTCGGACCCGATCCCGCCCGGGTCGCCGACCAGTCGATCCTCCAGCCACGCCGATCCGTCCGGCAGCCCCACCCACGCCCGCAGCACGACCAGACCGTCGTCGAGCCGGCGCGCGTGCGCGCCCACCGGCGTGTTGCACGAGGCCTCGAGCGCGCGGGTCAGCTCCCGCTCGGCCAGCACGCACGCCGTGGCCTCCTCGTCGGAGAGGCGCGCGGACACCGCCGGCGCCACCGTCCCGCTCCGCGCCTGCACCGCCAGGGCGCCCTGCCCCGCGGCCGGGATCAGCTCGGGCAGCACGCCGCCGGCCTCGGACTCCCGGCCCAGCCGCTGAAGGCCGGCCAGCGCGAGCACCAGCGCGTCGAGCTCGCCGGCGGCCAGCTTGCGCAGCCGCGTGTCGACGTTGCCCCGCACGCTCACGACCTCCAGGTCCTCGCGCACGGCGCGGATCTGGGCGGCGCGGCGCAGGCTGCTCGTGCCCACACGGGCACCGGGTGCAAGCGCCGCCAGCGAAGCCGCCCCGCAGATCGCGTCCCGGGGATCGGCCCGCGGCGGGATCGCCGCCAGCTCGAGGCCCTCGGCGAGCTCGGCGGGGACGTCCTTGGCCGAGTGCACGGCGAGATCGACCCGCTCCTCGAGCAGCGCCCGCTCGAGCTCCGAGACCCACCGGCCCTTGTCGCCGTGCGCCCGGTCGCGATCCCCGGACGTGGTGATCGTGACCAGCTCGCAGTCCTCGCCGAGGCGCGCCGCCACCGACTCCGCCTGCGCGAGCGCGAGGGCGCTCCCGCGCGTGCCGATGCGCATCAACGGCGGCGGCGGTCCGAGATCGCGTGAACCTCGGCGAGCGGTTCCGGCGATGCCTGCGCCCCGAGCCCGGGATCTTCGTGGGCGAGCCCGAACAGGTCGCGGACCATCGCCGCGCGGGCGTGGACGCGATCGTCACGGAGCTCCTTCATCCGCAGCGTGGGCTCGTGCAGGAGCCGGTTGACGATCGCCCGGGCCAGCGCGTCGACGCGCTCCAGATCGCGCGGCGAGGCCGTCTCCCACTTCCCCTCGTTCTCGCGCATCAGGGCATCGGCGATCGCGGTGGCATGGGCCCGCAGCGCGGCCAGGGTCGGCAGGACCTCCAGCGATCCCAGCCACGCCGCGAAGTGCTGGATCTCCTCCTCGATGATCCCCTCCGCCTTGCGCGCCTCCGCCTGACGGACCTTGCGGTTGCGGTCGATCACGGCTTGCAGGTCGTCGATGTCGTACAGCGACACGCCCTCGACCTCGGCGCACGCGGCGTCGATGTCGCGTGGGACCGCCAGGTCGATCAGCAGCATCGGCCGCCACTCGCGGCGCTCCATCACCTCCGCCAGCTCGCGCGCCTCCAGCAGCAGGTGGGGCGAGGCGGTGGCGGCGACCACGATGTCGGCGCGTCCCAGCGCCTGGGGAAGCTGGTCGAAGGTGACGCTGGTGCCGCCGTAGCGGCGGGCCAGGCCGATCGCGCGGTCGCGGCGGCGGTTGGCCACGAACACCGTCCTCCCGCCGCTGTCGGCCAGCGCCCGCGCCGTCAGCTCGCTCGTCTCGCCGGTGCCGAGGATCACCACCTCGTGACCGTGGAGATCCCCGAGCAGCTCCCGGGCCAGCGCCACCGCGACCGAGGGCAGGCTGAGGTGGCGCTCGCCGATCGCGGTCTCCCGGCGTACGCGCTTGCCGGCGGCGAGCGCGGCCGTGAACAGATGGTTGGTGAGCGGGCCGACGGTCTCCTTGGCCAGCGCGGCGTCATAGGAGCGCTTGACCTGGCCCTGGACCTCGGCTTCGCCGACGATCATCGACTCGAGCCCCGCGGTCACCCGGTAGAGGTGACGCGCGGCGTCGCAGTTGCGATGCGAGTAGATCGCCGGGGCCAGGGCCGTGGGCCGGATCCCGGCCTGCGTGGCCAGCATCGTCAGCACCCTGCTCTCTGCCTCCACCGGATCTCCGACCACCAGATAGAGCTCGGTCCGGTTGCAGGTCGACACCGCCACCGCCTCGTGGATGTCCGCGGCGCCCCGGAGGTCGCGCAGGAAATCGGCCGCCCTGGCGTCGGGGAGGGCCAGGCGCTCGCGGACCTCGACCGGCGCGGTCTTGTGCGAGGCGCCGATCGCGAGCAGCTCGCTCACGCCACCCTCTGGGGCTCGCGCTCGGGCCGCGGCTCGGGCGCGTCGGCCGGTTCTTGGGCTTGCCGACGCAGCTCTGCGAGCTCGCGCTCGGTCCGGCTCAGCCTCCGGGCCATGATCGCCACGTACACCAGCACCAGGGCGACGAACACGATGTAGGCGCCGGCCACGTACTTACCCGCCGAATGAAGTGGCAGCGCCGGCGCCGCGAACACGAGCGGGCTCATGAGGGCGAGGCGCTCCGTCCCAGCGGCCGCACCGCGTCCTCGCCGAGCATCGTGCGACGCAGCGCGCGAAGCTGCATGCGGGCGCTCTTTGCCGTCATCTCGTACTTCCACAGTGTGACGAACAGCAGCGCGATCCCCGCCAGTGAGACCAGGAAGGTCAGCCGCATCGACCCGGGGAGGTTGCCGCCGGTGAGCGTCAGCACCCGGGGGTGAACGTACTGCTGGGCCAGCCGTACGGCGATGAAGTTGAGCGGCACGAACGCGCCGGCGGTGATCGCGAACACGCTCGCGTACCGGGCCTGGCGCTCGGGGTCCTCGATCGAGAACCGCAGCGGCTGATAGGTCGCGAACAGGAGGATCACGATCAGGTAGGACACCAGCGTGGGCTCGTTCCACACCCACCAGTGGCCCCATGACGCCTTGGCCCAGATCGAGCCCGTGATCAGCCCGCCCACGGAGAAGATCAGCGACATGTGGATGGCCACGTAGGAGCGCATGTCCCACCGCCGATCGCCGCTGCGCAGATGGCCGATGCCGAACAAGCCGCCGGCGATGAAGCCGCACAACGACACGATCGCCAGCGGCACGTGGATGTAGAAGATCTTCTGGATGAACCCTTGGTCGGCGTCCAGCGGCGCATAGAAGAACACCAGGGCGAAGGCGATCGTGATCGTGGCGATCGTGGTCATGGTGAGGCCGCGGAGGCCACGGCCATAGGTGGAAACGTCAGTCCTCAAGGAGAAAGTCGAACAGCCCGTAGGCGAGGAGGGCGAACACCAGATCATAAAGAGCCAGGATCGCCAGCCACTTACCCGGGGGCGAGCCCGAGCTATGCGCCTTCAGCAGCGGGCCGGTGGCGCGGGCGGTGGCGATCAGCGCCGGGATCAGCAGCGGCAGCCCGATCACCGGGCCGATCAGGTCCCGAGCCCGGGTCTGGACCGCGATCGCCGAGACCAGCGTGCCGATCACCGCCAGGGCGATGTCCGCAAGCGCCAGGACCGCGATCAGGCCCAGCAGCGCCGGCCCCAGTGACGGACCCAGCAAGAGCAGCGCGAACGCGGGCACGGCGATCACTTCGAGCACGGCCAGGAACGCGAACAGGGCCGCCGCCTTGGCCACCAGCAGCGCCGTGCGCTCGACCGGTGCCAGCAGGAAGGCCTCGAACCCTCCCTGCTCGCGCTCGGCCACGAACAGGCGGTTGATCCCGAGCATGGCCGCGAACAGCAGCGTCACCGTCAGCACCCCGCCGGCGAGCTGCCCGTTGATCGTCTCCCGGTTGAGGCCGAAATGGAAGATCACGAACGTCGCCAGCGAGAACAGGACCATCGCCGGCACGGTCTCGAACGTCCGCAGCTCGAGCAGCAGGTCCTTGCGCAGCACCGCGCCCGCCGCCCTCATCGGTAGAGCTCCGAAAGCTCAGCCGGGGCAACGTCCTCGGGCTTGGCCACGATCGCCGCCCGGCCCGCCTTCAGCCCCAGGACCAGATCGGCCTCTGCCAGTGCGGCCCCGGGGTCGTGGCTGGTGATCACCCGGGTGGCGCCGCTGGCGCGGCCGATCAACGGCTCGAGCAGCTCTCCCGCCGCCGGATCGAGGTTCGCGCGCGGCTCGTCGAGCAGCAACAGCTCGGGGCGGTGGAGCACGGCCCGGCACACCGCGATCCGCTGCACCATGCCCCGCGAGAGCAGGCGCACGGGCTCATCGGCGTGGCCCTCCATGGCCACCGCGCGCAGCAGCTCCTCGACCCGGTCGCCGTCGACATCGTGCAGGCCGGCGTGATAGCGGAGGTTCTCGCGGCCGCTCAGATCGCTGTACAGCAGGGGCTCGTGGGCCAGCAGCCCCAACCGCCCCCGCACCGCGTACGCCTGCCGGGGCAGCTGCTGGCCGAACACGGCCACCTTCCCTTCGTGGGGCCGCAGCAGCGTCGCCAGGATGCGCAGCAGCGTCGACTTGCCGGCGCCGTTGCGGCCGAGGACGGCGAGCGTGGCCCCCGCCGGGACCTCCACCGACACCTCCCGCAGCGCGGTCCGCTCGCCGAAGTGGCGGGTGAGTCCGCGCAGCTCAATGGCCGGAGCGTCGGCCACCGGTCTCGTGTTCGGCGGCGGGGCCGGAGTGTCGGCCACCGGTCTCGTGTTCGGCGGCGGGGCCATCGCTCCGCCCACCCTCGCGCCGCAGCGTGCCGACGACGTGGCGCAGGGTCGGTTCGATCACCGGAAACAGCTCGCCGATCGCCTTCGGGTTGCCGGGGAAGTTGATGATCAGCGTTCGCCCGGCGATCCCGGAGACGCCCCGGGTGAGGATCCCCATGGGGGTGTGCCGGAGCGACTCGGCACGCATCGCCTCCGCAAACCCGGGCGCATCGCGGTCGATCACGGCCCTGGTCGCCTCGGGGGTCACGTCGTCGGGGGTCAAGCCGGTGCCGCCGGTGGTGAAGATCAGCGCGGTCTCGCCGGTGGCGTGGCGGCGCAGCCACTCCTCGATCGCGCCGCGGTCGTCGGGAAGCACCTCGCGGGCCACGATCTCGGCGCCGGCCGCGGCCGCCCGCTCCGCCAGCGCGGCCCCGGACAGGTCCTCGGTCCGGCCGGCGGCGACCGAGGTCGAGATCGTGAGGATCGCGGTCTTCATGGCGCCGCGACTCTAAGGGATCGATGAGCCCTAACTGCGACGCCACTCTCCCGACCGGCCGCCGGACTTCTCGAGCAGCACCACGGACGCGATCTCGGCGCCGCGCTCGATCCCCTTGACCATGTCGTAGACGGTGAGAGCGGCGACCGCAGCCGCGGTCAGCGCCTCCATCTCGACGCCCGTCGGGCCGGTGGTCCTCGCTTCCGCGACTACCACGATCTTCCCTTCCTCGGCGTCGACGGTCCCCTCCACGCCGACGAACGACAGCGCCAGCGGGTGACACAGCGGGATCAGCTCGGCGGTGCGCTTCGCCGCCTGGATCCCGGCGATCCGGGCCACCCCGATCACGTCGCCCTTGGGCGCGTCGCCGGCGAGCACGGCCTGTGCCGTAGCCGGCGCAACCGACACCACGGCCCGCGCCACCGCGCGGCGCTCGGTCGCCGGCTTCTCGCCCACGTCGACCATCCGGGCCCGGCCGCCGGCGTCGAGATGGGTCAAATGGTTCATGCCACCGCTTGCTGGGCGCCGGCGATCAGCTCGCGCACGGCCTCGACATCCCCGGCCCGCAGCAGCTCGATCGGATCGGGTTCGCCGTTGACGATCGACTCGAAGAACTCCTTGCGGTCCTGGTAGGTCGGGAGCGTGGCCTTGGCCCAGCCGCGGGCGTCGTTGAGCAGGATCGCCAGCAGCGCGTAGGGCTCGCCGAACAGCTCCGCGATCTCCCGCTTCATCCGCTTGGCCAGCGCCGGCGAGGCGCCGGCGGTCGAGATCGCCACCGCGAGCGGGCCGGTGCGGACGATCGCCGGGAGGATGAAGTTGCACAGCGGGGGCACGTCGACGACGTTGACCAGCATCGCCCGCGCCTCCGCCTCCTCGAACACCCGGATGTTCACGTCCGTGTCGGCGGTGGCCGCGATCGCGATCAGGCAGCCGTCGAGATCGCCGGCCTGAAACCCTCGCCGCTCCCACCGGATCGAGCCTTCGAGCGCGAGCTGAACCAGCACGGGGTGGGCTTCCGGGGACACCAGCGTGACCTCGCCGTCACACGCCAGCAGTCCCTCGACCTTCTCGAGGCCGACCTCGCCGCCGCCCACGACCACGCACCGGCGCCCCTTCAGCCGCAGGCAGGCGATGTAGAACGGCGTCGCCAGCATGTCCTGCACGCACGTCTGGTCGCAGATGCCTCTGCGGTGCTGGCACACGCACTCCTTGCCGCGGTACGCCTGGGCAGGCATGTCAATAGGGTAACCAGCCGTCCTCGCGGCCCTTCACCCTCGGCCGCGGGCGCGGCGGATCTGCTCCAGCCGCTGCCTGAGCGCCGCCTCGGCCTCGTCCGGCTCCCAGAAGCGGGCACCGATCGCCGCCTCGGGCATCAGCTCCTGGGGCGAGAGGTGGCCGGGACGATGATGGGGGTTGTCGTACTGGCGGTCTGAGCGGGTGGAGGAGCGCAGGTGCGGCGGCGGCAAGTCGGCGCCGCGCTCGCGGATGTGGTCGCGGGCCGCGATCACGGCCCGCTTCACCGCGTCCGACTTGGGCGCCAGCGACAGGTAGATCGCGGCCTGGGCCAGCGCGAACTGGCACTCGGGCATCCCCACGTGCTCGACCGCGGCGGCGGCGGCGGTGGCCACCACCAGCGCCTGGGGGTCTGCGTTGCCGATGTCCTCGGAGGCGAGCACGACCATCCTGCGGACGATGAAGCGCGGGTCCTCGCCCCCCTCGAGCATCACCGCCAGGTAGTACAGCGACGCGTCCGGGTCCGAGCCGCGGGTGGCCTTGATCCAGGCCGAGATCGTGTCGTAGTGGCGGTCCGCCTGGCGGTCGTACAGCAGCGCCCGCCGCTGCAGCGCGTCCTCGGCGTGCGCGAGCGTCACCCGCTCGCCGGGGCCGGCCGCCTCGCACGCCAGCTCCAGGCCGTTCAGCGCCGTGCGGGCGTCCCCGCCCGAGCGCTCGGCGAGGAATTCGAGCGCCTCAGGATCGATCCGGCTCGCCTCTCCGCATTCCCCGCCCGCCACCGCCCGACCCAGCAGCGCGCGGATGTCGAGCGCCGTCAGCGCCTCGAGCTCGTACACGTGGGTGCGGGAGATCAGCGCCGAGTTGACCTCGAAGTACGGGTTCTCGGTGGTGGCGCCGATCAGGGTCACCAGGCCATCCTCGACCGCCGGCAGCAGCGCGTCCTGCTGGGCCTTGTTGAAGCGGTGGATCTCGTCGAGGAAGAAGATCGTCTTCGTCCCCGTGGCCCGCAGCCGCTCCCGCGCGCGCTCGATCACGGCGCGGACCTCGGCGCGCCCGGCCTGGACGGCGCTCTCCTCCTCGAACGCGGCCCCGGAGGCCTCGGCGACCAGACGGGCCAGCGTCGTCTTGCCGCTGCCCGGCGGTCCGTGGAGGATCATCGAGTGCGCGTGGCCGTCCTCGATCGCCCGCCGCAGCGCGGAGCCGGGGGCCAGCAGCCGCTGCTGCCCGACGAACTCCTCGAGCGTGCGCGGACGCATGCGGGTGGCCAGCGGGGCATCGGCGGGCACGCCGGAGCGGCGAGCTACCACCTCGTTGTCGAACAGCCGCTCCATGACATGAGTATGGCCGTCAGCGCCCCACGATCGCCAGCGCCGCGTCGTGCAACAGCCCATTGGTGGCCAGCGCGTCGCCCCCGTCGGCGGTCGGCACACCCCCGAGATCGGTGAACCGTCCCCCGGCCTCCTCGACGATGATCCGGGGCGCGGCCAGGTCCCACAGCGTTACCTCGGGCTCGCAGGCGATCTCCGCGGCGCCCTCGGCGACCAGCATGTAGCTCCAGAAATCGCCGAACCCCCGGGTCCGCCAGCACGCCCGCCCGAGCGCCAGCAGGGAGTCCAGGCCGCCCGACTGCTCCCAGCCGCCCAGGCCCGAGAAACACAGCTGCGCGTCACCGAGATCGCGCACCCGGGAGACGCGCACCGCCCGTGGCCGCTCGCCTGAGCCGTCGTGGGCGAACGCGCCGCCTCCGCGCGAGCCCCACCAGCGGCGGCCCAGCGCGGGCGCCGAGACCACGCCCACGGCCAGCTCACCGTCGGCCTCGAGCGCCAGCAGCGTCGCCCACACGGGGATCCCGCGCACGTAGTTCTTGGTGCCGTCGATCGGGTCGATGATCCACCGCCGGGCCCCGCGAGGGCCCTCGTCGCCGAACTCCTCGCCGAGGACGCCGTCGTCGGGGCGCACCGCGGCCAGCCGCTCCCTGACCGCGGCCT
Source organism: uncultured Solirubrobacterales bacterium (assembly GCA_963723555.1). Classification (GTDB taxonomy): domain Bacteria; phylum Actinomycetota; class Thermoleophilia; order Solirubrobacterales; family Solirubrobacteraceae; genus Palsa-465. The sequence continues at coordinate 1,032,360 of CAVRRC010000003.1, read as the reverse complement.
CGACGCCGCGGTCGGCCTCGGTCACCGGCGTCAGGTCGGGCTTGGTCTCGACCACCAGATCGGCGGCGCGGTAGCGGCCCAGCGTGAGCGCGTCGGCGAGGTCCGCCAGTTCGAGCGCCAACGCGATGTCGTCCGGCACAGCGGGTGATCGTAGTGGCGGTGGAGCGGTAGGGTGCCACGCACCATGACGACCGACCTCCAGGACGAGACGACCTCGGTGCTCCAGCGGCTGGTCCGCTTCAACACCGTCAATCCTCCCGGCAACGAGCGCGAGGCGATCGAGTACCTGGCCGCGCATCTGGAGCGCGCCGGGTTCGCTGTGCAGCTGCTGGGCACGAGCGAGGAGCGCCCGAACCTGATCGCCGACCTCGCCGGCCCCGAGCCGGGGCCCACCCTGTGCTACCTCGGGCATGTCGACACCGTGCTCGCCGACCCCTCGGACTGGCGCCACGACCCCTGGTCGGGGGATCTCGAGGACGGCTACCTGTGGGGGCGCGGCGCCCTGGACATGAAGTCCCAGGTGGCGGCCGAGGCGGTCGCCGCCGCCGCGCTGGCCCGCGACGGGTGGCGGCCTGCGCGCGGGACGTTGAAGTTGGTGTTCGTCACCGACGAAGAGACCGGCGGCGATGTCGGGGCCCGCTGGCTGACCGAGCAGCATCCGGACAAGGTCCGCTGCGACATGCTCCTCAACGAAGGCGGCGGCGAGGTGTTCGAGCTCGACGGGCGCCGGCGCTACGGCGTGTGCTGCGGGGAGAAGGGAATCTTCCGCTTCAAGTTGACCGCTCGCGGCGCCGCCGGCCATGCCTCGCTGCCGCGGACGGGCGAGAACGCGTTGCTGAAGCTGGCCCCGGTGCTGGAGCGATTCGCCACTCGGCAGCCGGGCTTCGACGTCACCGAGGGGCCGGCGGGACTGCTGCGCGGGCTGGGTGCCGACCCCGACGATCCCCAGCCGGCGCTCGACCGGATCCGGGCGGCGGAGCCGGGGCTGCTGACGATCATCGAGCCGATGCTCGGGGTGACACTGACGCCGACGATGGCGCACGCGTCGGACAAGATGAACGTGATCCCCGCCCGCGCCTACGTCAAGGTCGACTGTCGGGTTCCGCCTGGGCACGGCGAGGACACGGCGCGGCGGCGGATCGAGGAGGTCCTCGGCGAGCACGCCGGGCAGCTCGAGCTCGAGTTCACCGAGACGATCGTCGGCAACAGCTCGCCTCTGGAGACCGAGTTGAAGGCGGCGATCGACGACTGGATCAGGCAAAAGGATCCGCAGGCCGAGACCGTCCCGGTGATCCTGCCCGGCTTCTCGGACTCGCGGTGGTTCCGGGAGGCGTTCCCGGACTGCGTCGCCTACGGCTTCTTTCCGCAGCGCCACATGCCGCTGCTGGAAGTCGCGCCGCTGATCCACAGCGCCGATGAGCGGATCGACGTTCGCGACCTAGGCTTCGCCGCGCAGTTCTACGCCGACCTTCCCCGCGCGCTGCTCGGCTGAGACGGCGCCACCGAGCTCGCGGGTGGCGCGCGGCAGCAGCCCGAGGAGCAGCAGCAGCAAGCCGATGGCGCTGCCGACGCCGAGCACCGTGCGCGCCCCGAACGCGGCCGCCAGCGGCCCGGCCACCAGATAGCCGAGCGGCAACAGGGCCAGCGATCCCATCCAGTCCCAGGCGCTGACGCGCGACAGCGCGCCCGCGGGGATGTGCCGGGCCAGCGCGGTCTCCCACCAGATCATCAGCAGCGAGAACCCGAACCCGGTGGCGAACGCGCACGCCACGACCAGCGCCAGCGGCGCGCCGAGGGCGAACACGATGTCCTGCACCGGCCACGCCAGGACCAGCACCATCCCGGCCAGCAGCGGCCGGGCGGGCCGCCAGCTCAGCCCGAGCAGGGCGCCGCACACGGCGCCGACGCCGGCCACGCTCTCGAGCACTCCGAACACCCCGGCGCCGCCGTACAGATCCCGCGAGATCACCGGGGCGAGCGCGTACCACTGGGCGTACACGCACAGCACCGCGCCCGTGAACACGGCGATCGTGACCCACACCCACGAGCGCGAGCGCACCTCGCGCCAGCCGGCCCGGAGCTCGTGCGACGATCGATGCCGGGGCGGCGGCGCCGCCCCGCGGGCGGGGAGCGACGCGGGCCAGCAGCAGGGCGCTGAGGACGAACGTCGCGGCGTCGAACGCGAACGCCTCACCGGCGCCGATCCCGAGCACCAGGGCGGTGGCCAGCGCAGGCCCGAGCAAGAAGGCCAGGTTGGCCATCGACTCGGTCAGCGCGCGCGCGTCCTGGATCAGCTCCTCGGGGACGGTCTGCGGGAGCAGGCCGCTGTAGGCGGGCTGGAAGAACGCCTGCGCGGCGCCGAACAGCGCCTCGATCACCACCAGCTGCCAGATCTGGATCGTCCCGGCGAAGATCAGGATCGCCACCAGCGCGTGCAGGGCCGCCCGCGCGAGGTCGGTGGCGACCATGATCCGGTGGCGGGGGAGCCGGTCCGCCCACACGCCGCCGAGCAGGAGCAGCGCGACCAGCGGCAGCGTCTGGGCGGCCAGGACCAGGCCCAGGTCGGTCGGCGAGCCGGTGCGCTGGGTGATGAACAGCGCCAGGGCGACGACCACGACCCGATCGCCGACCACGCTGGCGGCCTGACCGGCGAACAGATATCGGAAGCTGGGGTGGCGCAGTACGCGCAGATAGGAACTCATGAGGCACTCTCGACGGGACGGACAGGAACGACGGGAAGGCTCGAGCGGCCGGCGCGGTCAGCGCGCGGCGGCTCGAGGCGCAGTCACGGTCGAAAGCGGAGGATCATGCTTCTCCGAGGCTACCAGACGGCGTTCAGGCACTCCGAACGTGGCGGCGGTAAATTGCCGCTCGCGGCCGGCCGGACAACAACACGGAGGTAGAGCATGACCACGCGTCTGTGGCGCAGGGCAACGTTCGTGGCAATCGGCGTGCTGGCGACCGGGCTCGCCGGCGCGGCTGTGGCGCTCGGCTCGCCGTTCTCAAAGCCGGTGCTGAAGTCACCGGGCAGCGGAAAGCGGGTGCACGCCGGCGTAGTCACGCTGATCGTCAAGGACCCCGGCGTCCCCAGGCACGTGCAGCCGGTGTACGTCACGATCTCGCCCAAGCGCAAGCTCAATAGATACGGTCGGCTGACCGACAAGAACTGCAGCTTGGGTGTCCAGTGTGTCTTCGTGGCCCTGAAGCCCTGGCGCCACCACGCCGGCGAGTGGATCTATAAGTCGCAGTTCAACTTCCCCGGCTACTGGGCGGTGACGCCCGGCAGGTACTACTGGCAGGCCGAGCACGTCGCCCCGCTGTGCCAGGCCAAGGGCTGCGAGGTCGCCAGCGCGATCCACAGCTTCAGAGTCGTCGGCTAGTCCGAGCCACACCACAGGGGGCGCGCAAGCGCCCCCCTTAAAACCCAAATAGACTCCGGCCATGGCGACGGAGATCTCCACGCGCCTCGAACCGGCCGTGTTCCGCCTGCCGGTGGAGCGGATCCGGGAGGGGTACTACTCCGACGCCTACTTCGTCTACACCAAGCAGCTGCTCGAGGAGGACGGCCACCACCCGCGGGTGACCATGCAGGTGTTCCAGAAGCGCGACTCGGTGCTCGGCGGGATCGACGAGGCGATCGCGGTCCTCAAGCTGTGCGCGGGTCACGCCGAGGGGGAGCGCTGGATCCCGGGCTGGGAGGACCTAGTCGTCCACGCCCTGCACGAGGGCGACCGGATCTCGCCGCGCGAGACCGTGATGACGATCGAGGGCGACTACAGCCTGTTCGCCCATCTGGAGACGGTCTACCTCGGGGTGATGGCGCGCCGCTCGCTGGTCATGAGCAACGTCCTCGAGGTCGTGCAGGCGGCGCGCGGCAAGCAGATCTTCTACTTCCCCGCGCGCCACGATCACTGGCTCGTGCAGACCGGCGATGGCTGGAGCGCCCATGTCGCCGGCGCGATCGGCGTCTCCACCGACGCCCAGGCCTCGTGGTGGGGCGGACGCGGGATCGGGACCGTCCCCCACGGGCTGATCGCGGCCTACGCGGGCGATACCGTCAAGGCCACGACGGTGTTCGCCGACCGCTTCTACGGCCAGATGAACATCACCGTGCTGGTCGATTTCGAGAACGATTCCGTGCGCACGGCGCTGGAGGTGGCCGAGGCGCTCGGCCCGAGGCTGTGGGGCGTGCGGCTCGACACCTCCGAGGACCTGGTCGACCACTCGCTGTGGAACGAGATGGGGGGGTTCAGGCCCAACGGAGTCAATCCCCGGCTGGTCGAGAAGGTGCGCGGCGCACTCGACGGCGCCGGCTTTCGCGACGTGCGGATCGTGGCCAGCGGCGGCTTCACCGCGGCCCGGATCCGAGAGTTCGAGTCCGAGGGCGTGCCGGTCGACGCCTACGGCGTCGGATCGTCGCTGATCCGGGGCCAGAACGACTTCACCGCCGACGTGGTGATCGTCGAAGGCCGCCCGTGCGCGAAGGTGGGGCGGGCATATTCGCCGAATCCACGGTTGGAGAAGGTTCAGTAGCAACGGCCACGTGCCGATGAGCGTCAGAGATTGTTGACACTCGCCGACTTCCTCTGGGCGCCGGACGTGCAGACGTTCCTGCTCCAATGGCTGCCGATCCTGTTCATGGGGCTGCTGGTCGTGGCCGTGTTCGCGCTGATCCGGTACATGCCGCGGACCAAGCCGGTGGAGATCAAGCCCGAGTCCTCGCCGCAGATCGGCTGGGGGGACATCGCCGGCTCCGACGAGGCCAAGGACGAGCTGCGCGAGGTCGTCGACTACCTCCGTGACCCCCAGCGCTTCCGCGAGATGGGGGCGAAGGTGCCGAAGGGCATCCTGCTCCACGGCCCGCCGGGCACCGGCAAGACGCTGCTGGCCAAGGCCGTGGCCCACGAGTCGGGGGCGCGCTTCTACCTGCAGTCGGCGGCGTCGTTCGTGGAGATGTTCGCGGGCCTGGGCGCCGCCAGGATCAGGCGGCTGTTCAAGATCGCCCGCAAGCACGCGCCGGCGATCGTGTTCATCGACGAGCTCGACGCCGTCGGCGGCCATCGCGGGATGGACATCAGCGGCGAGCGCGACCAGACGCTGAACCAGCTGCTGGTCGAGATGGACGGCTTCAGCGCGCGCAAGGACGTGGTCGTGATCGCCGCCTCGAACCTGCTCGAGAAGCTCGATCCCGCGCTGCTGCGGCCGGGCCGCTTTGACCGCCAGATCTTCGTCTCCCCGCCCGACGTGGTCGGCCGCGAGCGGATCCTGCGAGTCCATTCGCGCAACAAGCCGCTGTCCGAGGACGTCGACCTGAAGCTGATTGCCCGTCAGACCGCGGGCCTGACCGGCGCCGACCTGGCCAACATCTGCAACGAGGCGGCGATCTTCGCCGCTCGGCGGCGGGCCTCGAACGTGGCCATGCAGGACTTCGACGCCTCGCTCGAGCGGGTGGTCGCGGGGATGCAGTCCCGGCGGGCGCTGACCGACCACGAGAAGCGGGTGGTCGCCTATCACGAGGCCGGGCACGCGCTGTGCAGCGAGCTGCTGCCGTCGGTCGATCGGGTCCACCGGATCTCGATCGTTCCCCACGGCCGCGCGCTCGGCTACACGCTCAACCTCCCCGAGGAGGACCGCTACCTGAAGACGCGCGAGGAGCTGATCGACTTCATGACCATGCTGCTCGGCGGCCGTGCCGCGGAGCAGCTGGTGTTCGGCTCGATCACCACCGGGGCCTCCGACGATCTCAAGCGCGTGGGCGAGATCGCCTTCGCGATGGTGCACGAGTACGCGATGGGCACGGGCATCACCTCGCTTCGGGTGGCTGGCGACGGTTCCGCCGCCTCGGAGGCCTCCCGCCGGGTCCGCGACGAGGAGGTCCGCGACCTCGCCGACGAGGCGTTCCGCAGCGCGGTGTCGATCCTCGACCGCCACCGCCCGGAGCTCGACAAGCTGGCCGCGAGGCTGCTGGCCAACGAGGTGCTCGAGCGGGCCGACATCGAGGAGATCATGGCCGGCGTCCCCAGCGTCGCCCCGCCGCGGATCGGTGGCGGCGAGCTGGGGATCGCCGCGGCCACGGCGGAGCGGCCGGCGGAGCCGGCGCGGCGGCGGTAGGCGGCGCGGGCGGACCGCGGTCACACCCCAGTATCCTCCCGCCCGCATGCTGTCCACGATCGACCACGTCGGCGTCGCGGTCGAGGACATCGACGCGGCGCTGGCGCTGTATCGCGATGCCCTCGGGCTGGCGGTGGTCCACCGTGAGACGGTGGCCGAGCAGGGCGTCGACGCCGCCCTGCTCGACGTCGGCGACGGGCACGTGGAACTGCTGCAACCGCTCGGGCCCGACACGCCGATCGGCAAGTTCATCGCCCGCCAAGGTCCGGGTCTGCACCACGTCGCCTACCGTGTGGCCGATGTCGAAGGCGCGCTGGCGTCGCTGGCCGCCGCCGGCCTGCGGCTGATCGACGAGCACCCCCGCAACGGCATCCGCGGCTCGCGCGTGGCCTTCCTCCATCCGTCCTCGACCGGCGGCGTGCTGACCGAGATCGTCCAGCCGGCGGGATCCCACTGACGATGGAAGCGTCGAAGCCGCAGCGGATCAGCATCGGCTTCGTCGGCGGCCAGGTGCTGGCGGCGCGGGTGGCGCCCGCGGAGCTGACCCGGCTGCGCCAGGCGCTCGGGACGGACGGGTGGCACGATCTCACCGCCGAGGACGGCACGGTGGCGCTCGACCTGAGCCGGATCGTGTACGTGCTCGTCGACCACGAGGAGCACCGCGTCGGGTTCGGGACCTGAGCGTCGCGAGCGGCGGCGGCGATGAAGGTCGGGATCGTCGGGATGCCGAACGCGGGCAAGACCTCGCTGTTCACGGCCCTGACCGGCGTCGCCGCGGACGCCGCGAACTACCCGTTCACGACGATCGACCCGAACGTCGCCGTGGTGCCGGTGACCGACCCGCGGCTCGATGCCGTGGCGGCGACGATCAAGGCCTCGAAGGTGGTCCCGGACACGATCGCGTTCCACGACATCGCCGGCCTGGTCGCCGGCGCCCACCGCGGCGAAGGGCTCGGCAACCAGTTCCTGGCCAACATCCGCGAGACCGACGCGATCGTCCACGTCGTCCGCGCCCACGCCGACCCCAACGTGGTCCATCCCGAGGGACGCGTCGACCCGCCGGCGGACGTCGAGACGATCGAGACCGAGCTCCTGTACGCGGACCTCGAGCAGGCGGAGCGGCGGCTGGAGCGGGTCTCGAAGGCGGCCAAGGGCGGCGATCGCCAGGCCGTCGCCGAGGCGCGGTGGCTGGGCGAGCTGATCGAGGCGCTACAGGCGGGGCGGCCGGCGCGGACGGTGCCGCCGCCCGCCGACGCCCCGGGCGCGCTGAGCGCGCTACAGCCGCTGACGGCCAAGCCGGTGCTGTTCGTCGCCAACGTCGACGAGGGGTCGACCGAGGTCCCGCCGGCGATCCTCGCCCACGCGGAGGCCCAGGGCGCGGCCGCGGTGGCGATCTCGGCGCGGCTCGAGGCCGAGCTGGCCGAGCTCGACGACGAGGAAGCGGAGGCGATGCGGCACGACCTGGGGCTGGCCGAGTCGGGGCTCGAGGCGGTCATCCGGGGTGCGTTCTCGCTGCTGAGGCTGATCGCGTTCTTCACCGGCGGTGAGGACAAGCCGGCGCAGTCATGGCATCTGCGCCACGGCCTGTCGGTCTGGCACGCGGCGGGCATGATTCACACCGACATCCAGCACGGCTTCGTCCGGGCCGAGGTCGTGGCCTGGGACGAGCTCGTCGACGCCGGCGGCTACGCCGGGGCTCGCGAGCGGGGCACGCTGCGGGTCGAGGGCCGGGACTACGTCGTCGCCGACGGCGATGTGATCACGGTCAGGTTCGCGCCCTGACGGTGGCGCCGGCGCCCCGCCGGCGCCGGGCCGACACCCACCGCCGGCGGCCCCCGCCCGATTGGCCTCAGAGGTCGCTCAGCTTCTCGGCCTTCTCGAGCCGCTCGCCCAGCCTGTTCATCCCGAAGCGCCGCGCCGCCGCCGCGCCGCCGCCCAGATCGGTCGCCCGGTCCGGGGGCCGCTGCACCTCGACCGTCCGCAGCGTCGCGATGTCGTGAAACGCGCGCAGCTCGTCCGCGTGCTCGCGCAGCGCCGCCGCCGTGCGCGGGCGCTCCTCGCCGGCGCCGGCGATCGCCGCCTCCAGGGACCCATGCTTGACCAGCAGCTCGGCCGCCGTCTTGGGGCCGATGCCGGGCGCCCCCGGCAGCCCGTCGGAAGGATCACCCCGCAGGGCGATGAAGTCGGGGACGAGCGCCGGCGGGATGCCGTAGCGGCGGCGCACCTCGTCGGGGTCGACCTCCTCGAAGCCGGTCGTCCCCGACTTCAAGAACAGGACGCTCACCCGCTCTCCCACGCACTGATACATGTCGCGGTCGCCGGTCAACAGCAGGGCCTGGCCGCCGGCGCCGGCCTCGATCTCGGCCAGCGATCCCAGCAGGTCGTCGGCCTCCACCCCCTCGCTGGTCAGCGTGCTCCAGCCGAACGCTTCGAGAAACTCCGGTGCCTGGTCGAACTGCCACTGCAGCGCGTCCGGGACCGGCGGCCGGGTGGCGTGGTAGGGCGGATAGAGCTCGACCCGGTAGGCCGCGGCCTCCGCCCCGAAGCAGACCGTGATCGCGCGCGGGTCTCGATCGGCGGCGATCCGCAGGATCACGTTGGCCGCGCCCAGCAGCGCGTTGACGGGATGACCGCCGGCCCCCTTGATCGAATCCGGCAGGGCGTAGAACGAGCGGTAGAGCACGAACGGCCCGTCGATCGCCAGCAGCGGCCCGGCCACGTCGTTCAGCTGACCGTGACGGAGGGGCCGGACAGCCCTTGATAGACGATCCGGTAGGTCCCCGGGCCCGGCAGATTCGTCCCGTACCTCCCGCCCGAGACGAGCCGGGCGCGGCGCACGATGCGCCAGCCCCGTCGCGTGCGCAGCTGGACCACCAAGCGCCCACCCTTGGCCGCGGGGAACACCGTCCCGTGCAGGGCGGAGACGTCCCCGACGAGGCCCTTGAGCGCCGGCACCAGCGCGAGCAGGGCCCGGGACTCCGCGCTCACGTGCCAGGCCCGGTTGGGGCGCGCCGGTCGCGCCGCCACGCCGGGCGCCGTCGAGATCGTGGTGAACGAGGCCCACGTCGAGGGGAGCCCGAACGCCCGCTGAAGCTGAGTCCCCGTGACCTTCGTCTGAGCGGACGTCCCGACCACCTCCGCGAAGACGATCCGCGGTGAGACGCCGTGCCTGGTCACCCTGATCCCGACCAGGCGGCCCTTGACCCACGACCCGAGCCTCGCCGCCGCCGAGGCCGGCGACAGCTGGTAGCTCCACCGGTGATAGGGGTCGCCGCCGGCGCCGTCGTACGGGTCGGCGACGCCGCGCAGCCACGGCTCGGGCGTGGCCCCGGGCCACACGTTCTCGACGTTCTCGGTGTGGCCGCCGGAGCTGGAGAAGAAGTAGGTGACCACGGGCAGGCCGCGGTAGGTCACGACCTGGCCTCGCGTCGCCGCCACCGCGCTGTCGCTCGCCGGGGTCTCGGCGGCCACGCCACCGTACATCTGCGAGCGGGTGTCGGCGTAGAGGTCGAACGCGCTGCCCCCGGCGTCGCTGGTAATCGCGTACGTCCGCGCCGCCACCGCCTGCGCCTCCAGCGCCGCCGCCGACCACGAGGCGGGCATCTCCGCCGCGATCACGCCGCGCACGTACTCGTCGAGCCCGACCACGTTCACGGTCTCGATCCCGCCCGAGCCGTCGGGCGCGAACGCGAACGCCCCGCGGTAGCTCCCCATGCCGGCCAGGCTCAACGGGCCCGGTCCGGTCACGGTCAGCGGCGCGGCGAACCGCCCGACCTGCTTGCCCGATCCGCCGGCCACCAGCGTCACCGAGCCGTCGGCGTTCGGCCGCACGGCATACGTGGTCGCGCCGGACAGCTTCTTGGAACCGGCGCGGGTGGCGCCGCTGAACGCGGCCGATCCGGTCGACAGCAGCACCGAGACCGTCCGGTTCGCCTCCACGGTGCCGATCGACGTGCCCTTGTAGTAGTGGGCGAGGATCCAGCGGTAGCTCCGGCCGTGCAGCGCGTAGCCGTAGGCCCCGTACTGGCTCAGCCCGATCCCGTGGCCGTATCCCCCTCCCCGGATGTAGAACGTGCTCGCCGCGCGCGCCCCGGACGCAGGCAGCAGGGACAGCGCCGCGAGCGCGAAGAGCGCCGCTGCGATCCGGTAGGTTGCTGCTGTGGCCGAGCGCAAAGCTTCAGATGTGTTCGTGGAGTGCCTGGAGGCTGAGGGTGTTCGGTACGTGTTCGGTATTCCCGGGGAGGAGACGCTTGATCTGAGCGAATCCCTTTCCGACTCCTCGATTCAGTTCGTTCCCGTCCGCCAGGAGCAGGGCGGCGCGTATATGGCTGACGCGATCGGCCGCCTCACGGGGCGAGCCGGTGTGTGCCTCGGGACCCTCGGCCCGGGAGCCACCAACCTCGTCACCGCGGTTGCCGACGCGTTCCTGGACCGCGCTCCGCTCCTCGCCCTCACGGGCCAGTCCGACCTCGAGCGCATGCACAAGGAATCGCACCAGTACATCGACCTGATCGGCATCCTGCGCCCGATCGTCAAGTGGAACGCGCGCGTATCCAGTCCGGAGATCGTACCGGAGGTGGTCCGCAAGGCCTTCAAGGTGGCGGAGTCGGAGAAGCCGGGCGCGACCCATCTCGAATTGCCTGAGGACGTGATGGCGCGTCCGCTCGACGCCTCGCCGCTGCCCCGCCGCGATCCCGTCCAGCCCGAGCCGGGGATGCGCGAGCTCCAGCGCGCCGCCGAGATCATCGCCGACGCCGAGAACCCGATCGCCCTGGTCGGCAACGGCGCGATCCGCGCCCACGCCGCCCGCGCTCTTCGCTACTTCGTCGGCTCGACCGGCATCTCGGCGGCGGAGACGTTCATGGCCAAGGGGCTGCTCGACTACGAGGATCCCCATGCGCTCGGGACCGTGGGCCTGCAGTCGCGCGACTACGCGATGGCCGGGTTCGAGGACGCCGACGTGGTCATCGCGATCGGCTACGACCTGGTCGAGCACTCGCCCGAGCACTGGAACCCGCGCGCCGACAAGCGGATCATCGTCATCGACAGCGTCGCCGCCGAGATCGACGAGTTCTACATCCCTGAGGTCGAGCTGATCGGCGACATCGCGCACGTGCTCTCGCGGCTGGCCGCGGGCTGTCATCGCGTGTCCACCAGCTCGGGCTCCACGCGCCTGCGCGACGTCGTCCTGGGCGCGCTGGCGGAGGCTCGCGGCGACGAACACTTCCCGATGTGCCCGCCGCGGGTCCTGCTCGACATCCGCCACGCGCTCGGCCGCGACGATCTCCTGGTCTCCGACGTCGGCATGCACAAGCTGTGGATCGGGCGGATGTTCCCCGCCCATGAGCCGGGCACGGTGCTGATCGCCAACGGCTTGGCCGGGATGGGCTTCGCCCTCCCCACCGCGATCGCCGCCAAGCTCGTCCATCCCGAGCGCAACGTGGTCGCGGTCAGCGGCGATGGCGGCTTTCTGATGAACGCCCAGGAACTCGAGACCGCGGTCCGTCTGAAGACCGCGGTCGTCAACGTGATCTGGGAGAACGGCCAATACGGATCGATCGTGTGGAAGCAGGACAAGAAGTTCGGACGCCACTTCGGCACCGACTTCGGCAACCCCGATTTCGTGAAGCTGGCCGAGGCGTTCGGGATGCCGGCCTGGCGGTGCGCCTCGGCCGATGAGTTCTCGCAGCGGCTGAGAGGAGCGCTCGCGCTCGACGTGCCCTCGCTGATCGTGGTCCCGATCGACTACTCGCTCGACGTCGCCATCTCCGAGGAGCTCGGGGCCGAGACGGTGGCCATGTAGATGGGGCTCGGCCCTTACAGATTTCCCTGCGCCATCTTGCGCAGGTCCATCGCCTGGTTGTAGGTGTCCTCGTCGACGCCCTTCTCGTAGGCGACCTCGCGCAGCATCCGGCCCGAGCTCGCCGCCTCCTTGACGATCTCCGCCCCCTTGTCGTAGCCGATGTACGGGTTCAGCGCCGTGGCCGCGGCGAGCGTCGACTCGGCGGAGCGCTCGCATCCCTCTTCGTTGGCCTTGATGCCATCGATGCACTTCTCGGCGAACGCGCGGGCGGCAGCGGTCAGCAGCCGGATCGACTCGAGCAGGTTGCGGGCGATCAGCGGCACCCGCACGTTGAGCTCGAACTGGCCCTGGGAGCCGGCGATGGTGATCGCGGTGTCGTTGCCGATCACCTGGGCGCTGACCTGAATCACGACCTCGGGGATCACCGGGTTGACCTTGCCGGGCATGATCGAGGAACCCTTCTGGAGCTCGGGCAGGAACAGCTCGCCGATGGCGGTCCGCGGCCCGGAGCCCATCAGCGCCAGGTCATTGGCGATCTTGGTCAGCGACACCGCGAGCACCTTGAGCGCGCCCGAGAGCTCGACCAGCGCGTCACGGTTGCCCTGGGCCTCGAACGGATCCTCGGGCGGACGGATCTCAAGCCCGGTGGCCTCGGTCAGCCGGGCCCGCGTGCGGGCGGCGAACTCCGGGTGGGTGTTCAGCCCCGTCCCGGTGGCGGTCCCCCCGAGCGGAATCTGCGACACCCGGGCCAGCGTGTCGCCGATCCGCCGGGCCCCGAGCCGCACCTGGGCCGCGTAGCCGGAAAACTCCTGCCCCAGGGTCACCGGAACCGCGTCCATCAGATGGGTCCGGCCCGACTTGACGATGTCATGGAACTCGTCGGCCTTGGCGCTCAGCGACGCCTCGAGCTGCTCGAGCGCGGGGAGTAGGCCGCTGCTGACCTCGCCCAGCGCGGCGAGGTGCACGGCCGAGGGGAACACGTCGTTGGAGGACTGGCCCATGTTCACGTGGTCGTTCGGATGGATGCCCTCGCCGGCGATCCTGGCGATCACCTCGTTGGCGTTCATGTTCGTCGAGGTGCCCGAGCCAGTCTGGAAGACGTCGATCGGGAACTGGTCGTCGAACTCGCCCTCGGCCACCCGATCTGCAGCCGCGGCGATGCGGTCGGCGCGGTCCTGATCGATCAGCCTGAGCTCGAGGTTGACCCGCGCCGCTGCGCCCTTGATCCGGCCGAGCCAGCGGAGGACCGGCACCGGGACGGTCTCGCCCGAGATGGGGAAGTTCGAAACCGCCTTCGTGGTCTCGCCCCCCCAGAGCTGCTCCTTCTCCTGAACGCCCATGCCTGTCCTTTCGCCGTGTGGCTGTATGGATTCTGAGGAAAACGCTAGCGCTTACCCGCAGAACCAGATCAGCTCGCGCGCCACCGCCACGGGATCGTCGTAGGCCATCAGGAAGCCGGTCCCGGGGAGCGTCCGGAGCTGGGCATCGGGGAGCAGGTCGAGCGCCTCGTGCGCCCCCTCGATCGGGTGCAGGTTGTCCTCCTCGGCCCACAGCAACAGCACCGCGGAGTGGATCTGGGGGTAGGCGTCGAGCAGCTGGCGCTGGGGCGCCACCGGCCATCGGCGCACGAACTTCGCCCACGAACGGGCCCGATTGCCGTTTCCGCCCACGTCCGCGAACGCGTGCCGGACCAGGTCGCGCGCCGCCGGGTTGCGCTGCGCTGACAGTCGCTCCCCGAACGAGGGCCGGAACACCAGTCTCGCGCCGTGGGCCAGCACCCGATCGAGTCCCGGGAGCGCCGCCGTGCGGCATGCGACCCGCCAGGCGGCGCGCTTGCCGGCGTTGGTGTCCCGGCGGTGCAGCCGGTTGGGCATCAGCACCAGCCGGCTCGGCTCCACCAGCCCATCGCTGACCGCCCGCAGCGCCAGCTCGGCGCCGATGTCGTGGCCGGCGATCAGCGGCCGTGCGCCCACCACCTCGCCGCAGAAGCCCGCGATCACGTCGGTCAGCCATTCGGGGGTGTACGGGTGACGGGGGCGGTCCTCGGAGTCGCCGTGCAGCGGGAGGTCGGGCAGCACGACGCGAAAGCGCGCCGACAGCGGCGCCACCACCGGTTCCCACTCTCGGTGCGAGAGGCCGAGGGAATGCAGCAACGCCAACGCCGGCCCCGTGCCCGTCTCGCGATACGCGATCCGCGCACCGTCGCGATGGTGGTACAGCCGCAGCTTCATTTACAAACCTTTAGCGCGGGCGATTTGATGTGGGATCTTGGCCTCGCGAGGTTGTGCAAATGCTGTATGACCCTCGCGAATCCTCCCCAAGGCGGCTGAAATGATCACATGGAACCATCTCGCACGAGCCCGCTCGGTCTCTCGACCTCGCAGGCTGCGCGCGCACTGGGAGTCTCGCTCGGCACGATTCGCCGGTGGTCGGACATGGGCTATCTCCAGTCCTACCGCACGCCCGGCGGTCAGCGCCGGTTCAGCCACCAGCAGATCGAGCAGTTCATCGGCTCGCTGCAGCGCGAGGCCACCCCGGATCGCGGGCGGTCGGCGAAGGCCGTCTAACCCGCACCCGCTTCCTTGATTCGCCGCTCCATCGCGAGCTCGGTATCGAAGTCGGCCGCGTCGGCGTGGCGGTAGTCGACTCCCTCGCCGCTGAGCAGCTGGGCCAGCACCTCTACGTATTCGCCGTCGAGCTGGGACCCTGACACCCGCCGCAGCTCGCGGAGCGCCTCGAACGAGCTCATCCGCGTCCGGTAGGTGTCGCTGGCGGTGAGCGTGTCGTACACCTCGGCCACCGAGATGATCTTGGCGATCTCCGGAATCTGCTCGCCGGCGAGGCCTTGGGGATAGCCGCGGCCGTCGATCCGCTCGTGATGCGCGAGCACGATCTCGGCCACTGGGCCGTACATCCCGAGGTCCTTGAGCATGTCGGCGCCCAGCTCCGGATGGCGCTGGATCGCCGTCCAGTCTTCGTCGGTCAGCGTCCGGCCGCGCTCGGCCACCCGGTCCGAGAGCGCGAAATGACCGATGTCGTGAAGCAGCCCGGCGGTGTGGGCGAGCTCGCATTCCTCCTCGCTCATCCCGACCCTCCGGGCCATGTCGCTCGCGAACCGCGCCACCGCGGCGGCGTGCCGGGCCGCCCGCTGGTCACGGATGTCGAGCGATCGCATCAGCCCTGCGAGCACGCCCCAGGACAGTGACACGTACTGCTCGGAGCGGTGGCGGGCACGCTGCAGCAGATGGGCCATGTATGAGAACGCGAACACCGCCGTGAGCGCGAACGCGATGCCGCGCAGCCCCACCTTCAGGTAGATGCTGGCGCCGGCGAGGACGAGCAGGACGCTGAACGCCATGCCCGGCAAGGACTCGACGAAGTCTCGGACGCCGATGGTCGCGTCTGGGCGCAACGCGTGACGCGACGTGGCAAACACCAGGAAGCTGAGCACATAGGCCATGCACGCACCACCTGCGAGGACGACATAGAAGGAGACGTCGTCGGTCGGGTGCGAGAACACGCCCTTCATCAAAAGCGCGACCGCCACCGCCGGGATTACGTTGGCCGGCAGGTTGATCAGGAAGATCGACTCAAGGCGCGTTCGCAGCCGTGCCGCGGCGGCCAGCTCAGACAGGATCGCGGCCGCGCATGCGCTGGCCGGACCAAGGAAGGCAGCGGCCAACACGTACACGATGAACGCAGCGGAAACCGCAGGCGCCCCGCGAGTGCCAGCGACCATGATCCCGGCCACAACCGCAGCAACAGCGAGCGCGATACTGAGGTTGTCCAATCGATCGTGCGGGACCTCGACAATGGCAACCACGATGCTCGCCAAGAGGCACGTCTCGACCAGACACAGGACCAGTAGCCTGCGCCTGGACGCACGCTGAATTGCGGCCGACCGGCCGAGCATGCGGTCACGTTACCGCGAACCGCGCTACAAAGCCATTTCTTCGGTTAAGATCAGCCTTCGCGCCAACCCATGATGGGCCTCCTCACATGAGCGATCGGGCAGCCACAAGCCCGCCGATGATCCGTTGTCCCTCTCCTGTCCGCGGTCGAGGCGACCCTCCTCCGACGACCACACCTGGTGGAAGCCTCCTCAGAGCGCCTCGAGTTGCGCAGGATTGGTCGTATATTCGTCCAATTGTACGTACGGGCCCTATGAATCGCAAAGCCGGCGCCGATCTATCACGCGCATGCGTTATCTGAAGACCAGCGAAGCGGCGGCGTTGCTGAACGTCAGCCCGAACACGTTGCGCGCATGGGAGCGCCGATTCGGGTTCCCGAAGCCGCAACGGTCGCCTGGTAAGCATCGCCTGTTCACCCATGGCGAAGTTGCGGCGCTGAGAGATGCCTTGCAAGAAGGGCTGTCGATCTCGTCCGCGGTGTCGCGAGCGCGGGAGGGTCTCGCGGCGGACAGCAACTCGCTGGTCGGAGCACTCGTGTCCTATGAGCGGGAACGAGCCGACACCGCGATCGAGGCGGCCCTGGCCCTACGATCGGTGGAGCGATCGGTCGAGGAGGTGCTGTTGCCGACGCTCGACGAGATCGCCCGCCGGTACACCGTCGACTCGGCGGCGTGGGCGTTCGCCGCTCATTGGGGAGCGGACTGGTTGCGGCGCGCCCAGCGACTGGCACCGCCACCGGTACGCCCGGCCTCGATCGTGGTCGGAGATGCCTCACGTGACGAACTCGACCCCGACGCTCCTCACATTCGTGCCCTCGAGCTGTTTTGCGTCCGAGCGGGAGTGAGGGTCCTGAGCCTGTCCGCTCGGGGCGTGACCGGAATCGGAGATGCGCTCGCCGTGCACCATCCCAACCTCGTGGTGCTCGCAGGGGGGCACTTGAATGACGACGCAGTCGCAAGATGGGCCTACGCAGTACGACTGGCAGCGGGAGCGCTTCCGGTCGCAGTCTATCGACGCGCGGGACAGCGCGTTAGGGTCCGCACGACGAACGGCAACGCCGTGCTGCCCTCCGGCCCGGGAGCTGCGCAACGGCGCATCCTCGAGCTGATCGATGAGCACGGGAAGCCAGCAGTGACCATTGCCCCGGCGCAGCGATCGCCGGGCGAGCTCCCCGGAGGCGCCCGGACTGCAAGTTTGTAACCACGACTACTTCCCCAAGGGGACCCGATGACCAACGTCCAACCAATCCGCCGACGCGGACTAAGCCTAGTACCGGCCCTCGATCCGAGCCCGGAGGTTTCGTTCTGCAGTCATTGCGGCTCGCCACCTGGACCGGGCGCGAATTCGCGGGTGTGCACGACGTGCGAGATGGGCTTGGTCCTCACCGCGGCCGAGGACGTAGCGCCGGCGCCGGGCGGCGCCTTCATCGTCATCGACGGCTCGATGTCGGTCTGCGCGGTCTCCGGCGCGGCCGAGAAGTTGCTCGCGGTCAGCGAGACGGACGCGGTCAACCGGCTCGTCACCGAGTTGATCGTGCCCGCCGACGCCGAGGCGTCGGCGCCCGAGAACCTCGCCGTCGCGGTCACGTGGGCGGCTCGCGGCGACGACGGGGTCCAGCGGGTCGTCGTTCGCCCGGCGAACACGTTCGGCGTTCGCATCCGGGCGCGGATCGCCTCGTGCGGGCCCCCGCGCGCGGCGCTGCTGGTGTTCGACTAGCCCCTTCCGGTCGGGCTCCCTGCAACTTTTCGTGCAGGCCTGCAAGTTTTCGCCCAGACGCTGTTAGCGGGACGTCGCGCACGTAAATCCTGCAAGCGCATTTTTCCGCCCACCGTGCACGGCGGCTTGCGCTTCTTGCAAAGCGCTCCCGTCCCCTCGATAACTTCGGCGAATGAGCGGAATCCGGACGAACGCCGCGGCGGTGATGCTCGGCATCAGCCCGAACACGCTGCGCAGCTGGGAGCGGCGCTACGGGTTCCCGCGTCCGCTTCGCTCTCCCGGAGGACACCGCCAGTACGCGCTCACCGAGATCGAAGCGCTGCGGCTGGCGCTGGCCGAGACCCACAACGTCTCCTCGGCCGTGTCGCTGGCCCGAGAACGCGGCGAAGGGCCGTCCTCACCGACCCGCTTGGCCGCCGCCTTCGCGGCGTTCGATGAGGACCGGGCGGCGCGTCTGCTCGAGGACAGCCTCACACTGCGCTCGATCGAGCGGACGATCGAGGAGGTGCTGCTCCGGGCCGTCGGAGAGCACGCACGTCCAGATCGCCCCACGGTCGAATTCGAATTCGGGTGGCGCTTCGCCACCGGCTGGTTGTCGGCGCTGAAACGGCTATCGCCGCCGGCGAGCCGCCCGCACGGGATCCTGCTCCTCGACGCGTCCGCGCCGCTGGACCTCGACGCTCTCCACGCGCAGGCGCTCGAACTGATCCTGAGACGCGCCGGGATGCGGACCCTGTCGCTCTCCCCGGCGACCGACCCGGCCCGCCTCGGCCGCGCCCTGCGCGCGCTGGCCCCGAATGCGGTCGTGCTGACCGGTCGCCGTGTGACCCTCGACGCCATCGGCCGGCTCGTCTACGCCGTGCGCGGCGTCGTCCAGGAAGTCGTCGTCTTTGACTACCGCGGTGCCGTGCCCGACACCGGCGCCAGCACCGTCTGCCGACTCGGCCAAACCCCGATCGCGGCCCGCGATCTGCTGCTCGCGCGCCTTGAGCGCGGGGGCGGCCGCCGGGTCGCGCCGGGACCACAAATCGCACTGGTGACGTAGGCGCCGCACACCGGCTGGGGGCTCCTTCCTAAAATCGGGCCGCCATGCCGAGCCCCCACCGCCCCGTCGATACCCGCCCCTCGTTCCCCGAGCTCGAGGAGCGCGTGCTGGATCGCTGGCGGGAGCGCGACGTGTTCGCAGAGTCGGTGCGCCGGCGGCGCCACAGTCCCCCCTGGGGGTTCTACGAAGGCCCGCCGACGGCTAACGGGCCGCCGGGCTCGCATCACGTGCTGGCGCGCGTGTTCAAGGACATCTTTCCGCGTTACCGGACGATGCGTGGCTTCTACGTGGAGCGCAAGGGGGGGTGGGATTGCCACGGGCTGGCGGTCGAGCTCGCGGTCGAGGCCGAGCTCGGCTTCACCAGCAAGGCCGATGTCGAGCGCTACGGGATCGCCGAGTTCAACGCCCGGTGCCGCGAGACGGTGCTCAGCCACGTCGAGGATTGGAACCGGCTGACCGAGCGGATCGGCTTCTGGGTCGACCTCGCGAACGCCTACCGGACGCTCGACGCCGACTACATCGAGTCGGTGTGGTGGGCGCTGAAGACGATCTCCGAGCACGGACTGCTGTTCGAGCGGCTGAAGGTGGTCCCGTACTGCACCCGCGATGAGACCACGCTCTCCAGCCACGAGCTGGGGCAGCCCGACGTCTATCGCGACGTGGTCGATCCGTCGATCTACGTGCGCCTGCCAGTGGTCGAGGATCACGGCGCCGCGCACGCCGATGATGAGCTGTTGGTGTGGACGACGACGCCGTGGACGCTCGTCTCCAACGCCGCCGTCGCGGTCCATCCCGAGCTGATCTACGTCCGCGCCCAGGCCGACGGGGGGCCGGTGTTCATCGTCGCCGAGGCGCTGCTCGAGCACGTGCTCGAGGGCGCCGACATCCTCTCGAGCTTTCCCGGGACCGAGCTGGAGGGCGTCCGCTACGAACCGCCGTTCACGTTCATCCCGGCGAGCGCCTACGGCGAGCGCGGGCACACGGTGGTGTTGGCCGACTTCGTCAGCGACCAGGAGGGCACGGGGTTGGTGCACACGGCGATCGCGTTCGGCGAGGACGATTTCCGCCTGGGCCAGCAGTACGGGCTGAACGTGGTCAACCCGGTCGCGCTCAACGGCACGTTCGACGATCGGATCGGGCCGTACGCGGGGAGCTGGGTGAAGGAAGCCGATCCCGATCTGATCGAGGACCTGCGGGCGCGAGGCCGGCTGCTGCGGGCGGAGACGCTCGAGCACAGCTACCCCCACTGCTGGCGCTGCGGCACGCCGCTGCTCTACTACGCCAAGCCGTCGTGGTACATCGGCACGAGCCAGGTCAAGGACCGGCTGCTGGCCGCGAACGAGACCGTCAACTGGCATCCGTCCCATGTCAAGCACGGCCGCTTCGGCAACTGGCTCGAGGGCAACGTCGACTGGGCGCTCTCGCGCGAGCGCTACTGGGGCACGCCGCTGCCGGTGTGGCGCTGCGCGAACGAGCACGTGCACGTGATCGGGTCCTACGCCGAGCTGGCCGAGCTCTCCGGGGTGACGTTGACCGACCCCCACCGCCCGTACGTCGACGAGGTCACGTTCCCGTGCCCGGACTGCGGCGAGGAGATGCGTCGCGTACCCGAGGTGATCGACGTGTGGTTTGACTCCGGGTCGATGCCGTTCGCGCAGTACCACGCCCCCCACCGGAACGTCGAGCACTTCGAGCAGCGGTTCCCCGCCGACTTCATCTGCGAGGCGCTCGATCAGACCCGGGGTTGGTTCTACTCGCTGCTGGCCGTCTCGACGCTGCTGTTCGACCGCTCCTCCTACCGCAACGTCGTTTGCCTGGGGCTGATCCTCGACGAGGAGGGCCGCAAGATGTCGAAGTCGGTCGGAAACGTGGTCGCGCCCTGGGAGGTGATCGACCGCTACGGGGCCGACGCCTTCCGGTGGTACTTCTTCACCTCCAAGCAGCCGTGGGACGGCTACCGGTTCTCGCTCGAGACGATCGGCGAGGCGGTGCGGCAGTTCCTGCTGCAGCTGTGGAACACGTACAGCTTCTACGTGCTGTACGCGAACGCGAACGCCATCGATCGCTACCAGCCCCTGGACCTGGGACGGGCCAACGATCTCGACCGGTGGGCGTTCTCCCGCCTTCAGGCGACGGTCGAGACCGTGATCGCGCGGCTCGACGAGTTCGACGCCACCGCCGCCGGGCGGGTGATCGCCGAGTTCGTCGACGAGCTCTCGAACTGGTACGTGCGCCGCTCGCGCCGGCGCTTCTGGGACGGCGAGCCGGCGGCCTTCGGGGTGCTGCGCGAGTGCATGCTGACGCTGGCCAGGCTGCTCGCCCCGTTCTGCCCGTTCCTTGCCGACGAGATCTACGACAACCTCGACGGGTCGGAGGCCAGCGTGCATCTGTGCGACTTCCCCACGCCGCACGAACGCGACCTGGAGCTCGAGCGCGCGATGGCGATCGCCCGGGAAACGGTGCGGCTCGGACTGGCGGCGCGCGCCCAGGCCAAGCTCAAGGTGCGCCAGCCCCTGCGTGCGGCTGTGGTCGTGGCCGCCGGCGTCGAGCGCCGGGCGATCGAGCGCTTCGGTGAGCTCGTCTGCGAGGAGCTGAACGTCCGGGGACTGTCGTTCGTCTCCGAGGCCGACGAGCTCGGCGAGGTCGAAGTCAAGCCCAACTACAGAACGCTGGGACCGCGATTCGGAAAGCAGATGCCGCTCGTCGCCGCCGCCGTCGGCGCCCTCGATCCGGCGCTGGTCGCGGCTTCACTGCGCGACGGTCGCGATGTGGCCATCTCCGTCGGCGGCGCCGATCGCGTGCTCGCCGCCGAGGACCTGCTGGTCTCGATGAAGCCGCTGGCCGGGTATCAGGTCGAGCGTGAGGGATCGCACGCGGTCGCCCTCGAGCTCGAGATCGGCGAGGACCTCCGCGACGAGGGCTGGGCCAGGGCGATCGTCCATGCCGTCCAGGCGGCGCGGCGCGCGGCCGAACTCGAGGTGACCGACCGGATCGTGCTGACCCTCGACGGCGACCCCGCGCTGCTCGCCGCGGCGCGCGCCCACGAGGGCTACATCGCCGGCGAAACGCTGGCCGTGCAGGTCGGTTACGAGTCGCTCAACGGCGCCGAGCCGGTCGACATCGACGGTCTCGAGCTGCGGGTGGCGGTGGCCCTGGCGTAGGGCCGGCGCGCCTACGCCAGCGCCGGCTCGAGCTCGGCCTCGAGCTTGCGCTTCGGGTAGGCGCCGATCACCGTCTTCGCCGGCTGCCCGTTGCGGAACAGGATCAGCGTCGGGATCGACATGATGTTGAACGCGACCGCCGTCTGCTGATTCTCGTCGGTGTTCATCTTGACCACCTTGAGCTCGCCTTCGCGCTCGGCGGCGATCTCCTCGACCACCGGCGCGACCATCCGGCACGGCCCACACCACGGTGCCCAGAAGTCGACCAAGACCGGGATCTCCGACTCGATCACCTCGGCCTGGAAGTTGTTGTCGGTGACTTCGGCGACGTTGCCTGCCATGTGGGCTCCTTGTTCTAAGTCGGTACTTCAAAAAGTATAGCGCGGCGCTGGCACTAGCCTACATCCCACCATGGCGGAACCAACCAACAGCGAGATCGCGGCCGCGCTCGACGAGCTCGGCGACCTCTACGAGCTCGACGGGGCGATCGTGCACCGGGTGGTGGCCTATCGCAACGCCGCCAAGGCGGTGCGCGAGGCGCCGGTGTCGGTGACCGCGATGGCGCGACAGGGCCGGGCCACGGAGCTCCCCGGGATCGGCGCCATCATCCAGGAGAAGGTGCTGGCGCTGGCCGACGACGGGGCGATCCCGGCAGCGGTCAAGCTGCGGGCGAAGTTCCCGCCCGGGCTGATCGAGATCACCCGCCTGCCCGGCCTCGGGCCCAAGCGCGCCCGGCGGTTGTTCGACGAGCTTCAGATCGACTCGCCGGAGGCGCTCGAGGCAGCGGCCCGGGAGCAGCGGATCCAGGCGCTGAAGGGTTTCGGCCCAAAGGCCGAGGAGAGCATCCTGGTGGCGCTGGAAGCCCGACGCGCCCAGGCGCCCCGCGTTCGCGTCGTGCTCGATCGGGCGCTCGCCGTGGGCGAGCAGCTGGTCGCTGCCCTGCGGGACCATCCGGCCACCGACCGCGTGGAGCTCGCCGGCTCGGCTCGGCGGATGACCGACAGCGTCAAGGACCTCGACGTGATCGCCACCGCCAGCGACCCACTGGCGCTGGCCCGCGCGGCGACCCAGCTCGACGTCGTGGAGAGGGCGGCGACGCCGGGCGAGGCCGGCGTCAGGCTGCGCACCCACACCGGCCTCCAGGTCGATCTGAGGATCGTGGCGCCGGACCAGTTCGGCAACCTGCTCCAACACCTCACCGGCTCAAAGCAGCACAACATGGCCCTCCGCGACGCGGCCGTGCGCAAGGGGCTGCACGTTTCGGAGTACGGCGTCCTCGACGACGCCACCGGCGAGACCCATCGCTGCGAGACCGAGGCCGAGGTCTACGCGCTGCTCGGGCTCGAGTACATCGTCCCCGAGCTGCGAGAGAACCGGGGCGAGCTCGAGGCGGCGGCCAACGGGGCCCTGCCCGACCTGATCGAGCCGGGCGACCTGCGTGGCGATCTGCACTGTCACACCACGGCCTCGGACGGGACAGCTTCGATCGAGGAGATGGCGATCGCGGCGCGCGACGCCGGCTACGAGTACCTCGCGATCACGGATCACTCCGCCAGCTTCGGCTTCGGCGACGATCTCTCGCCTGACCGGCTGGCCGAGCACGTCGAACGGATCCGCTCAAGCGACGTCGAAGGAATCGACCTGCTGGCGGGCAGCGAGGTCAACATCCTCCCGGACGGGGGCCTCGACTACGACGACGAGGTGCTCGCCCAGCTCGACTGGGTGATCGCGAGCGTTCACTCCTCGTTTCGGATGGGCGCCGCGCAGATGACCGAGCGGATCGTGCGCGCCATCGAGCATCCGCTGGTCGACGCGATCGGCCACCCCTCGGGGAGGAAGATCGAGCGCCGGCGCCCGTACGAGTTCGATGTCGAGCAGGTGATCGAGGCCGCCGCCAGGACGGGGACGATGCTCGAGATCAATTCCAGCCCCGATCGCCGCGATCTGAATGACCTCAGCGCCCGCGCCGCCGCCGCCGCCGGGGTGCCGATCGTGATCAACTGCGACGCCCACCGGATCGGGGGATTCGAGGTCGCCCGCTACGGGATCGCCACCGCGCGACGGGGGTGGCTCACCGCCGCCGAGGTCGCCAACACCAGGCCCTGGGCCGAGGTGGCGGCGATGCGCAAGCGAAGCCGCTCGCCGGCGTGAGCTGGCTGCGCCCGGGCCCACACCTGCGACGGCGCCGACATCTCGCCACCGCTGCGATGGTCCCCGGTCCCTGGCGGGACCCGAGAGCTGGTGCTGATCGTGCACGACCCCGATGCGCGGCCTAGGTGCGCACCGCGGCGCTCGGGGTGCCGACGCTGGCCGGCACGTACGCCCGGCGCTGAGCCGGCGCTCCCGCCGAGCCGCATCCCGCCGCCCAGGCCACGAGCCAGGCCAGCCCGAGCAGGCTCGCCCCCCGGCGCACGTGTCGGCCCGGCACCCGCCAGCGCCGTTGGATGGCCACGAACCACATCAGCCCGGCGATGCACAGCAGCGCGGCGACGTAGAAGTTCAGCCGCAGGCCGAAGATGTGATTGGAGTAGTCGATCCGGAGCGTCTCCTCGAACATCCGAAACGCGGAGTAGCCGGCGACGTAGAGGGCGAACAGACCGGGCGGACGGATCTTTCGGGTGCGCCCGAGCCACACCAACACCCCCGCCAGCGACAGGTTCCAGATGATCTCGTACAGGAACGTGGGCTGGAACGTGGCGTACTGCGCGAACCGGGGAGGCCGGTGGGCGGGGTCGATCTTCAGCGCCCACGGCAACGTGGTCGGCTTGCCGAACAGCTCCTGGTTGAAGTAGTTGCCAATCCGCCCGATCGCCTGCGCGACCAGCAGCGCTGGCGCGGCGCAGTCCATGAACCTCCACACGTCTGGCTTGTCCAGGCGGCGGAACAGCACCCACAGCCCGGCGCCCACCCCGGCGGCGATTCCGCCCCAGATTCCAAGCCCGCCCTTCCAGAGCGCGAACGGACCCCACCAATGCGGGGGGATCTGACTCGGGGTCGTGATCAGGAAGTAGATCCGGCCCCCGATCAGGCCGGCCGGGAAGCCCCACATCGCGGTCTCGTAGACGAGCTCGCGCTTACCCCCGAGCCGCTCCCATCGCCGGGCCGTGATCAGGATCGCCGCCGCGACCGCGAACACGTAGGCGAGCCCGTAGGCGTGCACGAACAGCGGACCGATGTAGAAGCCGTTCGTGGAGGGGCTGGGTATGAACGCCGTCATCAGGCCTTCAATCCGTGGCCGTCGGCCTCCGCCTACGCGCGC
Source organism: uncultured Solirubrobacterales bacterium (assembly GCA_963723555.1). GTDB lineage: Bacteria > Actinomycetota > Thermoleophilia > Solirubrobacterales > Solirubrobacteraceae > Palsa-465. The sequence goes on along the minus strand of CAVRRC010000003.1, from coordinate 1,007,354 downwards.
GGCCGCGCCGGCCGCCGGCCCGAGGAGCCGTTCAACTCGAACAGGTTCGAGCGGAAGCCCGGCGTGCGCACGAGCCGGATCGGCTGCAGCGGCGAGGTCCTCTCGACGTAGAAGCGGGCCCCGTCGCGCTCCTCGATCGCCGTCACGGCCGCCGCCTGCCGGCGCCAGCCGAGCGCCCAGATGATGGCGAAGCCGGTGGCGACGGCGGGAACCTGGGGCAGCACGAAGGCCACCGCGCCGGCGCCGACGGTGCAGAGCAGCAGCGGCCAGAGCCGGTTGAGCACGGTCCGTCCCGGGTTCAGCTCGGGGAGCATCGACTGGGTGCGAGACCGCGCCAGGAGCGAGCCGATCTGCGCCGAGGCCGTCGCCCGGCGCCCGAGCCAGATGCCGATCAAGCCGGCGAGTGCCCACCACCCCGCGGCGAACGGCACCAGCAGGTCGTCGCCATTGCCGCTGGCTCCGGCCAGCGTGACCGCGGCCAGCACCGTCGCCGCGGCGGCGCTGATCAACACGGTGGTGCGTAGGAACTCGGGGAATCGCATCTCAGTCTGCGGCCAGCAGCGAGAGGAGCTGCTGCACGCCATCGGTCCCATCGACCACGATATCTGCCTGCGAGGCGATCTCCGAGGGCCCCTCGTCGGAGCGCACGCCGACGCGCACCGCGTGCTTGAGACGGCCGTCGTCGGTCATCTGCTGGAGCGTCCGGAACGCGTCGAGGTCGGTCGCGTCGTCGCCCACGTACATGGCGGCGTCGACGTCGGCGTCGTCGAGCAGCTTGGCGATCCCCGCCCCCTTGTCGATCTTGACCGGGGGCCGCACCTCCAGCACCTTCCGGCCCCAGTGCGTGCGCAGCCCGGCCGTCTCGGCGCGGGCGGCGATCGCGTCGATCGCGGCTCGGGCGGCGTCCTCGTCGGGCGCGCCGCGCCAGTGGAAGGCGACGATCGGGCCCTTGTCCTCGAGGCGCACGCGCCGCCGGCGCAGGTCGGCGGTGTCGGCCTCGCGCCCGAACTCGTGGATCCGGCGAGCCCAGTCCTCGAGCGCGGGATCGAGCGTCGCTTCGGTCCAGCCGGCCCGGAGCAGCTCGGCCCCGTGGGAGCCGAGGTAGGTGATCGTCCCGATCGCGACCATCGCCCGAGCATCCGACGCCTGCCGGCCGCTGACGCAGGCCACCACCTGGTAGCGCCGCGCGACCCGGATCAACAGCAGGCGGGTGGCTTCGGGCACGTGCGCGGCCGCCGCGTCTTCGACGATCGGCGCCAGCGTCCCGTCGATATCGAGCAGCACGGCGGAACGGGCTGGATTCGATCGCAGCGGCGCGAGCGCCTCTGACAGGAGTGCTGACGGCACGGCACTTAGTATGCCGCCCGCATGTATTCGGGCCAGGCTCGCAATAGCATTGATTCTGACAATGGATGACGCGATCCAAGGCCAGGGCTACGCCGTCTCGAGCCTCGAGCGGATGGGCGATGGCTACGGCTTTCGCAAGATCCGCCGCGAGCTCGGAGTGACCGCGTTCGGGATCAACGCGATCGTTCTGCCGCCGGGGTACGAGACCGGATTGCACTACCACGCCGAGCAGGAGGAGACGTATTTCGTCCATCGGGGCGAGGTGGAGTTTCGGTTCGGTGACGGCTCGCACCACCTCGTCGGCCCCGGCGGGGTGGCCCGCGTGGACCCCAACACCCACCGCGGAATGCGCAACGCCGGCCAGGAGGACGCGATCGTGGTCGTCGCCGGCGGCAAGGATGGCTACGTCGGCCGCGACGGCCAGCCGGTCGGGCACTCGGTCCGTGGGGGTCCGCCCGGCGCCGGCTCCAGTTGACGGCCGCACTGCTGCTGCACGGCCAGCCCGGCAGCGCCGGCGATTGGGAGGGGCTGACCGCGGCCATCGGCACCCGTCTCCAGACGGTCGTGATCGACCGGCCGGGATGGGACGGCGTGAGCCGAGCGTCTGATCTCCGCGGCAACGCCAAGGCCGCGCTGGCGGGACTCGACGAGTGTGCCCTCGCCCGGGCCACGGTCGTCGGCCACAGCTTCGGCGGCGCCGTCGGCGCCTGGCTGGCGGTCCACCATCCCGAGCGAGTCGCCGCGCTGGTGCTGGTGGCACCGGCCGCGAACATGGCCTCGCTGTACGCGCTCGACCGCGGGCTGGCCGTGCCGGTCCTCGGCGAGCTCACCACCGCGGTGGCGCTGGGCGGGCTCGGGGTCGTTCTGGCGGCGGCGCCTGTGCGCCGGCGGATCGCGCGCGGTCTGGCCATCGACGAGCGGTACCTGAGCGCCGCCGGGCGTCGGCTGCGCACCCCTTCCGTGTGGCGATCGTTCGTGTACGAGCAGCGAGCGCTGATCCGCGATCTGCCGGCGCTGGAGTCACGGCTCGGCGATATCACGGCGCCGGCCACGATCGTCGCCGGCGGTGGCGATCACGTCATCCCCCCGGCTTCGATCCGCCGGCTCAGCCGGCAGATCCCTGGCGCGCGCCTCGAACGGCTCGACCACGCCGGCCACCTGCTGCACCTTCAGAACGCAGCCGCGCTGGCGGAGATCATCGTCGCGGCGGCGTAGGCGCACGAGGCTCGGTCCCGGGAGTCTGAGCGTGGCCTCGCATCCGAGGCTGGCCGCGAAACGGGAACATACGGCACGTTTCGCGGCCACCCTCTGATCGGGCAGCGCGCAAATGCCCGCGGAGGCTCAGGTTGCAACTCACGCGCCGGCGGGTAGCGCCTGACCATGACATCCGAGGTTCCTCAGCCCACCGAGCCGGTCACGCCCGCCGTCCCCGACGCCCCGGTCACGCCGGCCGACCCCGATCCGGGCACGCCGGCCGACCCCGAGCAGCCGGCGACGGTACCCCCCGCCGAAGAGCCTGCGGTCCCGGTCGTGCCCGAGCCGAAGCCGGACGCCGAACCGCAGCCCGACCCCGGGCCGTAGCCCGCCCCCGCGCCGCAGCCCGTTCCGCGCGCCGCAGCCCGACCCCGCGCCACAGCCCGACCCCCAGCCACAGCCCGGCACGGATTAGATCACCCGGCTGACGACGTTCAGGCTCTGGCACTGCGCCCGCTTGGCCGGCGCGGTGTCGACCGTGGTCACCTTCCACGCGTGGGGCGTGGGCTGGAAGTAGACCACCGGATGCGGGTGGAGCCTGCCAAGCCGGGGGGTCCAGAACAGCTGCCCGACGTTTGACCCGAGGTCCCAGGCCAGCAGGCTCTGATCTCCGATCGGGGAGCTCGGTTGGCCGCAGGCGAAGATGCGGGCGGGGCCGCCCAGCCGCGCGATCAAGCCCGGCAGATGATCGACCCACTTGGTCCGCAGCCGCTGCACCTTGAGGTCCGCGCGCTCGACATGGACGCGGTTCCGGGCCGCCGGGATCAGCGATCCGGAGATCGCGACGACGAGCAGAAGCGACGCCAGGATCCCGACCGCGGCCGGGATCCGGACGCGGCTCAGCAGCGGCGGAAGGTCGAGCAGGATCCGGCCGATGGCGACGCCCGCCAGCGCGCACACCACCCCGCCGGGCTCGAACAGGTAGCGCGGCACGCCCGGCCAGCCGTGCAGGACGAACGCGATCTCGACCACGACCCACAACGCCGCCGCGGCGGCGATCACCAGCGTCGTGCGGTCGCGTCGCAAGAGCGCGAATCCGATCGCCAGCAGCGCCGCCAGGTAGATCTGCGTCTCGTGCAGATCGAAGAACCGGTCCAGCTCGCCGAGCAGCTTGCTCTGGTGAAGGGCCCGCGGCGACTTCAGTGCGATGTTGCCGGCGGTGAAGAAGCTCTTCGAGGTCAGCCCCGGGACCCCGAACCACATCACCGGGAGCAGGACCACCCCGACCACGATCAACGGTCGCATCCAGGGAAGCGCCCGCCACTGCCAGATCGCGTAGATGCCGATCAGCGGAAACATCTCGGGTCGGCCCAGCGCGGCCAGGATCCCGAGCGCGAACGCCCACCGGTACCGGCGGTACAGATGGCAGTCGATCGCCCCCAGGCACAGCGCCACGATCATCGTGTCCGACTGCGAGCTGAGGATGAAATGGGTGTAGCCGTCGATGCCGAGCAGCGCCGCGCCGGCGAACGCGCCCGCAATCCACCCCGCCCACCGGCGACCGGCCGGCGGGTCGGTCAGCTTGTAGGCGATCCGGGCCGCGAACAGCACCCCGCTCAGCGAGGTCGCGACCGACGTGAGCATCCACAGCCACATCGCCCGGTGTCCGATCAGGGCATAGGGGACCGTGAACAGGAACGGCAACGGCTTCCAGGACGGGGCACCGTTGGTGTCGAGCTTCCCGTGGACCGTGAGGTTGCCCCACACCAGCCAGCCGTAGGGGTCATAGCCGGGCCGGGTGTCGGCCCACAGGACGACCAGCAGGGCGGCGAGCAACAGCGCCGCCGCCGTCAGCACCCACCGCAGCCTCCAGGCGAAATCGAGCGCCGGCGCTCGCCGGCCCTCGCGGGCACGGCGCCCGGGGGCACGTTCGAGCAACGGAGGCGCTTCGACGATCTGCTCAGGCACGAGACGCGGCGACGGTAGCAGTCGCGCAGGAAATTATGAGCCCCTGGGAGACCGGGGCTTCGACTGAGCGAAGCGGCGCTTAAAGTCTCCGGGAGGACTCAGTTCCATCTGAGTCCTCCCGGAGTGGTCAAGGAAGTGGGGGCGCAGTTCCTAGACCGTTTCCCACCTTATGCCCGCCCCCATGCTGCTCTAAACGGATCTTCACCCGCGACTGCGAGAATCGGCGCATGAGCTACAGCACGGCCGACGCGCGCGAGCAGGTGCTGGATGAGCTGGCCAGCGCCACCGAGCATCTGGGCACGGCGGTCGCGCGCCTCGGCGAGGCGTATGAGGAGATGGAGGAGCATTCCGCTGACCGGCTGGAGGAGGAGCTGTTCCGGCCGCTGCAGGCCGCCTACGGCGTCGCGATGCGCACCCACACCGAGTTCTCCGCCCGCTACGACATCTCCGCCCGTGAACTCGAGGAGTCCTCCCCCGGCCTGCCCGCTGGGGCCAGGGAGGAGATCGAGCGCGCGGCCGACGAGATTCGCACCGCCGACGAGACGATCGCCAAGCTCCAGGACTCGATGCTCCCGGTGGAAGTCGGAGACCAGCAGCTACGTGCGGGCCTCAGCCGGGCACGAGAGCTGATCGCCCCGCTCCCGGCGCGGGCCCACGAGCTCGTGCGTACGCTCGGCCGTTAGAGGGTCAGGCGCCCGTCATTCGCCGCACGCAGTCGGCGAGATCGTCCTGGGCCGCGTCGGCGCGGTCTTGCGCCGCCCGATAGACGGCATAGGCGTCCGTGCAAGGCTGCTCGAGCCAAGCCAGGTACGCCGCATCGGCCTCCGCCTGGGCCTCGCGGCGCACGAAGCTCAGCTCCTCGAGCATCGCGTGATCGTGCACGGAGGGACCGACCACGGCGAACTCGTACTGCTGGCCGTTCACGTTCAGCACGGTCCGGTCGGCGTTTTGGCTCATGTTCAACCCCCCTTGTTCGCCGCGACGCGGCGCTCTCCTGCTGCCGACAAACATCCCCACCCCGAGCAACGACGCTGCCGACGAGTGCCCCATGCGACTACTTGCTGGTATCCATTCCCGCGTAAAGCGTTCCTCGCCCCCGTTGCCACCGCGTTTCCGGGACGTTGCGAGGAACGGGCGAGGGCAAGCTAGTGCCCGTCGAGCGCCTGCGACAGGTCGGCCCACAGGTCCTCGACGTCCTCGAGGCCGACGCTGAGCCGCAGCAGGCCCGGCGGCACACGCGCTCCCTCCCAGCGCGCCCGCGCTTCGAGCGTCGACGCCACCCCGCCGAGGCTGGTGGCGTTCTCGATCAAGCGCAGGGAGCGCTCGACGGCCGCGGCTGGCTCGGCGCCGGCGACATCGAACGAGAGCAGCGGTCCGAACGCGGTCACGTACCGGGAAGCCACCGGATCGTCGAGCCCCGGATAGCGCACGCGCTGCACGGCAGGGTGCCCGTCGAGCCGGCGGGCGAGCTCGAGCGCGCTCCCGGACTGACGGGCGACGCGCACCGCGAGCGTCTTGACCCCGCGCAGCAGCAGCCAGGCGGGATCGGGCGCGGCCACGATTCCCGACGCGCTCCGGAACGCCGCCAGACGTTCCGCGTCCGCGGGCCGCGCGCAGCCGACGACGCCGAGGAGCACGTCGTGATGGCCGGCAAGGATCTTCGTCGCGCTGTGCAGGACGAAGTCGGCGCCGTGCTCGAGAGGACGTAACAGCAGAGGGCTGAGCACCGTGTTGTCGACGAGCACGCGCGCCCCCGCCGCGTGGGCATCGGCGATGGCGGCATCGAGATCGGGGAACGTGAGCAGCGGATTCGAGCACGGCTCGAGCCAGACCAGGTCAGCGGGTGGCGGCGGCCCCGTCTGGTCGAACGTCACGACATCGAGTCCCCAGCGGGCAAACTCCCCCCGCAACAGGCCGACCGTCCCCCAATAGCCCCCGTCCGCGACCGCGACCCTCGCCCCAGGGTGCAGCAGCGCGAGCACCAGCGCCGTGGTGGCGCCCGAGCCGGAGGGAAACAGGAGCGCCTGGCCGCCCTCCAGCTCACCGAGCAGTCGTTCGGCCTCGACCCCGACCGGATGGGCCGTGCGCTGGTAGTAGAACCGACCCGGTCTGGCGTCCTCGTAGGCATGGATCGTCGCCCGCTCGAGCGCCGGCAACCGGGCGCGGGCAACCTGGGTCTCCCTCTCCATCCGCTCAGCTTAGAGACCGTCTCAATGGGAGACTTCGACCGTGGTTGCCCTGCGCCCATCGAGCCGCGACGACGAGGACGCGGTACTGCGCGTGCTGGCCTGCCGTGACCGACGCGACCTCGGCGGAGCGGGCTTCATCGAGGAGATGCTGGTCAATCAGTGGCGAGTCGAGGGATTTGACCCCGCCGCCGACGGGATGGTGGCCGAGGACCACGGGGCGGTGGCCGGCTACGGCGCCGTGTTCACCCCGGGCGCGCTGGCGTTCGTCGATCCGGAGCGCGAGGGACAGGGGATCGGCTCGGCCTTGCTGGCCTGGCTCGAAGCGCGTGCCCGCGAGCTCGGTCACGACACCCATCGCCAGCCCGTGGCCCGGGACAACGCCACCGGACATGCGCTGCTTAGAGGCGCCGGATACCACCAGGTGCGAACCGTCGCCCGGATGGCAAGGGCTCTTCGCGCGCCCCCGACGGTTCCGCCGGTGCCTGCCGGCATCACCCTCCACGAGCCCGACCTGCGGCGGGACGCGGAAGCGTTGCACGCTGCTGACGCGGCGGCGTTCGCCGGCAACCCCGACTACCAGCCCCACACCTTCGAGCGATTCCGCGATGAGCACCTCGAGACTCCGGGGCTCGATCCCCGGCTCAGTCGCATCGCTCGCCGCGGCGACGCGGTGGCGGGGTTCATGTTGTGCCGGCGGTCGGCCCCGGACACGGGCTTCATCGACATCCTCGCCGTTGACGAGCGCGAACGCGGCCGTGGTCTCGGAACCGTCCTGCTGCTGACTGCCTTCGCCTCGTTCGCGCAGGCCGGGCTGCATCACGCGGAGCTCGAGGTGGCCTCCGACAACCCCCGGGCACTGCGCCTGTACGAGCGGGCCGGCATGTCGCCCCGAGGCGGGGTGGACGTGTTCGAGAAACCGGAGCCGGCGAACGCGGCTCCGCCCTCGGGGGTGAAGTAGGCTGCCCGAGATGGCCGCCTGGTTCGACGAGCTGGCCGAGTTCCTGCGTATCCAATCGGTCAGCGCCGACCCGGCGCGTCGCGCCGATGTCCGGCGCGCCGGCGAGTGGGTGTGCGAGCTGCTGCGCGCGGCCGGTGGCGACGCCAAGCTCCTCGATTGGCACGGCCATCCGCTCGCGATCGGGGAGCTGCGTGCGTCTCGCGACCACCAGCACGCGCCGACCGTCCTCTGCTACGGCCATTTCGACGTACAGCCGCCCGACCCCCTGGAGCTCTGGGAGTCGGCGCCGTTCGAGCCCGAAATCCGCGGCGAGCATCTCTACGCCCGCGGCGTCGCCGACGACAAGGGCCAGCTCTACATCCTGCTGGCCGGGGCACGTGAGCTGGCCCAGGCCGGCGAGCTGCCCGTCAACGTGCGCTTCGCCTGCGACGGCGAGGAGGAGACCGGCGGCCACTCGATCGTCGAGTTCCTCCAGAGCGACGCCCGCGGGGCCGAGGCGGCGGTGATCTTCGACAGCGGCATGATCCGCCCCGGGCTGCCGGCGTTCCACATCGCCACCCGCGGGCTCATCTACTTCCACGTGACGATGCGCACCGGGGAGCGCGATCTGCACTCTGGTCTGTGCGGTGGCGCCGCTCTCAACGCCGCGCACGCCTTGACCCGCACCTTGGGCGCGGTACTCGCCGTCGACGGCCGCCTTCCCGAGCCGCTGCGCGAGGGAATCCTGCCGCCCACCCAGGAGGAGCTTGACAGCTGGCGCGAGCTTCCGGGCGGTGCCGACGAGCTCGCCGAGCTCGGCGCGCAGCCGATGGACGAGCGCGCCCCCGCTGAGTTCTACCTGCGGACGATGGCGGAGCCGGCGCTCGACATAAACGGGATCGAGAGCGGCTCGCCGCACCTCGAGAAGACCGTGCTGCCGGTCGTGGCCGTCGCCAACGTCTCGATCCGGCTGGCCCCCGGCCAGGATGTGGACGCGATCGCGGGCGCAGTCGAGCGCCTCCTGCGCGATGCCGCGCCGCCCTGCGCCGAGCTCGACATCGAGAGGTTCTCCTCCGCGCCGGCCGGAGTCATCTCACCCGACGCCAAGGCGGTGCGGCTGGGCCTGAGCGCCTTTGAACGGGTACTCGGCGTGCGCCCGGCCCTGGTCCGCTCCGGCGGCACGCTCCCGATCGTGCCCGCGCTCAGCGAACAGGGGATCGCCACAATCGTCACCGGGTTCTCGCTCCCGGATGCGAACATTCACTCGCCGAACGAGCGCCTGCGCGCCGATTACATTCCCCTTGGGATCGCGGCGGCCCGGGCGCTGTTTGAAGAGTTCGCGTCCTTGTGAGCGCACCCGCGCTCACCCGATGAATCGCAATTCAGTCCCGCTTCCGGAACTCAAACCCCATCTGGGCGACTCGTTCGAGCAAGACGCCTCGGAGGTGCAGGTCACCGTCTCGTTCGGCCCTCGCCGCCGCCGGCCATGGATCGCCGCCGCCGCGCTCGCAGGGGTCGCTGCCGGGATCCTCGTGGCGGTCGCGATCAGCGACTGGAACGGCACACGAGCCGGCTCACCGCCGGCCCCCGGCGCCAGCCGGTCACAGCTCCCGGGAGCGGCGGGCGTGGCCGCCGCATACCGGTATCCATTGCACTGCCTGAGCGTCGTCACCGCTGCCAGCGATCCCACCTACGCTCGCGCCGAGCTCGACCGCGCCAGCCCCTGCTGGCGCTACGGTGGGTACGTGACGGCAATCTTTCACCGAGCCGGCGGCGCCTGGCGACTGGTGCTGGACGCCGGGAGCTACACATGTCCCCTCGCCTCGCTCCCAGCCGTCGTGCAGGCGCAGCTGGCGCTCTGCCCGCCGGGCGCCGGCGCCAGCTAGTCGCGTCCGATGCCGAGTAGCGCGTCGGTCGAGTAAGGCATCGGCGAGCTCGGGTAAGGGGTCACCCACCCGAGCTCGCTGCGTTTGCCCGATGTGCGCCCGGCGTCTTACGCGCATGATGTTCGTGTCGACCGAGAGGAACACATCATGACTTCGATAAACGCCATCGCCGCCGCCGAACACCGCGCCGATCTACGCCGGGCCGTGGAAGAGCGCCCCCAGCGTCGGGACCGCGACCCGAGCGACGAGGCCGGCCAAACCGGCACCGTCATTGTCCTGCGGTTCGCCGAGTCCGATGAGGCCGGCGTCGTCGGTCGCCTCGCCGAGCTGGACGACGCGCCGGGTCTCGACGGTCGGGCGCTGCTGGCCGTGATCGACGGCGAGGCCGTGGCCGCGCTGTCACTCCACGACGGACGGGTCGTGGCCAATCCGTTCGTTCGCACCGAGGACGCCGTGGCCCTCCTTCGTCTGCGGGCCAGGCATCTGCGGGGCCTGCGCTCGCGCCGGCCGTGGCTGCGGCCGAAGCTGCGCCCGCGTTTCGTCTGAGCCGCGCCTGGCACGGTTCGGTGCCCCGGCAGCGCCGGGGCCAGCGACGAGCGATGAGTTCGCGGACGGCCGTCGGTCTTAAGGTCCAAATCCACTCCCAAGGAGGACCGACATGAGCACCACGGCAAGCCGGATCCGCGACATCAATCTGGTCGTGATTCCCTCGACCGACCAGGATCGATCGATCGTCTTCTACGAGTCGCTGGGGTTCGAGAAGCGCACCGACATTCCGTTCGCTGGGCAGTATCGGTGGGTCGAGGTGTACCCGCCGAGCGGGACGACCGGGATCGCGCTCGCGCCGCCTCGGCCCGGTGACCCGACCGGGGTGCAGACCGGTATCAGCCTGACCACCGACGACATCGACGCCACCCACGCCGACCTTCGGGCCAAGGGAGTCGACGTCGACGCCGAGGTGTCGCGGATGGGCGACCCGGTGCCGCCGATGATGTGGTTCCGCGACCCCGACGGCAACTCGCTGATGGTCGTCGAGGTCCGCTGAGGGGTATCGCCAGCGTCCACGCGGCGGCTCGCCCGGAGCCGCCGCTGACCCCCGTGGCCGCGGTGGCCGTCTCCCGAGCACGAACGCGCTCAGCGCAGGACGAAGCCGGTCCCCAGTGGGTCCTGGGGGTCGAGGAAGAAGCGGTGCTCCCCGGTGCGGTACGCCGTTCCCTCGACCTCGGTGAGCAGCCCGTCCGGCGCCTGGCCGATGGCCCGGGCGTAGAACGTGGTGCCGATGATCGAGTCCGCGCGCCACCGGGCGCCGGCGGCCAGCGCTCCGTCGGCGACGAGCAGGGCGGTTCGGGCGGATGTGGCCGATCCCGTGGGCGAGCGATCGACCTCCCCGTCGGCGAAGATCGCCACCGTGCGCTGATGGCGCGGAGCGAGCACCTCGTAGAGGATGGTTCCGTAGATACCGGACAACCGCGCATCGTCGGGGTGGCGCGCGGCCTCGCTGCCCTCGAGCTCCCGTTTCACCCTGCGGCCCACCGCGATCAGCCCGGGGAGGTCGTCGGGCGCGACTCGCAGCCCCCAGTGCGCCGCGGGCGCGAAGGCATAGAGCGCCCCGCCGTAGGCCACGTCTACCTCCGCGCCGGCGGCGGCGACCCCGCGGGCCACGACGAACGAGGGCACGTTGCGAAAGGCGACGTTCACGACCGCGCCGGCGCGCGTTCGGACCCTCGCCACCACGCGGCCGGAGGGCACGTCGATCCTGACATCCACCTCGCCCTCGTCCGGCGCCGTCACCCGGCCGGACTCCACCGCCCACGTTCCCAGCGCGATCGTCCCGTGGCCACAGGCGGTCGAGTAGCCGTCCTTGTGCCAGAACAGCACTCCGAGGTCGGCGCCGTCGTCGTCCGCGGGCACGAGAAAGCCCCCGTACATGTCCGCATGGCCGCGCGGCTCGTGGCACAGCATCCGGCGCACGCGCTCCACCCGCTCGGATCGCGCGGCCTGCTCACGCCGCTCGCGGACGGTGGCGCCGGGAATGTCGAGGGCCGCCTCGCGAACGATCCGAAACGGCTCGCCGGCGGTGTGGTAGTCGGTGGCCTCGATCTCCATCGCCGCAGTCTCTCGCAACCCCGCGCGGCGGCCCTAACATAACCGCGGTTCGAGCACCTCGTCGAACCCGGCCGTCCACGCGGGCAGCAGGGCATGAGCGAATACGTCCTCGATCATCACCACGAACGCGAGCGCGCCCGGCTGGCGCTGATGTCGCGGCTGCTCGATCCGATGCACCGCCGGCGGATCGAGTCGCTGGGCGTCGGGCCGGGCGGGCGAGCGCTCGAGGTCGGGTGCGGGAACGGCTCGATCTCGGCCTGGCTGGCCCAGCGAACGGCGCCGGGCGGACACGTCGTCGCGCTCGACCTCGACCTGTCGCTGATCGATGCCCATGCCTCGAACCTCGAGCTGCGCCAGGGTGACGTCCTCGCCGGTCCGGTCGAGCCCGGAGGCTTCGATCTGGTCACCGCCCGCGCCGTTCTTCACCACGTCACCGACGCCGAGGCCGCGATCGCCAACCTCGTCGCCAGCCTCCGTACCGGCGGGGCGATCCTGCTGATCGAGCCGGATTTCCTGCCCGTCAGCATCGCCGAGCCGCCCGCGGTGCGGGCGTTCTGGGACGGATGGATGGCCTGGTCGCGGCGGCAGGGCATCGACTACACGATCGGTCGCCGCCTGCCGGCGAGCCTGGCCGCGCTCGGGCTGGAGCAGATCGAGGCCACGGCGGAGACCGCGCTTTACAACGGCGGCTCCCCGTGGGCGCGCTACTGGGAGGACACGATCGCGGAGCTGCGCGATCGCCTCACCGGATCCGGCGAGCTCGACGACGCGTCGATCGATGCCTTCCTCGCCCACTGCGCCGACCCGGCCTGGTGGACGCAGACGATCGCGTTCACGGCCGTGCACGCCCGCACCCGGGGCTAGCGAAACCACACCGCCTGCCGGCCGTTCTCCCGTACCCACTGGCCCACCAGCCCGCGCGGCCGTAGACGGCCGAAGCCGAGTACCACTCGTCGCGATCCCCGGGGGGCAGCAGCGCGACGCGAAACGGCGCCAGCGCGCCGCGCTCGATCATCGCGCCTGCGTAGCGGGTGAGATCGGCGAGCGCCTCGTACTCCGGCCCGTCGTGCGCGACCAGCAGCGGCATCTCGCCCTCGCCGGGTGACCAGATGCCCACGGCAAGGTCGCGGCCGAGCACACGGAGGGCGATCTCCTCGAGCGTCCCCTCGACGCGCCGCTGCGCGAGCCACGCCGGCGGCCCATAGTCGGGCGCCGCCAGCGGCGCTACCGCCACGACCACGGGCGGACAGGGCGCACACGGGTCCCCATGCGTCGCCTATGCGTCGTGGTAGAGCGCAAACTCCCACGGGTGGGGCCGCAGACGGATCGCGTCGACCTCGGCCTCGCGCTTGTAGCGCACGTAGGACTCGATCAGATCGGGCGTGAACACGTCGCCCACGAACAGGTAGTCGTGGTCGGCCTCGAGCGCGTCGAGGCTGGCCTCCAGCGATGCGGGCACGCGCCCGATCGACGCCAGCCGCTCCGGCGGCAGCTCGTAGATGTCGGCGTCGAGCGGCTCCCCAGGGTCGAGCTGGCGCTTGATCCCGTCGAGGCCGGCGAGCATCAGCGCGCTGAAGGCCAGGTATGGGTTCGCGGTCGGGTCCGGTGAGCGAAACTCGATCCGCTTCGTCTTCGGCGCCTCGTGGTACATGGGCACCCGCACGCAGGCCGAGCGGTTCCGCGCCGAATAAACCAGGTTCACCGGCGCCTCGAACCCCGGCACGAGCCGACGGTAGGAGTTCGTCGTCGGCGCGCAGAAGGCCATCAGCGAGTCGGCATGGTCCAACAGCCCGCCGATGTAGTTCATGGCCAGCTCGCTCAGATGCGCATAGCGGCCCTGGCCGTACATCAGCGGGTCGCCGTCCTTCCACAGCGACTGGTGCACGTGCATGCCCGAACCGTTCTCCTGGAAGATCGGCTTGGGCATGAACGTCGCCGTCTTGCCCGCCGCCGCGGCCGCGTTCTTGACCACGTACTTGTAGATCATCATCTGGTCGGCCATCTTCAGCAGTGGCTGGAAGCGCATGTCGATCTCGCCCTGGCCGCCCGAGGAGACCTCGTGGTGATGGAACTCGCACTTGATCCCGAGCGACTCCATCGTCAGCGCCATTTCTCCCCGCAGGTTGGCGAGCGAGTCCGCCGGCGGGACCGGGAAGTAGCCCTCCTTCTGCCGCAGCTTGTAGGCGAGGTTCGGTCCCGGGGTCCCCACCTCGCCCGTGTTCCAGAACCCCTCCTTCGAGTCGATCTCGTAGAAGGCGCGATGCTCGCGCTGCTCATAAGCCAGGTGATCGAAGACGAAGAACTCGGCCTCGGGACCGAAGTAGGCAACGTCGGCGATCCCGCTCTCGACCAGATACGTCTCCGCCTTCTTGGCCACGAAGCGCGGATCGCGGCCGTAGGGCTCGCCCAGCACCGGATCGGCGATCGAGCAGATCAGCGACAGCGTGCTGCGGGTGTAGTACGGGTCGATGAACGCCGTCGTCGGGTCCGGGATCAGGAGCATGTCGGATTCGTGGATCTCCTGGAAGCCGCGGATCGAGGAGCCGTCGAACCCCAGCCCGGTGTCGAAGTCTCCCTCGTCGAGGGCGGCCAGCGGCAGGGTCAGGTGCTGCCAAGTACCCGGCACGTCGATGAACTTGAGGTCGACCATCTCCACCTTGCGCTCGCGGGCGAAGGCCAGGACTTCGGCGGCGCTCGCGGCATCGGCCGCCGCGACTGATTGTGTTCCGTCTGTGACCGACACCGGGGTGCCCTCCTTTGCTGTTCGATTTCGGGGAGCCCGAAACCGGCTCCGGACGCGCGAGCCTATAACCGAACGTCCGGTGATGGAAGGTCCAAGCGTCGACTCAAGCTGCTCACGAGGTAGGCACGATCAGCACGCCACAGTGGGCATGGTGAGCGACACGGTTGGGGACCGAGCCCAGCATCCGCCGGGCACCAGTCATGCCGCGGTTGCCGACCACGATCATCTGGGCGTGCTCGTCGTCGGCGATCGTCACCAGCGCCTGCGCGGGCTCGCCGCAACACACGTGCGTCAGCGCGCGGACCCCCTGGGCCTTCAGGCGGTCGCGGGCGCTGGCGACGGTCTCCTGGGCGCGCGTTTGCTCCTGCTCGGTGGCCAGATCGGCGACCGCCACCCCGCCCGCCGCGGCCATCCACTCACCGGTCGTGACCGAGGCGTAGGCGCTGACCACATGGACCTCGGCCCCCAGTACCTGGGCCAGCTCCCCGGCCCGTTCCACGGCGATCTGCGCCGTCGCCGAACCATCGGTACCGACCACAATCGGATCTTTCGTCATCTGATGCTCCCCGGTGTCTGCGGCGCCGTGAACGCCAAGGCCTCGTGATGCAAGCAGCCAGCTCGCAGCCGCGATTTACTCACGTGGCGAGGGCTGCGTCAAGCTCGGCCGCGGTGGGGCACGATTCACCGCTTGAAGACCTAAGAGATCACTGCCGTCTCGGGGTCGGCCAGCTGGTCGCCGGCCGCATCTCGGGGCGGCCGTTTGGTGGCTGGCCGGGGGAGGCGCCCGGCGCGGCGGGCCTGGTCGGTGAGGAGGTATTCAATCTGGGCGTTGATGCTGCGCAAATCGTCCTTGGCCCAGCGCCGCAGCGCGTCGAAGAGGCGAGGATCGAGCCTGAGCAGGAACCGCTTCTCGTCGGCCATCTCAGCGGGCGTTCACGTGTAGAGCGTGCCGGTGTTGATCACCGGGGCGGGTGAGTGGTCGCCGGAGAGCACGACCATCAGGTTCGAGACCATCGCCGCCTTGCGCTCGGGGTCGAGCTCGACCAGGTCCGAGTCGGCGAGTTGGGCGAGGGCCATCTGCACCAGGCCGACCGCGCCTTGGACCATTGTCTTGCGGGCGGCCAGGATCGCCTCGGCCTGCTGGCGGCGGAGCATGGCCTCGGCGATCTCGGGCGCGTAGGCGAGGTGGGTCAGTCGCGTCTCGAGGACGTCGATGCCGGCCGTCTGCAGCCGGGTCTGGAGCTCGGCCTGGAGACTGGCGCGGATCTCGTCGGTGTTGCCGCGCAGTGAGATCGAGTCCTGCTTGTAGTCGTCGTAGGGGTACTGGTTGGCGAGGTGGCGCAGCGCGGTCTCTGACTGCACGACCACGAACTGCTCGTAGTCCTCGACGTCGAACACCGTCTTGGCCGTGTCGACCGCTCGCCACACGACGACCGCGCCAATTTCGATCGGGTTGCCACTGGCGTCGTTGACCTTGATCCGCTCGCTCTGGAAGTTGCGCACGCGCAGGGAGATCCGCTGGCGCCAGAACACGGTGAACGGGTTCACCCACCACAGCCGGGCCTCGATCAGCGTCCCGACGTAGCGGCCGAAGAGGATCAGCACCCGCGACTCGTTGGGCTGAACGACCACGAAGCCGGGGGCGACGATCCCGACCGCGACCGCGACCGCCCCGGCCACGATCCTCAGGGCCGTGCCCGCGCTGCCCACGCCGAAGACGATCAACAAGGCGATCACCCCCACTACCGCGACGCCCACGGCCAGGGCCGGCGAGCACGCGAACGCCTGCGCGGGCCGTTGCTCATGGACCAAGCGCGCGGACGATGGCCCGGTGTCCGAGGTATCACCCATCGTGGCCGGCCTTGATATCACTATTATATTGTCGCAGAATCAGATCGATGACGCAAGCAAGCCTCGGTCCTAGGCGGAGCCCGGACCGTGGAGGCGCGCGAACCGGGCTTGGAAGGCGTGAATCACCTCGGCCTCGGATACGGCGCCATCGTCGTACAGGGGTGAGACGACGGGACGGGCCTCGCGGACCTCGATCACGACGATCGCGCGCACCCGGTCGACGAGCGTCGATCCGGCTTCGCGGAGCCGCTCGAGGCCGCGCTCGTAGACGCTGCTGCCACGCTCATGGACGACGGCGGGTCCCTTGAACCGATAGCCCTTGCGCACGAACGGGTCGACGACGTTGACCTCGACCAGCGAGCCACCGCGGATGTTCTCGACTGTCCGCGGCGAACGGACGTCGACGAAGAACAGGTGGTCGTCATCCAGCACGCATGTCGTGCCCTTCGGCGACACATTCGGCGACCCGTCCGCGCACACGGTCGCGTAGAAGCCGAGTCGCTGCTCGCTCACCAGCCGCTTCATGTCGTCGGTGAGAATGGGCACGACGGTGGGCTATTCGCCGGCCCGCGGGCCGTGCCCCATGCGCTCGAGCACGCGCGCGAACACGTCGTGGGGTTGCGCCCCCGGCACCAGCAGCCGCTGATCGATCAGCCAGGCAGGGACGCCCACGGCGCCAAACTCGATCGCAGCCCGCGTCTGGGCCTCGATCCGCTCCACATAGCGCCCGTCCCGCAGCGCGTCCACGATCTCGCCCTCATCGAGGCCGACGCCGGCTCCCTCCTCCGCCAGCACCCGCTCGTCGCCGATGTCCCGGGCTCTGGCCCAGTAGGCGTCGAACAGCTGCGGGTGCAGCTCATCGAACGCGCCGCGCTCGCGCGCCAGTTCGGCCAGCATCAGCGCGCCCCGCGAGTTGGGCACCTTCTCGAGCGGTTCGGCGTGAGGCAGGCCCGCCTGCTCGAACATCGCCCGCCGGCGATCGGCCAGGCCCACGCCGTAGCGCCGCTCGAGGTCAGCCCGCGGGATGCCCTCGGGCGGGTACTCCGGATGCAGATCAAACGGTCTCCACTCGATTCGGGCGCCGAACCGGCGCTCGAGCCACGCCGCCCGCTCCAGGCCGACGTAGCAGAACGGTCATATGTAGTCGCTCCAGACGGCGATCAGCGGCATACCGTCGACGGCATCGGTCATGACCAAACTGTAGAGCCAGCAGGCTCAGGGACCGTTCCAGCCGGCCATGTAACACGGGTGGTCGTCGCACACGGCGGGCAGGAACCCGTCCGTGCCAGCCAGGCACCGATCGCGGCCTCGCCCTCGGGCGACGCGGCCCAGTCTGGTCCGTGCGGGTCGACGCCTTCGGTGTTGGGATTGTTGTCCAGCGGCGGGGGCGGTGTGCCCGCCAGCGATCCCTGGCAGACGGTGACGCCGTCGTTCGGGCACGGGCGCAGCGGCCCGAGGTCGCCGACCACCATCGCCGCCGGACCCGTGAACGGGAACGAGCCGATCCGCGGGATGCCCCAGTACGGCACCGGACCGGGATAGCGGCCGGGGTCGAGCACCGGCTCGCGCAGGCGCGCGCCAATCGTGCGGGCCTCGATCTCGCTCGCCCAGTTCGTAACCTGATGATCGCCGAACGCCACCGTCATCAGGATCGAGTGGCGCGGGGTGTCGGGCAGCGGGTCGCTGGTCATGTGCTCCGCGTAGCCGTCGGCCTCGCCGTGGTCCCAGAGGTTCTGGATGAACGAGAACAGCAGCGCCCGGTCGAGCGGGTTCGGGTAGGCGCGGTAGAAGATCTGCGCGAACTCGGGGAAGTCGCTGCTGCGCGTCAAAAGCAGCGCGTAGTCCATGCCGGCGACATTCAGCGCGGCACGCGTGAAGTCGGGCTCGACCGCAGTCAGCGCGCCACCGAAGATCGCGCCTTGGCTCCCCCCGTCGTAGTAGAGGTGCGAGGTGTCGATCACGCACTTCCCGTCGACGCGGAACACGGCGTTCGAGCAGAATCCGCTCGGGTTGATCAGGTCGCGGCCGAGATACAGGAAGTCGATCAGCCCTTGTTGCAGGCGATCCGGGATCGAGGGGAAGCTCGAGAGGTTCTGCAGCGAGACGACCGCATTGGGGACGTCCTCTTGTGCCATCCCGATCTCATCGGTCGCGCACGCCATCAGGCCGAAACTGCCGAGCGCGTAGAGCTCGTCGCTGTTCACCTGGTCGGCGGTGCCGAACAGGCCGTGCCCGTTCAGCAGCGGCCGGAACGCCTGACCGTCCTCGGCCCCGATCGGGATGTTGCACTCGAAGTTGGCGCTGATGGTGTTCCCGGGGATCGGCGTCGGCAAGGTCGCGTCCGGGCTCACATACTGGAACCGGGCCCCCGGCGGGCACCCGACCATGTTCAGGTAGCAGGGGACGACGAAGTGACCGGCGACGTGCGCGTACACGCGCGGATCGAGGGTGGCGCTCGTCGTACAGCCCGCCGGCGCGGGAGACACGGCCACGGTGCAGCTGTCGATCACGAACGTGGGCGCTCGGCCCTGGACCTTGCCGTCGCCCGGCGTCGTGTCGCCGAGCTTGGCCAGCGCGTCGTCGCGCATGAACAGAATCGTGTCGGTCAGGCTCTGACGGCTGGCGACGGTGAAGTCCCAAGCGAGATACAGCGAGCGGCGGGAAATGCCGGCCTGCTCGAGCTGCGGAAAGATGTGGCGGCGGTAGTAGAGCGCGCGTGCCGAGGGCTTGCCGTGGCCGTCGGCGAGCTCAGCGAACGCCGACTGCGGGGAGATGTGGTTGCCGTTGGCGTCTCGCAGGTCACGCAGGGCGACGATGTAGCGGTGACCCTCGGCCAGATTCCGCGCCGGATGGATGATCAGCGCCGGCTGGTCCGGCGGGGGCGGGTTGCCGTTCAAATCGACCGAGCGATCGAGCTCGGCCCACACCGGCCAGCGCCGGCCCGTGTTCGCGTCGAGCACGACGATCGGCGAATCGGCCTCCAGGCTGCGCGCGATGTCGATGTTCGTCGGCGGGTCCGTGTTGGCAAACGCCTGCGGGTTGTCCAGGCCGGGCACGTGGGTGACGATCGGCGAGCCGGGGCTGAAGCCGTCGAGCCGGTTCCAGTCGGTGGGGTCGATCGGCGCCCCAGCCGCGTTGACCGGCGTAGCCAGCGGATCGAGAGGCGAGCGCCGCCAACCATCCGATTCCCGTGCGCATCCTTCCTCCTCGTTCGTGCGGCGCCATACGATACGGCGGCGACCGCCGTTCGCGCGCCTATCTTGCTAGCGCGAGGCCGGCGCGCAGCATCCCCGCGAGCCGGAGCATGGCGTCGCGAGCGGCCGGAACCGTGGTCATGTTGATGAAGGCGTGAATCAGCCCCGGCAGCCGATCCGCCGCCACGCGGGCTCCCGCCCGCCGCAGCGCCTCGGCGTACGCCTCGCCCTCGTCACGCAACGGGTCAAAGCCGGCGGTGATCACGATGGCTGGCACCGCAGGGGACGGGTCCTGGTCCAGCGCCGGCGAGGCGCGAGGATCGGTGGCGTCGCGCTCGGCCCCTGAGAAGTAGTGCCGCATGCACCACTGCCGGTCGTGCTCGGTCAGGTAGAAGCCGTCGGCGAACAGCCGACCGGACGCGGTCCGGGCGTCGGTGAGATCGACGGCCGGATAGATCAACAGCTGAAGCGCGGGCAGCGGGCCCCCGTCGCGCCCGGCAAGCTGTGCGGTCACGGCGCTCAGGTTCCCGCCGGCGCTGTCGCCGCCGACCGCCACCCGGTTGGCGTCGGCGCCGAGCTCGGGCGCGTGCGCGACGGCCCACCGAAACGCGGCCAGCGCATCGCGTGCGGCGGCCGGGAATGGATGCTCCGGCGCCAGGCGGTAATCGACCGACAGGACCTGCACCCCCGCGTGGCGGCACAGCACCCGGCACGGCTCGTCGTGTGTATCCAGATCAGCGATCACGAACCCACCGCCATGGAAGAACACCAGCAGCGGGGGGTTCTCGGATGCACTCGACGGGGGCGGGCGGTAGTGCCGGGCGCGCAACGGGCCGTCGGCGCCTTCGATCTCGAGCTCACGGACGCCGCCGACCTCGGTCCTCGTCAGCGAGAACACGAGCGCCTCGCGATGCACCCGCGCGCGGACCTCAGCGGGCTCGGGGTTGCTGTACCGCGCGCCGACGAGCGTCGGCACGCCGCGAAGCTCCAGCGTCCGCAGCGCGAGTTGGATCCCCGGGTCGAGGTCCTGGTCGTCGAGCCGGATCTGGGGCTTTCCGGACAACCGCAGCTGAACCCGGGGCGGCAGACGCACCATCAGCCGGCCGAGCCGCGCATCGAAGCGGTCACGGCGCGTCAGCGCCTCGGCGGGCGGCGGCGGCAGCTCCTTGATGGTGGCCGCGGGTTGGGCGTCGGTCGAGGTTTCGATGGCGCGAATGTATTCGATCCGGGAGGTGGTCTGGAGTCGGATTGCCGGCCATCGCCGTCGCGTTGACGGTCAGCGCCCGCCGCGGATGACCGTCTCCACCAGACCGGTGTCCACGTCGTAGACGTGGCCGGACACCGCGACGCGCGGCGAGATCGCCGGTGCGGAGCGCAGGCGCTCGACGTCGTGCGCGACCGTCGCCGCGGGATCGAGGACGGCCTGACCGCGCAGGCTCGACTCCTCGGCGTCGATCCGCTCGGCGTAGCGGCGGCGGAAGGTGTCGTCGGCGAGCGCGCCAGTTCCGCACCGGGTGTGGTGGATCACGGCGACCTCGAACAGCGGGCCGTCGGGCAAGACGCTCTCGGCCAGTTGGTCGATGAAGGCGACGGCGCCGATCACCTCCGGGGTGACCCGTCCGCCGGCGTTACGGACGACCATCGCGTCGCTGAGGCGGAGGCCGAGGAAGTGAGCGGGGTCGACGCGCGGATCGAGGCAGGTGATCACGAACAGCCGCAGGTTGGGAAACACGACCGCGCCCTCATGGCCGCCGGCGGCGGCGAAGGCGCGATTGCGCTCGAGCGCGGTCTCGATGTTGGCCGCGCCCGGCTGGCCGCCGCCGGCCAGCTCGAACCCGGTCGCGCTGCCAACCGTCGAGTCGGCGGCGGCCCTGCTCGTTGTGCGTGGTGGGTTGCTCATGGTTCTCTCCTGTCGCCGGGGTCAGCCGCGCGCCTCGGCGGGGCGCGGGCGAGTCGACTGGTCGCCGCTAGGCGCTGCGAGGTGGGGCGGGACCAAGTGGTCCGTAGGGCGGAGTATCCGGTGGCAGGCCCAGCTCCCTCAGCGCGCGGCGAGCCAACTCGGCGGTCGGTATGAGCTCCGAGGCGTTTACCAACATGCGCGGGACGTTACTCGCTACTCGTTCCCGGCGGTCGGCACGAATTCCGGCGGGGGGCCTAGCCAGTCAAGGCGCTGATCGCGTCCCCGATCAGCTTGGCGCCGATGATCAGGCAGATGACGGCCATGGTCGTGGCGTTCTCGCGCCATCCAGTCATGCAGCTCGCCGAGGATCTTCGTCGCGCGGTCCCCGGCAAGGTAGTAGACCGCACCGCAGCACCGACGCCGAGCGTCGCGATCACGATGAACACGGCCAGTGCGACGGCCTGGCTCGCCGCGCTCGCACCGGTCTGCGCGATTGCGGCCGCCGCGCCCACCACGAGCGCCCGTTCTTGGGTTGCACCGCCGAGAGACCGACCCCGAGCGCGGCAGATCTGACCGGGGTGAACGTGTCGACGGCCTTCATCCACGACGGAAGCCCGGGCTGAGTGTCACCTCGCGGCCGCGCGCGCCATTCCCTCATCGCCAGCAGGACCAGAAGCACGCCGAGCACGATCTTGACGATGCTCACCCAGGTCGCCGGGGCGCCATGCTTGCTCGCGCTCGCGCCGCCGGCCACGAGCAGGACAATCGTGCCGAGAACCGCAATCCCCAGCACCCACCCGGCGAGGAAAGCCAGCCCGTTGGCGCGGCCCTTGGCGGTCGCGAGCATCAGCACGACGGCGATGATCGGCAGGGGGCTGAGGGCCACGCCGACCCCGAAGGAGAGGACCTGGCCGATCGCCTGACCCATCAATGCACACTCGATTGCTCACCGGCGCTCACGTCAGCCTCCCTGGATCGACGAGGGTCGACGGCGCAATGTAACCGACGCCGCGGTGGCCCGCTCCGAAATCGAACGTTTGTAGCGAGCGCCCTGTCGCCGGGCCTCAGCGAGCATCGGACGCAGCCCGCGGTTGCGGGCCGCGGCTCGGCCGTGCCGCCCCCGGAGCCATCGCACAAGCAGATTGCGCACTCCGCCGCGGTGAGAATGTGCCGCCGCGTTTGCCAACCGTTGCGCGGCGCGTCCTTGTGAAACTCGCTGACTCGGGAGAGCTGTAATTGATATGTGATGTGATTGCTGGTCATGCGCTGCCTCTGCTGATGGTTGAGAGCAAGTCGCTGGCGCGGTAGGCGTACGGGTGGTGGAATGCGTCGAGCGCGTCGGCCCTGGGAATGGTCAGCTCGAACGACTGGCCGCTTCGCTGCTCCTCGACGGCGACGAACACGTGATTCGTGCGCGAGTTCCACAACAACCTGACGTCGATACCGTCGTTCGTTCGGTGATCAAGCTCGCGGATCGCTGACTGCGGTGTGGTGAACGTGGACATCGCGCGGAAGCGTCGCACGATCCGACCGTTGCGAGAATGCGGCTTACCGGTGTCAGGGGTACGGTTAGCCGCACCCCCCGACAACCGTCTAGGTGCGCAGATAGGTGAGGACGGCGAGTACGCGGCGGTGCGTGTCGCCCGCCGCGGGAAGATGGAGCTTCTGGAAGATGCTCGTCACATGCTTCTCCACAGCGCGCTCAGTGACGACGATGCGTTCGGCGATCGCGATGTTCGAGAGGCCCTCGGCCATCAGCTCGAGTACCTCGCGCTCTCGCGGCGTGAGCTCGGCGAGCGGATCGTCTCGGCGCCGGCGGCCGACCAGCCGTGAGACGACCGAGGAATCGAGCGCCGAGCCACCCGCCGCGACCCGGCGCACGGCCGCGTGAACTCCGGCAGATCGTTGATGCGGTCCTTGAGCAGGTAACCGATGCCGTCCGCGCAATCCTCGAGTAGCTCGATCGCGTAGCCGGGTTCCGCGTACTGCGAGAGCACGAGCACCGCGGTGTGAGGGTGCTGAGCCCGGATCTCCTTCGCCGCCCTGAGACCCTCGTCGGTGTGCGTCGGGGGCATTCGTATGTCGACAAGCGCGACGTCAGGCTCATAGGAGCGGACCTTGAGCAACAGGTCGGCGGCCGTGCCGCTGCGGCCCACAACCTCGAAACCCTCGTCTTCGAGTAGCCGCGCGACTCCCTCGCGCAGCAGCACCGAGTCGTCAGCGACGACGACGCGAGTGCGGTCGGCGACCGCCGCCTCGGCGGCGCCGGCCGGTGGATGGGCTAGTTCGTTCATGTCGAGTCTTCCCCAGAAAGCAAGCGAAGTTCTGCGCCCGTGGTCACACCTCCTCGTCGACAGCTCCGCCGCTTAGCGCAGACCAAGGCGAGCGTCGCAGTCTTGATCATGGTAGACCCCGGCTCGCGCGTTATGCACTCCTCGGGACGCCAGCGCCAGGCCATCTTGCAAACTGTCGTGATTCTGACCACGCGAGACCCCGTCCGGCACCCTTGCCCGTGGTGATCTGACACCCACGAAGGTTGTCGGGATCCTGACACATACGATTTCCCAGTACCGCTGATCCGTTGATTCATCACATTTGCCTCGATAGGCTGACGTCGCGGATGCGTATGCCGTGAGCGTACAGTCAGTACCGCGTGCGCGTGAGCCTCGCCCGCTGCTGTTAGGTCTGCGACGCATTACGCCGTGGGGTCTCGTGTTGGTGGGCTCGGCTGCGACGCTACTCATCGCCGGCGCCGTGCTCGGTGCTCTTTGGCTTTCGAGTACCGAGACTCGTACTGTCTCCTCGCATCTACCGGCCTCGCTGGGCGGGATTGAGCTACACGTGCAGTCTGGCGACGTCGTGATCGTCGGCGGCAGCCAGACCGGGGTGTCGATTTCGATCTCCGATCACTCCGTGTTTGGACACCGCCCGCGCGAGCGGCGCTCCCTCCGTGGCGGGCATCCTCCGGATCACCTCGGGCTGCCCGCAGATGGTGGTCGGCTCGTGCAGCGCCAGCTACCGCATAGATGTCCCCAACGATGTGCCGATCAGTATCCGCACCGAGCACGGAGACATCCGGCTCGACGGCTACCGCGGCTCTGCGGACATCGCCACCGACACCGGCGCGATCAATGTCGAAGGCTATTGCGGCTTTGTGCTTGGCGCCGCCTCGGCCAGCGGTGGCGTCACCGTCTCGACCGCATGCTCGCCGGAACGACTCACGCTGCGCAGCGATAGCGGTGACGTGTCCGCGACCGTTCCGCCGGGGAACTACAGGATCCAGGCCGCCTCCAGCGCCGGCTCTACCAGCGTCAGAGGGCTCATCGACGATGGCGGAGCGCCATGGGCGATCCAGGCCCTGTCCAACACGGGCAACGTCAGGTTGAGCGCCGGATCATGACGGCGCTCGAACTCCGTGCCAGCGGAGAGCTGGCGATTCCGCGCCGGCTCGTCGACGCAGCGCGCACGCTGGTGTTTCTGCTGGTAAGCCTGGTGGTCGGTATCGGCGACCTGGTGGTCCTGCCGATCGCTGCGATCGCTGGTCCCGCGGCGGTTCGGCGCATGCTCGAGTGTGAACGAGCGCTGGTCAATCAGCTGCTTGTGCGCGCGGATCCCGGCTCCGCCGCCGCTGGCGCCCGACAGCCACGGTCACACGGCAGCAGCTCGCATTCCTGGCCGGAAAGCTTCCGATCAGCTTGGGTGCGGCGATCCTGTGTGCGCTCCCGACGGCGCTGTTCGTGGAGCTGGTGGCGCACTCGATTCAAGGGCTCACTGAGAGCACCAGCTCATACCTCGGGCCGTGGCCGCTGGGTCCCGTCGTCGGACTTGTGCTCCTGCTCCTCGCCGTTACCGGCCCTGACGCTGTCCGTGGGTGCCCTCGAGGCGACGGCGGCATTGATTTCGCAAATCAGCCGCCGTGGCCTCTCGCAACCCGGCAGGCGCCGCCGTCCCCGTGCGGGAGGCGCTCGCCGAGCGGCTGGGCGATCGAACGCTCGCAATCGCGTACTGGCTCCCAGAGCGGCAGCTGTTCGTCGACGAGCGAGGCCATCCGGTCACGCTTCCGGAACCGGGCACGTCGAAGGCATGGACGGCTGTGGAACACCACGGCGACCGGGTTGCCGCGATCATCCATGACGCGGAGCTGCAGGCCCGACCCGAGTTCGTGGAGGCGGCGGCGGCTGGAGCAGTGCTGGCGCTCGACAACGAGCGCCTCAAGGCCGACCTCAACGCGCGGCTCGAGGACCTGCGCGCCTCCCGTCGGCGGATCGTTGAGGCCACCGTCGAGGCCCGTCGCCGCTCGAGCGCGATCTCCACGATGGGGCCCAGCAACGCCTCGTCTCGATGTCTCTCGACCTCCAGCTCCTGCGTGGCCGAATGGCGGGCGAGCCGGACCTCAAGCTGCTGGACAGCGCCATTGCGACGCTCGGTGAGGCACAGACCGAATTGCGGGAGTTGGCTCGCGGCATCCACCCGCCGATGCTGAGCGATCGCGGGCTTGGCCCAGCCCTCGATGCGCTGGCTCAGCGATCTGCTGTGCCAGTTGAGCTTGATCTCAGGCTTGCCGAGCGGCTTCCCAAGGAAGTCGAGACCGGCGGTTACTTCGTTGCAGCCGAGGCGTTGACCAACGTCGCCAAGTACGCGGGAGCGACGCACGCCCTTCCTGAGCGTCAGCGACGCCGGCGGCATGCTGATGCTCGAGGTCAGCGATGACGGCGTCGGGGGCGCCGATCCGGAGAGGGGCAGCGGTCTGAGGGGACTCAGCGATCGAGTCGCGGCGCTCGACGGCGAGCTGATCGTCGACAGTCCGCCGGGCCGCGGTACCCGCGTGACCGCAAGGATTCCTTGCAGCAACTGCCGGGCATGATCGGCCGGCTGCGCGCGCTCGTTCTGACCGCCGTGCGCTGTCCATCGCACTCGTCGCGTCGGGGTGTGGTGGGGCGCGGGTCAATGCGCTTCCTCAGCAGCCGGGACTTCCGGCGATCAAGGCCGACCCGGCGAATGCGCCCGAAGGCGCCGCGGCCGGGATCAACGTCTTCGGTCTGTCGCACAAACGAATCCGGTTCTTCGTGATCACGCACGGGCAGGCGTCCGATCCATTCTGGGCTGTTGTCCAAAACGGTGCCGAGGCAGCCGCGGCCCAGCTCGGCGTGTCCGTCACCTACGAGGCGCCTGACACATACGACATCGCGCGCATGCGCGACATGATCCGCAACGCCACCGCGACGAGGCCAGCGGCCTGGTCGTGTCGCTGCCGAACCCGAGCGCGCTCGCGCCAGCGATCCACGCCGCGGAGCAGGCCGGGATCCCGGTCGTGTCGATCAACTCCGGCAGCGACGCGTTCCGGAGATTGGGAACGCTTCTTGCATGTCGGAGAAAACGAGTACGACGCTGGGTACGCCGCAGGTCGACGCATGAGCGCCCGCCATGTGCGCCGGGCGCTGTGCGTCATCCATGAGGCCGGCAACCTCGATCTCAAGCAGCGCTGCCGCGGCTTCGCGGCCGCGCTCGCCGCGGCTGGGGCCCATACCGACGTCCTTCTAGGTAAATCTCCAGAACACGAGCCTCGCCAAGCGGCTGATCGCCGCGGCGCTGCGCAAACGCACGCTTCGACGGTCTTCGTCACTTTCGGCGGGTACGTGATCGCAACCCCCGCACTCTACAGCGCTACAAACCGACCACCTACTCGGCCGGCTCACCTACGCCACGTTCGGAATCGGCCCGCAAGTCCTCAACGCCATCCGCGCCGGGCAGATCACGTTTGCCGTCGACACGCAGCCGTACCTGCAGGGCTACCTGCCGATCGTCCTGCTGACTGAGTACCACCTGTACGGGGTCCTTCCCGACCGAGGGAAGCTTGTTTCCACCGGTCCGGTGTTCATCACCAGACACAACGCCGCTCAGGTGCTTCAGCTCGTCAACCAGGGTGTGCGGTGAGACCGACGTCGCGCCTGCGCTGCAAAAGGAGATGGCGTTCACTTCAACAACGCGCGAGCGCGGGACCGGACAGTTCCGCCTTGGCGAGGAAGCCGCGCGCGCCGCAGGGTGTGATCATGCCGTCTAACGTCACTCTCGGTCGTGGCTGGACGTGAGCACGACTGCGGGGGCTCGTGGTCACTGGTCAGGCGCAACGCGACTTCGAACCCGTCCACGTCAGGAAGCTGTATGTCGAGCAGGACGACTCGCCGGGCGCAGTTCCTTCGCTGCGGTGAGCGCCGAGGCTCCATCGGATGCCTCACCGACGACCTCGTAGCCGGCGTCCTCGAGAACGCGACGAGCGCTGCTTCGAAAGCTCGGATGGTCGTCGACGATCAATACGGTTTGCGCCATCGTGTCATTGTCGCTCGCGATCGGGCGCTGACACCGTACGGTTACCCGCACCATGTGCGGAGTTATCCGCACCTAATAACGCCAGCAGGCCGCATCGTCATTGTAGGTCTGGGTTGCGACGCTCCCGGGGTGTCTTTCACCGATTCACAGGAGGAACGAGCGATGCAACCAACAAACGTCGCGGCGCGCGCCGGCAGATGGAGCTCGCAGCACCGCAGGGCGGCGATTCTCGGCTGGCTTGCATTCGTCGTTCACAGCGGTTTGTCGTCGGCGGAGCGGTAGGCACCAAGCACATCCCACAGGACAACGACGGCGTTGGCGAGTCCGGGCGTGCGCAGCAGATCCTGCACGACGAGTTTCCTCAGCCGGCCAACGAGCAGGTGCTGGTTCAGAGCGCCACGCTCACGGTGCGAGCTCCGGTCTTCCGAGCTGCGATTCAGGACGTGACCGAGCGGCTCTCTGCGCTATCCACGTCCAGAACGTGCGCTCGCCCTTCCTAGCCGCCAACCACGGCGAAGTTTCCCGAGACCATCACTCGGTGCTCGTCTCCTTTCAGATCACCGGCAAGGCGAGCAACGCCGACAAACGCGTTGCCGCGTCGCTTGCGGCGACCGCCGCCGCGCAGCGCGCGCATCCTGATATGCGAATCGAACAAGCTGGCGACGCCAGTTCCACGAAGGCGTTGAACAAGAGTTTCAGCGACGATTTCGCCAAAGCGCGGACGCTTTCGCTGCCGATCACTCTGCTGATCCTCGTGGTCGCATTCGGCGCCTTGGTGGCGGCCGGCATCCCAGTGCTGCTCGCCGGCACGGGCGTCGCGGCGACGCTGGGGTTGATCGCCCTCGTCAGTCAGATCGCCGCCGTCGATCAGGTCGTGTCCGAGACCGTCCTGCTGATCGGAATGGCCGTGGGTGTCGATTACTCGCTGTTCTACATGCGCCGTGAGCGCGAGGAGCGTGCCGCGGGCCGGGACGAGCAGGCCGCCCTTGACGCCGCCGCGTCGACATCCGGGCGCTCTGTTCTGGTCTCGGGGCTGACGGTGATGGCCGCGATGGCCGGCATGTACCTGGCCGGCAACAAGACCTTCGCCTCGATGGCGACGGGCACGATCATGGTCGTCGCGGTCGCCGTTCTGGGCTCGCTGACGGTGTTGCCCGCGTTGCTGTCAAAGCTCGGCGACCGAGTGATGAGCGTGCGCGTTCCGATCGTCGCTCGCCGCAGGGAGAGCGGCGGTGAGCCACGAGTGTGGAGCGCCGTCGTCGATCGAGTCCTGCGCCGCCCGCTGGTCTCGGTGCTTGTCTCTGGCGGGCTTGTCGTGGCGCTCGCGATCCCCGCGTTCGGGCTTCACACCTCGCTTCCCGGGCTTCAGGGCCTGCCCTCCGGGCTTCCGATCGTCAAGACGCTCAACCGGGTCGAGGCCGCGTTTCCGGGCGGTCCCCTGCCGGCTTACGTAGTCATCCAAGGCGGCAACGTGACCAGCCCGCAGGTGCAGACGCGATCCACGCTCGAACAGAAGGCGCTGGCCACGGGCAGATCCATCAGCCCTTCAAGGTGCAGGTCAACGGCCGCCACGACGTCGCGGTGGTGTCGATGCCGCTCAGCGGCAAGGGTACGGACGCGGCCTCATACCGAGCGCTGGACACTCTTGCGTTAGCGGTGGTCCCCGCGACGATCGGCTCCACGGCAGGTGTCACCGCGCGGGTCACGGGCATGACCGCCGAGTCCAAGGACTTCAACGACTCCATGAAGTCTCACGCCCCGCTGGTGTTTGGCTTCGTGCTCACGATGGCGTTCATACTGCTGCTGGTCACGTTCCGCTCGATCGTTCTCCCCATCACCGCGATCGTGCTGAACCTGCTGTCGGTGGGTGCCGCCTACGGTGTCCTGGTACTGGTCTTCCAGCACACCTGGGCGCAGGGGCTGCTCGGCTTCAAGTCCACGGGAGCGATCACCTCGTCGTTGCCGCTGTTTTTGTTCGTGATCCTGTTCGGGCTGTCAATGGACTATCACGTGTTCATCATCAGCCGGATCCGGGAGTCCTACGACAGAGGTATGTCAACCCAGGATGCGATCGCGCGCGGTATCAAGTCGACAGCCGGACCGGTCACAAGCGCAGCGATCGTGATGGTCGCGTCTTCGGGATCTTCGCCTCCCTGGGAGCGCTCGAGTTCAAGCAGCTCGGCGTGGGATTGGCGGTGGCGATCCTGATCGACGCGACGCTGATCCGTGCGGTCCTGTTGCCGGCGACGATGAAACTGCTGGGCGATGCAAACTGGTATCTGCCCAAGCGTCTTTCAGTGGCTGCCGCGAATCGCGCACGAGCCCGCGCGCGCCTAGCCGCGCAGGACGCCCGCGAGCGGGCGCCCGTCCCAGCGACGGGCGCCCGCCCGATCCCCGTGCCAAACGAGTCAAGGAGCAAGAAAGATGACTACCATTCAATCAATTTTTTTTTTTTTTTTTTTTTTTTTTTTTTTTTTCCTTTGTGAGCCGTACGTCGAGCTCCGCGGCGTGACAAAGACGTTTCGCACGCCGCGAGCCGTCGTGCCTGCCGTTCGCGGAATCGACGTCTCGATCGCGGCGGGAGAGACCGTCGCGCTGCTGGGGCCTAATGGCGCCGGCAAGTCTACCACCATCGACATGCTGCTGTGGCTGATCTAGCACCGGATAGCTGTACGTCTCGTTGTTTGGCCGAGCTCCCCGCGCAAGCCGTCGCCGGACGGACAGATCGCGCGCGATGTTGCAGATAGGAGCTCTGATTCGCGATGTGACGCCGCGCGAGCTGCTGCGAGATGACGGCCTCGCTGTACCCCAACGCGCTCGTATGTCGAGGACGTGCTCGAGCTGGTCGGCGTGGCGGAGATCGCCGCTCTGCGAACCCAGAAGCTCTCCGGGAGCAGTCGCAACCGTTCGCTTTGCGCTGGCGCTGGTGTCCGATCCGGCGCTGCTGATCCTCTATGAGCCGACAGTGGGCATGGACGTGGAGGCCCGTCGCGGCTTCTGGCGTCGTCCGCACATTCGCCGCGCGCGGCAAGACCGTCATTTTCGCCACCCACTACCTGGAAGAAGCCGACGCCTACGCTGATCTGTGTGCTGATGGCCCACGGACGCGTGTCGCCGACGCGCGACCAGCGAATCCGGGCACTGTGGCTCGCGCACGATCCGCGCCACGCTGCCTCACGCTGATCTCGCCGTCCTGTCCTCGCTGCCTAGCATAACCGCGACCTATCGCAGAGTGCGACCGTGTCCTGATCTGTGCGGACTCCGACGCGCATCCGCGCGCTGCTCTACGCCCACCCCGATGCGTGCGACATCGAATCTCCGTGCCGGCCTCTAAGAAGCATTCGTCGAGCTGACTGCCGACTTCACGACACGACGCGCCGCCGATTGAGCGGAAGGAGGAACTTGTATGAGAGCCTCTGGCCTACACACGTTTGAGCTCGTGCGCACGTTTCGCAACACTCACCTACTGTGTTCTCTCTCTGTTTCCCGCTGGCGTTGTACTTCATATCGCGGCGCCCAACCGCGACAACACGACATCGGCGACGGATCTCTCTCCGCTCTACTACATGTGGGCTTGTCGCTTTTGGCATCGCGCTCATCTCCAGCAGCAATCGCAGCGAGCGAACCGATGCTGGACACGTCAGCTTCGAATCACGCCTCTGCACCGCGCGCCTACTTCCGCGCCAAGCTCCTCACCGATACGCGATGTCCATCCTGACGATCGCGCTCTTTACTCGCGTTTCGCTCGCGTCCGCCTCTCCGCACGCTGGCTCGAGATGACGCTGATCTGCTCTGGTTCCGTTCGGCGCGCTGGGCATCCTGCTCGGGCACCTGCTCACCGCCGACTCGATCGGTCCGGCCACCGGTGGCCTGGTTTCGCTGCTGGCGCTCGCCAGCGGCACCTGGTTCCCGATCACGCACGGGATCGTGCACGACATCGGCCAGTTCCTCCCGTCCTACTGGCTCGTGCGTGCCAGCCACCCGTCGCTGGGCGGACACGCCTGGGACGCCACTGGCTGGATCGTGATCGCAGGATGGACGATCGCGCTCGCGATTCTCGCCCGGATCGCCTACCGCGCGACACCGCGCGCGTGTGAACGTGACGTAGCCCCACCCAACGCCTCAACGGCTTCCGCCCCCCGCCCAAACGCGTTAACGGCTCCCGCGTCAGTCAAGCCGCCAGCGAAGGCCGCCGCTGAGGCGGTGTGACGGCTTGGGCAGCAAAACGGATGACGCATCGGATCGAGGCCGTTCACCCGGTTCAGGTGATGAGCGCTGGTGGGCCAGTTCTAGTGTCTGCGTCGCGATAACGAAGCGAGAGGTGCGAGGTGCGTATCGAGGACTATGGCTTGATCGGTGACATGCAGGCCGCTGCGTTGGTGGGTCGGGACGGGGCGGTCGACTGGCTGTGCCTGCCGCGCTTTGACTCGGCGTCGTGCTTCTCGGCACTGGTGGGCGACGGGCGCCACGGCCGCTGGCTGATCGCACCGGCAGGCGAGGCGCGCTCTAGCTCGCGGCGATATCGGGACGGGACGCTGGTGCTTGAGAGCGATTTCGAAACCTCCGAGGGCGCGGTTCGGGTGATCGACTTCATGCCGCGCCGGGGGGTGGGCCCGCCGCGGCTGATGCGGATTATCGAGGGCCTGAGCGGGCGGGTACCGATGCGGATGGAGCTTTCGCTGCGCCCGGATTACGGATCGATCGTCCCGTGGGTTGAGCACACGGCCGACGGCATCATTGCCACCTCGGGGCCGGAGGCTTATCGCCTCAGCACGCCGCTGCCGGTGCACCTGGAGGACGGCACCGCTCGCGCCGAGTTTGTCGTGCCCGAAGGCAGCCGCGAGCGGCTCGCACTGACCTGGCATCTCTCATATGAGGAGACCCCACCGGTGGAGGATGCCGATTCGGCGCTGGCGCGCACGGAGGCGTGGTGGCGGGAATGGAGCGGACGCTGCCGCTACCACGGCCCGTATCGAGACCAGGTGTTGACCTCGTTGATCGCGCTCAAGGCGATGACCTCTGAGACGACCGGAGGGGTGATCGCGGCGCCGACGACATCGCTGCCCGAGGACATCGGCGGCGTGCGCAACTGGGACTACCGCTACTGCTGGCTGCGCGACTCCGTGCTGGCGCTGCAGGCGCTGCTGGCCGCCGGTTACACCGACGAGGCGCTGGCGTTTCGCGACTACCTGTTGCGGGTGGGGACCGGCGACCCGACCAAGATCCAGATCATGTACGGCATCGGCGGCGAGCGGCGCCTGACGGAGTTCGAGCTCGACGAGCTTCCCGGCTATGAGGGCTCAAAGCCGGTTCGGATCGGCAACGCGGCCTCTGAGCAATTCCAGCTCGATGTCTATGGCGAGGTGATCGGCGTCGGGTTCATCGGTGCCGAGGCGCTGGGCCGGGTCGAGCATCGTCTCTGGCCGCGGTGGCGAAAGGTCGTCGAGCACGTCGAGACGATCTGGCGCGAGCCAGACGACGGGATCTGGGAGACCCGCGGCCCCCGTCAGCACTTCACCTACTCGAAAGTGACAGCGTGGGTGGTGTTCGATCGTGCCGTGAGACTCGCCGAACAGTTCGGGTTGGAGGCGCCCGTGGATCGCTGGAGGAAGGTTCGCGAGGAGATCCACCGAGAGGTCTGCGAGCGCGGCTATGACCGCGAGCGTCGCACCTTCACCCAGTACTACGGATCCCAGGAGCTCGATGCGAGCGTGCTGAACATCCCGCTGGTCGGATTCCTGGCCGGTGACGATGAACGGGTCACGGGGACGATCGACGCGATCAGCCGCGAGCTTGGTCGCGACGGCTTCGTCTCTCGCTACTCAACGGCCGAGACCGACGACGGCCTGCCCGGCGACGAAGGGCAGTTCCTGGCCTGTTCGTTCTGGCTCGTGAGCGCCCTCGCTGTCAACGGCCGCGTCGAGGAGGCGCGCGCGCTGTTCGAACGCCTGCTTGGCCTACGCAACGATCTCGGTCTGCTCGCCGAGGAGTATGACGTCCAACGACGGCGCCAGGTCGGCAACTTCCCCCAAGCATTCAGCCACCTCACGCTGATCAACGCCGCGGACGCCATCTCGAGGGCCGAGGAGGCCGCGCGAGGTGGCTGAGAACCCGCCGGCGGCGATCCTCGAAGCGCCCGATGCGCCCTCCCGCGTCTCGCCGCGCCGGATGCTGCTGCCGCTCGCGCTGACCCAGTTCATCGCCAGCTTCGCGGGCTCGAACATGAACGTCGCCATCAACAGCATCAGCAAGGACCTAGACACGACCATCCACGGGGTGCAGACCGCGATCACGCTGTTCCTGCTCTGCATGGCGGCGCTGATGATCCCCGGCAGCAAGCTCACCGACATCTGGGGCCGCAAGCGATGCCTGATCGGAGGCCTCACGCTCTACGGCGCCGGAGCGGTGATTGCCGCGCTTGCGCCCGGCCTCGGCATCCTCATCCTCGGCTACTCGGTCTTCGAGGGAGTGGGCTCGGCATTGATGATCCCTCCGATCTACATCCTCGCCACGCTCGCGTTCA
The DNA here is from genome assembly GCA_963723555.1 of uncultured Solirubrobacterales bacterium. GTDB lineage: Bacteria > Actinomycetota > Thermoleophilia > Solirubrobacterales > Solirubrobacteraceae > Palsa-465. The sequence continues at coordinate 973,189 of CAVRRC010000003.1, read as the reverse complement.
GCGACCTGCAGTCGCGGGCCCGCGCCTTTGGCGTGATCAGCGGCATGGGCGGGATCGGCGCCGCCGCGGGACCGCTGATCGGCGGCCTGATCACCACGACGATCAGCTGGCGAGCCTCGTTCCTGCTCCAGGCCGCCGTGGTCGCGACGATCATCTACCTCAGCCTCAAGATAACCGACCCCCTACCATCGGACCCGACGCGCCCCTTTGACGGCCTCGGGGCCTTCCTGTCGGCGGCCGGCATGTCGTTCCTGGTCATCGGCATCCTCCAAGCCGGCAACAACGACACGCTGCTGGTGATCTTCCTCGCGCTAGGAGCCGCATTTCTGGTCTGGTTCTTCCTCCACATCCGCGCCAGCGAACGCGCGGGCAAGGAGCCGTTGCTGTCCACCGGGCTGTTTCGCAACCGCACCTCGAACCTCGGGCTCGTGACCCAGAACCTCCAATGGCTGCTGCTGATGGGGGTCACGTTCGTCGTCTCCGTCTACCTCCAGACCGTGCGCGAGTTCAGCGCGATCAAGACCGGCGTCATCTTCACCGCCGCGACTGCGGGGATCCTGATCTCCTCCCTGTCCGCGGAGCGGCTCGCCAAGAAGTACGCACAACGGACCCTGATCCTCGCCGGCTTCATCGTCACGATCGCCGGCATCGGACTACTGCTCGCTCTCGTCAGAGAATCGTCACACGTGCTGGTGTTCGCGCCCGGTCTGCTGCTGATCGGCCTCGGCCTCGGAGTGATGCTGACCCCCTCGGTCAACATCGTGCAGTCCAGCTTCCCAGAGAAGAAACAGGGCGAGATCTCGGGGCTTTCTCGCAGCGTCTCGAACCTCGGCTCATCGCTGGGCACCGCGATCGCCGGCACCATCCTGGTCTCAGAGCTCGCCACCGGCAACAAGTCGTACGTCCTCGCCATGGTGAGCCTGGCTGCGCTCGCGCTCGTCGGGCTGGTGGCGGCGATCTGCCTGCCCTCCAACTCGACGGAGGATCAGCCGAGCTCACCGGCTCAGCAGCCCGGAACGCCCGCGACGGCGCGGCCGAGCACGCTTGGCTCGGATTAGTCAACCAGAGCGGGACTGCCCAGTGACCCGGAGGTGCCGGATATGACCATGGAGCTGAAGACGCTCATCATCGGAACCCGGCAGACGATCGCCGGAACTGTCTACGGGACCATCGTCGTGCTGTCCGTCGTGACCGCCGGAGCGCAGGCCTTCGAGCGCGACCCGTGGAGTCTTGTTGGGATCGCCGGAGTCACGGTGCTGGTCTTCTGGGTCGCCCACGTGTATTCGCAGGGACTCGGCGAAAGCCTCAACGTAGGGCGCCGCCTGAGGACCACCGACCTGGCCGCGATCGCGCGCGGCGAGTCGTCGATTCTGCTCTCGGCAGTTCTGCCGGTGGCGATGCTCGTGCTCGGCGCTTTGGGCTTGTTTGGGCATAGCACGGCGCTTTGGCTCGCGGTCGGGGCAGGGGTCGCGACGCTCTCAGTCCAAGGGGTGCGCTATGCGCAGCTTGAGCGGCTCAGCCGAGCGGGCACGGCCTTGACCATCGCCGTAAACCTCGCGCTCGGTCTGGTGATCGTGCTTCTGAAGGCGCTCCTCGCGCACTAGGGCGCCGGAAACTCCGGCCATCATAGACCGACCTGAGAACCCATGATCACCGTGCGGTCGGTCGGCAGCCCGAAATGCTCGATCGCGCTGGTTGCGTTGCGGGCCATGGCGATGAACAGGCTCTTGCGCCAGCGTCGCATCCCCGGTGCGTCGGTCGGGGTGATCGCGATCCGCGAGACGAAGTAGGAGGCGTGCTCGAGGTCCAGGTTGCGTTCGAGCAGGCCCTGCTTGCGGGCAAGCGCCAGCGCCTCGGGGACGTTGAGCTTGTCGTGATAGCCCACGCGGGTGGTCAGGTGTACGACCTTGAACAAGCCGTGACCGAGCACCTCAACCGCGCACCTGTCGAACGGATCGACATGGGGAATGCTGACCGTGTCGACGGAGACGATCACGACCTTCTCGGGCAGCGTGCGGGTGTGCTCGACCTCTGCCCGCAGGGCGAGCGGGGTGGTGGCCTTGTCCCGGCACAGGAACACCGCGACGGTAGCGATGCGGGTGAGCCGAGGCTGCTGGGAGGCGAGCCCGTCGAGGAACTCGGTCAACGATCCCTCCTGGGCGACGCGGTTGCGGGTGACGATCACCTGCCCTCGGCGCCAGTTGATCATCAATACGGAAATGACTAGCCCCACGGCGAGGGACAGCCAGGCGCCGTGCTCCACCTTGGCGATGTTGGCGCTGAAGAACGCGACCTCGACGGTCAGGAACAGCACGGCGACGGGCGCCAGCTTCAGTTTGCGCGTTCCCCACAGGAACCTCGCGACGGCCAGGAACAGCACGGTGTTGAGGATGAACGTTCCAGTCACCGCCACGCCGTAAATGTCCCCCAGCCGCGTGGCGGAGCGGAACACCACCGTGAGCGCGACCACACCGACGCACAGCGCCCAGTTGATGACCGGCACGTAGATCTGGCCCTCCATCTTTGAGGGGTGAAGGACCCTGAGCCTGGGGAGGAAACCGAGTTGAACCGCCTGCTTGGCCACTGAGAACGAGCCGGAGATCGCCGCCTGGGAGGCGATGACCGTGGCGATGGCGGCAAGGATCACGAGCGGCCACAGCGCCCACCTGGGGGCCATCTGGTAGAACGGATTGAACGTGCTCGCGTCCTTTGCCAGGGCGGGGTGGTGGAGGATGAACACCGCCTGACCCAGGTAGTTGAGCATCAGCGCCGGGAAGGCGAGCCCGAACCAGCCCAGCCGGATCGGTGAGGCGCCGAAGTGACCCCGATCGGCGTACAGGGCCTCGGCGCCGGTCACCGCCAGCACCACCCCGCCCAGCACCAGGTAGCCCGACGCACCGTGATCGACCATGAACCGCACGGCCCAACTCGGCGACAGCCCCTGGATGACCGCGGGGTCATTCAGGACCTCGGTGAGGCCCAACACGCCGATGACCGAGAACCACACGAGGATGACCGGGCCGAACAGCGAGCCGATCGTTCCCGACCCGAACCGCTGGAGCACGAACAGTCCGAGGAGGGTGGCAACCGAGAGCGGGACGACCAGGTGCGCGAGCGCCGGCGTGGCGACCTGCACGCCCTGGATCGAGCCGAGCACCGAGATGGCTGGGGTGATCATGCCGTCGCCGAAGAACAGCGCCGCCCCGAAGATGCCGAGCGTGACCAGCAGCGCGCCGCGGGGCACCCGGTTGCGCTGGAGCAGGGCGGTCAGCGCCATGATCCCGCCGTCGCCGCGGTTGTGCGCGCGCATGATGAAGCCCGCGTACTTGATCGACACCACGATCACCAGCGCCCAGAAGATCAACGACGCTATCCCGTACACGCCGGCCGGCGTGATGTGCGCCGTAGCCCGGTAAGAGCTGAAGATCACCTGCTCGGTGTACAGCGGGCTCGTGCCGATGTCCCCGTAGACCACGCCCAATGCGCCCACCGCCAGTGCCGCCCGGCCTGCGTTCGCGATCACGTCTCGCTGCGAATCGGCCAGCGCCTCGAAGCGCCTGCGGGTGGCGTCCGACTGCGCTTCATGAGCGCTGACCGCGGGCGGGCCCCAGTACCCGAGCTTGTGGGCCGCCTCATTGAAGCTCCGCCGTACGCCCGTCTTTCCTGCCGAGCCGGCGCGGCCGTTGCCAGCGACCGGGTCGAGCTTGTGGGCCGCCTCGTTCAAGTGCTGTCGCGTCGGACGTCTCGGAACAGTCACCTCAGCACCTCGCAAGGCTCGCAAAGCCGGTAGCCGTTCGGCGGCACGAGATCAAGCACCAGCGCATCGGGGGGATGCTCGGCTACGAGCGCGAGCGCGGCCAGGGCGGTCCGTGCCGTCTGGACCACATAGCCGGCACCGCGCAACAGGATCCTCAGCCCGCGGAGCAGCTGCGGCTCGTCGTCCACCACCAGCACACGCGCGGCGGTTGCCGTCATCGAACGCTCCCTGCGGTCAGTCCCATCGGTCGCCCGGTTCAAGCGCAGCGGCGGCGGCGCGCAGCCGACTGCCAAGCGCACCCAGCTCATCAGGCCGATAGAGCGCGCTGGTCGGCTCGGTAAGGAGCTCACGGAGCATCGCCATGCCCCGCGGCGTAACGAGCTCGGAGCTCTGGAGGCGACGCTCGAGAGCTTCGATTACCGTGCGCGCGGCCAGCGCCTCCCGGCGATCCGGCGGCACCGCCGCGGTGAACCCCGGACTGCCGTCATTTGCGCTGCGGAGCACTCTTGCCAGTCCACGCGCCAGATTCGTGCGACTACGCCCACCGGTGATCGCGCGGGCGCGAAGCGCGAGGGCCTCGGAGGCTCGCGGACTGACACCCGCCGCGAGGTCGCGGTCCAGCTGCGCAGCCTGCCAGCGCACCATCGCGGCAAGACGAACTCGACGCCACAGACCGGGCGCCAGCCGAACCGGAACCCGCCATGCGGCGCCTCGCGAACCGGATGCGTCGCCCCGGCCCGGGCCGATCCGAGCCGGGGCCCGGCCCGGGCCGATCCGAGCCCGACCTGCCGGATCATCGCTAACAGACACCCTGGTCCAGATGCTGACCGCGCCTGCGTCAACGTCGCGCTAAGAGCCCGGCGGCGCTTATACAGAAACTGTGAAGATCCAGATCCGAGCGCTTGGGCAGGGCGTATGGCGAATACCGGGTGGCGCGTGTTCAGGGGTTTGGAGACCCACTTTTGTGTTTGTGCGTGTTCGTGGCCTGCCGCGTTATCGCCGCGTGGTGTGAGTCGTCGTCTGCGGTAGGCGCCAGCAGGAGTCGTTCGATGCTGTCGGCGAGCTGGACGCAGACGGCGTGAGAAAGCCCCGGTCGATTCAGTCGGCCGGGGCTTTCGGTGGGCTCTAGGACGTCGGGAGTTCTACGGCAGCGGCGGGATCGTGTTGAACACGCCCCACGGCGTGTCTAGACCCGCTCCGTTGATGCTCTGTGTCCCGGCTCCCGGGATGGTCCCGATATAGGCATCGTTGTTGAACAGATACAGGGGCCGGCCGTTGTAGGTCACCTGGTGGGTGCCGTCCGGTCTCACGATGATCCCGAGGGCATCCTGGTCAACGCCGGGCCCTGCTTCAGGTCGCTCTGAGGTGAGGAGCGGTGGCCAGTAAACGGCACACAGCCCCCGACAGGCGCTGTCGTGGGCCCTTCCGTGATGCCTGTCGTGGCTTCTGGCGTCGCCCCGCTCGCGTCCATGGTCCCGGCTCAAGGTGTAGACGGGGAAACTTGCGTCGGGGAAGGCGCTGAAGTCATTGTTCATCCTCGCTGCCAGCACGGTCTCGTCGGGCCCAGTGCCGGCGACGGGAGCGTTCTCGAGCTGCAATTCAGCCTGACCTGTCGCGGGAGTGCCCCGACTCGGATCGACCAGGTACCAGATGCCCGGGGGACTGGTCACGGGATCGTCCAAGTTGGCGCCTTGCGTATCCCCCGCCGCTTTGTCCAAAAAGAACCGGTACAAGGGCTGACCAGCGTAGGTCACCTGCTGCACCGACGAGATGCCAGGCAAGTCGCGGCGGGTCACGGTCCCGAGGAGCCTGGGGTTGACCCCCGGCCCCGCGATCGGAGCACCGTTGGTGAGGAGCGCCGGCCACAGGTCACTGTCGCAAGGCATCTTTAGGACGTTCACGTTGTCGCTACACGCGAAGTCCGCGCCAGACAGCGCGTGGAGCTGGTCTGAGGTGAGCAGGTACAACGAGCAACCGGCGTAGTCGCCCGAACCGACGACCAGCACCCTGCCATAGGACGTCGTGGATGCGGCCGATACGGTCGCAGGGCCGGTCGGGACGCTCATCACATCGTCGGAACAAGGCCTGGTTTGGGCGCTCGCGGGTGAGCTGAACAGAAGGGCCACGCCAACGAGGCCCAGGGTAAGCGCGGCGACTCTGGCGGGGCCTGCAACAGGCCTACGGAGCCGACGAAATAGCGTTGTCATTACGACCTCCAATCGTCTTCCCGGGGCCGGCTCGCCGGACCGCAAGCGACCAGGCCTCGCGTCGACACCACGGGCGGAATCACGGCAATGAATGCGCCGACAAAGCCGGCGCGAACCTTCCGCATCTGAGCGTCACACCCCCTCACGTGTGTAGAAGTAGGGATCGAGTACCTGGACCTGGGTGATCCGGTCGACGGGGAGCTGGTTGCGAGCGGCGGTCTTGCGGATCGCCTCGGGGTTTGGGGCGTCGTAGACGCAGAACGTGGCGCGCTTGTCGTCGCTCACGTACGAGTGCACCCAGGTCACGCCTTCCTCGGCGTTGCGCTCGATGACCCCTCTGCAGAGCTCTGCTCCGCCGTTCTCGATCGAGATGTGCAGGCCCTCCGGAAAGGTGCGCTGCACCATGTACCTGGGCATCTGGGTCCTCCTCGGTTCGTCAGGTATGACTGGCTCGACGACCGTACGAGCGGACCTGACGATCCGCATCGGGAGGACTCCCCATGTTGGAAAGCGGCGCTACCCATTTTGTGGTCAGCCGACGACAGGCCCACTATGCTGTGGACGGGGCCGGGTTGCCATGAGCCTGTCGACACAGTCGTCCGCCGCGAGCGGGCACACCGGCGCTCTCTTGGAGCGCGATGGCGAGCTGGAACGGCTCGAGCAGTGCCTGGAGCACGTCGCCCTGAGCGGATCTGGCATGGTCGCGTGCATCGGTGGCGAGGCGGGCGTAGGAAAGACCACGCTCGTGCGCGAGTTCTGCCATCGCCACGACGCTCGCGTCCGGGTGCTGCAGGGAGCCTGCGAGCCGCTGCTCGCGCCGCGGCCGTTCGGCCCGTTCATCGACCTGGCCGAGTCCAGCGAGGGGGAGCTCGCCCACCTCATCGACGAGGGTGCAAAGCCACACACGGTGGCCAGTGCGCTGCTGCGCGAGCTCGAGGAGGACGCCACGCCGTCGCTGGTCGTGCTCGAGGACCTGCACTGGGCGGACGAGGCGACTCTCGACGTGCTGCGCCTGATCGCCCGACGGCTGGCCGGGGTCAGCGCCCTGATCCTCCTTACCTATCGCAACGACGAGCTGGGGCGGTGGCATCCGCTGCGGGTGCTGATCGGCGAGTTGGGAGCGACCCAGACGATCGTCCGGATGTCGCTCATGCCCCTGTCGCTGGACGCCGTCAAGTCGCTTGCCGAGCCGTTCGATGGCGACGCCGAGATGCTCTACCGCCGCACGGGCGGCAACCCGTTCTTCGTCAACGAGCTGCTGGCGAGGGAGGGGGAAACTCTGCCGGACACCGTGGCCGACGCGGTCCTGGCTCGGGCCGCTCGTCTGAGCCGGAGCGCCCGCCAGCTACTCGAGACGATCGCAGTGGCGGGCCCGCAGGCTGAGCTTTGGCTGCTGGACCGCCTCAGGGACCATCCCGAGCAGCAGCTGGCCGAATGCCTCGAGAGCGGAATAGTCGTCTCGGCAGGCGACGCGGTGGCGTTCCGTCACGAGCTTATGCGCGAGGCAATCGCCTCCGTCATCAGCGATCACGAGAAGCACACGCTGCACCGCGCCGCACTCCAGACGCTCGCGGACCCTCCCTGGGGAGAGCCGGACCTCGCGCGCCTAGCGCACCACGCCGACGGCTGCGGCGACCCGGAGGAGGTAATGCGCTTCATCGCACCGGCCGCGGCTCGCGCCAGCAGGCTCGGCGCCCACCGCGAGGGGGCGGCGCTTTACGAGCGCGCGCTGGCATACGGCGACGCGCTGCCGCTCCAAGCCCGGGCGCAGCTGTGCGAGCGCCGGGCGGCGGAGTGCTATCTCGTGGCTGACTTCGAGGGCGCCGCGCCCGAGCAGCAGCAGGCGCTCGACTGCTATCGGCAGCTGGGCGACGAGCTCAGACAGGCGGCGGCCCTCAGCTGGCTGTCGAACCTGGTCTGGGAGACCAGCTCGGTTTCCGACGCGGTGCCGATGGCGATCCATGCCGCGCGCCAGCTCGAGCGTCTGGGCGCGAAGAAGGAGCTTGTCATCGCCTACAGACAGGTGGCGCAGCTGAAGCTGGCCGCCGAGGCGCCGGGGGAGGCTCGAGGTTGGGCCTTGCGAGCGCTCAGGCTGGCTCAGGCGATCGATCGCCCCCGCCAGCTTGTTGCGGCGCTCATCACGCTCGGCTGGGTCGAGTTCTTCACCGGGCAGGACTCCGGCCTGGCGAAACTCGAGCACGCGATCGAGGCGGGCACGGCCGCCGGCTTCGAGCATGACGTGGCCGCGGCACATGTGGTGGTCGCGCGGACCGCCGCGCGACTGCGGCGGTACGAGCTGGCCAAGCGCCACGTGGGGGCGGGCCTCGTGTACTGCGACGGTCGCGACATCGACCTCTGGCGCTACTACCTGCTCGCGTGGCAGTCGAAGCTCGAGCTGTGGCGCGGATCCTGGGACGAAGCAGCGCGCCTCGCACAGATCTGCCTCGGCAAACCGTGTCCGTTTTCCCGGATCCACGCGCTGGTCGCGCTCGGCCTGGTACGCGCCCGCCGCGGTGACCCCCAGGCCTGGGCTCCCCTCGACGAGGCGCTGGCATCGGCCCTGCCGCGCCGCGAGTTTCAGTGGATCGGACCGGTGGCGGTGGCGCGCGCCGAGACGGCCTGGCTGGAGGGGCGCCCCGAGGCGATCGCCGCCGAGATCGAACCGGCCCTCGAGTTCCCGATGCGCCACGGCGACCCCTACGCTGCGGCGGTCGCCTACTGGAGCTGGCGCGCTGGACTCCCCCCCGGGTTGGCCGCTGGGAAGGACGAGCGGCATCCGGAGCTGCTCGCGATGGCCGGTCGGTGGGCCGACGCCTCCGAGCGCTGGCGGGAGCTTGGCTGCCCATACGAGGCGGCCGTGGCTTGCTTGGGGTCGGATGATCCGGAGCCGCTCGGTCAAGCGCTGAGCGAGCTGCAGGGGCTCGGCGCGCGCCCGGCGGAGGCGATCTTCTCGCGCCGGCTTCGCCAGTGCGGTGTGCGCTCTATCCCGCGCGGGCCACGCGCCCGGACCCGGCAGAATCCGGCGGGGCTGACTCCCCGCGAGCTCGAGGTGCTGGCGCTGCTGTGCGATGGGCTGCGCAACGCGGAGATCGCGAAGCGCCTCGTCGTCTCAGAGAAGACGGTCGACCACCACGTGTCAGCGATCCTGCGCAAGCTCGACGTCCCAACACGTGGCGAGGCCAGCGCCCAGGCGGTGAAGCTGGGGCTCGCCGGCCAACCCGGGTAGCGCCTCGGCGAGCGCACAGGCGACGAAGCTCGGGCTCGTGTCCCCAAGATAGGTAGCGCCCGCTCCGAACATAGGTGGTCCTCCCGATGCACATGCGCGCCAGCGTCCGTACGTTGCTGCCACGACACGTTGCATCAGCGAGAGAACGCCAGGACGCAACGAGAGCGAGGGAGAGGATGCGCACCGGAACGCGAGCAGAAGGGCCCGTCACGACGCGCAGTTCTTGAAAGGGGTCGGGGCCGCTGGGGCTGGTTTGGTTGTTGGATCGGTCGCGTGCGCCGCTGCGACCCCGTGGCGCCGCGCGCAGCGGCGCCTTCGCCGATGTCGCCGACCTCGCTATGCGCAGCGGCGAGTGGGGCGCCTCCGACGCAGCATCGATTTCGGGCGGATGTTCCCGTCGCTGCCGCCGTTTGCCGACGCGAACGACACGGTCCGCGCGGCGCTGCTGGAGGTGGGGCAGCAAGGCGGGATCCTCGATGCCCAGGACGATCTGCCGGCCGGGCCCAAGGCGCTGATCGTCGATCCGACGCGTGAACGGCAACCCGACCGCCGACGAGCCCCTACGGGACCAATCCCGGATAACCCGACGATGACGGCGGGATCGACGTTCGTGGGGCAGTTCACTCGATCACGACATCACGTTCGATCAGACCTCGCACCTGGGGGTGCCGCAGAACCCGTTGACCTCGCCGAACACGCGGACGCCGGCGCTTGATCTCGATTCGGTGTTCGGCGGCGGCCCGGGCCTGCCCCCGGATCTGTACGTCCAGAACCCGGATGGGTCGGTGGGGCCGAAGCTGAAGATCGGATCGGGCGGGGTCCACGAGGACGTCCCCCGGGTTGCCAACGGCGACGGCACCTACACGCGCGCTGCTGGGTGACCCGCGCAACGACGAGAACGTGATCATCGCCGGGCTTGCACTGCGCGCACATCCTGTTCTACAACCGCGTGCTGGACGAGCTGTCGCAGTTCGATCTGAGTCGCTTTCCCGCGGCCCGGGCAGGCGACCTGTCGAACGCGCTACGTGGCGTTCCTCATCGCGCGCCAGGTGACTCTGTGGCACTACCAGTGGCTGCTTGTCAACGAGCACCTGCCGCAGATCGCCGGGCAGGCGGTTGTCAACGACGTGCTCCAGAACGGTAACCGCTTCTACAAGCCGCCGCCCGGCGACGCGTTCATGCCGATCGAGTTCGGCGCGCGCCGCGCTACCGGTTCGGGCACAGCATGGTTCGCCCCTCCTACCGGGCGAACTTCACCAGCGGGCACCGGCGACAGCACTAGCCCGACCGCCGACCCTTTCTTCGCGCTGGTGTTCGACGCGACCGAGCCCGACTTCTCAGCGCCGGCCCAGCTACGACCGCGACGACCTGCTCGGCGGGCTATCCCGGCGCCCCGCCGCTACATCGGCTGGCAGACGTTCTTCGACTTCGGCGACGGCCAGGTCAAGAACAACAAGAAGGTCGACACGACGATCTCCAGCGTGCTGTTCACGCTCCCGCTGCCAGCGATCGCCCCGCACACCCAGACCTCGCCGACGGTGCTGCCGCAGCGGAACCTGCTACGCCAGCTCACCTGGGGGCTGCCCTCGGGCCAGGCGATCGCGCGCGCGATGCGCGTCGCCGGCGCTCGGCCCAAGCGATCTCTCCGACATCGCAGCCGTGTACGCGCCGTTCGCCACCAGTACCCCGCTCTGGTACTACATCCTCGCCGAGGCCAAGGCCATCGCAGGACGGACTGCACCTCGGCCCCGTCGGCGGGCGGATCGTCACCGAGACGCTGATCGGGCTGCTGCGCGCGGACCCCACCAGCTACCTGAGCGCCTTCCCCGCGCTTTCAGCCGTTCCTCGGCACCGACCTCCAGCTCGGGTCCAACCTCGAACCCCAGCATCACCGGCAACCGCACCTACACCCGCGCGCACTTCCTCTACTACGCAGGCGTTGTCCAACCCGGAACGTACCGCTGATGACAACAGCACTGCTCACGCCCACCCACATTGCGATCCTGCTGATCGTCGCGCTCCTGATCCTCGGCCCAAAACGGCTGCCCCAAGCCGGCCGCGCGGTCGGGACCAGCATCCGCGAATTCAAAGACGCGATCACCGGCCACGAGCGCCCGACAGGGGACACGAGCGACACCACAGAAAAACGCTGAAGGTGAGTATCCGGTTCCGTCAGGGGCGCGAACTCTGGCGAATTAGTTCACACATACGGAACTGATTCGCCATCGTTCGGGGCGCACCAGATCACCTGGGGACAAGAAAAACGGTCGCATAGCAGGCAGAAGGGGTCGCCCGCCCACGGGACGCGCGGGGCGGGATCCAGAGACCGGGTCTCGGCGAAAGGAATAGTCCCAGCGGTGGCCGAGAGCACCTGAATCCAGCCGTGCCAGACCGCCGACACCGGACTGCTGGATCACGCCTGAAGCAGCCACGACCATGCGGTGGCTGGGTTTCGATCCGAGCGGCAGCGACTTCTCCTCGGCGTCATTCCTTGTGGGTCGTGGCCCGGATTAGACGACACACATCGGGGCAGTGTGGCTGATGTGTCGCTCAGCGCGCTTGCTCCGTGACGGGCTGGGGGTAGTGGGGCCTGTGGCCCCCGCGGCGTCGCGGCCGGATGCGCATGCCGCGCGGGACTTGACAATCGCGAGCGGCGCAGGATACGGTGCGGGCGAATCGCTGAATAGGGGGCAGGATGCTGCGACGGGGGACAGAGTCGTGCGCGCAGGGGCTGCGGTCGGGCACGCGCTTGCTCGGTACGCTGCTGATGTCTTTGCTGGTCGCTGGGGTGAGCGCCGACGTTGCGACAGCTCGTTGGTCCTCTTCGAAGCCGTTCATCAAGGGATTCAACACCGCGTGGGTGTCATGTGCGTCGAGTCGCTTCTGAGTCGCCGTGAGCTACGGCGGCACGGCAACTCGTTTCAACGGCAGGAACTGGACGACGCCCGTCGTGGCCGATCCTGGTGGTGGCTTGGCCTCGATCTCCTGCCCCGTCGCAGGCACCTGCTTCGCCCTGGGTGCGGGCGGTGCCATCGAGTACAGCCACGGCCACTGGGGCCCGCCGGTCGCAGTGTCGCCCGGGCAAGGACTGGACGCGATCTCATGCTCGAGCTCGTCGTTCTGCGTCGCCGTCGGCGGCAGCCTCAACGGCACGTCCGGCGACGCGTCCGTCTACACCGGCCACGGCTGGAGCCTACCGACGCCGGTCAACAACGCGGAGACGTTCGATGCCGTCTCCTGCGCCTCCAGCACGTACTGCGCCGCGACGGACGCCTACGGCAACGTGTTCAGCTTCGACGGCCAGAACTGGAGCGGACCGGTGGTTCTTCCCGTCGGCAGCAACTCGCTCGGTTTTGCGCTCGCCACGGTCTCCATCTCGTGTCCCTCCACGGGTACGTGCCGAGCCGTCGATGAGTACGGGCAGGCGTACTTCGAGGACGCGGGCGTCTGGACCGGACCGATGCTCGTGGACTTCACCGTTGGCTTTTTCGGCATGTCCTGCCCGCAAGCGAACTTCTGCATGACCGTGGAGAACCTGACCGACGTCCCCCTCGACCTTGTCGGAAGCACCGTACGGCACTGGAACGGCAGGAGCTGGGAGGTAGGACCCTCAGACAAGTCGCTCGGGAACGTCTCGTGCAGCTCGACCAGCTTCTGCGTCGTGATCAACGGCGCCGGCCGGTACTACGAGTGGACGATCACCTAACTCCGCCTAGCTGGCCCGCTCGAGTTCACCGGCGAAGGCGTGTGGGCGACCACCAGCCACGCCATCTCAACACACCGACCTGGGCACGACACCCACCCACCCACCCGCAAGGTCTTCGACCCCGCAGCAAGACCATCGACGTACTCGGATGCCGACACGTCCCGGCTTCCGCTCCAGGCTACAAGGAGCAGCAGGAGCCGAGCCCGAACCTCCGCCCGGGACTGCCGCTTGCGGACAACCTGGGCCACGCGCTTAGTCCCGCCTGACAGTGCCGCTTCCACGACACCCCAGGCGCGTAGCCAGGAGACGTAGCCGGCGTAGCTCGCGGCTTCCGCTTCGAGTTGGCTGGCTCCGAGAGCAGCAGCGGCGTTGACGTAGCTGCCGAGGCGCAGAAGCAGAAGCTGCGTGATCCAGCCACGGCGGGCTCCTCGTGCCGGGATCAAGGGGATCGAAGGAGGCGATTGGCGCGAGCCAGATCGAAGGTAGGCAAGTGTGTGCAGCGGAGGCTCGCGGTCGCTCGTCGGTTGGGTCTTCCCGCCGCGAGGCTCTCTAGACTTATCGGCACTTATCCAGGATCTATGGATAAGTTGCGATAACTCACGCTAATTGGAGTCGGTAGTGGATCCGATCAAGAATCCGTATACGCCTGGAGCCGGCACCCGTCCGAGCGAGCTCGCTGGCCGCGACGGGGAGATCGAGAGCTTCAAGATCCTGCTTGCCCGGCTGCGCCATGCTCGACCCGAGCAGAGTCAGATCATCACCGGACTGCGCGGCGTGGGCAAGACGGTACTGCTGAACACCTTCGAGGACCTGGCAGAGGGCTCGGGCTATCTGACGGCCTTTCGGGAGCTCACGCAGGAGACGTCGCTGCCAGAGCTTCTTGGCTAAGGACGTCCAGCGATTGCTGCGTGAGCTGAAGCTGAGCGCGAAGCTCGCAGATGCGGTGCGCGCCGGCCTCTCCACGCTGAGCGCGTTCAAGCTCACCGACCCGAACGGGTTCGAGTTGTCGATCGACATCAGGAAGGTGCGCGAGCAGCCCTTGACGGACGATCTGCATCGAGCTGTTCCTGCAGCTCGGTGGGCCGCCAAGGCCAAGCAGCTCGGGATCGCGTTCTTCCTCGATGAGATCCAGTTCGTCAAAGAACCCGAGTTTCGTGCACTGATCAGCGCGCTTCATCGCGCGATGCAAAAAGAACTTCCGCGTGACGCTAGCGGCCGCCGGACTGCCCCAGATCCCGCGGCTCGCGGGTGAGGCTCGCTCGTATGCCGAACGACTGTTTCGGTTTCCGCACATCGGAGCGCTCGAGGAGCTAGCTGCTCGCGCAGCGGCACTGGTCATTCCGGCCGAGCGCGAGGGCGCCGCTTACCAGGAGCCGGCCGATCGAGCGCGCGCTCGACCTCACTCAGGGCTATCCCTTCTACATCCAGGAGTTCGGCAAGCACATCTGGAACCTCGCTGCGTCTTCCCCATCACCCGAGGCCGACGTCGGATCGTCGCTGCCCGCGCGCCGAGGAATCGCTTGACCGCAGCATCTACGAGGTCCGCATCCAGCGAGCCACCATCGAAGGAGCGTCGCTACCTACGGGCGATGGCAGAGCTCGGCGCGGGCCATACAAGGTCGGTGCGGTCGCCAAGGCAATGGGAAGCAGAACCACGGCGCTATCGACCGTGCGCCAGAAGCTACTCGACCGCGGACTGATCTACGCAACCGAGGACTACGGCTACATCGACTTCACGGTTCCCCGCTTCGACGAGTTCATGCGGCGCAACATCCCCTTCAGGGCGCCACCCAGACGAAGTCGGCGGACGTCCTAGCGAACGCCCGGATCCGCCGCAGCGCGACAGACGAGCAGGAGGAGCTGGGCGTCGCGGCGTGGCTCCTCCAATCAAAGCGATTGCAGAGTAACGCGACGACACAAGAGGAGGTCTCCGTCGCGATAGTCGTCCGGACCTCAGATTTGCCATGCGCGACGCTGCGCTCGACAGAAGGCGCCCGCCGATCTGCCTACGCAGGAGCCCTGCCCTTAAAGGGCAGAGACACACCCAGCCGGCCCGCGCCTCGCGTCAGAAGTGATTGTCCGGCATCCAGCAGCTCGCTACCGCTCCCATCGAGACCGAGCAGCCGGCCGGGGCGGTCTGGCGTCTCCGTACTTCGGCTCTAGATTCTAGAGCGCTGTGAAGGCAGCGCCCTGCGTTTCACGAGAAGGCGCGCGCTCGAGCACCATTGTTCGCTGTGTGTCCCGCAGCACGCTGGCCATGCAGAACCGATCGGGGATCCAGCGCTTTTGGCTGAACAGCTTCGTCTGGTCGTCGAAGTGGGGTGACGCCGGGTTGTCCGACTGTGAGTAAGTGAGAATCGAGCCGCCAGTCGGGCAGTGTCCGTTGTTCCAGCTCACGACTTGGACGAACGAGGATCCTCTCAAGATCGGGCCGAACCCTCTGCCGGGCGTGAAGGTGGTGCCGATCGCGTTGAACTCTCCGTTGGGGTCGCCGGGGCCACCGTGGATCGGGATTCGAACCCCATCGTGGACGACGGCTTGCACGTCGCCCGGGGTGGCGTCGAGCGGGATGTGCGCCCCCTTGAGGTCCTTGATGGGTGGGCGAGCGCGATCGACACCTCCGATCCTGGTCTTCAGGCCGCTCGGCGTGTGCACCGGTCGTTCACGCGGAACGCTGGGACGATCGGCGTCAGCTTGGTCGCCCATCACGTGGTCGACGAACCGCCGGAACAGCACCGCTCCGTGCGAGTCGAGGTTCTCGTGCAGGTCCCAGTTCGCGAGCACGTTGCAGGCGTCGCCGACCGCCACCGGTATGCCGGAGCTCGTCGGCGCGAGCCCACCGGGAAGGCTGCGGCACAGCGCCACGAGCGGGTCGCGCCACAGCTCGCCGGCGTACTGGCGGTTGGAGAACACCATGTTCTCCATGTCCTTGACAGTGAAGCCGGCCGGCCCGAGGCCGTCGGTCCCGGACACCCTGGCCTGAGTCATGATCAGCCCGATCCGGGTACGCAGCGAGCGCGGAGTGCCCTCGTCGCCGATGACCCGGGCGTATCCGGTCAGCGGCTGGTGGGGGTTCGACAGCCAGTAGCTGTCGTTGGAGTTGGTCACGTAGTCCGAGCGGAACAGGTGGGGCAGGTGGCTTGGACCGAATAGGCCTGGCTCGACGGCGTCCTCGCCGTACGACGTCCAGCGGATGACCACGGTCGGTCGTCCGCGATCGCGAACGAGCCAGTGGCGCTCGTGGCGGACGTTTGGGCGGGACGATCCGCGCGCGCCAGCCGGACCTACCCAGAGCGCCGGCGACAGCAGGACCGCCGCCAGCCCGAGCACCAGCCACCCGGCGGGCAGCCTCCTCACTGCCGGCGGGTGTCCCGTACCAGATGCATCATCCGGCTTCCCTCGCATGCGCCTTCCCTCCTTCCCGTGAGGAACTCCAGAGTTCATGGAAGCATGTGAGTCGTAGATCGCCTCCGCCTCGGCACGATCCATGCCTGCAAGATTCGCTGCACAAACCAGGAATCCCTGCCGCAGGCCCCGACGACTAAACGGTTACCAAAAACGCCCGATTTCCAGCCACGACGCGGCGAAGGAATCGAACCTTCCAAGCCGGGGGGTGCCCGGCCCTGCCAGTTTTGAAGTTACCTCTACGAGGCCTTCTACCTGGGTTCGGGCAAGCTCGTGGCGCCCGAATTGGCATGCGTAGTCGACACCGATCCGGTGCGCGCCAAGACTGTCGCCCGCGACTACGCGAAGTTGTATCTCGGGCTGCGCAATTACACACAGAACCTGCTCCGCTTCGGCTTCAGCGAGGCCGACATCGCCCACGGCGGCTCGGACCGGCTGATCGACGCCATCATCCCCCAGGGCAGCGCGGAGCAGATCGCCGAGGTTGTCCGCATGCACCTCACTGCTGGCGCCGACCAGGTTTGCCTCCAGCCGCTGGGCGAGGAGGGCATCCCGCACGAGTCGTGGACCGCCCTCTCCAAGGCCTTATTCGACTAGCCAAGCAGGTTCGGGCTCTTCCGAACGCGTAGCTGGCTGCGGATCCCCGCCGGGGCGCACAGCCGACCACGAGTCGGACGCGCAGTAGTACACAGAACAATGGGCCGACCGGCAGCCCGCGGCGAAGCTCGAGCCACGGTTCGAGATGCTCCCAGCCCCACCGATCCATCCCGACCTCGCGCCGCTTACCACCCTTCCCGCGCCGGACAACGACCGCGCCACGGTCCTGGTCAAGATCGGTCTCGCTGAGCGCGAGGGCCTCGCTGATCCGCAACCCGCTCGCCATAGCACGACGATCGCCGCGCGTAGCCGCACACCGTCGGGGTGTCCCCGGCCGCGTGCATCACGGCGATGATCTCCTCCACGGTCGGCGGGTCCGGCGGATATCGCAAACCCTTGTTCCGGGGCGAACGACCCTGGTGGAAGCTGGACAAAGTCGCGGGCAAACGACGCCGCCCCGGCCAATCCAGCAGCGGTACAGATTCCATCACGCCCTCTGGACGACGATCAACGCCGTCATCTTCACGTCGGCCGCTGCCCCCAGCCTCTCTCGCCTACCCGCAGATGGTCGCAAGCTTGCAGCGGGCTGGTAGCCGGACTCGGGGCTAGACTCGCCCCGCCGATGACGCGCAAGCGGGACGTCAAGCAGTTCCGGCAGGTGTGCAAAGAGGTCGGCCTCAGCGCTCGCGAGCGTTACGAGGCGAGCGAGGCTCTGCACGGAGAAAGCGTCATCCGGCAGCGGCGAGCATATGACCTATCGTGAGTTGCTCGAGTGGTTGCAAGAATGGAAGAAAGCTGATGGCAACAGTCGGTCTTGACGCTTCGCCTGCGAACGTGCTGCGCTCGATGCGCGGCTCGATCAGTGCTGCCCGACTGGCCTACCCGGACGTGCTGCATGTCGAGGTCCGCGACGCAAGCGGTGGCACCTGGCGCCTCGCCACCCAGGACGCAGGGTTCGCGCCAAGTGACCCGACCGATCTGATGGGGCGGAACGTCGAGGACGCCGAGATCGATCGAGCCAGTGGAGAGTTACGGCTGAGACTCTCCGGCAACGGAATCCTTACGGTGATTCCCGCACAGCGCGAAGCACCCGACGATCCTCCCAACTGGGAGCTGATCACGCCGGACGGGACCGCGCTTGAGTTCGGGCCCGGAATGCGCTGGCAAATCTCCAGCGCTGACGCCGGCATTCCCTCCGGCGGCCTGACGAGCCAGCCGGGCTGACCTCCGCGCGGGCGGACGCCGACCCGCGAACGAGCCCGACGTCGCCTAAGCGCTCGAACCCGTCGCGTGCCGCCGAGCACATGAATGCGATCGTCGGCGAGAGGCGCGCTTTCCGCGCGCAACGCAGGAAGGCCGAAATCTTGTGTCAGATTCTCGCCAACAGAGGCGGGAGCGGCTCGTCGACTCAGTCGGCGGGTTCGCGCGGGCCGGACCTCGGGACCCGGTGCCGACACGATCGTCAATGGCGATGACTCTAGTCGCGCGGCGCGGATACGGTACTGCTGGGGTGGCTCGCGTTCGGCGGTCGCAGACCGTCCCTCCGGCGGGCGAGCGATCAGGTGCTGGTCACACGGAAGACCGGATGATCGGGTGCGATACGGCGCAATTCCTCGTCGGGAGAGTCCGGTCCAACCCCGGCGAAAAAGACGCCGACTTCGAGCTTCCACTTCTTCAAGTAGGCCCGGAGCAGCGGTGGCTTTTCCTCGTCGGCGAGCTCAACCCCGTGGAACGACTGAGTGCGCCTGCCGACACGCAGCCTCCCCTCACCGCTAGCGCGAAGGTTCTTGACCCACTGCGTGTGACCGCGAGGCGCGACCAGATATTCGGCGCCCTCGTAGCGCAGGAGATTCACCGGGGTCTGTCGCCACTCGCCGGACTTGCGGCCCTTGACCTCTAGCACGCGGGACCCGTACACGCTCACGCCGAGTCGCGTCAGTACGGCAACGACCCGGTTGAAGACGTTGGTCGTGAACCAGCCCGGACGCTGATAGTGCTCGGCCACGTGAGCCATTGTCCCAACGCGGGATAGGGTCGTGTGCCCGGCGCCATTTCCCGCTCGCCCGCGTTGCCCGGCGCGAGTGCTCTCAACACTGCGGCCGGGTGCCGGCGGCGCGATCGGATCGCGACTCTGCGATCGTAGATGCGCTGTCCGCGTGCGCGTGAGGAGGTCTCGCGACGCTTGCGCCGACCCTGGTTATCGTCGGAGCCTGATCGCGTTGAGGTCGCGCTCGCGCACCTCGTCGATCCGGTCGAGCAGCTCGTCGACGTTGTCGTGCTCGGCGTGGAGGTAGCGGCCGGCTAGCGCGTCGTAGCGGCCGGTCGCGAGCCTGCGGACGAGCTCCGGAGCGAGCTCCGGCGGCGTCCACGGCGCCTCGTCCCCGAACGCGCCCCCAGTCAACTCCGTCTGCACCAGGCCGGGGCTGAAGAAGAACACAGGGATCCGGCCGGCGAGTTCGTTTGCCAGCATCTCGCCGTAGCGGCAGACGGCGGCCTTACTCGGTGCGTACGCGGTGCTGGTGGGGCCCGGAAGGTAGGCCGCGCCGCTCCCGGTGATCACGATCCGGCCGCGGCCGCGCTCGAGCATCCCCGGGATCACCGCGCGGCAGCACAGGTGCACGCCGAGAACGTTGACCTCGTAGACGTGCCACCAGTCGTCGGGGTCGATCTCCCAAGACGGCCGCGGCTCATGACCCTCGCTGATGCCAGCATTGCCGACCAGCAGGTCGAGCTCGCCCGCCGCGGCGACAGACCGCTCAACCGAGCCGCGATCCGCGACGTCGATCTGCACCCACTCACCGGCGATCTCATCCGCGACCGCCTCGACCTGGGCGCGGCTGCGCGCGCCCACGACAACATCCCAGCCGTCGCCCGCGAGCGCCCGCGCGATGCCCGCTCCGATCCCGCGGCCGCCACCCGTAACGAGCGCTCTCATCTCGGAAGCACCCTACCGCCACGCAACCATCGCCGTCCACGACGAAGAGCTGGACGAGCCAAACGGACCGCTGCGCTAGCACAAACCGTCCGCGGGTGTCGCCACCTCGTCCTCCGACCAAGGCACCCTGAGCCGCGACCGCGCCCGCGGACGACTGCGTTCGCCCTCGCAATAGCTTCTACTGACGAACGCTTCGGCGACCGAGCGCTCGTTCGATCCGGTCGCGGCTCAGGCCTCGGGCGCGCTTGTGGTTTGCCGATAACGTCGGCCGTCTCGTAGCCGGACAACCCCGGCGCAACGAATGCAGTAGCGACGGGCAGTCCATCGCGCGTGGCTGCCTGACGCCTGAGGCGGTCGCGTCGGCGTGACGACTGCTCTGTGCGGAGACGGGCAGGCTGAGCGAGGCTGCCGCGTGGGCGACGATGCAGCAGTTCGCCAGTGCCTTGAGGCGGGAGTCTGGCCCGTTGATTCGGCGGTCAAGCTGGTGGCGGTGAGTCGTTGATGATCGACGGGGTTGTGTATGTGCGGTCGAGGACTCTTGGCCTGGGCGAATACATGCGCAGGATCGGCCGCGACAGGATCGGGTGCGGCCTCGAGGCCGACGCCGCGTGAGTCGCGGGTGACGGTGCTGGCGTGGTCGTGGAGTCGAAGGTCCATTCGACGGTGCATTTCCATAACGCGACCGCCCTCCGCGGCCTGTCGGCTTCGCCGAGAGGCTCTGGCCCGGTAGCGTGCGGCCGTAGCATGCGCATGCTCGCTGCGGCTTTTGCCCCGGTGCATCAGCGGTATTTGCTGGAGGCTCGGCAGATGCAGGCTCTGTCATTCGCCGTGCACATCCCGCTGGTGTGCTTCGGGATCGCGTTCCCCGCGATGGTGCTGTTCATGGAGTGGCTGGGGATGCGGACCGGCGACCCGCTCTATCGCATGATCGCCCGGCGCTGGAGCCGCATCGTCTTGGCGCTGTTTGCCATCGGCGTGATCACGGGCACGATCCTCAGCTTTGAGATGGGGCTGCTGTGGCCGAACTTCACGGCCACCTTCGGCAGCGTGTTCGGGCTGGGGTTCGCGATCGAGGGGTTCTCGTTCTTCATGGAGGCGATCTTCATCGGGATCTACGCCTACGGGTGGGACCGGCTGTCACCGCGCGTGCACTTCCTGTCCGGGCTGCCGATCGTGATCACCGGCTTGACCGGTTCGCTCACGGTGATCTCGGTCAACGCGTGGATGAACCACCCCGGAGGATTCCGCCTCGTCGGCGGCAAGGTCGTCGACGTCGACCCGTGGAGCGCGCTGTTTGGCAATTCGCTGCTGTGGTCGGAGCTGATCCACATGTACATCGCCGGGTACATGGTCACCGGGTTCGTGATGGCGGGCGCCTACGCGTTCTGCCCGGCTGCGCGGGCGGTGGACCCGATACGAGCGGACGGCGATGACGATTCCGCTGACGATCGCCTGCCTGGCGGCGCCGGTCCAGGTGCTCGTCGGCGACTGGATCGCGAGGGTGATCGCGGTGGAGCAGCCGATCAAGCTGGCCGCCATCGAGGGGTTGTACAGGACGACCCGCGGCGCCAGCGAGCACATCCTCGGCTGGTACACGGGCGGCCAGATCAAGTACGGGATCGGGATCCCCCACCTCCTGTCGCTGCTGGCCTTCCACAGCTGGAACGCCCGCGTCACGGGCCTCGAAGCCGTCCCGGCGAGCCAGCGTCCGCCGATCAACGTCACCCGCCTCTCCTTCCAGACGATGGTCGGGATCGGCACGCTGCTCGCGCTGCTCGGCCTCTTCTATCTGTTCGTGCGCATCCGCCGCCGACGGCTTCCCGCGCTCCAGATGGTTCTACGGGGCGGTCGTCGTGTCGGGACCCGCCGCGACCGTCGCGCTCATCGCCGGCTGGGTCACGACCGAGGTCGGCCGCCAGCCCTGGGTGGTCTACCACGTGATGACGACCGCACAGTCGGTCACCGGCGCGAGCGGGATCCCGGTCGGTTACACCGTCCTCGTCATCACGTACATCGCCGTCGCGGGGGCGATGGTGTGGATCCTGCGCCGACTGGCGCGCTCGCCGCTTCACCTCCCCGGCGCCGACGCGCCTCCCGGCTCGACCCCCCAGCCCGCCTGATGCTCGACGCGCTCCCACTCGTGTTCGTGCTCATCGGGCTGGTGCTGTACACGGTGCTGGCAGGTGCTGACTTCGGCGCCGGCATGTGGCAGCTGATCAGCGGCGGCGGCGAGCGGGGCGAGCGGATCCGCGACCACTGCCATCACTCGATGGGACCCGTCTGGGAGGCCAACCACGTGTGGCTCATCTTCGTGCTGACCGTGACGTGGACCGCGTACCCGGTGTTCTTCGGGTCGGTCGCGTCGACGCTGGCGGTGGCGCTGTTCATCGCCGCGCTCGGGATCATCCTGCGCGGCGCCAGCTACGCGCTGCGCTCCGGCGCCGCCGGGACCCGGGAGCTGCGGACGATCGATGGGATGTTCGCGGTGGCGTCGCTGGTGACGCCGTTCGCGCTCGGCGCGGCCGCGGGCGGCATCGCGGCCGAACGCGTCCCGGTCGGCAACGCAGCGGGGAATCTCATCACCAGCTGGCTGAACCCGACCTCGATCCTGATCGGCCTGTTGGCGGTCGCCTTCTCCGCCTACCTGGCCGCCGTCTACCTCGCCGCCGACGCGGCGAGGCGCGGGGAGACCGACCTGGTCGAGGCGTTCAGGGTGCGGGCACTGGGCGCCGGCGCCGCCGCCGGCGGCCTGGCGCTGGCCGGGCTCATCGTCGTCCACGCCGACGACCACCCGCTGTACATGGGTCTCGTCCACGGCGCCGCGCTGGCGGTCCTCATCCTGTCGGTCGTGGTGGGAACAACGACGATGGCGCTCAACGCGGCGCGTCGGTTCGAGCTGGCCCGCTACACGGCCGCGCTCGCCGTGGCGCTCGTCGTCGCCGACTGGGCGTTCGCGCGATGGCCGACGCTCCTCCCGGGCATGATGGTCGACCAGGCCGCCGCGCCGCACGACACGATGGTGGCGGTCGTGGTGGCGGTGCTGGCGGGAGCCGTCCTCCTGTTCCCCGCCCTCGCACTACTGTTCACCCTCACCCTCCGAGGGCACCTCGGAGCCCACGGCGCCGAGGCCGAGCCGCAGACGACCGCCGGTCAGAGTGGCGTCGCCCAGCTGCTCCTGGGACCGACGCTCGGAGCCCGCCTGGCGGTGGCACTGCTGATCGTCGGCATCGGGCTGCTCAACGTCGCCGACGCGCCGTGGGCACACGCCATCGGCGTCGTCAGCCTGTTCGCGTTCATCCTCGTGGCGTTCGCGGCGCTCGTGCCCCGGGCGCTGGCCGAGGACGCCTGAGCGTCGATCAGCGCCGCTTCCCCTTTCACGCGCTCGTGCTCGCAGTAGCGCAGCCACTCGGCCGCAGCGTCGGCGACGGTCGCGCCCGTCATCACCATCCCCGGCAACTCGCCCCGTCGCGCCCGCGCGAGCACGTCGTCGAGCCACGCCTCCGCCAGGCGCTTGGTGAAGTATCCGGCCGGTGGGCGCCCGCGTCCCGACCAGGCCGGCCCCAACCTTCTCTGAACCTGCCGTCCCGACGGCACCCGGTATTTCGCGTACCAGACTGCCCTGCGTTGCCCTCGCGTCTGAAGACATGACCGGTCGGCACGAGCATCGGGGGCAAGCCGTACCGCTTGCTCGGGACAAATTGGGGACAAATTCACGCTATCGGCACGGTTTCGGCCCGGTGCAGATTGCCCAAAACTCCTGAATTTCCAGCCACGACGCGGCGAAGGAATCGAACCTTCCAAGCCGGGGGCTGCCCGGCCCTGCCAGTTTTGAAGACTGGATGGGCCACCAGGCCCGTGCCGCGCCGGGGCGGATGCTAGGCGCTCGGGGAGGGCCGCCAGGCCCGTGCCGCACCGGGGCGGATGCTAGGCGCTCGGGGAGGGCCGCCAGGCCCGTGCCGCGCCGGGCCTGATGCTAGGCGCTCCGGGAGGGCTGCCAAGCGCCGGCCCCCGGCCCGAGTCCGTGCTCGATCACGCCCTTGACCCCGGCGTCGAGCGCGTTCAGCCGATACAGCGCCACCGCCTCGGCGGAGCCGAAGCGGCCGCCGGGGGCCGACGAGGGCCCGTGGTGGCAGAGCACGCAGTGCAGCAGCGCGAGCTTGCGCTCCTCGTCCAGCGGCGCGGACCGCTCCAGCAGCATCTGCTGGCCGATGGCGAGGTGGCCGAGCAGGCGGCCCTCGTCCGTCAGCCCGATCTCAGCGCCGTAGGTGAACTCGCGCGTGCGGCCCAGATCGTGGACGAGACCGGCGGTCAGCAGCAGGTCTGAGTTCAGCCGCGGATGAAGCTGGCATAGGGACTGGATGAGCGTCCCGATGGCGACGGTGTGCTCGAGTAGCCCGCCCAGGTAGGCGTGGTGGCCGGCGCGGGTGCATGGCGCCCGGCGCCAGGCCTGCCGCAGCGCGCGGTCGGCCAGCAGCGCATCGAGCAGGGCGCGGTAGCGCCGGTCGTAGACCTCGCCCGCGAGATGCTCCAGGAAGCCGTCGAGCTCGTCGAGGTCCCGGTAGGCCGTCGGGAGGAAGTCGGCCGGATCGACGGCCTGGTCGTCCGCGCCGGCGCGGCTGATGTCGACGACCTCCAGCACCAGCTCATCCCGGAACCGCTCCACCCGCCCCGCCACGCGGACCAACTCGCCGCGCTCGAACCGACCGCCGAGCGAGTCCGCCTCGCGGAACGCCCTCGCCGCCACCGTCCCGGTGCGATCCCGGAGCTCGAGTGCGAGGTAAGGCGCGCCGTTGCGGGTGATCAGGCGGTCCTTGCGAGTGCACGCGAACACGCCCTCGACCTCCTCGCCGGCTCGCAGGGCGCTGACGGTTTGCGGGGCGGCCATCGCAGCATGATGTACGGTGAACCGGATGCAGCCGCTGGAGTGGGAGTACCGCCCTGATGGTCTTCGGGCCCCGGCGGTGGTGTGCGCGTTCAAGGGCTGGAACGACGCCGCCGACGCGGCGTCGAGCGCGGCCACGTTCGTGGGCAGCGCGCTCGGCGCCCGGAGGTTCGCGACGATCGATCCCGAGGAGTTCTACGACTTCCAGGCCACCCGGCCGCGTATCAAGCTCACCGAGGGCCGGACGCGGGAGATCGTATGGCCGGCGGTCGAGCTCTACGAGGCCCGCATCCCCCGGGCCCCGCGTGATCTGATCCTGATCTCGGGCAGCGAGCCCTCGTTCCGCTGGCGCACGTTCAGCAAGGTGGTGGTCGAGCTCGTGGAGGCGCTCGGGGCGCAGCTGGTGGTGACGCTTGGCGCCCTGCTGGCCGACGTCCCCCACACGCGCCCGGTGTCGATCACCGGTCTCGCCTCCGACGCCGCGCTGATCGCTCGGCTCGGCCTCGCCTCATCCTCATACGAGGGTCCCACCGGGATCCTCGGCGTCCTGCACGCCGCCTGCCAGCAGGCCGGCTTGCCCTCGGCCAGCCTGTGGGCGGCGGTGCCGCACTACATCGCGGCGACGCCGAACCCGAAGGCGGCGCTGGCGCTGGTGCGCAAGCTCGAGGGGCTGGTCGGGGTCGCGGTCGATGCGTCCGAGCTCGAGACCGCGAGCGCCGACTACGAGCGCCAGGTCAACCTGGCCGTGCAGAGCGACCCCGACGTGCAGGCGTTCGTGGAGCGCCTAGAGCAGGCGGCCGGCGCCGAGTCCGGCGATGACCCGACGCAGCTTCCCTCGGGCGACACGATCGCCCGGGATCTCCAACGGTTCCTGCGCCAGCGCGGCGACGAGCCGCCGGCGCCGCACTGAGCGGGGGAGTGGGACGTGGATGACTTTTTGTTGCCACAAGCAGCAATAGATCGTCCACGTCCTGGCCGGCGGATCGGCCGAGCGTCGGCGGGCCCAGCCCAGCCGACCGAGTGAGCTACCGCTTGCGTCGGCGGGCCCAGCCCAGCCGACCGAGTGAGCTACCGCTTGCGCCGGCGGGCCCAGCCCAGCCGGCCGACTGAGCTACCGCTCCGCCGCCGGGCACACCAGGCGGTAGTCGCACACCGAGCAGGCCGCGAACGACGGCGTGGGCTCGAACCCCTGCGACAGGATCCCCTCGGCGACCTCCCACGCCACCTCCCGGACCCACTCCGACCGATCCCCCTCCCCCGCCCGCGATCCCGACCCGGTCCCCGACCCCGCCCGCGATCCCGACCCGGTCCTCGACCCCGTGCCTGACCGCGCACCTGATCCCGTCCCTGATCCGTCCCTGACCGCGATCCCGACCCCGCCGGCACCGTCACCTTCTCGTCGTCCAGCAGGTAGTAGTAGGCCTGCCGGGACGCCTCGAGGCTCCACGCTTCACGTGCGCCGAGGGCATACAGCGACAGCTGGACGTCGTCGGCGAGCTGCGCCGCGCTCTTCGGACGACCGGTCTTGTAGTCGATCAGCTCGTACTCGCCACCGGGCAGCTTGTCCACCCGGTCGACCCGCCCTCGCAGCAGGTGAGGCCCGAGCTTGAACGTGAACTGCCGCTCGAACCACACCGGCTCCGACGCCGAAGACTGGAAGCGCTCGTGGTAGCGCGTCAGCGCGGCGGCGGCCTTGCCCCGCAGCTGGCGCTCCTCCTCGGTGTCGCCGAACCCGCCGCGGCGCCAGCCGGCGTCCAGCAGCCCCAGCAGCTCGGCCAGACTCCCGCCGGCGCCCGGCTCCGCAGCCGAGCGGCCGTGGAAGCGCTCCAGCACCTGGTGGACCAGGATCCCGAACCGCTGGTGCACGGTCGGCTCCTGCGGGATCCGGAACACCCGCGCGAACTTGTACTTCAACGGACACGTGCGGTAGGTGTCGATGTCGGAGGCCGACAGCACGACGCCCTCGCCTCGTCGAGGCAGGAACGGCTCCAGCGAGGGCTCGTCCCGGGCGGCGATCGCGTGGGCCCGCCGGCGCGCGTCCCGCTCGGCGTCCAGCAGGTAGTCGTCGAGCGCCGAGGAGGTGAAGATCTCGCGCTGCTCGGCGGTGACCGCCTGGAGGATCCGCGCGTTGACATCCCGCAGCGCTTCGGCCACGCCAGAACCCTCGGGCCGCGCGATCAAGGCGGCGAGCTTCAGCAGCTCCAGGTAGCGCACCACCGCATGCGAGATGTCGAGATCGGTGTCGAACCGCAATTCCCCGAGGCGGCCGCCCGCGCGCATCGTGCTCTCGAGCAGCTCGTCGCGCAGCAGCCGGTAGGTCGAGTGGAGCGTCTCCGCAGGACCGAACAGCTCCTCCTCGCGGTCCTCCCATTCACCGCCGATCGCCGCCCGGATCTCCTCGGCCAGCGGTGACGGCGCCATCCGTGCCCCGCGGTCGCCGGCACTGGGGTACGCCAGCACCGCGCGCCGGCGCGCCCGCGTCAACCCGGCATACAGCGCCTGGCGGAGCGCGGTCCGCCTCGTCTCCTCGTCATCCGCCGGTAGCCGCTCGTGCAGCAGCTCGTCCGCAATGGGCTCGAACGCCGGCGCCGCCAGGCCGGCCTGCAATCCGACCACGTACACGTGCTCGACCTCGAGGCCGCCGACGGCCTGGCAGGTCAGGATCTGGACCGCGCCGGCGCCCGACAGCGACGGCT
The DNA here is from genome assembly GCA_963723555.1 of uncultured Solirubrobacterales bacterium. GTDB lineage: Bacteria > Actinomycetota > Thermoleophilia > Solirubrobacterales > Solirubrobacteraceae > Palsa-465. The sequence goes on along the minus strand of CAVRRC010000003.1, from coordinate 945,778 downwards.
GCTCCTGCTCGCGTAGGCCGAAGTCGGCCACCGCGGCGATCTGCCGGGCGAACTCGCGAGGAGTGGCCTGCGGCGCCCGGCGCACGTAGGAGGACGCCAGCTCGCCGAACCGGGCCAGGGCCCGCAGCCGCTCGACCACGTCCGCCTGGGCGGCGAACAGCTGCTGGCGGCGCAGCCCCAGGCGCTCGATCAGGCGGTGGACATACAGGTCGGGGCGGGTGGTGTCGATCGCCGCCACGCCGGCCCGATACAGCTTCAGGAACACCCGGATCCGCTCGCGCGCCTCCGGCGGCACCTGCGGGGACTCGGTCGCCGCCGCCAGCGCGGCCACCATGTCGAGCTTGCGCCGGCGCGCGATCTGGGTGCAGCGCGCGATGTCGACCGAGCGCAGCTCGATCGGCGCCCGCGCCAGCGCCCTGACCACGGCCCCGGCGTCGGAGGGATCGGCCAGCAGCCGCAGCCATGCCAGCACGTCTCTGATCTCGGCCCGCTGGAAGAACGCTTCCTCGCCCACCAGTCGATGCGGCACCGCCCGCTCCTCCAGCGCCACCGCCACCGCCTGGCCCTCGCGCGAGATCGCCGGCACCAGGACCAGGATCTGATCCGGGGCCACCCCCTCGCGGGAGATCAGGCGCTCGATGTCGGCGGCGATCGACTGGGCCTGGGCGCGCTCGGTGGCGCAGCGCCAGAACTCGACCTCGCCGCTGCCCTCCGCCGCCGGCGGCGGGACGTGCGCCGCGGCGCAGCCGGCCGCCAGGACGCGCGAAGGGCAGCGGAGGCTCCGCTCCAGCCGGATGACCCGCGGTCGCCACGCTTCGAGCTGCCGGATTCGGGCGGCGCCGGCGCCGCGGAAGCGGCGCAGGGCCTGGTTCGGATCGCCGGCCGCGGTCAGATCCCGCCCCGCCACCTCGAGCGCCAGCCGGGCCGCCGCCAGATCGAGCTCCTGGAAGTCGTCGATCAGGAGATGGTCGAAGCGGCGGCCGCTGCCGCGGCCCTCGGCGAGGGACCGCAGCGCGGCGAACACGACCTCGCCGGCGTCGACCGCGCCCGCCTCGGCGAGCATCCGCTCGTGGGTGCGGTAGACCTCGGCGAACTCGCGCTCCGGTGCCGCCTCCGGCGGATCAAGCCGGGCATCGGCCCAGGCGGCGTACTCCTGAGCCGAGACCAGCTCGGCCTTGAGTTGGTCAATTCTGCGGATGAAGCCGCCGACAAGGGCATTGGCGCTGCCCCCGAAATCGTGGTGCTCGAGCGCCAGCTCGTCGATCCGGTCGAGCATCATGGCCAGCCGATCGCCCGGCCCGAGCATCGAGTCCAGCGCCTCCGCGCCCGCCTCGCCGAGCACCAGCGCGGCCAGCTCGACCGGTCCGACGATGAACAGCTGCTCGTAACCGCGCTCCAGCGACCCCTCGAGCCGCTCCCGCAGCGCGTCGCCGCGGGCGGCCGAGGGCGTCAGCACGGCGATCCGCTCGGGAGGGAGGCCCCCCTGCACGAGCCACCGAAAGCGGGCCTCGATCACGGTCGTCTTGCCGGTCCCCGCGGGGCCCAGGACGAGCAGCGGCCCACCCCCGAAAGTGACCGCGTCGCGCTGGACGGCGAGCAAGTGCTGATCGAGACTTACGCCCACTCTGACAGCATAGGTCTGCGATGACCTCCATCCGCTCCGCCCTCGATGCCGACTGGCTCGCCGCCTGCCGGCGGGCGGCGGCCGGTCTCGAGCGGGTGTTCCACGAGTCTCCCACCACCGTCGAGCGCGCGGTCGAGACCGGCGCCCGCGGCAGCGGCGGCGACCGGACGCTGGTGATCGACCAGTCGGCGGAGGACCTCGTCCTGGCCGAGCTCGATGCCCTCAGCGCGCAGGGCTACAGGTTCGTCGCCCTGTCCGAGGAACGCGGCGCGATCGACTACGGGGACCCGGAGATCCGCGTGATCATCGACCCGATCGACGGCTCCCTGAACGCCAAGCGCGGGATCGCGCACCACGCGCTGTCGCTGGCCGTGGCCGACGGGCCGACGATGGCGGACGTGGCCTTCGCCTTCGTGCACGACTTCGGCCCGTCGGAGGAGTGGTGGGCGCGGCGGGGCGAAGGCGCCTGGCTGGACGGAGAGCGCCTCGATGCTGCGCTGGGGGAGCGCCGGGACCGCGACGGACGGCTCGAGGTGCTCGGGATCGAGTCGGCCGATCCGCGGTGGGTGGCGGCCTCGATCGATGCGCTGGTCGGGAGCGCCTATCGCCTGCGGGCGCTGGGGACGATCGCGGTCTCGCTGTGCCAGGTCGCCGGCGCGCGGTTCGACGGGATGGTCTCGCTCAAGCGCTGCCGCGGCGTGGACGCGGCCGCCGGGCAGCTGATCGTCCGCGAGGCCGGCGGGGTGGTCAGCTTCCCGCGGTGCGAGAACCCCCTCGCCGCGCTGCTCGACGCGGCGCCGCGCTCGCCGGTGATCGCCGCCCGCTCGCTCGACACCCTGCACGAGCTCGAGGGAATCCCGGCGTGATCGATTGGATCCTGGCCGAGCGGATCGCCGGCTACGTGGCCGGCAGCGGCAACGGCAAGCTCCCCACCGCCGACCTGGCCGAGCTGGCCGCCGAATCGGAGGCGCGGGTCACCGCCTACACCGGGCTCGAGCCGGCACACCGACTGCCCGACCCCGAGGGGATCGGCCGTCGCGAGTGGGTAGCCAGCAACATCGGCGCCATGCGGGTGCTGCTCGATCCGGTGCTCCAGCGCGCCAGCAAGAGCCTCGGGCCGATGCGACCCGCGGTCGAGCTGATGATGGGGCTGACGCTGACCAGCGAGGTCGGGGTCGTGCTCGGGTACCTGGCGCAGCGGGTGCTGGGCCAGTACGAGCTCGTGCTGCTCGACGAGGCCGTCGAGGACCGGCCGCCGCGCCTGCTGTTCGTGCTCCCGAACCTGGGCGAGGCGGTGGAGGCCTTCGGCGCCGACGAGCGGGAGTTCATGACCTGGGTCGCCCTGCACGAGGTGACCCACGCGGTCCAATTCGCCGGCGTGCCCTGGCTCCACGGCCACGTCGCCCGGCTGGTCGGAGAGCTGCTGCGGAGCGCCGAGCTGCGGATCGAGGGGCCGCGCAAGTTCCAGGTGCCCACGGGCCCGGAGCTGCGGCGGATCGTGGGCGCCCTGCGTCACGGAGATCTGATCTCGGTGGTCACCAACGAGGGCGAGCGGGCCACGCTCGACCGGGTGCAGGCGGTGATGGCCGTGATCGAGGGGCACGCGGAGCACGTGATGGATGCGGTGGCTCCCGACCTGCTGCCCTCGCTGCCCCGGCTTCGGGCCGCGCTCGATCGTCGCCGCCGCTCCCAGTCCGGGCTGTCGCGTCTGCTGGCGCGGTTACTGGGCCTGGATCTGAAGCTCCGCCAGTACGAGCGCGGAAAGTACTTCTGCGACGCGATCGTGCGGGCCCGAGGGGTCGAGGCCCTGCATCACTTGTTCTCGAGCCCCGAGGCGCTGCCGACGCTGGTCGAGCTCGAGGACCCCGCCGCCTGGCTGATCCGCACCGGGCTCGACGGCAATGCGATGCTCGAGCGCTCGAGCGCGTAGATCCGCCACGGGTCGGGCACGCCCTTCATGGCGTGCAGCCCGCGCTCGATGAAGCGCAGCCCCGAGCCGACCACCAGGTCCTTCACCGTGCTCGAGGCGAGCACCTCTCCGGGCCCCGCCAGGGTCATCACGCGCGCGCTGATGTGGACCGCGATCCCGGCCACGTCCTCACCGACCAGCTCGCATTCGCCGGTGTGGAGTCCGGCGCGGATCCGCAGCCCCAGTTCCCCCGCGTGGTCGACGATCTCGCCGGCACAGCGGACCGCCCGGGCTGGTCCGTCGAAGGTGGCCAGAAAGCCGTCGCCGATCGTCTTGACCTCGGTGCCGCGCCAGCGCACCAGCCGGTCGCGCACGAGCGCGTTGTGCTCGCTCAGCAGCTCGCGCCACCGGCCGTCACCGAGCCGCGAGGCGTGCGCGGTCGAATCGACGATATCGGTGAACATCACCGTCGCCAGCACGCGGTCGATCTCCGTCGGCGCGGAACGGCGGCCGGTGAGGAACTCCTCGATGTCCTCGATCGCCGGCGCATCGACCCAACCGTAGGTGTCCTCCCCTGGATACTCGATGAACCGGGCGCCCGGAATCAGCGACGCGACCTCGCGTCCGAGCTCGATCGGGATGTAGCGGTCATCGGTCTGGTGGGTGACCAGCGTGGGCACCCTGATCGTGGGCAGGACGGCGGTCAGATCGGTCTGGGAGATCATGTCCATCAGCTGGCGGGCCATCCCCGGACTGACGGCCGAGCGCTGCATCCGCCCCCACCATTCCACGAACGCCCGGTTGCCGACCTGACTGGGCGCGAAGATCGACAGCAGCGTCCCCTCTCCCCAGTGGTTCTCGATCGCGTCGAGGAGCACCGACCGCAGCTCCGGGGTCGCCATCGTCGCGCCGCCGCGAGGCGAGACCGAGGACAGGACGAGCGCGGTGACCCGTTCCGGATAGGTGGCGGCGAACAGCGCCGAGAGCCCGAGATCACTCGCTCCCCACAGCGCCGTGCGCTCGATCCCGATCGCATCGAGCACGCCGATCAGATCGTCCATCTGCTGCTCGAGCGTGGGCGGCCGCGTGACCGAGTCAGAGAGGCCGGTGCCACGGCGGTCGAACAACACGACGCGGGCGAACGAGCCCAGCCGCTCGAAGCAACGTGCGGTGCCCGGCTCCTCCCACATCAGCTCCAGATGCGACGCCGGGCCGTTGACGACGACCAGATCCTGGGAGCCGTCGCCGAACACCTGGTAGGCGATGCTGGCATCGCCGCTGTGCGCGTAGTGGGTCGGTGGACTGGTCAAGGCTCGTTGGACTCGCTCTCGGCAGCCGCCAGCTCGAAGGTGGGAATTCCGACGTAACCCAATGTAACGAACCTGGGGGCCCGGTTTACAAACACATGTTCGATATCTTCGATATAGGCCCAGTTCTAAGATCGGGAGCGAGTAAGCGAAATGGCTACCAGCACCAACACCACGACCGGGGCGTCCAAGCCGCCCGCCGCCTCGCGCCGGACCGGCGCGGCGCGTAAGACTTCGAGCCGCCGGAAGACCACGGCCGCCAGGCGGCCGCGGACCTCGGCGGTCACCTCGACCCAGCCCAAGACCCGGGTCGAGCAGGCCCAGCAGATCGCCGAGCGCGCCGTGCTGGTGCCGGTGGGGGCCAGCCTGCTGGCCCGCGACAACATCGTCTCGACGGTCACGGGCTTTGCCACGAAGTACCGCACGCGCGCGAGCCTCGAGCGTGAGCTCAAGCGCTACGAGCGCCGGGGCGTGACCGCCCGCAACCGGCTCGAGCGCCAGGCCCGCAAGACCCGCACTCGGGTCGAGCGCCAGGTCCGTCAGCGCCGCAATCGCGTCGAGCGGACGCTCAAGCAGAACCGCCGGCGCGTCGAGCGCGAGGTGCGTTCGGTTCGCCGTGACCTCGAGCGCCAGTCAGGGACCGTCGGCACCCGGTTCGAGAAGCTCGTCGCGAACGCGCAGGAGCTGTTGAGCTCGGCCGTCTGAGCAGTGACTTACCCCGTTCCGGGCCGAGGAGAGCGCCGGCGCGGGAAGGGTTCGCCGGCCTCATATTTCCGCCGGCGGACGTAGCACCCTCTCCTCCCTCAACCGCCGGGGCGTCACGCGAGTGGCGCCCCGGTCGGTCCTTTAAAGGGGGGCTCTGCCTGCAGGGCCCCCGCGCGTGGCGCTGTGTATCGCCGCCTACAATGGATCCATGCCCACTCGTGACCAAGTACTCGAAGCCCTTCGCGCCGTCATCGACCCGGAGCTGCGCCGCGACATCGTCGAGCTGGAGATGGTCCGCTCGGTCGATGTTCACGACAACGGCGTCGTCGATGTGATGGTTTCCCTCACCACCCCCGGCTGTCCGATCCGGAGCCATTTCCAGACCGGCGTCAACCAGGCGATCCGGGAGCTGGAGGGCGTCACCGGCGTCAACATCAGCTTCGACGTCCTCAGCGACGGCGAGAAGGCGGCGCTGGGGCGCAAGCTCGGGCGCGGATCGCTGCCCGAGGGCGCGCTGGCCCAGGTCTCAAACGTGATCTGCGTCGGCTCGGGCAAGGGCGGCGTGGGCAAGTCGAGCGTGACCGCGAACCTGGCCGCGGCGCTGGCCGCCACGGGCAAGCGGGTGGGCGTGCTCGACGCCGACGTGTGGGGCTATTCGCAGCCGCGGATGCTGGGCCTCGGCGGCGAGCGGCCGCGCGTCAACGCCGAGCGCAAGCTGGTGCCCCTGACCGCGCACGACGGCATCAAGGTGATGTCGATCGGCTTCTTCGTCGAGCAGGACGCCGCGGTGGTGTGGCGCGGCCCGATGCTGCACAAGGCGCTCCAGCAGTTCCTCGAGGACGTCGACTGGGGCGAGCTCGACTACCTGCTGATCGACCTGCCTCCGGGCACCGGGGACGTGTCGATGACCCTGGCCCAGCTCCTGCCTCAGGCCAAGTTCCTGATCGTCACCACGCCGCAGCCGGTGGCCCAGAAGGTCGCGCGCCGTTCGGCGGAGATGGCGCACAAGCTCAAGCTCGAGATCGCCGGCGTGATCGAGAACATGTCCGCCTTCGTGACCCCCGCCGGCGAGCGCTATCCGATCTTCGGCGAGGGCGGCGGGCAGCTGCTGGCCGAGGAGCTCGAGGTGCCGCTGCTGGCCAAGGTCCCGCTGACCATGCCCCTGCGCGAGCAGTCCGACTCCGGCGTCCCGCTCGTCTTCTCCGACCCCGACGACCCCGCCGCCCAGGCCATCTACCAGGGCGCGCGTGGTCTCATCGCGTTGTCCCCGGTCGAGCTGCCGGTGATGCAGCCGCCGGCGCCGGCGGCGGCGCCGAAGCCGGCGGGGATGTCGCTGCCGATGGCGTAGGCGGCGGCGCTCCCGGCGATACACAGCGCCGCCCGCCCGCGGCCCTCGAGGCAGAGCCCCCTCTCAGCGGTTCGCGTAGTAGTCGACGTTGATCTGCGAATACTTCTGCCACTCGTCCGGGAGCTGATCCTCGGCGAAGCAGGCATCGACCGGGCAGGCCTCCACGCACGCATCGCAGTCGATGCACTCCTCCGGGTCGATGTAGAGCATCTCGACCTGGTCGTATTCGGGCTCGTCCGGGGTCGGATGGATGCAGTCGACCGGGCACACCTCCACGCACGAGTTGTCTTTCGTGCCGATGCAGGGCTCGGCGATCACGTAGGCCATTTCAGTTCTTGGCCTTCCTGTTCGGGGGCAGGGTGAGGGTGGCCCATTTTAGGGAGGGATAGGCTCTTGGGGTGGCCCCCGCCCTCAGCCCCGCGTGCTGCTCCTGACCGGCGCCACGGGGACGATCGGGCGCCCGCTGCTCAGGCGGCTGACCGCGGCCGGCACCCCCGTCCGCTGCCTGGTCCGCGATCCGCGCCGGCTGGGCGAGGAGCGGGTGCGGGTCCAGATCGCGCTCGGGGACCTCTCCGATCACTTCTCGTTGCGCCACGCGCTCCGGGGCGTCGACACGGTCGTCCACCTCGCCTCGGTGATCCGCGATCAGCCGGTGGGCTCGATCGAGGAGCTGTCCGCGGTGGCCACCTGGCGGCTGGTCCGGGCGGCCGAGCGGGAAGGGGTGAGGCGGTTCGTGTTCTTCTCCGCGCTCGGCGCCGACCGCGCAAAGCCCCGCCCGGCTGCTGCGGGCGAAGGCGGTCGCGGAGCGGGCGGTGCGCGAGTCCTCGCTCGCCCACACCGTGTTCGCGCCGTCGTGGGTGTACTCCCCGAGCGATCAGTTTCTGACCCTGACCGAGCGGCTGTCGCTGCTGCCGGTGATGCCGATCCCGGGCCGCGGTGGCGCCGCCTTTCAGCCGATCTGGTCCGAGGACGTGGCCGACTGCGTGCTCGCCGCCCTCCCCGGCGGTGCGCTGGCGGCCGAGTCGGAGGGCGCGCGCTACGAGCTGGCCGGGCCCGAGACGCTGAGCTACCGGGAGATCGTCGAGGTGGCCTTGTGCGCGCTGCACCGCCGGCGCCCGCTCGTCAGCATCCCCACGCCGGCGGTCCGGGGGACGCTGAAGCTGGTCGAGCTGCTGGCCGGGCCGGCGGCGTTCGCCACCCGGGACGAGGCCGATTTGCTCGGCGTCCCGATGCTCTCCCGCCGCGGGACGGCGGACGTCGAGCGCCTCGGGGTGACGCCGCGGCCGATGAGAGCGATCCTCGGGCTCGCCTAGGCCTGCGACTAGGCCGCCGCGCAGGCCCAACTCTGGCGTTCCTGTTCGTGCCGGCTCAGGCGATCGCCACCTCCGCCCGCCGGCCGGCCCACGGCAGCGCCTGTTCGAGCTGCGAGGCCAGCGCCAGCAGGGCGCCCTCGCCCACGGGCCGGCCGATCAGCTGCACGCCGGTGGGCAGCCCATCCTCGCCGTGATAGAGGGGCAGCGAGATCGCCGGCAGCCCGGTCACGTTGGCAATCCCCGTGTAGGGCGTGAACTGGCCCGTGCGCTGGAAGTGCTCCCAGGGGTCGGGGCCGAGCCCGTGCACCTCGCCGATCGGCAGCGGTCGCTGGGCCAGCGCCGGCGTGAGGACGGCATCGTAGGGCTCAAGCGCCGCCACGATCCGCCGGGCGATGGCCTCGATCCGCCCGTGGGCGGCAAGGAAGGCGATCGTGTCCTGCTGCCGGGCCCGCTCCCACAGCGCCCAGGTCAGCGGCTCGACATCGTCCTGAACCGGCTCGCGGTGGGCGATCCGGCCCCCGATCATCACGCTGATCGCCGCCATCGGGCCGAACAGCCGCGTGAAGTCCGAGAGCAGGTCGACACCTGCCCATGGGGGTCTGATCTCTTCGACCGAGTGGCCGAGCGATTCCAGCAGCGCGGCGGCGTCGACGGCCGCTTGCGTGCACACGGGGTCGACGACCGTGCCCTCGAGGGCCGGGTCCAGGGCCAGCGCGATCCGCAGCCGACCCGGGTCGTCGGCCGCGGCGGCGGCGAACGGCCGATCGGGCGGCGGGGGCCAGCTCGCGTCCCCGAGCTCGTAGCCCGCCATCACATCGAGCACCGAAGCCGTCTCGGCGACCGTGCGCGTCAGCACTCCGTCGACGGTGAGGAAGCTCTGGCCGACGTCGGGGCCGACCGAGACCCGGTCGCGGGCGGCCTTCAGGCCGACCAGGCCGCAGCAGGCTGCCGGGATCCGGGTCGAGCCGCCGCCGTCGTTGCCGTGGGCGATCGGGACCATGCCGGCGGCTACGGCCGCCGCGGAGCCGCCGCTGGACCCTCCCGGGGTGCGGTCGAGCGCCCACGGATTGTGGGTCGGGCCGAACCGCCGCGACTCGGTCGTGGGCAGAAGCCCCATTTCCGGGAGGGTGGTCTTGCCGACGATCACGAACCCGGCATCGCGAAGCCGGCGGACCAAGAACGCGTCGTGACGGGCGATGTGGTCGCCGAACAGGTCGCTGCACATCGTGATCGGCATGCCCGCCACCGGCCGGTTGTCCTTGACCGCGATCGGGACGCCGGCATACGGCCGCGGATCACCGGGGCCGATCGCGGCCGCAGCCGCGAGCGCGCTGTCGCCGGCCACGTGCGTGAATGCGTTGATTGAAGGCTCCAGCGCCTCGATTCGCTGCAGCGACTCCGACACCAGCTCGCCGGCACTGAGCTCGCCGGAGCGGATCAGTTCGGCCAGCTCACCGATGGAGCGCAGCAGCAGGTCGTTCACGGAGGCGCACCCTACTGGCAGATAGCCTTTTGTGCTCCGATCGAGGACACCCGCCCAGGAGCAACGAGATGACCGCCACCGCAGAAGTCCAGTCTGGCCTCGAGGGCGTAGTCGCCTTCGCCACCGAGATCGCCGAGCCGGATCGGGAGGGGGGCGCGCTCCGCTACCGCGGGGTGGACATCGAGGAGCTCGTCGGAAACGTGCCCTTCGAGCAGGTCTGGGGCCTGCTGGTCGACGGCAAGCTGCTGCCCGGGATGCCGCCGGCGGAGCCGCATCCGCTCAGCATCCGCTCCGGAGACCCGCGGGTCGACGTCCAGTCGGCACTGGCGATGCTCGCGCCCCAGTGGGGCTTTCAGCAGCTGATCGACATCTCCGACGAGCAAGCGCGCGACAACCTGGCCCGGGCCTCGGTGATGGCGCTCTCGTTCGTGGCCCAGTCGGCCCGGGGAATCGGGCGGCCGCCCGTCCCCCAGCGCGAGGTCGACAAGGCGAAGTCGATTCCCGAGCGGTTCCTGATTCGGTGGCGCGGCGAGGCCGATCCCAGGCACATCGAAGCGATCGACGCCTATTGGATCTCGGCCGCCGAGCACGGGATGAACGCGTCCACGTTCACCGCCCGGGTCGTCGCCTCCACCGGCGCCGACGTGGCGGCGGCGCTGTCGGCGGCCGTCGGCGCGCTCTCCGGCCCCCTGCACGGCGGAGCTCCGTCGCGCGTGCTGAGGATGCTGGACGACGTGGCGCGGGTGGGCGATGCCGAGCGCTACGTCAAGGACCTGCTCGACCGCGGCGAGCGGCTGATGGGCTTCGGGCACCGCATCTACCGGGCCGAGGATCCCCGGGCCCGGGTCCTGCGCCGGACCGCCCGCAACCTCGGCTCGCCTCGGGTCGAGGTGGCCGAGGCGCTCGAGGCGGCGGCCCTGGCCGAGCTCGAGGCGCGCAAGCCCGACCGGGTCCTGGCCACGAACGTCGAGTTCTGGTCCGCGGTCGTGCTCGACTTCGCGGACGTGCCGCCGGAGCTGTTCACCTCGATGTTCACCTGCGCCCGGACGGCCGGATGGTCCGCGCACATCATGGAGCAGAAGCGCGAGGGCCGCTTGATCCGGCCCACGGCGAAGTACGTCGGGCCACCCGCACGCCCCCTGTCGGAGCTCAAACAGCCCTAACACAGCGACACGCCCCGGCCGGCCACAGTGTCTAAGCTGGCCCTGGGCACCGCATGACCCCCGAACGTCAGCTCGACCCTGAGGCGCTCGGCGACCACATCGATCGGTTGTATCGCGCCGCATGGAGCCTGTGTGGCTCGCGCGAGGAAGCCGAGGACCTCGTGCAGGAGACGTTCGCGCGCGTGCTGCGCAAGCCGCGAATCCTCCACTCCGAGGACGATCTGGGCTATCTGCTGCGGGTGCTGCGGAACACGTTCTTCAGCTCGCGCCGGACCGCGGCGCGGCGGCCGCAGACGACGGCGCTGCCCGATGACCTCGATCTCGTCGAGGACCGCAATGCGGTCCAGCCCGAGGCCAAGCTCGAGTCCGCCGAGTTGTACGCCGCGATCTCGGCCCTCCCCGACGATTTTCGCGACGCGCTGATCGCGATCGACGTTGTCGGCCTCTCCTATCGGGAGGCCGCCCGCGCGCTGCGGACCAGGGAGGCGACGATCACCACCAGGCTGCACCGCGCGCGCCAGCGGGTGGCGCGGTCGCTGGCGGCGGAGCCCTCGGAGCAGCAGCTCGAGCGTTAGAGGCTATCGCTTAGGCTCGGGTCAGGCGCTCGCGTCGGGCGCGTTCCAGGCGGCCAGCTTCTGCATCACCGGCGCCGGAATGCCCCTCGCCGACAGCACGCAGGTGTGATCCTTGCGCTGCCAGGTGACGACGACCCGGCCGTCCAGCTCCAGCGTCCGCAGCTCGGTCCCGTTCAGCGTGGTGACCTGCGCGGCCGGGACCTTGAGCGCCGGAGCGCTGACGATCGTGTACGCGACCCGCTTTCCGTGCCACTGGTAGTAGACCGTGACCGCGGTCCGCCCGTTGATGTGGTCGACCCGCTGTCCCACCGCGCGATAGCCGAAGCTGGAGCTCCAGTTGGGGAAGTAGACCTCCTGGACGTCCGTATTGAGCCTCGTCGCCGGCGCTTTCGGATCCGGCGCCGGGGCCGCCACGCTGACGCCGCGCAGCGCCAGGCCCGCGGCCTGGCTGACCGAGGGGGCGCCAGGCGTGCCCGAGGGCAGGATCAGCACCACCGCCAGCGCCACCGCGGCCACCGCGGCCGCGAGCGCCCCGCCATAGCTGACCCGGCGGCGGGTGCGGACCTTGGGGGTCGGCCGCTCGGCTTCGATCCGGGCCCGGAGACCGGCGGGCGCGCGATCGGTGGCCCGCGCCCGGTGCAGGATCTCGACCGCGCGCCGCTCGCGCTCGTACAGTGCGCGGCGCTCCGGCGAGCCCGCGACCCAGGCCTCGACCTCGGCTCGACGGGCGGGATCGAGCGTCCCGTCGGCGAGCGAGGACAGGTCCGCCAACTGCTGTCTCGTGGGCTCGGTGGCCGCGGCCATGTGATCCTTTTGCGACATTCAGATTAAAGACGTTCGGCAGGCTCCTAACCTTCCCGAAAGCTGTCCTGTGACGTTCGTCGATGGTACGGCCCCGCAACGTATTCCGCCAGCATTCTCCCGGCCGAGAAACGGGGCCCCACCGACTTTAGCGACGCCTTGATCAGCCGCAGCCACGCGCCGGGGATTCCGTCCTCGCCGCGGCCGTAGAACGCCGGCACGACGGCGTCGTCGAGCAGTCGGTGAAGCTGCTCGGCATCGCGCTCGTCCTGGGCGGCGGGATCGGGCTCGATGTCTCCCGCCAGCGCCCAGCCGTTCTCGCCGTCGTAGGCCTCGGCCCACCAGCCGTCGAGCACGCTGAGCTGCAGGCCGCCGTTGACCGCCGCCTTCATCCCGCTGGTGCCGCTCGCCTCCAGCGGCGGCCGCGGCAGGTTCAGCCACACGTCGCAGCCCCGCACGAGCGTGGCCGCGGAGGCGAGGTCGTAGTCGTCGAGGAACACGACCCGCTCGCCGATGATCCGCGCGTACTTGAGCCCGAACAGACGCTGGAGCGCGCGCTTGGCCTCCTCGTCGCGAGGATGGGCCTTGCCCGCGAGCACGACCTGCACCGGCCGCTCGCCGCCGAGCAGGGCCATGGTCCATTCGGGGTCGCGCATCAGCAGCTCCAGGCGCTTGTACGTCGCCACCCGGCGGGCGAAGCCGATCGTCAGCACCTCGGGGTCGAAGGCGCGGGCGGCGGCGCCGACGTACTCGCGCACGTCGTTGCGCAGCAGCCGGTCGGCGACACTCCGCTGGCGCACGAACGCCACCAGCTCAGCACGCTGACGTGCGCGGACTTCCCACAGCTCGGCGTCGGGGACGTGCTCGACCGGCCCCCACGTCAGCGGGTCCTCGGCGCGCGCACACCAGCCGCGGCCGAGATGGCGGTCGAGCAGCTCGCGCATCGCCGGGCCGAGCCAGGTAGGGATGTGAACGCCGTTGGTGACGTGTCCGATCGGCACCTCCTCGGGCGCTCGGCCCGGCCACAGCGACTGCCACATGGCGCGCGCGACCTCGCCGTGGCGGCGGCTGACCGCGTTCGCGGCGCCGCTCAAGCGCAGCGCCGCCTGGGTGACCCCGAACGGCTCGGAGTCGTCCTCGAGTCTGGTGCGCCCGACGGCGATCACCTCCGAGACCTCGCGGCCGAGCTCCTTGGCCAAGCCGACGATCGCATCTTGCACCTGCTCGGCGGGATAGGAGTCGTTGCCGGCAGCGACCGGAGTGTGGGTGGTGAAGACGGTCCGCTCCCGGGCCTCGTCGAGCGCTGCCAGCAGCGGTCCTGAGTCGTTGCCCAAGCGGGGCCGGGCCAGTTCGACCGGCGCCAGCGCGGCGTGACCCTCGTTCAGGTGGATCACGGCTGGCTCGATGCCGAGCGCGCGCAGCGCCCGGATCCCTCCGACCCCGAGCAGCACGTACTGGGCGAGCCGGGTCTCGGGGTCGGCGTCGTAGAGCCGCCCGGTGATCCAGCGCTCGAGCGCTCCGTTCTCGGGGACGTCGGTGTCGAGCAGGAACAGCGGCACCCGGCCGATCTCCACGCGCCAGATCCGGGCGCTCACCGGTTGGCCGTAGATCGGCACCGCGACCGTCAGCGGCTGGCCGTCGACTGTGGTGACGAGCGCCGCCGGCAACCGGTCGGGGTCGGTATCGACCCAGTACTCGTGCTGCCAGCCGCCGGCGTCGATGCGTTGGCGGAAATAGCCCTTGCGATACATCAGCCCGACCGCGACCAGCGGCAGCGCCCGGTCAGAGGCCTCCTTGAGCAGATCGCCGGCCAGGGCGCCGAGCCCGCCGGCGTAGATCGGAAGCGACACGTGGACCCCGTACTCGGCGCATAGGAACGCCACGGGGCCGGTTCCGTCTGGACCGGCCCCGGCCGCTGGACGCTCGAGGTCGGCGGCCACCCGGGCCTCGGCCAGGCGGGCCCGCTCGAGCAGGTCCTCGTCGGCCGCCGCCCGTCTCAGCGCTCCGAGCGGCGCCTCCTGGAGCAACCTAACCGGGTTCTCGCGGCAGAGCTCGAAGCGCGCCGGGTCGACGAAGCGAAACAGCTCCGCGCCACCGGGCAACCAAGACCACCGGTAGTTGTAGGCCAGCCGAGCCAGCGGGGCGAGCGCATCCGGAAGCCGCTCGGCCAGTTCGCTCGCGGCGCGCCGGATGTCCTCGCGGCCATCGATCGGGGGTGTGCTCGACGTAGGCAAGGCCGGGATTATCAAACAGCCCGGTACCCTCGCGCCCTTGACCGTCTCTGATCGGGCCCGTCGATGAGCACTCTCGGCGTCCTGGCGTTCGGCGACTCGATCACGAACGGCGGCGGCGAGCTCCAGTGGGGCGTGGCCCTGCAATCGTGGGCGCTGTGGGTGGCGCGCGGATTGGGGGTTCCCTTCACCGGCTACGCCCGCGACGGCGCCACCGTGGCCGATGTAGTCGGCGTGCAGATCCCGGCCTGGGAACGGACCACCAGACGATCCGACGCCGGCTACGACGTGGGCTGCCTGTATATCGGGGTCAACGATGTCCGCAGCCTCGACTGGGACGCGCGTCGGTTCGAGCGCGACTTCCGGGCGGCGCTGTCCGCGCTGCACGGCTGCTGCGAGCGCGTGCTGACGGTGACGGCGCCGCTCGACCTCGGGCGCCCGCGCGCCGGCGCCAAGGTCGGCGAGCTGAATACGATCGTCGCGCGGGCGGCGGCGGACTCGGGCGCCCTGCTCCTCGACCTCGCCGGCTTCCGAGGCCGCAACCTCGTGATGGCCGACCACGTCCACCCGACCGCGCTCGGACAGGTCGCGATCGCCGAGCGAGCGCTGGCGGTGCTGGCGCGCGACGGCCTGCCGGCGCGGGTGCGGCCGAGTGAGCTGATCAGCTATTCGCCGAGCTGGCACGGACGGTTGCGCGGCGATCTGACCTTCGCCTACCGGCACGCCAAGGTCAGCGCGCGGGCGGCGGCGGTCCGGGTGGCGGTGGCGGCGCGGCGGTTGTGAGTTTGCCGTTGGCTGGCGCCAGGTCCGGCTGACCGCCGGCCGGTGGGAAGGCGACGTGCCCCGAGTTTGGCGTTCGAAGAGGGGATCGTGTCGCTTTCGCGGGCCGGACCACCCACGGTGCGGCGTCATCGAGGATCCGACGTGTTGAACTGCCCGAATCCAGCCTCCGCCAGGCGGGTTGGGCGCTGCTGCATGTATGCCGTGTTGGATCGCCCAGACCTCGCCGGCGCCGGGCTGTTTGGGCTCCTGAGCAGGTCCCGACACCGGTCAAGCGGTCCTCTCTCTGGCCTTCCCGGCCATCGTCGAGCCGACCGCCCCGCGATGGGCGGGCGCGGCCGACCGCCGCGCTATGCGCGGGCGCTGAGCGCTCGACCCCCGAGCCACAACACCCACCGAGCCGGGGTATGACCCCGCCGGCGGGCGTCGGAAGGCCTCAGGCCGCGGCGGCTCGCCCGCCGGCCTGGCTCGCCTCCCGCAACCGCGCCGCCAGCCCCGGGGTCAGCGCCCGCGGCTCCATCCGCCACCGCCAGCTCCCGGCCGCCCGCGAGGGATGGTTCATCCGCGCCTCGCTGCCCAGCCCGAGCACGTCCTGGGCCTGGACCATGGCCGTCCGCGCCGGCGAGCGCATGGCCAGGCGGATCAGGCTCCACCACGGCTCACGGTCGACGACGCCGTTCCGCGAGAGCTCGGCGTCGACGACGGCGCGCCGAGCGCCGGCCAGCGACTCGTACCATCCCCGGGCGGTGTCGTGGTCGTGCGTGCTGGTGTAGACGACCTGATTGGAAACCTGGTTCTCGAACCGATGGGGGCTCCGCGGGCGCCGCTCGTCGAACCCGAACTGGATCACCGCCATCCCCGGCAGCCCGAGCTCGTCGCGAAGCCGGGTGACGGCGGGGGTGATCACGCCGAGATCCTCGGCGACCACGCCCAGCTCGGAGCCGAGCTCACGTCGCACGGCGTCGAACACGGCCCGCCCCGGCCCCCGCTTCCAGCGTCCGGCAACCGCGGTGCGGGCTCCCGCGGGCACGGCCCAGTAGGCCACGAAGCCGCGGAAGTGGTCGATCCGAACGCGATCGAAGAGCTCGAAGCTGCGCCGGATCCGCTCCACCCACCAGCGGTATCCCCGCCGGCGCAGCGCCGGCCAGTCGTACAGCGGGTTGCCCCACAGCTGCCCGGTGCGGGAGAACGCGTCGGGCGGGGCGCCGGCGACGAGGCCGTGCTGGAACAGCTCCGGATGGGAGCGGTGATCGACGCTTCCGGGCGAGACGTAGATGGCCACGTCGCCGAACAGCCGCACCCCGGCCGCGGCGGCATACGAGCGCAGCGCCCCCCATTCGCGGTCGAAGCGCACCTGATCCGCCACCGCGCCGCGGCCCGCAAACCGCTCCCAGTCGCCGATCCAGAACGCGTGTCGCTCCCGGAAGTCAATCCGTTCCGACGCGCTCACCGGCGCTCGCGGCGATGCCAACAGTCCCCGCCAGGCAGCGAACGCGGACCGGGACTTGTACGGCGAGCGGTAGCGGTCGGGGGGACCGAGTGGCAGCACCTGCCACCATGTCTGCCCCGCGGCGGCGAGCCAATCGACGAATTCGTACGCTCCCCGCCCCAACCGGCCTTCCGGGAGCGACGTGAGATGGAGCTGTACGCCGCTCGAGCGGGGTGCTGCGTTCACGCACAACTGTTTACCCCACCGCGGCCCACGGATATGTTGAGCCAACGTGGCCGAGGACCCACCCAAGCGCATCGAGATCCAATACCCCGCGCCGGTCGTCGACGGCGGAAGGTTTTCGCCGAAGCGCTGCGTCGGCGACCGCGTCGCCGTGTCCGCCGACGTCTTCCGCGACGGGCACGAGCTCGTGCGCGCGGTGGTCCGCTACCGAGGCCCGGGGGCGCAGAGGTGGCGCGAGACCGAGATGCGCCCGCTCGACGCGCACCTCGACGGCGTCCGCTGGGCCGGCGCGTTCCCGGTCGACCGGATCGGTCGCTGGGAGTACGCAATCGAGGCCTGGACCGATACGTTCGGGACCTGGCGCGACGAGCTGGCGCGCAAGGTGGCCGCCGGCCAACACGATTTGGAGGGCGAGATCTCCGAGGGCGCGCTGCTGCTCGGAGCTGCGGCCGCGGGCGCCAAGAACAAGGCCGACAAGACCTTGATCGAGCACGCCCTCACCACCCTCGCCAACGACACCACCCCCGAGTCGGCAAAGCACGACGTCGTGCTCGGCCCGGAGCTGTTCGCGGCGGTCGAGCGCACCCAGGAGCGCCACGGGCGGGTCGCCTCGGAGCGCAAGCCGATCGAGGTCGACCGCCTCCGGGCCCGCTTCGGCTCCTGGTACGAGCTCTTCCCGAGGTCGTGGGGCGGGCTCAAGGGGGTTGAGAAGCAGCTTCCGAAGCTGGCCGAGCTGGGTTTCGACGTCGTCTACCTGCCTCCGATCCACCCGATCGGCCACACCAACCGCAAGGGCCGCGACAACTCGCTCACCGCCGGCCCGCGCGACCCCGGCTCGCCGTGGGCGATTGGCAACGAGACCGGCGGCCACGACGCCATCCACGAGGACCTCGGCACCGACGAGGACCTGCGCTCGCTCACCCAGGCGGCCAAGACACACGACATCGACATCTGCCTCGATTTCGCGATCCAGTGCTCGGCCGACCACCCGTGGCTCGCCCAGCACCCCGAGTGGTTCCATCGCCGCCCCGACGGAACGCTCAAGTACGCCGAGAACCCGCCCAAGCGCTACCAGGACATCTACAACGTCAACTGGGAGTCGCCCGACTGGCGGGGACTGTGGGAAGCGCTGCTGCAAACCGTGCTGCACTGGGTCGAGCTCGGCGTCAAGGTGTTCCGCGTCGACAACCCCCACACCAAGCCGTTCGCGTTCTGGACCTGGCTGATCGAGCGGGTCCACGATCGCGATCGCGACGTCGTCTTCCTGGCCGAGGCGTTCACCAAGCGGGCGGTCATGCGCCACCTGGCGAAGCTCGGCTTCTCCCAGTCCTACACCTACTTCACGTGGAAGAACTCGCGCTGGGAGCTGACCGAGTACGTGTCCGAGCTGGCCTACTCGGGCGAGCAGGAGTACTTCCGCCCGAACTTCTTTGCCAACACGCCGGACATCCTGCACGCCTACCTTCAGCACGGCGGCCGACCGGCGTTCGAGGCCCGGCTCGTGCTGGCGGCGACGCTGAGCCCGAGCTACGGGATCTACTCGGGCTACGAGCACTTCGAGAACGTCGCCGTGCGCGAGGGCTCCGAGGAGTACCTGCACTCCGAGAAGTACGAGCTCAAACGGCGCGCCCTCGACGGACCGCTGCTGCCGCTGATCGCGCGCATCAACCACATCCGGCGCCAGAACCCGGCGCTGCAGCGGCTCGCCAACGTGACCTTCCTGGACACGGCCAACGAGGCGCTGATCGCCTACGCCAAGCAGTCGCCGGGCAATACAGTGCTGACGGTGGTGAACGTCGACCCTCACCAGCCGCAGGAAGGACTCGCGATCGTCCCCGCCCAGCTGGGGCTCGCGCCCAGCTTCACCGTTCACGACCTGCTCTCCGACGAGCGTTTCGCGTGGCGGATCGGGCCCAACTACGTCCGCCTCGAGCCCGGCCTGAGGCAAGCGCACGTGCTCGCGGTGGAGACGTGAGCGCAGAGCGCATGACCGGACCACCAACCCTCACCCACCTGATCGCGGCGGAGCGCCCACCGTCTTCGCGCAGCCAGCCCGAACCGCCGCCCACACCTCAGGCGCAGACCCGCCAGTGGTTCGAGGCCGAGCCGCTGTGGTTCAAGCGCGCGGTGTTCTACGAGATCCACATCCGCGGCTTCTTCGACGCCAACGGTGATGGCTCCGGCGACTTCCGCGGGCTGACCGAGAAGCTCGACTACCTCCAGTGGCTCGGGATCGACTGCATCTGGCTGCTGCCGTTCTACCGCTCGCCGCTGCGCGACGGCGGCTACGACATCGCCGACTTCACCGACGTCCACCCGGACTACGGCACCGTCGACGACGTCCACGAGCTGATCGACGCGGCCCACGCCCGGCGCATCCGCGTGATCGCCGATCTGGTCATGAACCACACCTCGATCGATCATCCCTGGTTCCAGGAGTCGCACTCGAGCCCCGACTCGCCGAAGCGAGACTGGTACGTATGGTCGGACACCGACGAGCGCTATCGGGACGCGCGGATCATCTTCCTCGACACCGAGTCCTCGAACTGGTCGTGGGACCCGGTCGCCGGCGCCTACTACTGGCACCGCTTCTTCTCCCACCAGCCCGATCTCAACTACGACAACCCCGAGGTCCAGGAGACGATGATCGAGGTCCTGCGGTTCTGGCTCGACCTCGGGCTCGACGGCTTCCGCCTCGACGCGGTGCCCTACCTGTTCGAGCGCGAGGGCACCAACTGCGAGAACCTGGCCGAGACCCACGCCTATCTGAAGCGGATCCGCAAGGAGGTCGAGGAGACCTACCCCGACCGGGTGCTGCTGGCGGAGGCCAACCAGTGGCCCGCCGACGTGGTCGAGTACTTCGGCGAGGGCGACGAGTGTCAGATGGCCTTCCACTTCCCGGTGATGCCGCGGATGTTCATGGCCGTCCGGCGCGAGGAGGCTGTGCCCATCTACGAGATCCTCGAGCAGACCCCGGAGATCCCCGACACCGCCCAGTGGGGCCTGTTCCTGCGCAACCACGACGAGCTCACGCTCGAGATGGTCACCGACGAGGAGCGCGACTACATGTACTCCGAGTACGCCAAGGACCCGAGGATGAAGCTGAACCTGGGGATCCGGCGCCGCCTCGCGCCCCTGCTCGACAACGGCCGCGACGAGATCGAGCTGATGACCGCAATCCTGTTCTCGCTCCCCGGGTCCCCGGTGCTCTACTACGGCGACGAGATCGCCATGGGCGACAACGTGTTCCTCGGCGATCGCGACGGCGTGCGGACGCCGATGCAGTGGACCGGCGATCGCAACGGCGGCTTCTCCCGCGCCGATTTCGCGCAGCTGTACGCGCCGCCGCTGATGGACCCGGTGTACGGCTACCAGGCGGTCAACATCGAAGCCCAGCTCCGAACCGCCACCTCGTTGCTGCGCTGGGTGCACCGCTTCATCGCCCTACGCAAGGAGCACCCGGTGTTCGGGTTCGGGACCTACGAGCCGATCGAGCCCTCGAACTCCCGGATCTTCGCCCACATCAGGCACTTCGAGGAGGACCTCGTGCTCTGCGTCCACAACCTGGCCCGCTCGGCGCAGGCGGTGGAACTCGATCTCAGCCTGCACCAAGGCCGCTACCCGGTGGAGCTGTTCGGCCGCTCCCGGTTCCCGCGGATCGGGGAGCTGCCGTATCTGCTGACGCTCGCGCCCCGCGGTTTCTACTGGTTCGAGCTGGCCGAGGAAGGGGACACACAGCCCGATGACTGAGCCGGTGCAAATACCGGCGGCCGAGATCCGCCAATGCCTGGATGACGAGAGCCTGCGCGACTGGGTCCAGCAGCAGCGCTGGTACGCCTCGAAGTCTCGCTCGGTGGCCGGGATCGAGATCGTCGAGGCCATCGCCCTGCGCGAGGAGCCGTTGCTGTTCCTGGCGCTCGTGCAGACCCGGTTCGCCACCGGCATCCACGAGCTCTACCAGCTGCCGCTCGCGCTCCGGCCGGGCGAGGACACGGCCGGCGCCGGCGCGATCGCTCACACCAGCGATTGGACCGCGTACGACGCCCTGGCCGAGCCCGGCGCGCTGCTCGACCTGGTGCTGCGCATGGACTCGGGCCAGGAGATCGAGGCCAGCGAGGGACGGTTCAGCTTTCACCGGGCCGACGGCGTGGCCACCGTCGCCGAGGATGCGGACGTCCGGCTGATGGGCGTCGAGCAATCGAACTCCTCGATCGTGATCGACGACCGGCTCGTGCTGAAGGTGTTCCGCAAGCTCGAGCCGGGCATCAACCCCGAGCTCGAGCTGCTGCGCTTCCTCACCGCCCGCGGCTTTCCCAACATCGCGACGCTACACGGATGGTACGACTACGATGGCCACGCGCTGGCGTCGACGCTCGGGGTCGCGCAGCAGTTCCTGCCCGACGCGGTCGGGGGCTGGGAGCTGGCGCTGGAGAAGATCGAAAGCGACCCGGAGTGGTTCCTGGAGCAATTGGGAAGCCTCGGCGGGGTGACCGCCCGGCTCCACACCGTGCTCGCCTCCGACGCCGGCGACCCCGCGTTCTCGCCCGAGGAGTCCAGCCAGGAGGCGTTGTCGCTGCTGACCGCGACCGTCGACGAGGACATCGAGCGGATCTTCGTCCGCCTGCCCGACGACGAGCGCCTGGCGCCGATCATCGGGCGGGGGCAGGACGTGCGGGAGCGGCTCGCCGCCCGGGCCCAGATCGGGGTCGGCGGCCGGGTGATCCGCGTGCACGGTGACTACCACCTCGGGCAGACCCTGCACACGCCGCAGGACTGGGTGGTCATCGACTTCGAGGGCGAGCCGGCGCGGCCGCTGCCCGAGCGCCGCGCGAAACGCTCGCCCCTGCGCGACGTGGCCGGGATGCTGCGGTCCTTCGCCTACGTGACCTCGGCGGTCGAGATCCAGCGCGGGGGCCACGCGCCACCCGAGTTCGAGGAACGGGCCCGCGAGCGCTTCCTCGAGCGCTACTTCGCCGAGGTCGATCCGACGGTGCTGCCGGCGGGCGAGGCGGCGGTCGCCAACCTGCTCGCGATCTTCGAGCTCGAGAAGGCGATCTACGAGCTTCGCTACGAGCTCGACAACCGTCCCGACTGGGTGTCGATCCCGGTCGCGGGCATCAAGCGGCTGCTAGAGGAAGCATGACCGTCGCCACCGCCGAACTCGACGCCCTGGTCCGGCGCGAGCACTCCAATCCCCACGCGGTCCTCGGCGCGCACCCGGACGGCGGCGGGGTGGCGATCCGCGTCCTGCGGCCTGCCGCCAGCGAGATCAAGCTCCAGCTCGACGACGGGAACACGGTCGAGCTCGAGCAGATTCACCCCGGCGGCGTGTTCGAGGGCGTGGTCGAGGGGGCGAAGCTGCC
Organism: uncultured Solirubrobacterales bacterium; assembly: GCA_963723555.1. GTDB lineage: Bacteria > Actinomycetota > Thermoleophilia > Solirubrobacterales > Solirubrobacteraceae > Palsa-465. Next base: position 923,504 of record CAVRRC010000003.1, on the reverse strand, counting down.
GCTGCACTATCGCCTCGAGGTCGATTACGGCTCGGCGGGGACGTTCACGATCGACGATCCCTACGCGTTCGCGCCCACGATCGGCGAGCTCGACCTGCACCTGATCGGCGAGGGCCGCCACGAGGAGCTCTACGAGAAGCTCGGGGCGCACGTGCTCGAGCATCAGGGCGTGCTCGGCACCGCGTTCGCGGTGTGGGCTCCGGCGGCTCGGGCGATCAGCGTGGTCGGCGACTTCAACTCCTGGGACGGACGGCTGCACGCGATGCGCTCGCTGGGCTCGAGCGGGATCTGGGAGCTGTTCCTGCCCGCGGTGCGGCCGGGCGCCCGCTACAAGTTCGAGATCCTCGGCGCCGACGGCGAGCTGAAGCTGAAGGCCGACCCGTACGCCCAGGAGGCGGAGCTGCCGCCGAAGACGGCCTCGGTCGTGTTCCAGCCCCGCCACCGCTGGAGCGAGCCCGACCGAGCGTGGCTGGACGCCCGCCCCGAGGGGCAGCCGCTGACGGCGCCGGTGTCGGTCTACGAGGCCCATCTGGGCTCGTGGCGCCTGAACCCGCTCGAGGAGAACCGCTCGCTCACCTACACCGAGCTCGCCGACGAGCTGTGCGCGTACGTGAACGACATGGGGTTCACCCACCTCGAGCTGCTGCCGGTGATGGCCCACCCGTTCAGCGGCTCGTGGGGCTACCAGGTGAGCGGCTACTTCGCCCCCACCCCCCGCTACGGCTCGCCCGACGAGTTCCGCCAGTTCGTCGACCGGATCCACGCCAATGGCGTCGGCGTGATCCTCGATTGGGTCCCCGCCCATTTCCCGCGCGACGACTTCGCGCTGGCGAGCTTCGACGGCACCGCGCTCTACGAGCACGCCGACCCGCGGCGGGGCGCCCATCCGGATTGGGGCACGCTGGTGTTCAACTACGGCCGCCACGAGGTCCGCAACTTCCTGATCTCGAACGCCTTGTTCTGGCTGCGCGAGTACCACGTCGACGGGATCCGGGTCGACGCGGTGGCCTCGATGCTGTACCTCGACTATTCCCGCCGCGAGGGCGAGTGGGTGCCGAACCGGTTCGGCGGCCGCGAGGACCTCGATGCGGTCTCCTTCCTCAAGGAGCTCAACGAGGTGCTCTACGGGCGCGAGCCCGGGATCATCACCGCGGCCGAGGAATCGACGGCGTGGCCCGGCGTCTCGCGTCCCACCTATCTCGGCGGCCTGGGCTTCGGGTTCAAGTGGAACATGGGCTGGATGCACGACACGCTGGGCTACTTCCAGCAGGACCCGATCTACCGCCGCCACCACCACCACGAGCTGACCTTCAGCCTGATGTACGCGTTCAGCGAGAACTTCATCCTCCCCCTCTCCCACGACGAGGTCGTCCACGGCAAGGGATCGCTGTACTCGAAGATGCCCGGCGATCGCTGGCAGAAGCTCGCCAACCTCCGGTCGCTGTACGGGTACATGTGGGCGCATCCGGGCAAGAAGCTGCTGTTCATGGGCGGCGAGCTGGCCCAGGAGCAGGAATGGAGCCACGAGCGCTCGCTCGACTGGCACCTGCTGGAGCGCCCCGAGCACGCCGGCATCCAGCGGCTGGTGCGCGATCTGAACCGCCTCTACCGCGACGAGCCGGCGCTGTGGGAGGTCGACTCCAACCCAGCCGGGTTCTGGTGGATCGAGCCCAACGACGCCGACGCCAACGTGATCGCGTTCGCGCGGGCGTCGGCCGCCTCGGGCTCTGGCGACGAAACACGACTTGTCGTGTTCGTCGCGAATTTTTCCCCGGTCCCGCGGTCCGGCTACCGCCTGGGGCTGCCGCGGGCCGGTCGTTGGCGCGAGGCGCTGAACACCGACTCCACGTTTTACGGGGGAAGCGACGTCGGCAACCTCGGCGGCGTCGAGCCCGAACCGATCCCGTGGCACGGCCAGCCTGTATCCGCGGAGGTCACGCTGCCCCCACTGGCGGCGGTCTACCTCGTGCCCGAGTGACCTACCCGTGGGAACGCCGGCTGGGCGCGCACCCGACCGGCGATGGCCGCGTCGAGTTTCGCGTGTGGGCGCCACGCGCCGAGACCGTGGCCGTGCGGCTGGGCGATGGCGAGATCCGCCTCGACCGCGCCGGGTACGGGGTCTATGAGACGGTTGCCTCGGCTCGCGCCGGGGACGACTACTGGTTCGTGCTCGACGGGCGGGCGTGGCCGGATCCGTGCTCCCGCTGGCAGCCGGAGGGGTTGCGCGGACCCTCGCGGGTCCTTTCGCCACCCTCGCAGGGCCGCCCTGGTGTTCTTTCGTCAGCTTCGCAGGGCCTGGCTGGCCAGCCAGCCAGGCTTGAGGGGCTGGTGGTCTACGAGCTGCACGTGGGGACATTCTCCGAGCCGGGCACGTTCTCCGGGGCGATCCCCTACCTGCGCCCGCTGGCCGAGCTGGGCGTGACCGCGATCGAGATCATGCCGGTGGCGGAGTTTCCCGGCGCTCGAGGCTGGGGGTACGACGGGGTCTACATCTCGGCTGCCCAGTCCTCGTATGGCGGCCCTCACGATCTCGCCCAGCTCGTCGCCGCCGCCCACGAGGCCGGCCTGGCCGTGATCCTCGACGTCGTCTACAACCACGTCGGCGCCTCCGGCGTGATGGCGCTCGAGGCCTTCGGTCCCTACTTCACCGACAAGTACGAGACGCCGTGGGGCAGGGCGATCAACTACGACGACCGTGACTGCGACCCGGTCCGCGAATGGGTGCTCCAGAGCGCCGCCGGCTGGATCAGCGACTTCGGCATCGACGGGCTGCGGCTGGACGCGATCCACGCCATCTTCGACTCGAGCGCCGAGCACATCGTGGAGGCGATCGCGCGACGGGTGCACGCGGTCGACACCGGCGCGCTGGTGATCGCCGAGAGCGGGCTCAACGACCCCCGCGTGATGCGGCCTCGCGACCGCGGCGGCTATGCCTGCGACGGCGCCTGGGCCGACGACTTCCACCATGCGCTGCACACGCTGTTGACCGACGAGCGCGACGGCTACTACGAGGAGTTCGGCCAAGTCGCGCAGCTGGCCAAGGCGCTGCATCGGCCCCACGTCCACGACGGCGGTTACTCCACGTTTCGCCGGCGGCGGTTCGGCGCGCCCGCGGATGACGTTCCGCCCGAGCGCTTCGTAGTGTTCTCGCAGAATCACGACCAGGTCGGAAATCGCGCCTTCGGTGACCGGATGCCCGCCACAGCTCGTCCGCTTGCGGCGTTTTGCACGCTGCTCTCCCCCTTCGTCCCGCTGCTGTTCATGGGCGAGGAGTACGGCGAGCCGGCTCCGTTTCAGTTCTTCTCCGCCCACATCGACGAAGAGATCGCTCAGGCGACCCGGGAGGGCCGGCGCCAGGAGTTCAGCGCCTTTGCGCGGTTCGCCGAGGAGATCCCCGACCCCCAGGACATGGCCACGTTCGAGCACTCGAAGCTCACCCGCCACCGCGACCCTGCGCTCGCCGGGCTCTACGAACGGCTGCTGTCGGCCCGGACACGCCTTCCCCACGGGGACGCCGAGGCGATCGAGTTCGACGAGGATGCTGGCTGGCTGCGGGTCCGGCGCGGGCCGTTCGAGCTGGCCTGCAACTTCGCCTCCGAGCCACGTCGGGTGCCCTGCGCCGGCGCCATCGTCGTGTTGGCGACCCAGGGCAGTCCGAGGATCGACGCCGGCCACATCGAGCTCGAGCCCGTCTCGGGAGCGCTGACCAGATGAACGTAGTGTGGCCGGGGCGTCCGTTCCCGCTCGGCGCCATCTGGGACGGCGGCGGCACCAACTTCGCGCTGTTCTCCGAGCACGCCGAGCGGGTGGAACTGTGCCTGTTCGGCGAGGACGATGAGGAGACGCGGATCGTGCTGACCCAGCGGCGGGCGCTCAACTGGCACTGCTACCTGCCCGGCGTCGGCCCCGGCCAGCGCTACGGGTTCCGGGTCTACGGGCGGTACGCCCCCGCCGAGGGCCATCGCTTCAATCCCGCCAAGCTGCTGCTCGACCCGTACGCCAAGGCGATCGACGGGGTCGTCGACTGGGCCCACGACGCCAACGTGCTTCCGTACGTACCCACCGGCGAGGAGGACGCGGACCTCGAAGCCGACGACGAGGACGACGCCGCCGCGATGCCGCGCTCGGTGGTGATCGACGACGCGTTCTTCTGGGAGGGGGACCGGCCGCCGCGGATCCCGTTCGCCGACACGGTCATCTACGAGACCCACGTCAAGGGGTTCACGATGAGGCACCCCGGGGTGCGGGAGGACCTCCGCGGCACCTACGCCGGCCTTGCCGCCGAGGAGGCGATCGCCTACCTCGTCGATCTCGGGGTCACGGCGGTGGAGCTGCTGCCCGTCCACCACATCTCCGACGAGTCGTTCCTGTTCGAGCGCGGCCTGCGCAACTACTGGGGCTACAGCACGATCGGCTACCTCGCCCCCCACTCCGAGTACGCGGCCACCGGCCGCCGCGGCGAGCAGGTGCGGGAGTTCAAGGGGATGGTGAAGGCGCTGCACCGCGCCGGGATCGAGGTGATCCTCGACGTCGTCTACAACCACACCGCCGAGGGCAACCACCTCGGCCCGATGCTGTCGTTCAAGGGCGTGGACAACGGCTCCTACTACCGGCTGATGCCCGACGACCCGCGTCACTACATGGACTTCACCGGCACCGGCAACTCGCTGAACCCGGTCCACCCGAGCGTGCTACGGCTGATCATGGACTCGCTCCGCTACTGGGTCAGCGAGTGCCACGTGGACGGCTTTCGCTTCGACCTCGCCTCGGCGCTGGCGCGTGAGTTCTTCGACGTCGACCGGCTGTCGGCGTTCTTCGAGGTGATCCACCAGGACCCCGTGCTCTCGCAGGTCAAGCTGATCGCCGAGCCCTGGGACGTCGGTCCCGGCGGCTACCAGGTGGGCAACTTCCCGGTCCTGTGGTCGGAGTGGAACGGGGTCTACCGCGACACCATGCGCGACTACTGGCGCGGGTTCGCCAACAATGGATCTTTCGCCGAGCGGCTGTCGGGGTCGTCGGATCTGTACGAGGCCGACGGGCGCGAGCCGTTCGCGTCGATCAACTTCATCACCGCCCACGACGGCTTCACGCTGCACGATCTCGTCTCCTACAACGAGAAGCACAACCAGGCCAACAACGAGGACAATCACGACGGCAGCGACGACAACCGCTCGTGGAACTGCGGCGTCGAGGGCGACACCGACGATCCCGCCGTGCTGGAGCTACGGGCGCGCCAGCAGCGCAACTTTCTCACCACGCTGTTCGTCTCGCAGGGAACGCCGATGCTGCTCGGCGGCGACGAGATCGGCCGTACCCAGTGCGGCAACAACAACGGCTGGTGCCAGGACAACGAGCTCTCGTGGTACGACTGGAGCGAGTCGGCGGAGAAGGAGGGGCTGCGCGGGTTCACCAAGCGACTGATCGCGCTGCGCCGTGAGCACCCGGTGTTCCGCCGGGCGAGCTTCCTGCGCGGCAAGGAGCTCAAGGGCTCGGGGCTTCCCGACGTGTGGTGGTTTCGCCCCGACGGGTTGAAGATGACCCGCCGGGACTGGCAGGGTGGCGAGCACGTGCTCGGGATGTTCCTCAACGGCCGCGAGATCCCGACTCCCGGACCGCACGGCGAGGACATCGAGGATGACTCGTTCGTGGTGCTGTTCAACGCGCACGCAGACGACCGGACGTTCCTGCTCCCGCGGCGCCGGTTCGGGGCCCAGTGGGCGCTCGAGCTGTCCACCGCCGACCCACAGGCGGCCGCGGGCAGCGCGCGCTTCGGCGCGCGCACCCAGGTCGGGGTACGAGCGCGGTCGATCGTGATCCTGAAGCGCGTGGCGTGAGCGACGCCGGCGTCGAGCTGCGCGCCGCCTACCGGCTCCAGCTGACCACGGAGTTCGGGTTCGCCGCCGCGCGCTCCCTCGTCCCCTACCTGCGCGACCTCGGCGTCTCGCACCTCTACCTGTCTCCGTCCCTGCAGGCGCGCCCGGGCTCGACCCACGGCTACGACGTGATCGACCCGAGCCGGTTGTCCGACACGCTCGGCGGCGCCGCGGAGTTCCAGCGGCTGGCGGGAGCGGCCCGAGACGCCGGCATGGGGCTGATCCTCGACGTCGTCCCCAACCACATGGCGGCCGACGAGGCCAACCGCTACTGGGCCGACCCGGTGCTTCGCCAGCGCTTCTTCGACGTCGATCCGGTGACCAGGCGCCACCGCCGGTTCTTCGACATCGACGACCTCGCCGGGGTTCGCCAGGAGGATCCGGAGGTGTTCGAGGAGACGCACCGGCTCGTGCTCGCGATGGTGGGTCACGGCCTCGTCGACGGGCTGCGGATCGATCATCCGGACGGGCTCGCGGACCCGGCCGGCTATCTGGCGCGGCTGCGCGAACGCGGCCCGTCCCGAGTGTGGGTGGAGAAGATCCTCGATCCGGGCGAGCGGCTGCGCGCCTGGCCCGTGTGCGGAACGGTCGGCTATGAGTTCCTCAACGACGTCTGTGCGCTGTTCGTGGATCCTGCCGGCGAGGCGCCCCTGACCGCGCTGTGGGAGCAGATCTCGGGCGATCGGCGCGGGTTCGGCGAGGTCGCGCACGAGGCCAAGCTCGAGCAGGCCCGCGGGACGTTCGCACCCGAGCTCGAGCGGCTCGCGCGCGCGGCTGACGGCCGCTTCGGCATCGAGGAGATCGCGCGCGCCGTGTCCTCGCTGCCCGTCTACCGAACCTACGTCGACCCTGGGCGCGCGGCGGTCGAGGACCAGGACCGGGCTGTGCTCGAGGCCGCCGCGCTGAGCCCGGAGCTCCGCCGCCTGCTGACCCTCGACGAACCGGGCCCGGCGGAATTCGTGACCCGGTTTCAGCAGACCACGCCGGCGATCATGGCCAAGGGCGTCGAGGACACGGCGTTCTATCGCTACTGCCGCCTGCTCGCGCTCAACGACGTCGGCGGCGACCCTTCGCGGTTCGGCATCACGGTGGCCCGCTTCCACGAGGGCTGCCTGGAGCGCGCCCGGCGGTTCCCGCTCAACCTGCTCACCACCCAGACCCACGACGCCAAGCGCTCCGGCGACGTGCGGATGCGGATCGGCGCGCTGGCGTCGATCGCCCCCGACTGGGCTCGCCACGTCGAGCACTGGTTCGAGCTCACCGAGGGGCTGCGCGCCGGCGGCGCGCCCGACGACGTGGAGCGCTACTTCATCTTCCAGACCCTGACCGGAGCGTGGCCGGTCGAGTCTCAGCGGATCGAGTCCTACATGGAGAAGGCGCTGCGCGAGGCCAAGCGAAACACGCAATTGGATCGAGCCCGACGCCGAGTGGGAGGAGGCAGTCAGGCGCTTCTGCCGGTCGCTGTACTCCCATCGCCAGTTCCTGGCCGACTTCGAGCCGTTCGCGGCGCGGGTCTCGGCGATCGGCGATCGCGCCGCCCTGGGCCAACTGGTGCTGAAGCTGACCGCGCCCGGGATCCCCGACATCTATCAGGGCGACGAGCTTCCGTTCCGGGCGCTCGTCGATCCCGACAACCGCCGGCCCGTGGACTGGGACTGGCACCAGGCGATGCTGCGGCGGCTGATGGGCGGCTCGCCGCCGGTCGCCGAGACGCTGAAGCTGTTCGTCACGCTGCGGCTGCTCGGGCTCCGCGCCCGCCGCCCCGAGGCGCTGATCGGCGCCCCCTACGAGCCGCTCGACGCCGGCGAAGATGCGTGCGCGTTCGTCCGCGGCGGCGAGGTGCTGGTGGCGGTCGTCCTGCGCGACCCCGGCCTGGAGGCGACGCTCGAGCCGCCCGGCGGTCAGTGGCGCGACGTGCTGCGCGGCGAGCAGCGGTCGTTTAGCCGGCGCGAGCCGCTCGCCGGGCTGCTCGGCGAGGACGGCGTCGCGGTTTTCGAGCGGCTAGGGCGCCAAGCGGTGTGAACGCTGGCGTTTTGGTTCCGCGGGGTGGAACTAGAACGCCAACGTCCGGCGGTGGGTGCCGACGCATACGATCTCCGCATGCCATCCAGCGAAATGCTCAGCCAACCTCGCCTGCGCCAGGCGGTGCTGGCGGCCCGGGACCTCGAAGCGGTCACGGCCAATTTGAGCGCCGGCCTCGGCCTCGGCGCGCCGTTCTCCGATCCGGGCGTCGCGCATTTTGGCCTGCGCAACGCCGTGTTTGCGCTGGACGGAACGTTCCTCGAGGTCGTCTCCCCGGTGCGAGCCGATGCGCCGGCGGCTCGGCTGCTGGCCCGGCGGGGGGACATCTGTGGCTACATGGTGATGATGCAGGTGGATGAGCTCGGCGCCGCGCGGGAGCGCGTGCGAACCGCCGGCGTGCGCGAGGTGTTCGAGGTCTCCCTCGACGACATCGAGGAGGTGCATCTGCACCCGGCGGACATGCGGGGCGCGATCGTGTCGCTGAGCCGGCCCCATCCCCCCGAGTCATGGCGCTGGGGTGGGCCCGAATGGGAGCAGCGCAGCGCCCCCCTGCGGATCTCCGGCGCCACGATCGCGGTGAGGGATCCGGGAGCCGTGGCCTCGCGGTGGCGGGAAGTGATCGGCTCCCTGCCCGGGCTGAAGTTCATCGAGGATGGTGATGACCGCGGGCTGGTGGAAATCCAGCTCGAGGACAACGCGCGCCGGCAGTCGATCGATCTCGAAGACAACGCGCGCCGGCAGTCGATCGATTTCGAGGACAACGCGCGCCGGCGGTCGATCGATCTCGGAACGGTGCGGCTCGCCCTCGACCGGTAGGGTGCCGCGGCGTCGAGATGCGAGTGCTGCTGATCTCCTGGGAGTACCCCCCGGTCATCGAGGGCGGCCTGGGGCGACATGTGCGAAAGCTGTCCGAGCACCTCGCCCGGGAAGGGATCGAGGTCCACGTGCTCACCCGCGGCGGCGGCCACCTGCCGCTTGCGGAGGAACGGCACGGCGTGCTCGTGCACCGCGTGCGCGAGCCGCCGTTTCCGAAGAACCCCAGCGCGTTCGTGCACTGGGTCGACGAGATGAACGCCGACATGCTCGAGCTCGGGGTCGAGCTGTGCGACCGGTTCGGCTTTGACCTCGTCCACTCCCACGACTGGCTCGTGGCCGGGGCGGCGGAGCGGGTGGCGCGGGGGATCGAACGACCGTGGCTGGTGACCGTGCACGCGACCGAATTCGGACGCCACCAGGGCTGGGTGCAGAACCATCCCCAGTCCCACATCCACGGCGTCGAGCGGGCGATGGTGCGGCGCGCGGACCGCGTGATCACCTGCTCGCGGTACATGCGCAGCCACGTCTCGACCGTGTTCGGGGTCTCTCCCCGCCGCGTGACCGTGGTGCAGAACGGGATCGATCCCGGCGATCTCGAGCCCGTCGTCTCCGATCTGCCGGGGCTCCGCGCGCGGTATGCGGCGCCGGAGCAGCGGCTCGTGCTGCTCGTCGGCCGCCTCGTCTACGAGAAGGGATTCCACCTGGCCCTGGACGCGCTGGCGCCCGTGATCCGCCGGCTGCGCGACGTGCGCTTCGTGGTCGCCGGGACGGGCACCGCGGAGGCGGAGCTCAAACGTCAGGCCCGGCGGCTGGGCCTCGTCCGCCACGGATCGTTCCTGGGCTGGGTCGGTGACGACATGCTGCACTCGCTGTATCGCGTCGCCGATCTCTGCATCGTGCCCTCGATCTACGAGCCCTTCGGCCTGGTGGCGCTCGAGGCGATGGCTTCCGGCTGCCTGTGCGTGGTCGCCGACACCGGCGGCCTGCGCGAGGTCGTCCCCGGCGACGGGACGGTCGGTCTGCGCTTTCCCTCCCGTGATTCCGCTGCCCTGGGCGAGATTCTCCAGCGGGTCCTGACCGACGACGCGATGCGCGCACAGCTCGTGCGCGAAGCTCGGGAACACGTCCTCGGCTTCGACTGGCTGGCGGTGGCGGCGAGCACGGCGGCGATCTACCACGAGCTGGCCGCGATCCCCGCCCGACCGCAGCCGCCGCCCACCACGATCCCCGCCCGGCCGCAGCCGCCGCCGACCACGATCCCCGCCCGACGGCAGCGGTCGCCGACCACGAAGGGAGCGTTGAGATGACCACCGACCTGTTCGATGTCTCCGGCAAGACCGCGCTCGTGACCGGCGGCTCGCGCGGCATCGGGAGGATGATCGCCGGCGGGCTGGTTCAGGCGGGTGCGCGGGTGGTGATCTCCTCCCGCAAGGAGCAGGAGCTCCGGGGGACCGCGGCCGAGCTCGGCTGTCAGGCGATTCCGGGCGATCTGTCGAGCCCCGAGGGGGCCACGAGCCTCGCCGCCGCCGTTCGGGGCGAGTTCGACCCGCTGGACATCCTCGTCAACAACGCCGGCGCGAACTGGGGCGCTCCGCTCGAGGAGTTCCCGGCCTCGGGCTGGGACCGGGCCATGCACACCAACGTCGAGGGGATCTTCCACCTGACGGTGGCGCTGCTGCCGGCGCTGCGGGCGTCGGCGAGCGAGGCCGACCCGGCGCGGGTGATCAACATCGGCTCGATCGACGGCCTGCGCGCGCCGGGCATGGACAACTACAGCTACAGCGCGAGCAAGGCCGCCGTCCACATGCTGACCCGCCACCTGGCCAAGCGACTAGCGGGAGATCACATCACCGTCAACGCGATCGCCCCGGGGCCGTTCGAGAGCAAGATGATGGCGTTCCTGCTCGACAACCCGGACACCCGCGCGCAGATCGAGGAGGGCGTCCCGCTCGGGCGCATCGGTCGCGCTGACGACGTCGCGGGCTTGACCCTGTTCCTGGCCTCGCGAGCCGGGTCCTACCTGACCGGCACCGTGATCCCGTTGGACGGCGGCATCACCGGCTGCGGATAGGGAGGGGGGCCCCGAGCCGGTGCCGGGTCCCCCACAACCGTGGTCCCGGGCCCGGGCACGCGGCTGGGACCCCCCAGAGAGGGCGCCGAGCCGATGGCAGGGGCCCCGTCCATTAACGGCTCGGGGCCCCGCCAACTTCGCGGGGCCCCGAGCACAAAACACTCGCCTGTTGAGACGAATTACATCATCCCGCTCATGTCGGGCATGCCACCGCCGGCGCCGCCCGCGGACTCCTTCTCCGGAACCTCGGCAACGATCGCCTCGGTGGTGAGGATGTTCTTGGCGATCGAAGCGGCGTTCTGCAGCGCCGAGCGCGTGACCATCGCCGGGTCGATGATGCCCTCCTTGACGAGATCGACGATCTCGCCGGTCTCCGCGTTGAGACCCTGACCCTGCTTCGCGTTGCGGACGTCGTTGACGACGACCGAGCCCTCCAGGCCGGCATTCTCGGCCAGCTGGCGCAGCGGCTCCTCGAGCCCACGGTGGACGATCTTCGCCCCCGTCCGCTCGTCGGGATCCGACAGCCCATCGATGTTCAGCGCGTCCTGCGCCGCCAGCAGCGCCACGCCGCCACCGGGCACGATGCCCTCCTCGAGGGCAGCGCGGGTGGCCTGCAGCGCGTCCTCGACGCGGTGCTTCTTCTCCTTCATCTCGGTCTCGGTCGCCGCCCCGACCTTGACCACGGCGACGCCGCCCGACAGCTTGGCGAGGCGCTCCTGGAGCTTCTCGCGATCGAAGTCGGAGTCGGTGTTCTCGATCTCGGTCTTGATCTGGTTGATGCGACCCTTGATCGCGTCCGACTCACCGTTGCCGTCGACGATCGTCGTCGTGTCCTTGGCCACGACCACGCGGCGGGCACGGCCCAGCTGCGAGAGCTGGGTGTTCTCGAGCTTCAGGCCCATCTCCTCGGTGATCACCTCGCCGCCGGTGAGGATCGCGATGTCCTCGAGCATCCGCTTACGGCGATCGCCGAAGCCCGGCGCCTTGACCGCGACGCCGGTGAAGGTGCCGCGGAGCTTGTTGACGACCAGCGTCGCGAGCGACTCGCCCTCGACGTCCTCGGCGATGACCAGCAACGGCTTGCCCGACTGGATCGTCTGCTCCAGCACCGGCAGCAGGTCGCGGACCGAGCCGATCTTCTGATTGGCGATCAGGATGTAGGGATCCTCGAGGGTCGCCTCCATCCGGTCCTGGTCGGTGACCATGTAGGGCGAGATGTAGCCCTTGTCGAACTGCATGCCCTCGGTGAACTCGAGGTCCATGCCGAACGTCTGGCCTTCCTCGACGTTGACCACGCCGTCCTTGCCGACCTTCTCGATCGCGTCCGCGATCACGTCGCCGATCTCCTCATCGCCGGCGGAGATCGTCGCCACGCGGGCGATCTGCTCCTTGCCGGCGATCTCGGTCGACTGCGACTCGATGTTCTTGACCACGTCGTCGACGGCCTTCTCGATCCCGCGCTTGAGCGCCAGCGGGTTGGCGCCGGCGGCGACGTTCTTGAGGCCCTGACGGACGATCGCCTGCGCCAGCACGGTCGCGGTCGTGGTGCCGTCGCCGGCGACGTCATTGGTCGCCGTGGCCACCTCGCGGACGAGCTGGGCGCCCTGGTTCTGGAAGACGTCCTCGACCTCGATCTCCCGGGCGATGGTCACACCGTCGTTGGTGATCGTGGGGGCGCCAAACTTCTTGTCGAGGACCACGTAGCGGCCCTTGGGACCGAGCGTGACCTTGACCGCGTTTGCCACCGCGTCGACGCCCTGCTCGAGCGCCTTGCGGGCATCCGCGTCGTACTTCAGTTCCTTGTGTGCCATATCTCCTCTTGTTCTCCTACTGGACTTTGGCCAGCACGTCGGACTCGCGGAGGACGAGCAGCTCCTCGCCATCCACCTTGATCTCGGTGCCGCCGTACTTGCTGTAGAGCACCTCGTCGCCTTCGGCGACGTCGAGCGGCGTGCGCTTGCCGGTGTCCTCGTTGACCTTGCCGTCGCCGACCGCGAGGACCTTGCCCTTCTGGGGCTTCTCCTTGGCGGTATCGGGCAGGACGATGCCACTCGCCGTGGTCTCCTCCTCCTCGATTGCCCGCACGATCAAACGATCGCCGAGGGGCTTGAGTTTCATGTGATGCAACCTCCGGGTGGAAATTGTGATGATGCTTTGGCACTCGCAGACCGAGAGTGCCAACGGCAGAGACTATAGCTTGTGGGGAGCGCTAATCAAGGGCAATTTGGCACTCTCTTGCAAAGAGTGCCAGGGATCCGGCAGCCGCCCCTAGTTCTGCGCCCCGCCCAGCCCGTGGATCCGGTCGCGCAACTCGGGCGGGTTCTCGATGATCTGCGAGAAGCGCACCACGGTGACCGTGTCCTCCATCGAGATCTTGCGCCCGTAGATCTGCTCGAGGAAGTGGACCATCTCGTCGACCCGCCGGAATTCCGGATTGTCGTGTTCGATGTCGCGCGGGGAGAGGTCGCGCACCCGCTTGACCTCGACCTGGTCGATCACGGCGTAGAAGATCTTCTCCCGCGGCGAGTGCTGATAGCCGATCGATACCAGCACGCAGTCGTTCTTGCGGTACTTGTGGGACTTGTCGCCCAGCCGGATGGTGGCCGTCTTGCGACCCCGTCGCAGCTGATCAGCGAACACCGACGAGTAGAAGTTCAGGACGCGCACCGCTGCCAGCCTACACATCCGGTGAAGATCGCGACAATGCCCGTGCGACCATCTCCCGCTCCCCGGGATAGGTCAGCGATCGCACCGCCTCCGAGAGCGGGATCCACCGTGCGTCCTCGATCTCGTGGTCGTGGTCGGCGATGTCTCCACCACGGTACTCGAACAGGTAGAACCGGACCACCTTGTCGACTTCTTGGCCCCGCCGCTCGTAGCGATAGCGAACGTGGCCGAGCGGCTCGATCAGGGCCGCGTCGACGCCGGTCTCCTCGCGAACCTCGCGCGTCGCCGCTGTCTCGGGGGTCTCGTCGCCGTCGAGGTGGCCCTTCGGCAGACCCAGCACCTTGTTGCCGCGGGCGTCGCGCTTGACGGGCACGATCACGGCCACCTGGTCGCCGCGAACGACCACGCCTCCGGCTGAGAACTCGGGGTCGGCGACTGCTTCCGTGGAGGCCACTAGAAAACGTAGCGCTCGAGCGCGACGGGGTCGTGCACGACCAGCTTGCCCCGGCCTTGAGTGATGATCCCCGCCCGCTCGAGCACGGCCAGGAATCGGCTGGCCGACTCTCGCGACGAGCCGGCCAGCTGCGCCAGGTCGGACTGCCTCGAGGTGATGACCACGCTCGACTCGGTGGCGCCCTCCTCACGAGCGGAGGCGACGAGCTGGACCAGGACCGCGGCCACGCGGCTCTGCACGGTCTGAAACGACTGGCGAGCCAAGCGCTCGTTGGTCTGGCGCAACCGCCCCCCGAGCGCCGCCAGCAACTTCACCGCGATGTCGGGATGCTCGTGCAGCAGCCGGCGCATGTCGCCGCCGAGGATCGCGATCGCGTCCGTGTTCTCGATCGCCTCCACCGTGGCCGAGCGCCGCTCGTCGTCGAACATCGCCAGTTCCCCGAAGATGTCGCCGGGCCCGAAATGCGCGAGCGTGATCGACCGGCCGTCCTGATGCTCACGAACCGCGCGGGCCCGGCCCGAGCGGACGATGTAGCAGGTGTTGCTCTGGTCGCCCTCCCGGAAGACGACCTCGCCCCGTCCGAACTGCCGGGGGACCGCCACCGCGGCCACGCGGGCCAGCTCCTCCTCTCCGAGCGTCGAGAACGCGGGAACGTGCTGGAGGAGCGCGATCGTGCTCTCGGTGCTCGTGGACACGATCGCACGAATACCACAAAGGCGCTCACTCTCCTAGGTCGGGCGAGCGCCGTCGGGTTGTGCTCGCTAGGCGAGGTCGAGCGCCTGCTCGCGCCGCCGGCGCCTCACCGCGGCCGCGATCCACCACGCCAGCGCGAGGATCAAGGCCACCGGCGTGAGCGCGGCCAGCGAGATCAGCGCCACCCCGGCCGCCACCGTCAGCACCCGCCCGGCGTCGTGGGCCGCCTTGCCGAGCGTGAATCCCGAGCTTCCGTGCGCGATCACAGCCGGCACCGCGTTGATCGTCACCGTGATCTGGCTGAAGTCGATCTCGTGGCCGAGGCGGCTCAGCGTCGCCTCGTCGCTGCGGATCGACGACTCGGCGTCGTGGATCTGCGCGGTCAGGCTGTCGACCTGCTCCTGGGTGATCGCGCCCGCGAGCTGCTTGAGCAGCGAGGTTCGCAGGGCCCGATCGTCGGCGAGTCGACGCTGGTCGGAGAGGTATTGGCCATTGACGTCCTGGGTGGCGTCGGTTCGCGCGCTCACCGACGCGTACCGGAGCTCCGACAGGGAGGTCATCGTCGCCCCCAGCGCCGAGCTGGGGACGCTGAGCTGGAACTGGGCGTAGCCGCTGGCGCTGGCCGTGACCTGGGAGCTGTTGACGATCCCGTTCTCCTGGCCGACGACGCGGAACACCTCCTGGGCCACGTCGTCGATGTGGCTCGCCCGCGTGGTCAGGGCGAGCTGCGCCGACTGGATGATCTTGCGGCCGTTGGGCGGGGGTTGGGGGGCCGGGGTGAAGAGGGCGCCGGCGGAGCTCGAGCTCGGGGCGCCGGCGCCGGCGGCGGTGCCGGCGGGCTGCGACGACAGCGAATGCGCCCGGGAGGCCCGCTGCGCCGGCGAGGAAGGCGCTGAGGAAGCTGCCGAAGTGGATGTCCCCGCGCCGGACGCCGACGCGCGCAGACCCGAGGGCGATCCGCCGCCACCCGAGCCGAGCAGCACGACCACCGCGACGATCGCCGCCACCCCCGTCGACAGCACCGCCAGCGGGGCAAACCAGCCCCGCGACCGCAGCTTGGAGGGGCGGGGCTCGAGCGCCGGCGCCGCGAACCGCCACTGCACCCGCTCATCGAGCGAGCGCGCGAACTCGGGCCCCGGCTGGGGCCGCTCGGCGACCAGCAGCAGCGCCAGCTCCGCGAGCTCCGCGTGCCGTGGATCCACGGGCTCGCCCGCGAGCGTCGCGTCGATCGCCTCCAGCTCGGCCGCGATCTCCGGATCGATCGGATTGTCGTCAACTCGTCGCATCGCACGCCTTCCTCAGCTTCTGCATCGTCCGATGCAGCATGGTCCCGGCGTTCGACGCGCTGACGCCCAGCACCCGGGCGAGCTCGGCGTTCGAAAGACCGGCGTGAAACTTGAGCGCGATGATCTCCCGCTCGCGGGCCGACAGGGCCGCCAGCGCGTTGCGGACCGCCGTCCGGCGAAGCGCGACGTCGGCCTCGTCGGTGGCGGCCTGCGCGGACTCGTCCTCGGGCTCGGTCACCAGCGCCGCCACGCGCCGGCGCCGGCGGAGCTCGTCGAGGGCCGCGTTGCGGGCGATCCCGAACAGCCACGCCCGCTCCTCGCCGCGGCGGCGATCGAACGTGCGCCGGCGCCGGTAGGCCCGCTCGAACGCGAGCGCGGTCACGTCCTCGGCGGCCGCGCGGTCGCGCAGCAACGTCGACACGTAGGCGTACACGTCGTCCCGGCTGGAGCGGTAAAGCGTCTCGAAGCGCTCCCATGGGCTCGCTTCCAGCTCCGAGACCGGCGCCGAGGAAATCGCGATCACACCCTAACTACGAAGCTTCCGCCCTTCGATCACGCGACCAGCGCCGCGAACAGCCGCGGGTCGTTCGTGATCACGCCGGTGACCCCGAGGGCCTCGAACCGGCGGAGCTGCGGCAGCTCGTCGACCGTCCACACGTACACCTCGCCGCCGGCGTCGCGGACGCTCCGCACCAGCCGCGGCGTCACCAGCCGCCACTGCACCATCAGCGCGTCGCACGCCCGCGCCCGGATCGCCTGCCCGGCCCGGGTGGGCAGGATCGCTCTGATGGTGTGCATGGCGGCCAGCGCGGGGACCGTCGTGGCGCGCGAACGGAACGGGTCGCGCCGTACCTTCGGCACCGACCATCCGAGCCGGACGCCCGGCTCGGCGGCCCGGAGCGCGGCCAGGCTCGAGCGGTACTGACTGGAGATCAGCGAGCGGTCGAGCAGCCCCCGCTCGCGCAGCGCGTCGAGCACCCGGAGCTCGTACCCCGGCAGCTTCAGGTCGACGTCGAGGTCGATGCCGGCAAACGACTCACCGCCGAGATGAT
Source organism: uncultured Solirubrobacterales bacterium (assembly GCA_963723555.1). Taxonomy (GTDB): domain Bacteria; phylum Actinomycetota; class Thermoleophilia; order Solirubrobacterales; family Solirubrobacteraceae; genus Palsa-465. The sequence continues at coordinate 906,570 of CAVRRC010000003.1, read as the reverse complement.
CGAGGCCCTCCTCGAGCGTGTGGGGCGCCCGCCGGGCGGCATCGGCGAAATCGTGGGCCAGCACCAGCTGCGTCCCGTCCTCGGAGGGCAGGACGTCGAACTCGATCATGTCCACGCCCGCCTGCAGCGCGGCGTCGAAGCTGGCGTAGGTGTTGCCGGGGGCGATCAGGTCCGCCCCCTTGTGCCCGACCCGTCTCAGCGCTGACATCCTGGGCACCAGTATGTCGTGCGGTTGGCGTCGCCTCACGCGGTCAAGGTCAGGCGACGGGGCCCTTCCTGGAATCCCAGGGCGATCAGCGCCGGCCCCAGCGCCGAGCTGATCGCGGGCTCGCCGTCCACCTTCTCCAGCGCCAGCCGTTTCAACAGACCCCGCTGGACCTGCGCCACCAGCGCCCCGAGCGCCGGCGCCAACCGCTCGTCGTCCGCCGCCACCAGCGTCTGCAACGTCCGGCCGGCTCGCTCCAGGTACAGGATCGGCTCGCCGCCGGCGAGCACCACGTAGGCGCCGGCGACCCGCGCCGGCGCCCGCGCGCCCTCCCGCGCAGGCCACGGCAGACCGGCGCCGTAGAGCTGTGCCGGGTCGACCGCCGAGAGGACGATTGGCGCCTGCTCGGCGTCGCCGAGGCCGCGCAGCCGCTCGACGGCGCCGGGCAGCGCGAACTGCGCTCCGCCCAGGCCCTCCACGAAGTAGCCACGGCGGGCGATCCCGAGCGTCTCGAGCTGCGAGAGCTCGGAATAGATGGCCGAGAAGCCGCCCGGGATACCCTCCGCGAGCACCTGCTCCCGGGTGACGATCCCGTAACGCTCGAGCAGCAGCTCGCCGAGCGCCCGCCGCCGCGCCACCGGATCCGGCTGCTCGCGGAACAGCGGCGCGGTCAGCGACCAGCGCCCCTGGACCTGCGCCGCGGCGCCGGACCGCCGGCGACCGGCAAAGCGGCCGCCGCGCGAGGGGCGCGTCCGCTCGCGTTGGGCGCGGGCGAGGGTCAACCGCGGCGCCCGCAGCGGCGCGAACGCGTCGTTGGTCGCCTCGCCCGCCCAGGCGAGGTCCCACAGTGCCTCCTGGAGCTCCTCGGGTGCGAGCTCGACGTCGATCAGCAGGTCGGTGAAGAAGCAGGCCCCGGCGGCCAGTCGCGAGCGCACGGCCGCGTGCGCCGCTGATTCGGGCGCGGCCCCCTTGAACGGCGGTGGCCCCAATACGGCCACATCGTCGCGGAAGTACAGCGCCACCCGACCCGAGTTCCGCCCCAGCGCACCGGCTCCGATCCACACGATCTCACCACTCGCGCACAGCTGGTCCATCCACGCCGGCGAGTACGCGCCCACCCGGCGTGGCAGCACGTCCCGCTCCCACACCTCGGCCGGCAGCGCAAGCCCCTGCAACGGCACCAGCGCCTCGCGCAGGCGATCGATCCCGGCGCCGGTGGCCGGGTTACGGTCGACGTTCTGCCAGTGGGGCGCAAACCGGGCCAGGGCCCGCTGATCGGCAGGCTCGATCTCCTTGCGCAGGACCGCCAGCGATGCCCGCCGCAGCCGGCGCAGCACCTCGGGATGACACCACTCCCGCGAGGAGCCCCCGGGGCGCAGCTCGCCGCGGACGAGCTCGCCGGCCCGTTCCAACTCCGCCAGCACGGCCCCGCAGTCGACCCCGTAGCGCGCCCGCAGCTCCTCGGTGGTGAACGGCCCGTGCGTGGCCGCGTAGCGCCGCAACACCCGCGACAGCGCGTCGGGCACGTCCTCCACGAACGCCGCCGGCAGCCCGCCCGGCGGCGCCGCCCCGAGCGCGTCCCGGTACAGGCCGGCGTCGCCGGCATCGATCCACCGCGGCTCGCCGCCGAGCCGCACCTGCACCGCCCGGCGCTCGCGCTCCAGCTCGGCCAGCATCGCGGTGGCGTCGAGTCCGCCCAGGACCCGCGCCGCCGCCTCGTGGGCACTGAGGTCCCCGAGCGCGCGGAGGACGTCGTCGAGCGCGTCGCGACCAGTGGCTCGACGGCGGTCCGACAGGTACTGAAGCTCGGACTCGACCTCGACGAGCGCGCCAGGATCGATCAGGTCGCGCAGCTCTTCCTGGCCGAGCAGCTCGCGCAGCAGCTCACGGTCGAGCGACAGCGCCGCCGCCCGGCGCTCGGCGCCCGGCGTATCGCCCTCGTACATGTACGTGGCCACGTAGTCGAACAGCAGCGAGGAGGCGTACGGTGAGGCGGTCGGCGTCTCGACCTCGATCAACGAGAGCTCCCGCCGATGAAGCCGGCGCAGCAACTCGGTCAGCCCCGGGAGGTCGAGCACGTCGCGCAGGCACTCGCGGTAGGTCTCGAGCACGATCGGGAACTCGCCGTAGTTGCGCGCGACCTCGAGCAGCGACTGCGACTTCAGCCGCTGCTGCCAGAGGGGGGTGCGCTTGCCCGGACGGGCACGAGGGATCAGCAGCGCTCGGCCGGCGTTCTCCCGGAAGCGCGCGCCGAACAGCGCGCTCGACGCCAACTCCGCCACCACCCGATCCTCGACCTCGTCGGGCTCGATCATGGCCAGCTCGGCGCCCGGTGGCTCGTCGGCGTCCGGAAGGTGGACGATGATCCCGTCATCCGACCAGATCGCGTCGGACTCGAGCCCCAGCTCGTCGCGGATCCGCGCGCTCAGCGCCAACCCCCAGGCCGCGTGGACGCGGCCGCCGTACGGGCTCAGCACGCACAGCCGCCAGTCGCCGATCTCGTCGCGGAAACGCTCGATCACGATCGCCCGGTCGGAGGGGACGACGCGCGTTGCCGCCTGCTGCTCGCGCAGGAACTCGACCACGTTGCGCGCCGCACGGTGGTCGAGGTCGTACGGGCCCTCCAGCGCCTCGGGCGGCTGCTCGACCGCCCACCGCGCGAACGCCCCGATCGCCTCGCCCAGCTCCTTGGGGCGCCCGACCCCGTCGCCCTTCCAGAACGGCACCGCCCCCGGCAGGCCCGGAGCGGGGGTGACGATCACCCGGTCGCGGCCGATCTCCTCGATCCGCCACGTGGTCGCCCCGAGCAGGAACGTCTGGCCCGGCCGGGCCTCGTACACCATCTCCTCGTCGAGCTCGCCGACGCGCCGGCCATCAGGCAGGGTGACGGCGTACAGACCGCGATCGGGGATCGTCCCCGCGTTGGTGACCGCCAGCGCTCGCGCGCCCCGCCGCGCCCGAATCGTCCCCGCGAGCCGGTCCCACACGATTCGTGGGCGGAGCTCTGAGAACTCGGTCGAGGGATAGCGCCCGTCGAGCATGTCGAGCACGTTCTCGAGCTGGGCGCGGCTGAGCTCGGCATACGAATGGGCCCGGGTGATGAGGGCGAACAGGCCGTCGACAGGCACCGCCTCCGGTTCCGAAGCCGCGGCGATGGCCACGATCTGCTGGGCGAGCACGTCGAGGGGATTGCGGGGAACAATGGTCGTCTCGATCGCGCCCTCGCGCATCCGTCGGGCCACCACCGCGCACTCCAGGAGATCGCCCCGGAACTTGGGGAAGATCCGCCCGCGGCTGACGTCGCCGACCGAGTGGCCCGCCCGGCCGATCCGCTGCAGGCCCCGCGCCACCGACTTCGGCGACTCGACCTGGATCACGAGGTCGACCGCCCCCATGTCGATCCCGAGCTCGAGGCTCGAGGTCGCGACCAGGCAGGGCAGCTCGCCGGCCTTGAGCATCTCCTCGACTACGGTTCGCTCCTCGCGGGCCAGCGAGCCGTGGTGGGCGCGGGCGATCTCGCGCTCCGCCAGGTCGTTCAGCCGCAGCGCCAGCCGCTCGGCCGCGCGGCGGTTGTTGACGAAGATGATCGTCGAGCGGTGCTGGTTCACCAGCTCGAGCAGCTCGGGGTAGATCGCGGGCCAGATCGAGCGCCGCGTGGCCTCGGAGCCGCCGACGAGCGGATCCAGCTCCTGCGCCGGCGCGTCCGGCTCGACCATCGACTCCACCGGCACGTGGATCTTGAGGTCCAGCTCCTTGCGCACGCCGGTGTCGACGATCCGGCAGCTGCGGGTCGGCCCGACCATGAACCGGCCCACCTCCGCGAGCGGGTTCTGGGTCGCCGACAGGCCGATTCGCTGCACGTCGCGGCCGGCGGCCTGGGCCAGCCGCTCGAGCGTCAGCGCGAGATGCGCCCCCCGCTTGTTCGAGGCCACCGCGTGGATCTCGTCCACGATGCAGTACTCGGTCGCCCGGAACAGCTCCTGGGCCCGACCGGTGAGCATCAGGTACAGCGACTCGGGGGTGGTGATGAGAATGTCGGGCGGCTGTCGCAGCATCGCCTGGCGGTCGCGCTGCGGGGTGTCGCCGGTGCGGACGGCGACCCTCAGGTCGGCGCCGATGCCTCGCAACGGCGCGCGCAGGTTGCGGTCGATGTCGTAGGAAAGGGCCTTCAGCGGCGAGACGTAGACGAGGCGGACTCCCTCGGCGCCGGCGCCACCCGCCTCCCCGGCCGCGTCCGATCCCTCCACCGCTGGGCGTGGCCCCTCCCCGGTTGGCTGGCTGGCCAGCCTATCGATGCCCCACAGGAACGCTGCCAGCGTCTTGCCCGATCCCGTCGGCGCCGAGATCAGGACATGGTCGCCGGAGGCGATCGCCGGCCACGCCTGAGCTTGGGCCGGGGTCGGTTCCTCGAACGCGCCGAGGAACCACTCGCGGGTGGCGGAAGTGAACGCTGAAAGCGGCACCGAAGTGCCAGCGTAGCGGCCGCGCCTACCGGCCCTCGGGGGTCATGAACGCCACCTTCATTGACAGGCCGGCGGTCTCCCGAAGGGTGGCGATGCGCCGGCCCGACTGGACGGCGGGGTGCATCTTGCCCAGCCGATCGCCGAGCCCCTCGGCCAGCGCGTCGAGATCCTCCACCGTCACCACCAGCCCCCAGAATCTCGCCGGCCCGGCGGGCGCGCCCTTGGCCTCGACCAGCTCGACGATCGCCGGTCCGGCGCGGCGAAAGCCCTGACGGAAGCCGCCGGCGTCACGGACCCGGCGCAGCGCGAGGCCGGCGCCGGCCAGCGCCGCCGCCGTGCGATCGAAGTCTGGTGAGACGACGACCACGTGGTCGATCCCCGTGGCGCCGTTGGGGTGCGTGACTGGTTTTGTATAGGGAGGGGGTTCTGCCCCGGTTGTCGGGAGGCCGTCGATCTCCGTGATCGCCTCCACCCCGGCGATCGCCCACGAGGTGATGCCGTGGCCTCCCACCCCGAACCGCAACTGCACTCCGCCGATCTGAGCCCCGGCGTCCTCGACCGCGAACCCGAGCGCCTTCCAGCGCTCGGGCGGATCCGCGATCGAGAGCGCGGCCAGCCTCATCCCGCCAGCTCCCGCACGCGGGCGAACACCTCATCCATCATCGCCTCGGTCAGCTTGCCGGTGAACGTGTTCTGCTGACTCGGGTGGTAGCAGCCCACGAGCGTGAACCGCCGCAGTGCGGCCACCGCACCGTGGCCGAAGCGCGGCCGTGGCCGCGGTAGCGCCTCGCCCAGCGCGCTCGCTACCCGGAGCGCCGCATCCCACGCGAACGCCCCCAGGCACACGATCACCCGGACCTGCGGGAGCAGCGCCAGCTCCTCCTCGAGCCACGGCTGACAGTGATCGCGCTCGGCCGGCGAGGGCCGGTTGGCGGGGGGCGCGCAGCGCACCGCCGCGGTCACGAAGCAGCCGGTCAGCCGCAGGCCGTCGTCCCGCGACACCGACGTCGGCTGGTTGGCATAGCCGGCTCGCCACAGGGCCGCGAACAGCCAGTCCCCCGAACGGTCGCCGGTGAAGATCCGTCCGGTCCGGTTGCCGCCATGGGCCGCCGGCGCCAGCCCGAGCACGAGCACCCGCGCCGCCGGATCGCCGAAGCCGGGGAGCGGACGTCCCCAATACTCCTCCCCGGCGTACGACGTGCGTTTGACCCGGGCCACCTCCTCGCGCCAGGCCACCAGCCGCGGGCAGCGACGGCAGGTGGTGACCGCGTGCTCTACCTGGCGCAGCGAGCGGCCCACTCACTCCTCGCTCGTTCTCAGCAGACCCTCGATCAACCGATCGATCACCGGCGCGAGCTCGAGCACGTCCGCGGGGTCGCCGAGGCGGACCTGGCGCGAGATCAGCTCGGTGATCGCGCCCACCACCGCGACCGTGTCGTAGGGCGACGCGAAGCGGGAGATCAGCCCGCGTCTGGCCGCGGCCCGATTCTCGCGGTCGATGATGTCGGCAAACTCCTGGATGATCTGGTCGCGGCGCTGGGCGGCCCGCGGGCCGGCCCCGATGATCTCCACCAGCAGCGTCTGGGCAAAGTCGCGATGCTCGGCGATCACGGTCAGGAACGCCCGCGTCCCCGCGCGCATCCGCTCCAGGGCATCGCCTCGGTCAGCCCCCCGGGCCGCGCTCGCCATCGACTGCCCGACGGTCTCGGACGCGGCGTCGAACAGCGCCAGGATGCAGTCCTCCTTGTTGGCGAAGTGCTCGTAGAAGGTCGCCTTCGACATCCCGGCGCGCCGGCTGATCGACTCCGAGCTGGCGCCGGCGTAGCCCCGCTGCGCGAACTCTGCCGCCGCCGCGCGCAGCAGCCGCTGTCGCTGACGGGGCAAGCGCACCTCGGGCGGCGGCGCATGCCGGCCCCGGGCTGCGGGCGGGTCTGCGCTCACCCCTTGAGGGCGCGCCCGTAGTGGCGCTCGTAGTACTCCCGGTAGGCGCCCGAGCGGATCGGCTCCCACCACCAGCCGTTCTCTCGATACCAGCGCACCGTGCGCTCGAGCCCGTCGTCGAAGCGCACCTGCGCGGCCCAACCGAGGTCCTGGAGCTTGCTCGACGACAGCGAGTAGCGACGGTCGTGACCGGGCCGGTCGGTGACGTACTCGATCAGCGAGTCGTCGCCCCCGGTCAGGGCGAGGATGCGCTTGACCACGTCGAGGTTCTCGGCTTCGTCGGGCCCGCCGCAGTTGTAGGCCTCGCCGGCGACGCCGTGCTCGAGCACGTGGCCGATCCCGCGGCCGAAGTCCTCGACGTAGAGCCAGTTGCGGACGTTGCGGCCGTCGCCGTAGACGGGCAGATGGTCGCCGGCGAGCGCGTTGAGGATCATCAGCGGGATCAGCTTCTCCGGATACTGGTAGGGGCCGTAGTTGTTGGAACCTCGGCAGATCAGCGCGTGGAGCCCGTAAGTGTGGAAGTAGCTGGAGACGAGCAGATCCGCGCCCGTCTTGGTGGCGCTGTAGGGCGAGGACGGCTGCAGCGGCGAGGCCTCGGTGAACGAACCCTCCTCGATCGACCCGTACACCTCGTCGGTCGAGACCTGGACGTAGCGCAGGTCCCGCACCCGCGCCTCCTCGAGGAGCACGTGCGTGCCCTGCATGTTGGTGATGATGAACGCCTCGGGGCCGGTGATCGAACGATCGACGTGGGTCTCGGCGGCGAAGTTGACGATCGCGTCACAGCCGGCGACGGCGTCGGCGACGGCCACCGGATCCTCGATCGCGCCATGGACGAACTCGATCTGGTCGAGCACGTCGTGGAGGTTCTCGCGCCGGCCGGCATAGGTCAGCTTGTCGAGCACCGTGACCTGGTCCCCGTGCTCGCGTAGGCGCAGCCGCACGAACGTCGAGCCGATGAATCCGGCGCCGCCGCACACGAGCAGCCTCATCCGACGCTCACCGCCGCGGCCAGGTAGCCGGCGAGCCCTTCGCGCCAGTCGGGCAGCTGGGGGGCGCCCGGGCGCTCGCTGCGCAACACGCTGTAGGCCGGCCGTGGGGCCGGGCGCGCCAGGTCCTCGGTGCGGCCGGGCTTCACCACGCAGTCGAGGCCCGCGGCGTCGACGATGGCGGTGGCGAACTGATACCAGGAGCACTGCCCGCCGCCGGCGACGTGGGCGATGCCCGGAGGGCGCTCGGCCCCCAGCGCCAACAGGGCGCTCGCCAGGTGACCGGTGAACGTCGGAGCGCCGACCTGGTCGTCGACCACCGTGAGCTCGTCTCGCTCGGCCGCCAGTCGCAGGATCGTGGCCGGGAAGCAGGGTCCGGCGGCGCCGAACAGCCACGACGAGCGAACGATCGTGTGTGCGCACGGCGCTGCCTCGGCGACGGCATGCTCGCCGGCGAGCTTCGAGCGCCCGTACTGGGACAGCGGGCCGGTCGCATCCGACTCCAGGTACGGGTCGCGCTTGGCGCCGTCGAACACGTAGTCGCTGGAGACATGGATCATCCACGCCCCCGCCACCGCGCAACTGCGGGCCACGGTGCCCGCCCCCGCGCCGTTGACCGCAAACGCCGTGGCGACGTCGGTTTCGCTGCCATCGACGTTGGTGTAGGCGGCGCAGTTGAAGACCACGTCCGGTCGAGTCCCGCGCACGGCGGAGTCGACGGCATCGCGATCGGTGATGTCGAGCTCGGCGCGCGGCAGCGCGACGAGCTCATGGCCGGCAACAGTCGCGGCGGCGGTCAGGTCACGGCCGAGCATCCCCGCGGCGCCGGTGATCAGGACTCGCATGGCGCTGAAGAGTAGAGCCACCGCGTGGCGGCCGCCCTCGGCAACCGGTACACATCCTCGGATGCCCCGACCCGGCAGCGGTCGCGCGATCGTGAGCCCGGCCGCCAACGCGCTGATCCTCCAGCACAAGGACGACTGCCCGGCCGGACTGGTGCAGGACGCACTCGACGCCAGTGGGCTGGTCACGTACACGGTCCGGGTCGACCACGACGACCCGCTGCCCGACCCCGGCTCGGTCGCGATCGCGGTCAGCCTCGGCTCCGAGGCCTCCGCCGACGATCCCCGCCGGCGGTGGATCTCCACGGAGCTCGAGTGGATGCGGGCGGCCGATCGGGTGGGCACCCGGATTCTGGGGCTGTGCTTTGGAGCGCAGGCGCTCGCGGTCGCCCTCGGCGGTGGCGTCGGTCGAGCGGCGAGACCCGAGCGCGGCTGGGTCCAGGTGGAAACCGCCGAGCCGAGCTTGATCGCGCCCGGGCCGTGGCTGACATGGCACGACGACGAAATCACCCTCCCTCGTGGCGCGCGGTTGCTCGCCCGCAACGACAGCGGGGCCCAGGCGTTCGCCCTCCGCGGCCACCTCGGCGTCCAGTTCCACCCTGAGGCCACGCCCCAGATCGTCGAGTGGTGGGTTCGCGACAGCCGGGATCGCGGCCTGGACGATCAGGCGATACTCGAGACGACCGCGCGGGAGTTCCCGCGCGCGGCGGCCCGCGCCCAGCGGCTGTTCTCGGCCTTCATCGCCTCGGCGCGCTAGCCATTCCAGAAGTCCTTCACCATCTCACCGTCGCCGCCCTCCGGCCGGTCGGACCCGATCGCGATCAGCTCCAACCCGTTGGGACCGCCTTCGAACGCCCGGGCCACGCCGGGGGCGACGCGGACGACATCCCATTGCTGGACGTCGAGGACCTCATCGTCAAGCTTCACCCGCCCGGAGCCTGAGACCACGACATAGGCCTCCTCCTGCTCGCGATGGCGGTGGCCGGGCGCCTTGTACGCGGGGCCATAGCGGAAATAGCTGACCCCGAGATGTTCGGAGTCGAGATGCTTGCGCGCGAAGCGAGCCTCGATCTCGGGACCGCGATCCGCGGCCGAGTCGTCGACTTCCTTGAGGTTCTTGATCGAATAGTTGGGCATGGTCGCCAAGTCTATGAGCACGGTTGGCTGATGTGTGCGGCAGCGGTGGTAGGGTCGGCGCATGGGTCAACGAACGAACTACACGCCAGGGACTTTCAGCTGGACCGACCTCACCACCACCGATCAGGAGGCGGCGAAGGCGTTCTATGAAGAGCTGTTCGGATGGGAGACGACCGACTCGCCCATCGGCGACGGCATCTACTACACGATGGCGAGTATCGCCGGTCAGGACGTCGCGGCGATTTCCCCCCAGCCGCAGCAGCAACGCGAGGCAGGGGTCCCGCCCTCGTGGAACTCGTACATAACCGTCGACAGCGCCGACCAGGCGCTGGAGCGGGCCGCGCAGCTCGGCGCCACCGTCCATGCGCCGGCTTTCGATGTGATGGATGTCGGGCGGATGGGCGTCGTCCAGGATCCGCAGGGAGCCTTCTTCCTGGTCTGGGAGCCGAAGACGCACATCGGCGCCTCGCTGGTCAACGCGCCCGGCGCCCTCTCCTGGAACGAGCTGGCCACTCCCGACATGGACGCGTCCGCGCAGTTCTACGGCGACTTATTCGGATGGAAGATCGCGCCGATGGAGGGTGTGGGCATGCCCTACATGACGATCCAGAACCAGGACGCGCACGGCAACGGCGGCATCCGACCGGTGATGCCCCCCGGCACGCCACCGCACTGGCTCGTGTACTTCGGAACCGACGACATCGAAGCCAGCTCCATCAAGGCCACCGAGCTGGGGGGGACGGAGCTGGTGGGGCCGACCGACATCGGCGTGGGCAAGATCGCGGTCGTTCAGGACCCGCAGGGTGCAGTGTTTGCGCTGTATTCGGGCCGGTTCGACGACTGAGGCGGGTGCCGGCCGGCCGGCGTCCGCCCGGGGCGGGCGCGGCATACTCCCGGCCATGCGCAGAGTCGGCTTGATCGGGGCCGTGCTGGGCACGCTGGCGCTCGCCGGCTGCGGATCCCAGCGGTCCTCAGAGGCAGAGCGGCCGGCTGCTGCCCGGGCTCCCACGACGCCCGCCGGTTCCCCGGCGCTACAGGCCCATCCGCAGGCGATCGAGCCGGTGGCGGGGTCGGCTACCCCCTCGGGCAGCGCCGCCGGCGGGACCGCCGACGTCAGCGTTGGCCCGCCCTCCGGTCAGCTCGCCGAGCCGGTCTCCGAGACGGTAATCCGTCAAGAGCTCGCGCAGAGCGGGCTCACCGCGAGCATGAACCGGGCGACGCTGACGTCGAACGGCCTGGCGATCGCGCCCGTCAACGCCCCCGGCGCGGTCCAGGAGGTGATCGCGGCCGGCAACGAGATCGCGCACCTGCCGTACCGGTTCGGCGGGGGTCATGGAACCTTCGAGGACACCGCCTATGACTGCTCGGGGTCGTTGAGCTTCGTGTTCGCGGCCGCCGGGCTGCTGAACACGACCGTCACCTCCGGGGAGCTGATGAACTGGGGCGATCCGGGACCGGGCAAGTGGATCACGGTGTTCGCCTCCCCCGGCCACACGTTCATGTACATCGCCGGTCTGCGGTTCGACACGGTGGCGCTGGCGGAGACGGGATCGCGCTGGTCGGGCCGCTCCGCCGACGAACCGGACCTGAGCAGCTTCGCGATCCGGCATCCGCCGGGGTTGTAAGCGCTCAGCGGGCGGGCGAGGGCGCGGGCTGCGGGGCGCCGTAGGTGACGAAGTCGCGGCCGCGGACCAGCACCAGCCCGAGCACCGCGCCGGCCAGGGCCACGATCCCCGCCACCAGCAGGATGTCGTTCATCGAGCTCGCAAACGCGGCGTGGATCGCCGTGCTCGCGCTGGCCCGCTCGGCCGCGGGCACCGAGGCGACGACCTTCTGCGCGCCGCCCGCCGCCACGGCCCGGGCGATCGCGGCCCCCTGCCCGGCCGCGGGAGTCCCGGCGAGCTTCGGCGCCACGCCGGTGGTGAGGGAGCTCTCGAAGATCGCCCCGAGGACCGCGATCCCGGTCGCGATCCCGACCTGGCGGAACGTGTTGTTGATGCCCGATGCCATCCCGCTGCGCTGCGGCGGCACGACGCCGATCGCCGTCGATGCCAGCGCCGGATTGACCAGACCCACGCCGGCGCCGGCGACGATGAAGCCGGGCAGCAGCGCCGTCCAGTCCGAGGAGACGGTGAGGCCCCGCATCAGGAGCAAGCCGATCCCGGTCAGCAGCAGGCCGCCGCTCAGCAGCAACCGGACCGGAACCCGAGTCGACAGGTTGCCGGACGCGGCGGCCACGAAGAACGAGATCACGGTGAAGGGGAGGAAGCGAAGCCCGGTCTGCAGCGGCGAGAGCCCGAGGATCGTCTGCAGGTAGAGGACGAGATACAGGAACATCGCGAACATGCCCGAGGAGATCGCGAACGCCACCAGCGAGGCCCCGTCGAACGTCGGTTTGCGGAACAGCGAGACGTCGAACATCGCGTTCTTCTGCACGATCTGCGAGATCACGAACACGACCAGGAGCACGGCGCCGCCGACGAACAGCGACACGATCAGCGTGCTGCCCCAGCCCTCGGCGTTGCCGCGGATGATCGCGAACACGATCAGGAACAGCGCTCCGGTGAAGGTGACCGTCCCGATCCAATCGATCCGGCTGCCCTCCGGGTTGCGCGACTCCGCAACCTTGGCCAGCGTCAGCCCCACGCAGGCGATCCCGATCGGGACGTTGATGTAGAAGATCGAGGACCAGCCGAAGGCCTCGGTGAGAAAGCCGCCGAGCAGCGGTCCGACCGCGGCTGACGCGGCGATGGTCGCGCCCCAGGCCCCGAACGCGGTCCCCCGCTCCTTGCCGTGGAACTCCTGGGCCAGCAGCGCGAGCGCGGTCGCGAACATGATCGCGCCGCCGATCCCCTGCCCTGCGCGGGCCAGGATCAGGAACAGCGCGCTCGGCGACAGGGCACACAGCAGCGAGGTCAGGGAGAACAGCGCCAGCCCGATCGAGAACACCAGTCGACGGCCGAGCAGGTCCGCCAGCGAGCCCGCGGTCAGCAGGACGGAGGCCAGCGTCAGCGCGTAGGCGTCGATCACCCACTGGATGTCCGAGAAGCTGGCCTTAAGATCGGTGGCGATCTTAGGCAAGGCCACGTTGACGATCGTGATGTCGAGCAACAGCATGAACGTCGCGATGCATACGACGATCAGCGTCCACCACTTACGTTCCATAAGCCGCTGATGCTACCCGGCGAGCGGCGTTTCAAGCTCGCCCGTACACCGGGACGGCGGCGCCGCTCGTCGGCGCGGAGTCATCCGAGAGCAGATGGGCGATCACGCCGGCGATCGCCGCCGGCTTGACCCATCGCTCGTGGTCGGCGTCCGGCATCGCCGCGCGGTTGGCGGGAGTGTCGATCACGCTGGGCAGGATCGCGTTGCACCGCACGCCCTCGTCCTTGTACTCGACCGCCACCGCCCGGGCGAACGCGATCACCGCCGCCTTCGAGGCGATGTAGCCGGCCGCTCCGGAGAACGGTTGCAGGGCCGCACGCGTCCCCACGCACACGATCGACCCCCCGCCGGCATCGAGCATGGGGGGCAGGGCCGCCTGTGCCATCAGATAGGTGGGGCGCAGGTTCAGCCGGAACTGCCGCTCGAACTCGTCGATGTCGGTTTCGTGTACGCGCCCGCCGGCGGCGAAGCCGCCGACGAGGTTGACGAGGCCGCGCAGCGGCGGCCCGTGCCCGTTCGCGGCCAGCGCCACCACCGCCTGCACCGCCTCGCGATCGGACAGGTCCGCCTCGACCAGCTCGAGCCCGGCCCGTGGCTGCACACGCTCCAGCTCGCGCTCGAGCACCCAGGGGACGATCACGCGCCAGCCGTCGTCGAGCAGGCGGCTGCACACGGCGGTCCCGAGGCCGCCGGTCCCTCCGGTGACGATTGCGCTGTGTTCCACTGGTTGTCCGGTCCGATCGGTTGCCGTGAGGTTCATTTGCCTTCCTGTGTGGCCGGATCCGCTCCTCGTGTGTGGCCGGATCCGCACCTCGCGCGCGTCGCTGCCGTCCGCGGCCCACTCTATCTTCGTCCCGCCATGAAAGTCCGGGATTTTGCAGACGGAATTGACATCGCGCAGGCGCTCCTGGTCCGTGAGATCGAGGTCCGTCGCCGCCACGATGGCGGCGAGTACCTGAAGCTGACGTTGGGCGATCGAACCGGCACGGTGCCGGCGATAGTGCGCGAGGACGTCGCCGGGGCCCGGACGATCTGCCGCGCCGGCGAGGTCGTGTGGTGCGCCGGCAGGTTCTCCCGCCACGCTCGCTTCGGACCACAGCTCGTGCTTGACCAGGTGCGCGCAGCCAGATCGGAGGAGTACTCGTCGGATGACCTCGTCGACGGGCCCGCGCGCGACGCCGATCAGATGGAGACCGACCTGCGAGAGCTGCTCGTGACGATTCAGAACCCTCATCTGCGCCGGCTGCTCGGGCTGCTGTTCGGCGAGGGGTCCTCGACCTGGGTCAGCTATCGCGACGCCCCCGCCGCCAAGCGTTACCACCAGGCCTACCGTCACGGCCTGCTCGAGCACAGCCTGACCGTCGCGCAAGCCGTGAGTGCGATCTCCGCCACCTTCCCCGGCATCGACCGGGACACCGCGGTCACCGGCGCGCTGCTGCACGACATCGGCAAGCTCGAGGCCTACGACTTCCGGGGCGGGACGATCTCGATGTCCGATCACGGCCGGCTCTACGGCGAGATCGCGCTCGGCTACTACCGCGTCCGCCGGCTGATCGAGCGCCTCGACGGCTTCCCGGCCGAGCTCGAGCAGGCGGTCCTGCACATCATCCTCAGCCATCACGGCTCGCTCGAGCACGGCAGCCCCGTGGTCCCCTGCACCCGCGAGGCCACGCTCGTCCACATGATCGACAACCTCGGCGGCCGGCTCGGCAGTTTCGATCGGCTCGAGCGGGAGCTGCCGGCCGGGGAGCAATGGTCAGGCTACGACAAGGCGCTCGGCGGCGGCGCCTACTTCGCCGACCCGGCCGAGCAGGAGCGCGAGGCGGCGTAGGGCGGGAGGGCGGCGCGGGCGCCGGCGGTTCTGGGCGCGCGCGTGGGCGGGCGGTTCGAGCGCCGTCGGCGGCTCGGAGCCGGCGGTTCACGGCGCCGCCCAGGCTCGATTGCGAAGGCTGGCCGTGAAACGGGAACAGGAGTCCCGTTCCGCGGCCACCCTCGGGTGACTCGGCAAACCGCCGGCGCTCCAACCCCCGCCGGCGCTCCAACCCCCGCGGGCGCTCCAACCCCCGCGGGCGCTCCAACCCCCGCCGGCGCTCCAACCCCCGCCGGCGCTCGAGCCGCCCTCCACGACAAACGTTCCCGATTTACCAGAAACTGGATGACGGCGCGTGGCGCCTTCGTCACGCCCCGTGCCAAAACCCGCAAATAGCGCCAGCCCGCCACCGACGGTCCGGCCGAGCTCATGTGCGCCCAACTACAGTTTGGAGGGGCATGGCGAAAGACACTGAAAAGCTGATCCGCCAGCTATCCCTGATCTCGTACCTGATGGCGGAGCGCCGCCCGGTCACCGCCCAGGAGATCAGGCGTGACGTCGAGGGCTACAGCGTGATGAACGAGGACGCGTTCGCGCGCCGCTTCTACGCCGATCGCTCGGAGCTCGACGCGCTCGGCATCGTGCTCGCGGTCGAAAAGCCCGTCGACGGGCTGGTCGAGCAGGAGAACTATTCGCTGCCGTCCGAGAACTTTCACCTGCCCCCGATCGAGTTCACCGATCAGGAGCTGGCGGCCCTGCACACCGCTCTCCAGCTGCTGGACGGAGAGTTCGCCTACGCGGAGCCGCTGCGGCTCGCGCTACAGCAGATCTCGTGGGGCCGCCCCAGCCCGCTGAACGCACCCGAGCAGCACACGGTGGCGCTCGGGATCACCGGCTCGGCCGGCGGACACGAGACCTCGCAGCGGCTGGCGAAGATCGAAACGGCAATCTTCCGTCGCAAGACGATCGTCTTCGACTACTACACGATGGCACGTGACGAACTGGGGAGCCGGCGCGTCGATCCATACCAGCTGCTCTATCAGGGCGGGCAGTTCTACCTGGTCGGAAGGTCGCATGAACGGGGGGCGATACGCGTCTTCCGCCTGTCGCGGATTCGCGGCAAGGTCGGCTATGCGACCAAGGCCGAGCACGACTTCCAGCGTCCGGCGGACTTCGATCCGCGCGTCTACGCCAACCGGATCGACTGGCAGTTCGGCGATCCAGTCGGCGGCGCCGAGGTGTGGATCGGAAGCCGAATCGCCTGGCAGATAGAGCGCCATTTCGGCCCCTACGGCGAGATGCGACCCGCCGGCGACGACGGGGACCGCCTGTTCGTCACCAGCTATTCCGATTCCCGGCAGCTGATCGCCTGGGTGCTCGGGCTGGGCGAACATGCGCGGATCCTTGGCCCTCCGGAGCTCGCCTCCGAACTGCTCGATCGGGTCAAGCTGCTGATCGAGCGACACACCGGGGAGCCCGAGGTCGCGGCGCCGGCGGCGGGCACGGACGGGGCGGTGGCGGGCACCGACGGCGCCCCGGCCGCGGCGGCGACCCCAGCGCCGGCGACCCCAGCGCCGGCGACCCCAGCGCCGGCGACCCCAGCGCCGGCGACCCCAGCGCCGGCGGGCCCAGAAGCCCTCGTGGGCGGGCACGGTGGAGCCCGGGGAGAAAGCGTGGCGCCGCCCTCCGAGCCCGACACCGGCAACGGCCACAACCCCGAAGCGGCCATCCGACCCGAGCGGTTCGCACGCCTGGTCACACTCGCCAGCATCCTCATCGAGGCCGGCCGCGGCGGCCGGCGGCTCCATGCCGACGAGCTCTGCCGGTCGCTGAAGATCTCCGATCAGGAGTTGCGCGAGGACATCGCGGTGCTGAACGTCGTCAACTTCGGCGCCGGGACCTACGTGCTGTACGCCGAGATCGCGCCCGACGGGGTGCTCGAGGTCGATCCGGAGCCGTATGGCGACTCGTTCGCCCGGCCGGCGCGGCTGCTGCCGGTCGAGGCCAAGGCGCTGGTGGCGGCGATCGACCTGATCGGCGAGCACATCCCGGAGGGCTCGCTGGCCTCGGTCCGTGAGAAGGTCGTCGCGGCGCTCGGCGAGGACCCGGTCCACGACGGTCTTCAGGTCGCATCCGCCGGAGGCGACGACGCCGAGATCGCGGCCGTTCTCTCGCGCGGAATATCGGGACGCCGGCTGGTCTCGTTCGAGTACTACAAGGAGAACGAGGACGAGTTCTCGACCCGCGTGGTCGAGCCCTACGCGCTGATCAACGGCCGCGAGGGCTGGTATGTGGCGACTTTCGACCCCGCCCGCGATGACGTCCGCCACTTCCGCCTGGACCGGATCAAGGCCGCGACGGTCACCGACGCGTCGTTCGAGCCCCGTCCTGATGTCGACCCCGCCGCCGATGTCGACGGCTGGCCGCGGACGGGCGAGGTGCCCGCCTCGCGCCGTGCCCGAGTGTGGATCTCGCCCGAGCGGGCGCGCTGGGCGCGCGAGGAGCGGAGGGTGATCAGCGAGCTCCAGGACGGCTCGCTGATCGTCGAACGCGCCTTCGCCGGGATCCGCTATCTCGTGCGCGACGTGCTCAAGGAGGCGGGAGACGCCGTCGTCCTCGAACCCGAGGACGCGCGCAACGCCGTCCGTGCCGCGGCCCAGTCGCTTGCCGCCACCGCCGGCGCGATCGCCCGTTGAGCCGGCGCGAGCAGATCCGCATGAGCTCCGAAGAGCTCGATGCCTTCCTGGCCGAGCAACGAGTGGTGATCTGCGCCACCAACGGCCGCAACGGATGGCCTCACCTGATGCCGCTGTGGTATCTCGTCCGCGACGGCGAGGTCTGGGCGTGGACATACGCCAAGTCCCAGAAGGTGCGAAACCTCGAACGTGATCCGCGGGCCACCCTCCAAGTCGAGGACGGGCAGCAGTATCACGAGCTCCGCGGGGTGATGATCGAGGTCCGGACCGTGATCCACCGCGAGATCGATGCGGTCGCCGAGTTCGGCGCGCGGCTGTTCGAGCGCTACGGGACCGCTGCCGGCGGCCCCGAGTTTCTGGATCTGGTCCGCGCGCAGGCCGCCAAGCGAGTCGCGCTTCAGTTCGTGCCCCAGCACATCGCCAGCTGGGATCACCGGAAGCTCGGCGGAGTTTATTAGCGCAGAGCAGCGGCGGCATGGACCCAGCGTCGTCCCGGTACGCTCCGCCCGCGATGGAACAGTTGAAGGGACTGATCCTGTCCGGCGGCCGGGGCACGCGGCTGCGGCCGATCACGCACACCAGCGCCAAGCAGCTCGTGCCGGTGGCCAACAAGCCGGTTCTGTTCTACGGCATCGAGGCGATGGCCAGGGCGGGCATCGCCGAGGTCGGCATCATCATCGCGCCCGAGACCGGCGACGAGATCCGGGCCGCCGCCGGCGACGGGTCGCGCTTCGGCGTCGAACTCACCTACATCGTCCAGGACGAGCCGCTTGGGCTGGCCCACGCGGTGCTGACGGCGGAGCGCTACCTCGGGCAGTCGCCGTTCGTCATGTATCTCGGCGACAACCTGCTCCAGGGCGGGATCGAGGATCTCGTGGCGTCGTTCCGCGAGCACGGACCGGACGCGCTGATCCTGCTCACCCCGGTGCCCGACCCGCAGCACTACGGCGTCGCCGAGCTCAGCAACGGCAAGGTGACCCGGCTGATCGAGAAGCCGTCGGACCCGAAGACAGATCTGGCGCTGGTCGGCGTGTACATGTTCACGCCGTGCGTGCACGACGCAGCGAAGGCGATCGAGCCCTCGGCGCGGGGCGAGCTCGAGATCACCGACGCCATCCAGCACCTGGTGAACCGGGGCAATCGGGTGGAGCCTCACATCGTCCGCGGCTGGTGGAAGGACACCGGCCGCCTGGAGGACATGCTCGCCGCCAACCGGCTCGTGCTCGACACGATCCAGCGCCGGCTCGAAGGGGAGCTGATCGACTCCCAGATCGACGGCCGGGTGGCGATCGAGTCCGGCGCCCGCCTCGAGCGCTGTGCCGTGCGAGGTCCGGCGATCATCGGCGCCGGCGCCCGGCTCACCGATTGCTACGTCGGCCCCTACACCGCGATCGGCGAAGGGTGTTCGATCCAGAATGCCGAGGTCGAGCACTCGATCCTGCTCGCCGGCTCGGCTGTCCGCGATCTCGACGGCCGGATGGAATCCTCGTTGCTGGGCCGCAACGTCAAGGTCGGCCGCGACCACCGCCAGCCCCGGGCCTACCGGTTCCTGGTCGGTGACAACTCCGAGATCGGAATCCTCTAGGCCTGCCCGGCGGGCAGCGGAGCGGCTTCTCGCCCCAGAAGACCCCCACAGATCGCGATCTCCTCGCGCATCGCCCGGGCCAGCTCGGCGCCCGCTCGTCGATCGAGGCGCGCCTCGCGGAACTGGATCGCCGGCGCCATCGCTCAGCTGTCTCCGAGCAGCGACACCAGGCCGGCAGGGGTCTCCGACCGGCCGACATGGATCCGTGGCATCGTGAGCGGCGCCGAGCTCCTCTCCGTGGTGCCGCCTTGGGTCGTATAGGCCATCGTGAAGCCGGCCGCCCGGACCGCGCTCAGCACGGTGGCGTTGAAGTCGCCGAACGGATAAGCGAAGAAGTAGACCGGATGGCCGAGCACGCGCTCGAGCACCTGGCGAGATCCCGCGGTCTCGAGCCGGAGCTCGCTTGGGGTCAGCAGCCGGAGGTCGACGTGGTGGGCGGTGTGATCGCCGACGTCCATCCCGGCCCGGTCGAGCTCGCGGATCTGATCGGCGTCGAGGAACCCGGGCTCGGTCATCCGACCTGTGATGACGAAGAACGTGGCCACCATGTGGAAGCGGTCGAGGTCGGGCAGGATCGTCCGCACGTCGTCGACATAGCCGTCATCCACGGAGATGATGATCGGCTTGGGCGGCAGCCGCTCGCCCTTGTACAGCGCGTCGAACAGCTGCGCCTGCGTGATCGTGTGGCCCGGTCCCGCTGCCGCCACAGCCGGCCGCCGCGGCCAGCGCGACGGCGGCCGCCAAGGTGACAGTTCGCTTCGTCATCGCGGTAACGCCGGGCAAGGCTAGCGACGACGGATTACGCTCTGACGCTGCATGGCCGATGCTCCAGACGAGGTTCGTGACCGGCTGCTGCAGGCATGGCGCGGCGAGATCGTGGCCGGCGGCGCCTACGACCTGATCGCACGGCGGATGCCGCCTCGGGAGGCGGACATCCTGCGTCGGATGGCCGAGGCCGAGAGCGGCCACCGGCAGCGGCTCGAGGCCAGGATGCACGAGCTGGGGATCGAGCTGCCCGATCCCACCTCGGTGCGGCTGCCGCTGTGGCTGCGGCTGCAGACGAGGATCGCTCCGGTGGGCCGCCTGCTGGCCGCCCGCGAAGCTGCCGAGGACGAGGAGGTCGACGACCTCTACAAGCGCTCGACCGGCGACCCAACCACCGACCGCCTGCTGCGGGAGATCCGCAAGGAGGAGCGCTCTCACTCGCTGGCCGTGCAGGAGATCCGGTCGGGATCGCGCTCGGTGGACGGCTCCGGCGCATCGGAGCCCGCCGTCCGGGCCGAGCCGCTGGCGATTCCCGGCGCCAGGACGAGGCTCGATCGGATCCTCGGCCGAGAGAAGTGGCACACCACGGGCGGCGGCTGGATCTCGGGCGCAATCTACGGCGCCAACGACGGCTTGGCCGCCGTGTTCGGGATCGTCGCCGGCGTCTCGGGCGCCACCGGCGGATCCAACGCGGTGCTCACGGCTGGGCTGGCGGGCGCGGTTGCCTCGGCGCTGTCGATGGCCACCGGCGCCTTCCTCGCCGAGCGCTCCGAGGCCGAGGTCGCGGCCGCCAACGTCGAACGCGAGCGCCAGGAGATCGCCGAGCACCCCGAGGAGGAGAAGGAGGAGCTCTCGCTCTTCTACCAGCTCAAGGGGATCGACGAAAAGACGGCAGACGAGCTCGCCGAGCGAATGTCAAAGCACCCGGACGCGATGCTGCACGCGCTGTCCGCCGAGGAGTTCGGTGGCGCCGCGGCCGGCGGCGGTGACCCGACGCAGGCGGCGCTCGCCGCCGGCATCTCCACCGGTTTGGGCGCGATCATCCCGGTGATCCCGTTCATGATCACGACCGGGACGGCCGCGATCATCGCGGCCGCGATCGTGTCCCTGATCGCTCATTTCCTCGTCGGCGCCGCGAAGTCGCTCGTGACGCTGCGCACCTGGTGGGCCGCGGGGCTGGAGATGACCCTCGCGGGGGTGATCGTGGGCGGGGCGACATACCTCATCGGACTCGCGCTGCCCACCTGACGCGAAAGCGCCCGGCCAGCCCACGCGCTCAGGAGCGCCCACCGGCGTGGGCCGGTGGGCGCTCCGTGGCGTGATCGGTTAGTGGCCCAGCAGGCCGAGGAAGTCGGCCCCCGGCGAGCCCAGACCGGTCATGTTGTCGTAGCCCGGCGCGGTGTGCAGGGTCATTTCGATCGTCTTGCACACACCGGCGTCGGTGCAGAACTGCTCCGGGCCCTCGTAGTCGATGATCCGGGTCGTGTACAGGAAGCCATCGGCATCGCTGATCGAGTTCGCGAAGTCAGCGCGCGACTGGTCCTGCTTTCCGGCCGGCAGGATGTCGAACAACCCGCCCGGCTGGGTGTAGAGCGCATACAGGCTCGGGTTCAGGAAGCCGAGCGGGGCTCCGGCGTTTCCATCCGCCCGTGCGATCACGCCCGCGAGCAGCGGCGAGGCCAGGCTGGTCCCGCCGATCCGGTACTGGTCGTAGTACACGCCGTTGGGGAACGTCTGAGTCTCGCCGACGAGCATGCCCGTGGCGGGGTCAGCGTCCATTGAGACGTCCGGCTCGACCCGCATCGGCTCAGACCCGTTCGCCTTCGACAGCGATGACGGAACCACGCCCGCCTGGTAGGAGGGCTGGTGGTAGACGTAGCTGGTGCCTCCGCCAGACCCGCCGTCGAGCGCCAGATCGATCGGCTGCCACTTCCCGAGCTGCGCGTCGGTGCAGCCTCCGAGCGACACGTAGGTCGAGTTGCACAGGTAGCTGCGCGCGGTCGACCAGCCGAGGTCGCCGAACCGCTGCCCGCTCGAGTTGATCTTCAGCGTCGTGCCGCCGACACCGGTCGCCCACGGGCTCGAGGCCGGGTACGTGGGAGCGACAACGCCGGTGAGGGTGAAGTTGTCCTCCCAGTCTCCGCTGGAGAACATCACGCTGATGCCGGTACCGGCCGCCATCAGCAGGACGTTGTCCGTGGCTGCCTTGACGCTCGCCGGGTCGAGCAGGTCGCCGGCGGGATCGCCGTACGAGTTCGTCACCACGTCCGCCAGATGGTGGTCGACGATCTGACGAAGCATCGCGGTCAGGTCGCCCTGGAAGCAGTTCTCCGCGCCCGCGAACAGGATGTGGGCCCCGGGAGCCGTGGCGTGGACCGCTTCCACGTCCAGCGTCTGCTCGCCATACCAGCCGCTCGGACCGCATTGGTCCGCGTGGTTGAACACCGGCGCGAGCAGCTCGCTGAACTGGGACTCGTTCAGCGGATTGCTCGGGTCGTTGAGCGAGGCGTACTTGTGCGCGTCGGCGAACAGCGTCGGCGCGGCGTACGCGTCGATGATGGCGACGGTGACGCCCGCTCCGTTCGAGCCGCCGTTCAGGTTGTACGCGCTGCGGAACTGCGATGGGGTGTAGCCGCAGGTGACCCAGAACGGGTTCGGCGGGTAACCGTTGCCGTAGGCCGGCAGCGTCGTATCGGTCAGCTGGTCGTAGTACTTACCGCACGGCGGGGCGACCCGGAATCCCGGCGGCGGTGGAGCGCTGCCGGCGCCCGAGGCCGACGAGGCGGGGCTGTCGGTCGTGTTGAACGGGCGCGCCGGGGTCTGGTCGACGCCCGTCACCCCGCCCACGATCCCGGCGAGACCGGCGGGGACGGACAGCGGGCGATCGTTGAGCCGCAGCCTGGCACCGTCGACGCGGTGATAGGAGAGCGAGGTCGAGAACGCTCGCTCGATCTGCGCCGCCGTCCCGGAGGCTTCGATCGCCATCCGGTCGGCAGAAACGTGTCCCACGTGGAAGCCGCTGCTCCGGAGGAACGCCGACACTTCGGAGACTTGTCCCGCGGTCGGCGAGAACCGGCTCTCCCACTGCGCGGCGGTGAGGAACCTGCGGTACGACGCGCTTCCCGGCGTCGACACGGCCTGAGCGAGCTGCTGCGCGCCACTCTGGTTCCTCAGCCTCAGCTGAACTTCAAAGTCGATCCTGCTGTTGGCCGAGACCGAGCCGACCTGCGGAGTCGTGTTCGCGGCCGCCGGCTCGGTGCCCTTCAGCGTCACGGAGCTCGAGCGACTCGCTCCCAGCCCCAGCGATGGGTTGATTGCGAGACCGGCGATCACGGCCGCGGCCGTGGCCGGCATCACCAGCATCCTGCGGTAATTCACGGCGTCTCCCCTCCTATGTCGTGATACGCCCGTGCAAGTACAGGTCGCGTGAGAACTCCCGTGCCCTGTACAGGTCCTGAGGGGACCCTACCTGTAGCGCTCCGCGGTTTGCAAGGATCAACCGTCGGGCGGATCCGCGCCTGTCCTCGATCAGTCGTTCCGAAGCGCCGACAGCTCCTCACGGAGGCTCGCCACCTCCGCCTCCAGCGCCTCGATCCGGGCGGCGATGTCCCCATCGCACTGCGCCCCGGGCGCGGCCGCGACCGTGGTCGGCGCGGGCGCCGGCGGCGCCGCTCCCGTCTCGCCTTCGCCGCCCAGCAGTTGCTCGAAGCGATCCTCCTTCTGGCCCGGCCGTCGCTCCAGCCGCCGCGCGTAGCCGCGCTCGATCAACACCGAGAGGACGCGCTCGACGTCGTCCAGTGACCCGAGCGGCGCCATCCGCTCGGTGCGCGCCTTCAACTCGCCGGGGGTCTGCGGCCCGCGCAGCAGGAGCACCGCCAACGCCGACAGCTCCTCGCGACCCAGCCCGAGCGCCTCCTCGGCGAGGTGGCGGTACTTGGTCGCCCTGCTGCCGTGTCCGCTTGCCAGTCGAGCCAGCCCGTATTTGGAGAGCCGCTGGGCGGCTTCGCTCACGGTCGCCTCTGGATAATCGGTGACCGGATCGCGGTTGGTCGACTGGTTGCACGCCAGCCGCAGCGCGTTCAGCGACAGTGGATATTGATCGGGGGTCGTCCAGCGCTTCTCGATCAGGCACCCGAGGACCCGTTGCTCGGCGGCGGTCAGCTCGGCGAAGTGCACTGGCCGAGGATAACCCGCCTCGGATGCCCGCTGGCAAGCTACAGCCGCCGGTGACCGCCGCGGGCGCGGGCGCCGGAAGCGGCGCTACGGCGCGAGGCGCTCGAGCACCCAGTCGCCACCGCGCCGGACGTACAGAAGCCGGTCGTGGAGGCGATCCTCGCGGTGCTGCCAGAACTCGAAGCTCTCGGGCGCGACCCGGAACCCACCCCAGCCCTGGGGCAGCGGCACGGCTTGGCCCTGGTATCGGGCGGCGAGCTCGGCGACGCGGCGCTCGAGCGCGGCCCGGCTCTTGACCGGTTGGCTCTGAGGGGAGGCCAGCGCGCTCAGCTGGCTGGCCCGCGGTCGGGTGCCCACGTACGCCGCCGATTCCTCGGCCGTAGTCCGCCGCGCCGGCCCCTCGATCCTCACCTGCCGACCGAGCAGATCCCAGTAGAACAGCAGGGCTGCGCGCGGATTTGCGGCCAGTTCGAGACCCTTGCGGCTCTCGTAGTTGGTGAACAGCACGAACCCGCGCTCGTCGAACTGCTTGACCAGCACCATCCGCGCCGACGGTGCCCCGTCCGCCGAGGCGGTGGCGATGACGGCCGCCTCCGGCGCACGTACCCCGGCCTCGCTCGCCGCCGCGAACCAGGCGGCGAACTGTCGCAGCGGATCGGGATCGACGTCCTCCTCTCGCAGCGGCTGGGCGAAGTCCGGCACGGCGAGAATTATCCGGATCGCCCCCGCCGTCGGGGTGCCGCCTCGCCAGCGCCCGTCCCCCGGCGGCCGGCGCCGGCTCGCCAGCGACCGCCCCGTGGGGTTGACATATATTCCATTGCGATATATCTTCCCGAGATATAGCGACCACTCCCGAGCCGGTTCCTCCCCTTCCCGAGCTGACCCCGACGGGCCGCGTGATCCTCGGCATGGTCGCGTACGGCATGCGCAGCGGTTATGACATCAAGCAGGTCGTCGACAAATCGACTCGGCACTTCTGGGCCGCCAGCTACGGCCAGATCTATCCGGAGCTGAAGCGGCTCGAGGATCAGGGGCTGATCCGCGGCCGTTCCGAGCCCACGGGTGGACGGCCGCGAACGGTGTACGAGCTGACCCCCGAGGGCGACGCGGCGCTCCACTCGTGGCTCGAGTCGGGCCACGAGCCGCTCTACGAGCTGCGAGACGAAGGCATGCTCAAGCTGTTCTTCTCCGACCTCGTCCCCGCCAAGCAACGGGTCGAGAACATCCGGGCGATGCGGGCGCGCATGGAGAGCAAGCTGGCGCAACTGCGGGAACTCGAGCCGAAGACCGCCGAGATGCGGACCGGCCCGGCGCTGACGCTCCGCCTCGGGATCACGTTCACCGAGTGCTTCATCCAGTGGTGTGAGGCGACGGAGCACGAGCTCGGCGAGGTCGACGGGAAACCCGGCTGATGTTCGCCCGGCTGGCGAGATTCCTGTACGCCAACGGACGCAGAGTGCTGTTCGCAGCCGTCCTCGCCGTGGCCATCGCAGGCGTGTTCGGGGTGGGTGTCGCCACGCGGTTGAGTCCCTACAGCGCCAGTGATCCGGCGAGCCAGAGCGTCCAGGCGAGCAACCGTTTCGAGCGCGCCGCGGGCAGGCAGATAGGCGCCGGCATCGTCGCGCTGGTCAACTCGGGCGCAGTCCGCACTGGCGCGGCGCGCGCGCGGGTCGATCAGGTGGTTGGCGAGCTGAAGGCTAACCGGGACGTGGCGCAGGTGGTCAGCTTCTACGACAGCCACGATCCGGCGATGGTCTCCCGAGACGGCCGCTCGACGTACGTGGTGGCGTACTTCCGGCCGCGGTCGGACACCAAGATCCAGAACGACGCCAAGCAGTTCGAGCAGCAGCTGAGACACCAGGCCGATGTGAAGCTGGGCGGTCAGGCGATCGCCAACGCCCAGGCCAACACCCAGGTGAGCCACGACCTCGCCCGGGCGGAGCTGCTCGCGTTCCCGTTCATCTTCCTGCTCTCGCTGCTGTTCTTCCGCTCGCTGGTGGCGGCGCTGCTGCCGCCGCTGCTCGGGGGTCTGGCGATCCTGATGACGTTCTTCGCGCTGCGCATCGTCTCGAGCTTCGTTGACCTATCGGTGTTCGCCCTGAACCTGGTCACCGGGCTCGGCCTCGGCCTGGCGATCGACTACAGCCTGTTCATGGTCTCCCGCTACCGCGAGGAGGCCGCGAGCTCCGGCTTCGGCGCCGCGGCGCTGATCCGCACGCTCCAGACCGCGGGCCGAACGATCGTGTTCAGCTCGTTGACGGTGGCCGCGGCCATCGCGTCGCTGGCGATCTTCCCCCAGCGGTTCCTCTACTCGATGGGGATCGCGGGGGCGCTAGTGGCGCTGCTGGCGGCGTCGCTGGCCTTGGTGGTGCTGCCGGCGCTGCTGACCACGCTCGGCCCGAGGGTCAACGCGCTGGCTCCAAAGCGCCTCCAGCGCGCTGCCGACCGCGACGCCCGCCCGGACGAGAGCGGCTTCTGGTACCGCCTGTCCCGATTCGTGATGAGGCGCCCGGGCCCGATCGCGGCGCTCAGCGCGGCGTTCCTGATCGCGCTGGGGATCCCGTTCACCGGGATCAGGTTCATCACGGTCAGCTCCAGCGTCCTGCCGCCGAGCGCCAGCGCACGCCAGGTCGACGACGCGCTCGCGCGCGCCTTCCCGCCGAACCGCACAACACCGCTGGAGGTCGTGGTTGGCAGGCCCGCCGGGTCGGCGCAGGTGACCGCGCTGGCCGCTCGGATCAGGCACCTGCCGGGCGTTTCCGCGGTGGCGCCGGCCCAGCCCGCGGGCGTCGCCAACTCGATGCTCGCGGTCGCCACGACGACACCGCCGCTGAACGAAGCGAGCCAGCGAGTGCTCCATGGCGTCCGCGCGATCCACGAGCCGTTCTACGTCGGCGTGGCCGGGCAGACCGCGTCGTTCGTCGACCTCGAGCACAGCCTCGCCGTCCACCTGCCTGCGGTCCTGGGGGTGATCGTCGCATCGACGCTGATCATCCTGTTCTTGATGACCGGCTCGGTCGTGCTGCCGATCAAGGCCGTGGTGATGAACGCCCTCAGCCTCAGCGCTGTGCTAGGGATCCTCGTGCTGATCTTCCAGGACGGCAACCTTCAGGGCCTGCTCGGCTACACCAGCGTAGGGGCGCTCGACGCGACGCAGCCGATCTTCCTCGCCGCCGTGGGCTTCGGGCTCGCCACCGACTACGGCGTGTTCTTGCTCTCGCGGATCAAGGAGGCGCGCGACGGTGGCGCCTCTGATTCCGAAGCCGTCGCGATCGGCCTCGAGCGCACCGGCCGGATCGTCACCGCCGCCGCGCTCCTGTTTGCGGTCGCGATCGGCGCGTTCACGACATCGCAGCTGGTGTTCATCAAGGAACTCGGTCTCGGCGCGGCGCTGGCGGTGCTGATCGACGCGTCGATCGTCCGCGCGTTGCTGGTGCCCTCGCTGATGGAGTTGCTCGGTTCGCTCAACTGGTGGGCGCCGGCGCCACTGCGCCGGCTGCACGAGCGGATTGGATTGCGGGACGCGGCCCCGCCGGGACCGCGGGCGACCGCCGGCGCGCAGCCGGCGGCGACCACGTAGGCCCCTACTCCAGCATCCAGCCCGCGGACCTCAAACTCCACCTCCCGCGCCGGCGCCGGCCCGCCGTCTGACCGCAAGCTCGCGTAGCTTCCTCCTCGTGGCCATAACCGATGCCGTGGTGCCGGTCGGAGGCCTGGGTACGCGGCTGCTGCCGGCGACCCGCTCCCAGCCCAAGGAGATGCTCCCGATCGTCGACAAGCCGGTCGTGCAATACGTGCTCGAGGAGCTCGTGCGCGCCGGCATTGCTCGCGTGCTGTTCGTTACCGGGCGGCGCAAGCGCGCGATCGAGGACCACTTCGACGCCGACCCCGAGCTCGACCTGGGGCCGCTCATCGACCCGCGGAGCGGCCTGCAGCTGTTCTACACCCGCCAGGCCCGTCCCGCCGGCCTCGGCGACGCGCTCCGCTACGCCGGGGGGTTCGGCAACCAGGCCGGGATCGTGGCCGCACTGGGTGACGCGATCATCGAGACGCCTCCGAGCACCGCCCCGGGGATCGTGCCGCGGCTGATCGAGGCCTACGACGGCGGCGGCGTCGCGGCGGCGTTCGCGGTCGACGAGGTTGCCCAGCAGTCGGTCTCGAGCTACGGCATCGTCATCGGCGCCGGTGGCGCACGCGGGGAGCCGTTCGAGGTCGACGCCGTGGTCGAGAAGCCCGAGCCGTCGTCGGTCCCGAGCCGCACCGCAATCATGGGCCGCTACGTGCTCGGCCCCGCTGTGTTCGCCGCCCTGCGCGAGACCGCCCCGGACGAGTCCGGCGAGGTGCAGTTGACGAGCGCGCTCCAGCGCCTGCTCGAGTCCGGCCACCGCCTGGTCGCGGTGCCGCTCGGCGACGGCGAGCGCCGGCACGACGTCGGGTCGGTCGAGAGCTACTGTGCCACGTTCCTCGACTACGCGTTCGCCCACCCCGGCCTCGGCCCCGCGCTCCGGGCGCGGGCGGCCGCGCAGCTCGATGACCGCGGCGCCTGACCGCGCCGGACGCGGATCGGCGCCGGCGCGCGCGGCGTTGGCCGGCAATCCCTCGGACGGCTATCGCGGCGCCGTGCTCGCGGTGGCGATCGACCAGCTCCGGGCGGAGGCGGTGGCCGGTCCGGCCCAGGCGGCGGCTCGCCCGCCGGCGGCGGTGACGCCCCCCAGCGCGCTCGTCTCGGCCACCGTCGCCCGGCTCGAGCGCGACCTGCTCCCCCGCCGGCCGCCGTCAGCGATCTCGTGGAGCACATCGATCCCTCGCGGTGTCGGCCTGGCCGGCTCAAGCGCGATCGTGATCGCCACCATCAGGGCGCTGTGCGCTCTCCACTCGATGTCGCTGCGTCCCCACGAGCTGGCGGCGCTGGCGCTGGCCGTGGAGACCGAGGAGCTGGGGATCGCCGCCGGGCCGCAAGATCGCGTCGCCCAGGCCTACGGGGGCGTGACGTTCATGGACTTCGCCGCGGAAGCCGGGGAGGGCGCCTACGAGTCGCTGGACCCGCTGCTGCTGCCGCCGCTGCTGGTCTGCTGGCGCCGCGATGCCGGCAAGGAGTCGGGGCCGCTCCACGCCGGGCTGCGCCAGCGCTTCGAGCGCGGCGAGGCGACGGTTCGTGAAGCGCTCGCCGACGCCGCCGGGGCGGCGTGGGACGCTCGCGCGGCGCTGCTGGCCGGCGAGCACTCGCGGTTCTGCCGCTGCGTCGATGCGACGTTCGACGCCAGGCGCCGGATGATGCCCCTCGATCCGCGCCACGTGGAGATGGTCGAGGTGGCTCGCGGCGCCGGCGCCGCCGCCAACTACACCGGCTCGGGCGGGGCGATCGTGGCCGTGTGCGGCGACACGGAGCATCGAGCGGCCGTCGCGGCACGGCTCCGCTCGGCGGGCTGCACGGTGGTCGCGCTGGAGACGGGGGCGAGCCCCCACGACCCAGGAGCCGCCCCGCTCCCGGCGAATCCCATCACGTGAACACGGCCCGGCTGGAGTCGTTCTCCGATGGCGTTCTCGCGGTGGCGATCACGCTGCTGGTGCTGGACATCGGCGTGCCGATCGTCGGCACGCACGAGAGCCTCGCCCATGCCCTGGCCCATCAGTGGCCCCACTACGCCGCGTACGTGACCTCGTTCATCACCATCGGGATCATCTGGATCAATCACCACGCGATGATCGGGCGACTGCGGGTGGTCGACCACGCGATCCTGGGGCTGAACCTGTTGCTGCTGCTGAGCGTCGCCGTGCTGCCGTTCGCCACCGCGCTGATGGCGGCCTACCTGACCCGGAGCCAGGGGCAACATCTCGCCGCCGCCATCTACAGCGGGGCGTTCCTGCTGATGGGGGTCCTGTTCGCGACCTTGCAGCGGCACATCATGGTGGGCAAGCCGCACCTGCTGGCGCCGGAGCTGAGCGAGGATCGCCGGCGGCGGATCCTGCGGCGCGCGCTGCTCGGGGTCGGTCCGTACGCGATCGCCACCGCCGTGGCGCCGCTGTCGGCGTATCTGACGCTGGCGATCTGTTTCGGGATCGCTGCCTATTACGCGTCGCCGATCGCCAGCAACGGCTAGGTCTGACCTCGCGGGGGGGCGGTGTCGCCGGGCGGGGGCGGGATCCCCGGGCGGGGGCGGGATCCCCGGGCGGGGGCGGTGTCGCCGGGCGGGGGCGGTGTCGCCGGGCGGCCCGCGCCGGCGCCGGGACCGCGGCCCGCGCCGGCACCGGCTACGGCCAACCCGGACACTCCGGCGCTAATGCGCGTAGTGCCACACCTCGGCCACCTGGACCGCCAGGATCAGGCCGAGGAGGTACACGACGGTACCCCAGGCGATGTACGCCCGGCGCGCCCGCGGATACAGCCGGCTCTCAGGGCTGCGACCGGTGGAGACCGCGACCGGGACCAGGAACCCCACGCCCACCACCAGCAGCACCCAGGGGCTGAGCTCGCCGAGCATGTAGGTCAGGCTCCAGTTGAACGAGTCGAGGATCGACCCGAGGACGCGGTGCCAGAGCGCGAACGGGGCGATCGTCAGCGCGACCAGCCATCCGAACGCCGCCGCCGTGGCCACCGGAGGCTCGCTCAGGCGGCGCCGGTGCCGCCGGTCAGGGACAGCGGACCGGCGACCTCGTCGCGGGGCGCCACCGGTCGCCGCGCCGGCGCACCGGCCAGGCTCTCCTGGAGCAGCGCCTTGAGGATCTGGAGCTCGCGCTCGGTCGCCGGTCGGGGGCGGCGGGCCCGCCCGAAGGCGTCCCAGGCGCGGGCGAAGGCCCGCACCTGGGTGCGAGCCCCGCGGCGGTGGGCGGCCAGCATCGGGCACACGCGGCCCTGACGGTCGGTGAAGGCGCCGACGATCAGCTCCTCGGTCTCGGCGGCCTCGAGCATCGCCCGGCGGGTGGGCGCCGGCAGGTCGGCGATCGCGCGCGAGAGCGCCTGTGCCCGGTATCGCCCCCGCCGCTCAGCGATCCTCGACCACACGCCTGGATCGTAGCGGAGGCGCCTGAACCCTCCCCGCGCCCCACCTCCCGTGGCCTACCGGATCCTCTTGCCCTACCGTATCGGGGCGTGTGCCGTTTGTTTGGGCTGAGCGCCGGGAGCGAGCCGGTGACCGCCACCTTCTGGCTGCTGGAGGCGCCGGACTCGCTGCGGACCCAGAGCCACCGCGACCCGGACGGCACCGGGCTGGGCTACTTCGACTCCGGTGGCCGTCCCCACGTCGACAAGCAGCCGCTGGCCGCGTTCGAGGACCGGGCGTTCGCGCGCGAGGCCCGGACGCTTCGTTCAGCGACGTTCGTCGGCCACATCCGCTTCGCCTCCACGGGCTCGCTCGTGCTCCGCAACACCCATCCGTTCGAGCAGCGCGGTCGCCTGTTCGCGCACAACGGTGTCGTCGAGAATCTGCCGTCGCTGGAGCAACGGATCGGCGCGGGCATGGATCTGGTCCATGGCGACACCGACTCCGAGCGGCTGTTCGCCCTGATCACGACCGAGATCGACAAGCACGACGGCGACGTCGTCGCCGGCATCGTCGAGGCGATCTCCTGGGTGGCGGCGAACCTCCCGCTGCTATCGCTCAACTTCGTGATGATCGAGCGCGACCAGCTGTGGGCTCTGCGCTATCCCGACGCCCACGAGCTGCACGTGCTCGAGCGCCCCGCCGGCGAGCCGCTCGAACACCGCTCGAGCCATGGCACGAGGATTCACTCCGAGCATGGCGCCGACCGCGCCACGGTGGTCGTGGCCAGCGAGATGCTGGACTCGGATCCGGGGTGGCGAGCGCTTGGCTCCGGCGAGCTCGTGCACGTCGATCCGGGCCTCCACACGGTCTCCCGGACCGTGATCGAGACGCCGCCGGCGCACCCGTTGAGGCTCGAGGATCTCGAAGCTCGCGCCCGGGCCTCACAGACCTGAGCACCCCGGGGACGCCACCGACCCCGAGGCCTCACCCGCCCCAGCCGCTCCCCGACTCGACCCACCTTCGCCGGCTTCTGACGCTCCACCGGGCCTCGATCTCCGCCGGCGGCGCCGGCGCCCCGAGGTGGTAGCCCTGGGCCGTGCGACACCCGAGCCGCAGGATCTCGCGCTCCTGCTCGACGGTCTCGACTCCCTCCACGATCACGCGCATCCCCAGCGCCTTGCCCAGCGCGATGATTCCTTCGAGCAGCTCCTCCGCCACCGGGTCGCCGGGGATTCCGGTCATGAAGCTGCTGTCGGTCTTGAGCAGCGTGAACGGCATCGAGCGCAGGCGGGCGAGCGAGCTGTAGCCGGTGCCGAAATCGTCCAGCGACAGCAGCAGCCCGGCCTCGTGCAGCGCGGTCAGCGCCGGCATCACCTCTTCCAGCGAGATCGGACTGGTCTCGGTGATCTCGACCGCCAGACGCATGAGATCGACGCCGTAGTTTCTCGCCGTCTTGGTCACGAACTCGGCGAAGCCGGGATGCTGGAGCTGGCGGGCGGGGACGTTGAAGCTGACCCTGGGGCTGAAGCCTCGGCCACTCCACTCCGCGAGCTGGCGGCAGATGTCGGTGAACACCCACTCGGCGACGTCCACCATCAGCGAGGAGTGTTCGATGAAGGGCAGGAACGATCCAGGCAGGAGCAGCCCCCGATCGGGATCGCGCCATCGCAGTAGCGCCTCCAGACGGCTGAGCACGTGGTCGTCGGCGATCTCCACCACCGGCTGGTAGAACAGCTCGAGCTCGCCGTTCGACAGCGCGCGCCGGAGGCGCAGCGAGGACTCGAGCTCGAGCACGGAATAGTTCTGCGGCTTGTCGAACAGGGCCATCTGCCCGCGGCCACGCCGCTTGGCCAGGTACATGGCCTGGTCGGCGTGGTCGACGAGCTCGTGGTGGGTGGCGGCGTCGAGCGGGAAGATGCTCGCGCCCACCGAGGCGCTGATCTCGAACGAGGAGCTGGCCACGGTGCACGGCTCCTGGAGCGCCCCCAGCACCCGTTGGCCGATCTCGGTCACCCTCGCCTTGGCCAGTGCCGGATCCGGTGGGAGGTCATCGATCAGCAGCACGAACTCATCGCCGCCCTGTCGGCCGGCGTCGAGACGGGGCTCGCGCATCGCCCGCAGCCGGTCGGCGAGGAGGCACAGGAGCTCGTCGCCGGCGGCGTATCCGAGCGTGTTGTTGACGCGCTTGAACGCGTCGATGTCGATGAACAGCAACGCGGTGGCACCCGCCTCCCGGCGGCTGCGGACGACCGCCGCCTCGATCCGATCGGCCATCGCGATCCGGTTCGGCAGCTGGGTCAGGTGGTCGCGATACGCGAGGCGGCGTAGCTCCATTTCGATTCGCCAATCCTGATCGTCGTCGGTCCCCAGCGTCGCGGCCACGCCGGCCGGAAAAGATGACGACTTGCGTGGCGGCTTCGATTCAATGCACTAATTTTGCAGACTTTCGGTGAGACGAGAGTAGGCCTCGGGCCTCCGAGTGCGCAGGAACGGGAACAACTCGAGCCAGTCGCGCCGCTGGTCGAGGTCGAGGTCGGCAACCAGCACAGCCGGCTGATCCCGGGGCGCCTGCACCAGGATCCGGCCGTAGGGATCGGAGATGAAGCTCGAGCCATAGAACCTCAACGGGTCTTCGAACCCGGTGCGGTTGATCGCGATCATGAACGTGCCGTTGGCGATTCCGTTGGCGACGATCACCTGCTGCCACAGCGGCTCGGTGTCGAAATCGGGGTGGTTGGGCTCGGAGCCGATCGCCGTCGGGTACACGATCACCTCGGCGCCCTCGAGCGAGTAGGCGCGCGCGAGCTCCGGGAACCACTGATCCCAGCAGGTTGGGAACCCCACTCGCGCCTGCCCGGAACCCGTGTCGAGCACGGCCAGCGGAAACGGATCGCCGTCGGCGGGACCGGGCCTGAAGTAGCGGTCCTCGTAGTAGCCGGCGGTGACCGGAATATGCAGCTTGCGGGTCCTCGACACCAGCCGCCCGTCGGGCGCGACGACGATCGCGGTGTTGTAGCCGAGCCCGTCCGCGCCGCCGTCCCGCTCGTACAGCGACGCATGGACGTACGCCCCGGTCTCGCCGGCGAGGTGCCGGGCGAACGCCGCCGTGCGGCCGGTCTCCAGGTCCTCGGGCGTCGCCCCCGCCGCCACCGGGCCGTCCGGCATGACCGCGAAGTACGGCGACAGCGTCAGCTCCTGGAGGCACACGATCCGCGCCCCCTCGGCCGCCGCCATCCGAATCCCGGTCGCCAGCGCCGCTTGGTGTTCGTCCGGATCGGGATGCCACCGCTCCTGGACCAGCCCCGCCCGCAGCAGCGGCCGAGAGCTCGGCCGGGTCCGCGCCGGGGACGGAGGAGGCGGATACGCGGTCAGCAGCTTGGGTTCTTCAGCCATCTCGTCTCGGGACTTGCTGGGTTATGCAATGCGGTCCACCGCCTCCATAGGCCAAGACCGCGCCCGGCACCGGCACGATCTCCCGATCAGGGTACGCCTTGTCGATGATCGCCAGTGCCTCGGCGTCGGTCGGGGCGCCGCTCACGGGCGCGATCACGGCGCCGTTGCAGAGGTAGAAGTTCAGGTAGCCGGCGGCGATCGTCTCGTGGGCCACGACCACGTAGGGCAGGTAGGGGAGCTCCAGGACCTCGAGCGAGGCCGCCCGCAGGCGGTCGCGGTTCTCCTGACAATGCTCGTAGTTCGGGTTTCCCGGCTCGACCGTCTGCAGCAGCACCTGACCGGGGCGGGTGAAGGACGCGATCAGATCCACGTGGCCGTCGGTGTCGCGGTCCTCGACCAGCCCCTGCCCGAGCCACACGATCCGCCCGACCCCGAGATGGTGGCGCAGCGACTGCTCGATCTGCTCGCGGGACAGCGACGGGTTGCGGTTCGGGTTCAGGAGGCACTGCTCGGTGGTCAACAGCGTGCCGTCGCCGTCGGTGAGGATCGATCCGCCCTCGAGCACGAACGGCGCCGGTCGCACCTCGTCGCCGAGGTGCGCGGCGATCAGACTCCCGACCCGCGCATCCCGGTCCCATGGTGGGAATTTCCCGCCCCAGGCGTTGAAGCGGAAGTGAACGGCGATCCGCCGCCCGTCCTCGCCGTAGACGTAGATGGGGCCGCAGTCCCGCAGCCAGGAGTCGTCGAGCGGCAGCTCGACGATCTCGACGCCCTCGCCGCATGCCGCCCGCGCCCGAACGGCGTCCTCGCCCGGGTTGGCGATCATCGTCA
The DNA here is from genome assembly GCA_963723555.1 of uncultured Solirubrobacterales bacterium. Classification (GTDB taxonomy): domain Bacteria; phylum Actinomycetota; class Thermoleophilia; order Solirubrobacterales; family Solirubrobacteraceae; genus Palsa-465. The sequence continues at coordinate 871,592 of CAVRRC010000003.1, read as the reverse complement.
CCGGCTCGAACGCCGCGATCGCATTCGCGACCTGGGCATAGTCGGCCCGCGCCTGTTCGATCGTCTCCCCCCACAGCTCCAACCGGCATGGCCACCCCATCAGCGTCCGCTCGTGTGGTTCCCATTCGGCCGGGGCACGCATGCGGCGAGCCTACTGCTGTTCGGGTGGGCGCATGCGTCCATGGGCGACGCGCGCTCGGCATCCAGCCTCGCCGATTCGCGCGTCGCCCATGTCATCCGGCCGCCGGCCGGTGCATGCACGCCGGCCTACCTGCTGAGGTGCATGCGGTGCGCCACCGCCGCCGCCTGGGTGCGGCTGCGAACCCCGAGCTTCGAGAGGATCCGGGAGACGTGCACGCTGGCCGTCTTCTCGGCCATGAACAGCGCCGTCCCAATCTGGCGGTTGGTCGCGCCCTCGGCGATCAGCTCCAGCACCTGGCGTTCGCGGGCGGTCAGGCCGAACGGATCAGGCTCGGCGCCGTCGCCATCGCCGGCGACGGCCTGGCGCTCATCGGTCTCGCCCGCGAGGTCGAGCCGGGCGCGGTCGCGCAGCGCCGCCACCTCCTCCGCCAGCCACCTCGCCCCCAGGCGCTCAGCCGTCTCCAGGGCGGCCCGGGCCGGCTCTGCGGCCGCTGCCCGGTCGCCGGCTTCGACGTAGGCCTCGGCCTCGCGCCAGCGCACCAGGGCGGCGAGGTATGTCCGGCCCATGCTCTCCCATGCGCGCGCCGCCTTGCCCCACAGGGCGGGATCGCTGCGGCCGCGGGCACGCGCCAGGTCGGCGGCGCCGACCGCGCTCCAGGCGCGCTCGACGGGACCGCCCTCCTGGGCGATGGCGCGCAGGCGCTGGATGTGGATCCGCGCCCGCGCGAGCGCGTCGCGCTCGTCGCGCTTCTCGCGCAGGTCGCGGGCTCGCTGCGCGAAATCGGCCTCGACGCGCGCGCCCACGGCGGTCACCCGGGCGATCCGCATGACGTCGTCGGTGCACAGCTCGATCCGGTCCAGCGCGTGCTGGACCGCGGCCCGAGCGGCCTCGAGATCGCCTTGGCGCCGGCGCAGCTCGCCCAGCTGCGACCCGAGCGAGCCGATCCACTGCGGCTCCGAGGATCGGGCGACCAGCGGCTCCGCCTGCTCGAGCAAGCGACTCGCCCGCTCGTCATCGCCCTCCCCGAGCGCCAGCTCCGCTTCCCGCAACAGCCTGAAGATCAGCACCACGCCGGTGAGCTGCGACGGCGGCGCCCCGAGATGGGAGCGAGCCGCCTCCCAGTCGCCGGCCTCGACCTCCAGCTCGGACAGCGTCAGCAGCATCCACTGCTGGTTGTTCTGCATCCGGCGCGGAGTCGCCGCCAGCCCCTCCTTGGCCGTCTCGAGCGCCTCGTGCGTGCGGCCCCTGAGGTTGAGCAGGTCGGCGAGGTTGGCGTAGGCGTAGCCGAGCGCGTCGACGTTGTCCGTTTCCCGCGCGATCTCGATCGAGCAGCGCAACCGGGCCACGCCCGCCTCCACGTCGCCGAGCGCGATCTGGGTCATCCCGAGCGTGTTCAGCACCTCGACCTCGGCGTTGCGATCGCCGACCGCCACCGCCAGCGCCAGCGCTTCCTCAGCGTCGGTGAGGGCGCTGCGGAACCGTCCTCGGAGAAAGCGGGTGCGTGCCAGCCACGCCAGCAGCGAGGCTCGCTCCTCGCTCTCGCCATCGGGCAGCATCTCGAGCGCCCGCTGGGCCGTCTCCACCCCCTCCAGGCCGCGGTTGAGCTGCCACTGGGTGTCGGCCAGCCGCGCCAGCACGGATGCGTAGCGGCGGGGATCGCGCTCGGGATCCAGTTCGTCGAGCGCGCTCTGGAACAGCACCTCGGTCCGGCCCCGATCATCGGCGACGCAGTGCGCAGCGGCGGCCAGCAGCAGCAGGTCGACGTGGTCGAGATCGAGGCGCTTCTCCTCGTCGGGAACCCGCGGCCACAGCTCGAGCGCCCGCTCGGCGAGATCGGCGGCGTCGCCGTAGGCGTGGACGTGGCGCGCCGCCATCGCCGCGCGGACGGTGGTGCGCAGCGCGGCGGGCTGGTCGCCCGCGGCCGCGTAGTGGCCGGCGATCATCGCCGCCCGCTCCACCTCGCGGTCGTCGCTGATCGCCTCCGTCTGCTCGAGCAGCCGCGCTAGGGCCCGGTGGAGCTCGACCCTCTCGCCCGGGAGCAAGTCGTCGTACAGGGCCTCCCGCAGGAGCGCGTGGCGGAACGCGAAGGCTCCGCCCGCGACCGTCACCAGGACCTGCTCGGCCACCGCCGCCCGCAGCGCCTCGTGCAGCGCGCCGTGCTCGATGCCGGTGACCCCGGCGAGCAGCGTCTCGTCGAGCCGGCGCGCCACCGCGATCGCTCGCGCCGCCTGCTGGGCGTCCGGCGACAAGCGCTCGATCCGCAGCAGGAACGCGTCCCGCAGGCTCTGCGGGCGCGGCGCCGCGGCCGTCGAGCCCGGCGGCCAGCAGCTCCTCGGTGTACAGCGGGTTTCCCTCGCTCCGGGCGAACAGCCGCTCGACGAGGTCCTCGCCGGGGGCGTCGCCGAGGATGTCGGCCAGCGCCTCGGTCAGCTCGGCGCGGTCAAAGGGCCGCAGATCGATCCGCCGCGCCCGGTCCAGCCGCTCCAGCTCGCTCAGCAGCGGGCGCAGCGCGTGACGGCGGTGCAGCTCGTCGCTGCGAAAGGTCAGCAGCAGCATCACCCGCTCTTGGCGCAGGCTGCGCGCGAGGAAGGCGACGAACGTGCGCGTCGAGCGGTCCGCCCAGTGCATGTCCTCGAGGATCAGCACCAGCGGGCACGATTCGCTCAGCAGGTCGAGCAGCTCCAGCAGGGCCTCGAACAGCCGCAGCTGGGCCGAAGGGTCGTCGCGCTCCGGCGCCGGGCCCCCGTCCTCCAGACCCGGCAGCAGCCCGGCCAGCTGGGCCCGACTGCCGGCGCTCAGCTCCTGCAAAGCGGGATGGCGCTCGCGCACCAGCGGCCGCAGGGCACCCAGGAGCGGCGCGTAGGGCAGCTCACCCTCGCCCTGCTCCACCGCGTCCCCACGCAGGACAAGCGCTTCCACGTCTGCCATCCGGCGTTCGAGCTCGCTGACCACGCGCGTCTTGCCGACGCCCGACTCGCCGCCGAGCAGAACCAGAACCGGCCGGCTAGCGGCCGCCTCCCGCGATGCCAGCTCGAGTTCCGCGAGCTCGCCCACTCGACCGACGAAGTGAGTGCTGGTCAGCCTGGCTCGCATGTCCAAAGTATCGCGTGAAGCCGGCGAACCGCGACCGCCGCCGGCCGGCCGTGCTGTGCCTCGCCCGTCGTTCGATCTCGCCCGTCCGCCGGAGCTCCTCGACCCGCGCCGAGGCGATTGCGCTGTTGATGTTGGACTGCATTGCTCGCTCCTCTCAGTGAAATCCATGTACGTCCAGGATGGACTGAGAGCTGCGGTCGCACATCGGGAGAACGGAGCTGATCGCGCCGTCCGGGGCCTTAGGTGTCGCCCGGGGACCCCTTAGGAGTCCGGATCAGTCCCCGGAACCGGGGTGCGCCTCGCCGGCGCTGTTCGGGCTCGACGGCGAGCGGGTGGCCGCCGCCACTTCCGCCGCGCTCACGTTCTGCGGGTGATGGCAGGCCGCGAGGTGGCCTCCCGCGTACTCGGTCAGCTGTGGCTCGACCCGCCGGCAGATGTCGGTGGCCCGGGGGCAGCGGGTGTGGAACCGGCATCCCGGGGGCGGGCGGACCGGGTTCGGGGGCTCACCGCCGACCACCTGGCGGGTCCGGGCCCGGTTCTCGTGGGGATCCGGGATCGGGATCGCGCTGAGCAACGCGGAGGTGTAGGGGTGGATCGGCTTGGTGTAGAGCTCCTCGGCGGGCGAGATCTCCATCAGCTTGCCCAGGTACATGACCACGATCCGGTCGGAAACGTGGCGGACCACGCTCAGGTCGTGGGCCACGAACATGTACGAGAGGTGGAACTCGTCCTGGAGCTCGTCGAGCAGGTTGATCACCTGGGCCTGGATCGAGACGTCGAGTGCCGACACCGGCTCGTCGAGCATGATCAGCCGCGGATTGACGGCCAGCGCCCGCGCGATTCCGATCCGCTGGCGCTGCCCGCCGGAGAACTCGTGCGGGAAGCGGTTCAGGTGCTCGGGATGGAGCCCGACGCGCTCCAGCAGCCGACGGCTCTCGTCCTCGATCCGGTCCCTCTGGACCCCGCGGATCCGCAACGGCGTGGTCAGGATCTGCGCCACCCGCTTGCGCGGGTTCAACGACGCCTGCGGATCCTGGAAGACCATCTGCATCTCGCGGCGGATCGGCTGCAAAGCTCTTCGGTTGGCGCCGGTGATGTCCTGGCCGCGGAAGCGAATGCCGCCACCGGTGGCGTCGATCAGCCTCACCAGTGCCCGGATCAACGTGGTCTTGCCGCATCCTGACTCGCCCACGACCCCGAGCGTCTCCCCTTCGCGAAGCTCGAAGGTGACGTCGTCGACCGCGTGAACCTGCCCGATCTTGCGATCGATGAGCAGCCCCGCCTTGATCGGGAACAGCACTTGGAGGTGGTCGACCTCGAGCAGTCGCGAGCCGTTCGCGTGCTCCTCCGGCTGCGCCTCGGGCAAAGCGTCGGCCGCGCCGCCACTGCTCATGAGATCACCGTCTCGCCCGAGGCCAGTCCGATCTCATCGCCGACCTGCCGGAGCCGGCGCTTCTGCTCGACCTCGAGCCAGCAGCGGTCGAGATGCGCGGGCGCCTCGGCCAGTCGCGAGACGAGGTCGGGAACCTCCTTGCAGCGACCGAACTCGTGCGGGCAGCGGGGCCGGAAATGGCAGCCCTCGGGCGGCTTCACCAGCGACGGTGGCAGCCCCGCGATCGCCGGCAGACGCTGCGAGCGGTCGCGGTCGACTCGCGTGATCGAGCCCAGCAGCCCCCACGTGTAAGGGTGCTGCGGGTCGTAGAAGATCTCGTCCAAGGTGCCCTGCTCGACGACGCGGCCGGCGTACATCACCGCCACCCGGTCGGCGATGTCGGCGACCACGCCCAGATCGTGGGTGACCAGGATCACTCCCGCCCCGGTCTCGGATCGGAGCTGGCGCAGCTCGTCCAGGATCTGGGCCTGGATCGTGACGTCGAGCGCGGTCGTCGGCTCGTCGGCGATCAGCAGCTTGGGCGAGCACGACAGCGCCATCGCGATCATCACCCGCTGGCGCATCCCGCCCGAGAACTCGTGCGGATAGGACCGCAGCCGGTCCCCGGCGCGCGGGATCCCCACCCGCTCCATCAGCTCGACGGCGCGGTCCATCGCCTGCGTCTTCGAGACCTCGGGCTCGTGGACGCGGATCTGCTCGACGATCTGATGGCCCACCCGGTAGACCGGGTCGAGCGAGCTCATCGGGTCCTGGAAGACCATCGCGATCCCGGCCCCCCGGATCTTCTGGAGATCGGACTCCGACGCGCCCACCAGGTCCCGGCCTTCGAACCGCGCCGCTCCCTCGAACCTCGCGTTGGGGCCGCGCGTCAGCCCCATCAGCGTCATCGCCGTGACCGACTTCCCCGACCCGGACTCGCCGACGATCGCCACGACCTCGCCGCGATCGACGCCGAACGACACCCCATCGACGGCCCGGACGATTCCGTCCTCGGTGGCGAACGAGACGTGGAGGTCGTCGACCTCGAGCAGGGCGCCGTTGTCCGCGCCCCCGCCCCTCTCAGCGCCCGCGCCGCTGCTCATGTGAGCCTGATCCGCGGATCGAGGTAGGCGTAGAGGATGTCGACCACCGCGGCTAGGAACACGACTGCGAACGCGGTCAGCATCACGATCACGAGGATCGGGATGATGTCGAGCCGACCGATCGAGTCGCGGGCCAGCTGGCCGACGCCGTGGAGGTTGTATACCGACTCGGTCAGGATCGCGCCGCCGCCGATCACCGCCGCCATGTCGAGTCCCCACAGCGAGATGATCGGGATCAGGCTGTTGCGCAGGACGTGCCGGATCAGCACCTGGCGCTCGGACAGCCCCTTGGCCTTGGCCGTGCGGACGTAGTCCTCGTTGATCGTGTCCAGGATCGTCGAGCGCAGCACGCGGGAGTAGAAGCCGATGAACAGCACCGACAGCGTGAACCACGGCAGCACCAGGTGCACAAACCACTGCCAGGGGTTGGAGGTGAACTTCACGTATCCGGCCAACGGGAAGATGCCGGCCTTGTAGCCCAGGTAGTAGAGCAGCACCGCGCCCAGGAAGAACGGGGGGAACGAGACCCCCAGCATCGAGATCACGGTGAGTAATCGATCCGTGTATCGCCCGGCCTTGATCGCCGCCACGGTGCCGAACAGGATCGACACCAGCAGCCAGATGATGCCGGCCCCGAAGGCCAGCGACAGCGTCGCCGGCAGGCCGGCCTTGATCTCGTCCAGCACGTTGAAGCCCTGCGTGTACGAGTACGCCTGGCCGGTGAAGATGTTCTTCATCGTCCGGAGGTACTGGACGTAGATCGGCTTGTTGAAGCCGTATTTGTCCTCGATCTGGTTGATCTCGAGCTGGGTCGCCGAGCGCCCCGCCAGCCGCAGCGCCGGGTTGCCGTTCGGGATGGCCTCGAACAGCAGGAACGTCAGCAGCGAGATCACGAACATCACCAGCAGCATCGACAGCAGCCGGCGGATCGCGAAGCGTGCCATCTACCGTCCGATGCGGACCTTGGCCCGCGGGTCGAGGGCGTCGCGCAGCCCGTCGCCGAAGATGTTGATCGACATCACCGTGAGCACGAGCATGATTCCCGGCACGAGCACGTTGTGGAACGCCTCCGGGATCGTGGCGATGCCGTCAGAGATCATCGTCCCCCAGGACGCGTTCGGCGGCTGCACGCCCGCGCCGAGATACGTCAGCGCCGCCTCGAGCAGGATCGCGTTGGCGAGGATCAGCGGGATGAAGACGATGATCGTCGAGGCCAGGTTGGGCAGGACCTCGCGGAACATGATCCGCATGTGCCCGAGGCCCTGCTGGCGCGCGGCGTCGACGAACTCGCGCTCGCGCAGCGTCAGCACCTGCCCCCGCACCGGCTTGGCCACGTACGGGATGTAGACGATCCCGATCACGATCGCCGGCACGATCAGCGTTCGTGCCCTTGAGCGGGCCGATCCCGCCGGTGGCCAGCACCGTGCCCAGCGTCAAGCCCGAGCAGCACCGCCGGGAAGGCCCAGATGATGTCGAGCCCGCGGTTGACGAAGCCGTCGGTGATGCCGCGGAAGTAGCCGGCGACCACCCCGAGGATCACCGCCAGCACCATCGTGATGATCGTCGCCACGACGCCGATCTCGAGCGAGTTGCGTCCGCCGTAGAGCAGCCTGACGGCGACGTCGCGACCGTTTTCGTCGGCCCCGAGGAAATAGTGCGAGGTCCAGGTCGGCCCGATCGGGATCCCGGTCGTTGCTGACGATGTACTCGGACTTGCCCCCGACCTTGACCGTCCCCGTGATGTTCTCGGTCGCCGGGCCGATGTGCGCGATGTCGATGGGAGTAGACCGGCGCCAGCAGGCACAGCACCACGATCGCGATGAACAACGCGCCGAAGCCGAGCGCGGTCTTGTTACGGCGCAGCCGGCGCCAGGCCAGCTTCGACGGGCTTATCCCCGGCGGAAGCTCCTCGCCCTCGGCAAGAAACGCGGCGGGGAGATCCCCGGAAAACTCCGTGCCGGTTGAGGATGTGGTCGCCATCGGAAGCGGGCCAGGACAGCCTACCTGTCCTGGCCCGCATTTGTCACTGCTTATCCGTTTACTTCAGCTGGAACGAGCTCCAGTCCCACCCGTACAGGGGGTGGAGGATGGCCGCGCCATAGTTGATCCGGGACGAGGCGAACTTCGGGAACGTCTGATACCCGAACACCGCGAGGTAGGCCTTCTTCGCCGTGTACTGGTCGACCGCCTCCCACTGAGCCTTGTACTTGCTCAGGTCGGAAGTCGGGACCGCCCCGAGCTTGTTGACCTGAGAGTTGATGTACGGGTCGTTGATCTGGCCGAAGTTCTCGTTGTTCGTCGGCAGGATCGCCTGCCCGCTCAGCAGCAGGTAGAAGTCGATCGGGTTCGGGAAGTCCTGGTTCCAGTCCGCGAAACCGGTCTGGGGATTGAGCTTCAGGTTCCCGATCGTGGTGAAGTACGTCGCGTCAGCGATCACCTTCTGGGTGGCCTTGAACCCGATCTGGTTCAGGAACGAGGTGTAGTAGGTCATCCACTGCTGGCGCGGCGCCCGCGTCTCGCTCCACACCGTGACCGGCGTGCCCGCCATTCCCGACTTCGTCACCAGCGCCTTGGCCTTGGCGATGTCTCCACCGCTGGCCGGGTCCCCGTACGGGCACGGCGTCCCGGTCGGGTGCCCGATGATCGCCGGCGGCAGGAAGTAGCACCCGTAGGCCAGCGTGCCCGACCCGAGCCGGTTCATCGCCGGCTGGCTGAGCCCGGTGACCACCGCCTCGCGCGCCAGCTGGCTGGAGAACGGCTTCGCCTTGACGTTTAGGAAGATGTAGTAGGTCGATCCGCCCAGGTTCACCTGGGAGTAGCGGCTCGAGGCCTGCGACTTGATCTGCGGCAGCAGGCTGCCGGGGATCGTGTCCGCCCAGTCGAAGACGTCGGCTGAGCCGTTGAGGACCGACAGCGCGTTGGCGTCGACGTTCGAGTTGATCTTCGCGTTGACGTTCACGTGGCCGGCCGGGATCCCCGGGATGTTCATCTTCGACCACTCCGGGTTCTTGACCAGCGAGAACGACGCGTTGGGGACGATGTTCGTGATCATGTACGGCCCGACGCCCGGGGGCGGGTTGTTGGGCTCGTTCTTGAACGGCGTGCCCGAGGGGACGATACCCAGCGCCGGGAACGCGAGCACGTTGTCAAACGCTCCGTAGGGAGCGTTCAGGTGGATCGTGATCTGACCGGTCGAGTCGTTGGTCGTGATCCCACTGATCGTCTTCGCCTTGCCGGTCGAGAACGCGGTCGCGCCCTTGATCTGTGCGGTGATGAACTGGCCCGAGCCGCCCCACGGGATCTTGATCGCCCGCTCGACGGTGTAGGTGAAGTCGCTCGCCTTGACCGGCTTGCCGTTCGAGAACACCAGGCCCCGACGCAACGTGACCGAATAGGTCTTGCCGCCGTCGGTGATCTTGGGCAGCGCGGTGGCCAGACCCGGAATCACCTGCGTGCCGGCATTGCCGTTCGCGTGGGCGTACGTGAGTAGGCCGGTGTAGGAGAGCCAATCGGGCTCGGCGGCCTGGGTGGTGTAGCCGAACTGGGGATCGAGCGAGTCCGGCGCGGTGCCGTACAGGAACGTCACGGTGCCGCCGGACTTCGAGGTCGAGGTCCCGCTGGCCGAGCTTGTCGTGCTGGTGGACTTGGACGAGCTGCCGCAAGCTGCCACGGCAAGCACCGAGCCAAGCGCCAACAGGACGCTTAAGACCGATCTTGTGTGTCTCCTCACTTCTCCTCCTCCTCAGAGGTTTTTGGTCGGGGACAAATCTAATTCAGAACCGACGGCCTGGGAGCGCTCCGAGCGATTCCTAATCAATCCTCAACACGAGCGCCTGAGTCATCCGCACCTGCGAGGATTCCGCCATGGACGACGCCCTCGAGCAGCGACTGGCTGCCAACGAGTCGATCTTCCGCGAGGTCAACGAGGCCATCAACAAGGGAGGCTGGCCCGGAGACGAGGGATCTGCGGTCGGGTTCCGGTGCGAGTGCGCCCGGCTGGGCTGCAACGCGCTCGTGTCCCTGACGCCGCAGGACTACGAGCGGGTGCGCGCGTACCCGCGGCGGTTCCTGATGCTCCCTGGCCACGAGCTCGAGGACATCGAGATTGTCGTCGAGGCGATGCCGGGCTACGTGGTGGTCGAGAAGCGCGACGAGGCCGGCCGGGTGGCCAGGGCCGCCGACCCCAGGACCTGACCGCCCTCCCGCCGCTCGGCGGGAACCAGGTCGAAGCGCATCCGCACCTCGGTGCCCCCGGATCCCCGGGCGAGGACCGTGAAGTCGTCGCATTCCTGCGAGATCAGCCCCAGCCCGAGTCCCAGCCCGGGGCTGTCCGATCGCGCCCGCATCCCGCAGCCGTCGTCGCCGACCAGGACCCACAGCTCGTCCGAGACCAGCGCGGCGGTGACATGGACCCTCCCGTCGCCACCCGGGTACGCGTGCAGCACAGAATTCGTGATCGCCTCCGAGGCCGCCAGGCGGATCGCGTCGATCTGCTCCGGGGTCGCGCCGGCCACGGCCGCGAACTCCGTGAGTGCGTCGCGCGCCACAGGTACCGAGGCCGGATCGGCCGGGTAGTTTTCGTTGAAGGTCTTGCCCGCGACGGTCACCTTGGAGTCAGATACCCATTTCTCGAAACGTAAAGCGCCAGAATTCTGGCCGCGCCCAGATTCGCTCATCGCCGGGGTCGCGAGGCGGGCTGGTGAGGGTCCTCGCCGTACGCCGCTGTCTATCGCCGGCGGGGACGAGGCCTGACCGCGCGGCGCGCTGACCCCGACGATCGGGCACGCCCCTTGCGCCGTTTCGGCGGCGCCGGCTTCGATCTCCTGATCGAGCGCATCCTCCAACTGCTCGGCGGCTCCGTCACGCCGTCGAGACGGGCCTCGACGATGCCGTGGGTCACGATCGGTCCCATACCTGACCTCTCAGCTCGTTGTGCAGGGCAGCCCGCCCTTACCCCGCAGGAACCGTCGGAAACAAAGGGGGCGACCGCGGGGCCGATCTGGCGCCCCCCGGCCACCGAGGAGCCGAATCCGAGGCGCCTCAAAAATCCGCCCGCGCCGGCAACCCAGCGTAGTTCTCCGCCAAGCTCTTGGCCGCTGCCGTCGACAGCGACAGGTACTCCAGCCGGGCCAGCTGCAGCATCCGATCGAACGGCCCGGTTCCGAGGTCGTGGAGCAGCTGGGTCATGTAGTTGGAGAAGTCCTGAGCCCGCCAGACCCGCCGCAGCGCGACCTCCGAATAGGCCTGCAGCCCTGCATCGGAACCGTTCGCGTACCACCCACGCAGGGCGGCGGCAAGCAGGCGCACGTCGTTGACGGCCAGGTTCAGGCCCTTGGCCCCGGTCGGCGGCACGATGTGCGCGGCGTCGCCGGCCAGGAACAGCCGGCCGTAGCGCAGCGGCTCGCAGACGAAGCTGCGCATCGGCGTGATCCCCTTCTCGAAGATCTCGCCCTCGTTCACCCTCCACCCCTCGGTGGCCAGGCGGGTCTGGAGCTCTTCCCAGATGCGATCGTCGGGCCAGCGCTCGATGTCCTCGTCGGGCGGGACCTGGATATAGAGGCGGCTCACCTTGGGCGAGCGCATCGAGTACAGCGAGAAGCCATGCTCGTGCCAGGCGTAGATCAGCTCGTCGGTGGCGGGGGGCGCGTGGGCCAGGATCCCGAGCCAGGCGAACGGATAGGTGTAGTCGTGCACGGTCAGCACGCCATCGGGTATCGACGGCCGGCAGATGCCGTGGAAGCCGTCGCAACCGGCGATGAAGTCGCAATCCAGCTCGTGCTCGCCGCCCTCGGCGCGGAAGGTGATCCTCGCTCGCTCGTCGTCGAGGTCGCGGACGGCCACCTCGGAGACCTCGAAGCGCAGCTGGGCGCCGCGGTCCAGCAGGGCGCCGATCAGGTCCTTGACGACCTCCTGTTGGGCGTAGATGGTCACGTGCCTCCCGGTCAGTTCCGTGATCGGGATGTGCTGCGTCTGTCCTTGGCGCCGGAGGTAGATGCCGTCGTGTTCGAGGCCCTCGCGGTCGAGCCGCTCCCCCGCGCCGAGGTCGCGGAGCAGGTCGCAGGTGTTCTGCTCCAACAGGCCGGCGCGGACCCGGTGCTCGACGTATTCCCGGCTGCGCGACTCGAGCACGACCGAATCGATCCCCTCGCGCTGCAACAGCAGCGCCAGCGCCAAGCCGGCGGGGCCGGCGCCGACGATCCCCACCTGCGTGCGCAGCGTCGTCATCTCTCTTGCCGCTGTCTAGGAGTCCTCGCGATCGCCGGCAACCTCCTCGCGATCCTCGACGATCCGGTCAGGAGGGGGCGCGCCGCGGCCAGCGTATATTAGTGTGCGCAGCGCGGTCAAGGGTTCGCAATGCGCACAATGGTTTTCTTCTCGCTCCCTCTCCGACGCCATCGCCACCCCCGGCGCAAACACGGATCGCGACCGTGGCGCGCGCGCTCGGGACCGGGACGGGTGGCGCTCTCGGAGCGCGTCGACGATGCCCTGGCCGAGCTCCACGTGGACCCCGCGCCCGCGAGACCGGCCGCGCCCGCGAGACCGGCCGCGCCCGCGAGACCGCCCGGGCCCGCGAGACCGCCGGCGCCACGGCCGCCGGCGCCGCGACCGCGCCCTGAGCAGCTGGGTCCATGACCGCCGCCTACGTCCTCGACGCCGTACGGACGCCATTCGGCCGCTACGGCGGCGGCCTCTCGGGCGTGCGCCCGGACGACCTGGGGGCGCACGTGGTCAAGACGGCGCTCGCTCGCGCCCCGGAGCTCGAACCGGAGCGGATCGACGATGTCCTGTTCGGCGATGCCAACCAGGCCGGGGAGGACAACCGCAACGTCGCGCGGATGGCCTGCCTGCTCGCCGGTCTCCCCACCTCGGTGCCGGGCTCGACAACCAATCGGCTGTGCGGCTCGAGCCTCGACGCGGCCATGCAGGCCAGCCGGATGATCGAGTGCGGCGATGCCTCGGTCGTGCTCGTGGGCGGCGTGGAGTCGATGAGCCGGGCCCCCTGGATCCTGCTCAAGCCCGACCGCCCGTTCGCGCGCCAACACGAGGAGCTCCACTCGAGCACGCTCGGGTGGCGAATGGTCAACCCCCACATGCCCGACCAGTGGACGATCTCGCTCGGGGCCAGCGCCGAGAAGCTGGCCGGCATCTACGACATCTCGCGCGAGGCCCAGGACGAGTTCGCGTTGCGCAGCCACCAGCGGGCCGCCGCCGCCTGGGAGGATGGGTTCTACGAGGAGTGGGTGGTCCCCGTCCCCGACACCGAGCTCGAGCGCGACGAGAACGTCAGGCCCGACACCTCACTCGACAAGCTGGCCAAGCTGAAGCCCGCGTTCGCGGAGGGCGGGACGGTCACGGCTGGGAACTCGTCGTCTCTGAACGACGGGGCCGGGGCCACGCTGCTGGCCGACGAGGCCGGCGCACGGGCCGCCGGCCTCGAGCCGCTGGCGCGGATCGTCTCCCGCGGGGCCGCCGCCGTCGACCCGGACGTGTTCGGGATCGCGCCCGTTGAGGCGGCGAACATCGCCCTGCGCCGGGCCGGGATCGGCTGGGACGACGTCTCGGTCGTCGAGCTCAACGAGGCGTTCGCCTCGCAGTGCCTGGCCGACATCGGCCAGTGGCCCGAGCTCGACCCCGACAAGGTCAACCCCAACGGCGGCGCGATCGCGATCGGGCATCCCCTCGGGGCATCCGGGGTGCGCATCCTGGGCGGTCTCGCGCACGAGCTGGGGCGCCGGGGCGGCGGCTTCGGCGTGGCCGCCATCTGCATCGGCGTCGGCCAGGGACTGGCCGTGGTCCTGGAGGCCACGGGACTGTGACGCTCGGCCCTGTCACCCACATCAGCCAGGCCTATCCCGACCGCGTCGAGGTCCGGGGGCATGACCTGTGTGGCGAGGTGATGGGACGGTTGAGCTTCACCGAGTACTTCCTGCTGCTGCTGACCGGCTGCGAGCCCACCGAGGAGCAACGCTTCTTCGTCGACCTGCTGCTGGTCGCGATCGCCGAGCACGGCCTGATGCCCACGAACGTGGCCGCGCGGATGACGCTCGCCGCCGACCCGGGATCGCTTCAGGGGGCGGTGGCCGCGGGGATCCTCGGCTGCGGCCCGGTCATCCTCGGCACCGCGGAGTCGTGCGCGCGGCTGCTCGAGGAAACGCGGGCCAGAGTGCTCGCCGGCGCCAGGCCGGAGGCGGCGGCGGAAGACGCGGCGCGGCGGATCCACGCCTCGGGTGGGCGGCTGCCGGGGTTTGGGCATCCCGTCCACCGGCCGGTCGACCCCCGGGCCGAGCGAATTCTCGAGCTGGCCGACGCCCGCGGCGTGAGCGGGCCGTACGTGGAGCTCGCCCGGCAGCTGCGCGACCGGGCGGCCACGGCCTGGGGCAAGCCGCTGGTGATGAACGTGTCGATGCCGATCGCGGCCGTGATGCTCGACCTGGGGTTCTCGGCCTCGGTGGTGAAAGCTGTGCCGATCCTCGCGCGCACAGCCGGGCTGCTCGCCCACCTGGCCGAGGAGCAGCACCATCCCCTCGGCTTCTTGATGGCGAGGGAAGCCGAGGAGGCGATCGGCTACGAGCGTGCCCGGGGCACGGAACTGCGCTGATGCCCCCACCGGCGATCGAATCCCGACCGTGGACAGAGCAGCTGGCCGAGGACGACGTCGCCTATCGCCGCCAGCTCGCGTATCTGTTCGAGCGCTCGCCCTTCTACCGGGACAAGCTCACTGCGGCGGGATTCGCCTCGGCAGCAGCGACGGGAGGGCTGGGCGAGCTCGCCGGACTTCCCTTGACCGACAGGCGCGAGCTCAGGGAAACCTGCACGCCCGAGAATCCGATCGGCGCCCACCTGTGCGCGCCGCCGTCCGCGATCGCCCGGTTCTACTCCACCAGCGGCACCACCGGGACGCCCAGCTACATCCCGCTCACCGCCGGCGATTTCGACAACTGGATCACCGGCTCGGCCCGCAGTTACGCGGCCTCAGGGCTCGCGAGCGGCCAGCGGGTCGTCTCCACCTACAACGCCGGGCCGTTCGTCGCCGGTGCCGCGCTGTACGCGTTCGATCGGATCGGCGTGTGCCACATCCCGCTCGGCACCGGGAACACCGAGGGGTTGCTGACGGCGATCGAGCGGCTGGAGCCCGAGGCCGCGGTGCTGACGCCGTCGTACGCCGCCTACCTGATCGAGCGCGCGGCCGAGCGGGGCCTCGACCTCCGCCGCTCGAGCGTGGAGCGCGTGCTCGTGGCCGGCGAGCCCGGGGGCGGCGAGCCCGCGTTTCGGGCGAAGCTCGAGGAGGGCTGGGGGGCGAGGGTCACCGAGGCAATGGGGATCGGCGACATCGGGCCGTCGCTGTGGGGAGAGTGCGAACAGCAGGACGGCATGCACTTGGGCGCCCGGGGGTTCGTGCATCCCGAGCTGATCGACCCCGACACGGGAGCGCCGGTCGAGCTCGACGACGGCGCCACCGGCGAGCTGGTGCTGACCCACCTGCATCATCGCGCCGCACCGCTGCTGCGCTTCCGCACGCGCGATCACGTGCAGGTCCGGACCAGTCCCTGTCCGTGCGGCCGCACCGGGCCCCGCATCCGCTGCCTCGGGCGCACCGACGACATGCTGATCGTGCGCGGCGTCAACGTGTTCCCCTCGGCCGTGCGGGAGATCGTGAGCGCGTTCGTCCCCGAGGTCAGCGGTCACATCCTGCTCAAGCCCCGAGATCCGGGGGTCAAACAGCAGCCGCCGCTTCCCGTCAGCGTCGAGCTCGCGCGCGATGCCACGGCCGACTCCGGGCTGGCCGAGGCCATCCGGGAGCAGCTGCGCAGCCGCCTGATCGTCCAGACCAGGGTCGAGTTGGTTCCGTGGGGGAGCTTGCGGCGCAGCGAATACAAGTCGAAACTCGTCGAGAGGCGGTGAGCCGTGCGAAAGCTTCAGACCCAGCGGGTCCATCACCGACCGCCGACGCATCCCTACCAGCAGGACCAGGTCCTGTAAGGAGGTCCAATGGCTGCAAGCACTGTGAGCATCCTCAAGCCGAGCGTCAACAACCTGAGCGCCCGGATCTTCGTGCGGGCCGCGGGGCTCGAGTTCGAAGAGGTGGACGTCTGGGGCAAGAAGGGCACGCCCGAGTTCCTGGCCAAGGACCCGGCCGACCTCACCCCGCTGCTCGAGCACGACGGCCTCCCCAGGGGCTCGCTGTGGGAGAGCTGCGCGATCATGCAGTACCTGTGCAACCGGCACGGGCTGACCCGGTTCTACCCCACCGATCCGGGGGAGCGGGCGATGATCGACAGCGCGATGTTCTACCTGATCGGCACCCTGTATCCGCTCGTGGCGCGAGCCACCTATCCGGTGCTCGCGTTCCCACAATACGCCGGGGAGGTTGGGGCCTCGGACGCCGACGACAGAGCCAAGGCTCAGGCGCAGAAGGACGCCACGACCGCGATCGCGGCGCCGCTCGAGGCCTACCGGAAGTTCTTCCTCGACGGCAAGCAGTTCATCGGCGGCGCCTCGCCCTCGATCGCCGACATCCGCCTCGCCGCCACGCTCGAGTTCCTGCACGCGATCGACTACGAGTTCCCGCAGTGGGCCCGGGACTACATGAGCGCGGTCGAGGAGAGCCTCGGTGAGGCCTACTCCGAGCCGGCGGGGGACGTCCGCGGGTACGTGGCATCGATGAAGTCGCCGGTGGCATGAGTCGGGGCCGGGCGATGCGCGCTGACAACGACGGTGTGGGCATCGAGTACGAGGTCACGGGCGAGGGCCGTCCGCTGGTCCTGCTCCACGGCTTTCCCGACTCCGGGAGGCTGTGGCGACGCCAGGTCCCGGCGCTGGCCGAGGCCGGGTTCAGGGTCATCGTGCCCGACCTCCGCGGCTACGGCCGGTCGGGCAAGCCAAGCGAGGTGAGCGCCTACGGGATGCAGTCGCTCGTGGGCGACGCGCTCGCGGTGATCGCCGACGCCGGGGCCGAGCGGGCGCACCTGGTCGGGCACGACTGGGGCGCGGCGCTCGCGTGGGCGCTGGGGGCGTTCGCGGGCGAGCGCGTCGACCATCTCGTGACCCTGTCCGTGGGCCATCCGGCGTCGTTCCGAACCGCCGGCTACGAGCAGCGCCAGAAGTCGTGGTACATGCTCCTGTTCCAGTTCCAGGGCGTGGCCGAGCAGTGGCTCTCCGGCGACGGCTGGGCGAACTTCCGGGCCTGGGCCCGCCACCCCGACGCCGACGCCGTGATCGCCGAGCTCGAGGCGAACGGATCGCTGACCCCGGCCCTCAACTGGTACCGGGCCAACGTCCCGCCCGAGTCCTTCGTCCAGCCCGCCCCCGAGCTGCCCCCGATCCAGGCCCCCACGATGGGCGTCTGGAGCACGGGAGACATCGCCCTGACCGAGGCGCAGATGACCAATTCGGCCGCGCATGTCGCCGCCACATGGCGCTACGAGCGCCTCGATGGGCCGGGCCACTGGATGCAGCTCGAAGCCCCGGACGAGGTCACCCGACTGCTGATCGACTTCCTGCCCGCCTGAGCCAACCCCGGTTGCGACGCACCGAGCTGGCGCTGTGGCGCGTCCCTTCCCGGGTCCCGATCGCGAACAGCTGCTTCAGCGGCTCAGCTGAGGCGCGGCCACGACGTTGCTCAGCGCCGAGAGGTTGCCGGCGGCGTTGAGCGACCGGACGGCCAGGTAGCGGGTGCCGTGGGGGAGCGCCCCCAGTCGCAGCCGCTGCCGCGTGCCCGCGGTGGCCGGGCGCGGCGCCCCGGGCAGCACGCGGGCGCGGCCGCAGTCGCGGTCAGAGCAGGCGAGGACCTGGTAGGCGGTGGCCGCGCCCAGCTCGTAGTCGCCGCCGGGGGCGCGCCAGCGCAGCGTCCGGTCTCGCCGGTGCAGGTCGAGGATCGCCTCCGGCCGTTGCGTGTCGAGCCCGTAGAGCCCGGCGTTGTAGTTGTCGCCGCGCAGGTGCGACCAGGAGTTGTCGAGCCGGGCATCGCCGTGCACGCGCCACACGAACAGCCACCCCTCGCGGGTGCCGTCGGCGAACCGCAGCCGGCCGTTCATCGTCGCGTCGCCGACGACGCCGCTGAAGCTCGGCCATTGGCCGGTGTACTTGGGGAAGCCTGGGGCCTCGCCGCCGTGGATGTCCCAGGCGTGGATCCAATAGGAGTCGTTGCCCTCGATCACCTGACGCGTGCCGTCGCCGGCGAGATCGGCGGCCAGCGGCGCGTCGAAGAACGGGAAGCCGTCCTGGCGGACCGGGAACCCCGGCGCCACCGCGCCGGTGGCCACGTTCCACACCTTCTCGTAGGCCTGGGGCAGCGCCGCCTGGCCCGAGGAGCCCATCGCCGAAGTGAACGTCTCGGCACCGATCGAGCTCTGCAGGAACTCCGGCGTGCCGGTGTTGGCGAGATCGCCGAGCCCGCCCTGGCCGGTGATCGTAATCGTGATCGCGTCCCCGGTGGGGCGGTACGGGGCGTTGGGCTGGCAGGCCGCGCTCGAGCAGGACAGCGACAGCGTCCTGGCGATCGTGCCATCACCGTTGATCACGTCCACGCCACCGCTGACCGGACTCGAGATCACCTGGAGATGGCCGGCGCCGAAGTTGCCGATCACCGGCGGGCTCGTCCCCTCGCCGACGAAGTCGATCGACTGGTCGTAGCACTCGTCGAGGCTCGCCAGGCGTACCGGCCAGCCGGGCAGGTAGGCGCCGCCGGCGTGGACGTTGCCGTTGCCCCAGATCCCGTACAGGAAGGCGGCGGGGTGGGCGTTGTCGCACTCGAAGCTCGACACGAACACCTGCGGATGGCCGGTCCCGAGCACGTCGCCGACCGCGACCGGGTACATCAGCTTCGAGTCGCGGATGTACTGGCTCGGGTCTACGCCAAGGCGGGCGAAGTCAGCCGCGGGCAGCTTGACCTCGACCGGCCAGCCCGGCACCGGCCGGCCGTCGGGCCGCCAGGCATAGACGTGCCCGTCGTAGGCGCTCATCAGGATGTCGAGGCGGTGGCCGCCCTCGAGCGAGGCGAGCACGGGCGGGGCCAGGTCGCCCCGCGCGGGCAGGCGGCTGTGCGCCGTCGGCACGGCCGGGGTCGGCACCGGCAGCGTCCAGTACCGCCGTGCCGAGGAGACCGGGAACCCGGGCAGCCGGTGCCCGTGGGCGTCCCAGGCATAGACGTCGGCGTTGGAGGTGGTGGCGACGATGTCGAGCCTGCCCTTCCCGAACAGATCGCCGACCGCCACGCCCACCACGGGGTCGCGGACGTTGCGCAGGGCGGGCACGGTGCGATACGCGCGCGCGGGGAAGTTCTCGGGGTTGTTGGGATCGATCTGGCGGTCGAAGTCGGTGTGGACCGGGAAGCCCGGGACCTCCCGGCCGTCCGGTCGCAGGGCGTTCACGTCGCCGTCGGCGGTCGCGTACACGAGGTCGAGTTGATGGCGGCCTTCGAGGTCCACGTAGCTCGGTCCGCCCGCGATCTCGCCGCCGATCCGCTTCGGGAAGCCGCGCAGCAATGTGGGGTCGTGGCGGACGCCGATCGTGCGCCGGTCCTCGGCCTTCAGCCCGTTGGCGTCGACCACGCGCAGGCGCAGCGTGAGCGTGTACTGCTCGGGCCCGTCCGGCGGGAGCGTCGAGGCCGGCGCGTGGCCGGAGAAGCTGGCCGGGATCCGGCGCAGATCGAGCGTGCCCAGCCTGCCGGCGAGCCGCCGGCGGGTGACGCCGCGCGCGATGGTGTGGAACGCGCTGTCCGCGGGGTTGGCGCCGAGCGCCCACTCGAGCCACCAGCGCACGCGTCCGCCCGAGCGCCAGCGGCTGGGGGCCAGCGAACCGCTGATCGGCAGCGAGTGCCGGTGCACCGGATCGACGTACTGGTACCAGGGCGGCGAGTCGATCTCAGCGGTCGGCGGCACGCGGCCCGACAGCACCAGGCTGGTCGCGGCCCCGAGATCGGGCCGCCCGTAGCCGTATTGCGTTGACCAGTTCGTGTGGGTGGCGTCGGTCACGCTCTGCGGGTTGCCGGGCCACTGGTTCGCCACCCCCGGCGCCTGGGTCTGAGGGATGACCGGGCTGGCCGTGTCCATCAGCACCTGCTTGACCTCGTTCGGGGTCAGGCGGCTGGGGATGATCCCGCGGTCGCGCGCGTCGAGCGCCGCCGACTGCACCATGGCCAGCATCGCGGCCTGGAACGGCGTCGCCCCCGAGGTCGAGTTCTCCTCCCCCGAGAAGATGCTGTGGGTCCCGTAGCTGGTCACGTTCGAGCGGGCGCGGAACCATTGCGTGGCCGGCGCCGGCTGGTCCTCGGTCAGCGAGTTGCCCGGGAACGCGTGGGCGAAGAACATGCCGTCGGTGTGGTCCATCGAATCGAAGTCGTTCGAGTCCAGTGACAGCAAGACGCCGTGGCGGTAGGCGTAGTTGACCGCCTCCTGCGAGAACGACGAGTAGCTGTACTCGACGACGACCGAGGAGATCGCGGTCGCGCCGAGATCGGTCGCGTACAGGATCGCCTCGCCCCACCGGTCCGAGCGCCCGAGCGGCTCGGCATCGTCCTTGACCGGCACCACCATGCACTCTCGGCACACGCCGACGCCGGCGAAGGCGTTGTTGGCCTCCCCGCCCAGCAGCGAGATCAGGCTGGGGGCGTGGTTGTAGGCCATGTCCTCGGTCTGCGGGTCGTTGTTGTTGCGCTCGAAGTTCCAGCCCGAGATGTCGTTGGGATATCCGTTGCCGTCGTTGTCGTAGTGGTGGCCGGCCCGGCAGAAGCGGACCCGGTGGCCGGCGATCCGGCAGTCGCCGAATACCGCGATCAGATCCTCGGGGGACAGATACGGGGTCAGCACGCCGTTCACGTGGACGCTGTGCAGGTAGGGGTGGCGTCCGCCGGCGACGCACGACCAGGTCACGCCCTCCTGGTGGTGGACGAATGGCTGGACCCCGGGCGGGCAGGGCGGGTTGACACGCGGATCCTGTGCCCAGTCGCGGATGTCGAAGCGCCCGTCGCCGTTCAGGTCGTAGGTGTGGTGGTCGTGGCCACTGGCGTCCTGTGGCCACGGCAGCTCGCCGCGGTTGAGGAACACCGAGTCGAGCCCGTCCTTGATCGAGTCGCTGCTGTAGTTGACGCCGCCCTCGATGTAGGCGATCAGCACGTCGGGCCGGCCGAGGTTGCCCTGCGCCCAGGCCCCGGTCATGTTCACGCCCGAGGCGTGCTCGGGGTCGGTGGCCTTCGTCGCCCAGCACGGAAGGCCGCCGTCGGGATGGGGCAGCACCGGGGCGAGGGTCCCCGGCGCCGGGCAGTCGTTACCGGGCAGCGGGCCGAACAGGTCCCACTGCTCGTTGTCCTTGCATCCCGTGATCGGGTCCTGCTGCTCGCAGCCGGCGAAGCCGGGATCGTTGGGGAAGACGACGCTGACCGGCTCGGGGGCGGCGGCCGCCCTGGCCATCCACCTTGGCGTGGCCGTCGCGGCGCGGAGCGCGTCGCGGCTGCCGGTTCCGGTGGCAGCGCTTGACCACCCCGGTCCGAGGGCCGCGGCGACCGCCACCAGGGCAATGATCGCGATCCGCCACGGTCCGAGCCTCCTCCTCATCTACGCGCGTCCTACCAGAAAGCCGCGGCTCGGTGCAAGCCGGAACCGGTCGCATGCCCTCTCTGGGCGACGAGTGGGGCGCTGCCCGGGGCTAGGCGGGCTAGCCTGCCGGGGCGACGTTGTATTCGTCGTCGGTGACGTGTGCGCCCCAGGTGACGGGGTTGCCGTTCTCGTCGGCTTCTTGGATGGCGATGTGGGCCATGAAGCGGTTGGGCGCGGCGCCGTGCCAGTGGTTCTCGCCCGGTTCGAAGTAGACACGGTCGCCCGGGCGGATCGCTTCGACGGGCCCGCCTTCGCGTTGGCAGCGGCCGATGCCTTCGGTGACGTAGATGGTCTGGCCGTAGGGGTGGGTGTGCCAGGCGGTGCGCGAGCCCGGGGTGAAGTGGACGAGCGCGGCGCCGGTGCGGGCGGTGGCGGCGGGCACGGCGATCGCGTCGATGTAGACAGTGCCGGTGAACCAGTCGCTGGGTCCGGGGGTCGTGTCGAGTGAATTGCGGGTGATCTGCATCACTTCTCCTGTGATCGTGGGTGCTCAGGCTGGCGACGCGGGTCTCGGTCAGCGCATCCGCTCCTGGGTGATCAGTGTGGCGATCAGCGGGAGGGCGATGACCATGGCCGTACCATGACCTTGATCGATTCGCCTCGCCCACGACCCCGCCCGACGGTGTGAAGCCATGCTGATCTACTCGATGAACGTCTCGGTGGACGGCTTCATCGCCGACCGGAAGGGCGCGTTCTCCTGGTCGGTGGCCAACGAGGAGCAGTTTCGTTTCCACGTCACGCAGACACGCGAGCTTGGGGGCTTTCTGTTGGGCCGCAGGCTCTACGAGACGATGCTGGTGTGGGAGACGGATCCGTCGATGCGCGACAGCGAGCTCCACGCCGCGTTCGCCGACGCCTGGTGCGCGATCCCGAAGATCGTCTTCAGCCGCACGCTCGACAGCGTCCAAGGCAACGCGCGGCTCGCCGAGGCGTCGCTGGCCGAGGAGGCCGCTGCGGCACTCGACGCGACCGACAAGGATGTCGCGATCGGCGGCGCCGGCCTGGCCGCGGCGGCTGTCGAGCTCGGCCTTGTCGACGAGCTGCGCATGTTCCGCCATCCGGTGCTCGTCGGTGGCGGCACGCCGTTCCTGCCGCCGGTCACCGAAGACGTCCCGCTCGACCTGATCGAGACCAGGACGTTCGGCTCGGGCGTGATCTACGAGCGCTACCGGCGCCTCCGCGATCACTCGGACTGACACCTCCAGCGGCGCGCTCACCCGATCGGCGGTCGATTGCCTCACGGGCGTGATGCCAGGCGTCGAGCATGCCGGCAACGGTAGCCTCGGCCTCAGTGTTCGATCACGTCGGCATCGCCGTCTCGGACCTCGCGGCCTCCGAGCGCTTCTACCGCACCGTCCTGAGCGTGCTGGGCGTCGAGCCCGACCATGCGGACGCCGAGCTGGTCGAGTGGGAGGACTGGTGCATCGGTCCGACCGACGGCGAGCACCCGGTGACCCGCGGGCTCCACGTCGGCTTCGGCGCCCGCGACCGCGCCCAGGTCGACGCGTTCTGGCAGGCGGGCGTCGACGCGGGGTACCCCGACGACGGCGCGCCGGGGCCGCGCACGCAGTACGGCCCGGCCTACTACGGCGCCTTCCTGCTCGACCCCGACGGCAACAGCGTCGAGGCGGTCCACGACGATCGCGAGAACCCCGCGCTCGACAGCATCGTCGACCACCTGTGGATCCGCGTCCGCGACCCGCAGGCCTCCCGGCGCTTCTACACGGCGATCGCCCCGCACGCCGGGCTGCGCCTGGCGCACGACGAGCCCGGCCGCGTGCAGCTGTCCGGCCCGGACTACAGCTTCTCGCTCGTCCGGGACGAGCGGCCGCTCACGGAACACGTTCACCTCGCGTTCCCCGCGCGGGAGGACGCCACGGTCCGCGCGTTCCACGCCGCCGCGCTCGCGGCGGGCTACGAGGACCACGGCGCGCCGGGGGAGCGCGCGGTTTACCACCCGGGCTACTACGGCGCATTCGTGCTCGACCCGGACGGGCACAACGTCGAGGTCGTCAACCACAACGAAAGCCCAGGGCATGGACGAGTCCGCTCACCGCATCCGGCCGAGAACCTCGATCGGCCGCGGGGATGGGCGAGCCGTGCCGTGCCATGCACCACAGTCAGGCACAACACGGCAGCGCTCCGGCTCACGCCCGCCTTGCCGCACTATGCAGCTTCCACTGCCCGCCAGCCGCCCACACTACCCCGCCCGGCGGCAGCTGCCCGGCGACTCGTTTTGAAGTACCTTCGCGAGCGAGTGGCGAGACCCGGACTCGAACCGGGGACACCACGATTTTCAGTCGTGTGCTCTACCAGCTGAGCTATCTCGCCGTCGCGGGGCGATGCTAGCGGCTCCGCGCGCCACAATCCCGGGGCACGCATGCCCGCTTCGAAGCAGTTGTTCATCCTCCGCCACGCGAAGTCGAGCTGGGACGATCCCGGCCTCGACGATCACGAGCGGCCGCTGGCGCCGCGCGGCCGGCGCGCCGTCGAGCTGCTCGCCGAGCACGTCCGCACGCAGCGGATCGAGCCGGCCATGGTCCTGTGCTCCTCCGCCCGCCGGACGCGGCAGACGTTCGAGGGGGTCGCCCCCGGCGGCGAGCTTCTGGTCGAGCCCGAGCTTTACGGCGCCAGCTGCGAGAACCTGATCGAGCGCCTGCGGCGGGTCCCGGAGGGCACTCCCTCGGTGATGGTGATCGGCCACAACCCGGCGCTGCAGGATCTCGTGCTGAGCCTGGCGAGGTCAGACGCAGGCAAATTGAGCGAGGTCGAGCGCAAGTTCCCGACCGGCGCGCTCGCCACCCTGGTCTTCGAGTGTCCGTGGAGCGAGCTGTCGGCCGGCAGCGCGAAGCTGGTCGATGTCGTACGTCCTCGGGACCTGCACTAGGCCGGTCGTTCGCTGAGCCGCCGTAGCAGCTCGAGCGCCCCCCGCTTGGACAGTGGCTCGTTGAGGTTGCCGCATTTCGGCGACTGCACGCACGATGGGCAGCCGGAGCGGCAGGGGCACTCCCCGATCAGCCGGCGCGCATCTCCGACCAGCCGGGCGAACTGGTCGTAGCCTCGACGGGTGATCCCCACGCCACCGGGGTGGCCGTCGTAGATGAAGATCGTCGGACCGCCCGTCTGGGGATGGGCGTTGGTGGACAGACCGCCGATGTCCCACCGGTCGCACATGGCGATCAGCGGCAGCACCGCGATCTGACCGTGCTCGAGCGCATGGAGCGCTCCCAGCAGCTGATCGGCCGGGAACGGCTCGGCCGCCAGCAGCTCGTCGAGCTCAAACCAGAGCGCGCGCGTGGCGAACTCGACGGTCGGCAGGTCGAGCGTCAGGAAGTCGATCACCTCGTGGTCCTGCAGGCGCTTGCGCTGGTAGCCGAGGACGGTCTCCGAATAGACCACGGACCCGAACGAGAGCCTGACCCCGAGCAGCTCGCTGTGTTCGTGGAGACGCTCGACGTACACCATGCTTTCCCGCTTGGTCTGGGTGAAGTAGTCGCCGGAGAACGGGTCGAGCAGGGCGCGGCGACCGTCCAGGTCGAGCTCGAGCACCTCGTAGGCCCGGCCCAGGTGCAGGTACACCGCTCCCTCGTGAACGGTGCCGTACGCCCGTGCCGCCTCCACGGTCCCGATCACCTCGCCGGATGTCGCGTCGATCAGCAGGAAGCTGTCCGCGGAGGCCGACCTCAGCGCCACTCGGGCGGCGGGGTAGTCGTCGGGGCGCCGGGGGACGAATCCCGTGGCCCGCTCGCGCAGGATCCCCGCGCCGGCAAGCTCCTCGGCATGGCCGCGCCAGCCGGGGCCGAGGTAGGCCTCGTCGGCATCGCTCAGGGGGGCCTCGTGCGCAGCGCAGACCAGGTGCTCGGCGTAGATCTCGGGGCTGTGCGGATCGACGATCGCGGCCTCGACCGGACGGGTCAGGAACTCGTCGGGATGGCGGCAGAAGAACTGGTCGAGCGCGTCCTCGCCGGCCACGTAAACCGCCAGGCCCCGTCCCCGCCGCCCCGCGCGGCCCCACATCTGCTTGAGGCTCGCGACCGTGCCGGGAAAGGTGACGCAGATCGCGGCGTCGAGCTCGCCGACATCGATGCCGAGCTCGAGCGCGTCCGTGGCGACGACGCCCAGCAGCTCGCCGGCGCTCAGCCGGCGCTGGATGTCCTGCCGCTGGGCCGGCGTGTAGCCGGCGCGGTAGGGGGCGATCCGCTCGGCCAGCTCGGGGTCGAGGCGGTCGACGGCATGACGCAGGATCAGCTCGACGCCCTTGCGTGACTTCATGAAGCAGATCGTCCGGGCCCCCGCGGCGATCAGATCGGAGAACACCTCGGCAGCCTCGTAGAGCGCCGAGCCTCGCAGCCCGAGCGCCTCGTCGAGCAGTGGCGGATTCCACATCGCCACCCGGCGCGCCGCACGCGGGGCGGCGTCGCTGTCGACGAGCCGGAAGTCAGGCAGCCCGGTCAGCTTCTCGGCCAGCTCGGTCGGGTTGGCGATCGTCGCACTGGCGAGCAGGAAGCGCGGCGCCGTCCCGTGGATGGCGGCGATCCGGCGCAGGCGCCTGAGCACATTGGCGATGTGGGAGCCGAAAACGCCCCGGTAGACATGCGCTTCGTCGAGGACGACGAAGGCGAGGTTCGCGAACAGGTCCCCCCAGGCGGCATGGTGGGGCAGGATCCCGACGTGGAGCATGTCGGGGTTGGTCAGCACCAAGTTGCTCCTTTTGCGGATCGCCGATCGCTCCTGGCGCGGGGTGTCCCCGTCGTAGATCGCCGGGCGGATCAGCCGGTGGAGACCAAACGCATGCAGCGCGCGGGCCTGGTCCTGGGCAAGCGCTTTCGTCGGGTAGAGGTAGAGCGCGCGCGCCGTGCGGTCGGTGCTCAGCACCTCCAGTGTCGGCAGCTGGAAGCACAGCGACTTCCCCGAGGCGGTGCCTGTGGTGATGATCGTGGGGCCGGCGAACGCCTTCTCCACCGCCTCCGCCTGGTGGGCGTAGAGGTCGTGAATGCCGGCCGTCTCCAGTGCCGAGGTGACCGGTGGGCTCAGGTTCGCCGGAGCAGAAACCAGGCGCGCGGAGCGCGCCCCATAAATATCCTCGTGGACCAGGCGCTCATCGCTGCGGCCTGTCTCCAGCAGGCTCGTCCAGGGTTCGGTCTGGCGGGCGATCGACACAGCCGTCCAGTATGGTCGCGCACGCGTCGAGCCGCCCGACCGGCGACTCCCCGGCCGGCTGATCGGTCCGAGTTTGGGGTGAATGTATGGTGAGCGCCATGGAGGAGGCCCTGGGACTGGTGGAAACGATTCCTGGCTGGCTGCTTCCCGAAGACGCGGCCAAGCTGTTCGAACTCGCTTCTCGTTCGTCAGGTCCGATCCTCGAGATCGGCACCTACTACGGCAAGTCGGCGATCCTCATGGCCTCGGCGATCAAGGCCGCCGGTCGCGACACCACCGTGTACTCGCTCGACGTGGATGCCAACCTGACGCGTGCCGCCGCCTCGGAGGCTAAGCGGCGAGGGGTCGGCGACAGAATCGTGTTCATCCGCGGAACTGTCAGCGCGTTCGCGCGGGCCTACCCGCACCTGCGCCCAGCTCTCACCTTCGTCGATGGCGATCACAGCTTCCCGGGAGTGCAACGAGACCTGCTTTCGCTGCAGGCGTTGACCCCCAACGGCGGGCTGTTGCTGTTCCATGACTTCGACGATCCACGGAATGACGATCCAGGGTGCGCTGAAGTCAAGGTTCGTCCAGCCATCGAGGGAAGCTGGGTGTCCGCTGAGTGTGAGTTCTGCGGCACGTTCGGAGTCTGCGGTTTATATGAGCGGCAGATGGCACCCCCACAACCCGTGGTGAGCACAGTCGACCTGCTCAGGCTGGACAGCGCTCGCGAGCAGTACCTACAACGCGTGCGCTACCCCGCCGGGCGCCTCTGGCGCAAGCTGCGACCGGGCGGAATCCGAGGTTCGGCGCCGAGCTGATTGGGCGGCACCGATGCGCTGCCTCTACGTGGATCTCGACGGTACCTTGCTCGGGCCGGGTGCGTCGCTGGTGCATGGCGCCGACGGGCGGTTCTCCGCGCTCGGGGTGCGGGCGCTCGAGGCATGCTGGCGCGCCGAGGTGGAGGTGGTCCTGTACTCGGGTCGCAAGCAGTCGAGCGTGTTTGAGGCCGCCCGGCTGATCGGCTCGAGCGCGTACATCTTCGAGCTCGGCTGCGGGCTGGTGATCGACGGCGAGCTCGAGTGGCTGACCGACGGCGTCGTGCCGTCGGATTCGCTCGGGTCGATCTACCACCAGATCGAGGTTTCAGGAGCGCCCGCGCTACTGCTCGAGCACTTCGGGGGGCGGCTCGAGTACCACACGCCTTGGTCGATCGGTCGCGATGTCTCGCATCTGTTCCGAGGCGATGTTGACCTCGAGGAGGCGCGGCTAGTGCTGGACCGCGCCGGCTGCGGCTGGCTGCGGCTGGTCGACAACGGCATCGTGCGCGAACACGCCGAGCAGATGCCAGGCCTGCCGGTCGTTCACGCCTATCACCTCGTTCCCGCCGGAGCGTCGAAGGCGCGGGCGGTCGCGCGCCACATGCAGGCCCGCGGATACGCACAGGCGGAGTGCATCGCCGTGGGCGACTCGCGCGAGGACGTCGAGGCCGCCACCGTGGTCGGCGCGTTCTGGCTGGTGGCCAACGCGCTCGAGCGAGACCCGACTCTGGAACTGGAACTGATCGGCCGCCCGGGCGTGCGGCTGGCCGAGGAGAAGTACGGGGCGGGGGTCTACGAAGCGGTGGTGACGACGCTGGCGGAGCGCGTTTGAGGGGTCGGGGCCGGCGCCCGAGGCCGGCGCCCGAGGCCGACGCTCGACGCCGGCGCCCGAGGCCGACGCCCGAGAACCCTGACCCCATCGAATCGCCCTCTGCCCTCGGCCCCTGGGTCGGCGCCTGCCGTCGGCCCCTCCGGATCGGCGCCTCAGCCGCGCTTGGCGGGATCCTCCTCGATCTGCGACGCGTCCTCGACTGCCCACCCGAGCCGTTCGACGAGCTGGGCGGCGAAGTGGTCGCTCTCGAAATCGGCCACGTTCACTCGTTCGCGCAGAAGTACCGCTTCGTCGCTGCGATCGGTGCTATCCGCCGTCACGATGATCTGCGGCATGGTCTCTCTCCTTCCAATCGTGTTCGGCGTTCAGATTTGCATCCCCGGTTTCATTGTTCGTAAACATTTCGTGCTTTCGCAGCCCTGGTCTCGTGAATTGGGGTGGGATCGGTTCCCGCAGGCGAGGCCGAAGGTCCGGGGAGCGGCGCGGACTTCGGCTGCGAGCACAGTCCCGGACGAGCCCGGCCCCCTGGATGAGTGAGCGTAGCGCCCCCGCGTTCGGAGCGTTTATGCCGCCCCGCGAGCGCCGGCGCCGGCCGCCGCCTCATCCTCTTGCTTGATGGCGTCCGCCAGCGCGCGGGCGGCGTCCGCCATCTCCCCGAACGCGTCGGCAACGGCCGCCGCGTCCGACCCGGTGATCGCGCGGTTCAGCGTGGCCACCGCGGCGTCGAAACGATCCCAGAGCTCTGGCGGCCCGCGCCGGCCAGTGCCTGGCCGGAGCTCGTACGGTGGCTCGGCCCCCTCAGCCCCTGGTACCGGGCGCCACAGGAGGCCGGCGGCGTGGGCGTGCTCCCACGCGACCTGCTCGCTCTGCGCCGCGTCGGCGAGCGCGGCCAGCCGGCCCGAGAACCCCAGGTCCGGGGGCGCGAGCTTGTGCGCCCGCATCGCGTCGGCCCATTCGTTGCCCGCCTGGCGAACACGGCGCATGATCTGCGCGCGCTGCCGGTCGAGGTCGTCGCTGAAGCTCATGGGGTGTCGAGCGGGCTGGGGAGGTCGCCGGCGGGCCGGTCGCTGGCGGTTGGGGAGCCTGGGTGGTCAGCGCCCGCGGACCCGTCGCCGGCGGTCGGGGAGCCCGGGTGATCAGCGCCCGCGGACCCGTCGCCGGCGGTCGGGGAGCCCGGGTGATCAGCGCCCGCGGACCCGTCGCCGGCGGGCGGCGATGCCTCGCGGTCGACGCCTGCGGGGCGCGTCGCGGGGGCGCCCGGATCGGCCGGGCGAGCCCGTTCGGTCAGCGGATTCGGCTCGGCCAGGCCCACCGGCGTGCCACCCCAGAAATCCTCTGCGGTGGGTCCGCGTTCCGGGGCCGCAGAGCCCAGCCCCGAGCTGTAGCTCTGCTCGAGCACCCGCTCGAAGTCAGAGCGCTTGATCCGGACCCGCCGGCCCACCCGCAGCGCCGGCAGGGACCCCTGATCAATCCAGTTGCGGACCGTCTGCTGGTTCAGCTTGAGGATCTCCGCAACCTCGGCAACCGTCAGAAACGATTCTGCGCTGCTCTCCACAGCTCCCTGAATTCTAATTGAGACAAACTGGAACCAATTCAGGTGGGTATACTACTCCTTCGGGCGGACACATCCTTCGTGGTTCGGCAAAGAAGCTCTGCAAATCGTTGGAATCGGAAGACCCGCACAGCGACGAAGCGACGACCAAGGCGCAAGCCGACAGCAACGTCATCCGCCTGCCTCGTGACTGGCTGGGCCCTCGCGAGGAGCTGGTCCCGCTCGGGACGACGGCCGGGAGGTCCGCCTCCGCGTCCGACGACAACGACGTCTCGGGGCCGACACGGCGCGCCGCGGACTTCTGGGGAGAGGATTCCGCCGCGGTTCAGGATGCATTGCCGGCGCCGACGTCTCCGCCGCCGGCCGAGCCATCGGTCCCGCGCCCGCCCCGGGGCCACGCCGGCCTGCCTCGAGTCGCTTCTCTGCTCGCGCGCGCGGCAGCTGCGGCCGCCTCGCACCGAGCGCACGCCGCGGCCGCGACCGGGGTCGTGGCGGTGGCAGTGACTCTGGCAGTTCTGATCGGCTCCCCACGTCCGATCCGCAGGGGCGCACCGGCATCCAAGGCCGACGGTCTCGCGGTTGTCTTCCCGCCGGCCTTGGGCGGCGTGGAGCGCTGGCCGCTGACGCATATCGCCGCCACGCGGCAGCCGCTTCACACGAAGCTGCATCGGGTCCACCCTGCGCGGTCGCGTGCGGCCAGATCGGTGGCGCCGGCGCGCACACTGGTGAGCACCACGATCGCGGCGACACCAAGCCCGCCGGCGACCACGCGCTCCATGGCGCCAGCCCCGCGTCCGACAACCAGCTCCGAGACCGAGCCGACTGGCGCGACCACATCCCCGGCG
This sequence comes from uncultured Solirubrobacterales bacterium, assembly GCA_963723555.1. Lineage (GTDB taxonomy): Bacteria > Actinomycetota > Thermoleophilia > Solirubrobacterales > Solirubrobacteraceae > Palsa-465. Next base: position 841,097 of record CAVRRC010000003.1, on the reverse strand, counting down.
CCTGCGTACCATCCGGCGGCCACTTCCGCAGCTTCCACCAAGGTCAGCGCGTTCGGGCCGTCAGGAGTGCTCGGCCCAGGATCCTCCCCGAATGGTTGACCCCAACACAACCAGAAGGTAGGGACATGACGCGAATCATCAATCACGTCCGAACCAATCTCGTCGCCTACCTTGCGCTCTTTGTGGCCCTCGGCGGGACCTCCTACGCCGCGATCAGCATCCCGGCGAACAGCGTCGGCATGAAGCAGATCCGCAACCGTGCCGTTACCTCGAACAAGCTTGCCAACGGATCGATCACGCCGGCGAAGCTCAACGCCGGCTCACTCGGGGGGTCGATTCGACACTGGGCCCACGTAAGCCAAAACGGGCAAGTCCTCAGTGGCAGCCGCGGAGCTCACGCTTCCGTTGCCGGTTACCAATACACGGTCAGCTGGGGAACAGAGTGGTCCTCTCGATGCGCGGTGTTGGTCACACCTGCTGCGGTGCCAGGCATCGCGCCAATCGCTGATAGCACAGGAGTTGGCATCAACGATCCAGGCCGGGGCAGGGGCAAGACGCTCGTCTACGTATGGACGTATAGCCATGGCACTCCTACGCCAGCGCCGTTCTACATCGCCATCGTCTGCTGACCACGCTGGCCCGGCTGTGTGATCGTGCTTCGCCACTTGCAAATACGACGACGTCGGGCCTGGACCTTGGTGGGTGGCGCGTCGTTGATGGTCGCGATGCTCAAGGCCGCTGGGACGGCTGCCGCAGCCGGGGTCATCTGGATTCACCTTTGCGGGAGCTTTACCCCGGGCTCAGGCTCGACGTGGGGCACGGTGGGGGTGGCCCACTCCGGCGCGTCGAATCCTGGCGTCACGACGCCGTTCGCGTGCCCTCCGAACAGTTTCGCGAACGGAATGGAGGTGTTCGGGAACGGAAGCAACGTACCCGCAGGTGGACGCGCGTATTGGGAAATCGATGCCCCGGCCGGAATCGTGATCGTGCAGGTTCACACTGAGGGCTCTGGCATGCTGAGCTATGGCGTGAACCAGAACATGGGCTGGGGAGGAGGCTTCTATTGGCGAGGGGGTGGCACCGAGGCGTATCCGTCGCAGATCGCCTACACCTCGCCAGTGATCCTCTCGCCATATTTCGGGTGGCAGATCATCTGCGGCTGGAGCAAATGCGACGGCACACAGAAACCCGGCGAGATAAGCATGCTGGGGCTTGAGATCGAGGCCGCAGAACTCTCAGGCCCCACGGTGTACACGGCGAACGGCAGCTTGGGCACGTCCAGCGGCTGGGTGCGAGGGACGTGGCCGATCGCGTTCTCAGCCGATGGACCGACAGGTGCCTGTCAGCTCTCGGCGACTCTCGCCGGGCTGAGCGTCTCCCAGCCGGTCAACGAGCCCCAAAGCCAGGTGACGTGGCATCAGTGTCCCGCTGGCTCGTTCAACCAGTCGTTCAACACTGCCTCCGTGAGGTCGGGCGCGTCGGTGCCGCTCGTGATGTGGGCTCGCGACGCGGGCTATGACTATGCAGCGGGCCACTACATGTCCGGGACCGCCGTCAAGTACGTCAACATCGACAACTATCCAGTGGGAATAGCTCTGTCCGGACCGACCGACGCGCCATCGACGGCCGGCACGCAGTACATCACCGCCACGGGAACCGCTGGGCCCTCGGGTGTGTCGGGTGTTGGCTGCTCACTCGATGGGACTCCCTACCGGTGGTATCCACGCCCGCGCGCGCGGATTCCGGTCGCCGGCATAGGTGTCCATCAGCTGACCTGCTACGCCGCCAACAACGCCAGGAACACGTCAGGCCACGTCGCGACGTCTCCGTCTCAATCGTGGACGTTGAGCATCCGCCAGCCGACGGTGAGCGGAATCGGGTTCTCGAAGCTTGTCGACAAGCTGCGCTGCCGGAAGGTCCGCATCAAGACGGGCGCACACCGGAGGGCCCATAGAGTGACCCGCTGCCATCCCCGGATTGTGCGGCGCACGGTGGTGGTGTGGACGACCGTCGTTCGTGGCGGCAAGCAGATCCGGGTCAAACGGCACAAGACGATCCGGGTCGTCGAGCTTCCGCACGCGGTCACCAGGGTCTCCGAGCGGATTGGCGACGGCAGGCCCACCACAGTCGGTGGCTGGCTGGGAATGGCGGACGGCACCGCGCTCGGGGGCCAGACGGTCCGTGTGCTGGCGGCGCCGGATAACGGTCTGGGCGATTTCACCCAGGCCGCCGTGGCCACAACGGCCGCGAACGGAAGCTGGAGCGCCCAGCTTCCTGCGGGACCGTCCCGGCTGGTCGAGGCGATGTACGGTGGCGCTCCCACGCTCGAGCCGAGCCTGTCCGGACAGGCACACGTGATCGTGCCGGCGCGGGTGAAGCTCATACGCGTGTTTCCGCGGCGGGTCGCGTGGGGCGGCACGGTCCACATCGACGGTCAGCTTGACGGCGGCTACCTACCACCCGGCGGCGCGTTGGTGCGCCTGCGGATCGGCTTCGGTCGGGCCTACACCACCTATGGGGTTCAGGAGCACGTCACCGGCGACGGACGCTTCACGACCACATACACATTCGGGATCGGGGATCCGAGAATGTTCCGCTCGTACTGGTTCCAGTTGGCGTCGTTGCCGATGGGTAATTACCCGTTTGCGCCGTCTGCGTCGCCGCGCCGGTCGGTACTGGTCGGTGGCCATCCGTAGCTCAGTAGTCGCCGCTCACGGAAGTTGTGTCTGTGAGGGGTAGTTGAACACCGCAGTTGTGTCCGTGACGCGTAGTTTGCCGTCGGGGTCGGTCGGCGTAGCGTCGAGCATGCGCTGGCAGGTGGGCGCGCGGTGTGATCGATGTTGTGCCTGTCACGGGAAGAGAGGCCGATGAGGGTCCGGGTGCGTGGTGAGCACCAACAGCCGTTCATGCACGACTGGGCTCAAGCGCCCCGGCCGAGACAACGACGATCTACGGTATGCGAATGAACGAACTCGACGCTCTGCTTGCCGAGCAGGTGGCCTACTACCGCGCGATGGCCCCGGAATACGTCGAGGACGCCGGCGTCGAAGGGGTCACCGAAAAGACACACGACGCGACAACAAGAGCGATCCTCGCAGCACTTGACGACGCGGCACCGCTGGGCGACGTACTCGAGCTCGCATGCGGCCCAGGGTCGTTCACCAACGAACTCGCCACCCGCGCAACATCCGTCACCGGACTGGACGCATCACCCGAGATGCTCGAAATAGCCGCCGCCCGCACCACTCAAGCCACCAACGTCCCTTCACCCAGGCCGACCTGTTCACGTGGACCCCGGACCGCCGCTACCCCTTCATCTTCTTCGGCTTCTGGCTCTCCCACGTGCCACCGAACGGTTCGCCAGCTTCTGGTCGACCGTCACCTCCGCGCTCACACCGACGGCCGCGTGATGTTCATCGACGACGGCCACCGCACAACCGAAGAGCTGATCGACGGCCCGGAGTCCTCCACCATCCAGCGGCGACTTCGGGACGGCCGCCGATTCCGCGCCGTGAAGGTCCCGCTCGAACCGGCATCGCTCGAACGCTCACTGCAGGAACTCGCTGGAACATCGAAGTCAGCCACTCGCAGGCCCGTTCTTCCTCGGCCTCGCCGCCGCGCCAGCTAGCCGCTCCCGCCGGTCGGCTGCAGCCGAACATCCGATGATCAGATACGCGTCACAAACACAACTTCGCTGAGCGGCAACAGCTCGGTAGTGCCGCTCAGGTCAGTTGCATCCACGGCAACGTCACGCGAAATCGGGCCGGGATCGCTCGCCGTCACTTAACCGTCGCTGTGGCAACGAAACGTCACGGCCGACCGGCGGTCGGGTGCGGCGCGTGACGTTAGCGTCGCTGGCGTCCCGGAAACCCCGCGGCGCCGACACGGCCCCGGCGCGGCCCCGACGGGTGAGAGGTGTTGGCTCAGCCGCTCCTTCCAGACGCGACACCCGTACGCCGGGGCGGCGGCTGGGCTCGGCCAAGCCGAGCCCGGGCGCCGCACTAGGAACGGAACGGCCCGCGGGGATAAGGTTCGCGCTGCCGGCACGACAGACCGGCGTCCGACTTGATCGCGAAGAGCGGAAAGGCAGCCTCATGAGCGAAGCGACGGAGTTCGATATCGGAAGCGAGGTCGCTTGTAGCGACGGGGTCTGCGGCGAGCTTGTTCGTGTCGTCTTGGATCCAGTCGCCCGGGCGATCACCCACCTCGTCGTCGAACCAACCCATCGCCGGGAGGGAAGCCGTCTGATCCCGGTCGATCAGGTTGAGTCAGCCGGTGAGCAGATCCGGCTGAAGTGCACCAGGGCCGAGTTCGACGGATTCGATTACGCCGACGACACCGACTTCCTGCCCTCTGCCGGAGGGCCATCCGGCTATCAGCGGGGGGAAGTCGTCCGCTGGCCATATTTCCGTCTCTCGATAGGCAGCGGTGGCGGCGAAACCACGCACACGGGTCCCTACGTGGAGACCTACGACCACGTGCCCTTGGGCGAGGTGGAGATCAAGCGCCACGACCACGTCCACGCCACGGACGGGACGATCGGGCGGGTTCACGGATTGGTCATCGACCCCAGCGATCATCACGTCACCCACTTCCTCCTCCAGGAGGGCCACCTGTGGGGCGAGAAGACGGTGGCGATCCCGATTGGCGCGGTGGCGCGGATCGGCGATGGGGTCCGGATCAACCTCACGAAGGATCAGGTCCGGGACCTGCCGCCGGTGGATCTCGATCACCTCGAGTGACCGCACAGAACGGGCCTGGCCCGCCGGGGCGCTGAGCGCGCCGGATCCCTGCCGAGGCCGGCTCCCCAGCGCGCCAGATCCCTGCCGAGGCCGGCTCCCCAGCGCGCCGGATCCCTGCCGGGGGCCGGCTCCCCGGGCGTCGGATCCCTGCCCCGGGCCCGGCTCCCGGGGCAACGCTGAGCCCGGATCGGCCACCCGGTAAGCTGTGTGGTCGTGGTGGGCGACATTCTCCAGCCGACGCACCTCATCTTCGTCCTGGTGATCGCGCTACTGGTCCTCGGGCCGAAGCGACTGCCGGAAGTGGGCCGCTCGCTGGGACGCGGACTGCGGGACTTCAAGTCAGCCCTCAGCGGCGAGGAGCACGAGCCGCCCGAGGAGATCGCGCCGCGCGCCCCGGCCCAGAGCCAGCAGGATCACCATCCCCGGCCGGCGGCACCGCCCGACCCGGTCCAGGAGGCCGAGCCGGTTCATGTGCCCGGTGCCGAGCCGGCGGCACCGTCCGACCCGGTTCAAGACGCCCAGCCGGTTCAGGTGCCCGATGTCGAGCCGGTTGACCAGCCTGAGCCGGTTCGCGAGCACGCCGAGCACGCGAACTAGCGCCCGACGGAGATGACTCCCGCCCGCTGAGGCCGCCTCAGGGGGTGGAAGCGGACGGCCCGGGCGCTCGCATCTTTCATCGGCAACCTGAACAGCCTCAAGAACCCGACGGCCCCGTCCCGCGCCGGCGCTACGCTCGCGCCACGCGATGACTTCCCTCATGGAGAGTGCGGCGCTCCTCACCCTGCTGCGGGCCGGCAAGCGCCCGTGGAGCGCATACGTGGAACTCGTCGAAGAGGCAGGAAGCGCGGTCCGGGTGCTCGAGGATGAACAGCGGGAGACCCTGTTCGCGGCGGCTGATGTCGGCGACGCCGCGGACGAGATCGGCCGGTGGCAGCGAGACGGCATGCAGCTCCTGACCGTGCTCGACGACGCGTACCCGGACAACCTCCGCGGGGTCTACGACCGTCCACCCCTGATCTTCGTCGCCGGCCGGCTGCGGCCCCAGGATGCCAGGGCGATCGCGGTCGTGGGCGCCCGCCACGCCTCGCCGCCAGGACTCGACGCCGCCAAACGCATCGCCGCCCATCTCGCCGGCGCCGGTTTCACCGTCGCTTCGGGCCTCGCCGCGGGGATCGACGCCGCCGCACACACCGCCGCGCTCGCCGCCGGCGGCCGGACGATCGCGGTCATCGGCACCGGGCTAACGCGGGCCTACCCACCGCAGAACGAGCGCCTGCAACGGCGGATCGCCGAGGAGGGGGCGGTGATCTCGCAGTTCTGGCCGGACGCTCCGCCGACCAAGCGGAGCTTCCCGATGCGCAACGCGGTCATGTCCGGACTGACGCTCGGAACGGTCGTGGTCGAGGCGGTGTACGCGAGCGGCGCGCGGATGCAGGCTCGGCTCGCCCTCGAGCATGGGCGGCCGGTGTTCCTCCCCGACTCGCTCGTAGCCCACCACCGGTGGGCCCGCGAGTACGCGGCGAAGCCGGGGACGCATGTCTTCAGCGACCCGCAGGAGCTCATCGCGGTCGTCGAGCGCCTGACCTCCCCCGACGCATTGACGGCATAGCCGGCGATGCCGACGGTGACGGAACTGTCCGCACCGTACGGCAACTTCATGCTGGGGCCACGACGCGGACCCAACGTCTGCAGCCTGTGCTTCAACTTCACCGACGGTTACACACGCTGTTACACGTGCGCGCGCCGGGAGCGTTGGCTCGACGCCGTGTGCCCGATCTCCTACAGCATCGCGCGCGAACAGCTTCACCACGCGCTCAAGGGATACAAGCGCCTGAGCGGCGAGACCGCCCGGCGCCTGCGGATGGAACTGGCCGCGCTCCTCTGGCGCCACCTCGACGGCCACGAGCAATGTCTCGCTCAAGCGGCCCAGACGAGCCAGTTTGACCTCGTGACCACGGTGCCTTCGGGCGAACGGGCGCGCGACGACGAGCACCCGCTGCGCCAGATCGTGGGGGCCGTTGTCGGCCCCACACGGGACCGATACGAACGGCTGCTCAAACGTTCCACAAACGTGGCTAATGCTCGTACATTCGACAGTCAGAAATATGAACCGACACGCGCTCTCGCCGGCGAGGCGGTGCTGCTCATCGATGACACGTGGACGACCGGAGCCAACGCCCAGAGCGCCGCCGCCGCGCTCAAAGGTGCCGGCGCCGGCGCGGTCGCTGCGGTCGTGATCGGGCGCCACCTCAACCGCGAGTGGCACGAAAACGATCGCCGCCTGCGCGGCATCGCCAGGCCATTCGACTGGTCTCGTTGCGCGCTGTGCGGGCCGGTGAAGGGAACGGATTAGCTGCTCGCACCCGTGGGTAACAGGTTGCCCGTATCGGTTCACTGAGGGAGGGATCTCTGCGCAGCGGCAGCCCCAGTTTGCGTCAGATCGCGGTGTTGGCGGCGACCGTCGCTGCCGTCGCAGTCGCTGGCTGCGGCTCCTCGAGCGGCAAGGGACCGGTGACGCTCAACTGGTATGTCTTCCCGGAGCCATCGGGCTCGTTCGCGGCCGCCGCCTCGGCCTGCAGCAAGGCATCGGGCGGGAAGTACAACATCAAGATCAACTTCCTCTCGACCTCCTCTGACCAGCAGCGGGTGTCGCTGGTGCGCCGGCTGGCGGCGAACGACTCCTCGATCGACATCCTGGCGATGGACGTCGACTGGACGGCCGAGTTCGCAACCGCGAAGTGGATCCGGCCGGTGCCGGCCAACGAGGCGGCGTTGATCCGCAGCCAGGACCTCCCCGGGCCGGTCCGGACCGCGACCTGGCAGGGGAGGATCTGGGCGGTCCCGATCAACTCGAACACCCAGCTGCTGTGGTACCGCAAGGACCTCGTGCCGACCCCGCCCACCACCTGGTCCCAGATGATCGCCGACGCGATCGAGCTGTCCAGGCAGGGCAAGCCGCACTACATCGAAGAGCAGGGCGCCCAGTATGAGGGCCTCACGGTGTGGTTCAACTCCTTGGTCAACTCCGCCGGAGGCCAGATCCTGGGCCCGAACAACCAGGTCGCGATCGGTCCGACGACGAAGACCGCCGCGACGATCATGCGCTCGCTGGCGACCTCACCCGCGGCCGATCCCTCGCTGAACGTCACGCAGGAGGGTCAGGCGGACACCGCCTTCGACCAGGGCAAGGCCGCATTCGAGCTCAACTACCCGTTCGTGTGGGATTCCGCCCAGAAGACCAACCCCGCGGTCGCCAAGGAGATGGGATACGCCCCGTTCCCGGCGGTCACACCCGGCATCGCGCCTCACGTATCGATCGGCGGCTACAACCTGGGCATCTCCGCCCACTCCAAGCACCCCGACCTCGCGTTCGCCGCGGTCAAGTGCCTGACCAAGCCGGCCAATCAGACGACTTACGCCGTCAAAGGAGGCCTGGCGCCGGTGGCCGCGAGCATCTACTCCGTGCCCTCCTTCCAAAAGGCCTATCCGTTCCATGAGCTGATCAAGCGGCAGCTCGAGACCTACGGCATCCGGCCGCAGACGCCGGCCTACGCGGATGTCACGCTCGCGATCCAGAAGGCGCTGTCTCCGACCTCGAGCATCAACCCAAGCAGCGTCGTCAGCACGCTGCGCAATGAGATCAAGCTGTCGCTCACGTCGGGGGCGCTGCTGTGACCAGCGGCACCGTCGCTGCCCCAGCTGCCGCCGCTCCGCCGAAACGCCGTCGGTTGAGTGAGCGCGCGCGGGCGGAGCGACGCCTCGCCGCCATGCTGATCGCTCCGGCAGTGATCGTGATGCTCCTGGTGACGGCGTACCCGATCATCGACGCCATCGCGCTCTCGCTGCAGCGCTCGGACCTGCGGTTTCCGACCCAGAGCAAGTTCATCGGCCTCGCCAACTACGGCCATGTCCTCAGCGCACCGGTGTGGTGGCAGGACTTCTTGCACACGGTGATCATCAGCGTGATCAGCGTGTCCATCCAATTCGTACTCGGCATGGCGCTGGCGCTGGTGATGCACCGGGCGATCTTCGCCAGAGGGATGGTGCGCGGTATCGCGCTGATTCCTTACGGCATCGTCGCCGTCGTGGCCGCGTACTCGTGGGAGCTCGCGTGGTCACTGAACAGCGGCTGGATCCCGAAGCTGCTTGGCCTCACCGGCGATCCGCTGAGTCACCAGTTCGGGACCTACGTCGCGATCATCATCACCGAGGTGTGGAAGAACACTCCGTTCATGGCCCTGCTGCTGCTGGCCGGACTCGCGCTCGTTCCAGACGAACTGCTGGAAGCGGCGAAGGTCGACGGGGCAAGCGCCTGGCAGCGGTTCATCCGCATCACGATCCCGCTGATGAAGCCAGCGATCCTGGTTGCGCTGCTGTTCCGCACGCTCGACGCGTTCAGGATCTTCGACACGATCTACATCTTCAACCAGGGCGCTCAGGGCACCGAGTCCCTGTCGATGCTCAACTACTCGACGCTGCTGGATCGGCTCAATCTTGGGCTGGGCTCCGCGGTCTCGATCCTACTGTTCGTGTCGGTGTCGCTGATCGCGTTCGTGTTCATCAAGGGCTTCGGAGCGGGCGTGGCGCCGGGAAGCACTGAGGCCACATGAGCCCGGCCGCACGGCAACGGAGTGGTTGGTCGCTCGCGATCCTGGTGGTCGCCGTCTTCTCACTGGTTCCGGTGGTCTGGATCGTGATGCTCTCGCTGAAGACATCCGCGTCGGCCACCGACGGCAGCTTCATTCCCCACCACTGGACGCTGTCGAACTACTCGGACATCTTCAAGCTCGGCACGTTCACCGATGCCCTGCGCAACTCGATCGGCATCGGGCTGATCGCCACGTCCCTGGCCGTGATACTGGCCTCCTCGGCCGCGTACGCGATCGCCCGCCTGGACTTCCCCGGGAAGGCGGCGATTCTCGCCGTCTCGCTGGGCGTCGCGGTGTTCCCACAGATCTCGCTGGTCGGACCCCTCTACAACCTGTGGCGACAGATCGGGCTGTATGACACCTGGCCGGGGCTGATCATCCCGTACATGACGTTCGCACTGCCGCTGTCGATCTTCGTGCTGTCCGCGTTCTTCCGAGAGATCCCCTGGGAGCTTGAGCAGGCCGCCCAGGTCGACGGTGCGACGCCGTTTCAGGCCTTCCGGAAGATAATCGTGCCGCTGGCCACGCCGGGGATCGTGACCACCTACATCATCGTCTTCATCATCTGCTGGAACGACTTTGTGTTCGCGATCTCGCTTACCTCGACCACGGCCGCGCAGACGGTGCCGGCGGCGATCTCGACATTCCCCGGGGTGTCGCAGTTCACGGTGCCCTACGGCGACATCGCGGCGGCAGCGGTCGTCGTGACCGTGCCGGTGATGGTGCTCGTGCTGCTGTTCCAGCGCCGGATAGTCTCTGGACTAACCGCTGGGGCGGTCAAGGGATAGACAAGGAGCTTTAGGAAATGGCAGAGATCGAGTTCGATAACGTCACCAAGCGCTATCCGGACGGGTTCGAGGCCGTCAAGCAATTCAACCTCGACGTGCCCGACGGCGAGCTGATGATCCTCGTTGGCCCCTCGGGTTGCGGCAAGTCGACCGCGCTGCGGATGGTCGCGGGGCTCGAGGACATCTCCGACGGCGAGCTGAAGATCGGCGGCCAGGTGGTCAACCAGAAGGCGCCGAAGGACCGCGACATCGCGATGGTGTTCCAGAACTACGCGCTCTACCCGCACATGACCGTGAGGGAGAACATGGGCTTCGCGCTGAAGCTCGCCAAGGTCCCGGATGCCGAGATCAATCAGAAGGTAAGCGAGGCGGCGAGGATCCTCGACCTCGAACCGCACCTCGATCGCAGGCCGGCGAACCTCTCCGGTGGTCAGCGCCAGCGGGTGGCCATGGGCCGCGCGATCGTTCGCAACCCGAAGGCGTTCCTGATGGACGAGCCGCTCTCAAACCTCGACGCCAAGCTGAGGGTCCAGATGCGAACCGAGATCGCGCGGATCCAGCAGCAGCTCGAGACGACCACGATCTATGTCACCCACGACCAGACCGAGGCGATGACGCTCGGGGACCGGATCGCGGTCATGCGCGCCGGCGTGCTCCAGCAGGTCGGTTCCCCGTCGGAGCTCTACAACCATCCGACCAATCTGTTCGTGGCCGGCTTCATCGGCTCGCCGTCGATGAATTTCCTGCCGGGCGAGATCGATGGCGACAAGTTGCGACTGCCGATCGGAGACGTGACGATCCCTGATGCTCTGCGCAGGCGCCTCGAAACGGGAGGCGGCGGCGGACGCAGAGGCATCGTCGCCGGCCTTCGGCCTGAGGATTTCGAAGACGCCAGCCTGGTCCGCGATCGTTCGCGTGGACACACGTTCAACGCGAAGATCGACGTCCTCGAGTCGATGGGCTCCGAGTTCTACGCCTACTTCGCCCTCGAGCATGAGCGCGTGTCATCGACCGAGCTGGAGGAGCTGGCACAAGACACGGGCGCCGCCGATCTCCCCCACGCTGCCCAGGAGGGCAGCCAGGTCGTCGCACGGCTCGACGCCGCGAGCCGGGTCCGCGAGGGCGAGGAGTCCGAGTTGTGGTTCAACGCCGAGCACGTCCATCTGTTCGACGTGGAAAGCGGGCGGGCCCTACTTGGTGACGGCGCCGGACCCGGCGGGGCGCGCCAGCCCAGCGGCACGCAGCCGCCCAGCGGCACGCAGCAGCCCAGCGGCGCGCCGCAACCCGCCGGCACGCAGCCGCCCGCCAGCGGGAGCCAGTCCGGCGAGCCTCCCAGCGCCGGGTAACCTTCGCCACAGCGATGGCGAACCCGCGCTCCACCGGCATGCCAGGGGTGGATGCGCAACACGACTTTCTGCGCGCCCGCCGGCGGGCCTCCTACGCGAGGCTTCTGGCGCGCCTGCGCTTTGAGCCCGACGACGTCCACATGGTCCTCCCCTACGAGGAAGTGGTCGAGGCCCTCGGCTTCGTCAGCGAGCGCCGGATCGGCCTCCAGGTGGTCAGGCTCGACGCGATCCTTGGCACCGTCGACCGGGGCCGCGATTTTGACCGCCGCTTCCGCCCGACGTCGGCGCGGGTGCGGGGCCGCTGGGAGCAGATCGCCGCTGCGAGCCGCCGCGGCCAGGCGTTGCCGCCGGTCGATCTCCTCCGGATCGGCGAGATCTACTTCGTTCGCGATGGCCATCACCGCGTGTCGGTGGCGCGCGCGCTCGGGCGCGAGGACATCGACGCCTACGTCACCGACGTGGTCACCCGAGTCGGCGCCGATCGCACGATCACCCTGGAAGATCTACCGCTCAAGAGCCTGGAGCGGGTGTTCTTCGAGCGCGTGCCCGTACCCGAGCAGGCGCGACCGGAGATCCAGCTCTCCGACCCCTGGCTGTTCCCGGTCCTCGCCGAGGCGATCGAGGCCTGGGGGTTCCGCGCCATCCAGGACCGACACGAGCCGCTCGATCGCCGTGAGACCGCGCTGGCGTGGCTGGAGACCGAATACCGGCCCGTGGTCGCGATGCTGCGCGAGGCGCAGCTGATCGGCGAGCTCACCGAGACCGAGGCCTACATGCACGTGGTCGCCGAGCGCTACCGGCTGCTGCGAACCGATCGCTGGGATGACGAGGTGCTGCAGAGGGTGATCGACGGCGGCACGCGCCCCCGCCGATCGCCCTGAGCTCAGCTCGATGGGATGCCGTTCGCGGGCGGCGCCGGCGGCGTGCCGCTGTAGGGGGTTATGGCCGAGCCCGCCGTCGGGTTGGTGACCAGCGGACCACCGAACAGTGTGATCTTGCCGTTCTTGAGCTGGCCCATCTCGGCCCCTGAATAGCCGCCGTGCTCGCTCGCGGAGTAGCGGAACGGCACCAGTCCGGGGCCCTTCCACTTGGCGCCGTTGTTGTTGATCGCGTTGACCAGATCCTGCCGGGTCAGGTTCTTGCCCGCCGCCACCAGAGCCTGGACGAGCGTGTACGCACTCGCCATGCCGTACTCGACGTTGCCGTCGAACGGCGCGCTCCGGTCGTACTGGTCGTGGACCTTCATGAACAGCTGGATCCAGGGGTTGGAAGCGTCGGTGGTGGCGGGCAGGTAGCCGTCGGTGATCGCGCCCTCGATCAGCCCTGTGCCCGAGGCCTTGCCCTTGGACACCGTCTTCAGCAGCGCGCCCACGGTGGTCGGGTCGATGCCGACGTTCGAGACCACCAGCTGCGGCTTGTAGCCGAGGGTGAACGAGGTCAGCTGGCCGATCGCGGTGTAGATGGGGACGGTGTAATCGACCAACACGGTCGCTTTCGCGGCCTTGATCGCGGTGATCTGGGGGGCCAGCGTAGTCGTCCCGGGCTGGTAGGCCTCCTTGGCCACGATGTCCGCGGCCGGAACCTCCATCTCGATTCCCGCCAATCCGCCCTTGCCGAAGTCGTCGTCCTGGTAGAGGACGCCGACCTTGCGGCCGGCGAAGTGTTGCTTGATGTACTGACCGAGGATCTTGCCCTCGATCGTGTAGTTCGGCTGCCAGCCGAAGGTGTAGGGCTGCGAGCTCCCGTTGTCCCAGCACGGGCAGCCCGAAGCGACGAAGATGTCGGGGATCTTCGACGCGTTCAGGAACGGCACGACCTTGATGTGCGTGGGCGTGCCCAGCCCCTCGAAGATGCCGAACACCTTGTCCTGGAGCACCAGCTGGTGGACGACGTTCACGGTGTTAGCCGGGTTGTAGGCGTCGTCCTTGTAGATGAGGTGAATCTTGCGGCCGAACACGCCACCGTGGGCATTCACGTAATCGAAGTACGCCTGCGAAGCCGGCGCGATCTCGCTGTAGCCGGGAGCCGCCGGTCCGGTCAGCGGCTGATGGGAGCCGAACGTGATGCTGGTCGCGGTGACGCCGGGGGCGCTGCTGCTGCCGCTGCTCGAGGATCCACAGCCAGCCAGAGCAAGCGCAGCTAGGACCGCGACCGCCACCGAGGCGCGCGGCAAGACACGTGTGACTCGCATCAGGGCTCTCCCTCCCGATTTAGATACGTCCGTCGTTACGTGTTTCAAATACTAGAGTTTCATCATCGGTCTGGCAACGGGAACGAAGAGAGGACGGCCCGCGACAGCGTCACGGAGTGACGTGGTGCGCGTGGTCAGGCGGCAATACCTGGGCGGAGACCGGGTCGACCTGACCGTGGTCGCGCGCGAGCTCGGTCTCAGCCGGGCGACGATCTATCGCTGGTTCGGCTCGCGCGACGCCCTGATCGGCAAGGTGATCGCGGATGAGCTAGAGCTGCTGATCGAGCGCGAGCGACGGAGGGTGCGCCGACGCGGGGCTGACGGGCTGCTCGAGACCTTCGACCGCATCAATCGGGCGCTTGCCTGCTCCAACGCCTTGCGCCGCTTCCTCGATCAGGAACGAACCGCGGCGATGCGGCTGCTGACGGGCAGCTCGGGGATCGTCCAGCGCACGGCCGTCGCCAGCGTGGCGGAGCTGATCGCGGCGGAGGCCCACGCCGGCAATTACGAACCGCCGGCCGATCCGATGACGCTGGCCTACGCGATCGTCCGGCTCGCCGAGGCCTTCCTGTACAACGACAGCGCCATCGCCATCCGCGGCGACCACGAGCGGCTGCGCGCCGTCGAGGCCGCGTTGCTGGGGGTCAGCGACGGGGCCGGGCGCCACGCAGCGAGGCGCCCAAGGCACGCACGCCGCCCTGGATCCCACTCGGCCAGATGAGCATGGCGCCGATCAGCACGATGCCGTAGATGGCGAGCGGCATGTTGTTCTTGACGTTCGTCGAGAGCGAGAACGCGTTCGCGATGTCATTGGTCCAGTTCGGAAGCAGCACCAGCAGCGCCGCTCCCCAGATCGCTCCGACGAGAGACCCGAGTCCGCCGAGCACCACGCCGACGAGCAGCGCCAGCGACAGCTGAAGCGGAAACGCGCCCGGCGAGGCCAACTGGGTGACGACGGTCAGCAGCCCCCCGCCGAGGCCGGCGCAGCCGGCGCTGACGATGAACGCGAGCGCCTGCATCCGGCCTACGTGCAAGCCGCACACCTCGGCGGCGATCTCGTCGTCGCGCACCGCCCGCAGCGAGCGCCCGATGCCGCTGTGGATGAGGTTGTAGAGCCCGAACATCACCACCAGCCCGCCGGCACAGGCGATCCACGCCTCCCAGTGCTCAAGCGAGAAATTCGCCCCCAGCCAGCTCGGCGTGATCGGCGGGTTGATGCTGAGCCCGTTCTCGCCGCCGAACGTCGCCGGGAAGCGGTCGGCAAGCGCCGGCAGGCCGACCGCGAAGGCCAGCGTCGCGCCGGCCAGGTACGGCCCCCGCAACCGGCTGGCCGCGGCGCCCAGCGGAACCCCGACCGCCGCTGTCACCACCACCGAGGCGACGAGCGCCGGGAACAGCGCCCATCCCTCGTTGCCGACCAGCAGGGCAACGGTGTAGGCGCCCACGGCCATCAGCGCGCCGTGGCCGAGCGAGATCTGCCCGCTGACCCCCGCCAGCACGGTCAGCCCCGCGAGCGCGGCGAAGTAGTACGCGCCGTAGGCCAGCTGCAGATTGTTGTAGTCGCTGAGCGCGTTGGTGACCAGCAGCAGGACGATCGCCGCCACCGCCATGAGGCCGAGCGAGCGCACCAGCGTGCTGCGGCGCGCGATCCCGGTCACGGTGCTCACACGCGCCGCTCCTTGGTGGCGGAGAACAGCCCCGTCGGGCGCACCATCAGCACCACCACGAGGATCACCAGCGCCGCCAGCGGGACCAGCGAGGAGCCCTCGTAGCCGGAGACGTACGACAGCGCAAGGCCGAGGACGAGACCGCCGATGACCGCTCCCGGCGGGCTGTCCAGTCCCCCGAGGACGGCGGCCACGAAGCCGCTGATCAGGATCGGGTCAAAGCTGTTGGGCCCGAGGAAGACCGACGGCGCCACCAGCACCCCGGCGAGCGAGCCGGCCACGGCGGCCAGCGCCCACCCGGCGGTGAACATCCTGCCCACGCGCACGCCGAGCAGCCGAGCCACCTCCGGCTTGAACGCCGCCGCCCGCATCTGCAAGCCGAGCGTGGTGGCGCGAAACAGGACCCCGAGCCCGAGCGCCACCGCGATCACGATGAGCACGATGAACGTGTCGTTGGGCGTGAACAGCAGCCGCGTGCCGCCGACCTTGTAGCCCTGGAGCGAGAACGCCGCGGGGAACGACCGGGGGGTGTTGCCCCAGATCATCCCCGCGACCGCGACCAGCAGGGTGTAGAGCCCCAGCGTGACGATCACCGCGTTCAACGGCGGCGCGTCCTCCACCCGGCGGATCAGCAATCGCTCGACGAGCGCTCCGAACACCAGCCCCGCCGCCAGAGCCACGACCACGCCCAGCCAGTAGCGGCCGGAGCTCGAGATCACCGCCGAGGCGATGAAGGTGGTGATCATCAGCATCGCGCCCTGGGCGAAGTTGACAATCCGGGTCGCCCTCCAGATCAGCACCAGCGACAACGCCACCGCGGCGTAGATGGCGCCGATCGAGATGCCGCTCAAGGTGAGGTCGATGAACTTGGTCATCGCTGTCTAAGGGTTCGTCGATGAATAAGTGCGCCGTTGAGAGGTTCGAAGCTCATTCGGACGGCTCAACAAGTAGTTATTCATCGACGGGCCCTAAAACCCCAGGTAGGCGTGTCGGAGGCGTTCGTCGGCGGCCAGCTCGCCGGGGACCTGGTCGGCGACCACCTGGCCGAGGTTGAGCACCACACCGCGGTCGGCGATCGAAAGTGCGCTGCGGGCGTTCTGCTCGACCAGCAGCACCGCGAGTCCGAGCGTGTCGGCGAGTCGGCGCACGAGGCCCATGATCTGCGCCACGAGCAGCGGGGCAAGGCCGAGCGAGGGCTCGTCGAGCAGCAGCACGCGCGGCCGGGGAACGATCGCCCGGCCAATCGAGAGCATCTGCCGTTCGCCGCCCGAGAGCCTCGACGCGGGCTGCGTCCGGCGCTCGAGGAGCCTTGGGAAGAGGTCATAAATCTCCTGCAGGGGCATCGCCTCGCGGCGCCGGAACAGACCCCCCAGACGGAGGTTCTCATCGACGGTCAGCTCGCCGATCACGCCGCGGCCCTCGGGGACGTGGGCCAGGCCCCGGCGGACGATGTCCTCGACCGGCATCCGGGTGATGCTCTCCCCGGCCAACCTAACGCTGCCCGAGGTCGGGCGCACCAGCCCCGAGATCGTCCGCAGCAATGTCGTCTTGCCGGCGCCGTTGGCCCCGAGCACGGCCGTGATCGTGCCCTCGTTGACCTGGAACGAGGCCTGATTCACGGCGCGGACGGCGCCGTAATCAGTCGTGAGCTCCTCAACCGCCAGCATCGACCTGTTCCGCGGGGGCCGGTGAGGACGTGGCTTCGGCCTCGCGTCCGAGATACGCGTCGAGGACCCGCTCGTCCTGGCGCACTTCCGACGGGGGCCCGGCCGCGATCACGCGTCCGAAATCGAGCACGACCATCCGGTCACAGACGGAGGTGACCACGTCCATGTGATGGTCCACGAGCATCAGCGCGAGCGAGCTGCGGAGCGAGTCGATCAGCTCGGTGAGCATGGCCAGATCACTCGAATCCAGTCCGCCGGCCGGCTCGTCGAGCAGCAGCAGCTCAGGCTCCGACACGAGCGCCCGGGCCAGCGCTGCCCGCTTCTGGACCGCGAACGGCAACGTCTCCGGCAGCCGCTCCGCCACGTCCTCGCAGTTGAGCTTCCGCAATGCGGCCAGCGAGCGCTCCCGAAGCTGATGCTCGTCGCGGTCTGACCACGGCAGCGCGAGCAGTGCGCTGGCGAGCCCCCGGCGGCGGAAGCGCTCTGCCCCGACCATCACATTCTCGAGCACGGTCAGCTGCGGGAACAGCCCCACGCCCTGGAGCGTGCGGGCGATCCCGAGCGAAGCCAGCCGCGAGGGATGGAGTCGCCCGAGCTCCTGCCCCCGCCAGCGCAGCGTGCCCGAATCGGGACGGACAAAGCCCGAGATCACGTTGAACAAGGTCGTCTTGCCGGCGCCATTGGGGCCGATCACCCCCAACACTTCGCCCGGTGACACCTCGAGCGAGACACCGTCGAGCGCGACGATGCCGCCGAACGACACGGTCACCTCGTGCACCGAAAGGCCGGCCGTGGGGACCTCCCTCGACTCCACGGCGGGCACGGTACATCAGCCGGACGCCACTGCCAACAGTGAGACATCAACAGACGCATGTTCTTAATTGAGCGCACGCCCGGCGACCCATGGCCACGCGCTAGCCTGCGCGCCGCATGCCGGACCACCGGGCATCCACGCCCACCGAGCTCGCGGCCAAGCCTCGCCGTCCGTACGCACCGCGGATGCCGGCCGAGGAGCGCCGCGAGCAACTGCTCGATGCCGCCCTCGGCGTGATCGTCGAGCAGGGCTACAGCGGTGTCTCGATCGAGGCCGTGGCCAGGGCGGCGGGGGTCACGCGGCCGGTCATCTACGACCATTTCTCGAACTTGGGGCGGCTGCTCTACGCCCTGATCGACCGCGAGGAGCGCTACGCGCTCGAGCAGCTCGAGCACGTGGTTCCCGAGGATCCGGGCGACGCCGATCCGGTGCGAGTGCTGGCGGCGGGGGTCGGGCGCTTCCTCAGGGCCGTCGCCGGCAGGCCCGCCACCTGGCGCATCATCCTGCTCCCCCCGGAAGGGACTCCGTCGAACGTCCGCCAGCACATCGAAATCAATCGTGCGCGCACGCTCGAGCGGATCGAGCGTCTCGTGCGGTGGGCCGTCGCCCGGCCCGAGTTTCCCGAGGAGCTCGACGCGGAGCTGACGGCGCGGGCCATCCGGGACCTGGGCGAGGAGGCTGGGCGGATGGTGCTGACCGATCCCGAGCGTTTTTCCGTCGAGCGCTACGAGCGGTTCGTCGCGACCGTGATGGGGCTGTTGTTGCCCGCCGGCGGCCCCACAGGCTGAGGGCCGGATTGCGCCTCCGTAAGCGTCCGGCGCCACGCACCCCTCGGCGCCGTCATTTAAAGACGACGGGGACCCATGTGGGTCCCCGTCGCTGATCCCAAGCGCACCCACGGCCGGGTTGGGTGCGTCCTCCGGAGATCGATTCGTGCCCCTAAACTCGGCGCCGGCGCGAAAGTTGCGCCCAGCGATTCGAAGAATCAGTTGCCATACTTGATTCCCCCTTCGGGGGCGTAGCTCAGTTGGTTAGAGCGCCGGCCTGTCACGCCGGAGGTCGCGGGTTCGAGTCCCGTCGCTCCCGCTTTAGGAACGCCTGGAGACTGGGCACTTCTTGTCGTTAATCGTCTTCCGCGGCTGGTGCGGGCAACGGTCGCGGGCAACCTTCCAGCAAACGGCCGGACCCGTCGAAGGCGGAGTCAAGTCGGATCTCGTGGTGTAACGGGTAGAGCTCGTCGGTGGTGGCGTCTCAGGCTATGGGGAGAGTGTTCACCTCCTTTGTTGTGGGGTGGGTGTGGAGGGGTTGCGGGGGGGTCCGGGGCGTGCGTCGTGTCGCGGAGCCGAGGCTGGAGGGGGAGGCGGAGCGAGACGACGCACGTGCGCGCCGTGAACCGGGGGTGCTATGGGTCTCGGGCGTCTGTCGGAGGGTCTCAGAAGGCCGCAGGACGCGCCGATGTGCAACCTGCCGGGTGCAGATAGTCCCGGTCGGGGGGTTGTGCGGCTCAGGCGGCGGTGAGACTGGGCACCTCCTGATCGGGTTGCTCGGGCGAGGCGACCTCTGAGGGTTCGGCAAGGATCAGCGCCATCGACTCGATCGACAGGTAGCGGCGCTGGACCAGCCATTCGTCGTTTTGCTCTGAGAGCAGCGCGCCGGCGAGGCGGATCACCGCGGCGTCGTTGGGGAAGATCCCGACGACGTCGGTGCGCCGGCCGATTTCCTTGTTGACCCGCTCGAGCGGGTTGGTGGAGCGCAGCTTGGTCCAGTGCTCGGGCGGGAAGGAGTAGAACGCGATCAGGTCCTCCTCGGCGTCTTCGAGCAGCTCGCACACTCTCGGCGCGATCGGCTGGAGGCGCTCGAGCACATAGGAGACGCGCTCCTTGGCCTGCTCGTAGCCGTCGGCGTTGAAGATCTCCCGCAGCGCGGCTGCGACCAGCCCGCGCTGGTCGCGGCGGCAGTGCATGACCATATCCCTCAAGAAATGGACTGTGCAGCGCTGCCACGGGCAGGAGAGCACGCGGGCGATCGCGCCCTTGAGCCCTTCGTGCTGATCGGAGACAGGCCAGCCGCACGCCGTCCAGCCCGCGCTTCTTCAGCGAGCGCAGGAACTCGACCCAGAACGCGCCCGACTCGACCTCGCCGACATCCAGGCCGATCACCTCGCGCACGCCAGACTCGTGCACGGCGTAGGCGACCACCAGCGCCTTGGACACCACCCGCCCGTGGTCACGAACCTTGACCTGCTTGGCATCCAGCCACAGATACGGGTATGAGCCCTCAAGCGGCCGTCGCCGGAACGCCTCGACCTGCTCATCCAACGCGCGGCACAGCGCGCTCACGCGGTCCTTGGTCATCCCGTCGATCCCCAGCTGCTCCACGAGGCGGTCCACCTTCCGGGTCGAGACGCCGTTGACGTACGCCTCCAAAACGACCGCGACGATCGCCTGCTCTGAGCGCCGCCTCGGCTCAAGGAAGCTCGGGAAGTACGCCGGGCCCTGGCGCCTTTTCGGGACCAACAGATCGATCTCGCCGACGCGCGTCTCCCACGCCCGCTCCCGGTACCCGTTGCGGTGCGTCAACCGTCTCTCGGGCGCGACCTCGCCAAGCTCCGCGCCGATCTCCGCCGAGATCTCCGACTCCATTAACTCGCGGGCGACCAGCACCACCGCCTCACGAACGAAATCCTCAAGCCGACCATCGCGTACCTGCGCGACAACATCGGCAACCGTCATGCTGTGCTCATCGGCCATCGTGGTGTCTCCTTCGTCTGACTGCTCGAACAGCCGACGAGTCTGGGACCCACGGTGGCCGACCTACACAGGCGACCCCGCTCTTTGCGGCCCCAGCGTTACACCACTTCTACCGACACGACCGAAGGCGGCGTTCGGCTGACTGAGCGAATCGGCGTATCAGCAGCTATCGCGCCGTTCTCACCCGGTTCCTGTCGTCTATGCGAGTTCCCTTGAGCCGGGGATCATCTGGTCTCGATTTTGCGACGCCCCGGATGGGCGTCGTGAAATCGGGACCACCCCAGCGGGAGGCGGCGTTGGCAGCACGTGTGCGCCCTGCGTGCCGCTGGTGCCGCCGCTTCATTGCCGGCAGGATGAGCGTGCATCTGCGCTGGCTCTGTGGCCGCTCCTGCGCCAGACGCAGCCGGCGCTCAGGACGGGAGAGCTCGTTGCCTCCGCTCGTCCGACTCGTGCGTGCGCACCGTCGATCGCAACGATCGCGTTCGTGGCCGAGCGATCGCAGCGAGGACGACAACCCGCGTGATCACTGCGTCGCCGACGCGGTCGCGCGGCGTGGGACGGCGCGAAGACGAAAGCGATCGTGCCACGCCGTGAGATCGGCTGCTCGGCGGGGTTCGGGCTTGCGTTGGCAAGCTTGGTCGTTGCATGGAAGACGTGTGGCCGGGGCCAGCAGGCCTGCCGACCGTAATCTTCGACACTCCTTCGGAGGAAGGTTCGCGATGAGTGAGAGCACCGAGACTGCGATCCTCGCCGGGGGCTGTTTCTGGCCCGCGCAGGAACTGCTGCGTCACCGCGACGGAGTCATCTCCACCCGCGTCGGCTACACCGGCGGGGAGAACGACAATCCCACCGCCGACAACCATCCGGGTCACGCCGAGGCGGTCGAGGTCATCTTCGATCCCGAGCGGACCTCCTACCGGGACATCCTCGAGTTCTTCTTCCAGATCCACCGAGCCGATCTTGGAGAAGGACTTGTCGGCCCCGACTACCGCTCCGAGATCTTCTATACGAGCGATGAGCAACGCCAGGTCGCCGCGAACACGATCGCCGACGCCACGCCTCAGGCCTCTGGCCCGGCAAGGTCGTGACGAAGATCAGCGAGGCCGGCCCCTTCTGGGAGGCCGAGGCCGAGGACCAGGACTACCTCCAGCAGTACCCCGACGGCAAGAATCAGTTCAGTCCATAGCTGTACCCGTCGGGATAGCCGCTTGGACGAAATGACCATTGTGAGTCCGGCCGCGCGGACGACCGAGACGTCGCGACGAAGGCACCGCTCGGATCAGGTTCGAACGCACCTGGCGCGACGGAGCTCCGGGCTTACCGCCGGTGGTGCACTGCTTCGATGTTGTGTCCGTCTGGGTCGAGCACGAACGCGCCGTAGTAGCCATCTGAATATTCCGGCCGTGGCCCCGGAGGCCCGTTATCGCGACCGCCTGCCTCGAGCGCAGCGGAATAGAACCCGTCGACCTGCTCGCGTCGGTCCGCTGCGAAGGCGACATGAACTGGTGCGCCGGTCGGGTAGGCGGTCGATATGGCGAAGTCGTCTGCCTCCTCCAAGCCGAATGTGACTTCCTTCGCGCCCTCTCGCCACGGACCCAACTCGGCGAATCCCAGCGGCGTGAGCGCGTGACGATAGAAGTCGCTCCGGGCCAGATCGCTAACACCCACACTCACATGGTCGATCACAACCCGCCGTCTCAGCATGACCAGCACTGTATACGGACGGCATCGCCGCGGCCGGCTCAACCTGCGGCCGCGCGTCGACCCTCTCGAGCGTCCGATCGGGCAAGGACGCGCGACCGCTTTCGTATGCCTGGTCGCCATCGGTATGGCGATCGCTTCGGCGACTTCGCGGTTCCTCCCGTTCCGATGCGATCCGCGGGACGGAATGGTGGTCAGGGTGCTACACCACCTCGCAGCTTGGCGACGGCTTCCAGGCAGTCGAGCGTCCACTCAATGTCTTCTTTTGGCGTGCTGTCGCTCCAAATACGTGCGCCAAAAGAGTGGGTATAGAGTCGAGCCGGCGGCGTGGGCTCAAGACGGGACGACAGGCATGCTGAGGTGTTGTGTCTGACCGTGGGTGCGCTGGGGTGAGGATTAGTAGGTCACGGGCGTGTAGGCTCGTGTTCCGCCCGAGCCGTGTCCGCGCGCATCGGCTTCGGTAAGCGGTTGGGAGGACTGGTGTCTGGTGATCACGTTTGAGACTCAGGATGGACGAACGCTGTCGTATCTGCGTCGTGGGGAGGGACCGCTCGTTGTGTGCGTGCCGGGCGGCCCAGGGTTTGATCCTGAGGCGTACTTCACCGACTTTGAGCTGCCGGGGCACGAGGTGCTCGTGTTCGCGCCGCGCGGCACCGGGGGCTCGAGTGTCCCGCTTTCGCCGGAGGCTTATCGGATGGCGGGCTATGTGGATGACATCGAGGGTCTCCGCCGCCACCTCAAGCTTAGGCGGCTGACGCTCTATGGCAACAGCTACGGCGGTTCAGTCGTGCTCGCCTACGCGTGCGCGTACCCGAACTGCGTGGCGCAACTCGTCATCAGCAACGCGTGCGCGCGGGTCGATGCCGCTTTCGAAGAGGCAGTGGCCAGAGCGAGGCAGCGGTTCGCGGAAGCTGTTCGCGACGGTGCCGAGCGCCTTGCAGCTGCCGAGGCGGCAGACGCGGCGGCCGAGGCGGACGCAAGCGAGGCCACCAGTTGGTCGGCGTTCCGGACCTCGATGGCATGCGCGGTGGCGCGTGAAGGCTCGGTTGAGAAGACCTATCTGGACCGCCTATGCTCGGCGCCGGACAACTCGGACGCGGTCCAAGGAATGTGGGTTGAGTGGCGGGCCGGGATCGATCTGCTCAAGGGCGCTGAGGCCGTTGGCGCCCGGGCGCTGATCCTCGCGGGCGAACTCGACACCGTCGTGCCGCCGCCGGCGGTTCAGTTAATCGCGGATACGCTGCCGAACGCTCGCTACCTGGAGTTTCCCGGTGTCGGGCACTTCCTCCCAGTCGAAGCAAGCGAGCAGTTCCGCGCGACCGTCTGTGACTTCCTCGGGGCCGGCTTCCTCGCGGGCGAGTGAGACGCCGCAAAATCGGACCCTCGGCGCGTGCCGTCTCCATAGCGTTCCTAATGCAAGACATCTGGTCCGAGGCGAACCGCCACCCAGTCGATCAGCTAGTTGCTGGACAGCCCTGGGTCGCGCTCGTCCCACGAGCCCGCTCCCGCGGCACACGAGCATCGTGCCCACCAGGGCGCCGCAGCCGTTCGCGCGATAACACCCGACTCCCGCCGGCGATCGCATTCGCCTTCACGCCCGCACGCGACCCGCGAGTGCTTCGGCGACGCGGCGATGACGCCCACCGGCGGGGGAGGGGCGATCGCTCGGCCACGAACGCGATCGTTGCGATCGACGGTGCGCACGCACGAGTCGGACGAGCGGAGGCAACGACCTCCCCCGCCGTGAGCGCCGGCTACGTCTGGCGACGGAGCGGCCACACAGCGAGCGCAGACGCACCCTCGTCCTGCCGGCAATGAAGCGGCGGCACCAGCGACACGCAGGGCGCACACGAGCTGCCAACGCCACCTCCCGCTGGGGTGGTCCCGATTTCACGACGCCCATCCGGGGCGTCGCAAAATCGAGACCAGATGATCCCCGGCTCAAGGGAACTCGCATAGACGACAGGAACCGGGTGAGAACGGCGCGATAGCTGCTGATACGCCGATTCGCTCAGTCAGCCGAACGCCGCCTTCGACGGGTCCGGCCGTCAGCGAAGACCTTCGCCGCCCAGCGTTCTATATCCGGCCGAAGCCAGAGTTTCACCCGCCGATCGCCGAACTCCCGCACCGGTCGCGGCATGTCGACGTAGCGGTGCTGATACACGCTGACGGTGTTCCGATGCGAGAGGCCGAGGATCTCAGCGACACCGTTCGCGTCGATGAGGTGATCGACATCCACCTTTCGTCCCATTCAGCGAGATTACTGTAGTAGTCGGATCCGTCCGCGCCGCGAGCTAGATTGCAGTAGTAATCAAAAGACGGCCCCGGCGGTGCTTGCAACACCCCGGGGCCCGGCCGGAACCTGATTGGAGGTCCGACGATGTCAGCGTACGCCCCCGCCCTCCCGGATACCACCGACACAAGTCGCTTCGCACCCAGGCTTACGCGGGACGAGGTTATGACTGCTCGCGAGGTGGCCGACCTGCTGAAGATGCCGGTGTCGACGATCTATCAGCTCGCGCACCGAGGTGAGCTCCCGGCTCGGCGGCTTGGCCGGACTTGGCGCTTCCTGCGGCCGCGGCTTGAGGAGCTGCTGGCCGGCTAAGTGCGGTAGCTACGCGGCTTGAAGCGGCTGCTCTGACTCGAGCGAGAGGTCAAAGCCGGCGAGCTCGATCGCGACGGGTGGCGCTTCGTCGGCATCAGAGGGGGCGAGGTAGAGCGCAACCGCCTCCTCGACGGACTCGATCAGCTCCGCCGCAGTATCGCCGGATGCGAAGCAGCCAGGGCAGCTCTTGGACCTCGGCCCAATAAGAACCATCCTCGTGATGGACATTGACGTGTAGCTGCCTGAGGCATCTGGCCGCCGAGATCATAGACCCCCGCCTGCTTCCTTATCGCCGCATCCAGGCCCTTGCTGTAGGTGCGGCCTTTGTGCTGCGGCAGCGTGATCGGACGCTCCCCGGGCTTCACCATCTTCACCTGGTGCTTGCCACCACGCTCTCGGACCCATCCCTCGCCTTCAAGGAGCTTGATCCACTGACGCTGATTACGCGGCACGAGCGAGCTCCGGCAACGCGCCGCCGGCGAGCGCGCGCGTGAACCGGTCGGCGAGCTCGCCTGCCGGCCGCGCGTGTAGGTAGCGCTCAGTGGTCGTGATGCGGGAGTGACCCATGGCCGCCTTCACGCTCGCCAGGTCGATGCCGCCGGCGACGAGCAGCGAGCCGTAGGTATGGCGGAGATCGTGGAAGCGCAGCGGCTCCAGGCCGGCTGCGTCACGGGCTCGCTCGAATCGGCGGCGTAGCGCCGACGGATCTAGGCGGCGGCCG
Source organism: uncultured Solirubrobacterales bacterium (assembly GCA_963723555.1). GTDB lineage: Bacteria > Actinomycetota > Thermoleophilia > Solirubrobacterales > Solirubrobacteraceae > Palsa-465. The sequence goes on along the minus strand of CAVRRC010000003.1, from coordinate 815,456 downwards.
AGCCGGTTGGCGAACACGTAGTCGTCCGGCCCCGTGAACTCGTCCGCGACGACTAAGGCGATCCAGGGCGGCAGCTGCTTGATCTGGGAGCGGAACCTCACGGACTCGACGGCTCTTGGTGGAGCGGAGCTCGGTGTCGCCGGACAGCGCACGACGGACGATGATTTTGCGGCCGGCGAAGTCGACGTCGCGCCACCGAAGTGCAACAAGCTCGCCGCGGCGGAGGCCGGCGTAGGCAGCGACACGAACGAGCTCTGCGTCCTGGACGCCCTCGCAGGCGCGAGCCTCGATTTCCTCGGGGCTCAGGGCCGGTCGGGAGGGATCTCGATGAGCACCGGCTGCGAGCGCACGAGCAAGCTCCTCGACTCTGCTCCGGCGAGTAGCAGGCCAGCGGCCCACGATCGGGCTCTCGGCGGCGATCGGCGTAAAGCGCGGGGTTGCTCGCCAGGCCATATGTGCTCGGCCGCAAGCCGTAGTTGAAGATCGCGCAGATCAGTTGGCGGACTTTGTTCACGGTGCGCGCAGCAACACCGGTCGACGAGACCGACCGGAGCAGATCCTCGATCTCCCGCGTGGTCACCTCGCGCGCTGGGCGTTCACCGAGAGCCGCCATCACGAGACCGCGAGACGTGCCCGTCCCGCGTCGGTAGGTCTGGCCAGGCTCCGCGAGGACGAGCCGATGGTCCCGGAGCGTCGACGGCTTTGCCCCCTTCACATGCTCGAGCCACTCCAGGTACTCGCCGGCCAACTCGCGAAACGTGACGCCACGCCGACGCCGTTCCTCGGCATCACGCTCGATCATCGTCTGATCAGCATCGTGCTCGCGAACCAGCGCCAGCATCCGCTCGGCGGCCTCAGCCTCAGTGAGCAACCCTTCAGGCGACCGACAGCGCTTCCGCCGCCAGCCTCCGTTCCCGTCTGACTCCACCCAGGCACGTCCCAGCGCACGGATGACCGGCTGCCCATTCCGCGACCACTTGGCGTACCAGAACGGTCCAGTTGCTCGTTGCCGAATGAAAGGCCTTGCACTCGGGTTCGGAGTCATCGCAAACCAACATACGCGTTGCCTCGGACGGAAAAACGAGCCGGGCAACGGTCCGGGCAACTGCCCTCCGGGCAACGGTCCCGGGCAACCTTCCACACCAGAATCGCCCCAAATACAGGTAATCTCACACCTCAAATCGCCCGTAAATACGACAACAACAACCGCTCTCCGGCCTGTCACGCCGGAGGTCGCGGGTTCGAGTCCCGTCGCTCCCGCTTTAGAAGTGCCTGTCAGCAAGCGCCTTTCGGGTCTCGCGGCTGGCGGCTGGTTCCTGTTGTTCGTGCGAGTCCCCTCGAACCCGGGGATCATCCGGGCCGCGGCGATCGCATCCATGGCCGACCCCGCGCCCCCAGTCGGCGCGCTGCAACTCTTTCGTCGCCGATGGCTCGTGCGATTTCCGGGGGTCCGGATGCCCAAAGCAATCGTGCGCAGGTGTCCTTGCCCTGCGTGAGCGCTGCTTCTGCTTCCGCGCGAGTGCGGGCGGGCTCTCCTCTTGCGCCCGGGGGGAGATACCTGACACAGTGAACCGATGCTGACTCAGGTGGCCGACGGCGTCTGGGTCCGGCAGAGTGAGTGGGTCTGGACTAATTCCATCGTGGTGCGCGGGGAGGACGGGTTGATCCTGGTCGATCCCGGCATCGACGGTTCCGAGCTGAACCAGCTCGCGGATGACCTGGAACTGCTCGGCATTCCGGTGGTCGCCGGGTTCTCCACCCATCCCCACTGGGACCACTTGCTCTGGCATGCCCGGTTCGGCGACGTGCCGCGCTACGCCACCGCTGCTGGCGCCACCGCTGCCGGGGAAGCCCGAGAGCGGGCGCAGGCGATGGCGGCGGAGAGCGCGTCGGGCATCCCTCTCGAGCTGATCGCGCTCGTCACCTCGCTGCCCGCGGACGGCGGACCCGTGCCGGGCGAGATCATCGAGCATCAGGCGCACGCCGTCGGCCACGCCGCGGTCCTCCTCGCCGACCGTCGCGTGCTGCTCGCCGGCGACATGCTCTCCGATGTCCTGATCCCTCTCCTCGACGCTCGCCGCCCCGATCAGGTGGGCGCCTACGAGACGGCGCTCGATCGGCTGGGCGAGGCCGCCAGGCACGTCGATGTCCTGGTCCCCGGCCACGGCGCCGTCGCCGAAGGTCCCGAGGTGGCGGCCCGCGTGGCCGCCGATCGCGCCTACATCGATGCGTTGCGACGAGGAGAGGATCCGGTCGACGCGCGTCTGGGGCCGGATGCGGAATGGCTCTCGGGCCCCCACCAGTCGAATCTGGAACAGGCCCGGGGGCGGTAGGAGCACCTGAGGCTCCAGGAGTAGGGCGTCGGCCAGGAGATCGTTACCGTTATCCGATGCCCGTTGACTTCGAGCAGCCAAGGTGGGAGGCGGCCAAATATCCTGGTCGCCACGTGGCTCCCGTGGGCGCTCAGGCCGGGGCCCGAGAGCTCGCTGCCAATGTCTACGAGCTCGATCCGGGGGCCGTCGGCTCGCCGTTGCATGTCCACCACGCCAACGAGGAGCTGCTGCTCGTCCTCTCCGGGACGCCCACGCTGCGCAGTCCGGAAGGGACGCGGCTCCTGTCGGCTGGCGCGGTGATCGTGTTCCCTCGGGGCCACGCAGGTGCCCATAGCTTGGTCAACCGCTCCGACGCCCCCGTTCGCTACCTCGTTGTCTCCACGACCAACCGCCCCGACGTCATCGAGTACCCCGACACAGGCGCGACGCTCGTCGTCCTCGCCGAGCAGCGGCTGGCCTATCCGCACGGCGCCGACGCGCATCAAACGCGCGTCAGCACTGAAGCGATGCGGGCGGCGGCCGACCAAGACGCCTGACGTGGCCGAGAATGCAGCAACGGCGCCGCATGCGACGGCAGCTCCGCGAGGCCATCGCAGTCCGCTGAGTGAGCGTAGGACGCGGTAACTGAGCCGGTCACGGGCACGCCGTTCGCCAGCACCGCAACGCTCAAGGCTCGGGATCTTGCGATCCCGCAGCGGGACACCTGCCTTCACGAAACAGGAGTGCCGAGATCTCAGCCGCGCCGACCAGCGTGCTGCCGAGGCACTGGCGCCCGAATGACGTGAGGCCGCCTAAGCGTTCGTGCCGGCGGCCGTGGAGCTGGCGATCGCGTTCGTGGCAGAGGAGTCGCCGGCTCCGTCGGTAGGTGGCCGCTCCTCCGTCGCCGTTGGGATCGTGCGCGCCGGCGTGGTCGCCTGCACGGAAGCGATCGTCAGCGCCTGGGAGACTCCGGGTGTGGGTTCTGTTCAGACGCTGAGCGAGGCTGAACGTCGGGTCGTCGCGGTGTGGGCGGCGGACTGCGCGGAACAGGTGCTCGGATTGTTCGAGGCCGAAGCTCCACGTGACAGCCGTCCTCGAGATTCCATCGCCCGGACGCGCGCCTTTGCCCGTGGCGAGCTTGGCGTCGCAGGCGAGATCCGCCGCCGCTTCGTCGGGGGTGGGGCTGCACGCGAGGTGAGCACTCCGGCCGCGGCCGCCGCCGCTCGAGCAGCAGGACAGGCCGCTGCCGTCCCTCACATGGGCGCGCACGCCCTTGGTGCTGCCGCCTACGCCGCCCAGGCGGTCGGGCTTGACTCGCCCGACCGCCCAGAGGCTGTCCGTGAGGAGATCCAATGGCAGCTCAGCAATCTGTCGGTAGCGGTCAGAGATGCGCTCCGGCGCCTTCCGCCAGTCGGCGAGGACCGCTCCGGTCCGCTTGGGCCTGGTCTTGTCGCATCAGGCCCGCGCGGCGCGATCATCCGCGATCTACAGGCCGGCCTGGTCGCCGTCGACCGCTGACCCTCCATCGACGCCTCGATCTCCCGGGTCGCCGGCATTCTGCGACTGCTGGACAACGAGAGCGGTCATGGCGTGACCCGAGCTGCTCGTGGCCCAGATTGTCCGAGAGCGGCAGCGTCACGAGCTCGCCACCTTGTCGTGGGAGTGCTGCTGCTGTGTGGGAGCAGAAGCGGCGTTCGGGACCTACCCGTTCTGCGTGACATCCAGTGTTGGTTTCATTCTTGTTGTTCGAGCGATTGTCTCAACCTTCGGGCGTATGGAGTTGGAGTTGATCGTCTGCGACTGGCGAGCGCCTCCCGAGCGTCGAGTCTCGGCGCTGGCGGCTGTAACGCCGAGGGCGCGTTATTCGATTCGGACGCTTGTGAGCGATGCGATTAGCGGGACGACACTTGAAGCGTTGGGTAGTTCGGCGATCTGGCGCGCCACCGCCGACGCTGCGGCCGCGATCGCGGGGTCGTTGATCACTTCGTCGAGCGCGGCCTCCAGATCGGCGGGGTCGCACCGGCGCCCGACCCCAGCCTGGTGACATGCGTCGGCCATGCGCAGCTGGCTCGGCGTGCCGCGCGGCATCAGCACTACCGGGACGCCGGCAGCGAGCGAGGCGAGGACGGTCCCTGCGCCAGCGTGCGATATGACGACCTTGCACGAGGAGAGGACGCCGGGGAGCGACACGAATTCACGCGCCTCGACGAGGCGCTCGTCGAGTTCCGCGAGCTCGCGTCGAAGTTGCGCGCTGGGGGCCGTGACGACTACCCGCATGCCGTGCGACGTGCATGCCCGGACTGCCGCAGTCAACTGTGAACGCGCGTTGGCGAGGCTCGGAACGGTGCCGAACCCGATGTAGGCGTCAGCCTCCAACGTTGGTCCCCGTCCTTCTAGCAGGCGCGGACGGACTGGCCAGACAACCGACGCGCCCGGCGGTGGCTGGTCCTGCAGCATCGGCGGGCACGGGTTCACCAGCGCGTAGGCGTACAGGCCTGCTGCCGCAGGCACATCGCGCCCACACGACTCCCAAAGCGCCGAGGCAAGGTCCTCGATCTCTGCGAGCTCGCGCGCTGACCGCAGCGGGCTTCCCCAACCATGCGTGACCCACGGGATCCCCGCTCTCGCCGCCGCGACCGGCGCGGCGTACTCGCCTTCTTCGTGTACCACCACGTCCGGCGGCCAATCCCTCATGCGCACCAGAAGGTCCTCGAGCGTGCTCGGCGCCATCACCTCCGCCCACATCCGCGTGGCCCACACGGTCACCGGCTGGGCATCTGTCTCGGGCCAGCGACGGCTTCTCTCCTCGCGCATCTGCACGTTGCTCATCCCCGCCGACACGGGCTGAAGCCCAGCCCCAGCGATCACCGCATGGAACTCCTTGGTTCGTAGCGACGCGAACCTCATGGCCAGCGAGTTGCAAGGCGCCGGCGAGATCGAGTAGAGGCACGAGATGGCCAAGGCCGGGAACACCGCTGACGAGCACCCGCACGCCAACGTTCTAGCTCAACGCGCGGCGATCCGCCAGCGGAGCTGACCCCAGATTCCAGCCACGGGCCGTGGTGGCCGGCTCTGGCGCCGGTCGGTCCAGTTCGGCCAGCCCTCACTGTCGGCAGGTCGTCACAGCCCTGGCGCGGAACCTCGCGCAATCGCGAGCACATGCCACGCAGACAAGGCTTCCGCAAAGTCGCCGCTGCTTCAGTCTCGACCAGACTGCCGCTCTTCGCGCGAACCACTAGCCGCGCCGGCGTGACTGCTTGAGGCGCGCCCCGCAGCCCGGGTTCGGCGAGCCGCATGGCTGCATCCATGCCCGAGCGGTCGTCATCGCTGACGATCGCTTCGGTCGCGACGACGGCGTCGAGCCGGCCACTACATTGGCGACGCAGGAGTGGTCCGTCGACGGCAACGCCGGACCAGTGGTTTGCCACGTACGCGATCGTCAGCTCGACCGCCTGGCGGACGACTTCGTTGGCGACGGACCAGCCGCGCGGAAGCGTCGTAATCGCGTGACCCCAGTTGTCCGGAAGCGGCTGTCTCAGCGGTCGCGACGGTCCTCACGAGGCTGCTCCGTCCTCGTGCTAGCAGCAGTCTCGGCGCCGGTGGATGACGCCGGCGGTGCCGGTTACCGCCGGCCATACATGCTGACGGCGAGCACCAGGGATATTGCGACGAGCAGCCCGGGCGCGGTGAGTATGTTGAGGCCGGCGCGACTCTCGATACGGGTGGCGTAGACCAGGAACCCGATCGGGAGCAGGATGGATACCGCCAGTGCAGCCGTGGGCAACCTGACGTCGTGTCTGATGGCGTAGTTCGCTGGCGAGCTCACGTGGGCTTTTGGTGGGTGTGGCTTCGCCGGAGTAGTACTCGAGGGTGGTCCGGAACAGGCGGCGTGCGTGGGTGTGGCAGCCCCAGGCCATCGAGATCATGAAGGTCGCGGGAAAGATCCAGGTGATCACCCAGCCGGCTAGGCCGATCACTACGCCCAGGGCGTCGCGAAGCCAGGACAGCGGGCCGTGGTGCGGGGTCCCGCTCGGAGGCGACAGAAAGCCTCCGAAGACCAGGAGCCGGCGGATGCTTCGGATCCACACCCGAACCGGGCGGCGGGTTGTTTGCCGGGGCGGCAGCGGCTGGGCCTGTATGGCCAGCAGACCAGCCTCGGCTGCTTGGAGATCGGGGTAGACGCCGCGTAACCAGAGCGCCTCGGTCGCGGTGCGTAGCGTCGCGGGGTCGTGGCCGTAGAGCGCGGCGAGCCGCAAGGTCATCCTGAGCTCCTGCCAGAGATAGTTGATGTAGCCGGGAACGAGCGCGACGTAGAAGGGGGTCCCTGCGACCGCACCTTCGATCCGCGTGATCCGCGCGGACTGAGTTCCCAGGCTGTCCGCGATCTCGCGCAGGTCGGTCAGGGGATCGTCTGCTCGGGCTTGCTGAGCCCATTCGCGGGCGGGCTCGGCCAGTCGGTGCGACGCGAACAGGGTCATCCGCTCGCAGATGTGCTCGGGATCCCGGTAGACGATTCGGATCAACTCACGGGGAACGGATCTGGCCGCCGCGGCACGACCCCGACCCGGTGGCCGCGTGGGATCGGCCCCTGCTTGGCTGTCGGCGTCGTCTGACACAGACCGCGATTCTGACTGGCGCCCCATCCGCCCAGAGCTCCGGCGGCTCGGGGGGCGCGAGCCCGACGAACGGGTTGGACAGCAACGTGGCGAGATGGGGCGGCGGGCTTTCATCGCAGATATCCCGCGAGCCAGTCGTAGATCCGGGCGTCGCGCAGCGATCGCGCCATCGGCTCACAGTGGCGGTTGGCGCCCTCGGCAGCGGTAAACGTCACGAGCTTCTTGGTCGCGGGGAGGCGGTCATAGAGCTGTTGGGCTTGGCCGGGCCAGAACTGCTCGTCCTCGGGGCTGGTGATCAGCAGAGGCGTGGTGATCTGTTCTATCTCGTCGCCGAGGCGGTACTCGGTCACGGTCTGAAAGAGCGCGAACCGCGAGTCGTTCTGTACGCCGTAGGGGTGGCCGCGGAAGGCGAGTGTCGTCTTGGTGTTGTGTTGGAGGAGCTCGGCGAGATGCATCTCGCGGTCAAACGCTGTCTGGTTGCCGTCGTGTAATTGCTTGCGCATCACGTGGGGGAGCGAGGCCGTCCACGAGGTCGAGACGTCGACGACCCCGGGGTCTGCGACCGCGGCGGCAAAGCGGTGCTCGAAGGCCAGGGCGCGCGGCACCCAGTATCCGGCCTGGCTGACCCCGATCACCGCGATTCGATCGCGGTCCACGTCGGGGCGCGCGAGCATCGCGTCCAGCACCGGGGTCAGCACGGCCTCCCAGTCGGGCCGGAACGGGATCCCCTGCTCGTAGAGCGCGGCCTGCTGGCCCGGCCCGTCGAAGGTCATCCAGTGATAGCCGCGCTCGGCCGCGCCCGCACCGCCGTCGACGAGCATCTGGGAGGTCGCACCGTCGGATCCGTTATTGACGATGACGAGCGGACGGACCTCTCCCGGTTCGGCGTCGGGTGCCCGGAAGACGTAGCCCGGCAGGGTCGTGTCCTCATACGGGATGGCCACGCGCTCGCCCGGGACCGGGTGCAGGTCGACGACCTTCTCCCAGCACGCCCGCTGACGTCGCCACAGGTCGAGCTGGCGCGAGGTCCAAGCGCCGCCGTTGCGATTGCCGTTGCCGTGGCTGTCGGTGGCGCCGGCGATCCGGTACAGCGCGGTCGCGTAGTACGTCGCCGCCCGGCGGTAGAAGGACGTTGCGGTCACCCGGTGGTCGGCCGCCTCCGCCTCCTGAGCGCTCGCCCAGCACGAGCCGGCCGTCGCGATCCATTCGTGCACCCAGGCGTCGTCGTCTCCGTCCTTGATGCGCTCGGCGGTGGCCAGCACCTCGCCGACGTCCGACGCTTGGCGATAGGCGCAGCCCAGTGCGATCTCCAGGCCGAACTGGAAGTCGTCGTTGCCAAAGCGGGCGTTCATCGCGCCACCTCTGGCTGCTCGCCGCCGCTCACCGCGGTCGTCCGCTTGGCAGCCCACACGATCAGGACGATCGGGATGACCCAGTTAAAGATCGTGTTCGCCCGCCGGGTGTCGAGCGCGCCGGCGATGATGTGCGAGGGGACCATGGCGGTGAACACGCAGGCCCACATGAGCGTCAGCTGTCGGTTGATGGCCACGAAGCGCGGCGAGGACCACAACCGGCGCGGGACCGACTCCCGGGCGTACTGTTCGGTGAACGGCGTCATGAGCAGCGAGCCGAAGGCGATCAGCGCGAGCAGCCCGGCGGCGATCGCCCGCGCATAGCGAGCCAGCCACGCGGCGGTCGACGCGTCGGCGGCGAACGCCACGACAGTGAACCCGGCGAACGCCGCGACGGCGCCGAGCTCTAGGAGCTTGGGTCGCCCGGCCAGCAGCGCCGGCAACGCGATCACCACCGCCCCGAGGAGCGCGACCACGGCCGCTGCCTTCAGTGTGTCGTGCTGGGTGATGAGGGTGAAGAGCACCCACGGAATGAAGGCGATATAGATCCCGAAACGACGGCCATCTTTCTCGATGGTCCCGTTTCCGGCGTTCTGTGTGGCTGACAGCATCCTCTGTCCTTTCTCCAGACCGGCCGCCTCAGCGGCGGCGCGGCGATCTTCGATGTCTGAGGACAGCCTCGCGCCCGGGGGTACTCGGTGTCTTCAGTACCGGGCTACTGAAGTCGCGGTTAGGAGTTGCTGAGCGGCGACTTATAGTTGGCATGAGGCGGCACGAGGGAGGTGGTGCAAGCTGGCTTCGGTTCCGGCATTGAGTTGGCCGATCGTCGGGCGGGGTGAGGAGCTCGCGTTTATCGAGCGCGCCGGGGCTGCAGGGGCCAGCGCCGTCGTACTGTTGGGTTCGGCGGGCGTCGGGAAGTCACGACTGGCGCGCGAGGCGCTGCGCCGAGCCGACGATGCAGGGCGGGTGACGCGGTGGGTTCAGGCAACCAGTAGCGCGGCGACCGTTCCTCTCGGAGCGTTCGCCGGTGTCATCCCCGATGCGGCTCGCTCCGAGGATCCGCTGGAGCTCTTGCGACTGAGCGCGACGGCTCTGCGCGAGCTCGGCGGCACCCGTCCGCTCGTGCTCGGGATCGACGACGCTCAGCTGCTCGACGACAGCTCGGCCGCGCTCGTGCTCGAGCTCACGCTCAGCGACGCTGCGTTCGTCGTCATCACCTTGCGAACCGGCGAGCCGGCCCCGGACGCGATCGTGTCGGTGTGGAAGGACGCGGGCGCCGCGCGCCTCGAGCTCGAGACGCTCGGCGCTGAGGAGACCGACGCGCTCGCCGAGACGATCGTCGGAGGACCGATCGAGGAGTCGGCGCTGCGGTGGATCTACGCGACGAGCCTGGGCAACCCGCTGTACGTCCGCGAGCTCACCCTCGGCGCGCTCGCGGGCGGCGCGCTCACCGAAGTCCACGGGCTGTGGCGCATGCCCGCGCGGCCGGCGGTGAGCGCGTCGCTCACTGAGCTGATCGCCGTTCGCATGACCGGGCTGTCTGACGCCGAGCAGCGGGCGCTCGAGCTGCTGGCGCTCGGCGAGCCGCTACGCGTGTGCGAGCTGATCTCGCTCACCGGCGCCAAGCCGGTGGCCGGAGTCGAGGCGCGCGGGCTGGTGAACCTCGGCGACGGTTCGCCGAGCGCGCAGGCCTCGCTCGCGCATCCGCTCTACGGGGAGACGATCCGAGCCGCGCTGCCGGCGTTTGCGGCGCGTCAGACCCGGCTCGCCCTGGCCGACACCGTAGCGGCGCGCGATGATCCCGAGACCGGAGACTCGCTGCGTATCGCCCGCTGGCTCCTCGATGCCGGCGAGCCGATCCCTGCCTCGACCCTGCTGCAGGCCGCCGCGGCGGCCAACCTGGCAGGCGACCCGCAGCTCGGCGTCCGCCTCGCGCGCAGAGCCTTGGACGCAGGCGCCGGGCTGCAGGCCTCGCTGCTGCTCGCCCGAGCGCACACGATCCAGAGCGAGTACGAACAGGCGGCCAAAGTCCTAGCCGCCGCCGAGCCCGAGATCGACAGCGAGGCCGACGCAGTCGACTACCTCGAGCAGCAAACGGCGGTTCTGTACTTCGGGCTTCGGCGCTCCGAGGAGCTACGCCGGCTCTTGGATCGCGCGCACGTCTGGTGGGACTCCCCGGAATGGCATGACCGCCTGAGTCCCCTGCGCCTCGTTGGTGACGAGGCCACCCCGCCGAACCTCGCGGCTGCCGCCTCGGCCGAGATCCTCGCCGATCAGAGCGTGGATCCCGAGGTGCGCCGTCGGGTCGCGCCGCTGCACGCCGCCAACCTTCTTAACAGCGGAAGCGTGCACGACGCGTTCGAGTTGGCCCGGCGGATCCGCCCGAGCGTGCCGCTGCGCGATCTCACCGATGAGATCGCATTCGTGCTCTGGAGCGCGATCGCCATCGAGAGCGGCCTGGGCTGGAGCGAGCTCGAGACGTGGGCCACGACGGCGCTCACCGATGGAGTGAGGCTCGGGTCCCGCGCCGCGGCTGGACGCGGGGCCCTTGCGCTCGGCGGCCTGCGGTTCTCGCAAGGCCGGTTCATCGAGGCGGGTCGGTGGCTGGCCGAGGCTGAGCTCCAGCTCGAACTGCACGACGCCGCCGGTCTGCTCGCGATCACCAACTCGATGCAGGTCGGCGTCGCCTACTTCACCAGTGACCACGAATCGGTTGCCCCGGCACTCGCCCGCTGCCGCACGGCGGTCGGCGACAACGAGCCCCTGCCCAACCAGCTCCCCTACTTCGCCCGCGCCGAGGCCTGGGCGGTGCTCGCCGGGGGCGACCGGCCTCGCGCCCAGCAGCTGTTCCTCACGGCCGCGGGACGGCTGCGCGAGCGGCCGCTCTACGCGGCGCGCCTCACCTACGAGGCTCTGCGCGCAGGCACGCCGGCTCGGCGCTTAGCGCGTGATCTCGAGGCGCTCGCCCAGCGCTGCGACGCCCCGCTCACCGCCGCCTACGCAGCCCACGCCACCGCCCTCGTCGCCGACGACGGCGACGCCCTAATGAGCGTCGCCGACGCGATGGAGGCCATCGGCGCATTGCGCTATGCGACCGAGATCGCCGCCGACGCCGCGGGCGCGTTTCACACGGCCGGGTATCAGGACTCGGCGCGCCGAGCGGCCACTCGCTGCCGCGAGCTGCACGCTCGAGGCCAAGGCGGGACGCTGCCGGCGATCGTGGGCGTAGACGACGCCGCGACCTCACTGACCTCCCGGGAGCGCCAACTCGTCGACCTCGCCTCCCGCGGACTCACCAACGCCGAGATCGCCGACCGTCTCGTCCTCTCGGTCCGGACCGTCGAGTCCCACCTCTACCACGCCATGCAGAAGCTCGGGGTCTCCAACCGCCAAGACCTCTAGCGCCTCCTTCGTCGCGTCCGGGCGATCAAGCCAGCAGCGAGGCTCGGTGATGGCCTGGCGGATTCAGTAGTCGATTACTGACGACTGACCGTCGGTCGGTCGGGAGACTGCCCGGGCACGGTGAATGAATCGACCGGGAAGGACCGCTGTTGGCGTCAGGTCAGCAGTTCGCCGGACTGTCGTGTGACCAAGACCAAGGAGAGCAACATGTTTGAGAAGTTCTTCACAGATCCGTCGTTTGACTTTGAGACGCGATCTCTGCTGGGAGGCATTCACTACGGAGCCGGTGACGCCGGGGAGATGTTGACCGCCGTTGCCAACATTCGCGATGGCGACTCTACGAGCTGGGTCAATGAGTACCGGGCGCTGGCCGAACGTGTCCAGGCGATCGGCGATGCATGCCTGAACGCTGGGCACCGGGTTAGTGCGCGTGGGGCTTACCTGCGCGCCGCGGTGTACTACGCCGCCGCGTTCGTGTTCGTGGACGGGACCGAGAACCCCGACGCCCAGCTGACCGAATTGTTCGCTGCGCACCGCAGATGCTTTGACCAGCACGTTGGCCTGCTCGACCCGCCCGCGATCCCGATCACGGTCCCGTATGAAGACAGCGATCTGCCCGGCTACCTGTTCGCCCCGGCCGATGATGACGTCGCGCGTCCGACCGTAATTCTGACCAACGGCAGCGACGGGGCGATGACGTTCCTTTGGCCAGGACTGGGTCAGCCCGGTCTGGATCGCGGCTACAAAAGCACACGCTCAAAACGTTGGTCGAGGTCATCCAGAAGCGGTCGAGCGCTGTGGAGACCATGGCCCTCAGCCCAGCTGCGGAGATAGTGCTCCCATCCTTGCCCCGAAGCTCTCCACTCGTCACGCCGGTGGTGAAGCCAGCTCTCCGGCTCTGACCCGAGCCGCTCGAAGCACCAGCGGGCGGTCGCTTCGTCAAAACTCTCCCAATCCCACTCCACCACGATCACAACCCCAGCGGGAGCCAACGCGGTCACGAGCTTGTCCAGAACCTCGCCGGGCTGTGCGACGTGGTGAAGCGAGGTGCAGGCGACTACTCCCTCCAGCTCTGGTAGGAGATCGCTGTGCTCGAACTCCACCCGGCGATAGCTCTCACCTTCGGGGGCCACAGGATCGATCCCCACAGCCACGTCGCCATCAGCGCGCAGTCGCGGGATGAACCCGCCGAGCCGTCCGCACCCGATCTCGAGGGTCATAGCCAGGCGGCGGTGGCAGGTACGACCGCACTGTCGGCCATAGCGCGCCCAGCCATCGCTGCTCCGCGCTCACAAGCCGATGCTAACCCCACGTCCGCGCTAGAGCTGAGGTTGAAGCGAGATCTACGCGTCGGCTGCCTGCTTCATCGCGACCTTCAGGTCGAGGATCGGAGTGCCGTCAATGGCTTCCAGCGCGTCCACGCGGATGCTCGCTGGCGCAGTGAAGTCGATGACCGTGACGCGATGGAGCCCGATCGGATTTGGTCGATCCGGGGAGCGGGTCGCGAACACGCCGGTGAGCGGGATTCGTTCGTCGTCCATGGGGTGGGTCTGTAGGACGCTTCGATCGGCCCCGTGCAGCCACGTCACCACGATCAGCTCTGTCCCGGGTACCACTCGATGGAGCGCGGGCACGAACTCTGGGTTGATTTCGAGGATCGCTTCCGGTGCCCCCTCGAAGGCCTGGTTGGGCGCGGACCGACGCTCGCGAAGCGGGGATCGCACGACGCCGATCGGTGTGATCACGATTTGCGTATGGGGTGCTGCGCGAGCCATGCCTTGATGGGGAATCAGCCCAGGACCAGCGTCACGAGCCGCTGGGCATCCTCCGGGTCAAACGGCTTGCTAGTCATCAGTCGCCGGTAGAAGATTGCACCAAGGAGCGTGGTGGTGGCGAGTTCTGGATCGGTTGCGCTGCGGATCTCGCCGGCTTGGACGCCGCGGGCGATGAGGTCGATGATCGCCTGGCGACGGTCGGCTGAGTAGCGATGGTGAAACTCGCGCACGCGCGGATCGCGTTCGGCACCTTCGATCAGCGCGGGGATGCATCGTGAGAACGCCGAGTCCAGGACCACCTCGGCGACGTGGCGGAGAAGCAACGCCACGGCGCCCCGGGCCGGCAGATCGCCGAGATCGGGAACCAGCTGTTCATGGAAGGTCTCGAACGCGTCGGCGATTAGCGCCAGCTTGTCTGGCCAGTGCCGGTAGATGGTTGACTTGCCCACGCTCCCACGGGCCGCGATCGACTCGATCGTGACGCCCCCGTAGCCGACCTCGGCGAGCTCCTCGACCGCCGCCCTCAGGATCACCATCCGCGAACGCTCGACACGCGGGTCGAGCGGCTGCTCGCAGCTACTGGCGTCGCGACGGTCAGCCTTTCGGTCAGGCACCCGGCGATGCGAAACGTTGACGTATCACTGCGAAACGCATACGTTCTACAAGTAAACCAACTTCAGGAGACGACATGGCCAATGTGAGCGTCCGCTACATCGTCGACGACGTCGACGCCGCGATCCACTTCTACTGCCGCGAGTTGGGATTCGAGGAGCTCATGCACCCGGCGCCTTGCTTCGCGATGCTCTCCCGCGGCGAACTGCGGCTGGTGCTGACCGCGCCCGGCGGCGGTCCAGGCGGTGGGCAAGCGATGCCCGACGGAAGCGTTCCCGAGCCCGGCGGCTGGAACCGCTTCCAACTCGAGGTCGATGACATCGACGCAATCGTCGCCCGCCTGCGCGATCACGGAGCCCACTTCCGCAACGACATCATCACCGGTGTCGGCGGCAAACAAATCCTGCTCGAGGATCCTGCGGGCAACCCAATCGAGCTCTTCCAACCACTCATTCCCGAGGCCAAACTCGCAGGCAAGCCCTAGCACCGAAGCAGGTCTCCACTGGCTGCAGCGCGCGGTCCCCGTCTTCGCCACAAGCACGTCTGGCTGCGCCTGCGTCGTCGCGACACTGCGATCATCCGCCGCCGTTTCGAAAGAGAGGAGGCGTACCGAGAGTGGGAGTTTTTGGCGGGCGCGAGGCACTGTAGCGCCTGGGAACGTCCCGCGACTCCGCAGACCGCGAGCCGGCGGCCATCCGCCCCGACTCGAAACGGAGACCGCGACGCGTGGTCGCTGGGCTGCCTCGTCAACGCAGCCGGGGCGGCACCGGGCCGTCCGAGATGTTCGCTCCGGCGTCCGTATCGGGCTCTACCGTCGAGGCGATGGCGCTACACGATCGGGATGTCCGATGAGCTTCGGTCCGTTTGCGGGCACCTCGATCCTCTGTTTAGGGGAGTGTGGCTCAAGTGGGCTCACGGTCTCGGCCACGCGCAGGCGCTCGACGCCGACATCGAGGCGTTCAGCTTCGATGGGCATCGCGATCCGCTCCTCGGCGTCGAAGCCGACTACGACCCGAGGCGTCACGGCTTCTCCGTCCGGGCAACGGCAATCGCGCCGGTTCCCTCGCACTGGGGACTGATGCTTGGGGACGTCGCGCACAACTACCGCTCCGCACTCGATCACATCGCCTGGGCGGTCGTGTGCCGAGGCAGAAAGCCGCCCACAGTCCTGACCGAGAGCCAGCAGCGCGCGGTCCAGTTCCCGATCGCCGATGAGCGCGCTGCGTTCAACAGCTCGCTGCGCAGCAGGCTTCCCGGCGCGAGGCGCGCAGACGTCGGAGTGATCCGGCGCCGGCAGCCGTACCACTACAGCACGCGATTCCAGCCGCGGCACTACTTGACTGTGCTCTCGGCGCTCAACAACCGCGACAAGCACCGGACGCTGCAGCCGATCTGGGTCCAGCCCACTCGAGTCGACGTCGAGATCACGCGCATGCAGGACTGCGTGGTTCCGAGGCTGGGCTTCCCACGTCGGCCGACTCCGCTGGAAGTCGGGGAAGAGCTCACTTTCATCCGAGCGCGCAAGCGTGGTACTGCGCCCCGCTTGGAAGTCACGCCGCGCGTCGCCGGAGAGCCCAGCATCGAGAACCGCATCGGCGTGAGGACATGGATCGTGCAGTGCGCCGTCTTCACGGCCGTCATGCTGCGTGAGTTCTCTGAGCCGCCCCAGGAAGTCATCGACCGTAGCGACCTGTGGGCCTGGTTCGCCTCGCACGCGGCCGCTTCTCGGCCACCGGTGAAGCGCAGCTGACGAGCTGTCTCTAGCGCGCGATAGGACACCGCCAGGGCGACGCGGCGCAGTTCAGCGTCGCCGCGCGTCCGGCGGCCGTGCGCACGATCGCATCCATCGCCGCCGACCTTCCGGCCGGACGAGCGCCTTGGCGACGAGGGGATTCTCGTGATCAGGCAAGCCAGCGCAGACCCGACGATCGGGTTCGAGCCATGAGCCGACGCGGCGGTCGGTCCCTTCGGGTTATCTAAACGGCAACGGGTTTGGGACTCGGGCGTCTGGGCCTTCTGCGTACCAGTCCGCGTATGCCTCCGCCGGGTCATCGGTTTCTTTCGATACCGACGCCCCATACCTAGCAGCCGCATCGTTGACGGCGTAATGGATTGCGTCCTCGCGGCGTGAGCCGATCATCAGGACTGCGCAGGGGCTGTCCCCAGCTCCCACGAAGATGTGCTCGGTCCCAGCCGGGCAGTGGAGAAAGTCCCACTGGCGCAGCGGGCGCTCCTGGTCGTCAACGATCGCGATGCACTTCCCGTACAGAACGAGAAAATCCTCCTGCACCGGTTCCGAGTGGTAGCGGCCATTCGGCTGGCCCGGCTGCATGACCTGGACGTTGACGCCAGTGTCAGGCCAGGTCACGCCATCGGGCTCGAGCTTGATGAAAGTGGCTCCCCGCGGAGCTCCGATCGCGGGTGCGTCCGCGAGATTGATTACGAACGGCTCGTCGATCGCCCAACCTTAGTGATCGAGCGGAGCGGCCAGCCCAAACGAGCTCCAGACCGCTCTAATCCTGTGGGAGGTCCTCGCCGATCGTCTCCTGAGTAGCCCCGCTGGGGCGCGGAGCGACGTATCTCGTAGACGATCGCATTCGTCGTCGGATCTGCTATCGACAGGCGAGCGCTTCGGCGACGACGGGATCGCCAGGTCAGCCAGCTCTGTGGCGCTCACCACCGGCTCGGTCTCGGGAGTCTTGAGACTGAGGCGAGGAGGAGGGACGACACGCGCTCGATCGGAAACTCTCGCGTTTGTCACTGCGCGCTCCCGTTGGCATGTCGGAATCTCCCCATCTAGCCCTCGGAGAAGGAGCCGTGGGCGCGGTGGCGCCGCCTATGCTGTTGCGGTCCCGTGAAGGGCCGCCAGGGCGGCATCGCGCACTCGGCCGTCTCCGTCGCAAGCCGGGTCGTACGCGGAGAGCGTCACGGCCGCGAGGTCGCGCTCGCGGACGACGGCGCCGACGACGCCGATGAGCTCCTCTGGCGTGATGCCCGGTGCCACGGCGTACTCGTTCGCGCGGCCGTAGGCCGGATCGAGGACGTCGAGGTCGATGTGCAGGCTGATGCGCTCCGCGTGCAAGTGTTCGAGCTGGTCCGCAAGGCGCCCGATGTCCCGGGCGTCGACGCGGTGAATCGCGCTGCGGTCGAGGCGTTCGCGTTCGCCGGCCTCCACGTCACGGACGCCGGCGAGAAGGACACGGTCCTCGCGGAGCGGGATGAAGCCGGGGACTGTGGCGCACAGCGTCTGCCAGCAATCGCCGACGATCATCGCCAGGCCGTAGCCGTCGAAGTATCCCGTCTCGGTTGTCTCGGGGATGTTGAAGTCCCCATGGCAGTCGAGCCACACGAGCCCGAGACCGTCGGTGCCGACGCCCGCCACAACCGCCTGCTGGCTGTGGCAGTTGCCTGTCAGCACCACCGGCAAGACTCCGTCCGCCCGAGCAGCAGCCACCTCACCAGCGAGCTGCCGGTTGAGGTCAAAGCAGGCGGCAACCTCGGTGGTCCTCGGCTCGGTGAGCGAGATCCGGCGCACATCGTCGGTAGCGAGCACGGCCGCCGCTGGTCGCGCAAGCGCCAGCGGCCCGGCACCCATGCCCTGCGCCTCACGGCCGACGACGTAAGGAACGTACAGAACGCGAGCCACCACAGCAGTACCGTATCCGCGCCGCGCGACTAGAGTCATCGCCATTGACGATCCTGTCGGCACCGGATCCCGAGGTCCGGGCCGCGCGAACCCGCCGGCCTCGAGAAGCTCCATTGAGCCCTTGCCACGGCGGTACACCTGCCCCGGTTTGGCAAGGAGCTGCTGCTGCCGCCGCTTCATTGCCGGCAGGACGAGGGTGTGATCGCGCTCGGGAGGCTCCTCCCCGCAGGGGAAGCAGGTGCCGGCATCGTGCTGACCGCGTGCAATGGAGGGCCTTCGCTGCCGCGCGGTGGTTGGGTGCCCAGGCCGTTAAAGAGGAGCACCTATTAGATTGCGGCGCACCACGATACGAGAGGAGCAGGCATGGCAAACGGCCGTCTAACGCAGACCAGGGTTGGCGTGCTCGGAAGCGGCGAGGTTGGGCGGCGGCTGGCGGCTGGGTTCCGCGGTCGTGGCCATGACGTCATGATCGGCTCGCGCGACCCGAGCAAGCCGGAGCTGCGCGAATGGCTGTCCGGCGATGGAACCGGCATCGTCGCCGGCACCTTCGCGGAGGCCGCAACGCACGGCGAGTTGCTGGTCTTAGCCGTGCTCGGCGACGCTGCGGAGGAGGCGATCGCGGACGCCGGCGCGGGGAGCTTCACGGGCAAGGTCGTGATCGACGCGATGAACCCGCTCGACTTCTCCGGCGGGTTCCCGCCCAAGCTCTCGATCACAGGGGAAGACTCGCTGGGTGAGCGGGTACAGCGCGCGCTGCCAGACGCCAAGGTCGTCAAAGCGTTCAACACGATCGGCAATCCCTACTTCGTGGATCCAAGCTTCAGGGAAGGCAAGCCGACGATGCTGATCGCTGGAAACGATGAGGCCGCCAAGCGCACCGTCGGTGACGTGCTGGCCGACTTCGGCTGGCCCGATCCGGTCGACATCGGCACTATCGAAGGCTCGCGCGAACTCGAGGCGATCTGCATCGCATGGGTCAAGATCGGCGGTGCCCGGGGCGCCTGGGACCACGGGTTCAAGCTGCTCGTCGGGTAGCGACCTCTCGGCAATCGAGGCAGACGTCCTCTCCGCCGGAGTGGTTACGCGAGCCTCGAGCCGCTCAGAGGTACTAGTAATGAGTCATAGCGGCGACCCCCAGACAGGATCCTGGCGCGCGGGCCAGCTAATGCCGCTGGGCGATGCGCCAAAACTCAGCCACCGTGCGAGCGGCGGGACCTCCTCTCCCGCCGGGCCGTGCTCAGAACTTCCAGAACGGCTTACGGACGAGCTCCGGGTCCGGCGGATGGTTCTTCAGGTACTGCACTCGCATTGCCGCAAGGCCCACGAGACAGATCACCAAGGTCAGCACGAGAGCGATCGTAGCCACAGTGGTGGAGATCGCGAAGAGAACCACCACCACCGCCACCACCAGGGGAACGACCCACGGAAGGAGCCACCCGGGCATGCGGGCATAGTACCTCCGGCAACGGGCGCGCTAGCGCGCTGTCAACTCCCGGCTCGCGCGAGATGCGCGGATCCTCGTAGGATCTCGTGTCATGCCTCCCGCTCCCGCTTTCGCGGCCAAGCTCAACGAGCAGATCGCCAACGAGTTCGCCGCCCATCAGCAGTACGTCGCTTGCGCTGTCTACTACGACTCTGAGGCGCTCCCGCAGCTGGCGGGCTTCTTCTACCGTCAGGCGCTGGAGGAGCGCGACCACGCGATGATGATGGTCCAGTTCCTGCTCGATACCGACGGCGAGGTCACGATCCCCGGGGTTGAGGCACCACGCGCGCGGTTCGAGGATGTGGTCGGGCCAATCGCGCTGGCACTCGAGCAGGAGCGACGCGTGTCCGAGCAGATAAACGCGCTCGCGGCGACCGCCCGCGAGGAGGGCGACTACACCTCCGAGCAGTTCATGCAGTGGTTCATCCGCGAGCAGATCGAGGAGGTCGCGACCATGAGCAACCTGCTGCGGGTGGCCGAGCGCGCACGCGCGGATCAAGCCGACATCGAAGACTTCATCGCGCGTGAGCAGCAGGATCCAGGCGGGCAGGATCCCACCGCTCCACGCGCCGCCGGGGCACGGTGACACCCGCCGCCAACCCACCCTTCCGCCAAACGCACGCTTTCCGCGCGCGTTGCGGGTTGAGGTGGCGCCGCTCGTGAGACCCTTGCTGCAGGCTGGGGCGCTGCTTGCCGTTACTCGGACGACCCGAGGCAGCTCACGAGAATCTCGAGGAGCCGCTTGGTGGTGCTTCCATCCTCTGATCCGTGGTGTGGGTTGAACTCGGTGACGGTCAGCGCCCGCACGCGCGCGTCAGCGAGCAGCTCGCTGAGCATCTCGCCGCACGCCGACAGCGATAGAGCGATGCCGCGATCTGTGTTCTCCGCCAGCGGCGCGTCCAGAAAATCGACGAGGTCGACGTCGAAGTGCACGGCGAGACCGTCGCACTCCCCAAGCGGCTCGAGCGCCGCTCGCGCGCTGGAAAGTGGATCAGACGCGGCCGCTTGCACGTCAACGACGGGCAGCCCGCGAGCGGAGATCACCGCTGCCTCGAACTCGGTATGCGGTCCCAGCCCAAGGAAGCTGACCTGCCCAGAGCTCAACATAGGCCTCTCCCCGGCGAGTCCGGCGAGTTCGGGAAGGACGCCGTCGATGTCGAGCATGTGCGCCATCCCCATCCAATCCAGCGCGCCGTCGACATTGCTCGCAGGCACGTTGAGGTCCGCGTGCCGGTCGACGTAGACCACACCCAGCCGCTCAACATGCTGGCTAACGCCGGCAACGGTCCCCACGCCGACCGTGCAGTCGCCTCCGAGAACCAGGACGGTGTCCTCGCGTGGAGAGGACCGGACCAGTGCGGCGACCTGGTCAGCACGGTCGAGCACCGCACCGGCGTTGGCAGCCGTTGGGTTGTCGGGGTCCGGTCGCCACCGAAACGGTGTCACCTGTCCGCCACGACGCGTCGCCACACCGGCCGCGTGCAGCCGCTCAACCATGCCGGCCTCGAGCAGCGCGCGCGGACCATCCTCCTGACCAGGCGCGTAGCCACCCGCGCTCGTCGGAGCCTCTACCAGAGCGACCGTGCGCATCGGCACATCATTTCTCAAGCATCGATCCGCCGCCTCGGGGATCGAACGAGGTGGGGCTCCTGACCTCCGACCCACGGGCTCGCGCCGGGGGGCGGCGAGCTCCGTGGACGTTGCTCCACGGTCGAGCATGATCGCGGCATTCGACCGCACCGGCAGCAGCAACGTTTCCGCGCCGTGGCAGCGCTCGAAGAGCGCTGCGTAGTCGCGGCGCGCGCTTCGAAGCCACCGCAACGCCGTCGAGATCGCCCGCAGCTGCCCCGACAGCCACCGTCTCGCTCTGGTCAACCTCCTCGCGGTGAACTCTCTCCGCGAGCTGATCCGTCGTTTCGCGCAGCTGCTCGGCGGGGGTCAGAGTGCCGAAGATGCCATTAGCGACCGCTTCCAGCCACCGGGATGGCGCCGGCAGCCGGAAGCTCGAGCGCGGAGGCGAGGTCCAGCGCCCGGCCCTCAGCCCAGGCAGCGTCGACATTGTCTCCATCGAGAAGCTCGAGCGCCCGTGCCCGGATCGCGAGCTCGTCCTCGTCTGGCGGTGAATCCATCGCCTCGCGTGCCGCCTCGGTGGCGCCAAGGATCATCGCGGCCTGTCGGGCATCCCCGCTGGCGGCCGCGGACACCGCGAACAGCTCGAGAGAAGCGACCGCGAGCGGATAGTCTTGGATCTGCCGCGCGCCGTCCGCCGCGAGGACGGCATCGCCGGCAGCCTCACGCACGGTGCCGACCTCAAAGCCGCCGTTCCCGGCAAACGCCCTGCGCAGCAGCCGCCGGTGGTCGCCGAGGGCTTCTCCGTAGAGCGTCGCCCCCAGCTCGTGCAGCAGCTTTGTCGACCCCTCCACGTCGGTGAAGAGGAATGTGACTGTCCCGGTGGGAGGTTTGGCGCGTGACACCCGGCCGCGCTTTGCCGTCGATCAAGGGCCCTTGGAAGCTGCGGTTCGCTGCCCGAGCCTAGCGCGATCTCCGCCGCCTCGATCGACCGGCGTCCCGATCAGAATGTTCGCGAAGAAGTTGGCCAGTGCCTCGTGTCCGTGCAGTGGCAGGACATGTGAGACGTACTGGTCGGGGCGGACCACCACCATGCACCCGGTCTCGCGGTTGACGGCTCGCAGCTCGAAGATGTCATCGGTGTTCGGATCCGGGCAGAACATCTTCTCGTAGTCGATCACGCCGAACTTGCCCTTCCTCGGCAGCAGGACCGGCGGCAACTTGTCGACGGTCAGGTCACGATGGCCTTGCTGGAAGATCGCACGAACATCGATCACGGAGTCGGAACTGGCGCCCGCCGGCGTGAAGCGTGTGAGTGGAGACGCGTCCGAGGCCAGGAACTCGAATAGGTCCCGGGCGCGGGAGTTTGCGCTCGTCGGATCCTGGTGGTCGGCGAAGACGTAGAGGCGCCACGCGCCGTCGGCCCGCGCGACGTGTCCCAGGTGGATCGGTTTGGCATCGGCCAGCCGTAGGACCGGGGCGGAGTGGAAGCGCATCCCGACCGGGAACCCGTCGGCGAGATCCTGGAATGTCGCTTCCCCAGTGATCATCGACGGGACGTATCGGGTCGCCACTCCCGCGGTGAAGCGACCTTGCGCGATGAAATACCGCTGGAACTCTTCCGGATCGACGCCCTCTCCCTCGGTGTTACCGGCGTTCCCCCCGCGGGTCCTGAACAGCTTGGAGAATTCGCGGTCGAAATCGATGAGCTGCTTGGCGATCGCCTGACGTTCCTCGGAGTAGGTGTGCACCAGCTCCGGCTTGGCGATGCCCCTGATGACAGCGGCCAGCTTCCAGCCCAGATTCCAGGTATCGGCCATGGAGACGTTCATGCCCTGACCGGCCTTGGCGCTGTGGGTGTGGCAGGCGTCGCCGGCGATGAAAACCCTCGGGAGGCGGGTGGCCATCTCCTCCACCGGCACGTCGTCGAACTTGTCGCACAGCCGCTGGCCGATCTCGTACACCGACCACCACCCGACGTCTTTGACCTCGATTGTGTGTGGGTGCAGGATCCGATTCGCAACCTTGGCGAGCTTGTCTGGGGTGACCGTCCGGTTGTCGAGCATCTCCTTGTCGCTGACTTCGTCCAGCTCGATGTAGAACCGGACCAGGTAGCCGCCTTCACGCGGGATGATGAGGATGTTGCCCTGGTTCGCCGAGTAGATCACGCACTTGAAGCGGATGTCCGGGAAGTCGGTGACGGCCAGGACGTCCATCACGCCCCAGGACTCATTCGTCGCGTCGCCGGCGAGCTTGCGGCCGATCGCGGTCCGGGTGGCGCTCCGCGAGCCGTCGCAGCCAACGACATACTTGGCCCGGATGGTCGAGGTCCCCCCGGTTTCCTTCAGTCCATTCACGTGCTGCAGGGTGACGGTCACGGGATGCTCCGACGCGCCGCTCGTGTCGACCTGGATGTCGCTTGCGTGCAGGCCATAAAGGGGTGCCAGCCTGCCGGAAGACCGCCCCATGTGATCCCGAAGGTAGGCGAGCATCCGCGCCTGGTTGACGATCACGTGCGGGAACTCCGACAAGCCCTGCTCGGTGTCCTGGACGCGCCCGGCGCGCTTGATCTTGGTCAGGTCTTCCGGGTCCGGCCGCCAGAAGCAGACCTCGTTGACCCAATAGGCCTCAGCCACGAGGCGATCGGCGAGACCGAACGCCTCGAACATCTCCACGGTGCGGCAGGCTACCCCGTCAGCTTGGCCCACCTCGAGCGGACCGTCCTTGCGGTCGACGATCACGGTCCTGACGTCGGGAAAATTCGCCAGCTGCGCCGCCAGGACCAGACCGGCGGGACCACACCCGATGATCAGGACGTCGACGGCCTCGGGAAGTCCACCCGGCCGCTGCGCAACCGACGGATGCGGATCCTCGATCAACGGGTCGCCGGGTCTGTAACCGTTGAGATAGAACTGCATTGCCTCACGCTTTCGGTAACCGTTCAGTCCCGGGGCTTTGCCGGTGAAGGTGGCGTTGACATCGGCCGCTCCGGCGCGGGCCCGGGGGTGCGGACCGCTCGCTGTGGCCACTGCGGCGCGGGTGCGGGCCGCTCGCGCCGGCCCCTACGAGCCCAGGAAACCTGCGCAACACGACACCGCCGCCGGGATGGGCGAGCCGTGCCGAGCTATCCCGCCCGGCGCAGCTGTCAGGCGGCGCGGACGAACGGCTGCTCGCCGCCGGCGGGCGCCAGGACCGCCCGGGCGCCGGCGCCGGCAGCAGCAGTCGCCCAGCCCAAGCCACCGCCGTGCCTCGCAGATCAGACGCCAACGTTGTGGAATGGCGGACCGGGCCCGCGTGGTGACTGTGTCGTTCGGCGCCAACCTCAGCGGATCGTCACCGGCACCGGCTGCGAGGCGATTCCGTTCGCGACCACGACGAGGGTGCTCGCTCCGGCCGGCGTGGTCTTCGGGACGGTGAAATCGGTCGACGAGCCGGCGCCGGGCGCGATCGAGACAGAGCTCCAGTTGCTCGTTCGGGCATAGGTGACCGCCCCGGACGCCGAGTTGGTGATCCGCACCAGGGGGAAGTTGGTGTTGTCCTGGACGTCGTCACCGTAGGCCGCCCCCGGGTCGAGTCCGGCGAGCTGGGTGCCGGACAGGCTGGCGGTCTGGCCCGGGGTGAGGCTCGTTGAGCTGAGCGATGTGATCGAGGGCGCCCACGCCGGGTTGGGAGTTCCGCCGGCGGTGTAGACCTCCATCTGGTTGCTGCCGTCGTTGAACAGCACCTGCCCGTTCGGCAGCGCCAGCATCCGCGTGTAGTACGTGGAGTCGTTGGCCGCGTTCGGGATATTCGGGACCGAGCTCAGCGTGTTCGAACTGGCGTTGTAGAGGAAGAACGCGATCGGGGCGTTGAACACGCACGGGCTGGCATCGAACAGCACATTTCCATCCGGGAGGATGGAACCAGGCCCATCCGCGCTGTCGTATTGCAGGCCTCCGATGGTGGGGATCGAGGGCCCCTTGACCCATCGGCCGGCCGAGTAGTTGTAGAGGGCGGTGGCCGCCGGCGCATGGGTGGTGCACGGCGCCGGTGCCACCGCA
Source organism: uncultured Solirubrobacterales bacterium (assembly GCA_963723555.1). Lineage (GTDB taxonomy): Bacteria > Actinomycetota > Thermoleophilia > Solirubrobacterales > Solirubrobacteraceae > Palsa-465. The sequence continues at coordinate 790,649 of CAVRRC010000003.1, read as the reverse complement.
CCCGTCCCGGCGCCCACCACGAACGTGTTACCGCCAGGCATCTCGATTTGCGGGCCGATCTCGACCGCGTTGCTGTTGACGGGCGATTTCACCGTGTTCCCCGCGCTCGCCCAGCTCAGGCTGCTCGGAGTGAACAGCTCGGTGGTGGGAGTCAGCCATGTATCGACGGTCAACAGCTGTCCACTCGGCTCGAGCGTCCAGCCTTCCTCGTCGTTGGGGTCGTTCTTGCCCTGCCCCGGGATCACCGTCCAGTTCAGACCAGTCGCGTTGAAGAGCGCGTCATCCGTGGTCAGGATGGGGCTTGACGACGTGCAGTTCTGGCACGCCTGGGACAGCACGAAGGTGCCGTTGGCGAGGACATCGCTCTGGGCATCGCCGATGTTCGACCAACCCCCGGGTGGCGCAACCGAGCGCCACTTGTTGGTGACTGGATTGTAGACGGCGCCTTTATTGGTCCACGCCGGGGTGCCCCCGAGGTATTCGCCGCCCTCGACGATCATCCGCCCGTCTGGCAGGATCGCCGAGGCAAAATACAGTGGGTCATAGCCCGACGGCATCGACGCGATCTTGCTCCACGTGCCGCCTATGTAGCTGCCTTTGGAGGTCGGGGTCAGCCTGTACCAGGCACTCGTACCGCCGGAGGGGGGCTCGGAGTGGACCAGCACCGTCCCGTCACTGGCCAGCAGCATCGTGCCGGGATCGAAGGGAGGCGCATTCGTCAGAGGCGTCCAAGGCGATGTCCCCGTCGGGGCGAAGGCCGCCGCCGGTGCCGGCGTCGCACGCCCGATCGGCGTAACCACCGGGTGTGCACCCGCGAAGGACTGCGCGCCGGCCAGCGGCGCGTTGGCAACGACCAGGGCAGCCGGCGCGGCAATCGATGCAGCCACGCCAATGCCTACGAGCGATCGACGGCTCAATCCAATCAAGGCTCCTCCAATCAATTTGCCCATCTCCGAGGTCGGCCGCGATCACGGCACGACGGCCAGGTTTGCCCAGCGGCAGGGCCCGCTCCGTGTTCGGGGACCCGGACAACTTCACCGGCCCCGCGTCCCGACGCGGACAACGAAGCGTCCAGCCACGCGTAGTCCCTCGCCGTCGCTGGCAGTGCAACCGTAGACGCTTCGAAGGCACTCGCCAATCAGTTCACCATCGGTAGAGCGCCGGTCCGCGCGCAGCCTACCACGCGTGCGCCGGCGTCGCTCGAATGCGACCGTATTTTATGGCGGGGAGCACTTAGCTCGCGCACGCCGTGCCGGCGCTGGTCTGCCCACTCGGCAGGCACGGGAGCACCGTCGGCGGCTGCCAGCTCGACCCGCCGAGGATCCCGCGGATGTTGACTGGCTCGTACAGCCGCATGATCAGACGGAAGGGCTGGCCGGCCGGTGAGGGCAGCCAGTCTCGACGCTGAACCGGGTTTCGCGGTGGATTGGGCTGGATGTAGATGTCCAGGGATCCGTCGCGGTTGTAATGCAGCCGTGTCCGGTTGTTGACCAGATAGATGTGCGCCCTGTTGGGGACGAGGAAACCGGACGAGTCGTACATCGTGATCGACCAGAACGCGCGGACGGGGAAGGGGAGGTCATGCGCCGAGAAGTGGGCGACGTACCGGTTGGCGCCGCTTAGCGCGTGCAGGTTCGAATCGGTGACCGTGAAGGGGTAGATGGCCAGCGTCGACCGTGGGGCCCCGAGCCCGATCTTGTCGGTGGCCGCGCGGCCCAGGTAGTTGGTGCCGTAGGTGCCGGTGCGGGCGACGAGCCATCCGTTGTGCTTGGGGGCGATCGACAGGAACAGCTTCTGAACGTAGGACGTCACCCGACTGGCGCCCGCCGCGACGGCGTCGTGGAGCCCCCGCCGGACCGCGGCGTCGAGCGACGGGTTCGTGCTCGGGTGCATTCCGGGCCCGATCCCGACGGCCGCGAGCCGGCGAAGCAGCGGCCGATCCCGGGCCGGCGGCGGGAACTGCTTCAGCTGGTCCCCGAGCGCATCGAAGAACGCGAGCGGGTTCTGGCCGGGGGCGGTCCCGGGGACCCCGTAGGCCCGCGGCTTGTTGTCGATGTGCGGCGGCCGCGAGGGGCGGTAGCGCGTCCCCCACTTGCTCAGCGGGGTGAGCGAGTACTCGTTCTGGATCCGGACCACGTTCGGGGTATCGGCGGCGTTGCGGATGTATGTGCGCCCAATGATCCACACGCGCGTGTACGGAGAACGGATCCGGCGCACGCCTCTCGGCAGGCGGCCCTGCCAGCCCGGCGGGGTCACGGCGTAGTTACCCGGCGGGAGGCCGACCGAGCCGATGTTGGCGAAGTTCTCGGTGTAGGGATCGACCAGCTCGAACACCACGAACCGCCGCCGAACGACGGGCATGTGGACGACGATCGGCTGCGCGCGTAGGTCCAGCCAAGCCATCGAGTAGAGCGTGTCGTGGTTGGGCGCCACGACCGTCTTATCCGACGGGTTGGCCAGCCGGCGGATGTGGCTGAACCGGTTCACGGGTCCGCCGCCAGCCCCATCCGGAACGTTCACGCTGGTGGCGGTCAGGAACACCCGGTTGGTGTCGAGCAGCGGGTACCCGTACACGTACGCCTGGGCGCCGAGGTCGAGCGCGCGCTGGTACTCGGCCGCCTGCGCGGGGTCGCTCGGGTGCACGGCCGCGGCGCTTGCCGATGGCATCAGCCGAGCCACTCCCAACAGCGCCAGCACAGCAACCGCCCATACCAACCCACGGACCCTCATTTGATCCCCCTTTCGTCACCGTACGCCAGCGGCGTCGCCAGTCGCAGCCACACGGTCTCGAGCGTTACCAAGGCCACGTCGCGATCTCCTTGGGGCTCGCGGCCGAACTCCGCGAGCAGATACGCCTCGTTCATCAGCGTCATCGCGCGGGCCAGCGCACGGGCGTCTGGAACGTGGAGCTTGTCCTCGCGCGCCATCCGCTCCATTGTCGCGCCGGCCAGCTCGATGAGCGCTTCGGTCGACTTCCGGTAGGCGCGCTCGATCTCCTCGTCGGTGGTGGCGGCCTCCGAGATCGCGCGCACCAGGGGACCGTGCCGGACATAGAAGTCGACGAGGCCGGTCAGCCCTTCACGGCCCGGTGCCGGGTAGCCGACGCCGGCGCTCGCCGCCCACCGCTCGGCGACCGCGTACAGCTCTCGGCCCACGTCGGCGAACAGTCGCAGCACGAGGTCGGTGACATCGTCGAAGTGACGGTAGAACGCCGTACGGGTCAGGCCGGTCCTGGCCATGATCACGTCGACGGTCAGCTCGCGGTAAGGGCGCTCGCGCAGGAGCCGGTCTGCGGCATCGAGGATCTGGCGCCGGGTCGTATCGCGGTGCTCGCGGCGACGGCGGCGCTGCGCCTGAGTGCTCATCGGGCGAGATCATACCAAGCGCGTGACGTTATGTTTGACACGGTGTCACAACTCCGTTATAAGTGCCGCTGTGTTGTCCTCGAGTGGTCTCCGCGGACCCGCGAGCACATTTGCGGCGGTCACCGCTGCAACGGCGGCCACGATCGCCGGCGCGGCCGCGCCCGGGGCCGCGGTGGCCAGGAGCGGGGCGGCTCACGACTCGGCGCCGCTGATGATCTCGCCCGAACCCGGGACCCTCGATGCTTCGCCCCGGACCCAGATCAGCATCCTCGGGGCGGCGCCGGGGACGATCCGGTCGGTAACGGTGAGGGGCTCGGCCAGCGGCACTCACGCAGGCGCGCTTCGCTCCTACAGCGCCAACCGCGGCGCGAGCTTCGTGCCCGCCAAGCCGCTCGCCCAGGGCGAGCGGGTCGCGGTCCGGGTCCGGGTCGCCGGCCACGGGCCGATCAGGTTCTCGTTCACCGTTGCCCGCTTCGCTCCGACCCCGCCGATCATCGACCTGGCAAAGACCCAACCGGCCAAGCTCCAGCACCTGATCACCCATCCTCGGCTGACCCCGCCGCGCATCAGCGTCGAGAAGTCGAGCTCGGCGCTCACCGGGGACCTGTTCCTGACCCCGCTGCCGTCTCCGATCGTCCATCCGGGGAGCAATAACGCCATCTCGATCAATCCGGTCGGGCCCGGCGGCCCGATGATCATCGATCCCCGCGGCAGGCTGGTGTGGTTCGACCAGCTCCCGGCTCCGACGGTCGCTACCAACTTCAGGCCGCAGCGCTTCGGCCGGCGGACGGTCCTGACGTGGTGGCAGGGCCAGGTGACGATCGCGGCGTTCGGGCTCGGCGAGGGGATGATCTACGACACCTCGTACCGTCCGATCAAGGTCGTGCGAGCCGGAAACGGCTACTCCGCGGACCTCCACGAGTTCGTGTTGACGCCCTCGGGCGACGCGCTGCTGACCGTCCAGTCGCTGATCTTGATGCACCGGCCCGGCACCCTGCCGGGGACGTTGTCGCCGTTCCTCGACTCGATCGTCCAGGAGGTCGACGTCCGCACCGGCCTGGTCGTGTGGGAGTGGCACGCGCTTGGCCACATCCCCGTCGCCGACTCCTACGCCACGCCCGCGAACAGCCCCTACTTCGACGCCTACCACATCAACTCGATCGAGCAGGTTCTGGGGGGCCGGCTGCTGATCTCAGCTCGCGACACCTCGGCCGTCTACGAGATCGACAAGGCGACCGGCCGGCTCGTGTGGACGCTCGGCGGCAAGGCGAGCAGCTTCCGGATGGAGTCTGGGAGCCGGTTCTATTTCCAGCACGACGCCCACCTGCTGCCCGGTGGCCGGGTGAGCCTGTTCGACGATGAGGGCGGGCCCCCGTTCGAGGCGCGGTCGTCGCGCGGGCTGATCCTCAGACTCGACCTGCGCCGGCACACAGCGGCACTGATCCACCAGTACCGCCGGCCCGGCAACGACACGCTCGCCGACAGCGAGGGCAGCATGCAGACGCTTGCCGGCGCCGACAAGCTCGTCGGCTTCGGCTCCGAGCGCTACTTCTCCGCGTTTTCGCCCGGCGGTCGACTGCTGTTCGACGCCAGCCTCCCTGTCGATGACGGGAGCTACCGCGTCTTCGGCGCTCCATGGACGGCGACCCCGGCCACCCGTCCGTCGGCGGTCGCGAAGCGGATCTCGCCGACGCGCGTGTCGGTCTACGCGAGTTGGAACGGCGCCACCGGCGTCGCGCACTGGCAGGTTCTGGCCGGGCACGCCGGAGCCTCGCTGCGACCGGTGGCGGCAGCCCCGGATGGGGGCTTCGAGACGCGGATCGCGGTGACCGCCCGCGCCACCACGTTCGCGGTGCGAGCGCTCAGCTCGAGCGGCCGCGTCCTGGCCACATCCAAGCCGATGACAGCGTCGTGAGCGTCCGGCCGATACAAGCGCTGGGCGCGCTGCTGGCCTCGATCGCGGTGGTGGTGGCCGTCCCCGCCGCGGGGGCGCTCGCCGCCCCCCCCGGGATCCACAAGATCAAGCACGTGGTGATCATCATGCAGGAGAACCGCTCGTTTGATTCGTACTTCGGAACCTACCCGGGTGCCGCCGGAATCCCCGGGCTGGCGGGCCATCGCGGTCGTGTGCCCTGCATCCCGGACCCGCTCAGACACCGCTGCGTGCGTCCTTACCACGATCCCAGCGACATCAACGACGGAGGCCCGCACGACCAGATCGCCTTCCGCACCGACTACGACTACGGCCGCATGGACGGGTTCATCCGTGCCCGCGAGTCATGCCAGAACGCGCTCGATCCCCGGGACTGCATCGCGACGTTGTCGGTCGACATGATGGGCTACCACGACCAGCGCGAAATCCCGAACTACTGGGCCTACGCGCGTCACTTCGTGCTCCAGGACCACATGTTCGAGTCCAACGCGTCCTGGAGCCTGCCCGCTCACTTGTACCTCGTCTCCGAGTGGTCGGCACTGTGCGTGACGCCGGGCGACCCCTTCAGTTGTAACAGCAACATCGAGGATCCCGGCCTGCCGACCGACCTCGGGCCGCCGCATCCGGCCCCCGACTATGCCTGGACCGACCTCACTTACCTCTTCCACCGCGACCACGTGAGCTGGGGCTACTACATCAAGACGGGGCCCGAGCCGGACTGCGAGGACGCGCAGATGTTCTGCACCTATCAGCCGCAGTCGGCGCGGACACCCGGGATCTGGAACCCGCTGCCGAGTTTCGACACCGTCCGCGAGGACGACCAGCTCGGCAACATCCGCGACACCAGCAAGTTCTACGCGGCGGTGCGCGGCGGCCATCTCCCGGCGGTCTCATGGGTGATCCCGAACGGGATCGTCAGCGAGCACCCGCCGTCGTCGATCAAGGCCGGGCAGGCATACGTGACCAGTCTGATCGATGCGATCGGCCGCAGCCGGCAGTGGAAGAGCACCGCGATCTTCCTCGCCTGGGACGACTGGGGAGGCTTCTACGACCACGTGCGGCCGCCGATCGTCGACCTCAATGGCTACGGCTTCAGGGTCCCGGGGCTGGTGATCAGCCCGTACGCGCGACGCGGTTACGTCGACCACCAGCGGCTGAGCTTCGACGCGTTCGCGAAGTTCATCGAGGATGACTTCCTCGGCGGCCAGCGGCTCAACCCGAAGACCGACGGACGCACTGACCCCCGGCCCGACGTGCGGGAGGATGCGCGCGGCCTCGGGGACCTCCGAAAGGACTTCGACTTCAACCAGAAGCCACGTCCGCCACTGATCCTTCCGCTCCATCCCCGCACACATGGATGAGTCGGCAATCAGCATCGAGCCGACCGAGGCTCAGTTCGAGCGCCTCGCGGCCTCGGCCGAGAGCAACGACGGGGCGGTGGTCATGATCAACCTGCTGCGCTTCAAGGAGCGCGCGGACGGGATCGACGCGGCGGACGAGGTCAGCGGCCGGGAGGCATACGCCCGATACGGCGCCGCCGTGCAGCAGCATCTCGATCGGGTCGGGGGCCGCATCATGCTGGCCGCGGTCACGACGGACTCGGTGATCGGGCCCCAGGACGGCGAGTGGGACATGGTCCTGGCGGTCGAGTACCCCTCCCGCCGGGCGTTCCTCGAGATGATCAGCGACCCCGGTTACCTCGAGATCCATGTCCACCGGGCGGCGGCGCTGGCGGACTCGCGGCTGATCGCCTGCGCGCCCGTCGGCGCTTGAACAACGGGCTCACACCCAGGGTCGAGGCCTGGCGGCAAGGCGGCACGCTGATCGATGTCGGCGGCCGGCAGATCTTCGTGCGCGAGCAGCCCGGCACAGGCCCACCGCTCCTGCTCCTGCACGGGTACCCGTCGAGCTCGTACGACTGGCGTCACGCGTTCGCCCTGCTCCCCGACCGGCACCTGACCGCATTCGACTTCCTCGGCTTCGGGCTTTCTGAGAAGCCGCGGCAGCACCTGTACTCGCTGTTCGCGCAGGCCGACCTGGTGCAGGCGATCGCCGCGCGCTATGCCGGCGTGGAGCCGGTGGCGCTGGTCGCGCACGACATGGGCACCTCGGTGGCCACCGAGCTGCTCGCGCGCGATCTCGACGGGCGGCTGCCGTTCCGCCTCGCGCGCGTGTTGCTGTTCAACGGCAGCATGGTGATCGAGGCCGCGAGCCTCACGCTCGGGCAGAAGCTGTTGCGAAGCCGGCTGGGGCCGATCGCCGCGCGGCTGTCGAACGAACGCTCGTTCAAAGCGCAGTTCGGGCGCATTTTCTCCCATGAGCATCCGCTCAGCGCCGCGGAGGCGGCCGACCAGTGGGCTCTGCTGGCGCACAACGGCGGCCACCGGATCCTCGACCGGCTGACTTTCTACCTGCACGAGCGCGTCACCTACGCGAACCGCTGGCACGGTGCGCTACGCGACTGGCCGGGACACCTGGAGCTGGCCTGGGCGGGGAGCGACCCGGTCTGCACCGAGTCGGTGCTCCAGGCCGTGCTCGCCCTCCGGCCGACCGCGCCGTTGACGCGCCTGGCGTCGCTGGGGCACTATCCGCAGCTCGAGGACCCCGCGGCCACGATCGAGGCGGTCGAGGCGTTTGCGGCGTGAGAGGACGCGTTTAGCAGCCCGATCGCCCTAACGCCGGCCGGGATGGGCGCCGGCCGCGCTTGGCGCCGAGCGGGTATATGCTTCGGCGGTCCGCCCGCGCCCCCCGGGTGGAGGTTCGCTTGCGAGGTAGAGAGGTCGAACGACGGTCCCTGATCGGCCATCGGCGAAACTCGCCGGCGCCGGTCCGAGCGCCGACCTCGCCCCACAGCATCCCGGCAAACACTGCAATGCCCTCACCGGCGCCATGGGAGGTTGGCTGATGCGCACTTTCGGTCGTCGTTTGGTTCTCGCCTCACTCGCCGCGTGCGGGCTTTTAGGGCTCGCCGCCTCCAGCGCGGTGGCCTCGGACGTGACCCCGTTCACGGTGACGCCTCCCACCGTGAGTGGCCCGATTCCGTCCACCCCGACGGACTACCCGTTCATCGCCGACGGGTTCGGGACCGAGCCGCCTGTCCCCGCCGGCTACGAGGAGCAGGAGTACTTCATCTCCGGCACCGGCAATCTGTACGAGTACACCCCGACCGGCATCCAGGTGGTCACGCCGTGCCCGGCGAGCACCGCCCCGTTCGGCTGCACGAACATCCCCTACACGACCCGGATGCTCGTCAAGCGCCCGCGGAATCCGCGTAAGTTCAGCGGCACAGTCGTGGTCGAGCCGCTCAATCCGTCCGCCGGCTTCGACATCGCGGCCGTGTGGGACCGATCGTGGCCGTACTTCGTGCGCAACGGCGACATCTTCGTCGGTTGGACGTCTCGGTACGGGACGATCGCGACCCTCAAGCAGTTCAACCCGACCCGCTACGCGCCGCTCACCTGGGGGGTGAACAGCGCCGTCGACGACGGCATAACGTTTGACATCGCGGCGCAGGTCGGGGCGCTGTTCAAGGGCAACGGACCCGGCAGCCCGCTGCACAACCTGAAAGTCAAGCGGGTATTCGAAGCCGGCTTCTCCCAGGACGGGGGCTTCACCTTCACCCAAGCGGACGTCTTCAACGCGCTGGAGCGGATGCCCGGCGGCGGGCCGGTCTACGACGGCTACGTGCCGGGAGGGACGACCGGGCCCAGCAACATCGATTTCGGGCTGACACCGGCAGGGGCGCTGCCCGCGAGCGATCCCCGCCACCAGATGCAGCCGCGCGACGTGCCCGTCATCCAGATCAACACCGAAACCGAAGAGGCCCTGGCCGGCATGGCGGGCCCGGCCGGGCTCGCGTATCGGCGGCCCGACAGCGACGCTCCGAACGATCGCTACCGGCTGTGGGAGGTTCCGGGCGCGAGCCACGTCTCAAACGACCTGGACCGCTCCCCGATCACGCTCCAGCGCAGCCTGGCCGAGCTCGAGGGGATACCGGTGTCGGCGCTGGCGCCCGTCGGCTGTACACACCAGCAGTTCGTCAGCGGCCCTTCGGTCGGCGTCCCCGGAGTGGTCGATCCCAACACCTATCCGTTCAGCTACGTGGCCAACGCGGCCTTCGCCGACCTCACGAAATGGATCGATCACGGCACGCCCCCACCTCGTGCGGACAGAATCGACGTCGGCAGCACGGGCGCGATCGTGCGCGACAGCTTCGGCAACGCCCTCGGCGGGCTCCGGACGCCGTTCCTCGACGTGCCGACCGCCACCTACACGCCCACGGACACCGTCGCGCACACGACGACGTTCTCAGGCTTCTGTGTGCTTTACGGCTACAACACGCCGTTCAGCCAGACCACGCTCGAGTCGCTGTACAGAAGCCACGGCGAGTACGTGGCCCGGGTCGCCAGGGAGAGCAACCGGCTCGTCCGGGAAGGCTTCTGGCTGAGGCCGGACGCCCAGGAGGTGATCAAGCGGGCCGCGCGGTCCGACGTCCCCTAGATGCGAGGCGCTGCCGTGTTGTGCATGACTGTCGTGTACAGCACGGCACGGCTCGCCGATCCCAGCGGCGGTGTCGTGTTCCAGGGACTGAACGGCTACTCGTCTAACCGACGATGCCCTAAGCCGCTCCTCCCTCGGCCCATTTCTTGAGCTCGCCGGCGCGCGCACCCGCCAGCATGTCGCGCAGCACCCCGACCAGCGGACCCCGGATGATCATTCCCAGCATCCGGCCGAGGTCGACGTCGAGCGTGTACGTCGCGCGGGTGCGTTCACCACCGAGATCCTCGAGCTGCCAGCTCCCTTCGACCGACTTCAGCTCGCCCTTCTCCTGGCGCCAGCGCAGCACGGTGGGTCCGTCGTAGCTGAAGCGCACGGTCGAGCGGATCGTGCGGACCTTTGCGTCGGTCTCCGACTCGCACACGATCGGGTGGCCGTCGGCGTCGCGTTCCAGTGGGCGGATCGCCTTCAGCCCTCCCTGCCACTGCGGCGCCGCTTCGACGTCCTCGACCAGCTCCCACACCCGCGCAAGCGGCGCGTGGATCTCCGCTGTCGAACTGCCGCTTATGGCCATCGCTCGTTCCTCCAGCTCGCTGGACTCGTCCCGTCGCGACCCTACACGGACGCGGCGCGCCACGGGCCGTGACAATGCCGGAGCCGGGCTCCGCCGCAAGGGCTTGCTTTTCCTAATTATATTAGGTATTCTCCTATTCTACTTAGCCCCCCTTTCACCCCTAAGGAGACCCATCTTGCGAACAACGTCCGTCACCCCGAACCTGACCCAGATCACCCGCCTGCGCTTCGTCAACGCGTATCTGGTCCGGGAGGACGATGGCTTCACCTTGGTCGACACCACCACCGGGGGCGCGGCCGATGACCTGATCGCCACGGCCAGGGACCTCGGCGGCGAGGTCCGCCGGATCGCGCTGACCCACGGCCACGGCGATCACGTCGGGTCGCTCGATGCGCTCGAGGAGCGCCTCGACGGCACCGTCGAGATCCTGATGCCCGAGCTCGACGCCCGCATCCACGCCGGCGAAAAGATTGTCGACGGCAAGCTCCCGGGCAGCTGGCCCGATCTCAAGACCACCCCGGACACGCGGCTGAACGCCGGCGACCGCGTCGGCAGCCTCGAGGTCGTGTCCAGCCCTGGCCACACGCCCGGCCACGTCTCCTTCCTCGACACCCGCGATCGCACGCTGATCGCCGGCGACGTCTTCACCTCGTACGGCACGGTCGCCGTCTCGTCGCACTTCTACCTCCGCTTCCCGTTCGCGACGATGGCGACCTGGGACCGGGCCAAGGACATCGAGTCGGCGCGCACATTGCGGACGCTCGACCCGCCGGTCCTGGTCGTCGGTCACGGTCCCGCGGTCCTCACGCCGGGGGCGGCGATGGACGAGGCCATCGCCAAGGCGGAGCGAAGCGCCCGGTGACGCCGCGGGCTGGGCTCGACGCCGAGGCGGTGGTCGACGCCGCCGCCCGGATCGCCGACGCCGAGGGCCTGGACGCGGTCACGCTCGCGCGGCTCGCCGCGGACCTCGGCATCCGGCCCCCGTCCCTGTACGCGCACGTCGTCGGGCTCGACGATCTGCGCCACCGAATCGCCACGCGGGGCATGCGCGAGCTTGCCGAGGAGCTTCAGGAGGCCGCGGCGGGGCGGGCCGGGGGGGACGCTCTGCAAGCCGTCGCCGGCGCCTATCGCGCCTACGCGGACAGCCATCCGGGAAGCTACGCGGCGCTGCAGCGCGCGCCCGACCCTGACGACCACGAGGCGACCGCCGCGGCGACGCGCGTCGTCGGGGTCGTCCTGGCGGTCCTGCGCGGATACGCCCTGGAGGGCGAGGAGGCGATCCACGCCACCCGGATCGTCCGCAGCGCGCTTCACGGGTTCGTGGCCCTCGAAACCGCCGGCGGGTTCGGCCTCCCCCTGGACCTCGACGAGACCTTCGCCCGGTTGATCAGGACGCTCGATGGCGGACTGCGAGCAGGCCTGACGTAACGTTCACCGGCGATGGCCAGTGCCTACACCAGGGTCAGCCACGACCGCGGCGAAGATGAGGTGGCGATCGAGGAGCCGCTCGAGATCCGGGTCGACGGCGAGCCGTTGGCGATCACGATGCGCACCCCCGGTCACGACGATGAGCTGGCGCTTGGGTTCCTCTACACCGAGGGCTTGATCGACGGTCCCCGGCCCGCGGGTCTCACCGCCGACCTGGCCGCCAACACCATCGACGTCTCCGGGCCGCTCCGGCGTGACCCGAGCCGCCGGCGCTTCTACACCACCTCCTCGTGCGGGGTCTGCGGCAAGGGCGCGCTCGAGGAGGTCGCGGTCGACAGCGCCCCGCTGCCGCCGGGGCCGCGGATTCCCCGAGCCCGAATCGCCGGACTCCCCGCACGGCTGGAGCAGCCCGGGTTCGAGCGCACCGGGGGCCTGCACGCCACCGGCCTGTTCGATCCGGAGGGACAGTTGCTTCTGAGTCGCGAGGACGTCGGCCGCCACAACGCGATGGACAAAGTCGTGGGACGCGCCCTGCTCGACGGCATCGTCCCGCTCGGACAGCGGCTCCTGTGCGTCAGCGGCCGCCTCTCGTTCGAGCTCGTGCAGAAGGCGGCGGTCGCCGGCGCGCCGATCCTCGTCGGCGTCGGCGCTCCGAGCTCGCTGGCGGTCGCGCTCGCCGGCGACCGCGGGATGACGCTGTGCGGGTTCGCCCGCGAAACCACGGTCAACGTCTACACCCATCCGCAGCGCGTGCTCTGAGGGCGCTACGGCACGGCCGCCGCGACGAGGCGCTCCAGCTCCTCCTCCGAGCTCCAAGCCCCGACCGACGCGCGGACGAGCCCGAACGCGGGAATGCTGCGCACGACGAACCCCTCGCTCGCCAGCCGCTCGACCTCCGCCTTCGCATCCTCGGCCTTCCACGAGACCAGCGTCGACCGGCCCCGCGGGCCGACCTCGCATCCGCGCTCGGCGAGCTTCTCGGCCAGCCACGCCGCAAGCGTGGCCGCCCGGTCGTGCACCCATTCCCAGCCCGCCTGCGCGAACACGTCCAGCGCGGCCAGCGCCCACGCGCTTCGCATCGCGGTCGGAAAGCCGTGGTCGAGCCGCTTGGTGCCCTCCGCCGGCTCGAACGCGAGCGGTTGCTCGGGGTCGGCCAGCGATCCGTATCCCGGCCACGGGACCGTGAGCTCTTCGAGCCGCTCGGGCCGGACGTACAGGCAGCCGCTCCCCTCCGGTCCGCACAGCCACTTCTGACCCGAAGCGGCGTAGAAATCGCAGCCCAGCCCGCGGACATCGGCGGGCACGGCGCCGATCGCCTGCGCGGCGTCGAGCAACACCGGGACGCCGGTGCTGGTGAGCGCGGCCACATCCATCACCCGGCCGCTCACCCAGGACACGTGCGAGCAGGCGACCAGCCGCGTGGTCGGCTTCACCTCGCCCGCGAGCTCGCTGAACGGGACCACGCGGACCGAGACGCCGTACCGGCGCTGCGCGCGACCGAGCGGCGCCAGCAGTCCCGGGTGCTCCTCGTCGCTGGTCAAGATCTCGTCTCCCGCTCGCAGGTCCAGCCCCGCGATCACCGTGTTGACGCCGTCGGTGGTCGAGCCCGTGAGGGCCACCTCCTCGGGCGCGCATCCGAGCACCTCGGCATAGCCGGCTCGCGCCTTCGTGGCCATCTCCATCAGGTCGTTGAAGTACGGCGGCCCGCAGCGGCCGCCGGTGGCGTCGAGGTCGATGCGGCGGTGGACCGCTTCGACCGCCGGTCGCGGAACCGGGCCCTCGGTGCCGGCATTGAGGTAGGCGAGGTGCTCCAGGACCGGAAACTGCGCGCGGAACTTGGCGGGGTCGGTCATCGAGCGTCAGCGAGCGTACCGAGGCGGAGTGATTTGCGCGCCCGGCGAGCAGGAATAGAGTCCCGCCCATGTGCTTCGCCTTTGACGCTCGTCCTCCCGCCCCGCCCGCCGAGCTGTTGGCGGCGCCGATCGCCGGCGGAGCCGGCGCCGAGCTGGTGGAGCTGCGCAGCTCCGACGGGACGCGGTTCTCGGCCGCGGTCGCCGAGTCGCCCGACGGGCGGGCGCCCGCAGTGGTGATCCTCCCCGATGTCCGGGGGCTCTATCCGTTCTACGTCGAGCTGGCCGAGCGCTTCGCCGAGGCCGGTCATCACGCGATCACGATCGACTACTTCGGCCGCACCGCCGGTCTGGGGCCCCGTGGCGAGGACTTCGAGTACATGCCGCATGCGCAGCAGCTCAGGGTGCCCCAGGTCCAGCATGACATCGCCGCCGCGATCGGGTCCCTCAAGGAGCGGACCGCAACCGAGGCCGTCGCCACCGTGGGCTTCTGCCTCGGCGGGATGCACTCGTTCCTGGCCGCGACCAGCGAGGAGCTCGGACTGGCGAAGGCGGTCGGCTTCTACGGCGTCCTCGACACGTCCCGCTTCGACATGCCGAGCCCGCTCGAGCGGACCGGCGACATGCGCTGCCCGGTGCTGGGCCTGTTCGGCGAGGATGACGAGGCGATTCCCGTCGAGCAGGTCAGGCGGTTCGATGCCTCGCTGGCCGAGGCCGGGGTGGAGCACGAGATCCACATCTACCCCGGAGCCCCGCACTCCTTCTTCGACCGGCGCTTCAAAGACCACGCCGCGGCCTCCGCGGACGCCTGGCGGCGCACGCTCAGCTTCCTCGAAGCCCCGGCGAGCTGAATCCGGTCGTCGACGCGCGGCGATCTCAGCGTCCGACCTTCAGGCCGGCCTTGCGGCACTGCTCGGCGACGGCGCGATCCTCGACGGCGCTGAGTCCTGCCGAGGCGGCCGTGGAGGCGCACAGTGCCCGCGCCTGGGCGCCGCACTCGTAGATCTCCTGACCACCGATGGCGATCGCGAACTTGACGTCGACGCAGCCGTGGCCGGTCCGGTGGCCGCTCGATCCGATCGAGATCACGACCACGACCACGAGCGCGGCCACCACCGCCAGCACGGCGCCGACGATCCAACGCTCGCGCACGCGTGAACCGGCGCGGCGTCCCCATCGTCTGCGCGTGACCAGGGGGGAGAATCAGCACGCGCCGAGTCTACGGCCGCGCTTCCATGTCCTCGAGCTCGCCCTTCAGCACCTTGCCGGTGGGATTGCGGGGCAACTCCTCGACGAATACCACCTCTCGCGGCACCTTGTAGTTGGCGAGATTGTCCTTGACGTACTGCTTGATCTCGTCCTCGCTCAGCTTCGAGTCGCCGCGCCGGACCACGTAGGCCTTCAGCCGCTGGCCGAACTGCTCGTCCTCGACTCCCAGCGCCGCCGCTTCCTCGATCTGCTCGTGACCCGCGAGCAGCTCCTCCACCTCGGCCGGAAACACGTTCTCGCCGCCGGAGACGATCATCTCGTCGTCGCGCCCATCGATAAACAGCCGCCCGTTCTCGTCGAAGTGGCCGACGTCGCCTGAAGAGATCAGCCCGCCGACCGACTCCTTGCTGTCGCCGCCGGTGTAGCCCTCGAACTGAGACAGGTTGCCGACGAAGATCCTGCCGCTCCGGCCGGTTGGCACCTCGTGGCCGTCGTCGTCGAGGATCTTCACCACCGACCCGCGCACGACCCTGCCCACCGAGGCCGGCTCGGCCCGCTGATCCTCGGGGGTGGCGATCGTCGCGTAGGCGACTTCGGTGGAACCGTACAGGTTGTAGATCACGGGCCCGAACAGCTCGGTCGCCTGCCTGGTCAGATCGGCGCCGAGCGCGGAGCCGCTGACGAAGATGATCCGCAGCTGACCACGAATTTCGCGCTGCTTGATCGCGTCCTCGCCGAGGTCCACGAGCCGCCGCAGCATCACCGGCACCACGACCATCGCCGTCGCCTGATGTTCCTCGAGGCTGACGAGCGTGATCTCGGGGTCGAACCGCCGTCGCATGACCAGCGTCGACCCGAGGCCGATCCCGACCAGCGCCTGCATGAAGCCGAGGGCGTGGAACATCGGCACGCACAGCTCCGTGACCTCGCGGGCCTTGAACGGTACCTTGCTCAGCAGCCCTCCGATCAGCGCCAGCGACCGCGGCTCGGAGCGCGGAGCTCCCTTCGGGGTGCCCGTGGTGCCGCTGGTGAGGATCGTGATCTTGGGCGCGAGCCCGGGCTTGGGCGGGGCGTGGGTGTCGGCGCCCTCGATCAGCGACTCCAGGCTTTCGTCGGTGGACGAGGAATCGTCCTCGGTCCAGGCGCGCCACCGACCCCGGGGCAGCTCGACGTCGCCGAGCGTCTCCCCGTACTCGTCGTCGTAGACGAGCATGTCGGTCTCCTCGCGGTCGGTCACCTCGCGAATCTGCGGCCCCGCGAATGACGTGTTCAGCAAGATGATCCGTGCGCCGCACTTCGCGGCCGCGAACACCGCCTCGAGGAAGCCGCGGTGGTTGCGGACGAGGATCGCAACTCCTTCCCCCGGCTCCAGGCCACGCTCGCGCCAGGCATTGGCGAGCGCGTTGGAGCGCTCGTCGAGTTGCCTGTAGGACAGTTCGCCACGCTCGTCGATCACGGCGAGGCGATCGCCGTGGCGGATGCCGCCGGCCACGATCGCTCCCCCGAGCAGCCCGAACCGCTCGAACCCGCGCAGCAGCTGCGCGACGCGATGGGGCAACTCGGGCCCGACCATGCCGCTGCGCAGGCACAGGGCGGCGAAGTAGGCCTCGTCACCGAACCGCCCGGCGAGCCGGCCGGCGCCGGCGATGATGGTCCTGGGGTCGAGATCTACGATCGGGTCCTCCTCACTCTCCGCGCTTCATAGTTGCCCGCGCGCATATCACCCTAAGCGATTTTCGGCCCCGTCAGGCGGGGATGCGGCGGGTCCGCCGACGCCGCCGGCGGGGATGCGGCGAGGCCGCCGGCGCCGTCGGCGGGGATGCGCACCGGTTCGAGGTTTGTTTCTGTACTCATGGGTAGTACAGCGTTCGATGATCGGGGAGCTCATCACGCTGCCCTTGCGGCTGACCTTCCGAGCTGCGTCGCTTGCGCTGCGCGGGAGCGAGGTGGTGATGGGGCGCGTGCTCGGCCGCCTGAGCGGGGCCGTGGACACGGAGCCGGGCTCGCCACCAGCGCCGGCGCCACCACGCACGAGACCGGCGCCTCCGCGCTCGAGGCCGGCGCCGGCGCGTGACCGGCGGGCGCCGGCGCCGCGTGACCGGCGGGCGCCGCCGCCGCCGCGGGAGCCGGAGCCACCGCCAGCCGAGCCAGGGCCCGGTGCCACGCCCCCGCTCGTCGCACAGCCGGCTCACGTCTCGGAGGAACCGTCGATCGTCACGGAGCTGGCCGAGCCCGGCGCCGAGGACGGGGCCGGGGCACAGGTCACGATCGAACAGCCGTGGGACGGGTATGCGCAGATGAGCGCCAAGGAAGTGATCGCGCGCGTCGGCGACGCCGACGCGGCGCTGCTCGCCACCGTGAGCCTTTACGAAAGCGCCAACCGGGCGCGCCAAACCGTGCTGTCAGCGGTCGAGCGTCAGCTTGCGCTGGCGCGACGTAGCGACACTTCCAACTGAGAGGAGCAGGCCCAAATGCCCGCAGCCAGGACCCCGAACGAACGCGATGCCAAGCTGGCGCAGTGGCTGGGCGAGGCGCACGCCAAGGAGGCGGAGCTCGAAGCCGACCTCACCGCTCACATCGCGCTGACCGAGAAGCAGGCTTACAAGAAGCGCCTGCGCAAGCACCTGACCGAGACCAGGGAGCACAAGCGATCGGTTGCCTCGAGGATCAAGAAGCTCGGCGGCACCCCTTCGGCGGCGCAGAATCTGCCCGGCGTCCCCAGCGCCGTGGGCGAGGTCGCGGGCAAGGCGGTGGCCGCGGTCAAGGGTCAGGTCGGCGCCGCCCGCGCCGCGATCAGCAGCCAGAATGAGACCCACATCCGCAACGCGCAGGAGGAGCTGCGCGAGGAGCACGTCGAGATTGCCCTCTACACGCGGATCGAGACGTTCGCAACCGAGGTCGGTGACCGCGAGACGGCCCAGCTCGCGAGGCGGATCCGCCGCGAGGAGGAGCGGATGGCGAAGTTCCTCGACGCCGAGCTCAAGCGGCTGGTGAAAGCCGTCGTCCGCAGCGAGATCCCGCGTGACCAGCGCCCGGCCACGACTCGCCGCCGGTCACGGTCGCGCCGTGCCGCCTCGAGCTCGCGCAGCGCCAGCCGCTCGACCACACGGGGCGCCGGCAGCGGCTCGCGCACCGGCAGCTCCCGGAGCGCCGGCTCGCGCTCGACCCGCGCCGCCAGCCGCGCCGGCTCGTCGAGCAGCTAGCTCGCGTCCGCGCACCGCAACGACCCCGATTTGAAAATGAGGAGCCTGGACCGCAGGGTTTGCGGATCCGGCTCATTTCTGCCTCGAGCCATCACACCGGGGGTATGACTGTGCTGAACCGGCCAGAGGAGAGACGATGTCCACCACCATGTTCAGCGAGCGCGTGCCCGTTCCCCGGGACCGCGAGAACGACTACACGCACGAGGCGGCGGCGCGGCGCGCAGAGTTCGCGCGCGAGCACAGCGGCGCCTCGTTGGAGCACGTCACCAGCTACTCCTTCGACCCTGGAATCCTGACCGGGAACGTCGAGCACTTCATCGGCGTGGCTCAGGTGCCGATCGGGCTCGCGGGCCCCCTGCTCGTCAACGGCGAGCACGCGCAGGGCGAGTTCTACGTCCCATTGGCCACGGCAGAGGGGACGCTCGTGGCTAGCTACAACCGGGGGATGCGACTGCTCTACGAGGCCGGCGGGGTCACGACGACGATCGTCGACGACCGCATGCAGCGGGCGCCGGCCTTCCTGTTTGCCAGCGCGCGCGAGGCCCGCACGTTTGGGCAATGGCTGGGCGAGCACTTCGATCAGATCAAGGCCGCGGCGGAGTCGACGACGCGCTCGGGGCGGCTGGTGGACATCGAGCAGTACACGGCCAGCCGGATGCTGTTCTGCCGTTTCAACTACACCACCGGCGACGCGGCCGGCCAGAACCTCACCGGCAAGGCCACGCAGGCGGCGTGCCGGTGGATCGTCGAGCAGTACCCCGGGATCGAGCGCTATTTCCTGGAGTCGAACTTCGCCACCGACAAGAAGAGCTCGCAGGTCAACATGCTCAGAACCCGCGGCAAGCGCGTGGTGGCGGAGGCGACGATTCCCGACGAGCTGTTCGGACGGATCATGCGCTCCAGCACCGAGCTGATGTACCGCGCCCGGCAGGTGTCGAACCTGGGCGGGTTCATGTCGGGCGTGAACAACAACGGAGCCCATTCGGCCAACGGGATCACCGCGTTGTTCATCGCCACCGGGCAGGACGCCGCAAATGTCGCTGAGTCATCGGCCGCCTACGTCTACGCCGAGCGCCGCGACAACGGCGACTACTACTACTCGGTCACGATCCCCGCGCTGATCGTTGCCACCTACGGCGGCGGCACCGGGCTGGCGACGCAGCGCGAGTGCCTGGAGCTGCTCGGTTGCTACGGGGCCGGGAAGGTGCGCAAGTTCACCGAGATCGTCGCTGCCGCCGTCCTCTGCGGAGAGCTGTCGCTCGGCTCGGCGATCGTCGCCGAGGAATGGGTCGAGGCCCACGATCTGTACGGGCGCAACCGGCCGTAACCGACCCGCGCCCACACCCGCCGCTGATTCGGCGGCGCGGGCCGGTCAGAGTCGCGTGGCTCTCGCTGCGGGCGACCGCCACCTGAGTGCTCTGATAGAACGCCACCGTGGCCATGTTCCTCGTCGTGCTCCGCCGCTCCGGCCCCGACTGGGATCGTTCCCGCCCGATGGAGGAGCAGTCCGGATGGCCCGAGCACGCGTCATTCATGGACGGGCTTGTCGATGCCGGCTTCATCATCCTCGGCGGGCCGGTGGGCGATGATGAGCGGGTGGCGCACGCCATCGAAGCGGAGTCCGAGGACGCCATCCGGGCCACGCTGGCACGCGACCCGTGGAGCGAGACGCATCTCGTGGTCGACTCGATCGAGCCCTGGACGATCCGCCTCGACGGGCGCCCCGCGTAGCGCGGTTCAGCAGCTGGGATCCGGATCCCAGGCCGCGTTCGCCTGGGCCAGCGTGAGCGGGCCTGCTGCCGGGATCAGCTGAATGTGGTTGACCTCGGGGTTGTTCGGATCGTCGGCGGGATCGAAGGGCCGGTAGAGACCGAATTCGGCCAGCTCGCGTTCGCTGATCTGCGCGGCGCTCGAGCGCAGCAGGCTGCCCACGCCGATGTCCTCGGCTTCGCCTTTGGTGTGCGGATCGTCGGCGTACCCGCCGACCGCGACGCTGTCCGCCGGCGTGCGATAGCCGCTGATTCCGTAGATCGTCATGCCGAGCGAACGTCCGAGCGCACCGAGCTGCGCCGTCAGCCTGGGGAGCCGTCCCTCGGTCTGGCTGGTCCCCGGGTCGGCGATGAAGCCTGGGGGCGCCGTCCCGACGATCGGGCTCATGTTCGAGCTGTCCGTGACCCCACCGCACAGGTTCAGCCGCTTGAGCTCGCTCCTGACCTCGACCAGCGACGGAGCATGGTCGGCGAGGTCACCCACGGTCACGGGGCCGGCGGCCTCCGGGACCACCGCCTGCACTCCCGCGGCAGGGTCGATCGCCTGCGGGCGACCTGATGGCATCGCGGCGCGCGCGTCGCCCGCCCCGCTCGGGGCGCCCGCACCCAGCTGTGGCTTGCAGCCGCCGATCGTGATCGCGGCCAACACGACTGCGGGCATGGGCATCAAGTAGCGGCTCGTCAAACTCGTCATGGGTCCGGCCCCTGCTTCTATCGGCCGGAACCAGTCGTTCCCTGATCCCGGTCGGGCGCGTCAGGCGTCGGCGTCGTCGTGCACGACCATGACCGGGCACGGCGCGTCCTTGAGCACGCTCTTCGAGGTGCTGCCCTCGAGCCTCGCTCGCAGACCGCTCAACCCTCGGGAGCCGACGACGATCGCGGCGGCGTGCTGCTCACGCGCCACCTCCAAGATCGTCTGGGCGGCGTCGCCGGCATCGGCAACGGCGAGCGGCTCCGCCTCGAGCCCGTGCGAGCGGGCGAGCTCGGCGCCTTCGCCGGCGATTTGCTCAGCCCGAGCGTGCAGCTCGCGGTCGACCTCGACCCCGACCCCGGGATCGACGATCGGCGCCATGGTCAAATCCGGCGGCGCAACCGCAGCCGTGTAACCCAGACCCGCCTCCCAGACCGTGACCACGAGAGCCCGGCGGCCAACCAGCAGCGCGGCGGCATCCGCGACGGCTTGTCGCGCCGCGGCTGACCCGTCATAGGCGATGACCACTGGCCCCTCGGGATCCCTCATGTCCGCAGAGCATATTCGAGCGCGCTCTGAGGCTAGCTGTCGAAGCCGAGGCCCATCCGATCCAGCGCCCTCAGCCACAGGCCTCGCCGGCCTCCGTGGCGGTCGGCGGAGGCAAGCCGATTGCGCGTCAACTGGATCACCCCGGTGCGCAGCGGCTCCGGCGGGAACGGCAGCGGCCGCCGCCGCACCAGCGCCAGCCCGCTGGCCTCGGTGGTCCGCCCGTCGAGGAGATCGAGACCGGTCCTGGCGCCGAAGCGGCTGGCTCCAACCCCCAACCCGGTGTATCCGAGCGCGTACACCACGCGACCGCCGAGCGCCGTGCCGAAGAACACCGAAAAGCGACTGCAGGTGTCGATCGCGCCGCCCCACCGATGCGTGAATCGCAGCCCGGCAAGCTGCGGAAACGTGGTGAAGAAGTGCTGCGAGAGCTTCGCGAACGTGGGCTCGTGCTCATCGAGGTGAGGGCCCACGGGTCCGCCGTAGCGGTAGACCGCGTCGTACCCTCCCCACAGGATCCGCCCGTCGGCGGTGAGGCGGTAGTAGTGAAACTGGTTGCCCAGGTCGCCCACTCCCTGCCGGGCGCTCCAGCCGATCGACTGCCGCTGCTCTGGCGTGAGCGGCTCGCTGACCAGCGCGTAGTCGTACACGGGCGCGACATACCGCCGGATCGCGGGCACCAATGGCGGGTAGGCACTTGTCGCCAGGAGCGCTCGGGGGGCGTTGACCACGCCGGCCTCGGTCCGCACGGACAAGCCGCCGCGGGCCCGCCGCAGCTCCCGGACCGGGCTCCACTCGTAGACGTGCACGCCCGCGCACACGGCCGCCGAGCGCAGCCCGTCGGCGAGCTTGCCCGGATGGACCAGCGCCGCTCCCGTGCGCGTCCACAAGCCCCCGAGGAACAAGGGCGAATTCACCTGGGCGCGCATCTGCGCTCCGTCGAGCAGCTCGGCGTCGTGGCCGTACCGGCGCGCCAGCGCGGCGTCGTCGCCCAACTCGGCGAGCTCGTGCGGCTCCAGAGCGACCGTGAGCTCGCCGGTGGCTTCGAACTCGGCGTCGATCTGCAGCCGCTCGAGGTCCTCCGCCAGCGCGGCGAAGTTCTGGCGTCCGAGCTCCTCGATCTGCCCGAGCTCGTCCGGGAAACGGGCCAGGCCGTTGCTCAGTCCGTGCGTCAGCGTGGCTTGCAGGAAACCGCCGTTGCGCCCGCTGGCCCCGGCCCCGCACCGCGTGGCCTCGAGCACCACGACCTCGCGCGCCGGCGCCAGCGCCTTGGCGTACAGGGCCGCCCACAGCCCGGTGTAGCCGCCGCCGACGATGCACAGATCCGCGTCGCGCACCTGGCTCAGCGGCGGCTGATCCTCGCGCTCCGGCAGCGTGTCGAGCCAGAACGGGCGCGGCACGGCGTCGGCATAGGCGGACCGGTGCGCCGCCGTGGGGGGACTCTCAGGCCAGGGCGAGGTCAAGCGGTCGCGAAGTATCCTCGGTCTCTGTGGTTCCAGGTGCGCAGTCGCGTCGCGGCGGGATCGCAGAAGGTTCAGCTAGTCCTGGCGTAGGTCGAGCGTCCGCGCCCCGGTCAGCCGGACGATGTCAACGGGATCGACCAGCAGCGAGTGCTCGTGGTCGCCCGCCGGGCACAGCACCTGGCCGTAGTCGAGCAGGCGCACGTCGAGCAGCTCCGCCGGGGTGTCGGGGCCGATCGGGGGGATCGAGCCGGCCTCGTAGTCAGGGAAGTCGGCGGCCATGTCGGCCTCGCTCGCGAACCGCAGCTCGTGACGACCGACCCCGAGCGCGGCGGCCGCCTTGTGCAGGTCGAGCCGGTCCGAGGCGGGGACGACCGCGAAGCGATAGCCAGCCGGCGTGGACAGGACAACCGTCTTCGCCGTCTGCTCCGGGGGCAGGTGGGCGGCTCGGGCCTCGGCGAGGGAGGACTCGCTGGGGGCGTGTTCGATCACGTCGAAGCTCACGCCGTGATCGCGGAGATACAGCTTCAGTTGTGCCCGGCCAGCCGCTGGCATCGGCGTCAGGGTACCCGCCGACATGCGGCGCCCTTCACCCTGGTTTCCGGCATGGAGGATGGCGGGAGTAGGCTGCGCTGAAATACGAGAGCCAGGAGGTGGCAGCTATGTATGCAAGGGTCACCATGTTCCCGGGCCTCCCACCGGAGCGGATCAAGGCCACGGTCGAGGAGTTCCAGCAGACACATCTCCCCCGCTTCGAGCAGCAGGCTGGCTATCGCGGCGTCTGGGTCGGCGTCGACATCGTGGGCGGGCGGGCGATCGCCGTCACCTACTGGGAGTCGCTCGAGACCCTGCACCAAAGCGATCGGCTCGCGGACGAGGTGCGGGCCGCCGCGGTCACGCGGGCGGGCGTGGACCGCAACCGTCCTCCGATCATCGACCGCTACGAGGTCGTGGTTCAGAAGGAGCCGCAGGTGGCGGCAGGTTGACGGTCCCGCGCGTCACGTTCGCAGCGGTGATAATGCGCTGATGGTCCCCGAAGCCCGGATCGAGCAGACCGACGGCGGACAGGTGCCGGTCGGCGACGGCTGGTTCGTTCTCAACGCGCGCGAGGCGCAATGGCTGGAGGGTCACTTCGGGGCCTACACGCGCTTCGAGGGCGAGGCGCGGTTCCCGCGGATCGGGATAAACATCGGCGTGCTCGCGCCCGGACAGCCGGCCTGCATGTACCACGGCGAGGATGAGCAGGAGGACTTCCTGGTGCTCTCGGGCGACTGCCTGCTGCTGATCGAGGGCGAGGAGCGACGGCTCAAAGCCTGGGACTTCGTCCACTGCCCCCCGTGGACGGAGCACGTGTTCGTGGGCGCCGGCGACGGGCCATGCACGATCCTGGCCATCGGCAGCCGCATTACCGACGACGTCGTCTATCCCGAGTCAGAGCTCGCGCAGCGACACCGTGCCGGCGTGGGGCGCGAGACCCGGGATCCGCGGGAGGCGTATGCGGACATTCCCGACGACGACCCCGTCGGCTACCGCGAGGGCTGGCTTCCGCAATAGGCCCGGCTGCCGCCGGCGGTGAGCGTCAGCGCTGAGGCGGACCGGTGACGTGCACGAGGAGCAGCGACGGGTGGTCCTTGTCGTGCAGGACCTCGACGCCCACGGCGCGCAGCTCGGTCGCCGTCATCGGGTCCTCGCCGGTGCCGGCGTTGCGGGCATAGCGCGGGTGTGCGCCCGAGGAGATCTGCAGGCGGATGCGGTGGCCGGAGTCGAAGCGGTGGCCGATCGGCCACAGGCCGAAGGCGACGTGCCAGGCGCCGTCGGTCGACTGCTCGAAGCGACCGGGCGCAACCCGGGCAAGCGCGTCGCAGACGTTCCAGGAGGATCCCTCACCGTCGACGTCGCAAAGCCGGGCAAACACGTCGAAATAGGGCGAGCTGGTGCGCAGCCATACCTCGACCTGCACCGGCCCGAGCGCCTCGACCACGGACGGCAACGACGCCGTGGTATAGGTCAGCACGTCGGCCCGGGCTTCCAGGCGACGGTTGTCGACCACCGGCTCGCGCGCGAGCAGGACGGGGCCGCCCACCGAGGGCGTGGGGTCGTGGGGGTCATACCGGTACCGATCGCTGGCGACCGAGCTCGCGGGGGGCTGGTCCTCCAGCCCCCCGCCGCCGGCGAGCCACAGCCGCAACTCATCGAGCTCTGGTGGCGGCCAGCCCGGCAGATCGCGCCACCTGCCCCCGGCGCGCTCGCCGGTGATGAACACCCGGACGGGCGCCGGACGCATCAGCCGGTCGTCGTCGAGCAGTCGCGCCCGCAGCCATCCGAGCCCCTCCCGCATCCCGGCGGCGAGCAGACCGGGCGCCGTGTGCGTCCACGGACCGATGACGAGCTGCGGAGCTCGGCCCGCCGCCTGCAGCGCGGCGTAGTCCTCGAGCATCCAGGGCAGGAAGATGTCGTACCACCCTCCGATCAGCTGCACCGGCGCGGATACCTCGGCTACGCCGGCGGCGAAGTCCCGCGCCACCCAGTAGGCGTCCTCCCGCGAGGGGCTGGCCATCCCCTCTCGGAACCAGGCGGCCTCGGCGCCGGTGGCCCGCTGATCGAGGTCCGAGAGCGGCAGGTCGGCAAGCAGCTCGGGCAGGCGGCGAAGCGAGCGGGCGATGGCCAGCAACGCCAGGCGGCGCTCCTGCTCGGCGACCAGCACCAGCCACGAGGCCACGGTCTCGAGCGACACGCTGCCGCCGGCGTAGGTCTCGCCGTGGAACTGCGAGGCGCTGACCTGAATCGCCAGCGCGGCCAGGTCATCGCCGGCCTCGGGCGCGACTGCCCACTGGACCAGGCCCAGGTAGCTCGGACCGATCATCGCGATCCGGTCGCGATGCCACCGCTGCTGGCGCAGCCAACGGAGCGTGGCCAGGCCGTCGGCGCGCTCGTCGAAGGGGTTGAACTGCCCCTCCGAGCCGAACGTGCCCCGGACGCTCTGGATCACCACCTGCAGGCCCCGCTCCGCCAGCAGCGCCCCGAAGATCGCCCCGACCAGCTGCCGGCGTCCGTACGGGGAACGCACGAGCACAGTCGGCTGGGGCGCGGATCGCGTCTCGCGTGAGACCCAGCGGTCGGCCAGCAGCGCGGCGCCATCATCCATCACCACCCGCAGATCGCGCTCGCACACGAGGTCATGCGTCTGGGCTCGGGGCAAGCGCATCCGCCGGGCCAGGATCTCACTCGCGGCGCTCATGGCAGCGAGGAGGACCTACTCCAGCGCCGCCCGGAGCCCGGCGAGGTCGGGGGACCCAAAGACCACGCGGTTCCTGGTGGCGACGTAGACCAGATCGAGATCTACTCCGGCCCGTGCGATCTTCCGCGTCAAATCCGCCAGCACGCCGGGACGGTCCTCGACGTCGACCACCACCACCTCGCGCTCGCGGGTGATTGCGAGGTGGGAGATGGCCAGCGAATGCCTCGCCGCCTCGGCGTGCTTGACCAGGATGTGGAGCTCGGCTCGCTCCCCGGTCCCGACGCAGGTGGCCGCGGCGATGTTCACGCCCGCGTCGCTGATTGCGGCCGCGACCTGGGCCAGCGCGCCGGGAGAGTTCTCGATGTCGATGACCAGGTCGACGGCCATGCGTCCTCTGCCGCGCCAGCCTACTGACAGCGACCGCTCTCGCGGCGCCTGCGCGGACGCGGCCAGGGCAAACCGCGTAGTGTGGACGTCCCGGCGCAGGACGGAGAAAGGAGAGCGCAGTGGCAGTGCAGCCGGCACCTCGGGGTCGCAACCCCTTTGCGAGCGATGGTGTCGAGCGTGGCGCTGACGGCATCGCGCGCTACCGCGGCCGACCCGACTCGCTGGTCCGCATGCTCCGCGCCAGCGTCGAGCGCGATCCCGAGGCGACCGCGATCGTCGAGGTCGGCGGGGAGCGTCTGTCCTTCGCCCAGTTGTGGGATCGCGCGGCGCGCGTGGCCGGGGGTCTGCGAGCGGCCGGGCTCGAGCGCGGAGATCGCGCGGCGATCCTGCTCCCCAACGGCGCCGACTGGGTGCTGGCTTTCTGGGGTGCGCAGCTCGCAGGGCTGGTCGCGGTGCCGGTCAATACGCGATTCACGCCGCCCGAAGTCGAGTACGTGGTCTCGGACTCCGGCGCCGGGTATGTGTTCGAGCCCGGCGGCGCGCTGCCGGACGGCGAGCCGTTGGTGGCCGAGGACCTGAGCCCGGATGATCTGGCGGCGATCTTCTACACCAGCGGCACGACTGGGTTCCCCAAGGGGGCCATGACCTCGCATGCCAACTTCCTGGCCAACACCGAGAACGCGTTTCGGTGCATCGGCGTGGACAAGGCCGAGGGCCCTTCGCTGGCGACCCTGATCAACGTGCCGCTGTTCCACGTCACCGGCTGCAACAGCCAGCTCCTGGTGCTGAACGAGCTCGGCGGCCGCGCCTTCATCCTCCAGAACGCGCTTGACCTGGAAGGGTTCTTGCGCACGGCCAGCGAGGAGCGGGTCCAGATGCTGACCTCGGTGCCGGCCGTCTACCACGCGCTGACCCGTCATCCCCGGTTTGCCGACACCGACCTGAGCCACGTGCGGTGGGTTTCCTACGGTGGGGCGCCAATCGCCGCTGACTCCGTGCACAAGATCATGGACGCGTTTCCGGGCGCCCGGGTGGGGAACGGGTTCGGGCTCACCGAGACCTCCTCGCTGACCTCGTTCCTGCCCCACGAGGAGGCGGTGGAGCACGCGGACTCGGTCGGGTTCGCGATGCCGGTGGTCGATCTCGCGCTCGACCAGCCGGATCGCGAGACCGGCGTGGGCGAGTTGCTCGTCCGCGGCCCGAACGTCGTGCAGGGCTACTGGCAAAAGCCCGAGGCCACGGCCGAGACGTTTGTGGAGGGCTGGCTGCGCACCGGCGACCTCGCCCGGATCGATGACGAGGGCCTGCTCTACATCGTCGACCGGGCCAAGGACATGATCAACCGCGGAGGCGAGAACGTGTACTCGATCGAGGTCGAGTCGGCGCTCGCCGGCGCGCCCGGCGTCTCCGAGGCCGCCGTCCTCCCCGTGCCCGACGAGATGATGGGCGAGAAGGTGGGCGCGGTGATCGTGCCCGCGGACCAGGAGTTCGAGGTCGAGCGGGTGATCGCCCACGTCAGGCAGCGGATCGCCGACTTCAAGGTGCCGCAGTACGTCGCCGTGCGCGCGGACCCGCTGCCGCGCAACCCCGCGGGCAAGGTGCTCAAGCACCAACTGCGCGGCGAGATCGAGTGGGGCGAGCCGCTGCGCTGAGCCGGGCCGGCGGCGGCGCCGGCGATCCGGGCTCAGCGGGCCGCCGACGGCGCCGGCGATTCGGGGTCAGCGCTCAAAGAACACGCGCGGGTTCTCGCGCAGCATCTGATCGACCTGGGCCTCGCTGACGCCGCGCTCGCGCAGCGCCGGGAGGACATCGGCCAACACGTGCAGGTAGTGCCAGTTGGGCGCCATCTGCTCACGCAGGCCGGGGGCGAACCAGTCGGTGAAGCAACTGGCGTCCTGGGAGAGGATCATCTTGTCCGCGTGGCCGCGCTCGCACATCGCCGCGACCGTGCTCACCCGCTCCTCGAACGGCAGCAGCACGTCGAGGCCGAAACGGTCCATGCCCAGGAGCGCGCCGGACGCCGCCATCTCCTCGAGGTAGTCGAGGTCGGCGGTGTCGCCGCAGTGCGCGAGCATCACCCGCCGCGGGTCGATCTCCTCCTCGCCGAGGATCCGCAGCGCGTCACGGCCACGCTCGTGGGGTGCGGAGGTGTGGATGCAGATCGGCGTCCCCGTCTCGCGGTGGATGCGGCAGACCGAGCGAACCACCCGCTCGACGTGCTCGGTCGCACCCGCGGCGTCGATCGCGCACTTGAGGATCCCGGGCTTGACGCCGCTGCCCTCGATCCCGTCTCTGAGGTCCGCGCGCATCAGCTCATCGAGTGGCTCATCGCCGTCGAGCAGGGTCCCCGGCCCAACGAAGTGCCAGGGCCGCGGGAGGACGTCGTAGGTGTAGAGCCCGGTCGCGAGCACGAGGTTCAGCCCGCTGCCTTCCGACGCACGCCGAATCAACTCGAGCGAGCGACCGAGGCCGATCGGGCTGAGCTCGACCAGCGTGTCGATTCCGGCCTCCTTGACCGCGCGCAGCTGCTCCTGGGCCTTGGGTATCTCGACCTCCGGGTTCCAGCCGTTGAACCCCGGGTGCACCATCTGAATCTCGGCCGTGATGTTGAACACGTGCTCGTGCATGAGCACGGTGCCGAGCTGCGCGGTGTCGAGGGGGCCGTCCAGGGTCTCGATCATCGCCATTGGCGCACCCTACACGTCGCGCCCCGCCGGTGCCGGGGCCAGTGCCTCCCCACAACGGCAACCCGCTCCAGGACATCCAGTCGATCGCCACGCGTCTACGCCATGCAGAACGGCAACCTCTTGACCGAGCTCGGGAAGCTGCAACGCGCGGTCATCGTGCTCCGTTACGCCGACTGACCGCGAGACGCGAATAGCGCCGGAGCGCCGAGAACTGGCGCTCCGGCGAACCCGGGGGCTGCGCGTCAGTAGTAGTGCCGTCGTCCGCCCACGGCGCGGCCCATCGTGCCGAGCGCGGCCAAGATCAGTCCCACGACCAACAGGATGATCCCGATGGTCCACAGAATCGCAATCTTCGCGATGAACCCGATGATGAGCAGGACGATGCCCAGAACGATCATCTGTTCGATACCTCCGTTGAACGTTGGTCGCGCTGGATGGGTGGAGCCGCCCGCGACCTAAGCAGCTCGTATGCGTTCTGCCCGGAGTCGACGAGTTCGAACCGTCCCAACCCGCGCAACCCGATAGCGTTCTCTTCATGACTACGACCATCGATCCCATCGAGCGGCTGCGCCAGGTGATCGGCGTCTCGCGCGGGCCAACGCCATGGCGGACGGTCACCCAGGAGGACATCGACTCGTTCGCGCGCATCACCGGCGACCACCAATGGATCCACGTCGACGTCGAGCGGGCGAAGCGGGAGTCGCCGTTCGGCACCACGATCGCCCACGGCAACCTGACCCTCAGCATCATCGACGGCCTGCGCCAGCAGATCTCGCCACGCGACGCGGCCGATCTCGAGCAGATCGAACTCGGCGTCAACATGGGATGGAACCGCGTCCGGTTTCCAGCCCCCGTGCCGGCGGGAGGCAGAGTCCGTGCCACCGCCGAGCTCCTGTCCGTCGAGGAGAAGGGCAACGGATGGTGGGAGATCGTCGACCGCTTCACCATCGAGGCTGAAGGCGCCGAGAAGCCGGCGTGCGTCGCCGACAGCGTCGGCCGGTTCCTGCTGCGCGCCCAGTAGAGACGCCGACAGTCGTCTACGTCGTGCCCGACGCGAGTGCTGCTGGCGTTTTCGCTCGGCGGCGCCGGGGCACCTCACGCCGGGTGGTTGCCGCGCGGTGCCTGGCGGCGGTCCGAGCGGATCGTTGACCTCTACGATCAGGGGCGAGCATCCGGATGAGCGCGACCACGCCCCCTTCCCCAAACGGCCGAGGACACTGGACCCCCGACCACGCATCGAGTCCCGGCGCCACCGTCCGCAGCCGCAGCGACAGCGCCCGGCGACTGATCGCGCTCGGCTACATCACGGCCGTGGCCATACCGCTGCTCGGATTGCTCGTCGGGATCGTGATCGCCGCCCGCCGTGACACCGGCGCGAAGCACGGGGCATGGATCATCGCCATCAGCCTCGTCGCCTCCGTGGTCTGGATCCTCGTCTTTACCTCGGGCGTGCTGACCAATCCGGGTAACGATCTCAACTACTGAGCCGGCGGGCCGGCGGCCACGTACCTCTTCAAGCAGCGGGGCCGCGATGGTCTTATCGCTGCCGATGGCCCCAAGCGCCGATCGTCGCCTGTGACATGAACGCGAACCGTGGATCGTCACAGAGGTCGATCACAGTGTCGACCTCTGTGGCGCTTACCCGACCGTGTGCGATCAGCTGTTCTCGCAGCTGGATCAGGGTCAACCGCCAGACCGTTCCGCCGGCCTGGCCGCCACGCCAGATGGCCAGCCGGCCTTCGGAGTCAACTTCCGCAAGCCCCACATTCGAGAGGGCGCGGTGCAGGCCGCGCCCGCAGAACGGGTCAAACCCGTGTTGGTCGGCGAGCACGGCGTGGTGAGCGGCGAGCACGCGCGCGAACAGCGCCCGCGCACCTGGATCAACCCCCGCGTCGGGCGCGATGCAATGGAAGTCCATCTCCTCGACCAGCAGCCATCCGCCGGGTTTGAGCGCCGCGAGCATCCTTTGCAGCCCCCGCTCGGGGTCGGTCAGCCACGCAAGCAGCAGCCGCGCGTGCACGAGGTCAAACTCCCCCTGCGGCAGCTCGTCGCTGAGCACGTCGTGAACTCGCACTTCGAGGTTGGGATGCTCAAGCTCGCGCAGGACAGTCGTGTCGAGGTCGGTTGCCAACACCGACCCGCCGGGGTCGGTGCGCTCGCACAACCAGGCCGCGACCGAGCCGGCGCCGGCGCCCACCTCGAGACAGCGCCACCCCGGCCGCACGCCAAGCCGCTCCAAGAGCCGGAACGTACCCTGGTCCAACAGCGCCTCCAGCAGCCGTAGCCGCTCGCGCTGTACCGCCCGCGCGTTGGCGAACGCGTACGTTGTCTCGCTCATCCCCCGATCAGACCTCTGCTCTGCATGTGATTCACGCGCCGCCCTCGGCGGTTCTGCGGCGTCGCCCAGCGGCCATCGCCGCTGAACAAGATCCCACCCGCCGGAGCGGCCTGTCAATACCCCGACGACGATCCCCTGCGTGATTGTCACGCTCCATGCCCAGGCCACCGGTGGGCGGAACGGGATGGATGGATGGCGGCCGATCAGCTCGGCGGGCGGAAAGTCGCGGTCGCGGCCTTGCGCATGGCCTCCTGCGCCTCGTTCATGTCGAGGAGCGCGGTGGTCTCGGTGCTGATCTGGCCGCTCGCGCCGACCGCCATCGCCAGCGCGACGACGGAGGCGTTGTCGGGCGCCTCCAGTAGGAACACGCCATCGTGCTCGCCGAACGCCCACCAGATGCCGTGCAGCTTGCAGCCAAGCGACTCGGCCGCCTTGGCGGCGACCGCGCCGCGGTCGTGTGGGTTCTCGATCATCGCCTTTATCGCCTCGGCGGAGTAGTTGAAGCGACCTAGATAGAGCGGCACGTCAGCCTCCAATCGTTCACGAACATCGTGCGGCGATTCTCTTCGATCCGCCTGGCGACGGCAAGACGGGTTAGCGTGCAGCCGAGCGGACATCCATCGCGTACCCAGTGGTCAGCTGTTGCTGGTTTGTGGCTGGCGCCGGGCGCCGTCGGCGACGGTCGCCGCGATCGCGCACGCGATGTCGATGCGGCGTCGGTAGCCCTCGATGCGGTCGCGTTCGTCTGGCGCGGAGAGGGTTGCCGACTGGCGCGCGCAGTCGAGTTCATGAACGGCGAGCACTCCGTCGGCGAACCTCCCGACGCTGCTGCGGGGCAACCCGTTGACGATCGTGCTCGTGAGCCCCGGGACGGAATGGTCGGTCAGATCGAGTTTGTCTAGCGGCTGCCAGGAGTACGCGGCGAGCGCATCGTTGACGGCGTCGCTGAGCGCCTCCAGCCGCGGCGCTAGGCGCTTGGCAGCGTGTCGCGCGAGCCGCCGCCGACGCCACCACCAGCGGCAGGTGGTGAGCAGGAAGGTGATCAGTGCACCAGCGGCGGCGCCGATGAACGCCGACATCATCGGCATCAACAATGCAGGCTAGCTCGTCAGTCAAGCATGCAGGATCGATCGACGGCTACGGGTGGCGCAGCAGGATGCGTCGGGCACGGTCCCGCGCACGGTCACGGCCCGGCTCGCCGGGAACAGATCCTGCTTCCAGCGCGGCGGCAGCGGCGCCGGCCGCTTGTGCGGCGGTCTCGAGCACCTCGCGCTCGACCTCTGCGAGTCGCTCGGACTCGCGATGCGCCCGCGCCGCCGCGTTGACCGAGTCGATCAATCGGTACGCGGCGTCGAGGTCCGCCCATCGCCGCTGCGGCAGGTGGGCGGCGAAAGCGTCGCGGTGCTCGTCCCATTCCCCGTGGGAGAGCGAACGGGCCCGCAACTCCCGCCAGTTTCCGGACGCAACCGTGACGTGCAGGTGCGACTCGATCGTGCGCAGCTCGCCGGCAACCAGCCGAACCGCGACACGCAACGCGCGGCGGTTTCGCAGGTGCTCGTGCCACGCACTCAACCCGCCGGTGACAAGCGCGCCAGCAAAGCCACCAACGAGTGCTGCCAATAGCGATTCCAACCGTCAAACCGCAGCTGCGGTACTTGGGCTAGCAGCGTAGCCCAGGACATCCGCCGCCTCGCCACTCGACGGCGGCGCAGCCGGCGGACTTAACCGTCGCGACACGAGCTTTGCAAAGCGATCGCCAGCGATTCGTCGGTTCGGACCTGCGATACGTCGCCTTCCCATCGAGGGTCAGGCGGATTGCCGACGCATCAAGGCAGATCTACAGGCCCGCCCGAACGCGTGCAGCTAGCCGGTCGAGGTCAGCGCGAGGCTGTGGTATCCGCCGGCGGCGAACTTGGTGATGCGGCCGCGCTGCCCCGGCAGCGTCACCAGCGCCGGCGTCGGATTCGGATTGTTCGTGCCGTTGTTGATCGCGCTGCCGAGCTCACCACGGGAGTTGAGGCCGAACGCGTACAGGCTCCCGGCGGCAGCGGCCGCCCTCGCCGGGCCGACCGCCAGCGGGACCAGCACGGCCAAGACCGCAAGGCCACACACGAGCGCCCCAATCACAAATCTTTTGCTCCCGCACGACCCCGCGTCGTTCACCCTCAGCCCCTTACAGTCCTTCGCCCGCCACGCCGAACCGCGGCGCGGCCATCGAGGCCAACATATCCCATCTGCTTTGACGCGGCAAGAACACCAAACTCGATCTTGCCGCCCGAGCGGCTATTCGGTGAGCAGGTAGAAGCGCCAGAACTTGTCCTCGATCGGCTGGATCTCGCATCCCCCAAACCCGGCGTCAGCGGCGTAGCGCCGCACCGTGTCCGGCCGCATCACGGCCCCGGTACCGGCGGCATTCTCTCCCACCATTCCGACCGGCAGGCAGTGGAGCAGGCTGAACCCATAGTGGAGGCGCTCGGTGTCCCCGGCGTCCGGTGAGAAGTGCTCCGCGGTCCGTTCGTCCGCCACGAGCACACACCCTCCCTCGACGAGCATGCGCCGTAGCATCCGCAACACATCGACTGGGTAGGACATGTCGTGGAGACCCTCGAACAGCGTGACTAGGTCATACCGGCCGGACAGATCCGGATCTCCGGCGTCGCGATGGTGAAAGGCGACCCGGTCCTCGAGGCCACTTTCGGCCAGCAGCCGACGTGCCGCCTCGATCGAGGGCGCGTCGAGGTCGATCCCATCAACCAGGACCTTCGGATACCCGCGGGCGATCGCGAGCGTTGAATGACCGTGTCCGCAGGCGACATCGGCGAGCCGCGCCGGCGGGTCGTCCTGCAGGCGCTGATGAACGCTGGGGATCGCGGGTAGCCACTCGCTGGTGAGCAGCCGCTCGTAGAGCGCCCGCGTCTCGCGGGCTTGACTGTCGGCGGCGCCGTAGGCGGCGTAGGGGATCCCCGCGCCAGTGCGAAACGCGCTCACGAGCGCCTCCAGCGGCCTAGTGGAGGAGACCACCCCCTCGGCGAGCCCGGCCATGAAGTGAAGACTCGACTCGTCAAGGAGCGCCTCGTCGTGCCCAGGGGGGAGCCGGTAGCGTCGCGCCTCGTCGGCCGCGTCAGGGTTCTCGGTCTCCAGAATGCCGCTGACCGTCTGCTGTTCGAGCCACTCCCGCACGTACCGGGGATGCAGATTGGCAGCCGACGCGAGCTCGCGTGGCGTCGCGCCCTGGTGCTCGCCGAGCGTTCGGTAGAGCCCGAGACGGTCGCCGAGATAGACCGAGATGAGGTCCAGGGCTCCGATGGCGTCTGCGGTCAGCTTCTGCACGAGCGCCTGGCGCCGCGTCTCGTCAGTCTTGGGCTCGACCGCCTCAGTCATGAGCTGGCTCCTCTCGCTGATGTCCGCATTGGCTAAAACCCTAAGGTGTTGAGTAGCGTGACCGGGACGTCGAACCCGCGTCCGTGAACCGGACATCTACCGCGAGCGCTGATCCACCTCGGCGAGACGCACCTCGATGAGCCTTCTCACGAGCTTCGTGGGGAGCGGACGGTCGACCGGGAAGTGCAGCGAGCTCTTGGTCATCGTGTAGCCCGCCAGCTCGCCGGCCAGCTGCTCGAGTACCGAGCCGCTGAACGGCAGGTAGCTCAAATGAGCCTTGAACGCCGCAAATCCGGCAATCGTCGTCCCGCGCACCCGAAAGGCGGGTACGCCGTAGGAGATCACCTCTTCAGCCTCCGGGACGACCTCCAGAATGGTGCGGCGCAACTCCTCAAGGGTGCTGCGCTTGGGCTCCTCCTGAGCGCGCAGATACTCATCGATCATGTCGGCCGACGTCTGGGACACTCGACGGCGGGCGCGGTCATGCTCTCGCTTCATCGCGGGACCTCCTGATCGGATTTTTCCTCCTGGCCAGGCGGCTGCGTCGACCTGGTGGCTCGTTCGTAGACGCTCACGTGCCGCCAGCTTGTCGCGGTGAACGGCTCTCGGTTCCATCCTCCCCACCGCTGACGCAGCCGCAGGCCAGCGATGCGCGCCATCAGGTCAAACTCGGGCGGATGGGCCAGACGCAGGCTGATCGGCCCTAGCCGGATCCTGTCACCGCTGATGTGGACGTGGTTGAGGTCGAGCACCTGGGTGATTGGGTCGTACCGGCCAACGTCCAGCGTCACCTCATCGGCCGCCACGCGCTCGGCGTCCACGTACTGCAGCCCATGACGGGCCGGCGCGGTCGGGACCCGGCACTCGACCACGAACACTCCATCGTCGCTCAGGTGTCGCGCCGCATTCTCAAAGCAAGACACCTGCTCGTCCTGAGTCAGGAGGTTGCCGATCGTGTTGTAGACCAGGTAGACAAGCCCATAGGTCCGGCCGGTGCCTGCGCGGGCCATATCGCCGACGAGCACGTTCACCTCATCACCGCCGGGCTTCTCGCGCATGCGATCGACCATGTGCCGGGACTGATCGATCCCGTCCACTCGCACGCCCGCGCGCATTAGCGGCAAAGCGATCCGGCCGGCCCCGACCGCGAACTCCAGCGCGTCCCCTTCGCCGGCGAGACGGGCGAGGAAGGCCACTGTGTCCTCCTCATCGCCGCGAGCCTCGTCATCGACGTAGCGTGTGGACGTTTCGTAGCCGAAGCTTGTCCTTGGATCAAAGCCATCCATGACGCTCACCCGCGGACGGCAGCACTCAGTCGTGCAACCCGGCGGACCCGGCGCCGCCGCCGGCTCCCGATCAGCCTGAACGCGCTCCTCGCACGGCCGACGGGACTGGTTCCATGTGCATGCTTGGCCGCCTCGCTCCACAGCTCATCCTGTCGCATCAAAGCGAGGGCATATTGGATCTGGGTCATCGTCTCCTCCTGCTGCGTCGGGACGGAACCGGCCGCGCGCCACTGGCTCGCCGGCGGCGTAAGGATTCCCGCCTTCGGTTTGTAGATTCCGTGAGGCCTGTTTTCGCGGTGCTCATGCGATGGCATGGTGGCCTCGCGAGAGCCCGGGAACAAGAGCGACTCACGCACCGCAGCGATTAGTATTTCTTCTCGATGTGGGAGCTGGTGGAGCTTCGAGAGCTGCGGGTGTTCTTCACGCTCTATGAAGAACTTCATTTCGGTCGCACGGCCGAGCGGCTGCGGCTCTCACAGACGCGGATCAGCCAGACGGTTCAGGAGCTCGAGACCAAGCTCGGCATGCCGCTGTTCGTGCGCACCAGCCGCCGCGTCGCGCCCACGCCGGCCGGGCGCCAGCTCCAGGAGCAGGCTGGCCCCATTCACGAGCAGCTTCGGTCCGTCCTGCGCGAGATCCACGACGCCAACCGCGAGATCGCCGGCGAGCTCCGGCTCGGGCTTGATGGCCCCAGCTCTGGGGGGCAAGCGCTCCCGGAGATCATCAGGCTCTTCACTACGCGTCACCCTGACTGCTCCGTCCAAGTGACGGAGACCGGGATCGGAGACCCGATCGGCCCGCTTCGCCGGGGCGAATTCGATCTCATCGCCCTAGACCTTCCCGTTGATCAGCCCGACCTCGTCATCGGCCCAATCCTTCGCCGCGACGAGCGGCTGATCGGCGTTGCCACCAACCATCCGCTCGCAGAGCGCCAAAGCGTCAACCTCGAGGACGTTGCCGACTTCGAGACGCACGACGGTGGCGGCAGCCAACCGCCCGAGAAGATCGACGCCTGGTCACCACCGCGCACGCCAACCGGGCGACCAATCCACCGCCGGCACCTGACCAACCCGACGTTCAGCCAGATCTTCGCGCTCGTCGCCGCCGGCGAGATCGTCCACTTCGCATCCAGCCCGCTGTTTCTCACCTACCCCGGCGTCGCCTACCGGCCGATCACCGACATGCCGCCGATCGAGTCCGCCCTCACCTGGCTCGCCAGCGAGGAAACCACCGCGATCCGTGCCTTCGCGCAGGCCGCACGCGACATCCTCGGCAACCGCATCGTCCGGACAACCGCCGACCCCTGAATGTCCGCGACGGCGACGCGACATCCCCGTGCAGGACCGTCGAGCTCGGCATCGCTCGCCTTGGGGCTCACCGTATGAGCGCCCGAGCGTGTTAGCAAGCCGAGTGGCTGGTCCTGGCCATGGGCTGGGGCCCTTCCCCGTCGGCGAGGGTGAGCGCCGAGTAGACGGCCGGCAATCCCTTGCGCCAGGTGGGGTAGCGTGGAGTCCAGCCGAGCTCGCGCTTGGCCTTGGCGTTGGAGGCACCGCGCGCCTCGGTGGCGAAGGTCACCATGGCTGCTCCGGCGAACAGCCGCGCCAGCCACTTCGGCAAGTGCCGGGGTGGCTTGGCGCCGAGCGCCTCGGCGTACACGGGCGCGATCTCGCGTACGGGGGCGGGATCGTCGTCGACTATGTTGTAGATCGCCGGTCCGTCGTGCTCGAGTGCGAGGACGACGGCCGTCGCGCCGTCGTCGAGATGGATGAACGAGAACATCCCTGAGCCGTCGCCGATGATCGGGTATTGGCGCTTGCGCACGGGCTCGATCATTCCGTCGTTGGCGGCGCCGTAGAAGCCGCCGTAGCGCAGCGCGATCCCGCCGAACTCGGTGACCGCCTGCTCGAGGTGCGCCATCGCGGCGAACGTCTCCTGCGTGTTCGGCAGCACGGTGGGGTCGAGCGGGTCGTCCTCGGTCTTGACCAGTCCGCCGTCGCGCACGTAGCGGTAGGGGGCGAAGCTCTGCGCCACGAACCGGCGGACGCCCGCCTCCCGCGCGGCGGCCAACAAGGCGTCCGTGCCTTTCGTCCGCAGCAGGTTGGTCTTCGCGAACGTCTTATCCAGGCTGCGGCCGAACTTCACGTCCCCGAGCGCGGTCGCCTGGTGGACGATCGCGTCGGGCCGGGCCTCGAGCACCGCCCTGCGGACCGCGTCCGCGTCGAGAAGGTCGACCTTGACCGGCTTTGCGCCGAGCCCCCGCAGCCGCTCCGCGCTGGCGGGCGAGTTGTAGGTGCCGATCACCTCGTGACCGGCATCGATCAGCTGTGGAACGAGGCGGCTGCCAAGCGCGCCGCTCGCCCCGGCAACGAGAACTCGCACGCTGTGCTCCTTTCGATGATGGGTCCAGGGGTTCGTTGCAGAGCCGCGTGCGCCGGCCAGACGTGACTGTGGTCACATCCGCCGGATCTCGCGGGTCTAGTCCCATGACACCCAGTGCAAGAGGAACGTGACATGGATCAGCAGGAATGGGTCGCCCAGCAGTTCGAGGAGCAGCGGCCGCACTTGCGAGCGGTGGCCTACCGGATGCTCGGTTCACTGACCGAGGCGGACGACGCTGTCCAGGAGGCCTGGCTGAGACTCAGCCGGGCGGACGCCAGCGAGGTGGAGAATCTCGGCGGCTGGCTGACCACCGTCGTCTCGCGGGTGGCGCTGAACATGCTCCGCTCGCGCCGCACGCGTCGCGAGCAGCCGCTGGACGTGCACGTTCCAGGTTGTGATCGCCGGCCAAGGCGAGTATCTCGATGAAGCGGGTCGGATCTGGGCAGAAGCGACGGCCGCCCGAGACGGTCATTCCGATATCGCCTCGCCCGACGTGGCGCGGGCCGTCATCGAGGCCGTCATCAATAGCTCGGCGCGGTCGCTCCTGCTGGTCGCCGTAGGTCAGAACAATGACGCGTTGGGTTTCGCCGCGGCAGTGCCGGTGGGCACGGTGCGCGATCGTCGTGCCGAGCTGCGCTACTTCGGCGTTCGACCGCAGGCCTGGGGCAGCGGGATCGCGGTGCGACTTCTGGCAGTTCTTCACGACGTGCTTCGCAGCCGCGGCTTCGTCGCAGCCGAGCTGTGGGTGTACTGCGATAACCGCCGCGCCATCAATCTGTACCGGCGCATGGATTGGCGGCCCTCCTCAGACATTCGCATTCATGCGCGCTCACGCCGACGCGAGCAGCGATACACCCTGACCATCGCTTCCGAATCGACGCAGTCATCTTGATCGAGACCGGTCTCGACCGGTAATCGCCGCGCCCTCGCAATCGGATCCACGATCGCCATACGGCACCGACGCACGCTCGATCCAGAGCAGCACTGCTGAAGTCGCCTCGTTCGCCGGTAGGTGCCAGCGTCGTCTGTTTGTTCACAGCAGCGCGATGGTCAGCTTGGCGTTGACTCGTCGCTCTGCCTTGTCCGTCGCTTGGTCGCGAGATGCTCTGCCGTGACCTCGGTCAGGACATCGAGCAGCGCGGAGGTCGCGGCTGAGCGGTGGACACCGGCGAGTGTCGCGGCGGCGATCGTGCGCATCGGGGCGGAGTTCCCGAGGTTCCGGATGGTGATGTCGGCGCGTAGGTTGGTGAGCGCGAGTTCGGGAACGACCGCGATCCCTGCGCCGGCGGCGACCATGCCCTGGACGATGTTGATGTCGTCGCTGCGAAAGGCGATTGGTGGCTCGCCGGCATTCGGTTCGGGCCCGGGCGCGAGATAGATCCGGCCCCGGCGGGTGGGGGTGCGGGCGAGCTCGATCCGCACCTCCGCTGCGAGGTTCTCGAGGCGCAGCCGCTTGCGGCGGGCGAGCCGATGGTCGGGAGCAAGGAGCGCGTAGCGCGGTTCGTCGAGCAGATGGTGGAGCTCTATGCCTTCGTACAGGTCTCCGAACCCCCCGGGTAGCTCGCGCACGGTGGCCACGATCGCGACCTCGAGCTCACCGCCTCGGAGCATCGGCACCGACTCCTCCGGCTCGGCCTCTGAGACGGAGAGCCCCACGTCGGGGTACCTTGCGCTGAACAGCGCCACGGCCGCGGGCACCAGCGCGGCGCCGGCGGTGGGGAAGGACGCCATCCGCACGCGGCCGCCGCGCAGGCCGGCGATCGCTTCCAGTTCTCGCTCGGCGAGGGTCTGCTCGGAGAGGATCGCCTCGGCGTGGCGAAGCAGCGCCTCGCCCGCGTCGGTGAGGCGCACGCCGCGGGTGGTGCGATCCAGCAGCGGTATTCCGGCGCGACGCTCGAGCGCGGCCATCTGCTGGGAGACGGCCGGCTGGGTGTACGCCAGCGACTCGGCGGCGGCCGACAGAGAACCGAGGCGCGCCACCTCGCGGAAGACCCGCAGGTGCCGAAGCTCGAACATAAGCACAGCTTAGAGCTATTGCCGATCTTTCTCTATTTGACCTTATGACTCTTCCCGAGTAATAGTGCAGCATCACCACCAGAGGAGGCCACAATGATCCTCAACGCCTACATTCACGAACCGCTGGCCACCGCGCACCAGCGCGACCTGCTGGAGGCCGCCGACCGCGACCGGCGCGCGTCGCACGCCCGCGCGCGCCCCGGCGCGCGATTGGGCCTCCGCTGGCCGGCACCGCGCCGCCGGGCCGCCCTCGAGCGCCGCCGCTCGGCGCCCACCCCGACCGCCGCGACGCGATGAGCAGCGCTCGTCCTCGCCTGGTGGGGATCAACCACGTCGCGCTCGAGGTCGGCGAGCTCGAGGCAGCGCTCGAGTTCTACGGCGCGATCTTCCAGCTCGGAGCGATCGAGCGCGAGCCGGGGATGGCGTTCATCGACATGGGCGACCAGTTCCTGGCGCTCAGCCAGGGACGCACCCAGCCGCCGGACCAGGCACGGCACTTCGGCCTCGTGGTCGACGACAAGCCGGCGGCGAGGGCCGCTCTGGAGGCGCGAGGGGCAGAGGTCCTTCCCGGCCGGCGGCTTGACTTCCTCGATCCCTGGGGCAACCAGGTCCAAGTAGTCGACTACCGCGACATCCAGTTCACGAAGGCGCCGCCGGTAATCCGCGGAATGGGCCTGGAGCACCTACGCAAGCGAGCCGCCGCGATACAACAGCTGCGCACCAAGGGACTCAGCTAACGCTAGCCCAGCGAGCACTCGCGTCCTGTATCCCCTGGACACGAACGTGTCGATCAGCTGGGCGCGTCAAGGCCAGGAGCGGTGGCTCAAGACGAGCCGGTAGCGGTCGAGGTCGCGATGCGTTACACCC
Organism: uncultured Solirubrobacterales bacterium; assembly: GCA_963723555.1. Classification (GTDB taxonomy): domain Bacteria; phylum Actinomycetota; class Thermoleophilia; order Solirubrobacterales; family Solirubrobacteraceae; genus Palsa-465. The sequence continues at coordinate 749,545 of CAVRRC010000003.1, read as the reverse complement.
AGCAGTCCCAGTACGGGTTGCGCGACGGAACCCGCTGGCCTGCGGCCAACCGAGCATCAGCAAACGCGTGATCACCCATCTATGTGGAAACTCGTCCCGTTGAAGCCGGTGCCAACCACCAGCAGGGCGGCGAGACCCGACCACGCCGCGATCACCCCGCGATGGAGCCCGAGTGATAGAAAGCGGGGGCGAGCTACTGGTGGGCCGGGTTACGCCGATCGGGGACGGTAGCGGCGCGTGAGTCGCGCCAGCAGCGGGAGCAGCCGGCGCTGGAGAGCGGGCGGGGGGGAGCACATGACGGTCTCATCGCGGAAGCGCAATGCGAAGTCGCTGACCCAGGCCAGCCCACGCAGTCCCGTGGGCAGACTGTGGGCGTTGTACAGGCCATCGCGAGCGGCCCGTGCGCTCTCGGTGAGAAACTCCTCAAGATGCCCGGCGGGAATCACCTCGGCACGTAGGTGAGCCTGGCGCCCGCTTGCGTTCCGGAGCTCGTGACGCGTGCCGGGCGAAACGACGACCGCGCCGTTCTCGGGGCGTAGTTCGCGCCAAGCTCCGTCGATCTTGAAGCGAGCAGTGCCCTCGAGCACCTGCCAGCGTTCCTCGAGCGTGGGATGGAAATGCTCGGGCAGATGCCCGCCGTCGTCGAGCCAGGTCTCGACCCACAGGCGCTCGCCCGCACGCCGGAAGGACATGGATACTCGATGTAGCGGATCTTGGGTCTGATGGGAGTAGGTGGTAGATGCCATGGGTGTCACCATAGCACGATAAGCTACCCTAGGGTAACTTATGATCGCTGAGGGAAATCGGCGGCGCAGGTTGCCTCCCGCAGAACGACGGGCGCTGATCATCGAGGCCGCCGGGCGCCTGTTCGCCGAACGCGGCTTCGACGCAACTCGCCTGGATCAGATCGCGGCGGCGGCAGGCGTGACAAAGCCGATCCTGTACCGGCACTTCAGCAACAAGACCGCGCTGTATGAGGCGCTTCTGGAGCGCCATCGCGCAGACCTGCGCACGCTCGCTGCCGTGGTTCCGCGGGAGGGACCGCTCGAGCAGCGGGTGCGAGAGGCACTCAATACGTGGCTTTCCTACGTCGAGAATCACTCCTACGCGTGGAAGCTCCTGTTCGTCGACACCGGCGGCGGCGCCGAGATCCAGAGGCTCCGCAGCGACGTCCGCGCCCAAGCGCGAGCAGTGCTCGCGAAGTTGCTGGACACCTTGGCCGAGCGGCAGATCCCGCGACGGGAACTCATGCCGATCGCCGAGATGATGCGTGCCGGCATGGCCTCGCTGGCGCTGCAGTGGACCGAGCACGCCACCCCTGCCCGCGAGGTGATCATCGACGCCATGCTCCGGGTCTGGACCTCGCTACTCGCCTGAGCGGGGAGACTCACCGCACTTCCGCTTCCTCGAACGCCCGGCAAAAGGTGCAACCCACAGCTTGCGCCTCGAACGAAGTCCGTTACGCGAGTGGCCGGGCCCGTAGCCGCCATGGTTTGTCACGACTTGACAAGCCGAGGCTCAGCGCGCTGCGATCGACATCCCGCCGTGTCGCCTGCGAGTAGGTGCGCGGCCGCGCGAGCCGAGCGTCGCCGGGTTAGGGGAACTCGCCAGCCGGGTTGGGCGATAGCTTCACAGACATGGCTAGCGCTGATCTCCTGGTTCGACAAGCGATGCGGTAGAAAGCGGCCGCGACCGTACTTGCGCGCCTCCAGCTGATGCAACGGTGGGCGCACGTTGGCGTTCCGAGACTTGTCGGCGCCGCTGCCTACGGGCTGATGGTTGCGCCCGACATCGATGTAGAGATCTACTGCGATCAGCCGACGGTCGATCCCGGCTTCGCCATAGTGAAGGACCTGTCGCGACAGCCCTGGATCTGGAAGGTGCGCTTCTCGAACGAACTGGATCAGCCAGACCATGGCCTCTACTGGCAGCTCATCTGCCGCGCCGAAGACGAGGTTTGGAAGGTCGACATGTGGCTGCTGGGTCATGACCATCCGGGGCCGCGCTCGGCTGACCTTGTTGAGCCGATGAAGCGCGCGCTCACGGACGAGACGCGGGTGGCGATCCTCGGGATCAAGGAGGAGCTCGTCGGCGAGCCCGGAGTTCATTCGATCGAGATATATGAGGCCGTCCTCGACCACGGCGTTCGCTCCACGACCGCATTCCGTGCTTGGCGCAGCAACCGCGAGAACACTGGTCTGACCTTCTGGCAGCCAGCAGCGATAGAGCGGGCATCGATCCTTGCGTCGCATGGGAGAGCGCCTCGCTGATCAACTCCTGCGCGAACGCCGTCTTGCTTCCTTCGATGGTCGGCAAGCCCGGGTTACTTCGCGTGGATGGTGTCTGAACGGTCTTCCAGGCTGACAGCTAGGCGCGCGAGCATCTCGCTCAGCACGGTCTGTTCGCGTGGTTTGAGTTCGCCGAGGAGAGCGGCTTCGGCGGCGACAAGGTCTGCGGCCGCCTTGTCGATGAGGGCGCGACCGTCCGCGGTTAGCTCGACGAGCACCGAGCGCCGATCTTTCGGTGCCGGCTGGCGGCGAATGAGGTTGCGGTGCTCGAGTCGATCGAGTCGCGCCGTCATCGTTGCGGACGTCACGAGCATGCTGCGGTAGAGCTCGGTTGGTGTCAGCCGGTACGGCGCACCACTTCGGCGCAGCGCGGCGAGCACGTCGTACTCACCGCTGTCGATCCCGTAGGCGCGATACACGTCCCGTAAGGCTTCGGTCGTCTGTCGCTCGATCCGCGTGATGCGGCCGAACACGCTCACGGGCGTGACGTCGAGGTCGGGACGCTCCGCCCGCCACGCGTCGAGGATCGCTGCGACGTGATCGCGCATTCGACTTGACATGCTATCTCATGGCCGTTATTCTCGTTATCGAGATACATGACGTCGAGATACCGAACCGATCCAACCACGCAGGCAGGAGGAGACACGACGATGAGCACTACACCCTGAGCCAACAATGATCCTCAGCAGCTACACCCACGAGCAGCTAGCCGCAGCCCGTCGTCGCGACCTCCTCGAGACCGCCGATCAAAGCCGGCTCATCGCGCAAGCCCGCCAGCATCGAAGCGAGCGACGGCGCTTCCCGTTGCCCTTCCGCAGGCCTGCACCGCGCCGTTGGACCACTGTCGAACGCGTCCGGACCAACTGAACCGGCACCTTTCACCCACATCAGCGGCAATCACGTGTCATGCAAATAGACCCAGCCAACACACCGGGAAGACCCGATGAACTCCACCAATCACACGAGCCCGAGCTCGAGCCGCTTGACGTGGCCAGCCGCGTAGAGCTCGGGTTCCCGCACGATTTCGACGCTCAACCTCTTTTCGGCAACACCGAACAGCTGATCGACGACAACTGCAGCAACGGGGAGCTGAGCGTCCGTGACGCGCGGCACCTTGACCGCTCGCCGATGTTCGCCATGACCAACCGGCTGCGTACCGAGGGTACCGACCATCTGTTGGCGGCCGGTCGCGCAGTCGGGGCGCGGCGGTTCGTGGCCCAGAGCTTTGCGGCGTTCCGGTTTGCCCGCACGGGCGGGCCGGTGCTGAGTGAGGACGATCCCTTCGGTCCCAGCCGCTCCGGGGTTATGCAGCCGGGGATCGAGGCGATGAACTACCTCGAGCAGGCGGTGACGGCAATCACCTGGGGCGAGGGCATCGTGTTGCGCTACGGCGGGCTCTACGGTCCGAGGACCGCGATCAGCCTCGCTCCGGACGCGCACATGGCAGCGCTGGTCCGTAAGCGGCGGTTTCCGATCATCGGCGACGGGGGTGGCGTCTTCTCGCACGTCCACATCGATGACGCCGCGGCGGCGACCGCCCTGGCCGTCGAACACGGCCCACCGGGTATCTACAACATCGTCGACGACGAGCCCGCGCCGGCGCGGGACTGGCTGCCGGTGCTGGCCAGGGCGCTCGATGCCAGGCCGCCGCGGCGTGTCCCGCGCTGGCTGGGACGACTGGCAGCCGGGGCCGGGCCGACGGCGATGATGACCGAGGCTCGGGGCGCCTCGAACGAGAAGGCCAAGCGCGAGCTCGGCTGGCACCCGCACCATCCGAGCTGGCGCGACGGGTTCAGCGCCGGGCTCAACGCTGAGCCACGGGCAGTAGCCCCGGCGCGCGCACCGTCGACGGCCGAGTCCGGTCGGGCGGTCGGCCCAGACGGAGTCGCTTGGGGTGTGAATTCCGAACACAGGAGCCGATCATGAGCATCCTCGTCACCCGCGGCCCTGGAGCAACCAGCGAGCAGCCCGACTCACGCCAGCTCAGTGAGCGCTCGTCGAAACCGTCGGGGATCGAGGTTGTCAGCGAGGTGTCTGATCTCGTGGCCGGCGCCGGACTGCTCATCTTCGTGCTGGCTCCGTTCGCGCTGCCGGGGCTCGCCCTCGCCGCAGTCGCCATCGTGGTCCTGCTGATTCCCCTGCTCATCGGCGCGATCCTCGCTGGGCCGATCCTGCTGTTGCGGCGTTGGTGGCACTCGCGCGATCACACGGTCGTCGCTGGTACGCGCCGTGATCATGAAGCTTCCGGCGCGTCGAACGCGCGCGCACCCGTCACGGTGAAAGCTAGGCCGACGATTCGAGACGCCGCATGACCGCCATCAACGCGGCCGTCGACCTGAACCCGCCTGATCGCGCCGGCCTGACACCATCGCACCAATTCGCTCATCGCGCTTCACGCGCAGGGACTCAGCCCAGTCTGGCTGTGCCGGCCGGCGACTTCGGTTTCGTTGCCAGCTCGCGAGCCGGACGGACGGGCAGCCAACACGCGGGTCCAAGTCGATGACCGGCCACGACCAATGGGCGTGCGACGACCAGCTGGACGCGTTGATCGCCGCGCCGGAGTCGCACCGGCTGCTGTTAGAGAACGAGCACGTTCGCGTGCTCGAGATCACGATCGCGCCGGGCCAGCGCGAGCCCGAGCACACCCATCGCTGGCCGAGCGTGATGATCGTCGACCAGCCCGCACGGATCCGCTACTACGAGCACGGCGCCCAGACCTACCGATCCCCTGCCCATCTCGCCCTACGACAAGAACCGAGGGCCACCTGGATGGACGCCGAGGGCCCACACTCCGTCGAGAACATCGACAGCTCGCCCTACCACGCGCTGCGCATCGAGCTCAAATGTCGATACTCGGACCCATGAGCGAGCCGCGGGCCTTCACCATTCGGCCAGCAGGCCCGTCCGACGCCGGCTCGATGCGAGAGGTCGCGACGGAGGCCTATCAGCGCTACGTGAACCGAATCGGCCGAAGACCAAGGCCGATGACCGCCGACTACGACCGGATCGCTAAATCCGGTCACGCCTGGGTCGCGGAAGAAGACGGCCGCATTGTCGGCCTGCTCGCGCTAAAGCCAGCCGATGATCACATGCTGCTGGAGAACGTCGCCGTCGCGCCGCACGCTCAAGGCCTGGGCGCGGGCGCCCGGCTGTTGCAGGTGGCCGAGGAGCAAGCTCGCGCTCACGATCTGCCCGAAGTCCGCCTCTACACCAACGAAGCGATGGTCGAGAACCTCGCCTACTACCCACGACGGGGCTACCACGAGACCCACAGAAGCACCCAGGATGGATTTCGCCGAGTGTTCTTCAGCAAGATGCTGGTCTGACCGCCGACCCAGAGCTTGAGTATTCGGTGCGAACGGTCACGGTCATAGAGGCTCCGACGAGCGCGGGGGGATACGCGCCCGGTCAGGAGGACGGTCCCCGGGCGCTGCTCGAGGCCGGCTTGGTCGAGCAGCTGCAGACGGCTGGTGTGACGGTGCGCCGCGGTGGGCAGGTGACGCCGTTTCGTTGGCGACCGGACCCCGGCAATCTGACCGCGGCGAATGCAGCGGCGGTGATTGATCGTGCTGGCCAGGTCGCTGCGCTGGTCCGATCCTCTCCAGCTGGGGACACGATCGTGGTTCTCGGAGGTGACTGCACGGTCGGTGTCGGCACCGTGGCCGGCTTGCGGCAGCGGGTTGAGCGGCTGGGTCTCGTGTATGTCGATCGGCATGCTGACCTCAATGTGCCCGGTAGCACCGTCGACGGCGCCCTGGATTGGATGGGGATGGCGCACATGCTCGACATCGACGGCGTCGTCGACGGACTCGCGGCGCTCGCCAGTCACCGCCCGATGCTGAGCTCCGGACAGGTCAGCTTCCTCGGGCTCGGGCCGCAAACGGACTTTGAGGCCGAGGTGATCTCCGATCGTGAGCTCCCCGTCGTCGACGTGCAGATGGCCGCGTCCGATCCGGTGCCCAGCGCTCGAACGGCGCTCGCTCCGCTTGCGGCGTGTGACGGTTTGGCTGTCCACTTCGACGTAGACCTCGTCGACTTTATCGACGCCCCGCTCGCCGAGAACACCGATCGCGGCACCGCCCCATCGCTGAGGGCATGCGGGGAGATGCTGGCCGAGCTACTCGACGACGCACGTGTACGTGCACTGACCGTAACCGAGTTCAACCCTCACCACGGATCTGAGGATGGGAGCACCACCCAACGCCTCCTGGAGCTTCTCGTCAACGTCCTCGGCTCCTGTGAGTAGTCGGCGAGGGTTCACGCAGCAGCCGCCGCGCGACGAGGCCGTAACTGCTCGTAAGTAACGTCGAGGCGATCCAGATCGCCCCTTGCGCGACCAGCTCGCGCGCGCGATCGGGACGTCGCGATCCGACCCAGACCTCGTAGCCGAGCTCCTGGTATCTGGCTGCGAGCGTGCAACCGAGTCCGCACGATGCGCCAGCGACTCCCACCCGCCGTTGGACATCATGATCCTGACGGGATGCGACGGTCAGCTTGCTCCCGTCGAGATGTCGTTGGGCGAGGTTGCTGGCTTGCGACGGTGGTCAGCGCGGTGAGCATCGTCTGTACCGCGATGCTGGTGCTCGCCGCCGACCGGCTGACGGCGAGGGCGTCGCGGGTGGGCTCTGTGGAGTGATCGAGGCGTCGGGCGACCACGTTTGTGTGTGTTACGCCGAGAGCGAGCGTGGGGACCAGTGCGAGGCCGAGCCCAGCGGCGACGAATCCTTGGGCGGACCAGTATTCGTCGGCTTCGGCGATCCAGTTGGGGTTGAACCCGGCGCGGTGGAACGCGGCGCTCGTCGCCGCGAGACAGCAATCGAACTCGCATCGCGGCCGGATCCATGCCTCGGCCGCGAGTTCAGTGAGCTTGATGACGCGCCGGTTGGCAAGCCGATGGCCGCGCGGCAGAAGCACCCGAAACGGGTCGCTTAGGAGAGGTCGAAAGACCAGACCATCATTTGTTCCTGCCGGGGGTTGCCCGTGCGCCTCGATGACCGCGACATCGATGATTCCGCGGCGCAGGAGGGCGAGCGCCTCTTCACGCTCGACGGAGCGCAGCGTGAGCTCAACACCCGGCAGTTCTGCGCGGAACCTTGCCATGGCGGGAGGCACCAGCTCGGCGCCGGCCGTGGCGAAGGACGCCACGCGCAGACTTCCGAGCCGGCCGGCGCTGAGCGCAATGAGCTCGGCCTCTGCCTGAGCGAGCTGCTCGAAGATCTGCGCGGCGTGCTCAGCGAGCAGCTCCCCCGTGGCGGTGGCTCGCACACCGCGGCCTGCCGGCTCCAAGAGCACCGAGCGGGTTTCGCGCTGGAGCGCCGCGACGTGCTGGCTGATCGCAGAGGGGGAGTAACCCAACTTAGCCGCCGCTTCCTTGACTGACCCGGTACTGACGACAGCGTGGAGAGCCTGAAGGCGACGGGTGTCAAGCACACACGCATCGTACAGACCTGCTTACGGGTCCGTTACAAGACTTTGCTTGTGCTTCACCGTCATGGGAGCGAAACTGGCCTCGCGCCCCGACCGAATGTCCACGGAAAGGAGCGACAACTGCCGACTCAGCACACGTTGCTGGCCTTCACTCTCGTGTCGCTGGTGATCACGGTAATCCCCGGGCCATCGACTCTATTCGTCCTGGCCCAGGGCGTTGCCCATGGTCGGCGCGGCGCGATCGCTGCCATGTGCGGCATCGAGATCGCGTGTGCCATCCGCGTCCTGGCGACCGCCGCGGGCCTCTCCGCCGTGCTCGCCTCCTCGGTAATCGCCTTCGACAGCGTCCGCGGGGCAGGCGTGGCCTATCTCGCCTACCTCAGCATTCAAGCGTTCAAATCAAAACCGTCGCGGCGGTCACAAGGCCCAGCTACCACGGCCGCGCGCCCGACGCGCAAAGGGATCCTTGTCGGTCTGGGCAACCCAAAGATGGCCGTATTCTTTCTCGCGTTCTTCCCCCAGTTTGTCCACCGCGCTCAAGGCTCGAGCGCCGAGCAGATCCTCATCCTCGGCACCATCTTCTGGACCATCGGCGTCATCTGGGATGTCGGTATCGCCTGGGCCTCGGGCTCGATCGGCGACTGGCTCAACGACCGGCCGCGCATCCATGCGGCCAAGCCACGCGCAGAAGGCGCCACCTACCTCGCGCTCGCCAGCTGGGCGGCGATCAGCGGCTCCTAAGAGACTCCTGTTGCCGGGGGGCCTTGCCGCGGCGGCTGCTTCCCCTCCGCGAGCGCTGAGCGCCTCGATCGCTCCTCTCGCAGGGAACGCGCGCCGGACCGATAGCCGACCTTCACATGCAGAGCGACGCTCGCGTTCGAGCGGCAGCCACGCAACTCGCGCGACGCCCGGCTTCCGCTTTGCTCGCCCGACGAGTATTTTCGTCCGATCAGGGTCGGCACCCGGTTTGCGCGGCACGCGGGGCGGACGGGCACCGCGGCCGGCGCCGCGCCGTCACCTACCCCGCAGAAACGCGCCTGCCGCGCATAGGAGGTGTGAGCACGGCCCCGACGAGATGCTCGTGTGGGAGTGAGAGCGCCGGGTTGGCCGGCAACGCTCAACCTCCGCCATGTGCCCACGCTCCTCGCACCTGCAACCACGCGCCGCAAGCGCTCGCCGTCCGCCTCCGCGCAAGTGAGATGCCGGCCGGGTCCGACGGGCTAACCGCCGGGCTGACTGTAACCGTGATCGGCGCACCAGCGGTCAAATGAACGCTGGTTGATCAGTGGGAAGCCCTTCACTGGCACGCCGAAGCGCTCAGACATGAGCGTCTTCAGGCGCCCTCGGCCCCTGACGAACTGAATCCAGACCGCAGCCGCGATCAGCAGCAACAGGCCGCCGGCGAGATCACCGAGCGTGCCGCCCGCGGACAGAAAAAGGCTCCCAACACCCGCGATCGGCGTTGCACACGTGGCAGCGATGCTACGGCGCCTGAATCGCCACAACTCGTCGGCACCGTCCTCGCCGAGCCGAGGCATCCAGACCACGTCAAACTTCTCGCGCGTCACCGGTCAGGGAAATCGGGGACGCCGCCGAGATGCTCGCTGTTCGCGGCGGATTCCTTTCCGGCTGGTGTCGGCATTCGGCACTGGCATTCTGGTGTTGGGAAGTGTCTGCCGACGCGATGGGGCCCGCGACTACAGACTCGGGTCGTCCGAACCTTGCGAGGTCGGGTTGAGTGCTGCGACGAGCCCGGATTGGTCCTCGGCACTCACGATGAGCCGACGCATCGGGGCCCTGAGCGGACCCAGCCACACCCACTTCGACCGATTCAACGTGATCTCGACCAGTCCGGTACCGGCGCCATTGACAAGCGCGGTGCGTGGCCAGTAGTTGACTCCGCGGAGAACGCTGATTCGGAAGGGACCACGCAGTTCGCCTCTGTTCAGGGGCCGGGCCGATGCCACCGCCTCGCGAGGGATCGCGGCGTGAAATGCCCACCCCATGCGAACGTCGACCGTTGAAGAACTCATCGTCACCCGCGGGACTTTCCGAGCGGCGCCGAATGCCGTCATAAGGGGGCGGCTGGGTCGGTCGACACTGATCGGGAACGTCCTCTCGTTGATCATGATTCCTCCTCGGGAAAGCCCCAGACGCATCCAGAGCGCGTGTCTAATCAGATTGGCGGCCTCTCCCAACCCGGGCCGCTGCTGACCCTCCTCAGCGCCGGCCATCAGCACGGCGAGGATCTCCCGCTCGTGCTCGCGCCGGAAGGCACGCGGGTAGCAGGCCAGCAGCCGCCGGTAGCGTCGCTCGAGATCTGCGGAGTCACTCATGTGGCCGACCCGGCAGCCGGCTTCAGGCGCGACATCGCGACGCGGGCGTTGGCCTGCAACCGGGCTGCCTCGGCGGCCAGCAACTCCCCGCCTGCGGGCGTCAACCGGTAGTAACGGCGCAATCGACTCTCCACGATCTCCTCGCGGTCAACCTCGATCAGCCTGTCCGCGCGCAGACGCTCAAGCGCCGCGTATAAGGTTCCGGCCTTTAGCTGAACCCGGCCAGCTGAGATCGTCCGGACGTCGGTGATGATCCCGTAGCCATGCTGGCTGCCCGCGGCCAGCGCGGTCAGGATCAAGAACGTCGCCTCTTGCATCGCCCGCCCGGCCATAGCATGACAGAATATACAGTTGAACTACCTAATGTCAAGCCGTGGCGCTGTCCCGCCAGTCGCACGACGAGGCGAATAGCGGACCGACGCCGTGACCTCGATCGGTTCTTAAAGACACCCGACCACCCCAAGCGACGGCGGCTCAGGGACTGGCACGCGGGACTCGATACTCCCTCGCTCCGCGCCGAGCAACAAGTGGTGCCTTCACCAAAGCCCATCTGAGCACGAATGGGGTCTCGACCCGCGGTTGCTGACACACACCTGCTGGTCGCCTCAGTGGGAACCTGACGGCGTCGGCGGCCGGTGCCGTCCGGCTCGTCGGTTTGGCTCTCGGACGGCGGCGGGCTGACTCTCTATTCGCCTGTCGACCTCGAGGTCTGACCGGCTTTTGCCGTGTCGCCCGCCGCCGTCGAGGATCGCCGGCGGCTTCCAAGACGCTTCCATCTGCGGCGTTCCGAAGACCAGACGATGGGCGGCAAGGCCAAGACCTCCGCACTTGCAGGCACTTAGCTAATGGGCGGTACTGGACTCGAACCAGTGACCCCCTGCTTGTAAGGCAGGTGCTCTACCAGCTGAGCTAACCGCCCGGGGCCGGGGGGTGATGGTACTGGCGGCCCGCGCCGGCCCCACGCCGGCCCGCGTCCGCGCCGACCGACCCCGGCCGCCGGCCGCCCGCGGATCCCGTCGCCGCGTCACGGTGGCCCGTCAGGTGATGCCCTGGCGGGCGAGCTGGAGCTCGGCTTCGACGGTCGGGCGCTGGTTGTCGATCCGCAGCCGCCGCTCGAGGATCGGCACGGCAGCGGCGGCATGTCCGCTCAGGCGGAGTGCTCGACCGAGGTCGTAGAGAGCGTAGGCGTAGGTTAGGCAGCTCGAGCTGTCCGGCTCCAGGCAGGCGCTGATGCGCTCGCCGGTCGCGAGCAGGGCCCTTCGCAGCACTGTCACCGCGTCGCCGTATCGTCCAGTCTCCAGCAGACCGTGTCCGCGCGCTTCGAGGTCGGTGGCCAGCGCCGGGGAGACCGGCGTCGGGGGGACCCGCGTGGCGGGTCGCGGCCGCGAGACCGCGTGCGGGCCCCTGCTCGCCGTCACTGCCTGACGCGGCGCTCGAGGGACAACCGCCCGGCGGGGATGCCCGCCGCCTCCGGACAGCCCGATCAGGATGAACCCCACCACCACGGCGATCGTCGCCAGCAGCGCCACCGGCGCTATCCAGCGGCCGGCGGTGTGGGGCATCCGGACACGACCGCCCCACCGGCCGGCGCCACCGCCCCGCCTCGCCGCGCCACCTGCCCACACGGCGGCGGCTGTGACTCGGCGTCCCAGGCCGGCGGCCCGCGAGAGCCAAGCCATCGAGGCGAGCAGGAACGCTCCGCCGCCTGTGGTTCGATAGACGCGGACGGTGTCCCAGCCGGAGACCTCGGTCGGTTTCTCTGGAATCGGACGGTGCGCTACCTCCTCCTCCTCCGGAACCGTCGGAAGGAGATCGTCGGCCGGGTCGAGTCGTACCGCCGGCGCATGCGGCTCGCCCGCGGCGCCGCCATGGCAGCGGCGGATCGGGAAGCTTGCCAGCTCCAGCTCGGACACCACGCTCGCTGGGAACTCGATGCCCGCCTCGCGCAGTTCGGCGTAGGTCACCGGTGCCCCGGCGGCGCGGCGTAGCGCGCTCAGCAACAGCGCCTGCTGCTGTTCGAGTCCGGCAAGGCCGAGCGCTGGATCCTCGGTTTGCCCGGCCCGCACGTGATTGCCATGTCCTCTACTGCTCATGACCCAACCTCCGGTGTTACCGCAGAGACCGCAGGGCCAACATCAATTATCCGCGGCGCGCGAGTTGCGGCACGAAAATGCGTCGGTTCTAACGCTGAACTAACCGCCGCGGCTCGTGACGATGTCGTCGGCGGCCGGCGTGAGGTGGGCGACGATCGTGTGCGGAGCGTTGTGCGTGGTCGGGGCGATGATCGCCGTCGGCTGTCATCGCCAGCCGATCGCTAGGATCGCCCGGCCGTGGATCTTGGCATTACAGGGAAGGTCGCGCTGGTAACCGGCGCCTCCAAGGGGCTGGGCCTGGGCGTCGCCGAGGCGCTGGCGGGGGAAGGCGCGACGGTGGCGATCAGCTCGCGTTCGCAGGAACGGATCGAGGCGGCCGCCGGCCCGATCGGGGCGACGCCGTTCGTCCACGACGCCGCCGACGCGGATGCGGCCGGGGGCCTGGTGCGCCAGGTGGAGCAGCGCCTCGGTCCGATCGACATCCTCGTCGCCAACGGCGGCGGCCCGCCGGCATCGCCTGATGCCCTCGGGTTCACGCTGGCGCAGTGGCGCGACGCCTACGAGCTTCTGTTGCTGGGCGCCGTCTCCCTGATCGAGGCTGCCCTTCCCGGAATGCGCGAGCGCAAGTGGGGACGGGTGCTGTCGATGTCCTCGAGCGTCGTCCGCGAACCGGGGCCCGTGCTCGTCCTCTCCTCCGCCCATCGGGCAGGCCTGTTGGCGGCGCTGAAGACGATCGCTCGCCAAGTCGCGCCCGACGGAGTAACCGTCAACACGCTGCTTCCTGGGCTGATCGCCACCGACCGGACACGCGAGCTGGGCGCCGACCGGCCGGAGGCCGTGCGCGAGCTGCCGGCGCGGAGGCTGGGCACCGTCGAGGAGTTCGCCGCGGCCGCGGCCTTCCTGTGCTCGGACCGCGCCGGGTACATCACTGGAACGACCCTGCTCATCGACGGCGGCGCAAGCAGGAGCGTGTAGATGGCGGCGCCGGATGCACAGGTGGTGCTCGTGCAGCTCAGGCGCCAGCTCGCGGGCGCAACGACGCAAGTCGCCGACGGCGTGGCTCGCGCAATCGGGGACTTCTCACCCGACCGACTGGAGTGGGTGATGCGGACGCCGGCCCGCCGCCCGGTGCTGGACGCGATCTTCTGGCAGATGCCCAAGCACCTCGACCGCACACGCGCCGCCCGGCAGAGCGCGACGATTCGCTGGCACATCACCGGACGCCGCGACGCCGGCGTCGACGTCTATGACCTGGTGCTGAGCGACGGCCGCTGCCAGGGGGTGCGCGGGCCGAGCGGCGCCGAGCCCAGGGTCACGATCACGCTCGATGGGGCAGAGTTCCTGCGGCTGATCAGCGGCAGCTCCGACGCGCTGCAGGCATACCTGGGCGGCAAGGTCTCCCTCTCCGGCGACATCATGTTCGCGGCCAAGCTGGCCTCGCTGTTCAGGATCCCCAGCCACCGCTCATCGCGCCGGAGCTGACGTCCTCCAGCGCCCCGAAGCTGCTGCGCCTGGGATCGACATCGAACGCCCGGCGGCCCGGGTATGTCAGATTTGTGCTCGTGAGTTCCCAGCGCGGATCCGTCGGCGCCATCTGTCACGTGTTGCGCGAGGATCCTGACCTCGCCGAAGCCGTTGCGCCGACGCGCCGAGAGCGGGCGATCGACGAGTGCATTGCCGGGGCGGTCCGGATCCGGCGTGGGCGCTGGAGCGGCGTACGCGTCGGCGCCCTCCGTGGGGGGATTGGCCTGCTGGTCCTGGAGGGGCTGCTGGTCCGCCGAGTCGGGGTCGATGGCCGCTTCGGCGCTGAGCTGCTGGGCGAAGGTGACTTGCTGCGACCGTGGCAGGGCGAGGACGCCCAGCCGACGCTCCCGCGGACCACGGGCTGGCGCGTGCTCGAGCCGACCCGAGTGGCGGTCCTCGACTGGCAGGCCGCGCAGCGAATGGCGCGTTACCCGCAGCTGACCGGGCGGCTGGTGGCGCGCGCCCTGGAGCGCTCCCGGCACCTGGCCGTGAACATGGCGATCATCCACCACGCGCGCGTGGATATCCGCGTCCAGATGCTGTTCTGGCACCTGGCCGACCGCTGGGGGCACGTGCGTACGGACGGGATCATCCTGCCGCTGCGGCTGACGCACACCGTTCTGGCCGACCTGGTCGCGGCGCGGCGGCCGACGGTGAGCACCGCCGTGTCCGAGTTGGCCCGGCGGGATCTGGTGCGGTCAGTCGACGATGGCTGGCTGTTGCTAGGCGAGCCGCCGGGAGAGCTGCTCGAGCTCCGCGACGTGGCGATCGGCGAAGGGCGCGGTGAGGGCCGATCGCCGTAGGAGAATTTCCGGCGATGAGCGAAACACGGACAGACCGGGAGGCCGGCGGGGCGTTGCGGCGGTGGCTTGCCTCTCGCGCCCGCCGTGAGCGACGGCTGGAAGAAACCGGAGAGGATCCCGATCCGCGCTTCACCTTTGCCAACGAGCGCACCTTCCTGGCCTGGAACCGGACCGCTCTGGCGCTGATCGCGGCCGGCCTGGCCGCGGCGCAGTTCCTGAAGTTCAATCTCCACGGGCTGCGGCTCATCATCGCGGTGCCGCTGATCCTGCTCGGTGCCGCGCTCGCGCTGGCGAGCTACCTGCACTGGGAGGACAGCGAGAGGGCGATGCGGCTTCGGCGGCCGCTGCGGTACTCGTGGATGCCGCGTGTGCTCACCGGCGGGATCACGGTGATCGCCCTGTGCGGCGGGATCCTGGCCATCATCGACCGGCTGGCGCATTGAGCCCACGGCGGCCACAGCGCTCCCCCGATCAACCGCCGGGATCCGGCGGCGAGATGACCGACTCCGACGGGGCCCGAGACCGGACCGCGCTCGCGTGGACGCGCTCGGCACTGAACATGGCGGCCAGCGGGACGCTGATCGCGCGGGCCGGCTTCACCGCCCACCTCGTTGGGCTCGGCGTCGCCAGCGCGATTGCGATGGCGACGATGGCCTGGCTCACGTGGCGCCACGGCGAGATGCTCTACCGCGAGCGCGGTCATGCCGGCGCGTCCCCGCACCTGCAGACAGCCGCGTTCGGTCTGCTGACCGCCGCCACGTCGCTCACTGCGGCGGTGGCGATCGTGGTCACGATCGCGCTCTGACCGCCGCGCCGAGCTCAGGCAGCGACAGTAGGCAAGCCGATCCCGATCACCTTCAAGCGCCGCGACAGGGCCCGGTAGGCGAACTCGTTCCGCTCCCGCGGGGTCGCGTCCAGGTAGTCGGCGTCGTCGTCCGCGTCCAGGCCCGGGGGGACGATCACGCCGGAGGCGGCCGGGAGCGTCTGCGCCAGCTTGTCCTGCACGCGCTTGGCGAGCTCGGGGTCGCGAGCCTTGTCCTGCAGGTACCAGGTGCCGTAGGCAACGTGCCGGTGCTCATCCTGGGAGATCCGCTTGAACGCCTCGAGGTGGCCGGGGAGGATCCCCCGCCGCTCCAGCCGCGTGGCCTGGAAATGCTGGCCGGTGAGCGCGAGCGTGCCCTCGATCACCATGTGATAGGTGGTGATGAAGTCGAGCTTGGCCTCGACATTGGTGGGGTCGGCGAGGAGCCGGCGGTGATCCTCGACCAGGTAGCCGTCGAACAGCTCGAAGTAGGCGTCGGTCAGGTACGTCCGGGCGCGGGCCAGCCGATCCTCGAACTGTCCGTCGAAGTCGAGCACCTCCTCGTAGAGGCGATTGAAGTGCTGGGCGTGCCGGGCCTCGTCGACCTGCTGGGTGAGCAGGAACGCCTCCTCGTGCTTGTCCTCGGCAGCCAGCACCAGCCCCGAGAATTGGTTCGTGACCCGCTCCTCGCCGACGAAGAACGCCGACAACCCGTACAGCATCTGCTCGCGCTCGTACTCGCTCATCGACTGCCAATCGCGCCGATCGGCGTCGAGATCGATCAGGTGAGAGGCCCAGTTTTGCCGTTCCCACAGCCGGTAGAGCTCGAGCGGTGTCATCAGCGTGACCTGCGGCAGCTTCGACTCATCGCTGATCGTCGCCACATCACCCTGGACGGTCAGGTCCAGCAGGCTCGCCATCGTGCCTCCTCGTTAGCGGGGAGATCCGACTCTACTCCAGCGCGCCGACCAGGTCTTCGGTCCTGCGTGCCGGAGTCAGCGCAAGTTTTCACTCGATCGTTCGTTTCCGGTCTCGGGAGGCGCCTCGACCGGAGGAGTCGAATGTACGCGTTCAGCCGAGCCATCTATCGGGAGCTCGCCGACCAGATCACCGAAGACCCACACGGCCACCGGAGCTACGAGAATCACGAGCGTGTCCTGCGGGCATGCGAGGCCGCGGTGCAGCGTCTGGCCACCGACCGTCGCTACTTCGCCCGCCCGTCACGGTCCCTGTTCCGCGAGATCCGCGCCTACTTCCCGATGTCCTCGCAGCTGCGGGTGCTCCGCGTGGTCGAGCGCTACCTCTCGTCGGCGGACGAGTTCCTGCGCCGGCTGCCCAAGAACGGATTCGACGTGAACGGCAAACCGCTGCAGTGTCGCGCCACCACCCGGAGGGGATCGCCGTGCCAGCGGATGCCCTTGCCCCGAAACGGCTTCTGCCCATCCCACCAGCACCTCGCCGACACTGAGGGGCCGCCGGTTCGCCTAGCCGCCCGGTCCGCCGCCTGACACCAGTTGCACGACGCCCTCGGAGGGACGAGCGGCGGCCCGCACGCGCCGGCCTACTCGGCTCCGCGCTGCTGCCCGAGAAAATAGACCGCGCCGGCCCCGATGGCGATGCCGGCGGCAACGGCCGGACCGGTGCGCCGGGTTCTGGGGGCCTCCACCAGCCCAAGCTCTTGAGCCACCTGCGGCCACACGACGGCCACCACCATCACGGTCTCGCCGACCGTGTGGGCGACGGGGCTGAAACGATCGAGCTCAGCGCGGGCCTTGCGCTTGGCCACCATCTTGCCCGCGGTCCAGCCCGCTTTCGCCGTCCCGCGCCGGAGCGTCGGATGACGAGCCATCAACTGCGCGCCCTTCACACCCGCTTTCGCCTTGGTCTTCGTGCTAACCATCGCCATCCTCTCCCGCTCGCATTCGGCCGACGCCCGAGCGGCGCCGCCGCCGGCGTGTTCTAACTGTAGGTGATGCGATCGTCAATATGGACGGCGTGCACGACGGCGCTGGTCTGAATTGAGCGAGGTCGCTGCCCTGCTCGTGCTCGCGGCGAGCTTGAGCGCCGCGATCGCCCGGCCGCGGTGGGCGCCGGATTGGGCGGTGGCGGCGGCGGGAGCGCTCCTGCTCGTCGTCCTCGGGGTCCTCAGCACCACCGCGGCGCGTCACGCGCTGGGTCGCTTCGGACCTACCGTGGGCTTCCTCGCCGCGTTGCTGGTCCTTGCCGACGGGTGTCGGCGGGCGGGGTTGTTCGACGCGCTCGGGGGCACCATGGCCGTCGGCGCGGTCGGTCGTCCAAGGCGGTTGTTGGCGATGGTGTTCATCGCTGCCGCTGGCACGACCGCGGTGCTGAGCCTCGACGCGACCGTCGTGCTGCTGACCCCGATCGTGTTCGCGACCGCCTCCAGGCTGCGGACGAGCCCTCGTCCGCACATCTACGCGTGCACGCACCTCGCCAACAGCGCCTCGCTGCTTCTCCCGGTCTCCAACCTCACGAACCTGTTGGCCTTCCAGGCCAGCGGGCTCTCGTTCACCCGGTTCGGCGCGCTGATGGCGCTCCCGTGGCTGGCCGCGCTGGCGATCGAATGGGTCGTGCTGAACCGCGCCTTCGCGGGTGAGCTCGGCCGCTCGGCGCCGACCCCGCGCGATCGCGGTCAGCGCCCGCGGTTGCCGGTGTTCGCGCTGGCCGTGGTCGCGGCGATGCTGGCCGGGTTCTTGATCAGCTCGCTCGTGGGGGTGGCGCCGGTGTGGGTCGCGGCGGCGGCGGCGGTGGTCATGGCGATACGCAACCGTCCGCCCCCGCTCGAGCTGGCGCGGGCGGCGGAGCCGGCTTTCCTGGTGTTCGTACTGGCGCTGGGAATCATCGTCCAGGGCGCCAGCCAACACGGCCTCTCCTCCGCCGTCGACTCGCTGCTCCCCCACGGCACCGGGCTTCTCCCGCTGCTGGCGATCGCCGCCCTCAGCGCCGTGATCGCCAACCTGCTCAACAACCTCCCGGCGACGCTGATCATCCTGCCCGTCGCCGCCGCCAGCGGGCCGGGGGCGGTGCTGGCCATGCTGGTGGGCGTCAACATCGGCCCCAACCTCACCTACGTCGGCTCGCTGGCCACGCTGCTGTGGAGGCGAATCGTCCACGCCCACGATCAGACCGTCGACATCGGCGAGTTCGTGCGCCTCGGAGCCCTGACCGTGGTGCCCGCGCTGCTCGCATCCACCGTCGGGTTGTGGTTGGCTCTGCAGGTCGTGTGATGCGCGCGGTCATCTGGATCTCGGAAGACACCTGGGAGGCCTGCCTCGAGCAAGCACGAGCACTGCTCCCAGCGGACGCCGCGGTGACGCTGCTGCATGTGGCGCCCAGCGACGTCGAGGAGCTCGCCGACGCCGGACGCGCAGGGCTCCTAGGCCGCCACGCGCCCCCGCCCGCGCCGGCCCTGCGGGCAGTCTCCGACGAGGAGGCACGAGGACTGCTGGCGGCGGCGCAGGCCAAGCTCGGCCGACCCTCGGACGCGGTCGCGCGCCGGGGCCGCGTCGAGCGCGAGGTCGTGCAGGCGTGCGCGACCACCGACCTGCTCGTTCTCGCGCGCGACAACGAGCCGCGCCTCGGCCCCAAGAGCCTCGGGCCGCGGGCGCGGTTCGTGGTCGATCATGCTCCGTGCACCGTGGTCCTGGTATGGCCGCAAGTGCCGCCGGGCGTGGAAACGATCCCGGGACCGCCGCCGGCGCCTACGGGGTTGCCGTGAGGCTCAGCGCACCCGCAGCGAGCCGCTCGACGCCGTCGTCCTGCCGACCGAGTTGGCGGCGGTGACCCGGCACGCCACCCGGCGACCCTTCAGCGCCTTGGTGATCGCCAGCCTCTGCTTGCGGGCGCCTCGCTTCAGATGGCCGTTCACCAGCCAGGCGTACGCGTAGCTCCTTGCGCCCGTCCAGCTTCCCCGCCCACACGCCAGCGCTTTGCCGTGGCGCTTGATGCTCGGCCGGTGGACGTTGACCGGCTTGTGGTGAGTGCTTGGGGGCGTCGGACCCGGCCCAGTGGGTCCGGTGCCGCCGGGCGAGGTGATGTTAGCGACCAGCGTGGCGGCGGCGGCGGTGTCGGTGATGTAGGCGCTGTAGGCGCATAGGATCACTTGCCCGGTGCGAGGGAAGTTGTATTTGAACGGGACGCTGAACGTGGTCCCGGGGCCTTGCCAGAGGCCGACCACGATCCATTGCTCGTAGGGGTCGGTGAGCGAGGCCTGCTGTTCTCCGGGGTAGGAGGGGGAGCAGGTGGGGTCGGTGTTGGTGTTCTTGGCGAACACCTCGAGGCTGAACCCGCCCGGGTAGTCGTTGACGTCGGTTTGCTGGCCGGTGGCGATGAACGTGGTTTCCTGGCCGGCGACCGCGGGCCCGGACTGGGCCAGCGACAGGGTCTCGCCGGGGTAGGAGCCGGTCGCGCCGGCGGGCGCCGCGGCCAGTGCCCAGACGGCGAGAGTGCTTAGCGCGAGCGTGCCGATCTGCTTCACCTGCAACCCCCTTTTGGTCCCGTGCGTCGAGGCGCAGGATGCTCGGCGGGCGTGGGCGTGTCAAAGACGAAATCGCGCCCTTGGTATAAGCGCCGTGCATACCGGCTACACTCCCGGGCGGGGCGATCACCGGTGGCAAGGCCTGGATCCTGAGGTGGGCGTGGAGCTGCGGCATTTGCGCTGCTTTGTGGCCGTAGCCGAGCACGGCCAGGTCAGCGCGGCCGCGGAGGCGCTGCATGTGGCCCAGCCGGCGCTGTCACAGACGATCCGCCAGCTCGAGCGCGAGCTCGGCGTGGAGCTGTTTGAGCGTCATCCTCGCGGGGTCCGGCTGACCGCCGCGGGCGAGGATTTCCTGGCCCATGCCCGCGCCGCGGCTAGGGCCAGCGATGAGGCAGTGGCGGCCGCCCGCGCCCACGGCCGGGAGCGCCAACGCTCGCTGCTGGTGGGGTTCCTGCCGCCGCTGACCAGCTTCGCGATCGACATCCTGAACGCCTACGAGCGCGACCAGCCGCTGATCAAGATCACGATCGAGGAGATCAGCTTCGCCGACCACGTGCAGGCGGTCCGCCGCCACGAGGTCGACGTCGCGCTGGTGTGGGCCGGGATCCAGGCGCCCGGGGTGGTGCTCGACCCGTTGATCGAGGAGCCATGGGCGGTGTGCCTGTCCGCCACACACCCCCTCGCGGGCGAGCCGCACCTCCGCTTCGAGCAGATTGAGGACGAGCCCATCCCCCGCCTCCCCGACGGCTTCCCGACCGCGGTCAGCGACGTGCTGCACCTCGCCGCCCGGCGCCGGCGCCCCGCCCGCCAAACTGAGCAGCTCCCCCGCTCCATGGACGAAGGGATCTGGCTGATCGCCTCCGGCCGCGCCGCCTGCGCCGGACCGCTCAGCCTCGCTCGCACCCTCACCAGACCCGGCATCGTCACCGTCCCCCTGATCGACGTTGAGCCCGTTGCAGTCTCGATCGCCCGCCGCAGCGACGACAGCCGAGCCGCCGTCCGCGCCTTCAGCCACATCGCACGCGAGCACCTCAGCGCTGCGAGTACGGACCGCCAAGCCCAGCCCGCATCCTGACCGCTGGCGCTGACGGTGGCCGAGGCGACTCCGCCGGGCCATTGTTGCGTGATGAAGCTCTCCGAGCGGCGTATAAAGCACGCGATGGGAAGTTCGGAGCGCTGAGACGCACTGTCGGTCCAATGGCAGCTGTCGCGGTGGCGGTGGTGGCTGCCGTAGCGATGCTGGTGCTCGTCTTCGGTTCTTCCCCCAAGGCTCGGGCCGGGGGACGGCGGGGCGATCCGGGGAGTCGTCGCCGTTGCCCCGTGGAGGGGCGTGGTACAGCGAGGCGCTTGACACCTCGGCGGCGACGGTCGCGAATGATCGCCAGAAGCCCGCGCGTCTGGTGATCCAGAAGTGGATCACGTGGCGGGGAGATGAGTATGAGAAGGAGACAGTTTTGGGCAGGCGCCCGGCTCCCGGTGGCTATTGGACTGGCGACAGCGAGCCGGGGTTCGGCGACTGGGATGCCCTTACCGTGCACACGCTGCCGACCGCGCCTGGCGACGTGCTTCGGCTGCTCAGGAGCGGCCGGCTTGAAGCTGGACAGACCGATCACGCCGAGAGGACGAGCCCGCTTATCTGGCTGGGCTTCCGGGACGTGTGACCCAGGGCTGCCGCCCAGCCCGAGAATGATTGTCGTGCAGACGAACCGTAGCGTCACGCTCACCGTCCTCGTCAACGTCGTGAAAACGGCCGGAAACTCGATCTGCGCCGGCGTAGCCCTAGGAGGAACGCTGTCGACGACACTCGCTCGACCCATCGACGGCCGGAGGATCCTGCACGGCAAGGTGACCGATCACGTCTGAGAGGATTGGGCCGGCGCTCGCGGGGCAGTCGCAACACCTTCCACCGGGAATACTTTGAGCCTGTGGCGGCCGCCGCCAATGACCTGGGTGCTCCGCTCCTGCGGACGAAGCTCGTTGTCCCGAGCCCTCCTCGCCTCGTGGTCCGTGAAGGCCTGATCGAGGCACTCTCTGAGGGCCTGTCGCACCCGCTAACGCTGGTATACGGTCCTGCTGGCAGCGGGAAGACGATGCTCGTGGCGCAGTGGGGGGCGTCCGTCAGAGAAGAGCGCCCGGTCGCCTGGCTCTCGTTGGAGGCGGACGATAACGATCCCGCGAGGTTCTGGATGTACGTCATCGAGGCCCTGCGCTCCGTGGTGCCCGGGATCGGAGAACCGTCGCTGGCGATGTTGCGTGCGCCGGGCGTCAACCTTATTGACGAGGCTCTGCCACCGCTGATCAACGAGCTCGCCGACGTCTCGGAGCAGTTCGTACTTGTGCTGGACGACTATCAGGCCGTCGAAGACGAGCGGATCCACGAAGGCATCGCTTCGCTCATCGAGCATTTGCCGACCACGCTGCGGATCGTGATGACGTCGCGAGTGGAGCCCCCACTTCGGGTCGGAACGCTGCGCGCGCGGGCCCAGCTCAATGAGATCGACGCGGGGCACCTGCGCTTCTCGCTTTCCGAGGCGGAGTCGATGCTCAATGACATTCATGGCCTCGACCTGACCCCCGACACTGTCAAACGCTTGCACGGCCGCACCGAGGGCTGGGCAGCCGGCCTCTATCTGGCCGTTCTGTCGATGCGCGGACGCGAGGACGCCGGGAGCTTCGTGGAGTCCTTCACCGGTAGCGATCGACGGGTGGTCGACTATCTCGCAGCTGAGGTGCTCGGCGAGCAGCGCGATGCGGAGCTGGACTTCCTGCTTCACACGAGCGTGCTCGACAGGTTCTGTGCGGCGCTGTGCGACGCGGTCAACGGCGCGCGAGACAGCAGGGCGGTGCTTGACCGGATCGAGCGGGTGAACTACTTCCTGATTCCCCTCGATCCAAGGCATGAGTGGTACCGCTACCACCACCTGTTCGGCGAGTTGCTGCGGCACGAGCTCGAGCGCAGAGAACCGGGGCGCGCGGCGGAGCTCCATGACCGGGCCGGGCGTTGGTTTCTCGATGCCGGGATGGTGTCCGAGGCGATCGGACACCTGACGGCGGCCGGGGAGCTCGATGCGGCTTCCCAGCTGGTTGACAGTTACTGGCTGGCGTTCACGAACGCGGGCCAGCGGGAAACGGTCGCGCGTTGGATGGACCAGCTCCCCTGCGGCTATATCGTGAGCGACGGCCGCTTGTGTCTGGCCCAGGCGCGGACCGCGCTAACGGTCGGCGAGCGTGATGAGGTCCTGCGGTGGGTGGACCTGGCCACGCAGGCGCCAAGGAACAACCCGGGTGATGACCCGGAGTTGGGGGAGGAAGTGACCGTCGTTCGTGCGGCGGCGTGGCAGCTGCTCGGCGACATGCGTCAGGCTGAGCAGCTGGCTGGGCGACTCGCGCCCCTGGACGGGAGCTCGATCTGGCACTCGCTCGCGGCGTGTCTGTTGGGCACCTCAGCGCGATCGTTCGACTCGGGCGACGACGCCGAAGCGCTGTTCGAGACGGCGTTGAAGCTCGGCAGCAGCTCGCCGAACTTCATCGTGTCGATGATCGCGCTTGGACGGCTCGCCCTCATCGCCGCCGATCGCGGGGACTGGCGGGGATGCGGCGCCAAGGTCGAAGCCGCGTTTGAGGTGGTCCGCACAAATGGTCTGGAGGAGTACTGGATCTGTAGCTCGGCGCATGTCGCACGGGGGCGGCTGTTCCGTCACGACCGCCGGCCGACGGAGGCAGGGGCCGAGCTGGAGCGCGCGGTCAGCCTCGCTCGGAGAGGCGCTGGCCTGGTCGAGTGGTCGTACGCACTGACGACGCTCGCCGAACTTCGCTGCGAGCTCGGCGATCGCCGGGCAGCACGCGAGCTAGTGCTCGAAGCGCGTGAACTGCTCTCACGCGCTCCTGAGCCCGGCACGCTCGCACTGCGACTGGTTGGGAAGTTGGAAAGCACGCTGCGGCTCGTGGTCGATCTGTCGGGTGCGAGGCCGGTCGTCACCGACGAGCTGACGGCACGGGAGCAGACGGTGCTTGGCCTTCTCCCTACTGGCCTGTCGACCAGGGAAATCGCGGATGAGCTGGGCATCTCCCGCGACACTGTCAAGACGCATACCAAGCGCATCTACCGGAAGCTGAGTGTGTCGAGCAGACGTAGCGCCGTCGCCCGCGGCCGAGAGCTGGGACTGCTCTAGCGCGCGTCGCCCTCACACCGGGGTGACGATGGTCGGGGTGATGGCAGCTACCCCCAGGCGCCCCCATCCTCATGACCTGACACGAACGCGACGCTGGAAGGAGTCGAACTGAGCCATGCAAGCGACTGACCGTCTTGAGATGTCCACCAACGTGGGGCCGGCGCTCGAGCGCAACCGCGTTTTCGCCGCCGAGCGCGGGCAGGAAGGCGCGGTTGTGTTTCCGAGGTTGGGCCTGTTCGTGATCACGTGCCTCGACCCGCGCGTCGACCCTGCCCACTTTCTCGGCCTCTCCCTCGGCGACGCGCTCGTTGTCCGCAACGTGGGCGGTCGTGTGACTCCGGAGGTGATCAACGACGTGGCGTTCATCGGCCAGATCGCCGAGAACGTCCTGCCGGACGGCCCCCTGTTCGAGGCCGCAGTCATCCACCACACCCAGTGCGGAAGCGGAGCGCTCGCCGACGCTACGTTCCGTCGCCGCTACGCCGAGCGCATCGGCGCCGACGAGACGACCCTGCGGGAGCACGCGATTCTCGACCCCGCAGCGACCGTGAAGCGCGATGTCGAGCGCCTCCGCTCAGCTCGCGCGATCCCGGAGCGCGTGGCCGTGTCCGGGCATGTCTACGACGTCGTCACCGGCGTGGTGGACACGATCGTGCCCGCGTGACCAGGGCGCACATCACCAGACGCGACAGACAGAGAGAAGGCGTAGCCATGTTCGAAAAGCTCGCGACATTCGCATACTCCAACCGACGCCGCGTGCTGTTCGGCGCGGTGATCGGCGCGGCGATCGCCGGCGCGTTCGGTGCCGGCGTATCAAGCCACATGAGCCCGTACGGCGCCGACGACCCCGCCACGCAGAGCGTCCAGGCGACCAACCGCTTCCAGGCCGCGACCGGGCGCCAGATCGAGCCCGGCGTGATCGCGCTCGTGTCGAGCGGTGACGTCCGCAGCCCCGCCGCCCGACAGCGAGTCGAAAGCGTCGCGGCGGAGCTCCAGGCGCAGCCCGATGTGGCGAGGGTCCAGAGCTTCTACACGACCCACGACCCCGCGATGGTGGCGCGGAACGGGCGCTCGACCTACGTGGTCGCGTATTTCAAGGCTTTGTCGGACAAACGGATATCGGACGACGCGAAGCTGATCGAGAGTCGCTTCTCCTCCCAGCACGATGTCGAGCTGGGCGGCAGCGCGATCGCTGACGCCCAGGTGAACACGCAGGTGAGCAACGACCTGGCACACGCCGAGCTGCTCGCGTTCCCGTTCATCTTCCTGCTCTCGCTCATCTTCTTCCGGTCGTTCGTGGCGGGAATGCTGCCGCCGCTGCTCGGCGGGCTCGCGATCCTCGGCACGTTCTTCCTCCTGCGGGTCGTCTCGACATTCGCGGACCTGTCGGTGTTCGCGCTGCAGCTGACGACCGGACTGGGGCTCGGATTGGCGATCGACTACAGCCTGTTCATCGTCTCGCGCTACCGCGAGGAGGCCGTCCGCGACGGGTACGGGCCCGAGGCCTTGCGGCGCACGCTGCGGACCGCCGGACGCACGGTGCTGTTCAGTTCGGTCACGGTCGCCGCCGCGGTCGCCGCACTCGCGATCTTCCCGCAGCGGTTCCTGTACTCGATGGGGATCGCGGGCGCGATCACCGCGCTGCTGGCGGCGACGGTGGCGCTGACCGTGCTGCCGGCGCTGCTGGCGGTGCTGGGCCCGCGCGTCAACGCGCTCTCACCGCGGCGGCTGCGGCGAGCCGCCGAGCGCGACGTGCGCCCGGCGGGCAGCGGGGCCTGGTACCGCCTCGCGCAGTTCGTCACGAGGCGGCCGGCGCAGGTCGCGATCGCGAGCGCCGCGGTGCTCGTCGCACTCGGCATCCCGTTCACGCAGATCCGGTTTATCTCCGCCGACGAGCGGGTGCTGCCCGCGAGCGCAAGCGCCCACCGGGTCCACGATGCGCTGGGCACCCAATTCCCGGCCAACCGCACGACTCCGCTCGAGGTAGTTGTCGGCGCCCCCGCGTCCTCACCGGAGGTTCGGGCGCTCACCCAGCAGATTGCCCGCCTGCCGGATGTGTCGGCGGTCGCGCCCGCGCAGCCGGCAGGCGCGGAGACGTCGCTGCTTCAGGTCGCGCCGGTACACGGTCCGCTGACCGCCAGCACGGAGCGACTGGTGCGCGACGTGCGCGCGATCCGCACGCCGTACTACCTCGGCGTCGCCGGGCAGACGGCCGCATACCTGGACCTAGAGCACAGTCTGGGCGCGCATCTGCCGGCGGTGCTCGCGGTCGTGATCGCCGCGACGCTGATCGTCCTGTTCCTTATGACCGGCTCGGTCGTGTTGCCGATCAAGGCCGTGCTGATGAACACGCTCAGCCTGAGCGCCGTGTTCGGGATCCTCGTGCTGATCTTCCAACACGGCAACCTCCAGGGCCTGCTCGGCTACCACAGCCTCGGCGCGCTCGACGCCACCCAGCCGATCCTGCTGTTCGCGATCGGCTTCGGGCTCGCCACCGACTACGGCGTGTTCCTGCTGGGGCGGATCAAGGAAGCGCGCGACGCCGGCGCGCCGAACGCGGAGGCAGTCGCGCTCGGGCTCGAACGGACCGGGCGCATCGTCACCTCTGCCGCACTGCTGTTCGCCGTTGCCGTCGGGGCGTTCGCGACGTCGTCAATCGTGTTCATCAAGGAGCTCGGGATCGGCACCGCGCTCGCCGTACTGATCGACGCCTCGATCGTCCGCGCGCTGCTCGTACCGTCGCTGATGGGGCTGCTCGGCTCCGCCAACTGGTGGGCCCCGCGACCGCTGCGCCGGCTGTACGAACGGATCGGGCTCCGGGAGGCCGCGCCAGAAGCGGCGTGACCGACGATGCCAGACGAACTCCCGATCACGGCCGCTCTTGCTGGGGCAGCGGATGCTGCTGAGGTTGTGGTCGAGGTCTCGGGGCTGGGCATGCCCTACGACGGCTTCGAGGTCATCCGGGGCATCGACCTACGTGTGCCGCGCGGCGAGATCTTCACGTTCCTGGTGCGGAACGCCTATAACGGAGAGCACATGGATCACCTTGCGGTTTTTTCGAGGCTGTATGAGGGGTTCAATCGTCGCGACGTGGACGGTGTACTCGCGATGATGAGCGAAGATGTGGACTGGCCGAACGCGTGGAAGGGCGGCCGCATCATCGGTCGCGAGGCGGTGCGGCACTACTGGATCGCGCAGTGGGCGGAGATCGATCCGCACGTCGAACCACTCTCGGTAACGGAGCGAGCCGACGGAAGCGTGGCAGTCACAGTCCGGCAGGTAGTGCGCTCCGTAGACGGCGAACTCTTGGGCGACGCCCAGGTGGTTCACGTCTACGGGCTGGACGAGGGCCTGATCAGCCGCATGGACGTGGAGGAGCCGGAACCATGACCGTGGGTGTGGGGTCATGCGTGTGTTGTTAGGTTGCTCACTGGGCGGTGAAGGCCACCTCATTCCGCTGTCTGAGGTCGGCCGGGCGATCGAGCGGGCTGGGCACGAGGTGTTGCTTCTGGTTCCTCCTGCTTTGGCGGGCAGCGCCGATCGGGACGGATTGCCATATCGCGTGGGCGATGAGCCTCCGCGGGGGCTCGTAGATGAGATTTGGCGACGGGTCCGCGCCGGCCCGGCGGACGCGGTTGCGGGCCTGATTGACCGCGAGCTGTTCGCACGCGCGTGTACCAAAGCGATGCTGACCGCGGCTCGCGAGGTGCGGGATGCGTGGCGGCCGGAGTTCGTAGTGCGCGAGCCCTGCGAGTACGCGTCGGCGATCGTGGCGCACGAGGCTGGTATCTCCCAGGCGCAGGTCGGGATCTCGCTGTCGCGACTCGAATTCGGCGTGCGTGCGATGGTGGCGCCAATCATCGAGCACTTCGCCTCCGGGGTCGCCTCAGCAATCGCCGCCGCGCCCTACCTTACGTCCTTTCCCCCGTCGCTGGATGAATCTCCGTGGCCGGACACCCTGAGATTCCGGCCTCCGACAGCAGCGACGGACCTCGTCGAGACGAAACGGCAAGCCGGCGGCCAGCCGCTCGTATACGTCACCTTTGGGAGCGTGCTCGGCCACTTGCCTGGGGCGATCGACGTGTATCGGGCTGCTCTTCAGGCTGTCGCCGGGTTGCGAGCTCGCGTCCTCGTGACCGTCGGCCGGGCGACGGACGTGGCCGCACTCGGAGCGATACCGCAGAACGCACGCGTAGAGCAATGGGTTCCGCAGGAGACCGTGCTGCGGCAAGCGGCGCTCGTAGTCTGCCACGGCGGCTCGGGCACGACCTTCGGAGCGCTCGCCGCAGGGATCCCGTTGGTCGTGTGCCCGCTGTTCGCAGACCAGGCACGAAACGGTAGGGCAGTGCACAGCGCCGGTGCCGGACTGGTCATCGAGGCCGGCGAGCATGCGGCGGGGGGCCTGCGCAGTCTCGGACCCGAGGATGCTGCCGCGCTGCGCACCGCCATCGACCAAGTTCTCAGCACGCCGGCTTACCACCGCGCCGCCAGACGGGTCGCCGCTGAGATCGCAGCCATGCCGACGCTCGACGATGTCGTCAAACAGCTCTGGTAGCGGCCCGCAGCCTGTCCCCCTCGCCATCGGCGCATCACCGCATCGTGATGGTAAGAGGCGCTGGTGGCCAAGGTGCGCACGACGCTCACGATCGACGAGGACGTCCTGAAGTGGGTCAAGATCCGCGCAGGACGCACCGGCGAAGGAATCCCTCCGCCGCGACCTAGAGCTCGACGTTCTCGACGAGCCGTGGGCAAATACGACGATGCCCGAAGCCAAGGCCTCCGAGCTCGCCGTCAAGGCGCAACACGCGACCAGGCCTCGCCGGCGGGTATCTGGTGCGCGCCGTCGTTGACGTCAACGTCCTGATCTCAGGTGTGCTCTTCGCCAAGGGCCTTGTGCTCGCCGACGGTACCGGCACCACTCGCGAGCATCGCGGGCGTGAGCGAAGCACCGTCGCGATCGCTGAGCGGCTCGCCTCAGCGAGTGTGCCGCCGCTTGCCGCAGTCGTTGTCGCGCGGGAGACCGAGCGGCTCGACAGGGAGCTCGCCGGTGGTGGCGGCAGGCTCTCAGACGAGCAATGCGAGGCGATCGCGCTGGCGTGTGGAATCCGGCCGTTGGTGGTGATCGAGGGCCACGCGGGAACGGGCAAGAGCACCAGGCTGATCGGGATCGTCCGCGCGCATAAGGCCGCCGGACACCAGATCATCGTCACGAGCACCGCCGCGATCGCCGCGGAGCGACTCGCCCGTGAGCTCACCGCGGCCGGTGTGCAGACGAGTGCATACTCAACCGCGGCGCTTGACGCCGGGATCGCCAACGGGCGGATCCGGCTCGCGGCGGACACGACAATCGTCCACGACGAGGCCGCGCTCTCCTCCACCCGCGAGCAGCGGCGGTTGCTCGCCGCGGTCGAGGACTCGGGAGCGAGACTGATCGAGATCGGCGACCCGCGCCAGAGCCAGCCGGTCGGCGCCGGCGGCCTGTGGCCGCACCTCGAACTCGCCGCCCGCGGGGCACACGCCCAAGTTGAGCTGACCCGCAACCAGCGCGCCCACGACCCCGACGATCGCCGCGACCAGGCGCTGTTACGCGACGGCCAGCACGAGATGGCGATCCGCGGATACGCCGCCCGCGACCGCGTCTACATCACCACCGAGCAATCGCACGCCGAGAACCACGCCCTCGACGCCGCGCACGCCGACCGCGCCGCCGGGAAGACGACGATCGTCATCGCGCAGACCTCCAACGAGCATCTCGACGAGCTCAACGCCCGCGCGCAAGCGATCCGCCACCAACATGGCCAGCTCGGACCCGAAACGCTCCCTCTCCCTGGCCGGCCGTACGCGCTCCACCCGGGCGACGACGTGCAGATCCGCCGCACCACCTGGCACCCCGAGCACGGGCAGCTGCGCAACGGCACGATCGCACAGGTCGCCGAGATCGATCCCGACACCCACACGCTCAGCCTGCGCCTCGCCGACGGACAGCCGGTCACGCTCGACCGCGAGCAGGTAACCCGCGCGGATTTGCGGCTCGCCTACGTTCAGCACCCGTTCCCCGCCCAAGGGCAGACGACCGACACCGCGCACCTGATTATCAGCGAGCACGTCACCAAGGGGGGCTCGTACGTCGCGCTCACCCGCGCCCGCGAACAGACCCACATCCACGCCGCCAGCATGGTCGACGAACCCTCCAAGGCCGACCGGCTGCAAGCGTTGTCCGAACGTATGAGCCGCACCGAACCCGAAATACCGTCGATTCATACCCCGCTCGCCCACGAGTCCGCGATCTCAGCGGAACTCGCCGGGGCGGGCATCGACGCACGATACAAACGCGTGGCTACGCGGCTCGCCGAAGAAGCCGGAGCGAGATCTGCATCGACACCCGCCGATGCGCTCGTCCGCGTCGGCGCCGAGGGAATGACGGAGGTGTGGGCGCTTTGCCCCGAATCTCGCCGTCGGGTCCAACTCGATCTCGACGTTCGCTAGGGCGCCATGTCAATCCTGGCGATCCGGCCGCGAGCTCGGTCGCGGAATCGGCCCAAGAGGGACCGCGTCGGAACCGATAATCGCTCTCGGTCGGCACGCGTCAGCCGACTGACGCAAACGGCGCTTTGCGATGCGGCTCGAAGCCAGATGCCGCCGCGCGTCGCCTACTTCGCCTGGGGCAGACCCTGGGAGACCTCGCCGAACAGCGCCATCTGCTGTGCGAGGGCATCACCGCCCGAGGCGCTCACCACACCGAGGTCCTCGACAACCGATCCCGCCCGCACAACCACACGCTGAAACTCGGGGCTGGACCTGATCGCGTCGAGCGCGGATCGCTCGCCGTGCATCATGAAGAACCCAGCGAGATCGCCGCCATGCGGTTCCAACAGGTAGGCGTCAAACCGCTCGATCTCGCCGTCCTCCTGAAGCCTGCCGTAGTAAGCGACGGTCTCCTGGAAGACCTCCAGCGCGAGCTGCTCGCGCCCACGCACAACCTGACCCCAACCAAGGAACAATGCCTCTCCGGCCATCCTCTAACCCCCAAAGACTCGTGACGATGAACGAGCGACGATATCGACTCGGCGACGCTCGCAGTAGAAGTTTTCAGACCGAACGAGCGACGGATCAGCCGCCCTAGCTCCCGCGGCTCCCCGCCCCGCGCGGCCGACCGGGACCGAGGCAAGTCGTGGTGGACCCTGCGATTCGGGTCCGCTACGCCCGATCGACGGAGCGCATGGCTGATGGGCGATCGGCGAGAACCAACACGCTAACAGGGGGACCGCGGTGCGGAGCGACTCGATCACGGCTCGTCGGGGTATCCGCAGTTGACCTGACCTGAGCTTGAGATCCGGTCAGCTCTTCGGCCGTCGGTCGCGGCGCGTCGCAGAGGGCGTCGCGCCTCGCAGGCACTGAACCGTCCCGGGCCAAGCGCTCAAGACCCGATGGCGTGCTCAGAACGAGCACTCGCGCGGTCTCGCTGTCCACGCGGAAGGTGTGAGCGACGCCCATCGGGACCACGGCGACTCCGCCCTCGGTCAAGGCGAACCGAACTCCACCGGACTCGACCGCGAGTTGACCATCGAGCACGACATAGCTCTCATCCTGCGGGTGGGTATGCCGGGGCGGTGATGCGCACCGCGGGAACACGAACTCGATCAACGCGAACCGCCCGTCAACCGCTTCGCCCGAAACGCGGATCGTCGCAAGCGTCCCGAGGAACCACCGCCGCTCACCCCCGCCGAACTCCGATCACGTTGCCTGGACGGTTCGGTTGTCGCCCACCAGAAGACCACACTAGCCCAAAGCCGGCCGCCCGAGTAAGACAAAACCCGAAGCCTTCAGCGCTGCCCCTTGCGCCGAATCTCGACCGTCCCGCTGTCGCGGTACGCACGATCACTTTCATCCCCGGGGGCCTCGCTTCGAGTGACCGCTACGGCGACGCCGCGATGACGCGGAGCGAACTCCAGCTGCCCGCGCTCGCCTTCAACGGGCAGCACAGCTCGGCACCCACGGCATCGCCGCGCCTGTGTTACTTGTCGTACCCCTCGTAATGCCGATCACCCTTCTTCGTCAAGGCGATGTGCCTCTATCGGGCAGGTACGTCCCTCGATCCTGAGCTACGTCCGGCGATCCTGCTGGCCGATTGGCGGGCGCAGGCGGGGCAGCCTGTACCCCCACTGCGATCCGCGACCCGGGCCGACCACGTATGGTCACAGATCTTGCAGCGCCACCACAGTTTCTGATCGGACCTCGCGCCGACCCCTGACGGGTCGATGCCAGCATTGTGCTCCGGATGGAGCTCGGCGACATTGTCGACCGTTGCCTGCCAGGCGTAGCCGCAGCGGTCGCAAAGCCACCAAAAACTTTGCGCTTCGAGTCTGCCGCGAGCTTCGTCGGATCGAGCTGACCGTTTCGCTGAGGGCGCAGTTCGGCTGCCAGCAGCACGGGTGAACGCCCGCTAAGGACCGCCAGTGCGACGTCGATCTGACCGATCCTCCCGCACCGGCCGGTGGTGACGTCATTTAACCGGGGCCATGAACAAGGCGTCTAGCAGGAACTTTCAGCGATGGAGCCAGCCGAGATCGAACCGGCGAACTCCGCTTGCAAACCAACCCCCTTTGGTTAGCGCCAGAAACGTTGCCCGCTACGGTTGCCCGCGAGAATCGGCCCTGGATGGTTGCGGTCAGACGGGCCGTGAATAAGGCCGGTGTGCACGACTTTTGAAGAGTACCCCCAGCCGGATTCGAACCGGCGATCTCCTGCGTGAAAGGCAGGCGTCCTGGACCACTAGACCATGGGGGCTCGGAGCGACTGATTGTAGGTCGGCGCGCCGGGCGCTCGATCGGCGCAGCGACCTCGAGGCGCTCGTCGGCGCCCTGCACGCCACTCATCACCGGCAGTGGCCCCGCGCTCAGGCTCGGCGGGCGATCGCCTCCGCCGCCCCAGAACTGACAGCCGGCAGCTGACGCTCGCCCCCGGTGAAGCGCAGCGCGAGGATCGCGATGTCGTCGCGCTGATGTCCGAACAGCTGACGCGCCGAGCGCTCCAGGATGCCGGCGAGATCATCGGCGCTGGTGTCTGGGGGGCGATCGTGTAGGAGCTCGCCGGGAGATGCCGCCTGGGACTGGGGTCCCTGGTCGGTGACGCCGTCGGTGTAGACGACGAGGCTGTCGCCGCGGGCCAGATCCAGCTCGGAGGTGTGCACATAGATGTCCGGCCACACGCCGAGCAGGGTGCCGCGGGCGCTGACCGCGCTGGGGTCCGCGCCTTCCGGGACGAGGATCGGGGCGGGATGACCCGCGCAGGCGATCGAGACCTCGGCCCGTTCGCTCCAGAGGGTCACCAGCAGGTAAGCGACGGTGATGAAGCGGACGCCGAGCTCCTGCCGGAGCATCGTGTCGTTGAGGAACCGCAGGGCCTCGTCGGGCGCCATCGCGGGCTCGGCCTGGCTGCGCAGCGTCCACCGGGCCATCGCGGTTACCGCGGCCGCCTCGGCCCCCTTCCCGCACACGTCACCGACGACGACCGCCCACTGGTCTGCCGCGACCGCGAACACGTCGTAAAAGTCGCCACCCACGAGCTCGCCGGCGCCGGCGGGGCTGAACCGGACCGCGAGCTCACACCCAGGGATCACCGGCAGCGCCCGGGGCAGAAGGCTCTCCTGGAGGATCCGGTTCGTCCGCTCGCTACGCTCGCGGGCGGCCTCACGCCCGGCCGCGAGCCGCCCGAGCATCACTCCGACCAGGATCGTCAGCAGGGTCAGCAGCACCAACACCGCGATCGCCTCGGTGACGGCCTGGCTGGCCGAACGGTGTGCGGCGTGCTGACGGGCGGTCTCGCGCCCGGCCACGAGGCGCTCCAGCGCAGCCGTTCGAGCGCGCACCGTATCGACCTGGTGTTTGCCGTTCAGCGTGGTCGCCAACGACCGTCCCGCGGCGGGATCGTGGGCCATCATCGCCAACGCGGTCGGGACGTAGCTCGACAGATAGGAGTCCGACGCCTGCACCAGCGCGTTGGCCTGGGGCACGAACGAGTGATCACGGGCAGCGTCCTGCAGCAGCGAAGCTCGCGCCCCCGCGTAGCTGGCCTTGGCGGCGTGCAGCGGCTGGAGGAACAGCGGTCGCCTCGTGATCGCGTAGCCGCGCAGCCCGGTCTCGGCGTCGACGACCAACCGCTCGACGTTGACCACCGCCAGCAGGTAAACGTCAGAGCGGACCGTCGCGTCGGCGCTGTGGCGCAACATGATCGTGTTGCTCAACAGCAGCGCCGCCCCAACCGCAGCGGCAATCGCGCCGGCCGCGACAAGAATCGCTATCCGGGCCCGGAGCCGAAGGTGTCCCATGCGGGCGAATCTTCTCGCATCGGCGGCGCGCTCCTCGCACGGGTCGCTCCGGCCGCCGGCGAGGCGACAAAATCGCGCTTCCGCGCCGCCAGGAGGCGTACGCTACTGGACGTGAGCGATCAGACCGTAGCCACCACCCGGGGAGGCGGACGCCGTTCACCCGGGTTGCTCGTGCGGCTCGGGATCTCGTGGCTGACGAACGCGCTGATTCTCGCCGTCGTCGTCGCGCTGCTCTCCCACGTGACCGTGTCGAGCGCCGGCTCGCTGCTCCTGGCGGCACTGGTGTTCGGGGCGCTGAACACGCTCCTCAAGCCGTTGTTGAGGCTGGTGACGCTCCCGCTGGCGATCCTCACGCTCGGGATCGCCTGGTTCTTTGTCTCGCTGCTGATGCTGGTGCTCACCACCGACATCGTCAGCGGCTTCGACATCCATGGGTTCTGGAGCTACGTCGAGGCGACGCTGATCGTGTGGGTCGTCAACGTGATTCTCGACTTCACCCCCGGACCGTGGCAGATCACCGGCAAGCGCCGGCGACGGTACCGGCACGGCTGAACAGATTCGCGTCCCGCGCCTCGCGCCCGCACGGTCGTGGTGACCGGCGCGGTCGTGGTGACCGGCACACCCCATGTTGGCTTTACTTAAGTATTTACTTCTGCTAGACTTGCGGCATGCAAGCAAATACAGGAGGAATACCAGTGGAAACCAATCTCACCCCCACTGAGAAGCAGTATCAGCAGATCGTGGTCGACGTCCCCGAGGATCGCGTCGCGGAGTTCCACGCGTTCTTTGCCCGCTTCCTCGCCGGCCCCACGGGCCGCGGCCGGGCCGGACGTTACGGCCGGCGCCACCACCGCGGACATCGCGGGCATCGCTGCGCCGGACGTCGCGAGGCCACCGAGCGCGGCGAGGCCGCCGAGCGTGGCGAGAGCACCGAGCGCGGCGAGAGCACCACGCAGCCGAGCGACGTCACCGAGGTCTGATCACCGGTGGCCGACAAGCAGGTCACGGTCGCCGTCCCCGAGGAGCGCGTACCCGAGTTCTACTCGTGGTTCGCGGCCTTCCTCGAGGCCGAGCCTGGAGCCCCGCCCCCCTCGTGGAGGCGGGGACGCCGCGGCCCGCGCCACCACAGTGAGGCAACGGCCTGGTCGGCGCAGGACGCCGACCAGGCCGCCTGGCTGTACGGCAAGCTGGCGCCGCCGGCGCGGGCCCTGTTCGATCTGCTCGCCGACACCGGCGGGACGCGCTTCGGAGGCGAGGAGATCGCCAAGCGCCTCGGGCTCGAGAAGGGCGCCCACGGCGTGGCCGGGATCCTGGCCTGGCCCGGGCGCTACTGCCGACACCTCGGCCGGGTCCTGCCAATCGCCACGGAGGGCCGGCCCGACGGCGGCACCGACTACTACATGGAACCTGATGTCGCCGCCCTGTTTGCGCAAGCGCGCACGCGGGCACAGCCCGGTCGCACTCGCGGACGCCACCGCGGCGCACCTCGATAACCACCGTCGCGATCCGCCGTGCCAGCATGGGGCGCGATGTCGCACATCGTGGTCAACCGGCTCGCCTACGCCCACCCCGGGGGCGAGCTGCTGTTCTCAGACGTGTCCTTCCGCATTTCCCCGGGTGAGCACGTCGGGCTCGTGGGCGCCAACGGGGTGGGGAAGAGCACGCTCCTGCGGGTGCTCGCGGCCGAACTGGAGCCCGACGAGGGCGACGTCTCGGTCGGCGGCATCGTCGGCTACATGGCCCAGGATGTCGGACTCGAGGATGACTCCCGCACGGTGAGGGAGTTGTTGCTGTCGCTCGCGCCGCTGGCCGTGCGGCGAGCGGGCGAGCAGATGCTGGGCCACGAAGCCGAGCTGGCCGCCGGCGATCCCGCCGCCGGGATGCGCCTCGGCGCCGCCATCGCCGACTGGTCGACGCTCGGCGGTTACGAGCTCGAGGGCGAGTGGGACGCCGCCTGCCGCCGGATCGTCCGCGCTCCCTTCGAGCGGCTGGCCGACCGCCCGGCGGTGACGCTCTCGGGCGGCGAGCGCAAGCGGCTCGTGCTCGAGGTGCTGTTCGGCTCCGACGCCGATGTGCTGCTTCTCGACGAGCCCGACAACTTCCTCGACGTGCCGGCCAAGCTGGACCTGGAACGACGCATTCGGACGACGAAGAAGACGGTGTTGCTGATCTCCCACGACCGCGAGGTCCTGGCGGGCGCCGTGGGTTCGATCCTGACCCTGGAAGGGAACGGCGCCTGGGTCCACGGCGGCCCGTACACGACTTACCCCCAGGCCCGCGAGGACCGCCAGCGCCGGCTCGGCGACGCGGTAAAGCGCTGGCGCGACGAAGAGCGGCGCCTGTTCAGGCTGATGAAGACGTTCAAGGAGCGGGCTCGCTATTCGAGCGACTGGGCCAAGAAGGCCGACGCCGCCGAGACGCGGTGGCGTCGCTTCAGCGAGGCCGGTCCGCCGCCCCCGCCCGTCGCCGACGCCTCGATCGTCGTCCGCATGCGCGGCAGCGACTCGGCCCGCCGCGTGCTCGACCTGCGCTCGCTGGGGATCGCCGAGCTGGTGTCGCCGTTCTCCGACGAGGTGCACTTCGGCGAGCGCCTCGGCGTGTTGGGGCCGAACGGGTCGGGCAAGAGCGAGTTGATCCGCGTGCTCGCCCGCGAGCGCGAGGCCGATTTCGGGGAACTGGTGGTCGGCCCGCGCGTCTCGACGGGCTACTTCACGCAGCTGCAGTCCCGCGGCGACCTGACCGGACGGGTGGTGATCGACGTCGTGCTGGACCGCGTCCGCGGCGGCGGCGTCCAGAGCGCGATGGCCGCGCTCGCCCGCTACGGCCTCGCCGACGCGGCCCGGCGCTCCTACAACATCCTCAGCGGGGGCGAGAAGGCGAGACTCGAGGTACTGGTGCTCGAGCTCGAGGGCCATAACCTGCTGCTGCTCGACGAGCCCACCGACAACCTCGACATCGATTCGTCCGAGGCCCTCGAGGGGGCCCTGTCCACGTTCGAGGGCACCGTGGTCGCCGTATCCCACGACCGCGCCTTCCTGCGCACGATGGACCGATTCCTGATGGTGCTCCACGACGGGACGGTGCTCTCGCTGCCCTCCTACGACGCGGCCCTGGAGGCGCTCACCGATCCCGACCGCGCCGGCGAGGTGCGGCTGGCCAAGGTCCTGTAGCAGGAGTGTCGGCACCGCCTTGCGGGCCCACGCCGGCCACAGCCCCTCAGCTCCCGCCGGCGACCTGAGCCGCGACCAACTCGCGGACCACGTCGACGAGCAGGTCGACGTCGCCGGCCTGGGTCTGCCAGTTGACGATCGCCGGCCGCAGCGCGGCCTTCCCGGCATACCTCGTCGATCCCGCAAACACCCGCCCGTCGGCCCGCAGCGCCAGGCCCAGCCGGTCGTTGAACTCGTCCAGCCGCTCCTCCTCGACCTCCGGGGGACGGGCCCTGAAGCAGACTATGTTGAGCGGCACGTCCGCGAGCCGTTCCAGATCGGGGGCGTCGTCCACGCGGGCGGCGAGCCGCCGCGCCAGCGCCACGTGCCGCTCGACCATCTCCCGATAGCCGGAACGACCGTAGGCCCGCAGCGTGGCCCAGACCGCCAGCGCGCGGGCGCGCCGCGAGTTCTCCGGCGCCAGGAAGCCGAAGTTCGGGTGCTCGTCCGCGGGCGACGGCAGGTAGGGCGCGCCGACGTTGAGCGCGCGGGGCAGACGCTCGAGCTCGCGCACGAAGGCGAAGCCGCAGTCGTAGGGCACGTTGAGCCACTTGTGCCCGTCCGAGATGACTGAGTCCGCCCGCTCCACCCCGTCGGTCAGCGCGCGCGTGTCCGGCGCCAAGCGGGCGAACAGGCCGAATGCCCCGTCGACGTGCAGCCACGCGCCGTGGCTCTCGCACAGGTCGGCGATCGGTGCAATCGGATCGAAGTCGCCAGCGTTCACCTCGCCGGCGTTCGCCACCACGATCGCCGGTCGCTCGGAGTGCCGGAGCTCCCGCTCCAGCGCCGCGAGATCGAGGCGGCCGACCTCGTCCCGGGCCAGCCGGTTGATGTTGGCCCGGCCGAGTCCGAGCATCCCGATCGCCTGGACCGCGCTCGGATGCACGTATCCGCTGGACAGGATCGGCGGCGGGGGCAGGCCGGCGAGGCCGTCGGCCTCCACGTCGATGCCGCACAGGTCGGCATACCAGTTGCGGGCGGCCGCCAGCGCGACAAAGTTCGCCATCGTCGCGCCGCTGGTCAGCACGCCTCCGAAGTCGGCGGGAAGCTCGAACAGCTGTCGCAGCCAATCGACCGCCACCTGCTCGAGACGCGCCGCGAACGGCGAGGACGCCCACGCATAGGCCACCTGGTCGTACGCCGAGGCCAGCCAGTCCGCCCCCAGGGCGGCGGGCGTGCCGCCGCCCATCACGAAATGAAAGAACCGGGGCCCGCTCGAGCGGGTCGCGGTCGCCTGCGCCCGCTCGGCGAGCTCCGTGAGCGCGGCCGTGGTTCCCTCGCCGCGCTCGGGCATCGGGTCGCTCCAGCGGCCGATCGCGGCCTCGGTGCCGGGAGGCAGTACGTGCTCATCCCGCACGCCCTCGAGGTAGCGGCGCGCGCTCGCGGCGGCGAGCTCGAGCGCCGCATCGAGCTGGTCGCGTTCGGCGAGGGGATCGGCCACGGCCTATGACCGCAGCTCGCCGGCGTCCAGGTCGCGCGGCAGGGGGAGCTCCTGGGGAGAGACCCCGGTCTCCTGATCCCAGGACGCGAACGCCTCGCCGTCCCGGCCCAGATGCTCCCCCGCGCCACCGAGGGCGATCAGCACCAGCCGTCCCGGGCCCCGGTTCACCAGTTGCCGGCGGAGGGCCGGCGCGACCCGGATCAGCTCGCCCTGGCCGAGCTCGGACTCCTCGGCCTCGATCATCAGCGTGAGCCGGCCCTCGAGGACGAGGTACACCTCCTCCTGGCGCTCGTGCCGATGGATTCGGCTGCGCTGTCCCGGCTGGAGCACGATCTGGTTGATCCCGAATGCCGTCACCCCCAGCTCGCGGCGCAGCGGTTGGAAGCGTTCTCCGCTGTCCGGATCCAGTCGCGTTCGTGCGCTGCCCTCCTCCATCGCAGGCATCTTGCCACGCCGGCCCGCTAGTGTCGCATGACGTGCCCAGACCCCGTGAACCGCTGCCCGCCAAGGCTTCGGTGGTGATCGTCGGCGGCGGCGTGATCGGGACCAGCTGCGCCTTTCACCTGGCCGAGGCCGGCGTCCGCGACGTCGTGCTGGCCGAGCGCGCACAGCTCGGGTCGGGGTCGAGCAGCCGGGCGGCGGGCGGGGTCCGCGCGCAGTTCTCCGACGACATCAACGTCCTGCTGGCCCAGCGCAGCCTCGAGGCGTTCGCCGACTTCGGCCGGCGGCCGGGAGCCGAGATCGACCTCCACCAGGTCGGATACCTGTTCGTGCTCACCCGGGCGCAGGACATCGGGGTCTTCGAGCGCGCCATCGCCCTCCAGCGCCAGCTGGGGGTGCCGAGCCGGATGGTGACGCCGGAGGCGGTAGCCGAGCTGTGCCCGCTGCTCCGGGTCGACGACGTGCTGGCCGGCGCGTACTCGCCCTCCGACGGCCACGCCACCCCGGATTCCGTGGTCCAGGGCTACGCCGCCGGCGCCCGGGCCTGCGGGGCGCGGCTGGCGAGCGACTGCGCGGTGCTGGAGATCGTGGTCGAGAGCGGTGAGATCAGGGCCGTGGTCACGACGCGCGGGACGATTGAGACCGGCATCGTCGTGTGCGCCGCGGGCGCGTGGTCGCGCGCCTGCGGCGCGCTCGTCGGCGTCGATCTCCCGGTGACGCCGCTCCGCCGGCAGGTCTTGTTCACCGAGGCGATCCCGGCGCTCCCCCCGCGGTTGCCGATGACCATCGACTTCGCCACCAGCTTCTACTTCCATCGCGAAGGCCCGGGCGTGCTGATGGGGATGCCCGCTCCCGGAGAGCAGCCCGGGTTCGACGCCGAGGCCAGCGAAGATTGGATCCCGGCCCTGCTCGAGGTCGCCGAGCGTCGCGCGCCGGTGCTGGCGCGGGTGGGCATCAAGGGCAGCTGGTCGGGGTTCTATGAGCTGACGCCCGACCACAACGCCCTGATCGGCGAGTCCCCCGGCGCCTCGCGGTTCCTGTACGCGACGGGGTTCTCCGGCCACGGCTTCCTGCAGGCGCCCGCCGTCGGCGAGGTCGTGCGCGATCTCGTGCTCGGCCGCGAGCCGCCTGTCGATGTCGCGCCGCTGTCGGCGGAGCGCTTCAGCCGGCCGGATTCCCTGCGTCCGGAGTTCAATGTCGTATGAGGACAAGCCCATGACCACGTCCCCTGAGACCACCATCACCGGCGCCAACCTGATCGTCGAGGCGCTGGAACAGCTCGGCGTCACGGTCGCGTTCGGGCTTCCCGGGGTCCACAACCTGCCGATCTGGAAGGCGCTGGCCCACTCCCCGACCAGGCTCATCGGCGTCCGCCACGAGCAGACCGCGGTCTACGCGGCCGACGGCTTCGCCCGCGCCACCGGCCGGCTCGGGGTCGCGCTGGTGACCACGGGGCCGGGAGCCGCCAACACGCTGGGCGCGACCGGCGAGGCGATGGCCTCGGGATCCCCGGTGCTGGTGCTGGCCACGGACATCCCGACCACGGTGCGCCGGCCCGGCGTCTACCGCGGGACGCTGCACGAGACCCGCGATCAGACGGCGATGTTCGCCCCCGTGACCCGCTCGGCGGCGAGCGCCTCATCGGCCGCGGACCTGGGCGAGGAAGTGCTTCGCGCCGCCGCGATCGCGCTCGGGCCCCCCAGCGGCCCCGTATACCTCGGCGTGCCGACGGACTTGCTGGGGCATCCGGCCGCCCGGCCGGCGGCGGCCGCGAGCCTGCCGGCGGCGGCCGCGAGCACGCCGACGGCAACGTCCGCGAGCCCGCCGGCGGCGGACGCCTCACCCGAGGACTTCGCCGCCGCTCTGGCGCTGCTCGACGCCGCGCGCCGTCCGCTCATCTGGGCCGGAGGCGGGGCCTTGCGCGCCGGCGCCGGGCCGGTCGTCGGGGAGCTGGCGATGCGCCTGGTGGCGCCGGTGATCACGACCTACATGGGCCGCGGCCTGCTGGCGCCGGAGCACCCGTGCGCGGTGGCGGGGCCGCCGCAGCTGCCCGAGGTGGGGGCGCTGTGGGACGAGGCGGACGCCGTGATCGCGATCGGCACCGACCTCGACGGGATGATGACCCAGAACTGGGCCATGCCCCCGCCGCCCCGGCTGCTGGCGATCAACGTCGACCGCGAGGACGCGGCCAAGAACTACGTCCCCGACGTGACCCTGGTCGGCGACGCCCGCACGGTGGCGGCGTCGCTGGCCGAGCGTCTCCCGGCGCGCGACGGCCTCCCCGAGCTGCGGGGCCGCCTGGCCGCGCTGAGGGGGCGGGTACAGCAGGCCGTCCTCGACGACGAGCCGCAGGCGGCACAGTTGCTGGAGACCATGCGAGCCGTGCTCCCCGACGACACAGTCGTGGTCGCCGACATGTGCATCCCCGGCTACTGGCTCGGCGGTTTCTATCCCGTGCCGGCGCCGCGCAAGTTGGCCTATCCCGTCGGCTGGGGAACGCTCGGTTTCGGGTTCCCGGCCTCGCTCGGCGCCGCGGTGGCCGACGTCGGGCGCGCCATCTGCGTGTGCGGCGACGGCGGCTTCTTGTTCGCGTGCGGGGAACTCGCCACCGCCGTGCAGGAGCGGCTCCCGGTCACGGTGGTGATCGCCGACGACGGCGGCTACGGAATGTTGCGCTTCGACCAGGCCCGGGCCGGCGACCCACCGTTCGGCGTGGATCTGCGGACGCCCGACTTCGTGGCCCTGGCGCACGCGTTCGACGTCCCGGCGGCGCGCGTCGAGGGCTTCGGCGACGCCTTCGCCACCGAGCTCGCGGGCTCGCTCGCGACCGAGGGCCCGGTCGTGATCGTCGTCGACGCCGCCCTGCGACCGCCTCCCACCACTTCCCCGCGGTGGTATCGCCGCGCCACGACTGCTCCGCACTCGAACCGTCAGGAGTAAAGCCCATGACCACGACATCCACGCCCACCACCGCGCGCGAAGCGCCCCGGATCGCCTCGATGATCGGCGGGGCGCCGGCGGACGGCGGCCAGAGCTACCACTCGACGAATCCGGCCAACCTCGAGGACGTCGTCGCCGAGGTCACGCTCGGCGACGCCGCGACCGTAGTCGAGGCCTGCCGCACGGCCCACGAGGCGCAGCCTCGATGGGCGGCGGTGCCGGCGCCGGTGCGCGGCAACGTGATCGCCAACGTCGCCGCCTTGGTCCGGCGCAACAAGGCCGCGCTCGCCGCCCTCGTCACCCGGGAGATCGGCAAGCCGACCGGCGAAGCGCTGGGCGAGGTGCAGGAGGTGATCGACACCTGCGAGTTCTTCCTCAGCGAGGGCCGCCGGCTGTACGGCATGACCGTTCCCTCGGAGATGCCCGACAAGCAGCTGTTCACCTACCGCACCCCGGTGGGCGTGGCCACGATCGTCACCGCGGGCAATTTCCCCGTCGCCGTGCCCTCGTGGTACATCGTGCCCGCGCTGCTGTGCGGCAACGCCGTCATCTGGAAGCCGGCCGAGTACGCCTCGGCGTCGGCGCGAGCGCTGGCGGAGCTGTTCTGGCGCGCCGGCGTCCCCGCTGAGGCCCTGAACGTCGTCTTCGCCGACGGCGCGAGCACGTTCGAGGGGTTGGAGCGGGCGCTCGGGCAGGGGCTCGTGGACAAGGTCGGGTTCACCGGCTCGACCGACGTGGGCCGCCGGATCGGCGAGCTGTGCGGGCGCCACCTGCAGTCGCCGTGCCTCGAGCTCGGGGGCAAGAACCCGCTGGTCGTGATGCCCGATGCCAACCTCGACCTTGCCGTTGAGGGCGCGCTGTTCAGCGGCTTCGGCACCGCTGGGCAACGGTGCACGTCGCTGGGCACGGTGATCGTCGATGAGCGCGTTCACGACGAGTTCCTGGCCCGCTTCGTGCGGGCGGTCGAGGATGCCGCGATCGGCGATCCCACCGCCGACGTGCTCTACGGCCCGATGCTCGACGAGCGCTTCCTGGTGCGCTTCGAGCGCGACTGGCTCGGGCTGGTCCGCGACCACCACGCCGTCCACGGCTCGACCGCCACCGGCCGGATCACCGCCGCCCAGCCGCGTGCCGGGTTCGTCGGGGGCGATCCCGAGCGCGGCCTCTACTGCCACCCGACGATCGTCAGCGGCGTGCGCCCCGAGGACGAGATCGCCAACACCGAGACGTTCGGCCCGCTGGTCGGGGTCGCCCGCTTCGAGGACTGGGCCGAGGCGATGGCGCTCGCCAACGGCCACGGCTACGGCCTCTCGAGCGCGATCTACACCAACGATCCGCGCAGCGCCTTCCGCTTCCGCGAGCAGATCAGCGCCGGGATGGTCAGCGTCAACAACTCGACCTCCGGGGCCGAGGCGCATCTGCCCTTCGGCGGCAACGGCAAGTCCGGCAACGGTGCCCGCCAGTCCGGCGTGTGGGTGCTCGACCAGTTCACTCGCTGGCAGTCGATGAACTGGGACTTCGCCGGCAAGC
Organism: uncultured Solirubrobacterales bacterium; assembly: GCA_963723555.1. Classification (GTDB taxonomy): domain Bacteria; phylum Actinomycetota; class Thermoleophilia; order Solirubrobacterales; family Solirubrobacteraceae; genus Palsa-465. The sequence continues at coordinate 705,714 of CAVRRC010000003.1, read as the reverse complement.
TGCAGAAGGCGCAGATGGACGTGGCCGAGATCTCAGCCGATCTCGACTACCGCATGTGAGCGATAAAGCGGACGGTGAGGCGCCGACACTCACCCCGCGAACGCGGCCCTTCCAGCCTGGGCGCCCGCCTGATCGTCCCTACCGTTGTCGGCAGGAAACGACCGGTACCTGAGTTCTGCCAGTGTCTCGCTTCGCGCTTCAGTTCGACGTCCGAGAGCTTTCGGACTACGCCGCGCGGTACTCCGACGACGACGATGCCCGGGTGCTCGCCTTCGGCGCCGCGGCCCGGGCCCGGGGCTACTACCGGCGCCCCGAGTTCATCGTCGTCTGCCGCTGGAAGACCCCGCGCAGCGCCCCGCACGTGGCCGCCAACGTCGCCGGCGAGGTGCGGAGCGCCACCAGGGTCGCCCTCGCCGATCCCACCCCCGAGCGGGAACGCATGCGTGCTCTGCTCGGGCTCCACGGCGTGGGGTGGGCGACGGCATCGGTCCTGCTGCACCTCACCTCACCGGGCCGCTGGCCGATCCTCGACGTCCGCGCCCTGCACGCACTCGGAGTTCGAGGCCTCACCAGCTACAGCTACGGCCTGTGGGAGGAGTACGTGGAGACCTTTCGCGACCTGGTGGCGCGATCCGGGGTCGACGGCAGGACGGTCGACCGCGGCCTGTGGCAGTGGTCGGCGGCGCAGGACGAATCCCCCTACCGGCTCTGAACCCCGGACGCGTGATCACACGCCCGGCCACGTGTGGACGGGTTCGTTTGCGTGCATGTGCTCGCGGTAGACCGTGGTCATCCGCCTGAGGGCCTCGAGCCGGTCCAGCGCTCGGTCCTCGTAGAGGCGATGGAAGGCCTCGCTCTGCCACGAGGCGCCGTTGCGGAGCAGCACGCACCGTCGTTCGATGATCTCGAGCAGCCGGTCGGCGTCGGCGCTGTCGACCCCGGTCTGCCGGAGGCCTTCGTGCGCGAGGGGCAGCAGCCGCCGGAGCACCAGTTCCGCCGCCGGGACCTCGCCCAGCCCGGGCCAGTACAGGCGGGCCTCGATCCCGTGGCGGGCGCCGGCGTGGAAGTTCTCCTCCGCGGCCGAGAACGACATCTGTGACCACACCGGGCGCTCCTCGTCCGCGATCACGCGCAACAGGCCGTAGTAGAGCGCGGCGTTGGCCAGGATGTCGACTACCGTAGGGCCGGCGGGCAGGACCCGGTTCTCGACCCGAAGATGCGGCTGGTCGCGCACGACGTCATAGATCGGGCGGTTCCAGCGGTAGATCGTGCCATTGTGCAGGCGCAGCTCGCGGAGACTGGGAACATCGCCGCGTTCCAGGGTCTCCAGCGGGTCCTCGTCCTCGCACAGCGGCAGCAGCGCCGGGAAGAAGCGCACGTTCTCCTCGAAGAGGTCGAAGATCGAGGTGATCCAGCGCTCCCCGAACCACACCCGCGGGCGCACGCCCTGGACCTTGAGCTCCTCGGGCCGGGTGTCGGTGGCCTGCTCGAACAGGGCGATGCGGGTCTCCCGCCACAGCTCCTTGCCGTAGAAGAACGGCGAGTTCGCCGCCACCGCGAGCTGCACCCCAGCGATCGCCTGGGCGGCGTTCCAGTGGCGGGCGAAGGCCTCGGGATCGACCTGCTGGTGGAGCTGGACGCTCGTGCACGCCGCCTCCGGCGCGATCGTCTCCGCGTAGGTGGACAGCCGCTCGACGCCGGCGATCGCGATCTCCAGATCCTCGCCGCGGGCCGCGAAGATCTGCTCGTTGAGCAGCGCGTAGCGGGGGTTGGCGCTGAAACTCTCGGCGTGCAGATGCTCGGGGCCGATCGTGGGCAGGATCCCGATGATCATCATGTGCGCCCCGACGGTCCGGGATCGCTCCTCGCCGTGGTTGAGGCTCGCCCGGGCGTCGCGCTCGAGCTCGGAGAAGACCGCGCCTTCGAGCAGCCGCGGCGCGATGTTGATCTCCACGTTGAACTGCCCGAGCTCGGTCTGGAAGCTGGGATCGGCAATCGCCTCCAGCACGGCGGCGTTGACGAGCGCGGGATCGCCGGCGTCGTCGGTCAGGTTGAGCTCGATCTCGAGCCCGAACGAGCGCCGCTCGGGATGGAACTTCGACTCGGACAGCATCCGGGCAAACACGTCCAGACACGTCCTGACCTTTCGCCGATAGCGCTGGCGGTCTTCGCGGGTGAAGGCTTTCGCGGCGACCTGCTCGCCCACGGTGCACGTGTCGGCCAGCGATCCCCGGGACCGCTATCCCGCCTCCGCCGCCACTTCGTCGGGCACCTTGATCTCGCGCTTGAGCACCTTCCCAGTCCCTCCCTTGGGCAGCTCGTCCATCAGCCAGATCACGCGCGGATACTTGTAGGCCGCGACCTTCTGCTTCATGTACTCGCGCAGCTCCTCGGTGGTGGCGCTCTCGCCGTCCTTGAGCACCACGGCGGCGCCGACCTCCTCGCCGAGTGAATCGTGGGGCACCCCGATCACCGCCGCCTCCCGCACCGCCGGATGGGTGTACAGGACCTCCTCCACCTCGCGAGGGTAGACGTTGTAGCCGCCGCGAATGATCAGATCCTTCTTGCGGTCGACGATGAAGAAGTAGCCGTCCTCGTCGACCGTGGCGATGTCGCCCGTGTGGAACCAGCCCCCACGCATCACGCTCTCGGTCGCGTCGTCGCGGTTCCAGTAGCCACTCATCACGAACGGCCCGCGCATCACGATCTCTCCCGGCTCGCCCTGGGGCACCTCGTTGTCCTGATCGTCGACCACCTTCATCTCGGTGCCGCCGGTGGGCACGCCGATCGAGCCCGGCTTCCGCTCCTGCTGGGGCAGGTTGAACGACGCCATCCCGTTCGTCTCCGAGAGCCCGTAGCCCTCCAGCACCTTGCACCCGAAGGCCTCGTCGAATCCCCGCAGCACCTCGACCGGCAGCGCCGCCCCGCCCGAGACGCAGAACTCGAGGCTCGACACGTCGTACCGGTCGCGGTCGGGGTGGTGGAGCATCGCCGCGTACATCGTCGGCACGCCCCCGAATGTCGTCGCCCGGTCGCGCTCGATCACCTCCAGCACCTTTCCGGGCTCGAACCGCGGCACGAGCGTCAACAGGCCCCGCGCCAGCACGGTCACGTTCATGATCGAGTTCATCCCGAACACGTGGAACAGCGGCAGCGTGGCCACGGTCACCGACTCGGGGCCGGCGTCGACGAGCTCGCGGCCGACCTCTGCCGCCGCGGTGATGTTTGCGTGCGTGAGCGTCGCGCCCTTCGGCGTGCCGGTGGTCCCGGAGGTGTAAATAATCACCGCGGGATCGCCGTCCGCGCGGTCGACGACCTCCTCCACCGGATCAGCGTCCCGCAGTTGCCGGTCGAAATCGCCTGGGGTGACGATCACGCACGCCGCGCCGGCCTCCTCGCTCCCAGCCCGTGCCGGCTGCTCGAACTGCTGCCAGCCCACCATCACGCGCGCGCCCGAATCCGACAGGTGGTAGCCGACCTCCCGGTCTTTGAGCAGGGGGTTCATCGGCACCACCACGGCGCCCAGTCTGAGGATCCCGAAGTACACGATCGGAAAATAGGGCACGTTGGGCAGCTGCATCCCGACCCGATCTCCGGCTTCCACGCCGTGCCCGCGCAGCAGCCCCGCGGCGCGGGCCACCGCGCCCTCGAGCTCGGCGTAGGTCATCACGTGCTCGTCGAGCTTCACCGCCGGATGATCGGGCTCGGCTGCGGCGGCGGCGGACAGGTGCTGGGCGAAGTTCGTCATGATCTCCTCCTGGGGCCGCGTCAACTCCTCGCGGGCCTCGGCTCGGGCTGCTGGGCGGGTGCGCTCGGCGGGGGTGTCTTCCGCGCCCGCGGCGGCAAGAGCTCGCCGACGCTCCGCTCGATCCCGGCGCAGAGCACGGTGATGTCGGGGGCAGTGTCGCGGTCGCCGGTGACGCCGAAGTTGATGTTGCCGTCGTAGGAGAAGATCGCCACGCCGATCCGCACCGAGCCACCGAGGGGCACGAACGGGAAGGCCTCGAGCATCCGCCGCCCGGCCAGGTAAAGGGGATGCTGCGGCCCCGGGACGTTCGTGGTCACGGTGTTCACGGTGCGCTGGGGCAACCGGCTCCCGACGCGTCCGGCCAAGGCGAGCAGCATCGCCGGGGCGAAGCCGCCGAGCGCGGTCAGCCGTTCGGCGGCGACCGCCTGGCCGGAGCGCTTGAGCTGTTGCATCTGCTCGCGGATCGCCTCCAGGCGGGCCACCGGGTCCTCGATGTCGACGGGGAGCTCGGCGAACATCGCCGAGACCTTGTTGTTGTAGGTGCCTCGCTCTTGCTCGGCGCGGACCGACACCGGAACCAGCGTGCGCACCACCCGGCCCTCCACGGTCTCCCCTTCCGCCAGCAGCAGATCCCGAAAGCCGCCGGTGATCGCCGCCAGCACGACATCGTTGACCGTGCCCCCGTGCGCCTCGCGGATCTGCTTGATGTCCGAGAGCCGGGAGCGCGCCCAGTCCCAGCGCCGGTGGGGGCCGATCGGGCCGTTGAGCGACGACGAACTTCCAGGGGCCGCCACCCGCCGCAGGTTTGCCAGCCCACGGCCGACCTCGAGCGCGCCGTGCGCCAGGCGGCGCGGCGCCCGCGCGGCCGCCAGCACCGTTCGCGCGCCCTCATACGGGCTGGCCGCCCGCTGGGCCAGGGCATGGGCGACCAGCTCGGCCGGGTTGGGCTCGGGCTCGGGCCTCCACCCGTCGGGCACGGGCGGGCTCGGGTCCCGCTCGGAATCGAGCACCACGCTCAGCAGGTCGGTGGCCGAGACGCCATCGACCAGGCAGTGGTGGGTCTTCGAGATCAGCGCCCAGCATCCCCGGTCGAGTCCCTCCGCGACCCACATCTCCCACAGCGGCTTGGCCCGATCGAGCTGCTGCGACATCACCCGTCCCATCAGGTTGCGCAGCTCCTGATCCCCGCCCGGCGAAGGCAACGCGGTCCGCCGCACGTGGTAGTCGAGATTGAAATGAGGATCGTCGACCCACGTCGGGCGGCCCAGCGCGAGCGGCACGAACCGGACCTTCTGCCGGTAGCGCGGCACCAGCGCAAGCCGCCCGGAGATCGCCGCCGAGACCTCATCGGCCGTCGGCGGCGGCCCTTCGAAGATCCCGACCGAGCCGATGTGCATGTGCGTGACGGCGTCCTCGATGTGGAGGAACGACGCATCCAGGGGGCTCATCGTTTGCATCGCGGCTCCTTGATGTCCGGTGCGCTGACGGCGGATCGCCAGAGGTCTGGCGAGATGAATCTTCCCGCATGACGGCGTGGCTGAACTTTGTCGTCGTGCCGGGAGCGCCGTCGCTCAGAGCAAGTAGGGAATCAGCATCTTGGTTCTCGCTCGATAGTCCGGGTACGCGGCGGGAAACGTGGAGGTCAGGATTCTCTCCTCCACGGTCGCGCTGTAGATGAAATAGCCCCCCACCACCAGCAGGGCGATCAACCAGTAGATGTTGGTGGCCAGCGCCGTGCCCAGGAGGGCCAGCAGCAGGCCCGAATAGATCGGGTGTCGGACGAACGTGTAGGGGCCTGAGGTGACGAGCTCCGGCTCGTCCTTCTCGGTCATGGGCATCCCCCAGTTCCTCCCTAGGTAGATCCTCGCCCACACCGCCAGGCCCAGGCCGGACACGAACAGGATCAGGCCCACCACCTGCAGGGCCAGCACGTGAACGGCCAGCGTGTCCGCTCTGAACACGCGCGCCAGCACAAGCGCCACGAGAACAAGCAGGCCCGGAGGCCGGCACCGGGTGCGGCTCGAGCCTGACTTGGCTCCGACGGCGGCGATCAGCCAGTAGAGCCAGAACACGGCCCATACGGCGAACACGAGCGCCTGCAGCGACATGTCGCTTACGCGTGTTCAGGCCAGCTTGCGGACATGGTCCCAGGCTACGGTGGGCCGGCCCGCCGGGTAAGTGGCGCGCGACCGAAATCGGCCGTGACATTTGTCATCGACGGTCCGACCGAACCCCCCACCTGGGGGTAGCCTCCAAGTGGTCATGCAAGTCATCGACCGGCTGCGCGAACGGAAGGTGATCGCGGCGCTGGCGCTGGTCGGCGTCGTCGGTGGGGGCGTGGGTATCGCGCTCCGCTCGGGGACGGACAGCGACGGCACCCCGCCCGCCATCGCCGCCGTCAGACGACCGCCCGTCCGGCGCCCGGTGGCGGCCCGGGCCGTAGTGGAGCGGGTGGTGATCGGCTTCTCGGTGCGCGGGCGCCCGATCGTCGCGTGGGCATTCGGGAGCGCCCGCGCGCCTCGAAAGGTTCTCGTCGTCGGCTGCATCCACGGCAACGAGTGCGCCGGGTTGACGATCACCTCCGCGCTCAGGCACACGCGCGTCCCACCGGGCGTACAGCTGTGGCTGGTCCCGGAGATGAATCCGGACGGCACCGCGGCCGACACCAGGCAGAACGCTCATGGCGTCGACTTGAATCGGAACTTCCCCTATCGCTGGGAGCCGATCAGCGATCCCACCTACTACGCGGGCCCACGCCCCGCCTCAGAGCCCGAGACCCGGGCCGCGATGCGGTTGGTGCGGAGGATCCGGCCTGCGGTCACGATCTGGTACCACCAGCACATGGATCTCGTCGACATGGCCGGCGGGGACCGGGGTATGGCCCGGCGCTACGCCCAGCTCGCGGGGCTACGGCCGACCTGTCTGACGTTCCTCTCGGGAGAGGAGACAAGGTGGTCCAACCACACCTTCCCGGGGACGACCTCGTTCGTCGTGGAGCTCCCCGCGGGTCCGGTGCCGCCAGACGCGCTGGCTCGGCACCTCCGCGCAGTGCGGGCGATGGAGCTCGGTCAGCGTCACGGCTCGGCGACGCGCTGCGACTCGATCACGCCGGCCGCCTGATGTCCAGTTGCGTGAGGACCGGGTCGTCGGTGAGCCGCATTCCAGCTTCGGCGAAGGCCGTCGCCAGCGCTCCGGCGGTCGCCAGGTCGTGCCCGCTGTCGAGCGCGTACTGACAGACCTGGCGAGCGACACCTACGCCAGCGGCGGCGAGCAGGGGCGTGCGGCTCCCGGGCCGATGTCCGGACCGGACGATGTAGGGGTCGATGAGCTCGGCGACGCGGACAGCCCGGCTGAGGGTGACGACGACGGGCGCCTGAGCGGCGCCGAGCAGACTTCGGCTTCCAGCCGCCGCAGGTCGTGCTCGAGGGAGACCGGCTCTGCCTGCTTCTCCCACCAGATTCCCTGCACCCGCAGCGTGTTCGACGGCCTGTCGCGCGCGAGATCGATACGTCCGAGGATGCGGTCGCCGCGGAGGATCGGCAGCACGTAGTACCCGTACTTCCGCTTGGCCTTGGGCACGTACATCTCGAGTCGATATTCGAAATCGAATAACGCCTGTGCACGACCGCGGTCGTGGATCAGGCGGTCGAATGGCGAGAGGAACGTCACTCGAGACGGTACGGGGTCATCAGGAACGTCGTCATAGGCCCGGAACGCGCCGCGTTCAAACCACACGCCCAGCGCTCGGCGCTGCTTCTCTTCGATCAACGACTTCGCCTCTCGCCACGGGACGGTGTCCGTGTTGGGATAGACCCGCTCGGCCAGATCCCACAGACGCTGCTGGCCGTGACGACCGGCTACGGCGATCTCGCCGCGAAGCTGCATGAACTCGAGCATCAACCTCGTCTGACCCCCGCCGCCCCACCAGCGGTGCACGTAGCCGTCCGCTGTCACACCCGCGGTCAGCTGCCTCGACAGCGCCGGACCGTTGCGACCAAGCTCGCGGAGCACGTGCCGCCGGGAACGAGCGTTTGCACTCAGGAACTCGCGCGCCCGCCTCGTGGGCTTGGCGCGATGGAATCGCATGCGGGCCCGCAGCAGCGGCAGATCTTCGATCGGCCAGATGAAGGCGTCCCACTCAACCAGCTTGCGCTCCTCCCAGATCAGCCGATCGAGTTCCGCAGCATCGATCCGCCCGAGCCGGCTGTAGAGCACCAGATGCTCCGGTCGCGCCACCACCGAAATCGGGTCCATCTGAAGGAAGCCGAGACGTCGGACAACCTCCAGGATGCCGGCAGCACTGCCATCCAGCGCCTGAGCCCGGACGGCGATACGCCTCGCTTGTGCTTGGGTGACGGGGATGACTTTCATTCGAGCGACTCGACCCGGAGCGTAGTCGCTGCCTCCGACTGCTAGAACGCCGGGCATGACACCGCCCGCCAGCGCTCGCTCAGGCCGAGGAGCCGATACGCACCCGCTTACGCGTAGGCAAGGCACGAGGCCGCGGATCCGCTCGGGTCACTCGCCGAACCGGGGGCCGTCGTGCGCGTCGTAGTCGCCGGCGGGACTGGCAACCTCGGCACCAGCGTGCTCGAAGCCTTGTCCGGCGAATCCCGCGTTGACGAGGTCCTCGTCATCTCGCGCCGGCCACCCGCGGCTTCCCCGTTCTCGCACGTGAAGTTCGTTCGCGCCGACATCGCCGCCTCCGACCTCGTCCCCCTCTTCGCCGGCGCCGCGGCCGTCGTGCACCTCGCCTGGCTGATCCAGCCCGGCCGCGACGAGGCCATGACCGAGGCGGTCAACGTCACCGGCAGCCGGCGGCTGTTCGACGCCGCCGTCCGCGCGGGCGTGCCCTCCCTGCTCTACGCCTCCTCGGTCGGCGCCTACTCACCCGGCCCCAAAGACCGTCCCGTGGACGAGTCCTGGCCCACCGAGGGTACCCGGACCTCCTTCTACGCGCGCCACAAAGCCGCCGTCGAGCGCATTCTCGACCGCCTCGAGCACGACCAGCCCAAGCTGCGGGTCGTTCGCATGCGACCAGGGCTGGTGTTCAAACGCCAGGCAGCAACCGAGATCCGTCGCCTGTTCATCGGCCCCCTGCTCCCTTCGCGGTTCGTCTCTCCGGCGCTGATCCCGATCGTGCCCGACGTTCCGCGCCTCCGCTTCCAGGCCGTGCACTCCCTCGACGTCGGCCAGGCCTTCCGCCAGGCCATCATCAGTGACGTGCGGGGAGCGTTCAACCTCGCCGCCGACCCCCCGATCGACGGCGACCAGCTCGCCCAGCTCCTGCGGGCCCGCACCGTCAAGGTGCCCGCGTCCGTGCTCCGCGCCGCCGCCGCCGTCACCTACAAGCTCCGCCTGCAGCCCAGCGAGCCCGGCTGGCTCGACATGGCGCTCGCCGTACCCCTGATGGATACCACTCGCGCACGAACCGAGCTCGGATGGACCCCGACCCGCACCGCCACCGACGCCCTCGCCGAGCTGCTCGACGGCCTGCGCGCAGGCGCCGACTATCCCACGCCACCGCTCGCCACCGCCACCAGCGGAAGAGGCCGGGTGCACGAGTTACTCAGTGGCATGGGAAAACGACCGTAGCGCGCGGCGCGGTAACGTCTACGACATGAACAAGAGCTCCGCGGAGAAGGTCGAGTCTCCATCTCAGCTGATCGATGCAAGGATCAAGGAACTGAGCGACTGGAGGGGCAAAACCCTGTCCAGGCTTCGCGCCCTGATCCAACAGGCCGACCCGGACGTGGTCGAGGAGTGGAAGTGGAGAAAGCCTTCCAATCCAGGCGTTCCGGTGTGGTCTCACCACGGTCCGATCTGCACCGGGGAGACGTACAAGAGCGTGGTGAAACTCACCTTCTTCAAGGGAGCCTCGCTGAACGACCCTTCGGGACTGTTCAACTCGAGCCTCGAAGGCAACACCCGGCGCGCAATCGACTTCCACGAGCACGATGAGATCGATGAGCAGGCGTTCGCGACCCTGATTCGGGCTGCCGTCAGCCTGAACGAGTCCTCATCCCGCTAGTCCGGTGTTGGTCGGACACGTTTCTGGCTCGTTCCCGCGGCGACCCGCCCGATGAAGGAAGTCGCGCTCGACGAGCTGGGCAGTGGGCTCGGGGGTGAGCGCGGAGCCTTTGTGGCCTGCCTGGCCACGATCCTCGAGCTGGCACCGGCAGAGTTTCCGACATCCGGCGATGTCGACGACCCGCCCCCCGGGCCGCTGCTGTCGCGTTGGCTTGCCAGCAGGGGAATGGGGTTCGTCCCGATCCAGCGGCCGGAGGTGTTCAACTGGCCGGGCCCGTGGCTGGCTCGCGCACGCGATTCGGCCGGTTCGGCCCGGCCCGTCGTGATGTACGGGTTTCCCTCCGGCGTGGTCTTCGACCCGCTCGGCGGAGCCTCATGGCCCGATGAGCCGGGCGAGGAGCACCGCTGGGTCGAGGAGGGCTTCGTCGTGGCGGCCGGCGACATCGCGGTGGCGCGCCCACCTCGGGGGGCCGCGCCCACCGGCGTCGGTACCGTGGTATCGATCCATGTCGCCGACGGTGCGGGGCTGCCCGCGCGGCCGCTGGCCAGGGCGCGCCTGCTGGCAGGCCGGGGGATCGACGGCGATCGCCACGTGATCGGCACCGGCACGTTTCCCTCGGGCCTCCCAGGAAGCGCTCTGACCCTGATCGAACGCGGTGTCTGTGATGAGCTTGGTCTCACGGCAGATGAGCACCGCCGCAACATCGTGGTCGAGGGACTCGAGCTCAACCAGCTCGTCGGCCACGAGTTCATGATCGGCCGGGTCCGCTGCCGCGGGATGCGGCTGTGCGAACCGTGCACGGTCATCCAGCGCTACGCCGGGAGCCCGATCCTGCGCCCGCTGGTTCACCGCGGCGGGCTGAGAGCGGACATTCTGACCGACGGTGAAGTGGGGACCGGCGACCGGGTGCAGGTCGTCTAGCGCCGGGCGTGGTTCGATTTGCTGTGTGCCGGTGACGGCTTACCGCGCGCGGCGGGCGAGATAGACCGAGGTCGCGATCGGAGCCAGCACGAGAACGGCGAAGACAGCGACCCCGAGAACGTTCGAGGTGGTGCCCTGTCCGGTGGCGGGGGTGCAGTGCTGTACGCCGCCGGCGATGACGTGGCAGATCTTTTTGGTGGGCGCGCCGGTCGCGATCAGCCCGATGAACACGCTGGTCGCGAGGCCGCCGGGTAGGACGAGGGTTCCGATCCACTTCTCGCCGGTGGTCCAGGCGCGCGAGGTCCACAGCAGAATCAGACCGGCAAACCAGCCGAGACCGAGGATGAAGCCGCCGAACAGGAGCAGGATGAGCGCGGCCCACTCCCTGGTTCCGCGCCGCGTTTGGAGCTCGTGCGGATACGGCATTTCGGCCGCGATGATCGCCTCGGGCTCGCCGAGCTTGTCGAGAGCCGTGAGCGCCTGCGCATCCGATGCGTTCGGGTCGATCGCCTCGGCCAGGTGCCCCTCGATCTCGGTGAGCAGTTCCCGCAGCCGCCCGGGCGGGAGACCCCGTCCGGCGCGGCGCAGGCGCTCCAGATAGTCGGCCGCGAGCGGATGGAGGGTGTTGGTGGTCATCTGAGTACTCCGTTCCCAACTAGGGCGTCGACCGAGTCGCGAAATCGCGTCCACTCGGTCACGAAGCCGCCGAGCGCTGCTTGACCGTCTGGGGTGAGGCGGTAGTAACGGCGCGGGGGCCCGGACGGCGATTCACGCCAGGTCGTATCCACCACGCCCTCGCGACGCAGCCGGCCGAGCAGCGGGTACAACGTGCCCTCCGTCGTCACCAGGCCGTCGGCATCACCGAGCGCGCGGACGAGCTCGTAGCTGTAGCGCTCGCCGTCGCGCAGCAGCGCGAGCACGCAGAATTCGAGCACGCCTCGCCGAAGTTGCGAGATCGGCGTTTCGCGGCCCTTCGCTGCCATGCTACGCAAGGTAGCATGCTGCGCCAGCACCGTCAATCCGTTCCTACGGGCCCTGGTTCATGGGACGCGACGCCTTTCGCCGGCCTGCCGCACATTGGGCGGCTACACTGGGGTTTCGCGTCGGGCGGATGGCTCGGCGAATTAGTGCCCGCGTTCGTAGTTGTTGCTCTAGCACCTCCCGCGTTTCGCAGCACACGATCTCCCGGGAGGGAACACATGGCAACTGGAACCGTGAAGTGGTTCAGCGACGACAAGGGCTACGGGTTCATCACGCCCGATGACGCTGGCAAGGACCTGTTCGTCCATCACTCGGCGATTACCGGCGGCGGCTTCCGCTCGTTGGCCGAGGGCGCGAAGGTGTCGTACGACACCGAGCAGGGCCCGAAGGGTCCTGCGGCCGCGAACGTTCAGCTGGTTTAGCCGGGATCGGACCGACCCGCGCGCAGGTCAGTCCGCTCCTTCTGGACCGGCAGCGCGGAGCAGGATCACGTGCTCTGGATTGACGGCCAGGGCGTCGCTGGTGTCCGCCTCGATCAGCCACGCGAACTGCATGATCGAACCGCGAGCCGCGTCGAGGATGATGCGTTCGACCTCCTTGGGGGATCCCTCGACGCGGTGGCGGTCTCCGGTCACGAGGGTTACGATCGTCGTGCGGGTTGGGAGCTGCGCCATGTCCTCGCTTGAGCTCATCGGGTCAGGTGTGGCAGGTCGGTGGGTGGTCGTGCGTCGGTGGCGTCGAGCTCCGAGACTGCAGGCCTGCTGGCGGGATCGGCTCGGCCGCGGAGCCTACCGTTTCGCCGGCGTGCCACTGGAGACCCGCTTCGTTTCGGGATGTTTGGGTGCTACGGTGAAGCTGCGGGCGGTGTCATCGCCCGTGAGATTCTCCTCGCCGACGCAGCGAATCTCTGACCACGTGTGACCGCGCCGGCAAGGGAGGAACCGATGCCCCACAGCCAGCAGACGCCGAAGACGGCGCGCGAGCGAGCGGAGGAGAAGCACGAGGCGAAGCTCGAGCTGGTGCGCGAGCAGGTCGAGAGCGGCTCGCTGGTGATCCGTCAGATGACCGATGAGGAGCGCCGCCGGTACCCACCTCGCCCCGTCGTGCCCAAGCGGCCACGTCGGTGGTGAGCCATGCGCGAGCGTGAGCGGCTGATCGCCCGGATCCGCCAGATCCGCCGCGTGTCCAAGACCGCCGACGAAGCGGCAAAGCCCCCCACCGTTGATCTCGAGCAGGCTCAGGTGCGTGCGCTCGATGCTCGCGTCGCCCACCTGGAGCAGCTCGTGCAGGGGCTGCAGGACTCGGTGCACCGCGAGTTCTCGCGACACACCAAGCAGATCGCCGAGCTCGAGGCCCGGGTTCAGCCGGGAGCGCTCGGCAAGGCGTTGAGCGACGACGCTCGCGCGCGCGGACTGTAGTTGCACCTGACGGCGTTCGTCGTTCCCGAGAGTTGCACCTGACGGCGTTCGTCGTTCCCGAGCTCACCGGCGACGAGCGCCGCATCGAGTCCGCCGTCGCGAGCTGCGCATCCGAAGTGACCTGCTAGGTTGGTGTGAGTGGTCGGCGCCGTCGGCCGCGAGGCAGCTTGCTTGGGTCCCGCATGACAGCGGTTCGGGTCAGCCTTCGCCTCCCGAACTGTCCGCGGCCCTTCGTGCGCCGCCAAGAGGTAGTACATGTCACCAGAATCATTCGCTGAGCTCGGGGTCTCGCGCGCCGTCGTCAGCTCCCTATCCGCTGCCGGAATCACCGAGCCGTTCGCGATCCAGCGGGCCGTGATCGGCGATGCGATCGCCGGCCGGGACGTGATCGCGAAGTCGCCCACGGGATCGGGCAAGACGCTCGCGTTCGGGATCGCGGCGGTTGAGCGCATCAGCGCCGAGGACCGCCGGCCGGCGGCGCTCGTACTCGCGCCGACCCGAGAGCTGGCGACGCAGATTGTCGATGAGATCCGCGGGATCGCGCACGCGAGCGCGCTGCGGGTGACCGCCGTCTACGGCGGGACGGGCCTGGCCAAGCAGGCCAAGGATGCCGCCGCCTCGCACGTCCTGGTGGCCACGCCGGGCCGGTTGGAGGACCTGCTGGCACGGGGCGCGTTCACACTCGAGCACGTCAGGATGCTGATCCTCGACGAGGCCGACCGGATGCTCGACATGGGCTTTCGTCCGGCGATCGACCGGATCGTCGCCGCCTGTCCGGAGAAGCGTCAGACGCTGTTCTTTTCCGCCACCCTGGACGGCGAAGCCGGATCGATCGCCGCCCGCTTTGCGCACCGGCCCGCCATCCACCGGCACGGCCCAGCGGCGCGGCGAGCGAGCGCTGAGATCGCGCACAGGTTCGTACAGGTCGCCCACGAGCATCGCGTCGAGGGGCTCGTCCGCGAGCTCGGTCGCGATCGTGACCTCACGCTCGTGTTCGTTCGCACCAAGCACGGAGCCGACCGGCTCGTCAAGCGGCTTGCGGCGCAGGGCGTTCAGGCGGTGGCGATGCACGGGAACAAGTCACAGCGCCAGCGCGAGCAGGCTCTCGCCCGCTTTGAGTCCGGCGCGGTACGGACGCTCGTCGCGACCGACGTCGCGGCCCGCGGGATCGATGTCAAGGGGATCTCGCACGTGATCAACTTCGACCCGCCGGCCGACAGCGAGACCTATGTCCACCGCATCGGTCGCACCGGCCGCGCCGGTCGCCAAGGCGTCGGGATCACGCTCCTCTCCCCGGATCAGCATCACGACGTGGTCAAACTCGCCGGCCAGCTCGGTATCGAGCACGGCCTACACGGCACAAGCTCCGGGCGCCCGACAGCCGTTCCTTCACCGCACGCAACCAACGCGAAGGGCGGGCGGTCGCGGCGTCGACGGCCTGGTCGGCGGCCCACCTCGACTCGGGGCTGATCTGCCGGTGCTATCGGTTCGCTCGACGACCGGCGCCGGCAACTTGCTCGAGCGCTGAGACCACTTCGGTGATGGGCGCGGTCGTCACGATCTCGTAATCGGTGCCGGCGCGCAGGAGCGGCTCGTAAGCAGCCAGGTCGCTGGCGATCTTCGGTCGATCCTCCGAGGTCGACCCGAACGGGTTGGCACGGTCGGTGACCCGCTCGAGGAGGACCTCGATCGGTGCGCTCAGTAGGACGATGGCGTCGAAGCGGTCATAGAGCGCGCGCTGGTTGGCCACGCAACCGGCCATGAACAGCCAACCCACCCGATGGCGGTCAAGCAGCGCGCCGACCCTGTCGAGGTCCCAGAGCGGCTCGGGCCCGTCGGGTGTCTGGCCCTGAATGATCCAGCCCGGTTCATCGGTGTCGACGGTCTGGTGCCCGCGGCGGGCAAGCAACTCGAGCGCGCTCGATTTCCCGGTCCCGGACATGCCGGTCACGAGCACGACGGACCGCTGCGAAGCGGTGTCGTGCTGGCTGGTATCCGAGCTTCGCGTCACGTCACCACAGGCTGAAGGATCCGGTCTTGCGACGTCGACTCAGGCCGAGCCGGCGCGCTACCCGATCGATCACCCCACGTCGCCGGGCAGCAGCCCCGGGCGGGATAGTGTGGGCGGCCGGCGGGCATCGGAAGCTGCACGGTGCGACAGAGCCGGCCGCCTCGGTTACGCCCGCGGCATTCACGCCCTGTTCACGGTGGCTCCACGGTCGAACGGCATCGTCGGGATCAATGGCCATTGCGATTCTTTCCCCTCACCTCGACGACGCGGTCCTGTCGTGTTGGCATGTGCTTACGCAGCCGGGCGAAGTTGTGGTCATCAACGTGTTTGCCGGCGCGCCCGAGGGCCGGGACGGAGTGGCGTGGTGGGACCGGCATACGGGCGCGACGGACTCGACCGACCGCATGCGCGAGCGCGTCGAGGAGGACCGCGCGGCGCTGTCCCTGGCTGGTCGCGCGGCGGTCAACCTCGACTTGCTCGACGAGCAGTACCGCGATGCTGAACAGCCGCTCGCTCCGGTCACGGCGGAGCTCGAGCGGATGGTCTCGCCCGGCGGCCGAATCTACGCCCCGGCCGCGTTCGCCAACCACCCCGATCATGCGCTCGTCCGCGCGGCGGCGCTCCAGCTGAGAGAGGCGGGGTTCGCCGTGTCCCTGTACGCCGACCTGCCCCATGCGACCCTGCACGGCTGGCCCGCCTGGGTGACCGGGAAGCTCGTCCCCGGTTCGAAGGATCTGGCCGCAGCCACGTGGGAGCACTCGCTGGCGGAAACCGACATCCCGCCGGAGGCGATGTCGCCCACCGTGCATGAGCTCGATCAGAGCGCCCACGCCCGCAAGCTGGAAGCGGTGCAGAGGTACCGCACCCAGCTCGAGGGCCTCGCCGAGTTCGCAGGTCGGAAACTCGCGGATCGGGAGCTGCTCGGCTACGAGGTGGTGTGGACGCTCCCGGACGCCGCTAAGGCTTCGCCCACTCCCGGAAGGAGCGACGGAGCGCTTCGTCTCTGACGGCCGCGGCAATGCGCTCGACGATCGCCTCGGCCGCGGCAAGGTGCTCGTCGGGATGTTCGCTGAGCGGCGCCACGGAGGTGTGCGCTTCCCACCCCGTGCTCGGGATCCCGTGCTCATCCGCGAGCTCCGCCGCGTGGATGAGGGCGGCGCGAGCCCGATCGGGCTCTCCGCGGGCCTGAAGGCAAAGCCCGAGGACGAGCTCGAGCATGGCAACCGCCTCCCACCAGCCCGACCGCGACGCGGCTTCCAGCACCGGGCGGAGCAAGGCTTCGGCGCGATCGGGCGCCCCCGTCGCGAGCAGCACGCGACCGACCGCGGCGTAGGCGTGCGCGCCAAACAGAAACGCGGCACCGGGCGGCGCCGTGACTCCTTGCAGCAGCTCCGCGGCCCGCGCGGCGAGGGCGGTCGCTCCACCCTCATCGCCGAGCAACAGGAGAGCCCAGGCGAGCTGGCCCGCGCAGCGCGCGATCTCGTTCGTAGCACCGATCTGCTCGCCGGCGGCCAGCCCGCGCTCGAGCACCTCGGCGGCGGCCGCCGCCGCCCGGAGGTCGAGCAGCGTCCATCCCAGCGTCGCGGCCGCCCAGCCTTCCCAACCGATGTCGGCGCACAGCACGAACGCCCTCCGGCCCGCTGCCACCGCGTCGTCATAGGCCCCCCGGCTACGGTTCAGCCAGCAGAGCGCATCGAGCATCAGCATCTCGGCCAGGGGGTCGCGCACGCGGCGGTTGACGGCAACCGCGTCCGCGAGCCGCTCGGCCGCTTCGTCCCATCGTGCCCTTGCGATCGGCACGAACGAGCCCTCGAGCAGCGTCCACTGCAGGTACCAGAGATCGCCGCGCTCGCGCCACAGCGGCTCGAGCTCGCCGGTGAGCTCCTCGAGCCGAGCAAGGTCGCCGATTTGCCACACAGCCAGCTTGATGCTGTCCATCGCCCGACCCACCACGATCGGGTCAGCGGTGCCCCGAGCCAGTTCGAGCGCGTGCTCACCGAGCTCCAGCGCACGATCGAATTCGAGCCGGTGCGAGCAGATGACCGCCAACCGGTCGAGCGCATTTGTCTCGGCCGCGTTGTCGCCCAACTCGCGCGCGATCTCGAGTGCAGACTCGTGGTAAGCAGCTGCAGCCTCGCGGTTCGAGCGGAGCTGCATGATCCCCAGCTCGTTGAGCGCATCGATCTCGATTACCCGATCGCCCGACCGCCGCGCGCCGTCGCGCGCCGCGTTCAGATCACCGGCCCCGCCGCTGACATCCCCGGTCCGCCATCGCAAGCCGCCGCGCTGCAGGAGCAGACCCCGGAGCGCAGGGTCACGATCGGCCCGCAGCCCAAGCTCGGCGCCGGCCTCGAGCGCCGCCGTGTAATGCACGAGCGCCGGTTGGACCGCGTACACGCGCTGCGCGCCCGCGGCAGCGAGCACGTGGTACTCGTAGGCCTTGCCTGGATCCCCGGCGGCCGAGAAGTGGTATGCGAGCTCGCTGGCGGATCGGTCGGGCCCGTGGCCGACGGCGCTCTCGATGGCCTCACCGATCATCCTATGCAGCTGCGCGCGGCGCGTGCGCGAGAGCTGGTCGTAGATCGTCTCGCGGATCAGGGCGTGGGCGAAGCTGAAGCGCCCGAGCGACGCGGCCTCGTCGACGATGTGCGCCGCGATCGCGTGCTCGAGGCTTTCGGCAACGCGCCCTGCATCCATGCCCGCCACCCGTTCGATCAACTCGAGCGTGAATTCGCGCCCGGCCACGGCGGCGATCGTGAGCACGCGCCGACAGGCGTCGTCGAGTCGACTCAGGCGGCGCAGGAGCACGTCCTTCACGCTCTGCGGCAGCTCGATCCGGGCCAGGGCATCGTTCCAGTCCTCCGCGACGCGGACGTCCCGAAGCAACTCCTCGACGAAGAATGGGTTGCCACCGGTGCGGTCGGCTATCCCGCGGGCGAAGGGCGCCGGCGCGGAATGCCCGGCTCGCGCGGAGACCAGCGCCGCGACCTCCGCCTCGCCCAGCCCGGCGAGGGTCAGGTCGGCGAGCACTCGGGCGCGGCGCAGCTCGGCGAGCGCCTGCGCTAATGGGTGGGAGTGATCGACCTCGGTCTCCCGGTACGTGGCGAGGACCAGGAGCGGCGCGCCCTCGGTTGCCCGGACAACGTGCCGCAGCAGCTGCAGCGTCGTGGCATCGGCCCAGTGCAGGTCGTCCAGGACCAGGATCAGCGGGTGTTCGTCCGCCGCCGCGCGGAGCATCGACGCCACCGCGTCGAACAGCACGAACTGCTCGCGCTCGGGCGGGTGTGCGCCGGAGCTGACCGCCTCCGACCGGGCGTCCGCCAGCTCGGGTAGGAGCGTGGCGAGCGTCGTCCGGTGTGGACCGATTTGAAGCCGCAGCTCGTCGAGCGGGCTCTCAGAGATGTAGTGGTGCAGGGCTTCCACGAACGGCTGGTATGGGACCAGCGAGTCCTCGTAGGAGCGTCCGAGCAGGACCACGGCTCCGTCCGCGTACGCGCTGCGGCAGAACTCGGCCGCCAGGCGGGTCTTGCCGATCCCCGGCTCGCCGGCGAGCACCGCGACGCCGCGCGTGCCCGCGCAGGCGTCCTGCCAGCGACCACGAAGCTCCATGAGCTGCGTTTCCCGGCCGATCAACGGCGCCGAATCGTCTCCCTGCAACGGGGCAGGGAGCGAGATCCGCCGCTCCTGCGCCGGCTCCCAGGCCACCTCCCAGGTCTCGATTGCTTCCGAGATGCCCTTCAAATCCTTCTGCCCGAGGGACCGGAAATCGAACTTCCCACGCGAGGCCACGAGAGCACGCACCAGCCCCGAGGCAAGGATCTGCTCGCCGGCGGCGGCGTCGCACAGCCGCTTGGCGAGGACGACGGGCGTGCCGAAATAGTCGCCCTCGTCGCGGATTGGTTCGCCCGCGTTGAGTCCCACGCGAACCCGCAATCGGTCGTCGCCCTGGCGTGCGTTGTGGCGGTGCACGGCCTGCTGGATGCCGACTGCGCAGCTGACGGCGTTGACCGCGCTCGGGAACGCCACCATCAGCCCATCGCCGAGGTTCTTGACCTCCTGGCCCCCGTGCGTGATCGCGACGTCGCGCAGCAGCCCAAAATGAGCGCGTCGCAGCCGCTCGGCCTCGTCGTCGCCTAGCTCACCGAGAAGGGCGGTCGAGCCGACCAGGTCGGTGAACAGCAACGTGACGACGGCGGCGGCCGACTCCACGGTGGCGGCCCGGGAGTCTCGAGGCGCCGTCTCACCGCGCCGGCGCAGCGCATCGGCCAGTTCGCGCGTCGCGTGCGAGGGAGCGATGCGCAGCTCGTCCCGCAGGCGGCGGCTCAGTCGCTCGTACGTCCTGATCGCCCCGGCGAGGTCGCCGGACGCGGCCAACCGCCTCATCAGATCCCGCTGCGCTTCTTCGGCGAGAGGATCGAGGGCAGCCTGACGGCGCGTGTAATCGATCGCGGCTTGCCACTGTCGATCGTCCTCGGACCGCGCCGCGAGCCGGGCGAGCACGCCGGCCACGCGGTCGCGGTGCTCGTCGCGCCGCTCGTACACCCAATCGTCGTCGAGCCCCGCGAGCAGCTCGCCGCGGCACAGCTCGAGCGCCTCCTCTAGCCGGCCCTGCTCCACGCAATGCTCGAACTCCGCGACATCGGTCCACACCTCCGAGCCCCCGGCGAGGCCGACGTCATCCCGGCCCGCGATGAGGTAGCGCTCGCTGTCCGGCCCGAGCGACCGGCGCAACGCCGACAGCGCGCTGCGCAGGCTGGTGCGCGCGCTCTCGTCGAGCACATCGGGCCAGAACCGCGCCGCCAGCTGGGAGCGCGCGTGCACCCGCCGCTCGAGCGCCAGCCAGCCGAGCAGCGCCCGGGCCCGCCGGCTCGACGGCGGCTCGATCGCGCCACCGTCGTGCTCGATCTCCAGATCCCCCAGCAGCCGCACCCGCAGCATCCGGCAAGCGTAACCGCCTCTCGCCAGCTTTCGCGCTGATTTCGCGCAGTGGACACGCCGCCGTGCGACAGTCCGCTCGAGCGCATGACCACGATCGAGACATCCCGCGCGATTTCGCGCGAGCAGACCCGCGCCCGATACCCGGACGAGAAGGGTTTCATCGAGCGTCATGGCGTGCGGGTGTTCTGGGAGCGCTACGGCGAGGGCGAGCCGACGGTCCTGTTCTTGCCGACCTGGTCGATCATCCACTCGCGCTGCTGGAAGGCGCAGATTCCATACTTCTCACGCCACGGCCGGGTGCTTACGCTCGATGGCCGCGGCAACGGCAGATCCGACCGGCCGCGGACCCCTGAGGCGTATCGGGAGGAGGAATTCGCCGCCGACGCGCTCGCGGTCATGGACGCGACCGAAACCGAGCGAGCGGTGCTCGTCTCGCTGTCGCGCGGCGCCGAGCGATCCCTGCTCCTCGCCGCTCACCACCCCGAGCGAGTCGAGGCGATGGTGTTCATCGGCCCAGCCCTACCGCTGCCGCCGGCCGTGCCGCGGGCCACCGCCGAGCGCGAATTCGTCGAGCCGCGGGACACCTACGAGACCTGGGGAAAGTGGAACGCCAACTACTGGCGCGAGGCCTACGAGGGTTTCGTGGAGTTCTTCTTCTCCCAGGTGTTCAACGAGCCGCACTCGACCAAGCAACGCGAGGACTGCGTCGCCTGGGCGCTTGAGACCGATCCCGAGACGCTCGTGGCAACACAACTCGCGCCCCGCCTATCGGACGAAGCGGGGGTGCGGGAGCTGACCGATCGGATCCGGTGTCCAGTGCTGGTGATCCATGGACGCGATGACGCAGTGCGCCCGCACGACTCTGGCGCGGCGTTCGCAACCATGACCCGCGGGGCGCTCGTGAGCCTCGATGGCTCAGGTCACTGCCCCCACGCGCGCGACCCGGTTAGGGTCAATCTGTTGCTGCGCGATTTCGTCCGGCCGCGCCGCTCGCCGACGTCGGCGTGGACCCGCGCCCGGGCGCGCCCTCGGCGGGCGCTGTTCATCTCCTCTCCGATCGGCCTGGGGCACGCGCAGCGCGACGTGGCGATCGCGCGCGAGCTGCGGGCGCTGGTGCCCGACCTCGAGATCGAGTGGCTGGCCCAGGATCCCGTCACGCGTGTGCTTCAGGGCGAGGGCGAGCGTATCCACCCGGCGAGCGCCGAGCTGGCCAGCGAATCGGGACACCTCGAGTCCGAGTCGGCCGAGCACGACCTGCACTGCTTCCAGGCCTGGCGGCGAATGGACGAGATCCTGGTCAACAACTTCATGGTCTTCCACGACCTCGTCGAGGCCGAGCCCTACGACCTGTGGATCGGCGACGAGGCGTGGGAGCTCGACTACTACCTGCATGAGAACCCCGAGCTCAAGCGCGCCGCGTACTGCTGGCTGACCGACTTCGTCGGCTGGCTGCCGATGCCCGACGGCGGCGAGCACGAGGCGTTCCTGACCGCCGACTACAACGCCGAGATGGTCGAGCACATCGCGCGCTTCCCCCGCCTGCGCGACCGGGCGCTCTTCGTCGGCAACCCCGACGACATCGTCCCGGACCGCCTCGGGCCGGAGCTCCCCCTGATCCGTGAATGGACCGAGCGGCACTTCGACTTCTCCGGCTACGTGTCGGGATTCGACCCCGAAGCGTTCGCTGACCGCCAGGCGCTGCGCGTCGAGCTCGGCTACCGCGAACACGAGCAGGTGTGCATCGTCAGCGTGGGCGGGTCCGGCGTAGGCGGCCACCTGCTCCGCCGGGTGATCGACGCCCACCCCCTCGCCGCGGCGCAGGTACCCGGCCTGCGCACGATCGTCGTCGCGGGCCCCCGAATCGATCCCGAATCGTTGCCGCGCCACGACGGCCTGGAAGTGGTCGGCTACGTCCACAATCTCTACCGCCACCTGGCCGCTTGCGACCTGGCGGTCGTACAAGGCGGGCTCACCACAGCGATGGAGCTGACCGCCAACCGGCGCCCCTTCATCTACTTCCCGCTCGGCCACCACTTCGAGCAGAACTTCCACGTCCGCCACCGGCTCGAGCGCTACCGCGCGGGACGGTGCATGGACATCGACAGCTCACCACCCGAGACGATCGCGACGGCGATCGCGGAAGAGATCGGCCGGAACGTCGATTACCGGCCAGTCGAGACCGACGGCGCACGGCGCGCAGCCGAGCGCATCGCAGAGATGCTGTGAGCCGATCGGCCACGCCGATAAGCCCGGCTACGTTGAACACGACACTGCGCGAGTTCGTGCGCGCATCCGCTTTCACGGTGGATTCGCGCGGGCTTCGCGCCACTGGCACGGCCGCCTGAGATCGTCGCCCTGACAACACCACCGACCAGGAGGTCAATCATGTCAGTCGTCGAGGATCGCCACGAGGCGGATCGCGACATCGAGAGGGTCCTTGGGCTCAACCTCGAGATGTTCCAGCGCGTCCCGGATTACCTGCTCCCCACCGAGTGGGCGAGCTTCAAGTCGCTGGTGCTCTCCGATCAGACCGCCATCCCCAACAAATACAAGGAGATGATTGGGCTGGCGGTCTCCGGGGCAACTCGCTGCCGGTACTGCACCTACTTCCATGCCGAGGCCGCGCGGCTGTTCGGCGCGACCGAGGACGAGATCAACGAGACCGCCCTGATCGCCAAGAACACCATGGG
The DNA here is from genome assembly GCA_963723555.1 of uncultured Solirubrobacterales bacterium. Taxonomy (GTDB): domain Bacteria; phylum Actinomycetota; class Thermoleophilia; order Solirubrobacterales; family Solirubrobacteraceae; genus Palsa-465. The sequence goes on along the minus strand of CAVRRC010000003.1, from coordinate 682,976 downwards.
CTGGAGCACGTACCTGAACACCCTCCAGTTCGACTACGACCGATTTACGAGCGAATTCGACCAGGCCACCGCCTACATCCGTGAACAGACGGCTGCGGGGGCGCCGGCCTGAGAGCTCACGCCAGCGGCTGACCCGGCGCTCAGCGGCGCGGGTCAGCCGCCCGCGGCGGGCCCTTTGCTCAGGCGCTCCCGAGCGCGATCAAAGTCGGTAAGGACCCGCTCGAGGATCTCGACCGCCTCGGCGGGCGGGGGCTCTGGCGCGGCTCGCATCGCCTCGAGCGCCATCCGCGCGCCGGCCACCAGCGCCGACAGCTCCTGGCTGCTGGCGGTGACCGTGAACACGTTCTCGCGAGTGCGTTCAACGCGCATGGCGGCATTGTGCCGCTTGGCGAGTGGCCCAGGGATCCCCGTAGTCAACTCGGTGCGAGGCCGGGCGACAGGGCGATTCATTGAAAGCCCCTTCCTTGCGCGGCGGCGCTGGCGATGCGTAACGAGTCCGGCGTCGCGGGACGATCACGGGTTCGTCCGGAAGCTGACCACAACGCCTCGTGCGTGTTGACTCACGGGGCCGTCGCTGGTATCCGTCCGCACGGGAGCAGGAGGAGTTCTCGAGATGCGAGGGCGTGCTGTGCCAAGTGGCTATCTGACGGCGGTGGCGATCATCTTGTGCTACTCGACCTTGCAGCCCCGTCCTGATCGAAGGGTAAGGCTCGCCGCATGAGCGACCTGGATGCCGACATCCGGCAGCTGGCGGCTTGGCTGGACTCCAACGCGGAGGAGGTCACGGATGTCGTGGATGACCGGCTCCGCGACGAGGTGCCGGAGTATTTCGAGGGCCTCGACCCGGGCATGGCCGACGTCGAACGGGCCAGCGTCGTCGCGAACCTGCGTGCGGTGGCGCACGGTTTGGGACACGGCCGTGCGCTGCCTGACCGCCTGCCGCCCGGCGCGGTCGACGAGGCGCTACTGGCCGCCAACGAACGGCTCCCGTGGGCGGCGGTGCTTCGCACGTACATGATCGGCCACGCGAGCCTGTGGGACCAAATGTGCGCCGAAGTGGAGCGCTGGGGACTTCCGGACACGCGGCGGATCAAGGCGCTTCGGGTCCTCTCGCGGTATCTGTTCGCGTACGTTGACCTGGTCACGAGGCAACTTGCTGAGGTGTACCAGTCCGAGCGTGACCGCCTGCTGCGCAGCCAGGAGCGCAGGCGCGCGTCATTGACGCGCGAGTTGCTCGCGGGGATGCCGGTGTCCGAGGAGGAGCTCGGGTACCGCTTGCGCGTGGATCACATCGGCGTGGTCGCGTGGGGTGCGAACCCCGAGGCGGCCGCCACGCAAGTTGCGCACGAGCTTGGTTGCGCGTTACTGATAGCGCCCGGTGGCGGGCGCTCGCTGTGGGCCTGGCTGGGTGGACGTCCCCGGATCGGCGCCACAGTGGCGCGAGCCCTGGACCGGTTCTCGCCCCAGGACGGCACATTTCTGGCCTGCGGCGAGGTGGCCTTCGGTGAGCAGGGGTTCGTCGAGACCCACCAGCAGGCTCTCCAGGCCTACAAGGTCGCGATGATCGGCGGCGCGCCGGTCACTCGGTACGACGACGTCGCGCTCGAGGCGCTCGCCGTCCAGGATGAGCGCCTCGCACGTGAGTTCGTCGCACGCGAGCTTGGACCGCTGGCGGCTCCTGACGCCAAGACCGCTCGGCTGCGTGCGACGCTGCGGGCCTATTTCAGCCTGGGTCAGAATGCATCCGCGGCCGCCGCACTGCTCAAGGTCCACGAGCGAACCGTTGGCTACCGGCTCGCCACGATCGAAGAACGTATCGGGCGTCCAATTACTCGCCGCCGCGATGAGCTCGGGCTGGCGCTGCGGATCCAGGCGCTGATCGAGTCCGACTCCGATGTGGCCGTCGACGACGAGCAGGCAGCGCCCGCGCTCCGCGAGCACGTCGTCGTGGACGGCAGCGAGTAGCTCCGCCGCGCTTTCTTTCGGGAATCCGACAACAGCGAGCATTTCCTTTGCGGTGTGCGCATGGTGAAGCGCGGCGCCGCCCGGCACTCTGTCTCTGAGCGAACGACCGGCTCCCCGATCGGAGCGGAAGGTCGCGTAGCGGGCGCATAGCGCTCGTCCTCGTTCACCTATCGCCTGTCCCTACCAGACCTCTCCTGGAGGCAGATGACGTCCACATCACCGAATATCAATCGCTGGCGCGCGTTCGCGTTGTTGGCGGTCGCCTACTTCATGACGATCATCGACGTGACGATCGTCAACGTCTCGCTGCCGACGATCGGCCGTGACTTGCACTTCACCGAGGCGAGCCTGCAATGGGTCGTGACCGCCTACGCGATCACGTTCGGCGGCTTCCTGCTGCTCGGCGGGCGCGCCGCGGATCTGCTCGGCCGCCGCCGGATCCTGATGCTCGGGCTTGCCGTGTTCACGGCGGCGTCGCTGGCCTGCGGGCTCGCGACCGGCGACGCGTTCCTGATCGGAAGCCGAGCCGTTCAGGGAATCGGCGCGGCGACCATGGTGCCCGCTGCCCTGTCGATCGTGATGAACATGTTCGAGGAGGGCGCCGAGCGCAACAAGGCGCTTGGGCTCTGGGGCGGGCTCGCTGCCGCCGGCGCGACAGTCGGGCTGATCGCTGGTGGGCTCCTCACCCGCTATGCCGGGTGGCAGTACATCTTCTACCTGAACGTCCCGATCGGCGCAGCCGCGCTGGCGCTCGCACCGCGACTCGTCCCAGACAGCCGGCCCGCCACCGTGCACCGGAGATTTGACGCGCTCGGCGCGATCGCCGGCACGGGCGGGCTGTTGCTGCTGGTCGAAGCGATCGCCGGCGCGTCGCAGTACGGCTGGGGCACAACGAGAACGATCGTCCTCCTCGCAGGATCTGCGGCGCTGCTCGTCGCCTTCGCGGGGATCGAGAGCCGGGCGCAGGAGCCCTTGTTGCCGCTTTCGATCTTTCGGCTCCATACGCTCGCCGGCGCGAACATCGCCGGGCTGCTATTGGGCGGCAGCTTCTACGGGTTCATCTTCATCGGCACGTTGTACATGCAGCAGGTGCTGCACTACTCCGCCCTTGAGACCGGGGTCGCGTGGCTCGCCACGTCGCTGAGCTCGATCGCGCTCGCCGGCCTCTCGCAGCGGCTAGTCACCGACCGCGGAGCCAAGGTCGTGATGACGATCGGGATGATGCTGATCGGCGCGGGCGTGATCTGGGCAAGCCAGGTGCCCGTCCACGCGCACTTCCTCGCCAACCTCGCCGGCCCGATGCTCGTCGCCGGCGCAGGGACGGCGTTCGCGTTCATCCCGATCTCGATCGCCGCGCTCGCCGGCGTCGCCAAGCACCAGGCCGGTCTCGCGTCCGGGCTGGTGAACACCTCCCGACAGCTCGGCGGAGGGATCGGGATCGCGATCGCCTCAAGCGTCGCCACCGACCACACCAACACGCTGATTCACGCCGGCACCGCACCACCCGCGGCTCTCACCAGCGGATTTCAGCAAGCGCTGTGGGTCCTTGGCGCGATCGCGTTGCTCGCCCTCCCCGCGATTTTCGCGCTCGTCCGGCACGAGGAGCACTCGGACAGCGTCGCCAAGACTGCGGTCCGAGAGGCGCAGACCGCCGCCGCCAGCACGACCTGACACACATCGACCAACCGCACACCGAGGAGACAGACCGATGGAGGACCTGATGCGTTCGACCCACTACGCCGAGCAGCGCTCGGCGCCTCGTTCCGTACCCGGCTCGATCCCCGAGTTGCGCGCCGCGCTCCATGGTGAGGTGGTCGGGCCCAGCGATCCCGACTACGAATCAGCTCGGCGAGTGGTCAACGCCGCAGTCGACCGGCGACCCGCGCTGATCGTCCGCCCTGCCGATTCTGCTGACGTGGCGCTCGCCGTCTCGCTCGCGCGCACGAAAGGCCTTGAGCTCGCAGTTCGAGGCGGCGGGCACAGCTTCGCTGGTCACGGCACGTCCGACGGGGGAGTCATCTTGGACATGTCCAATATGCGCGCGCTGCACGTCGACCCGCAGCGGCGGCTCGCCTGGGCCCAGGCCGGGCTCACCGCTGGCCAGTACACCGAAGAAACGGCGCGGCATGGTCTCACGACCGGATTCGGAGACACGGGATCGGTCGGTATCGCCGGGCTGACCCTTGGAGGCGGCATCGGGTGGCTTGTCCGCAAGTACGGCCTGACGATCGACGATCTGCTCGCCGTGGAGCTCGTGACCGCGGATGGGGAACGCCTCCGGGTCGATTTCGAGCGGCACCCGGATCTGTTCTGGGCGCTCCGCGGTGGAGGCGGGAACTTCGGGGTCGTGACACGTCTGCAGTACCAGGCTCCACGAGATCGACACGATCCTGGGTGGCGTGCTGGTGCTGCCCGCGAGCTCCGAGATCCTGGGCTCGTTCATCGCCGCCGCCGACGACGCGCCGGACGAGCTCTCAACGATCGCCATCCTCGCGCGGCTCCCGCCGTTGCCGTTCGTGGCCGCGGAGCATCACGGCCAGCTGGCGCTGATGGTGCGCTTGGCCTATGCCGGTGATCTCGAGCACGGCCAGCGGGCCCTCGCTCCGCTGCGAGCACTCGCGACGCCGCTCGCCGACGCGATCACGCCGATGCCCTATCGACAGATGTATGCGGCGGAGGGACCCGGCCCCGAACGGGTCCGGATGGCCACCCGCTCGATGTTTCTCGACCAGCTCGACGAGCGCGCCGCGGCGACGATCTTCGAGCGGATGCAAGCTCAGCCGTCGCCGACGACGGCCGTGCAGATCAGGGTGCTCGGAGGCGCAATGGCGCGTATCCCGGAGAACGCGAGCGCCTTCGCTCACCGCGACCGGCGCATGATGATGACGTTCTTCGCTGGATATCAAGAGCTCGACCAGGCCGCTTCGCACGAGAGATGGGTCGCTGACTCGCTGGCGGCGATGAGCCCGGCCGCGCGTGGTGTCCACGTCAGCTTCCTGAGCGACGAGGGGACCGCTCGGATACACGACGCCTATCCCGACCAGACGTACGAGCGGCTCGCAGCAATCAAACGACGGTACGACCCATCGAACCTATTCCGCGTAAACCAGAACATCGCGCCCGGCTCAGGAGATCTCACATGAGCCAAAGGGAGGAGCGCGCTTCGCAATCGAGGCCAGCGGACCCGTCAAGGCGTTCGGCGAGACGACCGGATGCGATTCGACCGAGGTCGCCACTAACTGCTGGTCGCTGCGTAGGGCGAGATGTGTGGGTGGCTGGCGTGCCTTGGACGCTGCGTAGTGCGGCAAAGCTGGCGTGAGCTGGAAGCGCTGCCGGGTTGTGCATGACTGTGGTGCCTAGCACGGCAGGGCTCGCCCATCCCAGCGGCGCTGTCGTGATATGCAGGTTATTCCTGGGCTCGCGCGCCTGGAGCGACCCGGGCGTCCAGCTGGTGGCCATCGAATCTCGTGGTGGTGGCCATCAGATCTCCCCGCTGGTGGCCATCGATTCTCCCCAGCAGGGTCGAGGGTTAGGTGAGGAGCCTCCACCCCCCTTGCCGGCGGTCGCTTGGGCGAGTCGGTAGCTGTCCTGGCCGTCGGCGACAGCGCTCACTCGACCCGCGCTGAAGGACGATGTGGGCGCCCTGCCCAGGGTTGCGCGCCGCCAGCCAGACGGGACCTGGCGGTGACAGCACGACCGCGGATTCCGCACGCCCAGCGCGCCATGAAGCGACCGACGGATCCCGCCCAAGCGTCGCGGTGCTAGCTTGAGATCCGTGCTCGCCGGCATCCTCAGCGGGGGCCTGTTTCGTTTGCTCGCGCTGCCGCTGACGCTGGTCGCTCTGGGCGGCGTCCCGCACGCCTCCGCTGGCCACACAGCCCGCACCCATCCTCGGCTACCGCCGTTCCAAAGCCACGTCCACTCGCTGCCGGCGCCGCTCAAAGCCGGGCTCAAGAAGCACCTCTGGCATCCCGGCTGCCCGACACCGCTCTCGCAGCTGCGGCTGCTGACCGTCGGCTTCGTTGGCTTCGACCGCCAGGCTCACACCGGCGAGCTGGTCGTCAACGCGAACGCCGCCGGTCCGCTGCGCAAGGTCTTCGGCCGCCTCTATCAGCTCCGCTTCCGGATCCGCGAGATGCAGCCGCTCGCGGACTCCGGCGATGACACCGCCTCGTTCGAGTGCCGAGACGCTGCCTCTTCGCCGTGTCCGGGCACCCCGCCGACCCGCACCTGGTCTGAGCACGCCTACGGCGAGGCGGTCGACGTCAACCCGCTCGAGAACCCGTACACCGGTTGCGGGCGCACCCGCGAGAAGGCGAGCATCCCGTACCTGACCCGCTCCCACCACCGCCCCGGGATGGTGACCGCGGAGGTCGTCGAGGCGTTCGCGTCCGTCGGCTGGGGCTGGGGCGGCAACTGGAGCGGCACCAAGGACTACATGCACTTCTCCGCGACCGGCCACTGACGCTGGCCCCTGCCGCGCCGCGCAAAACCACGAGGAGGAAGCGCCCACTGCCCATACAGACAAGGTGATACGCCGGTGCGTGCCAAGCCTTGACAGCCGCCGGTTGTCCAGCGACGATTGTTTCCCGCGACCCGGCGATGAGGAGGGGGCATGGCGGGCATTCTTTATGCAGTTGGCCGTTTTTGCGTGCGGCGGCGGTTTTTCGTGCTCGCTGTGTGGCTGGTGGTGGCTGTTGCGCTGGTGGCTGTCTCGCACCGGACGGGCGATAACACCAACGACAACCTGACGTTGCCGGGGACGGGCAGCGACCACGCGAAGAGCGTGCTGGCGAAGCCGTTTCCGGACCAGTCGAACGGGTCGAGCCCGATCGTCATCCATGCCCGCAGCGGCAAGCTGACGGATTCCAACTACGCGAATGCGGTCAACAATGCCGCCGCTCAGGTCGCGAAGGAGCCGTTCGTGGCTTCGGTGGTCAATCCCTTGACATCGCAGGGGGCTTCGGCGCTGAGCCAGAATCAGACGACGGGGTATCTGTCGGTGACCACGTCGGTGAGTCCAGGCTCGCTATCGGAGGCGCAGGCGCAGAAGATCATCGACGGTGCCAATCCGGCAAAGGCTGCCGGCCTGGAGGTGCAGACAGGCGGTCAGCTCGGCCAGAAGGTCTCGCAGCCCTCAACCGAGTCCAGCGAGCTGATCGGAATCATCGCCGCGATGATCATCTTGACGTTCACGTTCGGCACGATCGTGGCGATGCTGGTGCCGATCGTGACGGCGATCTTTGCGTTGGCCTCGACGCTCGCGATCATTCGCCTCCTGGGCCACGTGATCTCGGTTCCCACGGTGGCGCCGACGTTGGCGACGATGATCGGGCTGGGGGTGGGGATCGACTACGCGCTGTTCATCGTGACGCGGCATTTCCGCGGGCTCAAGCAGGGCCTCGGCCTGGACGAGTCGATCGCCCGGGCGGCGGCGACCTCGGGCGGGTCGGTGTTCTTCGCCGGCTGCACGGTGACGATCGCGCTGGTATCGCTGGCGGTGGCGCAGATTCCGCTGGTCACGACGATGGGGCTGATGGCTGCGATCGCGGTGGTCGTGGCGGTGCTCGGTGCGCTCACATTGTTGCCGGCGGTGCTGGGAATCATTGGTCCCCATGTCAATTCGCTGCGCGTTCGCGACCGCCATCCCGAGTCGCACCCTTCCGAGGGGGGGCTCTGGGCGAAGTGGGCACATGAGATCGCGTCGCATCCGCTGGTCGCGGGCTTGGCCGCACTGGCGATCCTGATCCCTTTGACGATCCCGCTGCTGTCGCTGACCTTGGGGCAACAGGACACGGCGGCGCTTTCGACGTCCACCACCGCTCGCCAGGCGTATGACCTGATCTCGGAGAACTTTGGACAGGGGGTCAATGGTCCGCTGCTGATCGCGGTCAGGCTGGGCTCGCCGGCGCAGGGTGGGGCGAACGATCCGCGCTTGCAAACGCTGCAGAAGGACGTCAAATCGACTGCCGGCGTGGCGACGGTCACCCCTTATCAGATCGACCAGGCCGGAACCACGGCGTACTTCAACGCGATCGCAACCACCGGGCCTGCACAGACGCAAACCGCGAATCTCGTCAACAAGCTGCGATCCAGCACGATTCCCACAGCCGAGAAGGGGACCAACATGACGGCCTACGTCGGCGGCCAGACCGCCGCGTACGTGGATCTTGCCTCGAAGATCTCGAGCAAGCTGCCATTGCAGATTGTGGTGGTGATCACGCTCGCGTTCTTGCTTCTGATCCTGGCCTTCCGGACGGTGGTTGTCCCCGCCCAGGCCGCGCTCATGAACCTACTGTCGATCGGCGCTTCCTATGGCGTGCTGACCGCGGTCTTCCAATATGGCTGGGCGATCGGCCTCTTGGGACATAGCGGTCCGGTGCCAATTGTCTCTTACGTGCCGCTGTTCATGTTCGCGATCCTGTTCGGTCTCTCGATGGACTACGAGGTGTTCCTCGTCAGCCAGATCGGAGAGCACGTCCACGAGGGCGAGGACAACAAAGGCTCAGTGGTGGCGGGGCTCGTCACTAGCGCCCGGGTGATCACCGCCGCGGCGTCGATCATGGTGTTCGTGTTCGGCAGCTTCGTGCTCAACGGCAACCCCACGGTCCAGCAGTTCGGCGTAGGGCTGGCCGTCGCTGTCCTGCTCGATGCCACCGTTGTCCGTTGCCTCTTGGTTCCCGCGCTGATGATCCTGATGGGCAAGATCAACTGGTACATGCCACGCTGGCTCGACCGGATCGTCCCCCACTTCAGCATCGAAGGCGCCGAGTTCTTCGAGCAGCGCGACCGGACCGCAACAGCCGACCGAGAACCGCAACCAGTCTCGTAGGCCTGGCCGCGGACGCCTGCGGCTCGCCAGGACCCGGTCCGCACGAGGTTGGACGAATCGGTAAGAGGCGCCGGCTCGCGAGGGCGCGCATCAGCAACGGCGCCTTGGGTGCGGCGCGAACGCAGTCTGCCGGCGCCCCGTTCTACTGCGCGATCTCGATGCCGCCGGTGGGGATCGAACCCACGACCTTCGGATTAAAAAGGTCGCGGGGTGCTCCCTCGCCGATCAGACCCTCGCGGACTCTTTGCGTCAGGCCCGCGAAATGCTCGCGGCGGGCAAGCTCCCGCCGGGCGGCTAGATTGGGCACATGGCAGTTCAACGGATGGATAACGTCGGCATTGTCGTCAACGACCTACCGGCGACGATCGCCTTCTTTCGCGAGCTCGGCCTCGAGCTCGAGGGCCAAGCCACGGTCGAAGGGAACTGGGCAGAGCGCGTCACTGGACTGAGTGACATGCGCGTCGAGATCGCCATGATGCGCACGCCGGACGGCCACAGCCGGCTCGAGATCTCGCGATTTCTCACGCCTCCTACAGTCGCCGATCACCGGAACGCCCCAGTGAACGCGCTCGGCTATCTACGCGTGATGTTCGCCGTGGACGACATCGACGAGACGCTCACGCGGCTCCGTGAGCACGGCGCGGAGCTTGTCAGCAGCGAAGTGGTCCAGTACGAAGACGCGTATCGGCTCTGCTACATCCGTGGGCCCGAAGGACTTCTCATAGGGCTGGCCCAAGAGCTCGGCTGAGCGCCAAGCCTTTCGCCTGGTGATTTGATCGATTTCCGATCGCCCGACGGATCCGTAGCCTGCCATCCGCGCAGAGCTGGTTTCTGCGCGAGGTCGCCGAACTCCTCGTGCGACATCAAGGGCAGGTTCCCCCGAGTCCTCGTCATCGGACTCCGGTCTGACTGCATCACGCCTGAGGCGGTCGCGCCGGCGTGACGACTGCTCTGTGCGGAGACGGGCAGTCTGAGCGAGGCTGCCGCGTGGGCGGCGCAGGGGCAGTGTGGTCTGCACGGGCTCGCCAACCTCGACAAGTCCGGCGAGCGCTGCGTCGTGTGCAGCGCGATCCACGCCTCGAGGTTCACCACAACGGCAACCCGAGTCACAATGAATTGAGCAACCTCGAAGAGTTCCCCTCTAACGAAGCCTGAGCACTGTCGCCAGGCACGAATCCCGGGCTGGAGACTTCCGGTTTCGACTTGCGAGTTCTCGGAGAGGCAGTCGAACCTAAGACAGCACGATGACAGCAGCGGAGGCGACGAGCTTCAATCGGTCAGCCTCGCCAGGTAGGTGCTCGTCTCGGCTTCTTGCAAGCCGCCGTGCTGGCCGCGAAATCGCTGCTCGTTGGCCGCCGCCGAGCGAAGCCAGGCCTGCCGGCCCCTGACCGGCAGCACCGCCACATCACCCAGACGGGCGTTCAGTCGGGGGCCGATCCGCTCAAACAGCTCGCGCGCGGGCCGTACCTCGGCGCGACCGTCAAGCCTTCCCGAGAGCTCGTGTATGACCGTGACGACATGCTGGGCATGCACGTGTAAGAAGACATCGCGCGAGGATCCCGCCGGCCGCCGCTGCGACAACAGCGTCGGCAACTCAGGCCAGAGATCGTCGAGGTAGTCGACGCGGTCCGGCGCGACGTCGACCTGGCCGTGGTCGGCCGTGATCAGCACCGTCACCCCGCGCAAAGCCTGGCTGGCCTCCCACAGCTCATCGAGCGAGCGTCTGCACGCAACCGCAAACTCCGGCGAACCGGGACCGTAATCGTGTCCCGCCCGGTCGATCAGATCCCAGTACAGAAGCGCGTAGCGATGATCTCTTACCGGTGCCGCGAACGCCTCCCCAAGCGCACGCACGCCCTCGCGCAGCCGCCGAAAGCCGATGACCTGCGCGCCGCGAGTCGCGACGGCGGTGAACGACCCGGCCAGCCGGGAGGGCTGCGCCACGATGCAGGGGACGGCCAGCGACTCATAGAGCGTCGGACCGGGCGACAGCACGGACGGCTCCAGCCGACCGACCAGCGTGCCCTCCTCCTCGGCGCCGGTCGGGTTGAAGCGAAGCGGGCAGATGATCTCCCCGAGAGCCGGCTCGAGAATGTTCCATTCGTAGAGACCGTGCTCGTGCACGGGCAACCCGAAATGCACCGAGGGCACATGCGCGGTCGTCGTGGACGGGAACTGTGAAGTTACCGGGATGACGTCCAGGCGCTGGATCAACGGGTGATTGCGGTGGCGCTCGAGGAACTCCAGCCCGAACGCATCCAGCAGGATCAGGACCACCCGCTCGCCCGCGGCGACGCGCCGTCGGACCTCAGCCGGGATTTCGGCGAAGCTCTTCACTGCGAGCATTCTCGCCGCTTCGGCCGGTAGCCCTTTGCTCCCCAGAGGCGGACATCATCGGAACTAGCACCGGCCACCAAGTGGCCGCAGCCGTTGGGACGGCCCTGAGGTATGTCATCCCTTGAGCGGGCTAACCACGCTTGGTCTTGAGGCAGGAGAGCCTGCACGGTGCCGCGTACTCGTGTTGATGAGCGACCCCACGGGTGCGCCGCTGCTCGCTTCTGCTCCCACGAAGCAGGGGCAGTCTCGGAGACCGGTGCCGCGCCCCTCGAGACTGCCCCTCTCGGACACGACCGGTCACGCCGGCCCCGCCGGCGACAACATCGACGATTAACTCGCCCAAGCCCCCGGGTTAGGGCTACTCCTTGACGCCTGAAGCGGCCACGCCGGCGCGACTACCGCTCCGCGCGCGAAGGGGTAATCGAGCGAGATTGCCGCTGGGGCGAGGACGCGGCAGCCGGCGCGACGCTCAGCGTGGTTAGGGCGTCGGGGCGGTCGCGCTGCCACAAAAGTCCGGGCTGATGCGATGAGTGGGTGATGCGATCAGCTTCTGCCTCCCGGCGGTGTCCACATAGCCGGAGCTGATTTGCGCGCTCAGACCGCGATCCCTCGGGCTTCGCCGAGATCTACGCTCGGCACGTCGCGGCGGTGTATGCATAGCTTTCTCGTCGGCTTGCGTGGGCGGCGAGCGATCTGACCGCGGAGACGTTCGCGCGCGCGCTGTTCAGCCGTGAGCGGTTTCGTCACGATCGAGGTTCCGCTTCGGCCCGACCGCTAACAGCGGACCTGCTAGCAGCGCCCTGACGCGTTGCTTGGTTTCCGCGCAAGGCAGGGAACTCGGCGTCACCCCGGAGATGCTCGTGGCACGCGCAGAGCAGGTCGCTCTTGACCGATCTTTCGCTTCCGAGCCCGACTGACGCGCGCTGCCGCGCCACGCCTTTAGCGGTCGTGCTGGCGCCGTGGCCGCTCCGCACCGGCAGCGCGCGCGTACGGTCCGGCTCATGGCGGCTCGTATCAACGCGAATGCAGCCGCGACGCTGCTCCGAACGGGAGCTGCTTTCGCGCGCTTCGAGGACGAGCTCGGGGTCGCCGCCGACTACCGCTTCGACCCGAGGGTCGCGGAGCGCGATCGTCGCGAAAGGCCGCATCTGCGGGTAGTCATGAGCGGGGACACCGCCGCGCTGCTAGCTACTCGCGTGCGATCATCGCGGCCGCCTCACGCTCGAGGTCGACGTATGGCTCCCCGCTGACGTCGATGGCGACGGTCTTGATCGTGCCACCGGTGAATGACCAGGGCCGCTCACCCGGGAACTCGTCGGTGACGCGAGACCTGCTGCGACCCACGGTCAGGTCGGTGCCGGAGATGCCGAACATCCCGGGTTGAGTCTTGATCCGTCCCTCGCCGACCTTCCGCTCGCCGTGATACAGCGACAGGATCCCGGTGGAGACCCCGGGCGGGTCCTCGCCGTCCTTGACGAACGCCGCGGAGATGATCAGGTTCTCCCCGACTGGCATGTCCGCGGTCGCCACGATGTTCTCCTCGGAGAGGCCTACGAAGTTGTAGACGTAGTGCAGCCGGTTGTCCTTGACGTACAGCGCGTGGCCGCCGAAGTGGGAGCCTTGGGAGAACAGCACCCCGCTCGCGGCGGCCGCGGGAATGTCGACGACCGCTCCGATGATGTAGTCGCGGTTGCGGACGTTAACCGCCTGTGCCTCCGGGACCCCGGCCACGTCGGGGTAGTAGCGATAGCGGTTGCGTGGGCTGGTGAGCTGCGGACGCGGGGTGTTGAGGATCTCGACCGCTGAGCGGTCATCGAGCGGGAAGGCTCCGTTGGCGCCGGCCTCCGAGAACCACAGGTTGATCAGCTCGCGCAGTTTCTCCGGGTGCTCGTTTGCGAGGTCGTGGAGCTCCGCGCGGTCGGTCTCGACGTTGTACAGCTCCCACGTGTCGTCGTTGAAGTGGCTCCAGCCCGAGATCGTCGGGTGCGTGGTGACCGCCTTCCAGCCCTCGTGCCAGATCGCCCGCGAGCCAAGCATCGAATAGAACTGGGTCGATCGCGCGGTCGGGATCGTCGCCTCGTCGAAGCTGTAGCGCATGCTGATCCCGTCGAAGCTGCTCTGGACGTGCCCTTTGATCGTCTCGGGCGCCTCGACCCCTAGGCAGTCGAGGATCGTCGGCACGATGTCGATCGCGTGGTGGTACTGGTGGCGGATCTCGCCGTCGGCCTTGATCCCGTTGCGCCAGGAGATGATGCACGGGTCGCAGATGCCGCCGTTGAACTCGTAGCGCTTCCACATCTTGAACGGCGTGTTGAACGCCATCGCCCAGCCGTTGGGGTAGTGGTTGTACGCGTTCGGGCCCCCGAGCTCGTCGATCATCGCGAGGTTCTGCTTGACGTCGTCGGGAATGCCGTTGAACAGCTTGTTCTCGTTGACTGACCCGTTCGGGCCGCCTTCGCCGCTGGCGCCATTGTCGGAGACCAACACGATCATCGTGTTCTCCAGCTGCTCGGTCTCCTCGAGATACGCCAACAGACGACCGATCTGATCGTCGGCGTGGGCGAGGAACCCGGCGTAGACCTCGGCCATCCGGCAGAACAGCCGCCGCTCGTCATCTGAGAGCGAATCCCACGGGCGCGTGGTATCGACGGCGGGGAAGGGTTGGCCGTCGGGGCCCTTGCGCTTCTCAGGCGTCCCGATCGGGTTGACCGGCGGCAGCTCCGTGTCTTCGGGAACGATCCCAAGCTTCTTCTGGCGCTCGAGCGTCTGCTCGCGGATCGCCTCGTAACCCATGTCGAAGCGGCCCTTGTACTTCTTTATCCACTCCTCTGGCACCTGGTGCGGCGCGTGGCACGCCCCGGGGGCGTAGTACAGGCAGAAGGGCTTGTCGGGCGCGACCGCCTTGGCGTCCTGGATGAACTCGAGCGCCTTGTCGGTCAGGTCCACCGTGAGGTGGTAGCCGTCCTCGGGCTGGGCCGGCTGGTCGACCGGATGGTTGTCGTAGATCAGATCCGGATGCCACTGGTTGGTTTCGGCCCCGAGGAAGCCGTAGAAGCGCTCGAACCCGCGCCCGGTCGGCCAGTTGCGCCGCGTCGACGCGAGATGCATCTCGTCGGTCGGGCATAGATGCCACTTGCCCGTCATATACGTGTTCCACCCCAGCTCGCCGAGGATCTCGGGCAGCATCCCGTTCTCTGGCGGGATCGTCCCGCTCGCGTTCGGGAACCCGATCGCCGCCTCCGTGATGCACGCCATGCTGTTGCGCGTGTGGTTGCGGCCCGTCAGCAGACACGAGCGCGTCGGCGAGCACAGCGCCGTCGTATGCCATTGGGTGTAACGCACGCCGCCCGCCGCGATCCGGTCGATGTTCGGCGTCTCCACCGGCCCGCCGTAGCAGCCGATCGCCGAAAAACCGACGTCGTCGAGCACGATGTAAAGCACGCTCGGCGCCCCCTCCGGCGCCTTCGGAGACTCATACGGCGCCCAATCAGGAACCGAATCACGAATATCGACGTTGATCAGGCCCTTAAATGGGATCGCCAAGCTCTGCTCCTCAGCCGTTCGGTTCACGCGCGCGCCAGAGCGCTCCGCCATGCTCGTCGGACTCGCTTCGCCGCACATCACCCGTAGCGGGTGATGCGACGCTGGACTACTGGCCACCGCATCGTCTCAGGCTCCCGCTCTCACGACGCGACGAGCACCATGACGTCTGCGATGGTCGCACCGCCTCTCGCGCGGAACTCAAGCACCTACGGGCCCGCGTGCTCGCCAACTTCTGGCTAGCGCTCGGGTCGAAGCGGTAGGAGGCGGCGACCCCGAGCCAGCAGAGCGTCGAGACGCACGCAAAGCACAAGTTGGCCCACCGGCTCTTGGTTGACGCCCACTGGCCTTCGCCCGGCTCACAGTGATCCAACCTGCGCCCAAACCGGTGCCATGCCTTCCTCCGTCTCGTGGCCCGCTGCGCTCTACTGCTTGTTGGGCTTTCGGCCTCGGTGAGCAGCCGGCCCTGGGCGGCGCCCGAGCCGCCCAGCCCACCGCCGGGCCCCCGGAGCACGAACGCGACGGCGACCGCTAGTGCGCCACCCACCATCGGCCGGGCGACGTAGACCCAGTAGTCGGTGAACTTCCCTCCGACGAGATCCGGGTCGCCGGGGCGCGCTTGGGAGTCGCGCCTTGTCGGCTCATGCCCGTGTGGTGGCGCTTTCGATTTCGCCAGCGGCAGTGCCGCCGCGCGGGTTGTGGCGACGAGCAGGACCAGGTCGGGAGTCGGTTTGTGCTTGCTTCCCTGCGCGGTACTGCGGAGCGGGCTTGGCGGCTGGTGCGGACCGGCGTCGGAGGTTAATCGACGGCAGTCCAGCGCCCTCGTCCGGTTTGTCAATGGTCTTTGTCGTCGCTGAGTGCGACGCGCAGGAAGCGCTCGAGCGCGGCGTTTACCTGCTCCGGGACCACGAGTGGGCTGAAATGTCCAGAGCCGATTGTCCTCGCGATCATGAGTCCCGGGCACAGCTCGATGGCGCGCGCCAGGTTGGCGTTCGGAGTGCCGGCGTCGATGTAGAGAAGTGGCACCCGGCACTCGCGCAAGGCCGCTTCATCGTCCCAGCTGACAAGAGACTCCTCCCAGAGTGAGCTCGTCACGTGCGGCTCGGTCAGCACAGCCTGATCGATGATCCACGACCTGATAGCGGCATCGTCATCGCGACCAAACAGGCTTGCAAAGTAGGCGCGAAGAGCCGCATCCGGATCATGGCCTCGGAGCCCGGCCACGAGATCACGCACAACCTCAGCCCGGTCGCTACCAAGCAGAAGTGGCGAGTCGATCAACACCGCAGCGCCAACGTGGCCAGGGTAGGCGGACGCGAAATCGAGCACGACCAGTCCGCCGAGGCTGTGGCCGATCACCACAGGTTTCCCGATCCCCAGCTGCGTGCACGCCGACGCAAGGTCGCCGGCGAAGAGTCGCACCGTGTACCGCTCCGAGGGGGCGGAACTGCCGCCATGGCCGCGAAGGTCCACCGTCACGACGCGATGAGCAGTCGAGAAGTGTGGGACCTGCTGATACCAATAGCGCCGATTACACGCCGCGCCGTGCACGAACACCAGCGGCGGGTGACCAGTTCCGGTGTCGTCGTACGCCAGCACAACATCATCGCGGATCAGATCCACAGCCGGAATCCTGCCAGGGGTTGCACCCAGACGCGAGCGACTCCCACGACCCGCTCTCGCGCCACCGCCAACCTCGGCGCAACTCGCTCAACCTGCCGCTGCGCGCGCCCGAACCGAGCATCACGCTGGCGATCGCTTGCCTTGAAACGGCGCTCAGATGTGCGAGCGCAATGGCGAGTCCGGCATCAGCGACCGCTCTTGGCTACCTCTGACGGGCAGGCAACCGGCCGCACAAACAGCCCGATTTCCAGCCACTTCCCGATGCCGCCGGTGGGGATCGAACCCACGACCTTCGGATTAAAAGATGCCCATTTGCAGGTCTTTTGGCATAGATACGGGCGGTTGGTTTCGTGTGAGCGGCGCTGGGTCGGATGAGAATTGCTGAGTTCGGGACATATTTCGGGACACGAAATGGTGCGGCGGTTCCCCGTGATGAACGACCAGCACGCGCCGCTGCTCGTCGGCATAGAACCCGACGCCACGTGGGGCTGTCGATTTCGGGCGACCGACCTCGTTTCCGTGGGCGCACGCAAGGACTGGCGGTTGATCCACCCGCAGTCGCCGTGTACGCGATACGGTACACTCCCCGCATGGCGAAGACGGTTCCAGTACGGGAGTTCAGAGCGAAACTCAGCGAGCTGCTGAGCGACGTCGCTGACCGCCGTGATCACGTGCTCGTGACTCGCAACGGCAAACCGGCCGCGGCCCTCGTCCCGATCGACGAGTACGAAGCGCTCGAAGAGACCGCGGAGATCCTGTCGGACTCGGCGACGCTCGCCGCCATCGAGACTGGCCTCGCCGAGCTGGCACGAGGCGACAGCGTCACGCTCGACGATCTTCGCCGCGACCTCGGCGAGCGTCGAGCCGTCCGCTGACGCGTGGCCAGAGTCGTTCTTGCGCGGCGCGCCCGACAACAGCTGCTTGACCTCGACTGGCCACTCATCGACGCCGTCGAGGACGCGCTTGGGCTGCTCGAGCGAGACCCGCAGACCGGACACGCGCTACGCGGCCGGCTGCACGGCCTGCGCTCGCTGCGTGTAGGCACGTATCGCATCATCTATCAACTCGCAGACGACGACCAGACAGTCCGGGTCGCGGCGATCCGTCACCGCTCAATCGCCTACCGCATTGACCCACGCTGATGTCCGATCTACCCGTGGCGAGCGCTGATGGTTTCCCTGGGGCCGCGCGGGCGGGGACGCGACACGCCTCGCGCGAGATACTCGTCGCGACGTGAATGCAGGAGCCGGCGACGCGGGGGGCGGCGGTAGGGCGCGAGGCGCCGGGGCCCCACGTGCCTAGCCGACTGGTCTGGTTTCCTCCCGCCGACCCTACCGCGACTTGCGGGGGACCGGGGCTGCTGGAGCTGCTCAATCTCAGCAGCGCCACCGCGAGTTCCCCGCTCTCCTGCTTCGACGGAGAGCAGCGGTGAGGCGTCGCCGCTGTTCCTCGTCCGGAGCATCAGCGAGGCGGGCGTCGAGGCCGGTGGCTGCTCTGTCATGCGAGCGACAGCCGGGCGCGCTTGCAGGTCCGCGCGGATCGGGCTGCCAGCAAGCAGGTCGGCGGGCCCTGCAACCGCGGAAAAGCAGGCCGGCGGCGTGCCGGTCGCGGCGCCGGGATCGTCGATGGCCCGGCCACTTGAGGGTTGCGCCGGTTGAAAAGTGACCCCCCTTGGGTTGCTGTGGCGGCGTCTCGCGTAGCGAGCCGTAGGCGAGCGGAGCGAGATGCCGCCGGCGCGGCGGCTGAGGGCCCGGATCGTGTCGCCTTTGAGCTGATGGCGAAGGGATTGGCGCGTGTGCGGCGTTCTGCGGCCCTCGGCGGGGTGTCCGAGGGTGATCGGTCAGGCGATTTCGGCGGTTTGGCGCCGATCCGGGTGTCGAGGTCTTTGGCGCGGAGGCGGTAGCTGTCCCCCTTGAGGGAGAGGATCTCTGAGTGGTGGATGAGCCGGTCGATCATCGCGGTGGCGGCCATGTCGTCGCCGAAGATCTCGCCCCACTTGCTGGACGGCTTGTTGCTGGTGACGATCATCGAGGCGCGCTCGTAGCGGTTGGAGACCAGGCTGAACATCAGGTTGGCGGCCTCGGGGTCAAACGGGATGTAGCCGACCTCGTCGATCACGATCACCGGGATGAACGACAGCCGCTTGAGTTCGGCCTCGAGCGTGCCTTGGTGTTTGGCCTCAGACAGCCGGGCGACCCGTTGGGTGGCGGTCGCGAACTGCACGCGCTGGCCGGCCAGGCATGCAGCGGATCGAGACCGCGATCGCCAAATGTGTCTTGCCGGTGCCGGGCGGTCCGAGCAGGATCACGTTCTCGCGGCTGTGGAGGAAGTCGAGCTGGCCGAGGTGCTCGATCACGGTCTTCTCGACCGAGCGCTGGAAGGTGAAGTCGAACTCCTCCAACGTCTTGCGGGCCGGTAAGCGCGCCGCCTTGATCCGCCCCTCGCCGCCGTGACTGTCGCGAGCGGACACCTCGGTGCCCAACAGGACCTCGGCGAAGCGCTCATAGCTCCAGGATTCCTCCCGCGCCCGGTCGGCGATCGCGGGCAGCGCCCTCGCCGCGGCCGGTGCTTTCAGCGCCCGGAACAGGTGCGCGAGCTCAGACGCGGCCTCTTGCTCATGCCGGGATCACCGCGTCATAGCCGCCAGCGACCGGATCTCGCTCGACGTCGCGGCGCTGGCGGCGGCGTTGGCGCTGGCGCTCGAGCTCTGACTGGTGAGCGGAATCGGTGAACGTCAGCCCGCCCGCGAACACCCGGCGGTGCCGGCACGCCAGCTCGCCGGTGTCCAACACCACCGCGGTCACCTCGGCCTGGGAGATCCGGACCTCGACGCGGCGGCCGGCGAAGCGCGGGTCGATCGAGTAGTCGTTGCGATCGACCCTCAGATACGGCTGCTGAGGCACGCGCCTGACGAATCGATCATCGACGTCGGGCAACCGGAAGGGCAACGGCCGCATCCGCTCGCGCTCCTCTGCGAGCCGCTCAGCCGGGATCGCCCGGATCGTGCGGTGCACCCGCCCGTTGACCCGATCGCACCAGCCGTCCAACTGCAACTGGAAGTTCAGCGGGTTGGCGAACTGCCGGGCCGGCTCGAAGTTCGAGCGCATGAACCGGTGCGAGCGCTCGAGCGCCCCCTTCGCCTGAGCATCCCCGGGATCCAGGATCACCCAGCCGACCCCGAGCTGCCCGCAGAACGCCGCGAACTCGTCGGTCGCCCGGCCGCCACCTGCGTGGATCGCGCCCTCCCGATCCCACACCAGCTCCTCCGGCAACGCCCCGATCCGGCCAAGACACCGGCCAAGACCCCGCAGGATCTCCGACGCCTCCTGGGAGAAGACCAACGCGCCAGCGATCACCCGTGACCAGCCCAGCTCCGCGGTCACCACCCAGCCCCGGCGCAGCCGGCCATGCCCGACCGGGACCAGCTGCCGCGGCTCCCACAGATCGCACTGCACAAGCTCCCCGGCCGATAGATCGTGCGCTGAAACGTCCGCTCGCGAAGGAACCGCGGGCGGATCTCCCGCACGTACTCATCGAAGATCGACTTGCCGCCCGTATAGCCAAGCTCACTGGCCATCTCCCGCAGCCGCTGCGACTGAATCGTCGCGTCTGCCTGCAGCTGCTCGCAGATCCACTCCTTGAATGGATCCAGCTTCGACGCCACCGACACCCTCGAATACTTCGGCGGCGTGTCGCTGAGCAGCGCCTTCGCGACCGTGTCACGCGCGAGGCCCAACTGGCGAGCAACCTCCCGCTGAGAGCGCCTCTCGACGAGCACCAACCGCCTGATCTCAGCCCACTGCTGCACGCCGACCACACACTCCTCCTCGACCGATCCGGACAGATCAGCCGAGGGTCAAGGCCCGGCCGGACACCACCAGCCGCCGCGCCCAGTGGCCTAGTTTTCAACCGGCGCAGATGGCACAGTATTCACCCGGCGCCCACATTGTTGGCTGCGCTAAATGAAGCAGCTAAAGGCCGAGCGCGAAGCCGCCTGACTCGACATTACTGAGTACCGGTGCGCAATCCCTAGGAATCGGTGGTCCGCCTGGAACCGGGAAGTCAGCGCTGCTGCAATGATTGTGGCGAGCGGAGCACGGGATGACGCAGCCCGCTTGTTCCTTGTCGATGGAAAAGAATTGGAGTTCAGTCCTTGGCGGAACTGCGCTGAGGGATTCGCTAGCACACCACCCCGGGGCCCCCGACCAACCACCGGCGGCCCCAAGGTGGTCCCATCTCAGCTATCTATCTCGCTATCTAGCTGCCGCCATGTAGCTGATGCAGGCAGCCTGGCTCGTGAACGCTCCGCCGAAGGTCTGCCAGCCGTTGTCTAGACATTGGGCTTTGGAGATGTCTGCGTAGGTACGGAAGTCCGCCAGCGCACCGATCTGAGGCAACCAGCCGCCCGGATAGGCAATATCACCGATAAGAGCGTTGCCGCCTGTGTAGTCTTGGCTCAGGCCGTAACCCGAATAGATGAAGTTGCTGAGGTCGCCTGGGTCCGAGAGCACGATCGCGTATTGCGTACCCGCGATCAGATGTGCTCCAGTCGCCGGGTCCCACCGCGTGGGCACCCAAATGAAGCGGTCTGAGGGCGGCGGCTGGATCGTGCCGCTGGCGAGGATCGTGCCAGACGGCTGTCCGTTAGTGGTGGTCTCGATGTCCACCGTCATCGGTGGCGGGGATCTTATCTTTGAGAGGTAGAGGTCCAGCTCGGTGAGAACGCCGGTTCTCCCGGCCGTGAACGTCTGGGCCAATGAATTGGGGCCGGTACTGAGGTTGAATGTCCCCGTAACCGCGAACACGCCCTTGCCCTCGACAAACGACTGATCAAGGATCTGATCCTTCGTCCCGAACGCGGCTGCCGACGAGACCCCGAAGACCCCGCACGATAGAGCTGCGCCCACGACCAGCCCAGCGACAAGCTTGCGCGATATGCGCATAACGTCCCCCTTGGGTTGTGATTAGCGCCTGCTCCGGCCCTTGCCCTCTTGCAGGCGCAGCTGCGGTGGTATCAATGCCCGGGCGGGATGTCAATTGATAGCTTGGCGAGATCGGCTGGCGTCCACTTCTCCGGATGTGGCACACCGTATGCCCTGGCGACCAGGCTAGCGGAGGTGTGGCCCTCCTATTTGGAGTCCCTGGGACCCCCGCTGGATTGGGTCCTACCGTTGGATCCCATCACCACGAGAAATACGTGCTGTAGGTCGCGCTGCCTCATCTTTACCGCGACCTACAGCCGCGCAATCTCCGTTACGCGGTCAGGGTCGGACACGGCTGACGTTCGTAGCCCGTCAGGGCGGGCACCATGCTCGCGACGGAAACCCAAGACAGAACCGCGTAGCCCGGGAAACCAGGATTGACCTACTTCAGGTTGTAGATCGGCTTGTTGCCGGTAGTGACCGTGACGCTCTCCATGTAGTCGCGGTAGCTGTGTGCCGCTGCCTTGGCGCTGAGGAGGTTCCGGTAGGGACGGTGAGGCGAGCGCTGCGTGCTGCTGCTCCTGGCGATTTGCGCGAATCTCGGCAGTGGGACGAAAACACCTGGGTTCGGTTGTTGCCGCGACCCATTTACCGACGGTAAGGGGCCGCATGGGCTCCCGACCGGAATCGGCATGCGGGATCGCTCGGTGCCCGATCCCAACGGGTATCTCCAGCCTGAGCTACGACGCATCGCCGGGCCAGTTGTCCGGGTAGTGGCCGGGCGTGTAGGTGAACGTCTCGGTCTGGCCGTTGCGATGCTCGACGAGCTTTGTGAAGTAGCCACGCGACGAGGGGTTCTTCAGCGTGATCGACGTCCCCACCGGTGTCTCGGAGCCCGAGGCGCAGTCGGGGACGCAGCTCTGGACGTTGCTGGTTCCGTAACCCGTGGCGTAGGAGGCCGTCCACGTAGTCCAGTGGAGGCCGGTGACGATGTTGCCGGCGTCTCCGGAAATGTCGATGGTGCCCGGGCGCCGCCCGCGATAGGACCCCGCGATGAAAACCGGCAGCGGCACGGGAACGAGGGTGATCGTCCGCTTCGCCGTCGCCGATCCGCCCTTGGCGTCCGTCATCATGCCCGTCAGCTTCAGGGTGAGACGGTGGTACTTGGCAAGATCAACCCTCAAGACCTTCTGGTTGAAGTCCCCTCTGACGTACCAGGTGACCCAGGGCTTGCCGGGCAAACCGTTCTGGTTCATCTCGATGGGGCCCGGCTCCAGCTCTCGAAGCGCGCGGAGCGGTCTGTGGCCTGCGTAGAAGTGCTGCCCCAGCCAGATCTTGCAGGGCAGCGCCGCGCACTTGGCCTGGAAGGCGTAGATCCGGCTGTAAGGGACCCTCACTCGTGCTGGTCCGTAGTTCGTCAGAGCGTCACCGCTTGTGCTCGTCGCGGCGCTGCCCGTCGCTCCCGTGCCAAGTACCGCCGCGGCTAGGCCCGCTGCCGCAACGACTCCTGCCCCACGTTTGTTCCTCACGCTTGCCTTCGGTCGATCGTTGTGACCGCGATCAAGCCTAGCGCGCGGTTGCTTCTGCCGGCAATGGTCGGTTGGAGCTAAACCGCTGGCGGGAGGAACTCCCGCGCCCCGACTCACGCGCATCGATGTCATGGCGGGCATCTCGCAGCGCGGGGGCGGTTCCCTGCTAAGCGCGGTAGGCGGGGCGCCCCGCCCGGTCGGACGGCTCAGCTTCGCCTCCAACAGTCGCTTTCCCCGCTTGCGCGCGGTTAGCGGGGCGCGAGCGCCGGAAGGGCGAGTGAGTCGATCCAGCGCTCGAGGCGGCGTGCCTCGCGGGTCATGAGCTCGGGGTCGCGGAACGTGTTGGTGAGCAGCGCGATTCCCTCGTAGGAGGCGATCATCGCGATCGCGAGGTCGCGGGCGTCGCGTCGGCCCATCGCCCGGAACTGCTGCTCGGCCCAGTCGATCGGGAGCCGGAGCAGCTGGGCGCCGGTCTGGTGGAGGCCGTCAGTGCGTTTGTCGAGCTCGGAGCAGAGGCTCCCGAGCGGGCAGCCGTAGCGGGCGGCCAGCTCGCCCTGATCGGTGAGTGCGCGGAGCAGCGCCTTCAGCCGGGCTTGGGGCGTTCTGTGGCGCTCGAGCGAGTTGAGCACCGCGTGGACCTCTTGCTCATGGCCGGCGATCGCCGCCTCGACGAGCTCGTCCTTGGTCTTGAAGTAGTAGTAGACGTTGCCGACCGGGACGTCGGCCGCCCGCGCGATGTCGGCGATCGTTGTCGTCTCGACGCCGTGCTGATGGAACAGCTCGCGCGCGCCCGCTACTAAACGCTCGCGTTTGCCCTGCTCTTGTGCGGAGGGTGAGTCAGTCATCTAACCCAAGGATAGCGCTTTGATACTCTCAGTCAGCTAACTAACTCAGGGGGTCTGAAGATGGCTTTGATGCAAGCACCAGCGAACTCTGGTCAGGTCTCGTCGTTGCGCACGCGATTGGGTGTGCTGACGCTGCTTTTGCTCTGCGGGATTCAGTTCATGGACGTGGCCGACACGTCGATCGTAAACGTCGCGCTACCGTCGATTCAGCACAGCCTGAACTTCTCTCAGCAGAACCTGCAGTGGGTCGCCAGCGGCTACCTCCTCACCTACGGGGGCTTCCTGCTGCTCGGCGGTCGCGCCGCTGACCTGCTGGGACGTCGGCGGGTTCTCGTCGCCGGACTGATCTGGTTCGCGGTCTGCTCGCTGGCGGGTGGGCTCGCCCACAGCCAGGGACTGTTGATCGGCGCTCGCATCGCGCAGGGCCTTGGCGCCGCGATCATGGCTCCCGCGGCCCTGTCGATTCTCACAACGACCTTTACCGAGGGCAAGGACCGCAACACCGCGCTCGGCATCTGGGGAGGCATTTCTGCGATCGGCGCAGCCATGGGCGTGTCCCTCGGCGGCTTGTTGGCCGAGGGGCCCGGCTGGCGCTGGGTGCTGTTCGTCAATCTGCCGATCGTCGCACTGTCGCTGCTGGCCACGTTCCGGCTGCTGCCGGCCGACCACCACGAGCGGGTACCCCGTCGCGAGTTTGACCTCCAAGGGGCGCTGTTGGGGACCGCCGGGGTGTCGCTGCTCGTGTTCGGGCTGATCCGGGCGCCGCTGATCGGCTGGGGGTCCACGGAGACGATCTTCGAGCTCGCGGGCGCCGCCGCGCTCCTCGCGGCGTTCACCGTGAACGAGCTTCGCCACCGCCATCCGCTGTTCCCGTTCTCGATCTTCCGCGTGAAGGGACTCGTGGCCGCCGACGTCACCCAGCTGGTCGCGTTCGCCGGCTTTCTGACGATGTTCTTCTTCGTCACGCTGTATATGCAGGACGTGCTGCGCTTCTCGCCGATCCAGGCCGGCGTCGCCTACCTACCGGTCACGGCCGCGTTCGGGATCTCGGCCGGCATCGCCACGCAACTCATCGGCAGGATCGGAACCCGCCCGGTGATCGTCGGCGGCGCGCTAATCGCCGCCGCCGGCATCTACTGGCTCTCACGCGTCCCGGTCCACGGCACCTACGCGGCCAACGTACTCCCCGGCCTGCTCACGATGCCGCTCGGCGCCGGCGCCGTGTTCGTCGGCGTAACGATCGCCGCCAACGCCGGCGTCCCCGCACACCAGGCCGGATTCGCCGCCGCGCTGCTCAACGCCGCCAGACAAGTCGGGAGCGCGCTCGGGCTAGCGATCTTCTCAGCGATCGCCACCAGCCGCACGCAACACCTGCTCGCCACCCACACACCCAAGGCCGACGCCCTGACCTCCGGCTACCAAAGCGCGCTACTCGTCTCAAGCATCTTCGTGCTCGCCGCCGCGATCATCGCGCTGCGCTCCAGCGACACCCGCCAAACCGCCACCACACCCCCAATCCCAGTAGAGCTCGCAACCGATACCGCCAGCCAATAAGTCCGACCCAAGGAGGTCCGTCATGTCCAAGCTGCCCATTCCCGCCGAGGGGATCGTGTTGACCCACTTCATCGTCTCTGACGATGTCGAGCGCTCCCGCCGGTTCTACACCGAGGTGCTAGGCGGTGAGACCATCCGCTCCGGCGAGCCCTCGTTCGTAGCGCTCGCGAACAGCTGGATCGTCATCAACGTCGGCGGTGGACCAACCGATGACAAGCCTACGGTCACGCTCGAGACCCCGCCCGATCCCGATCGCGTCAGCAGCTTCCTCAACATCCGGGTGGCGGATATCGAAGCCGTGTACTCGGACTGGAGCTCTCGCGGCGCCGACTTCTTGACGCCGCCCAAACAGCACGCGGCCGAGATCCGGTGCTACATCCGCGATCCGGACGGCCACCTGATCGAGGTCGGCCAGACGATCCGACCCAGCCCGGACGCAGCGGACTAACAACTCACCGCGCTCATCGCTGCGTCGATGCTCATCCGGAGTCGACCTGCGGCTCAAGCGCAGCTCCTCCCCCGCCCCCGGTCAGGTGCAACGGGGCGCGATGACCCCTTCGGCCTCGCCCCCGCCACTGTTGAGTCTCGTGGGAGCCGCTGCGGCGACAGACGCAAGCCGACCGTCGAGGTCAGTCCGGTGGCGCGATGGCCGTCCCACCCGGGGTCGACATCGTCTGCAGCGACAACTACCCGATCCCGGCCAGCGTGACAGCGGCGGTCAGCCCCGGGAGCTTGAACCGCGCATGACCGAACCCGACAGCGACCGCTCGATTGGTAAATCGCCGGTCGCCGGCCGGGCTACCCAAAACGGTCACAAGAAGCCACCAAGCTCCGGCGGCCCCGATACCCGCGCGAACACGGATGCGGGTCTCGCCGCGCGTCGTGGCGACGCACCTGCTCGTCGCCATTTGCGCAACCGGCCAGGACGCCGGCCACCCCGCCGTCCTGAGCGACAGGTCCGGGGCCCCGCTATTCCGCGGAAGGAGGAGCCGGTGCTCGCTCGATTCTGGCTAACACCGACCGCCCGGTTCGGTCGAACCGCGCCGGCGGCGCGACGAGCGCATTCCTCAAGAGCGATCGTCGCGACCTCCCCGAAGCCGACGAGCGCAACGGCGACGTACCGCTCGTCCGCAGTCCCGGCTGGCAACGAGGGTGGGGCGCCATTGACCGGCAATGGCCTCGGTCGCGCGCGGAGCGGGTGCCTCGCGTCCGTGCTCGGCTGTACGTCGCGCGCGTTCACGGATAGGACCCCGCCCAGCTGCAATTGCCAAACGACCGAGTCACACGTGCGCGGACAACGGCGCTGCGATCTCGCATCCGTGCTCGATGCTTGTTGCTCGCGCACGAATGACGGCGTCGCTTCGTCGTTCTGCGATGACGCAACACGGGACCGTGGCCCCGGGACTCGTACGCCTTGGACGCGCTGCACCGACGCCGTAGCGAGCACCGCACGAAGACAAGCGTCCCGAAACGTCCCCCCTTAAACAGCGCATACACTGTACGCACAGGTAGTGCTGGCGCGTGCCAAAAGTGTCCCGATCGAGGCCGAAGCCGCGAGTTTGAAGGGATTCCGGAGCTCCGGCCTCCGACCACCACATCGCTGTCGAGGGGCCGAGGGACGCTAAGGGACGTTTCGGGACGCTTGGGGACGCTTCCCTGCAAATCCGCCAGTTCACCGTCGCAGTCGAAGTCGTCATCAGTGCTCGATCCTCACTTGATCTGCGCGCGTCCCGTGCAGCGCGAACGCCTCGGTCACGAGCCGGGCGTCCTCTTCCCGCGGGGCGTAGTGGAGGTACTTCATCGTCGTCTGGACGTCGGCGTGCCCCATCCACTCCTGAACCCGCCTGATGTCGGCCTTAGCGATCATCCGTGTCCCGAACGTGTGCCGCAGATCGTGGAACCGGAGCGGTCGCAGAGCGGCCCGAACCAGCGCTGCTTTGTACCGCCGGCGGAGCGCTGAGCCGTCGACGTAACTCCCGGTCTCGCCAACGAACACGAGATCGTCATCGGCCAGCCAAAGTTCGCGCCGACTCAACTGCGCGAGCGCAGACGCGACGTCGGAAGCCATCGGCACCGCCCGCACCTTGCCCGACTTTGGCGTCGTCAGCTGCGCGCCGGCATAGCTCGCGCGGACGCGGATCGTCGAGCCGGGGAAGTCGACGTCGCGCCACCGCAACGCGATCAGCTCGCCCATCCGCAACCCGGTGAACGCCGCCGTCAGGAAGATCGCGCCGTCCTGCTGTGATGCCGCCGCCCGCGCCAATGCCCACACCTCCTCAGGCGAGAACACGTCGATGTCCCCGCTCCGACCCTGCGGGTGCTTCTCGACCCGAGCCAGCGGATTGGCCGTGAGCCCGTACACGGTCATCGCCCGGCGGAAGATCCCGTGGAGCGCGATCAGCAACTTGTTCTTCATCCGGTTCGAGAGCCGGCCCAGCGACGTCCGCCGCCACTGCTCGATCACTGACGAGTCGATCTCCTCGAGCGGCATCGAACCGAACGCCGGCAGCAGATGCACCTTCAGCGACGACCGGTAGTCACGGATCGTCGACGGCTTGCGGTCACGGTCCTGCTCGATGAACCGCAGCCACTCCTCCGCCGCGTCGGCGAACGTGGCGCCGCTCCGAACCATCCCCGGCAGCGTCCCGCGCCGCGCGTCATCCAAAACACCGCGCAGCCAATCCTCAGCGAGGCGCTTCGTGAAGTATCCGGCCGCGGGTCGCCCTCGCCCAGACCAGGCCGGCCCGATCTTCTTCTGCACCTGGCGCCCGTCCGGCAGTCGGTACTTCGCGTACCAGACCGCCCCTCGCTGCCGCTCGACGCGGAAGACGTGGCCGCTCGGTGGCTGGGCCGCTGGCATGGTTGAGCAAGCTTACCGGACCTTCGGGACATATTCGGGACATATATGGTGATCGGGCACGCAACCGCCCGCACAAACAGCCCGATTTCCAGCCACTTCCCGATGCCGCCGGTGGGGATCGAACCCACGACCTTCGGATTAAAAGTCCGCTGCTCTGCCAGCTGAGCTACGGCGGCGCGCCCTCATCATCGCGCACCAGCGCGATGGCCTCGATCTCGACCAGCATCCGCGGGTCGATCAGGGCGCTGACTTCGACCATCGTCATCAGTGGTCGGACCTGGGCGAAGGTTTGTCCGTGAGCCCGCCCGACTTCGTCGGCGCGTGATATGTCGGTCACGTAGGCGCGCGTCTGGATCACATCCGCCAACCGGGCGCCGGCGCGGGCCAGCTCGTGCTCGAGCTTGGCGAGGATCTCGACAGTCTGCTCGTAGGGAGTCTCGCCCCGGACGGCGCCGTCCTCGCCGACCGAGGTGGTGCCGCCGAGGAGCACGAACCGACCCGCCTTCAGCACGCGGCTAAAACCGTAGGCGCCCTCCCAGGGCGACGGCGGATCGCCGGCGAGGCGCTCCACCCGCTCGGTCAATGCCGGAAGTGGCGCCGGCCGGTGAACACCATGGCGGCTCCGGCTTCGTCGACCGCGGCCACGACCTCGGGGTCGCGGATCGAGCCGCCGGGCTGGATGATCGCGGTGATGCCGCTGGCCATGGCCAGGTGGGGGCCGTCCGGGAAGGGGAAGTAGGCGTCCGAGGCCATCACCGCGCCCGCGAGCTCGGATCGCGACTTCTCGATCGCCAGGCGGACCGAGTCGACGCGGCTCATCTGGCCGGCGCCGATCCCGATCGTCGCCAGGTCGCGGGAGAGCACGATCGCGTTGGAGCGCACGTGCTTGCAGACCTTCCACGCGAACAGCATCTCGCTCCACTCCGCCTCCGTCGGCCGGCGCTCGCTGACGACCTGCATCGCGCCCCGATCCTCCAGGTCGGAGTCGCGGTCCTGGACCAGCATCCCGCCCAGCACCTGGCGCAGCTGCGGATCGATCATGTTGGCGGCGCGTCGTTCGCGGTCGTCGAGGATGCGCGTGTTGGGTTTGGTCTGGAGCACCTCCAGCGCGTCATCCTCGTACCCGCGCGCGAACAGCACTTCCACGAACTGTCCGACCAGGGCCTCGGCCAGCTCGCGGTCGATGCTGCGGTTCACGCAGATGACTCCTCCGAACGCGGACAGCGGATCGCAGGCGAATGCCCTCTGGTAGGCCTCGAGCGGCGTCGTGCCCACGGCCACGCCGCAGGGGTTGTTGTGCTTGATGATCACGCAAGCCGGGATCTGGAACTCGGCCAGCAGCAGCCGGCCGGCGTCGAGGTCGAGCAGATTGTTGAGGGAGATGTCCTTGCCGCCGAGCTGGGAGACCATCGAGAGAATGTGGGTGCGGGTCCCCACCTGCGAGTAGTACGCGGCGCGCTGGTGGGGGTTTTCGCCGTAGGGCAGCTCCAGCACCTTCTCGAACGCGCGTACGAACAGCGGCGGGAAGTCCTCGCCCTTCTCCTGGAACCAGCGCGCGATCGCGGTGTCGTAGCGGGCGGTGTAGGAGAACGCCTCGGCGGCGAGGTTCTCGCGCGTCGACAGCGACAGCCGGCGGTCGAATTCGCGCAGCTCGGCCAGGACGGCGTCGTAGCTCTCGGGGCTGACGACGGGGGCAGCGTAGGCGTTGTTCTTGGCCGCGGCGCGGATCATCGTCGGGCCGCCGATGTCGATGTTCTCGATCACCTCGCCGTCGGGGATCCCCCGCTGTGAGGCGGTGCGCTCGAACGGGTACAGGTTCACGCACACCAGGTCGACGAACTCGACCTCCAGCTCCCGTGCCGCCTCCATGTGGGCCTCGTCCTCGCGGATCGCGAGCAGTCCGGCGTAGAGCTTCGGATGGAGCGTCTTGACCCGGCCGTCCATGATCTCGGGAATGCCGGTGAGATCGGTGATCGAGCGGACGGGGACCCCAGCGTCCTCCAGGGTCCCGGCGGTTCCCCCGGTCGAGACGATCTCGATCCCGAGGTCCGCCAGCCCGCGGGCGAACTCGACGATCCCAGTCTTGTCCGAGACCGACAGCAGTGCCCGGCCGATCTGCACCTCGCCGGGAGCGGTCGTCGCAAACTCCCTGGAAGCGCGGGTGCCCTGTTCCATCGCCATCCGACTCTACCGCTCAAGGACCACACGCCGCGGGTTGCCGGGATCGAATTTGACCGCGCCGCGAGCGATGAGACGCACCGCCTCCGGCAGCAGATCGTGCTCGATCGCGTGCAGCGGCTCGAGCACGTCGGCCGGCAGCCGCGCATCGGGCAGTTCGATCGCCCGCTGCAGGATGACCGGACCGCTGTCGACGCCCTCGTCGACGAAATGGACTGTCACGCCGAATACCTTCACCCCGTACTCCAGCGCCTGCTCTACGGCGTGCAAACCCGGAAACGCGGGCAGCAGCGCGGGATGGACGTTGATCACCCGTTGCGGGAACGCGGCCAGGAACGACGGGCTGAGCAGCTGCATGTAGCCGGCCAGGACCACCAACTCGACGCGTTGATCGAGCAGCCATTGGGCCATCGCGCGGTCCCGCTCGGTCCGATCGTCCTGCTCGCGCAGGGGGAACGAGGCGGAGCGCAGGCCGGCTGCGCGCGCCCGCTCGAGCGCCCGGGCCTCGGGCCGATCCGAGGCCACCGCGACAAGCTCGACCTCATCGCGGCCGTGGACGCGATCGAGCAACGCCTGGAGATTGGTCCCCTCGCCCGAGGCGAGGACAGCGACCCTCATTGGGTTGACAAAGGATGTCTCATGCCGCTCTGAGCTTGGGAAATCTGCCCCCCGAGGAGCGGAGCGCGCCAGAGCGGAGCAGCTCGTCGACCCGTCCAAGCACCTCGGCGGATCGCAAGTGGGCGAACTCGCCGTACCGAGGCAGCGAGTCGTACCCCTGCTCGGAGATCACCTTCGAGCGCCCACCGCGGAGGATCTCGACCGCTCGCGTCCGGCCCACCGACGGCCGTGCCGAGGAGACCACCTCGACGATCGCGCGATCCAGCTCGGGGGTGTCGCCGGTGCTGGCCCCGGCCACGGCGATCCGCGGCGGGGCCGGCGCCAGCTCGGGCACGCACGTGTCGCAGCAGTCGACCTGCGGATCGGGCGCGGAGTGGTCGCCGAAGTGGGCGAGCAGTGCCATCCGCCGGCACTGCGAGCGCTCGACGTAGTCCCACACCGCCCGGTACTGGCCCCAGCGGGCGCGTTCGGCGTCGCGAGCAGCTCCCTGGCATCGCGCCAGCGTGCGGCGGTCCCACTCCCCGATCACGCGACCCGCGGCTCGGTCCGGCGGCGCCGGGGAGGGCGCGACCAGCCCGGCTCGGGCCAGGTGCCCGATCACGGCGCGGATCGCGTCCTCGTCGGACCGCGGTCCCAGGGCTCCGGCCAGATCGGACAGGCCCACGTTGTAGCTGCCGTCGATCCCGGCCCAGCGCAGGCGCTCGGCGACCCCCTCGAATGCCCGTTCGGACACGCGAGCGCGCTGGATGAAGAAGACGTGCAGACCCTTGTCCCGCTGCTCGGCGAACAGCAGGCATTTCGATGGGCGGCCGTCCCGACCCGCTCGTCCGGCCTCCTGGTAGTAAGCCTCCAGCGAGCCCGGCACCGAGGCGTGGCAGACGGTCCGCACATCGGCCTTGTCGATCCCCATCCCGAACGCGTTGGTGGCCACGATCACCGGCGCCGCGCCGGTCATGAACCGCTCCTGGGTCGCCGCGCGCAGGCTGCGGTCAAGGCCGGCATGGTAGACGAGGACCCGCTCGCCGAGGGAGCGCTCAAGCTGCCGCCCGAGCCGCTCGCTGGCGTCGCGGGTCCCGGCGTAGACGATCGCCGGCAGCGCATCCGGAGCGGCCAGCGCGGCGGCGATCCGCCGGTCCTTGTCCAGCGAGCCCGCACAGGGCACCACGGCGAAGCTCAGGTTCGGGCGGTCGAAGCCCGTCGTCACCCGCACCGGAGTGCGCAGGGCGAGTCGACCGGCGATGTCGTCAGCCACCCGCGGCGTCGCCGTCGCGGTCAGCGCGATCGTCGCCCGAGCGCCGAGGCGTCTGGCGGCCGAGGCCAGCGAGAAGTAGTCGGGCCGGAAGTCGTGGCCCCACTGCGACACGCAGTGGGCCTCGTCGACGACGAATAGCCCCACCCGCGCCCGTGCCATCGCGGCTTCGAATCCCGGCGCGCCGAACCGCTCGGGCGCGACGTACAACAGCCGGACCTCGCCCCGCACCGCGCGCTCGATCGCCTGCGCGTTGAGGGCGCCGCCCTGCTGCGCGTTGACCAGCTCGACCCGTCCCGGCGCGATCCCCTGAAGGGAGCCCACCTGATCGTGCATCAGCGACACCAGGGGCGAGATCACGAGCGTGAGGTCGTCGCGCATCAGCGCCGGCAGCTGGTAGCAGAGCGACTTGCCCGAGCCGGTGGGCATCACCACCAACGCGTCCCGATCGCTCAATGCCGCGTCGACCGCGGCCCGCTGACCGGGGCGAAAGCCATCGAAGCCAAAGATCGTGCGCAGCGACTCGCGGGCGTCCATCGGACCGGCGACGATACCGCCGCCACCGGCGGTCATGCCGGCGTTGTCACGGCGCCGTCACAGAGGAGGCATAGACCCCGAAAGCTCGATCTGTGCCCAATTTCACAGCGCACGGTCCTGTCCAGGCTCAAACTCAAAAGCGCGGGCAATCCGCCTGCACACCGAGACCGACTCGGGAGGCCTGATGCACTTCGCCGGAGGAACATTGATATTCGCCGGGTTCGTCGTCATCTACTTCCTGGTGGTCGCGTTTTCGCTGTACACGCGGCGCGGGAGCGGGATCAACCAGCATCCCTACCGTGACCCGTACGGGGACGCCCCGGGAGCCTCGCGCAAGAGCTCGCTCTCGCACGATGAGCGCGCCTCGATCCAGTACCCCCGCGGCACGCGGTAGCGCCCGGCCCGGCGGCCCAACCTGCGGAGAACGCGAACCGGCCCGAGCGGCTAGGCCCGCACGAGCGGCAGCTCTGACTCGAGCGCGAACTTGCCGTTCGCCTCCTCGGTGCCCTCGAGCGGATACTCGCCGGTGAAGCAGGCATCGCAGTGGGTTGCCCGGGAAGCGCCCACCGCCTCGTAGACGCCCTCCAGCGACAGGTAGTGCAGCGAGTCCGCGCCGAGCTCGGCCGCGATCTCGGCCACATGCCGACCGTGCGCGATCAGCTCCTCGCGCGTGGACATATCGATCCCGTAGTGGCACGGATGCTTGATCGGCGGGGCAGAGATCCGCAGGTGGACCTCGGCGGCGCCGGCCTCGCGGAGCATCTGCACGATCTGGCGAGTGGTGTTGCCGCGGACGATCGAGTCATCCACGACGATCAGCCGCTTGCCGGAGACGACCTCGGGCAGCGGGTTGAACTTCAGGCGCAGGCCGTGGCGCCGGAGCTCCTGCCCCGGCTGGATGAACGTTCGCGCCACGTAGCGGTTCTTGATGAAGCCGTCGTCCTGGGGCAGCCCGGCGGCGCGGGCGAGCCCCCGGGCGGCGGCGTTGCCGGAGTCGGGCACGGGAATCACCAGGTCGGCGGAGACCGGCGCCTCGCGCCACAAGATCTCGCCCATTCGCGCCCGCGCGACCTGGAGCACCGTGCCGGCCATCCGCGAGTCGGGACGGGCGAAGTAGATGTACTCGAAGACGCAGAACGCCCGGCGCTCCGATCCCGCCACCACCCGCGTCTGGATGCCGCGCTCGGTCAGGGTCACGATCTCGCCCGGCTGGACCTCGCGCAGGAACCGCGCCCCGATCAGGTCAAAGGCGCACGACTCGCTGGCCACGCAGTAGGCGGCGCCGCCGTGGCCATCCTCGACCATCCCCAGCGCCAGCGGCCTCAGGCCGTGGGGATCGCGGAACGCGACCACGGCGTCCTCGGTCATGACCACGGTCGAGAACGCGCCACGGAGCCGCGGCAGCACCTCCGCCACCGCGTCCTCGATCCGCTCCGCCGGGTGGGTGGCGAGCAGCGCGGCGACGATCTCGGAGTCCGAGGTGGAGCGGAACGGCACGTCCTGCCCGCGCAGCTCCGAGTGGAGCTCGACCGCGTTGATCAGGTTGCCGTTGTGGGCCAAGGCCAGCGTGCGGCGGTCGTCGCGGACGATCGGCTGGGCGTTTTCCCAGTCGGAGGAGCCGGTGGTCGAGTAGCGGACGTGCCCGATGGCCATGTCGCCGACCAAAGAGCGAAGCGTGTGCTCGTCGAAAACCTGCGCCACCAGGCCCTGGTCGCGGATGGCCATGATGCTCCCGCCGCGGGGGGCGGTGGCGATGCCCGCCGACTCCTGGCCGCGGTGCTGGAGCGCGAACAGGGCGAAGTACGCGAGCCGAGCGACATCGTGTTCGGGGGCGTAGATCCCGAACACTCCGCACTCGTCGCGTGGCCCGTCGCGATGATCGTTCACAGAAAGCATGACGTCGCAAGCATGCCGCAGGCCTCGGCCAGACTGTTCTAGCCTAGCAACGGGGCCGTGCCGCGTACGCGAAGACGCCGCTATTTGGCGATGACGGACACCGTGCCGACGCGATGCCGCGGCGGTCCGGCAGGGCGGCGCGGCCAGCGGTGCCGCGCTCCTCAGTGCTCCCGCTTAGAACAACCCCGAGAGCCCGCCGCGCCAAGCGCCGGCGAGCTCCGAGAGCGAGACCGCCAGCATCCCCTCGATCTCGAGGCGCTCTCCGCCCACGCGGCCGATGAGCTGAAAACCGGCCACCGCCTGCTCATCGCCCGAGACCACGAACGCTCGGCCCGGCGCCTCGGCGAACAGGTCGATCCCAGCCGGCACGTGAACCGTCGCGCCGATCCCACCGGCGATGCAGCACTCCGCGACGGCCACGGCGAGGCCGCCCTCGGCGACGTCGTGGGCGCTGCGCAGCGCGCCCGAGCGCACCCGGCTGCGCACCGCTTCGTGCGCGCGGCGGACAAGCTCGGCATCGATCGGCGGAAGCTCCCCGATCGGCGCCTCGCCGCGGAGCTTGGCCAGCTCCGAGCCCGACATCGACGGGGCGAACGAACCGGCGAGCGCGATCAGGTCGCCCTCCTGCGCGAACCCGAGCCGACCAGCGGACGCGGCGTCGGGCAGGCGCCCCACGACCCCGACCACCGGCGTGGGGAAGATCGGCCCCGCCGGGGCCTCGTTGTAGAGCGAGACGTTGCCGCCGACGACCGGAACCCCGAGCGTCCGGCATGCCTGCGCCAGCCCTTCCACCGCCTCGACCAGTTGCCAGGCGACGTACGGCTTCTCCGGGTTGCCGAAGTTCAGACAGTTGGTCAGCCCCAGCGGCTCCGCCCCCGCGCAGGCCAGATTGGCCGCGCACTCGTACACCGCCTCGGCCGCGCCGACGCGGGGATCGCAGGCCACCCGGCGTCCGTTGCCATCGATCGAGATGGCGATGGCGCCGCCGTCGGGCAGCATCAGCACCGCGGCGTCGGCCTCCTCGGGCCGGCGGACCGTCCGCGACTGCACGATCCAGTCGTATTGCTCGAACACCGGCCGACGCGAGGCGATGTTGAGCGAGGACAGCAGCGCCAGCAGCGTCTGCGCCGGTGACTCGCTGCCGTCGAGCACCGGCTCGGGCGCCGGGTACAGGGACGCGTCGTCCGGGGGCCGAACGGGATCGAGGTCGTATAGCGGGCATGCGTCGACGAGCACGCTCACGGGCAGCTCGCCGACGAGGGTTCCCGCCTCCAGCACGCGCAGCCGATCGGAGTCGGTCACGCACCCGATCGGGGTGGCGAGCGTCTCCCAGCGCTCGCACACGTCGATCACCTCGCCTACCCGCTCGGGGGCGACCACGCACAGCATCCGCTCCTGGGACTCGGAGATCATGATCTCGAATGGCTCCAGGCCGTCCTCGCGCGGCGGTACCCGGGAGACGTCGATGTCGAGCCCGACGCCGCCCTTGCTGGCCATCTCCGCCGCCGAGGACGTGAGCCCGGCCGCCCCCAAGTCCTGGAGCGATACCAGCAGCTCGCGGTCGAGCAGCTCGAGACAGCACTCCAGCAGCTTCTTCTCCGCAAACGGGTCTCCGATCTGGACCGACGGCCGCTTGGCCTCGTCGCCGTCGCCGAGCTCGGCGCTGGCCAGCACCGACGCCCCGCCGATCCCGTCGCGCCCGGTCAGTGCGCCGAGCAGTACCAGCACGTTGCCCGGACCGGCCGCGGCGCTGCGCGTCAGCCGCTCGCGTGGCGCCAGCCCCAGGCACATCGCGTTGATCAGGCAGTTCTGCTCGTAGCTGTGCTCGAAGTAGAGCTCGCCGCCGACCGTCGGCACGCCGATCGAGTTGCCGTAGTGGCCGATCCCGGCGACGGCCCGCTCGAGCAGGTAGCGCGAGCGCCGCGAGGCCGCCGGTTCGCCGAATCGCAGCGAGTCGAGCACCGCGATCGGGCGGGCGCCGACCGCGAACACGTCGCGCAGAATCCCCCCCACCCCCGTCGCCGCCCCCTGGAACGGCTCGACCGCGCTCGGATGGTTGTGCGATTCGACCTTGAACGCCACCGCCAGACCGCCGCCCACGTCGACCGCGCCGGCGTTCTCGCCCGGCCCCATCAGCACCTGCGGGCCCTCGGTCGGCAACCGGCGCAGGAGCTTGCGCGAGTGCTTGTAGGCGCAGTGCTCGGACCACATCAGCGACAGCATCGCCAGCTCGACGCCGTTCGGCTCGCGCCCGAGCCGCTCGACGATCAGCTCGTACTCGTAGTCGGTGAGCCCGAGCGCCTGGTGCCTAGACGAGGACGCGATTGGCAACGTGGATCCTCATCGACTCGAAGATCTTCAGCCCGTCGGTGGAGCCGGTCAGCGGATTCACCGCGTGCTCGGGGTGCGGCATCAGCCCGAACACGTTCCCCCGTTTGTTGCAGATACCGGCGATGTCGCGCAGCGAGCCGTTCGGGTTCTCGCCGGGCGCGTAACGGAGCACGGCCCGGACCGGCCGGTCGGCGTAGTAGCGGCCAGTGGTGTGCTTCACGGGAACGGACAACCGCTGTCCCGCCTCGCACGCGCAGGTAAAGGGCGTGTGCGGATCGACGACCTCGAGCGCCACCTGGCGGCAGACGAACCGAAGCGACGTGTTGGGCAACAGCGCGCCGGGCAGCAAGCCGGCCTCGCACAGGACCTGAAAGCCATTGCAGATACCGAGCACCAATCCACCGGCATGAGCAAAGTCCGCGACCTCCTCCATCACCGGCGCGAACCTGGCGATCGCCCCGGCACGCAGATAGTCCCCGTAGGAGAACCCGCCGGGGACGATCACCGCGTCGACCCCCTTCAGGTCCCGGTCCCCGTGCCACAGCAGCACCGCCTCCCCGACCCGGCCGGCGGCCTCCAGCGCGTCGACCTCGTCGCACGAACCCGGAAAGCGCACCACCCCGAACCTCACGAGGCGTTCTCCACGATCTCGTAGTCCTCGATCAGCGTGTTCGCCAGCAACCGCTCGCAGAGCTCGGGCAGCCGCGCCGGATCCTCGACGTCCAACTCGATCATCCGCCCGACGTGGACGTGCCTGACGCCCTCGAAGCCAAGTGCCGGCAACGCCCGCTCCACGGCCTGGCCCTGCGGATCGAGGATTCCCTCCTTCGGCCTGACCAGGACCCGCGCCCTCATCGCGCGCCGGTTCGCGCGATCCAGCGATCGAACGGCTCGCCCACGATCCGCTCATACGCCTCGACGTACTTCTCCCGGGTGCGCGCGACCACGTCATCGGGGATCGGCGGCGCCGGGGGATTGCGATCCCAGCCGGTCCCCGAAGCCCAGTCGCGAACGAACTGCTTGTCGAAGCTCGGCTGCCCCCGGCCGGGCTCGTACTCGTCGGCGGGCCAGAACCTCGACGAGTCGGGGGTGCAGACCTCGTCGCCGAGGGTCAGCTGTCCTCCGGCGTCGACGCCGAACTCGAACTTCGTGTCGGCGAGGATGATCCCGCGCGAGCGGGCGTGCTCGGCGGCATGCTCGTAGACGGCGATCGACACGTCGCGCAGGCGCTCGGCCAGCGCACGATCTCCAAGCAGCCCCACCGTGGCCTCGAAGTCGATCGCCTCGTCGTGACCGACCTCGGCCTTCGTCGATGGCGTGTAGATCGGGTCGGGCAGGCGATCGGACTCGCGCAGGCCCGCCGGCAGCTCGATCCCCGACACGGCCCCCGACCGCTGGTAATCCTTCCACCCCGATCCGCTCAGGTAACCGCGCACGACGCACTCGACCGGCAGCATCTGGAGCTTGCGCACGACCATGCCGCGGCCGCGGGCGTCCTCGGGAACGCCGTCGGCGACCGAGACCAGGTGGTTGGGGACGATCTCGCCCGTGCGCTCGAACCAGAACGTCGAGAGCCCGGTGAGCACGTTCCCCTTGTCGGGGATCGCCGTGGGATGGACGACGTCGTAGGTGGAGATCCGGTCGGAGGCGACGATCAGGAGTCGGTCGCCTAGATCGTAGATCTCGCGGACCTTCCCCGAGGCGATGAGGGGGAGCTGGACGACCCGAGCGCCGCCCATCAAGCGAGGCTGGAAGCCGAGCGCGCGGCGGGCTCGAGGGCGATGGCGGTCACCGGGGCGATGCTAGCAACGGGCTCGGCGGCGGCCCGGCCGCCGGGGGCCGGCGACGGAAGGCGCGGACCGCATGGCCCGCGCCTCCCTCAGTCACGTGGCTGCCCGGGACTGATTCGCGCCGGGATCAGCGGATCATTCGCGCCGGGATCAGCGGATCCCGGCCCAGTTCGCCCAGCAGTCGGTGCCGAGGCTGTTGACCCCATCGGCTCCGATCAGCAGGGCCTGGGCCCCGCTTGGCGCCTCGAAGTCGATGTTGACGTCGTTCGCCTCCTGGAACGCCGTGGTCGGCGTGGTGATGTTGGTGAAGTTG
The DNA here is from genome assembly GCA_963723555.1 of uncultured Solirubrobacterales bacterium. Classification (GTDB taxonomy): domain Bacteria; phylum Actinomycetota; class Thermoleophilia; order Solirubrobacterales; family Solirubrobacteraceae; genus Palsa-465. The sequence goes on along the minus strand of CAVRRC010000003.1, from coordinate 644,057 downwards.
AGCGTCTGGTCGGTGTTCGCTGTGGCGACGAGGTTGTCGTCGATCACCGAGTTTGCCTCGCTGGATGCACCGGTTAGGGTCAACGTGGTCCCCGACCCTGTGGTCGTGCACGTCATCTGCACCGTGAACGGACCGGTGGTGAACACCGTGACCGTGGTCCCGGCGACGCTGCCCGCCGTCTTGACGATGCCCGACGTGCCGATTCGGCTCCCGCTCGAGAGGAACGCGCTCGGCGGCTGCCCGCCCAGCGCATTCGCGTTGGTCGCATTCTTGGCGTTGGTCGCGTTCGTCGCGTTGGTGGCATTAGTGGCGGTGGTGGCGGTATCGGCCTTCTTGGCGCTCGGCACCTTGCCGAGCTTGCCGAGATTGACCTGCTGTCCCGTGATCGTGTGGTTGCGCAGCCGGTTACCCGACAGCGACCGCTTCTTTATCAGCTTGTCGCCGCTGACGAGATGAGTGGCTGCGACCGCCGTTCCCGACGCCGCCACCACCAGCGCAACGAGCGCGATCACCGTGGCCGCGGACGGACGCCAGCGGGCAAGTCCTCTGAGCATGCTGCCTCCTGTGTGTAAGACCCCTTGCGTTACCCGTCGGCAGGCTATAGGAGCGAGAGGCGGCAAAATTCGACCGGCGCCGGCGAGCGCTAGACGATCGCCTGCAGCCGCCTCACGATCTCCTCCGCGTGGCGGACGAACTGGCCGTAGTCGAAGATCGCGTCGAGGTCCAGCGACGCGCCGGCGGGGTCCGTGGCCAGGAGATCGCGCAGCGGAACGCCCTCGTCCACTGCCCGCTGGGCCAGCCGCTGCACGATCCGGTAGGCGTCGTCGCGGGTGTGGCCGCTCTCCACCAACGCCAGCAGGACCCGTTGCGAGAACAGGGCGCCGTGGGTGAGCTCCAGGTTCTCGCGCATCCGCCCGGCATCGACCACCATCCCCTCGGCCAGCGCGATCGCGCGACGCTGCATGTGGTCCAGCAGCGTGGTCGAGTCCGGCAGGATGATCCGCTCGACCGAGGAGTGGGAGATGTCGCGCTCGTGCCAAAGCGCCACGTTCTCGAGCGCCGCGGAGGCGTTGCCGCGCAGCACCCGGGCCAGGCCGGCGATCTGCTCGGACTTGATCGGGTTGCGCTTGTGCGGCATCGCGCTGGAGCCCTTCTGGCCCTCCGCGAACGGCTCGCGCACCTCGCCCACCTCCGTGCGCGCCAGGTGACGTAGCTCGGTCGCGAACCGCTCGAGCCCCGCGCCGGCGAGCGCGACCGCCTGAAGCAGCTCGGCGTGTCGGTCCCGGGCCACCACCTGGGTCGAGACCGGCTCTCGTTCCAGTCCCAATCGGGTCAGGACGCGACGCTCGAAGTCCGGCGAGGTGGCGGAATACGTTCCGACCGCGCCCGAGATCGAGCCCACCGCGGCCTGCGCGAACGCTCGCTCGAGCCGCCCGGCGTTCCGGTGGGCCTCGAAGGCGAAGCCGGCAAGCTTTATCCCGAACGTGGTCGGCTCGGCGTGGATGCCGTGGGTGCGCCCGACGCACAGCGTGTGCACGTGCTCGCGGGCGCGAGCCGCCAGCACCTCGACCAGTCGGCGCGCGTCGGGGAGGATCAGGTCCCCGACCCGCCGCAGCTGGAGGGCCAGGCCGGTGTCGAGCACGTCGCTCGAGGTCAGCCCGTAATGGATCCACCGTCCGGCCGGCCCCGCCGACGCCGAGAGGACGTCGACGAACGCGGCCGTGTCGTGGTCGGTGACCTTCTCGCGCTCCTCGATCTCCGCCACGGTGAACGTGGCGCCGCGGATCGCCTCGAGCTCCTGCGCCGTGGGACCGTCCATCTCCTCGCAGGCCGCGACCTCGACCTCGCGCATGGCCTCGAAGTGGGCGTGGTCGGACCAGATCTCGGCCAGCGCCTGGCGCGTGTAGCGAGCGATCACGCCGCGATTATCGGCCAGGCGGCGGCACGAGTGCGGCTCACGCGCGCAGGATGCGAGCCGCCAGCACCGCGGCGTTGCGGGCGTTGTCGACCCCCACGCACGCCACCGGTACGCCGGGCGGCATCTGCGCGATCGACAGCAGTGCGTCGAGCCCGCCGGCTACCGACATGCGGCTGGTCAGCGGGACGCCGATCACGGGCAGGTCGCAGTGGGCGGCGACCACGCCCGGCAGGGCGGCTGACAGGCCGGCGCCGGCGATGATCACGCGCAGGCCGCGCATGCGCGCGTTGCGCGCGTACTCGGCCACCTTGTCGGGTTCACGATGGGCGGACATCACGCGGACCTCGGAGCTGATGCCGCGGTCGCTGAGCTCCTTCTCCGCCGCCTCCATCGCCGACATGTCGCTCTTAGAGCCCATCACGATGCCCACCAGCGGGCCGCCGATGTCGAGTTCTTCGAACGCCGCCACCGGCTCGGCGACAACCTCAGGCGGGGAGGGCTGCTGCTCGGTCAAGCCCGGCTCCGCTCCCCGGCCAGGAGCCGCAGCGCGATGTCGTGCCGGAGCTGCTTGCCGTCGAACTCGATCATGTCCGCGGCAGCATATGCGCCGGCCCGGGCGGCAGCGGCATCGCGGCCAAGCGCGGTCACGTTCAGGACCCGGCCGCCGGCGGTGACCAGCTCGCCGGTGGGCGACCGCGCGGTGCCCGCGTGGGTTACGAACACATCGCCGGGCACGTGGTCCAGTCCCGTGATCACGTCACCCGTCGACGCCGAGGCCGGGTAGCCGGCGCTGGCCAGGACGACGGTGACCGCCGTCTCCGCCGCCCACTGCAACCGGGCGCCGTCGAGACCGCCGGGAGCGGTGGCCCGCTCGAGCAGGGGCAGGAGATCGGAGCGCAGCCGGGGCAGGATCGCCTGCGTCTCCGGATCGCCGAAGCGGACGTTGAACTCCAGCACCTTGGGACCGTCGGCGCTCATCATCAGCCCCGCGTACAGGGTGCCGTGGAACGGGATCCCGCGGCGGGCGAGCTCGTCGAGCACCGGTTGATGGACGGAGGCGCAGATCTCGCGAGCGCGCGTCTCGTCGACCGAGGGCACGGGCGAACAGGATCCCATGCCACCGGTGTTGGGACCGCGGTCGTGGTCGAAGATCCGCTTGTAGTCCTGGGCCGAGGCCAGCGCGAGCGCGGTGCGCCCGTCGCACAACGCCAGCAGCGAGAGCTCCTCGCCCTCGAGGTGCTCCTCGACGACCACGCGGTCGGTCCCGAACCGGCGCTCGACCAGCAGCGCGTGGAGCGCGTCGCGCGCGCTCGGCTCGTCCTCGGCGATGATCACGCCCTTGCCCGCGGCGAGCCCGTCGGCCTTGATCACGACCGGGTAGCGGTCGATGGCGGCGAGCCCCTGCTCGGGGGTGCTCACGACCTCGTAGTCCGCGGTGGGGACCTCGGCGGCGTCCATCACGTCCTTGCAGAACGCCTTCGAGCCCTCGAGCCGGGCGGCGGCGGCGCTGGGACCGAAGCAGCGGATCCCCGCCTCGGCCAGGGCATCGGCGAGGCCGGCGACGAGCGGCGCCTCCGGCCCCACAACGACGAGCGAGGCGCGCTCGTCGCGGGCGGCCCGCACGATTCCGTCGAGATCCTCCGCGGCTACGTCGAGCACGCGAACCTGCTCGGCGATCCCGGCGTTGCCGGGCGCGCAGATCACCTCGGGAGACCGCGGCGAGCGCAGCAGCGCGTGCACGAGCGCATGCTCGCGGGCGCCGGCGCCGACGAGGAGGATGCGCTGTCCGGTGTCCTCAGATCGCGCCAATGAAGTCGTCGATCGGGATCGCGGTCAACGTCTCGTACTTCGCCGTGCCGCGCGATCCCAGCTCGAGCGAGACGCGCGAGATCGTCTTCTCGTCGGGCGCCTCGACGACGTTGACGAAATCGAACTGCCCGAGCGTGGCCCACTGCGCCTTCACCGTCGCGCCGAGCTGCTCCACCTCGCGGTTGACCTCGCGGATCCGCGACGGATTGTTCTTGATCGTCTGCACGCCTTCGGGGGTCAACGTCGACAGCATGATGTAGGTGGGCACGGACATCCTCCTTCTGGACGTGGTCAGTGGCACTTCTACCAGGCGCGGCCACGATAAGCTGCCGCAGGCACGGGGGCTGCTGCGATGGCCCCGTCAGAGACCAGATCCGCCAAGGCGGGCGAGGTGCCTGGTGTCGGTGGCGCGTTCGGACCTGTTCGATCGCCCAAACTGCGCGCCGCGGGCACAAAATGGGAGATCGAACACGACAGTCCTGTTCCAGCTCCCAGTTCCGCGGGCCAGCGGTTGAGTTGGGCGATCGAACAGGTCGATCGTGGCATCTCCGTCACGTGACTGTCACCGAGTAGCAACAAGGCGCGCCTCGCCGGCGCGCGATCCACTCCATCTACACGGCCGCCGCGGCCTCGGCTCGCTCGAGCACGATCTCGCCGTCGGCGGCGTCGACGCGAACGGCGTCGCCGGACGCGAACCGGCCCTCGAGGATCGCCAGCGCCAGCGGATCGACGAGCCGCTTCTGGATCACGCGCTTCAGCGGCCGCGCGCCGTAGGTGGGGTCGTAGCCGAGGTTGCCGAGCAGCGTTCTCGCCGCATCGGTGAGCTCGATCTCGATGTCCCGCTCACGCACCCGGCGCACCAGCTGCTCGACCTGGAGATCGACGATCTCCCCGATCTGCTCTCGCGTCAGCGACTGGAACTCGACGATGTCGTCGAGACGGTTGATGAACTCGGGCTTGAACTGCGCCTCCACGCCGGCCCGGCCGCCGGAAATGTTCGAGGTCATGATCAACACGGTGTTCTTGAACGACACCGTGCGGCCCTGGCCGTCGGTCAGGCGGCCGTCATCCATCACCTGCAGCAGCGTGTTGAACACGTCGGGGTGGGCCTTCTCGATCTCGTCCAGCAGGACCACGGAGTAGGGCCGGCGACGGACGGCCTCGGTCAGCTGACCGCCCTCGTCGTAGCCGACGTAGCCGGGCGGGGCGCCGACCAGGCGCGACACCGAGTGCTTCTCCATGTACTCGGACATGTCGATCCTGACCATCGCGTCCTGGCTGTCGAACATGAACTCGGCCAGCGCCCGGGCCAGCTCGGTCTTGCCGACGCCGGTCGGCCCGAGGAACAGGAACGTGCCGATCGGGCGGTTTGGATCCTGGAGGCCGGCCCGCGAGCGCCGCAGCGCCGCCGAGACGGCCTCCACCGCCTCGTCCTGGCCGACCACGCGCTGGTGCAGTCGCTCCTCCATGTGCACGAGCTTTTCGATCTCCCCCTCCATCAACCGCGAGACGGGGATGCCGGTCCACTTAGAGACCACCTCGGCGACGTCGTCGGCGTCGACGACGTCCTTCAGGAACTTAGGCGCCGCGCCGGCGTCCTGCTCGACCTCCTCGGCCGCTTGCAGCTGCTTCTCGAGTTCGGGGATGGTCCCGTACTGGAGCTCGGCGGCCCGGCCCAGGTCGGCCTCGCGCTGGGCGCGCTCGAGCTCGATCCGCGCCTGCTCGAGCTTCTCCTGCAGCTCCGCCACCGCGCCCACGGTCTGCTTCTCGCGCTGCCACTCGGCATGCATGGCCGCGGAGCGCTCGCGCTCCTCGGCCAGCGCCCGCTCGAGCTGCTCGCGGCGAGCCTGGGTGCCCGAGTCGTCGTCGTCGCCGAGCGACTGGAGCTCGATCTCGAGCTGCATGATGTGCCGGTCGACCTCGTCGATCTCAGTCGGCTTGGAGTCGATCTCCATCCGGATCCGTGAAGCGGCCTCGTCGACCAGGTCGATCGCCTTGTCGGGGAGGAACCGGTCGGCGATGTAGCGGTGGCTCAGGGCCGCGGCCGCCACCAGCGCCGAGTCCTGGATCCGCACCTTGTGGTGGACCTGGTAGCGCTCCTTGAGCCCGCGCAGGATCGCGATCGTGTCCTGCACCGTCGGCTCGCCGACGTACACGGGCTGGAAGCGCCGCTCCAGCGCCGCGTCCTTCTCGATGTGCTTGCGGTACTCGTCGAGCGTGGTCGCGCCGACCGCGCGCAGCTCGCCGCGGGCGAGCATCGGCTTGAGCATGTTGCCGGCGTCCATCGCGCCCTCGGCGGCGCCGGCGCCGACGATCGTGTGCAGCTCGTCGATGAACACGATGATCTGCCCCTTGGCATCGGCGATCTCCTTGAGCACGGCCTTCAGCCGATCCTCGAACTCGCCCCGGTACTTGGAGCCGGCGACCATCGCGCCCAGGTCGAGCGCCATCAGCCGGCGGTCGCGGAGCCCTTCGGGAACGTCGCCGTCGACGATCCGCTGCGCGAGTCCCTCGACGATCGCGGTCTTGCCGACACCGGGCTCGCCGATCAGCACCGGGTTGTTCTTGGTCCGGCGACTGAGCACCTGGATGACGCGCCGGATCTCGTCGTCGCGGCCGATCACGGGGTCGAGCTTGCCCTGCGCCGCGGCCTCGGTCAGGTCGCGCGCGAAGCGCTTCAGGGCCTGGAACTTCTCCTCTGGGCTCTCATCGGTGACCCGATGGCCGCCGCGGACTTCGGACAGCGCTTTGAGCAGCTCCTCGCGCGTGGCCCCCGAGCCGCGCAGCGCGTCGCCGGCCTTCCCCGGATGGGCCGCGATCGCCAGCATCAGGTGCTCGGTCGAGACGTACTCGTCGTCCAGATTCCGCATCTCCTTCTCGGCATCGCGCAGGATCTGGGCCAGCTCAGTCGACCCTCCCGCCGGCTCCGCCGCGCCGGTCCCGGCGGCGAGCTTCGGCAGAGCGTCGAGCGCCGGGCCGAGGGCCTGACGGACCGACGCCGGGTCGACTCCGAGCTTGCGCAGCACGGGGACGACGACGCCACCCACCACCGGCGGACCGCCTTCGGCGCCCGACGGCGGTGCCGCCTCGAGCAGGACCGCGAGCAGGTGCTCGGGCGTCGTCTGAGGATTGCGGCGTTCGTCGGCCAGCCGCTGCGCGGCTTCGATCGCCTCTCGTGATTTGATGGTGAATCTGTCAGGTTGCATGAAGTCTCGGGCTGTCGGGGTAAAGTGAAATCTAAGTCTGTCTGACTAAGATTATGGCACACTTTCGCGGCCCGGGCCGGGGAATCTGGACCGCCGCCGTTTGCCCGCCCTCATACCGGGAACCACCCGGGTAAGAGATTTAAGAAACCGATTTGGGTCAGCGGTGGCGTAGCCCTGCCGGCCGCTGAGCACCAGGGAGAGGGTCACCGATGCCGAGGATGAGGCGCCGGACATCTGCACAGGGCCACGGGGCTGGCGCGCGAGAGAGGGGAACCGCCGGCGAGACCGAGACCGAGCTGCGTCTCGATCTACGGTGCGACCGGGATGCTCCCGCCGCGGCCCGCGAAGGGCTGCGGGGGCTGCGCCAGGCGGGAGCGTCCGCCGGGGACGCGGCGCTCGTGGCCAGTGAGTTGGTGAGCAATGCCGTGCTGCACTCGGGCGCCGGCGAGGACGATCGGCTGACCGTCGAGGTCGCCGTCAGCCGCGACCGGGTGCTGATTTCGGTGATCGACCCGGGCCGATCGGGCGGCGCCGCCAGGCCGCGGTGCCGAACGGATCGCCTTGGCGGGTTCGGCCTGCGCCTCGTGGAGCAGCTGGCCACGCGCTGGGGCTCGGACCGCGCCGGCGGCCATCGGGTGTGGGCGGAGCTGCCGGTGTGCCGGTAGGCGGGCGCCATTGCGCCGGCGCGGAAACCACTAACCCCTGATCACGAGGCTGCGGCCGCCGGTCTGGAACTCGACCCGCCGCCGGCCGGCGATGAGCACCCCGAACAAGGTGGCGGTGATCCGGTGGTGGGACGCCAGGGCGTTGCGCAGCCGCCGCAGCTGCTTGTGGGAGAACCGCACGCCGATCGTCCTCGAACCCGCCGAGCGCAACCGGTACACCCCCGAGTCGACCTCGAACGGCCGCGTGCGGTCGATTCTCACCAGCGCGTAGGCGCCGATCTGGCAGGGTCCGCTACAGGTCAGCGTGGCCAGGATCTGGCGGCGCTTGACCGGGCGCTGGCGGACGGGCAGCGACAGCGCGATCCGTGGCGGCTGCAGCAGCAGCGCGATCGGAGCCAGGCCGGCGAGGTTGATGCTGCCCCAGCCCGAGGCGCGGTCGTAGCCGGGGGCGGCGCTGCAGCAGCCGAGCGGCCGGCCCTTGCCGGGGATGTAGGGTCCGACGTCGTTGCCGTACACGACCACGTCGTCGAACACCTGGCGACTCAGCGTCGACGAGCGGCCGATCTGGTACAGCAGGGGGTTGACGAGTCCGAGCGCTTGGCGGTCGTGGATCCGCAGCTCCTGGTCGATGAGCGCGAGGCCGCCGGCCAGCAACGGCGTGGCCGCGCTGGTCCCGCCCACCGCCTGCCAGGGGCTGGAGTTGGACGAGTTGATGCAGTCCCCCTTCGCCGAGCAGTAGACGGCGTCGCCGGGAACGACGTCCGCGAGCAAGGAGACGTCGGGCAACTCCCGGGCCCGGGACGTGACCGTGCCGTCCTGGTAGAACGGCCGGCCGAACAGGATGCTCGACCCGCCGCCGCCGGCCGAGCCCGGCTGCAGGCTGGTGTCGTTCCAGACCACCTGCGTGGTGATCGCGTTGGCGGGGTTGAGCATCACGTTGGTTCCGCCCACGCTGGTCACCCACCACGACGACGCCGGGTAGTTGACGGCCAGCTTGTCGATCGGGACGTTGCCGGAGCTGACGCAGTCGGCCGAGCCCGAGTCGCCGCTGGCGGACAGGAACGTGACCCCGCTGATCGCCGCCATCTCCAGCGCCTGCTCGGTGGCGTTGATTCCGCGGGCGCCGACGGCCAGGTACACGGCCGGTTCACACAGCCCCAGCGAGGCCGAGATCACCTGCGGCTCGCGACCGCGGTTCTGCAGCGGAGCGGTCATCGCGGCCAGAGTGTCGGCGGCGTCGGACTTGGTCTCGTAGACATCGACCGCCTTCAGGTCCGGGGCGGCGGCATCGAGTGCCTCGAGGTCGAGCGTCGACTCCCCGCCCGGGGCCAGGGCGCGGCGAACGCCCACCCCGAACGCCTTCAGGGGCGGGATGTGCAGCCCGAAGCACTGGGCGAAGGCGGCGATGTCGGAGAGCCTGAAGCCGTCGATCTCGATCAGCGCCACCCGCTCTCCCTGCCCGCCCAGACCGGCGTCATGGAGCTGATCGAAGCCGTACGCGGTCAGGTACTGGTCCGGGGCGAAGCCGGCGGTCGCCGGATCGCCCCCGACCTCGCCGGCCGCGACCCCGGCCGGGCATCCGCTCGGCGTGCCCGTCCGGGGGAAGGCGGAGGTGGGCTGTGAGGCGTCATGCGCGCGCGCAGTGCCTCGGTCGGAGGCGCTGATCCTCCCAGGGCTGGCCAGCGGACGCGTGTCCAAGCCGATCACCGCCCGGACGAGACCACGCAGCCGTGACGGGATGCGGACCGCGTTCAGCGGGGCGATGAACCTCGTGTTGTGCATCGCGCGGTAGCGGGCCAGCGGCGTCGCGAACAGCCGCTCCGCCCGCCCGGCGGCCATCGTCGCGTCGGCGAACAGGCCGGTGGCGTCGATCTTCACCGCGGTGGCGCCGGCGGCCCGCAGGTAGGCGAGCACGAGCCGGCGGGTCCGCGGCGTGGCCCCGAACCGGCGTGAGAGCGCCGCGATCGAGACGTAGTGCCCGTACTGGGGCGAGCCCGGGGTCGTGACCGCCACCGCGAGGCGCGATAGTCCGGCATCCCGGGCAACCAGTGGCAGCACGAGCCGGAGGGGCTGGGATGCCGGCGCGGGACCGACCGCGGTTGCGTGGGCCTCAGGCGCGGCTACCGCCGGCGGCGCGGCCGCCCCGAGCACGACCCCCACGCCGAGCACGACCGCCGTGCCGAGCACGACCGCCGTGCCGAGCACGACCGCCGTGCCGAGCGGGACCGCCGCCACCGCACGCCCCCGCCACCGCGTTCGATTCGCACGTACATCCCCCTGTCCCCGTCGGCGCGTCACCACGCCCAGATCGTCGCACAGCTCAGTCCCGGGGACGCTCGATGCGGATCCTGAACGCTTTCAGGTCGGCGGGCCGGACGAGCTCCCCGCCCCGCTCGTAGGGAACGATCTCGGCCTGGAGATCCCGGCGAAGCGCCTCCAGGCGCTCCACCTCAGCCTTCAGCTCGCTGGCGCGGCGCTCGAGCATGGCCACCTTGCGCGCCATCGCGTCGAGCTTTCCCTCGAGCTCGAACACGCGCTCGACGCCGGCGAGGTTCATGCCCAGCTCGGCCGTCATCTCCTGGATCCGCCGCAGGCGGTCGACGTCCTGGTGGGAATACAGGCGCGTGCCCTTCGGCGAGCGTTTGGGCTCGATCAGTCCGCGGGCCTCGTACATGCGCAGGGTCTGGGGGTGCATGTCGGCAAGCTCGGCGGCCACCGAGATCATGAACACGCCGCGGTCCGAGGAGACCTCGACCCGGGTCGTGGTGGTGCGTGCCACCCGCGCCGTCTCGGCTCGTAGCCGCCGGCTCCTCATCACGCGCCGCCCCCGCCAGCGGTACCGGCCTGCGCAAACAGCTTCGCCCTGGGATTGCCGTTCATCACGTTCGAGAGCCGGTCGATGGCTTCGTTCTGCTCAGGCGAGAGTGAGGTCGGCACGTCGATCACGAACCGGTAATGGATGTCGCCACGGCCCTTGCCGCCGAGGCGCGACGGGCCCTCGCCGCGGAGACGCTGGACGGTGCCGTGCTTGGTGCCCGCGGGAACCCGCAGCCGCTTGGTACCGGTCAGCGTCGGCACCTCCACGACGGCGCCGCGGACGGCCTCGGGGATCGTCAGCGGGACCTCGACCTCGAGGTTCTCGCCCGCGCGCTTGAACACCGGCGACTCCTGCACGTGGGTGATGACGTAGAGGTCTCCCGGTGGGGTCCCGGGGGCGCCGCCCTCGCCCTTGCCGGCCAGCCGGATGCGGCTGCCCTCGCGGACGCCGGCGGGAATGTTGACCCGCAGCCGGCGGATCGTGCGCTGCGCGCCGCTGCCGCCGCACGTGGGGCAGGGATCCTCGATCACCGTGCCGCTGCCGTGGCAGTTGGAGCACGGCTGCGAGATCGAGAAGATCCCCTGGCTCTCGGACTCGATTCCGCGCCCGTTGCAGACCGGGCAGACCTTCGGCGTCGTGCCGGGCCGGGCGCCGGTCCCGTGACAGGTCGCGCACGGCTGCGACGTCGGCACCGCGAGCGGAATCTGAGCGCCGTTCACGGCCTGGTCGAAGCTGAGCGTGACCTCGGTCTCCAGATCGCGGCCGCGCTGCTGGGCCCGCCCGCCGCCGGCGCCACCGCCGCGCCCGCCCGTGCGCCCACCGGTCGCGCCCCCGAACAGGTTCGAGAGGATGTCGCCGAACCCGCCGCTGAACGAGCCCGGGTCGAACCCGCCCGGCATCCCGAACCCGGCGAACGCGCCGCCGCGGTCGTATTCCTTGCGCTTGTCGGGGTCGGACAGGACGTCGTGCGCCTGGGAGATCTCCTTGAAGCGCTCCTCCGCCTTCTTGTCACCCGGATTGCGGTCGGGGTGGTACTTCCGGGCCAGCTTCCGGTAGGCCTTCTTGATCTCCTCGTCGGAGGCGCCCTTGCCTACCCCGAGAATCTTGTAGTAGTCGGGCCTGGCCGCCATCTGCTCAACCTCCTTACCCGGCCACGACGACGCGGGCCGGCCGCAGGATCGCCTCCCCGAGCCGGTAGCCGCGCTGATAGACCTCGACGATCGTCCCCGCCTGCGCCCCCTCGACCGGCTGCTGGGCGACGGCCTCGTGGTGCTGGGGGTCGAACTGCTCGCCCTGCGGGTCGAAGGGCTCGATCCCGACGCGCGCCAGCGCGGCGATCACGTCGTCGTGGACGAGCTTGATCCCGGACGCCAGCGTGCTCGCGTCGTCGACTCCGTCGTTCGCCGCCTGCGCCGCTTCCAGGGCCCGGTCGAGGTTGTCGACCGCGGGCAGCAGCTCCTTGGCCAGCTTGGCGACGCCACGCTCCTGCGCCGCCGCCGCTTCCCGCGCGGCCCGCTTGCGGTAGTTCTCGAAGTCGGCCTTGGTCCGCCGGGCCAGCTCGAGATACTGGTCGGCCTTCCCGGCCTTGGCCTCGAGCTCTTCGAGGTCGCGCTGGAGCTTGCCCTCGTGGTCCTCCGGCTCGGCCGGCTGCTCGGGACTCTCCTCCTCGGCCTCGTCACCGCGCGCGGGCGAGGGCCCCACGGGAGCCTCCGGCTCCCCTGCGGGAACCGAAGGCTCGGTGGTCTCCGGCGCCTCCTGCCCCTCCTGCTGTTCCTCAGCCAGAGAGGTGGAGGGCGCGTCGTGTCGATCGAACCCCATCGCTTACTTACCCTCGTCTACGACTTCGGCATCGACGACGTCCTCTTCCGCACCCGCGCCGTTTCCTGAGGCGCCGTCGCCGCCGGCGCCGTCGGTGGGGGCGCCGCTCGCCGCGGCCTGCTCCTGGGCCCGCTGGTACATGGCCTCGGAGACCCGGTGGAAGGACGACTGCAGCGCCTCGGTCTTGCTGTTGATCTCCTGCGCGTCCTCCGAGGTGAGCACCTCGCGGACCGCCTTGATCGCCGCCTCGATCTCCTCCTTGGAGGAAGCGTCGACGGTGTCGCCCAGCTCCTTGAGCTGGCGCTCGGCCTGGTAGGCGGCGTTCTCGCCGTTGTTCCGGGCCTCGGCGAGCTCACGCAGGCGGCGGTCCTCGTCGGCGTGGGACTCGGCGTCCGCCACCATCCGCTTGATCTCGTCCTCGGACAGTCCGGAGCCGGACTTGATCTCGATCTTCTGCTCCTTGCCGGTCCCCAGGTCCTTGGCGGACACGCTGAGGATGCCGTTGGCGTCGATGTCGAACGCGACCTCGATCTGCGGGATGCCGCGCGGCGCCGGCGGGATGCCGGTGAGCTGGAACTTGCCCAGCGACTTGTTGTAGGCGGCCATCTCGCGCTCGCCCTGGAGCACGTGGATCTCAACGCTGGGCTGGTTGTCCTCGGCGGTCGAGAAGATCTCCGACTTGCGGGTCGGGATCGTCGTGTTGCGCTCGATCAGCTTGGTCATCACGCCGCCCTTGGTCTCGATTCCGAGCGTCAGCGGGGTGACGTCGAGCAGCAGCACGTCCTTGACGTCGCCGGCCAGCACGCCGGCCTGGATGGCGGCACCGACGGCCACGACCTCATCGGGGTTGACGCCGCGATGCGGCTCCTTGCCGGTCAGCTCCTTGACCTTCTCCTGGACGGCCGGCATGCGGGTCATGCCGCCGACCAGCACCACGTGATCGATCTTGCCGACGCCCTTCTCCTTGGCGTCGTCGAGCGCCTGGCGGACAGGCGCCACGGTCCGGTCGAGCAGGTCCGAGGTCAGCTCGTTCAGCTTCGCGCGCGTGAGGCGCATGTCGAGGTGCTTCGGGCCGCTCGCGTCAGCGGTGATGAAGGGCAGGTTGATCTGAGTCTCCTGCGTGGTGGAGAGCTCGATCTTGGCCTTCTCCGCCGCCTCGTAGAGCCGCTGCAGCGCCATCGGGTCGGCGCTCAGGTCGATGCCTTGCGACTTCTTGAACTCCGCCACCAGCCAGTCGACGACGGCCTTGTCGAAGTTGTCGCCACCGAGGTGGTTGTCCCCCGCGGTCGCCTTGACCTCGAACACGCCGTCGCCGATCTCCAGCGCCGACACGTCGAACGTGCCGCCGCCGAGGTCGAAGACGAGGATCGTCTGGTCGGACTCCTTGTCGAGCCCGTAGGCCAGCGAGGCCGCGGTCGGCTCATTGATGATCCGCTTGACGTCGAGACCGGCGATCTTGCCGGCGTCCTTGGTCGCCTGGCGCTGATCGTCGTTGAAGTACGCGGGGACGGTGATCACGGCGCTGTCGACCGTCTCACCGAGATAGGCCTCGGCGTCGGTCTTCAGCTTGCCGAGGATCATCGCCGAGATCTCGGGGGGCGAGTACTGCTTGCCACCGGCCTCCACCCGCGCATCCCCGTTCGGGCCCGAGACCACCTTGTAGGGCACGATCGACTCCTCCTCGCGCACCTCGGCCTCCTTGCGGCCCATGAAGCGCTTGATCGAGAAGACCGTGTTCTGCGGGTTGGTGACCGCCTGGCGCTTGGCCACGGTGCCCACCAGGCGCTCACCGGACGGCGTGAACGCGACCACGGACGGGGTCGTGCGCCCGCCCTCGGCGTTCTCGATCACCGTCGGCTCCCCGCCCTCGAGCACGGCCATGCAGCTGTTCGTCGTTCCGAGGTCGATTCCGATCGTCTTTCCCATATCTGGTTCTACTCCTGTTTCGGCCTAAAAAATCTAAGTCAGATCGTAGCAGATCTAGCCTTGGGGCCGCGGCGCATGCCTCCCAGCTACATGATCTTGAAGGCGCTCGGGCACATCCGCTGCAGCGCGCAGCCGCGGCAGTCCGGGCGCCGCGCGTAACAGGTTCGCCGCCCATGCCGCAGCAGGTTCAGATGGAGCTCCAGCTCTTCGCCGGGCGGCGTGATCGCGAGCATTGTGTCGTGGAGCTCGTCGAAGCCGGCTCCGGGCCGGAACAGACCGAGCCGAGCCCCGACCCGCGAGACGTGCGTGTCGACGGGCACATCGCGCATCCCGAGCGCGAACAGCAGTACGCAGGCGGCAGTCTTGCGACCCACTCCCGGGAGCGCCGTGAGGTAGCGCTGCCCCGCCGCGACTGGCTGGCCAGCCAGCCAGTCGAGGGAGAGCTCTTCGCCGGGTGAGCTTTCGGTGATCGCCTGCAGGATCGACTTGATCCGCGCCGACTTCACCTTCGAGATGCCGCCGGGGCGGATCGCCTCCTCGATCTCGTCCACCGGGGCATCGCGAACCTTCACCCACGTGTCCCCGGGAAACCGATCGCGCAGCGCCAGGTAGGCCACGTCGCGGTTGCGGTCGTTCGTCGACTGGGAGAGCACGGTCAGGATCAACTCGGCGATCGGGTGGCCGTGGGGCTTGGCTCGTGGGATCCCGTACACCAGCCGCAGGCGATCGCGGATCGCCCGGACCCGGCGCGCGGGGGGACGCCGCCAGCCGGTGGTGGCGCTAGTCAAGCGCGCCCCATCGCTGGCACGCCGCCGACGAGGCGGCCACCGCCTCGGGTAGCCAGGCGGCCACCGCCGGCGGATAGAAACCGGTCGAGGCGAGCCTCGCCACCAGCGTGCCGGTGAGCACGTCGCCGGCGCCGATCGTGCTGATCACGTTCGCGGGGACCCCCGCGGCGTCGGCGCGCATCGCGCCGCGCAGGATCGCCCCCTGCTCGCCGAGCGTGATCACCGCCATCCGCGCGCCCGCCTTGACCAGCGCCAGGGCGGCACGCTCGGGGTCGTGCTCGCCGGTCATCAGCGCCCCCTCGTCCTCGTTGGCGCGGACCAGGAGCGCACCGGGAACGCAGGCATTGGCGCTGGCGGCGGCATCGGCCCGCGACCGCCACCGGTGAAGGCGGAGGTTGGGATCGAAGATCACGTGCCGTTCGTGCTCGAGTGCCAGCGCCCGTGCCCGCATCGTGAGCTCACGTTCCTGGGCGCCGACCAGGGTGTTGGAGCTGATGAACAGGGCCGCCGAGTCGCGGACGGCCGACTCGAGACGATCCCCGAGGGCGTGCACCACGGTCGCGATCTCCTCGCCGTAGATCTGATAGCGGGGCTCGCCCCCGGCGCCCACGGTCACCAGCGCGAGTGGCGTCTTGGCTCCGGGGAGGAGCCGAAACCACGACAGTTCGACGCCCTCGGCCGCCAGCCGGTCGTGCAGCCAGCGCCCCCAGGGGTCCTCGCCGGCGCCGCCGGCGAGCGCGATCCGTGCCCCCTGGCGCGCCGCCACCATCGCGACGTTCGCGACCGCGCCTCCGAAATGGGGCGTGAACGAATCGGCCTCGGACGGGGCGCCCTCGAGGTGGCGCTCACTTATGAGGTCGACCAGCGCCTCGCCCAGACACAGCGTTCTCGCGGGCCCGCCGGTCCTGATCGCGCTCACAGCCCCGGACGTTATCCTCGCCCGCGGGTGAGCGTCGACGAGCACACGATCGAACTCGCCGGGTCGCCCGTGTTCTACCGGCGTGCGCCCGGCGCTGGCGCACCCGCGCTCTACCTCCACGGGATCCCCACCAGCTCCGATGACTGGGTGGAGTTCCTGGAGCGCACCGGCGGGATTGCGCCCGACCTGTCCGGCTTCGGCCGCTCGGGCAAGGGCGGCCACCTCAACTACTCCGCCGAGGGTCACGCGCACTTCCTCGAGCAGCTGCTGGAGGTGCTGGCGGTCGAGCGGATGAAGCTCGTCGTCCACGACTGGGGGGCGGTCGGCGGACTGCTGTTCGCGCAGCGCCATCCTGAGCGAATCGAACGGCTGATCATCTGCAACGCGATCCCCTTGTTCGAGGGATTCGAGTGGCCGCGCTTCGTCCGCTGGTGCCGGCGCCCAGGGCTCGGGGAGCTGGTGATGGGGTCGCTGACGCGCGGTGTGCTGGCCCGAACCCTCCGCCAGGGGGGACCCTGGCCCGAGGAGCGCATCGACGCCATCTGGACGCAATTCGATCAGGGGACCCAACGGGCGATCCTGCGTCTGTATCGCGACGCCGGCGAGTCCCGGCTGGCCGGGCTCGGCACGGGGCTGGGAGAGCTCGAGATGCCGGCGCTGGTGCTGTGGGGTGAGCGCGACCCGTGGCTGGCCCCGGAACTGGGCGCGGCCTATGCGGACCGGCTGCCCCGCGCCAGGCTCGAGCGGCTCGCCCACGGCGGGCACTGGCCGTGGCTCGAGCATCCGGGGGTGGTCGACCGCGTAGCGGACTTTGTGAACGAGAGCTGATGCGCGCCTACCTGCAACCGAAATGGATAGCTCCCACCGCCGTCGCGGCCGTGTTCGCCACCGTCTACGTGATCGTCTCGCCACCGAGCCTCGACCTCGCCGCGCACCTGCTGCGGGCGAAGCTGTTCTCGGCAGAGGGGTTCGGGCTCTGGAACAACTGGTGGTACGCCGGCCACAACGTGCCCGGCTACAGCGTCCTGTTCCCGCCGATCGCGGCGGTGCTGACGCCGCAGGTGGCCGCCGGGATTGCCACCACCGGCACCGCGGCCCTATTCACGCCGCTGGTGCGCCGGCACTTCGGCGAGGACGCCTGGCTCGGCGCGCTGTGGTTCGGGGCGGGCACGGCGATGAACTTGTTCACGGGACGGCTGACGTTCGCCTTCGGCCTGCTGCCGGCGATGGGGATGGCGCTCGCGCTTCAGCGCCGGCGGTCGGGGCTGGCGTGCGCGCTGGCGGTGGTGTCCGCGCTCGCGAGCCCGGTGGCGGCGCTGTTCGCGGCCCTGGCCGCGGCTGCGCATGCGCTCGGCTGCTACGTGCGCGACCGCGACCCCCGCTCCGCGCTACCGGGGGCGGCCTCCGTCGTCGGAGCGCTCCTGCCCGTCCTGCTCCTGACCGTCGCCTTCCCCGAAGGGGGCAGCGAACCGTTCACGCTGGCCACGCTCTGGCCGGTGGTGGCCATCGCGGCCGTCGCGGTCGCGGCCGTGCCTCGGCGCGAGTGGGCGCTGCGGGCCGGGATCCTCCTGTACGCGATCGGGTGCATCATCTCGTTCGAGGTGGCCACGCCGGTGGGCAGCAACGCGGCTCGGCTCGGGCCGCTGGTGGCGGGGCCGCTGGCCGCCCTGCTCTGGTACCGCCGCCACCTCCGATGGCTGGCACTGGTGGCGCTTCCGCTCCTCTACTTCCAGTGGCAGGCGCCGATCCGCGACGTCCGCACGTCGGCCAGCGACCCCTCCGTCTCGGCCTCCTACTACCAGCCGTTGCTGGCCTTCCTGGGCCGCCAGCCTGGGCCGCCGTTCCGCGTCGAGATCCCGTTCACCCGCTTCCACTGGGAGGCCTACCAGGTCGCTCCGCGATTCCCGCTCGCGCGCGGCTGGGAGCGCCAGCTCGACATCCGCTACAACCACCTGTTCTACGGCGGCCCCCTGAACGCCGTCACCTACGGCCGCTGGCTGCACCAGCTCGCCGTCCGGTTCGTCGCCGTCCCCGACGCCAGCCTCGACTTCTCGGCCCATCGTGAGGTCGCGCTGATCGATCGTGGCCTGCCCTATCTGCGGCTCGTCTATCGCACTCGCAGCTGGCGCGTCTATGCGGTCGCCCATCCCACGCCGATCGTCGGCGGCGCGACGTTGCGTGCGCTCGGGCCCAACTCGGTCACGATCGACGCCTGGCGCCCGGGTCCGGTGCTCGTCCGGGTCCGTTTCTCCCCCTATTGGAAGCTGGGCCAAGGCTCCGGCTGCGTGGCCCCCGACGGGCAGTTCACCAAGCTCGAGCTGGCCCGTGCCGGGCCCGCCGAGATGGTCATCAGCTTCTCGCTGGGACGGATCGGATCGGACTCGCCGCGCTGCACCGCGGGGGCGAGCTGACGATTGGACCTCAGATTTCTGACGTGGTTGGACCTCAGATTCGCGACCCGGGCCGGTAGGATGGACCTGCCCCCATGTTGCGTCCCCTCCGCATGATCGAGACGCGCGTCTTGCCGCGCGGCTGGAAAGACCTCTTCCGCCAGATCGCTCTCTTTTCCGGTGCGTTCTTGCTGTACGACCTCGTGCGGGGGCTGGTCGATGACAGCAGCCCGTACAAGCCGTTCGGCGACGCGATGAAGATCATCGACCTCGAGCGCACCCTGCACATCTTCATCGAGCCGAGCGTCCAGGCCTGGGCCATCAACAAGCACTGGCTGATGGACGGGCTCGACTGGATCTATCTGAACGGACACTTCGCCGTCACGCTGGCGGTCCTGGCGTTCATCTATTTCCGGCGCAATGACTCGTTCTACTTCGTGCGCAACACGGTCATGATCGCCATGGGTCTGGCGCTGATCGGCTACGCGCTGTATCCGACGGCGCCGCCGCGGCTGATGCCGGAGTGGGGTTTCACCGACTCGGTTTCGCAGTTCATGACCGGAGGAACCGGCTGGGTGGACGACGGGCCGACAAAAGCGTTCATCAACTTCTACGCCGCGGTCCCCTCGATGCACGTGTGCTTCGCCACGATCGTCGGCTGCTCGATGTATCGCCTCACCCACCGGCGGCCGATCAGGATCGCCTGGGCCCTGTATCCGCTGCTGGTCACGTTCGTGGTCGTGGCCACCGCCAACCATTATCTGACCGACGTGTTCCTCGGCGCGCTCACCGC
The DNA here is from genome assembly GCA_963723555.1 of uncultured Solirubrobacterales bacterium. Taxonomy (GTDB): domain Bacteria; phylum Actinomycetota; class Thermoleophilia; order Solirubrobacterales; family Solirubrobacteraceae; genus Palsa-465. The sequence goes on along the minus strand of CAVRRC010000003.1, from coordinate 625,007 downwards.
GGCGGTGGCTGCCCTGCTGGCCAAGCGCTTGCTGGCGCGGGCCCGCCCCGAGGCCTGGGCCTTCAGCCGCGCGACCGCCTAGATCAATCATCTAGAGTCGTCTCTGGATGGCCGAGCAGACAGAGGAGGACGTCCGGACCAGGCGTCCGCGCCGGACCCGCCCACGCCGGCAGGGCCCCACCACCCAGGAGCTGATGCGCGAGCGGCTGATCGAGTCGCGGCTGACTCCCAACGCGATCTCGCTCACCGGCTTCGCCCTCAACATCGCCGCCGCCGCGCTGGTCCTGGATCGGATGTTCTTCCTGGCCGGAGTCGCGTTCATCGTCGGCTCGGTGATGGACACGCTCGACGGTCGTTACTCGCGCATGTCCGGCAAAGGGACGCCGTTCGGCGCCTTCCTGGACTCCACCCTCGACCGGCTCGAGGAGGGCATCGTGCTGATCGCGGTGGCGGCCTACTTCGCCTCGCGCCACGACCAGGTCGCGGTCGCCGCCGTCGTCGCCGCGGTGCTGTTCTCGCTGATGGTTTCCTACACCCGCGCCCGTGCCGAGGCGCTGGGGGTCTCGTGCAAGGTGGGGCTGGCCACCCGTCCCGTCCGCGTGGTCATCCTCTCGATCGGCCTGGTGTTCGCCAAGGGCGCCTCGCTCGGTCACTTCGAGCTGCTCGCCCCCGCCGTCTACGTGCTCGCGGCGCTGACGCTGGTCACCGTGATCCAACGGATCGTTCACGTCCGCAACCAGCTCGCCCGGGCAGACCAGGTGTAACAAACTCGCCCCGACGGAATATCTGAATTGACGGTCCGCGCAGCAGAGTTCGCGCGCGGCTCCTCTTCGAGAAGGGACGTGTGTAAGTGACCAGCAGCAATGGTTCGACGAACGGTGCCGGGCGCTACCAGCGGGACAAGGTTCGGGTGGCGATCATCGGCGTCGGTAACTGCGCGAGCTCGTTCGTGCAGGGCGTCCACTACTACCGCGACGCCGACCCGCGCGAATCGGTGCCGGGCCTGATGCACGTCGATCTCGGCGGCTATCACGTGGGCGACATCGAGTTCAGCGCTGCGTTCGACATCGATGCCGACAAGGTCGGCAAGGACTTGTCCGAGGCGATCTTCGCCGGCCAGAACAACACGCTCAAGTTCGCCGATGCCCTGCCCAAGGCCGGCGTCGAGGTCCAGCGCGGCATGACCCATGACGGCCTCGGCAAGTACCTCAAGGAGAAGATCACCAAGGCGCCGGGACCGACGGCCGACATCGTCGAGATCCTGAAGGAGTCGAGGACGGACGTGGTCGTGTCCTATCTGCCGGTGGGCTCCGAGCAGGCGACGAAGTGGTACGTCGAGCAGGTGCTGGAGGCCGGCTGCGCCTTCGTCAACTGCATTCCCGTGTTCATCGCCCGCGAGGAGTACTGGAACAAGCGCTTCAAGAAGGCCGGTCTGCCGATCGTCGGCGACGACATCAAGTCCCAGGTCGGGGCCACGATCGTCCATCGTGCGCTGGCCCGCCTGTTCCACGACCGCGGGGTCAAGCTGATGCGCACCTCGCAGCTCAACGTCGGCGGCAACATGGATTTCTACAACATGCTCGAGCGCGAGCGGCTGGAGTCGAAGAAGATCTCCAAGACCAACGCCGTGACCTCGATCATGGGCCACGAGCTGCCCGCTGACGACGTCCACGTGGGACCGTCGGACTACGTCCCGTGGCTGACCGACCGCAAGTGGGCCCATATCCGGCTCGAGGGCCAGGCCTTCGGCGATGTGCCGCTGACCGCCGAGCTGAAGCTCGAGGTGTGGGACTCGCCCAATTCCGCCGGCATCGTGATCGACGCCGTGCGGTGCTGCAAGCTGGCCCTGAACAACGGTCTCTCGGGCCAGCTCGACGGACCCAGCTCCTACCTGATGAAGTCGCCGATGAACCAGCGTCCCGACGCCGAGGCCCGCGAGCTGATCGAGCGGTTCATCGCCAAGTACGCGCGCAAGCCGCTGGCCAAGTCGGGCAAGAAGCGCCCCGCCGCCACCAACTGACGGGGGCTATCCTCAGCGCGTGTCCCGCGCCGGTCCGCCCGCTCGCCATCCGGGCTCGCTGATCCGGGCGACCGGCGCGTCGTCCGGCCTCGCGATCGCCCAGGTGACGCCGTTCGCCTGGGAGGCGCCGGGCGAGGTCAACGACTACGTCGCCCGGGTCGCCGGGGAGCTCTCGCGCCGCGGCCACCGGGTGCTGATCGTGGCCCCGTCGGAGTCGGGGGCGCTGGTCAGGGACACCCGGCGTGCGATCCGGGGCCGGCCCGAGGAGCTGCTCGAGCGAGCGGCGGCGGAGCCGCTCGTGCTGGGGGTCGGGGAAGTCCTCCCGTTCTCGCCGGCTCGCCGGCGCAGCGCATCGCTGCCGGTCGACGTGGCCCGCACGATCGAGGAAGTGCTGACGACGGTCACGCTCGATCTCGTGCACGTCCATGAGCCGTTCGCCCCCAGCGCGTCGAGCGTCGCCCTGCGCCAGTCCCGGGCGCTGAACGTGGGGAGCTTCCACGCGCCGACGGAGCGCATCGTCTCGACGCAGCTGACCCGCGGGCTCTCGCGGCTGCTGCTGGCGCGGCTGGACGCGCGGACCGCCAGCTATCAGGCCACGCGCGAGCTGATGCAGCGCTATTTCCCCAGCGAGTACCAGGTGATCACCCCGGGAGCGGACGTCGCCCCGGTCGATCCCGAAGGGGACCGGCTCGAGCTGGTGATGGTGGCGGAGGAGGAACGGGCCGCGCTGCGGACGTTTCTTCGCGCGCTCAGGTCGCTGCCGGCCGATCTCGACTGGCACGCGACGATCTGGTCCTCACGGCCGCTGGCCGCGCCGGCCACGCTCGGGCGCGCGCTCCACGAACGGGTGGAGTTCGTCAGTGCCCGGGACATGGCCGAAGCCAAGGCCCTGTCGCACGCCGACATCGTCGTGCTCGCCTCGGACGGGATCCGGCCGACACCCGGGGTGCTGGTCCGGGCGCTGGCCGCGGGCGCGATTGCCCTCACCTCGCGCCTGCCCGCCTACGACGAGCTGCTGGCCGACGGGGAGTACGGACTCGAGTTCGAGCCCGGCGACGCGCAGACGCTCGGTGCCCACCTGCGGGCGCTGCTCTCCGACCCCGAGCTCCGCGAGCGCCTCCGAGCCCGCGCCGATCGCCTGCGGGCGACGTTCTCGTGGTCGCGCGTCGCCGACGAGCTCGAGGCCCTCTACGGCAAGCTCGTCGACCGTCGCCACGACGACGGGGCCAGCACGCGGCTGCAGGCGAAGTTGGCCTCGCGCCGCCTGATCGACGTCGACCTCCACATGCACACCGATCACTCGGGCGACTGCGCGACCCCGGTCGAGGTGCTCCTGGCCGAGGCGCGGGCACGAGGACTGGGCGCGATTGCCGTGACCGATCACAACGAGATCTCGGGGGCGCTCGATGCCCGCAGCAAGGCCGACGGGATCACGGTGATCGTCGGCGAGGAGGTCAAGACCGCCGACCAGGGCGAGGTGATCGGGCTGTTCATCGAGGAGAAGATTCCGCGGGGGATGACCCTCCAGGAGACGATCGCGGAGATCAAGCGCCAGGGTGGACTGGTCTACGTTCCCCACCCCTTCGACCGCCTGCACTCGGTCCCGGACTACGAGCACCTGCTGGCGGTGCTCGACGACGTCGACGCGATCGAGGTGTTCAACCCACGCGTCGCCATCTCCGAGTTCAACGACGAGGCAGTTCGCTTCGCGGCCAAGTATCGGATTCCCGCCGGCGCGGGCTCGGACGCGCACGTGCCCCAGGGGCTCGGCTCGGTCCGGATCAGGATGCGCGAGTTCGACGGGCCGGAGGAGTTCCTGCAATCGCTGCGCGACGCCGACATCATGCGCAACCCGGCCAGCCTGCTCTACGTCCAGGCGCTGAAGTTCCTGCAGACCAAGGCGCTGCCCGAGGCGGCGCGCCGAGCCGCCAGAGATCGTCGCCTGCGCCGGGTCACGGGACGGAACTTGCGCAACTCCTGATGCACTCGCAAGGACAAGCCCGCGAGCCGTCCAATCCGAGGGGGATGCCGGCGACCGATGACGAGATCCGCGAGAAGTACCTCGAACGGGCGATCCGCGAGCTGAACGCGTTCGCCCGCGAACTGCAGTCCTGTCCCCACTGCCCGCGGGGGCAACTGCTGCCGGTGCTCGGCTCGGGCCACCCGCAGGCCGACATCTTCCTGGTCAAGTACGCGGCCAAGCCGGCGGAGGTCGAGGAGGGCGTGGCCTTCTACGGCCGCACCGGCAACGCCTTGATGAAGTCGCTGAAGCGCCTGCAGATCGACCCCCTGGCCGTGTACGGGACCTTGTGCGTCAAGTGCCCGGTCGCCGATCCCGCGATGGCCGACCCCGCCTGCATCGCCCGCCTGGGGGAGGAGATCGCGATCGTCCAGCCGAAGATCGTCGTGGTGATGGGGGAGGAGGCGCTCGCGGTGGTGAACGAGCTCGACATCCCGCTCGGGCGTGAGCTCACCGCCGAGCCGGGCACGGTACAGCCCCTCACGCCCTCGATCGACGCCCTCTACGTCCCCAGCATCGACGAAGCCCTCGACGAGGAGAGCGCCAAGCGCGAGTTCTGGGCGGCGTTCCGGGTGCTGGGGCGGTGGTGGGCGGACCTGCCGCCGTATTAGGCCTCGCCCTCCAGGAACCCAGCTTCGTCCGCTGCCAGCCCCGGCTCGTCCTCGGCGGCGTGGATCGAGCACAGCGCCGGCCCGCCCGATTCCATCGCCGCTTGGATCTCCTGCGGCGTCAGCTTCGCCCCGCATTCCTCGCAGCGATCACCGAGCTGGTCGAGCGTCTTCTCCTCTAGGTCCATGGCCCGAGTCTAACCCGGAGAGCTCATTTCAAGCACGATCTTGCCGAGCTTGCCGCCGGCGGCGAACCGGTCGTAGGCCTCGGGGGCCTGCTCCAGCGGGTAGGTGGCGGCGATCGGCACCGTCACCGCTCCGTCCGCCAGCAGCGGCAGCACGCTGCGCTCCATCGCCCGAGCGGTCAGCGCCTTCTCCTCCAGCGGGCGAGGGCGAAGCGTGGAGGCCATGATGCGACCGCGCCGCTGCATCAGCACCCCGAGGTTGAGCTCCGCCGTGGCGCCGGCGCCGATCCCGATCACCACGATCCGGCCCCAGAGGTTGAGCGCGGCGATGTCATCGGCCAGGTTGGGGGCGCCGACCAGCTCGAGGATTACGTCGAACGGGCCGTGCTCGCCAAACCCGTCGTGCTCGATCACCTCAGCTCCGAGGTCCGCCACCCGGTCACGCACCTCGGCGTTGCGCACGGTGGCGTAAACCTGCGCGCCGGCCACGCGCCCGAGCTGGATCGCCGCGGTCCCGACCCCGCCGGCGCCGCCATGGACGAGCAGCCGCTCGCCGGGTCGGAGGCCGGCCTGGGTGAAGATCGCATCGTGAGCGGTGGTGAACGCCTCGGGCACCGAGCCCGCCGGCGCCCAGCTCAGGTTCTCCGGAACCGGCATCAGGATCCGTTCATGCACGACCGCCAGCTCGGCTTGGCCGCCGCCGGCGACGATTCCCATCACCCGATCGCCGGGATTGAAGCGGTTCGCCCCCACGCCGCACGTCGCGACCTCGCCGGCCAGCTCAAGCCCCGGAATGTCCTGCGGAGCCCCCGGCGGAGCGGGATAGTGACCCCGCAGCTGCATCTGGTCGGCGCCGTTCAAGCCGGCCCCCCTGACCCGCACCAGCACCTCGCCGGCACCCGGCTGGGGATCTGGATGGTCCTCGACGCTCAGCCGGCCATCACGGATCGTCGCGGCGCGCATGGCCGAGGCAGGCTACCCGCGCTCGAGCGCGGCCACGCACTCGATGTGCGGCGTCTGGGGAAACATGTCCACGGGCCGTACCCGGGTCAGCATGTAGCCGGCCTCGACCAGCTGCGCCGCGTTGGGGGCGAGCGTCGTCGGGTTGCAGGACACGTAGACGATCCGCTTCGGGGCGGCCTCGATGATCCGCCGCACGACTTTCTGCGAGAGGCCGGCGCGCGGCGGATCGACGACCACGACGTCGGGGCGGCCAGCGGTGGAGACGAGCTCGCGCAGGGCCAGGCGGACGTCGCCGGCGAAGAAATGGGCGTTCTCGATCTCGTTGAGGCGGGCGCCCGCGATCGCGTCGGCGACCGCCTCCTCGACGAGCTCGAGCCCCCACACCTCGGCCACGCGCGGGGCCAGCACCAGGCCGATCGTCCCGATGCCGCAATACAGGTCGTACACGCGCTCGAAGCCGCCCAGCTGCGCGTACTCGATGGCGACACCGTAGAGGCGCTCCGCCATCTCCGTGTTCGTCTGCGTGAACGCCTGCGGCGAGATCCGCAGCCGCACCCCGCCGAGCTCCTCCTCCAGGCGGTCGGCACCGGCAAGCACCTGGGTCTCGCCGCCCTGCGTCGTCTCGGCGACCCCCCCGAGCTGCGTCCACAGGACGCTCGTATCGGTGTCCGCCACGGTCGCGAGCGCGTCGCCGTCGAGCTCCCCGGGGGCCGTCACCAGCCGGATCTGGAACTGTCCGGTGCGGCGGCCCTCGCGGACGACGAGGTTGCGCAACAGGCCGGCGCCCGTGCGCCGGTCATGAGCGGCCAGGCCCGCCGCACGGCACCAGCCGACGACCCGCTCTCGCACCGCGTTGGCGCGCTCAGAGGCCAGCAGGCAATCTCCGATCTCGACGATCTCGTCCCACCGGCCGGGGGTGTGAAAGCCGCAGATCAGACGGCCGTCGGGGTCGGCTCCGAACGAATACTCGAGCTTGTTGCGGTAGCGCCAGGTCTCGATCGCGGGGACGATCGGCTCGAGCGTGTAGCCGCTCAGCTTTCCGATCCGCTCGAGCGCGTCGTTGACCTGGACCTGCTTGATCTCGAGCTGGCGCCCGTAGGCAAGGACCTGCCAGGGCGCGCCGGGATGGCTCGCGCGGGGCTCGATCCGGTCGGGGCTGGGCTGCAGGACCTCCACCGCGCGCGCCTCGGCATAGGCGCGCTTGGACTTGGCCACGACCGCGCGCACGCGGTCTCCGGGCATCCCGCCCTGCACGAACACGACATAGCCGTCGAGGCGGGACACGCCGGCGCCCCCGAAGGCCAGCGAATCGACATCGAGCTCGAGCTCGTCGCCCCGGGCGGGACGCTTGGCCGTGGTCGAGCCTTCCATGCCCTTAGCATGCCAGCCCCATGGATCTCACCGCCTATCGGAGCTCGGCCGAGGCGTTCGTCTCCGCGCTCGAGAACGCCTACTACCGCCACTACGCCGGGCTTGACGACGAGTACGCGATCGAGCCCGTGTACGCACGCCACGCCGAGCTGTTCGCCCCGGAGTCCGTCGACGGCCTGCGCGAGCTGGCCGCGGCCGCCGAGGCGGGCACCGAGGAGCAGCGGCGGCTGCGGATGCTGGTCGACTTCGCCGTCGAGGGCTTCATCGGACAGGCGACCAAGGATCTCGAGGCCGAGCTCGCGCAGCGCGAGGCGTCGCTCTCGATCGAGCTCGACGGCGAGGCCGTCCCCTTCAGGCACGCTCCCGTGCTCCAGGCAAACGAGGCCGACGCGGCGCGCCGGGCGGCGGTCGAGGAGCAGTTGCTGGAGGCAACCGAACAGCAGCTCAACCCGGTGTACCGGGAGCTGATCGAGCGCCAGCACGACCAGGCGAGGGCGCTTGGCTACGCCAGCTACCGCGCGATGTGCGAGGAGTGCAAGGGCATCGACCTGGCCGCCCTTCAGCGCCAGACCGACGGGTTCGCGAAGGCCACCGAGCAGCGCTATCCCGAGGTGCTGGAGCCCGAGCTCCGGCGCACGCTCGGCCTCGGCCCCCGCGACCTCCGGCGTTCGGACCTGCCGCGGTTCTTCCGCGCCGCCGACGAGGATCTGATGTTCCCGGCGAACCGGCTCGTGCCGAGCCTCCTGGACACGCTGCGCGGATTGGGGATCGGCGAGCAGCCAGGCGTCGTGCTCGACCTCGAGCCCCGGCCGAACAAGTCGCCGCGCGCGTTCTGCGCCCCCGTGCGCGTGCCCCAGGAGGTGTACCTGGTGATCGCCCCGGTCGGCGGCCGCGACGACTACTCGGCGCTGTTTCACGAGAGCGGGCACACCCAGCACTGCGCCCACGTCGAGCCCGATCTCCCGTTCGAGTTCCGCTACCTGGGCGACAACGCCATCACCGAGGCGTTCGCGTTCCTGCTCCAGCACCTGGTCGACGATCCGGTCTGGCTCGAGCGACGGCTGGGAATCTCCGATCCCTCCCAGCCGGTCGCCTACGCTCGCGCCAACCGGCTCCTGTACCTGCGCCGTTACACGGGCAAGTTCGCCTACGAGATGGCGCTCCACGCCGACCGGGGCTCACTCGATGGGCTCGCCGAACGCTACGCGGCACTGCTGGGCGGAGCACTCCAGATCGACTGGCCCCCGCAGCCCTTCCTCGCCGACGTCGACCCCGGCTTCTACTGCGCGTGCTACCTGCGGGCGTGGGCCCTCGAGACCCATCTGCGCGCGCACCTGCGCGAGCGTTTCGGCCCTGCCTGGTTCGAGTCCGCGGAGGCCGGCCAGGTGCTGCGCTCGCTGTGGCGCGAGGGACAGCGGCTGCGCCCCGAGGAGCTGCTCGAGAAGCTGTCCGGCGGTCGGCTCGACTTCGGCGTGCTGCTCGCCGACCTCGATCTCGGGTAGTGGAGCCCGCCTGGCGCGAAGACTGGCGCCGGCTCCGAAGGCCGCCCGGTCCTAAGTGGTCCCCGCCACGGCCAGCGCCCGCTCGATCGCGTCCAGCACCGATTTGCGGTTGGCATGCCGGCGCTCGTAGTCACGCACCCGGCGGAGGTCGGCCGGCCCCAGGCCGGTGAGCCGCTGGTCCACCTGTCTGGCGGTCAGCTCGTCATAGCCGATGATCGGAAACGAGGGGCCGACCCCGATCGTCCTGCGGGCCCGATCCGCGCCCCGCACGAGGCGGTCGACCCGATCCGTGGTGCGCACGCGCCGGCTGGCCGAGCCCAACTGGTCGCGGCCGCGCCCCAGCAGGCGCTCGATCTCGGCCAGCAGATCATCGGTCTGCTGGCGTCCCCGGCGGACGAGCTCGAGCACCAGATCGTTGGCGTCGCCCCGCGTGACCCGGCCGCGCTCGGCTGCTTCATCGAGGGTCTGCTGGATGCGCTCGCGGCTGATCAGCACCAGGTCGAGCGGCTTGATGATGCGGTTGATGACCTGATCGGTGACCGTCGTCGCGCGGGCTTGGGCATCCGATTCGGCGGGCTCGGGCCGGGACCTGGAGCGGCCCGCGGAGCGCTTCGCCTCCGGGCGTTTCGAAGCCGGCTTGCGGGAGGCCGACCCGCCCGAACGGCCGGACGACGAGGATCTGGGCGCGGGCATCGGTGGCGAGCGTATCGCACCCACATCGCTACCCCGCCACGAGGAGCTCGCTATCCCGTCACGAGCAGCTCCAGCAGCGCTTTCTGCGCGTGGCGACGGTTCTCGGCCTGATCCCAGATCCGTTGGCGCGGCCCGTACAGCACGCCCTCGGTGATCTCCTCGCCCGGATGGGCCGGGAGGCAGTGGAGCGCGATCGCCCCCGGGGAGGCCAGCGCCAGCAGTTCGTCGTCGAGGCGATAGGGGGCGAGCGCGCGCCGGCGCTCGGCGGCCGTCTCGGGGTCGTCGTTCATGCTCACCCAGACGTCGGTGTAGACCACGTCGGCGTCGCGGGCCGCCTCACGGGGATCGTCGGTGAGCAGCGCCCCCGCTCCCGGGTCCAGCTCATACCCGGGCGGCGAGGCGATCCGGACGTTCAGGCCGGCTCGCCGGCCGAGGAGGGCCAGCGACCGGGCGACGTTGTTGCCGTCGCCGAAGTAGGCGACGGTGAGACCGTCCAGCCGGCCGAAGTGCTCGCGGATCGTGACCAGATCGGCGAGCGCCTGACAGGGGTGGTGGCCGGCGGTGAGCATGTTGATCACCGGCACGGTGGCGTGGCGCGCTAGCTCCTCCACGAGCTCGTCGGGTCCGGTGCGGATCCCGATCGCCGCCACGTGGCGCGAGAAGACGTAGGCGGTGTCCCGCAGCGACTCCCCGCGGGTCAGCTGCAGATCGTCCGTGCGCAGGATCATCGGGTGGCCCCCGAGCTCCGCGACGCCGGCCTCGAACGAGACGCGCGTCCGGGTCGAGGGTCGCTGGAAGATCAACGCCACCGAACGCCGCGCCAGGGCGTCCGAGCTCAGCGGCGCCGCCTTCAGCTCCAGGGCCCGCTCGATCACCGCCGACAGCTCCCGCTCGCCGAGCTCGGTTCCGGTGAGGAAGTGGCGCGTCAAGTGCGGCAGTGTACGTGCGCGTGCAATATCTGACCTGGAACCTCGAGCATGGCCGCTCGGTGCCGCCGTCGGGCCGCGAGCTGTGCGACGAGTTCGCCGCTGCGCTCGCCGGATGGGACTGGGACGTGGCCCTGCTCCAGGAGGTCCCGCCGTGGTGGCCGGAGCCGCTGGCGCAGCGGACCGGCGCGGCGCAGCGACACGTGCTCACCTCGCGCAACTCGCTGCTGGCGGCGCGCCGCGCGATTGCCACCCGCTGGCCGGATGTGATCAAGTCGAACGGTGGCGGGTGCAACGCGATCCTCGTCCGCGGCGGCTGGATCGCCGAGCACCGGACCCGCCGGTTGTCGCTGGTGCCGGAGCGCCGGTGGGTGCACGGCGTCCGGGTCGGGGGAATGTGGATCGCCAACGTCCACCTCGACGCGTCCTTGGGCCAGGCCCGCCTGGCGGCCGCGAGCACGCGAGCCTGGGCGGGTCCCGCGCCATTGATCCTCGGCGGCGACTTCAACCTCCGGGGGCTGGCGCTGGCGGGGTTCGAACGCGTCGGGGGGCACGGCGTCGACCACGTCTTCGCGCGGGGTCTGAGGCCCTTGGGCAGCGAAGTGCTAGACCGCGGCCGGCTGTCCGACCACGCCCCGGTCCGGGTGAGCCTGGTCGATCACCCGCTGGCGTGACCCGCCGTTAACCGGCCGCGCCGCGCCGCAGCCCGAACCCTCGCAGCACCAGTAGCGCCTTCTCCCCCAGCGTGCCGCGGCCCGGCAGCACCCCCAGCTGCACCGCCGCGTCGTAGAGGTCGAAGAACGCCCGCACCCGCAGCAACCGCTGGTGGCGCAGCTCGCAGTAGAAGATGCAGTGCACGACCACGAAGCGGTTGGTCGCCGGCAGCCCCTCGAGGGGCGCCTTGTGCGTCGCCAGCAGCTTGGATGGGGCGGCCACGAAGCGCCCGTTGGCCAGCCGCTCGCCGGTTCGCTCCAGGCGCGCGTCCGGAAACGCGGACCACAAGCGGCCGGCGTGACGGCTCAGCTCCTCGGCGCCCTGGAGGGGCTCGCCGGTGAGCGGATCCTCATAGTGGAAGTCCGGCGCCAGCAGGTCCTCGAATGCGGACGGGTCCTTGCCGGACCAGGCCGCCTCCCACTGGTCCATCAGCTCGTCGACGTGCTCCAACTCGGTCACTCCGAGCGCGCCGGCAGATCGAACGCCGGCAGTCCGTGCTCGGAGGTCGAGGCCTCGGCGTAGCGGCGGCGAGGGATCCGGCCGGCGCCGCGCGCGAGCATCCCCGCCTGGATCGCCAGCTTGATCGACTGCGCCATCGCCACCGGGTCGTGCGAGCGCGAGATCGCGCTGGCGCACAACACCGCATCGCAGCCGAGCTCCATCGCCAGCGCCGCGTCCGAGGCCGTGCCGACGCCGGCGTCGAGGACCACGGGCACGCCCGCCCGCTCGACGATGATCGAGATGTTGTAGGGGTTGCAGATGCCCATCCCGCTGCCGATCGGGGAGCCGAGCGGCATCACCGCCGCGCAGCCCACGTCCTCCAGCCGGCGCGCCAGCACGGGATCGTCGGTGGTGTAGGGCAGGACCACGAAGCCGTCGTCGATAAGCTCTTCCGCCGCGGCCACCAGCTCGACCGCGTCGGGCAGCAGGGTCCGGTCGTCGCCGATCACCTCGAGCTTGATCCAGTCGGTCTGGAACGCCTCTCGGGCGAGCTGCGCGGTGACGATCGCGTCGCGGGCGGTAAAGCAACCGGCGGTGTTTGGCAGCACCTCCACCCCCGCCGCCCCCAGCACGTCGAGGATCGAGCCCCGGGCGGAGGGGTCGAGCCGGCGCAGGGCGACGGTGCACATCTCGGCCCCCGACACGTCGAGTGCATGGGCCAGGACCTCGTGGTTGGCGAAGCCGCCGGTGCCGAGGATCAACCGGGACTGGAACCGGCGGCCCGCGATCTGCAGCTGGTCACCCACGGCTGATCACCCCCCCTGGACCGCCGCCACGACCTCGACCATGGCGCCGTCCGACAGCTTCGTCGCCGCCCACGCCCCGCGGGGCACGACCTCGCCGGCCACGGCCACAGCAACCCCGCGGCCCCCGGGAGCGCCGCCGAGGAGCTCGACGACCGAGGCGACGGTGGCGCCCGCCGGAAGCTCGCGTCGCTCGCCGTTTACCGAGACCACCATCGTCACACTGCCGCCGGCACGTCGGCGAAGCGCAGCGGCGTGAATTCCGATGCCGGCACGGATGGCTCCCCGCCGGCGAGTGTCGCGGCCATGATCTCTGCGGTGACGGGCGTCAGCAGGATGCCGTGACGATAGTGGCCGGTGGCCCAGTTCAGGCCCGGTAGCGCTCCGGGGCCGATCGCCGGCGCGTTGTCGGGAGTACCCGGCCGCAGGCCGGCGGACAGCTCGTCGATGGCCAGTTCGCCGACTCCCGGCACCAGCTCGATCGCGTCCCGCAGCAACTCGAAGATCGCGCCCGCGGTCACCGTCGTGTCGAACCCGCGCTCCTCGCTGGTGGCGCCGAGCACGTATTGGCCGTCACCGCGGGGCACGAGATACCCGGGCTGCATCCGCACCACGCGAGACAGCAGGCCCGGCCCGGACGGGTCGTGCAGCCGCATGATCTGTCCCTTGACGGGGCGGATCGGCACCCTTGCCTCGGCCGGGATCCCGGCGAGCTCGCCCGACCACACGCCGGCGGCGATCACGACCTGCCCGGCGCGGACCTGTTCGCCGTCGCGGAGGCGCACGCCGCCCGCTCGCCCGCGTGCGACCAGGACCTCGGCGACCTCGGTGCCCGCGAGCAACGTCCCGCCCGCGCGCGCCACCGCCCTCCCGAGGGCGGCGCACAGCCTGCGCGGGTCGATCGCGTGGTCGTCGGGCATGTCCAGCGCCAGGCGCAGCGTCGGCGCGAGCGCCGGCTCGAGCCGTCGCGCCTCGCTGGCCCGTAACCGCCGGACGGCGAGGCCAAGCCCCGAGCGCATCGCCAGCTCCCGGTCGAGGGCTTCGGCCTCGTCGCCATCCCGGGCAGTCAGCAGCGTCCCGCAGGCCAGATAGCCGGGGTCCCGGCCCGAGGCATCGGCGAGTTCGGAGACGAAATCCGGATACGCCCGCGCGCTGGCCAGGGCCAGACGCAGCACCGAGCGCTCCAGCGGGTTGGCCTCGGCGATCGGCGCGATCATCCCGGCCGCTACGGAGGATGTGCCGCCGCCCAGCTCGCCCCGCTCGAGCACGGCCACGCGGAGCCCCCGCTGGGCCGCACGCCAGGCGACGGCGAGACCGATCACACCGCCGCCGACCACGGCGACATCGAATGATCTGGTTGAGTTGGACAAGCTCCTTCCTCCGCCGGCATTACCCGGGTCAGGTTCAGACGGTCGGCGGATCTGACTCCGCCCTCTCAGCCCGGCTCAAAGGGCTCCCGTTCACTTCAATGCTAGCGCGGCGCTCCTGCCAGACTTGGACCGTGTTCGACCGCCGACAGCGACTGCGCGACGCTCGCCTGTACCTCATCTGCGAGGACCGCCCGGACGAGTTCCTGGCCGCGGCCCTGCGCGGCGGCGTGGACATCGTCCAGCTGCGGATGAAGGACGCAGAAGACGAACAGATCCTCGCCGTCGCCGAGCGCTTCGCCCGGGTCTGCGCCGAACACGAGGCGCTGCTGATCCTCAACGACCGGCCCGACCTGGTCGCGTCCGCCGGCGCGGACGGCGTGCACGTGGGGCAGGACGATATGCCGGCGGGAGAGGCACGGGCGCTCGTCGGCGCCGATCGCATCGTCGGCCTCTCCACCCACACGCCGGGGCAGATCCAGCAGGCGGCGCGCGCCGGCGTCGACTACATCGGCGTGGGGCCGGTCCACGCCACTCCCACCAAACCGGGCCGTCCAGCGGTGGGCCCAGAGCTGGTGCGCTACGCCGCCGAGCACGCACGGATGCCGTTCTTCGCCATCGGCGGGATCGATGCCGACAACACCGCCGCGGTCCTCGAGGCCGGCGGCGGGCGGATCGCCGTGGTGCGTGCGCTGACGCGCTCCGAGGACCCCGAGGCGACCGCGCGCGAACTGCGGGCCGCGCTCGCGAGCACCGGAAAGGAGCGCGTTGGGTCAACGTAGTCGCAAGCGAGGTCGGCGCGCGAAGCCGGCGGGGGCCGCGCTGGCCGCGGCCCGGACGAGCGCTTCGCCGCGCGGGGCGACCGAGCGCCGGCCGGTTGCCGAGCGCGAGCCAGCGGCCGCGCCCAAGCCGCCCTCCCGCTCCGAACGGCGCGACGCCGCGGCTCGGGCCAACCTCAAGCCGATCGCGCCCGGCGAGCGCCCGTGGGCGGTCAGGATCGGGGCGCTGATCGCGCTGCTGGTCGGCGCCGGTGACCTGATCGACGTGATCGCCGGTGGCCGGATCACGCTTGGACGCAGCCACGCCGGCATCGGCGGCGTCGTCCTGTTCTCGGTGATGATGATCGTGTGCGCGATCGGGATGTGGAAGATGCGCTACTGGGCCGTGCTCGGCTTCCAGGCCATCCTCGCGATCGTGATCCTGATCTTCTCGCTGCTCCTGATCCGGGCCAGCAACCTGCTCGGCTTCGCGGTGGCGCTGGTGGTCGTGTTCGGCGGCGGCTTTCTGTTCTACAAGCTCGTCCGCACGCTGAGCCGGATCCAGATGCCGAAGTACCCAGGCCCGTAAGGTCTCGGACCCACGTCGCCGATAGCCCGTCATATAGGCTGCAAACGGTCATGGCCGAGTCCGCTTACGACTGCGTGGTGATCGGTTCGGGGCCGGGCGGCTACGTCGCGGCGATCCGCGCTGCCCAGCTGGGGATGAAGACCGCGGTGATCGAGAAGGATCGGGTCGGAGGGCGCTGCCTGAACTACGCGTGCATCCCGGCGAAGGCCGTCCTGCGAGTCGCCGACGTGCTCTCCGAGGTGCGCGATGCCGACGAATTCGGGATCAAGGTTTCCGAGCCGAAGGTCGACTACGCCGCCGTGAGCAAGCGTCGCGAGAAGGTGGTCTCGACGCTGACCGGAGGCGTCTCGGGGCTGTTCAAGAAGAACGGGATCGAGCTGATCGAGGGCGAGGGAAAGCTGGCCGGCCAGGGCACGGTCGCGGTCGGCGATCAGCAGATCGCGGCCAAGACGATCGTGCTCGCCACCGGCTCGGTCAAGAAGCCGATCCCGGGCACGGAGTTCGGTGGACGGGTGATCGGCACCGAGGAGGCATGGGCGCTGAGCGAATTGCCGAAGACGATGGCCGTGGTCGGCGCCGGCGCATCCGGGGCGGAAATCGCCTCCGGATACGCTCGGCTGGGTGTCGAGGTGCTGCTGTTCGAGGCCCTGGACCGGGTCCTGCCCACCGAGGACGCCGACATCTCCAGGGTTGCCGAGCGCGGGCTGAAGAAGCAGGGCATGACGATCCACACCAACACCCTGGTGGAGAACGTGGAGCCGGGCGAATCCACCGTCAGCTGCACCCACGGCGACACCACCGAGGAGGTCGAGTGGTTCGTGATCGCCGCCGGCCGGGCCCCCGACGTCGAAGGACTGGGCCTGGACACCGCCGGAGTGAAGCTGGCCGAGAACGGCATGGTCGAGGTCGACGGCGCGATGCGAACCAGCGCCGAGGGCGTCTACGCGATCGGCGATCTCGTCCACGGCCCCGCGCTCGCCCACAAGGCATCGGATGAGGGGGTGATCGCGGTCGAGGATGCCGCCGGTCTCGAAACCCACCCGATCGAGTACATCGACATTCCCCGGGCCACGTTCTGCTCCCCGAACGTCGGCAGCTTCGGGCTGACCGAGGCCCAGGCGCGCGAGTCCGGCTACGACGTCACGGTCGGCAAGGTCCAGTACGGCGCCGTCGGCGCCGGGACCGTGTACGGCGACCGCGCCGGAATGATCAAGATCGTGGGCGAGCGGAAATACGGCGAGATGCTCGGTGGCCACATCGTCGGCAGCCGCGCCACCGAGCTGATCCAGGAGCTGGTCAACGCACGCCTGCTCGAGGGCGGCTATCCGGAAATCGCCCGGACCATCCACGGCCATCCGACGCTGTCGGAGGCGGTGATGGAGGCGGCCCGGGCCGCGGATGGCTGGCTGATCCACGGGTAGATGACGGCGGCGCCGCAGCCCGTCTTCTACTACGACCTCGGCGACCCGGCCTGCTACCTGATCGCCGAGACGATCATGGCCGGGCTTCCCGTGGTCCCCGAGTGGGAGCCGGTGCTCGGCTCGAGCATCGGGATCGAGGAGCCGCCCGTCGATCGGGCCGTGATCGAACGGCGGGCGAGCGAGCAAGGGCTGCTCCCGCTGCGCTGGCCCTCGGCGTGGCCACCGGATGCGCGGCCGGCCGCGCTGGCGGCCACCTACGCCAAGCAGATCGGCCGCGCGGTGGCGTTCTCCCTGGCCTGCTTCCGCCAGGCGTTCGCCGGCGGCCGGGATCTCGGCGACCGCGACACGGTGCTGATCGCCGCGGCCGCGTGTGAGATGCACCCGACCGCGGTGCTCAGGGGGATCGAGCTGCGCTCGGTCGCCGAAGCGCTCGAACGCGCGAACGCCCGGGTCCGGCGCGCGGCACCGCGAACGCTGCCCGCGGTCCAGGTCGGCGAGCGGGTGTTCGAAGGCGCGACCGTGGTGGCCGGCGCCGCGGCGGCGCTGGGATGAGAAAAGCGAACCGGGCATTCGAGCTGATCGTCACTCGCGGAGGGCGCGAGCCCGCGTTTCTCGCCGACCCGTCGCGCCTGGACCGGATCGAGGTCGTCTCGATCGACGACGGCGAGGTCGTCCTGTTCTGGGAGCTGCCGGTGAAGCAGGCGGCGAAGGTCGCCAAGGAGATCCGCGGCGATTTGATCGCGCTCGACGCCGGCGACTTCATCGAGCTCTGGGAAGGACGCGACGTCCGGGCGGAGCCCCGGCGGTGAGCGTCCCGGCCAGCGGCAAGGGCGAGGTGCGGCTAGTGGAGCCGAGCCGCGCCCAGCGGACAGTTGCCCGGCGCACGGCCGAATCGCGGGCGACCGTCCCCCACCTCGAACTGACCGCCGAGGCCGACATGACGGCGGGGCTGGCCCTCCAGCGGGCCCGGTCGTGCTCGCTGACCGCGATCCTGCTCAAGGCCTGCGCGCTCGCGCTCCGGGAGGTGCCCCGGGCCAACGCGGCCTACCGCGATGGCCGCTTCGAGCTCTACGCCCGAGTCAACGTCGGGATGGTGGTGGCGACCGAGGATGCGCTGGCAATTCCGGTGGTCTTCGACGCCGACCGCAAGCCCCTGGAGCAGCTGAGCGAGGAAGCGTGCCGGCTGGCCGACCGTGCGCGCGATGGCCGGCTCACGCCGCCCGAGCTCTCGGGCGCCACCTTCACCTTCACCGACGTCGGCGCCTACGGGATCGCCAGTGCCGGTCCGGTGATCGTCCCTCCCCAGGCCGCCGCCGTCACCGCCGGCGCCGTGAGGGCGACGCCGGCCGTCCGCGAGGGCGCGATCGTTCCCGGCCATGCGATGACGATCGCGCTCGCGGCCGATCACCGGATCCTCTACGGCCGCCCGGCGTTCCGGTTCCTGACCGCGATCAAGTCACGCCTCGAGGACGCCGTCTTCGAAGACCCCCCGGAGTGACCGCCGGCTGGCGCGGCCTACGCCGGCTGGCGCTCCAGCGCGGTGATGTCGTGGGCCAGCCCCTCGGGGGTGAGCTCATCGGCCGGGTAGCCGACCCGCTCGATCCCCCGCTTGTCGATCAACAGCACGAACGTGGAGTGGTCGATGTGGGGCGTGACCGGCTGGATCGCGTAGGCGTGCCAGATCCGCCGCATCGCCCTCAGGTCGCCGTTGACGAAGGCCATGCGGCCGGTCATCTGGTGCTTGGCCAGGAACTTGCGCCGGTTCGCGCGGGTGTCCTGGGAGGGCTCGACGCTGACCCCGATCGTGGGCACGTCGCGGCCTCCGTCGGGCAGGTCGTTGAGCGCGCCCTTGATCTGCTCGACCATGAACGGGCACGTGTCGTGGCACAGCGAGTGGATGAACGTGAGCACTACCACCCGGCCCCGGTACCGGCTGAGCGTCACCCGATGCCCGTTCTGGTCAAGGAGCGAGAAATTGGTCGCTCGCAGCCCCGGCGGCATCGTCGGGCCATCGAACGGCGAGCTCGAGCGGGGCGGTGGCGAGCTGTCCGCTCCCCGGTTGGTGAGCAGGACCACGCCGATCGCGGCCAGCAGCGACACGAGGACGAGCAGCAGCACGCGCTGAGCGGCCGAGCTGGAGATCATCGCGACTTATTTTCGCAGGCCCCTCACCGCATCACACCGGTATGGCCGAGGGAATAGCGCCCCGGCTGGGGGTAGACGCACAGGCCGTGCGGGCCGAACCCGACCGGGATTCGGCGGATCACCTTGCCGGTCCGCGTGTCGATCGCGTACACCTCGGCGTCGTAGCGGCCCGACAGCCACAGCACCCGCCCGTTGGCCGAGACCCCGCCCATGTCGGGGCTGCCGCCGGGGATCGCCCACGTCGCCACCACCCGCCGCTTGGCGAAGCTGACCACCGAGATCGTCCCCGCCGAACGGTTGGAGACGTAGAGCAGCTTCGCGTTGCGGCTCGGGTACAGGCCGTGAGCGCCGGCGCCGGTGCGGATGAAGCCGATCCGCCGCCAGCCGCGCGCGCTGAACATCCATACCCCGCCGTAGTCCAGGTCCGCGACGTAGAAGATGCGGCCGTCGGGGGACAGCTTCACGTCCTGGGGCGAGGCGCCTGCGGGCAGGGACAGCGTTCTCAGCACCCGCTCCTTGGCCACGTCGACGACGATCATCGCCGCGCCGAACTCGCAGCTCACGAGCATGTAGCGACCGTCGGCGGTGAAGTCGGCGTGGTTGACCCCGACGCAGCCGGGCACCTGAAGCGCGTGGTGGAGCGCCATCGTGTGCGCGTCGCGGAAGTCCATCTGGCGCAAGCGCTCGGCCATCACGATCGCGTACTGCCCGTTCGGCGTGAAGTACATGTTGTACGGGTCGGCGACGGGGACCGGTCGTCCGGGGGCGCCGGTCCTCGGGTCGATCGGGGTCAGGGTGTTGCCCTCGTCGTTGGTGACCCACAGGGTCCGCAGGTCGTACGAGGGCACGACGTGCTGCGGGAGCGCGCCGACGGCGAACTGGCGCACGATCCGATACGTCGAGGGGTCGATCTCGTCGACGGTGTTGCTGGCGCTGTTGGGGACATAGACCAGCGGGCGAAAGCCACGGACGACCGGGGAGAGGTCTCCCGGCCCGTCGGCCGCGTACACGTTGTGCGGGTTGACCAGCGCCGGGACCGCGAAGCGGTGGCGCGCAGTCGCCCGCGGCTGCCCAGACGTCACCCGGATGGCGACCGGCTTCGCCGGGCGATCTCGGTCGGCGTCCCCACAACCGCCGAGCGCCGCGCCAATCGCAACCAACGCCGCCAAGGCCGTGATCGATCTGCGGACCACCGCCCGAGCGTACCCCGGCGGCGAACGCTATGACGGCTCTCATGTTGCGAGCGCTGACGGGCGAGCGCCATACCGCCGAGCGGGTGGGTCGGGAGCCGGCGATGCGCCCCAGGGGGCTCTACGCGGTTCCGCATCCATTTTGTCTCGGCCAAGGACGCAAACCTCTGCAGTTCCTAGGCGAGGGGTGATCGACCTGCGGGGGCTGCCGATTGCGCGAGTGGGACCGGTAGTCCCGCATCGGAGGAGGGTCGCCGGTGATATTGACGGTCGAGGAGGCAGCGGTGCTGCTCGGCGTGGATCCTCACACCGTGACGCTGTGGGAGCGGCGGTTTGGCTGTCCCAGTCGCGTCCAGCTGAGCCATGACCAGTGGGGGTATGCCCAGGAGGAGCTGATCGCCTTGCGCGTCGAGCTGGACGCGACCTTCTCGATCTCCGCTGCAGTCGCGCGAGTCCACGCGTCGTCTCGAAACCCACAGGTGCCGCGACACGCCGCGCGCGCGCAGGGCGGTTGATCGGCGTGGTTTGGGGGGCGGCGGTTGGGCCGGCGGTGCGGTTGGGCGGGCGGTGCGGTTGGGCCGGCGGCGCGGTTGGGCCGGCGGTGCGGTTGGGCCGGCGGTGCGGTTGGGCGGGTCCGGCCCACGGCGCCGGAGCCAGCCCGAACGCTCCGGTGCCTCTGCACGAGCACTCGATGCCCCTCGGTCACTCCAGTCGCGAATTGCGCCCTACCGGCCTCCGGACCCTGCCATCGGGTCACGGTAATGTCGCACCATTCTGACTATCGGCGGTCTGACCGCGGTTCGATGACGGGCCGGCAGGTTTCGTCGGGCGGTCAGTAGGGGGTTAATTGCATACTGACTGCAAGGTCTCGGCGTCCGCGCAATACCCAAGGGCTCTGCCGCGCGGCGATCACCTCAACCGGCCGCTCATCATCCAACCGGCGAAACCGTTCAGTAGTTGAGCGCGCGTCCAGATCGCGTGTGCATCAGTTTCTCCCTCCAAGGTGCACAATCGCAGAGCAGCGTGTCGCGGGAGGGTACGAGAGTGCAACATGGTGGTCGTCAAGGCTGACGGTGCTCGTGGAGGGCTACACGAGACGCAAGACGCAAAAACGGGCGATTCATCCAGAACTTCTCGGAACGGACTCAGAGACTTAATATTCTGCGGCTTCCCACCTAGTGCGCCTGTGGACCTGGCTCACTAGCCAGTAGCCCTAAGCCCCGTTTCCCCCTCTTCGCGAGGCTTAGGTACTGCCCCCCAGAGCGAGTCCCGGGGCTTCCTCGTCCCGGGACTCCATACCCCCCAACCCCCAACCCACCGGTAAACAATGACCATACGAGCTTGGCGAGACTGTCATCAGGTCGCTGCCGATTCCTTGGGCGGTGATAGGGCCGACTCATTTCGCCGCGCTAGGCCAACTGGCAGGATGCACGGCCCGGGTGGGGCCGCCTGTCACGAGGAAGCGCGGTTTGAACAGGTCCGGTGGTCGAGGTTGATGTCGTTTGTAAAGGAGTTAGTCGTGATGAGACGATCGGTCGTGGGGACGACCGCGCTGATGAGCGCGGTGATGATGCTCACGTTGCCGGCAGCGCGCGCCGGGGCGGCCGCTGGTGATCACTTCAGTTGTCGGTCCAGCGCAGCGCGAGTTCAGGGACTCGGGGTGCTGGATATCGAGCCGACGGTGGCTAACTCGGCCGATGATCCGTGCGCCAGCGATCATGTCCAGGCGGTGAGCCTGGCGGTTCCCGGCCTGTTGAGCGCCGGGGCCGCGACCGCCAGTACCGTCTCCACCGGAGAGACCGGCGGGGCCGCCGGTCAGGTAGCCAGCGTCTCCCTCCCGCCGCTGGGGTTGACCGTAGACACCGCCAGCGCCACGGCGACCTACGGCTGCACGAATGGCGCACTGGCCCCGGTCGACAGCTCTGACGTCGTGAATCTGAGCATCGGCGGCGGCGCCCCGATCACCACCAGCGCAGCGATGACGGAGTCGGTCACGCTCGCGGCGGGCGGGGTGGCCACCGTGCAGCTCAACCGGACCATCGCCACTGCCACCGCGGTTACGCGGCGGGCGGTCGACATCACGATTCTGGGTGGTCCTTATGACGGCGCCGAGATCGTATTGGGCGAGGCCACGGCCGATAGCCTCGGAAACCCGTGCCAGACGGGCACCAGTGGCCTGACCCCGCCCACGATCCAGACCGGACCGCCGGCCGTTGACCCGTCCAATAGCGCCACCTTCACGTTCGTCTCGAGCACCCCCGGGGCCACGTTCCAGTGCAGTCTCGATAACGCCCCCTTTACGCCATGCGCCGCCACGACCACCTTCAGCAGGCTGACGGTGGGTCGGCACACCCTGTCGGTGCGGGAAATCCTGAATGGAGTCGTCGGACCGGTGGCCACCTTTAGCTTTACGGTGGTCACGCCCGCCAATATTGGCCGACCCGTGATCTCTGGAAGTGCGAAGTCCGGCCGGACGCTGCGGTGCACACCCGGGCGCTGGAGCAACCAGCCGACCGGGTTTAGCTACAGCTGGAGCCGCGACGGGACACCGATCGCCGGCGCAAACCAGCCCACCTACCGGGTGCGCGTGAGCGACGAGGGGCTGCGGCTCACCTGCACGGTGACGGCAGACAACTCAGCTGGAGCGAGCATCCCCGCCCGTAGCCGAAGCCTAGCCGTGGCCGTGCCGGTCGTGCCCGGCTGCCCGCGGGCGACCGGCCGGCTGAAAGGCAGAACGCTCGGGCTGGTACGGCTAGGCATGACCCGCGCGCAGGCCCGCCACGCGTTCACCCACAGCTCTACCCGAGGTAAGCGCTTTCAGGACTTCTTCTGTCTGACCCCGATCGGTATTCGCGTCGGCTATGCCTCGACTGCTCTGCTGAAAACCCTCTCACCCCGCGAACGCCGCCGCGTCCAGGGCCGAGTGGTGCTCGCCCTGACCGCCAACGCGTTCTACGCGGCGCGCGGCATACAACCCGGCGCCACCCTCGCCACCGCTCGAAAACGACTCGGAAAAGGCAACTTGTTCCACGTCGGGCTGAACTACTGGGACCTCATCAAACAAGGCTCCTGGACGGCAGTCCTCAAAGTTCGCCACGGCATCGTCCAAGAAATCGGCACCGCCGACCCGCGGCTGACAAAAACCAAGCGAACCCAACGTACCTTCATCAAGAGCTTCTCGTAATGCGGGACTCACCTCGACCGTCCCGTTTCGACGGAGACCGGGTGTCAGTACCGTCGAACACGGCGCCGAGGAACGCCGTGACGATCGGTACGATGAAATTACCAACGGTCACCTCGATGCCGTCGAGCACGTAGTCCTCGTTCCACCGCATCCATCTCGTCGTATTCCCACAAGACGGGGTGCTCGCCCCCGCCACGCTCGACTGGCTCCATACGCGGGGCCTCGGTGGGCGGTTCCTGCCAATAGCAGGTTCAACCAGCCACCAATTTCGCTACGGGGACTCGATCAGTCAAGGCGCTTGAAGAGGCACGACGACTCAGCGGAGTAGCCCATGCTCTCGTAGAACGCCCGCGCGCGCTCGTTCGTGGCCCAGATATCGAGGCTCAGCACTGGCAATCCTCGCTCGCGTGCCCACGCTTCGCCAGCCCTCATCAGCGCCGAACCGACCCCCATCCTGCGTGCCTCCTCGATGACCCCCAGATCGGCCACGTGACCTCGTTCGACGCCGCCGACGACCTCGCGCACCTTTAGCGAGATGAAGCCAAGCCTCGTCCCGTCTGCGTTCTGCGCAATCAACACCGTCGACCGCGGGTCCGGAGCGCGCACCGCGCTGGTCAGGACCTCGGCGAATCCCGGAGCTAAGGGCTCCGCGTCCTCCCAGGCCGGAGACCCGAACTCCAGCAAGCTCGGCACAAAGCCAGCCACGAAATCGGCATCGGCCACAGAAGCGGCTCGGATCTCGATCCGATCACGACCGCGGTCGTGATTCGAGGTGCGAGCGTAGCGCTGGTCAGACATTCCGTGTCTCCGCCGTTTCCGGCGCGGCCTTGGTGTCGAAGATTTCGGCGAGGAATGCCTTGATGGCTTGGAACGAGCGTCGGTCGGACGAGGGGTGATGCACGACTCCCGGCCCCTGAGGGCCGACGTCGTGGGTGAAGCCGTGCATCGCGCCGCCGTAGACGATCACCTGGAAGTCGGTGCCCGCCGCGTTCATCTCTTCCATGAATCCGGTCAATTGTGCGGTGGGGACGTGCGGGTCCAGAGCACCGTGGCAGACGAGCACCTTGGCCTTGACCGCTCCTGGACTGGCCGGGGTTGCCGTCTCGAGGGTGCCGTGGACGCTGATCGCGCCGGCCAGGTCGGCGCCGGTTCTCGCGAGCTCGAGGACCGCCCGGCCACCGAAGCAGTAACCGACGGCTGCGATGTTCCCGTCAAGCAGTGGATGTGAGGCGAGCACCTCGACGCCGGCCTGCGCTCGCCGAGCGAGCTTGTCGCGGTCGGCCACGAGCTCCTGGATGCACGACATCACGCGCTCACGGTCGCCCGTCACGGCCTTGCCGTACATGTCGCAGGCGAACACGAGGAGTCCGAGTTCGGCGAGCTGCCTCGCGCGGCCCTTAGCGTGATCGTCGAGCCCGGCGCCGCCGTGAACGACGAGGACTCCGGGACGGCCGAGTTCACCGCCGTCCCAGACGAGGAGGCCGGCCAGCTCGGCGTCCCCGTCGCGATAGTCGATCGTCGCTTCTTTCAGCTCCATGTGCATTGACCTCCTAGGCGAAGGCCAGAAGATACCAAAGGCCACTTTGGTAAGTCAACTTTGGCAGACTGAATTTCGCAACCTGCGTTTGGGATGCTAGCTTTACCGCCATGGCCAAGGCATCCACTGGCCTCGCGCGAACGGCGGTTGACCTGCGTATGGCCGTCGGTCGAATCGGTCGGCGACTTCGCCAGCTCTACGCGACGTCCGACGCCGCCACCGATCCCGGATTCCTTGAGGTCGCGGTTCTGATACGTCTGGACCGTCTCGGCCCGCTGACATCCCGAGCCCTGTCCGATATCGAGAGCGTCACGCCGCAAGCGATCGGAACCGCGCTTACCGCGCTCCAGCAACGAGGCCTTGTCGTCCGCGCGCAAGACCCCACCGACGGCCGAAGGGTGATAACCACGATCACCGAAAGCGGCCGCCGCATGCTCGCCGGCCGGGAGCACGCAGTAAATGAGCATATGAGGCGGACGCTCAGTGACGGCTTCGATGCCACCGAGCGAGCCCAGATCGCCGCTGTCATCCCCCTGCTCGAACGCCTCGCCGACGACCTCTGACGGCTTCGAGCTGGCGTCCTGGCCGGAAGACTGCTCATGCGGCGAGCGCATCGTGTTCCCGGTCGGGCGCGGCGTAGGCGTACGGATGGTGGAAGCGTCGGCGGCGTCGGCGGCTGAGACCGCGAATTCGACCGACATGCCATATCGCTCCTCGACGACGGACACGAATACGCCGTTCGTCTCCGCGTTCCAGAACAGGGTGACAGTGATGCCGTTGTTGGTTGGCTGGTCGAGTTCGCGAATCGCATCGCTCATGTCGTGCGACCCCCTTCTGATCTAGAGGTGTTCGGTCGCGTCGGTGGCGATGTGTCGAACCGGCTCATTCGTGGTCCTCTCATTTGGGGTGAGGCGAGGCTACGGACAGAAGCCAGCCGGGTCGTCGGCAGCGCGGCCGATAACGCTCCGACCGCGGTCTGACCCCTCAGCCGCTGGCGGGGCCGCCCATCATTCCTGGGATGCAGGCGTGTCATTCCGAACGACGTGCCGCAAGGAGTCGCAAGGAGTGGTCGCTGCCTGGTTCATGCGTCGCGTCGCTTGAGTAGGAGTCCGCCGACGAGGAGGGCGGCGGTGGCCCATGCGGCGAGCACTGCGAGCCCGGTCCACGGCGCGATCGGGAGTTTGTGGAGGTTGGTTGTGCTCTGGATCGCGAGCCCGGCCGTCATCGGTGCGATCTGTTCAAGGTGGCGTTGGAAGCTCGGATCGCCGACCAGGTGGGCGATGATCGGGAACAGGTAGAGCAGGCCGAGCGCGGTCCCGATCGCCGCGGCGGACTCTCGGATGGCCGTGGCGATGCCGAGGCTGAACAGGGCGATGAGGACGAGGTAAAGGACGGAGCCGACGGCGGCGCGTAGGGTCGCGCCGTTGGTTAGCGAGAGGAGCTCGTAGCCGTGGGCGGCGCTGAATCCGTTGGCGGGAAGGATCAGCCGCCCGGCGAGCAGGCTTCCTGATACGGCGATCGTGCCGGCGGCGAGCACGAGCGCCGTGAGGATCGCTGCTTTGGCGGCCAGCACCTGGGGTCGGCGCGGCATTGCGGTCAGCGTCATGTGGATCATGCCGGTGCCGTACTCGTCGCTGATCATCGAAACGGCGAGGATCGCGACGATCGCCTGACCGAGGAGGATTCCGGCGAGGCTGAGCCTGGTGATGTCCTGACCTGCGCCGGTGGTCTTGTAGCTCGTCGCGAGCGCCGCCACCGCGCCGACGCCGACGATCAGCGCGATCGACGCGAGCAGCAACCAGCGCGGGCCGGCGACCGTCCGCTGCTTGGTCCACTCCGCGTGCAGAGCACTGCTCATGCGTCTCTGGTCCGCAGGAGATAGCCGCCGACTGCGAACGCGACCAACGCATAGCCGGCCAGGACCGCGAGCCCAGCGGCGGGAGCCAGCGGGTAGAACCCGTTGGCGGGCGTGTAGAGGTAGCTGACCTGGTGGTACTGCGGGAGGGTCTGCTGTACGGCAAATGCGGCGGCGGGGGTGAGCCGCGCCAGCCACTGCGAGGCACCCGCCGGTAGGGCGGACGCGATCGCGAGCACGTACGGTAGGACGATCAACGCGATCACGGCGCATACCGTCCCGGCGCTGCGGCGAAGCGCGGAGCCGAGCGCCACGGTGAGGACGGCCGTGAGGGCAACGAGCGCTCCGGTCCCGAGAACCACACGCAGATCGGTGAGCGCCGTGGTCGGATAGACATAGTTGCCGTTGACTCGCAGGATGTGCTCGCCGACCGGGATCGCGATGGCAGCAGCCGCGGTGCCGGACACGAACGCGACCGAGCCGATGACGACCGCCTTGGCGGCCAGCACCCGTCCTCGCCGGGGGCTGGCGGTGAACGTGGTCTGGATCAGGCCGCGCCGGTACTCGGCGGTGATGAACATCGTGGCCACGACGATCAGCAAGATCAGGCCGGCGAACACGCCCGTGAGCGGTAGCTGGGCCGTGTAGGCACCGATGATCCCGATGGCCGGTGCGATGTCACCGGATCCGGTGACCTTGAAGCCACCGCTCGAACGGCGATAACCCGAGGTCCCCGTCTGCGTGAGGCTTTTAGGGCCCGCACCAACTTCCTCACCTTGCCAGCCACCTCGTCGCCAGGCGCCCTGGAGTCTGACCTGGTCGAACGCCGCGGTCGCCGCGGTGGCTTCCGGCGTGAAGCTGCCCGATCCGCCGAGCTGCTGCGACAGTTGCGCGGTTTGGGGCGAGGTGACGAATAGGCCGGTCTGAACGGTTGCGGGAGAGCCGGCCAGGTGAGCGGTGCCGATCCTCGACCAATGGCCGCCGTCGGCGGACGCGTAACCGGTGAGCGTGGCGCCCGAGCGGGTCAAGCGGAGCCACTGCGGCGAGCCTCCGCCGACCGCACCCGCAAAACCAGCGACGTCGTGGGTGTAGTCGTACTGCATGTGGACCCCGTGCCCACCGGTGACCATGACCGCGGCATACGCGGACCCAGGGGTGGTGCTGTCGGTGACGATCAACCCGGCCTTGGCCCACGGCTGCACGCGGCCGGGCATGCCGGTCAGCGGGCTCACGCGGACGGTGATGCTGCCGCTCCCGTCCAGCGGGCGGTGGACGAAGTAGTACGTGTCGGTCACCGCCTCCCCGCCGGGGCCGACCGGCACGTAGGGATGGCTCGGCCGGCACGAGTTGGGTCCGGAGCAGTTCGAGCTCTCGTGCCGTCGTGTGGCGATCCAGGCGAACAGGACCACGACGAGCGACGACGCGAGCGCGGCGATCATCCAGCCGCGGACGGTCCTGAACTTGGTCCATTCCGCGCGCAACAGCTGCGCAAAGCCGTCGTGGCCCGACGGGAGATCGGAGTGATAAGTGGCGGTTGTGGCGGTCATTGCGTGACCTCGAGGGTGTGCGTCCCGACCTCGGGCCGCGCGGCTCGAAACTCGACGGCGGTACGCGTGATCTCCATATAGGCCTCCTCCAGGGTTGAGCGATGCACTGCCACCTCGGAGAACGCCACCGCGCTGCGGCCGAGCACCTCGACGATCCGCTCCGATGACAACCCAGAGACGGTGAGCGCGTCCGGGCCGTTGGCGGCCACGGTGGCGCCCGCTCTGGCGAGCGCGTTCATCGCCTCAGGCCGGGCTTTCGTGCGAAGCGTGACGCGGCCGGCCGAGGCGGCCGCGATCAGGTCCGCGACGCTGCTGTCGGCGATGAGCTTGCCCCGGCCGATCACCACCAGATGGTCTGCGGTGTCCTCGAGCTCGCTCATCAGGTGACTCGAGACGAGCACCGCCCGCCCCTCGGCGGCCAGCGAACTCAAGAAGCCGCGCATCCACACGATTCCCTCGGGGTCCATGCCGTTGAACGGCTCATCCAGGATCAGGATCGGGGGGTCGCCCAGCATCGCGGCGGCGAGCCCCAACCGCTGGCGCATCCCGAGCGAGAAACCGCCGGCCTTGCGCCGCGCCACCGATCCGATGCCTGCCTGCTCGATCACCTGGTCGACCCGGCGGGCCGTAAGCCCCTGGGAGCGGGCCAGCCAGAGCAGATGGTTGCGGGCGGTGCGGCCAGGCTGAAGGGCACCTGCGTCGAGCAGCGAGCCGACCTGACTCAACGGATGGCGCAGCTTGACGTACGGCTTCCCGCCGATCAGCGCGCTGCCCTCATCGACCGCGTCGAGGCCGAGGATCACCCGCATCGTGGTGGACTTGCCCGCGCCGTTGGGGCCGACGAACCCGGTCACACTTCCGGGCGTGACCGTGAATGTGAGCCCGTCGAGCGCGAGCGTGTGGCCAAACCGCTTGCGTACAGCGCTGATTTCGATTGTGGCTTCCATGGCGGGAACGCTAAGCGGCACACGTCCGTTTGTCGTCGCGCGCGGGAGCGATCTTTGCCGTAGCTGACCCGGGCTACGGCGCGGGCTGTGTCCCCCTTGTGGGGGAGGACGGGATCGCTGTCCAGAGGGATGACGCCGTGCCGGTCAGCGGCGAAAATGACGGGCGTGGTCGGCGCACATACCTGGCGTCGTACGCGGACGAGGTATTACCGCTGGCGGACCGGCGCGCCCGTTAGCACCGCGGTCGCAGCCGCCGCATCGCTCGGCGTACTCGCAGTGGTCGAAGCGATCCTGCGCTCCGCGGTCGAAGGTGAGAGCTTGCAGCGTGGTCTCGTGCTTTGCCTGGTCGCTCTCGCAACCACACTCCCGCCGGCGTTCATGGCCTCGCAGGCTGCCGCGATCACCGTCGTCGCGGCCAGCGTGGTCTCGCTCTCGCTGTTCCACACCCTTACCGTGGCGGCACTGATCACGCAGCCGATCGTGCTGTACCGCCTCGCCCGGGAAGGCGAACCAGAAACCCAGGCGCAATGGATCGCGGTCTGCCTTTCCGCCGCGTTCCTCGTCCTCGCGCTCACGCGTCCGGTCCGCAGCGGATCTGAAGGAGGGGTGCTGACCGTGCTGCTGGCTGCGTTGGCCCCGGCAGCGGCGTTCGCGGGGATCGCCCAACGAGCGCGTGGCAAAGCGTTGATCCAGGACGTCGCCCACCAGGCCGCCGCCGGCGACCTACTCGAACGCGCGACTCGCCGCGAACGGACGCGGATCGCGCGCGAACTCCACGATGTCGTTGCCCACCACATCTCGATGATTGCCGTGCAGGCCGAGACGGCGCGGATGACGACACCTGGGATGCCAGCCGCCGGCGCGAAGCGGCTTTCCGCGATCGGCGACACCGCCCGGTCCGCCCTCACCGAGATGCGGCGACTGCTGGGGGTGCTGCGGGAAGACGCCGACACCGAGGCGCCGGTTCTGCGGCCTCAGCCCGGCCTCGAACAGCTGAACGAGCTGCTCGACGAAGCTCGGGCAGCATCCGGATCCGCTGCTCGCCTGATCCTCAGCGGCTCACCGGCAGCGCTCGACCCCGGCGTCGAGCTCGCCGCCTACCGCATCGTGCAAGAGGCGCTCACGAACGCGCGACGCCACGCGCCTGGTGCGGGAGTCGACGTTGAGCTGCACTACAGCCACGACGCGCTGCACCTGCGGATCCGTGACACCGGGCCCGGGCCGGCCGGTACGGCAGGAGCCGCTGGGCATGGTTTGGTGGGAATGCGAGAACGCGCCGCGGCCGTGGGTGGGGAGCTTCGAACAGGACCGGCTCCCGGAGGCGGCTTTCTCGTCCGGGTGACGTTGCCAACCAAGGCTGAAGAGGCTGTCAAGTGAGCACAATCGAGACGACCGTGCGGATCATCGTCGCGGACGACCACGAGGTAGTGCGTTCGGGCTTTGCCGAACTTCTCCAGACCCAGCCGGACCTCGCCGTCGTCGGCACCGCGTCGGACGGTTACGAGGCGGTGAAGCTCAGCCGTCAACTGCACCCGGACGTCGTCCTGATGGACATTCGCATGCCCCGCATGGACGGCATCGAGGCCACGCGACAGCTCACAAGCCACGGGCCCAGCTGCCCGCGCATACTGGTGCTGACGACCTTCGACCTCGACGAGTATGTGTACGACGCGCTCCGCGCCGGCGCCAGCGGGTTCCTGCTCAAAGACGTCACGGCCGAACGACTGATCGACGCCGTGCGCGTGATCGCCGCCGGTGACGCGCTGCTCGCGCCCGGCGTGACCCGTCGGCTGATCAGTGAGTTCGCGCAGCGGCAGATCGAGAGACCGCGACGGGTGCCTGCGCTCGGAGAGCTCACCTCGCGAGAAACCGAGGTCCTGCAACTCGTCGCCGAAGGTCTGTCGAATTCTGAAATCGCGGGCCGGCTTGTAGTAACCGAAGAGACCGTCAAGACTCACGTCAGCCACATCCTCAACAAGCTCGGACTACGCGACCGCACCCAGGCCGTCGTCGCCGCCTACGAGTCGGGGCTCGTCGTACCGGGATTCCGCGTCGAGCGCTGACGATCCCCTAGAAATGGCGTGATGCGTCTGCTTCTGCTTTCTAACTCGATCGCACCAGGTCAAGGTTTTTTGGAGCACGCTCTTGAGGCGATCTCGGACGCGGTGGCGGGCGAGCAGCGGCTGCTGTTCTTCGCGCAGGCGTCCTGTGATCCAGACCGATACTCCGACGTCATGCAGGCTGCCCTACGCCAGCTCGATGTGAAGGTTGTCCCGGCACACCGGTCCCACGATCCCGTTCGGGAGCTCGACCGTACGGACGCAGTCTTCGGCGGGGGCGGGAATGCGTTTCGTCTGCTCAAGACGTTCGAAGACTCGGCGTTGCCTGATGCGGTGCGGGAATGCGTCCGAGGTGGCTTGCCGTATCTCTCGGCGAGCGCCGGAACCAACCTCGCATGCCCGACGATCCGAACGACGAACGACATGCCGATCGTCGAGCCTCGCTCGCTCGCCGCGCTCGGACTTGTGGCCTTTCAGATCAACCCGCACTACGTTGAGGTAGATCCAGCGAGCGCTCCTCTGCCGCGAGCCGGGACCAGCGGATCGAAGAGTTCCTCCAGGAGAACGACAGTTCCCGTCGTCGGGCTGCGTGAAGGAGCCTGGCTCGACGTGCGTCCCAACTCGATCCTTGTCGGTGGGCCAACCGGCGGGCGGCTCTTTCAACGCGAAACCGCTGTCCCCGATCCCGACCGCCGGTGCGCGTGATCGCGACAGCTCGTTCATGCGCCCAGCCTCCGGGTGACCAGACGAGCTCTGATCCCATCCTTAGCGCCGGCGCCCTGAGCGTTTCTTCTTACGCGGGCGCGGGGGTGAGTCGCGCCGGGGGCGGTTGCCCGATCCCACCGCCGCGGGCTGCTTGTCCTCCGGTCCTCCGCCTCCGCGCAGCAGCCCCGCCCGGGCGCCTGCTCCCGCGCCGTTCGGGCCCGTGCCATCGCCGCGACCGTCGGCGGCTCCAGCCGACGGATCGGTGGCGGGCAAGGGGGTCACGGGTCCGATCCGCTTGCGGATCACGTACTGCTGGCCGATCGTCCACGCGTTGGTCGTGATCCAGTAGACGATCAGTCCCGCGGGGAAGCGGATGATGAAGATCACGAAGACCAGCGGGAGCAGCATCATCATCCGCTGCTGGGTCTTGTCCATCGTCGGCGCCTGCATCATCAGGGTCGAGGCGAGCTGTGTCCCGACGTAGAGCACGATCAAAGCGACCAGCGTCAGACCGGTCGCCGTGTTCGTGAGGTCGTGGATGAACAGGAAGCTCGACCCGTTGAGGCCGTGGCACGCCACGGTCTGTCCGGCGGCGTCCTTGACGGAAACGCCGTGATGGCTCACTAGCAAGGCCCGGTAGACCCTCTGCAGGCCAGGGCAAATATCGACCCTCAACTGCGTCCTCAGCGTGTAGTACAGGCCAATGAAGACCGGGATCTGCGCGACCAGTGGAAGAAACGACGCAAACGGGTTGATGTCGTTCTCCTTGTAGAACTTCATCATCTCCTGCTGCTGGCGCTGCTTGTCGTCGTTGTACTTGGCCTGGATCTGCTTCAGCCGTGGAGCCACTCGCTGGAGCTTCTGCATGGAGTGCATCTGCTTGACGGCGAGCGGCGCCAGCAACGCCCGGACCACGACCGTCAACAGCACGATCGACCAGCCCCACGATCCACCGATGATGCCGTGGAAGAAGACGAGGACCGGACCGAAGATGTCGATCAGCGGCTGGAAGATGTTGGCGAGGATCATGGTCAGGCGGTTGGCGCGGTCGCCTTCGGCGTGTAATAGCGGCAGCGCTGGCCGAACGCCGGCGAGATCCACCGCTGACAGAAGCCCAGCACCGCAACGACGAGATGACGTGGTCCGCTCATGGGTCCGCCGCCGCCCGGCCGCCTGTGCGGCGGCCGGGCTGTGTCGGGGGCCTGGGGGCTAGGCATGGGCGGGCTGGGGCTCGATGGCGCTCTCAGCGGTCGACCGCGGCCGGTGGGTCGCGTGCAGCGGCGATGGTTTGACCCGGAGGAGGCGCGCGGCCCAGCCGGGCATCCACCAGTTGTACGCGCCGAACAGGCTGACGAACGCGGGCACGAGCAGGCAGCGGATCAGTGTGGCGTCGACGAGGATGCCGGCGCCGAGACCGGTAGCGAGGATCTTGATGTCGGTCTCCCCTTCGGTGGACATGGCAAGGAAGGAGAGGACGAGGATCAGCGCGGCGCTGGTGACGAGCCGACCGGTGCGGCCGATGCCTTCGATGACGGCTTGGCGGGTATCACCGGTCCGGTCGTAGCTCTCGCGCATCCGGGCGAGGATGAACACCTCGTAGTCCATCGACAGTCCGAACAGGAACGCGAAGACCATGACGGGCACCCACATCGTGATCGCGCCGGTGGCGGGGATTCCCCACACGGCCTGGCTGCCGTGACCGTGCTGCCAGATCCAGGTCATCACGCCGTAGGCGGCTGCAAGCGATGCGAGGTTCATCACCACTGCCTTGAGCGGCAGGAGCAGCGAGCGGAACGCCCGGGCGAGCAGGACGAACGTCGCGAGCGCGATCAGCGCGAGCATCAGCGGGAAGCTGCCGTAGACGTCGTGGCTGAAGTCGATCATCGAGGCGCCCGAGCCGGCGACCCCGAGAACGCCCGGGGTATGAGCGAGCACGTGGCGGACGGTGGCGACGGTGCTCTGCCCCGCCGGGACGTTCGTCTCGGCGGTCGGCAGCACGGTAACCAGCGCGGTGTCGTGCCGCCAGAACTGCGGGGTGGTGGGTGAGACGACGGCGTGCACGCCGGACACCTCAGCGAGCTGGTGGGTGATCGCCGGGGCGGCGCTCTGGCGGGCGAGGACATCGATCGGGGTCAGCGTGCCTGCGGGGACCCCGCCGACCTCGAGGCTGCTCAGCGCGGCGTGCGCGGGGCCGTTCTGGGCGAGGGCCGCGGTGCTGGGCTCACCGACGTGCATCGAGAGTGACGGAAGCATGAGCACGATCAGCGTGGCGGTGCCGGCGATCGCGGCGAGGCCGCGGCGGCGCGCGGTGAAGCGTGCCCAGGCGCTCCAGCCGCGGCTCGCGGTGTTGTCAGTGCGGATCCGCGGCCAGTCGAGCCGCGGGCCGATGCTGGCGAGGATGACCGGGAGCAGCGTCAGGGCGACGGCGACCGAGATCAGCGGGATCAGCACACCGCCGATGCCTGCGCTGCGCAGGAACGGGACAGGGAGGACGACCAGCGCAAGCAGGCCGATTCCGACGGTCAGGCCGGAGAACATGACGGCGCGGCCGGCCGATGCCATTGCCGCAAGGACAGCCTGCTCGTTGGGACGGCCGTGGGTGCGCTCCTCGCGCCAGCGGGTGACGACGAGCAGTGAGTAGTCGATCGCGACGCCCAGCCCGATCAGGGCGATCAGGAACTCGACGATCTGGCTGACCGCGGTGATGTGGGTGAGTCCGTTCAGGGCCAGGAAGGTGGTGAGGATCGAGATCGCGGCCATGACCAGCGGCACGAAGGCCAGGAAGCTCGCGAACACGAAGGCCAGTACGACCAGCGCGCCGAGCGCGCCGAGCATCGACTCGAGGAGCACGCCGGCGCCCTTGGAGGCGGGCTTGCTGGTCGTCAGCGCCTGGATGCCGGTGATCCGGGCCTGCCAGGAGGAGGGCACCGCAGAGGCGATCGCCTGCTGGATCCGAGCGGCGGTTGTATCCGGAGAGACGGGATCCTGCTGGGGTCCGAAAACGAGCGCGTAGGTGCTGCGCCCGTCAGCTGTGGCGAAGGCCGCGTCGTGCGTGGTGGCGTAATCGGTCACCCGCGCTGTGGGAATGACCCGACGAGCGGTGGCAAACGCACGACCGAGCCGGGCGGCGACGGCGGGCGTGTGGATGGTGGTGCCGGCCGGGAGAGTGATGACCGGAACGATGGGGTCCTGCGCTCCGTTGTGGAGGTACAGCGCCTGAATGCGTGCGTCGGTGCGGAAGGCAGCGCCTGGCATGGCGAAGCTATTCGTGAGGCGGTTGATGGTGGCGGCCACGGTCATCGCGCCAGCCACCGCCAAAACCGCCCAGGCCATGAGGACGAGCAGCTTGTGCTTGAGAACGAATCGCGTGAGTCTCGACATTGCAGATCCTCCTGGAAGCGGGGTCGCAGTTGACTTCCGCAAGCATCGGCCGTGAAGGCCGGCGTGTCGTCGGCTCCGGGGAGTGATGGGCGCTACGAGATCTGCAGCATTCGCAGGCTGGGTGTACTCCAGTTGGAGTAGGTCCTGGGACTCCGTTCGGATGACGACGGCGGCCGCCGCGGCGATTACCCTCGGATGGCGATGCGCATCCCGCCCGCCGTCGTGCACGCCCGCCGCCGCTGGTCGGGGCTCGCGGACGCGTGGGGGCCGCGTGCCTTTGACGTCGCGCTGGCGGTGGTGATGGCGCTGGTCACGTGGGCCGGGTCGGTGGCTGAGAGCCACCCCGGCAACCCGGGGGACAAGCCGCCTCCGGGCGTTCACATTGCCGCGCCGCCGGCCGCCTACCTCCTAGTTGTCGTGAGCGCGCTGGCTCTGATCTGGCGTCGTCGCCGGCCGGTCCTGGTGCTCGCGGTGTCGCTCGGTGCCGCCCTTCTCTACATCTGCCTGGGCTATTTCGGCGGCGCGGTCATGCTCAACCCGTTGTTCGCCCTCTATGCGGTTGCCGTCGCGGTCCCGACCACTCGCGCGATCGCCCTGGCGGTGATCACGATGCTCTCGCTGATGGCGGCCACCGCGGCTTTCGGCCCCTTTGGCACAGGCGGCGGGTTCGTCCTCATCCCGGTCGAGGTCGCGGTGGCCCTGTTTGTGGGGCTGTGGGTAGCCGGCCGCCGCGCTGCGCTCAGGGAGAGAGCCGAGCAGGCCCGGCGCGCGGTGGATGCCGAGCGGCTGCGGATCGCCCGCGAACTGCATGACGTGGTTGCGCATACGATGGCGACGATCAACGTCCAGGCTGGTGTCGCGGCGCATGTCATCGACCAGCAACCTGAGCAGGCGGCCCAGGCGCTCGAGGCGATCAAGCAGGCGAGCAAGGAGGGGCTCAGGGAGTTGCGCGGCATCCTCAACGTCCTACGTCAAGCCGATGAGCAAGACGAGCGCTCGCCCGCCCCACGCCTTGCCCAGCTCGACGCACTCGTCGAGAACACGACGCGTGCGGGCCTCCCCACTTCGGTGAGCGTCCACGGCCAGGCGCGAACCTTGGCGCCGATCGTCGACCTCACTGCCTACCGGATCGTGCAGGAATCGCTGACCAACGCCCTGCGCCATGCCGGCCCAACCACTGCCAGCGTGACGCTCTCCTACACCGATGACCAGCTCCAGATTGACGTTCTCGATGGCGGACGCGGCCGTGTCGACGGAACACCGCACGGCGACGGGCTCGGCATTGCAGGAATGCGCGAACGGGCCGAAGCCGTCGGCGGCTCGCTGATCGTCGGCCCGGCCCCCGAGGGCGGTTTTCGTGTCCAGGCTCGGTTACCGCTGAGCGCGCCGTGATCCGCGTTCTGCTGGCCGACGATCAGGCGTTGATCCGAGCTGGCTTTCGCGTTCTCTTGGAGTCTGCCGAGGACATCGAGGTCGTGGGTGAGGCCGACAATGGCGCTCAGGCGGTGACGATCGCTCGCGACCGCCTCGCGGACGTCGTGCTGATGGACATCCGGATGCCGATCGTGGATGGGCTCGAGGCGACGCGCCGGATGGCCGCCGACGAGAACCTGGCCGGGGTCAAGGTTCTGATTCTGACCACCTTCGAGAGCGATGAGTATGTCTACGAAGCCCTCCAAGCGGGGGCCAGCGGCTTTCTGGTCAAGGACACCGAGCCGGAGGAGTTGCTGCGCGCGATCCGCGTCGTCGCTCGTGGGGATGCGCTGCTCTCCCCGGGGATCACCCGTCGCCTGATCGCTGATATCGCCGCGCGTGGTCCGTCCCGCCCGAGCGCCCATCCGGCGCTGTCGGAGCTGACCGGCCGCGAGCGGGAAATCATGACGCTGGTCGCCCACGGCCTATCGAACGACCAGATCGCGAGCCAGCTGTTCCTCAGCCCGCTGACCGTGAAAACTCATGTCAGCCGCGCGATGCTCAAGCTCGGCGCCCGGGACCGGGCGCAGCTGGTCGTGATCGCCTACCAGAGCGGATTGGTGGCGCCAGGCGAGACCCCGCCGGCCTGATACGCCGGGCGATCACGGCCTCTGTTTGAGCCGCGCGTAAGCGGCTTGAGCTCTTCGGGCGCCGCATAGCGGCGTCCGCGGAAGCTTCGGCAGCCGCGGCAACGGCATGAGAAACGCGCACACGGAGCGGCAGAGCGATGCGTGTCAACTACTCCTGCTGGTGTACGGCAGGACTGAGCCTACGCCAAGCGCAGCACCCCAACAGCCGACCGGCGGACGACGACAAAACGGCGGCTCAGATTCAGCATGAGTGCCCACCGACCGCTTCAACCAGGAGCCCTCAGATGAGCACCCACACGGCAAGCCAAACCACAACCGCAGAGCCCACGCAGGTGCTGCAGGTGCTCACCGACCCCGCAGCGTGCGCACGCTGGGCGCCGATCCAGTTCAGCACCGACCAGCCGCCCGGCGAATATCTCCACGCCGGCAGCCGAACCAAACTGCAGGGCCGAATCGCCGGCCGGAACGTCACCTTCGAGGTCGACGTCCTCGCCGCCGATGAGCGCGGCCTGTCTCTCCGCGCCGCCGGTCCCGTCCGACTCGAGGTCGACTACCAGCTCACCACCCTCCGGCCGCGGAACGCTGATCGAGGCCCAGATCACCCTAGCCCAGGCGCGCAGGGATGACCGGAGCGCTCGCCTCGCGCGCGAGCAACGCCATTCTGGGCGCCGGCGCGCTGCGCTTTGCGCTGCGGGCGATCGCCGCCGAAGCCGAGCAACTCGGGCGAACCCGAGGTCGCGAGCTCGCGCCGCGCAGAAACGGCGAGCGGCATGAGGCTCTCGGAACCACGGCCGTCGCGGGCTCGACAGCCGCACGCTCGCGATCGGAAACAACCTCGGTCGCCGGCGCAACGCTGCCATCAAGGAACTCACCAACGTCCTCAGCGCGTAACTGAAAGGAAGACAGCAAATGCATCTACCCGTCCTCAAGGCGCTCATCGCCGTCATCTCCACCTCCGTTCTCGCCGTCGGCGTCGCATTGGCATCCGCTGGGAGTGCCCATCACGCCCACAGCGCAGCCGCGACGACCAAAGCGAGCACGCTCGAGACAGACGGTCTGCAGTTCCTCGAGCAGCTCGCCGCGGGGAACGTTCAGCGCGACCCAGCGCTGAAACAGAGCTGGACTGACGATGTAACCGCTATTGCGCACAGCCTCGGTCTCAGCAACCGGGCGCTCGCACGGCGGCTCAGCGCCGGCCGCTCACTCGCCCAAATTGCTGCGTCGCGCGGCGTGCCCGCGAGCATCCCGAGGAACGTGCTACTCCGCCACCTCGGCGACGATCTACATCGAGCCGAGCAAGACCACGCACTCTCACCGGCGGCCGCGAACACCCTGCTCGACGCCCTCGGCGCGGAACTCGGCAGCTCCTAGTCTTCCGGTCATGACCCAGACCAAATGCCCCGGCTGCGGCGCGGTCGTGCCCGACACCGACGGACCGGTACACAAGTACGTGCCGAGCGCTCCGGGCTGCTGGCAGACCTTTGGCGAGGTCCAGGCCGACGAGGCGCAGCGGTTCGGATATCCGCCAGCGCACCGGATGGTGGTCGACGCATATATGGCACAGCACCCCGGCGACGGCAACGACCGACGAGACCGCCAATCGGTGTTCGTACACCTCGTCGGCCTCTGCGCAGTGCTCGAACACGACTTGGCCCATCCCTACGTGACAAAACTGCTCGGCCAAGTTCTTCGACGTCGTCAGGGCGACTTCCGAATCCTCGCGCGTACCCAGGGCCCTGGGCCGCTCACCGTGCTTCACATGATCGGGGCAGACCATCTCGACGACTACGAGCGGCGAGCCCGGGAATGGGCAGCAGGAGTGTGGGGCTCGTGGAGCGCCCAGCACGAACTCATCCGCACCGCGCTGCAAAGCGCGCTCGACTGTGCCCGGACGTAAGGACCCCGGCGGGCACCGCGTTCGCTTTCCCGCTGCCGATACTCCGCGGCGGGCGTCGAGCAGGGAAGGCGCGGGCACTGTATAGGACCTCCGCCCCGATGAATCCGACGCCCCGCGGCGGTCTCTCAGAGCAGGAACAGGAACAGGAAGGACACAAGGGAGCAGACATGAGCAAGCTGAGACTGACGATCACCATGTCTTTGGACGGCTACGTCGCCGGCCCCGACCAAAGCGAGCAGAACCCGCTCGGCGTGGGTGGGATGGACTTGCATCAATGGTTCTTCCCGCTCAAGGCGTTCCGCGAGATGCATGGCGAGTCCGACGGC
Source organism: uncultured Solirubrobacterales bacterium (assembly GCA_963723555.1). GTDB lineage: Bacteria > Actinomycetota > Thermoleophilia > Solirubrobacterales > Solirubrobacteraceae > Palsa-465. Next base: position 585,789 of record CAVRRC010000003.1, on the reverse strand, counting down.
GAGACCAACGCAAGCTCTCACGTCGTCGAGGAGCGGCGGGCGAACATTGGCGCAACGCTCATGGGCCGCAACATGTTTGGCCCGGTTCGTGGGCCGTGGCCAGATGACTCGTGGCGAGGCTGGTGGGGTGAGGATCCGCCCTACCACCATCCGGTGTTCGTGCTCACCCACCACCCGCGCGAACCGCTGGCGATGGACGGTGGGACTACGTTCTACTTCGTCAACGACGGGATCGAGTCCGCACTGGGGCGGGCGAAGGGCGCCGCCGGGGAACTGGACGTCTGGCTGGCGGGCGGCGCATCGGTGGTCAACCAGTACCTGGCCGCGGGACTGGTGGACGAGATCGACATCTCGATCGCTCCCGTGATCCTCTCGTCTGGGGCGCGGTTGTTCGAAGGGCTGGAGCGCGGCGCACTCGAGCTCGAGCAGATCCGCGCCGTCGACGCACCGGGCGTCACACACATCAAGTACAACGTCGGATGACTCGCTTCGGGCCGCTGCGACATTCCGCGGCAGCTCAGTTACCGGCGGGTCACGCCAGCTGGTGATCGACCAGACTCACCCGTCCCGCCGCTCGGCGATGCGGCTCGCGCGTCAGCACCTGGCGTAGATCCTCACCGTCCCCGCGCCGGCGAGCAACCGGTAGCCCGCTGACGGGCGCGGCGCGGGCGTCGGATCCTGCTCGTTGGGGGACTGGATGAGAACGTTCCCGCGCGGGCTCTCCGTCGTTCGCATCGGCACGCCGAGGGTCCACGCGGCCAGCGGCGCCTCGGAGGCGTTGGTCTCGATCGGGCCGCACGCGAGCAGCCGCCTGGTCCCGCCCGCGCGCGCCACCGCCACGCCCATGTCGTGCTGGAGGTTGGCGTCGAGCCGCAACGTGGCGGCGAGCTCGCCGAGGTGGGGGCCCCGGCCCGGCGCGAGCACAGCGAGCAGGGCAAAGCAGCCGCTGAGCGCCACCATCGCCGCCGCCGGCGCCAGCCGCGACGCCAGCAGCCGCAGGGCCCAGCCCCAGCCCACGGCGCCGACGACGACCAGGACCGCCTCGGGCGCGATCAGGTAGCGGTCGCTGCCGGTGAAGCCGATCTGGGTCAGCACCGCTTCTTCGACGATCCAGCCGCCGCCGAGCAGCACCAGGGCCAGCACGGCGGCTCGGGTGGCGCTGAGCCGCACAGCTTGTCCCCGCCGCAGAGCGAACGCCAGCGAGCCCAGCGCACAGGCGACGCCGACCTGGAACGGCGCTGTCAACAGGGGCCACCCGTGGCCGCCCAACTCGGCGCAGAACGGGCAGCGCGCAAACGCCGGGCTCCCGGCGCGCGGGTACTGGGCCCATTCGACGCCGCGCAGGAGCGAGCCCGAGCCCCACACCTCGGGCGCAAACCACAGCATCGGCACCAGCGCGAACAGGGTGGTGATCAGCTTGCGCGCGTTCGGGTCCCGGGGCCACAGGTAGAGGCCGTAGAGGCCCAGGAACGGCCACGTCTCGGGCCGGACCAGCGCCGCCGCGAACCCGAGCAGGAGCGCGCTGCGCGGCGCACCGTCGAGGTGGCGCATGTCGCCAGCAAGCTCAGCGCCACCAGCAGCGCTTCGGACTCGCCCAGCGCGGCGCTGCTCACGTACTGGTACAGCAGCACCAGGCCGACGAGCGCCAGCACGGCGGCGAGGAGCGCGGGGGCGGCGCCGCGGAGGGAACCGCGGCCCAGATCCAGGGGGCGGGCCAGCCGGAAGGCCAGCCAGGCCGCCAGCGCCAGTCCCATGATCCCCCCGGCCCTGGCGACGATCAGCCATAGCGCCGGCGCCGCACTCCCGAACGGCGCGAACAACGTCGTCAGCAGCACCGGAAGCGGCTTCCACGTGGGCCCGCCGAACGTGATCAGATCGAGATGCAGCGCCTGGCGTCCCCAGATCAGCCAGGCCCAGGGGTCGTAGGACGGGGAAGCAGGAAACGCCAGCGACGCGGCGGCGAGCAGCAGCGAAGCGCCGGCGAGGGTGAGGTAGCGATCAGGCCGCGGTAGCTCCCAATCGCGCGTCCACGCGCGGCGCTCCGACGCCACGCGGCCCGCCCGCGCCGCGGGCTGCTGGAGCGTCGACATGGCGCTCATGTTGCCAAAGCACCGACGGGGGCAGAATCTCCCTGATGAACCGCGCGGCCGCGCTCGCCGAGCAGCTCCGTCCGGCAATCGCCGACGAGTCCGTGCTCGCCGCGATCGCCTCGATCCCCCGCGAGCGCTTCGTCCCGGCGCCGGAGCGCCACCGCGCGTATGACAACGTGGCCCTGCCGATCGCGTGCGATCAGACGATCTCGCAGCCGCTGGTGGTGGCGAGGATGCTCGAGATGCTGGAGCTGCGCCGCACCGATCGGGTGCTCGACGTCGGCACCGGCTCGGGCTATCACGCCGCGCTGCTGGCGCTGCTCGCCGATCACGTGTGGACGGTCGAGCGTCACCCCGAGCTCAGCGGCGCCGCGCGCGAGGCGATCACGGGCCTGGGGCTCGACAACGTGACCTGCATCGTCGGGGACGGCTATGGCGGACTGCCCGAGGAGGCTCCGTTCGACGCCATCAACGTCGCCGCGGCCACGGGCGAGGAGGTTCCGGCCGCGCTCGAGCACCAGCTCGCCGACGGCGGCCGGTTGGTGGCGCCGGTGGGCGCCGGCGACCAGCACCTGATCCTCACGCGCCGGCGCGGCGACGAGCTGGCGCGGATCCGTCTCGAGGCGGTTCGGTTCGTGCCGCTGGTGCGCGATTCCCCAACCGCGCCCGCATGACCTCGATCGCCACCGGGTTGTTGTCGATGAGCACGAATCGGCGCGCGAGCTGCCGGCACACGGCGCCGAGCGTCCCCGAGCCCGCGAACGGATCCAGGCACCACCCTCCCCGACGTGAGGACGCGGCCACGATCCGGCGCAGCACCCCCTCGGGCTTCTGGGTCGGATAGCCGGTCTTCTCGCGCCCGTTGGTGGGCACGATGGTGTGGAACCAGACGTCGGTGGGCCGTTTGCCGCGCGCGGCCTTCTCGGCGCTCACCAGCCCGGGGGCCATGTAAGGCTCGCGCTCGACGGCATCGGCGTCGAAGTGATGCGCCCCCGGCGTGCGCACGTAGGCGAGGATCGTGTCGTGCTTGGCGGGCCAGCGACGCCGCGGCTTGGCGCCGTAGTCGTAGGTCCAGATCAGCTCGTTGAGGAACGCCTCGCGACCGAAGACCTCGTCGAGCAGCAGCTTGCAGTAGTGGGCCTCGCGGTAGTCGATGTGGAAGTACAGGGTCCCGTGTGGCGCCAGCAGCTCGCGGGCCCGCGTGAGCCGCGGCTCCAGGAAGACCAGGTAGTCCCCGAAGGCGTCGTCGTAGCTGAGCGTCCGCAGCAGCCTCGACCGGTAGCGCCGGCCGCCGAAGCCCACCCGCGCGCCGTTCTCGTCGGCGGCGACCGTCAATGTGCGGCGCGCCTGGGCCCGGCCGGTGTTGAACGGCGGGTCCATGTAGATCAGGTCGAAGGCGCCCGCCGGAAGCTTCGCCAGCGCCACGGCGTTCTCGGCGCTCACAACCAGGTCTTCTCCGAGCGACAGCTCGTCGGTCTCGGAGCGGAAAAGCACGTCCGAGAACCTACCGTTTGGCCCGGCGGGCGGAGCAATCCCTCGCCGGGGCGGGGGGTCGATCCGCTACCCTTCAGCCTCGTGCTCCCTGACCGTCTCCAGGGCCCGCGCTCCGCCCTGGCAGCGAGGGCCGCTCAGCATCCCGTTTGGACGCGGCTGACCCGGACCGCCCTCTCGGCCCGTTTCACCAAGTATGCGCTCGGGTCAGTGGTCGCGTTCATCTCCAGCAACATCGCCTTTGCGGGGTTCTACGTCGGTGGCGCATCGACCACGGTGTGCTCGGTCGCCGGCTTCGTCGCCGGCGCGATCCCGAACTGGATCCTCAACCGCCGTTGGGCTTGGCAGATGTCGGGCCGCCCGCCCGCTCGGCAGGTCGTGGGCTACATCGGGATCTCGATCCTGGTGCTGGTGACCACCTCGGCGGTCACCGGCTGGACCAACGCCCAGGTGCAGTCGATCCCGTCGGGCCACGGCGTCCGCGTGGCGATCGTCACCGCGTCATACGTGGCGGTGACGATCGTGCTGTTCTTCGCGAAGTTCGTGATCTACGACTACTGGGTCTTCTCGGAGCACAGCCGCGTGCGCGCGGCCTTGCGCTCCCTGCGCCAGGTGCCCAGGACGGCACGCGCGAACCGCACTCCGTAGAGCAGGTTGGGTCCCTTCTTGGTGCCGGTGGCGCCGACCGGCCGGTCGCGCATGGTCGTCGGGACCTCGATCACGCGGTAGCCCATCATCGCCGTTGAGATCAGCAGCTCCGAGCTCTGGTACTGAGGCTGGTCGAGCGTGACCGCCTCGCTCACCTCCGCACGCATTCCGCGCAGACCGCAGGCCGGATCGGTGATCCGCTGACGCAGCAGCAGGCTGACCAGACCGCCGAAGAAGATCACCCCGGCGTGGCGGACGGGATCGGTCGTCAGTTCGGTGCCCAGCCGACGCGAGCCGTTGACGAAGTCGGCGCGGTCGGCGACGATCGGCTCGACCAGCCGCTCGAGCTCCTCGGGCACGTACTGGCCATCGGCGTCGATCGTCGCGATCACCTGGGCGCCGCGGGCGCGGGCGAGCCAGTAGCCGAGCTTGTACACGGTCCCCTGGCCGCGATTGACCGGGATGTCGCACACCAGCGCCCCGCCCTCGGCGGCCTTGGCCGCGGTGGCGTCGCTGGACCCGTCGACGACCACGATCACCTCGGTGGCCAGGCCGGCCATCTCCTTGGGGATCTCGCGCAGCACGTCGACGATCGTCGGCTCCTCGTTGAACGCCGGGATCACGATCGCCACCGGGGCCCCCGCCGCCGGCGGATGAGCGGCGAAGAACGCTCTCACCGGGCCGCGCTCCTCGGGAACGAGGCGCGCGATCTCCCGCTCGATCGCGACCTCGCCGGTGTCGATCGACATCACTGAACGCCTTCGCCGGCGACCAGCGGCCGGACGGGGTTGGTCGTCTCGCGCCAGTTGACCATCGGCATGATCGCGGCCAGATCCACGCGGTCGCGGTGCTGTTCGACCACATCGAACAGGTGGTCGATCAGCGTCGTGGAGAGCAGCGTCGGCTTCAGGCCGAGCCCCTCGAGCGCTGTGTGCACGACGTTGTAGTAGTGGTCGTAGGCCTCCACGCGGGGGTTGTCGACGTGCTCGATCGCACACTCGCCGGGGAACTGCTCGGCGATCGTCTCGGCGATCTGGTTGATCGACATCGACTCCGTCATCTGGTTGAAGACCCGGAACTCTCCCCGGTCGGCGGGGTTCTCGGAGGCCAAGCGGATGCACTCCACGGTGTCGACGATGTTGATCAGGCCGCGCGTCTGCGTGCCCTTGCCGTAGACCGTGAGCGGCTGTCCGAGCACAGCCTGGATCACCATCCGGTTGAGCACGGTGCCGAAGATGCCGTCGTAGTCGAACCGGGTCCACAGCCGGGAATCGAGCTTCGTCTGCTCGGTGTCGGCGCCGTAGACCACGCCCTGGTTGAGGTCGGTCGCGCGCAGGCCCCAGATCCGACAGCCGAACTCGATGTTGTGGCTGTCGTGGACCTTCGAGAGATGGTAGAAGGAGCCTGGCCGCTTGGGGTAGATGATCCGGTCCCTGCGGCCCTTGTGCTCGATTTCGATCCACCCCTCCTCGATGTCGATGTTGGGCTGGCCGTACTCGCCCATCGTGCCGAGCTTGACCAGGTGGATGTCCCGATCGATGTCGGCGATCGCGTACATCACGTTGAGCGTGCCGACGACGTTGTTGGTCTGCGTGTAGACCGCGTGCGCCTGGGTGATCATCGAGTACGGGGCGGCACGCTGCTCGCCGAAGTGGACGATCGTCTCGGGGCGGAAGTCCGCGATCATCTGGTGCACGAAGGCGGCGTCGCACAGGTCGCCGACGTAGGACTTGATCGTCTTGCCGCTGATCTCCCGCCAGGCGGCGATCCGCTCCTCGAGGGTGGCGATCGGGATCAGGCTCTCGACCCCCATCTCCTCGTCATAGCCCCGACGCGCGAAGTTGTCGTTTACCGCGACCTCGTGACCAAGCGCGGACAGGTGGAGGGCCGTGGGCCACCCGAGGTAGCCGTCACCGCCCAGAACCAAAATTTGCATATACGGATACTCCAGTACCTTCAGCTCGTTTTGAGATCCTCACACGCTCCCCAGCGCGGGGGCCGCCCGGGGGACGGGCCACGACTTGCTGATCGCAGACCTAGAAGCGCAGGACAATAACCGACCTGCCAGCGGAAGTAGGCCGGAGGAGTCATAAGGTTACCCGGTTCGCCACTTTGCGGCCGATACCTTCGCCCAAGACCCGCCGCGTCCGCCTCAGCCTCGCGCTCGCCGCGCTGGCCTTGGTGGCCGCCGTGGTCGTGGCGCTGCTGGTCGGCGGCGGCCCCCGGACGTTGCCGCGGCCGGGCGTCGGGCGACGCCCCCGGGCCGGTGATCCGTTCGCTTATGTCCCCGCCCGCCAGGGCGACTTCGAGGCCCGCGCGGTGGCTGGCAGCGCGCATGTCCTGTTCGCCAAGAGCCCTGGCGGCGCGCTCGCCACCGCGGCCCGCGTGGCGGCGTTCCGCCCGCTCATCGACCGCGCCGCTGCCGGCAGCGGGATCGATCCGAACGTCCTCGAGGGGATCGTGTTCGTGGAGAGCGCCGGCCGCCCGAACGTGATCGCGGGCACGGACCCCGCCGACGCCTCCGGCCTGACCCAGATCCTGGCCCAGACGGGTCAGTCGCTGCTCGGCATGCGCATCAAACTTCGGCAGAGCCGCCGGCTTACCGACCAGATCGGCGCCGCCTACGCCGCCGGCCGGGCCAACGTGGCCGTTGCGCTCGAGCGCCGGCGGGCGCGGATCGACGATCGCTTCGACCCGGCCAAGGCGCTGGCGGCGACGGTTCGCTACCTGCGGCTGGCCGAGCGGGATCTCGGCCGCCCCGATCTCGCCGTCGTCTCCTACCACATGGGCATCGGCAACCTCCAGCAGGTCCTCCACGACTACGACGGCGGCCGGCCGGTCCCCTACGCCCAGCTGTTCTTCGACACCTCGCCCGGCGATCACGCCGCCGCTTACGACCTGCTCGCCGGGTTCGGAGACGATTCCTCGCTGTACTACTGGCGGGTGCTGGGCGCGGTCCAGATCATGCGTCTGTATCGCACCGACGGCGCCGCGCTGGCCCGGTTGGCGGCGCTTCAGCTCGACGGCGATACGAACGCCTGGGTACTCCATCCACCCAACCTCACCCCGGCGTTCGCGAGCCCGAACGCCCTCTACTCCGCCTACGCCTCCCGCGTGCTGGTGCCCTTGCCGTCCAACCCCGCTCAGCTCGGACTGGCGTACGGCGGCTCGCTCGGGGCCTTCGCTCGCCGCGTCGGGGCGCCGCCGGCGCTCTACCGCGGGCTGCGTCCCGCGGCCCTCGATCTCCTGCTCGAACTTGCCGCCCGCGTCCGCGCCCTGTCCGGCGGGGCAGCGCCGCTGATCCTCGTCGGCGCGGTGACCGACCGCCAGTACGAGCAGCAGTTGATCAACGACTATCCGGCCGCGAGCACCGGTTACTCGTTCCAGATCGACCGCCGCTACGTCAGTCGCGCCCAAGCGGTTGCCTTCCAGGCCATGCTCGACCGGCTCCAGGCGCTGAATCTGATTGCCTGGGAGCGGACGCCGGCGACGATCGACATCACGGTGTCCTCGGACGCCGCGCACGCGATCGCCGACGGGCCGTAGTCCGGCCGGACACCAGCCGACACCACCGGCGTGCGGATGCCGACCCCCCGGCCGCGGGGTGCGGACAGCGGATATATTCGCCCGGTGACGGACGCGATTCGGACCCCCGACGAACTGCTGGAGGGCCTTCCCGACTTCCCGTTTCAGTCCCACTATCGCCAGTTCGACGACATTCGCCTGGCCCACCTGGATGAGGGCGAGGGACCGCCGGTGGTGTTCTTCCACGGCGAGCCAACGTGGTCGTTCTTGTGGCGCAAGGTGATTCCCCGGGTGAGCGCGGCGGGGTATCGCTGCATCGCGCCTGATCTGCCCGGCTTCGGCCGCTCGGACAAGCCGGTCGACATCAATTGGTACAGCTACGAGCGTCACGTGGCCGCCGTGGCGCCCCTGCTCGAGGATCTCGACCTCCGGGACGCCACCGTCGTCGTGCACGACTGGGGCGGACCGATCGGCCTGCGTCTCGCCGTTGATCATCCCGACCGGATCGCCCGGATCGTGGTGCTCGACACGGGCCTGTTCACGGGCCGTCAGCGGATGACCGACGCCTGGATTGCGTTTCGGGACTTCGTCGAGCGCACTGAGGACCTGCCCGTCGGCTTCCTCGTCCGCGGCGCCTGCAAGCACGATCCCGGCGACGAGGTGATCGCCGCCTACGAACGCCCGTATCCGAACACGGCCGCGAAGGCCGGCGCCCGGGCGTTCCCGCTGATCCTGCCGACATCTCCGCAGATGCCGGGGGCGGTGGCGGGCCAGCGCGTGCTCGACGCCCTGCGAGGCGATCGGCGGCCGAAGCTCGTGCTGTGGGCCGACTCCGACCCCGTCCTTCCGCTCGAGACCGGTCGTCGCTTCGCCGAGGCGCTCAGCACCGAGGTCCACCACGTGATCGCGGACGCCAGCCACTTCCTCCAGGAAGACGCCGGGCCGCAGATCGCTGAGCTGATCACCGACTGGCTAGGTTCGTAGGGCCGTCGGCCGGCCTTCCGAGCGGGGGCGCCGGCCGTGAACCCGCCGCAGTCTTCGTGACAACGCCAGCCCCGGGTCCCGGGGTGCTCAGACGGTCTCGGTCGTGCGCTCCGACGATGCCGCGGCGGTGTCCCGCGCCGCCTTTGCCGCCTCGGTCACGCTCGACACGCTCGGCCCCTCCGACGCCGGCGCCGGCGACTGCTCGTCGGCCAGCGCCACCGTCTGCGCCATCCGCTGCTCGTAGGCGGCGCGGGCCGCGTGGTCGGGGTGGGCGAGCACCTGGTCGCCCTTCATCACCCGCCCGATCGCCTCCTGCACGCGCCGCGGGATCAGGGCGTTGAAGCGGACCACTCCGGCCATCGTCCGCGGGACGTAGACCTCGTAGCGTCCCGTCTGGAGGGCCTCGACGATCGCGCCGGCCACATCATCGGGCTCGACCACCTTGACCCCAGGCGTCCGCGGCAGGCCAGAGCCGAGCTCGGTGTTGACCACGACCGGCATCACGACGCTGATGTCGACGTTCGTGCCCCGCAGCTCGGCGCGGATCGCCTCGCTCAGGCCGACGACCGCGTGCTTGGTCGCGCAGTATGTGGCGCCACCGGGGAACCCTGCTTTGCCGGCCATCGAGGCGATCTGCACCAGATGGCCGCGGCCGCGGGGCAGGAATCGCGCGAGCGCGAGCTTGGAGCCGAAGATCACCCCGTTCAGGTTGATGTCGATCATCCGCTTGGCGGCGGCGTCGGTCTCGTCCACGAACGGTCCGATCGGCATGATCCCGGCGTTGTTGACGAGGACGTCGAGCGAGCCGAGCCCTGTCTCGACCTCGTCGAGGAATGCCGCGAAGCTGGCCCGGTCGGTGACGTCGAGCGCCAGCCCGATACTCCCTGCACCCAGTTCCTGCGCCGTTCGCTCGGCCAGCGCCGCCTCGATGTCGCCGATCGCGACCCGCGCGCCCTGGCCGATCAGCGCCGCCGCGGTGGCGCGCCCGATTCCGCGAGCGCCTCCGGTGATGGCGACCACCTTGCCGGCGAGCGATCGTGGGACTTTCGCCATGAAACAGTCCTCCTCGTTGAGATCGGTGCCCACGGTGGTTTTCCGTGGGAAGGGAACGGTACCGAGCGGCGTCGGCTCACGGCGCCCCTAGATGATTGATTCCCAATTGACGTATTCGGATGTGCGTGGCTCGCGAGCGCCGGGCGACGCACGCCAAAGGGGGCACAGTGGCAGCGCCACGGGCCCCCTTTGGCGGGTGGAGATCCGGTGCCGCGAGACGCGTGCAGACGGATGCGGGAATTTGGAACCAATCATCTAGCTGGCTGGTTGGCCAACCGGGAGCTCGCCAGAGCAACCGGAGCGCCGGATATCCTGGCCCGATGGCGCATTTCCGCTACCAGGGACAGCGGCTCGCCTACACGGTCTATGGACGGGGGCCACGGACGACAGTGCTGATGCCGGGCCTGCTGCTCTCGCAGAAGATGCAGGCGCCGCTGGCCCAGGAGCTCGCCGCCCGCGGCAACCGCGTCGTCACCTTCGATCCGCTTGGCCACGGGGCCTCGGACCGCCCCCGCGACATGTGGCGCTACTCGATGACCGCGTTCGCGGAGCAGGCGCTGGCGCTGCTGGACCGGCTGAAGATCGACCAGGCGGTCGTCGGGGGCACCTCGATGGGCGCCAACATCACGCTCGAGATCGCGTCGGTGGCGCCCGAGCGGCTCAGCGGCATGATCCTCGAGATGCCGGTGCTGGACAACGCGATTCCGGCGTGCGCACTCGCGTTCACACCCCTGCTGCTGGCGCTGACGTTCGGCGAGCCCGTCGTCAAGCGAATCGCCGGGGCGGCGCGGTCGCTGCCGCGGTCCCGGTTCCCATTCCTGCTTGAACTGGCGCTCGACGCGCTGGCCCAGGAGCCCGGGCCAAGCGCGGCCATCCTGCAGGGGATCATCTTCGGCCGCACCGCGCCCCACCGCACCCAGCGCCGGACGTTCGAGGCGCCGGCGCTGGTCATCGGGCACCCGCGCGATCCCGTCCATCCGTTCTCCGATGCCGACATGCTCGCCGGCGAGCTTCCCAACAGTCGCCTGATCGACGCCGACTCGATCGTCGAGCTGCTGGTCCGGCCGGCGCGGCTGACGGCGGAGATCGCCGCGTTCGTCGACGAGTGCTGGGGCGTGGAGGCCGGCGCGCGGGCTGCCTGAGGCGGCGGCTAGTGCCCGTGCGGCTTCAGCCGCGCCAGCGCCCGCGGCGTCCAGTAACCCGCCGGATCGGGATGGTCGAGGGCTTTCGAGGCCAGCTCGTAGCCCTCCTGGATCAACTGCTTGGCGTGACCGAAGTCCGAGGCCACGATGCCCGACGGACACGGTGGCGGGAGCACGATCAGCTCGGCCTGGTGGGAGAAGTGCTCGATGTCGGCGGCCAGCCGCTGATTGATCAGGAGCGCGAGTGCGTGCACGAGCATCGGGATGGCGCCTCGGGGGGCGCTGGGCAACTCGCAGGGGGCGCCGGTCGGCAGAACGTAGATCGTGCTCGCGCCGAGCGTCGCCGCGTCCGAGATCGGGGTGTTGTTAGAGACGCCGCCGTCGACCAGCGTCTCGCCCTCGCGCCTGATCGACGGGTAGACGCCCGGGATCGCGGCGCTGGCCAGGATCGCCGTCTCCGCATCCCCGTTCGCGAGGCTTCGCTCGGCCCCGCTGCGGACCTCGGTCGCGATCAGGCGCAGCCGGATCGGCGCGTCCTCGAGCTGGTCGAATTCCGCGTAGCGCCCAATCAGCGACTTCAGTTTCGAGTTCGAGACCAGGTAGTCACGGACGTCGAGGAGGCCCAGGGCCGCGGTCAGCGGATTGGGCGGGAACACCTCGAGCGTGCTCAGGCCCTCCCACACCGAGGCCAGCGACTGCGCCGTCTGCACCGTCTGCGGCCGCGAGGCGATATAGGCGCCGTTGACCGCGCCCGCCGAGGTGCCGACGATCAGCTCGGGCGCGATCTCGTGCTCGTACAGCGCCCGCAACATCCCGACCTGAATCGCGCCGAGGCTGGCGCCCCCCGATAAGACGAAGGCGATCACGGCCGTGGGGACGGTGGTCCGGGCGGCTCGACGATGTCGCGCCCGGTCGGCTGCAGCTGCCGGTCGAGCTCGAGCTGCCAGAAGTAGCGGGTGAACGTGATTCCCGCCCGGAACCTCCCCACGTGTGGCTCGACCGCCTCGCCGCGTGCGATCCGGACGATCAGCTCGGGATAGGTGCGGCCCGGGAGCGCCGCGTACATGGGCGCGGGAAACGCGCCTCCGAACCGCGTGTTTACGTCGGTGATCCCCAGCCCGATCTCGCGATCGCGAAACACCTGGACGGTGCAGGGCCCCCGCACCCGGAGGCCCTCGACCACGCGCCGCCCCAGCTCGACCAGCTCCGGGTCGTCGATCACCGTGCCCTTGATCGACTCGCCGCCACGGGACTCGATCATCGTCCGCGGGATCGCGTTCAGGCAGCGGCCGTCGAGATCGGACAAGCAGTCGATCGAGAACTCGGGGCCGTTCATCCACCGCTGCACCATCGTCGGCTCGTTCACGTAGCGGATGAAGAACTCAGCGGCCGAGGCGTCGTCGGCGCGGTGGATCGATCGCGCCCCCGAGCCCTGCCGCGGCTTGACCATCACCGGAAAATGCTCCACCGCCTCTCCCGGCAGCACCGTCGGCGGCGAGGGGAGCCCCAGGCGCGAGAGCAGCAGGTGCGCCGCGTACTTGTCGTACGTGGCCCGTGCGATCTCCGGATCGGGGACGAACGCGGGCAGCAGACCCGCGGCTCGGGCGCCGGCCAGGACCTCGATGTCGAGATCGGTGAGCGGCACAACCGCCCCTACCCCGTGCGCGGAGCACAGCGACTGCAACGCGGGCACGTACTCCGGCGAATCGATCCGCGGCACAGCTCGGCGAACGTGGGCCGCGTACTGGGCCGGCGCCAGGGGGTTGGGATCGGCCGCGACCACGGTCGTGTGCTGGGCGAATGCCGAGACGATGTCGTAGCGCTTGCCGACGCCCGTCAGCAGCACCGCCGGGGGCTCGCCTACGCCGGCGGCTGCCATCCGCCGGTCTCTCCCTTGTACAGCCCGTGGCCGCTGGCGACGAGCGCCGCCGTCCGGGCGAGGATCCGCAGATCGAGCGCCAGCGACCGGTGCTCGACGTACCACAGGTCGAGCTCGATCCGCTCTGACCAGGGCAGCGAGGCGCGGCCGTTGATCTGGGCCCAACCCGTGATCCCCGGCTTCACCGCGAGCCGGCCGCGCTGGCGCTCGTTGTACTGCTGGACCTGGATGGGGACGGTCGGGCGGGGTCCCACGATCGACATCTCGCCGAGCAGCACGTTCCACAGGTTCGGCAGCTCGTCGAGCGAATAGCGGCGCAGCCACCGCCCGATCCTGGTGATCCGGTCGTCGCCCTCCTGGATCGCGAGGCCGGCGCCGGTGAACTCGGCCCCGCGCACCATCGTGCGCAGCTTGTAGATCTTGAACTCGCGGCCGTCCTTGCCGACCCGAGTCTGCAAGTAGATCGCCCGGCCAGGCGACTCCAGCCGGATGGCCAGCGCCAGCGCCACCACCACCGGCGCGGTCAGGACCGACCCCACCGAGGCCAGCACGAGATCGAGCAGGCGCTGGCTCACCGCGTTCCCTCCGCGGCTTCCCAACCCGCCTTGGTGCGGCCACTCAGCCAGTCCCAAAGGCCGGCGGCCAGCGACATGGTCGTCAGCACGTAGTACCGGGCGATCAGCAGCGGCCGCACCGGCGCCACCGGCTCGAGCGCGGCGCCGGCCAGGATCGCCACCTGGATCGCCACCGCGGCCACGTACACCCACCCGTCGCCGATCAGGGCGATGCTCGTCGCCAGCGCCAGCACATGCAGGAACGGAGACAGGTAGCGCAGGATCCGGTGCGAGAAGATCATCAGCCCGTACAGGGGGTCATAGCCGCGGGGCGACAGCATTCCGCCGCGCAGGACGATCGGCCACGTATGGCTCATCATCCGGCGCTTGCGGGCGAATTCGCCTTCGATCGTCGGGACCATCTTCTCGCGCGCCGAAGCCGCCGGTTGGTACAGAGCCAGCCAGCCGCGCTTGACCATGTTGAACGGAAACGACAGGTCGTGGCCCATGATCGGATCCACGACGAGGTAGTTCTCGCGTCGGGTGGCGTAGATGGCGCCGTTGCCGCCGGTCACCGAGCGCACCCGCGATTCGAGCCGCCGCAGCGCCATCTCGTAACGCCAGTAAAGGCCCTCCTGGTTCGAACCGCGCTCGTTGACCAGCCGGACGTCGCCGCACACATATCCGACCCGAGGATCGGCGAACGGTCCGATCAGCGCCTTGAGCGCGCCGGGCTCCCACAGCACGTTGGCGTCGGAGAAGGCGACGATCTCCCCGCTGGCCCGTTCGACGCCGGCGTCCTGGGCGCGGATCTTGCCCCCGCGGGGCAGCTCCAGCACCAGATCGGCGCCGGCGGCCCGCGCCCGGGGCGCGGTCTCGTCCGGAGAGCCGTCACAGGCCACGATCACCTCGAGCAGGCCGGCCGGATAGTCCACCGCTCTCAGGTTCGCGACCCGCTCCGCGATCACGTCCTCCTCGGCATAGGCGGCCACGACCACGGTGACCGTCGGCGTGACATCGCTGCCCGGCTCCTGGGCGCGCACCGGCCGGCGCAGCCGGGCCAGCAGCTCCAGCAGCAGCCAGTAGCCGACGTGGGTGTAGAGCAGCAGGCCGACGGAGACCCAGAACAGGACGGCGAGCGAGGTCACGGCGGCGGATTGTGAAGTACGGGATCGTGATTGCCGGTCCCGGTGCGAGCGTCACCGTCCGGACCGTGATTACCGGTACCGGCGCGATCGTCACCGTCCGCCACTGACCAGTTCCTCATAGAGCGAGCGCGTCGCCGTCGCCGCGGCCGCCCACGAGTACGGGCCGGCGGCGGCGGCAGCAGCGGCCTGCCCCATCCGCGAGCGCTCTGCGGGGTCAGCCAGCAGCCCGGCCACCGCCTCCCGCAGCGCGTCGACGTCGTCGGGCGCGACCAGCCGGGCGGCGCCGGTCACGGCCACCTCGCCAAAGCCGCCGATGTCGCTGAGCACGGTCGGCTTGCCGAACGCCAGCGCCGTGGCCAGCACCCCCGACTGGTCAAAGCGCTCGGTGCGCGAATACGGAAGGACGACGAGGTCGGCCCGGCGGAAGTAGGCCGGAAGCTCGCGGTCGGAGACGAACCGCGGCACGAACCGGACCCCGGACGGCGCGCTGGCCTTCAACGGCGCGATCGGGATCAGCGGACGGCCCACGATCCACAGCTCCGCTCCGCTGATCTCCCGCCAAGTCGCCAGCAGCGTCTCGATCCCCTTGTACGGGCGAAGCAGGCCGAAGAACAGGACGACGGGGCCCGACACCTGCGCCAGCTCGGCTGGCAATGGTCGCTCCGACGGCTGGCGCGTGAGGTGCTCGAACGCGCCGTGGCGGACGACCCGCAGCTTCGCCGGCTCCGCCGCTCCCCATTCGATCATCGCGCGCCGGCCATATTCGGAGTGCACGATCACCGCATCCACGGCCTCGTACAGCCGCCGCTGGGCCCGGACCTGCCCGGGCCGGGGCTCGCGCGGGAGCAGGTCGTGGGCGGTCAGTACGGTCGGCCGCCGCGGGAGCAGGTGCGCGTCGAGCCATTGCACATCGAGCCACTGGAAATGGACGACCTGCGCCGCGCGGGCGAGGCGGCGATAGCGAAGCATGTCGGGGACGTGCGAGACCAGCTTCGTGGCCCGGCGCACGCCGGAGCCGGCGGGCCCCCGAGCAAGGCGGTAGAAGCAATCGCGGACCGCGTACCCGTCGGGCGCCGGCACCTCGCCGTATGCGGAGCGGCTCGTGATCAGCTCCACGTCCAGTCCGGCTTGCGCGAGCGCTGAGGCGAGCGCGTGGTCGTAGGGGCGGGTGAAGCCCGAGGGATCGACCATCTGAACTCGCATCAGGCGCGCTGGAGGCGGATGGGGACCGACATCACGCGTGCCGGGGCTCGGCGAGCGCCCGCCCGGCCAGAGCCGCGAGTCGGTGAGCGGTCGCCTGGACCTCCTCGCCGCCGAGCGGATGGACGCGGGCGTCAGCCTGGCGTGCCAGCCGCAGCGCGGCGGGAGCCAGCGCGGCCAGCGTCGGCTCGCCGGGGCGGCGCCGGATCACGTCGCGCGCGCAGCGAACCGGATGGCGGATGGCGAGCCGGACAAGCGCCACCATCCGCGACGCGAGCCCGTCGTCCTCTCGGTAGGCGATCTCCAGCTCCCGGCTGACCGCGACCCACGGTGACTCCGGCCGTCCTGCGGCCTCGACCCTGGGCGCATCGAGCGTGCGCGCGAAGTCGACCAGCGGGTCCCCGGGCGCGGGGAAGCGATCGGCGATCAGCACCACCTCGCCGCCGAGCGACCGGCGGCGCGAGCCCGCGCGTTCGGGACGGTTCGAGAGCGTGAATCCGGCGAGCTCTTCGACCGCGAGCAACGCGTCCAGGGCCAGGTACTGGGCCCGGTCAAGCCGTCCCGTCCCGGCGTCCGCGGCCGCCCGCCGAGCGGCGGCCCGCCGGCCGTGCGCGGTGGCCCCGCCGGCGCCGGCCCCCTTCGCTCGCTCGCCTCGGCGCGGGCGCAGACGCAGGCCCCGCCGCGCTCGGGCCACCCCCCGCCGCACCGCCGGCTCGGGTTCGAACCCCTGATAGCGCCGCCGCAGCCAGGCCCGGCCGGCCGCGTAGCCGCGCCACTGCGCCCGTAGCTCACGCAGCGTCGCCCGGTACCGGTGCTCGATCTGGGCCTCGGGGCGCAACTCGAGCCGCCAGCCCGCCCGCTGCAGCCGCCAGCTGAAGTCCGTGTCCTCGGCCGCCCGAACGCCCTCGTAGAACCCCCCCACCTGCTCGAACGCCGCCCGCCGCACCATCAGGTTCGCGGCCACCACGCGGGGCAGGTAGGGATGCGCGAGATGGGCCTGCTGGCTGAGGAAGCTCCGGGCCGCCCCGTAGCGCTCCGCGACCGTGGCCCCGTCGCCGGCCGGCACCACCTCCCCGGCCAGCGCCCCGACGTCGTCCGCCACCGAGCGAGCGAAGAAAGCATCCAGCAAGCCAGGCCAAGCCCGGCAGTCGGCGTCGAGGAACAGGATCCAGTCACAGCGGGCCCGCTCGGCGCCGGCGTTACGCGCATGGGCCGGCGAGCGCTCGCCGCTCGCCCGGACGATCTCGATCGGGCCGTCCGCGGTCACCACGCCGGCGTTGTCGGCCAGGATCAGCTCATCGCCCGGAATCGTGTCGAGCTCGAGCAGGGTCGACACCGCCTCGCGGGCGGCGACGGCATCACCGGCAAACGGCATCACGACCGACACCGGGGGACGGCTCATGCGGGATCACCCGCGGGCGATCCGGCCGCCCGCCGCAGGCGGCCGATCAGCACGCGCAGTTGGCGCAGCTCTTGCGGGTGAGCGAAGCCGGTCAGATACAGGACCGCCGGAATGGCCAGGAACACCGCGGCGCGGGTGAGAAACCCGACCGCGCCATGCGTCGGCAACAGCAGGTCACCGGCTACAGCCAGCGCCCCCATCACCACCGTCAGCTGGATCAGGCGCCGCCACTCGAACCTGACCGCGAACACGCGCCGGGTGAGCAGATGCATGACCGACAGCATGACCACGTAGGCGCCGCACAGGGCGATCCCGGCCCCGGCGATACCCAGCGTGGGCACCAGCAACACCAGCAGGATCACGTTGGCCGCGAGTCCCGCCAGCGAGGCCGGGAAGTTGCGCGTGGTCACCCTGGCACGGCCGGCGATGACCAGGAACACCACCCACAAGCCATACATGGCCCAGCCCAGGGCGACCCATGGAAGCGCACGATAGGCCCCGAAGAACGCCGGCGCGGTCAGCAGCCGCAGCACCCACCGCCCGAGCAGCGCCAGTCCCGCCACCACCCAGCCGCTGGCGATCACGTAGTACGTCGTCACCAGCCCGTACAGCCGCGCCGCCTCGGCGTCGTCGCGCACCGAATACGCGAGCGGCGGCCACGCGTACTGGAACGCGCGGACGATGAACGCCACCGCGCCGGCGAGCTTCACCGCGATCGAGTACAGCCCCGCGAGCCGCGGGCTGCGGTCGTGGTAGATGTAGTAGCGGTCGATGATGCTGAGCGCGTATACCGAAATCTCCGCCGGCACCGTCGGCAGGCCGAAGCGCAACAGTACGGGGAAGTTCTCCGCGATCCCCGGGCGGGGCCGGAGCCGGGCGCGCAGCGTCCACCAGAGCGCCAGCAGCACCAGCGTCGAGACCCCGTAGTTCCCGAGCAGCAATCCCTCCGGGCCTTTGCCGAGGGCGACCACGAGCACCAACGAGGCGACGATCGTGAGGATGACATTCGTGACCGTGGCGATCGCGTAGGCCCGCAGTCGCTCGTCCACCCGCAGGACCGCGTAGGCCAGCTCGAGATTGGTGAACGTCCACAGCCCGAGGACCGCGACCCGGAAGATCGACACGTCGCGGTGGCCCAGGACCACTCGCGACAGCGGCGCGGCGAGCGCGGCCAGCACGACCGACGCCACCGTCGTGGTCACGAGCAGGAACAGGAACGAGCGCCGGACCAGGGCGTCGCGGCGCTCCCGATCCTCGTCGGTGAAGTAGAAGCGCAGGAACGACTCGATGATCCCGAAGCGCACCAGGATGCTGATGAAGATCACGCCGTTGCCGAGCAACTCGACGACGCCGTAGCCGGCCGGGCTGATGTACCGGGTGTAGACCGGCAGCAGCAGCACGGCCATGAACTTCGAGACGACGTCCGCCACCTGGTAGGCCGCCAGCGAGTGGACGAGGCGCTTCAGGTAGCTAGTCACAGGGCCACACGGTACGGATCGGCGCCGCACGGGGCCGCTCGAATGCGACCGTATTTATGGCGGGGAGCACCTAATGGCGCAGCAGCGTCCACACCCGCGACACCAGCTCCTTGGCGTCGACGTTGTGGGCGAGGCTGGAGCCGAAGCCGACCAGCCCCACGTCCACCACCACCCCCCGCCCGAGCCCATAGCCCACGATCGGCGTCGTCGAGCTGGCCGTGCCGGCGGCGGACAAAACACTTCCGGGCGCCATCACGCGGATGGGCTGAAACGAGCGGTAGCCCTGGAACGCGCCCGAGGTCGCCGAGAAGATGCGCAGGCGATCCACGATCACAGTGATCAGATCGGCGTTGTGGGTGACGACGGCCCCCGGCGCCGCGGCGAGTACGTCGGTTCTCGCCGGGGCGGTGGGAGCGAACGCGCTCGACCCGGCGAGCTTCACGGCCCGTAGCAGGGAGCCGATTCCCAGCGAGAGCACATGGCCGCCGGTCTGCACGTAGGAGCGCAGCTGGGCACCGAACGAGGCCGGGATCCAGCGCTCGGTGCCCGCGAGGACCACGCCGGTATGGCCGGCGAGCGAGGGGCCGGCGCCGTCGATCAGCGCAATATCGGTTGTCAGGTCGTACGGCAGGCCGGCCCGGTCCAGATAAGCCAGAAACGCCGCCTCGTCGGCGAGCCCAGCGGGAAGGCCGTCGGCGAGCACGCGGCTCAGCTCGATCGGCCCGCCGGCGTCGAGCGTGTTCGGCAGCCCGTCCTGCGGCGAGTCGTCGACCGGGTTGCGCCCCTGCCAGGTCAGCGCCGGCAGCACGACCAGGACCCGCGGGGGGTGGTGGACGCCACGGTAACTCGCCAGCAGCGGCACCGCGGTGCGGTGCGCCCCCGAGGAGATCATGAGCCGGTAGAGGCCGGGGCCCTGCGCGCGCGGGAGCTTCACCCGCAGCTGGTAGCCCCGCTGCCCTCCGTGGCCGCTCGGCCGCCGGGCTCCGACTCGCCACAGCGTCCACCGGTACGGCTGGCCCCGGGCATCGACGTACACGATCGCCGTCGATCCGGCGGGCACCGGCGTGAGCGGCGGCTGGGCCGCCAGGTAGCGCACCGTCACCCCCGCGTGCACCGTCGAGCCGGGAACCGGCGGCATCAGTGGCGGGAACTTCCCCGTGTTGCAGGCCGCATCGGTGACGTCGAGGCCCACCAGGTAGGTGCCGGCGGGCGCGGGTCGCTTGCCGATCAGACCGTCCCAGCTCGCCACGCGGACCCCCGCCCGGAAACGCTTCGCGATCGGATCGCCGGGCAGGTCCGTGCGGTAAAGGACGACGGTCGCGACACGTCCCTCGGTGTTCTTGTATTTGATCGTGACCGGGGTGTGGTCGAACGGGATCAGCGACGGTGAGACGTCCGTCACCACCGGGTGCGGCGGGGTCGTCTTCACCTTGATCGGCTCCGGGCCGGAGGAGTTCGAGATCTCGACGGTGCGATTCTGGTGACGCAGGGCGACCCGAATGTAGTAAGTGCCATCCGGGGCGACCTGGCCGTTGTCCTCGCGGCCGTTCCAGCGAAACAGCTTGCGCACGGGGCGCCGCCCACCGCGCATGTCCACTCCTGAGGCGAGCGTGCGGACGATGTTGCCATCGGAATCGACGATGTAAACGTCGACCGTGTCGCTGCGGTGCTGCAGGTAGAAGGAGACCCGCGCCGAGCCGTGGTCGACGCCCCCGCATTTGGCCCCATAGGGGTTGATCACGGCGGGCACCGGCCGGGGGAAGCCGGCCAGCAGGGGCGTGGTCACCTTCAGGTGTTGGGTGACGAAGAACGCTCCGACCGTGGCCACGACCAGCGCCGAGAACGAGACCAGGGACAGCCGTCTCACATCGCCACCACCGCGGTATTGGGCACCTCGAACTCGTGAAAGGCAGCGAGCCCGCGAGGGTCGCGAGCGCACAGCATGACCCTGATGCAGCCGCCGTGGCACACCATCAGCGCCGGCAGCCGGCCCTCGCGCCGCACGTCCTCCACGGCTGCGCTCACCCGTTCGAGCTGGTCGCGCAGCGACTCGCCGCCGGGGAAGCGGAAGCCGTCGCCGGCGCGACGCCAGGCGGCGTAGCGCTCGGGCTCCTCACGCTCGATGTCGATGAACCGCCGGCCCTCCCACTCGCCCCGGTTGGCCTCGCGCAGGCGAGGATCGAGCCGGGGCTCGAGGCCGATCCGAGCGCCGACGATCTCGGCCGTCTCCCGGGCTCGGGAAAGGTCAGAGGACCACAGCGAGACGATCCCTGCCGGGGCCACCCGCTCGGCCAAGTCCGCCGCCTGGCGGCGGCCGGTGTCGTTCAGCGGCGTGTCGGTGAACCCCTGGACGCGAATCGGCTCGAGGTTGTCGTTGGTCTGGCCGTGGCGCGCGAGCAGCACCGCCCCGGGCGGGACCGCGCGCAGGGGCGGGGCCGCGCGCGGGGGCGCCGCGCGCGGGGGCTCATTCATACACGCTTGACGCGGTATCAGACCGCAGCCCGAGTCTGATCGTCTCGAGCGAGAGCACGTCCTCGGGGGAGATGTTGCCGAGGTTCACGTCGGCGCCAAACCGGCGCACGAACCACACCTGCTGGTCCTTTTGGGGGGCTTCGAACAGGATCTGCTCGGGGGCCACGGCGTGGACGATCTCGTCGATCAGCCCCATCCGCACCTCGCCGTCGTGGCGGAAGATCCCGGCGGTGCCGCTTTCGCGTGCCTCGGCGATCACCTTCCAGGCCCCGGCGGCCAACTCGCGCTCGATCTGCTCGACCCACCGGTACGGGGCCATGATCCGGGTGTCGTCCTTGGAGCCGACCTCGGACAGGACGGTGAACTCCTTCGACAGCCGCTCGATCAGCTCGAGCTTGTCGTCGTGGCGCAGCTCGATCGTGCCGTCGGAGATCTCGATGTGCCTGAGCTCGAGCTCGCGCAGCCACTCGATCAGCTGCTCCAGCCGGTTCTGGGCAATGGCCAGCTCGGTAAGCGTGCCGCCGAGCACGACCGGAAGCTGGTGATGGCGGTAGCGGTCGAGCTTGGGCTTCAGGTTGCCGGTCGCCACCGCCGTCCCCCAGCCCAGCTTGACCACGTCGACGTAGTCGCCGGCCACCTCGGCGAGGCCGTCGACTTCGGTCAGCGAAAGACCCCGATCGAGCACATGGGTGAGGCCCTGCTGACGGGGCTTGTCACTGCGGTCGGGGAGGTCGAGGAGTTCCGCCATGCGGATCGCCTAGTGGCGCTGGCGGGATGTCACGGGCTGGACAGGTCCGTGCCGACCGTGACGATCACGTTCGCGGTGCACGCGGCCGGGCCAGGACAGGCCACCGCCCGCGTGTTCGCATCGACCTGCTGCACCGCCGATTGGCGAAGCTTCAGGGTCGTCGCCACCGCCAGCGCGTCGCGCCTGAACCCGGGCAGGTAGGCGACGATCGTGCTGGTGTGCGTCTGATCGGGGGCGTTCTCATCGTTGCCCTGCTTGTAGCCGGCGCCTTGCAGGCGCGAGGCGACACGATGGGCGAGGCCGTTGATCGCGGTCCCGTTGAGGACGGCCACGGTGACCGAGGCCGGATTCACGCTGACCGCGCGTGAGGCTCGCCGCGCGCCCGAAGCGTTGCTCGCCCGCGGCGGAGGGGCGTTCTTGCTGGACCCGCCGATGCCGGTCACGAGCAGCAGCACGACCACCACGGCGGCGATGCCGAGGCCGGCGAGCAGCAGCACCAGCGCCCTGGGCATCCGCGACCCCCTTCTGGCCGGCACGGTGCGCGCACCGGGCGGACCGCCACGCCGCCCGGCCGACGTGGCGCCGGCGGCCAGCGGGCGCTGATATCCACTCGTGGCGGGCGCCGGGCGCGGCGGGGCCGTGGCGCCAGGGCGCGGCGGGGCCGTAGCGCCAGGGCGCGGCGGGGCCGTAGCGCCCGCGCCGTTGGCGCCACCCGCGACCGTGGCCGGCGGCGGCCCGCCGGCGGCCGGCGGATCGGCGAGCGCGGCCGCCGTCGCCACCGCCGGTCGCGCGGGGACCTGGGGCGCGGGCACCTGCGCCGGCGCCGGAATCAGCCTCGTCGCCGCGGTCAGCGCGGGTGCCGCCACGCCCGCCGGCGCGGCCGGGGCCATCGCGGTCGCGGCCACCGGCGCCGCCCCGAGGGCGACGGCGGGACCGGCCGCTCCAGCCGCGGCCGAGCGCGCCGACTGGGCTTCCCCGGGCACGGCGGCCCCGGGCACGGCGGCCCCAGTCTGGGCGGCCCCGGTGTGGGCGCGGGAGACCTGCGCCAGCCGAGCCTCGAGCTGCTGGATGCGTTCCGACGCCTCGTGGGCGTGCCTGCGCAACGACGAGGTCTCCCTGGCCTGGGCGAAATACAGCAGGATCAGGATCGCCAGCCCGATGATCGCGGCGAAGCCAGCGTCGGCCCCCACCGAGTTGATGAAGTGGTGGATCGATAGCGCGAACGGAATGGGGCCCATGCTGTGCATCGTGAGTCTACGGCGCGATCCGGGCATCTTGCCCGCCAGGGGTGACGGCGCGGGCACGGGCCAGCTTGGCGACGTGCTCGGCGAGAACGGCCGCGTCGCCCTCCAGCACGAGCAGGTTGATCTTCTCGAACGTCTCCTCGACCCAGGCTGGATCGAGCGGGTCGTGGTCGGCGCGGAGGATCTTCTGCGCCGGCGTTGGCTGCATCCGCTCGTAGGGGTTGAACAGGTCCTCGTGGAACTTCTCTCCCGGGCGCGCCCCGACGATCTCGATCGCGATGTCTCGCCCGGGCTCGAGGCCGGACAGGGTGATCATCGTCTCGGCCAGGTCGACGATCCGTACCGGGTCGCCCATGTCGAGCACGAACACCTCCCCGCTTCCCCCGCTCAGAGACCCCGCGCGGATGATCAGCTGGACCGCCTCCGGGATCGTCATGAAGTAGCGGCTCATCCGCTGGTCGGTCACCGTCACCGGCCCGCCGGCCGCGATCTGGCGGCGGAAGATCGGCACCACCGAACCCGAGGACCCGAGCACGTTGCCGAACCGCACAGTCGAATAGGTGGTGGCCGGATAGCGCGCCGCGGCCGCCTCGACCGCCCACTCGGCCAGCGCCTTCGACGCTCCCATCACCGTCGCCGGGTTGACGGCCTTGTCGGTGGAGACGAGGACGAACGTGCCCACGCCCATGTCGCCCGCGATCCGCGCCGCCACCCGGGTGGCGAGGGCGTTGTTGCGGATCGCCTCGACGGGGTTGAGCTCCATCATCACCACGTGCTTGTAGGCGGCGGCGTGGAAGATCACGCTCGGCCGGTGCTCTGAGAGCACCTCGCGCATCCGCTCCTCCTCGCGGCAATCGGCGAGCACGGCGGAGGCGATCCGCACGTGGCGGTCCTCCTGCAGCTCCCGCATGATCTCGAACAGGTTGTCCTCGGCGTGGTCGACGAGCACGAGCCGGCGTGGGCCGACCCGGGCGATCTGGCGGCACAGCTCGCCGCCGATCGAGCCCCCGGCACCGGTCACCAGCACCACCTCGCCGGTCAGGTACGCACCCACCCGCTCGAGCTCGATCCGCACCGGCTCGCGCCCGAGGATGTCCTCCACGCGCACCTCGCGCAGCTGGCGCGTCACCTGCAGCTGCCCGGAGCCGTCCTTGAGCAGCTCGAACACCGTCGGCATCGTCCGCACCGGGATGCCCCGGTCGCGGCACGCCGCCACCACTCGCGCGCGGAGCGTCCCCGGCGCGGAGGGGATCGCGATCACGACCTCCTCGGGCTCGGCCTCGTCGAGAACCCGCGCGAGGTCCTCGTTCGTGGTCGTTCCCAGCACCTTCAGCCCGTACTCGTCCTTCATCCCCTGCTTGCGCGGATCGTCGTCGACGAACCCGACGGGGCGCAGGCGCAGCTGTCGATTGCGCACCAGCTCGCGGACGACCAGGCGGCCGCCGTCGCCACCGCCGACGATCAGCACGTCGTGCGCGCCCTTGCTGACCCGGAAGCTGCGCACGCGGCCCTCGACGACGAGGTGGACCAGGAACCGGGCGCCGACGAGGAAGGCCAGCGACAACAGCATGAACAGCGCGATCACGCTCGCGGGCAGGACGACGGCGCTCGACTGGAGCACATGACGGTGGTGCCTGAAGGAGACCTGCTGGGCGGTCTCCACCGGGTGCAGCAGCGCGATCGCACCCACGATCAGGATCGTGGCCACGACGACGCCCTTGACCACCGCCTCGTAGTCGCGCTGGCCGATGAACGTCCACAGCCGCTGATACAGCCCGAACGCGGCCAGCACCATCAGCACGACCGGAACCACCCACCAGATCGTGGCGTCGAACAGGTTGTCGTAGCGGCCCAGGACATGGCCGTCGAACCTCAGCTGGAAAGCGAGGTAGTAGGCGAGCGCGACCAGCACACCGTCGACCAGCAGCAGGGGGAGGGAGTGCCGGTGGACGGGGAAGGCCGCGGATCTGATCCGCCGGCGCATGCGGGTCACCATTCTAGGCCCTGACGCCGACCCCTTGGTCAGCGTTGGGCAGCTATTGCCGGCGGGGCTCTCTCGGACGGGCCCCGCTCGGTGCTCCGTGAGTTGTATGCGGTCACCCACGCGAAGTGCCCGCCGGCGATCACGAACTCGTGGGGGCTGAACACCCAGCCGTCCTGCCCGCCCAGCCTGGCCATGACCTTGTAGTTCTGGTTCACGACGATGTCCTCGCCGCTGATCGTGGCCCCGGTGGGGCTCATGACCCCCTGCCACCAGCTCAGGGCCGGCTGTTGGCCCCCTCAGCGCGGGGAACCTAAACGAAACCTTAAGGCATTTGTCTCAGCTTCGTCGCGCCTACACGGAGCGGCGAGCCTCGGCGGCCTTCAGCAGCAGCTCGACGAGCAGCGCCGGGTCCCGCCTCACCCGCTCGCCCGGGCCGTCCCGAGGGTTGCGCTTCTGGAGCACGACCTGCTCGGGCGTGGTCAGGCGGCGCAGCCGGCCGTCGGCGATCAGCCGCTCGTCAACCGCGCCCAGGCGACCTTCGAAGACGGTGAACACGGGCGTGCCCAGCGCCACCGCCTCGCGATTCATCGTGCCCCCGGCGGAGACGACCAGGTCGGCGAAAGCGATCAGCGATTGCGCGTCGAGCGCCTGCTCGGGCACGGTCCAGCCTCCGGCTCGGTGCAGCTCCGCCCGCTGCTCCGCGGTCCGGGGCAGCACCACCGCCTGCGTCCCGCGCAGCCGCTCGAGCACCTGCGCGAACAGGTCGTTCTCGAACCGGTGATAGAGCGACACCACCGGCGGCGTTCGCACGACCGCCACCGGCCGGCCGGGGTCGAGTCCGAGCTGGCCGAGCACCGCCGGGTCGGGCTCGAAGTCGGCCAGGTAGTACTCCTCCTTGAGACCCGGATAGCGCTGGAGCTTTCCCCGGGCGCCGTAGCGGTACAGACGCTCCGGGGGGATTGCCTCGGGCACCACCACCGACCGCGCCAGCCGGCAGTTGACGTTGTGCTGGACCGTCGCCCACTCGTAGTCGAACATGGTCGCGCGGGGGATCCGCAGCAGCGCCGCCGCGACGTTGACGTCGTTGGATCCGTGCCCGAGCGCGAGGTCGAACCCCCGCCCCCGGGCCCACCGCGCGAGCTCCACCGACCGCGCGCCCAGTCCCCATGCCTTGGCGGCCACATTCCCCCCGCGGTGGCGGCCCACGGCGGTGTGCTCGATCCCGAACCGCCGGCACAGCTCGAGCGTCTGGGCGTAGTCGCGCGCGGTCACCTGCACCTCGTGGCCGCGCGCCCCAAGCGTGGCGATCACCGGACGCATCACGAGCACGTGCGGCGAGTTGGTGAGATCGATCCAGATCCGCAAGGAGGCGCTCAGGTCCCCGTGGCGGCCACCGCCGCCACCACCTGCTCGGCCTGCTCGGGGCCGAGCACCGGGCTCATCGGCAGCGCGAGGTTCGTCCGCGCCAGCTCGTCGGTGACCGCCAGCGCCGCGCCGCCGTCGGCGTAGGGAGCCATCGCGCGCTGGCGGTGAAGCGGCGTCCGGTAGTAGGCGCGGGCCTCGATCTGATGATCGTGGAGCTCGGCCAGGACGGCATCCGCGCGCGGGTGCGTGACCACGTACAGGTGCCACGCCGGCTGGGCGCCGTCGGGGACGGCCGGCAGCGTGGCGTGGCCTCCCAGCCCCGCCCGCGCGTACGCGGCGGCGGCGGCTCGCCGGCCGTCGCACCAGCCGTCGAGCTCGCGCAGCAGGATCCGGAGGATCGCCGCCTGGAGCTCGTCCAGCCGCGAGTTGTAGCCCACGTAATCGAATGCCTGCTTGTCGTGCGAGCCGTGGAACCGGAGCGCCCGCGCCATTTCGGCGATCCGCTCGTCGTCGGTGGCGATCGCGCCGCCGTCGCCGAGGCAGGGCAGGTTCTTGGACGGGTAGAACGAGAACGTCGCCACGTCCCCGAGCGCGCCCGCCCTGCGCCCCTCGAGGCTCGCGCCGGCAGCCTGGGCGGCGTCCTCGAGGATCGGAAGACCGAGCTCGCGGAGCTCCGGAAGCGGGGCCGGGCAGCCGAACAGGTCGACGGCCACGATCGCCTTCGTGCGCTTGCTGAGCGCGGCTCGGACGGTGTCGGCGGTCACGTTGCGGGTGTCGGGATCGACGTCGCAGAAGACCGGGCGTGCGCCGGCGGTGACCGCGGCCTCCGCGGTGGCGTAGAACGTGAACGAGGGCACCACCACCTCGTCGCCGCCCTCGATCCCCAGCGCCCGCAGCGCGATCGTGATCGCGTCGGTGCCGTTCGCGACCCCGACGACGTGGCGCACCCCGAGGTAGGCGGCGAACTCGCGCTCGAACCCCTCGACCTCGGAGCCGAGGATGTAACGGCCGCGTCCGACGACCTCGCCGACCCGGGTGAGGATCTCCTCACGCAGCGGAGCCAGCGGCGATGCGGTGTCGAACAGGGGAATTGCCATCTCGGCGCCAAACCCTACCCACGCACTGGGTCTGGATCCGCGCCCGGACGCTACGCTTGGCCGCCGTGTTGCTCGAACTCGCCTCCGTCACCGACTCGCTGGTCACCTTCGCCACCCACGTGATCCGCGACCTCGGCCTCGGCGGGGTCCTGCTGCTGACCACGACGACCGGGGTGATCGGCCTGCCCGGAACCGAGCCGACGATGCTGTTCGCCGGCTTCAACGTGTTCCAGGGCCACCTGTCGCTGCTGGGCATCATCCTCGTCGGGTTGGTCGGCGACATGCTCGGGGCGTGCATCGCCTACGCGATCGGCTACTTCGGCCGCATCGAGCTGCTCGAGCGCCAGGGCAGCAAGCTTCACGTCAGCCGCCGGCGCCTGGAGCTCGCCAATCGCTGGTTCGAGCGCTGGGGGTCGCCGGTGGTCTTCTTCTCGCGGATGGTGCCCGTCGTGCGGGCGGCCGTCCCCTACGCCGCCGGCGTGGGCGAGATGCCGTTCTGGCGGTTCTTCGTCCTGGCCACGCTCGGATCGATCCCGTGGATCGTCGGCCTGGCCTTGATCGGGCGCGAGGTCGGGAGCAGCTGGCAGAGCTGGCGGCACAACCTCGAGTACGTCGACTACGTCGGCGCCGCGATCGTCGTCGGGGTGATCGCCTACCTGATCCTCCGGCGCACCCGAGGCGCGACGCCGGATGTCGCGTCCTGACCGGACGCCCGCCGCACGGCTTCCGGTCGGCGAGGCGCTCGCCCTCGGCGCGCTGCACGGACCGGCCGAGCTGTTGCCGATCTCTTCCTCCGGCCACGTGGCGCTGGTGCCGTGGCTGTTGTCGTGGCGCTACGTCGGACTCGACGACGAGCTGCGCAAGTCCTTCGAGGTGGCGCTCCACGCCGGCACCGCCGCCGGGCTGCTGATCACGCTGCGCGACGAGGTCGGCGGCGCCCTGCGCGATCTCAACGGCCGGCGCCTGGCCCTGATCGCGCTGTCGTTCATTCCCCCGGCGATCGTCGGCTACGGGCTCGAGCGGCCGATCGAGCGCCGCCTGGGGACGCCGGGAACGACCGCCGCGGGCCTGATCGGCGGCTCGATCGTGATGGCCGGCGCCGACCGCACCCCGCAGGAGCGCCGCCACGACCAGGCCGGCGCGCTGGACGCACTGTGGCTGGGGGTGGCCCAGGCGTGCGCGCTGATCCCCGGCGTCTCGCGCAACGGGGCGACGCTGGCCGCCGCCCGCCTGCGACGGTTCACGCGCGAGGACGCGAACCGGCTCTCGCGCCACGTCGCGCTGCCGGTCATCGCCGGGGCCACGCTGCTGAAGGGCATCCGTCTTCGCCGCCGCGGGCTTCCGGCGGGCACTGCGCTGCCGTTCGCCGCCGGCGCCGCCAGCGCCTTCGTCTCCACGCTGGGCTCGACGTGGCTGATCCGCCAGGTTGAGCGCGACCGCTCGCTGACGCCATACGCGATCTACCGCAGCGCGCTCGCGCTGCTCGTGCTGGCGAAGCTGTGGTCTGACCGATCGACCACAATGCGTTGATGCCCGACGCCTACACTGCCGCCGGCGTTGACACGGCGCAGGCCGATGCCGGCGTCGCCGGGCTGGTCGAGGTGCTGCGCGGGATCGACCCCGGTCGCTCGTCGCTGACCGTTCCGCTCCCGGGCCACTACGCGAGCGTGCTGCGGGTGGCGCCGGGGCTGGGGATCGCGCTGGCCACCGACAGCGTCGGCTCGAAGGTGATCGTGGCCGAGCAGGCCGGGCGGTTCGACACGATCGGGATCGACTGCATCGCGATGAACGTCAACGACCTCATCTGCGTCGGGGCCGAGCCGCTGGCGCTGCTGGACTACATCGCGGTCGAGCGCGCCGACCCGGCGATGCTGCGCGAGATCGCCGTGGGGCTGTGCTCCGGGGCCGAGGACGCGGGGATCGAGATCCCCGGCGGCGAGGTCTGCCAGGTCCCGGAGCTGATCCGCGGCCACCCCTCGCCGCACGGCATCGACCTGGTCGGGTCGGCGTTCGGCACCGTGGCCCTCGACGCGATCGTCGACGGCGCCGCGTGCCGTCCGGGCGACGCCGTGGTCGGCCTCCCCTCCTCCGGGGTCCACTCCAACGGGCTGACGCTGGCGCGGCGGGCGCTGCTCGACGACGGCGGGCTGGCGCTCGACGCGCGGGTGGCGGAGCTTGGCGGCCTGACGGTGGCCGACGCGCTGCTCGAGC
Organism: uncultured Solirubrobacterales bacterium; assembly: GCA_963723555.1. Lineage (GTDB taxonomy): Bacteria > Actinomycetota > Thermoleophilia > Solirubrobacterales > Solirubrobacteraceae > Palsa-465. Next base: position 556,074 of record CAVRRC010000003.1, on the reverse strand, counting down.
CGACCACGATCTACGTCCGCGGCGTGCTCGAGCTGCTGCGCAGCGAGCTCGCGGTGCACGGGCTGGCGCACATCACCGGCGGTGGGCTGCTGAACCTGCTGCGGATCGGGGATCGGATCGGCTACGAGATCTCGGCGCCACTGCCGGTGCCGCCGGTGTTCGGGCTGATCGCGACGCTGGGCGACGTTTCCCCCGCCGAGATGTGGGAGGTGTTCAACATGGGTTGCGGCTTCTGCGTGATCGTGGCCGAGTCGGACGCGCGCGGGGCCGTCGAGTTGCTCTCACGTCACCATCCGGGGAGCGCCGTGATCGGACGGCTGACCGGCGAGACGGGGCGGATCAGCTTGCCGGGGCTGGGGCTGGCCGGGGATTCAGGGGGGCTGCAGACGGCGTAGCTCGGCGGGGGCGCCTACGCCACCGTCCACAGCTCCCCGGGCCCCACCCGCTCCGCCTTGACCCGCCACTCGGCGGCCAGCCGCCACAACTCGGCCGGCGCCCGTGGCCCGGGCAGGTCGCACACCGCCGCCACCTCGGCCGTCGCCATCGACCCGAAGCGCCGCAGCGCGTCCTCGACCGCCGGCGCCGGCGCACCCGTCGGCTCCGCCCCGGCGGCGAGCGCCGCCGCCCGGAGCGCCGCGTGGTCGGCGAACCCGTAGACGCCACGGGCGATGCCGTCGCGGCCGCGGAACTCGAGCGAGGGCAGCCTCACCCGGTCGCTGCCCTCGGCCCGGTGCTCTGCCGGCACGGCCTGGGCCCGTTCCAGATCGGCCCCGAAGGCCTCCAGGATCGCGTGCGAGGACAGGTCCACTCCGAACCGTTCGGGCTCGAGGCCATCGGTCAGGCGGGCCTCGGCGATCAGCGCCTCGGCGCCGTCCAGCTTGGCCCGCCGGCACAGGATCCCCTCTCGCAGCCGGCGCAGGTACGGTCCCGGATCGCCTTGTTCGGCCGCGGCCTTGACCGCGATGCAGGCGGGGTGGGAGCTCCGCAGCGGGCTGTCCAGCCACAGCCGCACGTCGGCCGGCATCGCGCTGCTTGCGGCGGCTGCGAGTATCTCATTGATCAGGGGCTGGGGGTCGCCGAACTGCTGCGCCATCCCGCACATCACATAGGTAATGCTGAGGCTCTTCCCAAACTCCCAGGCCAGCTTTCGCAGCGCGGGTTCGAGCGCCCACGACCACGGGCAGCACGGGTCTGTGTAGTAGGAGACGTCGACAGCCATGTGCCGCAAAATAGAGACAGCCACATGAGCACGCTGCTCGGAACGACGCTCAACGGCCGGTATCGGCTGGAGGCCAGGATCGGCGCCGGTGGGATGTCGACCGTGTACCGATCGCTCGACCAGACGCTCCAGCGACCGGTGGCGATCAAGCTCATGAACCGCGAGGTGGCCAGCGACTCCGACCAACTGGAGCGCTTTCGCCGCGAGGCGCGGGCGGTGGCGCAGCTCTCCCACCCACACATCGTCGGCGTGATCGACGCCGGCGAGGACGAGGGCCGGCCCTACATCGTCTTCGAGTACGTGGAGGGGGAGACGCTGAAGGAGCGGATCCGCCGCCAAGGCCGCCTGCCGGTGGCCGAGGCGGTGGCGTACGCGATCGAGATCGCGCGCGCCCTCGGCGCCGCCCACGCCCGCCACATCGTCCACCGCGACGTCAAGCCCCAGAACGTCCTCATCGACGAGGAGGGATCGGCCAAGGTCACCGACTTCGGGATCGCGCGCACGCTCGACGAGGAGGGGCTGACCGCAGACGGCCGCGTGCTCGGCACCACCGACTACGTCTCCCCCGAGCAGGCCCTCGGGCAGCGTGTCACCGGCCAGTCGGATCTGTACTCGCTCGGCGTCGTCCTCTACGAGATGCTGACCGGCGAGGTCCCGTTCAAGGGCGAGAGCCAGGTCGCGGTGGCGATGAAGCACGTCCGCGAGGTGGTCCCCGACGTCCAGTCGAAGCGTCCCGAGATCTCGGCCGCCCTCGCCGCGATCGTCGACACCGCCACCGCCAAGCGCCAGGAGGACCGCTACGCCGACGACGCCGAGCTGATCGCCGATCTCGAGGACGCGCTGGCCATCGAGACCACCCGCGCCGGCACCGCCACCGGCGAGGTCACCAGCGTGCTGCGCACGCTCCCCACCCAGACCCAGCGGCGGGTGCCCTTCCGGGTCCGCCATCCGGCGATCTCGATCCTGCTGGTGCTGATCGTCGTCGCCGCCCTCGGGGGCGGCGCCGCGTGGCTGGCCAGCCGCACCCACCACGGCACCGGCCATCCCGCCCAGGCCGCCGGCCCGAGCGGCGGCAAGCCGCTGGCGCCGGTCTCTCTGTGCCAGAGCTGCGCCCACGGCTTCAACCCGCTCGGGAGCCCGAGCGATGAGCACCCCGACGCCAGCCTGGCCATCGACAACGATTCCAACACCTACTGGACGACGCAGACCTACTACGACCGCACGCTCGACAAGGCGGGCGTCGGTCTGTACCTCGACGCCAGCCCCGAGACCACCGCTCGGGTGCTCCGCGTGCTCACCGGCACCCCCGGCTTCACGGCCACGGTCTACGCCCGCATCAGCCAGCCACCGCTCAAGTGGCCCGATCCGGGCTGGGTGCCGATCTCGGCGTCGACCACGATCACCGCCAACCGCGACATCCGCCTGACCAGCGGAGCCACCCCGTACCGCTACTTCCTGCTCTGGATCACCAGCCTCGGCGGCCACACCAGCCTCCAGCTCAACGAAGTCGCGCTCTACCGGTAGGCGGCTGGCGGCCCCACCTCGGCAGCCGCCTCAGTGCCGGTGGCGCCCCTCCACCTCGTAGCGCTCGAGCCCCAGCCCGACCAGCCGGTCCAGCAGCTCCGGGTAGGAGATCCCGCCGGCCCCGAACAGCGCCGCGAACACGCTCGTGGCGGTGAACCCCGGCATCGTGTTGAGCTCGTTGACCAGCACCTCTTCCCCGTCGACGAAGAAGTCGACCCGTGCCAGGCCGCAGCAGCCGCTCGTCGTGAACGTGGTCGCGGCGAGCTCGCGGACGCGCTCGCGGACGTGGCCGGGGATCCGCGCCGGGACGATCAGCTCCATCCCTCCGGGCGTGTACTTGGCCTCGTAGTCGTACCAGCCCGACTCGCCGGCGGCGAGCAGGATCTCGCCCGGTTGCGAGGCGATCGGGTCGCCGTTACCGATGACCGAGCACTCGACCTCGATGCCGCGGGCCGCGGCTTCGACGATCGCCAGCTCGTCGTGCTCGAACGCCGTCGCCAGAGCGTCCCCCAGCTCGCCCCCGGCTGCGACCCGCGCGATCCCCACCGACGAGCCCAGCCGCGCCGGCTTGACGAACACGGGCAGGCCCAGCGGCGCGAGCTCCGCGAGCTCGGCGTCGGGATCGGCCCGGAAGCGTCCCTCGCGGACCGCACGATGGGCGACCTGGGGAATCCCGGCATGGGCCATCAGCTGCTTGAACAGCACCTTGTCCATGCACAGCGCCGATGCCAGCACCCCCGCGCCGACGTAGGGGATGTCCAGGCATTCGAGCAGCCCCTGCACGGTGCCGTCCTCGCCGAATGGGCCGTGGAGCGCCGGGAACACCACGTCGACGCCATCCAGCCCCCGCCCCGGCGCGATCGCCAGCTCGCGGCCGTCCCGGCGCCACACCCCGTCGCGCCCGATCACGATCTCGATCGGTTCATGGCCGGCGTCCTCGAGGCCGTCGCGGATCGAGGCGGCGGAGGCCAGCGAGACCTCGTGCTCGGAGGAGCGCCCGCCTCCCAGCACCGCGATCCGCAGCCCCTCGCCTCCGCCCTCCGCCGACCCCGAGCTCCCGGGGCGGCGCAGCGACGACCCCCCGGCCCCAGATCCGCCCGCGCCGGAGCTCATGGGGTAGTCGGCGTGGTCGTGGTGCTCGGGATGGTGGGGGTGGTGGTGGTGCCGGTCGAGGTCGTCGTCTTCTTGGGCGCCACGTAGTGCCCGACGACGATCGTCACCGCGCTGCCCTTCTTCGCCGTGCTCCCACCGCCGGGACTCTGGGAGATGACGATCCCGCCGTTCTGCTTCGTGGTCACATCCTGCGTCTGCTTGCTGACCTTGAAGCCGGCGCCGGTCAGGGCGCTGGTCGCGGCACCGGGGCTGTCTCCCTTGACGCTCGGGACCTTCGCCGTCGCCGGGGCCTTGGCGATCACCAGAGCCACGTTCGAGCCCTGGATGGCCGGGCGGTTCGCTCCCGGGTTCTGGCTGATCACGGTGCCGGCCGGAACCGTGCTCGACGTCTGTGTGGACGTGGTCACGGTGAAGCCGTCCTTCTGGAGCGTCGCCCGCGCCGTCCCTTGCGGGCGGCCGACCACCGGGGGCACGGTGACCATCGGCTTGCCCGAGGAGACGAACACGGTCACCGGGGTATCGACCAGCGGGTTCTGGCCGGCGGCCGGGCTGGTCGTGATCACGTCGTTCGCCGGAAACTCCTGCGAGCTGCGGAACACCACGCGCCCCACCTTCAGGTCGGCTCTGAGAATGGCCCGTCTGGCCTGCCCCAGCGGGAGCCCCACGACCGAGGGCACGGTCGCGTTGCCCGGACCCGAGGACACGGTCAGCGTCACCGTCGACCCCTTGTCCGCCTTGGCGCCGGCCAGGGGGTTCTGGCCCACCACGGTGCCGGCGGGCTTCGGATCGGTCTGGTCGATCACGTTGACCACGAACCCGTCGTTCTGAAGCTCGGTCCTGGCGGTGATGATCCCCCGTCCCGTGACCAGCGGCACGGCCTTCTTCTCCGGCCGCGTGAGCAGGTAGGCCGCCACCCCGCCGCCGGCGAGGAGCAGGACCGCCAGCGCGGCCAGCCATGGCCACCACCTCCGCCGGCGCCCCTGCGGCGGTCCGGCACCGGTCCCGTCCGTCGCCCACGGCAGCACCCCGGGGGGTGGGACATCGGCAGCCGTGTTCGGAGCCGTGGCCGCCGCCGCCCAGCCCCCGACGGGGACCGCCGCCGCCGCCGCGAAGCTCGAGGTCCGCTGCCCCCGGGCCTCCGCGGTGATCAGCTCCCTGACCCGACCCAGCGCGATGATCAGCTCATCGGCGTTGGCCGGGCGATGGGCAGGGTCCTTGTTGAGCGACCACAGCACCACCTGCTCGAGCTCTGGCGAGATCCCGGGATTGAGCTGCCGCGGCGGTACCGGCGCTTCGGAGACGTGCTTGAGGGCGATCGTGACCGGGGACTCGCCGTCGAAGGGGACCCGACCGGTCAAGAGCTCGTACAGGACCACCCCGACCGAATACAGGTCGGAGACCGCGCTGACGGCGTGGCCCTGGGCCTGCTCGGGGGAGAGGTACTGCGCCGTGCCCATGATCGAGCCCGTCTCGGTCATGTCGGAGGCGCCGGCGCGGGCGATCCCGAAGTCGGTCACCTTCGCGTGGTCGGACTCGTCGACGATCACGTTGTGGGGCTTGAGATCGCGGTGGATCACCCCATGCCGGTGCGCGAATCGGGCCGCCTTGAGGATCTGGATCGCGATGTCGATCGCGCGCAGCGGATCGATCGGCGCCTCCTGGCGGATCAGCTGCTTCAGCGAGCGACCCGGGAGGTACTCCATCGCGATGTAGTACGTGCCGTCGTAGGCCCCGCGGTCGTAGACGCTGACCACGTTGGGGTGCTGGAGCCCGGCCGCGGCCTGGGCCTCGCGGCGGAACCGCTCGACGAAGCCGGGATCCTCGGCGAAGCGGCGGTGCAGCAGCTTCAGCGCCACCTTGCGCCCCAGCTGCTGATCCTCGGCCAGGAACACGTCCGCCATCCCGCCGGCTCCGAGACGCGAGAGGACCTTGTAGCGGCCGTCGATCAGGGTCCCGGTGGCGAGCTCGGGCACGGTCATTGGCCTTCGGACAGGAGCGTCTGGATCACGTCCTTGGCGATCGGCGCGGCCACCGTGCCCCCGAAGCCGCCCTGCGTCTTCTCGATCGTCACCGCCACCGCGATCTTCGGGTTCTCGACCGGGGCAAAGCCGATGAACCACGGCTGGGTCAGGTTCGAGCCCGGGAGTCCGATCGACGCCGTGCCGGTCTTGCCGGCGACGCTGATGCTGCCGAGCTGCGCCGGCGTGCCCGTGCCCTCCTCGACCACGCGCTTCATCATCTGAGTGACCTCGGCGGCGGTCGAGGGGCTCATCACCCTGTGCCACACCTTCGGCCTCACGGTCTCGACCGTCTGGCCGTCCTGGTTCACGGCTCGCGCCATGAAGTGGGGGACCATCAACACGCCCTTGTTCGCCACCGCGGCGGCGACGAGCGCCATCTGCAGCGGGGTGACCTCGAGCCCACCCTGCCCGATCCCGATGCGGCCGATGTCCTCGTTCGGGCTTCCGGGCAGATACGCGCGCCCGGAGGGCGAGAACGGGCGGCTCTCGTTGATCTCGTCGGACGGGTAGTCGAGCGGCGGCTTGGAGTAGAAGCCGAAGCGCTTCATGTACTTGGTCATCGTGGCCCGGCCCAGGCTCTCGGCCACCTGAGCCCACACCGTGTTGACCGAGAACGTCAGCGCCGTGTTGAGATCGATCATGCCGAAGGACTTGTCCCCATCGTTGCTCAGCGGCACGCCGGAGATCGTCTTCGGGGAGTTGCCGTTGACGACCGAGTTCGGCGTGTACTTGCCGCTGTCGATCGCGGCCGTCGCGGTCACGACCTTGAACGTGGAGCCCGGCGGGTACCCGGCCTGGGTCGAGCGGTTGAACTGCGTCGTCCCCGGCGCGTCGGGATGGTTGTCGTCGTAGCCGGGGTTGGCGACCATCACCTTGACCGCCCCGGTGCGGGGATCGAGCGCCACCACCGAGCCGGCTCGGCCCGCGAGCTGCTGGATCGCCACCTGCTGCGCCTTGGGGTCGAGCGCGGTGTCGACGTCGTCGCCGACCCGGTTGGAGCTCAGCGGCCCGAACACCGAGCTGAGCCCCGTCTGCAGGCCCCGCAGCTCCTCCCCCCGGGAGAGCTCGAGCCCGGCCGCGCGGCCCTCCCGCGGGAGCGAGTAGCCGATCACCTGGGAGAACGTGGAGCCGGTGGGATACGTCCTCGACCACGTCCCGCCGGCCTCCCGAACCGACCGCGCCAGCACCGTCCCGTCGTCGGCGACGATCCGCCCGCGCTTGATCCGCAGCTCCTGCACCAGCGTGCGGTCGTTCAGGGGGTTGTTGCGCAGCGACTTGGCGTCGATCACGGTCCACCGCGTGGTCCACAGGATCAGCAGCGCGAATAGCACCACGATCAGTCCGAACACGCGGGTGATCTGCGCGTTCATCTCGCTTCTCCGCTCATGCGGGCCTCCGCGCGCGGTCCGAGACGAGGAGCAGCAACGCCAGCAGGACGAAGTTGGCGATGATCGACGAGCCGCCGTAGGAGATGAACGGCAATGTCACCCCGGTCAGCGGGATCACCCGCGTGACGCCGCCGACGATCACGAACACCTGAAGTGCGAACACCGCCGTCAGGCCGGTGGCCAGCAGCTTCGAGAACGAGTCCCTGGCTAACACCGCGGCCTTGAACCCGCGGGCCACGAACAGCAGGTAGGTGAGCAGCACCGCGCAGGCGCCGAACAGCCCGAGCTCGTCGGTGATGACGGCATAGATCATGTCCGTCTGCGGCGCCGGCAGGAGGATGAAGTGCGTGCCCGGGATCGTCAGCGTCGCCTGCCCGAACCCCTCCCCGAAGAAGCCGCCGGCGGCCTGCGCGAAGACGGCGTTGGCCAGCTGGAAGCTGCCCCCCGTGCGGCGGTAGAGCGCGGGGTTGAGGGGGTGAAGCCAGGCCTCCACTCGGTCGTGGACGTGGGGGATGTGGGTTCCCAGGTACCAGGCCCCGAGCGCGAACGCCACCATCCCGACGACCACGAACGACAGCCGTCCCGTGGCCACGTACAGGATCGCCAGCAGCGCGCCGTAGAACATCAGCGAGGAGCCGATGTCGTGCAGGAGGATCAGCACCAGCATCGCGAATCCCCAGAACAGCAGCACCGGTCCGAAGTGCTTGAGCGGCGGGAACGTGATGCCGAGGAACCGGCGCCCGCCCATCACCATCACCTGCCGCGTGTCGCGCAGATAGCTGGCCAGGAAGATGACCAGCCCGATCTTCGCGAACTCCGCTGGCTGGAAGACGAACAGCCCGGGGATGTGGACCCCGAGGTAGGCGCCGTTGGCCTGGTACCCGACGCCCGGCAGCCGGGGCATCAGCAGCAGCAACAGCGACACGACCACGATCACGTAGCGGTAGCGCTCGAGCTTGCGGTAGTCGCGCAGGCCGATGATCGTGGCCGCGAACAGGATCAGCCCGAGCACGAACCACTGCGCCTGCTGACGGGCCAGCGTGGCATCGATCCGGTAGATCATCACGATCCCGAAGCTCGCCAGCAGCGCGACCAGCGGGAACAGGTAGGGGTCGGCGTGCGGGAGGGTGATGCGGATGAAGATGTGCGCCACCACGCACAGCCCCAGGAAGATCGCGCCGTAGGTGAGCGACACGTTCGAGAGCGCGTTCGAGCGCTGAATGAACACGCCGGCGAATCCCGCCGTGACCAGCAGCGAGGCCGGGATCAGCCCGATCAGCTCGCGGTTGCGCGCGCTCATCTACCCGCCCCCGGGCGGCTCATTTGCTCACCTGTCCCAGCTCGAGTGCCCGGACCAGGCCGATCGCGCTCGATTGCGAGCGCAGCTGGTTGTTGAAGAACGCCGAACGGCGATCCGCTGGGACCATCGACGCGGGCACCCCGGAGACGTAGACGGTCTCGTAAAGCCGGATGCCGCCTGGCAGGTCATACGGAAGTCCCCGGTAGATCGTCACCACGCCCTGTTGATTGGTTCCGATGAAGTACAGCTGCCGGGTGGCCAGGTAACCGCCTCCTAACAACAAGCCAACGACGATCACCGTCGCCAGCAGGGCGGCCAGCGGCTTGATGAACCGTCGGGGGCGCCGCCGCGGGGCGGCCGGGCGGCGAGCGCGGCGGTCGCGGGCGACCGGCGCGGGGGCGACCGGCGCGGGGGGCACCGAGGCCGGGGCGACCGGCGCTGGGGGCGCCGAGGCCGGGGGCACCGAGGCGGGCTCGGCCGGCGCCGGGCCCCCGGCGATCGTCGGTGCGTCGGGAACCTCGTTCCCGACCTCCTCCAGCCGGGCCAGGACGACCGTGATGTTGTCGCGGCCGCCGGCCGCGTTGGCCTCCCGGATCAGCCGGTCGGCCGCCTCCTGGAGCGCCCCCTCGGCGTCGAGCACCTCGGCGATCTTCTCCTCGGTGACCATCGAGGTGAGGCCGTCGCTGCACAGGAGCAGGACGTCCCCGTCCCTGACCGGATAGCTCCAGGTGTCGATCTCCACCGATGGATCGGGTCCGAGCGCACGGGTGATGATCGAGCGCTGGGGATGCTCCTCGGCCTGCTCCTCGGTGAGCTTGCCGCGACGGACGAGTTCGCCGACCAGCGAATGGTCCTGGGTCAGCCGCGTGAGCTCGCCGTCGCGGTACAGGTAGGCGCGGCTGTCGCCGACGTGGGCGATGGCCAGATGCGAGTCGTCGTCGAGGTAGGCGGCGGTCAGCGTCGTCCCCATGCCCCGGTGCTCGTGATCTGCCTGGGAGAGCTCGTAGATCCGGTGGTTGGCCTCCTGCACGCGACTGGCCAGTCGCTCCTCCGGGCTGCCGGCCTCGGGCAGGCCCTGCTCGAACGCCTCGACCGCGAGCTGCGAGGCCACCTCGCCGGCCTGCGCGCCTCCCATCCCGTCGGCGACCACGAACACCGGCGGGCGGGCGTAGACCGAGTCCTCGTTGTCCCGGCGCTGGCGGCCGGTGTCGGTCATCTGGGTGGTCTCGGCGGCGCGGATCATCGCTATTGCTCGTAGGAGAACTCGCAGTCCCCGATCCGGATGTGATCCCCGGGGTGCAGCGGCTGCGGTCCGTTGAGCGGCTCCTCGTTGAGATAGGTGCCGTTGGTGGAGCCGAGATCCTCGATCACGACCAGGTGGCCCTCGCGGGAGATCCGCGCGTGCCGCGAGGAGGCGAACGGGTCGTCGAGCCGGATCTCGACATCGCCGCGGCCGAGCGTGGCGCCGTTCGAGATGTCATAGGCGGTGCCGGGCTCGTGTCCGCCGGCCCGTTCGACCAGCAGCCGGGGCTCGAAGTCGTCCAGCGGCCCCAGTCCGTCCGCTGCCGGATACATGCCGGTGGCGTCAGACGGAGGCGGCCGGTCGGACTCGATCACACCACCGTGACCGCGCCGCAGGTCCTTCAGCGCGCTGCGCGCGACCCACAGGAGGAACAGATACAGGACCGCGAGGAAGCCGAACTTCAGACCTACCGAAACGGGCTCGAGCATCGGTCTTCCTATTCCAGCTCAAACGTCAGTGCCGAGGTCCCGAGCTCGATCTCGTCCCCGCGCTTGAGGACCTCCGGGCCCTCGATCCGTCTGCCGTTCAGGCACGACCCGTTGGTCGACCCCATGTCGTTGAGCACCCACGAGCCCCCGCGCGGACGGATCTCCGCGTGCTGGCGGGAGACGTTGGGATCGTCGATGACCACGTCGCACTGGCGGCTGCGCCCCAGCGTCGCCCCCGTCGGCCCTACCACCAGCCGCTTGCCGTCGAGCAGCAGCAAGGCGGTCTGGACCCGCGCCCGCGCCCGTTCCTCGAGCGGCTCGGCGACGCGGCCCGCGGAGCTGTAGACCATCGTCCGCCCCGCGGGCTCCTCGCGGGCCTCGGGCTCTTCCGGCGGAGCGTCCGGCGAGGGCGGGACGACGCTGGTCTGGATGCCGAACTCTCCCAGCCCGAGGCGGTCGTCGGTCTCGAACTCGATCACCGGCCGGGACAGGAGCGCGAGTCGCTCGCGCCGGGCGTGCTCGAGCAGGTACCCGGCCAGCTCGGTGGCCAACGCGTCCTCGTAATCGGCGAACCGTTCCCGATCCCGGGAGGAGAGGAACACCCGATACTCGTTGGGCACGTAGGTCCTGGAGACCGATACCGCCTTGTGCTCTTCCATCTCCCGGGCCAGCTTGCGCGCAATTTCCACCGGACGCACCTCGGAGCGGAAGGCACGGCTGAACGTGCCTTCGACCAGGCCGGCGATCTTACTTTCGAGACTTCTGAGGACACTCATGAGCTGCCCGCTGGGCGCGTTCCATGCTACGGAAGTCGGGAGCGAGCGCGGCCAGTGTGCCAGTACCCGGGCACGGCCGGCGCCAACGCGATCACTGCGGCCGCAATCCCCCCAGCCACGGCGGTTTCCGGGGCCATCAGGCGGTAGCCGGGATGCCCCGCCCCGATCGCCGCCGCGGTGCCCAGCACCAGCGCGGTCGCCCACGTGGCGCCGAGGACCATGTCGGCCTTCAGCGACCGTCCTCGGACCACCCATGGCAGCGTCACCGCCGCCAGGGCCCACACGAGCGCGCCCGCGAGCACGCCGGAACTGAGGGTCGGTCGCAGCACCAAAGTCACCGTCTGATCGAGCGAGCCGCCCCAACTCTGGAGCGAGGACGCCCCCGGAGGCTCGGTCAGGTACAGCGACGACGCCGCCAGCGGCGCGGCCAGCACGAGCCAGATCCATCCGATTGCCCCGAGCGCGGCTCGGCGCCACGGCGTCCCCGCGCGCGCGGCCAGCGCCGGCCAGCCACCCCCGAGCCCGAGCATGGCCAGGCCCGGCGCGCCGGCGGACAAGCTCCAGGCCAGGCCGCTGCGCGGCATCAGCATGACCGGCAGGATCCCCCCGCACACGATCGCCACGGCGGCGCCGGGCCGCTGCCCGGCGGCCGCCGCCACCGCCAGCGCGCCGATCGCGGTCAGCCAGCCGATTCGGGGGACCGCGGCCGCGAGCAGCGCCGCCGCCAGCGCCGCGGCCGCCGGTGTGACCGCGGCGTGGGGGAACACGGCGGCGGTCAGCCAGCCGGTCACCGCCGCGGTCGCCAGGGCCGCCAGCCCGCGCGCGGCGGGGCTTGCCCGGGCTGGCTCGACGTCGGCAGCCCGACTCGCCCTGGCCGGGTCGGGATCACCAGCCCGACTTGCCCGGGCGGGGTCGGCATCGGCCCCCAGCCCCGCATCCGAGGCGTGGTCGGACCAGCGCGCCGTGTCGATCTCGCCCCCGCCAGGATCGGATCGCGCCCGGCGCGGCCAGGGCGTGGCCACCACCCCGGGGTCGTCGGGCAACAGGGGCAGCGAGTCGGCCAGGGCAGAGCGCAGCTCCGGGAGGCTGCCGCGCTCGCGGGCGCGCGGACGAAGCGCGAGATCGACGGCCCGGCCGAGTCCCTGCGGGAGGTCACGTCGTTGGCGGCGCAGCGGCGGAAGATAGGCGCCGAGTCGCCGCGCCCGCTGTGCCGCCGTGCCCGTGCGCACCGGATTGACCCCGGTGAGCGCCTCGTAGCTGACCAGCGCCAGCGAATACAGGTCGGCTGCCGCCCCCACCTCGAGCCCCTCCGCCTGTTCGGGAGCCATGTACGCGGCCGTGCCCACGACGTCCCCGGTCCGGGTCAGCGACCTTGACCCGATCACCCGCGCCACGCCGAAGTCGGTCAGCTTCGCCAGCTCCGCGGGGCTCGACGGGTGCTCGGGGATCAGCACGTTGGAGGGCTTCACGTCGCGGTGCACGACCCCCTGGGCGTGGGCGTGGGCGAGAGCGTCGCAGAGGGCGATCGCGACCTGGGCGATGTCGCGATCGGACAGCCTGCCCGCCTCCAGCAGATCGTCGAGCGTCGTGCCCCGGACCAGTTCCGAGACGAGGTATGCGCCGTCGTCGTCGACGGCGGCCTCGTACAGGGTGACGATTCCCGGATGGGAGAGCCGGGCGGCCGTGCGGGCCTCATGCTCGAAGCGGCCGCTCACCACCCGCTCACGGGGCACGATCTTGATCGCCACGTCGCGCTCGAGCCGTTCGTCCCGGGCCATCCATACGGTCCCGAAGCCGCCGGCGCCGAGACGGCGGTGGAGTCGATAGCGCCCCAGCACCAACGGGCCCTCGCGCCGGCGGCCGACGGGGGGTGCATTCGCGGTGCTCGGCCCGTGCGTTTCATCCCTCGCGCGCAGGCGCGCGGTGGGCAGCTGACTCGCGCTCATCGCTCGCCTTTTCCACATTGCTTTCCCGGTCCCTGCGAGATGACGGCCCGGCGAGGCGACCATCCAGCCGTGCAGGCGGTCATACTGAGCATCTTCATAACCCCGCAAGGAGCGAGCCAGCTTGTCGTTCTTCGACGAGGCGGACGAGCCCCCGACAACGACACGGACAGCCCCGCGTAGACGCCGTACTTCTGGGAGTAGTCGCCGCCCACCGAGCCAGCAGCAAGCGATTCAGGTCCGCCGCGCCGTTGCCGCCGCGATCCTTCTCGTGGCCCTGATCCTGATCGTCCTCGGAGTGCACAGCTGCCAGGTCAGCGCGCGCAACAGCGCCCTGAAGGACTACACCAACAGCGCCTCGTCGCTGATCGAGCAGTCCAACCAGACCGGCAAGGGCCTCTTCTCGCTGCTCTCCTCCGCCGCCAACGGCAACGTCACCGGCCTCCAGGATTCGATCAACCAGGCCCGCGCCAGCGCCGCCGAGCAGCTCAAGAAAGCCCGCTCCCTTGGCGTGCCCGACGAGATGAAGGCCGCGCAGGCGAACCTGCTGCTTACCCTGCAGATGCGCAGCGACGCGATCGCCAACATCGCCAACGAGTTCCAGCCCGCTCTGGGGACGGCCACGAGCAAGGATGCGGTCAACTCGATCGCCGCCCAGATGGCCCGCCTGTACGCCTCCGACGTCGTCTACAAGGACTACACCACGCCGAAGATCGCCGGTGCGCTGCACTCGGCGGGGATCGCCGTCGGCGGTGCCAACGGCGAGTCGATCGCCAATGGCCAGTTCGTCTCCGACCTGGGCTGGCTGAGCCCCGCGTTCGTGGCCGCCAGGCTGGGCGCGAAGTCGTCCACCACGGGCGGGAGGATCGCGCCCGGGCTCCACGGCCACGAGCTCAATTCCGTCAGCGTCGCCGGCACCACGCTCCAGACCGGATCCACCAACACCGTTCCGGCCAGCCCGGCGCCGACGTTCACGCTCAACTTCACCAACACCGGTCAGAACACCGAGACCAACGTGGTCTGCAAGGTATCGGTCAGCGGCACCGGCGACAGCGGGCAGAAGGTGGTCCCGCAGACGACCGCCGGCGAGTCGACCTCGTGCCAGGTCACGCTCAAATCGCCCCTCAGCGCCGGGACCGACACCGTGGTGGCGACGGTCGAGCCGGTTCCCGGCGAGAAGCACACGGCGAACAACACGATGTCGTTCCCGGTGACCTTCCAGTAGCGGCCGTCGCCCGTCGGCCGGGCTCGGTGTGCTGCGCCCTCGGGCGGGTGCGACACCACCGCTGATGAGCTTATTCTTTCCCGGGTGCACAACCTGAACAGCACCGCCGGGATCGTGGCCGTCGCCGCCGGCGCGGTCGCGGTGGTCTCGCTGCTGACGAGCATCTTCCTGGCGTTCCGGCTCCGACGGATCCGCGCCGCCCAGCGAACGGTGCTGGGCGGCCGCCACCAGGATCTCGTCGCCCACGCCGCGGCGCTGCAATCGCAGTTCGAGGCGCTCTCCGACTACGTCCAGGACGCCGCCGCACGGCTGGACGACCGCGTCGTCGCCACCGAGCACCGGCTCGACGGGGCGATGGCCTACCGGGCGCTGGTCCGCTACGACGCCTACGGCGAGATGTCGGGGCGCCAGTCGACCTCGATCGCGCTGCTCGACGCGACCCGCTCCGGGATGGTCTTCTCGTCGATCCATCATCGCGATCAGGCGCGGCTGTACGCCAAGGAGGTCCACAACGGCCGGCCGGAGCTCGAGCTCTCGCCGGAGGAGGACGAGGCCATCCGGCTCGCCCTCGAGGGTGACGGCGGCCGGCGCTCGCCGGCGTAGCCGGCCGGTGGGTCTGTCCGAGTCGGCCTTGTCCCCGATCCGCGCCGGCTACCTCGGCCCCGAGGGCACCTTCACCCATGAAGCGCTGATCGACGCAGGCGGGCGGGCGCGCCTCGAGCTCGTCCCCTTCCCCACCATCTACGACACGGTGATGGCGGTCCATGATCGTGCCGTCGAGCGAGCTCTGGTCCCGATCGAGAACTCCCTGGAGGGATCTGTCAACGCGACGCTCGACGCCCTGGCGATGGAGACCGAGGACGTGGCCATTCTCGGCGAGGTCGTGCACCCGATCCGTCAGTGCCTGATCGCCCGCGCCGAGCTGGAGCTGGGCGACGTCGAGGTGGTCGTCTCGCATCCCCAGGCCAACGCGCAGTGCGGGCGGTTCATCCGCACCCGCCTGCCCGCGGCCACCGTGCTGTCGGGCAGTTCGACCGCCGACGCGGTGAGGATCGTCGCCGAGCACGACGGCCCCTGGGCGGCGATCGGAACCCGGGTGGCGGCCGAGCGTTACGGCTGCCGCGTGCTCCGCGCTGGGATCGAGGACGTCGCCGACAACGAGACCCGGTTCGTGTGGCTCGGACCGTCGGGCGCGCAGCCCGGTGGCCCGGGCGAGCGGCCTGCGCTCCTCGGGCCGTGGAAGACCGCGATCGTGTTCTGGGGCGTTGGCTCGGAGGCGCCCGGATGGCTGGTCACCTGCCTGGCGGAGTTCGCGACCCGCGAGGTCAACCTGACCCGCATCGAGTCCCGGCCGCGCAAGCAGGGCCTCGGTCGGTACATGTTCTTCGCCGACCTCGAGGGTCACGACGCCGAGCCCCACGTGGCCGAGGCGCTCGCCGGGCTGCTCGAACACGTCGAATCGCTTCGGATCCTGGGGTCGTTTCCAGCCGCCTGAGAGGCGTCTGGCCCCGTGGGATCCATCGGTACACTGGCGCGATCATGGCCACCTCAGCACCAGCGCCAGCCTGGTCCGCGCCGTCCTCAGAGCACCAGCGGCGCGGGCGAGCGGTTGGCCGGGTGCTCGTCCTCAACGCGACCTACGAACCGATCAACGTGTGCACGGTTCGCCGGGCCGTCGTGTTGCTGCTCAAGGACAAGGCCGAGATGGTCGAGCGAGCCGAGTTCGAGCTTCACTCCGCCACCTGCACGATCGCCCGTCCGGTGGTGATTCGCCTCGTCAGCTACGTCCGGATCCCGCGCGACACCCATCGCCGCAAGATCACCCGTCGGGCCGTGTTCGCACGTGACGATTGGACCTGCCAGTACTGCGGCTCCCGCTCGAATCTCACCGTCGACCACGTCGTTCCCCGCTCCAAGGGCGGGACCTCGAACTGGGAGAACATCGTCGCCTCGTGCGCGCCCTGCAACCGCCGCAAGGGCAACTCGCTGCCCCACCACGCCGGCATGCGCCTGCTCAGGCAGCCCCGGACGCCGGCGCCGCACGTGTTCATCCAGGTGGCGAGCCCGTCGATTCCGGCGGTGTGGCGGCAGTACCTGGCGGCCTGAGGGCCGGCGTCGGCGCTACGTGCTAGTGCTCGCCGGCTAGGCGGCGAACCGCTGGGCGGCCCGGGCTCGCGCCTTGGCCGCCTCGACCTCGCGGTCCTTCGGAGCGGCGGTGGTCTGCAGCTCGCTCAGCAGCTGCCGCGACGCCGCGGCCACGGCCGCGATGGCCCGCTCGAACGGCTCGGCGTTCGAGTGCGAGGGCTTGCTGAAGCCGCTGATCTTGCGCACGTACTGCTCGGCCGCGGCCCGCACCTCTTCGTCGGTCGCCGGCGGGTCGAAGTTGTAGAGGGTTCGGATGTTTCGGCACATGGTGCAAGAGTAGACGGGCGGCGGCTCGCGGGGGCCGCGCCCCGTGGAGGCGAGCCTCCCTCTCGACCCTGGCCGAGACCGAATGAGCCCAGAAACGCGCGAAGGGCGCCGTCGACACCAGCGCCCTTCGCGGACTTCTTTGGCTACCTAAACCGGGTGGGCTTGCTCGAAGCCGGAGGGACTAGTCCCGGCGGCCCACGCGGCGGTGTCGCGGGGGGACTCCGCTAAGCGGGGTCAACCTCCGACCTAGCGGCCGGACACCTCCAGGGTCCCGCAATAACTGTCAGACAAGCTCGGACCACCTCCTTTCTCTGGTAGTCCGCAGAATAGCGAAGCCTGGTGACGCTCTGGGGCGTGCTCAGAGCTGTTCGCCGGGCTCGTCCTCCGCCACCGTGGCGGCCGTGGCGGCTTCGGACTCGACCACCAGCGCGACCGCGCTGACCTGGTCGTCGTCGCGCATGTTCATCACGCGGACGCCCTGGGACGCGCGGCCGTAGCGGTTGATCCCGCGAACCGAGGTGCGCTGCACCATCCCGTTCTGGGAGATGAACACCAGCTCCTGATGCTCGCGCACGACGAGTGCGCCGGCGAGCTGACCCTTGTTCTCGGTCAGCGTGATCGTCTTCACGCCCATCGTGCCCCGCCCCTTGACCGGGTAGTCCGGGATCGGGGTGCGCTTGCCGTAGCCGTTCTCGGTCACCACCAGCAGCTCCTGGTCGTCGCGGGCGACATCCATCGCCAACACCGAGTTGCCCTTCTGGGCCACGTTCATCCCGCGCACGCCGCTGGTGTCGCGCCCCATCGCGCGGGCCTGGCTCTCGCTGAACCTCGCCGCCTGCCCCGACCGCGAGACCATGATGATGTCGTCGTGACCGCTGGTCCGGCGGACCGCGATCAGCTCGTCGTCGTCGCGGATGTTGATCGCGATGATGCCGTCGGCCTTGATCGGGGTGTTGTAGGCGCCGAACTCGGTCTTCTTGATCATCCCCTTGCGGGTCGCGAACACCAGGTACCGGCCCTCGTTGAAGTCCCGGGTGGAGAGCACCGACTGGACCCGCTCGCCTTCGCGCAGCGGCAGCAGGTTGACCAGGGCGCGCCCGCGCGCCGTTCGTGACGCCTCCGGCAGCTCGTAGACCTTCAGCCGGTAGACCTTCCCCCGGTTGGTGAAGAACAGCAGGTAGTCGTGGGTCGAGGTCACGAACAGATGCTCGATGTAGTCATCGTCCTTCATCTCCATCCCGGTCACGCCGATCCCGCCCCGGCGCTGCATGCGATACGTGGACAGGGGCAGTGACTTGATGTAGCCGGAGTGGGTGATCGAGATCACCATCTGTTGGTCGGCGATCAGGTCCTCGATGTCGATCTCGCCTTCGGCGTGCGTGATCTCCGTCCGCCGCTCGTCCCCATAGGCGTTGGCGATCTCGCTGAGTTCGTCCTTGATCAGGCCGTTGACCCTGGCCTCGTCGCCCAGGATCTCGCGCAGCTCCTTGATCCGCTCGACCAGATCCGCGTGCTCCTGCTTGATCTTGTCGGCCTCGAGCGCGGTCAGCCGGCTGAGCGTGAGCTGCAGGATCGCCTGCGCCTGGACCACCGTCAGATCGAACTTCTCCACCAGGCCGGCGCGTGCGGCCTCGGGGTCGCGCGAGGAGCGGATCAGCGCGATCACCTCGTCCAGGTTGTCCAGCGCGACCAGCAGCCCCTGGAGCACGTGCGCGCGCTCCTCGGCGCGGCGCAGCTCGTACTTGGTCCGGCGCACGACCACCTCGCGCTGGTGATCGACGTAGTGGCCGATCACCTCGCGCAGCGACAGCGTGCGCGGCACGTTGTCGACGAGCGCGACCATGTTGACCCCGAACGTGGTCTGCAGCGGGGTGTGCTTGTAGAGCTTGTTGAGCACCACCTTGGGGATCGCGTCGCGCTTGAGCTCGATCACGATCCGCATCCCGCTGCGATCAGACTCGTTGCGCAGGTCGGTGATCTCGGGCAGCTTCTTCTGCTCGTGCAGCTCCTTGATCTTCAGGATCAGCCCGCCCTCGCCGTCGCGGCGCACCTGGTAGGGCAGCTCGGTGATGATGATCGCCTCCTTGCCCTGGCCCACCGGCTCGATGTGCGCCTTGCCCTGCACCCGCACCCGGCCGCGCCCGGTCTCGTACGCGTCACGAATCCCGTCGCGGCCGAGGATGATGCCTGCGGTCGGGAAGTCGGGGCCCTTGATGTGCTTCATCAGCCCGGCGACGTCGATGTTCGGATTGTCGATGTAGGCGATCGTGGCCCCGATCACCTCGCCCAGGTTGTGCGGCGGGATGTTCGTCGCCATCCCCACCGCGATCCCCGAGCCGCCGTTGACGAGCAGGTTCGGGAACCGCGACGGCAGCACGACCGGCTCTTGGCGCGTGCCGTCGTACGTGGGCGTGAAGTCGACCGTGTCGGCGTCGAGATCCCGCAGCATCTCGGTCGCCAGTCGGTCGAGGCGCGCCTCCGTGTATCTCATCGCCGCCGCCGAGTAACCGTCGATGTTGCCGAAGTTGCCGTGGCCGTCGACCAGCGGGTAGCGCATCGTGAAGTCCTGCGCCAGGCGGACCAGCGTGTCGTAGATGGCGCTGTCGCCGTGGGGGTGGTACTTGCCCATCACCTCGCCGACGATCTGCGCGCACTTGACGTGCTTGCGGTTCGGCTGCAGGCCGAGCTCGTTCATCACGTACAGCACGCGGCGGTGGACCGGCTTCAGTCCATCGCGGACGTCGGGCAGGGCCCGTCCGACGATGACCGACATGGCGTAGTCCAGATACGCAGAGCGCATCTCCTCCTCGAGCCCGCGAGGCTCGATGTTGCCGCCGCCGATGGTGTCGATCGTGGCCATCGCTCTCCGCTACACGTCGAGGTTGGCCGCGAGCGCGTTCTCCTCGATGAACGCCCGCCGCGGTTCGACCTGATCGCCCATCAGCATCGAGAACACCTTGTCCGCGGCCGAGGCGTCCTCCATCGTCACCCGCACCAGCGTCCTCGTGGCCGGATCCATCGTCGTCTCGCGCAGCTCGTCGGCGTCCATCTCGCCCAGACCCTTGAACCGGTAGTAGTCGATGCCCTTCTGCGAGACGGCGAGGATCGCCTCCCGCAGCTCCTCGAAGGTGGCGGCATCGTGCCTCGTCTCGCCGAGGCGCACCGTGAACGGAGGCGTCCCGGCCAGCTCCGCGAGGTCGCGGTGGACGTCGGCCAAGCGGTGGTACTCGGTGGCCGCGAGCGTCGCCCGGCGGACATGGTGGGTACTGGCCAGGCCGGTCTTGGCCTCGACCGTGCGTAGCACGATCTCCTCGCCGCGGTCGGCGACCAGCTTGATCGAGTACGACTCGCCGTTCTGGCCGTCCTTGGCGATGTGACGCATCAGCCCGTCGACGTCGGTGATCTGCTCCTCCAGCAGCCGGGCCTGCTGCAGGAAGGCAACGACGCCATGGCCGTGGGACGCGCGCAGCGCCGCGGCCCAGCCGTCGTACTGCCTGAGCAGCCGCGAGTACCGCTTCCAGCGCGCCTCCGTGAGCTTGAACTGCTTGTTGTAACGGTCGTAGACCTCGATCTTCTCGAACTTGTCGCCGAGCAGGATGTCCTCGAGGTCGGACTCCCGTTCGAGGTAGCGGTGCTTCTGACCGCGCGTCAGGCGGTACAGCGGCGGCTTGGCGATGTACACATACCCGGCCTCGATCAAGGGCTGCATCTCACGGAACAGGAGCGTCAGCGCCAGCGTCCGAATGTGCGCCCCGTCGACGTCGGCGTCGGTCAGCAGCACGACCTTGTGGTACCGGGCCTTGGCGATGTCGAACTCATCGCGCACGCCGGTCCCGATCGCGGTTATCAGGGCCTGGACCTCGGTGTTGGCCAGGACCTTGTCGATCCGGCTCTTCTCGACGTTGAGGATCTTCCCTCGCAGCGGCAGGATGGCCTGGGTGTTGCGATCTCGCGCGCCCACCGCCGAGCCGCCGGCCGAATCGCCCTCGACCACGAACAGCTCCGCCAGCGAGGGATCCTTGACCGAGCAGTCCGCGAGCTTGCCCGGAAGGGTTGAGTTCTCGAGCGCCGACTTGCGCCGGGTCAGGTCGCGCGCCTTCCGTGCCGCCGCACGGGCCTGGGCGGCCGACACCGCCTTGCGGATCACGGCCCGAGCGTCCTGTGGGTTCTCCTCCAGGAACTCCGCCAGCCGGGCGTTGACGATCGAGTGCACGAACCCCTGCATCCCCGGGTTGCCGAGCTTGGTCTTGGTCTGGCCCTCGAACTGGGGATCGCTGAGCTTGGCCGAGATTACGGCGGTCAATCCCTCCCGCACGTCCTCTCCGGTGAGGTTCTCGTCCTTCTCCCGGAGCTCGCCCTTGTCGCGGGCGTACTTGTTGAGCGCGCTCGTCAACGCCGAGCGGAAGCCGCTCAGGTGCGACCCGCCCTCGTGCGTGTTGATGTTGTTGGCAAACGAGAACACGGACTCCTGGTAGGACGCGTTCCACTGCATCGCGACCTCCACCGCGCCCTCGGCGCTCTCGCCCGAGAACGACACGAGCTTCTTGTGGATCGGCTCCTTGTTCTCGTTCAGGTAGTGGACGAAGTCGACGATCCCGCCCTCGTAGTGGAACTCGGCCCGGTGACCGCCGCCCCGCTCGTCGATGATCGTGATCCGCAGGCCGCGGGTCAGGAAGGCGGTCTCGCGCATCCGCTCCTCGATCGTGGTGAAGTCGAGGTCGAGCGTCTCGAACACGTCGGCGTCGGGCAGGAACGTGACCGTCGTGCCCGTGTCCTTCGTCGGCTCGCCCTTGTTCAGGTCGCCGAGCGGCTTGCCGCGCTCGTAGGACTGGGTCCACTTGAAGCCGTCGCGGCGCACCTCGACGTCAAGTCGCTCGGAGAGCGCGTTGACCACCGAGACGCCGACCCCGTGGAGCCCTCCGGACACCTTGTAGCCGCCGCCGTCGCCGAACTTGCCGCCGGCGTGCAGAACGGTGAGCACGACCTCGACCGCCGGCCGCTTCTCCTTTTCCATGATCGCCACCGGAATCCCTCGGCCGTTGTCGACCACGGTGACGGAGTTGTCGGGATGGATCGTCACCAGGACCGCGTCGCAATAGCCCGCCAAGGCCTCGTCAACAGAGTTGTCAACAACTTCGTAGACAAGGTGGTGCAGCCCGCGGGGACCGGTCGAGCCGATGTACATCCCGGGCCGTCTGCGCACCGCCTCGAGCCCCTCGAGGACGGTGATGTCCTGGGCGTCGTAACTTGCTTTTCTCTGGCGCCGGCCGGCGCCGCTGTCATTCGCCAACGATCCTCCGATGACATTGAGACGCCCCGGTACCGCGCAACGGACGGCGCGCCGGGGCGTCGGAAGCTGGTACACAGAAGAATAGCACAGGCGACCCCTGAACGGGCCTCTTCGCCGGTAACGATTTACCTGCAAAACTGCGAAAAACCAGTGCCGAATGGGGGCCGATAATGCCAGCGTGGACGGCGGCCACGCGAGGGCCCGCGAGCAACCGTGACGACGCTGCTCGGGTCATAGCGCGACGCATCGCAACCGTTCGATTCGACCGCCTCGCAGCCGCGTGTTCAGCCGGCCGAGGATCGCCGGCGCCATCAGGTCGAGCTCCTGGGCCCACACCGCGGCCGAGCACGACACCGTGACCACACCGCCGCGCTCGGCGCTCGGCCTCGCCTCGGCGGCGATCGCCGCGCCGACGACCTCCGGCCACGCCCGCTGCACGTCGGCGAGCAGCGTCGCCGGCGCGAGATCATCCCGCAGGCCCTCCAGGGCGAAGCTCATCGGACGGGGAGCGGCGCGGTAGCGAGTCACGCGACCAGCGCCTCCTGCAGCAGCCGCCCCCCGGACACTTCGATCCGCGCGA
This sequence comes from uncultured Solirubrobacterales bacterium, assembly GCA_963723555.1. GTDB lineage: Bacteria > Actinomycetota > Thermoleophilia > Solirubrobacterales > Solirubrobacteraceae > Palsa-465. Next base: position 533,552 of record CAVRRC010000003.1, on the reverse strand, counting down.
CGTCGGGCGCCGTGGCTCCCGGCACGTGCTCAAGATCGGTGCTGGTGATGATCGACTGCCCGCCGCCCGACCGCAGGACCTCCACGAGCGCCTCGCGCCGGTCGCGGTCGAGCTCGCTCATCACGTCGTCGAGCAGCATCAGCGGCGAGGAGCGGCGGGTGCTGATGATCGCCTCGCGCTCGGCCAGCAGCAGCGCCAGCAGCGCGAGTCGCTGCTGTCCCTGGGAGCCGTAGACCCGCAGCTCCCGGCCCGCGCGCAGCGTGGCGAGCTCGTCCCGGTGGGGACCGTGGCCGGTGAACCCCCGCTCGAGGTCGCTGTCGCGTCGCTCCGCCAGCTCGGCGGCAAGCTCCGCGGCTTCGGTCGCCCACGAGCGTGGCCGGTACTCCACCGCGGGCTCGCCCGAGAGGCCCAGCGCCAAGCCCAGGCGGCTGAACAATCCAGCAATCCGCTCGACCGCCGCGGCACGGTCGCCCATCAGCGCGATGCCGTGCTCCGACAGCTGCCGGTCCCAGGTGCCCAGCGACTCGCGCGCCCCCGAGCCCGACCTGATGCGTCCGATCAGCGCGTTCCGCTGGGCCAGGGTCTGGGCGTAGGCGCGGCGCGTCACTGCCCGTGCCGGCCACAACGCCGTCACGAACTGGTCCAGGTGCGCTCGCCGCAGGCTCGGCGGGCCCTTGACGAGCTCGAGCCTGTCGGGCAGGAAAACGCTCAGCAGCGGGCGCTCGCCGGCGTCGAGCAACCGCTCGACGGTCGCACCGTCGATGCGCATGTGCTTGGCCTGGCCGGGGGTGAAGCCGACCGACAGCTGGTGCGCTCCGTCCTCGCCCTCGGCGTCGATGACGACCCGTGTGGTACCAGCCCCGAAGCGGACCAGCTCGCGTTCGTTCCCGGTCCGGCACGAGCGGCCGGTACAGCCGAAGTACACCGCCTCCAGGAGATTGGACTTGCCGGCGCCGTTCGGTCCCCACACCACGGTCACGCCGTCCCCCAGCGAGACCTGGGCGTCTTCGTAACCACGGAAGTCGCGCACGCTGACGCCGGTGACCCGCACGGCCTACACGTTCAGCCTAATCGGCATGATCAGGTACTTGAAGCCGCTGTCGTCGGCGGACTCGATGAGGCCGGGACGCAGCGGGCTGATGAGCTTCAACAGCACGTCGCCTTCCTCGATCGCCTCCAGCCCGTCGCGGAGGAAGTCGGGGTTGAACCCAATCTCGAGCGGCTCTCCCTGGAAGGCGACCGGCAGCGACTCCTGCGCCTCGCCGACATCAGGCGTTTGCGCCGAGACGCTGAGCTCGCCGGGCGTGAACGACAGCCGGAGGGGAGCGTTCTTCTGTGCCAGCAGACTGATCCGCCGCACCACGTCGGTGAGTTCGGGGCCGCCGACCCGCAGTTCGTGCTCGAAGCTCTCCGGCAGCAGCTGCCGGTAGTTGGGGAACTGGCCGTCGATCAGGCGCGAGGACAGGATGACCCGGCCGAGCACGAACAACACCTGGTTCTGGCGAACGGTCACCGTCACCTGGTCGTCATCACCGTGCGAGGCAACCCGAGCCAGTTCTTGCAGCGCGCGAGCAGGAACATTGACCTCGAATCCCGACGGAAGTGGCGTTGCCAGCGTCGTCTCCTTGACGCTCAGCCGGTAGGAGTCCGTGGCCACCATCCGCAGCTCCCGCTCAGAGGCAGAGACCAGGATCCCGGTCAGAACCGGTCTGGTCTCGTCGCGCGAGGCCGAGCCGGCGACCTTGAGCGCCGTCGACACGAAGGCCTCCGCCGAAAGCGACACCGCTGAGTCACCGTCCGGCTCCGGGAAGGGAGGGAAGTCCTCCGTGCGAAGCGTGCGGATGTGGAAGGTCGCCGAACCCGAGACAAGCTCGATGTCCTGCTCGGCGGGCCGCACCTCCAGCGACAGTTGTGGAGACGGCAGTGATCTGACGACATCGAGCAGCAACCGGGCTGGGAGCACAACGACTCCCTCGCGGGCGATTTGGGCCTCGAGCGGAACTCGCAGACCGACGTCCATGTCGGTGGCCCGGAGCTCGCACCCGTCTGCGGACGCGGTGAGCTGAACTCCGGAGAGCGCCTGGATCGCGCTCCTTGTGGAAGCGACACGGCTGACTGTCTGGAGTTGCCCAAGCAGAGCGTCGCGCTCGAGGGAGATCTTCACGATGAATACCTCTGAAGGAAGGTAGAAGTCATAGGGCGAACAGATGCTGTGGAGAAATACGAATTCCGCCGGAACAAGCGAGCAAGTTGCTGCTCAGCGAGGACACACAAGTGTGTCAACAGGTCCGGTCACCTCCGCCTCCGGCCAGCGACGCCAGTAGCTGATCAATCTCGTCGCCGGCGTCCGGATCCAAGGCGATGCGCCCCGCTACGCGCTTGCACGCGTGAAGCACCGTGGCGTGATTCCTGCCACCAAAGGCGGCGCCGATCGCCGTCAGCGGTGCATCGGTGAGCTCGCGCGCCAGGTGGATGGCCACCTGGCGTGGCCACGCGACCCGCGCAGCCCGGCTTGCTGAGATCAGCTCCTCAACCGAGAGTCCATAGGCGGAGGCGACGGCGGCCTGAACGCTGTGGACCGAGAGTACGGCCGCCCGCCGAGCCGGGTGTATCTGATCGAGGACGTCAGTGGCCAGCCGGGCGTCCAATGGACGCCCCGTCAGCGAATGGTGGGCGACGACCCGGATCAGCGCTCCCTCCAGCGCGCGGACGTTGTCGGTGATTCGCTCTGCGATCACGTCGAGCACGGAGGGGTCGGTGAGCGTGACGTGATCTAGGGCGGCTCGCTTGCGCAGGATGGCTACGCGGGTGGCGAAGTCGGGGGGGCGAATGTCGGCGACGAGGCCGGATTCGAACCGCTCTCGGAGCCGTTGCTCGACCGCCGAAAGCTGCCGCGGCAGGCGGTCGGACGTCAGCACGAGCTGGCGACCGGCGTCGTAGAGCGAGTTGAACGTGTGGAAGAACTCTTCCTCGGTCTTCGCCTTGCTGGCCAGGAACTGGACGTCATCGATCAGGAGCACGTCGGCGTCGCGATAGGCCCGCTTGAAGTGATCGATCGAGCGCGAGCCGAGGGCATGGATGAAGTGGTTGGTGAACGCCTCGACGGTCGTGTAGCGGACGCTGGCGCCACCTCCGAAGGCGAGCACGTAGTTGCCGATCGCGTGCAACAGGTGGGTCTTGCCCAGTCCCGGGGGCGCGTACAGGAACAGTGGGTTGTAGGCCTGTCCGGGCAACTCGGCGACGGCGAGCGCCGCGGCGTGGGCGAGCCGGTTGCCATCGCCGATGATGAACTGGTCGAAGCTGTAGCGCGGGTTGAGGGCCGGGACGACGTCGCGTGTCGGCGCAGATCGCTGCGGCGGCCGCCCGCCCGCCGGACCGCCGCTCGGGACCCCAGGCCTGAGCTCGACCTGCGCCGTTGTGCCGAGCACCATCCGCGCCGCGGACTCGAGGATCCGCCCAAACCGCCTCTCCACCCACGCACGGGTGGCGGCGGGTCCCTCGAGCACCAGGATGTGGCCGTCCCACGCCTTGACCGTCAGCCCCGAGAGCCAGATCTCGTATGTGGAGTCGCCGACAACCCGCCGCAGTTCGGCGCGTATCTCGCGCCAGCCAGGTTCGAGTTCCGGTTGCGCGGGCAGCGCCAATCGACTCCTCCCCGGGAGGTGTGGGGACCATTTCACGAGGGCCGGGCGCAACGGCCCGGGGCAGGCGAATATAGCGCCGCGCCTGGAACCCGAGCGCACCGGCGCCAGTGCGTTGGCGCAAAGCGCGAGAAAAAAGCGGACTGGCTCCGGAAGCACGCGCGGAGCCCCGTGTGGGCGCTCAGACTCGGGCGCCGGGCCGCTGCCGGCGGCGCCGTCTAGGGCCGCCTGGCGCCGCGTATACTGACCAAGACCCGCCGAGGGCCTGTGAGCTATGAAACGCACCTACCAGCCGAAAAAGCGCAAGCGCGCGAGAACCCACGGTTTCCGCGCCCGGATGCGGACTCGCGCGGGGCGGCTTACGCTGAAGCGCCGTCGCGCGAAGGGTCGCAAGCGGCTCACCGTGTGATGGCGGGGCCGGCCGGCCCGCGGCCACGAGCAGGTCGAGGAAGGCTCTCCCGGAGCGCCGACTTCGACCGCGTCTTTCGCGCGGGCCGCTCGCACGCCGGTCGAGACCTGGTCCTGTACGTGTTCCCGCGCGGGGACGGCGACCCGTCGCGTCTCGGCCTGTCGGTTTCTCGGAAGGTGGGTGGCGCAGTGGAGCGAAACCGCGTGAAGCGGCTGCTGCGAGAGGCGTTTGCGCAGGAGAGCGCGCGCCTGCCGCCGGGCACGGATGCCGTCGTGGTGGCTCGGCCGGGCGCCGGCGCGCTGGCCGAGCGCGAGGGGCTGGCCGGCATCCGCCGCGCCCTGGCGGAGCTCGTCGACCGGGTCGACGGAGCCGATTCCGGCTCGGCGCAACGGGAGCTCGACCAAGAGCCGGCCGCATGACGGCGCTGCGCGCAGCGGCGATTGCCCCGATCAGGATCTACCAGCGCCTGCTCGCGCCGGCCTTCGGAGCGCGGTGCAAGTACTACCCATCGTGCTCGGAATACGCCGCGCAGGCGATCGCTACATTCGGCATACTGCGCGGACTGATCCTGGCCGGCTGGCGGTTGCTGCGCTGCAACCCCTGGAGCCACGGAGGGTTCGATCCCGTCGAGGACCAGCGGCTGTTCAAGCCCCGAGCGCCGGCCGCGAGCGCCTGATCTTGTTTATCCCCGCCAACATCTTCCAACCGCTGATCGACGTCTTCGAGGCGATCTTGAAGGCGATCCACGGCGTGATCGGGGGGTCTTGGGGCTGGTCGATCGTGCTGCTGACGATCCTGGTCCGGGCGGTGCTGCTTCCGCTCACGGTCAAGCAGTTCCACTCGATGCAGAAGCTCCAGCGGCTGCAGCCCGAGATGAAAGCGCTCCAGAACAAGTACAAGGACGACAAGCAGCGCCAGCAGCAGGAGCTGATGAAGTTCTACAAGGAGAACCAGGTCAACCCGCTCGGGTCCTGCCTCCCGCTCGTGGCCCAGCTGCCGGTGTTCATCTCGCTGTTCTACATGCTGCGCTCGAGCCTGCGCATCGACATCTGCCCAGCGACGCAGCGTGCGGCCCAACACATCGGACCGACGGTCGCGATCAGCCATGCCCACACGGTCCCCTGCGGCCCGAACAACGGGGCGGGCTTCCTGTTCATCCCGGACTTGACGAACAAGGCCACCGGCGCCGTCTTGATCGTGCTGATCGTCCTCTACGTCGGCACCCAGCTTGCCTCGAGCCTGATGATGTCGACCCCCACGATGGACAAGACCCAGCGCCAGATCATGCTGGTGATGCCGCTGTTCTTCGTGATCTTCATCATCAACTTCCCGGCTGGCGTGATCCTGTACTGGATCACCACGAACACGTGGACGATCGCTCAGCAGTACGTGATCAAACGAAGACTGGGGCCGATAGGGGCGCCCGTGGTAACGGCCGAAGCCGCCGCCGATGGGGCCGCGCGCGCCAAACCCTCCCGTCCGCGGGCGGAGCAGCCAAGCGCCGCCAACGGCGCCGACGGGGCCCAGGGTGGAGGTCTCGGGGCCCTTCTGCGCGGCCGCCCCAAGGAGCCCACGGAAAAAGCCGGAGTTGGCACCCAGGCCCGACCGCGGGCCGCGCCGCCGCCTCCGCCGAGGAAGAAGAAGAAGCGATCTGGCCGGAGGAGGTAAGGGCGTGGAGGCGCTCAGCGAGCCCGCGGCGCGCGTCCGCGAGTTGATGGAGCGGATCGTCGGCGAGGCTGGGGTCGAGGCGGGCGTCGAGGTTCGGGAAGACGATGAAGCCGTCTCGGGGGTGTTCGTCGGCGACGAGCTCGGCCTGCTGATCGGACACCATGGCCAGACGATCGACGCCATCCAACACCTCGCCTACCGCATCGCGTTCCGCGGCATCGAGGATCGCAAGCGGGTCGTTGTCGATGCCGCTGGCTACCGGGAACGCCGCGCCGTGGCCCTCCGGGCCGCGGCCGACCAGGCCGCCGAGGCGGCCGTCCAGGACCAGCGCCCGGTGCCGCTGGAGGCGATGAACGCCCTGGAGCGCAAGGTCGTCCACGAGCACCTGAAGAACCGTCACGACGTCGAGACCTACAGCGAAGGCCAGGAGCCCGCTCGCAGGCTCGTGGTGGCGCCGCTCGTGCACTGATCCGCCGGCGAGCCCTCCAGTGGTCCCAGCGGGTGCCGATCGCCTGATCCGCCGGCGCGCCCTCCAGTCGTTCCAGCGTGCCGATCGCCCGATCCGCCGGCGCTGGTCCGACCGCCACCGCCGCCCCCGCCACCGCCGCCCCCGCCCGCCCGGCCCTGGGCTTGGCCCCCGCCAGGCCGCTCGGTCGGCCCCGCAGCCGTGCCAACGAGTAGGGCGCGGCGTTTCACGTTTGTTCTTGCGGTGAAACAGGCTGGCGCGGTACAACTCTGTGTGTGCCCCTGACCGAATTTGAGCGAGGCGTTGTCGTCGGATTGCTGATCGGCGAGGGGTCGTTCGGCGGGGACGGCAAGCAGCCACAGATCACGCTGCGGATGCACACCCGCCATGAGGCCCTGTTCAGGTGGCTGGTCGCCCGGTTCCCCGGAACGCGGCTCTACGGGCCGTATCACCACAGCGGCCGCTCCTATTTTCAGTGGATGGCCCGGGGGCGGGTACTCGTGCGGGACGTGCTCCCGTTGCTCGAGGAAGAGCTTCACGCTGAACTGGACGGTTATGCCACCGATCGGTTGTCGTCCATGCGCGACCGGTATCGGGCGTTCATCGCCCGCGAGCGAGCACGGTCCGAAGGGTGAGGACGTCCTACCGGGCCAGCGAGGCGATCGGCTCCGAAGTAGCTGCGCTCACCCGGCGATACGGCCTCCCCGAACTCGCCGCAAGGCAGCTTCGATCGCTCCTCGAGCTGGTCGCGACCGACCCGCGGGCGCCGACTACGGTGCGCGATCCCCAGGCGATCGTCGCCGACCATCTCGCCGACTCCCTCGTTGCGCTCGAGCTGCCGCCGGTCAGGACAGCCGCAACCATCGCGGACATCGGCTCGGGTGCCGGCTTCCCCGGTCTGCCGCTGGCGATCGCCATCCCGGCGAGCGCCGTGCGGCTGGTCGAGAGCAGCGCCAGAAAGTGCGCGTTCATCTCGCGGGCGATTCGCACCTGCGCCGTCGCCAACGCGGCCACCGCCCATGCTCGCGCCGAGGCGTGGCCGGAGGGCATCGACGCCTTCGACGTGGTGACCGCCCGTGCGCTTGCCCCGCTCGCCGTGGTCGCCGAGTACGCCGCGCCCCTGTTGCGCGTCGGCGGCGTCCTGGTGGCCTGGCGAGGCCGGCGCGATCCGGACGATGAGGCCGCCGCCGGCCGGGCCGCGGCCGAGCTGGGGCTCGAGCTGAGAGAGCGAACCGCAGTCCGGCCCTATCCATCCGCGCGGCACCGGCACCTCCAGCTCATGTTGAAGGTGAGGCAGACGCCAGCTCGGTTCCCTCGTCGGGCGGGTGTCGCCCGCAAACGCCCGCTCGGCACCCGCTGAGAGCTTGTTCGGCGCGCCCAACGTCCTGGGTTCTGACCGCGTGCGACGGTAGCTTGAGGGCCGAGCATGGCCAGCACCGTGTACGCGATCGCCAACCAGAAGGGCGGGGTCGGCAAGACGACCACGGCCGTCAATCTCGCCGCGTGCGTCGCCGAAGCCGGTTACGAGACGCTGCTCGTCGACATCGATCCGCAGTGCAATGCCACGGTCGGGCTTGGGATCGGCAAGGAGCTTCCGACCACCGTCTATGACGTCCTCGTGGGATCCGCTGCCCTGGAGAAGATCGTGGTCCGGAGCGGGATTGGCCACCTAGCGGTCGCCCCGGCGGGCCCCGACCTGGCCGGCGCGATGGTCGAGTTGCCGCGCGAGCCAGGCTCCGAGACGCGCCTGCGGGCCGCGCTCGAACCCGTCCGCAACCGCTATGCCTTCATCCTCCTCGACTGCCCGCCGTCACTTGGCCCGCTGACGATCAACGCGCTCGTCGCCGCCGACCGCGTGATCGTTCCGGTGCAGGCCGAGTATTTCGCCCTGGAGGGCCTGGCGGGACTGCTCGACACGCTATCGCTCGTCCAGCGCGAGCTGAACCCGCGACTCACCGTCGCGGGCATGCTGCTGACAATGCACGACGGCCGCACACGATTGGCCCAGGATGTCGAACGCGAGGTCAGAGAGCACTTTCCCGAACTGGTGTTCGATACTGTGATCCCGCGCAACGTTCGCGTCGGCGAGGCGCCGAGCTTCGCCAAGCCGGTGATCCACCACGATCCGCATTGCGCGGGGTCCGATGCCTATTTCGAGCTCGCAAAGGAGGTAGCCGCTCGTGGCTGAACGACAGAAGGGAATGGGTCGAGGGCTTGCGGCGATCCTCTCCGCGGCCCCCAAAGACGACCACGAGGAGCTTCGCCACCTGCCACTCGAGTTAATCTCCCCGAGCCCCAGCCAGCCGCGCGGCGCCTTCGACGAGCAGACGCTCCTCTCGTTGGCCGACTCGATTCGGACGCGAGGCGTGCTCCAGCCGGTCCTGGTGAGACCGCTCGTGGGTGGGCGCTACGAGCTGATCGCCGGCGAGCGCCGCTGGCGGGCCGCCGGCATCGCCGACCTCGACACGATCCCGGCCGTGGTCCGCCGTCACGACGATGCGGCCTCGCTCGAGATGGCCCTGATCGAGAACATGGCCCGCGAGGACCTGAACCCGGTCGAGGAGGCCCGCGCGTGTGCCGCCCTGGTCGAAGAACTTGGGCTCACGCGCGAGGAGGTCGGCCTTCGCGTCGGCCGAAGCCGGGTCGCAGTCTCAAACCTGATTCGCCTCCTTGACCTTCCCGACGAGGCGCTCGACCTGATCGAGCGCGGCGAGTTGACCGAGGGCCACGGTCGCGCCCTGCTCCTCGCCGCCGACCACGGCGACCGCCGGAGGCTCGCCAAGGACGCCGCGGCAGGCCAGTGGTCGGTGCGCGAACTCGAGGCGCGAGCCCGCGCCGCCGCCGCAGCGGCGCCTGAGCGGCGACCACGACGCGGGCGCCGGCGTGCGATCCATCCGGACCAGGCGGCCGCAATCGAGCGGATCGCCGACGCCCTGGGCGAGGCCCTCGGCGCCGAACTCGAGATCACACCGGCGGGTCGCGGATACCGCGCCCAGCTGACGTTCCAGTCGCTCGACGAGGCGCTCGAGATGGCCCGGCGCCTGCGCATCCGTGCCGCGGCCTGACGGCGGCGCCGGCGCGTGACGGCGCCGCGGAGGCGCGAGTCGACGGCGCCAGCGCTGGCGATGCGGGACCCGCTCGCCAGGCGTTTCCGGGGCCGGTCCAAGGAGGACTAGAATCCCCCGCCGTATGCCGGACCGTGCGGCGATTCGCACGCCGACGCGCCGGGCGATTAGCTCAGTCGGTTAGAGCGCTTCTCTGATAAGGAAGAGGTCCCAGGTTCGAGTCCTGGATCGCCCACTGACTGACTGCCTGGCTGGGGCAAAGCCGTCGTCATCGGGTTCGGGCTCGCGGCGGCTGCACCGCTCCCGTTGGCAGCGCGCCGATAAGTCGCGCCCAGCATCCCGACGATTGAGTTCCCAGCCTGCGGGCCGAGATCCTTCGCTGCGGCCGTCTTCGAGCGCCGGGGCGACTGCGGCCGCGGGCGCCAGGGCGCCCGGTCCGAGCGCCCGCCGGCGGCGAGCAGCCGGTCGCCCCGCGGCGCCGGGCCGCTGCGCCGGGCGGGATAGTGTGGGCGGCCGGCGGGCATCGGAAGCTGCATAGTGCGACCGCGCCGGCGTGGGCTGGAAGCGCTGTCGTGTTAGGCATGACTGTGGTGCGTGGCGCGGCACGGCTCCCCCATTCCAGCGGCGCTGTCGCATTGTGCAGGTTGCCCGGGCTTGTATGGGCCGGCGCGAGCGGTCCGCACCCCGCGCCCGAGCGGGCCAGAGCGGCCACGGCGGCCGTCCGCACCCCCGCGCCCGGAGCGACCCGCGCGCGCGGCTCCTCAAGTCTGCATCCAGCTTTGTCTGCATGGCGCGACGGGGAGGACTTCGAGTTCGTGGAGCCCGGGGTTACGTCGGCGGCACTCGCTCCGTAGTCGGGCGGCCGGTGGTCAGTCAACGGCGTCGGCGGATGATGGCTGAGGCAGTGGCGCTCGCTATGACCTCGTCGCCGTCCATGAGCTCACCTGCGAGGAAGGCGATGTCCCGGCCTCTCCTCACCACGCGTCCGCGACTCCTCAGCTTGCCCGGCTCCGCTGGACGCACGAACTGGACATTCAGGCTGATAGTGGGCGCCCATTCGCCGTCTGAGAGCGTGGCAACCAGCGCAGGGCCCAGCGTGTCGTCAAGCATCGCGGCCAGAAACCCTCCCTGCACATGACCCGCGGGATTGAGGAACTCTTCTCTCGCGGTGAAGGACAGCTCGATCGTCCCGGCGTCGGGGTCCACAGCTTCAAGCTGCCATCCCAGCAGCACCGCGGCAGGGGGAGGCTCACGGCGTCCGGCGATCACGTCCCAGAAGGGCCCTCGGCGATCTTCCCCGGCATTGCCTCCCGTCCTGGCCATCACGCGAAGAATATGGAGGCACGTAGTCGGCTCATAGAGTTACGTGCGAGATCCTGGATACGCCCTGGGGACATGCGCGGCACCGGGGCTCCCGCGCCCGCTTCGCCAGCAGGAACGATGGCAGCGCCCCGGTGATACCGATGGGTCAATCGCTCGCTGTCGGCTTGGTGCCGCTCTCGGCGGGCCCGAGTTCAGCGAGCAGTCCGTCGATGCGGCGAGCGATCTGATCGCGCGTTGCGCGCACTGACTCGACGGACTGACCTTCGGGGTCCTCGAGCTCCCATTCCAGGTAGCGCTTGCCTGGGATGTAGGGGCAGGCGTCCCCGCAACCCATCGTCACGACAACGTCGGCCCACTCCGCGAGCTCCGGGGTGAGGGGCTTCGGGATCTCGCCGCGTAGGTCGACTCCGACCTCGTCCATCACCGCGATTACCTCAGGGTGCACGCGGTCGGCCGGCGCGCTTCCCGCCGAGCGGGCCTCGTGCGCTCCGCTGCCGGCCCGGTTGAACAGGGCCTGGCTCATCTGGGAACGCCCGGCGTTATGCACGCAAACGAACAGAACGCGACTCACGACCGATAGCATATCCATTGACATTCATCGACTCAATAGGTATATATGAATCGATGGTTGTCGATCTGGAGCTACTGCCGAAGCAGAAGCGGCGGGCAGGTGAGCGCTGCTGCGAGCCGGTCGTCTATCCCGACGTCGAACGCGGCCAGGCGACGCGAATGGCGGAGGTGGCCAAGGCGCTCGGCGACCCTGTCCGACTCCAGCTCGTGGATGTGCTCAGAAAGCACGCCGGGAAGGTATGCGTGTGCGAGCTGGTCCCTCTGTTCGACATCTCCCAGCCGACTCTGTCGCACCACCTGGGCAAGCTGCGCGCAGCGGGGATCGTCGATTCCGAGCGGCGTGGCCTGTGGGCCTACTACTACGTAAAGCCAGAAGCGCTGAAGGAGCTATCGGCATGGCTGAGCTGACCGACATTCGCGAGACCGTCCGGGAGAAGTACGCCGCCGCCGCCAGGGCCGCCGCGCAGCCGAACACCGTGGCCACGCATTCCGGGTGTTGCGGGTCGAGCGACCTCACCTGCAGTCCGGCCGACACGACGGGCGTGTTCGGCGGCACGCTCTACGACGAGGCCGCCGGCGCGGACGTGCCCGGGGCGGCGCTGAACGCGTCGCTTGGGTGCGGGGTGCCCACGGCGGTTGCCGACCTCCACAAAGGCGAGACCGTGCTGGATCTCGGCGCCGGCGCCGGCGCCGACGTACTCATCTCCGCCCGACGGGTGGGGCCGACCGGCAAGGCGATCGGTCTGGACATGACCGACGAGATGCTCGAGCTCGCCAGAGCCAACGCGGCCGAGGCCGGGGTCGAGAACGTCGAGTTCCTCAAGGGCTTCCTCGAGGACATCCCGCTCGCAGACGAGAGCGTCGACGTGGTCATCTCCAACTGCGTCATCAACCTCTCAGCGGACAAGTCGCGGGTCCTGCGCGAAGCCGCGAGGGTGCTGAGACCGGGTGGGCGATTCGCCGTCTCCGACGTGATCGCCGACCCCGACATGGACGAGGCGACGCGCGCTGACATGGCTGCCTGGACCGGATGCGTGGCCGGCGCACTCACCAACGAAGAGTTCCGCTCGGCGCTGACGAACGCCGGCTTCCACGCGATCGAGATCCGCGAAACCCACCGCGTCCACGAGCACGCGGCCGCCGCGATCATCCGCGCGGGCAAGGCATCCGACTGACCCGAGCCATCGGCGCTGTGGCCGAACTGATCCCGACGGTCACCGGCGCCCAGCTTGGCAGCCGCGAATGGCTGCGCGGCGCCCGACGGGCCCGCAGACTCGCCACCCTCTCGCTTGCCTGGCTCTGCTTCGAAGGCGCTGCCACCACCACCGCAGGTCTGCTCGCCGGCTCGACCGCGCTGCTGGCCAATGGACTCGATGGCGCGATCGAGGGCCTCGCCAGCGTGATCGTGCTGTGGCGGTTTTCCGGCTCACGAACGCTCTCTCGGAGCTCGGAACGGCGTGCGCAGCAGCTCGTCGCAGTCAGTTTCTTCCTGCTCGCCCCGTACATCGCCTTCGAGGCCACCCACGCCCTCCTGGTCGAGCACCGCGCCGAGACGACCTTGCTGGGCATCGGCCTCTCGGCCGCAACGCTCTGTATCTGCCCGTGGCTGGGGCGCGCGAAGCTCCGCCTCGGCGAGCAGCTCGCTTCTCCCGCCACTGCCGGTGAAGGACGACAGAACCTCATCTGCGCCTACCTCGCCCTCGCGGTTCTCGCCGGGTTGCTCGCCAACACCTTGCTCGGCGTCTGGTGGCTGGACCCGGTCGTCGCGCTCGGCATCGCCGCGCTGGCGATCATCGAAGGGCGCCGCGCCTGGCGCGGCGAATCGTGCGGGTGCGCGACCTGCGCGACGGGAACACTGCAGTAACCAGGTGTCTACTGCCCTGGTGCTACCGGAAGAGGGTGGCGAGGACGAAGGTGACGATCGTGTGCTTGATCTGGTGCGGAAGGACGCGTCGTGAACACTCGGGCCCAGATCAGGTAGCTCGACGTACTGGCCCGGAGCTCGTAGGCACCGGGCGGGAGATCGAGCCGAAAGTGTCCTCGGTTGTCGGTGCGGACCGTGGCGGCGCGCCGGCGGGAGGGCATACGGAGGAAGTTGATCGTGGCCGGCACAGAGCGGTGTGGGCAGCTTGGCGCACCGGAGGGCTCACCCCTGCAAACGACCGCGATGGCCTGACCGGCGATCCCGGAGGGGCCGCCAATCGCGCTCGGAGTCGACCCGGAGCCGGAGGAGTGACCCAGCCGCCCGCACTCTGACCCGCGGACTGCCCGGCGGTCAGTTGCCGTCGAGGACGTCGCGCAGCTTGCGCGCGAAGGCTTCGGGTTGGCCGGCGTATCCGGACTCGCCGCCGAGGAAGCCGCCGTGGTGGCTCGGGAACACGGTCGCCTGCTGACCGAGCAGCTCGGCACTGGCCACCGCCGTGCGTCCCGTGAACGTGCCCTCGGACTCCTCGCCCACGGCGATGACGATCCGGGCTGGCGCCGCGGTCAGCGCGTCGAGGTCAGGGCGATAGCCGGTGACCGCCCACGAGCGGTCGGACAGCAGCGGGTCCTCGCGGGAGCCATCGTCCTCGGCGGACATTCCGAACGCGGCGGGATCCGCCGGGGGCTGGGCGAAGTACTCCTCGGTGAACTCGCCGCGCCACGACGCCATCGCGATGAACGCCGCCATGCCGGCACCCTGCCCCTTGGCCTCGTAGGCGTCGCGAACGCCGGCGCGGGCTCGCTCGGCCGCCTCGCAGTCGGGCAGAACCGCGATGAGCGGCGGCTCGTGTGCCACCAGGGTGAGCAGGTCATTGGGATAGGCGGACACGAGCGCGAGCGCGGTCACCGCGCCCCCGCTGCTAGCGAACATGTCGACCGGGGCGGCGGACAGCGCCTCGATGACCGCGTGCACGTCGTTAGCCTGGACCGTGGGCGAATGATCGACCCGGCCGTCCCTGCGGGTGCTGCGGCCCAGGCCGCGCGGGTCATACGTGACCACGGTGCGGTCAGGGAAGTGCGAGGCCAACGCGCCAAAGCCGCTGGCCGTCATGGGCTGACCGATCATGAGCAGCGGCGGCCGTCCGTCCGCCGTGGGTAGCGGGCCGTGGACGTCATAGGCGATTTCGGCCTCGGGGGTTTCAAGCGCATGTACGGTCGTCATGCCAGTACGACGTTCCCCGCGCTGAAAACTCATCGGCTCCTACGCGTGCGCCGGCCCAATCTAGATGAAGCGGTAGGGTTTCGGCTTGACCCAGGCAAGCATGATGCGCACCACCGGGAAGGTCATCCTCGTCGGACTGCTCGTCGCGTCTCTGATCGGAGAAGCATCCGCTACGACTCAGCATGGGGTCTTTGTACGGTGCTCTTTCCAGCTCCGGGACACGTCCGGGATCTATCGAGGGACAGGGACCTACCGGGGTGGGACTGCGAAATGCGGCAAACGATTCGGAAAGGGCCGCTACTCCGGACGCTACCGAGACATGGTGACCCCGCCGACGGGCATCGAGACCGGCTCGTCGAAGTTCACATTCCACGCCGGGACCGTGCGCGCCGCCTACGAGTTCTCTGGTGTCATCACGACCACGAGGTATCGCGGCGTGATGCATGTCCTGGGCGGAACCGGGCGGTTCAAGCATGCGGCCGGGACGCTGAGGCTCCGATGCACCAAGCACCCGCCGGACGCGGCCTGCACCGCCTCCGGAAGAATCACAGGCATCGCGCGGTCCCCTTCCGCTTGATCGAGCTCTTGCCTGCTCCTGGGCCAGAAAGATCTGGCCCAGCGCGGACGCCGTGACTCGCCAGAGCATTCGCGGGCCACCTGACGGACACTTCAGCGTCATGGACGACCGCCACCGGACACCGCTGTCGGAGCTGACGACGCTGCGTCTCGGCGGTCCAGCGCGCCGATTGATCGAGGCGGGCACCGCCGATGAGCTCGTCGAGGCGGTCGCCTGCGCCGACGCGCGCGGCGAGCCCGTGCTCCTCATCGCCGGCGGGTCGAACCTCGTGATCTCCGATGACGGCTTCGACGGCACGGTTATCCGTATCCGCACCCGTGGCGTCGGGATGGAGCAGCGCGGGCGCCGGGTGCGGCTCGCCGTTGCCGCCGGCGAGCCATGGGACGAGCTGGTGATGCGCTGCGTGGCCGACGGTCTCGCCGGGGTCGAGTGCCTGTCCGGCATACCCGGATCGACCGGCGCCACGCCGATCCAGAACGTGGGCGCGTACGGCCAGGAGGTGGCCGAGACGATCTCCGCGGTGCATGCGTACGACCGGCAGGCCCGCGCGGTCGTCGAGCTCACGCCCGCGACGTGCCGGTTTGCCTACCGTTCCAGCGCTCTGAAGGGCTCCTCCCGCTACGTCGTGCTCGGCGTGGCTTTCGAACTCGAGCGCTCGGCGCAGGCCCGGCCGGTGCGCTACCGCGAGCTGGCCGAGGTGCTGGACGTGGCGCCACAAGCCCACCCTCCGCTCTCCGAGGTGCGGGAGGCGGTTCTGGCGCTGCGCCGCGCCAAGGGGATGGTGATCGACCCGGCCGACCCCGACTCGGTCAGCGCCGGCTCGTTCTTCCTCAATCCGATCATCACCACCACCCGGTTCGCGGCCCTCGAGCGCCGCATGAGCGCGGGCGCCACCGAGGCGGTGCGCCCGCCGGCGTGGCCGCATGACGGCGGCCGGGTCAAGACATCGGCGGCGTGGCTGATCGAGCACGCGGGCTTTCACCGCGGCTACGGCGACGGTCGGGCCGGGATCTCGCGCAAGCACACGCTCGCGCTCGTCAACCGCGGCGGTGCGACGACGGCGGAGCTGGTGGCGCTGGCGCGGGAGCTGCGGGACGGCGTGCTCGACGCCTGCGGCGTGGCGCTAGAGCCCGAGCCGACCCTGATCGGGGTCGAGCTGTAGCGCCACCCGGCAGCGAGAGCTCGCGCCGCCGAGCAGGGTCGTCGGGTCGAGGGTCAGTAGATCGTGTACTTCTCGGTGATCGCGGCCAGATCGTCCACCAGCGCGCGCGAGGCCGCAGGGACGCTGTCCTGCTGTAGGCGGGCCGACCGGCGGGGCGTGGTCACCCAGTAGATCCAACCGTTGAGGTTGTCGCAGCAGCTGGTGTTCGACAGCCGCGTGCGCTCGACCAGGCGCCGGAGCCGTCCGAGCTGCAACCTCGTCAGCTGAAACCTCCGCACTGACGCCCCGTCCACGCCCCCAGCGATGCTCACGGCGACGCCGTTGCCGCTGGTGTACACGGTGAGGTAGCTCGCCGCCGGATCGACGCCGTAGACCTCCTTGAAGTAGACGAGCAGACGGCGGCGGGGCAGCGCTGTGCTGGCCGCGCCCGTGGGGGCCGTCGCCGCCGGCTTCGACTCCCGACCGCCGCAACCCACAACCACGGCGATGGCCACCAGGCCAGCGATCATCATCACTAACCGGTAAGGTCTCATCAAGCGGTTAGTAGGCTACCGGCCGCGAGCGAACCTGGTCAAGCCGGTCCTTGAATCGCCTCCATGCCAGCGCATTACGTGGTCATCGACGGCCTCGAGTTGCCCGCCAAGCTCGGCGGCCATCCGGCGCTGGACTTCTGCAACACCCTGGCCGGCTGGGACGGGCGCGCGTCCTGGGACTATCTGCGCTCCTACGACCATCTGGCCACATGGGCCGGGTTCGCCGGGCTCCTGGCTCCGGAGCGAATCGGGGCGCTACGGCGCCAAGCCGGGCGGGGCGGCGGCGACGCGGACGCGGTCCTGGCCGACGCCCTGGAGCTTCGCGCGCGCCTCTACGCGGTCCTCCGCGACGGCCCGGCCGCTGCCGCGTTCGAGCGTGTTGCCGAGGACGTCCACGCCGCCGGCGCCAGACTCCGGCTCCGGCCCTCCGGGGGAGAGATCGAGTGGCAGATCGACCCCGAGGCCGGGCTCGCGGCGCCGATCGTGGCTGTCGCCTGGTCGGCCGGCCAGCTGCTGACCTCGCCCGAGCGCCAGCGCGTCCGGGCATGCCCGGGGACCGACTGCGGCTGGCTGTTCCTGGACCTCAGGGGCCGTCGCCGCTGGTGCACGATGGCCACCTGCGGCAACCGCGCCAAGGCCAAGAGGTTTGCCGCCCGCGAGCGCGCACGGGCGTGGCAGCAGAGGGGCCGCTGACTCCGGAGTGCTGTTCACGTTGCCGCGGCAACCCGGCACAGAAACGCATCGTGGCTTCAGCCTGGCGTCGGCCCGACGATCATTCCGGAGCGATAATGCACGGACGCATACCCCGGGAGGTGGGGGTCTGGTCGCTGCTCGACACGAACGCCGGCGTTCGCGAGCCCCTCGAAGTGGGAGAGGCGGCGCGCGGGCGGCGACGCGCGCGCTGATCGTGGCGCTGGTAGCTTCGTCGCTCGCCACCGTGATCGGTCCCCGGGCGGGCGCCACCGCGCCCCGTGGGTGGGGCAACGACCTCGGCCGGCCAGCTGCCATGCGCGATGTGAAGGTGAGGAGCAGACAGCGCCACGTGGGCATGGCGCCGGCGCTCGTGTTCGGCATCTACCCCGGTGGCGCCGCGGGCACCGTCGGTCCGAGCGGCCCCACCAAGCCGGAGGATCCGGCCCTGCGCCTCGCCGCGCTCGAGCGGCTGCGCCCCCACGGCCGGCCGTTCGTGTTGCATCTGTACGCGGGGTACACGGGCGCAAACGGGTATTCGGCCCAGCAGCAGGTCGGCCACGAGATCGCGGCCTACGGACGGGCGGGGTTCGAGACCGAGCTCGCGTTGACCTATCGGCCGGCCGGCGGCGGATCCCCCGGCGAGGTCGCCGGTTTCGTTCGGTTCGTCCGGGCTTCGCTGCACTCGCTCGGCCACGAGCCGGGCTTCGTGGCCGTGCAGGTCACCAACGAGGCCAACGTACGGGGCGCCCCCAACGCCTCCGACGGCTACTACCGGGGTGCCGAGGACGCGCTCATCGAGGGCGTGATCGCCGCCCGGGGGGTGGTTCGCGCCGAGCACGCCCACCGGGTCAAGGTGGGGTTCAACTGGGCCTACCAGACCGACCGGGCCGAGCGCGCGTTCTGGAGCTATCTGGGCCGGGTCGGCGGCCGGCGGTTTGTGGACGCGGTCGACTGGGTCGGCGTCGACGCGTACCCGGGTACGTGGGGGCCGGCGCTCGGCCCGGGCGCCCTGGCGGCGTCGACGCGGCATTTCATGGACGCCGCCCTCAGGCGCCTGCGTTCGGTCTATCTGCCGCTGGCCGGGATCCCGCGGTCGGTGCCGCTGCGGGTCACCGAGAACGGCTATCCGACCGGCCCCGGACGAACCGAGTCGATGCAGGCGACGGTGATGAAAGCGGCGATCACCGCGGTCTACCGTGCTCGGCGCACGTACAACATCACCGGATATCGCTGGTTCGATCTGCGCGATGCCGATTCCTCGGGCCCGAGCTTCGAGAGCCAGTACGGAATCCTGCGCGACGACTACTCGCCGAAGGCCGCATTCGGGGTCTACCGCGACCTGGTGGCCGAATTCGGCGCGCGCTGACCGGAGGATCAGAAGACCGAGAGCGCCGGCCGGCCCGCGGCGTCACTTGTAGCGGGCCGCCTGGACCCCGTCCCGGAAAGCCCGCTCGGCGCCGCGCGAGCTCTGGATCGGCCAGTTCGCCTGCTTGTTCAGGTTGAACCAGATGAACGACTTCACCTCCGGATGATGCGCGAGGTAGGCGAACATGCCCCTGATCCAGCCCGCCTTGCTGCCTCCGGCCTCGGCGCTGGCGACCTCGGCGAGGTCGATCGGCAGGCGGGGCGCCAGCGCGTGGAGCTGCTGGATCGACTCGCCGCAGATCGAGCCGAAGCTCCGCCAGCCCTCCGCGAACGCCGCCGTGCCGCCGTTCAGGCACGTGACCCCAAGCCGGTCGACGTAGCGAAGGCCCGGGAAGTACGGCTTGGGCGCGCCCGAGACGGGACTCCAGACCCACTGCACGTTCCTCGCTCCGGCGGCGGTGAAGATGTCGTGCACGTGACGCCAGGCGCGGACGAACTCGGCGGGCGTGTTGGCGTTGGTGTTCGCCCCCCACGGGTACCAGTCTCCGTTCATCTCCTGTGCGAAGCGCAGCCGCACGGGCCTGCCGAACGCCGCCAGCGTCCGCGCCCAGGTGCGGATGTAGGCGTCGAACCTGCCCCCGGCGATGTTGCGCAGGGCGTAGAGCGGCTGGCGGGTGCGGATGGCCCTGGTCGAGTCCCAGGGCTCCCAGGTGATCTCGGGGATGCTGCCGCGCCGCTCGATCAGGCGCAGCTGCACCAGCGACGGCGCGCTGTGTTGCCAGTCGGCGTACCACATCACGACGCTGGCGTGCTTGTGGGCCACGTGCTCGAAGGCGTTGACCGTCCACAGGTCGCGCGCCGTCCAAGGTCGGGCTCCGTTACCGGCCAGGGGGGCGGTGGTGACGCCCAAATCGACGCTCGCGCCGCGGGCGACGACGGCCGGCTGCGGCGGCACGAACCGCTGCGCGGCAAACGCCTCCTGTCCCGGCCAGCTCAGGCCATCGAGGCCCTGGCGGCCGTGCAGGAAGGCGGCGAACACCAGTGCCGCCGCAACGGCGGCGATCGCCGCCGAGCGCGCCCCGGCGAGGCGAACCATCGAGCGCCCGCTCGTGTGCGCCCTGTTCTCGGCGATGTGCAGAGCGACGACCGCGATCGCCACGCCCAGGTAGGTGGCGGCGTTCAGCAGCGCCCAGAAGTAGTAGCCGCGCGCCCTCCCGGGGTCGGAGACCAGCAGCACGGGGAGGATCGAGACGGCCGCGAGAGCGAGGTAGGGCATGATCACGCGAAGCGGCAGCGGCTGTTCGCCGCCGGTTCGCTTGGGCGTCACCTTGAAGCCGTCCTCCCGGCCCGTGAGACAGCCCCACAGCGCGTTCGCGCACCCGATCAGCGCCCATGGCCAGCGCACCAGCTGGAACAGGATCGACTCCCAGCTGATCACCGGCGCCGTCCGCGGCCGGAGCAGCCCGCGGGAGCGCACCACCACCACGGCGGCGAGCAGGACGAGTCCGACGGGCAGGAAGTGAAGGTAGAACTGGGTCACGTTGACCCGCACGAGCGGCGCGCGGCCGAGCAGCGCCCACGCCGGCAGCAGCACCATCACCAGCATCACCAGGGTGTGCAGCGGGTACCAGAGCTGGCAGCCGCCGAGCTTGAACTTCGCCCGCGTGCTGAGGCCCTTCCAATACTTCGGAGTGACGGTCAGCAGGAGCCGCATCATGCTGCGGGCCCACTGGAAGTCCTGGGTGACGCAGTCGGCGACGCAGTCGGGGCCGTTGCCGTGGGCCTCGGCGTCGATCGCGAACACCCCCTGCCATCCGTGCGCGCTGAGGATCAGCGTGGTCGAGAAGTCCTCGGCCAGCTCCGGGCCGAGGCCGCCGGCCTGCTCCAGCGCGGCGGTGCGCACCGCGTAGTGGGAGCCGATGCAGCTGGGGGCGTAGCCGGCGTTGGCGCCCGCCTGCGTGGACCCGTGGAGGACCGCCTCGGCGTACAGGCGCCCCCGGGCCGACCACGAGCCGGCGGCGTTGCGATCGCAGATGCTCGGCGCGGCCACGTAGCCGACCCGCGGATCGGAGAACGGGGCGACCATGTGGCGCAGGTAGTCAGGCGCCGGAACGTGATCGGCGTCGAGCTGGGCGACCACGTCGTAGTCGCGATATCCCCAGTGGTCGTAGAAGAACGTGAGGTTGCCCTCCTTGCACTTGGTCCGCCGGGGCCAGCTGGCGTTGTGGTACTCGGCGACACCCTCGCGGCTCGACATGTGAACGCCGTGGGCGGCGCACCAGTCGATGACCTCGTCGGTCAGCTTCTCGTCGGCCAGCCACACGTCGTAGCGGTGGGGGAAGTCCTGGCGCAGCATCGCTTCCAGCGTGCTCCGCACGAGCTCCCACGGCTCGGACGGCGCCTTGGTGACGATGATCGCCGTTCGCAGCTCCGGGACCTCGAGCGCCGGGGCCGGCCGCCGCATCCGCAGCAGGAAGAAGCAGAACCACAGCGGGACCACCACGAGGTCGAACGCGAGCACTGCGGTGTTGGCGATCAGGCCGGCGACCGTGACCTGGTGGGCGGGCTCGAGCCACCACTGCCAGAAGAACACCGCCGAGGCCAGCCACAAGCCGGCGACGGCCAAAAGTGCGGGACGATCGCGCAGCGGCAGCGCCTTGACCAGGGCCCCGGAGCGGGCCGCTGCTCGACGCGGGCGCCACCCGTGCGTCCGCCGGGCATGGTCGCGCTCGGAAGTCCGCGGCGCGGGCGAGCGCTTCAGCGAGCTTTGCGCGCCGGCGTGATCGGGAGCGGGCACGGGAGCGAGCCCCGAGGCGTGCCCCCGGGCGTGCGTGGCCGACCCAATTGCGTGCGAGCGTGCGCGGCCCCCACGCTCACGTGCGTGCGATCTCATAGCAGTCCTGTCTGTGGTAGGCGGCGCCCAGTAAGCAGCAGCCGGTGGCGTCCGTCGAAATCCCTCGGACAGATGACCGCTGACTCGCTAGCTCAACCTTGAGCTAGCACCCGCCATAACTACTGAAGCGGCAGTTTCTAATAACGGCCGAAGAGCCTCCGCCGGCCATGCCGGGCGACCGCGCCCGGCATGGCCAGGCGACCGCGCCCGGGCGCGGACGTGTAGCGTCGCGGCGATGGACGGCCTTCGCAGCCACGGACGCAGGTGAGCCCAACCAATCCCGACACGGACCCTGTGATCACTGGAATCGGGGCGGTGACGCCCCTGGCGCTGGATGCGCCGGCGACTTGGCGGGGCCTCGTCGAGGGGGCGTCCGGGGTGCGGCCGATCAGCGCCTTTGACGCGTCCGGGCTTCCAGTGCGGATCGCCGGCGAGGTCCAGGGGTTCGATCCCGATCGGGTGATGGGCACCAAGCGTGCTCGCCGCTCGGCCCGGTTCACGCAGCTGGCCGTGCTCGCCGCCCGCGAGGCGGTGGCCGACGCCGATCTCAGCATCGAGCACGATCGCGAGCGGATCGGCGTCGTCGTCAACACCGCCGTGGCCGGCGTCCCGGAGACCCAGGCCAACGTCGAGGCGCTGATCGCCAAGGGGCCGCGAGCGGTCAGCGCCTACTACGTGCCGTCGACAATCCCGAACATGGCGGCCTGCGAGGTGGCGATCGACCTTGGGCTCAACGGCCCCGTGAACGCCAGCGCCCTCGCCTGCGCCAGCGGCAACGCCGCCCTGCTCGAAGCCCGCCGGCTGATCCTGGGCGGCGAGGCCGACGTCGTGATCGCCGGCGGCACGGATGCCGGGATCTCGGCGGCCATGTTCGCCGGCCTGGCCAACATGGGGCCGTTGTCGGAGCGCAACGACGAGCCCGAGCGGGCCAGCAGGCCGTTCGATGCCGACCGCGACGGCTTCGTCTTCGGCGAGGGCGCCGTGCTGCTCGTGGTCGAGGCCGCCGCCCGTGCCCGGGACCGCGGCGCGCGATCGTATGGATCGGTCGCGGGAGGCGCGCTGACCTCGGACGCGTTTCACATCAGCGCTCCGGAGCCCTCAGGCGCCGAGGCGGCGCGGGCGATTCGCCTCGCGCTCGAGCGAACCGGCACCTCCCCTCAGGCGGTCGACTACATCTGTGCCCACGGCACGGGCACCCGAGCCAACGACGCGGTCGAGACACGGGCCATACGGATGGCCCTGGGAGCCGCCGCCGATGCCGTTGCCGTCAGCTCCCCGAAGTCGATGGTCGGGCACCTGATCGCGGCCGCGGGGGCGCTGTCGGCGATGGTCTGCCTGCTGGGGATGCGAGACGGGATCCTGCCGCCGACGATCAACCTCGAGCGGCGCGATCCCGAATGCGACCTGGACTACGTACCGCTGCAGGCACGACCGGCAACGGTCCGGACCGCACTGGTGAACGCGTTCGGCTTTGGAGGCCAGAACTGCGTCGTCGTGCTGCGCGCGCCGTAGCCCCGGTCAGGGAGACGCGCGGGAAGCCCGCAGCGAGTACATCAGCGGCAGCGCCGGGAGATCGGCGGGCATCCGGAAGGTGCGGTCCGCGGCCGGCTCCAGAAACGGCCACCGCGGGGTCAGCGTGAAGTCATGCTCGTGCAGCAGCTCGAGCCTGAGACCAACGGCGGCGAGCGCTGAGACCACCTCGCCGAGGCCGTGCTGCCACTGGACCGAGCGGTTCTGAGTCGTCGGGGCACTCAGATCGGCATACGTACCGGGCTCGTCGTAGACGTGCGGACCACGGTCGAAATAGGAGTTCGTGATCGCGAGGTCGTCCTCGCCGAACACCTCCGTGATCGGGTGGAACTCGGCGAAGTAGAACCGTCCGCCGGGGGCCAGCAGCGCCGCCATCGTGCGCGCCCAGCGCTCGATGTCCGGCAGCCACAGGATCGCCCCGATCCCGGTGTAGACGATGTCGAACCGGCGCGCGCCCAGGACCTCCACGGCGTCATAGACGTTGCCCTCGAGGAACTCCGCAGCCAGCCCGGCTCGGTCCGCGATCTCCCGGGCGGCGGCGATGGCCGCGGGGGAGAAGTCGAGTCCCGTGACCCGCGCTCCCTCCCGCGCCCAAGAGAGGGTGTCGAGCCCGAAATGGCACTGCGGGTGGACCAGGCTCAGCCCGCCGACATCCCCGACCTCGGCCAGCTCGAACTCTCGCAGCGAGGATCGGCCAGCGAGGAATCCCTCCACGTCGTAAAAATCGCCGGCGACGTGGATGCCGACGCGCTCATCCCACAGAGCGCGATTGGCGGCGACCCAGTCTCGATGCTCCTCCATCGACAGAAGTCTCGCCCATCGGCGCCGTCAGGAGCAGCGCGCACCACTCCTCCCAAATCGAGCTGTGGCTGCGGATGGGCCGCGGCCGCGTGCGGATCGAGGTCGTGGATCAGGGCGGCGGCGTGACCGTGAGGCCGCGTGAGGGGAACGCCAGGATGATCCGCGGCTGGGGGCTGCAGATCGTCGATCAGCTGTCGGCCAACTGGGGGGCGCTCGACGACGCGGCGCGCGTCTGGGCCGAGCTGCCCCTCAGTTGACCCTGCCTACGCCGAGGCCTCCCGAGGCCGCCTCTCGGCGCGCCGCCTTCCCACCTCGAGGCCGCCTCTCAGCGCGCCGCCTTCTGGACCACGTAGTACGCCGGCCAGATCCTGCCGGCGGGCGAGATCAGGCCGGAGTCCCACCCCGCGAGCGGCGCGGACTGCCACTGATAGTGGTAGATGCGACTGATCCGCCTGTAGCGACGGGCCAGGCCGAACAGGAACGCCTCATCGCGGCCGGCGGCCGTGGGCGACTGGTTCTTGTACTGCCAGTGGCCGCGGTCCTCCACGCCGCTGATCTCGTCCAGCCAGATCGGACCCGAGGTCAGCTTCATCAGCGTGGTCAGCTGCGAGGTGCGGTGGCTGCGAACGTCGTAGTAGTTGTGCAGGGCCCAGCCCGCCGGGCGGAACCGCAGCCCCTTCTTGTAGGCGCGGATCCACGGCCCGAGTTGCTTCGCCGGCAGATACAGGTCCCCAGCGAGCACGGTGCAGTGGCGGCATTGCTTGACCAGCGCGTTGAAGAACGACGCGGCCAGCAGGGGATGGCGGCTGAGGCTGCGATAGACCCAGTCCGGCTCGTTCCAGGCCGTGTAGCGCTTGACGCTGGGGAATTTGTGGATGAATGCCTTCACCGCCTGCGTGTACCGGCCGACCGTGGGGATGTAGTTGCCGATGCCGCTGAAGGAGACGAGCGGGACGACGTGGTCGGCCGCGGCGTCCTTCAGCCACGCGGTGTCGGCGCGCAGTTCCGCGCGGCGGGCGCGGTTGGTGGCCACGTCCCAGGAGACGGTGAGCCGAGCCTCATGGATGTGAAGCGCGAGGAAGCGAGGATCGGAGAAGAACGTCGGGTTCTGATCTCCGATGCCGACGACGACCGCGCCGGCGCTCGCCGGCAGCATCGCCACGCAGGCGATCGCGCAGGACAGGGCCAGAAGTGCGTTTCGGGCTCGATGACTCAAGGGCATGGCTCCTCTCTTGGGATCACGTTGACGGCGCCGGTCTTCCCCCAACCCGAGCTTGCGGACGGTTCCTCTACGCAAACACGACTTCCCCGGCCAGAGTAGCGGCCGCTCTCCCAGAAGCCCGGGAGGGCCCGGCTGGGGTGGGGCCGGTAATGTCCGGTGGGGTGGATTACACGATCGAGAATCTCCGGAAGGTTGAGGACCTCGCGCCCAAGTTCGGCCTCTCCGAGGTCCAGGAGGCCCGGTTCGCACGCGAACAACTCGGGGCCGAGACGATCGGGCTCGCCTATTACGTGGTGCGACCTGGGAAGCGACAGGCGTTCGCCCACAAGCACGAGCAGGCCGAGGAGGTCTACGTGGTGCTCGCGGGCAGCGGCCGGATGAAGCTCGACAGCGCCATCGCCGCCGTCGGCCCGATGGACGCGATCCGGGTCGCGCCGAACGTCGCTCGAGCCTTCGAGGCCGGGCCCGAGGGGCTCGAACTGCTGGTTTTCGGGCCCCGGCATGCTGGCGACGGTGAGGTTCTCCGCGAGGACTTCTGGAGCGGGGCGGACGCCTAACGGCGGGCCGCCGGCATCCGGCAGCCCGCCGTCAGAAACGAATCAAGCGGCCTCGCGAAGGTCCTCGAGGTCGCGACGCGCGGCAAGCCGCCGGAGGCCGCGCTCCTCGAGCTCGCGCGCCCGCTCGGCGCTGATCCCGAGTTCGGTCCCGGTCTGCTTGAGCGTCCGCGGCTCGTCGCCTTCGAGGCCGAAGCGCAGGCGGATCACGTTGCGCTCCGCCTCGGGGAGCTGCTGCACGACCTCGTGCACCTGGCGGTCGCGGTCGCTGCTGGCCACTTCCTCGATCGGCTCCGGGCGCTCGGTGGCCAGGAGGTCGCCGAGGGCGGTCTCGCCGTCGTCGCCGACCGGTTGGTCGAGGCTGGCGAGGCCGCGGCTCAGCTCGCGCAGCTCGTTGACCTCTTCCACGGTCAGCTTGGCGGCGGCGGCGATCTCCTCGTCGGTCGCCTCCCGCCCGAGCTTGGTTCCGAGCTCGCTTTCGAGCTTGCGGACCTTGACCTGGCGTTGGGCGACGTGCACCGGGACCCTGATCGTCCGGCCGTGGTTCTGCAGGCCACGCTGAATCGCCTGCCGGATCCACAGCGTGCCGTAGGTCGAGAACTTGAAGCCACGTCGCCAGTCGAATTTCTCGACCGCGCGAATCAGTCCGAGCATCCCCTCCTGGACGAGGTCCTCCATCGGGAGGCCATGGCCCTGGTAGCGTCGTGCCTGCGAGACGACCAGCCGGAGGTTCGAGTTGATCATCCGCTCCTTGGCCTCGAGGTCGCCCTTCTCGATCCGCTTCGCCAGCTCCACCTCCTCATCGGCGGTCAGCAGGGCGTGGTTGCGGGCCTGGCGCAGGAACAGCTCGAGCGAATCGGGCGAATGGCCGAGCTCGCCATGCGCAGCCTGGGCGCTCGCCGTCCTGGCGGCATGGCTGGCCCGACGCCGGCCCTGGCGCTTGTTGCCGGAGGCAGCGGCGCGCCTCGTCCGTCGGTCGTGGTTGTGGTTGTGGTCCATGTTCATCGCTTCGGGGTGTTCGCCACGGACGCGGGCGCTCGCCTCGTGTCCCTGGCTGTCAAAAGTGTTCAGATCCATCTCCGATTCCATAGTTCGATACACGACGAATTATAGCGGTTTGTTCGACAGATATCGAACCAGACTTGAGTAATAAGTTGGGAAGAATCGGACTGCGTGCCGCCGGCGCGACCGGGCAAACTACGGCCCGCCCGTGGAGGAATTCGAGCCATGACCAGCAGAGACCTGGCGCCGATGAAGCCCCAGGTCTACACCGATCCACGGCCCGCCGGCTACTTCGACCGGTTCCACGAGCACGCTCGGACGCACGAGCCCGGCGGGGTGTACACGTTCGTCCGACTCGTGTCCTACCCCTACTGCCGATTGGTCTACCGGTTACACGCCGAAGGGCTCGAGAACGTACCCGCGAACGGCGGGGTGATCCTCGCGCCCACTCACTTCTCGGCCATGGATCACTGGTTCGTGGGGCTGCTGCTGCGCCGGCGGGTGCGGTTCATGGCCAAGTCGCAGCTCTTCCGCGGTCCCTTCTTGGAGTTCTTCATGAGCCGGGTGGGCGCGTTTCCCGTCCGCCGCGGGCAGCGCGACGAGGAGGCGATCGTGACCGCCGAGGCGGTCCTGCGCGCCGACGGGACGGTGGTCATGTATCCGGAGGGGGGCCGCTCGCGCAGCGGCCGCCTGGGGGAGTCCGCGCGACCCGGGATCGGCCGCCTCGCGCTCGAGACCGGCTGCCCGGTGGTGCCGGTCGCGGTCCATGGCTCCGAGCGGGCGCGGAACTGGCGGCGCTTGCAGTTCCCGGCCGTGACCGTCTGCTACGGCGAGCCGCTGCGTTTTGAACCCGAGGCCGGTCCCTCACGGGAGCGCCAGCAGCAGGTGGCGGATGAGATCTTCGCCGCCGTGCGCGCGCTTCACGGACGGCGCGCGGCGGTAGCTGCCACCGTCGAGGCGGGCTGAGCGGCGGGCTCCCGCCGCGGCGCGGCGGCAGGCGCGAACAGTTCCCGCGAGAGCTCCAAGAACTCGGCGGCGGCCGGGGCGTGACGACGGTCCTCCCGCCAAGCCAGGGTGATGTCACGGCGAAGCGAGGGCTCGACGAGCGCGACCGACGCCGTCGCCGGCCCGGGCGCCTCCGCGTCCGAGCGGGGCAATATCGCCACCCCCATCCGCCGGGCGACGAGCCGGCGGATCCGCTGGCTCTCGTTCGACTCGAGGCCTACGCGCGGCTCGAACCCGGCATGCTCGCCGGCCGCGAGCAGCAGCTCGCGCAGCCGAGCGCCGGGGCGGTAGCTGATGAACTCCTCCCCGGCCAGCTCGGCCATGCGCACGCGACGGCGCCGCGACAGGTGGTGATCGGGCGGGAGCACGACCACCAGCTCCTCCGAGACCAGCTGCACCAGCGCCAGCCCGTGGCTCTCGATCCGCTCGGTCACCGACAGGAAGGCCAGGTCGAGCTCGTCGATGCGGAGCATCTCCGCAAGCTCCTCGCTCGACTGCTCGCGCACGGTGAGCTCCACCCCGGGATGGCGCTGTCGAAACACGGCCAGCGCGAGCGAGACGTCGACCGGTCCCATGGTGTGGATCGCCCCCACGGTGACATGCCCGGTCTGCACCCCCGTCAGCCGCTGCAGCTCGGCTTCGGCCGCCTCCACCTCGGCCAGGATCCGCCGCGCGCGGACGACCAGCAGCTCGCCGGCCTCGGTCAGACCCACGTGGCGCGTCGTCCGCTCCACCAGGGCCAGGCCGATGCTCTCCTCGAGCCGGCGGATCTGTTGCGACAGCGCCGGCTGGGCGATGTGCTCGCGCTGGGCGGCGCGGGTGAAGTGCCGTTCCTCGGCCAGCGCCACCAGATATCGCAGCTGGCGAAGCTCCATAAGCAGTGCTTATTTATATCTCGGAATACTCGTCTTGGACAACTAAAGCCGCATGCGCGATCATGATCCGTGCAGTAACCCTCTCCTCCCTCGAGCGCGCCCCTCAGGTTCCGGCCCCATATCCCGCCGGTTCCGGGGCGCGTCTCCGTTAAAGCAGCCGTCGGGCCCCTGGGGGCGATACGGTCCCGCCCCGTGCCTGAGACCTCCTCTCCTCGCGGCCTCTTCTCCGGCCTGTTCGCTTTCGGTCCCGCGGCAGAACAGGCGAGCGATGAGGCGCTGTTGCAGGCGATGGTGGACGTCGAGCTGGCCTTGGTGCGGGCGCTCGTCCGCGCGAAGCTGGCGCCGGTCGAGGCGGAGTCCGCCCTGGCGGCGGCGGCCGATGCCTCCGCCCTCGACATCGGCGAGCTCGGGCGTTCGACGGCCGAGAAGGGAACGCCGGTCCCGGCGCTCCTCAGCGCGCTCAGGCAGCGCCTCGGAGACGGCGACGCCGGCCCGTTCCTGCACCGCGGCGCCACCAGCCAGGACATCGTCGACACCGCGATCATGCTCGTCGCCCGCCGGTCCCTGGACCCCCTCCTCGCCGATCTCGACGCCGCCGGCGAGCGGTGCGCGGAGCTGGCCCAGAGCCATCGGGGCACCGTGCAGGCTGGGCGCACCCTGCTTCAGCAGGCGGTTCCGACGACCTTCGGCCTGCGCGCCGCGGGGTGGCTGAGCGGGCTCGACGGCGCCGGCTCCGAGCTTCGGTGGATTCGCGACCACGGCCTCGCCGTCCAGCTCGGCGGCGCCGCCGGGACCCTGGCCGCGCTCGGCGAGCACGGCCTCGAGGTGAGCGCCAATTTGGCCCGGGAGCTCGACCTGGCCGAACCGGAGCTGCCCTGGCACACGAACCGGGTGCGTCCCGCCCGCCTGGCCTGCGCCCTCGGGATCGCGCTGGGGGCGACGGCGAAGATCGCTCGCGACGTCGTCCTGCTGGCCCAGACCGAGGTGGGCGAAGCCAGCGAAGGCGGGGAAGCGGGGCGGGGCGGCTCCTCGACGATGCCGCACAAGCGAAATCCGGTCGGAGCGATCGCGGTGCTCGCCTGCGCGCAGCGTGCGCCGGGGCTGGTGGCCACCGTGCTCTCGGCGATGGGACAGGAGTACGAGCGGGCCGCGGGCGCGTGGCAGGCCGAGCCCGAGCCGCTGCTCGAGCTGCTCCGACTGGCCGGTTCGGCGGCGGCGTCGGTGCGTGAGCTGCTCGGCGGGCTCGAGCTCCACTCCGAGCGCATGCGCGCCAACCTGGAA
The DNA here is from genome assembly GCA_963723555.1 of uncultured Solirubrobacterales bacterium. Lineage (GTDB taxonomy): Bacteria > Actinomycetota > Thermoleophilia > Solirubrobacterales > Solirubrobacteraceae > Palsa-465. The sequence goes on along the minus strand of CAVRRC010000003.1, from coordinate 503,772 downwards.
CTGACGCACGGCCTGGTGATGAGCGAGAGCGTCGCCGCGGCGCTGGCGCCGTCGCTGGGGCGCCCGCGCGCCCAGGAGGTGATCGAGACCGCCGCCCAGCGCGCCGACCGGGAGCAGCGGCCGCTGGGGGAGGTGCTGCTCGAGCTCCCCGAGGTGACCGGCGCAATCGATCGCCGGCAGCTCGAGCATGCCCTGGCGCCGGAGAACTACCTCGGTGTCGCCGACGCCTTGATCGACCGCGCGCTCGCGGCGCACCGACAGGGCGGGCGGCGCTAGCGCGATGGCGTGCCGGGTCCACCACCAGAGCTCGGGCCCGCCCGACGGCCCGGCGGTGATCCTGGCCCCGTCGCTCGGCACCGAGCTGTCGATGTGGGAGCCGCAGGCGCGGGCGCTCGAGCAGCAGTTTCGCGTCGTGCGCTACGACCTCCGGGGCCACGGGTCCTCGCCCGTGCCCCCGGGCCCGTATTCGATCGCCGACCTCGGCGCCGACCTGCTCGCGCTGCTCGACCGGCTGGAGCTCACCCGGGCCTCGGTGTGCGGGGTCTCGATCGGCGGGATGTCCGGCATGTGGGCGGCCGCGCACGCGCCCGACCGGGTCGAGCGGCTGGTGGTCTGCTGCAGCTCGGCGCTGATCGACACCGAAGGCTCCTACCGCGAGCGGGCGCGGATCGTCCGCGAGCGCGGCGTGGAGTGGGTGGCCGAGGCCGTTCTGGCCAGGTGGTTCACGGCCGGATTCGCCGCCTCGCACCCGGAGGTGGTGGAGCAGATGCGCGAGCGACTCCTCGCCACCCCGCCCGAGGGCTACGCCGGATGCTGCGAGGCGCTGACCGAGATGGACCTGCGCCCAGAGCTGCCGGCGATCGCGGCCCCGACGCTGGTGCTGGCGGGCCGCGAGGACCAGGCCACCCCGCCCGACCACGGCCGAGGGATCGCCGAGGCGATCCCGGACGCCCGCTTCGAGCTCGTCGACGACGCGGCCCACCTGGCGAACGTCGAGCAGCCTGACGCGGTGACGGCGCTGATCACGCGCCACCTGAACCCAACCGACGAGGAGCGCAGATGAGCGATCTCGACACCGGCATGAAGACGCGTCGCGAGGTGCTGGGGGAGGAGCACGTGGACAGGGCGACCGCCGCGGCGGGCTCGTTCGGCCAGCCGTTTCAAGAGCTGATCACCCGCTACGCATGGGGCGCGGTGTGGTCGCGGCCGGGGCTCGACCGCCGCATGCGCAGCGCGATCACGCTCGCGGCGCTGGTCAGCGTGCGGGCCGAGCACGAGCTCGGCATGCACGTGCGCGCGGCCCTGCGCAACGGCCTCACTGCCGAGGAGATCGGCGAGGTTCTGCTGCACAGTGCCGTCTACGCCGGGGTGCCCGCCGCCAACGCCGCTTTCGGGGTCGCCAAGGCGGTGCTGAGCGAGGAGGGCGCGATCGAGTAGTCCCTCGGCTCAGCCGCCGAGCTCGATCACCTCGTGCGCGTGTCTGATCACCTCGCCGTCGTGGGTGGCGCAGATCACCGTCTGGCCATCGTCGATCGCCGCCGTCGCCAGCAACTCGGCCACCGTGGCGGCGCTGGCCTGATCGAGCCGGGAGGTCGGCTCATCGACGATCAGCAGTCCCCGTGCGCTGGCGGCGGCGCGGGCGAGGGCGACGCGCTGCGCCTCGCCGGCCGATAGCCGGCCCACCCGCTGCGCGGCGCGGTCGGAGAGGCCGACCCGGGCCAGGACCACGGCCGCACGCTCGACCGCGGCGGCGGTGCTCCAGCCCCGCAGCCACAACGTCAGCACCACGTTCTCGGCTGCGCTCAGGAACCCGATCGGCGAGGGCTCCTGGGGGAGAAAGCCGATCCGCTCGCGCCGGATCGCCGCCCGCCGCTCGGCGTCGCCGGCCCCGATCGACGCGCCGCCGATGAGCACCTCGCCCTGGTCCGGGCGGTCCAGTCCGGCGAGCAATCGCAGCAGGGTCGTCTTTCCCGCTCCCGACCGTCCCGTGACCGCGGTCATTCGCCCGGGCGCGAACACGTGCTCGAAGCCGCTCAGCACCTGCCGGCGGCTCGCGCCGTGGCCGCGGCTGCGGCTGAGCGATCGTGTCTCGACCCGCGCCGGCGTCCACTCCGTCGCGCCGGCAGGCTGGGCGGGCTCGCGGCGGGGCGGCGCCGTCGCCGTCAGGCGGCGGTCGGTGCCGGCCGGGGCCACCAGCACTCCTGCCGGGGTGAGCCGGAGATGGGCCCGGCCGCCGATCCTGGCCTCGCGAAGGAGCTCGGGCGGCAGCTGCAGCCAGCCGCCACCCCCGACCACCACCCCATCGCTCCCGGCGCGGTGGTCGGCCACGACCCGCCCGTCGCGGAGTCGCACCGTGCGGTCGGCGAACGTGGACGCCGCCGGATCGTGCGTGACCACGATTGCGGTCGCGCCCTGCTCGCGCACGAGCTCGGCGATCAGGCCGCGCATCGATTCCGCGCCGGCGGCGTCGAGCTCGCCGGTGGGCTCGTCGGCCAGCAGCAGCGTCGGCCGGTGGGCCAGGGCAGCGCACAGCGCGACCCGCTGCCGCTCCCCGCCCGAGAGCTCGGCCGGGAGCGCGCCGGCGCGATCCTCGAGCCCGACGGCTTCGAGCAGCTCGAGCGCTCGGCGCCGGCGGGCGGGGGCGGCGCCACCGCGCAACGCCAGCGGCAGCGCCACGGCGTCGCGCACGCGGAGCTCTGGGGGCAGGGCGCTGTCGGCGTGCTGGTCGAGGAACCCGATGTGCTCGCGGCGCAGCCGCGCCCGCAGCCGCGCCGCCAGACGTCCGATGTCCCAGCCCAGGAGGCTGACCACGCCCGCGGAGGGCACCTGGAGTCCGGCGATCACGCGCAGCAGGGTGCTCTTTCCGGCCCCGCTCGGCCCGAGCACACACACCAGCTCGGCGCGCCTCACCTGAAGCGTCGTCCCCTGGAGCGCCGCCGCGTCGCCCTCCGCGCTGCGGTGGACGCAGAACACGTCGCGCAACTCCACGATCATCTCGGCCGATCCGGTCGGGGACGATTCCCGAGATGTGGGCACGGCGACGGTCATGGCGCCGTCCTGCCGCTCAACGCCCGGGCGGCGATCGCGCTCGCGCCGGCCAGGATCGCCAGCGCCGCCGCGCCCCACACCACCAGCTGGCCCCATGGCGCCACCGTGACCAGCGGCGGATCGGGCACGGCCACCGGGCCCGCGCCCTGGACCGTGGCCACGGCCAACGTCGTCAGCAGCAGACCGACCCCGAGGCCCGCCACCACGCCGATCCCGGCCGCCAGCGTCATCCTCAGCCGTAACTCGGCGCCCAGACCGCGCGGCCCCACTCCCTGTGCGATCAGGTCACGCTCGATACGCTCGTCGCGCCCGCCCCCGAGCAGCGTCACCAGCAGCCCGACCAGCGCCAGTCCCGCGGCCAGGCCGGCCGCGGCCAGCAGGGTCCCGAGCACGCCGCGGCTGATCGGCGAGCTGCGGAGGGTGTGCTCGATCTGGGCCCGGAACGAGGCCGAGAACTGCGCCAGCGGCGGCTCCCGGAGCGCACCCTGGAGCCGCTGGAGGTGGCGGGTCGAGATCCACAGCTCGTCGGCGCGCCCCTGGCCGGGCAGTTGCGCGTCGAGGGCCGAGGCGAGCGTCTGCTGATCGGCGATCACGAAGCCCGGAGCTCCCGCCGGAACTGTGGGGAAGCGGCGAAGCACGCCGACCACGCGCGCACTGACGGGAAGGCCGTCGATCTGGAGCGGGATCAGATGATCCGGCCCTGACGCCGCCGCGGTCTGGGGGTCGACCAGTACCGGGACCGCGTTCGTGTCGCTGACGGCGGCGGGGCGCAGCAGTCCCGGCTGTCCGCTGGCGTCGAAGCGGATCACGGTCACGCCGGCGCCGGCGCGGGGATCGCGGGCGGCGCCGAGCGCCCGCCACGAGCCGAGCGCGATCCGGCGCAGCGACCGACCCCGGCCGCCGACTTCGATCAGCGCTCCCAGCTTCAGCGTCGCCGTGAACTGCGTCGGCGCCCCCGAGCTCTCGGCGTTCTGATGGCCGCTGGTGATCGCGACTCCAGAGGGTTCGTCGAGCTCGAGCCCGGCCAGGCGCCAGCCACCGCCGACCCCGGGGCGGCGGAGCACCGCCGGCAGCCTGGCGCTCAGCGTCTGCGTCCGCCCGTCCGCCTGGCCGAGCGGGACCTGCTCGAGGTTGTCGTCGGGGTCGAGGAACGCCGCCGTGATCGAGATCGACAGCCCGGACGCCAGCCCCCGGATTTGCAGCGCGGCAGCGCCGGCCGGAAGCGAGGAGGACCGGGCCGGACCCCGCGGGGCTGGGGCCAGGTCCCGGGCCAGGCTTCTCAGCGGTGCCGAGCTGTCGCCCGAGCGCCAGCCGCGCAGCCGCGGGATCGCCGCCGCCGGCACCCCCAACGCCGGAACAGTTTGCGAGCTGCCGCCGCTGAGGAAGCTGGCCTGGGTCCGGCGGACCGGGGTCACGGTGCCGCCCGAGAGCTCTGCCCACCGTGCCGGCGAGGCGACCTCGAGCGGGGTGGCGAAGTCGGGACCCGCCGAGACGATGGCATCGAGCGGGACCTGGTTCGCCGCCTGATCGGAGGTGCCGCGCAGCAGCGTCGCCCGGTAGGCGAGGGCGAAGCCGCCGAGCCCGATGCTGACGGCGATGAACGCGATCGCCAGCGAAGGCGCCGCCGGCGCTCGCGCCAGGCCCACGAACGCGAGCCGGGTCATCACGGGGCCGCGACGGGCCAGTCGCTCGCCGCCGCGCAGCCCGACCACGGCCACGCGGGCCAGCACCACCCCGGCGGCCAGGCAGCACAGTGGCGCCAGCAGCACGGGCAGCGGGCCACCGCCGTTCGTGCCCAGGCTGAGCGCGAGCGCCAGCCCGGCCGCGGCGGCGACCGCGGGCAGCTCGGCCAGCCGGCTGTCGCGGACGAGCAGCACCATGGTCACGAGGAGAGTCGCGCCCACCCACCCGGCCACCAGCGCCAGGGCGCCGGTGGCCGTGAGCACGCTGTGGGTGAGAACGCCGCCCGCCGACATGCCGTCGGCGTGGGCCAACGCCGCGACCGCGGCCAGCGCGATCCCGGCGCCCAGCAGCAGCGCGACGCCGCACAGCAGGGCCGACTCGGTGAGGACGAAGGCGACGCACTGCCGGGTCCGGGCACCAGCGGCAGCGAGCCGGCGCAGCTCGGCCTCGAGGTCGCCGCGCAGGCCGCCGGCGGCCAGGACGACGAACAGCGCCAACGCCGCGAGCGCGCCGCCGCCCGCCAGCAGCAGCCGCTTCGGCACCGTGTCGGCCTGGGCCTGGGCCGCCTGCAGTCCGGCGACGGGCGCGGTCAGCGTGAAGCCGAAGCCGCTGTTGGTCGGGGCCAGCGCCGCCTGAGCCTGTTGCAGTCGCCGCGCGATCCCGGCGAGCTGCCAGGAGTGCAGTTCGCTCGTCGGCAGCAGCGCGAGCCAGTTGTAGGTGCGATACACGCCGCTGAGGCCCGGCAGCGCTCCGAGCCCCGCGGTGTCGCCGCTCAGCAGCAAGGGCGGTTGCCCCGGTGGGGCGCCGGGGACGAAGCCCAGGGGCGCTGCCGAGCGGAGCTGCGTTGGGCCGGCGAGCGGGATGCGGACGCCGAACGCGGTCAGGGCCACACCGGGCGCCCTCGGGCCGGCCAGCAGCATCGGGCACGCGGAGGGCCGGCAGGGCCCGGGCATGCGGCCGGCCCCGGTGGCGGCGGCGTGGACCGAGCCGCTCGGCTCGATCCAGGGAGCGAGCGGAGTGATCGCCGCCGGCCGAACGACGACCCCGCCCAGCCGGACCGGGTTGAGCAGCACGACCTTGGTCTGATCTCCGAGCCCCAGCTCGCGCAGCACCCTCCGGGCGCTGCGCTCGACCGCCGGGGTGAACGGACCCTGCCACGTCACCCGAACCGCGCGGTCGAGCGGGGAGAGACCGGCGAGCACCGAGCGGGCGGCCTGGTCGCCGGCGATCGTGCTCTCCCCGGCCACCGCGCCGGCGAACGCGGTGGCGAGTGCCAGCCCGAGCACGATCAGCAGCCACCGGCCGGGCCGCCGCCGGGCGCGGGCGAGCACCAGGCGAGTGGTGGCGCCGAGGCCGACCACGTCAGCCGGCCTCGCCTCGCCGGCGGCGATAGTGGGCGCGGGCCTTGGCGCGCCCGCCGCACACGGACATCGAGCACCAGCGGCCGGTCTGATTGCGGGAGTAGTCGTAGAAGGCCCACCCGCAGTCATGGCCGGGGCAGACCTTCAGCCGCGACCAGCTGCCGTCGATCATCGCCCGGGCGGTGATCGCCAGCAGCAGCCCGAGCGCGCTGTCGACCGCGTCGGGGGCCGCAGGCACGAACCGCGGGCCGCGGGGCCCGAACCGCAGCTCGACCGCGGCCCCCCGCGCAGCGGCGTTGAGCTCCTCGATCGCGCCGGCGTACCCGTTGGCGGCCGCCAGCTCGCGCAGCGCCTCGCGCACCGTGCGCAGGCGGATCAGATCCTGTGAGCCGACCCGTCCCCTGCGGGCCAGGAGACCGTGGTCGCGAAGCCACCGCCGGGCGCCCGCGGGCGTCGCCAGCAGCTCCGCGCCATGGTTGACCTCGAGGTCGTAGTGGGTGTTGATGAACGCCTGGACCAGGAACAGCTCGCCGGGCGCCGGCGCGCGTCCGCCGGGCTGCACCGACTGACCCCGGCGCCCGTCCGCGCTTGGGCCGGGATCCGAAACCGGCGCCTGACTCTCACCACTCATAGCGATTTGGGTGGTGAGAATAACGCTCTGCAGCGGGGAGCGCGAGGGGTCCTGGGCGAGCCCGGTCCGGGGGGGAAGGTCGCGAGCACCCAGCCGAGGGGCGCCGGACCTGGGCCGTCGGACCCGGGGGTCGGCGGGCCTATACTTGCCAGACCCCGGACTTAGGAGCAGGTCGTGCAGGAGATGGTCATTTACGGCGTGAGCTTCGACATGGTGGGCAAGCAGCCGATCGTGCTGCTCAAGACCGTCGAGAACAACAAGTTCTTGCCGATCTGGATCGGCCACCCCGAGGCGGCGGCGATCCTGATGAAGCTCCAGGGAGCGTCCACGCCCCGGCCCATGACCCACGATCTGCTCTACGAGTTCCTCGGCGAGCTCGACGTCGAGTGCACCCGCGTGGCGGTGACCGAGCTGCGCGAAAACACGTTCTATGCCTCGATCAGCCTCCGGGTCAACGGCCGCGAGCTGGAGATCGACTCCCGGCCCAGCGACGCGCTGGCGCTGGCCGTCCGCGCCGGCGCCCCCATCTTCGCCGCCGACGACGTCATCGCCGAGTCGGCGATCGAGTTCGAGCACGATGTCGAGGACACCGAGGAAGTGGTGGAGAAGTTCAAGGACTTCCTCGACCGGGTCACGCCCGAGGACTTCGCCGGCGAGTAAAGGGGGCTCTGCCTCGCAGGCCATGCGTGTGGCGCTGTGTATCGCCAGCCGCCGCCGCGCGCGTCAGCCCGTGTGCGCCGCCGCCACGATCCGCCCGATCAGCTCGTCGAAGCTGATCCCCGCCGCGTCCGCGGCCTGCGGCAACAGTGAGGTTTCGGTCAGCCCGGGGACGGTGTTGGCCTCGAGCACGTAGAGCTCGCCGGTGCCCTGCTCGAGCATCAGATCGACGCGCGCGAAACCGGCGCAGCCGAGGAGCCGGTAGACCTCGAGCGCGATCTCGCCGGCGCGCGCCGCGACGGCATCGTCGAGCTCGGCGGGGCACACGAACCGGGTCCGCCCAATCTCGTAGCGGGACTCGAAATCGTAGAAGTCCTCCTGCTGCGGAACGGCCTCGACGATCGGCAGCGCCCGCGCCGAGTCGTTCTCATCGATGATCGAGATGGCGAGCTCGCGACCGGGGACGTAGCGCTCGAGCAGCACCTTGCGGTCGTAGGAGAAGGCGGCGACGAGCGCGGTGGGGACGTCCGACGGTGTCCGCGCGAATTTGATCCCGAGCGCCGAGCCCTGGCCCGCCGGCTTGACCACGATCGGAAACTGGAGGCGCTCCTCGATCGCCGGCAGCGCCTGGGCGGCGCCGAGCCCCCCGAAGGCGGTCTCGTTGAAGGCGTAGAAGTCGGGCGTGGGGATGCCGTGGTCGCGCATCGCGTGCTTGGCCAGGACCTTGTCGGCGGTGCGGATGCAGGCCGAGACGCCGGAGCCGGTGTAGCGGATCGCCAGGACCTCGAGGAGTTCCTGGACCGTCCCGTCCTCTCCGTCTCCTCCGTGCAAGGCTACGAACGCGATCTCGGGCCGGGACTCGTTCAGCTGGTCGACCAGCTCGGAGCCGACGTCGATCGGGATCACCTCGTGCCCGAGCCGCTCGAGCGCGTCCTCGACCCTGGCGCCGGACTTCAGCGAGACCTGGCGCTCCAGGGAACGCCCGCCCTTGAGCACTGCCACGCGCACACTAGCCGGCCTGCGTGCGCTTGCTCCGGAGGTGGAGAACCTTGGCCAGCTCCGACTCCCGCTCGCCGGCCGCAACCTCATCCGGGACGGGGTCGCAAACCGGGACTCGCTCGCCCCGGCGCGAGCTGGCGACGCGCGCGCCGGTCAGCGTGCCGTACAGCGCCACCTGCTCGCACACCACTTCGCCAATCCGGCGGACCCCTTCGCGGATCTCGTCTTCGCTCACGCCCGAGAAGTTCAGCCGCATCGACGACCCCCCGCGGCCGTCGACGAACGCGGCGCGGCCGGGCACGAAGGCGACGTGCTCCTCCAGCGCCCGGGCCAGCAGGTCGGTGGTGTCGATGTAGTCGGGCAGCGTCACCCAGATGAACAGCCCGCCCTGCGGATGCGTCCATTCGGACTCGCGGGGAAAGTGCTCGGCCAGCGAATCCAGCATCACGTCTCGGCGCCGGCGATAGATCTCGATCAGCGAGCGCACGTAGTCCTCCCACGGCCCCGAGTCGAAGTACGCGCTCACGAAATGCTGGGAAATCGAGGAGGAACAGAGGTCGGAGGCCTGCTTGCCGATGTTCATCTTCTGGAGGATCGGCGCCGGTGCCGCTGTCCATCCGAGCCGCACCCCGGGTGAGAGGATCTTGGAGAAGGTGCTGGCGTAGATCACGAACTCCTCGTCGAGCGAGCGCAGCGTGGGCAGCGGCGTGCCCTCGTAGCGCAGTAGACCGTACGGGTTGTCCTCGAGGATCAGCAGCTCGCGCTCGGCGGCGATCCGGACCAGCTCGCGCCGGCGCTCCAGCGCCAGCGTGACGCCGGCCGGGTTGTGGAAGTTCGGGACCGTGTAGATGAACTTGGGACGCCTGCCGTCGCGCTCCAGCCCGTCGAGCACGACCTCGAGCTCGTCGATCCGGAGCCCGTCGCGGTCCATGGTCACCTGCACCACCTCGGCCTGGTAGGAGGAGAACGTGGGCACGGCGCCCGGGTACGTCGGCGCCTCGGCCACCACCACGTCGCCGGGATCGAGCAGCGTCTTGCAGGCGAGGTCGATCACCTGCTGGCCGCCGGTGGTCACCAGCAGCTCGTCGGCGTCGATCGCGACGCCCTCGGCTCCCATCACGTCGATGATGCAGCGCTTGATCAGCTCGAGCCCCTCGGTGGGGCTGTACTGGAGCGCGCGGGCGCAGGACTCCGCCGCCACCGTCCCCATCAGCGTGGCGTAGGAGTCCGGCGGGAACGTCGAGGTGTCCGGCAGCCCGCCGGCCAGCGAGATCACGTCCTCGCGCTCGGTCAGCGCCATCAGATCGCGCATGGCCGACGACTTCATGACCTGCGTGCGCTCGGCGAACAGTGCGGCGTAGCGCTCGATGTCCCGTGCCGTGGACCGCGGGCGCCGGCTGAAGCCGCCTGAAGAGTTCATTCCGACCGTGCGCCCCGGGCTCGTCCTGCCCTTTTGTCTATCGTCACGTTCAGTCACGGTACAACACGGTGCATCTGGTCTTCGACATCTTCCAGGGTATGGGCATTGCCGCTGCGGTCGGCATCCGCCCGTTTCTGCCGTCGGTCGTGGTCGGCGCGCTCGCCGCCGGCGATGTGGAGATCCATTTCAACGGCACCGACTATTCATTTCTCCAGGGGACCGTGTTCCTCCTGTGCCTGGTGGTCGCGGTAATCCTGCTGGCGTTGGCCGAACGTCGCCTGTCTCAGGCGGCCTCGCGGCAGCGTTCGCTCGCGCTCGGCCTCGCCGTGATCTCGCTCGCCCTCGGCGCGCTGTTCTTCGCCGGCTCGCTCGCCCGCGGCCACTACGCGGCCTGGCCGGGGTTGATCGGGGGCGTGGCCTGCGCGGCGATCGGCATCGCCGCCACGGCCCCGCTGCTGGCTCGCGTGCAGGGGCGGCTCGATGCCGGGGCCGCCTCCGCGGTACCCCTGTTCGCCGAGGCCGGCGCCCTAGCCTTGGCGGCGCTGTCGGTCGTGGCCCCGCCGGTCGGGCTGATCGGGGTGGCGGCGCTGCTGTGGCTGCTGCTGGCGAGCCGTAGACGGGCAGAGCAGAAGTACGCCGGGCTCCGGATCCTTCGGTGAGCCCGGCGGCCAGGAAAGGCAAGGCGAGCAAGAAAAAGCTCGTGCTCGTCGTGATCGACGCGCTCAAGCCGGCGATGCTCGACCGCGCGATCGCCACCGGCCGCGCCCCCGCGCTACAGCGGATCCGCGACCAGGGCGTGTACGTCGAGGACTGCGTGGCCGCGTTCCCCTCGGTCACGCCCGTGTGCGCGGCCACGATCACGACCGGCGTCGGACCCGACCGGCACCTGATCCCGTCGATGAACTGGTACCACCGCGAGGAGGAGCGCTACGTCGAGTACGGCTCGAGCTTCTCGGCCTCGCGCCAGTTCGGCGTCCTGCGGTCGCTGACCGACACCGTCTACCGGATGAACGCCGAGCACCTCTCGCACGACGTCGACACGGTGTTCGAGGCCCTCGACGACGCCGACGTCCGCACCGCCGGCACCACCTACCTGATCTACCGGGGCCGCCACCACCACGAGGTCTCGAACGAGACCGCGCTGGCGCGGATCGTCACCTCGACCCTGTTCAGGCGGACGATCGACGGGCCGCAGGAGCTGTTCTACGCCGACCTGTACGCCAGCCGCCGTACCGGCTGTCGGGGTCAGCTGGGGATGCCCGGCATCCGCGACCAGCACACCGGCTGCGTCGGCGCCTATCTGGTCGAGCACGACCTGTTCGACTTCATGCTGTTCTCGCTGCCCGACAACGACGCCTGGTCGCACAAGAACGGTCCCCACGCCCAGGTGACCTCGATCGCCGCTGCCGACCGGCAGCTGGAGCGTCTGATGCACGCCGCCGGAGGCCCGGACGCGTTTCTCGACACCCACGCGGTGATCGTCACCTCGGATCATTCGCAGGCGCCGGTCGAGGAGCGGATCCGTCTCGACCAGGCGTTCGCGGAATTCGACGTCGCCACCCCCAGCCCGTCGCGGCCGGTGGGCGCGGAGGTCGCGCTCAGCCCGGCTCAGCGCGCGGCGATGGTCTACGCGCTCGACCCGGACAAGCGCGAGGACGTGGTCAAGCGCTCGATCGCAGCCACCGAGGATGTGGGCGGGGTCGACCTGATCATGTGGCGCCGCAACGGCGAGGCGATCGTCCGCAGCCACCGCGGCGAGCTTCGCTTCGCCCCCGGCGGGGAGCTCGAGGACAAGCGCGGTGGGCGCTGGAGCGTCGAGGGCGACCTTCCCGCCCTCCGGGCCGAGGTTCAGGACGGCCGCTTTTTGTGCACCGAATATCCCGACGCGCTGGCCCGCATCTGGTCGGCGCTGTCCTGCCCGACCGCGGGTGACCTACTGCTCTCGGCCTCTCCGGGCTACGAGTTCGTGGACTGGGGCGGCGCCGACCACGTCGGCGGCGGATCGCACGGCTCGCTGCACCGCTCGGACTCGCTTGGGGCGCTGATGTGGTGCGGCACCGGGCCAGATTCACGCGCTGGGCGCGAGGTCTGGTCGTTGCGCGACGTCACCCCCTTGGTGTGCCAGCACTTCGGCGTGCGATCCGTGGGAAACTCGGACTAGCCCCCGGTTAGGGTTCGATGGGCCCTTAGGCCCGGTAACCCTTGCGGAAGATTTACGTACCGCCGATACATTGCCGCGATGCCCGATGAACTGACCACCACCGTCGACCTCGCGCTCCACGCCCGGGTGCGGCAGGGGATTCGCCGAACTCACAACTGGCTCCAGCTCGTCCGCTTCGCCGCCGTCGGCGCCAGCGGATACGTGGTCAACCTGGCCGTGTTCGCTTCCTGCGTGCACGTGCTGGCCATCGACTACCGGCTCTCGGCCGCGATCGCCTTCGTGGTTTCGGTGGCCAACAACTTCTGGTGGAACCGCCACTGGACCTTCGACGCCAGGCACCACCATGCCGTCGACCAGGCGGTTCGCTTCTTCACCGTCTCGCTGCTCACGTTCGGCTTCACCTATGTCGTCCTGGTCGTCCTGGTCAGCGGCACCGGGATGGAGAAGGTGTTCGCGCAGGCGATCGCGATTGCCGCGGGGACGCCGTTGTCGTTCATCGGACAGAAGCTTTGGAGCTTCCGCGCGTAAGCAGTCGATCCGCCCGCCGCGCGGCGTCGGTCGCGGCCATCGCCTTCCTCGCGCTGCTGTTCGCGCTCGCTCCGGGGCGGGCCCGCGCGGCATCGACCACCACGGCGATCCAGCCCGGGGCCCCCGTTCTCGTCACCCGGCTGAACAAGCCCCCGGCTGGATTCCGGCTCACGGCCGCCGAGGTCGAGCGGATCGCGGCGGCGGTGCCGAAGATCGTCGCCGAGCGCCACCGTCATCCCACCGCACGGCCCTACGAATACACGAAGGGGCCCGGACAATGGCAGGTGAGCTGGTTTACGCCCGGGCCGAACGGCAAGGAGCTGGCGCAGGTCTACGTCGATGACGCCACCGGCCACGTGACCCAGGCCTGGACCGGCTTCCAGGTGGCGTGGACGATGGCCCGCGGCTATCCGGGCGCGTTCGGGCGCCGGGTCAACGCGCTCTACGTGTGGATCCCGCTGTGCCTGTTGTTCGTCGCCCCGTTCCTGCCCTCGCTGCGCCGGCGCGGGCGGAGGCTGTCGCTGCTGCACCTCGATCTGCTGATGATGCTCGGCTTCTCGATCTCGCTGGCCTTCTTCAACCACGGGGAGATCGGCCTCTCGGTGCCGCTCGCCTACCCGTTCCTGCTCTACCTGCTGGTGCGCATGCTGCTGCTGGCGTTCGGGCGGGGCCGGCCGCGCGAGCCGCTGCGGCTGCTGGTGCCCACGACCTGGCTGGCGATCGGGGTCGTGTTCCTGGTCGGCTTCCGAGTGGGTCTGAACGTGACCAATTCGAACGTGATCGATGTCGGCTACGCCGGCGTGATCGGCTCCTCGAAGCTCCTGCACGATCGGCCGCTGTACGGCAATTACCCGCAGGACAACGTCCACGGCGACACCTACGGCCCGGTCAACTACTACGCCTATGTCCCGTTCACGGCGATCTGGCCCTGGAGCGGCACCTGGGACCAGCTCCCCGCCGCCCATGCCGCCGCGATCGCCTTCGATCTGCTCACGCTGGTCGGCCTGTTCTTCCTCGGCCGCCGCATCCGGGGCCCGAGCACGGGGATCGTGCTCGCCTACATGTGGGCCTCGTACCCGTTCACGCTCTACGCGCTCAGCTCGAACAGCAACGACTCGCTGGTGGCGATGCTGCTCGTGCTCACGCTGCTGGTCGTGAGCTCAGCGCCGGCGCGCGGAGTCGCCATGGCGCTGGCCGGCTTCGCCAAGTTCGCGCCGCTGATCCTGTTCCCCCTGTTCGCGCGCGGGGAGGGATCGTCGTGGCCGCGCAAGCGCGGGCTCGTCGCCTACGCGGTCGCGTTCGCGCTCACCTCGGTGATCGTGATGCTCCCGGTTATCCTCGACAACAACTTCCACACGTTCTGGCACGACTCGCTCGAGTCCCAGATCGACCGCACCTCGCCGTTCTCGATCTGGGGCCTGTGGGGAGGGCTCAGCATCGAACAGCACGCCGTTCAGGCCTTCGCGGTGGCGCTCGCGATCATCGCCGCCTTCGTCCCCCGCCACCGCACGATCGTCGAGCTGTGCGCGCTCGGCGCGGCGATCGTGATCGCGTTCCAGCTCGGGCTCACCCACTGGTTCTACCTCTACGTCCCGTGGTTCTTTCCGATGGCGATCGTGGCGCTGATCTGCTCCTTCCCGACCCAGATCGGCTGGGCCCTGCGTCGCGAGGACGCCTACGAGGCGGCGCCGGCGCCGGCGCTGAGCGCTGCCTCGGGTTAGCGCTTTGGCCGGCGACGAGCGGTTCTGACCAGTCCGGCGCTGCGGCTGTTCGACGTGGATGATCTATTGCTGCCTATGGGAGCAAAAAGTCATCCACGTCCTTGCGCCGGGGTGTCCGGGCGCGGCCGCCGGCCCTCAGCTGACGCCAGGCGCCGGCCCTCAGCTGACACCAGTCGCCGGCCCTCAGCTGACGCCAGGCGCCGGCTCCAGCACCTGCTCGATCGATCGCGCCCGCATCGCCCTGTCCGTCTCGATCAGCACGGCGTTCAGCCACGGATCCTCGGTCGAGGTCTCGAACTTGATTGGCATCTTGGTGACCATCGACTCGATGGCGAGCTCCCGTTTTACGCCGATCACGCCACCGCGCGGCCCCGTCATCCCGACGTCGGTGATGTACGCCGTGCCGCCGGGAAGCACGCGGGCGTCGGCGGTGGGGACGTGGGTGTGGGTGCCGAGCACCGCGGTCACGCGTCCGTCGAGGTGCCACCCCATCCCGACCTTCTCGCTCGTCGCCTCCGCGTGCATGTCGACGAGCACCTGATCGACCTCGCCCTTGAGCGCGTACAGCGCGGCGTCGACCTCCGCGAACGCCGGTCGCCCGGGGTTCATGAACAGGTTCCCGGACAGCGACACCACGCCCAGGCGCACGCCGTCACGCGCCACCACGCACCAGCCGTGGCCGGGCTGGCTGCGCAGGAAGTTCGCCGGACGGAGGATCCGCTCCTCGGCGTCGAGGTAGTCGTAGATCTCGCGGTGGCGGTAGGTGTGGTTGCCGAGCGTGATCACGTCGATGCCGGCCGCGAACAGCTCGTCGGCGATCTTCGGCGTGATCCCGATCCCGCCGGCCGCGTTCTCGGCGTTGACGACCACGAACGCCGGCGTGAAGCGCTCGCGCAACGACGGCAGCAGCGCCAGCAGCGTCCGCTTGCCGATCCCGCCGACCACGTCGCCCACGAACAGGATGCGAATTTCGCTGTCGTTCACGTCCACTTGACCCCCATACTTCCATTTGCATGCGGTTGAGGGTCCTCAAGCCGAGGGACACCACGCCGGCGCCGCCGGACGAGGCCGAGCGGGACCGGCGCGCCGAGGAGGCCGTCGAGTCCGATCCGGCGGATCTGCCGCCCGTCGGCGATCCCGTCCCCCGGGTCGTCGTTCCCCGGTGGATCCAGCTGGTGCTGCTGCCTATCGCGCTGCTCGGGCTGTGGGCGCTGGCCCGGGCCGCCGGGCCGGTGCTGCTGATCCTGATCGCCGCCAGCGTCATCGCCCTGATCCTCAATCCGCTGGTCAGGATGCTCGAGCGCCGGCGCCTGCCCCGGGGGCTGGCGATCCTGTTGATCTACGTGGCCGGGTTCGCCGCCGTCGGTGGGATCGGCGTGCTGCTCGCCAATCCGGTCAGCACGCAGGTCAACCGCTTCGCCCAGGACGTCCCGCATTTCGTCAACGTCGCCAACCGCGACCTGGCCCACGTCCAGACATGGCTGAACAGCCACGGGATCAAGATCCAGATCGAGAAGCAGGGCCAGACCGCCCTACAGACGCTTCAGAAGAACGTCCTCAAGAGCTCCGGGAGCGTGGTCTCGTTCTCCCGCGACTTGCTCTCGCAGGTGGTGACGGTTTCGTTCGACCTGGTGCTCGTGCTCGTGCTCTCGGTCTACCTGCTGGTCTACGGCAAGCAGATCGGCGGGCTGGTCCGGCGCGTGATGCCGCCGGGAGACGGCACGCCCGAGGACGACTTCCCGCTGTTGGTGCAGCGCGCGGTGTTCGGCTACGTCCGCGGGCAGCTGCTGTTCAGCCTGATCATGGGCGCCAGCGCGGCGGCGGCGCTGTGGTTCTTCGGCGTGCTCGGCATCTTCCCCGCCGGGCAGCACTACGCGCTGTTCTTCGGGGCCTTCTACGGGCTGATGGAGCTCATCCCCTACATCGGCCCCATCATCGGGGCCGTGCCGGCGGTCGTCGTCGCCCTGTTCAACGATCCCATCAGCGCGCTCTGGGTGGTCCTCCTGTTCCTCGGCCTCCAGCAGCTCGAGGGGCACTTCGTCGCCCCCCAGGTGTTCCGGATCTCGCTGCGAATCAACCCGATCCTGATCATCCTCTCGCTGTTGATCGGCTACCAGCTCTACGGGATCGCCGGCGCGCTGGTCGCGCTCCCGGTCGCGGCGGTCATCCGCCAGGCCGTTCTCTATCTGCGGCGCCACCTGGTGCTCGAACCGTGGGCCACGGTCTCGCCGCAGACCGACGTGCTCGGTCTCGGCCCGGAGCGATGTCCCGAGTGCGGAACGCCGGCGGCGGGCGGCGACACGTTCTGCCGCGCTTGCGGCGCTTCACTGGAACCGCACGTGCGGACGCCCGGTTAGAAGCGACGCAGCCGGGTAGGCGTGTCAGTGATGGCCGCCACCGATCCCCGACCGCGCCGCCATGAGCAGCCTCCCGCAGACCAGCGCAGCGAGCAGGCGGTCAAGGACCGCGAGCTCGAGCGCCAGGGGCGGCGGTTCGGGCGCTCGGGGGGTTGGTTTCTGCTCATCGGCGTGCTGCTGGCGATTCCGGGCGTCGTCCTCATCCTGATCGATCATGGCTGGTCGGTCGGCGTCGGAATCGCGGTGCTGCTGGTGGCGAGCATCCCGGCCATCGTCGGGCTCGCGCTGATTGCCTCGAGCGCGGTCTCGCGCTGGTCAGCGCGCCACCGGTCGTTCGCCTGAGCCGGTAGCTGTGAAATGCGCACACCGGGTCTGAGGCGCGCAGGCCGGGTCTGAGACGCACACGCCGGGTCTGAGACGCGGAGACCGGGTCATTAGCTAGCCTGCGGGCCGTGTCGACAGGCACCGCCACAGCCACGGCCGACGGTGCCACATCACCGCGTCTGTGGCAGAACCTGTGGGTCCGCTTGGCCGTGGCCCTCGCCTTCGCCGACGCCTCCATCGTCGTCCTGGCGCTGCCCGAGATCGTCGACCGGCTGCACACCTCGATCTCGCACGTGGTGTGGGTGATCGTGGCCTACAACCTGGCCTTGATCGCCGGCGCGGGAGCGGTCCTGCTGTTCGCCCGCAAGCTGAGCTCGTCCCGCGCGCTGGTCTCCGGGCTGGTGCTGTTCGGACTGGCGTCGATCGGGTGCGGGGCGTCGAACAGCCTCCATGCCCTGGTGCCGCTGCGGTGCGTGCAGGGCGCCGGCGGGGCGCTGATCCTGTGTTCGTCGCTGGCCCTGTTCGCGGGCTCGGCCCGCCCCGGTGACTCTCCCCTCATCGGCTGGTCGGCCGCCGCGGCGATCGGCGCCGCCGTCGGGCCGGCCGCCGGCGGGATCCTCACCCAGCTGTTCAGCTGGCGCTCGATCTTCTTCGCTCAAGCCCCGGTGGCGGCGTTCGCGGCCATCGCCGTCCTCGCCGCGCGCCCACGACCGGCGGAGGAACTCGACATCGAAGCCGCTGAGGAGGGCTCGTCGCTGGATCCGCTGACCGCCAACATCGCCCTCGCGCTCCTGTCCGCCGGCTTGATCGGGGCGCTGTTCCTGGTCGTGATCGAGCTGATCAACGCCTGGCTGGTCACCCCGATCGGCGCCGCCGCGGTCGTGACCACGATCCCGGTGGCGACCGCCCTGGCCGAGCGGCTCGTCCGCGGGCGCTCGCCGCTCGTGCTCGGCGCGGTCGGCGCCGTGCTCGTCGCGATCGGGCTGGTGTGCCTCGGGTTGGTCACCCATGAGCAGCTGGGCCTGGTGGTGGCTGCGCTGGCGCTGTGCGGCGTCGGTCTGGGGCTCGGGTTTCCGGGACTGACCACGGCGGCGCTGCGGAGCCACGGGGTGGCCGCCGCCCGGGCGGCGAAGACGGTCGCGGCCCGCGACGCCGGGCTCGTCCTCGGCCTGCTGGTGCTGACGCCCGTGTTCGTCAATCAGCTGAACTCGACCACTAATCGGGCCACCAAGCCGGTCGCCACCGCCGTGCTCAGCGCGCCGCTGCCGCTGACGATGAAGGCGCAGCTGGCGGTCCAGCTCGAGAAGGCCGTGGCCGCGGCCCCGGTGAGCCGTCCCCCCGACATCGGGCCAGGGTTCGACAAGGTCGGCGCCACAGCCACCCCGTCCCAGAAGGTCGACTTGGCCGCGCTTGAGCGGCAGCTGAACTCGATCATCCAGCGAGCCGCCACCCACGCCTTCAAGCGGCCCTACCTGTATGCCGCGCTGCTCGCGCTGCTCGTCCTGCCCCTGCTCGGCGTCCGCGTCTGGTACGCGCGTCGGACCGGGCGCCGGCGAGCGCTTGCCTGAGAGGCCTCTACCGGGTCGAGGTCATCTGCCGGAACATCACCACGCAGATCGCGGCCACGATCAGCGCGATGACCGGCAGCGTCCAGCCGATCACGTTGGCGATCGCCAGCACCGCGCTGACGATGCCGACCGCGCCGGCGACCCCGCCGGTGACGACGAGCCGGTAGGCGCGCTGCTCACGAGCGCGACGCGGCGTGTAGCCACCGCCGCGTTTCTGGAGATCCGCCATCGACAGAGCGTATCGCGCCGGGGCGTAGGCTTGGCCGGCAATGGCAGAAACCCATCACATTCTTTTCTACGACTACGTCGAGGACGTGGTCGAGCGCCGCGGGCCCTATCGGGACGCCCATCTGGCCCACATCCGCGGCGAGGGCCGGATCGTGATGGCGGGCGCCCTCGGCGACCCGCCGCACGGTGGCGTGATCGTCTTCCGAGGCGCCGATCCCGCCGCGATCGAGCAGTTCGTGCAAGGCGAGCCATACGTCCAGGCCGGCCTCGTGACGGGCTGGCGGGTCGAGCTCTGGAACGTCATATAAGGGACCCGGCCGGTGCATGCACCGGCCGGACCGGCGGCGCATGCGCCGCCGGTGGGGGGCGCGCATGCGCGCCCCCCTACATACCGCGGGGTATGCTGAGATCGAGCCAATGCCGTTCCCGCAGACCCGCATGCGCCGGCTGCGCGCCACCCGCGCCCTCCGCGGCCTCGTCCGCGAGACCCAGCTGGCGCCGAGCGATTTCGTCTACCCGATGTTCGTCGCCCACGGCGTCGACCGCCGCGAGCCGATCCCCTCGATGCCCGGCATCGACCACCTGTCGATCGCCCACGCGGTGGCCGAGGCGGGCGAGACCGCGAACCTCGGGGTCCCTGCGGTGCTGTTGTTCGGCCTGCCCGCCGCCAAGGACGAGGAGGGTTCCGGCGCATGGGACGACGAAGGCGTCGTGCAGCTGGCCACGCGGGCGATCAAGGAGGCCCACCCGGACCTGCTCGTGGTCGCCGACCTGTGCCTGTGCGAGTACACCAGCCACGGCCACTGCGGCGTGGTCCGGCCCGATGGAACCGTGGACAACGACGCCACGCTCGAGCTGCTTGCCCGAACCGCCGTCTCCCAGGCGCGCGCCGGCGCCGACATCATCGCCCCCAGCGACATGATGGACGGCCGCGTAGGGGCGATCCGCACCGCGCTCGACGAGGAGGGCTTCACCGACACTCCGATCCTCGCTTACTCGGCCAAGTTCGCTTCCGCCTTCTACGGCCCGTTCCGCGAGGCCGCGGACTCGACTCCGGCGTTCGGGGACCGCCGCGCCTATCAGATGGATCCGGCCAACGGCACCGAGGCCGTCCGCGAGGCCCGACTCGACGTCGAAGAGGGCGCCGACATCGTGATGGTCAAGCCGGCGCTGCCCTACCTCGACCTGATCCGCAGGATCAAGGACGACGCGCAGATGCCACTGGCGGCCTACAACGTCAGCGGCGAGTACGCGATGGTCAAAGCCGCGGCCGCGTCCGGCGCCATGGACGAGCGCGCCGCGGTGCTCGAGATTCTGACCGCGATCCGCCGGGCGGGGGCCGACGTGATCGTCACCTACCACGCAAAGGACGCTGCGACATGGCTTCAGTGACCGGCAGCCAGCACGGACCCAAGCTGCGCAGCCGCCAGCACGGCGCGGCGATCCCGCTCGACGAGCTCGACAAGCGCCTGCTCAACCTGATGCAGGGCAGCTTCCCGATCGCGCCGCGCCCCTACCGGCACGTCGCCGCGCAAGCCGGCATCGAAGAGCGGGAGGCGATGGCTCGCGTCCGTCACCTGCTCGACGAGCGGATCATCCGCCAGGTCACGCCGATCTTCGACACGCGGGCGCTCGGTTACTCCTCGATGCTCGTGGCCGCCAAGGTCGACCCCGAGAACCCGTGGCGCGCCGCCAACATCATCAACGAGCATCCCGGCGTTTCGCACAACTACCTGCGCAACCACGAGTTCAACATCTGGTTCACGATCGCCACCGAGCCCGACTCGCCGCTCGGCCTCGACGGGACCCTCGATGTCCTCGCCCGCGAAGCCGGCGCCGAGTCGATCCGCCAGCTGCCGACGCTGAAGCTGTTCAAGATCCGGATGGACCTTGAGATGGAAGGCGCCACCGAGGACCTGGCCCGTGCCGTCGAGGCGGCCCCGCCGGCGGAGACCGAGCCGCAGCCCTATGACGAGTTCGACCAGGCGGTGATCCGTGCCCTCCAGGGGGACATGCCGGTGATCGAAGAGCCCTATGCGCCCGCGGCCGAACAGCTCCAGATTCCGCAAGGCAAGCTCCTGGCCCACCTGGAACAGATGCAGGAGCGGCGGCTGCTGCGCCGCGTGGCCGCGATCCTCTACCACCGCCGTGCCGGCTTCAGTGCCAACGGCATGGGCGTGTGGAAGGTCCCGGACCAGCGGATCATGGAGCTGGGCCCGCGGATGGCCGCCTTCCGGGGCATCTCGCACTGTTACCAGCGGCCCACCTACGCCGACTGGCCCTACTCGATCTTCACCATGGCCCACGGCCGCTCCAAGGAGGAGTGCGACGCGATTCTCGACTCGATCGCCACCGAGACCGGGATCGAGGATCGCGCCACGCTCTACTCCTCGACGGAGTTCAAGAAGATCCGGTTGCTCTACTTCACCGACGAGTACCGGGCCTGGGAACGCCGGCACGCCGGGGTGTGACGCTCGCGCCCGTGAACGAGAGCCGCTCGGCGCAGCTGTACGAGCGCGCGCTCGACGTGCTCCCCGGGGGGGTCAACTCGCCGGTGCGGGCGATGCGCTCGATTGGCCGTGACCCGATCTTCATCGCTCGCGGACAGGGGTCGACGATCGTCGACGTCGACGGCAACGAGTACGTCGACTGGGTGTGCTCGTGGGGGCCGCTGATCGCCGGGCACGCCCACCTGGGGGTGAACGACGCGATCGTCGAGACGGCCATGGACGGGACCACGTTCGGCGCCCCCACGGCGCGGGAGGTCGATTTGGCGGCGGAGGTGGCGAGTCGGGTTCCCGCGGTGGCGATGCTGCGGATGACCTCCTCCGGCACCGAGGCGACGATGACCGCCATCCGTCTCGCGCGCGCGGCGACCGGCCGCGAGCTGGTGCTGAAGTTCGCCGGGGCCTACCACGGCCACGTCGACGGGCTGCTGGCGCAGGCCGGCTCGGGCCTGGCCACCCAGGGGATCCCCGCCAGTCCCGGCGTTCCCGCGGCGGCGGCCGAGGCGACGGTGATCGTGCCCTGGAACGACCCCGAGGCGGTGATCGAGGCCACCGAGCGCTACCAGCTCGCGGCGATCCTGGCCGAGCCCGTGCCCGCGAACATGGGCGTCGTCCCTCCCGCCGAGGGCTTTCTCGGGCTGCTGCGCGAGCGCGCCGACCACGCCGGCGCGCTGCTGATCTTCGACGAGGTCATCACGGGCTTCCGGGTTGCCCGCGGTGGCGCGCAGGAGCGCTTCGGGGTCACGCCTGACCTGACGATCCTGGGCAAGATCATCGGCGGCGGCCTGCCGGCGGCAGCCGTGGGCGGGCCGGCGGTGTTGATGGAGCAGCTCGCCCCGGCGGGCGACGTCTACCAAGCCGGCACGCTGTCGGGCAACCCGCTGGCGGTGGCGGCCGCCCTGGCTACGCTCGAGCTGCTGGACAAGCACGCCTACCGGCGGCTCGCCGAGACCACCGATCGGCTGGCCAAGGGGCTTCATCGCGCGGCCAAGCAGGCGGGTGTCCCGCTGCACGTCCAGACCGCTCCCGGCCTCCTGACCCCGTTCTTCAGCGAGGGCCCGGTGCGCGACTACGCCGATGCGGCCGCGTGCGACCGGGACGGCTACGGCGCCTGGTGCCGGGGCTTGCTGGCCCGCGGCGTGTACCCGCCGCCCTCGCAGTTCGAGGCCTGGTTTCCGTCGCTGGCCCACAGCGATGGCGACGTCGAGCGCACCGTCGAGGCCGCCGCGGCGGCGTTTGCGGAGGTGCGCTCGCGATGAGCGGCGAAGCCGCGCTGCGCTCGGCGTTGCGCGAGCACGGTGGCGCGCTCGCCGAGGCGGCGGAACGCTCCGGGCAGCAACCGCCGGCCGAGCCGGGGCCGCCGCCGGGCGAGCCGGGGCTGTCGCAGCGCGCCGCCGCCGGGCCCCGGGCGCGCGGCCGTGAGGCCGAGTACGAACTGCTGCTGGAGATGATCCGGGAGGGCGCGCACCTGCACTACGGCCCCCAGCGCGTGGTCCGGACCGAGGACCCCGACCTCGCGCTGCTGCTCGGCGATCAGCTCTACGCGCTGGGGCTGGCCCGGCTCGCGGTGCTGGGCGACCTTGCCGCGATCAGCGAGCTGGCCGACGTGATCTCGCTCGTCGCCCAGGCGCACGCCGCCTCCGACCCCCAGCTCGCCGAGGCGGTCTGGGATGCCGGCGCTGTCGCCATCGGGTGGGGTGAGAGCGACGAGCACGTGCGGGCCAAGGAGCTGGCGCGGTCGGGCGATCGCGGTGGCGCCGCCGCCCTGCGCGAGGCGGCCGGCGAGCGCCGCCGCTCGTGACGACCGTCGCGATGTTGACGATAAGCTGCCGGCGGCGTTCAATGCATCCCCGGACATTGGTCAGAGGCCCAGTTGCCAGATAGACACAAAGAGCGCAAGCCCAAGTACACGCTCGAGCGGCAGATGCCGGGCGGTTTCGAAGGCGAGACGGTCACGCGCCGGCGCATGATGGGGCTCACCGTGCAGGCCGCGGGCGGGATCACCGTGGCCGCGTTCACGCTGCCGGCGCTCGGCTTCTCCCTGGCCCCGGTGTTCACCCGCCAGAAAATGTCCTGGCAGGACGTGGGCGTGCCGTCGGACTTCCCCGACACCACGTACGTGACCAAGGTGATCACGATCGACCCGACGATCGGCGCGGCCGGGAAGACGATCGCGTACATGCGCTCGCGCAACCCGGCCATCGACACCGAGCCCGAGGACCAGTACAACCATTTCATCGCCCTCTCCTCGCGCTGCATGCACCTCGGCTGCCCGGTGCGCTACACCCCGGCAGCCCAGCGCTTCATCTGCCCGTGCCACGGCGGCGTCTACAACTTCCGCGGCATGGTCGTGGGCGGCCCGCCGGTGCGGCCGCTCGATCGGTTCTACACGCGCCTGGTCGACGGCGTGGTCCAGATCGGCCCCCGCTACTCGGTCAACTCGGAGCTGCACCGATTCTCCCCGCGTGACCCCGGCGAGCCGCTGGACGGCATCGGCCAATACCTGTATCCGGCCCGCTTCTCGACCGCCAAGCCCTGATGCCACGCCTGCCCGCCCCCCCGCTCCCGAAGGTGCTGCTGCCGAGGCCGAAGCGGCCGGGCGACGACAACAACAACGGCACCACGCAGCCCCCGCCGGTCGAGGCCGGGATCACCGTCGTCGACTGGATCGACGAGCGGATGTCGCTCTCGCCGGGCATCCGCTGGATGCTGTTCCGCAAGGTGCCGAAGGGGATCAACTGGGCCTACACGCTCGGCTCGGCGACGATGTTCGCCTTCCTCTCGCAGGCGGTCACGGGCGTGTTCCTGGCCATGTACTACCGCCCCGACGCCGCCGGCGGCGCCTACGCCTCGATCAAGAACATCAACGACAACGTGTTCCTGGGCCAGTTCGTGCACGCCATGCACAAGTGGGGGGCGTCGGTGATGATCATCCTGATCTTCCTGCACATGGGGCGGGTGTTCTTCTTCGGCGCCTACAAGTACCCGCGGGAGCTGACCTGGGTGATCGGGGTCGTGCTGCTGATCCTGACCCTGGCCGAGGGTTTCACCGGTTACCTGCTGCCGTTCGACCAGCGGGCCTACTGGGCCACGATCGTCGGGGTCAACATCAACGGCACCGGTCCCTTCATCGGGCCGTTTCTGTCCGACTTCCTGCGGGCCGGCCCAGAGTTCGGGGCCACCACCCTGTCGCGCTTCTACTCCATTCACATGTTGATCATCCCCGGCGGGATCGCCGCGCTGATCGGCGCCCACCTGTTCCTGGTCACCAAGCTCGGCATCTCGTCGCCGCCGTGGCTGAAGGCCGAGCCCGAGCCGGAACTGCTCGAGCACGCGGAAGTGTGATCGGTCGATGAACCAGGCCCAGAAGGAGGCATACCTCCGCCAGTACTCGATCCTGAAGAACCAGGGCAAGCCGTTCTACCCCTACGCGGTGGCCAAGGACTCGATCATGGCCCTGGTCGTCGTCCTGGTGATCATCTTCCTGGCGCTGATGTTCGGCGCCGAGCTGGGGCCCCAGGCCGACCCGACGACCACCACCTACGTACCGCGACCGGACTGGTACTTCTTCTTCCTGTTCGAGGTCCTGCGGGTGATGAAGAACGTGCCCTGGTTCACGCCGATGGCGACGATCGGGGTGCCCACCATCTGCATGATCCTGCTGTTCCTGCTGCCGTTCTACGACCGCAGCCCCGAACGGTTGATCTGGCGTCGCCCGGTGGCGCTGTGCGCCGGCGTGGCCACGATCAGCGCCATGGCCTACCTCACCTACACCGGCGCCAACACCGGCTCGCCGAACTCGGTGGACCTGAAGCCGCCGGCGGGGCTGAGCAGCGAGCAGGCGGCGACGTTCCGCGCCGGCGAGCTCGTGGTCGGGCAGTCCGGCTGCCTCGCCTGCCACGTCATCGGCGACAACGGCAACAACGGCCCCGGCCCGCCGCTGACCCACGTCGGCTCGATCCTGCCGCCGGCGGCGATCGCCTCGACGCTGCGCAACCCCACGGCGCCGATGCCCTCGTTCAAGGGCCTCGCCCAGAACTCCCCGACGAAGTTCAACAACTTGGTCAACTTCCTGTCGATGCTTCAGTAACCTCGTCGTCGCTGCTGTGACGGGGAGAATACGTTTGGCACCGGGGAACGGCCAAGGCACCCTGGAGGAGGCTCAGGTCCGGGCGATGTTCGACCGGATCGCGGGTCTGTACGACCGCATGAACACGGTGATGACGGCCGGGCTGCACCATCGCTGGCGCGAGCGGGCGGCCGATCTGGCCGCTCTCTCGCCGGGGGCCCGGGCCCTCGATGTGGCCACGGGCACCGGCGACCTGGCCTTTGAGCTGGCCACGCGGGTCGGGCCGGGCGGGGCCGTGGTCGGCTGTGACTTCTCCGAGCGGATGCTCGAGCTGGCGCGGCTGAAGGCCGCCGGCCACGTGGAGTCGGGCGCGGACCTGCGCTTCGAGACCGCGAACGCGCTCGAGCTGCCCTACGCCGACGGCTCCTTCGACGCGGCCACGGTCGGCTTCGGCGCCCGCAACTTCGCCGACCTGGATCGCGCCATCGGGGAGATGGCCCGTGTCGTGCGGCCCGGCGGCCGAGTCGTGATCCTCGAGATCACCACGCCGCGCAAGCCGCCGCTGTCGACCTTCTTCCGGCTGTGGTTCGACCGGGTGGTGCCGGCCGCAGGGCGGCTCGCCGGGGACGCCGCGGCCTACAGCTACCTCCCGAGCTCGGTCCGCCGTTTCCCCGGGCCGGAGGAGCTCGGAGCCGCGATGGCGCGGGCGGGCCTGGATGGGGTGCGCTATGTATTGACCGCCGGCGGCATCATCGCCTTGCATGTCGGGATGGTGCGGCGATGAACGCGGTCGAGGAGGTCATCGAAGCCGGCGGCGACGCGGTCCCGCGGCTGATGGACCGGATCGAGCAGCGGATGGCGGCGCTGAGCGCCGGCCACGGGCCGCTGCTGGCACGCTACGCCGGCGACACGATCGCCGCTGGCGGCAAGCGGCTGCGCCCGCTGCTGGTGTGCCTCGCCGCCGGCGTCCCCCCGCCCGAGACCGAGGCGCTGGTCCGCGCCGCCGCTGCGGTCGAGCTCGTCCACGCCGCGACGCTGGTGCACGACGACGTCCTCGACGGTTCCCCACTCCGGCGGGGACGGCCCACGGTGGTGGCCGCGGGGGGCCGGCGGCTGGCCACCAGCACCGGCGACCTGCTGTTTTCACGCGCGTTCGCCGAGCTCGCGGCGACCGGCTCGGTGGAGGCGGTGCGGATCCTCTCCCGGGCCAGCTGCGAGCTGGCCGCCGGTGAGCTGATGCAGCGTGCCGACGCCTGGCAGCCTGACGTGACCGTCGAGCGCTACCTGGCCCGCTGCCGGCTGAAGACGGCCGTGCTGTTCCGCTCCGCATGCGAGCTGGGCGCGCTCGCCGGCGGGGGCAAGGTGCCATCGCTGGTGGCGTTCGGCGAGCAGATCGGGCTCGCGTTTCAGATCCTGGACGACGTGCTCGACGTCTCGGGCCCGCCCGAGCGCACGGGCAAGCCCCGGGGCGCCGACCTGCTCGACGGCACGGTCACCCTGCCCCTGATCCTCGCTCGCGCCGGGAGCTCCGAGCTGGCCCGCCTTGACCTCCGCTCGGTCCGGAGCCCGGCGCGGGCCGCCGCGGTCTGCGATCTGGTCGCCGCCAGCGGGGCGCTGGCCCTCGCCCGCGATCGTGCGCTGGCGCTGGTGCGGAGCGCCAAGGAGGCGCTGCCGTCGCTGCCGGAGCGGCAGCGGGCCGCGCTCGAGCTGGTCGCCGACCGGGTCGTGGAGCGCTACTCCTGAAGCGGGCCGGTCCTACCCGGATCGAGCGCTACCCCTGAAGCGGGGCCGGTCCTACCTGGGTCGACCGCCCCCGGGACCCGCCGGCCGCGGGCTAGAAGTCTTCCGGGAGGATCAGGTCGCTGTCCAGCGCGGCGATGAAGCGCTCGACGTGATCGGCCATGTTGGCGTGAGCCAGGCGCCGAAGATCCCCGAGCAGTTCTGCCAGCCCCTCGTCGAGCTTGTCCTCGAGCTCGTGGACCTGGTCCTGGTCGAAGACACCCTCGGTCCGCCACCAGCAATTCGGGCACTCCAGCGTCAGCTCCCAGCCGTCCTCGCCGGCGTCGCTCCAGGAAACCGGCTGGACGAGCCCGGATCCGCACTCAGCGCAGAGGTGCAGGCCGGTCCGAGTGGGAGCGCCGGGCTCGTGGAACCTGACGACCTCGATCGACTTGCCGCTGGGCAGGACGATCCGGCGGACTGAGTGAGGCTGGTCGTTCATCGCTGCTCCCTCATCGGCGGATTCATCCCGGACCTTGAGCCGCATCTTCTTCAGAACTTATTTTGGGACCGCTACCCTTCGTGGCTCCCGTCAGAGAGGTCTCAGGCATGTTCCGCAACCCCACCACCGATCTGATCGTCGTCCTGGTGATCGTCTTGCTGATCTTCGGACCCAAGCGGTTGCCCGGGCTGGGCAAGCAGCTCGGGCAGGGTATGCGCGAGTTCAAGGACTCGATCACCGGCAACTCCGACGAGCACGCCGATGCCGAACGCCCCGCGATCGGTTCCTCGAGCGCGCCGCCGCCGAGCACTTCGGAGCGCGAGCCGTCGGAGGTCGGCTCCGAGCGTGAGCCGTCGGAGGTCAGACCCGAGCGTGAGTCCTCGGAGGTCGGCTCCGAGCGCCGCTCCTAGCGGCCGCCGGTCGAAGGGGTTGTAGTCGGTGGCGCAGGTCCTACGGCCGATCGGGCACGAGGAGCGGCTGAGCATCGTCGACCACCTCGACGAGCTCCGCACCCGGCTGTTCGTGTGCGTGGCCGCGCTTGCGGTCGCCTTCGGCCTGTGCTTCTGGCAGAACCACGCTCTGCTCCACGTGCTCAACCGGCCCCTGCCGCACTCCTCGACCGCGGCAGCGCACCACGGGCTGGCGGCAGTTGCCACGCAAGCGGCCAACGAGCGCAAGGCGTTCCTGGAGTCGTCCCGCACGTATACCGCACTCGCCGCCTTGCCGAATCTCCCGGCCGACGTTCGCCAGGGGTACACGCAGCTCTCACGCGCGTTCGCCCAAGCCGCCTACGCCCTGCCCAGCACCGCCCCGCAGCAGGAGAAGCCGATCACGATCGGCGTCGGCGAGCCCTTCATGACCACGCTGACCGTGTGCGCGTACTTCGCCCTGCTGTTCACGTTGCCGGTCCTGATCTACCAGGGCTACGCGTTCGTGATCCCGGCCCTGAACCCGAACGAGCGCCGCGCCGCGCTGCCGCTGATGGCAGTCGCGCCGGCCTTGTTCCTGCTCGGCGTGCTGTTCGCCTACTTCGTCGTGCTGACGCCGGCCGTCCACTTCTTACAGGGCTACAACGCCGCCCAGTTCAACATCCTGGTCCAGGCCAAGACGTTCTACCAGTTCGAGATCCTGACCATGCTCGGCATCGGGCTCGCCTTCCAGCTGCCGCTGGGACTGCTCGGGCTGCATCGGATCGGGGTCATCAACGGCAGCACCCTGACCCGCAACTGGCGCTACGCTACGGTCATCATCGCCGTTATCGCGGCCGCGATGCCGGGGGCCGATCCGGTCACAACCGCGCTGGAGGCGGCGCCCCTGGTGGTTCTCTTCCTGGCAAGTATCGTGATGCTCAAGATCGCCGACCGCCGCGCCGCCGCGCGCGCCGCCACCGAGCTTGGGCAGATGGACGACGGTCTCGATCTAACCTAGAACGGAATGCTTTTCGACCTCCGCAGTCGCGGCCGCCGGCGTACCGTGCAGGCCGTCTACCTCGGCCTCGCCGTGCTCATGGGCGGCGGCTTGATCCTGTTCGGCGTCGGCGCCGGCAACGGCTTCGGCGGCATCCTCAACGCCTTCAACGGTGGCGGTGGCAGCGGCGCCCAGAAGCAGGTCGTAAGCCAGCAGGAAACGGCCGCGCTGACGCAGACCAAGCTTCACCCCAACGACCCCGCCGGCTGGAGCAACCTCGTCCAGGCGCGCTGGGACGACGCCGGGCAGGGCAGCGATTACAACTCGACCACCGGCACCTACACGGCGGCGGGCAAGCAGAAGCTCGCGCTCCTCACCCAGGACTGGCAACGCTACCTCGCGCTCACCAAGAACCCCGACCCGAACGTCGCCATCCTCGCCGCCAGGGCGTACGGCCAGCTCGGCGACTACGCCAACCAGGCCAACGCCTGGGACATCGTCACCCTGGCCAACCCGAACGAGGTCAAGGGTTACGAATGCCTCGCCGCCGCCGCCTACGCCGCCAAGCAGACGCGCAAGGGCGACCTCGCCACCGCGAAGGCGCTCACCCTCGTCCCCACGGCCTCGCGCTCCGCGCTCAAGCTCACCCTCCAGCAGGCGAAGACCAGCCCCCAGGTCGCCCAGTCCTGTTAGCCCCGGCGCCGGCCAGCTAACATCGCGCGCCGGACCAGGGCCGTTAGCTCAACTGGTAGAGCAGGGGACTCTTAATCCCAAGGTTGGAGGTTCGAGTCCTCCACGGCCCACTGAAAAGCCCCGCACAGGCGGGGTTTTTGTTTGAGCAGGTAGTTCGAGGGTTGGCGAACAAGTCCCGAATAGGTCCCGAGAAGGCGTATGATTTCTCGGCGTGAGCGGGATCGTCGGTCCTCCGTCGGGTCATGTCTTCCGGGTCGAAGGCAGGCGTGGGGCTGTGTGGTACGCCAAGTACCGGTTGCCCGATGGCCGACAGGTCAAGAAGAAGCTCGGGCCGGCATGGACCAAGCGAGGGCGACCGCCGGCCGGGTACTTCACGAGGCGGCAGGCTGAGGAGTGGTTGCGCGCGGCCCTGGATCAGGCGAGGCGCGGGACGTTGCCGGGGATGGTCAAGACAGGTGCGACGTTTGCCGACGCGGCCGCGGAGTACCTGCGCTACATCGAGCATGACCGCGGTCGCAAGCCATCGACCGTCCGTGGCTACCGCTCAGCAATTGAGGCGCACCTTCTTCCGGTCTTCGGGGCGATGCCGGTCGAGGATGTGACGACCGAGGTGATCGAGGGCTGGCTGACCGGCTTCGAGGGCTCGCCGCGCTCGAGGAACAAGCTTCTGATCCAGCTCCACGGGATCCTGGGGAGAGCGCGCAAGGTGTACGGCTTGACGGCCAACGCCGCAGCCGACGTGGAGAAGACTCCTCAGCGCCAGAGCGGCGACATCGACGTGTTCTCGCCCGAGGAGATCTGGGCACTGGTGCGAGCGGCTGACGGTCCGCAGGACGAAGCGATCTTCCTCACGGCCGCCTTCACGGGCCTGCGGATGGGGGAACTGCTGGCGCTGCGCTGGCGCGACGTCGACTTCACCGGGCGGACGATCCGGGTGCGAGCGAGCTTCTACCTCGGGCAGCTCACGACGCCGAAGTCAGGCAAGGTGCGCGCGGTGCCGATGGCGCCGGATGTCGCATCTGCGCTCGCCCAGCTCGGCCAGCGCGAGCACTGGGTGGGCGATGACGACCTGGTCTTCGTCGGTGTCACTGGGGGCTACCTCGACGGCTCGGCGCTTCGTCGCCGCTACAAGGCAGCCCTTGCCGCCGCCGGCCTTCGATCTCTGCGCTTTCACGACCTCCGCCACACCTTCGGGACGCGGATGATTGCCAAGGCCGATATCCGGCGCGTGCAGGAATGGATGGGCCACGCGGACATACAGACGACCATGCGCTACCTCCACTATGCGCCGCGCGATGAGGACGCCGAGCTCGTGGCCGAAGCGTTCAGGTTGGACGCGCCTAATCCGAAAGGTGCCGATTTGCAGGCATTCGTCCCAAGGCGTCCCAAGATGTCCGAGCACGTCCTTGAAAACGTCCCCGAAAGTCCTTGAGCCCGTTGGACAGTATGCACGCTCGTCCGCTTCAGCTCGTCTCGAATCCTCAGCGTTTACACGCATTTGGACGCCGCGGGCGCGACCAACTCTGCGGATCTGAAGCCGCTGGCAGGAGAATCGAGATGCTACGTTCGCGGGACGTCTTGGGACGTTTGCACGCTGTGCGTAAAGTGTATGTCCCTGTTGCAGTTGGTCGTGGTGGAGTCGCCGTCGGGTTCGATGGGTGACTCGGCGGGGCTTTGAGTCGCGATCTGGTGGCGATGCGGCAGATTGGGTCGGCCGGCGAATCTAGACTTCTGGCATGGCCGTTGAGCGTCGGGTGATCAAGAGCCGGTTTGGGTCGCTTGAGGAATGGAGCGAGTGGGTCGCTGCGAACGCCCGACCGTCAGAGGGTGACGGGAACCGCACGGTCCTGGTCGGCAGCGGCGGTCGCCCGGCGACCCGCGAGGAGCTGGTCCGGTTTGTTGCTGAGCAGAATGCTCGGTACGGCGGCGAGCACGGCAAGGTGTGAACGAGCCGCTAGGGCCGGCGCTTGATGCGGCCCGGGTGATTGAGACCCTGGCCCGCCACCGCGTCGAGTTCGTGCTGGTGGGTGGGCTCGCCAGCCAGGCGCGCGGTGCTACGCGGCTGACGGCGGACATCGACGTCTGCCCTCGCTGGACGATGGAGAATCTCGATCACCTTGCTCGGGCTCTGGCGGAGCTGGACGCACGGATCAAGATCGAGGAGGGCTCGATCGAGACGCTCGCCGTGCCGCTCGATGCGCAGACCATCTCAAACCTCGAGATCGGGACATGGCGAACGAGCGCCGGGGACGTCGACGTCCTTCTAGGGATTCCTCGAACGAGCCGAGTCGATCTCGCTCGCTACGAGCAGCTGATCGAGAACGCGAGCGTTCTGGATCTCGGCAGCGACCAGGTGGCGGTCGCGTCGCTCGAGGACCTGATCCGCTCCAAGGAGGTTTCGGACCGGGTCAAGGATCGCGAGGCTCTCGCCGAGCTCCGCGACCTGCGGGCACGAGAAGCGAGACGCGAGCGCGACACGAGCCGCGGGTCCGAGCCATCCGACCTCGGCTTTGACCCGTGAACTCCGCCCCTCCGCGGTCCCTGATGACGCCAGAGCCTTTCTCGCCTCGTGCTTGTGGTGGAGGACGGGCGCTGCGAGAGGGGGTCGCTCGCCGGCACGGATGCCGGCGAAACCGACCAAGGATGGCCAGGCGTCGCTGCCCTGTGCAGCGGTGCGCTCACTGCGGCGAGGTTGCTGCCCAGCCTAGGGAAGCGAGACCGCGCCCTGCTTTCCGCGCAATGCGAGGGCGTGACGGCCGTCGGCGAAATGCCCGTCGCAACACGAAGCGAGGCTGCGGTCCACGCCGGCCATCCTTCGCGGTTTTCCGGGCTCCTCGACGCCTCACGGGGTCACGGGAGATCCCTCAGCCGCTTGCAGCTCGCACACATGCCGGTTAGCACCGCACGCCTCGGGCCGGTTCGATCCTACCGTTGCCCCGGGACCCCGGGGCCGAGCGTCAAGACGCGCACTGAGAGGCGATCTGCGGGCTCGCGGCAGACGAGCACGCGGACCTGTTCCGCTGGTGGCCGCAGTACGCGCGACGCCGGCGAATCTCGCGTCGCCGCTCGCCGTCATGAGCGGGCGCTCGCAATCGCAGACGGGGCAGTAGCGAGCACGCCAGAGCCCGTTGCTGCTGCTGGTCGTCCGGGGCGCTCACGCGTTTCAGGCCATGCCGCAAGCTCGCAAACCCGGGATTCACAGGTCAGCCACAGCCCTTTTTCGGCAGTCTGGGTCGCGGCAAGACCGCTGCGCCTCTTGTCCAACTTGGACGTCTGGAAGCGCCCTTGTCAGGCGCCCGCGTTCGTGGTGGTGCAGGAGTCGGCGCCCCGGGCCTAGTGTCCACGGGTCGTGGCGGTCGCGGTGGCGGCATGATCGGCAGCCGCCAATCGGATTCGCGATCGTGAATCCGCGTAGCACTCGGGTGCTTGGCGGGGCTGGCTTGACCGCTGCGTGTGTCTACCTCTTCTTGGCTCTCCGGGGCCGCTTCTTTTTCGGCTTGACGGTCAGCTTCGTGTTCGCGATCGTGAGGTGCCTGCCGTTTTGCAGCAGCGTGATCTTCAGGGTCACGGGGAGCTTGCCGAATCGCGCTAGGAGCTTGCGGCCGGTGGCGCTGAGCTTGACCGTGACGGTCACCGTCCGGCCGGGCTGAATCCTCACCCCCTTCTTGGCGACGATGACCGTCCGGCGCTTGCGCCTGATGCTCGCGCTGAGCGCGACCGGCCGGCCGCCCCGGGTCGTCTCGGTCGTGGTCAGCGTCTCGGTCGCCAGGCAAGGTAGGAGCGCCGAGGGCGCGCAGATCAGCTTGTCGGTGACGCGCGCATCGCTGGAGGTCGGGCGCCCGATCAGCGCGAGCGCGCTCGCCGCCGTGCCGAGCAGCAGCCCCTGGTAGTGGCCCGAGCTATCGACGTAGCCGCCGACGGCGGTGCAGTTCCCCGCCGAGGCGCACGATACCGAGGCGAGAACGACGTTCGGGTTCGTGCCGGCGTTTGCGGGCAGCGACGCCTTCACGCCGGTCGCCCACGTGCCCGACGTCTCGGTCCAAAGCAGCCCCTGTTCGTGGCCCGAGCTGTCCTCGTATTCGCCGACGGCGGTGCAGTTCCCCGCCGAGGCGCACGACACCGAGGCAACGTTGGCGAGCCCGTTCGTGTCGGCGTTTGCGGGCAGCGGCGCCTCGACGCCGGTCGCCCACGTGCCCGACGTCTCGGTCCAAAGCAGCCCCTGTTGGTGGCCCGAGCTGTCCTCGTATTCGCCGACGGCGGTGCAGTTCCCCGCCGAGGCGCACGACACCGAGCCGGGGCTGGCGAACGGGTTTGTGCCGGCGTTTGCGGGCAGCGACGCCTCGACACCGGTCGCCCACGTCCCCCACGTCTCGGTCAACAGCAGCCCCTGTTCATGGCCCGAGCTGTCCCCGTAGCTGCCGACGGCGGCGCAGTTCCCCGCCGAGGCACACGACACGTCTGCGAGTCCGGCGTTCGAGTTTGTGCCGGCGTTTGCGGGCAGCGACGCCTCGACGCCGGCCGCCCACGTCCCCGAGGTCTCGCTCCACAGCAGACCGTGCCGGTTGAACGCGCTGTCCTCGTACAAGCCGACGGCGGTGCAGTTCCCCGCCGAGGCGCACGACACGTCCTGGACGACGACGTACTGGGCCGTGCCGGCGCCTGCGGGCGGCGACGCGTCGACGCCGGTCGCCCACGTGCCCGACGTCTCGGTCAACAACAGCCCCTGGTCCTGGACGGTGGAGCTGTCGTAGCTGTCGTTGTAGTTTCCGACGGCGGTGCAGTTCCCCGCCGAGGCGCACGACACCGAGTCGAGACTGACGTTCGGGTTCGTGCCGGCATTTGCGGGCAGCGACGCCTCGACGCCGGCCGCCCACGTGCCCGACGTCTCGGTCAACAGCAGCCCCTGCGAGTGGCCCGAGCTGTCGGTGTAGCCGCCGACGGCGGTGCAGTTCCCCGTCGAGGCGCACGACACCCGGTAGACGGAGGCGGAGGAGTTCGTGCCGGCGTTGGCGGGCAGCGACGGCTCGACGCCGACCCCCCACTTGCCCGACGTCTCGCTCAACAGCACACCCTGTAGGTGGCCCGAGCTGTCGAAGTAGCTGCCGACGGCGGTGCAGTTCCCCGCCGAGGCGCACGACACCGCAAGCCCTTCAATGCCGGGGTTTGTGCGGGCGTTCGCGGGCAGGGACGCCTCGACGCCGGTCGCCCAGTTCGTCGATGCCAACGCCTCCGGCGGCAACGCAGCCACCATCAACAACACGCCACACGCAACCGGCGCCAAGCCGGACAACACGCGGAGACGATGCACACCGCCACGAGCCCGCGAACGGGCCTTCGCGCTCGCACCCACGCTAGCTGCCAATCCCAGCACACGCGGTGGTTGACACGTCAGGCTGCGCTGCTCCCCGGTGAGAGCTGCGGCGAGCACAGCGACGATGCGCCGAAGTGCGCGCAGTCGCCACTCCCCACTGCTGCTTTCCTTCCTATGCCGCTTGCTCATCGGCATCTTGACGAATCGCCTTTGCGGCGGGTCTTGCGTAGTGCTCACGACGACGTCCTCCAGACGGACCCCCGGTGCGTAGCGAGTCCACTTGTAAACGGCATTTGCGTCGCACAGACGAAACGCAGCCGTAGAGCTCACCCAGTGCGATGGGCCTCCCCACCGCTAGCCCGCGTAAGTGCGTCCGGCACATGCGGCCAATAACAACTATCACCAACCTACACGTTTGTTGAAGTTAAGGCAAGCTTCTGCAACTACTGTTCACGGAACTGAACGCGCACTCCAACGTCAACCGAGAGCGACCAAGAACCTGGCGTCGCGAATCCGTAAACTCAACGGCACGAGAACCGGACATGAGTCCGACCCGCGGCCCGGCGTCTCTGCGGCTCGTGTCACTGCGTCGCTTCTCGCGGCGACGCTCAGCTCGTTGCTGGTGGTCTCGCTTTGGGTGCGACCAGCCACGGCAAGCTCACCGGTGGGCTCGTCGTCAGCGGTGCAAAGGGCGGCCCCGGACGGGGCGGGGTACGTCCGCGAATCGGGAATCGTCGTCGTGACCGGCTTCCGCGGGAGACGTCACCGGATCAAGGTTGGTCATTCGGGTCGTTTCTCGATCTCGCTTCCCCGCCGGCCGCTATCACGTGGTGGGCGGCATACCTCGGCTGGGATGGAAGTTGGGCGAGTGTTACGTGGATTCGCCTTCGCCCCCAGCCTGGACCACGTGGTCGCGGGCTCGACAACACGGATCACAGTCGACTGCCACCGCCACTAGCAGCCCCACATGACCGGCACATTCTTTCTCCTAGAGCAGCCGACGTCTTGGACGGAGATGCCACCGCGGCGTGACTGCTCGTGCGTCAAACGAGCAACGATTCCGCCGCGGGCGTCGACAATCCTTGTCCCGGCTGTCGGACACAGGTGGTCACGAAGCCACATGAACCTCCGATGCCCGCGCGCATGAATGCGGGACTCATTCCGTGCGGCGCGTCGCACCTGCTGATCGCCTCAGCAACACACCGCAGCTAGTCGCCTCAGCGACCAGCTCGCCCTCCGAAAACAGGTCCCGAAACAGGTCCCGAACTCAGCAATTTTGACCCGCTCTAACTGCACTCGGCGACACTCAAACGCCTGTTTCTAAGGCAATTGTCCTGCAAATCGGCAACTCTTAATCCCAAGGTTGGAGGTTCGAGTCCTCCACGGCCCAAATACTAGAACCTAGAGTATTGTGTCTAGAGGGCGTGGCGCGCCGCCGGGAGCAATCACGGGGCGCGAACTGCAGCACCGGACGAACCTGTACGTCAGTGAGCGTCAGCGAGACACATCGACATGGTCGCCGGAAACGGCCTTGATGGCACTGACAGCGCTGGCGTCGTGCGGGTGACGACCGTCGGGAGCACGAACATCGACACGATCGCCTTGGCCGACCAGCTCGACCATCTGCGCGCCCGGGTCCCGCTGTCCGAGAGGGACATCGCGCGAGCGACCGGAGCAGACGAGGCCACGGTGCGCAACTGGATCGACCGGAAAGCCGCACCGGCGGGCGACGAGGCGAACCGGCTGTCCGAGCTGATCGCGGTCGTCGATGAGATGGCGCTCAACGTCAAGGTCGACAGCATCCCCGGCTGGCTCACAACCGAGGTGCCTGCGCTCGACGGGGCCTCACCGGCGGATCTGATCGCCGGCGGCGGCTACCGGCGGGTGATGAGCCTCGCGGTGGGGTTGTCGGCAGGCGCGTTCACGTAAGCGGCTGCCGTCGCCAAGGAAGCCTTGAGTCGCTGCTCGCGCCTCGTGCCTCCGGAGCGAGCGCGACGTCGACCTGTGCCTCGGCTCCTGCGGGATTGCTAGCCGAGATCTTGCAAGCAACACGGACGAGCCGATGCTCGAGTTCCGCGCAAAGCACGTACCGGGCTAGGTCGACGCGGGTTATCGCCGCGGAATCAAAGTGGGTCTCTGGCCAGCGCGAGGTATGAGCGGCTCCCGCGTGTGCCGAGATAGGTGCTGGCGGCGCGCTCGCCCACGGCGGCACGGACACCGCCAGCTACTCGCACGCCCTGATCACTCTGGGCATCGATGCGGTTGCCGTCGCCGCGGCTGCGCTGCTGCTCTTCCGGGCGCCAGGACATCTCGCAGTTCGCGCTTGCACGCGCCGCAGCTATCGCGCCTGTGGCCCGACGACACCCAGCGCGTGGCTGACCGCCTCGAGCGCCGGTTCCCGATCGGCGCTCGGCACCGAGATAGTCAAGCGCCGAGACCTCCGATCCCACGCCAGCGCAAAGAACGGACAGCAGCCCCGCTCGACCTCAACAAGCCTTTCAACGAGCGACTCAGGCACCGAGCCCGCGACCCGGATTCCTCGAGTGCGGCTGGTCCACTCGATCACCTCGGCACCCTGGCCAGCGGCGCGGTAACGACCAAGCTGCTGTCTCAGCTCTGTGTCGCTCAACGAGCACGAAGACGGCAGCATCGGCAACGACTCCACCGGGTAGATCCTACGCGGCAGGTGCCCGGTGGCTGCCACGAGCGCCCGGCCCGCCAAGCAACGACCGCCTGCCGGCACGCACGGTGCGGTAACGATTGACCGCGACCAAGACCCAAATCAGCTCAACGACGCCGAACGGCCAAGTACCGGCAAGGAAGCCGTAGGCGCTTGAGAGAGCACAACCGAACGCGAACAGGAGAATGAACGCGTCGTGGCGGCGCTCTAACCCGTACATCACCATCATGAACGAGACGGCGCAAGCTCCGAACACAGTCAGCATGACGCAAGTATCGCGCTGGACCCGCGCCAGCCGAAACCGGGACTGAACCCATCGCTGAGCCCGCTCTCGACGTCGCCGCGAGCCCGACCGCTGACGCGGGGGCCACCCGGCCCTGCTCGCCGGATTGGGGTCTTGTAGGTACGTCGTGCCGAGTGTCTTGCGGGGGTGGAATGCAGGCCCCTGCGGGGCCCGTGGTCGCCCGCGCCGAGGGCGCTGAGAGGATGCGCCCGTGAGCGCCGAGTTGGAGGCAACCGAAACGGGCGATCAGCCCCGCTGGTTGACCCCGGGCGTTCGCGGGATTGGGATCGCCAGTCTGCTCTCGGATCTTGGTCATGAGGTCCCGACGTCGCTGCTCCCGAGTTTTCTGACGAGCACGCTGCGGGCTCCGGCGTCGGCGCTTGGGGTGATCGAGGGGATCGCAGACGGTCTCGCTGGGGCCGCTCGGCTGGGTGGCGGCGCGCTTGCCGATGACCCTGGCCGCAGACGCTCGGTCGCGGTCGGCGGCTACGCGACCACGGCAGTGCTCTCCGGGCTGATCGGCGCTGCCAGCGCCGCCTGGCAGGTGGGCGCGCTGCGCGCGGGTGCCTGGGCGGCACGCGGCCTTCGGGTTCCGGCGCGCAACGCGCTGCTCGCCGACGTAGTCCCGGCCGCGGTCTATGGCCGCGCCTACGGTTTCGAGCGCGCGATGGACAACCTCGGCGCGATCGGTGGACCGCTGCTCGCGATCGCGCTCGTCGGGGTGATCGGCGTGCGCTCCGCGATCCTTCTCTCGATCATCCCGGGTCTGCTCGCCGCGGTCGCGATCGTGTACGCGATCCGCCGCACCCGCCTGGCCACCGTCCGCGAGCACCAACCCATCCGCCTGCGGATCCGCCCGGTGATGCGCGGGCAGCTCGGTCGGCTGCTCGCAACAGCGTTCGCGTTCGAGCTCGGGAACCTGGCTGCGACGCTGCTGATCCTTCGCGCCACCGAACTGCTGCAGCCGGGGCGATCGCACACATCCGCGGCGCAGCTCGCGCTCGTGCTCTACACGGGCTACAACCTCGCCGCGACGCTCGCGAGCATCCCCGCCGGCCATGTCGGCGACCGCCACGGCCTCCTGAGGACCCTCGGCGCGGGAGCCGCCTGCTTCCTCATCAGCTATGTGGGCTTCGCGTTCAGCGGGGAGAGCTTCGCGCTGCTCGCGGGCTGCTTCATCCTCGCCGGCATCGGGATCGGCTGCGCGGAGACAGCCGAGACCGCCGTCGTGGCCCGACTCGCGCCCGACAACATCCGAGGCTCCGCGTTCGGGCTATTGGCCGCGCTTCAAGCGGTCGGGAACCTCGCTGCCAGCGTGGTCGCAGGAGTTGTCTGGACCGCAGTCTCGCCCACCGTCGCATTCCTCTACGTCGCCGCCTGGATGATCGTCGCACTAGCCGGCCTGGTGGTCACCAACCTCTCGGGCCGAACCGCCAACGGATGAACGCGCTTACGCCAATGCAGGTCTCTCGGCGCGCGCATCCCAGCGACCTGCTCGTCGCCAAACCCGTGCATTTGGCGCTTGCTGGTGGGCGTTGGTTCGCTGCTAGCGCCGACTCGATCGAACGCGCCTCCGCGAGCGGCGCCTCCGTCGCCACCGAAGCTTTGTCGTGGCGCCGGGCAGCGCTGAGATTGGGATCACTCGAGCGCAGCGTGAGAGATGTCCGCATCGCGCGGGACCATCTTCGAATGCCGCGGATCAGCGCCTTCTACGGGATTACGATCACGATGTACTGGCGCGAGCGGGATCACCCAATCCCGCATTTCCATGCTGAACAGGCCGGACACCGCGCCTCGATCGCGATCGACGGGAGGATCCTCGCGCGCGAGCTTCCAGCGCGGGCGCTGCAGTTCGTCCAGGAGTGGGCTGAGCTGCACCGCGACGAGCTCCTGGCCAACTGGGATCGTGCGCGCAACCTGGAGCCGCTCGAGCGCATCGATCCGCTCCCCTAACATCAAGCCGATGAGCGACCTCCCCGCACTGGTTCACGTCGTCGGGGTCACCGTGATCGGCGACCACGAGCTCCGCCTGCTGTTCGAGGACGGCTCTGTCGGTGACGTCGCGTTTGGCGAGGAGGAGTGGCGGGGGGTGTTCGCCCCGCTGCGCGACCCGGAGCTGTTCGCTCAGGTTCGTGTCGATCCGCAGTCCGGCACCGTCGTGTGGCCGGGAGAGCTGGACATGGCGCCGGAGGCGCTGTATGCCGAGGCCCGGAAACGCCAGGTAGCGGCACCGGCACGCGCGTAGCCGCACTCGTGCCACTCCTGCCGCGGCTTCCGCTCGGGATAGCCTCGATCTCGCGGCGCTGACCGCCGTCCCCACTTGGGCCCTTGCCGCGCCGGAACGTGTTTGTGATGCTGAGGTCGGCGCCCGCGTCCC
This sequence comes from uncultured Solirubrobacterales bacterium, assembly GCA_963723555.1. Classification (GTDB taxonomy): domain Bacteria; phylum Actinomycetota; class Thermoleophilia; order Solirubrobacterales; family Solirubrobacteraceae; genus Palsa-465. Next base: position 463,538 of record CAVRRC010000003.1, on the reverse strand, counting down.
GGCTTGAGCCCTGGGTCCTCGAATCCCACGGCCAGGCCTATGAACGCCCAACCGTCGTGTTGCATCATCGTTGCATCGAGCGGCGTCAAGAGACTTGGCAGGGATAAAATCTCCCTGCACAGAGGCATCTTTCGGCCTGGATTGAACCCTCCACGGCCCACTTGAAAAGACCCCGCGGGGTGGCGGGGTTTTCGCATTCAGGGGATGTGGCGGACTTGAAACGTGTCCCCAGCTGGTACGCGAGGCTGCCCGACGGTCGCCAGGTGCAGAAGAAGCTGGGGCCGGCACGGGGTAACCTCGGCCTATGGACGCTCGATCGTCGGAGCGCGCTTTGGAGCTGATCGATACGAGCCCCGGCGTCGCCGAGGCCCTCAAGCGCATCGATGCGATGAGCGACGCGGAACTACGGGCTCTCGTCGCTGACGAGCACCCAATGGTCGTCGAAGCAGCCGACGCGATCATCGCTCGGCGCCACACAGCCGACCGGACCGCTCGCTGACCGACCGCCGCGACCGACATCGTGCGGGACGTGTCCCGGCCGTGGTCCAGGGCACTCGCCGCCGCACTCGAGCCGCCGGGCGCCGCGCGATCGGGTTGGCGACGTTCCGATTGTCCGGATCCGAGCCTGAGCGAGTCCTACGGGGCCGCGCACGCTGCCTGTCCCGAGCGTGGCCGCCAGTGGCAGCTGCAAGTCGCGAGAGCGAGTGTCTGGCGCCCATCCCGTACGGTGCGAGCTTGTGAGCGATGTTGGCGGGGATGAGGTTGGGTTCGAGGAGCTGTACGCGCAAGCGGGCCAGGACCTCGAGGCGGTGCCGTGGGCCTTGCTGGCCGCTCATCCGGCGCTGGTTTCGTGGCTTGACCGCCAGCCGGTGCCGGGCGGCCAGACGGCATTGGTGATCGGCTGCGGGTATGGTGATGACGCCGAGGAGCTTTGCCGTTGTGGCTATCGGGTGACGGCGTTTGACATCGCGCCGACGGCGATCGCGCGGTGCCGGGAGCGCTTCCCGGATTCGGAGGTTGAGTACGCGGTCGCGGATCTGTTCGCGCTGCCCGCCGAGTGGCGCGCTGGCTTTGATCTGGTGGTAGAGATCCGCACCCTGCAGTCGCTGCCTCCCGGCCGGCGGGCCGCGGCCACACGGGCGGTGGCCGGGATGGTGCGGCCCGGTGGGAGGCTGTGGCTGCGGTGCCTGGGTCGCGCTGACGATGAGCCGGTGAGCGAGCGGCCGTGGCCGGTGAGCCGCCAAGAGCTGGGCGGGTTCGGTCGGGCGGGGCTGGATCAGCTCGAGTTCCGTGAAGAGCCGCTCGCCGCCGGTCGGGGCCGTACGTTCACCGTCGTCTATCGGCGCCCGCTGACCGCGAGGCGCCGATCATGAACCGGTCGCGGCGACCGACGAGGGCGAGCTGGTGTTCGACACGGCCGCCAGCTGGCGCGGATCGTCATGTGGAGAAGCTCGAGACCGCGCGTTCGAGCAGCGGCGATTGGTGTGTCCAAGCGCTCGTGCGCGCGGCGGCGACGACGACCGTTGTGGCCCTCGCGCCCGCGACGATGCAGGCGATCTCGCGAAAGCGGGCTTTGGTGGTCGAGTAGCTGTCGATCACGCACGATCCGTGACCGGAGCGGAACCGAAGACCGGTCGCAGTGGCCTCAAGCTGCACCCGGCGGGCGCCCTCCTCGGCTACGTGCGCGACGCGAAAGCGCCGCCAGTTCGCGAGCGTCTCAGCGCCACCGAGTGGTGTCGCGTTCAGATATCCGACGAACGACCCGCGCGGGCCCGCGGGCGCCGCGGAGGCAGTTCCGTGATCGGTCTGGATCTGACGCCAATCGGGCGGAAAGGCAAGGCGCGCCCCGGAGGACGTTGTCGCGACCTTCCAGCCCCGTGGCGCCGGTGCTGCTCGCAGCCAGCCGAAGCCGTACGGTGCGGCGGCGCTCCGCGAGCTGTGGGCGGCGGAGAGCGCGGCCAGCGCGAGTAGGGCGGTGAGCGCCGCAGCAGCGGGCCATCCGACCCGCCGCGCGATGCTCTGGTGTCGACTACTGGTTGCCATCGCCGTCGCTGGGCGCGCCGTTGTTATCGCCGTCCATGTCGCCACCGTTGTGCTGCGGGATACCGCCGCTGGTTGGGGGCGATGTCGGAGTGGGCCTTGTCGTCATCGGAGGTGTCGGCGCGGTGGAGTGGCCGGGTGCTTTTTGTGCGAGCGCGAACCACACGCCGCCGAAGCCCTGGCCCTTGATGTCGCCGGGCCGGTGGTCGCGCTCGAAGGTGTAGAGCGGCCGGCCGTCGAAGGCCACCTGCAGGCGTCCGTCGGGACGGCGCACGATCGACAGCTTCCCGTGCACGCCGGAGCCGGCTTTGAGCTGCGCCTGGCGTGATCGCACGAGTACCGGCGGCCACAGCTTCGCGCACGCGCCGGTGCAGACGATGTGGTGGGCGTTCTCATGCACCAGGTGGTAGAGCGTCCGTCCGCCGGCGTTGACGAGGATCGTCTCGTGCAAGCGCGCGCTGTGGGCCGCGCCGACGTGCAGGGTTGGTCGCCTCGAGGCTCTGGCCGCGCTGGCCGCGACGGTGAGCAGCGCGGTCAGCGCCAGCGCGGCGCCGATCGCGAGCAGCCCCGCTGCCCATGAGGCTTCGAGGAGCGGGTGGTGATCGTGTGGCGGTGCATGCGGTTCCTTTCGCGGATGGTCGGTTCGGTTGAGGCATGGAACGATGGAGTGGGTTAGACGTTTCCGTCGCCGTCGCTGGGTCCGCCGTTGTTATCGCCATCCCTATCGCCGCCGCCGTGCTGCGGGATCCCGCCGGCGGCGGGTGCAGGTGTCGGTGCGGGAGCGGGCTTGGTCACCGGGGGCGCCGGCGGCGAGGGATTTGACGCCGTGGGGGTCGTCGTGCTCGTCGCTGGTGCTCGCGCCGGTGGTGTGCTGCTGGTGGGATTCCCAGGCGCGGCCGAGTGTGTGGGTCGCGGGAGTGCTTGATGGGCGCGGGGGTGGTGGTGCTGGGCGTGATGCTTCGCCGCTGGCTTGACCGTTGTCGTCGCGCTAGCGACCGGCGTCTTGGCTGTCGGCATGGCGCTCGAGGCGCCCCCACAGCCTGCGATCGCCACTGCTGCGACGATCGGAAGTCCGAGCAGTCCTGCGCGGATTCGGGTTTGGGTGAGGTGCATGCGTGGGTTTTCCGTTCTGGTTGTTGGATGCTTGGTTTCAGCTTGCGAAGTGGTTGATCGCGACGTGCAGTAGCGGTCGCTCGCGCGCCCAGCCAGCGAGCGTCTCGTTGCCCTCGGCGAGGGTGGCGGTGAGGCAGGCGCCGATCGTCCCGTCCGACCGCGGGTGCTGGCGCCAGCGCCACGACCTGCGGCGGTGACGGCGCTCAGCGCGCCCGCGACCAGCGACGGGGATCCACGGGGCATTACAGGTTCCCGTCGCCGTCGCTCGGTCCGCCGTTGCAGCCGGCGACGCCAGCCGCGATCGCGCCGACGGCCAGCAATGCCGGCAGCGCGACGCGCACGTTCTTGATCCGTGTTCTCATCCCAATCCTGTTCTGCTCGGGGGCTCTGCGCTGCTGGCCCGGCTCTTGGTCCTCTCGTGGGCCAGCTGGAGAAGCCTTGTTCTCACCAAGACTCCGCCCAAGCCGGAACCTTCCATCGCCGAGTCCCGGGCAGCGGCAGGACGCGGCGGCGAGGCGGCGTGGGTCACCTGCGGAGCATCGCCGCGGCCACTCCGCTTTCGGCCTGGGGCGTGGCCGTCGCCTTGAACGGGGCCAGGCAGCGAGACCGGCGCTCAAGAGGGTGCTGACGTTCGTCCCATCTGCCTTGAATAGGTAGAGCGTGTGGCCTTGTGCGTCGACGAGGAAGCTGCCGAGCGAGGTCGACTTGATCGAGACCGCCGACCCGGGGGGCCGCGCGCTGCTTGCGGTGGAGTAAGGGTTGCTCGAGCTTCCGCCGCTGAGGGCGATCACGAGTACGACGACAGCGGCGAGTGCCTCTGCTGCGATTGGTAGTTAACAGAGAGCGCGCCGGGGGTCTTCTGAGAGGACTATGTTCTAGCGGGCCGCGGGGGTGGAGGCGCGCGCGATAATCCCAGCCAGCGCGGTGCGGGAGCGGAGCCCGAGCTTGTCGTAGATGCGGACCGAGTGGCTCTCGATCGTCTTCTCGCTCAGGAATAGCGCCGCCGCGACCTCGCGGTTGGTCTTGCCGGCGGCGACCTGGTCGGGACACTGGCCGAGACATGCTGCGTCGGCTGGGGTGAAGCGCAGCCGGCAACGCGGGCAGCAGAGGTGAGTCATGGGATCACCGCGGGGTTCTTTCCAGGCAGGCCTTGCCGTCGATGTCGGCCACGTGGTTCTGCAGGGGCACGACCCCTGCGCCCACGCCTTCCTTCGAGCCTCCGCACCGCCGTCTTCTCGCGGGATTGGAGTGTGCTGCCTGTAGGACCCGCGTTCGCGTTGGCTTGGCGCCCGTCTGCGTTGGATGGGCGTCCGGGCGGCGGCTTCACGGTTTGGGGAGCGACGTGGCTGGGTCTGACGTCTCGGCGGGTTTGAGCACGAAGACCTCGACTGCGAGGTCGGGGTCGATGTGGTTCTGGCTCATGAAGGCAATTACCTCGCGATCGAGCTCTCGCTCGACGATTCCGACAAGCTCGTGGCGCATGGTTGTCTGGTAGTCGTAGCGGACTTGCAGGACGCGGTCGGCGTGGCCGTGGTCGACGAGCGTGCGCTCGCCCGTCGTGAGCGTGTCCGCGAGCAGGATGGTGACCACGCTCTCGTTGATGGTGGCCTTCGCCTTCGTCGGCCCTCGACCGGTGTACTCGTGAAGTACTTGGACTGCTGAGGTGGCGATCTTCGCCGACGGGCTTTGGCTTTCGCGCTGTTGGTCCACGGGACACCTCTCGGCCGCATCCTCGGGCGGGTGTTGGGCACCACGAGAGGGAGAGGAAGCGTTGGAGCCCCGCAGGCAGCGTTCCCTGGAGCCTACTCCTGCGGGGCGGGTGGGGTTCGGCGGTGGTTTTGTCGCCAAATTGCGTGCTTCGAGGTGGCAGAGACCCGCGGTCTGTGGTAGGCCCACCCGTGACCACGAGGGACCGCGGGCTGCACGCTCAGGGCAGTTGCCGTGGGACCCAGGAAAGGAGGCGCGGCCATGACACGGAGCGCGCCACACGGCTTCGGCCAAAGCCAAGCGCAGGTCGAGGCGATGATGGAGGGGGGCACGAGGTTCTCGGAGGTCGAGGACGCGATCGACGCCAGCGAGCTCTCGACCGTGCACAAGGCTGCGCTGTGGCTGCTCGCCTGGTCGCTGCGCGACGTCGAGCAGCAGCGCCAGGATGCTCGGCTTACGCTGGCTGCCGTCGGCGCCGGCGAGTTGGGAGGCTGGTGATACAAGCGCAACTCCTAGATACCTATATCTAGTGTGTGCTCGGCAACGCGGCGCTCGGGTGCCGGCAGCCCGAGGCGCGCCACCGGCCCATGCACCAGGAGCGAGCAGCCCGCGTAGCCGGGACGGCCTACCGGCGCCAGATCGCGTTGCAACGCGGCTCGCGCGTGGTCAGTTCGCACCCGGCCGGCTGTCGCCCGCCTTGCGAGCGCGCCGCTCCTGTGCCTCGGCGGCGCGAAGACGGACTTCTGCGTGCTCGCAGGTTCGTTGGAGCTCGCGCATCCGGGCCGGGCTGGTGGGTCGGGGCCCGTAGGCCTTGGCCTTGTACAACTGGTAGCGCTCGCGGGCGTACTGAGCCTGTGCTCGCAGATCATCCAGATGCCTAGTGGACACGGGCCCGGGCGGTAGAGGTTAGCGGTGGCGGTCGGTCGTGGCTCTGAGGTGTCAGCGGCGGGCGAGGCGGCGTCCGCTCTCGGTATTGGGCGGGGTGTAGTTGAACTCGTAGTGGTGATAGAGCGCCGACTCGTCGGCCTGCGAGAGTTCCTCGCCGTGCTGTTCGATGTTCGGCGCTGACTTGATCTGATCTTTGGTTACCGCGACCTGCAGGTCGTCGGGACCCACCGTGATCCCGCCCAGCGGCACAAACGTCAGGTGGCGGCCGATGAAGCCCTCTTTGACGGTGGCGAACTGCGGCTCGTCGTTCTCGACGTCGACGTAGACATCCTGGAGCTTGCCGATCTTCTCGCCATCGCGATCGACCAGCATCTTGCCGTGCCACTCCGCCACATTCCAATTCGCATCTCGCTGGTGCTCGGGCATCGTCACAGCCTCCTCGCTTCCTAACTCGTCCGGCAGTTATCCATCATAGAACCGGGCGGGGGCCGCGCCCGGTGGCGCGATCAAATGACCGCACACGCGAGGCGACGAAAAGGCTCTAGCGGCTTCCATGAAAGCTCACACGCAAGCCTGGCGAGAGGCTCCGCTGGCGCTGGCGGTCTCACTGGCTCGTATTGGGGCGGGCATCAATGCCGCGCCGGCAATCACAAGGCCGAAGGCGATCACCCGTCCGGCGATCGCCGGCGCACCGATCCCGATCGGGTCGCGGAACACGAGAATGCCGCCCATGATCGCGGCGAGGTTGGCGGCGACCGAGGTGAATGCGATCACGGTCACGCCCGGCGCGAGCTGGAGCCCGCGAGCCGAGGCGTAGAACGCCAGCACCGAAGCCGCAAGCGCCGTCAAAGTCCACTCGCTGACGACACCTTGAAACCCCCCGTGCAAAGCCTCGGTGAGGTACTTCAGGGCGATGTCGGAAACTCCGAACAGTACCCCGGCGGCTACGCCAAGCAGCAGCCCCTTTGCGGCGGGACCGAGGCTATCCCGCATCGAGATCCTGATCAGCCCGGCACCGAGCCCGAACACGCCGCACTCCACGGCGATCAGCGCCGCCAGCGAGTAGTGACGCAGCGCACTGGTATGCGAACCGCCCGTGACCGCTATCACCGCAAGCCCGAACGCCGTGACCATCACTCCCGCCCATTGCCGACGACCGAGGCGAAAGCCGAAATAGCGCTCCGCGAGCACGGCGAGAAACACCAACCCGCCCGACAGCACCGCCTGCACCACCGACAGCGGCGCGAGCGCGAGCGCCCCGACATGGAGCCCCCACGCAGCCACCGCCACGGCCCAGCCGAGCGAGAACCAGCGGGAGCGGAACAAGTCCACGGCGCTGCGCAACGGATGACGCGCCCGCACCGCAGGGGCCAACAGCGCACCGCGCTGCTTGAACAGAAACGCGACGTTCGTACCCAGCGCTGAGCCCAACGCCAACCCCAATCCGGCAATCATCGCCGCACATTCTCGGCCACCCAACCCGCCGCGACAGACAGGCCGGTGGGCGTCGCTTAGAACCAGGTGACGACGCGATCGCCGACGCGTGTTGCTAGGCCGTCCCGCCCGATGCGGATGGCGCGCCTAGTCGTGCGAGTGCGCCCGGTAGGCGTAGCGGGGGTCGCTCGGACCGAGTCGGTGGGGTAACGCCGGCAGAAGCACGACACCGGCCCCGCAGTCAAAACCAGTAGCCCCCGCCTCTCGCCTCGTGGCGCAGGTAGCGCCGTCGGTGGCATTCGGGCTTGGGCTGAGAATCCCGGCCGCAGGGCCAGCTCGTCCTCGACTGTACTCCTATCGGGGCGTTTGTGCGAACGAGACGCAGAAGTGATCTGGGCTCGCCCGCGGCATCGTCTGATTGGTCGCCAGCGGCCCGGGTTCGTCTCCCAGCAGCTTGCCCTCCTGGAGTCCTTGAGCGAGACTGCGTACACGGAGACCGCAGCCGTGGCAGGCTTGAGTTCCCAGCCGCCACTGTCTACGAGCTCGGCCATAACGGATACGCGCGGGCGAGCATTGGTCCCGGCGGCTCGTCGCCGCGCTCCCGCTCGATCCAGAAACTCTCAAACACCATTGACACATCCGCCGCGCACCGGCCACGCCGGCCGAATCGACAGCGAGCTGCAGTTCGCCCCGCGAGTACCACAGGATCGCCCAAGCCCGGTGAGCTCTGAGGCGTGCAGAGCCGCGAGCGAGCCAGAGGTGCTGCGATAGCGCACAGGCAGTTAAGGCCGTGGGGCTATGGTCCTGGCGCTTTTGTCCGGGGCGCACCGCCCCACAGCACTTCGTGATGCAGCCGCGTGCCCGCAGGCCCTCGGACGGCACCACTGGGCACGTTATCCGCGTCCGGACGGTCCTACTACCCCCCAAGCGGCGGCTTCTCCAGGCACGGGCAGCCGATCTCGTCGGCCTCGTCGTGCGCGGTCCGACCGGCGTCGGCTGCGCGCGCGGTGTTTGGTCTTAGCCGCCGCGCGTGGATCGTCGGCGATTCAGGTGGGTGAGCGTTTCGGTGGTGCCGCTCGCCGTTGCCGCTTGGGGCGTCGTTCGGCCCGGAGGGCGCCGCTTGCCGGCGTGTAGATGCTCTCGTGGCCGTCGTCCCAAAGGATCCGATAGCGAGGCGACGGGTCCCCTCGCAGCACCTCTTCAACGACACCTGAGCGGGGTCGGCGGTCGGTTGACTCGGACTCGGCCACGACGCGCCTGCCGACTTCAAAAGCCATGCTCACCACCTCGCTGTTGCGTGCTAGTGGGTCGGGGCCATCCCGGACAACTCCGTCGAGCATAGCGCGAAGCGGCGAGAATTCCGAGTACGACGGTCGGAATATGGTAAGCTGGCTTGTGCGCTCAGTGAGCTCCTAGCTCTTCTCGCTTCCGGGGCGACCATTCGGTCAGAAGGGCAGAGAGGCGGTCGGCCATGGCCACCGCAACAAAGAAGTCCCGCGCTGCGAAAGAGCTCGCGGGTCGTGCATCGGCGGCGCGCCTGCGGGAGTCGATGGAGTTCGTCATCTTCGAGGACAACGGCGGCGACTACCACTGGGCAATCGTCGCCGGCGACGGCTCAACCCTCGCCCGGTCGGGAAGCTTCGCTTCCTACGACGACGCCGAGAAGAGCGCCAACCATGTCCGCGACGGTGCCGCCTCGGCGGTGTTCGAGCGCCGTGCTACCGGAGCACCCGCGATTGATCTCATTGCGCGTCGCGATGCCAAAAGCGACGCGGCGGACGCCGAGCGGTGGCTGGATGAGGGCGGCGGCTTCAGCAGCGAGGCGGTGGCGAAATGGCCAGCGCCACGCTGACCGCGCCGCCGAAGCGCCTCGCGCCTCCGGGCAAGCCTGACCTAAGCCGGACATACGGCTGCTTCGAGTGCGGGCACGTTATGCGCGTGTCCGGTCTCGGACGCCACCGGGTGTACTTCGAGCTCGATGACGAGCGGGCATCTGACCCCGTGATGAACCGGGTCTGCCCCGCGTGCGGGCACGGCCTACCCGGAAAGAGCCCAGCGTGAGCCAGCCATGACCCACCTGTGCTGCGCACGATGCCGGCTGCGCTTTACTCCCGCCGCGGCGGCGTACATCACGACTTGCCCCGAATGCGGTGACTCGCCCCAACCGATCACCAGCCTGGAGTGCACCTTCGGCTTTCGCCTCGCCGGACCAGAGGACCTCCCCCACGAGCTACCCTACGCAACCGCCATCTCGATCAAATTTCCCGAGCCGGGAGCCTGATCGTGACCGACCCGCACATCCGCATTCTCAGGCTGGTGGCGCACCAAGCGCAGCGCGAGTTCGACGACCACCACTCGCTCAACCACATTGGAGACACCGCATCTACAGGACGACGTGAACACCTGGAGCAGTAGTGCCGGCGTTGTGGCCGCTAGCTCGCCCAAGCCGCTGCTCGGAGCTGGACTAGTAGACTCGCCAGGCCGTGCGCGGTGGACAGACGGGGCGAAAGGGACGTGTATGGATGGTTACGCGGTGGCACATGTCGACGAGATCGCGGAGCTGGACGACGGCCGCGCGCCGATGCGCGCGGTGCGCCACCACTTCGGCATCACGTCTTTCGGTGTCAATGCTTGGGTAGCCCGTGAGGCGGGAGCTCGAATCATCAACGAGCACGACGAGTCCGAGCCGGATTCCAACGAGGAGCTGTATCTCGTGCTACGCGGGCGCGCATCCTTCGAGGTCGACGGCGAGCGGCTAGACGCGCCCGCGGGGACGTTCGTCTTTGTGCGCCCCGGCGTCAAACGTACAGCGTTCGGAGAGGAGCCCGGCACGACGATCATCGCGGTGGGCGGTGTTCCCGGACAGCCGTACGAGCCGGGAGGCTGGGAGCTGTTTGCGCCGCTGCGGCCACTCTACGAGGCGGGCGATTACGCTGAGGCGGCGGATCGAGGACGCGAGCTGCTGGCGGGCGACCCACGATACGCCGACCTGTTCTACAACGTCGCTTGCTGCGAAAGCCTCGCCGGCCAGAAGGACCAAGCGATCGCGCACCTTCGGCGCGCGATCGAACTCTCGGAGCGGACCCGCTCGTTCCTTGAAGGCGATTCCGACCTCGATCCGATCCGCCAGGACCCCGCCTTCAAGGGACTGCTCGCAGGGTGACTTCGTCTCCGCGATGGCGCAGCGCGGACCTGTGGACTCCCGAAGGTTGTGCAGTCAATCTTTTGCTGGCTTCCCAGACCTCAACCTTCTTGACGAGCCGACCTCGTTGAAAGGACTCCACCATGAGTACAGCGCCTCCACCGTCCGACACGCCGCTCGCCGAGCTGGCGTCGGGCGCGTGGCGACTTGACCCGACCCGGTCGAGCGTCGAGTTCCACGTCCCGCATTTCTGGGGGCTGATTACCGTCAAGGGCCGCTTCGAGCGCTATGACGGAACGCTCGACCTCCAGTCACAGCCGGCCGTGCAGTTGACGATCGAGGCGGACAGTCTCGACACCGGCAACCGCAAGCGTGATCAGCACCTGCGCTCGGCCGACTTCTTCGACGCCGAGCACCACCCGCAGGTTCGGTTCATCTCAGAGACGGCCGTGCTCAACGGCGACACGATCAAGGTAAGCGGCCGCCTGCACGCCGCTGGCAAGAGCATCCCCCTCGAGCTTGACGCGACCATCCGCACCGCCGAAGGCGACTTGCACATCGAAGCGGTGACACACGCCGCGCACCGCGAGCTCGGGATGACCTGGAGCCCGCTCGGGATGGCGCGCCCGATCAGCAAGTTGATCGTAAAAGGTCGGCTCCACCGCGAACCACAGAGCGGCGGATGAACACCATCCGACCGCGCGCCAGACGATAGTCTCGCTTTCATCTGCGGCCGAGCATGTGACGGTAGCGGCAACCTCCCCGCAACGCGCGGAAACGAGACGCTGGCACCCGCCCCGCTGACGGGATCGCTCACCTTCCAGCGCTTGCGTCGACGTCGCGTCGCGGGCGCGGGCCGACGTCTCCCGAAACATGTTCCGAACTGAGCGGTTCTGACCTGCGCTAACTGCACTTGGCCACGCTCAACCTCCTGTATCTATGGCATTTGCCCCTGCAAATGGGCACCGCTTAATCCCAAGGTTGGAGGTTCGAGTCCGCTCGCCGATCGTCGGTCCGAGGTATTTGACCTCGCTCGTCAGCCAGTTGGAATGTCAGCTCGCCATCGAGTATGTAGAAGGCCTCGTCGAAGGCGTGAGAGTGCAGGGGCGGCCCGGCCGCGTTGGCGGGCATTGTGCTCTCGGCGATCGACAGGGTGCTGTCGCTGTCCTCGCCGCGCAGGAGGACCTTGTGGGGGACGGTTGCGGGCATGTGTTCTCCCTGCGGTCATTCGAGCCATTCGGTGACCATCGTTGGGTTGGCGTGAATGCAGACCAGGCTCGAGCGGCCGGGTCCGTTGTTGGTGAACTTGTGCGGTGTTCCAGGAGGGACGATCACGATTTCGCCCGGTCCGGCCTCGAGCTGCTCGCCGCCCGCGCGGAAGGCCAGGTGCCCTTCGATCACGACCCAGGTCTCGTCATAGGGGTGGCGGTGCAGCCGCGGCCCCTGACCCGGCTCTGAGTGATCCAGGATCAGTGAGATCGTGGCTCCGTGGTCGATCCCTTTGAGGTTTCCCGTCTGCAGTTCGCTGTGGTGGATGAGTGGCATCTGTTCGTGGCCTTTCTGGTCAGGGTTTGATGGTCATGTCCCAGGTGGCGAGCATGAGCAGGAGCAGGATCGCCAGTGAGCCCCACGCCCGTCCCAGCCTGAGCGGCGCTGACCCGCAACCGAGGACGATGCTGCTCCGCCGCGCGGGGCCAGCTGAGTGCCCTGGCGTCTGGTTCCTCGCCGTACCTATCGACCAGGCACAACGAGCACGCGATCTCTGGAATCCCACGGCCCGTGGACCGCCAGACCCATGGCTCCCCACTCGTCGTGTTGCAACGTAGTTGCATCGCGGAGTTGAAGCGATAACGCCCCATTAGGAAGGCCCGCGCCGCGCCGGGCCGCTGGCACCAACGTTGGCGTTTGAGTTCCGAACGTCGGAACTGGATCGCCAAAGATCGTGCCCAGACGCCTCGAGTGGACGGACTGACATCCTAAGTGCCTGCGCCACCGGCGCCACCGTCCAACTCGCGGCGCAACTTCTCGACGAGACCCTCGAACAGCGGGTACGCCCCTGCGCCGTGCGCCTGGTGAATTGCCGGCCTCCACATTTCCCATCGCTCGACCAGGGTGCGCCCCAACAACAGCTTGATCAGCTCCAGGTCGAAGGCACCCCAGCGCTCGAGCGCCGCTAGCTGCTCAAAGTAGTCGAGCTCGCGGTAGAGCACCCACGCTTCGGGGGCATCCGCGGCAACGTACGCAGCGAAGGCGTCCCGCAACTCGTCCGCGGACTTGAACCGCGCGACCATCCGCCGCGTCTCCACGAGCGCGTCCTCGTTCCAGCGCCGGAAGAACTCGGCCGCCATCTGCGCCTCGCGGCTTCTGCGCGTCTCCCGCGCCTGCTGCGCTGCAAACACGGCTGCGGCGAAGCCCCCGAGCAGGCCGATGGCCAGGATCGATGTGGCGATCGCCGTGACCGCGGCCCAGTTCACGGCCGCAATCAGCAACGCTCTTCTCCCATCTGCCGCCCGCGACCAGACTCCGCCTCCACCATAAGGCGAGCACGATACGAGGTCGGGCTGTCCCCGGCGAGCCATGGCCGATAGCGCCGGGCTTCCTCCCAGCAGGCGCCGTGCGCCCGGCGCGCCGGCGCGACCGAGGGTGCTCAACCTCAGCAGCGCCAGGCGCGACCGATGCGCCAAGGGCGTTTCCGCTCTCGGGGGCTAGCGGCCCTCTCGTATCTGTAGCCGGTTGCCGTCGGGATCCTGGAACTGCGCGACGTAGCCCCAGGGGAACTCGAGCACGTCTGAGACGAACTCGACGCCGCGCGACTTCAGCTCCTCGACCGTCTTGCGGCAATCGTCGGTCTCGATCGTGATCGACGCCGGGGGGCGTCCCATCGCCGGCTCGGCCTGCGCCGGTGTCCCGGGCCAGAGCACCAGCTGGAAGTCGTCCCCCTTGACGCCGACGGTCAGAAACCGCGGCCCGTCGGGCGTCGGGTTCTCAGCCCGCTTCTCCAGGCCAAGGACGTTGGTGTAGAAGTCAAGCGCCTTGTCCTGGTCGCTGACGAGCACGCTCGTATAGAAGACCTTCTCCAGCACTGCTGAACCTCCAGTGGTCGTGGTCACTACTCCCATGACAAGCGCCGATCAGCAAACGTGACAGCCGAGGACGCATGGAATCGACGAGCTCACCCTGTGGGGCCGGCATCGTTGTTGAGATTTGACAACGATGGTCTACGTAGTACGGGGCGGTCCGAATGAGCGCGACGGCGCCGGCCGCTGGCACTAGCTTTGGCGTGTAGGTTCAGGCCCTCCGAACAAGAACGCCTAAGATCGCCCCCATTGACCGACACCGGCATCAGGACTACGACACCAGGGAGCGTTTCGGCATGGTCCAAGCTCCGCCGGCGTGAGCCAGGGGCGCGAAATGCTCTGAGGTGTGCCGCCGCAACCAGTTATCAGCGTCACGCACGCCATCTCCGCACGGCCGACCTTGCCCTGGTGGCCGAGGTCGTCGGCGACAACCCGTTCATTCGCTCGTACTTGCTTGTTCCAACTCAATCATCCGGGCTACGGCTTCCCATTGGCGCGCGGCGCCAAGGGGTAGCGGGCGACGCCCTCGCTCGTTCACGGCTGAGGCCGTGATGGAGCGTACGGGGCGGCTGCTCACTGGCGCAGCGTGGAGTGTGGCGGTCGTGCTGGCCGCGCTCGCGCTGGGGTTGCCGAGCGTCGCCTCCGCGTCGCCTGGCACCAGTATCAGGTTCAGGACCCCGGCCGCGAGCGCCGTCATCGATCGAGCCCCGTTTCGGATCGCCTTCCTCGATCGTTCCGGTGTTCGAGTGCTCAGAGAAGCACGCTCCGATGTCGCGTCGCTGACGCTGGCGCCCCCGCCGAAGCCGATCGTGCCCGGTTTCGGACCGCCGCTCCAAGGAACGCTGTACGCGCCGCTGGCGTTCACCGTCGGCAGCGAGCACGTGACGGCGCAGGACGCGGGTACGTTCGCCGGCGACCTGGTGTCCGTGCTGCGCACGGGCCGGATGTTCGCGGCCAAGCGGCTAGTCTCGTTCTCGCGCTCGAAGTGCTGCCTGCGCCTTGTGGTATCGACGAGCGACCCCTCGGGCCGGATGCTGATCGTTCGGCTGTCGTCGGGCAGGGGTGGCTCGATCGAGCTCAGGGTGCGACCGTCGCCCGCGACGGGTGTCATGGGGATGTCGGACAGCTTTACTTCCGGCGCGGATGAGGCGTTCCACGGCTTCGGCGGCAGGCACGTGGGTATCGATCAGCGAGGGGCGGCGTTCTACAACTGGATCGCCGAGGAAAACCAAGATGCGCGACCGTACAGCGTTCCCGGGTCTGCCAGCGGGAAGCTGCTGTACCCCGGCGGTCCCCAGGCCGCGTACTACGAACAGTCATCCTTCATCTCCTCACGACCGTACGGATTCCTGCTCGCCCAGCCCGAGCTGGCCCGGTTCCGTCTCGATTCCGATCGCTCCAACGACTGGCAGGTCGACGTCAGCGCCCGGACGCTCCGATACGTGGTGGCGCCGGGCCGGGCTGCGACCGCCATCCGTCAGCTGACCGCGATCACCGGCCGCCAGCGTGTGCCGCCCAGGTGGGCGCTCGGCCCGTCGCTCGACCGGGAAACGACGCTCGGGGAGACGCCCGCGGCGTACGCCGCGCAGGTCCGTCAGGACATCCGGGACATCGCCACCTATCACCTCCCGCTGCGCTATTACCGGATCGAGGGCTGGGGCATCCTCCCGTCCGCCACCGTCCGCGGGCTGATCGCGGCGCTGCATGCCCGCGGAATCAGGGCTCTGGTGTACTTCCGCGCCTTCGTGGCCAAGGACGTCGCCGCCACCGAGGCCCCCTCGATCTTCGACTACGCGATCTCGCATCACCTGGTGGCGACGACCGCGAGCGGGGCGCCCTACATCTTCAAAGACTCGTTCGGCGGCCCGGCGGCGATGATCGACTTCACCAACCCGCGCGCGCTGGCCTGGTGGGGCCGCCGGATCCGGGCGGCGCTCGAGCTCGGTGCTGACGGGTTCATGCAGGACTTCGGCGAGGAGGTGCTGCCCGGCATGCACTTCCACAACGGCCAAAGCGGACTGCAGATGCACAACGCCTACCCGATCTACTACGCACGCGCGACCCGTCGTGTGCTCGACGAGTTCGAGCGCGCACACCCGCGAAGGAGCCTGTTCTTCTACACGCGTGCGGGATACAGCGGCACCCCCGGATCCGCCGCGTATGAGGGGGCGAACTTCCCCGGCGACGAGACCACCGACTGGACGCGCTCGAGCGGCATCGCCTCATTGATCCCTGACATGCTCAACCGCGCGGTCGGAGGCGCGTTCGGTTACACCACCGACATCGGCGGTTACCTCGATCTCCACACACCCGCGACGACCAAGGAGCTGCTGCTCCGCTGGGCAGAACTGGCCGTGTTCACGCCATTCTTCCGCCTCCATGGATCGCTTCTGCACGACACCCACACACCCTGGCGCTACGACGCCCAGACCGTCAGGGTCTATAACTCACTCGCGCGACTGCACGAGCGCGCCGAGCCCCTGATCCTGGCGCTGTGGCGGATCGCCGACCGCACGGGGATTCCGCCCGATCGTCCGTTGTGGCTTGCCGACCCCGGCGACCGTCGTGCCGCGGGCCAGGACCAGGAGTTTCTGCTCGGGCCGAACCTGCTCGTCGCACCCGTGGTGCAGCAGGGGGCACGCACCAGAACCGTCTATTTCCCCGCGGGCTGCTGGCGGCGTCCTGGCATAAGCACCCGTATTCGCGGGCGCCGGTATGAGACGGTCGCGGCTCCATTGACTGCCCTGCCCTATTTCCTGCGTTGCCACACCGATCCGCTCCGCGCTCGCGCCGAGCACCGCGGGAGAACACAGGTCGCGGCGAAATAGCCTTCGTTCAGCATGCGGAGGTAGGTGACGATCGCGTCATGCGCCTGCTGTCGCGGACTTGGCATCGCGCACGAAGCCGCCTCAACGCTCGCTCGATGGGCATCGGAGCCGGCTTGGTAGCACTCGAGGAACAGCTGCCCTTGGCACGCGAGCGGGGATCAATGGACATCCCGGGCGGGTTCCCATGGCTCGACAGCCTCGATCCCGCCAACTCGCTGAAACACGCCGCGGGTGCTCGACCCAAACGCCCCATACACGCTGCAGCCGCTCGCCGAGGCTGTCCAGGAGCTCCGCGCTCACCGGGTGCCGCTCGCTGCGACGCTTGGGCAAGTCGTCTACACCGGTCAGGCCGGCGGCCGGCTGGCGATACCCGGCTGCTTCGGCTGCTACGAGACGATCAACGCCAGCCACGGCACAGACGCCGACATGGCTCCGTACGGGCAGATCGTCTTCGGCGACTCCCTGATCACGCCCGTCAGCGGCCGGTCCGCAGCCGCTCGCCGGCACGCTCAATCGCGCCGGCAGCGAATTCGAGCGGACCGCGCGCCACCGGCTCGAGCGCCCACGTCATCCCCGCCACCCCCAGGCCCGCCAGCAAGTCGACCAGGTAATGCTCGCCCAGGTAAAGGAGCGCAAGCCCGAGGGCGATGGCATAGGCCCCGGCGATGGCGCCGGGCGCTGCCCCGACCTCGGCCAAGAGCATCGCCGTCATCGCTGAGGAGGCAAGGTGGTCGGAGGGCATCGAGGCCCACGGGTTGGCCCCGCGGGTGTCATTGCCTGTCTCCCGCGGCTGGCCGCGGACCACGCGGCGCGTCTCCGTAAACACGCGGTGCACCTCACCGTCCATCCGGCCGGCCACGCGGGAGGCCCACCACGGCGGCGCGGTCGGCACCAACCAGTAGCCGATCAGGGTGAGGTCGATCGTGGCGCCGAGCAGCGCGGCGGCTCGGGGAAAGCGCTCGGGATGGCGGATGAGCAGCCACGCCAGCGCCCCGTGGGGCTCCACATCCCAGGTCAGGTAGAAGCCGGCGACGAGCTTGTCGAGTCGGGTGATCGGCGCGGATCGCTTCGACTGAAGCCGCTGCGTGACCGGGACGCCGCCGCCGAGCACTCCGTCGGCCGCGATCGGGTAGTCGATCCGCAGCCGCCGCCGGTGGGCCCCGGGGTCGTCGTGGGGAAGCTCGAACACGACCTTGTAGGCCCACATCTGCAGAATCCAAATGCCCACGGCGCGGCGGCGGCCAGGCGCGCTGATGAGCGCGAAGGCGACCGGCGCGCTCGCCGCCGTGAGGGCAGAGAGGGGCCGCGGAGCCCGGAGCGGCTTGCGGAAGCGAACGATCCCGACCGCGACCGGGACCCAGGCGGCCAGCGCCCACCAGCGCGCAGGCCTGCTCTTGACGAGGGAGCTCCTCACGGTTCAGGAGAAGGCGTCCGCCACGGCGCGCAGACGGTGAGACTCGAGTCCGGCGAGCTGATTCTCGGCACGAGTGGTGAGGTCGACGATGTCGATGCCAGCCAGTGATGGCTGGGCCGGGGCGAGCCGCTCGAGCGAGCGCCACAGTGCGAGCTTCCCGCGAACGCCGAGGGCGAGCGCCTCGAGCTCGACGACTCTGCTCAGCGGCGAGTACCCGAGCAGCTGCCCGTTGAGCTTCAGCCGTCCGAGCTTCTCGGCAGCGTATCCGGCCGCCACCTTCGCCCGGTCCGTCCGGATTTCCAGCGCCCCCATGATCTCCAACAGTGACCGGCGGTCCTCCGCGATCTGCGTAGCGAGACTCTCGAGGAACGGCGCGTAGCTCGATCGACGATTGCTCCTCGCCGCCCGTCGCGCCAGCTCGGTCGCTGCGGTCGCCCCGGCGAGGTGGTCGTTGAAGTAAATCGCCAGCAACATGTTCATCGACACGGTGGCAGATCGATGTCGTCAACGTCGTCCGGGGCTGAGTGGCTGGCCGGCGTCTCGGATGGGTAGTTGGCGGTCGTGCACCGTAGCGGCCGGGCCAACCTGCCAGGGATGGCGCTGATCATCATCGACATGCTCAATACCTACGAGCACCGAGACGCCAGCGCGTTGCGCGAGTCGGTGCGCCGGGCTCTTCCCGCGATCCAGCGGCTCCTGGACGCGGCCCGCGCCGGGAATGCGCTCGTCGTGTACGTAAACGACAACTACGGCCGGTGGCACGCCGGACCGCGGGAGCTGACCGAGCGGGCCCTCGGCTCGCCCCACCGCAGCCTGGTGGAGCCGATTGTGCCCACGGCGGAGACGCCGTTTGTGGTCAAGGCCCGCCATTCGATCTTCTACGAGACCCAACTCGAGTATCTCCTGCGCCAGAGCGAGGTCTCGCGCCTCGTCCTCGCCGGGCAAGTCACCGAACAGTGCATCCTCTACTCAGCCCTCGACGCCTACGTCCGGCACTTCGAGATCTGTGTGTGCCGCGATGCCGTCGCTGCAATCGACGACGATCTGGCCCACGCCGCCTTCCTGATGATGGAGCGCAACATGCACGCCCAGATCGTCGACAGCGCTGATGCCACCTTCTGAGTCGGGCCGTACTCGAGCAGGCGCGACGGACCGCCAGCGGCTGAACGAGCTCGGCCGCCAGAGGCCCCTCGGCACTCGTCGAGGGGATCCTGCCCGCCGCTAGAGGGGCCGAACCATCTCCTGGGAAGCGCCCTACCGGCCCCGGGGCGCCAGGCGAGCCGCGGCGAGCAGCGTCGAGAACGCGCCGTGCCGCCGGCGCGCGCGCGGCGCCGGCTCGGCGCCTCGGTCGCGCTTGCTCGCCGCGTGCGGAGCGGCATAACTCCGCGACCAGTCCTGCTGACGTGCTCGCAACAGCTCGCGTGCCATTTGTGGATTCATCGCAGTACCTCTCATGCTTTGGGGTAGTCGCTGTATATAAAGCTACTTTAGCTAAAGCTGTATGTCAAGCGATTTTCAGGGATAGACTGACCATTCATGGCGCGCGCCACGCGATCGCGGACCAGCAAGGCGGCCCGGGCTCAGACCGGCCCCGAGGCCGCCGAGCCGGCGAGTGACGAGCTGGATGAACATGTCCAATCCGTCGTCGCCAAGTGGCCCGAGATCGACCCCGAGGTCGAGGGCATCGTCACTCGGATCGACAAGATCGATCGCCTGGTCGACAAGGCGGCCACGGTCAGCCTGGCGCGCTTAGATTTGACCCACGAGGAGTTCAAGGTCCTGATCGCGCTCCACAATGGGCCCCGAACACACGGTTCGCTCAGCCGCGAGCTCGTCGTCTCCACCGGCGCCATGACCAACCGCCTCGACAAGATGGAGCGCACCGGCCTGCTGGCGCGAAAGCGGGATCCGTCGGACCGCCGGGGCGTGCTGCTCGAGCTCACCGACCAGGGACGACAGAGACTGGACGATTACATCGACCTCGCGGCCAGACGAGAGCGCGAGCTGCTCAGCATCCTCGACCGCGACGAGAAACAACAGCTCAACGGGTTGCTGCGCAAACTGCTCGCGGCGCTTCAGTCCGAGCTCGGGCCGGCGCCGCGGCGACGCCCATCGTCTGACGCAACGTAGGTGGTCTGGGCCCCTCGAAGGCCCCGGTGCGATCATCACCTCGCTAAGCCGGTGGCGAGAGGCCAGCGAGTTGCGACAGTTCTCGGATCAGCACATCGCGGCGTTGAGCGTGATGATCATCGGCGCGGGCGTGTCCGTGTGGGCCGCGCGCCACCGCCCCGGCCGTTGGATGACCTTCTTCGCGTGGGGCCTCGCCCTGCTGATCCTCGCGGCCTGGGCCGGCGAGTACGTGGCCGATGCGGTGCTCGGGATCTGGAGCGCCCAGTACGACCTGCCGCTGCAGTTGACCGACGCGGTCTCGCTCGCCTCGGCGTTGGCGCTGTTGACCCGACGAGGGCTGCTCATCGAGCTGACCTACTTCTGGGCCTTCACCGCGACGCTGCAGGCGGTGCTCACGCCCGACCTCGCGCACTCGTTTCCAAGCGTCTTCTATTTCACCTACTTCACGTATCACGTGGGCGCGATCGTCGCCGCGTGCTTCCTGGTCTTCGGGTGCCGCCGGTACCCCCGGGCGGGAGCCGTATGGCGGGTCTATGGGATCACGCTCGCCTTCGCCGCCATCGCCGGCATCGGCGACCTGCTCACCAACGGGAACTACATGTATCTGCGGACCAAGCCGGTGCACTCTTCGCTGCTGAGCGTGCTCGGGGCGTGGCCCTGGTACATCGTCGGCGCCGCCGCAATCGGGCTACTCCTGCTGCTGATCGTTGCCGGCATCACCCACGAGCTGCGCCGGTTGATCGACCCGCTGACGGTTGGCCGCCAGCGAGCCGCGTGACGCAGATACGCCACGATCGGTTCTTCCCCGCGATGGCGACCGCGCGGAAGCTAGCTCGGGTCGGGGCGCTGCTGAAGCTGGCCCCGGTGGTCCCACAGGACCTTCGTCTCGCCGAACGTCAGCATCCGCCACCGATCGTCCTTGGCGTCCCACACGTACACGGTGACGTCAACGATGCTGTGGACATCCTCCAGCAGGGTCACCGCTGCGCGGGCGTCGATCCCCTCCCCGAGCACTTCCCGCGTCATCACGTCGATCACCTTGAAGGCGTGCGGCTGCCGCGGCTCCTCCCCGGCCGACGGGCGCCGGAGCTCTGGCAGCACGAAGTCGGGCACCGCGTCGGATCCTGGCTTTCGCAGGATCCTCTCCAGCGGAACCACGTTCGCGCCTGTGCCTTTTGTTTCGGTGTCGAGCACCCAGGTCTTCGCCAACTCGCGCCTCTCTCCAGTTCTCATTCAAGGTTAGCCACGCCGAGCCCCTGACCGTCGCCCTCAGCGGTCGGTCTCGAGCCGGCGGAGCTCGGCCTCATCGAGTCTGGCCTCACGGCTAGGGAGCGCGACTGCGGGTGGCAGTTCCACGTGGAGGGTGCTGACCTCGTCGAGGCGCGCCGTCGCCTCGAGCAGCGTGTAGCTGAGGACGTGGCCGCCGAGGGCGCGGTCGTCGGTGACGAAGTGCAGATGCCAGCCGACCATCTCGATCCCGCCCAGCGGGTCGGGAAAGCAGAACCCGACCATCGTGCCCGAGACGTCGGCGAGCTCGGTGACCTGCTGGTGGGCGATGACCTCAGCCAGTGGCGGATAGGGACGCTCCTGCCTGGGAACGGAACGCACGTGCACCGCCTCGAAGCGGCCGTCGATGCGAATCGTGATCGAGCGCTCGGCTTGCCTCATCTGGACTCGGACGTGGCGGTCGAGATCCGACTCGCGCAAGGGCCCTCGCAGGAGCAGTGGGTCACCGGGCGAGAACGGGACCACCACGGCGTACGGAGTCGTGGTGGACCGATCCGGGCGGGTCAGCGAACCATCCAGCTCGGCCTTCCAGGGCTCACCGTCGACGATGATCAGCTCGCCGTCCAGGCCGTCGAGCGTTCCGAGGCCGAGGTCGCCGTGCTCGAGGACCTCCGCGAGCGTGACGTCACCATCAAACGCGCCTCCCATCAGCGCCTGAACGGTCGAGGTCTGGAACAGCTCATGGCCCCAGTGCTCCTCGCGCAGCTCCCGGTGACGCAACAGCTCGACATGCAAGGCGTCGAGGAATTCGAGCTCGTTCATCAGTGGACACCCTCTCGCCACCCTATCTGACCGCGCCGGGGCGGCCGCTCGGCAACTACACTCGACGCGGGGTGCGGCTGTTCGAACTCACTGCGGGGCGGGCATGGTGGCTTGGGGCGTTCAGCGCGTGCGCCGTGGCCGCGGGCTGTGGATCCGCCCAGCCGCCGGGACCGAGCGCGACCGCCGGCGCTGACGGAGCCCCTCGCGCGAGCGCGAGCCGAACCGCCACCACCGCCGGCGGCCTGCGGCTGGTGCGCGTTGGGACCTTCGATCAGCCCACTTACCTGGCCGGCCCCCCGGGGGACCGGCATCGGTTGTTCGTGGTGCAAAAGGGGGGCCGCATCGTCGTGCTGGTCAACGGCCGGGTGCAGCGCCGGCCATTTCTGGACATCACCAAGCTGGTCGAGTCGAGCGACACCGAACAGGGCCTGCTGTCGATGGCCTTCGCGCCGGACTACCGGCGCAGCGGGCGCTTCTACGTCTGCTACACGATCCCCGGAAACGACGTGCGCGTCGTCCAGTATCTGCGCTCCCGTCACAACCCCAACCGGGCCAATCCCCGGAGCGCGAAGATCGTCCTCACCGTGGCGCACCTGCACTCGAACCACAACGGCGGCCAACTGCAGTTCGGACCCGACGGCGACCTGTACGTCGGGATCGGGGACGGCGGCAGCGAGGATGACCCGATGAACCTCGGGCAAGACACGCGCGTGCTCGACGGGAAGATCCTGCGCATCAGCCCGCGAGCCAACGGCGGCTACACGATCCCGAGGGGCAACCCGTTCGTGGGACGGCGCGGAAGACGCGCCGAGATCTGGGCCTACGGGCTGCGCAATCCCTGGCGTTTCTCGTTCGATCGCCTCACCGGCGACCTCGTGATCGGCGACGTCGGCCAGAATCAACAGGAGGAGGTCGACTTCGCGCCCCGCGGCACGGGCGCCGGCGCGAACTACGGCTGGAGCATCTGGGAGGGAGACCGTCGCAACAAGCCGGGCAACGCGCCGGGCGCCGTGTTCCCGGTCCTGGTCACCCTTCACCGCGACGGGTACTGCGCGATCATCGGTGGCGACGTCGTCAGGGATCGCGCCGTGCCTGGGCTGTACGGCCGGTACGTGTACGGGGATCTGTGCCAGCCGCAGATCCGCTCGGTCACGCTGAGTCGCGGGCACGCGACCGGCGACCGGGCCACGGGCCTCGCGGTCGGCAACCTGTCGTCGTTCGGCCAGGACACGCTCGGGCGGATCTACGCGGTGTCGCTCAGCGGCCCCGTATACCGGCTGGCGAGCAAGCCATAGCCGCGAACCGGGTTCGACCCGCGACCGCCGGTAATGCCGAGCCGGTCAAGCGCGGGGTCCGCGCGCCCTACCGTCGGGACAGCACGACGACGGGTATCTCGCGGTCGGTCCGCTGCTGGTATTGGTCATATGGCGGCCAGACCTCGGTCATCAGGCCCCACAGCCGCTCCCGCTCTGCGCCCTCGGCGGTCGACGCCCGGACCGGAATCGTCTCGGCCTTGACTTGGATCGTCGCGTCAGGATCGGCCTGGAGGTTCTTGTACCACCCGGGGTGGTCTGGGGACCCGCCCTTCGATGCCACCACGACCCAGTGATCGCCGTCGGCGCGATGAATCAGCGGGGTCGTTCGCACTTCCCCCGAGGAGCGCCCGGTCGCGCTCAGCAGCAGGATCTCGGTCCCGCGCCAGTCGTAACCGCGCTCGCCCCCCGTCTCGCGGTAGACGCGAACGTGTTCCTGGCCGAACAGGTCGTCGTCGCTGGCCACATGCCTAAGCTTAGAACGGAAGGCTGTTCAGCTTCACGCGCCCGGGGGGCAGCGAGCCTCCGTCGCGGATCGCCCGCCACATGGCCACCTGCGGGATCTCCACGCAGCCGTCGGGCTGCTGGACCATGACCGGAGGAGGGATCTCGGCGAACCGGTGGCGCTCGTAAAGTCCGGCCCGGTCGCGATGGCAGAACAGAATCGCCAGGGCCGGCCCCAGAGTCGCGGCGCGCTGCAGCGTCGCCTCGATTATCCGGTTCGCCAGGCCTCGCCCTCGATACGGCGCCGCCACGATCACGCCGCCGATTCCAACTACGGGAGTCGGCGGCCCGTCGTCGACCTGGATCTCGGTCAGGAGCAGGCCGCTCGAGGCGACCAGCCGGCCGTCACGGTCCTGGAGCGCGACGTGCCGATCCTTGGCTCGCCAGCACAACTGGGTGCCGCGGGCGTCGAACGGGTCCTCCTCGTCTCCCTCGAGCTCGGCTCGCCGGGACTCGGTCAATGCTCCGAACTCGACCACCTCCACCCCTTCATCCTACGAACCCGAGCACGGCGTCGCGGACCGGCGCCCGCGCCTCCGCGGAGGTGGAGTGGCCGCGGTCCGGCGCGGTGTCAACGCCGCTCAGAGCCGTGGCCGGTGCGCGAGCAAGCCCTCGAGATCCAGCACGGTGAGGCGCCGCCGGGAGGTCTCGATCAGACCCAAGTCGCGGAGCGTACGCAATGCCCGAGAGGTCGATTCCAAGGAAGACGCGCTCCACGACGCCAGCTCCTCCTGGGAGATCGGCAGGGCAACCTCGATCGCGCCGGCGGCGCTCGGCACGCCGAAGCGCTCGGCCAGCTCCACCAGCCGGGCGGCCACGCGGGCCAGGCTTGCCGAGGTGGCGAACTCGATCCGCCGCACGTCGGCGACGCGAAGTCGCGAAAGCGCCATGTCGAGCAACCCCAGCGTCGCGCCCGGATATTGCTTCAGGAACGACCGCAACGTGGGCACGGCGATCACCACGCCTTCGACCTGCTCCATCGCGGTCGCGGTGGCCGACCTGGCCGCGTCGCGAACGGCGGTCACCTCGCCCAACAGGTCCCCCGGGCCGGCAAAGGCAAGCACCACTTCGGCTCCCTCGGCCGTGGCGGTGTGGATCTTGACCAGCCCGCTGAGCAGGATGATCGCGCTGTCGGCATGGTCGCCACGGCGCACCAGCAGCTCACCGGCCTGCCACCGCTTCGGGTGCCCGCTGTCGAGCAAAGCCGATCGCTCCGGCCGGGGCAAGGACTTCAAGAACGTGAGTCTGGATAGCTCCGCTGCCACCAACGGAGGCGACCCTAGCGAGGCATTACCGAGTTCGTAACCAGGACGTCATATGACGTGGTGCGCGCTCCCCGCCCGCCTTACCTTGCCTCTCACAGCGGAAACGCGTTTGGGCGATCCGAGAGCGATCCGGAGGCATCATGAACTCGCAGCTGACATTCGTACACGCACAGGCTCACGGCCAGGACCTGAGCCGCGAGGCACTCGCCGCATGGCGGCGCGAGAAGCGCATGCAGCGCAGCGGCACGGGCGCGGGCCGCCTCCGGGTGCTCCGCTTCCCGCAGGCCGCGAGCCGACGCGAGCCGACGCCGATTCCGGCGCACCGCTCGTAGTTAGCCGCCACCGGTATCGCCGCCGTCCCCGCCGTCGCCACCCCCGTGAGCCGGGCCGTGCTTCTTCGCCTGGCCCGGGGGGACGCCGCCGGGGCCGTGTGGCTTGGCCGTGCCCTTGGGGGCCTTCGCCTTCGCCGGCGGTGACTCCTTGCCCGGCGGTGACCCCTTGGCCGGCGGCCCCTTGGCCGGCGGTGACCCCTTGGCCGGCGGCGTTGACGTCTGGCCCGCCGCCCCGCCCGCCGGCGCCGTCTTGGTCGTCGTGGCCGACGGGGTCGAGGCCGCCCTGGTCGTCCCCGGAGTCGCCGTCCCACGCGGCTTGGTGCCGGCGGACTTGTGACCGGTCGACTTGCTCCCGAGGGAGGCGATCGCCGCCGCCACGATCACGAGCGCCAGCAGAGCCACCGCCGCCACGGCGAGCCCGCGGCCCGCGCCGGCGCGGCGCGCATCGGGGGAGCGCTCCGTACGGGCGGTCGCGACCGGCGCCTCGTCGGCCGCGGCGATGACTGTCGGGGCCGTCGGATCGAGGGCCGATCGCAGCCGGTCGCGGACCTCGCCCGCCGACTGCGGCCGGGCGTCGGGTGACTTGGCGAGCATCTTCTCGACCAGGGCCGCGAGCGGCGGCGGCACCTCGCGAGCGAGCTCGCGCAGCGGCCGTGGTGCGGCGGTCACGTGCTGGTGCAGGACCGCGGCCGCCAGCTCTCCGGCGAAGGGCGGTGACCCGGCGAGCATCGCGTACAGCACGCACCCGAGCGAGTAGATGTCCGAGCGGGCGTCAGCCCGCTGTCCGCTCGCCTGCTCGGGCGCCATGTACGCGGCCGTCCCGAGCACCGCCACCGTCTGCGTGAGCGCCGTGCCGTCGCCGGCGCGGGCGATCCCGAAGTCGAGAACCTTCACCCTCCCGTCGGGACCGACGATCACGTTTCCGGGTTTGATGTCGCGGTGGACGATGCCCGCGGCATGGGCGGCGCTGAGCACGTCGGCCACCTGCGCGCCGATCTCGACCGCGCGGGCCGGCTCGAATGGCGCCTCCTCGGTCACGATCGTGGCCAGGCTCCGCCCGGGCACGAATTCCATGACGATGAACCGCGTCCCATCTTCGACGCCGGTGTCGTACACCGTCGCCACCCCGGAATGGGTCAACGACGCCGCCGCGCGCGCCTCGCGCTCGAACCGCGCCCCCCACACCGGGTCCTCGTCGGCGAGGGCGGGGGAGAGCACTTTTACGGCCACAGTTCGCCCCAGGACGGCATCGGTGGCGCGGTAGACCGTGCTCATCCCGCCACGGCCCACCACCTCCCCGAGCCGGTAGCGCCCGCCCAACCTGGTTCGCGCGGTCTGCATTCCCCCATTGTTGCCGCCCAGGGCGGTTCTCTACCGGCGAGCGGTCGCGCCACTGGCTCGGGACGGCCATGTGCCCGCAGGCGGCATGGCCAGCGGGCAGATCCCGAACGACCAGGCTCTCGACCGTGAAAGTTCAGGCTTGGCCAGTACGTGTTTATAGGAAAGGCGAGGTTTGCCACGGTCCTTGACCGAGAACGTGACAAATAACACGCGCACAGGCCCCTCCGGGGAGGGATGTTCTGGCCGGTTGACCTCTTATCGTCTGGGTCCTTCGGGAATCATGTCTTGGACTTCCTTGTTCCGCGCAGTAGCAGCGCCCCAGCGTTCGCGCACGCCGATGGCGGCGGCGGCCCCGAGGCCTGCGGAGCTCGCCCTCGACCATCATCGGCACCCGGCGATGATGGGGATCGACGTCTCGCCCGTCCACGGCCGCCACTGCATCTGCGACCGCTGCCTGGCGCAGCCGCCGAAAGCGCCCTGAGGACTCGGCAGGCTCCCGACCGCCCTCGGCCCCGCCCTACGCCTGCCGCCGCCCTACGCCTTCCGCCGCCCGGCCGCCGCCCCGACGAGAGGCCCGGTCCGCGGCGGAACCTGACGCGACAGCGCGATGTAGCTCGTGCAGCGGCGGATCGCGGGCGTTCGCAGCAGCTCGTTGACCAGCTCCTGTAGGTGCTCGGTGTCGCGCGCGACCAGGCGACAGATCACATCCTGGGGGCCGCTGATCGCGTCCGCCTCGAGCACCTCGGGCATCGCATCCATCACCGCGACGGCGTCGGCGAGCCGTCCCTGGGCCAGCTCGATGAACACGAACGCGGTGATCGTGTAGCCGAGCGCCGAGGGATCGACCTCCGGCCCGTGTCCCGTGATCACACCCCCGGCCTCGAGCTTGGCCAGCCGCGCCTGCACCGTCCCGCGCGCGACTTGGAGCTGACGGGCGACCTCGACCAGGCCGATCCGTGGGTTCTCGCGGAGGACCTCGATCAGCCGGGCGTCGAGTTCATCAATCGTCATGTTGACCAGCAATCTACCCGCCGGGCACCCTGAATGTGGTCATCATGCCCGCTCTCGCTAGTCACACTTGCAGAGATCCGCCAGCGGTGGTGGACTACTGCTCGTACGTGATCCAGGAGGCATAGATGGCTACCGAGCAGCAGCTCGTCGGACCCGCGTCCACCTCTGACGACGATTTCATGCCGCTGAATGGGATCGACCACGTCGAGCTGTGGGTCGGTAACGCCCTGCACGCGACTTTCTATCTCACCCGTGCCTATGGATTCACCGAGGTGGGCTACCAGGGTCTGGAAACCGGCATCCGCGACCACGTCTCGCACGTCCTCGAGCAAGGCCGGATCCGCATCGTGCTCACCGGCACGTTGCACTCGAACACGGAGATTGCCCGCCATCACGCCAAGCATGGCGACGGCACGAAGGTGATCGCGCTGTCGGTCCCGGACGTGGATCGCGCCTACCGCGAAGCGATCCAGCGCGGCGCCACCGGCATGGCCGAGCCGCACGATCTCACCGACGCGAACGGCACCGTCCGAATCGCCGACATCGCCACCTACGGCGACACGATCCATCGCTTCGTCGATCGCTCCAAGTACAACGGTCCGTTCCTACCCGGCTTCGAGCCCGTCGGGTCCTCGGACAACGGCGACGGCAGCAGCACCAATGGCAAAGGCGACCCGATGCTGCTGACGATCGATCACATCGTCGGCAACGTGGAACTCGGCGCCATGGTCAAATGGGTCGAGTACTACGAGCGAGTGTTCGGCATGACCGAGATGATCCATTTCACCGACGAGGCGATCTCCACCGAGTACTCGGCGTTGATGTCAAAGGTGGTAACGACCGGCGATGGGCGGGTGAAGTTCCCGATCAACGAGCCGGCGGAGGGCAAGCGCAAGTCACAGATCGACGAGTACCTGGAGTTCTACGAAGGCCCCGGCGCGCAACACGTGGCCCTGACCACCCGGGACATCGTGGGGACGGTGGAGCACCTGCAAAAGCAGGGCGTCGAGTTCCTGCGCACTCCGGAGAGCTACTACGACGAGGTGCCTGAGCGGATCGGCGAGATCGACGAGTCGCTCGCCGATCTGCGCCGCCTCGGCATCCTCGTGGACCGCGACGACGAGGGCTATCTGCTGCAGATCTTCACCAAGCCGATCGGCGACCGGCCGACGATGTTCTTCGAGATCATCGAGCGCCACGGCGCCCGCGGGTTCGGCGAGGGCAACTTCAAGGCTCTGTTCGAGGCGATCGAACGCGAGCAGCAGAGGCGCGGGAACCTCTGATGCGTTACGCCGCGATCGGCCGCCTGCCGGCCAAGCGCCACGTTCAGGTCCGAGACAACGGCCGGCTGCTGGTCGAGGAGGTAATGGGCTACGAGGGGTTCTCGGGGAACGAGACGATCCTCTACCACCTGCAGTCACCGTGCCGGCTCGGCGACGTCGGCGCGTTCACGCCGATCGAGCGCGAGGAGTGGGTGCCCGACGCGCACGTCCACCGGCTCGCCGACATCAACCCGGTGGCGCCCGGCGGGGATCCGGTCAGCGGGCGGCGGCTGCTGATGTTCAACGATGACATCGAGGTCTGGATCTGCAAGCCGACCGAGCCGCTCGACGGCTTCTATCGAAACGGGGAGGGAGACGAAGTCCTCTACGTCCACCGCGGCGGCGGCGTGCTGCGCACGATCTTCGGCCGGGTCCCGTTCCGCGAGCGCGACTACGTCGTGATCCCGCGCGGGACCACCCATACCTGGGAGCTCGAAGCGGGCGCCGAGCAGGTGTGGCTGTGCTTCCACACTCCTGGAGAGATCGAGACGCCGAACCGCTACCGCAATCGCTACGGGCAACTGCTCGAGCACTCGCCGTTCTCGCAACGCGACTTCCACGGTCCCGCCGAGCTGGAGACCTTCGACGAGCAGAATGAGTACGAGCTCGCCGTCCGCGTCCGGCACGGGCTCCAGCGATACCGGCTCGACCGCCATCCGTTCGACGTCGTGGGCTGGGACGGCTACGTGTGGCCGTACACATTCAACGCCGACGACTTCGAACCCCGCGCCGGCCGCTTCCATCTGCCTCCCCCGACCCACCAGACCTTCCAGGGCCCGAACTTCGTCATCTGCACGTTCGCGCCGCGGATGCTGGATTGGGATCCGGAGGCCGTGCCGCTCCCCTACCACCACTCGAACATCCAATCCGAGGAGGTCATGTTCTACGCGGAGGGCGACTACGCCGCGCGCAAGGGCGTGGAGATCGGCTGCCTCACGTTGCATCCATCCGGGCTGCCGCACGGCCCCCAGCCGGGAACGGTGGAGAAGGCGCTGGGGGCGAAACGGACCAACGAGTTGGCGGTCATGTGGGACACGTTCCGCCCGCTGCGCCTGACGCCGCTGTGGCGGGAGCACGACAACCCGCAGTACGCGTACTCGTGGAATCCTGAGCGGAGCGGAGCAGACTTGGAGGTGCAGGGGAAGGGCGAGGTCGCGGCCGCGCCGGCGGCTACGGACGGGCAGGGGGTCACGGGTGCCGAGAGCACCGTGACCGGACCCTCGGCGTAGCCGCCCGGTCGCGGCAGCGCGCTCCCCTCACTGGTTCTGCGAGGCGCGGCGCCGACCGTCGTTGCCGCGCATCTCGGCAAGCGTCTGCTCCAGTGCGGCCATCAGATCGGGAGCGGGAGTGGGCTCCTCCTGCGGCCGCGGCGCCGTGATCGTTTCGCCCTTGCGTTTGCGCTCGACGACGCGCTTCAGCCTCGCCCGGTAACGGTCCTTGTACTTCGCCGGCTCCCAGTCGCAGGTCAGCTCTTCGATCACCGCCACCGCCGCGTCAAGCTGCTTGCCGGTCGGCTTGTGCGATTTCTGCCCCGCGCTGTCGATGTCCTTGGTGGGACGGACCTCGTCGGCGAACAGCATCGTCGTCAGCGTCAGCACGCCGTCGCGCTCGCGGACGATGGCCAGGTATTCCTTGGCCCTCATCACGAACCGGCCGAGCGCCGCCCGCGCGCTCTGGGACATCACTTCGGCGAGCAGCCGATAGGCGCGGGCCGCGCCGTCGTCGCTGGAGGCGGGAACCAGGAAGTACGGGTGGTCGAAGTAGATCGGATCCACATCCGCCAGGTCCACGAACTGCTCGATGTCGATCGTCCGCGTCTTGCGAGGCTCGACCGCCTCGAGCTCGTCGTCCTCGACGATCACCTCCCGGCCGTCGTCGAGCTCGTAGCTGTGCGTGATCTCCTCGTAGGGGACCTCGACGTCCTCCTTGGAACACCACCGCTGGACGTCGATGGGCGCGCCGTCCTTCTCGTGCAGCTGACGGAAGTGCAGGTCGAGATCGCGCACGGCCGTGAACAGGTCGACGGGGACGTTCACCAGGCCGAAGCTCAATGATCCCCTCCACAGCGACCGGGCCATCGTCAGCTCCGCGCCTTCGCCTTTGTCCGCCGCTTCGTCGCCGGCGCCGACCGGGACTTCGCCCCCGATCGAGACTTCGACCGACCCGCCGCACGCCCTCGCCCATGCCCCTCCAGGCTCGCCTTGAGCGCCGCCAGCAGATCGCCCGTCTCCTCGGGCTCCTCGGGCTCGGGCAGGTCGAGTTTCTCGCCCTTGGCCTTGCTCGCGATCAGCTCCAGCACCCGCTCGCGGTAGGTGTCCTTGAACGCCTTGGCCTCGAACCGGTCGTGCAGCGACTCCACCAGCGCGCGCGCCATCTCGACCTCGCGCTTGCTCGGGGCCCGACTCGGGTCGGGCACGTCCAGGCCCTGGGCATCGACGAGCTCATCAGCGAAGCGCATCGTGTGCAACCCCAGGACGCCGTCGAGGGAGCGAACGGCCACCAGGTACTCGCGGTTGTGGAACACCCACCGGCCGACCCCGGCCCGGTCGGACCGACGCAGCGCATCGTGCAGGAGCCGGTACGCGTCGGCCGCGTCGTCCCCCGCGGCGAGGTAGTAGGTGCGGTCGTAGAAGACCGGATCGACCTCCGCCTGGCGGACGAACTCCTCAAGCTCGATCACGTGCGCTCGATCGCCGGCGGCGGCATCGATCTCGTCCTGGCTGAGCAGGACGTATTCGCCTTTGCGCACTTCATATCCCCTCGCCACCTGCTTGTACGGGACCTCCTTGCCTTCCTTGGAGCAGATCCGTTTCTGCCTGATGCGCGCGCCGTCCTGGTCGTGGACCTGATGGAAGTGGACGGTTCGGTCATCCGTCGCCGAGTGCACCTTGATCGGCACCGAGATCAGTGCGAATTTGATCGTGCCATTCCAGATCGAGCGCGGCATCAGTTGGTCGCTACCCGAAGGCCCGCGCGTTTCAACGCCGTCGGCACCGGAGAGCTTGATCAGCGAAACCGACAAGGAGCCGCGATGAGCGCCAGCAACCTCGATCAGCAGTTGACCAAGTACCTGACCGACGCCCATGCGATCGAGGAGCAGGCCCTGGCGCAGATGAAATCCGCGCCCGGAATCGCCGGCGATCCGGCCCTGGCCTCCATCTTCGCGACCCACCTGACCGAGACCGAGGGCCACCAGCGGCTGGTGCGCCGGCGCCTGGAGGCGCGTGGCGCCAGTCCGGCGAGGGTCAAGGACATAGCCGGCGCGGTGACCGGGAAGGGCTTCGTGCTGTTTGGGCGCTTCCAGCCCGACACGCCGGGCAAGCTGGTCACCCACGCCTTCTCCTACGAGCACATGGAGGTGGCGGCCTACGAGCTGCTCGAGCAGATCGCGACACAGGCCGGCGACGTCGAGACCGCCCACGCCGCCGCCGAGATCTGCGACCAGGAGCGAGCGATGGCGCAGCGGCTGGCGGCATCGTTCGATCGCGCCGTCGACGCCTCGCTCCGTGACTTGCAGCCGGACGACGTCGGCACCCAGCTGGGCAAGTACCTGGCCGACGCCCACGCGGTTGAGGGACAGTCGATTCAGCTGCTGGAGAAAGGCCCGGAGCTGGCCGGCAGCAGCGAGCTGGCGGCCGTCTACCGGGACCATCTCGAGGAAACCCGCCGCCATCAGCAGCTCCTCGCCGAACGTCTCCACGCGCGCGGCGAGAGCCCGTCGAAGATCAAGGACGCGGCGCTGCGGCTCGGGGCCCTCAACTGGGGGATGTTCTTCCAGGCCCAGCCGGACACGCCGGCGAAGCTCGCGGCCTTCTCATATGCCCTGGAGCATCTCGAGATCGGCGCCTACGAGCAGCTGCGGCGCGTCGCCGATCGGGCTGGCGAGCCCGAGGCCGTGCGGCTCGCCGACCACATCCTCGACCAGGAACGGACCGCCGCCGAGCGGATCCGCGCGCAGTTCGCCAATGCACTGGATGCCTCGCTGCGCGAGCAGGGCGTCGCGGCCCTGTGAGCGGGTATGAGCGAACGACTGACCGACTGCAACCGGAGGTAGTGAAATGAGAGCCGTCACCTTTCACGGCCGGCGCGACGTGCGCGTCGACAACGTCCCCGACCCGGCGATCGAACAGCCCACCGACGCAATCGTCCGCATCACCTCCACGGGGATCTGCGGATCGGACCTGCACCTGTACGAGGTCATGGGCGCGTTCATGGACGAGGGCGACATCCTGGGCCACGAGCCGATGGGGATCGTCGAGCAGGTCGGCTCCGAGGTCACCCATATCAAGGCCGGCGACCGCGTGGTGATCCCGTTCAACATCTCCTGCGGCCACTGCTACATGTGCGATCAGCAGCTTTACTCGCAGTGCGAAACGACCCAGGTCCGAGACCAGCGCAAGGGCGCCGCGCTGCTCGGGTACACCAAGCTCTACGGCCAGGTGCCAGGCGGCCAGGCCGAGTTGCTGCGGGTGCCGCAAGCGCACTTCGGCCCGATCAAGGTTCCCGAGGGCCCGGTCGACGAACGCTTCGTCTATCTCTCCGACGTGCTGCCGACCGCGTGGCAGGCGGTCGAGTACGCGGCGATCCCGCCGGGCGGCACCGTGGCGGTGTTCGGGCTCGGACCGATCGGGCAGATGTGCTGCCGCATCGCGCTGCATCGCGGCGCCTCCGAGGTCTTCGGGATCGATCTCGTCGACGAGCGCCTGGCGCTCGCGCGACGCCACGGCGTCCAGACCATCGATGTCCGCGAGCAGGACGACCCCGCCGAGGCGCTGCGCTCGCTGACCGACGGCCGCGGGCCGGACTCGGTGATCGACGCCGTCGGCATGGAGGCGCACGGCGCCCCGCTCGGCAAGCTGGCCCACCAACTCGCGGGGCTCATGCCCGATGCGATCACCCAGAAGGTCATGGAGAAGGCCGGCCTCGATCGGCTCAGCGTTCTGCACCAGGCGATCGACGCGGTCCGCCGCGGCGGGACGATCTCGCTCAGCGGCGTCTATGGCGGGATGATCGACCCGATGCCGATGATGGATCTGTTCGACAAGCAGATCCAGCTGCGAATGGGACAGGCGAACGTCAAGCGCTGGATCGACGAGATCCTGCCGCTGGTGTCAGACGACGGCGATCCGCTCGGGGTCGAGGACCTGGCCAGCCACAAGCTGCCGCTCCAGCAGGCGCCACACGCCTACGAGATCTTCCAGAAGAAGGAAGACGGGGCGATCAAGGTTCTGCTCCAGCCATAAGCCGATGCCTAGGGCAGTCGAAATCGATCGTCAGCATTCTGACAATGGGCCGGATTTATCGCCGGTACTCCGGGGTAGCTCTCATTTATGAGCGTGGCCCACACTCTCCCTCGCAGCCGTAACGTGATGCGGAGGACCAGCGAAGCCGGTCCCGGCGTGGACGCCGCCGAGTTATTCGTCAGCTGGCAGCGGGACGGTGATCGCCGCGCGCGTGAGGAGCTTGTGGCGCGCTTCCTGCCGTTGGCGCGCAAGCTGGCCCGCCGCTACAGCGGAGCCCGAGAGCCGTTTGACGATCTGATGCAGGTGGCCAGCCTGGGGCTGGTGAAGGCGATCGATCGATTCGACCCCCATCGGGGCACCGCCTTCTCGTCTTTCGCCGTCCCCACGATCCTCGGCGAGCTCAAGCGTTATTTCCGTGACCTGGGCTGGGCGGTGCACGTCCCGCGCGGCGCCCAGGAGCAGGCGCTGAAAGTGGAGGAGGCACAGCAGCAGCTGACGGCCCGGACCGGTCGTCCTCCGTCCGTGCCCGATCTCGCGGAGTTCTTGGAACTAAGCGTCGAGGACGTCCTCGACGCGCTCGAGACCGCCGGTGCTCACCACTGCGTCTCGCTCGACACCCCCCGCGAGGACGGCGAGGGCGAATCGGGGACGCTCGCGGATGCCTTCGGGGAGCCGGACTCCCGCTTTGAGTTCGTCGAGGCCAGCGTGTCGATCGCATCGGCGGCGCGGCATCTGTCCGCCCGCGAGCGCCGGGTGTTGGAGCTCCGGTTCGTCCAGGATCTGACCCAGACGCAGATTGCGGAGCTGATCGGCGTCTCGCAGATGCAGGTTTCGCGGATCTTGCGGCGTGCCCTCTCGCAGCTGCGTGACCTGACCGAAGGTGAGGGGGGGCCGTAGGTCCCGTCCCCGGATACCGGCGATACCGGCGCTCGCGGGACTGGCCGCGGGCGCGCGGGGTTCGGTGGGGCCGTGGGTTTGGTCTGGTTACGGTTGGGTAGGAAGGGGGTTGACCGCGGTGCCCGACGAGACGGGGGGCCGGGGTTCGATTTTCAGAGAACAGGGACGGGGGCGGTGTATCAGCGCCGTGACCGGACCGGCCATTCGATCTTGCATCCGCGAGCCCTTTCCCGATCGGCTCGTGATCGACCGCCGGCGGGCACCGATCCCTCTCTCCATCGTGGGCCCGTCGGCGGTCTCCTCCCGTTGGGGATACTCTTTCGACGCTGAGGAATCGGCGGCCCGGCGTGCGGCTACGAGCTTCGAACGCCCGACCACCGGTTCACGGGCGGATCGTTTGAACCGAGAGGTCTCCCAGGTTGGCTGTGTGTGGTCGGATCAACGGATGAGGCGCTCGACGTGAGCGACGTCCCGTCGATCGTCACCCTCGAGCTCCCGAGCATTCCGGAGAACCTGACGCTCGTCCGCGGCATGCTCGGAGGCGTGGCCGAGCTGCTGGCGATGGACGCCGAACTTCTCGACGACGTGAAGACCGCCGTCAGCGAAGCCGCCAACAACGTGGTCATGCACGCGTACGGCGGCCAGCCCGGCCCGCTGAAGGTAAAGCTCTATGTCACGCGCGCGGGCCTCGAGGTGGTGGTCCGGGACGAGGGAGTGGGGATGGCCGAGTTCGACCCGACGGAGGACCAAATTCAAGGGGTGGGCCTGCCGGTCATGCAGGCGCTCGCGCAGCGCGCGGACTTCCGCCCCGGCGAGCAAGGCGGAACCGAGGTCCGGATGTTGTTCCCGGCGGAGCGCGGCGGTCGGCCGCTGTTCGGGATCCCGGTCGAGGCCGCACCCGAGGACGGATGGACCGAGAAGCTCTCCGGCGACGCCCTCATCTCGATCTCGCCGGTCACGCTCCTGCCCTCGGTGCTGGGGCGGCTGGCCCGGGCGCTGGCGGCGACGGCCCGCTTCTCGCTCGACCGCTTCTCCGATGTCTACCTGGTCACGGATTCGATCTCCGCGCATGCCGTACGTGCCGCGACCAGCGAGCGGATGGGCTTTGCGCTCGAGGCTGCGCCTCGCCGTCTCCAGCTCACCATCGGGCCGTTCGCGTGTGGTTCCACCGAAGCTCTGACCGGCGATCGCAGTGGCTCCCGGTCGCCGCTGGTGCTCCTCAGCGACGAGCTCGCGACCGACCCCGACGGGGACGGCTCAGAGCTGCTCCGGGTCGTGATGATCGATCATCGCCACTAGAACCGCGGACGAAGCGCGATCGCGGCCATGTCATCGCCCGGAGCGGCGGTTCGAAACTCCTCGAGCTGCGCGTCGAGTCTCGGCAGCAGCTCGGTCGGGGCCGAGCCGGCGTTCTCCGACAGGAACCCTTTCAGCCGCTCCAACCCGAACCGGTGGCCGTCGCCCGGAGCTTCGGTGATGCCATCGGTGTAGATCAGCACCATTTCCTCCGGCGCCACCGTGATCGTCTGCTCCGACCAATCCGCGTCCGAGAACGCGCCCAGCAGCGGACCCGCCAGCGGCACCTCGCGCACTGACCCGTCGGAGCTCACCACCAGCGCCGGCGGGTGCCCGGCAGAGCTGATGACGACACGTTGGTGTTCGAGCCGGAGACACAACGCCGTACACAGCGAGGGCTCCGACCGGCTTCGAAGTACCTCGTCGAGCTGGCGGAGGATCGCCTCGGGTCGCGGGTCATGGCGGCTCGCGAACCGCGATCCATGTCGCAACAGCGCGGTCAACGTCGCCGCCGGGACCCCCTTGCCGGTGACATCGCCGATGATCGCGAACCATTTGCCGGCGACGCAGAACAGCTCGTAGAAGTCGCCCCCGACATCGACCCGGTGATCGCCGCCCGCCGGCCGGTATAGCGAAGCAACCTCCCAGCCCGGAACCTCTGGCAGCCGGTCCGGCAACAGGCTCCGCTGCAAGGTGTCCGCCACCGTCGACAGCGTCGTGTGAAGGCGGGCGTTCTCGACCGCCATCGCCGCCCGCCGGGCGAGTTGCTCGGCCAGTTCGATGTCCTCCTCGGTGAGGCGGCGGCGAGACTCCGCGGTCACCAGTGTCATCACACCGATCGTGCGCGCGGGGACGCGCATGGGCACGACCATCACGGAGCGAATCTCCAGCGCCCGCAGCAGCGCCAGGTGCTCTTCGCTGCGGGCGCTGGCGACCAGCTGTTCGTCGCTGACGTCCGGGTAGAGCTCGGAGACTCCTGTGCGCAGCGCGCGCCCGGCCGCGTCCTCGGGATCGAAGTCGTCCGGCACCAGCTCGCGGACGCGCGCCGCCAGCGCCACCTTCTCCGGATCCTCATGGGCCGCGACGACGTGCTCGCGGCGGAGGTTTGCGTCCACCAGGTCGACCGCGCACCAGTCCGCGAGAACGGGGACGGCGATGTTCGCCACGTTCCGGAGCGTCTCCTGGTAATCGAGCGAGGAGGCGAGGATTCGGCCCGATTCCGCCAGCATCCGCATTCCCATTTCGGCCGTCTTCAGCGCGGTCACGTCCTCGATCACGGTCACCGCGGCGATCAGCTCACCGGTCTCGTCGCGCAGCGGCGCGGCCTTCAGCCGGAGCCAGCGGACC
Source organism: uncultured Solirubrobacterales bacterium (assembly GCA_963723555.1). GTDB lineage: Bacteria > Actinomycetota > Thermoleophilia > Solirubrobacterales > Solirubrobacteraceae > Palsa-465. Next base: position 425,845 of record CAVRRC010000003.1, on the reverse strand, counting down.
GCCCCCGTCGCGCGGTGGGTGGTCCGCATCACCAGGGGCTCGGCCACCTCGCCCTGCATCAACCGGACCGAGGGAACATCCTCGATCGTCAGCGGGCTCCCTCGCTCGTCCACGACCACGTAGTCCTCCATGATCGAGTGCGAGGACCGGCTCCGCAGCTCTTCGGCCGACGAGAAGCCCATGCTGGTCACCGCGGCCCGATTGGCGTAGGCGATCGTGCCGTCGCGATCGCGGATCGTGACCGCCTCGTCGAGGATCTCGAGAACTTCGATGAACGCATGCTGGCTCCCCGTGAAGGGGTTCTCTCGTGAGCGAGGCTCCGCCAGGATCAGCCTCCGGGGAGCGCGTCTTCGGTCGTCTCGACTACGGAGAGCCTTTCCCCGACTCCGGTCAGGCTCAGCAGACGCTGCACCTGTGGCGGCCCCTTGACCAGGTACAACTGCCGTTCGGCCTGCTCCGCGGTTTGATGGGCCTTGATCAAGACGCTCAAACCGGTCGAGTCCATGAAGTCGAGCTTGCGCAGGTCAAGGATCACCAGCGAGGCATCGGAGCCGAACACCTCCTCGAGACGTTCCTCGAGCATCGGACTCGAGGCGAGATCGAGCTCCCCGCTGACGGCGATGACGGTCGCCCCCCGCTCGCTACGAACATCTACCCGGAACTGGCTCTGCACGCTGGCGCGAGCCTACTAATCTCGGCGCGTTTGCGTGCCGACGGTGCGGGTAGGCCATCCGGCAATGCGTGAAGAAGATTCCGCCCGAGAGCAGGAGCGCCTGGCCGCCGCCGAGGCGGCGCGGATCGGCGGCACGCCCGCCGGCGAGCCGCTCGCCGGGGGCGAGAAGGAGCTCGACGAGGCCCAGCGACCGCTGGCCGAAGCCGGCCAGGGAGAAGCGGAGGGCTTCGAGCAGGCTGAGCGGGGACTGATCGAGAACGCCTCCCACGGCGACCAGCACGCGGCCCGGCGCGTGATCGAAGACGCCTCAGGCGAGACCGAAGATGCACGTGCGGCCGCCGGAGGGGAGCCCGACCTCGAGCGCTCGAGCGAAAGCGACGGGGATCCTCCGTAAGACCGTAAGGCGAGCCCCGCCTCGGAGCGCTCAGGTGAGCTCGCGCAGCCGGTGCAGCGACCGGCGCAAGAGGCGCGAGACCTGCATCTGCGACACGCCGACGCGCTCGGCGATCTCGGTCTGGGTGAGATCCTCGCCGAAGCGCAGGAACAGGATCTGGCGCTCGCGGCGCGGCAGGTGACGCGCAGCGGCGAAGATCGTCGCCTGATCGTCGACCATGTCGAGGCGGTCGTCCTCGTCGCCGATCGTGTCGATTCGGCTGGTCGTGCCGTCGTCGTCGCTGAGAGGCGCGTCGAGCGAGACCGCGTCGTAGGCCCCCGCCACCTGCAGCCCGTCGAGCACCTCCTCCTCGGAGAGCTCCAGGTACTGGGCGAGCTCGCTGACCGTGGGAGCGCGACCGGTCCGGGCGCTGATCTTCCGCTGGGCGTCGGTGATCTTGCGGGCACGCTCCTGCGCCCCGCGATCGACGTGCAGCGCCCAGCCGCTGTCGCGGAAGTAGCGCTTCAACTCGCCCACGATCGTCGGAACCGCGAACGAGGTGAAGGCGAAGCCCTTCGCGGGATCGAATCGCTCGACTGCCTTGACCAAGCCGAGGCTGGCGACCTGCACGAGATCGTCGTAGGGCTCGCTGGAGGAGATGTACCGGCGCGCCAGCTTGCGGGCCAGCGGCAGGAACCGCTCGATCAGCTCGTCGCGCGCCCGTCGATCCCCGTACCCATGCCACCGCTTGAACAACTCGGCGGAACCGGGAGCGGTTGCGTGCGCGGGACCTGCGGTTGTCAACGGCATCGCTTTCTTCCCTTCGCAGACAGTTCTTGTTTTACCAGATCCGACCTACCGCGGGTTGCGGACTCGTCATCCGGCGCACTCAAGCTCCTGATTGTGGACTATTGAGGCCCCGCGATCAACCAAAAAGCTGTTCTTCTTGGCCGGCCGGCCACTGGACGGGTGTTCGAGCGCGGTCGAATCAGGTCTCGGTCGCCGGCCGGTGCTCGAAGCGCGGTCGAATCAGGTCTGCGTCGCCGGCTGGTGCTCGAGCCCGGTCGAATCCCGCCGGTCCGTGAGCAGGTCGATGACCGCCCGCTCGATCCGCGCCCGCAGCCGGTCGTCGGGTGACGACAGGTCTCCGATCCGGTCGAGCGCCGACGCGATCGTCCATCCCGACAGGTAGCGGTCGAAGACACGGGGGTCGATGTAGGCGCGGCGCGCGACGGCGGGCGTGTTGCCGAGTAGCTGCGCCACCGCCCCGACCGCCCGATCGGTGGCCCGCTTGCGCGCCTTCTTCGAGCCGGCGTCGCGCCCGTCCGTGGCCAGCGACACCGCGGCCATCACGGTGGCGTTCCAGGTCCGAAAGTCCTTCGCGCTGAAGTCCTCCCCGAGCTGCTCCTTGAGGTACTCGTTGATGTCATCCGAGCGGACGGTGAACCACCGGCCCTTCTGCCGGTAGGCCAGCAGCTCCGGGTCGCCGCCGCGGCGTCGCTTCAAGATCTTGACGAGCTCGTGAACCAGCGGGTCGATGATCGTCTGCACGCGGCGCGTGCCGCCCTTGCCCAGATAGTCGAAGACGAGCGCGTCGGCCTCGACGGTCACGTTCTCCTTGCGGATCGTCGCCAGGCCGAGCCCGCCTTCCTCGTCGGCGTATTCCTCGCTCCCGATGCGGAACATGCCCACGTCGAGCAGGCGAACCGCGCCCGCGAGCACCCGCTCACGGGTCGGCTCGGAGTCCGTCAGGTCAGCCGCGAGTCGGCGCCGGAGGTTCGGGAGCGAGCTCCCAAACCGCACCATCTTCTCGAACTTCGCTCGATCCCGATGCGCCCGCCAGCGGGGGTGGTAGAGGTACTGCTTGCGCCCCGCCGCATCGACCCCGGTTGCCTGAAGGTGACCGAGCGGATCGGGGCAGATCCACACCGCCTGCCAGGCGGGGGGAATCGCCAGCTCCCGCAACCGCTCGAGCACCTCGGCGTCGGCGATGGTGCGGCCGTCCTCGTCGAGGTAGCTGAATCCGCGGCCCTTGCGCACCCGCCGCAATCCGGGCCCGGCGCAATCCGATCGCCGCAGGCGGCCGCGACGCGGCGGGGATGAGCGAAGGCCCGCCGGAGCGGGCCTTCTTCGACGGTGGGACCTCTTGCTCGGCCGTACCGCAACCGAGCTCGGCACTAGGGCATCACGCGGTCAGCGAGGTCGCCCGCCTCGGCGCGCCATTCATCGGCGTGCCGCTCCGCCTCGCGGCGGACATCGTGGACCTCGTGGGCAAAGTCACGACGCCGGCGCCGTAACGCCTGTCGGCCGCGCCGCATCGCGGCCTCGCCGCGGCGCTCGAATCGGTTCAGCTGACGCGTCGCGCGAGCGCGGTTGGTGTACGTCTGCGCCGCCTGCTCAACGGCATCGCGGACGGCGATCGCGGCCCCGATCTGGATGTGCAACACCCGCTGAGCCTGGCGCCCGAAGGCGCCCAGCCGCTCGGCCGCCGCCTCCAGATGTCGGCCGCTCGCCCCGGCTGCCTGCTTGGCCGTGGTCCGTCCCGTTCGCGTGGTCCCCGCGGCGGAGCCGGCGGTCCGTCGCGCCGAGGACTTCGCCGCCGCCGTGCTTCGCTTCGCCGCGTTCCGCTTGCGCGTGGCCGCGGCCTTCTTCGCTGCGGCCTGTCTTTGCGTCGTGGTCTGGTTCGCCATCGTGGGTTGGCTTGCTCCTGGTTTCGCTTTCAGGGTTCATGTTTCGCCTACCCGGCCCGCGGACAGGGCAAGCGTGAGGTAATACTGCTGAGGAACGATGTCGCCGGCTCCGTACACATCCTCGCTCGCCCAGGCCGTCTCTGGGGACCTGCTGGAACGGTTCCTGGCCTATGTGCGGATCGACACGCAATCGAGGCGCGACCGCACTCGGTCGCCGAGCACGCCGGGCCAGCTCGAGCTCGGACGGCTGCTGGTGGAAGAGCTGAAGCGGGCGGGGCTGGACGACGCCACGCTCGACGAGAACGGATACGTGATGGCGACGCTGGCCGCCAATCGCGGGGGCGAGCTGCCGGTGATCGGCCTGCTCGCGCACGTCGACACCACCCCCGACGCTCCGGGCGCGGGCGTCGAGCCGATCGTCCATCGTGACTACGACGGGGGCGTGATCGAGCTGCCTCGGGCCGGCACCCGGCTTGACCCCACGAGGATGCCGGAGCTGCGGTGCAAGCTCGGCCACGAGATCCTCACCTCCAGCGGTGACACGCTGCTCGGCGCCGACGACAAGGCCGGCGTCGCGATCGTGATGGCCGCCGTCGCCCATCTCGCCGCCCACCCCGAGCTGCCCCGCCCCACGCTCCGGGTCGCATTCACCCCTGACGAGGAGATCGGCGAAGGGGCCACGCTGTTCGACATCCCGCGGTTCGGGGCACTCTGCGCCTACACCCTCGATGGCTCCGAGATCGGTGAGCTTCAGGACGAGACGTTCAGCGCGCTCGAGGCCACGGTGACTGTCACCGGCGTCGACGTCCATCCGGGCCAGGCCACGGGCAAGCTCGTCAATGCCGTGCGGCTGGCGGCCCGGATCCTCGCCGCCCTTCCGTCAGACCGCCTGACGCCCGAGACGACCTCTGGCCGCGAGGGGTTCATCCATCCCTTTGAGCTTTCCGGGACGGCCGGACAGGCGACGCTCCGCGCGATCCTGCGCGACTTCGACGAGGATCAGCTCGTCCACGATCTCGAGCTCCTGCAGCGCACCGCCCACGAGATAGTCGCCAGCGAGCCCCGCGCGGAGGTCGAGGTCGAGGTTCGCCGGCAGTACCGCAACATGCGCGCTTATCTGGAGTCGGTGCCGTACGTCGCCGACGCTGCCCTCGAGGCGATCCGGGCCGAAGGGATAGAGCCGCTCAGGAATCCGATCCGCGGCGGCACCGATGGCTCACGGCTGAGCGAGATGGGCCTGCCGACGCCGAACATCTTCACCGGCGGCCACGAGTATCACTCCGTGCGCGAGTGGGCTTCGCTTCAGGACATGGCCGCGGCCGCGGCCACCGTGATCCGGCTCGCTGAGGTGTGGTGCCGGCCGGAATACGCGCGGCTTGCCCGTGCGCCGCAGGCCCGCGCCGCTTCAAGTTAGGCTCCGGGCCGTGAATCCCTCGTTCAGCGGCTCGCTGGCCTCGGTCGACGGCTCGATCATGCTCGCTTCGGGGGCGACGATCCCCGCGACCGACGACGGCCTGCTCCGAGGGGATGGCGTGTTCGAGGTCATTCGGGTCTACGACGGGCGCCCATTCGCGTTCGAGGATCACATGCGGCGGCTGGAGCGATCGGCTTCGAATCTCCGCCTGCCGCTCGATCTCGAGGCCGTCCGCACGGATGCGCACCGCCTCCTCGCCCACGCCGGGTCCGGGCCTGACCACGAGCTGCTGCGGATCGTCATCACCCGCGGCGGCCGCCGGCTGCTGCTGACCGAGCCCCTTCCGAGCGTCCCGGAGCGGATCCGGCTGGGCTCGATCACCTATTCGCCCACCCACGTGCTCGACGGCGTGAAGTCCCTGTCCTACGCGGCCAACATGCTGGCCGGTCGGTTGGCCCGCGAGCACGGGTTCGACGAGGCGCTGTTGGTCACGCCGCAGGGCCGCGTGCTAGAGGCCCCCACCAGCTCGATCTTCTGGGTCAAGGACGGGGCGCTGCTGACGCCGCCGCTCGACGACCGCATCCTCGCCTCGATCACACGGGCGGTGGTGATCGAGGTCACGGGCGCGTCCGAATGCCCGTGCACGCTGGCTGACCTGGCGGCCGCCGAGGAGGCGTTCCTGGCCTCCACGGCCCGCGAGGTGCAGCCAATCGCCGCCATCGACGGCCGCAGGTTCGACGGGACGGGAGATATCACGGCGCGGACGGCGGAACTCGTCGCCGCCCGCATCAAGTCGGAGCTCGCGGCCTGAGAGTCCTCACGGTCATCGGCAACCGCCCGCAGTTCATCAAGGCGGCGGCGGTCTCGCCGAAGCTGCGGGAACGCCACGAGGAGCTGCTCGTGCACACCGGCCAGCACTTCGACGACGAGCTGTCGGCGGTCTTCTTCGAGGAGCTGGGTCTGCCTGCGCCCGACCGCGAGCTCGGCATCGCGCTGGGATCGAACACCTCGCAGACCGCGCGGATGCTGGCCGCCCTCGAGAGCACGGTGAGGGAGATCGCGCCCGACGTGGTGCTCGTCTACGGCGACACGAACTCGACCCTCGCCGGGGCGCTGGCCGGCGCCCAGGCCGGCGTTCCGACCGCCCACGTCGAGGCGGGAATGCGATCGTTCGACCGCTCCATGCCCGAGGAGCTGAACCGCGTCCTCGCGGACCACGCGAGCACGCTGCTTCTCTGCTCCTCGCCGGTCGCGGTCGAGAACCTCCGGCGCGAGGATGCCGTCGGCGAAGTCGAGCTGGTGGGCGATGTGATGGTCGACGTCGGCTCGGTCGTGCAGCCGCGCGCGCGGGAGCGCCTCGACCTCGTCTCCGCCCATCGGGTGAGCGCCGGGGAGTACCTGCTGTGCACGGCCCATCGAGCCAGCAACGTGGATGATCGGCGCCGGCTCGAGCGGCTGGCGGAGATGCTGCTGACGCTGTCTGTCCCGACCGTGCTGCCCCTCCATCCCAGAACCCGCAAGCGGTTGACGGCCGCGGGCCTGCTCGAGACGCTCGAGGACGCCGTGCACCTCGAGATCACGGCGCCGCTCGGCTACGTCGAATTCACCGCCCTGCTCTGCAACGCGCGGGCGGTCTTGACCGATTCCGGCGGCCTTCAGAAGGAGGCCTACCTGGCCGGGGTGCCGTGCATCACGATGCGCCCGAGCACCGAGTGGGTGGAGACGGTCGAGCGGGGCTGGAACGTGCTCGTCGACCTCGATGCTGACGCCGTGCTCGATGCCCTTCGGCGCCAGCCTCCGGCCGAACGCCCGCCGTTGTACGGGGACGGCCACGCCGGGGACCGCGTCGTGGCGGCACTTACACTGCGCTACGCATGAACGCGCTCGGCGACAGCAGCGGAGAGCCGGTACGCGTCGGCGTCGCCGGTCTGGGCTACTGGGGCCCGAACCTGGCGCGGAACTTCGCCGCCATCCCGGGGGCTGCGCTGGCCTGGTGCTGTGATCCCGCCCCCGAGGCGCTCGAGCGGGCCCGCGCGAGGTTCCCAGGCGTGGCGGTGGCCGCGGATTTCGACGAGCTGCTGGCGGACCCTTCGCTGGACGCGGTCGCGGTCGCCACGCCGGTCCCGACGCATGCCGAGCTCGCCGCCAGGGTGCTCGAGGCCGGCAAGCACTGCTTCGTCGAAAAGCCCTTGGCACAGTCGGTGACCGACGCCGAGCGGGCAGTGGCCGCGGCCCAGGAGGCGAATCGCGTGCTGATGGTCGGCCACCTGCTGGAATACCACCCGGGCGTCGAGAAGCTGAAGCAGCTCGTCGACTCCGGCGATCTCGGGGACCACATCTACTACATCTACGGCAACCGCCTGAACCTGGGCAAGCTCCGGGCGGACGAGAACGCGCTCTGGAGCCTCGGCGCCCACGATGTCTCGGTCGTGCTCCACCTGGCCGGAGAGGAGCCGTGGGAGGTCGTCGCCCACGGCCAATCCTATGTCCGCGACGGCGTCGAGGACGTGGTCTTTTGCTTCATGCGCTTTCCGTCCGGGGTCTCCGCGCACCTGCACCTGTCGTGGCTCGATCCCCACAAGGAGCGGCGCTTCACCGTCGTCGGGTCGCGGCGGATGGCGACGTTCGACGACATGGCGCACGAGGGCAAGCTCACGATCTACGACAAGGGCTTCGACGAGGACTCGCGCGGCTATGGCGAGTACATCACCAGGACCGGCGACATCTTCAGCCCCCGGATCGCCAACGCCGAGCCGCTGCGGCTCGAATGCGAGCACTTCATCGATTGCGTCCGCCGGGGCGAGCGGCCACGATCCGATGGCGCGAGCGGCCTGCGCGTGGTCCGGGTACTGGAGCAGCTCCAGCGCTCGCTCGACGGCTCTCGGCGGGAGACCGGCGTTGGCCGCTGAGTTCTCAGCCGCCGTGTATGTCTCTCCCGACGCCTCGGTCGGCACCGGCGTCAAGCTGGCCCCGGGTGCCGTCGTCCACGCCGGGGCTCAGATCGGCGCGGGGTGTCAGATCGGCTCCGCTGCCGTCGTGCACGGCGGGACGGTGGTCGGGGAGGGGTGCGTGATCGAGGACGGCGCCGTGCTCGGCAAGCGGCCGCGGCTGCGCCCCGGCTCGAGCGCCGGCGGCGAGCTGTGGGCCCTGGTGCTGGACCCCGAGGTGACCGTCTGCTGCGGGGCGGTCCTCTACGCCGGCGCGCGGATCGAGCACCGCGCGATCATCGGCGATCAGTCGCAGGTGCGCGAGCGCTCGGTCGTCGGCTCCCGCTCGGTCGTGGGCCGCGCCTCTTGCATCGATTTCGACGCCGTCGTCGGCTCCGGGGTCCTGATCCAGACCGGCGTGTACGTGACCGGCGGCACGGTGGTCGAGGACGACGTGTTCCTCGGTCCGGGGGTGATGACCACCAACGACAACGCGATGGGGCGCCATGGTGAGGGCGCGCCGCTGCTGGGACCGAAGCTCAAGCGGGCATGCCGGGTCGGAGGCGGCGTCGTGCTCCTGCCGGGCGTGACCATCGGGGAGGAGGCGTTCGTCGCCGCCGGCTCCCTGGTCACCCGCGACGTCAGCGACCGCCAGGTCGTGATGGGCTCGCCGGCGCGGGTCGTGAGGACCGTACCCGACGAGGACCTGATCGAGCGGTGGCGGTAGGCGCGCTGGCGGGAGGCGCGCTGGCGTTGGGCGCGGTGGCGGTAGGCGCGCCGGCGTTGGGCGCGGTGGCGTAGGCGCCCCCGGCGCCTCTCGTTCGTCTCGGGAACCTGGCAGGATCCCGTCCTGCAGGCGAAGCAAGGCGAGGAGAAGGCGATGGAGACTTGGGACATCCGCTCACTGGCGATCGAGCCCCACAAGCCGCAGGTACTCCGCTCCGACGAGGAGACCCGTGCCATCGCCATCAACCTTCCCGCCGGCGAGGAGCTACAAGAGCACCAGGTCCACGAGCGCGCCTACCTGATCGTCGCCGACGGCGAGATCGAGCTGTCCAAGGACGGCCGGACCATCACCGGCGGCCCCGGCTTTCTCTCCCACTTCGCGCCCAACGAGCGCCGCGCGGTCAGAGCCGTGGCCGATGCCCGGCTCGTCCTGGTGCTGGCGCCGTGGCCCGGCGTCGGGCACCCGTCGCGGCCGGCGGCGGCGTGAGGCGGCGCCGGCTAGGCCCGAATCTCCGCCGGCGCCCGCCCCGCCGCTCGCCTCTCCGCCTGCGCCCGCCCCGCCGCCGACGCCCGCCCGACCCCGCCACCGGCCGTCTCTGCACTCGCCGGCGTCCAGATCACCTGCTCGCGATCCGGTCCGACCCCGATCAACGCGATCGGCACGCGCACGAAATCGGCCACGAACTGAAGGTACTCCCGAGCGGCGGGCGGCAGATCCTCCTCGGTCCGGCAGGCGCTCAGGTCATCGGTCCAGCCCGGGAGCTCGACGTATTCGCCGGCGGCGTGGTGCAGGACGGTCTGGTGGTAGGGGAAGTAGTCGAACTCGGCGCCTTCCGCTCCGCGGTAGCGGGTACACACGCAGATCTTGTCCAGGCCGGAAAGGACGTCGAGCTTCGTCACCGCCAGTGCAGTCATCGAGTTGAGGCGGGCGGCGTAGCGGAGCGCGACCAGGTCCAGCCAGCCGACGCGCCGCGCCCGGCCGGTGGTGGTGCCGTACTCACCGCCCCGCTCACGGATCTCTTCCGCCAGCGCGCCGTCGAGCTCGGTTGGAAACGGCCCGGCCCCGACGCGCGTGCCATAGGCCTTGGTCACGCCCCACACCTCGTCGATGTCCTTGGGCCCGACGCCCGCGCCGATGCAGGCGGCGCCGGCCACCGGGTTCGAAGATGTGACGAACGGATAGGTGCCGTGATCGATGTCCAGAAGCGCGCCCTGCGCTCCCTCGAACACCACGCACCTGCCGTCGTCGAGCAGCTCGAGCACGAGTCGTGTGGTGTCGGTGATGTACGGCTCGATCCGGTGGCCGTAGGTGAGGTATTCCTCGGTGATCGTCTGCAGGTCGAGGCGGGGATCCTTGGCGAAGGGACGCAGCGACAGCCGCTTGGGCTCGAGCGCCGCGACGATCTTCTTCTTCAGGATCTTCTCGTCGAGCAGGTCCTGTACCCGAATCCCCAGCCGTGACGCCTTGTCCGCGTAGCAGGGCCCGATCCCGCGGCGCGTGGTGCCGATCTGGAGCTTGCCGAGCTTCGCCTCGCCGGCGTCATCGAGCATCAGGTGGTAGGGCATGATCAGGTGAGCGTTGGCGGAGATCCGCAGCCACTGCGTATCCACCCGGTGGCGGCGGAGCTCCTCGAGCTCGTGCGTCAACACCTTCGGATCGATGACCACGCCGTTGCCGATCACCGACAGCTTTCCGGGCTGCAGGATCCCGGACGGCATCAGATGCAGCTTCCAGGTCTTGCCGTCCCGGACGATCGTGTGGCCGGCGTTGTTGCCGCCCTGGAAGCGCACCACCGCGTCGGCCTGCTCGGCGAGCAGGTCGGTGATCTTTCCCTTGCCTTCGTCGCCCCACTGGGCGCCGACGATCACGATTCCCGGCATAACGTTTCAGTGTACGTGGGCACGGGGCGGCGACCGCGCGCTACTCTCGCGTCTGCACGATGCGAGAACAAGGGCGGCAAGCGGGGCGAGCAGCGGTGGATCGGGTGGCTGGTCCGCGGCCGCTGACTCATCTGCAGCAGCTCGAGGCGGAGAGCATCCACATCATCCGCGAGGTCGTGGCCGCGGCCGAGAACCCGGTGATGCTGTACTCGATCGGCAAGGACAGCTCGGTGATGCTCGACTTGGCGCTGCGGGCGTTTTACCCGGCCAAGCCCCCGTTCCCGTTGCTTCACGTCGACACCCTGTGGAAGTTCAAGGACATGTATGCGTTTCGGGACCGCACGGCCCGCGAGACGGGGATGGAGCTGATCGTCCACGTCAACCCGGAAGGCCGGGAGGCGGGTATCAACCCGTTCGAGCACGGGTCCGAGATTCACACTCACGTGATGAAGACCGTGGCACTCAAGCAGGCCCTGGACGAGCACGGCTTCGACGCCGCGTTCGGCGGAGCGCGCCGCGACGAGGAGAAGTCGCGGGCCAAGGAACGGATCTTCTCTGTCCGTACCGCCCAGCACAGCTGGGATCCGAAGAACCAGCGGCCCGAGCTGTGGCACACCTTCAACGCCCGGCTGCGCAGAGGCGAGTCGATGCGCGTCTTCCCGCTGTCGAACTGGACCGAGCTCGACGTGTGGCTCTACATCCAGATGCGTCAGATCCCCGTCGTCCCCCTGTACTTCGCCGCCGAGCGTCCCATCGTCGAGCGCGACGGGGCGTTGATCATGGTCGACGACGACCGCATGCCGCTGGCGCTGGGTGAGCAGCCGGAGAGCAGGCGCGTGCGCTTCCGCACGCTCGGTTGTTATCCCCTCACCGGCGCGATCGAGAGCGACGCGGACACCGTGCCCGGGATCATCCGCGAGATGCTCGTCGCCACGACCTCCGAGCGCCAGGGGCGGGTGATCGACCACGACGCCACCGCGTCGATGGAGAAGAAGAAGCAGGAGGGATATTTTTAGGGGCGCCCTTCGGGCGCCTGGGGTGTGGCTCTCGCTACCTGTGCGCCGGCGGGACCAGCCGGCCCCATTGCTCGAGCAACTCGATCACCGCTTCGGCGGCGCCGCGCGGCGAGAGCTCCGTCGTCACCAGGCGCATCTCGGGCCGCTCGGGCGGCTCGTACGGTGAGTCGATCCCGGTGAAGTTCGCGAGCTCACCGCGCCGAGCCTTCCGGTACAGGCCCTTCGGGTCGCGCTCCTCGGCCACCGCCAGCGGGGTGTCGACGAACACCTCGATGAACTCGCGCTCGTCGAACAGCGATCGAGCCATCTGACGCTCGGCCCGGAACGGCGAGATGAACGACACGAGCACGATCAGGCCCGCGTCGACCATCAGCTTCGCCACCTCGCTGACGCGGCGGATGTTCTCGACCCGGTCGGCCTCGGTGAAGCCGAGGTCTGCGTTCAGGCCGTGGCGGACGTTGTCGCCGTCGAGCATGTAGGTGTGATGGCCGCGGCGGTGAAGCTCTCCCTCGACGAGGTTCGCGATTGTCGATTTTCCCGCCCCCGGCAGTCCCGTGAACCACAGTGCCGTGGGCTGCTGGTGGAGGGCCGCAGCGCGCTCTTGCTTGTCGATGTCGACGGCCTGCCAGCGCACGTTCTCCGAGCGGCGCAGGGCGAAGTGGATCAAACCCGCCCCGATCGTGTTGTTGGTGATCCGGTCGATCAGGATGAAGCCGCCGGTGTCCCGGTTCTCGCGGTAGGGATCGAAGGCGATCGGCTGGTTGCACTCGATGCCACAGACCCCGATCTCGTTGAGCTCGAGCTTGGTTGCGGCCACGTGCTCGAGCGACTCGATCCGCAGTTTGTACTTCAGCGGCGCGATCGTCGCGGTCACGGTCTTGCCTCCGACGCGCATCAGGTAGCCGCGCCCGCGAAGCATCGGCTTGTCGCCCATCCAGACGATCGTGGCCTCGAACTGATCGGCGACGCCGGGCGGCTCGGTGCGGTGCGCGATCACGTCCCCCCGCGTGACGTCGACCTCGTCAGCCAGCGTCAGGGTGACCGACTGTCCGGCGACGGCCACATCGAGATCGCCATCGTAGGTCACGATTCGCTGCACCCGGGTCTGCCAGCCGGACGGCGAGATCACGACCGGATCCCCAGGGCGGACCGTGCCGCTCGCGATCGTGCCCGCGTAGCCGCGAAAGTCGAGGTTGGGACGGTTGACCCACTGCACGGGCATCCGGAACGGCCGCGCTTGCAGCCGGCGGTCGACCTCGACCGTCTCGAGGTAGCCCATCAGCGTCGGTCCGTGGTACCACGACGTCACGTCGCTTCGGACGAGGACGTTGTCCCCCTTCAGCGCGGAGACGGGGATGCAGGTGATCCGATCGAGCCCGATCTGATTGGCGAAGCTCCGATACTCCTCCTCGATCTCCCGGAAGCGATCCTCCGAGTACTCCACGAGATCCATCTTGTTGATCGCGATCGCGACGTCGCGCACCCCGAGCAGCGCCACGAGTTGACTGTGGCGTCGCGTCTGGGTCAGCACTCCCTTGCGAGCGTCGATGAGGATCACCGCCGAGTCCGCCGTCGAGGCGCCGGTGACCATGTTGCGCGTGTACTGCTCGTGGCCGGGCGCATCGGCGACGATGAAGTGGCGGCGGTCGGTCGAGAAGTGCCGGTAGGCGACGTCGATCGTGATCCCCTGCTCGCGCTCGGCCGAGAGCCCATCCAGCAGCAGGGCGAGGTCGAGCTCGTCGCCTTGCGTGCCCGCCACCTTCGAGTCCGCCTCGAGGGCAGCGAGCTGGTCCACGAACAACGACCGCGACTCGTACAGCAACCGCCCGATCAGGGTGCTCTTGCCGTCGTCAACGCTTCCGCACATGACGAAGCGCAGCAGCGACTTCTCGTGGTGCGCGCGGAGGATCTCCTCGATCTCATCCGCGTACGCGGTCCCAGATGACTCGTGCACGTCCTTGCCCACTCGCCGGGTGAGGATACCGGGATCCCCGCGCGGCGGCTATGTGTCTAGGCGAATCGGAGCCGGTAGCTGCGGCGCCGGTGGGGAGCCCGGGAGCTCGTCGCGGCGTAGGAGCGCAGCAGCTCCACCAGGTGAACGGTGGGGAAGAACGGGTCCGCGATCACCGCGTCGTCGGACAGCGAAAGCGCGGCACGCGGCTCGCCGTCCAGCTCCCCGATCAACATCGGCGATGTCGGCATCTCGGCGGTGTCGAGCGCGGCCAGCGCCGCGAGCGCCAATTGGTCGCCGGCATGGGCGGGACGGATCGTGATCGACGCCGAGTCGATTTCGGAAGCCTTCCGCCTGTGCTCGTCGAGCTGGATCGGAGGGCCCAGATGCGGTTGTGGTGTCCATGGGTTGAGCTTCATCGTGGTTGCAATTTGCCTGATGAGAGACATAAATGCAAATAGGGGTTTGCTTGGCCTGGTATAACGTCAGGTAATGCTCGACGTCCGGCGTCTGCGTGTTCTGTGCGAGGTTTCCCGGCGAGGATCGTTTTCCGGCGCCGCAGCTTCGCTCGGCTACACCCAGCCCGCGATCTCGAGGCAGATCGCCACCCTCGAGGCGGAGGTGGGGATGATCCTCGTCCGCCGGGTTCCGCAGGGAGTCGTGCTCACCGACGCCGGCCGTCTCCTGGTCGATCGGGCCGAGGGCGTCTTCACCCGGCTGATCGATGCCGAGCTGGAGCTCAAGGCGCTCCAAGGGCTGGAGGGCGGCACCCTGCGCCTGGCCTCGTTCGCGTCGGCCGCGGCGGCGATCGTCCCGCTCGCCGTGGCCGAGTTTCGCCACCGTTACCCGGCTGTCGAGCTGGCCATCACGATGGCCGATCCAGTCGACTCGATTCCGCTGCTGCGCGCCGGCGAGTTGGACATCGCGCTCTCGCACGACGCGGTCGGCAGGGGCTCGGCGAGCGAGCTGGCCGCGACCGTGGGCGAGCTCGGCGACGTCGAGATGATCCATCTGTTCGACGACCCGATGTACGTGGCCATGCGGCCCGATCATCCGCTGGCCGATGCCGGCACGCTCGAGCTGGCCCAGTTCGCCGAGGAACCATGGATGCTGGCGACCCCGCACACCTGCCCCGACTCGCGGCTGTTCCTCCGCGCCTGTCACGCCGCCGGCTTCGAGCCGCGCATCGCCTTCCAGAACGACGACTACCAGGCGATGCTCGGCTTCGTCGCCGCCGGCGTCGGCGTCGCCCTGGTCCCCGACATGGTCGCGCGCGGCGTTCGCGACGACGTGGTCGTCCGGGACCTCGATCCGCCGGCGCCGGCCCGTCCGGTCCTCGCCGTGCTGCCGTCCGGCTACCGCTCGCCGGCGACGGAGGCGATGTTGGACGTCCTCCGGGAGGTCAGCGAGGCGTGGGTGGCGCGGTCGCTGACGCCGGCGGGGGCGTCCGGCCGGAGTTCCTGAGCGCCGGGGCCCGCGCCACGCCGCCGCCCCAGCCCCGCCACCCCCCGGACCGCGGCCCGTCACGCGCTGAGCTAAGTTGCGTCGATGGCCAAGGAGCGACAGACCGAGGAGCTGAAGGCAGAACAGCTGCGTCGGGAGGCCGACGAGCAGCAGCTCGCCCGCACCTCTGCCGACGAGGACGAGACCGCTCAGCACGAGCGCCGAGCCGAGAAGGCGCGCTATCTGCGCCAGAGGCTGGAGGAACGCGCCGAGTCAGAGCGCGAGCAGCCGGACTGACCGCGCGCACTCAGGCCCGGAGGTCCACGAGCTCGACCCGCCGGTCGGCGCCGTCCAGCGGCAGCTGATCGCACATCTCGGCCAGCCGCGACGCCGTGCGGGCGGAGATCTGCGCGCAGAGCTCGTCGTAGTCCAGGTTCGTCGTGATCACCATCGACCGGGCGTCCTCGTAGCGGGCGTTGACGATCGAATAGAGCTCCTCCAGCGCCCAGTCGGTCGTCCGCTCGGCGCCGACGTCGTCGACGTGCAGCAGGTCCACGGCGGTGAGTCGATCGAGCAGATCGACATGCGAGCGATCGGCGCGATGGGCGTCCCGAATTTCGTTGAGCAGCCGGGGCAGCGAGTAGATCGCCACCGAGCGACCGGCCTTGATCGCCTCCTTGGAGACCAGCATCGCCAGCGTCGTCTTGCCCGTCCCGACCGGACCCATGAACCACAGGCCCCGACCGGCGTCGAGGTGGGCATCGATCCGCTCCACAAACGACCGGACCGCGCCGACCACGGCCCGCGGCTCGATCTCCGTCACCGGGCGGCGCTCGAAAGCCACGTCCCGGTAGCGCCGCGGGATCACCGCCGAGAGGCTGCGAGCCTTCGCCTGGGCCACCCGATGCGGGCGGCACCGGCAGTCGTAGGCCGTGTTCGTGGCGTCGTCGTACAGGAACCCCGAGCCATCGCACAGATCGAACGCGCACTCACTCATTGCGCGAACCGCTCGCCGGCGTAGTTCATGAACTTCGGGTAGTCCTTCTGGAACGTCAGCACCACGTCTCCCACCGGCCCGTTGCGGTGCTTGGCGATGATGATGTCCGCCTCCCCCGGCCGCTCGGACTCCTTGTCGTAGTACTCCTCGCGGTAGATGAACATGACGAGGTCAGAGTCCTGTTCTATTTGACCCGATTCTCGTAAGTCCGACAGAATCGGCTTCTTCTCCCCGCCGCGCTGCTCGACCGCGCGGCTGAGCTGCGACAGCGCGATCACGGGCACGCCCAGCTCGCGGGCCAGGCCCTTGAGACCCCGCGAGATCTGGCCGACCTGCTCCACCCGGCTCTCGACGCGCCCCTCGTGGCGCATCAGCTGCAGGTAGTCGACGATGATCAGGCCGAGACCGTCCTTGAGCTGATGGTGCAGCCGGCGCGACTTGGCCCGTACCTCGAGCACGCCGGTGTCGCTCGAGTCATCGACGAACAGCGGCGCCTGAGCGAGCCGCTGGCAGGCCTCGAGGATCTTCGGCCACCTGGCCTCGGGGACTCTGCCCCGGCGCAGGTCCTCTCCCTTGATCCGGGCCTGCGAGGCCACGAACCGCTGGGCAAGCTCGGACTCGGACATCTCGAGCGAGAACAGCGCCACCGCGTGGCCCTCCAGCACCGCGTTCTCGGCGATGTTGGCCACCAGGGCCGATTTGCCCATCGACGGGCGAGCCGCGATCACGATCAGGTTGCCCTGCTGAAAGCCGCCGGTCATGCCGTCGATGTCCTTGAAGCCCGACGGCGTCCCGGTGAGCGCGGTCTTCGAGATCGACAGCCGGTGGAGCTTGTCCGTCTCCTCGTGGAGGATGTCCGCGATCGACCGGATCTTCTTCTGGCGATCGTCGTGCGCGACCTCGAGCATCATTCGCTCGGCGCGCTCGACCAGTTCCCGCGCCGGCGCCTCGCGTGAGAGGACGCTGGCCTGGATCTCGTAGGAAGCGGTCAGCAGCGCCCGCTTCTGCGCGTCGTCGCGGACGATCCTGCCGTACTCCCGGGCGTGGCCGGCGGCCGGGACCCAGCCGGCGAGCTCCTCGATCGCCTCGGGCCCACCGACCTCCTGGAGCTTGCCCTGCTCCCGCAGGACCTCGGCCACCGTCAGGTGGTCGATCTTCCGGCTCGTGTTGTGCAGCTCGACCATCGCGGCGAACACGGCGCCATGCTGATCGCGATAGAAGTGCTCCGGCTTCAGACGCTCCTCGACCAGCAGCCCGAACAGGTGCCGGTCGTCGAGCAGCACCGCCCCCAGGACCGACTTCTCGGCCTCGAGGTTGTGCGGCGGAACGGCGATGTTCTGAACGGCACTCATAACCGGCATCCGAGTCTAAGTTGGCCCCAGGCGGCTGGCCGATCGCCATCCCGCACTCAGCAAGAAGTTGTGACCCTCGCGTGTCTGGGAGGCATCCGGATCCACTCCTGCGTCCCGCCGCTGGCCGGCGCCACGTGCAGTTCGCCCCGCTCGGAGCGCGAGGGACGCAGGAGCGGACCCCCTCGCCTCCCCTCGGCCCGGTGGTAGGCGATGAGGCGAGCTGTGGCTGTGCTGAGCGGCGGTCTTCGCGAGCCCCCGTTGCGTTGAGCGGCGGCGTTCGACCGCCAGTCGCGGCCCTAAGCCTAAGCGCCCACGACCATGGTCTTGACCGTCGCCATCACGTCATCGGCGACTTCGATGACGACCATGTAGGTCCCGACGTGCCGGATGCTCTCCTCGAGGTGGATCTTGCGACGGTCCACGCGAATCCCGCGCGCGTCGCGGATCGCGTCGGCGATGTCCTGGGTGGTCACCGACCCGAACAGCCGCCCGTCGTCGCCGGCCTGCTGCGGAATCGTCAGCACGGTCCGCCCGAGCAGCGCCGCGTTCTCGCGCGCGCGCTCCTCGGCGTCCTGCTTCGCCTGCTCGGCCTGCTGGTGCCGTCTGGCCGCCGCCTCGATCGAGCCCTTCGTCGCCGGCTCGGCCAGTCTGCGCGGGAGAAGGTAGTTGCGCAGATACCCCGCGGACACGTCCACGACGGTTCCACGCTCGCCAAGCGCCTCCACGTCCTGAAGCAGTATCGCCTGGGGCACGCCGGCCGACTCCCCCGCTCAGCGGTCGCGCTCGCGGTCCCGGTCGGACCCGCGGCCACTCCGCTCGCTGCCCCCCTCGGCAACGTATGGCAGCAACGCCAGCTCCCGCGCACGCTTGATCGCGCGCGCCACCTGGCTCTGGTGACGCCGGCACGCCCCGGTGATCCGCCGGGAGCGGATCTTGCCGCGCTCGGAGATGAAGCGGCGCAGCGTGGATAGGTCCTTGTAGTCGACCTGGTCGATCTTGTCCCGGCAATACGGGCAGGGCTTACGGCGACCTGAGGTCGGACCGCCCTTCCTATCGCGCCGGCGAACCGGCCGTCTACGTTGCTTCGCCACGGGTTATCACTCTAGCTTGGATTTTCCGGCCTCGGCCTCAGAACGGAATGTCGTCGTCGGCTCCGGCCCCTACGGGAGCGGTCTCGAAATCGCCGGTATCGATCGGAACGTCGCTCTCGGTCGCGGGAGCGCTGCTGGAAAAGCCGTTCCCGTTACCGCCGCCGGCGTCATCGCGCCCGCCGAGGAACTGCACGGTGTCAGCGATGATATCGACGGACTCGCGCTTCTGCCCCTCGCCGGTCTCCCACTGGCTCCACTCGAGCCGGCCGTCGATCGCCACCGCGCGACCCTTGCGCAGATACTTGTCGCAGTTCTCCGCCTGAGCGCCGAACACGGTGACGCGGAAGTAGTTCGGCTTCTCCTCCCACGCGCCCGTGGAGTTGTTCTTCTTGCGCGTGTTGCACGCGACTCCCAGCTTGCAGATCGCGAGGCCCCCGGGGGTGGAACGCACCTCCGGGTCTCTCGTCAAGTTCCCTGTCAGCACGACGCGGTTGATGTTCATGCCAAGGCTCCTTTCCAGGACGTTTGAAAGCCTGCTCCGAGTCTAGGTGCGGCACAGGCGGCAATCCCCGTCCTCGCCGGAAAATGGACGCAAACGTTGCCAGGTCGACGCGTAGATGTTGCGCGCCGTGACGCGTCCGTGAGCAACGGTGGCGCAGCCATGGCAACGGTGGCGCGGCCGTGAGCAAGCTGACGCAGCCGTGCGCGCCGTGACGCGGCCGTGAGCGACGATCTCCGGACCCGCTGCGATCGCAACCGCAGCCGAGACCGGTCCTACTCCTCCACTCCAGGTTCGCTGTCGCGGCTCGACGGCGCGCCGCCATGCGCTGCGGCAGCGATCACAGGGGGCGCCGCTTCGGGCGCCGGTGGCGTGCCCGGCAGGTTCTTGATGATCCGGAAGCGCAGCACGTCGTCGTTGATCCTCAGGCTGTGCGACAGGGAGTCCAGAAGTGCAGGCGGACCGGAGAACTGGAGGAGGTGGTAGTCGGCCTCGGCCTGATGGCTGATCCGGAACGTCATCGGTCGAACCCCCCAGTCGTCCTTGCGCTCCACCGACCCGCCGCCGGCGGAGATCGCGCTCTCGACGTCGGCCAGGATCTTCGCGCGCTCGTCGTCCTCGCCGCTCATCGAGAGCAGCAGCACCAGGTCGTAGATCGGGGTCTCTTGGGGCATGGTCCGAGGGCCGGTTCGGCGACGGCCGACTATAGCGGGACTTCCCATGTTGTAAGAAAGCCGTTCAGCAGTTGGGCGCGCGCGTCGACTGGGGCGAGTTCGGTGCGATCTCGGCTTTATGTGATGCCCGTCGATCGGTGGGTCGACTGCTCCTGCTGGCGCCTGGGCGGACCGCTGCCGGCGCCGGGGCGGCCGGTGTTGGAGCGCCTGGGCGGACCGCTGCTGGCGTCGGCGGTCTTGGAACGGCTGGGCGACTGCCGCTGCCGGCGTCGGCGCCCGGGTGGTCCGAGCGACCCGCCACCGACCCGCCGCCACCGACCCTGCCCACCCCGGAGTTGATACACCCCCGCCATGTCCGCCGCTCCCACACCAGAGCGCCACCCCAAGGACGATCTGCCGATCCTCCAGGTTCCCGACCAGCAAGCCTGGGAGCGGTGGCTGGACGCCAATCACGCCTGCACCGCCGGCGCGTGGCTGAAGACCGCGAAGCGGAGCGCCGCCCAGCGCACGGTCACCCATCCCGAGGCCCTGGAGTCCGCGATCTGCTTCGGCTGGATAGACGGCCAGCGGGTCCCGCACGACGAGTCGTTCTTCCTTCAGCGCTTCACGCCGCGGAAGGCCCGCAGCCGGTGGTCGCAGATCAATCGGGACAAGGCCGAGCAGCTCATCGCCCAGCGGCGGATGCGTCCCGCGGGCCTCGCCCAGGTTGAGGCGGCGAAGCGCGACGGGCGCTGGGAATCGGCCTATCCGCCTCAGAGCAGGGCCACGGCTCCCGAGGACTTCCAGCGGGCGCTGGACCGCAACCCCGACGCCAAGGCGTTCTTCGAGACGCTCCGGGGCCAGAACCGCTACGCCTTCCTGTACCGCATCCAGGATGCCAAGCGACCGGAGACCCGCCGCAAGCGCATCGAGACCTTCATTGCGATGCTGAATCAGGGCCGGACGTTCTATCCCTGAGGGCGACCCGCTGCCTGGCCGAGGTGTCCTCGCTGGCTGCCGGGGGCGGCCGAGGCCGTGTTGCGCGGCGGGCCTAAGGGCCTAAGGGCCTAAAACTGGCCTAAACCCTTCCCGACCGGGCGTCGGCCAGCTCCTTCTCGCCGATGTCGGCGAGCTGCTCGTCGATCCAGTCGCCCGGATCGCGCGCCGTGACGATCGACTTCAGCCCGTCGAGCCGGCGCTTGCGCTCGTGTACCGGCATCGTCAGCGCGGCGTGAATCGAGTCGGCCAGCTCCTGGATGTCGAATGGGTTCACCGACAGCGAGTAGTCGCCCAGCTCCTCGTGGGCGCCGGTGTTCTCGGACAGGATCGAGACGCCGGCGCGCTCGTTGACCATTGGCCCTTCCTTGGCGACGAGGTTCATGCCGTCGAACATCGCGTTGACCATCAGCACGTCGTAGTGCTTGTAGGCGGCCACGGCCTCTTCGAGGTCGTCGCGCAGCTTCAGCTGGATCGGCATCCAGTCCGGCGAGCCGTGACGGTGGTTGACGACCGCGACCACGGCCTCGATCCGCTCCAGGTACTCCGCGTACTCGGGCACGTCGGTCCGGGACGGCATCAGCTGCGCGATGAACGTGACCTTCTCGTGGAATTCCGGATGCTGCTCCAGGAAGACATCGAAGGCGGAGAAGCCGCGGAGCACGTTCTTCGACAGGTCGGCACGATCGACGCGCAGGATCAGGTGGTCGCGCCGGCGGCGCAGCAGCTCGTCCTCGAACTCTCGCGTGCGCTCGCGCCGGGCCACCGCCTGCACGGCGTGAGAGTCGATCGGGAGGGGGTAGGCGCGGACCCACACCTCGCGGTCGTCGCAGTGGACCACGCCCGAGGCGAAGTCGACCTCGAGCCCCATCAGATCCTCGCAGCACTGGAGGAAGTTGCGGCGGTAGGAGCGCGTGTGAAAGCCGATGATGTCGCTGGACAGGATCCCGTCGTAGATCTCCCGGCGCATCATCGAGGGCAGCACCCGCCACGAGTCCGACTGGCTCCAGGGGATGTGCACGAAGTGGTGCAGGAAGGCGTCGGGCCGCTCGCGCCGGACCAGACCGGGGAGCGTATAGAGGTGATAGTCGTGGGCCATCACCACCGGGCGCTCGACCCCCTCGATCTCCTCGAGCACGGCCCGCGCCAGATCCTCGTTGACCGCGTTGTAGCCGAACTCGAACGCCTCCGTCTCGTTGCGGCGGATGTCGGGCGCGTTCGAGAGGTCCCACAGGTAGTGCTGGATGAACCACAGCATCGGGTTGGCCATGATGTTGTAGAAGCGGTCGTAGGCCTCGGGCTCGGAGGCGACCAGTTTCACGTTGTAGTCGTGGCCGTCCGGCGCCTGCACGGGGAACGGCCGCCCGCCATGGCGCTCGGCGGCCTCGACATCCTCGTCGGTCATCGCCGAGGCCACCCAGGTCACGTCCCGGTGTGAAGCCAGGCCGATCAGCGCGGTGACCAGGCCGCCGGTGCCGCGGCGAACCGACCCGTCGGGCTGGAACGTGACCGGTCCGCGATTGGAGACGAGGACCAGCGGCGACTCGGCCATGGCGAGACCTTAACCCCTCATCCCTCGACCGTCGCCTCGAGCGCCTCGAACAGCGTCAGCCAGTCGCGGAGCAGCCGCGGGGCCAGGAACCGCCGGCGCACCGACTCCTTGCCCGCGCGCCCCAGGCGCTTCCCGAGCCCCGGATCCTGGAGGATCTCGATCGACCGCCGCGCGCATTCCTCGACGCTCGAGACCAGGAATCCCGATTCGCCGTCGGAGACCTGGAGCGGTATCCCGCCGACGTTGCCGCCGATGAACGGCTTGCCTTTCCAGATCGCCTCGGTCACGGTCAGACCGAATCCTTCCCGTGTTGACTTCTGGATTACCACATCGCAGTGTGACTGGAACGCGTTGACCTCGATCGCCCCGACGTTGTTGAGGTTGTTGAGGATGTGGATATCCGGGTCGCCGTCGGCGTGCTGGATGGTGGCGTTGAAGTAGTCCCAGCCCTCGGGGTCATCGGTGGCCATGGAGCCGACCAGGGCGAGCTGGACGTCCGGCACCTCCTCCTTGACCAGCCGGTAGGCGTCGATCACCCCGAGCGGATCCTTCCACGGGTCGAAGCGCGAGACCTGGCACAGCAGCGGCCGGTCGACGTCGATGCCGAACTGGCCGCAGATGTAGACCGCGTCGTCGGGCGAGAAGGCCATGTTCTTCGGCGCCAGGGGGTCGATCGCCGGCGGGACGATGTGGGCCCGACCGTCCATCCCGCTGGGAACGTACTGCTGCGTGTGGAAGACGGCCGCGGGGAACGGATCAAGGTAGGGCAGCAGCCGCTCCAGGGTGAACGCGTTCGGGGTCGAGAGGTCGATGTGGCAGCGCCACACCCAGTGGCGTGCCTTCTCCCCCACCAGCGAGCACAGCGCCGCCGGCTGCGGATCGTGGACGATGCATACGTCCGAGCCCTCGGAGAGCTCGCGGGCGTTGATCTCGTTGTAGCGGCACCAGGTGTCCCACTGGTCCTCGCTCAGGTCCTGGGGGCTTCCCTGGAGCGCGTTGTGCATGATCTTCGTCGCGTTGAAGAACTCCTCGCGGCCGTAGATCACCTGCCACTCGACTTCGATCCCGACGTCGGCCATCAGCGGGACGAGCGTGTACAGAATCTCCGCGACCCCGCCACCGAACGCGGTCGCGGACACGTGCAGGACCCGCAGGCCCTTGAGCCGCTCGGCTCGCTCATGGATTTCGTCCACCAGCTGCCGGCCGACAAGGCTGGCGTAGTCGGAGAGGTGCTTCTGTGCGACCGCGACGGGTTGGAGCATCGTTGATTAGTTCGCTGCGCAGGGACCCGGTGCAAGCGCGGCCGGAAGTCCCGGTGCAAAGGTGCCCGGCCCGCAAGATAGCGATTACCGCCCCCCAACCTCAGATTGCGATAGGAACGCTCAGCCCAGCAATCGTCTCAATCGGGCGACGCCGGCGTCGATCGCGCGCACCAGTTGTCCGTGCAGCTCCACGTTTGCGGCTGAGATCGAGGACATCTGAAACTGGTGGCCGGAGCCGAGCAGGCGACGGCGATCGAGCGGCTCGCCCCAGCCGTCGCTGACCACGCCCCCGGCCTCGCGCAGGCACAGCCACGGCGCGGCCAGATCGTAGGGCGAGTTGTTGAGGACCTCGCCCCGGCCCACCCGCTCGAACTCCGAACGCATCCCAGGCACCTCGTCGACGATCCTCGACCCGACCTCGATCACCGCGTCGAGCTGCCCGGTCACGACCCGGGTCATCGAAAACGCCTGGGACCCGAGCTCGAACGCCCCGCCTCCGACCGAGGATCCGTCGATCAGCTCGCCGAGCACCTCGGCCACCGCTCGCGCCGGACGGCCCCGGAAGCCGTATGACCAGAACATCCGCCCCAGGTCCGCCGCCGGGCTGAGGGCCACCGGCCGCGTCGAGCGCACGCCCTCGCCTCGCACGGCGAAGAACCAGTCGCCGGACTTGATCTCGACGACGCAGCCCACCTCGAGGTCGGCCATCGTCGGCTCGCCGTCGTCGAGTGGCGCCAGCGCGACGGCGACGCAGGCCGACTCGAGCCCGGCCATCGCCGGCCGCGTGCCGTCGATCGGATCCACGACCAGCACATGCGTGGCGTCGTCGCCCGCCACCAGCCCGCGATCCTCTGAGTAGAACGCCATCCGCGGCCCCTGCTCGGCCACGAACTCGGCCAGGAAGCTCTCGGCCTGGGCATCGACGGCGAACGTGACGTCGCCGCCGGCGCCGGCGCCGGCATGAGCACGGCCTGCGTGCGAGCCCAGGAACGGCAGCACCCGCTGGCGCAGTCCCTGGGCCAGCCGGAGGACGAACTCGCGCTCGTCCGATCCGACGCTCGACGAATCCGCCACGGGCGACATTGTGACCGCGCGACGAGCGGCCGACAGGTCTCAGGTTGGCAGCTCGAGCGTGAACACCGTGTCCCCGGGCTCGGAGCGCACGTACAGGTGGCCCTCCATGCGCTCGGCCAACTCGCTGGCGATGGCCAGGCCCAGTCCCGACCCCTGGGCATCGTCAGCGGTGTAGAACGGCTCGAAGATCCGCCGCATGGCCTGCTGGTCGATCCCCTCGCCGTCGTCGCGGACGGCCAGCCGGACGTGGCCGTCGTCGCGCCTGGCGCTGACCACGATCCGGGTTCCCGGGGGCGTGTGCGTAAGCGCGTTGTCGATCAGGATCCGCACGATCTGGGCGACCCGCGCGGCGTCGCAGTTCGCCTCGATCGCGCGCTTGGCCAGCCGCAGCTCGAGATGCGAGTCGTGCTGGGCAAGCGTCGGCTCGAATTCGCCGGAGACCGACCGCGTGAGCTCGCCGAGGTCGACCTCTTCCTCGCGCAGCTCGAGCGATCCCGCCTCCAGCCGCGAGAGATCGAGCAGGTCCACGGATAGCTTCCGCAGCCGCTCGACCTGATCGCGGACCTGATCCAGGAACCGCCGGCGGGTGTCGGCGTCGAGGTCCTCGTCTTCGAGCAGCTCCAGGTATCCCCCGAGCGAGAAGATCGGAGTGCGCAGCTCGTGCGAGGCGGTGGCGATGAACTTCTTGCGTGCTGAATCGAGCTGGGCGAGCTGGTGCTGCATCGCGTTGAAGGCGATCGCGAGCTGACCGAGCTCGTCCCGCGAGTCGACCGGGATCGGGTGCTCGAAATCGCCCGCCGCGATCTGCTCGGCCGCGAGCTCGAGTCGCCTGACGCGCTGGCCCAGCGCCCGAGCCTGCAGATAGCCGCCGACCAGCGCCAGCAGCAGCGCGATGCCACCCGCGACCAGGATCTCGTGACGGACGATCGTCACGTTGCGCACGATGTCCGAGACCGGCGCCGAGTAGGCGATCACCCGCGCGACCTGGCCCTGGAACAGGACCGGATAAGCCGCCTCGGCGACCTCCCCGGACGGCGGGGATTCGGTGCCGGTGCTCAGCCGGCGGGTGATCGCGGCCGCGTAGGCGACGGGGAAATGAAGACCCACGGTCGCGCCGGAGCCGCTCGAGTCGGCCTCCGCGGTGAGCTGCGGTCCTCCCGGGACCAGCGCCTCCGACACCGACAGCAGCGTCACCCGATCCCCCGACCGAAGGCCCGCCGTCCGTACCAGGTCCCTGACCACGGACAAGGGCTCGGCGCTGCCCACCGTCTGCGCGATCGGCGCGGAGTTCTTGCGGGCGGCTCCGGCCAGCTCGCTCAGCTTGTCGTTGATCAGCCGGGTCTGGAGTCCCGGCGCCACGTACAGATACAGCACGCCGATGGAAGCGAACGTGATCGCGAAGAACACCAGCGCCAGCCGGTTGCGCAGCGAGATCCGCAGCCGCGGCAACTACTGACTCCTCTCGGGCTCGGTGTCCCGGAAGCGGTAGCCCACCCCGCGGACCGTGAACAGGTACTCGGGGTCCTTTGGATCACGCTCGATCTTCTCGCGCAGGTGCCTGATGTGGACATCGATCGTCCGCGGATCGCGGTAGGCGCTGTCCCCCCAGATCCGCGCGAGCAGCATGTCGCGGGTGAACACCCGCCCCGGGGCTCGCGCCAGCGCTGAGACGATCTCGAATTCCACGAACGTCAGCTCCGCTTCGCGACCACGCACGCGAACGCTCCGCTTCGGGAAGTCGATCCGCAGCTGGCCGACGACGAGCGGGGCCTCGTCGGGGTGGGTCTCGACTGGCCGGCTCATCTCCGCCCGTCGCAGCGCGGCCTTGATCCGGCTGGAGAACTCGCGCAGCGAGAACGGCTTGGTGATGTAGTCGTCGGCGCCGAGCTCCAGCCCGACCACCTTGTCGATCTCTTCCGACTTCGCGGTGAGCATGATGATCGGAACCGAGCTGCGGTTACGTAGCCGGCGGCACACCTCGAGCCCGTCGATCTTGGGCAGCATCAGGTCGAGGACGACGAGATCGAAGACCTGCTCGTCGAAGCGGTCGAGCGCCTGGCGCCCGTCGGTCGCCTGGACCACCTCGTAGCCGTCCCGCCGCAGGGGATAGGAGAGCAGCGTCTGAATCGACTGCTCATCGTCCACGAGCAGGATGCGCGCTGATCGATCGACCACGTTCTCTTTCCTCTTTGCTCGAAAGAGTAGTCCCGGCGGCTTGAGAGACCCCAAAACCTGCGCGGAACTTCTCATTAGTCTGGTTAACCTCTTCGGGCGATGCTTGATCCACGGCTCTACCGGACGAGCTTGATTGCGGTCGTGGTGGCGGTAATCGTGTTCGCGTTCTCGCTCGACAATCAGCAGGGCGCGGTCGGCACGACGCTGCCCCCAGAGGCGTTCAGCGGCCAGAACGCGTACCTCGACATGATCGGCCTGGCGCGCAAGTTCCCTAACCTGCGACCGGGCTCTCCCGGCGACGACCTGCTCGCCGGCAGGGTCGCGACGGCGCTGCGGCGGGACAACTTCACCGTCTCCACCGAGGACACCCGAGCCCACACCGCCGATGGCACGCGCACCCTTCGCACCGTGATCGGGACGCTTGCCGGGACCTCCGGCGGGAGCAGCATCGTGGTCGTCGCCCACCGGGACGCGAGCGGCCGTTCGACGCCGGCGGAGCTGTCGGGAACCTCGGTCCTGCTGGAGCTGGGGCAGGTCCTCTCCGGCGAGACCCAGCACCGCACGATCGTGCTCGCCTCCACCAGCGGTTCGGCCGGCGCGGCCGGCGCGACGCACCTCGCGCGGACGCTGGGCACACCCGTCGACGCGGTGATCGCGCTGGGGGACCTGGCCAGCACGGGCCTGCGCGAGCCGGTCGTAGTGCCGTGGTCCAACGGCCAGGAGCTGGCCCCGCCGGTGCTTCGCAACACGGTCGCGGCGGCCCTCGGCGCGCAAGCCAACCTGCCCGCGGGCGAACCGGGCATGGCCTCGCAGTTCGCGCACCTGGCCTTCCCGCTGTCGGTCACCGAGCAGGGCCCATTCGGCGCCCGGGGATACCCGGCGGTGCTGTTGTCGCTGGCCGGCGAGCGGGCGCGCCCGGCGGCCCAGACGGTCGATCCGAACCGCATCGCCGGGCTCGGGCGCACGGTGCTCGAGACGATCAACTCGCTCGACGGCGCGCCGTCGGTTCCCGCGCCCAGCGCCTATCTGCTGTGGTCGGGCAAGGTGATCCCCGCCTGGGCGGTCAAGCTGCTGGTGCTGGCGCTGATCCTGCCGGTGCTGGTCACGATGGTCGACGGCCTTGCCCGTGCCCGGCGGCGCGGTAACCCGATGCTGCGCTGGCTGCTCTGGGTGCTCGCGGGGGCGCTGCCGTTCGTGCTCGCGGCCCTGGTGGTGCTCGCCGCCAGGTTGGCCGGGCTGCTCGGCGCGACGCCGCCCGGGCCCCTGGGCGCGGGGGCGGTGCCGCTGGGAGGCGCCGGGATCATCGTGCTGGCGCTGCTCGCGTGCGTGATCGGGATCTCGCTGCTGGTGCGGCGGTGGCTGATCGAGGCGGTGGGAGGCGGATTGGGCACACCGGCCAACGCCGGCGCCGGGGCCGCGGTGCTGCTGGTGATGTCCGTGATCGCGCTGGTGATCTGGTATCGCAATCCGTTCGCCGCGGCGTTGCTGATCCCGGCGCTGCACCTGTGGATGTGGGTCCTCGACCCGGGCGTGCGGATGCCCCGCTCCCTGGCGGTTGTGCTGGTGCTGGTGGGCGTCGCTCCCGGCGCGCTGGTGGTCCTCTACTACATGCAGGCGTTCGGGCTGGGTCCGATCCAGGCGCTCTGGAACGGCGTGCTGCTGATCGCGGGCGGCTACATTGGGGTGGTTGCGGCGTTGCAATGGAGTGTTGTCCTCGGGTGCCTGACAAGCGTCATCTCGATAGCGGCCAGACGGCCGCGGCTGCACCGTTCCCGGCCGGAGGAGACGCCGGTGACGGTCCGGGGCCCGGTGACCTACGCGGGACCGGGGTCGCTGGGCGGAACCGAGTCCGCGCTTCGGCGTTGAGGCGGCTGGTCCGCGACCTCTCTTCGGTTCTGATCATCTCCGGGCTCCTGCTGGTCATCGACGCCGGCGTGACCCTCCTGTGGCAGGAACCCGTGACCGCCCTGATCGGTGCGATCAAGCAGGGGGAGATCGACAAGCGATACCTGAGCTTCAACCGCGCCCCGCTGTCCCCGATCGATCGCCACGCGCTGGTCAGCCTCAAGAAGACCGATCAGCGGATCGCCTATCTGGCCCGCCGCGAGGCCCGCCAGGTCCCGGTCGGAGACGCGATCGGGCGGATCGAGATCAGCAGGATCCACGCCTCCTACGACATCATCCAGGGCACCGACACCGCCAGCCTCGAGAAGGGCCCCGGCCACTATCCGGCGACCGCGTTCCCCGGACTCGGCCAGACCGTCGCGATCGCCGGCCACAGGACCACGTACCTGGCGCCGTTCCGGCACATCGACGAGCTGAAGCCGGGCGATCAGATCGTCCTCAAGATGCCCTACGCGCGGTTCACCTACGTGGTCCAGTACCACCAGATCGTCGTCCCGACGGCGCTGTGGGTGACCAGGAACGTCGGCTACGATCGGCTCGTGCTGTCCGCCTGCAACCCGCTCTACAGCGCTGCGCAGCGGATCATCGTCTTCGCCCGGCTGCGGCACGTGACGCCGGCCGGCGCGGCGCGGTCGGTGGCGTAGGTCCGTCAGAGGGCACCGCCGTGCCGGCGGTCGATGTCGAGGGAGCGCCGTGCCGATCCAAATCGTGTGATGCAATGCCACCGTGCCGAGGCCGTTTGCTGAGAAGCAGGCGCCGGAGGCGGAGCCGTTTGGCGCACAGCGAGCTGTTGGCGGACCGCTGACCCTGGTGGGGCGCTGGCTGGGGGCCCGCTGGGCAGCGTTGGCGTTAGGGGTGGCCGCGGCGGTCCCGGTGGTGGTGTCGACTGTCCGGGCGGTCGCTGATGGTTGGTTTCCGTTTGGTGACCGCGCGGTCATCGCGTTGCGCTCGCTGGATGTACTGAGCTCGCATCCGCCGCTGGTCGGTCAGTACACCCAGTGGTCGCTGGTGCTGGGCCGAGCAGTGTTCAGCCCAGGCCCGCTGTTGTACTGGCTGCTGGTCGTTCCGGCGCGGGTGGTGACGCCGGCCGGGCTGGCGGTGTGGATGGGCACGGTCAACGTCATCGTGGTGGTGGGGATCGTTTTGTTGGCGCGGCGGCGGGGCGGCACGCTGCTGATGATCCTCACCGCGATGCTCGTGGCCCTGATGTTCCGGTCGTTGCCGAGCGAGAGCTTGCATGACCCGTGGAACCCATATGCCGCGCTGTTGCCGTTCTTGCTGCTGTGCTTCTCGAGTTGGTCGGTCGCCTGCGGCGAGTACCGCCTGCTGCCGTTGACCGTGCTGTTGGTGAGCTTCGTCATCCAGACGCACCTGACTTATCTCGGTCCCGGGCTGGCGCTGCTGGGGGTCGCGCTCGGGGGTCTGATCATCTCGCTTCGCCGTGAGCGCCTCCCTGCGGTCAGTGCCGTCAGCGCTGATCTGCGGCGGTGGTTGGCGCTCAGCGTGATCGTCCTCGGGGTCTGTTGGGTGCTGCCCGTCGCCAACGAGCTGCTGCGCAGCCACAACATGACCCTCATCGCCCGTGCGTTGTCTCACAGAGGTCCGACGTTCGGGCTCTCCGCCGGATGGCACACGATCGCCCGGGGGTTCGGGGTTCCCCCGTGGTGGCTGCGCGCTCCCCTTCCGGCGGTCCAGCGGTTCTCTGAGGTTGCGGGCCCATCAAGCTTCCTCTCACAGTTCAGCGCGATCATCGTCATCGCCGCGCTGATGGCCGTCCTGGTCGTCTCACTCAGGCGGCGGCGGCAAGACACGGCCGCGCTGGCGGTGATCGCGTTGCTGCTCGTCATCATGGTGGGCGGCGACGCCGCGCTGACCCCGACCGCGCACGCGCTCGAGCTCGATGTGGCCTACACACTGTGGTGGGCCTCGCTGGCTGGGATGTTCGTGTGGCTGGCTCTGCTGTGGTCGGCCTACACACTGGCCACAGAGCGCGGCCCGCATGCCGTTGCGCCCGCGGACCACCGAGCCTCCCGACCATCCGTGCGCATGCTGTGGCTGATCCCAGCGTCCGTCCTGTTGACGACCGCGGTGGGTGTGATCGTCGGCTTGGGGCAGGCGCACGACGCCGATCGTGGCGAATATCGGCCGTTCGCCCGGCTGGCGAACGAACTCTCAATCTCGCTTCCTCATCCGGGAACCGTCCTGGTGACCGCCAGCCCCACCCTCCACGGCGCCGCGCTCCAACACGTCGTCGTCAACGCGCTGCCCACAATCGCCTACGCCCTCCGACGCCAAGGAGCCACGGTCAGACTTCCCAGCGACGGGGCCGCGACCCTCGGCAGCCAGTATCAAGCCTCGCCTGGCCTCAATGCCAATAACCGCCTCGTCGTCACCCTCGGGCGAGGACCCGGGTCCGGACGCGTCGTCGCCAGCGCGACTGTCCGACCCCCCGCCTCGCCATCGGGCACCTATTCCGTCGTGCTCGAGGCCAAGAGCTGACGGGACAGGTTCTCTCCACCCAGGCCCAGTTTGGGGTCTAGACCTGATGTAGGCTGTTGGTCCCCCTACCGATTCTGGTCTTGACGCGATGTTTGGAGGAACTGTGTTAGTCGCCGATGCAGTACTTGGCTCGCCGGTCGACATGAGTCAGGAGACGAGGATGGATGAGCTCAAGGAAGAGATCGAGACGGGGTCGTACCAGGTGGACCCGAAGGCGGTCGCGGACGCGATCGTGCTCCGGCTCACCGGGCAGGTGCGTCCGCTCACACCGAGTGCTCGTACCCCGATAACTCGCCGTCGGCGTCGGTGAAAGTCACCCCGGCGGGGCCCTCCAGCACCCGCCCGACCGGCGTTAGCCGCCCGGCCTCCACGGCCTCGAGCGCGGCCGGCGACAGGCACGCGCACAGTTCGTAGTCCTCCCCCTGGGTGGCCGCGAAGGTGCCGGGATCGGCGCCGAGGCTGCGGGCCACATCGGCGACGCCGTCCGCCAGCGGCAACGACGCCAGCGTCAGCTCGATCCTG
The DNA here is from genome assembly GCA_963723555.1 of uncultured Solirubrobacterales bacterium. GTDB lineage: Bacteria > Actinomycetota > Thermoleophilia > Solirubrobacterales > Solirubrobacteraceae > Palsa-465. The sequence continues at coordinate 394,174 of CAVRRC010000003.1, read as the reverse complement.
AGTGCGCTGCTCTGCGCCAGGTGCCGGGCGTCGGTCGCCAGTCCGTCGGAGAGATCGATCATGCCGCTTGCTCCCGCGGCGGCCAGCGCCCGTCCCTGGGCCAGGCGCGGCTCGGGCCGGGCGTAGCTCTGAAGCAGTGCCTCGCGGTGCTCCGCGGCGGCTCGAGCGCGACCGTCCAGCAGCGCCAGCCCCGCTCCCGCGGCACCGAGGGCTCCGGTTACCACCACCACGTCGTCCGGGCGGGCGCCGTCACGACCGACCAGCTGCCCGGGGTCCTCGCTCCAGCCTACGACCGTGAACGACACGGTCAGCGATGCCGCGCTGGTGATGTCCCCGCCGGCGATCGTGACTCCCAGTCGCGAGGCCAGCTCCTGCGCCCCGCGAGCGACCGCGAGCGCCTGCTCGGGCGGCGCCCCGGCGGGCAGGCCGAGCAGCAGATAGGCCTCGCCGGCCTCGGCCCCCATTGCCGCGAGATCGGAGAGCGCGCCCGCCAGCGCCCGATGTCCGATCGCCTCGCCCGAGAGCGCTCCGGCGCGAAAGTGAATCTCTTCCACCATCGCGTCGAGCGAGGTGACCGCGTAGCCCCGGCCCCTGACGACCGCGGCGTCATCGCCGATCGACCGCACGACGTGGGCCGAGCGGCCGGCGGCGAATGTAGCCCCGAGCTCCTCGATCAGCTCGTGCTCGCGCATCGCGGCGATCGCGCGCGCTCAGCGGTGCCGGTAGACGATCCGGGCGCGGTCCAGGTCGTAGGGAGACAGCTCGACGCGGACGCGGTCGCCGGGCAGGATGCGGATCCGGAACCGCCGCATCTTCCCGGCCACGTGCCCGAGGACGACGCGATCCATGTTGTCGAGCTTGACCCGGAACATCGCGTTGGGCAGGGCCTCGACGACCTCGCCTTCGAGTTCGACCTTTTCTTCCTTGGGCATCAGATGAGTTCTCGGCCCCGCGGGCATCGCTGACGTCCGGGGCCGGAGGGAAAGCTAGCAGCCCCTGTCCGCAGCGCCTGTCAGTGCCTCTTGACGCCGCCGCCGACCGAGTCCGTGACCGCGGCTCCGCCGGTGCTCGGGCTGCTGGCGCCCGGTCCGGGGCCGGACTTGGCCTTGCCGGTGGTCGCGTAGCGGCCGATGAAAGGGGTTCCGTGCCAGGGCACGGAGGGGTCGGTGAAGTCGGCGCAGTATCCGTCGCGGGCCTGCTCCATGAAGTCGCGCCAGATCGGCGCCGCCAGCGTGCCGCCGAAGCCCGGACCGAGACCGTTGACATCGTCCATCGACTCGGTCGAGTTCGGATAACCCACCCACACCGAAGTGGAAAGCTGTGGCGTGTAGCCGACGAACCAGGCATCGGTGTAGTCGCTGGTGGTGCCGGTCTTGCCCGCGGCCGGACAGCCGTAGCCGGCGGCGGTGCCGGTGCCGCTCTGGATCACGGTCTTCAGCACCTGCGTGGCCGCGTAGGCCTGGCCGTAGGGAAACACGCGCTGGTGCGGGGGATCGCCAAGGTTGACGACGGTGCCGTTCGGGAACGCCACCTTCGTGATCGCGGTCGGCGCGGTGTGCACGCCACCGCTGGCCAGCGTCGCGTAGGCGTCGGCCATCTCCAGCGGCGAGACGCCGATCCGCAGGCCCCCGATGCCCTCGGCCGGAAGGCCGTCGAGGTGCGAGGTGATGCCCATCGCGTACGCCGTGCCGCGGACCTTGTCGGGCTCGACATCGGCGTCGAGCTGCGCGTACACAGTGTTGTCGGACAGCGTCGTCGCCTTGGTCACGCTGATGTTCCCCTGGTAACTGTGCTCGGCGGTCTGGACGCGATAGCTGGGATAGCCGGGCAGCCACCCCGGCAGCAGCTCGTGCGAGTCGTAGTAGGTCCGATTGGGATCGCCGTCGTAGTCGTGAATCAGGGTCATGAGCACGAACACCTTGAACGCCGAGCCCGTCTGCCGGTGCGCCTGCGTGGCGTAGTCGAACTTGGTCTGGCCGTAGCTCGAGGTGCTCGCCATCGCCACGATGTGTCCGTCGCTCGGGTCGATGCTGACCAGGGCCGCGGCCGGATCGCCGGGGCGGCCTTCGTTGGCGAGGAGCGCCTGGCGCGCTTCCTGCTGCTTGTGGAGGTCGATCGTGGTGTAGACCTTGAGCCCGCCCCGGTCGACCGCGGCCCGCCCGAACCGCTGGATCAGCGCCTGCTTGACGTAGTCGAACACGTACGGCTCGACCACGGTTCCATAGGTGGCGTTGCGCTTGACCTGCAGCGGCGAGGCGTTGGCGGCTGCGGCCTGGGCCGCGGTGATGTTGTGCGACTGCACCATCGCCGCGAGCACCTCCTGGCGGCGCGCGCGAGCCAGTTTGGGAGCCAAGAACGGGTTGTACTGGGAGGGCGCCTGCGGCAGGCCCGCGAGCAGCGCCGCCTGGGCCAGGTCCAACTGTGACACCGGCTTGTCGAAGAACATCTGGGACGCCGCGCCGACGCCGATCGCCGTCTGCCCGTCGACGGTCCCGTAGTCGACGTCGTTGAGGTACTGGTCGAGGATCCACACCTTGGTCCGCTTGGACTCGAGCTCGTCGGCGAGCTTGGCCTCGATGATCTTGCGCTTTAGCGACCGGGTGTCGGCTAGCCGGGAGGGGAGGTAGATATTGCGCACCAGCTGCATCGTCAGGGTCGAGCCGCCCTGTAGTGCGCTGCCGCCGTCGACGACGTCCTTGAACGCCGCTCGGATGATCCCCTGCGGGTCGATGCCTCCGTGGTTCCAGAACCTCCGGTCCTCGATCGCCACCGTGGCCCGCTGGAGGATCGGCGGCAGCTGGTCGCCGGCCACCACCGTGCGCAGGATGTCGGAGTGGATGTAGCCGAGCCGGGTGCCGTCGGCGGCGAACACCTCCGAGATCTGGCCCGGATTGCGCGGCTTGAGCTGGGTGATGTTGGGCGCTGAGTCGGCGACATCGACGACCCAGCCCACCACTCCGACCACGCCGATGGCTAGCGCCGAGACGAGCAGCAGGAAAGCGATCAGCAGCGCCCGCTTGGCGGGCGAGGAACGGCGTCGGCGGCGTCGCCGCTGTCGTTCGCGTCGGCTCATCGGGGAATCTCGGTGGTGGGGGCGCGGGGCTCAGGCGAGCGGTGTCCGTCCCGGAACCTGGACGGGCGAGTGTACCTGTGAGCCTGTTTCGGGCCCCCGCTCCGGGCTCCTGCAAGCAGCCGAGCCCGGTCGGTGCGACAGTCCTGAGGTGCGTCCCGAACCCCCCGAGACCCGGACCGCCCGCCGCCCGCGGGCGGTCCTGCTCGATGCGCTGGGGACGCTGGTCGCGCTCGAGCCGCCCGGACCGCGGTTGCGCGCCGAGCTCGCCGAGCGGTTCGGCCTCGCGGTCACCACCGAGCAGGCAACCCGTGCGATCGCCGCCGAGATCGCCTACTACCGCGTGCACCTCGACGAGGGCCGCGACCCCGCCTCGCTGGCCGGGCTCCGCGGCCGCTGCGCAGAGGTGTTGCGGGGCGCGCTGCCGCGGCGCGAGGCGGTGCGGGTGATTGCCAGCGGCGAGCTCACGGAGGCGTTGCTGGCCTCGCTGCGGTTCAAGGCCTTCGCCGACGTCCCGCCGGCGCTGGCCGCCTGGCGCGCCCGCGGGGCCCGGATCGTCGTGGTCAGCAACTGGGACGTCTCGCTGCACGACGTGCTCGCGCGGTTGTCGCTGGGGTCGTTGATCGACGCCGTCCTGACCTCGGCCGAGGCGGGCGCCCGCAAGCCCTCGCCGGCGATCTTCGAGCGGGCACTCGTCCTCGCCGGGAGCGAGCCGGAGCACGCGGTGCACATCGGCGACAGCCTGGAGGAGGACGTGGCCGGCGCCCGAGCGGCGGGGATCGAGCCAGTCCTGATCTGCCGAGGACGGCGGATCCGGCCGCCCGGGGTGCGCGCGATCGGCAGCCTGGGGGAGTTGGATCCCTAACCTGAGGTCGATGCCCAGCGTGCCGCCGCCCAGGGTGCCGCCACCGAGCGTGCCGCCGCCGACCGCCGCCTCTGATCGCCCGCCGCCGTCGGTGGATCGATCCGCATCCGACCTGCCGCCGTGGCAGCTCTGGACGGCGCCGGCGGGGATCGCCACCGGGTTCGCGGTGGGGCTGGTGGGGAACATCGTGGTGGCGATCGTCGCCGCCGCGGCGGGCGGGAGCATCTCGCACCCCACTCCGGCGGTGCTCCTGTTCGAGGACCTGGTCTTCGATCTGTCCTTCGTCATCAGCGCGATCTACTTCGCCCGGCTCCAGGGCAGCGCCAGTCCCGCCGACTTCGGTTATCGGCGGATTGCCTGGAAGCTCGGGGTCGGGGCATTCCTGCTCGCGGCGGTGAGCTACTACGTGGTCACGGATGTCTATGCCGCGCTGGTCAACCTGCATGGATCGGACAAGCTCCCCAACCAGCTCGGGGTGAGCAAGAGCACGGCGGCGCTGGTCGGGGCGGCCCTGTTCGTGTGCGTGATCGCGCCGATCGCGGAGGAGTTCTTCTTCCGCGGCTTCATCTTCGGGGCGCTGCGGCACTGGCGGATCAGGATCGCCGGCCGGGACTACGGCACCCTGATGGCGGCGATCGTGACCGGCATCCTGTTCGGGCTCGCCCACACCGGCTCGGCCTCCTCCCGGTATCTGATCCCGCTCGGCTTCCTCGGCTTCGTGCTCTGCGTGGTCCGCTGGCGCACGGGCTCGCTGTACCCGTGCATGGCGCTGCACTCGGTCAACAACTCACTCGCCCTGGGGATCAATCAGGAGCACTGGAGCGCGATGGCGATCCTCGGGCTGATCGCCGGCGCCCTGGTGGTGATCGCCGCGATCACGCTGCCGCTGGCGTCGCGCCCACGGGTCACTGCGGCGTAGGCCGCATGTGGGCCTGGTTTACTTCCGATTAATGCACGGGGCCTTGAAGCGCGGTCTACTGCCGCTGGTCGTGGTGTTGCTGGCACCCGCGACCGCTGCGGCGGCGGGCACGACCAAGTCCGGGCCGCCACGGTCGACCAAGTCCACGCCCCGAGCGTCGACCAAGTCCGGGCCGCCGCCGCCCCCGGTCCCGCGCGCGAGCGCCCGGCTGTATCTCCCTCATCTGTGGGTCGTCGCCCACCAGATCGTCGCGGTGCCGGCCCGCCGGCTCGAGGTCGACGGCGTCGTCCGGCCCTACGTGCCCGGCCAGTGGGTGACCGTCCGCGCGTTCATCGGCCGCCGGCAGATCCGCCATGACCGGCTGCGGATCAAGCTGTCGCGGAACCACACCTACGGCCGCTTCGTCGAGGCGCTGTCAATCCCGAGCAGCGGCCCGGTAGTGGTGCGCGTGACCCACGACCACACCAATCAGCTGGGTGGGTTCGAGGTCCGCCGCAGCTTCGCTGCGCTGAACGAGCAGATTGGGCCAGGGTCCACGGGTCGCTTCGTCCAGCTCGTGCAGCAGCGGCTGGCGGCCCTGCACTTCTACATCCCTCAGACCGGCGTCTACGACAACGGCACCGAGCTGGCGATCGACGCCTACCACCGGCTGCTCCATTGGGGGACGTACAAGACGCTCGACCGGCGCACCGTCGCCTTCCTGCTGAACGGCTGGGGACAGTTCAAGATCCGCTTCCCCAATCACGGCCGCCACGCCGAGGGCAATCTCGGCTTGCAGCTGCTGGCGCTGGCCGATGGCTCGAAGGTGGACTACATCTTCCCGATCAGCTCCGGCAAGCCCTCGACGCCGACGATCCTCGGCGACTTCCACATCTACCAGCGCACGCCCGGATACCTGCCCGACGGGATGTACTACTCGGACTTCTTCATCGGCGGCTACGCCATCCACGGCTATGACCCGGCGCCGGACTATCCCGCCAGTCATGGCTGCATGCGGCTTCCAATCCAGGACGCGCTCACCGCGTTCCGGTGGCTGACCTACAACGACTGGGTGGACGTCTACTACTGAGCTCGCATGGCCCGCCTGGCGCGGGCCGTCGGCCCGGCCCGGGGATCGGGCCGGTGCTGATCAGCGGGCGGATCCCTCGACGATCACTTCAGCCCGCGCGAGAACCGCGCCAGGTACCCGAGCCCGACCCCGTACACGAGCAACGCCAAGACTGTGGGCACGCCTTCCACCACCCACGCGCTGTCGGATTGGATCAGCGAGCGGAACGGGGAGGTGAGGTCGGCGGCGGCGCCATCGATGAACCGCCGCGGCTGGCGGCGGGCGCGGTGGATCGGCGACGGCCCCGGCGTGGCGGGCGACCCGGCCACGATTTCGGTTTGCTGGTGCTTGGAAGCCCCGGCGAGCTGATCGCGGGCGAACATCGCAAACGACGCCGCCACGAGCATGCAGCAGACGACCGACGTCGACACGATCAGGCGGTGGATCACGCGCGCTGTATCGGCCGCGCCGGCGACTAGCATGACTTCGCGGACATGACCCTCAACGTCGACGCCACCCCGCGCCAGCGACTGCTCGACGAGCTTCGCCGTCACGCGCTGCTGAAGGGATCGTTCGTGCTCACCAGCGGTCGCCAAGCGGAGTACCTGGTCGACGCCAAGCGGGCGATCCTGCGGCCACAGGGCTTCGCCGCGCTGGCCGCGCTGGTCGCCGCGCAGGCCCGCGAGTGGGACGCCACCGCGGTTGGGGGAATGACCATGGGCGCCGACCCGATCGCCTGCGCCGCGCTCGCCGGCGGCGCCGAGGTGAAGGCGTTCTTCGTTCGCAAGGAGCTCAAGCCGCACGGCCTCTCCCGCCGCATCGAGGGACCGGTGCTCGACGCCGGCGAGCGCTGCATGGTCGTGGAGGACGTGGTCACCACCGGCGGCTCGACGATCCGCGCCCTCGAGGCGCTCCGCGCCGAGGGCCATCAGGTGTGCGGCGTGCTGGCGATCTGCGATCGGCTGGCGGGCGGCGGCCAGGTGATCGAGGACGCCGCCGCCGCGCCCTTCCTGGCGCTGACGACGATCGACGAGGTGTACCCGGAGCGGCCCGACCGGTAGCTAGCTAGGGGCGGCTCGCGGTGCGCCGCGCAAAACGGCGCGCTGCCTCTCAGCGCCTCAGTGCGGCAGCGCCAGACACGACGGCGACCGCTGGTGGACCGCCCGCACGTGCCAGCCGATTCCGTTCGCGTACGGCGTGAACAGCACGACCGGGTTGCCGTGCGCGATCGCCTGGCCGTACTTGTAGCCGACGGTGGCGACGTTCACCCCGAGCTCATAGGCGAGCGTCGTCTGGTACTCCAGGCGGGTCAGGGGCTCGCCGCAGGCGCGCAGCCGGGCGGCGCCGCCGAGCGAGTTGATCACCCCGTTCAGGCGGTTGATCTCGTCGGTGCGCCGTCGCTGGACCACGATGTCGGCGTGCTCGGAGCGCGCCCGGGAGACCGCCGGCGGCACCAGGCTGCCGACCAACACCACCGCCAGCGCCAGCCCCGCCCAGCCGGCGACCGGCGAGAGCCGCGCCGGCTCGCTCAGCAGCCGCCCGAGGCCGACGCCGGCGAGCACGACCATCACGCCGGCGGCCTCGAACATGTAGCGGGCGAGCCCCGGCCAGCCGTGCAGTGCGAAGGCGATCTCGACGATCACCCACGCCACCGTCCCGGCCGCGAGCGCCAGCGTCACGCGGTCGCGCCGCCAGACCGCCACCGCCACCGCGAACAGCGCCAGCACCTCCACCACGGGCGTGTGGAGCCCCAGGAAGCGGCCGACGGTGCCGAAGATCTTGTCGTTGTGCAGCGCCCGCCCGGAGCCGAGCGCGTTGCTGGCGGCCACGAACGGCGTCCGTGAGGTCAGGGCCGGGATCCCGAACCACAGCAGCAGGATCATCACGATCCCGCCGGCGATCAGCGACCGCATCGAGGGGACCCGGCGCCAGGCCCAGATCGAGTACAGGGCCAGGAATGGCCACACCTCGGGCCGTCCCAGCGAGGCCAGGCCGCCGAGTACGAACGCCCACCGGCGCCGCCCCGAGAGATGGCAGTCGATCGCGCCCAGGAGCAGGGCCACGATCATCGGGTCGGACTGCGCGCTGAGGATGTAGTGCCAGTACTGGGTGAGGCCCAGCAGGGCCGCGCCGGCGAACACGGCCGCGGCGATCGGGGCGTAGCGCGGGACCCCGTCACCGGCGGTCAGCCGGTAGGCGATCCGTCCGGCGAAGATCACCCCGCTCAGCGACACCGCCACCGCGGTGATCAGCCACAGCCACATCTCGTGGTGGCCGAACAGCGCGTAGGGGACCGTGAACAGATACGGCAGCGGCTTCCACGAGGGCGCGGCGTTGGTGTCCAGCGATCCGATCACCGTCTGGTGGCCCCACACCAGCCAGCCGTAGGGATCAAACCCGGGCCGCGTCCGCGCCCACAGCACGATCACCAGCGAGATCGCGAGCAGCCCGATCCCGGCGAGGACAACCGGGTAAACGGCGGTCAGCCTCCCGGTCGCCGGCGCGCCTGTGCGGCCGTCGCCGGCGCCGGCGCTGGGCTCGGCGCTGGTCGGACGCTCGAGCGTCGACTCCGGCACCGCCTCGGCCACACGCTCGGTCATCAGGAACGCGGCAGCAGCACCCCGCCGGGATGGTGCGAGGTGTAGACCCAGAAGGAGTTCAGGTTCGCGCACCCCGCCTGCTTCGACGGCAGCGTGTGCCACGGTAGCGCGGCCCAGCCGTTGGGCAGATGCGTGAACAGCACGATCGGGTAGGTCTGGCGGAGCTCGAACTTGGGCCGGTGCCCGATGTCACCGTCGTTGAGGTGGGTGTAGTAGGCCAGGATGCTGACGTATTCGACGTCCGTGACCGGCTCGCCGCAGTAGCGGATGTGCTGCTCGCCCCCCATGTGGTCGATCGCCGCGTTCAGCCAGGCGATCACGTGCGTGCGGCCGCGCTCGTGCTTGAGATCCTTGTGCTCGTCGCGCAGCCGCGCGATCGCTCCGGGCACGAGAACGGCGACGATCACGGCCACCACCGGGACCCCGATCCATCCCGGCAGACCCGGTCTGAGCTTCGGCAACCCGGTCAGGATCCAGCCCACGGCCACGCCGGCGAGCACCCCCAGCAGCCCCGCCGGCTCGAACATGTAGCGGGGCACGCCGGGCCATCCGTGCAGGACGAACGCCACCTCGATCACCAGCCAGCCGAGGCACCCGGCGGCGAGCACGGTCACGGTGCGATTGCGGCGCACGATCGCGATCGCGGTGGCGCAGATCGCCAGCAACTGGATCGGCAGGTAGGTGAGCGCGGTGAAGCGGTGGAACGTCCCCAGGATCTTGCCCTCGTGCAGCATCCGCGGCGAGCGCTCGGCGAGATCGCCGGCGAGCAGCGGCCTGCCGTTGGTGATCCAGGGGATCCCGAACCACATCACCGGCAGCAGCGCCAGTCCGAACACGATCATCCGCCGCATCTCGGGATGGCGGCGCCAGGCCCAGATCGCGTACAGCCCGAGGAACGGCCACGTCTCCGGCCGTCCCAGCGCCGCCAGCACGCCGAGCGCGAAGGCCCAGCGAGGATGGCCGGACAGATGGCAGTCGATCGCGGCCAGGCACATCGAGACGATCATCGGATCCGACTGGACGCTCAGGATCAGGTGGAAGTACTGCTGGATCCCGAGCACGGCCGCGCCGGCAAACACGGCGGCGACGATTCCCGCCCGGCGGTGCTCGCCGTCCTCGGCCACCAGCCGGTAGGCGATCCGGGCGCCGAAGATCGAGCCGCTCAGCGAGATCGTCACCGAGGTCACCATCCACAGCCACAACGCGAAGTGGCCGAACACGGCGTAGGGGACCGTGAACAGGAACGGGAGCGGCTTCCACGAGGGCGCGCCGCCAAGGTCGAGGCTGAGCCGGATCGCCTGATATCCCCAGTTCAGCCAGCCGTAGGGGTCATAGCCGGGGCGGGTACCGGCCCACCGCACGAGCGCGGCCGAGAAGATCGTCAGCCCGACCGCGGTGATCGCCCAGGGATGCTCGCGCAGGATCGCGGCCAGCGAGCGGCGCGGCCGTGGAGCGGAGTCCCTGCTTGGGCGATCGCGGGCTGGGGGTGCTTCGATCGTCTGTTCAGTCACGGCGAGGGCTCGAAGTTATCAGCACTGCCCCCGGCAGGAATCGAACCTGCATCCCGCGCTTAGGAGGCGCGTGCTCTATCCATTGAGCTACGAGGGCGGCCGCCCGAGAGGGTATCCGGCGCGCGCGCCTGCGACCGCGCTCCACCGACCCATCGCCTGGTCCATGATCGGCATCCCCCGATTATTCACGTCGTCCAAGCTTCGTTGGGACCGGGTTAACCATAGATGACAAGCCCTGCCCATTGTGGTATCCCCACGGTCTGTGGAGGAGGAGGACACGGAGGGCCGTCGCGAAATGTGGCATCGCCGATGAGCGTAGGCGCGTCTGAGCTACTCGTAGAGGGGGACGCGACCGTTGACGCGGTGGAGCTTGCCGCCGGCGAGATCACGGCGCGCTCGCCCATGCAGCTTTTCTGGCGCCGGTTCCGCCAGGACCGCGTGGCGATGGTCTGCACCGGCTTCATCGTCTTCCTGATCTTGGTCGCGATCTTCGCGCCGCTGATCGTCAGCGTGCTCGGCCTGCCGAGCCCATACGCGCAGAATCCCAACCTCACCGACGCGTTCGGGACGCCGTTCGGGCCGAGCTCGGCTCACCCGATGGGCGTCGACCCGCTCGGTGAGGACGTCATGGCGCGCGTTATCTACGGCACCCGCGTATCGCTCGAGGTGGGGATCATCGGCACCTTCCTGGCCACCGTCCTCGGGGTCACGCTAGGGCTGTTCGCGGGCTTCTACCGGGGCTGGGTCGACACGGGCCTCTCGCGCTTCTGCGACGTCGTCCTTTCGTTCCCGATTCTGCTGCTGGGTCTGGGGATCGCGGCCGCGTGCGCGGTCAACGGCTGCCTTGGCGGGCTGATCCAATCGGGGGTGCCGACGATCATGGCCATCATCGTGATCTCGGGGTGGACGTACATCTACCGGATCACGCGCGGACAGGTGCTGTCGCTCCGTGAGAAGGAGTTCGTGGAGGCGGCGCGCTCGCTCGGCGCGTCGAACCGCCGAATCATGTTCCGGGAGATCCTGCCCAATCTCGTCGCGCCGATCATCGTCTACGCCAGCCTGCTGATCCCGGTCAACATCCTCTTCGAGGCCGCGCTGTCGTTCCTGGGGGTGGGCGTCAAGCCCCCGACCGCGAGCTGGGGCCAGATGATCGCCGACGCGACGCCGACGTTCCAGACCGTGTGGTGGTACATGCTCTTCCCCGGGTTGGCGCTGCTGTTCACGGTGCTGGCGTTCAACCTCGTCGGCGACGGTCTTCAGGACGCACTCAATCCCAAGGCCGACAGGTGAACGGCCGCAATACCAACATAGAGGAGGACAGATGAAGTCAATGATCCGGGGGCTGTCCCTGGCAGGGGCGTTGTGCGCTCTTGTGCTGGGGCTGGCGGCCTGTGGCGGCTCGAGCTCCAAGAGCAGCACGAGCAGCTCCGGGACCAGCTCCAGCTCGCTGAAGCCGGCGCTCGACGGCTCCGGCCAGACCCTGACCAACGGCAAGAAGGGCGGCACGCTGACCGTTTTCCAGCACGAGGACTTCGAGCACCTGGACCCGGGCGAGTCGTACTTCGCGCTCGACTATGCGGTCCAGTACCCGACCCAGATGCCGCTGTACATCTTCGCGCCGAATAGCTCGACGACGATCGAGCCGAATCTCGCGTCCGGGATGCCAATCCTCAGCGACGGCGGCAAGACCGTCACCGTCCACATCAAGCCGAACGTCCACTTCAGCCCGCCGGTCAACCGCGCGGTGACCTCGGCGGACGTGGCCTACGCGATCGAGCGCGGCGCCAACCCCAACGTGGCCAACCCGTACTTCCCCTCCTACTTCTACTTCATCCAGGGGGCCAGCAAGGCCACCGGCGGTCCGATCTCGGGGATCCAGACGCCCAACCCGACGACGATCGTCTTTCACCTGACCGGCCCGTATGGCGGGTTCTTCGAGGGCGCGTTGCAGATGCTGCTGACCGCGCCGGTGCCGAAGTCGTTCGCGGCGCCGCTCGACAAGAAGAAGCCGACCGCGTACGGGTCCACGTATCTGGTGGCCAGTGGTCCGTACATGATCAAGGCTGACAGTACGGGCAAGTTCATCGGCATCGGCTATCAGCCGGGCAAGTCGCTGACGCTTGTGCGCAACCCGAACTGGGTCCCGGGCTCCGGCCCCCAGCCGGCGTACCTGAACCAGATCAACATCAACATCGGCGGCGATCAGAACGTGATCGGCCCGCAGGTGCTGAAGGGCTCCAACATGGTCGACGGGGACACCCCGTCGTCGACGGACGTGAAGCTGGCCTACCAGCATTACTACAACCAGCTGATCGGCGTCCCCGGCGCGGGCATGTTCTGGGTCGCCATGAACAACATGCACGGCCCGTTCTCGAACGTGAACGTGCGCAAGGCGCTGTGGGCGGCGATGGATCGCGAGGCGATGCTCAAGGTCAACGGCGGCCAGGTCGTCGGCTCGGTGGGAACGCACTTCCTGTATCCGGGGTCGCTCGGCTACGATCAGGCGGGCGGTCTCAAGGGGCCCAACGTCGACTACAACAACTACCCCGAGGGCAACATGTCGGTGGCCGCGAAGTACATGAAGCTCGCCGGCTACAGCAGCGGCAAGTACACCGGCAACTACGTCGTCAAGGTCGTCGGCTCGACCGGCGAGCCGGCGGCCCCGACGGCGTCGATCGCCAACCACGCAGTCCAGGCGCTCGGCTTCAAGACCAACTTCACCCTGGTCGACCAGCCGGTGATGTACGCCAAGTACTGCGGGAACTCGAAGGCCCTGATCGACATCTGCCCGAACGTCGGCTGGATTCGGGACTGGTCAGATCCGCAGACCCTGCTCGACCCGACGTTCGCGGGCTACAACATCGTGGCCCAGAACAACTCCAACTGGAGCATGGCCAACTGGCAGGACTGGCTGAAGGCCAACGGCGGCAGCTACGCCGGCGGTCCGCTGACGCCGACCGACCAGGCGATGAAGGCAGCCGAGAAGGCCACGGGGACCACGGCCCGTACGGACGCGTGGGCGAAGGTCGACCGGATGCTGGTCGCCAACGCCGTCGCCGTGCCGTACTACTTCACGATCCAGCCGAACCTGAAGTCCGCGGATGTGCGCGGCATCAACGACCTCTGGAACATCGGCACCTGGGATTACGCCTGGTCGTCGCTGAACAATCCGTAGCAAAAACCCGCACAACGTGAAAGAGTGGGGTTCCGCTGAGGGCGGGGCCCCACCTTTCGCAAGGGACGCACCACCGTGATCCAATACATCATTCGCCGCTTGCTATGGGGGCTGCTGCTGGTCCTCGCGGTGATCATGATCACGTTCATCCTGTTTTTCCTGCTGCCGAACGTGAACCCGGCGATCCTCAGGGCCGGCCGCACGCCCTCGCAGGCGGTGATCAGGGAGATCGCCAACGACCTCGGCACCAACAAGCCGATCTACACGCAGTTCTGGCTGTACATGAAAAACCTGATCTTCCACTTCAACCTCGGCTACAGCTACTACTCGAGCGCCTCGGTCAAGAGCCTGATCCTCGACCGGCTGCCGGCGACGATCTCGCTCACGATCGGCGGTGTCGTGATCTGGCTGGCGGTCGGGATCCCGGTCGGGATCATCTCGGCGATCAAGCGCCGGACGGTGCTCGATCGATTCTCGATGGGAACGGCGCTGCTGTTCGTCTCAGCGCCGGTCTACTGGCTGGGGCTGCTCGCCCTATTCTTCTTCTCCTCGGACATCGGCAGGTTTCCGGTCTCGTTCCTGCACGGAGCAGGTAGCTACACCGGGCTAACGAACAGCCCCGTGAACTGGTTCGAGTCGCTGCTGATGCCCTGGTTCGTGCTCGCGGCCACCTCGGCGGCGATCTATGCCCGAATAGTGCGCGGCAGCCTGATCGATGTGATGGGCGAGGACTACATCCGCACCGCGCGCGCGAAGGGTCTGCCCGAGCGCACCGTGGTGATGAAACACGGTCTGCGCTCGGCCATCACCCCACTGGTGACCGTGCTCGGACTCGACATCGCGATTCTGCTCGGCGGCGCGGTCCTCGTCGAAACCGTGTTCGACATCCCCGGCATCGGGCGGCTCAACTTCGATGCGATCACGCACAGCGACTTCCCGATCGTCCAAGGAACAATTACGCTGGCGGCCATCTTCATCATCGTCGCCAACATCGTCGTCGACATCGCCTACGCCTACCTCGACCCCCGGGTGCGCTACTCGTGAGCCTGCTCGAGGTCGAGGATCTGCGCGTCGAGTTCCCGACGGAGGATGGCGTGGTGCATGCGGTCGACGGGATCAGCTACTCGGTCGACACCGGCAAGACGCTCGGGATCGTCGGCGAGTCGGGATCGGGGAAGAGCGTCTCATCGCTGACCACGCTGGGGTTGACCCGCACCCAGGGTGCCAACGTGGAGGGCAAGATGCTGTTCGAGGGCAACGACCTCGTGCAGATGACGGACGATCAGCTGCGCCGGATTCGCGGCAACGACATCGCGATGATCTTCCAGGACCCCCTGTCCTCGCTGCACCCGTTCTTCAAGGTCGGCAAGCAGTTGATGGAGGCCGTCCTGATCCATCAGAAGGTCTCCCGCAAAGCCGCGCGCGGCCGGGCCGTGGAGCTGCTCGAGATGGTCGGGATTCCGGATCCCGGACGGCGCGTGGATGCATTCCCGCACGAGTTCTCCGGCGGCATGCGCCAGCGGGCGATGATCGCGATGGCGCTCGCCAACGAGCCCAAGCTGCTGATCGCCGACGAACCCACCACCGCGCTGGACGTGACCGTGCAGGCGCAGATCCTGGCATTGCTGGAGGAGCTCCAGCGGCGGCTGGGGATGGCGATCATCATCATCACCCACGATCTCGGGGTGGTGGCCGAGATCGCCGACGAGATCTGCGTGATGTATGCGGGACGGATCGTCGAGCACGCGTCGGCGGAGCAGATCTTCAACCATCCCCAGCATCCTTACGCCTGGGGGCTGCTGAAGTCGATCCCGCGGCTCGACAACCCGCGCGACGAGGACCTGGTGCCGATCTCGGGCCGGCCGCCGAGCTTGATCAACCGGCCCTCCGGCTGCCACTTCCATCCCCGCTGCTCCTACGTCCGCGAGGAGCACAAGCGGATCGATCCGCGGCTCGAACCGGTCGACGGCGATCCCGACCACGAGGTCGCGTGTCTGCTCTCCTCGGAGGTGCGGACGAGGATCTGGCGCGGGCTCCAGGCTGGTGACTCGCCGGGAGAGTTGCGGCAACTGGCCGCCGGGCCGCAGCTGTCGGCCGCGCCCCAGGTCGTCGGTTCCTCGCCGCCCGCCGAGGAGCTCGACGCATGAGCGCGTCCGGGACCGCGCTCGTGGAGGTCCGAGGCCTCCAGAAGTACTTTCCCATCACCCGGGGCGTCGTCTTCCAGAAGCAGATCGGAGCGGTGAAGGCGGTCGACGACGTGTCGTTCGACGTGATCCAGGGCGAGACGCTGGGGATCGTCGGCGAGACCGGCTGCGGCAAGAGCACGACGGCCAGGCTGCTGGTGCGGCTGCTCGATCCCACCGGCGGGGAGGTCCGCTTCGAGGGCGAGAACATCGCCGTCCACAAGGGGCCGGCGCTCAAGGACCTGCATCGCGACATGCAGATGATCTTCCAGGACCCGTACTCGTCGCTGAATCCGCGCAAGACCGTCGGCTCGATCATCTCCGACCCGTTCGTGATCCACGGCCTGTACAAGGGCGAGGGTGCGCGCAAGCGGCGCGTCCAGGAGCTGATGGATCGGGTCGGGCTGAACCCCGAGCACTACAACCGCTATCCGCACGAGTTCTCCGGCGGGCAGCGCCAGCGGATCGGCGTCGCGCGCGCGATCGCGCTCGAGCCGAAGGTGCTGATCGCCGACGAGCCGGTGTCGGCGCTCGATGTCTCGATTCAGGCCCAGGTCCTGAACCTGCTGCGCGAGCTGCAGCGGGACATGGGGCTGACGCTCGTGTTCATCGCCCACGATCTCAGCGTCGTGCGCCACATGTGCGACCGCGTCGCCGTGATGTACCTGGGGAAGATCGTCGAGATCGGCCCTGGCGATGCCCTCTACAGCTTTCCTCGCCACCCGTACACCGGCGCGCTCCTGGCGGCGGTGCCGGTTCCGGATCCGAGCGGCGCCCGCCGCGAGCGCCAGCTGCTGACCGGCGACGTCCCCAGCCCCGCCAACCCGCCGTCTGCCTGTCGCTTCCACACCCGCTGCCCGAAGGCCCAGCCGATCTGCTCCCAGGAGGAGCCGGTGCTGGAGGACAAGGGCAGCGGCACGCGGACCGCCTGCCACTTCCCGCTGACCGAGGCCGAGGTCAAGCTCAGGCTGCCGAGCGCGCTGGCCCGCGCTCACTCCGCCTCGTCGACGTAGAGCGACTCACGCGCCAGCTCCTCGCCGCGACGGCTCCACAGCTTGACCTCGAGGAAGTCGCCGCGGTAGTTGTCGGGGGCGATCATCGTGAATCGCTCTTCCACGAGCTCGCACTGGTCGACGGCGAGATTGGCCAGCTCGGCGGTGACGATCGCGCCGCCGGGCAACAACGGCATGCCCCAGACCAGCGTCAGCTCCGCCGTCTTGCCCTCCTCCCCGCGCCAGCGCCCGATCACGTCGTCGTTGAGGTCGAGCTTCCAGTCCGGGTTGGACTCCGCCACCTCCGAGGTGAAGTCGGCGTGGGCCTCGAAGTTCCCCGGCCCACCCGACCCCTCGGTGAACGAGACGAAGCCGAACAGCTCGAAGCCCTCGCTCGTCCGCGCCACCGCGGGGATGTACGTCCGTCCCGCGTAGGAACGGTCGGGAAACCACGCGATCTCGCCGGGTTCGCCGAGCTCCTCGCCCTCGGTGTCGATGTTCGTACAGGCGGCCAGGAAGTGCTCGCGCAGCGTGTCCGCCCAGCGGCCGTACGGGAGCCCCTCCTGCGGGGGCTCGGCGGCGAAGCTGATCACGAACCGATCGGTTGGCGGCATGGTGGGCGGGAGCCTACCGTGCCCCCCGACCACCAGCCGAGTGGGCGGGATCGCTCCCGCCCTCCCGACCGAACTGCCCCCCAAAGGCCCCTAGCCCACTAGAAAGCACCTCGTCGAGTCAGCACCGCCGGAATCGTCCGCATCAAGATCGTCAGGTCGAGCAGCACCGACCATCGCTCCAGGTACAGGAAGTCCAGGCGCACGAGATCGTCGAAGTCGAGCTCGGACCGGCCCATGACCTGCCACAGCCCGGTGATCCCCGGCAGCACCAGGTAGCGCTTCTTGTGCCACTCCTCCAGGCGCTCGAAGTCGCGCATCGGCAGCGGACGCGGCCCCACGAGCGACATCTCGCCGCGGACGACGTTGACCAGCTGCGGCAACTCGTCCAGCGAGAAGCGGCGCAGAAACCGCCCGACCGGCGTCAGCCGCGGATCGTGGCGGATCTTGAACAACGCCCCGCTCTGCTCGTTGAGCGGCTCGAGGTCTTCCTGGCTCTGGTCGGCGCGGTCGCGCATGGTGCGGAACTTGAAGCACGCGAACGGCTTACCGCCCATCCCGGGCCGGACCGAGCGGTACAGCACCGGCCCGCGCGAGCTCAGCTTGACCGCGATCGCGATCGCCCCCAGCGCCGGCGAGAGCACGATCAGCCCGACGATCGAGACCACCAGGTCGAAGGTCCGCTTGAGCGCAAAGTCGAAGCCCTGGAACACCGGCGGTCGCAGCGCGAACAACGGCACCGTCTGGCCCGGAACGAACTCGGCGCGATCGATCAGGAGCTCCATCGTCGAGGGGGCGATGTGCACGGTGACGCCGCGCCGGTGGCAGATGTCGACCAGCTCGACCGCCTTGTCCTGGGGGAAGTCGGGATCCGCGATGATCACTTCCTGCACGCGCTCTTTTGCCAGCACAGCGGGCAGGTCGGGCAGCAGGCCGAGCGATCGCAGCCCGTTTCGCGGGCGCTCCTCCAAGGAGATGTAGCCGACCAGCACGACCTGCGCATGTGAGCGGTTGGAGAGCGCGTCGGCAACCGCATCGATGTGCTTGCCCGACCCCACCAGGACCGCCCGTCGCTGATAGCCGGCCTGTTCCAGCAGCCACCCGGTCGCTCGCAGGTGCAGCTGGCGCAGCATCGCGATGTACGCGGTTCCGATGATCAGCGAGCTGTAGAAGATGTAGTAGCTGGAGAAATGCTGGCCGCTGGCCAGCGCGAACACGAGCGTGATCACCATGACCTGAAACAGCGTGGTGGCGATTCGCGTAAAGCCCGGCCGCCGGGTTCGGTCGGAATACAGATCGGCGCGCGCGAACAGCAGCACCGTGACCAGGTAGGCGAACGCGACCCAGTGGCGGGTCTGTTGCCACACCACGGAGAAGTCCACGTTGCCCTTGATCGCCACCTTGACCACGAGCGCGGTCAGCATCGCGCTGAACACGCCGATGAAGTCGAGGATCAGGAGCGAGATCACCCGCGCGACTCGGCGCAGCGTCTCGAGCCGCAGCAGGAACGACAGCGCGGGCGGGCGCCTGCGCCGGGCGTCGCGCTCGGGCAGCGGCATCTCCGCGGAACCCTGGCGGGCTCCGTTGGCGCGTGTGCCGGAAGCGTCTTGCTGCTCGATCGTCACCTTATGCGAAGGCTGCAATTCCTCCGTCCCCACCGTCGAAACGTAATCTTGACACCGAAGTTCCGATGTTTGAGAGCAAGTAGGGCCTGAACCCGTGCGGAAGCTCCACTATCGCCCTTCGCCCACGAGCGTCTCGATCCCCGACTGCTCGATCGTCCGCTGTAGCCCGTCCCGGAGGCTGATCTCCGGCTCCCAACCGAGGATCTCCCGCGCCAGCGAGATGTCCGGCTGGCGGACCTGCGGATCGTCGGTCGGCAGCGCCTCGAAAACGATCTCCGATCGCGAGCCGGTGACCTCGATCACCGTCCTGGCCAGCTCGAGCAGCGTGAACTCGTCGGGATTGCCGATGTTGACCGGATAGTGGTAGCCGGACTCCGCCAGCATGATCAATCCTCGGATCTCATCGGCGACATAGCAGAAGGATCGCGTCTGGGACCCGTCGCCGAACACCGTGATCGGCCGGTCCTGCAGCGCCTGGCGCAGGAACGTGGGGATGGCCCGTCCGTCGCGGGGGCGCATCCTCGGGCCGAAGGTGTTGAAGATGCGGACGATCGCCGTGTCCACCCCCTGCTGGCGGTGGTAGGCCATGGTCAGCGCCTCCGCGTACCGCTTGGCCTCGTCGTAGACGCCCCGCGGTCCGATCGGGTTGACGTGCCCCCAGTAGCTCTCTCGCTGCGGGTGCTCCTGCGGATCGCCGTACACCTCGCTGGTCGAAGCGATCAGGAAGCGGGCCCGATGCTCCTTGGCCAGGCCGAGGGTGTGATGGGTGCCGTAGGAGCCCACCTTGAGCGTGTGCAGCGGCAGGCGCAGGTAGTCGATCGGCGAGGCCGGCGAGGCCAGGTGGTAGACGAAGTCGATCGGCTCCTCGACGTAGTAGGGAGCGATGATGTCGACGTTCAGGTGGACGAACTGATCGGCGCGAATGTGCTCGATGTTGGCCAGCGACCCCGTCTCGAGGTTGTCGACGCAGATCACCCGGTGGCCGCGACGGAGCAGCTCATCGCACAGGTGTGAGCCCAGGAAGCCAGCCCCACCGGTGACCAGGCATGTGGACACGAGGCCCCCAATCTACCGGGAGCCCGGCTTCGAGGTGCCCCTCGGGGTTCCTGGGGGTTATGCGGGGCCCTCAGCCCCTCGCCGTGCGGCCGCCCGCACGTAGTGGGATTCGCCCCGCCGAATCGTCACCTTCTCCGCGTCGAGGTGCTCGAGCAGCGCCTGGGCGAACTTCCGCGAGGTGCCCAGATCATCGCGTAGCTGGGGCAGGGTCACCGCGCCCCCGCGCTGCTCCGCGATGCGGAGGACCCGCCCTTGCACCTCCGCCAACGTGGCGGGGTGGTAGTGCAGGGTCTTCGACACCCTCACCGCCCGGCCCTCCCGCCGCAACGCCGCGAGATCGCCGGCATCGAGCTCGGCGTCGAGAGGGGGCTCGAACCGGGCATCGCGTAAACGCCGCTCCAGCGCCAGCGCACGGGGCGTCAGCGGTTGCCGCTCCGGCGCCGGCACGGGACGCTTCCGTGAGCCGGCATCCGGTTCCGGTGGACTCCCGTCGACGTCCTCACCCCGCGCCAGCCGCTCCAGCCGCACCAGCAGCTCTCGCGACGCGCCGTGCTTGCGCGCCGGCGCGTCCAGGACCGCCCCTCCGCCGAGCGTGTCCGGCGGCGCGATCCGGCGGATCACCACGCGGTCTCCCCGGGCCGCCATCAGCGGTTCGGACTCCAGCCGGATCTGCCAGAAGCGGCCGCCCAGCCAGGCCAGCCGACCGGAAGCTTCACGCGTCCCGTGGTGGACCTGGACGCGCTCGCCGTGCTCGGGCTCGCCCGCCTCGAACCACAGCTCCGCATCGATCACGTATCCCGGGCCTAGCTCCGCGTCCGCCGAGACGAGCACGTCGCCGCGGCCGACCTCGGCGACCGCGACTGCTGTGAGGTTGACCGCCACGCGCTGGCCCGCGAAGGCCCGCTCCAGCGGCTGGTCGTGGACCTGCACCGCCCGGACCCGGGCGCGCCGTCGCGCCGGCAACAGCACGACCTCGTCTCCCGCCCCAACCGACCCCGACCACAGGGTGCCGGTGATCACGGTTCCGGCGCCGCGGATCGTGAACACCCGGTCGATGTGCAGGCGCGCCGCCTCGCCGTGAGCGTCCTGAGAGCGGCTGCGCAACCCAGCCGCGACCCGGTCGAGCGCGACACGCAGCTGATCGACCCCGGCGCCGGTGCGGGCCGAGACCGCCACCAGCTCGGCGCCGGGCAGCAGTTCCGAGGCCTCGATCATGGCCAGCTCAGGATCGGCGAGGTCTGACTTCGTGACCGCGACCACGCCGGCTGCGGTTCCCAGTGCGTGCAGCACGGCGGCGTGCTCGCGCGTCTGCGGCATCACCCCGTCGTCGGTGGCGACCGTCATCAGGTACAGGTCGATTCCGGTGGCGGCCGCCACCATCGTGCGCACGAAGCGCTCGTGACCGGGCACGTCGACCACCGACAGCTCCCGGCCCGAGGGCAGGGTCAGCTTCGCGTACCCCAGGGCGATCGAGATGCCCCGAGCGCGCTCCTCGGGGAGACGGTCGGTGTTGACGCCGGTGAGCGCCCTGACCAGAGCCGTCTTGCCGTGGTCGATGTGACCGGCGGTGCCGAGGGTGAGGGGGGCGTGACTCACCGCCGGGCGAGCCGCTCGAGCGCCGAGCGCGCGGCGGCGGCGGCGAGCGGGACTTCGTCGTCGCTCAGCGTCCGCGGATCGAGCAACAGCCGCCCCTCGCTGATCCGGCCCAGAACCGGGGGATCGCCGGCGCGCAGCGCCGCCGCCAGCGCCGCCGGGTCCGCGTAAGGAATGGCCACGACCGGCCCCTCGAGCTCGAGCAGGGGTAACGCGCCGCCGCCGACCCGGCCCGCGGCGCGAACGATCTCCGCGCCCTCGCCGATCGACGAGCCCAGCCGTTCCGCGCGCGCCGCGAGCACGTGCTCGCCAGCGTCGAGCATTGCCAGCACCGGGATCTCGCGGCGTGCCCGCTCCGGATCGCGGTACAGCGTCAACGTGGCCTCGAGCGCCGCCAGCGACAACTTGTCGATGCGCAGCGCCCGGGCCAGCGGGTGTTCCCGGGCCGCCACCACAGCCTCGGAGCGCCCCAGCAGCAACCCCGCCTGGGGCCCGCCGAGGAGCTTGTCGCCCGAGCAGCAGACCAGGGTCGCGCCCGCGGCCAGGGACCGGCGCAGCGACGGCTCGTCAGACAGCTCCGGAATGCCGTTGGCGTCGCCGAGGACCCCCGAGCCGACGTCGTCGATCACGGGCACTCCGAGCGCGCACAGCTGCTCGATCGCGACCTCCTCGACGAACCCGAGCGCACGGAAGTTCGAGGGATGGACCCGGAGGATCGCCGCCACCGGCGCCGCGGCTGCCGTCGCGACCGCGCGCTCGTAGTCCCGCACCCGGGTCCGGTTCGTCGTCCCCACCTCGACCAGCACGGAACCGGACTGCGCGATCACCTCGGGGATCCGGAATCCGCCGCCGATCTCGACCAGCTGACCGCGCGAGACCAGGATCGACCGGCCCGGACCGGCCAGCGCCGCTGCCGCCAGCAGCACCGCGGCGGCCCCGTTGTTGACCACGAGCGCATCACCCGCGCCGGTGAGCTCGCGCAGCAGCCCGGAGACGTGCGCTTGGCGGCTGCCCCGGGCGCCGTCCCGGAGCTCGAGTTCGAGGTTCGAGTAGCCGGTGGCGAGCCTGTCCACCGCGTCTCGGGCCGCCGCCGCCAGCGGCGCCCGCCCGAGGTTGGTGTGGACGATCACGCCGGTCGCGTTCAGCACCCGACGCAACGACGGCTGCTGCAGGCCGGCCAGAATGTCTGCGGCGCGCTCGCGCAGATCCCCGGCGGGGACGGCCCCGGCGCGCATGGCCGCGCGCCGCTCCTCGATCGCGCGGCGGGCCACGGCCACCGCCAGCCGGTGCGGCGCGTCCAGCGTGCCGGCCAGCTCGTGAACCGACGGGAGGTCTCTCAGCTCTGCGGTCGGGGTGTCTTCCCGAGCATCCATTCGCCGTCTTCCTTCTTCCAGATCGGCGCCTGCGCCTTGATCTCGTCGATGATCTCCCGCGCGCCGGCGAAGGCCGCGTCGCGATGGGGCGCCGACACGGCGACCGCGACCGACGGCTCAGACAGCGCTACGACCCCGATCCGGTGCTCGGCGGCCGCGGCGGTCAGCCCATGCCGGTCGATCGCGGCGGCGACGATCTCGGCGATCTTGCGTTCCGCCATCGGCGCGTAGGCCTCGTAGTCCAGTTCGGCCACCTTGCGGGTGACGCCCTGGAAGCTGACCACGGCACCGGCACGGGGGTCGCGGACCAGCGCCAGCAGCGGCTCGAGCGCCAGCGGCGCATCGGTGACCCGCACGTGCAGCGAGCCGACGGAGCCGCCGGAGACCGGCGGGATCAGCGCCAGCTCGTCGCCGCTGCTCAGGGGCGCGGAGGCGTCTGCGTACTCGTGGTTGACCGCCATCACCACGGGGACGCCTTCGGTCAGCCCCTGCACGCGGGCGAGCGCGTCGCCCACCACCGCGCCCGCGGGCAGGTCGAGCTCGATCTCGCCGGCGCCGGCGCGCTCGCGCAACACGGCGAACAGGCGGACACGAACGTGCATGCACAGAAGGCTATCGGTACGTTTGCGGGCGGTTAAACCTCGCCAAGCAGGAGCTTTTGTTGCTTATCCTGCCTCCGGCCGGGGATCAACGAAGAAGGAGCCAGATGCGTAATTGGAGGAGTTTTCTAGCGCTGCCGCTGGCGGCACTGTGCGTCGTCGCCGTGGCGGCGTGTGGAAGCAGCAAGAGCAGCAGCACCACCAGCAGCACGCCGGCGGCAACGTCGACGACCTCATCCGCCCCCGCCGCGGGCGCCAACGCCGCCGTGGTCAAGCTGGTCCCGTCCGCGATCAAGTCGAAGGGCACGCTGACCGTCGCCGCCGACGCCAGCTACGCGCCGAACGAGTTCTTCGCCCCCGACGGCAAGACCGTGATCGGGATGGACGCGGACCTCTGAAGGCACTTGCTGGCGTGATGGGGCTCAAGGCGAACGTCGTCAATGCGACATTCGACAGCGATCATCCCGGGGCTCGCCGCCGGCAAATACGACATGGGTGCCTCATCGTTCACGGACACCAAGGCGCGTGAGAAGACGGTGACCTTCGTCGACGTACTGCCAACGTTGGCGAGTCGTTCTTCACGAAGGCGTCCGGAGGCACCTCGATCGGCAGCATCGCCGACATCTGCGGCAAGACGGTGGCTGTGGAGAAGCGCGACGACCGAACAAACCGACGCCCAGACCCAGAGCAACAAGTGCAAGAAGGAGGGCAAGCCCGGCGTGACGGTGCTCGTGTTCCCCGACGAGAACGGCGCCAACCTGGCGCTGTCCAGCGGCCGGGCACAGCTCGTGTTCGCCGACACGCCCCCCGCGGCGTACGCAGTGGCGAAGTCGAACGGCCAGTTCAAGCTGGTCGGCGCGCCCTACGCCTCCGCGCCCTACGGTCTCGCGATGCCGAAGGGCAGCGGTCTCGCCCCGGCGGTCCTCGCCGCGCTCAAGGTGCTGATGCACAATGGGACCTACCAGGCGATCTTCAGCAAGTGGGGGCTGAAGGGCGCGACGATCACCGACCCGAGTAAATCAACGGCGCGATCTCGCTGATCAGGCAAACTAACGCTCAGAGGTGAGCTACCTCCGAGCTTTCTGACACACAGCACGGGACGGCCCGAGGAGATCAGGGCCGTCCCGGTCCGTCATCCGGGGCGCTGGATCGCGTCGGCGATCGTCCTGCTGATCGCGGCGTCGATCGTTCGCTCGATCGTCACCAACCCCAACTTCCAATGGCACGTCGTCGGACACTACCTGTTCGACGCGCGGATCCTGCACGGCGTCGTCAAGACCATCGAGTTGACGGTCGTGGCGATGGTGGTGGGCGTTCTGTTGGGGATCCTGTTCGCGGTGATGCGGCTGTCCCCAAACCCGCTGGTCGCTGGCTTCAGCTGGCTCTATATCTGGTTCTTCCGCGGAACGCCGCTGCTCGTGCAGCTCCTGTTCTGGGAGTTCATCGGCGCCCTCTTTCACCGGATCGATCTCGGCGTCCCGTTCGGTCCCTCGTTCATCCACGCGAACGCAAACACGCTGATCACGCCGTTTGTGGCCGCGACTCTGGGGTTCGGGCTGAACGAGGGCGCCTACATGGCGGAGATCGTCCGGGCGGGGATCATCTCGGTCGATGAGGGTCAGACGCAGGCGGCGCAATCGCTTGGGCATGACGCCGCTTGCAGATCATGCGCCTGATCGTCCTGCCCCAGTCGATGCGCGTGATCATCCCGCCGACAGGCAACGAGACGATCTCGATGCTCAAGAACACCTCGCTGGTGATCGTCCTGGGCTCGGTCTTCGATCTCCTGTTCGAGGCCCAGCAGATCTACGCCGCGACCTACCAGACCATCCCGTTGCTGATCGTCGCGAGCATCTGGTACCTGGCGATGACCAGCGTTCTGTACGTCGGCCAGTACTTCATCGAGCGCCGCTTCGGCCGGGGGTTCTCGCGCGCTGAGCAGCGTCATAACAAGATCTTGCTCGGTCGGCTTCCGTCAGCCCGGCGGGCAGCCAATGACCGGGCCGATGGTCAAGGCCGAGGCCGTCCACAAGCGCTTCGGCCGCCTCGAGGTCCTCAAGGGGATCGACCTCGAGGTCCAGCGCAAGGAGGTGATGTGCCTGCTCGGTCCGTCCGGGCTCGGGCAAGTCGACGTTCCTGCGCTGTATCAACCATCTCGAGAAGATCAATGCGGGTCGGCTCTCGGTGGACGGCGAGCTGGTCGGCTATCGGCTACACGGCGGCAAGCTGCACGAGCTGCACGATCGCGAGATCGCGCGCAAGCGGGCCGAGATCGGGATGGTGTTCCAGCACTTCAATCTTTTCCCGCACATGACGGCGATGGAGAACGTGATGCTCGCGCCTGTCCGGGTGGCGAACGTCTCCCGCAAGGAGGCTCGCGAGCGGGCCACCGAGCTCCTGGGCCGCGTCGGCCTCGGCGACAAGCTCGACACCTACCCGGTGGCGCTCTCGGGCGGCCAGCAGCAGCGCGTCGCCATCGCCCGGGCGCTGGCCATGCAGCCGAAGCTGATGCTGTTCGACGAGCCCACTTCGGCGCTCGATCCCGAGCTGGTCGGCGACGTGCTCGACACGATGCGCCAGCTCGCCCACGAGGGGATGACGATGATCGTCGTCACCCACGAGATCGGCTTTGCCCGCGAAGTCGCCGACACCGTGGTGTTCATGGACGAGGGCGTCGTGGTCGAGACCGGCGCGCCCAAGGAGGTCCTGGACAACCCGCGCGAGCGGCGGACCCAGGAGTTCCTGTGGAAGGTGCTGTGAGCCAGGCCTGCGGGTAACCTCCAGCCGACCATGGCCACCACCCCCGAGCACCGCACGATCGCCCCGATCGTCGGCCCCGACGACCCGCGTCGGTTCACCGACTCCGGGATCGAGGTCAAGCCGCTCTACGCCGAGGAGGACCTGCCGCCCGACCTGCCCAACAAGCTCGGCGAGCCCGGCGAGTACCCGTACACCCGCGGGATCCACCGCGACATGTATCGCAAGCAGCTCTGGACCCATCGCCAGTACGCCGGCTATGCCAGCGCCAAGGAGTCAAACGAGCGCTACCGCTACCTGCTCGAGCACGGCTCCACCGGGCTGAGCATGGCCTTCGACCTTCCCACCCAGCTCGGTCTCGACTCCGATGATCCGCGCTGCCTTGGCGAGGTTGGCCGCACCGGCGTCGCCATCGACACGATCGACGACATGCGGACGGCGTTCGACGAGATCCCGCTCGACCAGGTCTCGACCTCGATGACGATCAACGCGCCGGCGGCGGTGCTGCTGCTCCTCTATGAGCTCGTGGGGGAGGAGCAGGGGGTGGCGGCGGACCAGCTCCGGGGGACGACCCAGAACGACATCCTCAAGGAGTACATCGCCCGCGGCAACTTCATCTACCCGCCCGAGGGGGCGATCCGCCTCACCACCGACCTGTTCGCCTACTGCAACGAGCGGGTCCCGAGGTGGAACACGATCTCGATCAGCGGCTACCACTTCCGGGAGAAGGGCTGCTCGGCCGTCCAGGAGGTGGCGTTCACGCTCGCCAACGGGATCGCCTACGTGCAGGCGGCGATCGATGCCGGGCTCGAGATCGACAGGTTCGGGCCCCGCCTGGCGTTCTTCTTCAACGGCCACAACAACGTCTTCCAGGAGGTGGCCAAGTTCCGAGCCGCCCGCCGGATGTGGGCCGAGATCATGCGTGAGCGGTTCGGTGCCCGGGACGAGCGCTCGTGGCGCCTGCGCTTCCACACCCAGACCGGTGGCGTCACCCTGACCGCGCAGCAACCCGAGAACAACATCGTCCGCGTCGCGCTCCAGGGCTTTGCCGCCGTCTGCGGCGGCACCCAGTCCCTGCACACCAACGGCTTCGACGAGGCGCTGGCGTTGCCCACCGAACGGGCGGCGAAAATCGCGCTGAGGACCCAGCAGATCATCGCCTACGAGTCGGGGGCGCCGGACACCGTCGATCCGTTCGCAGGCTCCTACTTCGTCGAGGCGCTGACCGACGAGATCGAGGCCGGCGCCAAGGGCCTGATCGCCAAGATCGACGAGCTCGGAGGCTCGGTCCAGGCAATCGACTTCATGAAGAACGAGATCGAGGAGTCCGCCTTCGGCTACCACGAGCGCTACCGCCAGGGCCAGGACATCGTCGTCGGGGTCAACAAGTTCGTCGAGGACACCCCCGAGGTGCCCGACATTCTCCGCGTCGACCCCGAGTCAGAGCGCGAGCAGGTGCAGCGGCTGGGGGCCTTCAAGGCCGATCGCGACGAGTCGCTGGTGGAGCGGCGCCTCGAGGAGATCCGCGTGGCGGCCCGGGGGGCCGACAACCTGCTTCCGATCCTGCGCCAGGCTTTGAAGGACCGCTGCTCGCTGGGCGAGGTCTGCGGCGCCATGCGCGACGTGTTCGGCGAGTATCAGCCGACGTTCTGAATGCGGGTCTTCCTCGCCGGCGCGACGGGCGTGATCGGGGTTCGGCTGCTGCCCCTGCTGCTGGCCGAAGGACACGTGGTGGCCGGGATGACCCGCTCGCCGGAGAAGGTCGATCCGCTTCGTGATCTCGGCGCCGAGCCGGTCATATGCGACGTCTACGACGCCACCGCTCTCACCGGCGCCGTCACCGAGTTCGGCCCTGACCTGGTGATGCACCAGCTGACCGATCTGCCCGACACCGCCGATCAGATCTCCGCCTATCGCGACCGCAACAACCGCATGCGCACCGAGGGGACGCGCAATTTGCTGGCGGCGGCGAAGGCTGCCGGAGCGACGCGCTTCATCGCGCAGAGCATCGCCTGGAGACCGCCGGCGGGCGGCGAGGCGGTCGAGGAGCACGAGCGGCTGGTGCTCGACGCCGGCGGCGTGGTGATCGAGTACGGCACCTTCTACGGTCCGGGGACGTACGGTGGCGATCGGCGTCCCGACCCGCCGCGAATCCACGTCGACGAAGCCGCGCGGCGGACCGTCGAGCTGTTGGACGCGCCCAGCGGCGTCGTCGTCGTCGCCGAGCCCGACGGCGAGCCCGCCCCCCGATGAATCGCAATTCACTTCCGGCGTCCGGAGCTCAAATGCGAAAGATCGACCGCCCCTCACCGCTCGCCGTCGTGCTGGGCGCTTACCGCTCGCTGTCGAGCTGCGCCATCTGCTGCTCGGGATAGCGCTCGCCGGCGGCCGCCTCGGCCGGCATCGCCCGCTCGATCCGCTCGAGCTCCTCGGGGCTGAGCTCGAGCTCGAGCGCGCCCAACGCTTCTTGCAGCCGCTCGCGCGTCCGCGCGCCGATCAGCGGCACGATGTCCTGGCCGCGCGCCAGCACCCAGGCGATCGCGATCTGGGCCACGGACGCGCCGCGCTCCTCGGCCACCGCCCGCAACTGCTCGACCAGGCCGAGGTTCCGTTCCAGGTTCGCACCCTGGAACCGGGGGGCGCGGCTGCGGAAGTCGCTCGCCGGCAGTTGCCGGCGGGCCGGGAAGTGGCCGCTGATCAGTCCCCGCGAGAGCACGCCGTAAGCGGTGATCGCGATCCCCAGCTCGCGGCACACTGGCAGGATCTCGCGCTCGATGCCGCGGGAGATCAGCGAGTACTCGATCTGCAGGTCGCAGATCGGATGGACCGCCGCCGCACGGCGGATGGTCTCCACGCCGACCTCGGAGAGCCCGATATAGCGGACATAGCCGGCCTGCACAAGCTCGGCGATGGCCCCGATCGTCTCCTCGATCGGGACATTGGGGTCCAGCCGCGCCGGGCGATAGATGTCGATGCGGTCGGTCCGCAGCCGCTGCAGGCGTGTAGGCGAGCGCCGTCTTGACTGCGGCGGGACGGGCGTCATAGCCGAGCCAGCCGCCGTCGGGACCCCGCTGCGCCCCGAACTTGACGCTGATCATCACCTCGTCGCGCTCGCGGTCCGCGAGCGCCCTCCCGATCAACATCTCGTTGTGACCCATTCCGTAGAAGTCGCCCGTATCCAGCAGGTTGATGCCGGCGG
This sequence comes from uncultured Solirubrobacterales bacterium, assembly GCA_963723555.1. Classification (GTDB taxonomy): domain Bacteria; phylum Actinomycetota; class Thermoleophilia; order Solirubrobacterales; family Solirubrobacteraceae; genus Palsa-465. Next base: position 364,998 of record CAVRRC010000003.1, on the reverse strand, counting down.
CGAGCGCGGCATGGATGGTGGCGATGCTCTCGTCCTCGTCCGCCGGCCCGTACATGCCGGACATCCCCATGCATCCCAACCCGACCCGGGACACCTCGGGCCCGGCGCTTTCCCGCTGCGTCATTCCGTGATTGTTGCAACCCCGCGACCGCCGACCGTTGCAACCCCGCCACCGCTGGCGGTTGCAACCCGCCACCGCTGAAGGAGTCGCGCCCGGCCACTCGAACTCTCGACCCATGACAGAACACGAGGCAAGCCGAACCCTGGTGAAGTCCCCGCCTGAACTGTGGTCGGAGTGCAGCGATGCCGCCTCGCTGGCCCGTCATCTCGGCCAGTTCGGCGAGATCCGGATCACCAGACTCGAGCCCGAGAGCGCCGTTGCCTGGGAGGGCGAGCAAGTGAGCGGTACGGTGCGGCTCGAGCCGTCGGGGTGGGGGACACGGGTGATCCTGACCGCCCGCACGATCGCCTCCGAAGGCCCCCACGGCCCCCAGGGGATCCCGGCCAGCGAGGCGCCTGAGGCGCCGGCGCGGGTCGTCGACGAGCCGCCCCCGCCACCCGAGCCCGACCCGGATCCGCAGCCCGAGCCGCTCCCGCCGGCGGCGGAGCGGCCTCGCGGGCTGATGGCGCGCCTGGCCGGGCTGTTCAGGCCCGCGGAACCGCGCGCGTTCTTCCCCGCGGCTGAGCCGCCGGCGCCCGTCGCGCCACCGGACCCACCCGCACCGGCCGCCGCCACCGTCGGCCCCGACCACACCGCCGTCCTGACCGCGGCACTCGACAGCCTCGGCGCGGCCCACCACCGGCCGTTCTCCCGCGCCTGAGCCGGCCGGCGAGGGCCCCACGACTCGAGCTTTGGCGTTCTGGTTCCATCCCTCGGAACCAAAACGCCAACGCTCGCGACTGGCCGGCCCGCCAGCTGTCCGCCGACGGGGCCTGACCGCGACCGCCGCGGCCCGCCACCGCCGGCCCGCGCCCGCCACAGATAGACTCGCCACGCCATGCGCGCCAAAGCCCCCGAGACCTACCAGGAGAAGCTCGAGCAGCTGCAGGAGATCCGCCACGAGGCGATCCACGCCGGCAGCGAACAAGCCGTAGCCAAGCAGCACGAGAAGGGCAAGCTGACCGCCCGCGAGCGGATCGAGAAGCTGCTCGACCCCGGCTCGTTCCAGGAGCTCGACACGTTCGTGCGCCACCGCACGACCGAGTTCGACATGGACAAGAACCGTCCCTACGGCGACGCGGTCGTCACCGGCCACGGCACGATCGACGGCCGCCGGGTATGCGTGTTCAGCCAGGACTTCACCGTCTTCGGTGGCTCGCTGGGGGAGGTGATGGGCGAGAAGATGTGCAAGGTGATGGACCTGGCGGCCAAGGTCGGCTGCCCGGTGATCGGGATCAACGACTCCGGTGGCGCCCGCATCCAGGAGGGCGTGGTCAGCCTCGGCGCCTACGGCGACGTGTTCGTCCGCAACGTCATGTGCAGCGGCGTGATCCCGCAGATCAGCCTGATCATGGGCCCGTGCGCCGGCGGCGCCGTGTACAGCCCGGCGATGACCGACTTCATCTTCATGGTCAAGGAGACCTCGCACATGTTCATCACCGGCCCCGATGTGATCAGGGCGGTCACCGGGGAGGAGGTCGACTTCGAGTCGCTCGGGGGCGCGATGTCTCACAACAGCAAGTCGGGCGTCGCCCATTTCGCCTCCGACGACGAGGACACCTGTCTCGAGGACACCCGCTACCTGTTGAGCTTCCTGCCCCAGAACAACCTCGAGATCCCGCCCCGGGTCCAGCCGACGGACGACCCGCAACGCCAGGACCCCGAGCTCGACCACGTCGTCCCCGACAACCCCAACAAGCCCTACGACATGCGCGAGGTGGTCCGCCTGATCGTCGACGACGGCGAGTTCTTCGAGGTCCACGAGCACTACGCCCGGAACATCATCTGCGGCTTCGCGCGACTGAACGGCTACAGCGTCGGGATCGTCGGCAACCAGCCCAACCAGCTCGCCGGCGTGCTCGACATCGACTCGTCGACCAAGGCCGGCCGCTTCGTCCGTACCTGCGACGCCTTCAACATCCCCCTGATCACGTTCTGCGACGTACCCGGCTTCCTGCCCGGGACCAATCAGGAGTGGGGCGGGATCATCCGCCACGGCGCCAAGCTGCTCTACGCCTACACCGAGGCCACCGTCCCCAAGATCACGATCATCACCCGCAAGGCCTACGGCGGCGCCTACGACGTTATGGCCTCGAAGCACATGCTGGCGGACTTCAACTTCGCCTGGCCGACGGCAGAGGTCGCGGTGATGGGCCCCGAGGGCGCCGTCAACATCATCTACCGCCGCGACATCACCGCCTCGCCCACCCCCGACACACGCCGCCAGAAGCTGATCACCGACTACAAAGCCCACTTCGCCAACCCCTATGCGGCGGCCGAGCGCGGCTACATCGACGACGTGATCGCCCCCCACGAGACCCGCCCGAAGATCATCACCGCGCTCGAGACGCTCCAGACCAAGCGCGAGCCGGGCCCGAAGCGCAAGCACGGCAACATCCCGCTCTAGGAGGACCCCCGGGGAACGCTGTAGGAGGACCCCCGGGGAACGCTCTAGGAGGACCTCCGGGGACCGTTCCAGGAGGACCCCCAGGGACGAGACCTCAGAGCCTCACCGTCTGCGCCGCCACTTTCCCCTCGCGCCAGGCTTCCAGCGCCGCCGCCGCCACGGCCAGATCCTGGATCGCCAGTCCGGTCGAGTCAAACAGCGTGACCGCCTCGGGGCCGGGCCGCCCCGGCGCGTCTCCCGCCAGCACTGCCCCGAGCTCGGTCACCTGATCGCGAGCCACCAGCCCGGCTTGCACCGCCCCGGTCAGCTCCCCGCCGTGCGACGCCTGCTCCCACTCGTCGCAGTACAGCACGCACGAGGCGACCGCGCCGATCGACGCCTCGGCCTTTCCGGGGCCGTCGGCGCCCAGCATGTTCAGATGCAGCCCGGGCCGCAGGTCGCCGGCGTCGACAACGATCTCCGAGCCCGGGGTGACGCAGCAGACGACCTGTGAGCGCAGCGCCGACTCGCGCGGCCCGGCGTCCCAGTCGAGCTCGCCGGCGAGTGCGTTCGCTGCCGACGTCCGGGGGTCGTAGCAGACCCCGGGGCCGTAGCCGGCGGCCGCCAGGCACCGCGCCGCCCATGCGCCGTGCAGTCCGCAGCCGATGATCCCGACCGTGCGGCCCTCGGGCCGCGCCAGCGCCTGCGCCGCCACCGCGGCGACCCCGCCGGTCCGCAGCGCGGTCACCGAGCGGGCGTCGAGCAGCATCAGCGGCTCGCCCGTCTCCGCGTCGGAGATGCAGATCACGCCGGTCACCGTCGGCAAACCCCGCTCCGGGTTCCCGGGAAACGAGGTCACCCACTTCAGCAGCGCCAAGCCGCCGCCCAGTGCCGGCATGGCCCGAAAGTCGCCGAACGGCGGGCTATCCAGATAGAGCTTGGGCGGCATCGACCACTCGCCGGCGTGGAAGCGCAGCAGGGCCTCGCGGACCCGCTCGATCGCGATCCCCGCCGAGACCGCGTCGAGCACGGCGTCGTGGTCGAGGACGGGGATCTCGGGCATGCGTCGGGCACGATAGCCTGCGCGCAGCTAGATGAACCGCCGGCCGAAGCTGACGATCGTCGCCCCCGACGCCTCCCCCGAGGAGGCCGCCGCGGTGGTCGCGGCGCTCGAGCGATTCATGCGCGAGACCGCCCCGCCGCTGGCGCCGCCTCCGCCCCGGCAGGACCCGTGGCAGCGGGCGGCCCTGCACGAGGGCATCAACCGCGCCCCGCTCGAGCCGGTCCCCTGGACCTGAGGGGCGAGGCCCGAGGCGCCACTCGCCCGTCCCCCGGACCGAGGGGCGAGGCCCGAGGCGCCACACGCCCGCCCACCCGCGGCCGCCCGCCCGCCGGCGCCCGCCCGCCCCCGCCGGCACCGAAACCGCCAGCAAATCAGGAAAAAGGCTATATCCCGATCGGGTTTTGGTACATTCAACCGTCCTGCATCCCGATGCCGGGAGGAGCTCATGGAGCCAGCCCCACTCGACACCACCAGGACCGACCCCGAGACCAGCGGCCACGGCCCGCGGACCGGATCGCTCGAGAATCCCGACGTGCTGGAGAACGTCCCCGGCCACGTGATCCCGATCCTCGAGCGCGAGTTCGACGACTTCGACACCGAGTCCACCCGCTTTCTCAAAGGCGAGCTCGACGGCGAGGAGTTCACCAAGTTCCGCCTCAAGCAGGGCGTCTACGGGCAGCGCCAGGCGGCCGTGCAGATGGTCCGCGTCAAGCTGCCGTTGGGCGGGGTCACGCCCGACCAGCTCGACGCCTTCGCCGATGGCATCGATCGCTACGTGCCCCTGCGCAAGGGCCACATCACCACGCGCCAGAACATCCAGATGCACCATGTGCCCCTTCCCGACGCGGCCAAGCTGATCAGGGAACTGGGCCAGGCCGGCCTGTCCAGTCGCGAAGGATGCGGCAACACGATGCGCAACGTCACCGGCGATCCCCGCGCCGGGACGCTCGAGGGCGAGCTGTTCGACATCACCCCCTACGCCGGCGCGTACGTGCGCTACTTCGTCCGCCATCCCACCACTCAGGCGATGCCGCGGAAGTTCAAGACCGCGTTCGCGGCCACCGACGAGGACAACGCGATCACCAGGATCCACGACATGGCCTTCCTGCCGAAGATCAAGGACGGCGTCCGCGGGGTCGAAGTCCGCGTCGGCGGCGGCACCTCGATCATGCCGCGCCTGGCCCCGACCCTGTACGACTTCGTCGAGCTCGACAACGGCGACTACCTGAAGGTGACCGAGGCCGTAGTGCGGATCTTCGACCGCCAGGAGTGGCTGCGGGTCAACCGCGCGCGGGCCCGGATCAAGGTCCTGATCGACAAGATCGGGATCGACGAGTTCCGCAGCATCGTCGAGGACGAGCTCCAGGGCGACTGGATCGCCGAACGCGATTTCACCCTCGACGAGATCCTGTTCGACCACGACGAGGAGGCGAACGCCCCCGCTCCTCGCAGCGTCTACCAAAGCCCCAACGGCGACCTCAAGGAGTTCGACCGCTTCGTCGCACAGCAACGTCCAACCCCAGCGCCAGCAGGGGTTCTCGACCGTCGAGGTCAAGATCCGCCGGGGCGATCTGACCACCGACCAGCTGCGTGGAGTCGCGCAGATCATGCGCGAGTACACCGGCGGCTACGCCCGCACCACCGTGCATCAGAACATCATCTTGCGCTGGGTGCGCGAGGAGGCGGTCTACGAGGTCTGGCAGCGCCTGAGGGAGCTCGAGCTCGGCGAGGCCGGCGCCGACGAGATCACCGACGTCGTCAGCTGCCCCGGCACCGACTCCTGCAAGCTGGGGATCACCAGCTCGATGGGGCTCAACCAGGCGATCCAGGACCGCCTCGTGCAGATGCAGATCGACGATGAGCTGACCCGCCGGATCCACATCAAGATGAGCGGCTGCCCGAACGGCTGCGGCCAGCATCACATCGCCCACATCGGCTTCTACGGCGCCTCGATCAAGGTCGGCGAGCACACGATCCCGGCCTACATCGCCCACGTCGGCGGCGCCTACGAGGGTGGCGAGGTGCGCTACGGCCAGCGGCTGAAGGCTCGGCTGCCGGCCAGGCGCGTGCCCGAGGCGGTCGAGCGCTGGGTCCGCTACTACGAGTCGGATCGCCAGCACGGGGAAGAATTCAACGCCTTCGTCGACCGGGTCGGTGCGCAGGAGTTCGAGACCCGCGTGAAGGATTTGACGATGCCGATCGAATTCAACCTCGAGAACATCAACTACTTCGTCGACTGGACCAAGAACGCGCCGTTCGAGGTCATCCGCGGTGAAGGGGAGTGCGCCGTCTAGGCTTTACGCCGTCCCATGGCTACGACATCACCCGATCTAGTCGAGCAGGCCACCGCCGAGGAGGTCCTGGCCTACGCGGTGGAGCGCTTCCACCCCCGATTGGCGCTGGCCTGCTCGTTCCAGAAGGAGGAATCGGTCCTCGTCCACATGCTGATGGCGATCGAGCCGCAGGCCCGGGTGTTCACGATCGACACCGGCGTGTTGTTCCCCGAGACGCTCCAGACCTGGAAGCGGTTCGAGGAGCGGTTCGGCCTCGACGTCGAGGTGTTCGACGCTCGCAGCCCTGACCAGCCGTGGAGCGTCGAGCGCTGCTGCAGCGCGGCCAAGGTCGACGCGCTTGGCCAGGCGTTGGCCGGCGTCGACGCCTGGATCAGCGGCATCCGCCGCGAGCAGGCAGGCATTCGCGCCGAGGCCGCCAAACTGGAGCGCGATCAAAAACGCGGGATCTGGAAGGTCAACCCGCTCGCCGACTGGAGCGAGAAGGACGTGTGGCGCTACGTCTTCAAGCACGATCTGCCCTACCATCCGCTCCACGATCAGGGCTACGCCTCGATCGGCTGCGCCCCCTGCACGGCTCCGGGGGAGGGCCGGGAAGGGCGCTGGGCCGGGCAGGACAAGAACGAGTGCGGGATCCACACCTAGTCGTACCCCGACCGAGAGGCATGAAGGTTTTCCCAGAGGTATGAACCCGTTCCAGTACGAGTTGTCGCATCTCGAGACGCTCGAGGCCGAATCGATCCACATCTTCCGCGAGGTCGCGGCCGAGCTCGAGCGGCCCGTCCTGCTGTTCAGCGGGGGCAAGGACTCGATCGTCCTGCTGCGCCTGGCCCAGAAGGCGTTTCGCCCCGGCCGCTTCCCGTTCCCGATCATGCACGTCGACACCGGGCACAACTTCCCCGAGGTGCTCGAGTTCCGCGATCGTCTGATCTCGAACCTGGGCGAGCGGCTGATCGTGGCCAGCGTGCAGGAGTCGATCGACAGGGGTCGCGTGATCGAGGAAACCGGGCCGCGAGCTTCCCGCAACCGCCTGCAGACGACCACGCTGCTGGACGCGATCGGCGAGCACGGCTTCGATGCCGCCTTCGGGGGCGCCCGCCGGGACGAGGAGCGCGCCCGGGCCAAGGAGCGGGTGTTCTCGTTCCGCGACGACTTCGGCCAGTGGGATCCCAAGCGCCAGCGCCCCGAGCTGTGGGCGCTCTTCAACGGCAAGATCCGCAAGGGCGAGCACGTCCGCGTGTTCCCGATCTCCAACTGGACCGAGCTTGACGTGTGGCAGTACATCGCCCAGGAGGGGCTGGCGGTGCCGCCGATCTACTACTCGCACTCGCGGGAGGTGTTCTCCCGCGACGGGATGCTATACGCCGTCAGCCCGTACGTCGAGCTGCTGGAGGACGAGCAGCCGTTCGAGGCCTCCGTCCGCTACCGCACCGTCGGCGACATGACCTGCACCGGCGCGGTCCGCTCGAGCGCGACCACGCTCGAGGCGGTGGTGGCCGAGATCGCCGCCACCCGGATCACCGAGCGCGGCGAGACCCGCGCCGATGACCGCGTGACCGAGGCGGCGATGGAGGATCGCAAGCGCGAGGGCTACTTCTAGACAGGCCATGGCCACGGTCGCTGCTACAAACGGGCACATGACCCGCAGACGCGTCAGCGAGCTGCTGCGGATCGCCACCGCCGGATCCGTCGACGACGGCAAGTCGACGCTGATCGGCCGCCTGCTCCACGACTCCAAGGCGATCTTCGAGGACCAGCTCGAGCACGTCCAGCTGACCTCGGAGCGCCGCGGCGACGGCTACCTGAACCTGGCCCTGCTGACCGACGGCCTGCGTGCCGAACGCGAACAGGGAATCACGATCGACGTCGCCTACCGCTACTTCGCCACCCCGCGGCGCAAGTTCATCATCGCCGACACCCCCGGCCACGAGCAGTACACCCGCAACATGGTCACCGGGGCCTCGACCGCCGATCTGTCGGTCGTGCTGGTCGACGCCCGCAAAGGGGTCAGCGAGCAGACCCGCCGCCACGCCTATATCGCCTCGCTGCTGCGGATCCCCCACCTCGTCGTCTGCGTCAACAAGATGGACCTGGTCGACTACGACGAGGACGCCTTCTACGAGATCCTCGACGAGGTCACCGACTGGGCCGCCCGGCTCGAGATCCCGGACATCACCTTCATCCCGATCTCGGCCCTGCACGGCGACAACGTCGTCGAGCGCTCGAACAACATGCCCTGGTACGGCGCGGCGCCGCTGCTCTACCACCTCGAGCACGTCGTGATCGCGCCCGATCGCAACCTCTCCGAGGTGCGCTTCCCCGTCCAGTGGGTGATCCGGCCGATGACCGAGGAACACCACGATTACCGCGGATACGCCGGGCAGGTGGCCGGCGGCGTGCTGCGGCCGGGCGGCGAGGTGATGGTGCTTCCCGGCGGCCAGCGCACCACGATCGAGTCGATCGACACCTTCAGCGGCCCCTGCGAGGCCGCGTTCCCGACGATGTCGGTGACCCTTCGCTTCGCCGACCATCTCGACGTCTCGCGCGGCGACATGGTCGTCGAGGCCGACGATCAGCCCGTCAGCGCCCGCGAGCTCGAGGCCCGGCTGTGCTGGATGAGCGATACGCCGCTCACCACCGGCGGCCGTTACGCGATCAAGCACACCACCCGCACCGCGCGCGCGATCGTCGATCAGCTCGAGCACCGGATCGACGTCAACACGCTCGGGCACGAGCCCGCCGCCGAGCTGCGCCTCAACGAGGTCGGGCGGGTGCGACTGCGCTGTAGCGCGCCGCTAATGGTCGATCCATATTCCCGTAACCGCACGACGGGTAGCTTCATCCTCATCGATGAGGCCACCAACGACACCGTCGCGGCCGGGATGGTCGTCGGCGCCAGCTGAGGGGCACACTAGCCTGTTGCGCGTGCCCCGCCGCACCGTAGTAGCCCCCGCCATCTTCATCGTCGCCTCGCTGGCGATCTTCGTGCTGCTCGGCGTGCCCTACCAGCGCGACCTGCTGGCGATCTGGCTGCTGGTCGGGCTGCTGTGCTTCTCGCTCACCGACATCCGCGGCTGGGCCCGGGGCGTGGTGCTCGAGTGGCTGCCGTTCATCGGGTTGCTGATCGCCTACGACTCGCTGCGGGGAACCGCGGCGCACACGTTCGGGGTCCATTACCTGCCCCAGCTCCAGGCCGACAAGGCCCTGTTCGGCGGCACCGCGCCGACGGTCACGCTCCAGCACTGGCTCTGGCACGGCCACGTCGTGTGGTACGACGTGATCTTCTGGAGCGTGTACCTGACGCACTTCTTCGCCACCCCGGTCCTGGCCGCGGTGCTGTGGAAGATCGACCGGGCCCGGTTCCGCACGTTCATCGTCCTCGTCGCCGTGCTCTCGCTCGCCGGCGTCGCCACCTATGCCCTGTATCCGGCCGCGCCGCCGTGGATGGCCGCGCAGGCCGGGCTGATGCCGCACGTGACCCGGGTCATCCCGCTCGTCTGGCCCTACCTCGGGCTGCACTCGGCCGGCTCGATCGTCGAGGGCGGCTACGCCTATGCCAACAACGTCGCCGCCGTCCCCTCGCTGCACGCCGCGTTCTCGCTGCTGGTCGCGATCACCCTGTGGCCGCGCAAGCGCAAGTGGCTGCGCCCGGTGGTTGCCCTGTACCCACTGGCGATGGCGTTCTCGCTCGTCTACGGCGGCGAGCACTACGTGTCCGACATCCTGCTCGGATGGGTCTACACGATCGTCACCGTGCTGGCGGCGAGGGCGGTGGCGCGGCGGTGGGCGTCCCGTCGCGGCCGGACCGCCGCGGCGCCGGCCACCGCCCCGGCGTACGCGAAAGCCGAGGGGTAGCCGCTCCGTCCACCCGCCACCGCCGAGACTCTGGCGCTTTTGTTCCGAGGGGTCGAACCCGAGCGCCAAAGTTCGTCATCGCCAGAACCCCGCCCGCCGTCGGCCACACGCGCCGCGTTCACACGAAGGTAAAGTCCCCGCCGCATGTTCTCGAAGGTCCTGATCGCCAACCGCGGCGAGATCGCGGTCCGCATCATCCGCGCCTGCGAGGAGCTTGGCATCGCGACGGTCGCCGTCTACTCCGAGCTCGACCGCGACGCGATCCACGTCAGGCGGGCCGACGAGGCCTACCTGCTCGGGCCCGGGCCTGCCCACCAGAGCTACCTGAACGTCGAGAAGCTGCTCGAGGTGATCGAGCAGTCCGGCGCCGAGGCCGTCCATCCGGGCTACGGCTTCCTGGCCGAGAACGCCGCCTTTGCGGCCACGCTGGAGAAGAACGGGATCACCTTCATCGGGCCGCCGTCGAAGGCGATCGAGGCCATGGGATCGAAGACGCGCGCCCGCGAGCTGATGGCCGAGGCCGGGGTGCCGATCGTCCCCGGCACCACCGAGCCGGTCGAGACGGTCGAGCACGCGCGCCAGGTGATCGCGGAGACGATCGGCTATCCGGTCGCGGTCAAGGCCGCCGGCGGCGGAGGCGGGAAGGGCTTCCGCGTCGCCCTCGCCGAGGACAAGCTCAAGGACGCCTTCGAAGGCGCGGCCCGAGAGGGGGAGAAGTTCTTCTCCGACGCCACCGTGTACCTCGAGCGCTACCTGCCCGACCCCCGCCACGTCGAGGTCCAGGTCCTGGCCGACACCCACGGCAACGTGATCCACCTCGGCGAGCGCGACTGTTCGATCCAGCGCCGCCACCAGAAGCTGATCGAGGAGTCGCCGGCGCCCGCGGTCGACGAGGAGCTCCGGGCCAAGATCGGGAAGATCGCCACCGATGCCGCCGCCGCCGTCGCCTACACCGGCGCGGGCACGGTCGAGGGCCTGCTCCAGGACGGCGAGTACTTCTTCCTGGAGATGAACACGCGGGTCCAGGTCGAGCATCCGGTGACCGAGCTGGTGACCGGCATCGACATCGTCAAGGAGGGGATCCGGGTGGCCGCCGGCGAGCCGCTGTCGATCGCCCAGGACGACGTCGTCCTTCGCGGCCACGCGATCGAGTGCCGGATCAACGCCGAGGACGCGAGCAAGAACTTCGCCCCGGCCCCGGGCGCGATCACGTCCTACCGGGAGCCCGCCGGCCCGGGCGTCCGGGTGGACTCCGGCGTCGACGCCGGCTCCGAGATCACCCCGATGTACGACCCGATGGTGGCCAAGCTGGTCGTGTGGGACGTCGATCGCGAGCAGGCCACCGCGCGCATGGTCAGGGCCCTGCGCGAGTACGAGATCGGGGGGCTGAAGACGCTGCTGCCGTTCCACGAGGCCATCCTCCAGACCGAGCAGTGGGCCGCTGCCCAGACGTGCCGGGAGCTGATCGAGGACCGCCAGTGGCTGAAGTCGCTGGCGCCGCCCAAGCCCGCGGCTCCGGCCGCCGAGACCAAGGACGAGGAAGAGGCGAAGGTCGAGCAGACCTACACCGTCGAGGTCTCGGGCAAGCGCTTCGACGTCAGGGTGATCGGGCCCCCGTTCGCGGCCGGCGGGGCCGTGAACGGCGCCGCGCCGACGCCGGCGCCGGCGGTGGCCACGGCCCGCAAGCCGCGCCGGAGCGAGCGCTCAGCGGGCGCCGGCGCCGGCAGCGCCGGGGACACCCTGATCTCTCCGCTCCAGGGGACCGTGCTGAAGGTGGCGGTCGAGCAGGGTGCGGCCGTCGAGGAGGGCGCGCTGGTGGCGGTGATCGAGGCCATGAAGATGGAGAACGAGATCACCGCGCACAAGTCGGGGACGGTGGCCGAGCTGCCGATCGCGGTCGGGGCGTCGGTGGCCTCCGGCGACACGCTCGCGGTCATCAACGGCTGATTTTGGGCTCTGCCTCGCGGGCCCGCGCGTGGCGCGCTGTGTATCGCCGGGACTAGATCCGCGCCACGTTCTCCTCGTGGATCCGCTTCTGGGCCCCGGTGGCGCGGCCTCGCGGCAGCGACGCGCCGGCGCCGGCGCGTTCCAGCTCGCCGAGATACCGCAGGTCCTCGTCGAGCAGGACCAGCGCCTCGTCGCGCCCGCGCGGCCGGCCGTGGCCCGGTACCACGGTCTCGGCCCGCTCGACCACAGGCCGCAGCCGCTCGAGCGTCGCCCGGTAGGCGTCGAGCGATCCGCCCTCGGAGATCCACGGGATCTCGACCGGGGAGAGGAAGTCCCCGCAGACCAGCACTCGCGCCCATGGCACCAGCACCGCCATCCCGTCGGGAGTGTGCCCGCCGGTCTCGTGGAGCTCGAGCTCGTGCCGGGGGCCGAGCGACAGCCGTCCCGGCACCGGGAGCGCCTGCACGCTCCCCAGCCCCAGCGGCCGCGAGCGCTCGACGTAGTGCTCCTCGTCGAACTGGCGCAGCTCGCGCTGGGCGGCGCCGGGCTCGGTCCGCAGACGCTGGGCGGTGCTCTCCGCGCAGCCCAGGGAGGCCTGCGGAAAGGCCAGGCGGCCCAGCAGGTGATCCCAGTCGCCGTGCGTGCTCAGCAGCCCCGACACCGGGAAGGAGGCCTGCTGAAGCAGCCCCGGCAGCGCGTCCAGCTCTTCGGGGTACACCGGCGAATCGATCACGAACCCTTCCTCGCCGGAGCGCACCGCGGTACAGGTGGTCTGCCAGAACTGGCTGATGAAGACGATGACGTCGGCGTGAACGGCCAGGGCCCGGATTACGTGACCCCGATCAGCTTCGCCGCTTCGCGGAGATTGGCGACCTCGGCGTCGGGCTTCTTCTGGCCGGCGTCGAGCTGCTGCTTGTGGCGGTTGACCCAGATCACCGGGACCCTCTTCTTCAGGCACGGCTCGACGTCGTGGTAGTAGCTGGCGGCGATGTGGATCCACCCCCTCTTGCCGCCGATCCGTCGCTCGCACTCGGTGAAGTGGGCCGGGTCGGGCTTGTAGGAGCGCACCTGCTGCGCGGTCACCACGAGGTCGAAGTCAAGCGGGATGTGCCGGCGCGTCTGGCCCAGCAGCTTGTCGTCGATGTTCGAGATCAACCCCACCTTGTGCTTCTTGGCGATCTTGTGGAGCACGGGGTTGGTCTCCCGGAACGGGGGCCAGCGCTGCACCGAGTCGGGCAGGAAGCCCGACCGCGAGGGCTCGAGCGGCCACCCGAGCCGCTTTGAGATCTCCACCGCGGTACGCCGCAGGACCTCGGCGTAGAGCTCGTATGAGCCCGCCTGGATCTTCTGCTGGATCTCGTGGAACAGGGGGATCAGCTCGTCGCGCTCGATCGTGAAGCCGTCGCGCTCGGCCTCGCGCGAGAAGGCGTCGAAGGCCCCCGACTCCCAGTCGATCAGGGTGCCGTAGACGTCGAAGGTGACGAACGAGATCTGTTTTGGGATCGTCATGCGGCGGCCATGATGCCATGGGGGCCGATCCAATAGAGTGCCGGGCCCCCCCACATGGATCTGCTCGAGTACCAGGGAAAGCAGCTCTTCGCTCGCCACGAGGTGCCCGTCCCGAGCGGCCGGCCGGCAACGACCGTGGAGGAGGCGGTGGCCGCCGCGGACGAAGTCGGCTACCCGTGCGTGGTCAAGGCCCAGGTCCAGATCGGCGGCCGAGGCAAGGCTGGCGGGATCAAGGTGGCGAACAACGGCCCCGAGGTCGAGCAGCATGCCCGCGCGATCCTGGGCATGGACATCCGTGGTCTGACCGTCCACGAGCTGTGGATCGAGGGCGCGTCCGAGATCGCCTCGGAGTACTACGCCTCGGTGATCTTCGACCGCTCGGCCAAGGCGCCGCTGGTGATGCTCTCGACCAAGGGCGGGATGGACATCGAGGAGGTCGCCGACACCGATCCGGACGCGATTGCCCGCCTGCACGTCGACCCGCTGCTGGGCTTCCAGGACTTCCACGGCCGCCGGCTGGCGTTCGAGGCCGGCGTCGACGAGGACGTGGTCCGTCCGGTCGGGTCGATGCTGTCCAAGCTCTACGACGTGTTCGTCGCCGAGGAGGCCACGCTGGTCGAGGTCAACCCGATGATCGTCACTCCGGAGCGCGAGGTGAAGGCGCTCGACGCGAAGGTCACGCTCGACGACAACGCGCTCTTCCGCCACCCGGACAACGCGGCGCTGCGGGACATCTCCGCCGAGGACCCCCAGGAGCGGATGGCCAAGGAACGCGGTCTCACCTACGTCAAGCTCGACGGCGACATCGGGATCCTCGGCAACGGCGCCGGGCTGGTCATGTCGACGCTCGACGTCGTGGCCCAGGCGGGCGGCTCGCCCGCGAATTTCCTGGACGCCGGCGGCGGCTCGAAGGCCGAGGCGATCACCAGCGCGGTCGAGGTGATCCTGTCGGACCCGAAGGTGGGAGCGGTGCTGTTCAACATCTTCGGCGGCATCACGCGCTGCGACGAGGTCGCCCGCGGTCTGATCGAGGCCTTCGATCAGATCAAGCCCGACGCCCCCTTCGTGGTCCGGCTGGACGGGACCAACGACGTCGAAGGACGGCGGCTGCTGGCCGAGGCCGACCTGCCGAACGTGTTCAGTGAGTCGACCATGGACGGGGCGGCGCGGCGCGTGGTGGAGCTGGCGCGCGAGCGCGCCGGTTCCGTTGCCGGGGCTGGTTCGTGAGCATCCTCGTCGACACCTCGACCAAGCTCTGCGTCTCGGGCATCACCGGGCGCGAGGGCACGTTTCACTCCCTGCGCAACCGCGACTACGGCACCCAGGTGGTCGCCGGCGTGACGCCGGGCAAGGGCGGCCAGGACGTCGACGGGATCCCAGTCTTCAACACTTTCCACGACGCTGTCCTGGCCACCGGCGCCAACACGGGAATGATCTTCGTCCCGCCTCGCTTCGCCGCCGACTCCATCCTCGAGGCCGAGGACGCCGGCATCGAGCTGATCATCGCCATCACCGAGGGGATCCCCGCCCACGACGAGCTCCGGGTGTTCAACACGATCAAGAAGAACGGCCGGGCACGGCTGATCGGGCCGAACTGCCCGGGGATCCTGTCGCCCGGCAAGGCCACGGTCGGAATCATCCCCGCCTCGTTCTTTCGCGAGGGCAACGTGGGCGTGGTCTCCCGCTCCGGGACGCTCACCTACCAAATCGGCAACGTGCTCGCCCAGCGCGGCTTCGGCAACTCGACGATCGTCGGCATCGGCGGCGATCCGGTTCCGGGCACCGACTTCATCGACGTGATCGCGATGTTCGAGGACGACCCCGAGACCGAGCTGATCGTGATGTGCGGCGAGATCGGCGGCGACGCCGAGGAGCAGGCGGCGGAGTTCATCGCCGCCCGCGTGACCAAGCCCGTGGTCGCCTATATCGCCGGCTTCACCGCTCCGCCGGGCAAGACCATGGGCCACGCCGGCGCGATCGTCTCGGGGTCGAGCGGTGGCGCCGCCGCCAAGGCCGAGGCGCTCGAGGGCAAGGGCGTGCAGGTGGGGCGCACGCCGACGCAGGTCGCCGAGGTCGCGGCAGGGCTGCTCGCCGCCGCCTAGCTGCCTACGGGATCAGGAGCAGCTTGCCTGTCGTCTTGCGCGCCTCCAGGTCCTCCTGGGCCTGGCGGGCCCGTTCAAGCGGGTAGCGGGCGCCGATCCGGACCTTCAGCTTTCCGGCCTCGATCAGCTCGAACAGCTTGCCGGCACGCTCGCGCAGCAGCGCCGGCGTGCGCGTGTAGGTGTTGAGCGTGGGCCGTTGCACGTACAGC
This sequence comes from uncultured Solirubrobacterales bacterium, assembly GCA_963723555.1. Lineage (GTDB taxonomy): Bacteria > Actinomycetota > Thermoleophilia > Solirubrobacterales > Solirubrobacteraceae > Palsa-465. The sequence goes on along the minus strand of CAVRRC010000003.1, from coordinate 349,476 downwards.
GACCCGGCGGGGGCGAGGCTCGCGGTGTCGAGCGGCTCGGGCTGGCCGCTGGCGGAGCCGTACAGGATCATCCGCCCGAACGGCCGCAGCGCCTTGAAGCCTTCGAGGAACGTCGTCCGGCCGATCCCGTCGTACACCGCCGCCGCCCCCTCGCCGCCGCTGAGCTCCCGCACGCGCTTTGCGAAGCCCTCGTAGCCGATCACCTCCTCGGCGCCGGCCTCGCGCGCCAGCGCGGCCTTCTCCTCGGTCGACGTGGTGGCGATCACGCGTCCGCCGCGGAGCTTGGCGAGCTGCGTCAGCAGCAGCCCCACCCCGCCGGCGGCGGCATGGACCACGACCCAGTCGCCGTCCTCGATCGGGTAGGAGTCGCAGGCTAGGTAGTGCGCCGTCATCCCCTGGAGCAGGGCCGCGGCGGCAATCTCGACGCTCACTCCGTCGGGGATCTCGACCAGCAGGTCGCGGTCGGCGGCGACGAGCTCGGCGTAGCTGCCGGGGACGCGCACCCAGGCCACGCGTTCGCCGGTGTCGGCGACCGTGCCGGCGCCCTCGACGCCCATGATCGCCGGCGGACGGGAACCGTATCCCCCGCCGCGCCGCTCGTACACGTCGCGGTAGTTGACGCCGGCGGCCTGCACCCGGACCACCACCTGGCCCTCGCTGGGGCGCGGATCGGCGACCTCCCTGTACTCGAGGACCTCGGGTCCGCCGTTGCGCTCGAACGCGATTGCGTGCACCAGCACAGCTTATTTGCACTGACCGGGACCGCGGTCGATACGCTCGCCTCGATTAACGACCGGGAGAGCAGCCCGCACCCGCCGGCGCTGGACGCGCGCCTGGATGAGATCGGCCGGAAGCTGCGCGCCATCCAGGTCGACCTCGCCCCTCTTGACACGCCGCCGGCGTCCGGCGACGCGCCGGCGGCCTCCGAGCTGACGATCTCCGCGGGCCCGTTCGGCTCCCTCGAGGCGCTCCGCGCGTTCGCGCACGAGCTGGCCCGGCTGCCCGGCGTGCGGGGCGTCCAGGTCCGCGGCTACGAGGGACGGGATCGGGCCCTGATCGAGGTGCGGCTCGACTCCCCGACCACGTAGTCTTCAGCGCATGGCCAAGGCCATCTCCTTCGCCCGGGGCGCGCCCTCGCTCGACATCGTCGACGTCGACGGCCTGAAGGCCGCCGCCCAACGCGCGTTCAGCAACGACCCCGGCGGGGTCACCGCCTACGGGACCTCGATCGGCTACCCGCCCTTGCGGGAATGGATCGCCGAGCGCCACCAGGTCGACCCCAGGCGGGTGCTGGTCACAAACGGTTCGATGCAGGCCGACGCCTTCCTGTTCGACGCTCTGGTGCAGTCAGGCGACTCGGTCATCGTCGAGCGGCCCACGTACGACCGCACGCTGCTGTCGCTTCGCAACCGCGGCGCCGACGTGCGCGCGGTCGAGCTCGAGCCCGACGGGATCGACGTGGCCGCGGTCGAGCGGGTGCTCGCCGCCGGGGCGAGGCCGAAGCTCGCCCACATCATCCCCAACTTCCAGAACCCCGCCGGCTACACGCTGTCGGCGGCCAAGCGCGAGACGCTGCTGGAGCTGGCCCGCCGTCACGAGTTCACGGTCTTCGAGGACGACCCGTACGTGGCCCTGCGCTTCAGCGGCGCGCCGTTGGCGACGATGCTCTCGATGGACGGCGACACCGTCACCTACGCGTCGTCGTTCTCGAAGACCGTGTGCCCCGGGATCCGGGTGGGCTATCTGGTCGGGCCCGAGGAGCTGATCGCCCGGATCGCCCGGATCGCCACCAGCACCTACATCTCTCCGAACATGGTCTCGCAGGCGATCGTCCACGAGTTCTGTCGCTCGGGCGCGCTGGACCGATCGATCGAGACCGTCAAGGAGGCGCTCGGCGAGCGGGCCACGACGCTGTGTGAGGCCCTCCGGCGGGAGCTCCCGGACGGCCGCTTCGTGGAGCCCGAGGGCGGCTACTTCCTGTGGCTCGACCTGCCTCGGGGAACCGACGTGGCCGCGCTGTTCCAGGCCGCGGCGGAGCGCGACGTGCACTTCGTCAAGGGCTCGGACTTCGTGCTCGAGGGGGCCGAGTCCAGTCTTCGCCTCGCCTACTCGGGGGTGACGCCGGCGGAGATCGAGGAGGGAGTGGCGCGGCTGGCCGACGCCTATCGCCAGGTGACCGCGGCCGCGGCCAGCGCGGCCTGAGCTTCAGCGTCCGTAGCGCTCGCGTCCGAGCACCAGCTGCTCGGGAAGGGCGATCCGCGGTGGCGGCGAGGGATCCGCGATCACCGACACCGTCTCGGCGACGCTCGCGGTCACGGACGCGGTCTCGCCGTCGGTCCTGACGGTCACGTTCTCGCCGTCGTTGGCGGCGATCTCGCCCTCCAGACCAGGCTCGATGCCGGCGTCCTTGAGGTAGTGCAGCAGGTCCTCGGCCTCGTTCTCGAGCCGCAGGATCGTCACCTTGGCCCCGGGCACGCAGTCCGCCAGCGGCACCCCGTCGATCCGCTCGCCGACCCGGATCGGGTGACCGTGGGGACAGGTCTTGGCATCGCCCACGGTGGCGCGGACGTAGGCCTCGAACCGGGGGGTCATCGCGTGCTCGAGCTGCTCGGCCTCCTCGTGGACGTCGTCCCAGGGGACGCCCACGACGTCGGTCAGGAACCGCTCGATCATCCGGTGGCGGCTGACGATCGCCTCGGCGTGCTCGCGCCCGGCGGTGGTGAAGTCGATCGTCCGCCCGGCGTCGCGGACGATGTAGCCGTCGCGCTCGAGCCGCCCGAGCATCTCGTGGACGGTGGGAGCCGAAAGCTGCATCGCGCGCGCCAGGTTGGCGCCGGTCATCGGCAACCCGGCCTCGAACAGCCAGAACAGCGACTCGAGGTACTCCTGCTCGGCCACGGTGGCGTGGTCGCTGGCCATATGCGGGATCCTAGCGGCCGGCCCGTTCGGTTCCCGATGGCTTAGCATCGCGACGATGACGCTGCCGCTGAAGGCGCCGATCGAGCCCCAGCTCGCCCGCCCGAAGGCCGAGCTGCCGACCGGCAAGGAATGGGCCTACGAGCCCAAGTACGACGGCTTCCGGGCGATCGCGTTCGTCGATGGCGACGAGTGCATGCTCCAGTCCCGGGGGAGCAAGCCGCTGTCGCGTTACTTTCCCGAGCTCTCGTTCCCACCCGGCCGCTATGTGCTCGACGGCGAGATCGTGATCGACGACGCCGATGGCGGCCAGGACTTCGGCGCTCTCCAGCAGCGGATCCATCCGGCGCTGTCGCGGATCACGATGCTCTCCGAACAGACCCCGGCCCGCTACGTGGCCTTCGACCTCCTGGCCCACGACGACGAGGCCCTGCTCGAGCGACCGTTCGCCGAACGCCGGCAGGCGCTCGAGGCGCTGGCCGACGGCCGGTTCGATGTCACCCCGCTGACGCGCGAGCGCGCGGAGGCCGAGCCGTGGCTGCGGCGCGGCGAGGGCGTCGTGGCCAAGGACGTCGGCGCTCCCTACCGGCCGGGCCAGCGCGTCGGGATGGTCAAGGTCAAGCGTGTGCGCACGATCGACGCCGTCGTCGTCGGCTATCGCCCCGGCAAGGAGGAGGGGACCGTGGGATCGCTGATCCTCGGCCTCTACGACCAGAACGGCGAGCTGCACGTGGTCGGCCACTCCTCGGGGCTGCGCGCGGCGGAGAAGCGGGCACTCGTCGGGCGGCTGACCCCGTACGAGACCGGCAAGCGCGGCCACGGCGATCCGAGCCGGTGGAAGAACGAGAAGGAGCTGGAGTGGATCGAGCTCCGTCCGGAGCTGGTCGTCGAGGTTACGTTCGACCACGCCAGCGGCGGCCGCATCCGCCACGGCACGAAGATCCTGCGCTGGCGGGAGGACAAGGCGCCGCTCGAGTGCCGGCTCGAGCAGATGCAGGGCTAGACCGTGGGCCACGTGTCGATCGAGCAGCGCGACGGCGTGGCCGTTCTGCGGATCGACCGACCGCCCGCCAACGCCATGACCGTCGAGCTGCTGGACGAGCTGGGCCGCGCGCTCGAGCAGTTGGCCGTCGAGCCGCCGCCCGCGCTGGTCGTGGCGGGGCGCGAGGGCTTCTTCTCCGCCGGGGTCGACCTCAAGGTGATCCCGGAGCACGGCCCCGAGCAGCGGCGGCGGATGGTCAACGAGATCAACCGGATGGCGATCGTCGCCTACGGACTGCCGTGCCCGACGGTGGGCGCGATCACGGGGCATGCGATCGCCGGCGGAATGGTGCTGGCGGTGTGCTTCGACGTGCGCATCGCCTCGACCGCCGGTCGCTACGGTTTGACCGAGATCAAGGTCGGGGTGCCCTATCCCCAGGCGGCGATCGGGGTCGTGGCGGCCGAGCTCGCGCCCCACGCGACGCGGCGCCTGGCGCTCGGGAGCGAGCTCACCGACGCCGCGGAATGCCTGCGCCTGGGAGTGTTCGACGAGATCGTCGACCCCGCTCAGGTGATCGACCGCGCCCTCACGATCGCGGGCCAGCTGGCTGCCCTCCCCGGCGACGTCTACGCGCGCACGAAGCGCGACCTCAGGCGAGATGCCCTGGCGGCCATGCGGGCGGGAGCGCGGAGCGATCCGCTCCTGGCCGGCGGGCCCTGACGCGATGGCCATTCCGGGCGTGCCGACGACGATTCTGGTGGCCCCGGATTCGTTCAAGGGGACGTTCTCGGCCATGGCGGTGGCAGAGGCGATCGGCCGCGGCCTCCGGGCCGCCGGCCGTGAGGTCGACCTGTGTCCGGTCGCCGACGGCGGCGAAGGGACGCTGGAGGCGCTGGCTCCGGCCATGGACGCGGAGATCCGCCGGGCCACCGTGAGCGATCCGCTCGGGCGCCAGATCGAGGCCAAGTTCGCGCTCGGGGACGGCGCCGCGATCGTCGAGACCGCGGCCGCGAGCGGGCTCGGCTTGGTCGCCGAGGAGGAGCGCGATGCCCTCGCCGCGACCACGTTTGGCACCGGCGAGCTGATCGTGGCCGCGCTCGCCGCGGGAGCGCGGGTGGTCTACCTCGGGGTCGGCGGGAGCGCCACCACCGACGGCGGCGCCGGTGCGATCCGGGCGATCACGCGACGCGGCGGGCTGGGCCGGTCCCGGCTGGTGGTGCTGTGCGATGTCCGCACCCCGTTCGAGGGGGCCGCGCGCGTATTCGGGCCGCAGAAGGGAGCCACCCCCGGGGAGGTGCGGCGGCTGAATCGGCGGCTGGCCGGGCTGGCCCGCCGGCTCGACCGCGATCCTCGGGGCGTGCCCATGACCGGCGCCGCCGGCGGGCTCTCGGGTGGCCTGTGGGCGGCGTTCGGGGCCGAGCTGGTTCCCGGCTCCGCGTTCGTGCTCGACGCCATCGACTTCGACCGCCGGATGCGTGAGGCCCGCGCCGTGATCACCGGCGAGGGCAAGCTCGATCAGCAGAGCCTCGCCGGCAAGGCCGTCTCAGAGGTCTCCACCCGGGCCCGCCAGGCCGGGGTGCCCAGCTACGCGATCGTCGGCCGTCGCGAGCTGGACGCATTCGGGATGCGGGTCCTCGACCTCCAGCTGGTCGAGGAGGCGGGGACGCTGGGGGAGATCGAAGCCGCGGGCCGGCGGCTGGCGGGCGTGCTCTAGCCCGCGCAGTGTGCGAACACCTGGCGAATGTGCTCTGACCAGCTCAGTGTGCGAACGCCTGGCGCAGCTCCGGAGACTTGCTCGGCAGCGGCGCGTTCAGCGACTCCAGGAACTCGGTCTCGTCGCGCAAGTGCTCGAGCAGCAGGTCGGCCATCTCGATGTTCATCCCGGCCCGGATCACGATCCGGAGCACGTTGAGGTCCTGGCGGTTCTCCGGGAAGGTGTACGCCGGCACCAACCAGCCCCGTTGCCGGAGGCGATCGGAGACGTCGAACACGGTGTAGTTCTCGACCTCGGGCTTGAGCGCGAACGCGAACACGGGCAGCTCCTTGCCTTCCGAGAGAAGCCAGTACGGCCCCATCTCCGCGACCCCGCTCGAGATGCGGGTGGCGATGTCCTGACAGGTCTGCATCGTCTCGCGATATCCGTCTCGTCCCAGGACCGTGAACATGTAGTACTGGGCGATGACCTCGCTGCCGGGGCGGGAGAAGTTCAGGGCGAACGTCGGCATGTGACCGCCCAGGTAGTTGACGTCGAAGATCAGGTCCTTCGGCAGTGCCTCTTCGTTGGCCCAGATCGCCCATCCCACCCCCGGATACACGAGTCCGTACTTGTGGCCCGAGGCGTTGATCGACTGTACCCGGGGGAGGCGGAAGTCCCACTCCAGCTCCGGCTGTAGGAACGGCGCCACGAACGCCCCGGAGGCGCCGTCGACGTGGACCGGGACGTACAGCCCGCGGTCGTTCTCGAGCTGATCGAGGGCGTCGGAGATCTCCTTCACCGGCTCGTAGCTGCCGTCGAACGTCGACCCGAGGATCGCCACCACGCCGATCGTGTTCTCGTCGCAGCGGGCCACGGCCTCCTCGGCGCTCAGGTGGTAGCGGTCGCCCTCCATCGGCACCAGCCGGGGCTCCACTTCCCAGTAGCGGCAGAACTTATCCCAGCAGACCTGAACGTTGACGCCCATCACCAGGTTGGGCTGGACGGTCGCCTTGCCGGCCTTCTCCATCCGCTCCCGCCAGCGCCATTTCAGCGCCATGCCCGACAGCATCGCCGCCTCGCTCGAGCCCGTCGTCGAGCAGCCGGTGGCCTGCCGCTCCGCGCATCCCCACAGGTTGGCGAGGATGTTCACGCACCGCGACTCGATCTCGGCCGTCTGCGGATACTCGTCCTTGTCGATCATGTTCTTGTCGGCGGTCTCGCCCATCAAGATCCCGGCCACCGACGGCATCCAGGTGGTGACGAACGTGGCCAGGTTCAGCCGGGCCTGACCGTCGAGCAGCAACTCTCCCTTGATCAGCTCGTAGGCGGTGTCGTGCTCGACGCCGTTCTCCTCCAACCGGTGAAGCGGGACCCGGAGGCGCACGTCGCTCTCCGCTGAGCGCGCCCGGCCGGGGTGGTTCGCTCGTTCTCCATGCCTGCTCAGCGCCATGCCTGTCTCCTTGCGGTCGTCGCCGCGGTTGGGTGCCTTATCCCCACAGCACCGGCAGTGCCTGCGGCTTGCGGAACACCAACCCTCGCACACGGGCGGGGTGGCGTGGGTCCAACCGCAGGTCCGGCAGCCGATCCAGCAGCTCGGCCAGCGCCGCCCGCGCTTCGAGCCGCGCCAGGTGAACGCCCAGGCACACGTGCGGTCCGTGGGCGAAGGCGAGGTGGCGACGGATGTTCGCCCGCGTCGGGTCGAACCGGTCGGGGTCGGTGAAGATTGTCGGGTCGCGGTTGGCGGCGCTGATCGAGAGGCGGACCAGATCGCCTGCGGCGATCCCGACGCCATCGAGGCTCGTCTCGGCGGTCGCGTAGCGGTCAACCACCGCGGCCGCCGGCTCGAGACGCAGCGACTCGTCGATGGCCGCGCCCAGCAGCCGTGCGTCGCTCCGCACCCGAGCGGACAGCTCGGGATGCTCGAGCAGGGCCAGGATCGCGTTGGCGATCATCCCCTCGGTGGTCTCGATCCCGCCGAACAGCAGGACCGCGGCGTTGGAGACGATCTGCTCGAGGCTGAGGTCCGAGGTCTCGGCGATGGCCGCCGGCAGCCAGCGGCGATCGCCGCTCCGGATCACCACCTCGAGCCGTTGGCGGAGCTCCGCGAACGCCTCGCGCCCGCCCTCGCCGCTGCCCGTCCCCGCCGTGATCTCGGTCACGGCGGCCACGATCGCGTCGTAGAACCCGAGCACGGACGGGACCTCGCCCGAGTGCAGCCCCAGCGTCCGGGCCACGATCGCCGCGGCCAGGGGACCGGCGAATCCCCGGCGCAGCTCGGCGGCGCCGAGCGGCTCCAGCGCGTCCAGCAGCCGGCTCGCCTCCCGCCGCGTGGCCTCGGCGAACTGGTCCCGGACCGCGCCGGCGCGAAACGGCTCGACGAACGGCGCCCGGTGGCGCGCGTGCTCGGGGCCGTCGAGGCTGAGCATGCTCGGTCCGATCACCCGGGCGGTCGAGAACCGCGGATCGTCGACGGTGAACGTCGCCGGATCGCGCATCGCCTGGAGCACGAGCTCGTGCCGCGTCACCAGCCAGCCCTCGAGGGCGGGGAGCCATGACACCGGCTCGCGCTCGCGCAGCCTTGCCAGCACGGGATGGGGGTCTTCCTCCAGCTGCGCGACCGTGACCGATGCACCAAGAGGTGAGCCGTGCCCGCGGGTCACCCCTTCAGCATGTCATTCGCCGAGCCGCTCGTGCCCGGGCGGGGGCCGGCAGCCGATGTCGACCAGGTAGCGCGCGAACGCCATCCGGTCGCGGTCGGGATGGAACGGCTCGTGGCCATCGCGGAGCAGCGCCGCCATCCGCTCGAGGTCGTAGAGGAGGGCGAGCTTGCCCGGAGGGTCGTCCCACTCGCCAGAGTCATAGCGGTGGGTCCAGGCCGCGAACGCGGCCAGCGCCTCGACTTGCACCTGGTCCTCCCACCATCCCGACCTGACCGGCAGGCGGTAGCGCTCGCGCAGCGCGCAGGCGTCCGCCCACAGCTGCTCGAACCACATCCATCGCTCCCGTGGGTAGAGGCCGCGCCAGTCGAGCGGCCAGCGCGGCCGCTCGCCGTCCTCCGAGCCGCCACCGAAGTCCTCGAAGCGCCCGTCGTCGGGCTCGTGCCAGCTCACGACACCCCCGCCAGCCTGCGCAGGCGCGGGTCGTCAAACCAGGTCCGCAGCCGGACCCGCGCCGGCGCGAGGCGGCCGTAGAGGAGCAGGGCGTGGCGCTCGGGCAGCTGGCGCAGGGCCTCCGGCGCGACCAGCGGGCGCCGGCGCTTGGCGATCGAGCGGCTGGCGCCGCCCGCGCCCGTGGTGCGGGTCTGCTCGCGCGCCTCTTCGTCGCCGACCAGGCCCGCGAAGTAGCGCAGCGTCTCGAGATCGGCGACGCCGGGCAGGAGCATCCGCGCCCGATGGCTGTTGACGACGGTCTCCGCCTGCTGCCCGTAGCGCGTCCGCGCCTGGGCGAGATCGTGAAAGATCGAGACCAGCTGGATGTTGTGGCTGGGCGCCGTCGAGGCGACCTCGGCCAGGTTCGGGAGCGGCGCCACGTTGCCGGCCTCGTCGAGGCACAGCAGCAGCGGCAGCTCGAGCCGGCCGCCGGCGCGCGTGGCGCGCTCGTAGGCGCGATCGACGATCTCCGACAGCAGGGCGAGGAAGATCGGGCGCAGCAGCTTCGACGCCTTGGCGTCGCCGATCAAATACACGGTGGCGCGCTCGTCGAGCAGGCGATCGGCGGTGATCTCGCACCCGGCGGCGGAGCGGGCCACGCGCGCGAACCGGTAGGCCCGCAGCAACGCCTGCACGGTGGCCTCGATCGAGGATCGGGTTCGATCGGCCTGCGCCTCGAATCCGGAGACGGCGTCGTAGGCGGCGTTGGCGCCGTCGAGCTCCGCCTCGTCGCGGGCGACCCCGGCCAGCGTCGCCAGCGCCTGGTGGAGCTCCCGGGTTCCCTGCCCGTAGGCCCAGCGAACCACGCTCTCGATCCGGGCGTCCGTCCCGGCGGCGGCGAACAGCAGCGGCGCCAGCCGCTGTTCGGCCGCGATGGCCCAGAAATCCCCGCCCTCGACGCCGCGCTGATCGAGAGCCCCGGCGGCGGCCAACCGCCACGCCACCTCGAGTGCCCCGTCCCAGGTGCGGGCCGCGTGCAGCGGCGACCACGTGTTCGCCGGCGTGCCGGCGAGGGCGAAGGGGTCATAGACGAACACGGGCCCCAGCGAGCGCCGGCGCTCGAGCGTCGCCGCCAGCAGGTCGGTCTTGATCGACGAGGCCAGCGCCGGCCCGTCCCATTCCAGCAGCGCCGGCACGGCCAGGCCGGCCGACTTCCCCGACTGCGGCGGCCCGAACGCCACCAGCGCGTGCCGCTGCTCGGCCTGCAGCAGCCGCCCTCGGTAGCGCCCGAGCGTGAGCCGGCCGCCGTCGCCCGAGCGGCCCAGCCGCCGCCGCCTGAGAACCCGCAGATCGCCGGACCCCGCCCACCTGGCACCCGGCTCCCGGCTGCGGAGCATCGTCACGACGCCCGTGCGCGCCAGCACCGTCGCCGGCAGGGCGATCGCGCCCCCCAGCAGCAGGAGCGCGGCGTAGAAGGCGCCGGGGCCCGGCAGCACGGCGCGGGCGCTCGCCGGCCAGGCGCGGGCCGGATCGGACAGTCGGCTGGGGAGCCGGACGAGCACCTCGAGCAGCTGCCCGGGCCCGATCCGCGGCCAGCCGCTCCCGAACACGGCCCCGGCGATCCCGGCCCACAGCCAGACCAGGATGCAGACCGAGGCCAGCGACCCGACGACGACGAGGATCGCCACGTCCGATGTGCCCTCCGAGCGCCTCGGGTTCACCCGCGCATCACCCGGCCGTCGCTGAGCCGCATTCCGGTGTCCGTGTTGGTCAGTGCGGTCTCCATCCGCGAGCGGTGGTGCTGGACGACGAACGACCGCGAGCCGACCCGCCACAGGGCCTGGCCGGCCGACAGCATCGAGATCAGCGCGGCCTCGCTCTCCGACAGCCCCAGCAGCGTCCGCGTCAGCGGCACCTGGCTCTCGTCCTGGTGATAGACGACGCGGGTCGAGGCGTCCGCGATCAGGCCCTCGGCGATCCGCGAGGCCCGTGAGCCGGCATCACCCGCGGCGTGTAGATCGGCGAGCTTGTGCAGAACGACCAGGTTCATCACCCCGAACTGGCGGGCGAGCTTGAAGTTGGACTGGAACCACTCGCCGAGCCCGGTGTGCTGCACGATCTTCCACGACTCGTCGGCGACGTTGATCAGCCGCTCGCGCCCCGGGCGCTCCGCCATCCGCGCCAGCAGCGCGCTCATCCACGCCGTGGCGCAGGCCATCAGGATGCCCACAGCCGGCGAATCCTTGACCGCATGGAGGTCTAGCACCACGAGCTTTGCGTCCAGGTCGAGGCCGGGCGAGGTCCGGCCATCGAACATCCCCCGCAGCGGCCCCTCGCACAGGTCCTGTAGCGCGAGCGCGGCGCGGCGCGCGTCGCGGGACAGCTGCTCCGCGGTCGTGCGCAGGCGGCTGGCCATCTCCGCGGTCGGATCGAACAGGACCGCGGCGACGTCCGGAAGCGTGGGCTCGCCGATTCCGCGCCCCCGGACCGTGCGCAGCGCCTCGCGCAGCGCGGCCGCCTCCACCTGAGTGATGGGGCCGCTGACCGCGGTCACCGTCACCGCCCGCAGCAGCTCGAGCTGCGCGTGCTCCTCGGGTCTGGAGGCCAGGGGGTTGAGCCGGACGCCGCCGCCGGGGACGAGCGAGATCGGCTCGACCCCGACGGCTTTGCACAGCTGGCCGTACTCGCGCTTGACGTCCAGCACGAACGCCCGTCGTCCGAACACCAGCATCCGCCACAGCAGCGTCTTGACCAGCGCGCTCTTGCCCTGTCCGAGCTTCCCGAGCACGATCGCGTTCGGGTCGTCGAGCACGCCGTCGCCGTACAGGACCCAGGGGTCGTAGCAGAACGCCCCGCCGCCGGACTCGCGCCCGACGAACACGCCTCGTCCACCGAGTCCGCCGGCGGCCATGAAGGGATAGATCGCCTGGGCGTGGCGGGTCGTCGACCGATGCCCGGGCCGTTCCGCCGAACGCAGCATCAGCGAGCCCCGCGGGCCGCCCCAACCCTCATCGCAGCCCCCGGCACAGCGGCAGCGTGAACGTGAACGCGTCGGCCTGCTGGCCGTACATGCAATGAAGCTGGAGGCGGGCGCGGGCGGCGTGCTCGAGCACCTCCGTGCTGGCCCGGCGGAGCTCGTCCCGGTCCCGGCCGGAGACGGTCACGAACCCGGCCAGCCGGACCTCGCCGTGCCCGGCGGCGAGCTCCGCTTCCCGGCGCCGGGTGGCGTCCTGGGCCTGACGCTGGCGCGCCGTCTCCGACTGTCCGAAACGCCGGCGAAGCTCGCGGTCGGCGTGATCGCGGGTGATCGCCGCCTCCACTTCGCGCGTCGAGCGCTCGGGCGGGATGGGCTCGAACGTGACCGCCACCGTCCGCACCGCGCTCGAGTGTCCGAGCAACGCGTCCATGAACAGCGGCGAGACCTCGACCCGCGGCCAACCGCCGATCCAGTAGCTCGCGTGCATGGCCCCGTCGCTGCGGTAGTGATCCCACCCCTCCTCGGCCCCGACCGGCCACGCGTGCACCTCGGCCAGCCCCTCCCGCGTACGGTCCGCCGCCTCGAGCGTCGCCAGCTCCGTCCGCGCGTATGGATCGAAGGCCGTGCGCAGCGTCCGCGCCAGCTGGCCTGGACTGAGGGCCCCGAGCACGTTCACCTCGGCCGCCTCGAGCGCGTGGGCGACCCGCTCGGTCTCGTCGATCAGGGCGTGGGTCACCGCATCGGCGCCGCGGTCCCGCACCCGCCGGCCGTCGACCTGGACGGCGAGCAGGATCTCGTGCTCCTGGGTGACCGTCGCGGTCGTCCCGATCAACTCGAGGTAGGACTCGATCATCGGCGTGCCCCGCAACGGCACCGCCGGATCGCGCTCGGCATGCAGCCACCGAGCGAGCTCGTCCCCCTGGGCCGGCGCCGTCCGTTCGACCCACTGGATCCGCCGGATCGCTGTGCTGGCCGCCCCCGAGAGAACCAGGCCCCAGCGCGCCAGCCGTCGTTCCTGGGCCTCGGGATCGAGCAGCGAGAACGAGACCACGCGGCACGCGAGCACGGAGGTCAACCGCCGCCCTCCCTCGGACAGCACCCCGATCGTGCGATCCCGATAGCTCGCCTCGAGGATCCTGACGCCTCGCAACGGCGCTGGCGCGGCGGGCTCGAGCTGTGCGGGTCCGCGCCGGCCGATCCGGACCCCGCGGCCCGGGACCGGCGAGCGGAAGCCGGCGCGTCGGGTCAGCTTCCGCGCCCCGAACGCGGCCAGGATCGGAGACCATTCCTCGATCGTGCGGTTGCCGATCGGCGTCACCGCCACCGCGGCCGTCAGCCCGAAGACGACGATCGCCATCAGCGCCCCGCTCGCTGTCGGCGCCCGGTCGAGCACGACGATCGCGAGCAGCGCGCCGAGCCCGAGAATCACCACCTGTCCGACTCGGACCGGCCCAAGGATGCCCCGTCGCTCGAGCGGGCCGAAGCGGTAGGTGAGCCGCGAGGCGCTCACAAGGGCCCCTCGTCGGGCCCGTGCGTGGGCGGGCGGTGCTGGTCCAGCGGGGGCTCGACGTCGGGAGCCGGCGGCCGGGGGTCGGGGGTGGGTGGCTGCGCGTCGCCCTCGCGCGGCTCGTCCTCGGGGCCCAGGACGAGCACCGGCCACGACCCGTTCTCCTGCTGCCATGGCGCGGGCATCCCGGGGATCCGCTCGCGGGCCGGCGCGGCCGACCCGCCGGGCGCCGGCGGGGCCGGCGAACGACCGTTGGCGCCCTCCCCGTGACCGTTACGTCCCGCCGCCGCCGGCGGCACCTCCCGCATTTCGGCGAGCGCCTCGGTCTGCGACTGGGCCGCATCGCGTGCCTGATTGGCGCCGGCCGGGCGGGCGCGGCCAGGTTCGAGGCCGCCGGTCTCGATCGCTTCGCTCACCGTTGCCGTCGGGTCCCCGGGCGGCGCCGGAACCGGAGGCCGCGCGGCCATCGCATCGCGGCGCAGGGAGCCCGCGGCGGCGCTCGCGACTTCGGCCATCGGCAGCAGCCGCAGGAGTGCCCATGGCGCGAACGCGGCCAGCGTCACCAGCGCCAGACCCGACAACATCGCCGTCGGACCGCTCAGGATCTTGTGGCCAAGTCCGGCGGCGGCGAGCGTCAGCACGGCGACGATCGCGAACTTCGCCAGGATCAGCGCGATCAGCAACTCCACCGCACGCACGGCCCACATGCGGCGCGCCGGCCACACCAGCGCGGCGAACGCAAGCGGCAGCATCAGGACGACCACGTACACGGCTGCCTCGCGCACCAGCAACTCGAGCCACAACACGAACGCGCCGCCGGCGAGCAGGAGGCCGAGCAGGAAGGCCAGAAACGACGAGCCGTCGTAAGTCGAGAGCACGCCGATGCCCCCGCCGACCTCCTCCAGCGCCCGCGCGGCGTCGCCGCCGGCGGCCGAGGAGACGATCGCCGACATCTGATCCGAGGCCGCGAGCAGCAGCATCGCCACCGGCGCTGCCACGCTCACGGCCAGGATTGCCACCGGCAGGTAACCGAGCGCAGCGCGGGCGAGCAGCGCCAGATCGGACTGCATCACGGCTTGGACCGCCGCGGCGAACAGAAACGGCAGCGTCAACACCGCGGCGATCCCGGCCATCCGCCAGTACGTCGACGAGAACCACGTAGTCTGCAGCTGGGGGCTGGTGGTGGCGTCGATCAGCTTCGCCGTCTCGCGGACCGTCGTTTTCGCCCCGACGAGCACCCACACGCCGACGGCGGTCAGCCCCGCCGCCGCGCCGACCTTCGCCACGCCACCGCTGATCAGGGCCTTCGCCGCCTGGCCGGGATGTCCCGAGATCAGCTTCTTGCCGGCGTTGACGAGCCTGCCGCCCTTCTGGAGCAGGCCGCAGGCCTTGCCGATCGCGCCGCTGAACCATCCGGCGAGGTTGCAGATCGGCTTGACCGGGTTGGCCGCGGCCGCCGGCGCCGGCCGCGCGGCCAGCGTCAGCGTGGCGCAGCCGAGCACCGCGGCGGCGATGAAGGCGCGTGGCGCGCGAACCGTCATTTCGCCGTCGTGCCCAGGTGCTGGAAGAAGTTGACCAGGCCCGGCGCCGAGCCCACGACCAGCGCCGAAGCACCCGAGATCAGCGCCGCCATCCGTCCCCGGGCCGCGTACTGGTGATTGTGGGTGTGGGAGGCGACCGCCCACAGCGCTGCGCCGATGAACGCGCCCAGCAACGCGATTGCCAGCGCCCACGCCTCGGCGCCGTTGACGAGCTGCTGCAGGACGTTGCTTCCGGGGAGCGCAGTGGGGTTGGGATGCGCGCTGACCGCTGGCAGCACCAGCCGAACTACATCCATTGAGTCCTCCTGAACCAGTTGAGACTAAATAGCCTGCTGTGAACCTATCAACTCTATTCTGAGTCTGCTAGGGTGATTCGTAGCAAGTTAGTCTCAATTGGACTCACTAGCCCTCACCGATCGATTTGGTCCCGCCGACGTCGGCGAGCTGTACCCGCTGCTGTCGACGCGGCTTGAGCGAATCGTCCGCCGCGACGTCCGCGCGTCGGACGCGGTCATCGAGGATGCGTGCCAGTTCGCCTGGAGCCGGCTCGTCCACCACTGCCGGGGCGTGCGGCGCGAGGCGGCACTTTCCTGGCTCGCCACCACGGCGGTCCGCGAGGCGCTCAAGCTGATCCGCCGCGACGACCGCGAGCTGTCCCTGGAGGCGACGATCGAGCTCGCCGGCGACGCCGTCGTGCACGGCGAGTTGCCGGGGCCGGATGAATTGCTCGAACGGCTCGAGTGCCTCGCGACGATCGAGTCCCTCCCCGTCCGCCAGCAGCGGCTGTTGTGGCTACAGGGTCTCGGCCTCAGCTACGACGAGATGGCGGCACACGAGGGGTGCACGCTGCGTACGGTCGAGCGCCAGCTGTTGCGGGCGCGGCGAACCCTGCGCGCCGCCGACGCAGGCCCGTAGCCTCGGTGGCGCGCCGCTGCCCGCCACCGACACAGGCCCGTAGCCTCGGTGGCGCGCCGCTGCCCGCCACCGACACAGGCCCGGGGGCCCCGCCTCGGTGAATCCGGGGAGACGTGGATGACTTTTTGCTCCCATGCGCAGCAAAAAGTCATCCACGTCGTCGATCGCCGTGGGACGCAAGCCCGGGCCGCGCCCCCGCCTCCGCTACCGCGCCCGCCCCCGCTTCCGCCGCCGCCGCTCTGCCGGGCTCAGCTTCCGCGGCTTCGTCCGCTGCTTGGATCCCGCCCTGCGGCCTTCGGCGAGACCCGCGCCGGCGGTGGCCGCCCGGCCGCGGACGGGCGCGCGCCGCCGAGCGTCGCGCCAGATGAAGAATGAGATCGCGCACAGCAGGATGCCGGCGCCGGCGACGATCACGATCGCGCTCGACCCGCTCAGGCCGCTGCCGCTGGACGAGGTGCTGGTGGTGGTCACCGCGGGCGTGGTGGTCGTCGTCGGGACCGTGGCCTGCGACTGCGGAATCCCGGGCGTGATCGGGTTCCCGAGCGGGTTCGAACCGGGAGCCCCGCTCAGGGCCGGGTTGGGAGCCGTGCTCGTGCCCGCCGCGCCCGTGCTCGCGCCACCGCCCGCTGCCATCGCCACCGCCGGCAACCCGCCGGCCAACCACGCGAGAACACCGGCAACCGCTGCCCCCCGGACCGCCGCACCGAACCTTCCGGACACGCCCGACATCGCGGTCGTGACCTCCTACCGCTCCGGCGCCAGCGGGTGCTCCATCGCCGGCGTCCCGGGCGCCTCGCGGTACGGCTGCTCGGGCTCGACGTCCTCCTCGTGGTAGACGCTCTCGGCGTTGACCGCCCAGAGGTCGTGCTTGGTGCCCAGGAGGATGTTGTCGACGGCGCGCATCGCGGTCAGCATCGAGTGGTCGGAGTTGTTATAGCGGTGCAGACCGTTACGGCCGACCTGGGCCAGGTTGTCGATTCCGTCGAGCCAGCCGCGGATCGCCGCCACGCGCTCTGCATATTCGACGTCGTAGATCGGGTACGCCTTGTGGACACGGGCGACGAAGCCGAACTTGACGTTGGCCGCCCGCGCGAGGTGCAACTGCTCGATCTCGCGGCTGGCCATCGCCACCAGGTCGTCGTCGGCCATGTTCCAGAGCTCGTCGCCCTCGAAGCAGAAGTACTCCATCCCGATCGAGGCGTCGACGTCGTTGGGCACCATCCACGGGCTCCAGGAGCGAAAGTTCTGGATCCGCAGGACCTTGACGCCGGGCTGGTGGATGTAGATCCAGTTGTCCGGGAACAGGTCCTCGCCACCGATCACCAGCAGGACGGTGAGGAACTCGCGGTAGCGCAGGCCGCGGGCCGCGTCGCGGACCTCCGCCGGCGCCTCGGGCTCGGCGATCCCGACGGTCGTGCGCAGCGGCAGCGAGGAGATCACGTGGGACGGCGTCAGCGTCTCGCCGCCGGCGACCACCTCGACCACCCGGCGAGTGACGGGGTCCATCCGCAGCCGCGTGACCGGCGCGTTCAAGCGGACCTCGCCGCCCTTGGCCCGGATGTCGTCGGTCATCTGCTCCCACATCTGGCCGGGCCCGTACCGGGGATAGTTGAACTCCGAGATCAGCGACTTGATCTTGTTGCCCTTGTTGCCGAAGAACGCGGCCTTGGCGGCGCTGAAGAACGACAGCCCCTTGATCCGCTGCGCGGCCCACTCGGCCCGGATCTCATCGGTCGGGACGCCCCACAGCTTCTCCGTATACGTCTTGAAGAAGTGCTGGTACAGGCGCTTGCCGAAGCGATTGGAGACCCACTGCTCGAACGTGTCCTCGCGCCCCTTGGGCTTGACCGCGGCCCACAGGTAGGACAGCCCGCACCGGGCCAGCTCGACCGGGCCGAGCTGCTTGATCACGTCCATGCCCTCCAGCGGGTACTCGAGGAACTTGTCGTTCCAGTAGATGCGCGACTGACGCGGCCGCCGGAGGAACTCCTCTTTCATGATCTCGTGCCAGAGATCGTCCACCTCTTTGACCTTGGTGAAGAAGCGGTGGCCGCCGAGGTCGAACCGGTATCCGTCGCGCACCTCGGTCCGGGCGATGCCGCCGACCTGATCGGTCGACTCGAGCACGATCACCGGCTTGCCCTGCCTGGCCAGCAGATAGCCCGCGGTCAGCCCTGCTGGCCCGCCACCCAGGACCAGCACCGGACGATCGGGTGTGATCTCCGGATCGGGGGCCGGGATCCGTTCTATCGCTTGCGTCATCTCGTTCTCAGGAGACCCTCTGGTAGAGGATGGCGCTGTTGGCTACGCAGCACGCGCCCTCGTAGTTGTGCGGTGCCCATGCGATCGCCTTGAAGTGGGGGTCGCTCGCCAGCAGCGCTCCCCACTGGGCGGAGCGACGGCGCACGAGCTGCGTCCAAGACGCCTCCCAGTTCTTGGCGCCCTCGGTCAAGGGTCGCACGAACAGCACATCCTGTCCGGGCTTGACACTAGCAAGCAGCGGCGCCAGCGTCGCCTGCGGATTGGCGTTGCGAAGCCGCCTGAGCGCGTACACCCAGTTCATGTACCGGGGGTCGGAGACCGGCCCGAGGGTGTTGGCATAGCGTAAGCCGGTAGGTAGGTAGTACCAGGCCAGCGGCACCTGCTCGGGCTGTCCCACGATCACCAGGTCGCCCTTGTGCATTTGCGGCGCCACCTCCGCGGCGACGTCGCGCATGTCGCTCTTGAACTCCGGTGCGTAGGACGCGATGTGGACCACGAACACCACCGACAGCACGATCGCGACCAGGCCGACGATCCCGGAACGGGCGCAGCCCCAGGCCGCCAGCAGGAAGATCGGAGCCAGCACCGGCGCGAAGTACCTGGACACGAATGCCGGCGTGATCTGCGACGCCAGCCAGGCCAGGGCCAGCGTCGCGAACGGAAGCACGATCAGCACCCACATCTTCGTCGCATCGGTGCTCCGCCGCTGCGCGCGGGTGAACAGCCCGCCGAGGCCGATGATCGCGGCGATCGCCAGCCCGATCGTGATCCGGTCGCCTCCGATCAGGTCACGCGAGAGCAGCACCGGGGCGCCGAACCGCGGCGGCGGAGCCCACGGCGCACCGGTGTGGGTCGACTGGTAGATGAAGTTCGGGAGCCAGGGCAGGAACAGGACCCCGGCGCCGACGAAGGCCAGCACGGCATCGCGGAGGAGGGCGCGGCGGTCATCGCTGGCGCGATAGATCGGGATCAGGGCCAGCGCGGCGCCGGCGCCGTAGAAGATGCCCCATGCGTGCGTGTACAGCATCAGCGCCTCGGCGACCGCGAACACGATCAGGTATCCGCGCCGCCTGTAGATGAAACCGTGGATGAACGCAGTGGTGGCGATCAGGCCCAGCAGCCCCATCAACTCGTACATCCGCGTCTCGCCGGCGTACTGGGTGAGGAAGGTGCTGAACGCGAACAGGGTCGCCGCGTACATCCCGGCGCGGCGCCCGAACAGGCTCCAGCCCGACCACATCGCCACCGGGATCGTGAGCAGCCCGAACAGCAGCGAGAGCGAGTGCGTGGCCGCTTCGCTGTCGCCGAACGCCCGGATCCAGAAGTGCAAGAGCAAGTAGAAGAGCGGCGGCGAGCCGTCGTGGCGCAAGATGCCGGGGATCGCCGAGAGCGAGTGCGAGGCGATCCCGGTCGTGATGGCCTCGTCCATCCAGAACTGGCCGCCGATGTAGCGCGTCCGGATGAACGCCGAGGCCGCGAGCAGGACGACCAGCAACCCGCCGGCGGTGACCCATGCCGGGAGCCGCGCGAACCACTGCGGCTCGCGGACGTCCGGAACCTTCGGGATCCCGCGAGGAGGGGCGACGGCGGTGGCCACGGCTAGGCGCCCACCCTACCCGCGCAGTGTTCGAACACCCTAAACGTGCGCGTGGTCCCGATCAGCTGGTAATGCGTGGTAGGCCACTCGTGGAGGATCGGCAGCAGCGCGGCCGAGCGCGTTTCCCGGGCCTGGAAGACCACGTTCGGAGCCGGACCCGGCGGCGCCCCCGCGGCCGGCGGCGCCTCGACCTGGAGCGTGTGGACCCCCACGTAATAGGCGACCATCGGCACCTGGAAGGCTTCGGTCATCACCGTCCCACAGGCCAGGATCTTGGTTTTCCCGCCGGCCTCTTTCACCGCGGCCTGCGCGTCGGTGCGCAACAGCGCCTGATACACGAGCGCCCGGTGCGTGCGCGGGATGTCGGTCAGGCGGCTGCCGACGAATCCGGGGAAGAACGCGAACACCAGCGCGGCGATCGCCACCACCGGCCACGCGCCCGCGGGCGAGGCGAGCCGCCGACCGATACCGCCCCGCCCCCGGGCGAGCCACTTGCGCAGTTCGATCATGCCCCAGCCCCAGGTCGCGCAGCCCGCGATCTCGATCAGCGCCGCGCCGAGGACGAGGTAGCGGTTGTTGCCGGAGAACCCGGCCTGGGTGAGGACCGCGATCACGACCCACCAGCCGAGTCCGAACAGGCCGGCGCACACGATCGCGAGCTTGGCGCGCTCCTTGTTGCCTTCGACGGTCCAGCCATGGCGGGCCCGCAGCGCGCGGATCAGCGACACGGCGCCGGCGAGGACCCCGATCCCGGCGGCGATCTTGACCCTGGTCAGCACGGTCACCCAGGCGTTGCCCAGCTCGGTGCAGAACGGGCACTTAGCGAACGCGGGGCTGTTGGAGCGGGGATTGTGGGCCCGGTTGACGCCACGCAGGAGATGGCCGGAGCCCCACAGCTCGGGCAGGAACCACAGCACCGGAATCAGGGCGAACAGCACGTACACGAGCTTGCGCGCGCCCGGATCCGTCCACCACAGATAAAGCCCGTAGGGGACCCAGAAGATCCAGATCTCGGGCCGATCGAGCGCGGCGAAGAAGGCAACGGCGAAGGCCTGCCGCTGGTGGCCGTCGAGATGGCGCTCGATCGCGATCAGGACCAGCGCGGTCATCAGGCCTTCCGAGTAGCCGAGCGCGTTGTCCTTGATGAATGCCGCCGACAGCACCAGGGCGATGACGGCGATCGTCCCCGCGAACACGGCCGGGAGCAGAGCGGCGATCCGCTCGCCGCGCGTGGCCCGGGGAGCGAGTTCGTCGGTCAGCCACTGGGTCAAGCGCGCGGTCACCTTGAACACCATCACCGCGGCCATCACCGCTCCGGCCCGCGCGACGACCAGCCACAGGTCCGGCGCCGCGTGGCCCAGCGGTGCGAACAGCGTGGTGAAGACCACCGGCAGCGGCTTCCAGGTGGGACCACCGGTGGTCTGCAGGTTGAGGTGGACGATCTCCCGCCCCCACACCAGCCACGCCCATGGGTCGTAGCTGGGGGTCGACGGGATCAGCAGCGACAGCGCCCCGACCACCACCGCTCCGGCGGCCAGCACGCCGTACAGGCGCCAGCCGGTCAGACGCCCACGAAGGGCGCCGGCCGATGCCCGGCTCGGGGCGCCGATCGCCGGCGCAGTCAGCTCAGCACTGGGAACAGACACAAGAAAGCTGCTTTTCGATACCGCACGGGCATACCCGAGTTACGGGGGGACACCTTCCGAGCTCGGGTCACGGCGGACGTTAGACGCGCACAAGCCCGCGCCTGGCACGGGCCTCGTCGCCCGGGTCAACGGGCTAGCGGCGATTCTAGTGCCCGGATCGGCCGGGCCGCTCACCGCTCGCTCGAGCCTAACCATCCGCTCATCGCGGGGATCAGCCCTTGACCCCCACGTCGAGGCAGTCCTCGATCGTGTTCAGCTCGCTGTCCGGGGCCTGTTCGGGATAGAGCAGGGCGCTCCCGATCACCTCTGCGCCCGGGTCCTGGCCGTCGATCTGCACCGCCTGCGCCGCGCCCGGAGTCGGAGTGAAGAGAACCTTGGGGCTGCCCGGCGCGTTGATCTGCAGCCACACCCGGCCGACGTCGGTGACCGGGAGCTTGTGCTGGCGCAGGCATGCCGCGTGCTTCGTGCGCGGGTCGTCGAGCTTCGCGTGACCGGCGGAGCCGGCCGTGGGCGAGATCGTGCCCACGGCTGGATTGGACTTGGCCCCGCAGGCCGAGAGGACGACCGCGACGAACCCGCAGGCGATCGCGAGTTTGGCGCAGGACATCTCGCCAGAGAGTAGATGATGGGGTGGCCATGGTTCTCTACGCTTGGCGCGTGATCGACTTCGCAGCGCTGAGCGGACCGACGCCCAAGGCCGGCGTCGTGCTGGTGGCGTTGCTGGCGGCGTGGGCGCTGCTCGCGAGCGAGCCGCGGGCCCGGGCGACCGCCATGGTCGGGGCGCTGGTGCTCTCGCCGGTGCTGCTGCTGGCCGACATCTGGCACTCACCGCAGCTGAACCTCGTCCACCGTCATCCGCTGTACGCCGCTGTCGGGGCAGCGTTCGCGTTGGCGGTGATCGTGGCCGTGGGTCTGCTGATCCTCCGATGGCCGGCGCTGCTCGCCCTGCTCGCCCTGCTCGCCCTGCCGTTCCGGATCCCGATCGAGGCCGGCGGAACGACCTCGAATCTGCTCGTGCCCCTCTACCTGGTCGTGGCCTCGGGGGCGGTGGCGTTCATCGTCGCGGCGTGGCGCGACGAGCGCGAGCTCGAACCGGAGATGGCGGGCGCTCGCTCCCAGTGGGTCGAGCGGCTGCTGGCCCTGTACGTGGTGCTGTACGCGGTGCAGGCGATCTACTCCACCGATTTCCGGATCGCCTTGCAGCAGATGGTCTTCTTCTACGTCCCGTTCTCGTTGCTGTTCTGCATGCTGAGGCGCCTGCGGTGGACGCGGGAGCGGCTGCGGATCTGCCTGATCCTCGTGGCCGCGCTCGCGGTCGTGTTCGCCGCGGTCGGGTTCGTCGAATACGAGACCAAGACGCTGTTCCTGAACCCGAAGCTGATCGCGGCCAACAACGTCCACACCTACTTCACCGTCAACTCGGTGTTCTTCGACCCCGACATCTTCGGGCGCTTCCTTGCCCTGGTGATGATCCTGGTGGCAGCGGTCCTGCTCTACGGACACCGGCCCCGGGACATCGTCGCGGCGACGGTCGTCCTGGCCATCATGTGGGGCGGTCTCGTGCTGACCCTGTCCCGCTCGAGCCTGGCGGCGCTGCTGGTCGGGCTGGGGACGCTCGCGGCCCTGCGATGGAAGGCGTGGCCGGCGCTGGTGGCCGCCGCCCTAGCGGTGGTCCTCGGTGCCGCCGCGGTCGCGATCTCGCCCAAGACGTTCGGGCTCAACCAAGGGCTCAACGGGGCTTCCAGCGGCCGCGCCGGGCTGGTCAGCGGCGGCACCGACCTGTTCCGTGAGCGACTGGTGTGGGGCTACGGGTCGGGGTCGTTCGTGCGTGAGTACCGACGCCACCACCGGGGCACGTCGACGACGCTTGCGGCCTCGCACACGATCCCGATCACGATCGCAGCCGAGCAGGGACTGATCGGCGAGGTGGCGTACATCGCCCTGGTGCTCGTGGCCCTGGTGGGGCTGCTGCGGGGCGCGGGCGCCGACCCGCCCCGCGCCGCGATCGCCGCGGCCTTCCTGGCCCTGGTCTTTCACACCATGCTGTACGCCGACTTCCTCGAGGATCCCGCCACCTGGACGCTGCTCGGCGTGGGGACCGCGCTCGCCGTCGCCGCGCGCGCGGATGAGCGCGTGACCGCGCGTAGCCGTCGCCCGGTGGCCGTCGCCACCGCGTAGGCGCCGGCAGACCGCGCCGGGCCTCAGCCCGCCGCCGCCTCCGAGCTCTCCTCGGTCGCGCCGAGCGGAGGCTTGCCCGCGGCCATCGCCACGCGCAGCAGCAGCTCGTGAAGTTGCTCGCGCTCGTCCTCGTCGAGGGGCGCCAGCAGCTCCTCCTGGGCCTGCCGAGCCAGCGCCCGTCCGCGCGCCAGCGTCTCGGTGCCGGCCTCGGTCAGGTGCAGCGCATGGGCCCGTCGGTCGCTCGGATTGCGCCGGCGCTCGACCAGCCCGCGCGACTCGAGCTCGTCGATTGTGGCCACCATCGAGCTCGGGTCGATCCCCACGCACCGCCCGAGCGCGTGCTGCGTGATCGCGCCCTCGACGTCCAGCACGTTCAACACGCCCCACATCCGCAGATTCAGGTCGAGCGAGTCCAGCCGCGCCGTGAACTGCTTGCGCGCGATCACCGCAATGCGGTTGACCAGGAAGCCGGTATGGCGGGTCAACGCCGCGTGCAGGCCGAACGGCCCGGCGATGGGTGGCTCAGACATCGCGTGAGAAATATATCACACAACTAAGTATAGACAGCACCAATTGTTTTTGCTACAAACGATTCGCTCGGACAACAACTACGGAGGCCCGCCCATGCTGACCTCGATAACCCGCTGGGTACTCGCGCACAGGCGCATCGTCGCTGCTTTCTGGATCCTCGTCACGCTGGTTGGGATCGCGACCGTCGGTTCATCGACCAGTTCGTTCAGCAAGACCTTCTCGGTTCCTGGGCGGGAAGGGTTCGTCACCAACGCCGAGATCCAGAGGATCTACCACGATGGCGGCAACTACGCGCCGCTGGTTCCGGTGGTGACGCTACCCGCCGGAGTGTCCGTGAACTCCCCGCAGGTTCGCGGGGGGCTCGAGCGGATCGAGGCCAAGCTCCGCCAGGCCCTGCCCGGGACGCGGACGGCGTCCTATGCGTCCACCGGCAACCGCGCGTTCGTCTCCGCGGACGGACACACGACGTTCGTCCTTGCCTACGAACCGCCGGACAACGAATCATTCGGCAATAACACCAAGGCGGCCAAGACCGCGGAGCGGGTGCTCGCCGGAGACACGATCGCGGGCGCGCCTGTCCGCGTGACCGGCCTTGACGCGCTCCAGAGCCAGACGGGGGGCTCGGGCGGCCCCGGCGTCCTGGTCGAGTCAGTGCTCGGGGGGCTCGGGGCGCTGGTGGTGCTGGCGTTCGTGTTCGCCTCGTTGCTGGCGTTTGTGCCGCTGTTGATGGCGATCGTCTCGATCATGTCCACGTTCCTGGTCCTGTGGGGAGTGAGCGCGTTCACCAGCGTCTCGATGATCGTCGAGTTCCTGGTCGCGCTGATCGGCCTCGGCGTCGCGATCGACTATTCGCTGCTCGTCGTCGTCCGCTGGCGCGAGGAGCGCGCGCACGGCTACGACGGCAACGAGGCGGTGCTGCGGGCGATGCAGACGGCCGGCCGGGCCGTGGTGTTCAGCGGGACCACGGTGGCGATCGGACTGCTGGCGATGATCGTCCTCCCGTTGCCGTTCCTGCGCTCGATCGGCTACGCCGGCATGCTGATCCCGCTGGTGAGCGTGATCGTCGCCATGACGCTCCTGCCGATCGTCCTGCTCAAGTTCGGCAACCGGCTCGACTGGCCCCACGTCCGCAACGACGACAAGGCCAGCCGGTCGTGGACGGCGTGGGCGCGGCTGGTCGTGCGCCGGCGCTGGGCCGCGGCCGCCGGCGCCGTGCTCGTGCTCGCGGCGTTGGTGCTGGCGGCGACCTCGCTGCATCCCGGTACGCCGAACGCCGACACGCTCAGCAAGAAGGGCGACGCCCGCGCCGGTCTGGTCGCGCTCGAACGCTCGGGGATCGGCCCTGGGGCGCTGCAGCCGATCGAGGTCCTCGCGCCGGCTGCCGACGGGTCCCGACTGGCATCGGCTCTGGGCACCGTGCCCGGTGTCCACGGCGCGGTCGCCGCCACCGGTCCAGCGTGGCAGCGCGGCGGCTCGACCGTCGTCGACGCGATCCCGGTCGCCGACGGCTCGACCTCCGCCGGCCGCGACACGATCAAGGCGGTCAGGACGGCCGCGCATGACGTCGGTCAAGGCGTTCGCGTCGGCGGGATCGGCGCCGAGAACGCCGACTTCGTATCCGCGATCTACGGCAGCTTCCCGCTCATGATCGGCCTGATCGCGCTGCTGACGTTCCTCCTTCTTGCCCGGGCGTTCCGCTCGCTGCTGCTGCCGCTCAAGGCGGTGATCCTCAACGTGATCAGCGTCGCCGCGGCGTGGGGCGTGATCACGCTCATCTGGCAGGAGGGGCACGGCTCGAGCATGCTGTGGGGAATCCAGGCCACGCACTCGGTGAGCGCCTGGATCCCGCTGATGGTGTTCGCCTTCCTGTTCGGCCTCTCCATGGACTACGAGGTGTTCATCCTCTCGCGCATGCGCGAGGAGTACGACCGCACCGGATCGACCGACACCGCCGTCGTCCGCGGGATCGGTCGCACCGGGCGGCTCGTGACCAGCGCGGCGCTGATCCTGTTCCTCGCCTTCGTGTCCATGGCCTCGGGCCCGAACACCGACGTGAAGGTGTTCGCGACCGGCCTCGCCGCCGGGATCCTGCTCGACGCCACGCTGATCCGGGCGCTGCTTGTGCCGGCGGTGGTGTCGCTGTTCGGCCGCTGGAACTGGTGGCTGCCGCCCGGGCCGGCGCGGTGGCTGCGCGTCGAACCCTCCCTGCCCCCCAGGGCGGCGACCGAGGGCGCGCGGGGCTGAGGCGCTAGCCCACCTCGCCGACGCCTCACATGGGCCGGCCGCGAACGCCACCGGGTGTAACGCTTTCGCGGCCGGCCTCCGCCCCCCTCGGCACGAGTGGCGGGCGCGGGCCTTGCCCACCCACCCCGGGCAGCCGCCGGTTAGGGTTTGGCCGGCGATGGCTGACCTCGCCGGCATCATCGACCATCTAGGGAGATGGCTGGATGCCGCGCGCGCGTAGGCTCCCGGATCGCGCCCGCGTCGCGATCATCGGTGGCGGCGTCGGGGGCGCCTCGGTCGCCTACCACCTCGCGCGGCTCGGAGAGCGGGACGTTGTCCTGCTCGACCGCAACGAGCTCACCAGCGGCTCGACTTTCCACGCCGCCGGAGTGGTCGGTCAACTCCGCGGGACCGTCGCCTTGACGCGGATGATAATGGCCTCGGTCGAACGCTACCGGCGGCTCGACTGCGGGTGGGTGGAGTGTGGCGGGATCCGCCTGGCCTGCACGCCCGAGCGCGAGCAGGAGGCGATGCGACAGGTGGCCTGGGCGAAGACGCTCGGCCTGCCGTTGGAGCTGATCTCGCCTGGCGAGGCCCGCGACCTGTTCCCCCTGATGGCCGCCGACGGCGTGCGCTGTGCCACCTACCTGCCCACCGACGGCTACCTCGACCCCTCGCGCCTGACCTACGCGCTGGTCGAGGGCGCCCGGCAGGGAGGATGCCGCGTGTTCACTCACACGCTGGTGACCGGGATTGAGGTGCAGCATGGCCGAGTGCGGGCGGTACACACCGAGTGGGGCACATTGGAGGCCGAGATCGTCGTCAACGCGGGTGGGATCTTCGCCGCCGAGCTGGGGCGGATGGCGGGAGTGCGGGTTCCGGTGGTCCCGTTCACGCACCAGTACCTCGTCACCGAGCCGTTTCGTAAGCCGAGCGCCGGCGAGCACCCGCCGTCGGTTGGCGGTCCCGCCGCCGGCGAGCACCTGCCCACCCTCCGCGATCCCGACCTGCTGATCTACTTCTGCGAGCACGGCGCCGGCCTGGCGGTCGGCGGCTACGAGCGCCACAGCGCGCCCTGGGCTCTCGACCAGCACCAGCTCGACCGCATTCCCGATGATTTCAACGGCCGGCTGCTGGAGGAGGACTGGCCCCGGTTCGCGGAGCTCGCCGGAAATGCCGCGCGCCGCGTCCCGGCGCTGGCGAGCGTCAAACCTGCGCGCCTCATCAACGGCCCCGAGGCGTTCACCCCCGACAACGAGTTCTGCTTGGGCGAGTCCGAGGTGCGCGGTTTCTACATCGCCGCCGGCTTCTGCGCTCACGGTCTCGCCGCCGCCGGTGGGCTCGGTCAGACCGTGGCCCAGTGGATCCTCGCCGGCGAGCCCGACAGCGATGTCTGGGAGATGGACATCCGCCGCTTCGGCTTCCACTACCGCTCGCCCAGCTACACGGTGAAGCAGGCCAGGGAGGTCTACGAGACCCACTACGACATCCGCTACCCGGGCCATGAGCGCCGGGCCGGCAGGCCGCTGCGAGTCTCGAGTGCGCACGCCTGGCACGTCGGCCATGGCGCCGCGTTCGGCGAGAAGTCGGGCTGGGAGCGGGTCAACTGGTACGAGGCCAACGCCGCCGCCGGCGACCCCGACCTGCGCCCCCACGGCTGGGCAGGGATGCACTGGTCGCCGGCGATCGGCGCCGAGCATCGCGCCACTCGCGAGGCCGCCGGGCTGTTCGACGAGTCCTCGTTCGCGAAGCTCGAGGTCACCGGCCCGGGGGCGGCGGAGCTGCTCGAGCGGCTCTGTGACAACCGCGTGGCCCGCCCGGTCGGGGCGGTCACCTACACCCAGATGCTCAACCGCCACGGCGGGATCGAGTGCGATTTCACGGTCACGCGCCTGGAGGAGGAGCGCTTTCAGATCGTCACCGGCACCGCGTTCGGCAACCACGACGCGAGCTGGATCCGTCGCCACCTGCCCGGCGACGGCTCCGTACGCCTGACCGACGTCACCTCCCGATGGGCGTGCTTCGCGCTGTGGGGCCCGAACGCGGCCCAGATCTTGACGCAGCTCACCCCGGACCCGCTCGAGTTTCCCTACATGTCGATGCGCGAGCTGGCCGTGGGGGACGTGCCTGTGCGCGCGCTGCGGATCACGCTCGTCGGCGAGCACGGCTGGGAGCTGTACTGCCCGACCGAGTACGGCGCCGCCCTGTGGCAGGCGCTGTGGGACGCCGGCGAGCCGCTCGGGATGTGCGCCGGCGGCTACCACGCGATCGACTCGATGCGGCTGGAGAAGGGCTACAGGGTGTGGGCGACCGACATCACTCCCGGGGAGACCCCGCACGAGGCCGGCCTCGGGTTCTGCGTGCGGGCGGACAAGTCGTTCATCGGTGCAGACGCGCTCGCCCGAGCGGAGCCCCGCCACCGCCTCCGCTGTCTGGTGCTCGAGGACCCGCGCTGCCTGGCCCTGGGCAACGAGCCGGTGCGCGTCGATGGCGAGATCGCCGGGCGGGTCACCAGCGGCGGCTATGGCTACACGGTGGAGCGCTCGATCGCCTACGCATACCTTCCTCCGGAGGTCGAGACCGGGACGAGCGTCGAGGTCGACCTCTTCGGGCGATGGATGGACGGCGAGGTGACCCGCGAGCCGCTGTTCGACCCGCGTGGCGAGCGCGTGCGCACGCCGCTACGCTAGCCGCCCTCATGTCCGTCACCGTTGTCGGATCGATCGCGTTCGACGCCGTCAGCACCCCGTTTGGCAGCCGCGAGCGGATGCTCGGGGGCTCCGCGGTGCATTTCGCGCTGGCCGCCGCGTTCTTCGACACCGTGCACGTGGTCGGTCCGGTGGGGGATGACTTCGGCGACGCCGAATACGAGGTGCTGCGGGCACGTGGGATCGAGACCGGCGACATCGAGCGCATCGCCGGCGGCAAGACGTTCTTCTGGCGGGGTCGGTACGACTGGGATCTCAACAGCCGCGAGACGCTGGACACCCAGCTCAACGTGTTCGCGGATTTCCGGCCCAAGCTCTCGGAAGCTTCGCGCAGCGCCGAGGTCGTCTTCCTCGGCAACATTCAGCCTGATCTCCAGCGCGAGGTCC
This sequence comes from uncultured Solirubrobacterales bacterium, assembly GCA_963723555.1. GTDB lineage: Bacteria > Actinomycetota > Thermoleophilia > Solirubrobacterales > Solirubrobacteraceae > Palsa-465. Next base: position 320,321 of record CAVRRC010000003.1, on the reverse strand, counting down.
GCGCGCAGTGCGAGGCCGCCCGGGTGGTGGCGCTCGACTCGATGAACCTGTGGATCGACACCGACCGCGAGTCGCTGATCGAGGCGATCAAGGTGGCCGACTGCCTGCTGCTCAACGACGCCGAGCTGCGCCAATTGACCCGAGAGCCGACGATCATCCGCGCGGCCAGCCAGATCCGCGAGTGGGGCCCGAGCGTCGTCGTGGCCAAGCAGGGCGAGTACGGCGCTGCGATGGTGACCGAGGACGGATTCTTCGGCCTGCCCGCCTACCCCCTCGAGACGGTGATCGACCCCACCGGCGCGGGCGACAGCTTCGCCGGCGGCTTCCTGGGCTACCTCGCCGCCCATCCCGGCGAGATCGGCGATGACGTGCTGCGCCGGGCGATGGCCTACGGAACCGCGCTGGCCTCGTTCAACGTCGAGGAGTTCGGGGTCGAGCGGATCGCCCGTCTGACCAGCGAGGAGATCGCCGAGCGCGTCTCGCAGCTCCAGCGGATCACGCAGTTCGTCGAGAAGCCGATTGCGCTACGGGATTAGCTGCCTCGGTGTCCGGGCCTCCCTGAAGTGAAGGTGCTGGCCCGGATGCGCCACGAGCCGCCCTGGCCGGCTCGGATGCGCCACGGGCCGCCCTGCCTGGCTCGGATGCGCCACGGGCCGCCCTGCCTCGCCCCGCTCGCCCCCGGTCAGCGGGCCGCCCACCGACCGTGACATCGGCGATCAATCAGGGTAGGATCAAGCTGTCGTGACTTGGGGATTCTTGTGGTTGATGCTGGCGCTGAAGATCCCGATCGCCGCCCTCATCTACATCGTGTGGTGGGCGGTCAAGCAGGAGCCTGAGGAAGCGCCATCCTCCGACGACGACGGTGGCATCAAGCGCCATCCGCCACATCCTCGCAAGCCGTTCCCGCGCCATCCCAGGCGTGGTCCGCACGGGGATCCGCGGCCGCTCCCGCCGGCGCGGGTGCGCACGGTCCGCGCCCGGGCCCGCACGCTCGAGCACTGAGCGCCCGCCGCCGACTCCGATCCGCCACCGCTGGCAGACTTGCCCCATGCCCGACGCGCCGGCCTGCGTCCTCTCCGACGGCACGATCCTCGAGCTGGTCCAGGAGGGCCGGATCCGGATCGACCCCTGGGACCCGGCGCTGGTCCAGCCCGCCAGCCTCGACCTGCGGCTGGGCGACTCCTTCCGCGTGTTCCACAACCACCGCGCGTCCGCGATCGACCTCCGCCGCCCACCCGAGAACCTGACCGAGGAGGTCAAGGTCCCCGAGAGCGACTCGTTCGTGATCCATCCGGGCGAGTTCTGCCTCGGCCGGACGCTCGAGTGGGTCGAGCTCCCGGACGACATCGTGGCCCGAATAGAAGGAAAAAGCAGTTTGGGCCGCCTCGGCCTGATCGTCCACGCCACCGCCGGCTTCTGCGACCCGGGCTGGAAGGGCACGCTGACGCTGGAGCTGAACAACCTCACCCGGGTGCCAATCAAGCTCTACCCCGGTCTGCTGATCGCGCAGCTGTCGTTCATGTCGCTCGACCGACCGGCCTTGCGCCCCTACGGCAGCCCCGAGCTCGGGAGCCACTACCAGGGCCAGCGGGCGGCCACCGAATCGCGCTACGAGGGGGCTTCGGGGACCGCGGCGGACGGGCATCAGATTGGATAGGCTCGGACGCCGATGATCGCCGTCCTGATAGCCGCGAGCGAGCCCTCCAAGGTCCCGTGGTACATCGCCGGGGCATTGTTCGCGGTGTGGGCGGTGGTGCTCGCCTGGCTCGGGCTCAGCCGTCCCCAATTTCCGTACTCCCTCCGCGGCCAGCGCGTCGTGATGGGGATCAGCCTCGCGCTGGCGGTGATCGCGGTCGCGATGGCGGTCGTCACGGGTTAGCCACACTCCACCGCGCGTCTCCGCGCTGACCGCTTCGGCTTAGCCGCCCACAGCTCCCGGGTACTAGAGTCTTTGGGTGGTCGCTCTGCTCGGCCTCGTGCCGGAGAGACCACCCCGGCAACCGCGCGAGAGGAGTGCGATGACCACCGAGACGCAGCAGAAGGATGGCGCCGGCGTAGCCACGGGCTCGGAAACGCTGACCATCACCGACAACCGGACCGGGAAGCAGTACGAGATCCCGATCGAGGATGAGACGATTCGCGCCACCGAGTTGCGCAGCATCAAGGTCCACGACGACGACTTCGGGTTGATGGCCTACGACCCCGCCTACATGGCGACCGCGTCGTGCCGCTCGGCGATCACCTTCATCGACGGCGAGAAGGGGATCCTCGAATACCGCGGCTACCCGATCGAGCAGCTCGCGGAGAAGTCTTCCTATCTGGAGGTCGCCTACCTGCTGGTCCACGGCCACCTGCCCAACCAGGCCCAGCTCGACGAGTGGACCCACCAGATCACGATCCACACCTTCGTGCACGAGAACGTCAAGGAGTTCATGCAGGGCTTCCGCTACGACGCCCATCCGATGGGGATGCTGCTGGCGTCGGTGGGGGCGCTCTCGACCTTCTATCCCGAGGCCAGCGCGATCAAGGACGAAGAGGTGCGCTACCTCCAGGTCATCCGGCTGCTGGCGAAGATGCCGACCCTGGCGGCGTTCTCCTATCGCCACAACCGCGGCATGCCCTACGTCTATCCCGACAACGACCTCAGCTACCCGGGCAACTTCCTCTCGATGATCTACAAGGTGGCCGAGCTCAAGTACGACCCCGACCCCCGGCTCGAGCACGCCCTCGACGTCCTCTTCATCCTCCACGCCGACCACGAGCAGAACTGCTCCACCAGCGCCGTGCGCAGCGTCGGCTCTTCGCAGGTCGATCCGTATTCGGCGATCGCGGCCGGGGTGGCGGCGCTGTACGGGCCGCTCCACGGCGGCGCCAACGAGGCGGTGCTGCGGATGCTGCGGCGGATCGAGAGCACCGACAACATCCCCGACTTCATCAAGGGGGTGAAGGACGGCAAGGAGAAGCTGATGGGCTTCGGCCACCGGGTCTACAAGAACTTCGATCCCCGCGCGAAGATCATCAAGAAGGCCTGCGACGAGGTGTTCGAGGTGACGGGCAAGAACCCGCTGCTCGACATCGCCACCGAGCTCGAGAAGATCGCCCTCGAGGACGACTACTTCATCGAGCGAAAGCTCTACCCCAACGTCGACTTCTACTCGGGGCTGATCTACGAAGCGCTGGGCATGCCGGTGGAGATGTTCCCGGTGCTGTTCGCGATCGGGCGCACCAGCGGCTGGATCGCCCAGTGGCTCGAGATGATCGATGACTCCGAGCAGAAGATCGCCCGGCCACGCCAGATCTATACCGGCAAGCACGAGCTCGAGTACGTGCCGATGCACGAGCGTCAGTAGTACGGATGGCCGGGCCGCATGCGGCCCGGCCCCGGCGGCGCATGCGCCGCCGGCGGGTGGGCGCATGCGCCCACCCGAACACCAAATTAGCCTGACCGCTTCAGCTTCCCGTGCCGCTTCGCGTAGCGCTCGCCGGCGCGGAAGATCGCCAACCCCAGTGGGATCGCGACCACGCCGAGGATCAGCAGCGGCCAGATGTCGCCCCACGAGGCGGCGACATCCTTGCCGTCGAGGATCGCGCCGCGGATCCCGCGCAGGGCGTAGGTGGCCGGCGAGATCGTGGCGATCCACTGCATCCACTGCGGCAGCACCGAGACCGGGTAGTAGACGCCCGAGACCACGAGCAGCATGCCCTGCGCGATGAACCCGATCTGGGCGCCCTTCTCAGGCGAGATCAGCGGCAGCACCGCGGTCACCATGCCGACGCCGACGAACGAGAACGAGGCGACCGCGAGCAGCAGCAGCGCCGAGACGTAATCCGCTTGCGGGAGATGCAGCCCGAAGAACAGCGAGATCACCGCGAACAGCAGGGCGCTGCGCAGCAGTCCGTAGAGGACCGCGAACAGGCCCATGCCGCCGAGATGGATCGCCCGTGAGAGCGGCGCCATGAACGTGTACTCGATCGTCCCTTCCCAGCGCTCCCACGCCACCGTCTCGGTCAGGATCTCGAAGATGATCCCCAGGTAGGACCAGATCACGCCGCCGATCAGCAGCGTGGCGGTCTCACGGTTGACGTCGAGGTGTCCGCCGGCGGCGCTCACGCCCTTGGCGATGAACACGATCGTGAGCGTGTTGGCGAGGGTCCAGATGAAGAACGCGAGCTCCCACCAGCCGTAGCGCTTGACCAGGTAGGCGTTGCGCTCGACCACGCCGCCCAGCCCGATCAACTGCCGGCGCAGGCCGTCGCTCGGCGCCAGCCGTCTTGCGATCGTCGTCATGCCAGTACCTCCTCGTCCTCGTCTTCCTCGAGTGCCAACCCGGTCGCGATGAAGAACGCCTCCTCGATGCTCGAGGCGCCGTAGTGCGCGATCAGCTCATCGGGCGGCGCCAGCGCGAGCAGCCGCCCGGCGTGCAGGATCCCCACTCGCTCCGCCAGCTCCTCGGCCTCGGTCAGGTCATGCGTGCACAGCAGGATCGTGGTGTCGTGCTCGCCCCGAAGCTCTTGGATGAATGTCTGCACCTCGCGTTTGGAGCGAGGGTCGAGACCGGTGGTCGGCTCGTCGAGCAGCAGCAGCACCGGCGAGGTCAAGAGCGCCCGCGCGAGCGCGACCTTCTGCTGCATGCCACGGCTGAGATCCTCCATCGGCTCGCTCGAGCGACGGACCGGGAAGCCCACCCGCTCGAGGATCTCCGGGATCCGCTCCCGGGTGACCGACGGGGTCATGCCGTAGAACCGGGCCGCGTAGGAGAGGTTCTCGACGGCCGACATCTTCTTGAAGAACGACGCCTCGACCGACACCCGGTTGACCAGCCGCCGCACCGCCCCCGCGTCGTGGACGACGTCGTGGCCGAACACCGCCGCGCTGCCGCCATCGGGCAACAGCAGCGTCGAGAGCATCCTGACCAGCGTCGACTTCCCCGACCCGTTCTGGCCGAGTACGGCGACGCACTCGCGGTGCTCGATCGTGAACGACAGGTCCGTGAGCGCGGCAACGGTGCGCCGCTGTCGACCGCGACGGCGACGAAAGTGTTTCTCTAGCTGGGATACATCAACTGCAAACAAATGCTGCTCCTCGAAGGACGACGTGGCCAGGGACCAGTGACCGAGGCGGCGCTCGGCCAAGGCGGGTGAGGGGTCACGGTCGGAGCAGCAACACTACGAGCGTCAGCCTAGCTGGGATATGAGTGATCCGCAAGTTTCCCACCCTCGCGCGCGGTCGCGCCGGTTAGGCTGTGGCCGTGCAGGTCGTTCGGCGCCAGGCCGGGCAGGAGTGAGCGGGCGTTCAGCGGCTAAGCGCGCCGGGAGGGCCCCCGACGCCCAGCGTCTGCGAGACGGTCTGGTCGGGGAGCTGCGCGGGCGCGGCGTGATCCGCTCCGATTCCGTGGCTTTCGCGTTCGCGGCGGTGCCGCGGGAGCGCTTCATTCCCGATGTCCTGTTCGAGCACGGGCTCGAAGCGGTGTACAGGGACCGCGCCTACCCGATCAAGCACGACCCGCGCGGGATGCCGCTGAGCTCCTCTTCCCAGCCCGCGATCATGGCCGAGATGCTGGAGCTGCTGGACGTGGAGCCCGGCCACCGGATCCTCGAGGTGGGCGCCGGCACCGGCTACAACGCGGCCCTGCTCGCGCAGCTCGTCGGCGCCGGCGGCCGCGTGACCTCAGTCGACGTCGACCCGCAGCTGTGCCGGCGCGCGCGAGCGGCGCTGCGGGAGACCGGCTACAAGGTGAACGTCAGACACGCCGATGGGCGGGCTGGGTTCGCCCAGGACCAGCCTTACGACCGAATCATCGTGACCGCCAGCGCCGAGGCGCTCCGGCGCGCCTGGCTGGAGCAGCTCACCGAGAGAGGACGCGTCATCGTCCCTCTGCGCCTCGACCCCGACGCGGACGCGATCCAGCTGATCCCGGTGCTCGAGCGACGCGGCCAGCGCCTCCGCTCGCTCGATCTGACCTGGGGCGGATTCATGCCGCTGCACGGCGGCGACGGCGGCTGGCAAGCGCCGCGCGCCGCTCTCACCGCGAACCGGACCCAGGGCGGCAGTCATTCCTCATTGATCTCGATCACCGGCACGCCCGTCGGGCGGCTCTCCGCCGGCGCCGCCCAGCGGCTCCTGGCCGCCACGCTGTCCACGGCGGACACCCGCCGACAGGGCTGGAGTCCGCTGGTCCGGGGTCACACGCCGGAGGTCCTGATCTACCTGCTTGTGGCCATCCCGGCGGCGCAGCGAGTGTGGGTTCGCCGACGGCGCTGGCACGGCATCGGCATGGTCGACCCACAGGGGCGCGGCCTGGCCACGGTCACGGTGCGCAGCGTGTGGGAGTCGAAACCGGTCGGCGGCGTGAGGCGCGCCCGGTGGCGCCTGCACGGCTACGGCGACTCGGACCGGATCTGCACGACGCTCGAGCGGGTGCTCGACCGCTGGCGCGCACTCGAACGGGCCGGGCAGCACCAGACCGTGATCACGGCGCGTCCGGCCGGCGACGAGATGACCATCAGTATGAGGTGGCAGCAGGCGGGACGCGAACCCCGGCGGCGGGACGCGAACCCGGCGGCGTGACGCGAACCCCGAGCCCCGCGTCCGTTCAGTCGCCTCGACTAGTCCGCCCGCGCGCGCCGGGGCGTACTTCGAGCATGGCGCCGGCCGCGGGAAGGATCCCGGGTGACCCAGTCGGCGTCGACCGGGTCGATCGGCGACTCGGCGAGCTGGGCGTCGACGTCGGGGAACCCCGAAGCCCGCAGCTCCACGACCGCCGCGTCTACGTCGTAGCCCGTCTCGCGCGGGGCGGGTACGCCATCGCCGACGACCATCCAGAACGCGGCCCGGCGACCTTCGTAGGGGACCCCGACGCTTCCCGCGTTGGCGTAGGTCAGCCCGGTCGGAGCTGGTGGACCAACTGCTGATGAGTGTGCCCGCCGACCAGGAGCGACTGACTGACGTCCGCCGCGCCTCCAGGAGCACTTCGTCCGGCGTGGCCCTGGTCAGGATCTTGTCGTCGGCGACGGGCGCGCCGTCGTAGGCGCTGACCGCGTCGCGCTCGGCGTTGCCGCTGATCCAGTGCACCGGCTCGGGCCGCGAGCCGAGGACGGCCAGCACGGCGATGCGCACAGCGATCAGGATCGGCCGCTACTTCGACCCGAACACCCGCTCCAGCAGCGCCGTGTCTCCGGCTGATTGAAACCTGATCACCTGCCCGTCCCGATACGTGAGCACGTCGGCGGCGTCGGCCTGCTCACCTCCGAGCGTGATCTGAGTCAGGACGACAACGTGGTCCTCGTCGGAGAACCAGAACTGCGGCGCGGTCTCGAAGCCCTTCTCCGCCAGCTTGGCCCACAGAGCGCTCACTTCCTGCTTGCCTCGCGCGGTCCCGCTGATCGCGCTGTTCCCGGCTGTGATCCAGACCACGTCGTCGGCGATGTCGGCCATCGCGCCTTCGGCGTCGCCGGCGGCAAACGCTGCGTAGGCTCGTTTGGCTGTCTCCAGATTCTCCTCTCCCGCCATGAAGCACCCCTTTGTCGTTGCCCGATCACCCTACACCCGGACTGGACACCCCGCCAACGGCGGCGGCTGGCCCGGTTCGAGCAACGGCGGCTCCCGGGGCCTGGACGGTGTTGTTCTCCGATCGCTGCGGGTACCACTCGCCTATGACCGATTCACACGAGGACCAACAACCCGCGTCCACTCCGCCGCCGCCGAAGCTCCCCGACATCGACAGCCCGCCACCGGAGGACGTGCTCGCAGGCGTGCCCTCGAAGGAGCAGGTGATCGAGGATGCGCAATCTGCCGACGAGGTGCTCGCCCAGGAGCCGAGCGTCGACGAGCTGCTCGGCCGTGAGGGCAAGGGCGGCGCGGGTAGGCGGCGCGGGTAGGCGGCACCGGTAGCCGGCGCGGGCAGACGGCGCGGGCAGACGGCGCGGGCAGCCGGCGTAGGCGGCTGCCGCCTAACTCCAAACCGGGCTATATGCTGGCCCCGTGGACCTGGGCGGACCCGTCAGCTATGAGGTGATCGATTCTGGGATGCCGGTGTACTCCTCGGACGGCGTGCAGATCGGCAAGGTCGCCCACGTCCTCGCCGTCGAGGACGCGGACCTGTTCGAGGGCATCGTGATCTCGGAGCACCTCGGCTCCGGCGGGCACCGCTTCGTCGACGCCGCCGATGTCGGAGAGATTCACGAGCGGGGTGTGGTTCTGAAGCTCGATCGCGCCGCGTCCGAGCGGTTGCACGAGCCCACCGCGAACCCGGCCATGATGCGCGATGATCCGGCGGCGCCCCCGCCGGGGGCGTTTGAGCGCAAGCTCAGACGCGCGTGGGACTTGATCTCGGGCAACTACTGATCGCCCACCGGCTCGGCGCCACCGACCGCCCAGGTGCTCGGCGCCACCGACCGCCCAGGTGCTTGGCGCCACTGACTGCCCCGCCGGCGCTCCCCGCCCCGGGGACCGCGCCAGGCTAGAGTTCGAGCGTGCCCCGCCGCCGGGTGGTGATCGATCACGTCACGATCGGCGTCAGCGATCTGCGCCGCAGTCGCGAGTTCTACGCCCGCGCGCTGCTGCCGCTCGGCTTCGCCGAACTCCGGTCTCTGCCCGAGGAAGACGAAGTCGAGTTTGGACTGGAGGAGGCCGAGGACTTCGCGATCTCGACCCGATATGGGACCGGCGCAGCCGTGCACGTCGCGTTCGCCGCCGATCGCCGTGAGCAGGTGGACGCGTTCTATGCCGCGGCGCTGGCCGCCGGCGGTCGGGACAACGGCGCTCCGGGGCTGCGGCCCGGGTACTCGCCCGACTACTACGGGGCGTTCGTCCTCGATCCCGACGGGCACAACATCGAGGCCGTCCATCACGGCCGCGCCTAGAAAAGATCGAACGGCCGTCGAGGCGCGAGTCGGCGCTCAGTGGCTCAGCCGTCCAAACAATTTCCGGAAATCGCCGCCGCTGTGTCAGAATGATGAAACCTTTAGTGAACGCCGACGTACTGATTACTGAGGCGAGCACTTCTCGGTAGGCGGCGGGAGCGCGCCGCGCCGATACTCGGGGCCGGCGTCCCGGATGGGCGCAGGGCGGGCATCTGAGTGGTCATCATCAGCAGGTTCGTTCGAGTTGCCGATCGAGCGACGGCTGGCCCTTATGCGGATCTTCAAAACCCTGGCGAAGCTAGAAACCCAATTGACCCTGACAACGACTCTGGATGAACGCGAGCCCGGCTCGCCCGAACCCGCCGCCGGCGGGGCGCTGGGGGACCGCTTCTTGTGGCCGCGGCGGCTGACCGGGGACCCGCGGCGCTGGGCAACGGTGCGGCGGGCGGCCGACGCGCTCGGCGTCCTCGCGGCGGCGGCGGCGGTGCTGATCGCCGGCCCTGCCGTCGCCCGGCCAGACGTCGTGGCCGCAGCCACGTTCGCGGCTTGTTTGCTGGCCTTGCTGCACTCGCGCCGGATGTTCCACAAGCAGTTCGCCGTCGGGTCGCTCGACGCCTGCGCACGCGCGCTCGCCTCGTGCGCGATCGGGGCGATGCTGGCGATCACCGCCGGCACGCTCGCGGGATCGGCGCATCCCGACCTGACGGGACTGCGCCTGTGGCTGACGACCGCCGCCGTCCTGTGCGGCACTCGGACCGTCCTGGGCTTGGTGGAGCGTCGGGCCCGCGCGCGCGGGCTGCTGATGACACCGACGCTGGTTGTCGGTGCCGGCGTCGTCGGCTCGTGGGTGGTGCGCCGGCTGGAGCGCCAGCCCTCGCTCGGCCTGCGCCCGATCGGCTTCCTCGACGCCGAACCGAGCGCCGCCTTGATCGATCCGGAGGTCGAGCTCTCCGTTCTCGGGACGCCCGCCGAAGCGGTCGAGATAGCCCGAAGGACGGGCGCTCGCCAACTCGTGTTCGCGTTCTCCTGGGAGCGGGACCATCGCCTGGCCGGCGTTGTCAGGCGCTGCCAGGAAGCGGGGCTCGAGGTGGCGATCGTGCCCCGGCTGTATGAGGCCGTCAACGAACGGGCCACCCTCGACCACGTCGGCGGCCTGCCGCTGATGGGCTTCCGCCCGGTGCGCTCCGACGGCTGGCGGTTCAGGGTCAAGTACGCGATCGATCGACTGTCGGCGTTGCTCGCGCTGATCGCGCTGGCGCCGCTGCTGATCGCGATCGCGGTCGCGGTCCGCCTGAGCTCGCCCGGCCCCGTGATCTACCGCCAGCGGCGCGTCGGACGCGGCGGCCGCGCATTCGACCTGCTCAAGTTCCGAACCATGACCGCGCCGGCGCGGCGGCCGGCGTTCACCCCGCTGACCGGCATGGGCCCCGGTGGCGTCGAAGGAGCCGATCGGCGGACCCCGGTGGGCCGCTGGCTGCGCAACACCTCGCTCGACGAACTGCCACAGCTGCTGAACGTCCTGCACGGCGAGATGAGCCTCGTCGGCCCCCGTCCCGAACGACCGGAATTCGCGGCGCAGTTCGCCGCCGAAGTCCCGGGCTACGACGATCGCCACCGGGTGAAGCCGGGCATCACCGGCTGGGCACAGGTCAACGGGCTGCGCGGTCAGACCTCGATCGCGGACCGGGTCGAATGGGACAACCACTACATCGAGAACTGGTCGCTCGAGCTCGAGCTCCGCACTCTCGCCCTGACGCTCGCGGCCGTCGCGGCGTTCCGTGAACCGAGCCGCGCCAATCCCGCCGCGGATACCGCCGAGGACTCCCCGCCGCTCACCGATCTTCCGGCCTCCGCGTCCCCGCCGCTCACCGATCTGCCGGCGCCCGCGAGCCCGGCGCTGACGGCGCTGCCTGCGCTCGTGTCGCCGGCGCCCACCGCGCTCGAGTCGCCGGCGCTCAGAGCGCTGCCGTCGCCGGCGCTCAGAGTGCTGCCGTCGCCCGCCGCGACAGCGTCGAGGGAGCCCCGGCTCCGACAGCCTGCGCCAGGACCGGCGCTGACGCTCGTCGAGGGCGCGGGGAGCCCGGAGACGCATTGGTTCTGCGGCTACTGCGGCGTGCCCGCCACCGCGCAGCCGCCACCGCCTACCTCCCGGGTCTGCGGCCACTGTGGCGCTGGCCTCCTGCTGGAGGCGCCGGCGGACGCCGCGCCCGGACGCGAGGAGCCGTTCCTGGTCGTCGACGGGCGCCTCACCGTGCAGGCGGTCTCACGGCACGCCGAGGCGCTGCTGGGCGCCCGCGAGCCGGAGGTCATCGATCATCCGGTCACCGAGCTGATCACCGACGCCGACGCGGAGCCCGACCAGCATTCAGCTTTCGTCGCCGCCCTCGCCGATGTGGCTGACAGCGATCAGGGCTGCCGGTCGACGTTCGTGAGGCCGCGCGCTGCGTTCGGCATCAGGGTCCGCGCCCGCATCAGTCACTGCGGGCCGCCGCGAGCGGCGCTGATCGTGCTCGAGACGCCCACCCCCGGCTCGGGGCTGCGGCTCCGGCTGGTGCCGGCGACGCAACAGTCGCGGGCGGCGGGTCAGCGCGCGTAGCCCCCGCCGGCGCCGGATGCCGTCACAACGCGTAGCCCCGCCGGCGCAGGGCGCCGCGCCACCGCGCCGCCCACGCCCTTGACAACTTCGGCAATGTGGGGTGAGGAAGAACTCGAACCGGGAGGGCTGAAAGCCGATGGCCACCTGCACGCATCTCGACCAGATTCTGGTCGAGCGACCCGAACACGTCGACGGCTGCGAGGAGTGCCTGGCCATAGGGTCCTCCTGGGTGCATCTGCGGGTGTGCCGCACGTGCGGCAAGGTCGGCTGCTGTGACGATTCGCCCAACCGCCACGCCTCACGACACGCCCGTGCCGATGCCCATCCGATCATCACCTCGGTCGAGCCGGGGGAGGACTGGTCTTACTGCTTCGTCGACGACGTCGCTTTCGTCATCGAGGCCGGCTGAGCGCGGCCGATCCGCTCAGCTCGCCGGCGCCGGTCCGCACACCCCTCGGACGCCGGCGCAGGTCGGCTCAGCTCGCCGGCGCCGGTGCCACCGCGCCATCGCCACGGCGCGCCGCCTCCACGTGCGCGCGGCTGTCGCGCGAGGAGATCAGCACCGCGGCCAGGATCGCCCCGAGGATCGCGAACCCCGCCCCGACGAGGAAGGCGCGATCGAAGCCCTTGGTCAAGGCGACCGCGGTGCTGTGCACGCCGGCGTGGAACAGGCTCTGCGTGCGGCTGTTGGCCACCGTGGCCAGGATCGCCAGCCCGAGCGCGCCGCCGACCTGCTGCGAGGTGTTGATCAGCCCCGAGGCGAGGCCGGCCTCATGGGGCTCGGTTCCCGACACGGCGGCGATCGTCACCGGAACGAAGGAGAAGCCGAGGCCGACCGCGGCCAGCAGCGACGGTCCGAGCACGTCGGCGGCGAACGTGCCGCCGGTCCCCGGAACCTGCGCGAACCACACCAGCGCGCCGGCGACCATCAGCAGTCCGGCGATCAGCGGCAGCTTGAACCCGATCCGGTTGACCAGCTGCGAGACCAGCCCCGCGGACACGATGATCCCGACCGCCAGCGGGAGGTAGGAGATCCCGGTCTTGATCGGCGAGTAGCCGAGCACGTTCTGGAGGTAGAGCGAGATGAAGAAGAACATCGAGAACAGGGACATGCCGATCAGCAGCCCGACGGCGTTGGCGCCCCTGAGGGTCCGCAGCCGGAAGATCGAGAACGGCATCAGCGGGTGGCGCTGGCGGAGCTCGATCAGGACGAACGAGACCAGCAGCACCGCCGCCCCGGCCAGGCGCAAGATCGTCGCCGTCGATCCCCACCCGACGTTGACGGCGTCGACCACGGCGTAGACGAGCAGCGCCAGTCCCGCGGTGACCGTCACCGCCCCTGGCACGTCGAAGCTGCTCGCGCCGTCCTCGCTACGGCTCTCGACGAGCGTGCGCGGGGCCAGTGCGGCGGCGATGATCCCGATCGGAACGTTGACGAACAGCACCCAGCGCCAGCTCAGACCGCTGGTCAGGATCCCGCCCAGGAGCACGCCCGCGGCGCCGCCGGCGCCGGCCACGGCGCCCCACACACCGAGCGCGCGGTTGCGCTCGGGTCCTTCCGCGAACGTGGTCGTGATGATCGACAGCGCTGCAGGGGAGACGATCGCGGCGCCGAGCCCCTGTACGGCGCGGGCTGTGATCAGCCACCCCTCGGACTGGGCGATCCCGCCCGCGAACGAGGCCAGCGAGAACAGCACCAATCCGATCATGAACATCCGCCGCCGGCCCAGCAGGTCGGCGAGGCGCCCGCCCAGCAACAGGAAGCCGCCGAAGGTCAACGTGTAGGCGTTCACGACCCACGACAGGTCGTCGCGGGCAAAATGCAGGTGCGAGCCGATCGAGGGCAGAGCCACGTTCACGATCGCGGCGTCGATCACGATCACGAACTGGGTCATGGCCAGTAGGATCAGCGCCAGGTTCTTGGCGCGCGGCGTGTCGAGCGACGGCTGCGAGGTGGGGCTGAGTAACGTCATGGAACGGGACCTCCGGTTCCGGTTGCGCTCGTCACTATAAGGAACTATGATTCCGGTTGTCAAGAAGACCAGGTGAACAGCTCGTGACCACCGTCCAGATCGACACGGAGCGTCCGCAACGGGCCGACGCGCGCCGCAACCGCGAGCGCATCCTCGCGGGCGCCCGGGTCGTCTTCGCGCGCTGTGGGGTCGATGCCCAGATGGATGACGTGGCCCGCCAGTCAGGGGTGGGCGTGGGCACGGTCTACCGGCACTTCCCGACCAAAGAGGCGCTGATGGCCGAGCTGGTCCGCGCCAAGTTCCGGACCTTTGCCGAGAATGCCCGCCAGGCGCTCGAACACGACGGGGAGCCGTTCGCCGTGTTCGCCGACCTGCTGCGCCGCAACGCCGAGGTGTGCGCCCGCGACGCGGGGATCCAGCATGCCTTCACCGGTTTCGGCGAGCCGCTGTGGACGCGGGCGCAAGCCGAGCTGACGGAGCTGAACGTGCCCACCGCCGAGCTGATCGAGCGGGCGCAGCGTGCGGGCACTATGCGTCCCGACGTGAGCGTGGCCGACATTCCGATGCTGATGTGCGGCGTCTCGGCGACGATGACCCATTCCGGACTGGGCTTCGACTGGCATCGGCACCTGGAGCTCGTGATCGACATGCTGCGGGCGTAGCCCGCGTCCGGCTCAGGCGGCCGTCGCGCCCAACGCCTCTAGCAACGCCGTCCCGTTCGGCGAGCCGAGGCCGGTGCAGGCGTCCCACGCCGGGCCGGCCTGGTAGTCGCCGTTGTTGCCCTGGGTGATGTCGTGGAAGCCCATCCGGGCCGAGGCGGCGTATACCTGGGGCTGAAGGAAACCCACGGGCTTGCCCAGCGACTGGTTCACCAGCGCCACCAGCCCCGCCCACAGGGGGGCCACGGCGCTGGTTCCGCCGACCGTCTGGCGGGCCCCGTCGACGAGGATCGAGTAGCCGGTCCCGGGATCCGCGTCGCCGGCGACGTCGGGCACGCCTCGGCCGGGCTGGCCGGTGTCGACGTTGTCGGGCATCCGAATCGTGCTCTGATAGGAGGGCACCGCGAACTCGATGCTGATCCCACCGCCGCCGGCGCCGCCACCGGGCCCGTCGTTCCACACCGTCTCGCTGGTGATCTGGGTGCCGGCGATCTCGAGCGAGGTCCCGCCGCAGGCCAGGGCGTGGGGAGCCGAGGCAGGGAAGTCGACGTGCTGCTTGCCATCGTCGACGCCGTCGGTTGATCCGTTGTCGCCGGCGGCGACCGTCACCGTGGCGCCGACGGCCGCGGCCTCGGTCAGGATCTGCTCCATCTGGGTTCGAGCCTGCTGGGTCCACGAGTCCTCAGGGCCGCCCCAGCTGATCGAGACCACCGACGGGTTGTTCGTGGTGTCGTGCACCGCGGTCGAGACCGCGTCCAGGAACCCTTGGTCGGAGTTGGCGGAGAAGTAGACGACGATCTTGGCCCCCGGAGCCACGGCGCCGACCACCTCGATGTCGAGCATCACCTCGCCGTCGGCGCCCTGGTCCACGCCGGGCGAGTTGGCGCCCCCGTCCACCCCGACCGCGCTCACCGCCGGCGCCGTCAGCCCAAGGCCGGCGAAGTAGCTGTCGAGGTCGCTCTGGCGGTATCCGCCTCCGAGCTCGATGATGGCCACGGTCTCGCCGGCGCCGTTGACCTTGGCGGGAAAGTCGTACGCGGCAGCTACCTGCGGCGGTGTGTACGACGTCCCCGCGGCGGGGGCGGCATGGAAGCGAACGTGGGGTCTGGCCTGGGGCCGGGTGTCGATCCCGAACACCCCGGTGATCACCTGGCCGAGCTCGCTGGGCACGGTCAGCGGCCCGCGGCGGGCCCGGTAGACGCCGGCCGTCGGATCCTGGAACACCGCCAACTCGCGGGCGCCGAACGCCCGCGCCACCGCGGCCACGGTGCCGCGCAGGGAGATGGTGCGCCGGCCCTGGTCGACGCTGGCCACCTGGAGGCCGTACTCATCCGCGAACGAACGCACCGCGCCGATGTCCCGATCCCCGGCCCCGTACTCGCGGGCCAGCTCCTCGCGTGAGAGCGTGGGTCGCGCCGCCCGCGGCCGGCCCGCCTCCTGATCGATCCAGTCCAGCGATGCCGACGGGCGCAGGTAGACGGTCACTTCGATCTGCTCCTCCCCGTCGGCGTCGCCGATGCGGGCGTGGCGCGGGTCGAACTCCCGCTCGCTCCCGGGGACCTCGACGCGCGCGGCCGACTCCATCAGCTCGTCACACGTTCACGACGGCGCGGTTCCTCGATCGCTGGCTCCAGCAACGTCGAGACGGTGAACCAGACGGTCTTGCCGAATCGCGACTTGTCCTTCACGCCCCATCGCTCGGAGAGCATGTCGACGATGCGCAGCCCGCGGCCGGTCGGGTCGTCGGGCCCGGGGGACAGCATCGCCGGCGTGCCGCCACCGTGGTCGGTGACCTCGACGCGGATCTCGCGGGGCGTGCGCAGAATCATGAGCTCGAAAGTCGTCCTCACGTGCCGGACGCAGTTGGTGGCTAGCTCGGAGACCATCAGCTCGACCGACTCCAGCAGGTCACGCGGGCTTCCGACCAGCGTCTCGGTCGCGAACCTCCGGGCCGCGGGGACCGATTGCCGATCGGCGGGGAATGTTCGCGTCCGTCTCATGATTTTGGGCTTCAGCTTACGGTTTCAGTCGGGCGCGTGTCTCGCCTCCTCGTCGGCCCTCGGCCGCCGTCCGCGCCATGCCCGGGCTCTGGGGCCGCGTGCCCACAGCGAGAAATAGCGGCGGGTCAGCAGCCGGTACCAGGGCACGTCGTACTTCGCCGCGTCGAGCGCCTCGACGAGCTCGAGATCGGAGCAGCGTTCGCGCAGCGCCGCCATCGCCCGCGCCCGCACGAACAGCCGCTTGTCTCTGAGCGCGAGCCGGAATCCCTCGTGTGAGGCGGGAACGGCGAGATCGTCGAGCGCCTCGGTGGCGGTGTAGCGCAGCCGCAGGCCACGGCGATGCAGGAACGACAGGAGCAGCTCCGCGTCCTCTGCCGATCCGACCATCCCCAGGGCCCACGGCAGCGCGGGGTCTACGACCTCGGCCTCGATCAAGGCGCGGATGCAGGGCACGGCGGCCCGCCCCGACGCGCTCAGCCCTCGGATCGCTTCCTCCCGGACACCGGACCGTGGGTCGCGCGCCAGGTCGGTGAGGAGCTCCAGGGCCCCCGGATCGCCGCGGCGGGCCAGGGGCACGACTTCAGCCTCGAGCAGCTGCCTTCGCTCTCGCCGACGCCGCGTGGCCGCGAGCTTGGTCTTGACCGCTTCCAGGCCGTGGGCGCGTTCAACCGGAACGTGCACCGGGTGACTCCCGGGTTCGGTTCCAGCGCCTTGGGTCAAGTCATCGGTCACGGCCGCTGGTCAGATTGTCCGCGCTAAGGCCCAGCCACGCTACCCTTCTACCCTCCAGAGGCGAGTGATCGGCGCGAGAGCCGGACGCTCATCGCGCCGGCGGGGCAGGAGTTTGCCGGCGCGCGTGGGTGATTGAAAGAGCGCTTGATCCTGTCCCGATGCTGCCGATATTGACTCATATGCACCTACCCCAGGGCGATCCCGTTGATCCTGGAGGATGGGCGGGGTGGTGTTGATGCGACGGTGCGCCTGCGTCCTGATGGGAGTCGCCTCCGGGCTGCTGGTGGGGGCCTCGACCGTCGCGGCCGCCACGCCGTCCCGGGTCCGCGTCGGCTCTCCGCCGCGGCACCCCGCGCGCTCGAGGGTCGTCGGCGCCCTGCCCGGCACCGCGCGGATCGAGCTCACCGTGACCCTGAAGCCGCGCGATCCAGCCGGCCTCGCGACCTATGCCGCGGCGGTGTCGACGCCCGGCTCGAGCCTCTACCACCACTACCTCACCGTGGGTGAGTTCCGGCAGCGATTCGGGCCGACGCGGGCCCAGATCGACACGGTGAGGGCGTCGCTGGCCGCCGAGGGCCTGCGACCGGGCTCGATGTCCGCCAACGGTCTCGCGATTCCGGTGTCCGCGAGCGCCGGCGCGGTCGCCAAGGCGTTTTCGCTGTCCTTTCAGCGGGTGGCGCTGCCCACCGGGCGGACCGCGTTCGCGAACACCCAGGCGCCCCAGTTCACCACCTCGAGCGCGGGGATCGTTCAGAGCGTGATCGGGTTGGACACGCTGGCGCTCCCGCATCCGCAGGGAATCCGAGCCCGTCACGGTCAGGCTCGTGCGGCCTCGCCGGAGGCCGGCGCCGCCACTCCGCAGGTGGTGACGGGCGGGCCGCAGCCGTGCTCCGCGGCGGCTCAGGCCGCCCCGAGCTGGCACGCGAACACGGCCGATCAGATCTCCTCCGCATACCAGTTCTCCAGCCTCTACGGCGCCGGCGACGAGGGCGCCGGCCAGACGATCGCCGTGTTCGAGCTGGAACCGAACGACCCTTCGGACATCGCCGCGTATCAGTCCTGCTACGGCACCAACGCACAGGTCGGCTACGAGCCCGTGGACGGAGGCGCCGGCTCGGGTCCGGGTGGGGGCGAGGCCGCGCTCGACATCGAGGACGTGATCGGGCTGGCGCCCGAGGCGAACGTCCTCGTCTATCAGGGACCGAACACGAACTCGGGCGTGTATGACACCTACAACGCGATCGTCAGCGACAACGAGGCGAACGTGATCTCGACCTCGTGGGGCCTGTGCGAGCCTCTCGCCACGGCTGCGGTGGCCGCCGAGGACACGCTGTTCCAAGAGGCCGCTGCGCAGGGGCAGTCAGTCTTCGCCGCCTCGGGCGACGAGGGCTCGGAGGCCTGCTATGACCCCAACAGCTCCCCCCCGGACAAGTCGCTCGAGGTCAGCGATCCTGCCAGCCAGCCGTTCGTGACCGGCGTCGGCGGCACCACGCTCCAGTCGCTCGGGCCACCGCCGAGCGAGACGGCGTGGAATGACCGCCTCACCGACCCCACGCACGACTACGGGGCCGGCGGCGGCGGGTTCTCGACCCAATGGTCGATGCCGACCTACCAATCGGGCGCGCCGGCGGCACTGAACGTGGTCCGCGTCAACAACCCGGCCAACTGCGGTCCTCACGCGGACAGCCTGTGCCGTGAGGTGCCCGACGTGTCGGCCGACGCCGATCCGGATACCGGCTATCTGATCTATTGGGACGGCGGCTGGATCGGGATCGGGGGCACGAGCGCCGCCGCCCCGACGTGGGCGGCGCTCGCCGCCCTCACGAACGCCTCCAGCACCTGCAACGGGGCGCCGATCGGGTTCGCGAACCCGGTGCTGTACACGGCCGCGGCCAACGGGTACTCGAGCGACTTCAACGACGTCACCACCGGCAACAACGACTACACGAACAACAACAACAGCAAGTTCAAAGCGGGCACCGCCTACGACCTGGCCACCGGACTGGGGACGCCGATCGGCTCGGCGCTCCCGGCGGCTCTGTGCAACGGCGGCACGGCCCCGACCGGCAACGCCATCGCGGTCAACAACCCCGGCCCGCAGACCAGCGTGATCGGGACGAACGTGAGCCTGCAGATCACCTCCGACGACGACCCGTCGGCCACGTACACGGTGCAGCGACTGCCGAACGGCCTGACGGCGAGCGCCGGCGGCAGCGGTCTCATCACGGGCACGCCGACGACCGCCGGCAACTCGACGGTTACCGTCACCGCGACCGACGGCTCGACCGGCGCCGTCGGCCAAGCCGGGTTCAGGTGGACGATCATCAAGCGCGCCAGCGACACGTCGCTGTCGTGCTCGCCGGCATCTATTTCGCCCGGAGGTCTCGTCACCTGCACGGCGACGGTGTCCGACGGCACCGCCGCCGGGGCCCCGAGCGCCCCGACCGGGACCGTGACCTTCGCCGCTCCCGGGCAGGGCTCATTCACCGGTTCGGGCCCGTGTGTGCTCACCGCGGCGACGCCGTCAAGCGCGACCTGCCAGGTGACCTATCGGCCATCGTCGCCCGGAGCGCCGGCGATCACCGCCAGCTACGCCGGCGACAGCGTGCACCAGCTGAGCTCCGGCAGCTTCACCCTGAGCGTTCCGGCAGCGCCGCTGGCGCAGATCACCTCGCCGGCGAACAACCAGACCTTCGCCCTCGGGCAGTCGGTGAGGACGACGTTCGCGTGCAGTGAGGGGTCCCGCGGTCCGGGGCTCTCCTCGTGCAGGGACTCGAGCGGGGCCGGCGCGGTCGCCGGCGCCGGCCACGGGACGCTCAACACCGCGACGGTCGGCTCGCGCACCTACTCGGTGACCGCGATCAGCCAGGATGGGCAGACGGGGCGGGCGACGATCGCCTACACAGTCGTCGCCACGCCGATCAACACCGCCCCGGTGGCGATCAGGGGCAGGGCCAAGGCGCGCGCGCTGCTGACGTGCTCGACCGGGGCCTGGACCGGCAGCCCGACCAGGTTCACCTACCAGTGGAGCCGCGACGGCACCCCGATCGCCACCGCGACGTCCCCGACCTACAAGGTCCAGGCCCTCGACGAGGGCAACACGCTGACGTGCACGGTGACCGCGGCCAACGTCGCCGGCACCGGCAGGCCGGCCACGAGTGCGAAGGTAGGCGTTCCCGTCCCCCGCGTGGCCGGCTGCCCGCGCGCCACCGGCCGGCTGTCGGGCACCGCGCTCGGTCTGATCAGGCTGGGGACCTCGCGAAAGCAAGCCGAGCGCGCGTACAGGCACAGCTCGAATCGCGGCACCCGCTACCAGGACTTCTTCTGCCTCACCCCGATCGGGATCCGGGCCGGGTACGGGTCGCCGAAGCTGCTCGATGCGCTGTCCTCCCACCAGCGCAAGGCCTTGCAGCAGCGGGTGATCTGGATCTCGACCGCGAGCCCGTTCTACGCCATCGACGGCGTGCGGCCGGGCGCGTCGGTGGCGGCGGCGGCCACGAGCCTCAAGCTCGGCACGCCGTTCCGGATCGGCGCCAACCAGTGGTATCTCGCCCCGGCGGGGAGGGCGACGGCGGTGCTCAAGGTCCGCGGCGGGATCGTCCAGGAGATCGGGATCGCCACCAGGCAGCTGACCAAGACGCGCCACGCCCAGCGCACCTTCCTGACCTCATTCAAATAGCGGCCGGTTGCTCGATGCCGGCCCGCAGCCGCTCGAGCAACTCGTCGAGCACCTCCAGGTCTCGGCGCCGCTCAGCCGCCCAAGCCGCCGAAGAAGACTGCGAATTTCCTGAACCTGGAGTCAGGGGCCTCGGCGGTGGCCTCCGACACGCTGCCCTCCGCGGTGACCGTGCTCCCCGGTGGCGTCTCGGCTCGGATGCGCTCGGCCAGGGCGTTGGCGTCGTCCTCGTCGCCGGCCCCGAGCACGACGAACTGCCACCGCTGGACGCTCGGAATCCCTTCTTCACGGAGCTTCTCCGCGAGCTCGCGCGCCTCGCGATGCGACGGACACTTCACCCGCACCTCGTAGTCGGGATAGCCCTGCTTGTCTGACTCCTCGCGCTCTTCCGCCATCAGCTCGGCACGCTCAGCGGCGCGCTCGGCGTCCGTCTGGGGCAGCGGCTTGTCCGGATCCTCCCACTCCTCCGCGCTCGGGTGCCAATGCTTGAGCTCGGTGCTCAGCGACCAGCCGCGCTCGGACGCGATGGCGCCGATCGCCTGCTCGGCCGCGTCCGTCTGGTCCCGCGTGGCGGCGTAGCAGAAGATCTCGGCCCCGTCGCGGGAGACGACGACCCGATCGATGAACGACGTCTTCAGACCGTGCTCCTGGTCGTAGTCGTGCAGCTGATCAGCCAGCTCGCGGGCTGCGGTCTCGTCCTGTAGCTCCACGCGCAGCCGCCAGTCGTCATTCATGCGCGACACAGTAGTCCATGGAGTTCGCCCCCACGGGGCCGACGGGTTTGACAGGCGACGGATGATGACGCTTTGCACAGAAGGCTCGTGGGCCGGGCCGCCGCCCTCCGGCGGCCGGAAGCCCGGAGGGATTGACATGCCGGATGTCGCCGCCACAGGAGTGTCGAGCCGCCTGGCCGGGGTGGCCAACAAGAACCTGGTGCTGGCCGCGATGGTGTTCGCGGTCGCGATGACGTTCATCGATCAGACGATCGTCGCGATCGCGATTCCCAACATCCAGCGGGAGCTGTCGCTGTCGGCCACGGGCTCGCAGTGGGTGATCAACGGCTACTTGCTCTCGCTGTCGGCGTTGTTCGCGTTCGGCGGCAAGCTCGGCGACGTGCTCGGACGCCGGCGGATGGTGGTGATCGGCGTGGTCGGCTTCGCCGCTGCCTCGGCGTGCTGCGGCTTCACCCCCAAGGGCGCCGTCGCCGAGGCCTGGATCATCTTCTTCCGCTTGGCGCAAGGAGCGGCGGCGGCGCTGATGTTCCCGGCCGCGGTGGCGATCGTCGTGGCGTCGTTCCCGCTGCGTGAGCGGGGGCGGGCGATGGCGATCTTCTTCGGGATCTCCGGCGGGCTGACCGCGATCGGACCCGCCGCCGGCGGGTTCCTCACGCAGTGGACCTGGCGGTCGATCTTCTGGATCAACATCCCGGTCGCGCTCATCGCGCTGTTCCTGATCTGGAGATCGAAGCCCGACAACGAGGCCCGGCCCACCCCGCTCGACTACCGCGGCACGGTGCTGATCACCGGGGCCATGGGCCTGCTCGTGCTCGGGTTCGAGCAGTCCAGCGTGTGGGGCTGGAGCAGCGTTGGGACGTGGGCGTGCCTGGTGGTGGGGGCGCTGTTGATGGTGGCGTTCGTCGCCTGGGAGCTGCGCGCCTCCGAGCCCCTGCTGCGGCTGCAGATCTTTGCTGACCGGGGGTTCGCGGTTGAGACCGCGGCGCTCGGTCTGATGTCGATCGTGTTCGTGCCCTTCTTCTTCTTCGCCAGCGTCTACTCGCAGGTCTCGCTGGGCAAGAACTCCGCGCACGCAGGCGAGTACATCCTGTACTTCTTCATCGGGTTCGTGATCCTGGCCCAGATCGGGGGCCGGATCCTCGACAAGCGGGGCGCGAGGCCGGCCGTCGTGGGCGGGTGCGCACTCGGCGCGGCCGGGTTCTTCCTGCTCGCGGGCAAGGTCACGGACCTGTCGCTGGGCGCGCAGACGCTGGACATCATGCTCGCCGGCGCCGGACTGGGGCTGATGCTCGGGCCGGCCAGCACGGATGCGGTCAACCGCGCGCCCAGCACCAGCTACAGCGAGGTCACCGGGATCACCCAGACCGCGCGCAACTTCGGCGCCAGCCTCGGGCTCGCGGTTCTCGGCGCGATCCTCATCGCCCAGAACCGGACCAACGTCTCGGGGGCGCTGACCAAAGCCGGAGTGCCGGGCTCGGTCGCGCACAAGGTCGCGTCCTCATTCAGCGCCGGCGCCGGCGGCGGCCGATCCAGCTCCGGGCAGCCGCCGGCGCTGGTCCACGACGTGAGGCTGGCGTTCGCGCACTCAACCCAGACGATCTTCTACATCATGGCCGGGGTGCTGGCGGCCACGTTCATCCTCACCCTCCGGCGGCTGCCCGCAGGGCGCGTGGTGCCGCCGGAAGAGCGCGCGGCGGGCTACGGCGAGGCGGCGCGGGCGGCCGAGTTCGCGGAACTCGATCGGTCCCGGTAGCGGAGGTACACGACCCGGGAGCCGAACTTCCGCGTTTCGACCAGCTCCAGGTCGATGCGGTCCTCCAGCGGCGGGAAGTACGGCGCTGCGCCGAGCGCCTAGGCGCGGGTGACTGCCGTGGACAGCGCGGGGCCGCCGCTCAACGTCTGATACACGACGCAGTAGCGCTCGGTGAGCTCCTGCAGCGTCGCCAGCTGCGCCTCGTCGGCGTCGGTGTCGAGCTCAAATGACAGGCGGATGGCGCTGAAACCGACCGGCGCCTCGCGGTCGACGCCGAGCGTGCCCCGGAAGTCGAGGTCTCCCTCCGCCCGCACCCGCCCCGACGGCACGACGATGTCCAGCGAGGTGGCCACCGCCCGGAGCGTGACGCCCGCGCACGCCACCAGCGCCTGAAGCAGCATGTCGCCGGAGCACAGCAGCGACCCGTCGCCGCCGCTGGCGGGATGCAGCCCGGCCTCGGCGAGCGCGCGCCCCGTCTGCACGGAGCAGGCCACGCCGTCACCGAGCGTCCCGTCGGCCGACAACGTGACCAGGGCGGCCTCGGGTTGGTCGCGGTAGCGCTGCTTCAGGGGCGCCTGCACCGTCCGGAGCTGATCGCGGTCCATCGCCGAGATCTTACGGCGGAAGTCGTGGCGCCCCAGCCGCGTCCTTGGAGCCTGGCCGCGAAACGGGAATATATGGCCCGTTTCGCGGCCACCCTTCCCATCCGTGCCCGGACACGGCCGTCTTTACGATCGCCGTGTGGCCGAGGACGCGATCGACGGCCTGCGCCAGGCCTACCTCCGGTTCGCCCAGCACGAGGCCGAGGGGCGTTCGCCGTTGTACGTCGAGCTCGCCCGCGGCGTCGCCGGCGATCGTGAGCTGCTGAGTCTGCTCGCGGGGCTGCCGCCGGCCAAGCAGCAGCCGAACCTGCTGCTCACGGCCGTGCGCCATCTGTGCGGGGAGCCACGGGGGTGGCCCCAGTTCCGCGCGTGGGTGTTCGACCGCCACCAGGAGATCCTGGCCGAGATCCGCGCCCGGCGGACGCAGACCAACGAGCCGGCGCGGTGCGCGACGCTGCTGCCGCTGCTGGCGCGCCTGCCCCAGCCGCTGGCGCTGATCGAGGTCGGCGCGGCCGCCGGGCTGTGTCTGCTGATCGACCGCTACGGCTATGACTACGGACGGTGCCGCGTCCCCGCCACGCGGCCGAACGCCCCCGTGTTCAGCTGCCGTGCCAGTCGCCACACGCCCCTGCCCACCCGAGGCCTCGAGGTGGCGTGGCGGGCGGGTCTGGACCTCGATCCGGTCGACCTCGGCGATCCCGATCGGGTCGCCTGGCTCGAGGCGCTCGTGTGGCCGGGCGAGGGGCGGCGGCTCGAGCTGCTGCGGGCGGCGATCGCCGTCGCCCGTGCCGATCCGCCCCGCGTGGTCAGGGGCGACCTGCGCACGGATCTGCCCGCGCTCGCCGAGCAGGCCCCCAGCGAGGCGACGCTCGTGGTCTTCCACACCGCGGTGCTCGCCTACGTGGCCGATGCCGGCGAGCGGGTCGCGTTCGGAAACACCGTCCGCGAACTCGGGGCGCGGTGGGTCTCCAACGAGGGCGCGGGCGTGCTCGAGCAGACTGGCTGCTGGCCGGCGGGCCCATTCGTCCTCTCGCTCGACGGCGAGCCCGTCGCCCGGACCGACCCGCACGGCACGTCGATCGACTGGCTGGCGACCGCGCGCGCGTGACGCCGGCGCGCGCGTACGCCGGCGCGCGTGACGCCGGCGCCGCGGGACGCCGGCGCCGATCCCGCCGACCACACCGGCGAGGCCCTACACCTAGGGCATCGCCCGCATCGCCGGCATGGCGCCGTGCGAGCCGCCGGGCACGACCAACCCGGGCACCGAGTGGGGCGCGGCCAGCATCGCCACCGCCAGCACCAGCAAGATCGCCGCCGCGCCCCAGGTCGCCACCCGGCGCCAGGGAAGCGTCTTCTCGAGCGCGATCAGCGCCGCCACGAACGCCATCCACACGAGGCTCATGACCCCGAGGGCGAACAGCGCCGCCATCAGCGCCCAGCAGCAGCCCAGGCACCAGGCGGCATGCCTCGAGCCCATCTCCACGGCGCCGGCGGGGCCGTCACGCCAGCTCCCAAGCAGGAATCCCAGCGGGCTGCGGCACTTCGCCAGGCACACGTCCTTCAGGGGCGTCAGCTCGTAGACCGCGGCGAGGGCCAGCACGCCGGCCGCCAACCAGCGCCCACCGGCGTGCCACGCCAGCGTGCCGCCGAACAGGCTTCGGCCGAGCTCGAACACGCCGTAGGCGGCCAGTCCCGCCGCTCCCCACACCAGCAGGTAGCCGGCGGTGAACAGCAGCGAGCGGGCCAGCCCGCGCCCACGCGTCATCGTCGTGTACAGGGCCACCGTCGGCGCGAGCGAGGGGAACATCATCGCCGCCATCATCACCACCCAGACCCCGAGGAACCAGCCCAGGGCGCCAAGCGCCGTCCCCGGCCCGGCGTCCATCCCGGCCATCCGGTCGGCGGTCGAGAACCACGCCAGGCCGGCGAGGAGGAGCAGCAGCACGACCAGCCCCAGCCGCGCGCGCACGGCCGCGAACGCCGCGGCCAGCTCGCCTCGGTCAGAGCGCCTGTCGGCGCCGGCTAGCGATGCCGTCGCACTCATGCCGCCCACGAGAACTGCGAGTTCGAGAACGCCGAACGCCCCTCGTACTCGATCCCGAACGCGTCGATCCGCGAGCGCGTCGCGTGCGCCACCGTCAACTCCGGGCCGGCGGGGTGGAACACCCCGGTGAGCCGCACCGGCTCGCCCGACTCCGCCCCGAACGGCACCACGTCCTCGATCTCGAAGTCGACCGCGTCGCCGATCCGGACCGCGTGACGCAGGCCGTCCTCGCGCACCTCGATCGGGGCGCGCTCCACCCCGAGGTTCTCCCCCACCAGCGGCCCCAGCGCCTCCATCGGGCCGCCCAGCGCGCCCGAGAACACCCCGCCGAGCTTCTCCGCCTGCTCGTCGGAGGCCGAGGCATCGATGAACACGCCCAGCCGCCAGTTGCCCTCGCTCATCACCTTCGGGGTGTCCGCGACCGCAGCCACCTTCAGGCCGCTGACGTCGGTCCCCTCCACCTCACCGTCCTTGATGTTGAAGACGAGCGTCACCCGGCAGCGATCGTGCGTGGCGCCGAGCGCCAGCGACGCCGTGCACGGGCACACCACATCGCACGAGCAGGACTCGAAATACGACCCTTCAAGCTTCCACGACATGCGACCTCCTCAGGGCCTCCAGGATCACTCCTCCGATTCTCTCCCTCGACCGTCCTCCGGTCAATAGCGGCGCGGTCAGCGATCATGGCCGGGTGCAATTCGTCCTCACTCGCGACGTCCGCGCGTTCGCCGGCCGGGTCTCGGCGTTCCTCGAGTCCCGGATCGAGTACAACCTGCTCGCCACCGTGCTGGCCACCGTGCTCGACGGCATCCACGCGGTCGTGAGCCCCCTGTTCGCCTACGGCTCCGACGAACGCGACCGGGTGCAGTTCGCCGCGCTGCGCACGCCGCCGTGGTTCATGCTCGCCAGCGCGCTCGAAGGAGACGATGCACGAGAGCTGGTCATGCAGTGGCTCGAGGTCGATCCGGAGCTGCCGGGAATCGACGCGTTGCCGGGGACGGCGCGGGCGATCGCGGCGGCGTGGCGCGAGCGCACGGGCGGCGCCACTCG
The DNA here is from genome assembly GCA_963723555.1 of uncultured Solirubrobacterales bacterium. Taxonomy (GTDB): domain Bacteria; phylum Actinomycetota; class Thermoleophilia; order Solirubrobacterales; family Solirubrobacteraceae; genus Palsa-465. Next base: position 293,640 of record CAVRRC010000003.1, on the reverse strand, counting down.
CTGCGTGATGCGCGAGGCCGTGCACGTCCTCGAGCAGATCGACGATCCGCCCCACCCGGCTCCGGGGCAGTTGCGGCGCGCGCGCGCCGATGAGCGCCCGCTGCTGATCGACTGGATGGCGGCCTTCGCCCGTGAGGCTGGGGTGGTTGGCGCCGACCAGGCCGAGGCGATGGTCGACGCACGGCTGGCTCGCGACGGACTGCTGCTCTGGGATCACCACGGTCCCGTGTGCTTGGTCGGGGCGGCCGGGCCGATCGCCGGGGTGGCTCGGTTCGGCCCGGTGTACACGCCGCCCGAGCATCGCCGCCGCGGCTATGGTGGGAGCGCGATCGCGTCCGCCAGCCGTCGCGCGCTCGCCGGCGGCGCCCGCCGGTGCATGCTGTTCACCGATCTCGCCAATCCGACCTCGAACAAGATCTACGCCGAGGTCGGTTATCGCCGGATCGGGGACTGGGAGGAGCACGCGTTCGAGAAGCCGTGAGCGGTCCGCAGCTCATGGGCTGATCGCCGGCTCCGTGTGAGCGCTCGCACACACGCCAGCGCTTACTGAACGTAAGCTGGTCTCATGGACATCGTGAGGCTGCCCAGCGGAACCGAGGTGGCGATCCGGCCGATCCGGCCCGACGACGGGCCGCGTCTGCGGGCCGCCTACGAACGGCTCTCGCCCGAGTCGCGCTACCGGCGCTTCCTCTCGCCCAAGCCCCACCTGAACGCATCCGAGGTCGAGTATCTCGTCAACGTCGACGGAGCCAACCACATCGCCCTGGTGGCGGCACCTGTCGACCATCCCGAGTGGATCATCGGCGTGGCCCGCTTCGTTCGCCTGCACGAGGACCCGGGGGCGGCGGAGTTCGCGGTCGTGATCGGCGAGCCCTGGCAGGGCGAGGGCCTGGCCAGCGCGATGCTCGATCGGTTGGTGAAGGCGGCGCCGGACCAGGGCATCGAGCGGCTCAGAGCGACCGTCCTCGCCGGCAACCTGGCGGCCCATCGCCTGGTCCAGCATCTGGAGGGCCCGCAACGGCTACGCCGGCGCGGCACCGTCAACGAGATCGAAGTCGATCTGGCGGCATAGCCTGCGAACATCGTGGGGTGCCGTGGACGCTCACCGTCCGTGCCGGGCCGCGGGTGCAGCGCAGCCGCTACCCCGAGCTCGACCAGGCCCTCGATGCGCTCGAGCGCCGGGCCCGCGAGCTGGCCCGCGACGCGCCCCGGGGCGCCGTCGACGCGAAGGTCAAGCGGTTCGAGGCGGTCGAGCGGGTCTCGGCCCGGATCGAGCTCGCCGGCCCCGAGCGGCTGTTTCCCGCCGTGCGCGCCGGCGTCGACGTCCGCGGCGATGGCTCGACCGAGGCCTACCGGGGCCGGATCAGGCGCGAGCTGGTCGCCCAGCGCAAGGCAGAGAGCCCGTTCGACGCGCTCCGGCGCGTGCTCGGCTGACCTCCCGCACCGTGGGCCGGGTGGTCGCGCGCACGCTGAGGCGTCACAGCACCAGGGTCGCCCCGTGGCGCCGGAGCCAGCGCAGATGCTCGCGATAGTCAGGGCAGCGCGAGCCGAGCAGGGCCCAGAACCGCGGCGAGTGGTCCATGATCTCGAGGTGGCAGACCTCGTGCCAGACGACGTAGTCGAGCACCGGCTCGGGCGCGAGCAGCAGCCGCCAGTTGAAGCTCATCGTCCCCGAGCGCGAGCAGCTCGCCCAGCGGCTGCGCTGGCCCCGGATCGTCAGCCGCGTATAGGCCAGGCCGGCCGCGGCGCACGCCCGATCGAGCCGGGAGGCGATCTCGGCCTGGGCAGCGCGCCGGTACAAGCGCTCGAGCGCCGCCTCCCGCTGCGATGGCTCACCGGGGACCAGCAGCGCGTCGCCGCGGCGGTGGACTCGCACCCTGCCCGGCACCGGCACGACCTGGAGCGTGTGGTTTAGATAGGGGAGGGTGTTGGCTCGGGCCGCCACCGCCTGTCGTGCCCGGTCGAGCTCTCGCACCCGGCGCTCGATCCACGGTCGCAGCTCACGGATCGCGGCCGCCGCCTCCCGCTCGGGCGCCCGGCGGGGCAGCACCACCTCGACGCCGCGGGCCGCGTCGACCGTCACCCGCACCCGGCGGGCGCGCTCGGAGCGGCGGACGCTGTAGGGGATCTGCTCCACGGCGCGACAGGGTACGGTGCCGTCGCTGACGTGCCCGGCTTCCCGGATCTTCCTGCCCCGCTCGGCGACGGCGCGGTCGCGCTGCGCCTGGGCGCCGAGCGCGACATCCCGGAGATCCTGATCGCCTACCAGGACGACCCGCACCTGCACGAGCGGCTCGGGCTCGAGCGTCCGCCCAGCGGCGCCGAGCTCGGCCGCCACGCCGAGCAGGCCGCGCTCGAGCGCGCCGCCGGCGACCACCTGACCCTGACCATCCTCGAGCCGGGCGCCGATGTGTGCCGCGGCCAGATCTACATCACCCACGTCGAATGGCGCCACGCCCGGGCCGAGGTCGGGATGTGGCTGGCGCCACAGGTGCGCGGGCGGGGCCTGGGCGGCCGGGCGCTCAGGCTGGCCTCGGGCTGGCTGCTGGGCAACACGCGGCTCGAGCGCCTGCAGATCGTGACCGAGCCGGATAATGAGCCGATGCTTGCGACCGCTCGTGCCGCCGGCTACGTGCACGAAGGGGTCCTGCGGGGCTACACGCGCGAGCGCGGCGCCCGGGTCGACTGCGCGATCCTGTCGCTGCTCCCGAGCGACCTGGAGTGATGGCCAAGCAGTGGCGCGTGAAGCTGCCCGCCCGGCGTGCGCCCGCCGTTCGAGGTCTACGTCAACGGCGTCCGCCAGGAGCTGGGGGCCGACTACCGGGTCTCGGCCGGCGAGCTGGTGTTCGAGCGCGAGCTGGTCAGCCAGAAGCTCGGGCCGTGGGCTTGGTTCATCGGCTTCTGGGGGATCGGCACCTACAAGCGCAACGACGAGGTCGACGTGCGCTACGAGATCGAGGGCCAGCCGACGGTCGCCCACGCGCTCGAGATCACCCCGCCGTCCTGACCACCTCGCGCCTGACCCAGGGCCGCAGCAGCCGCAGCGCCGACAGGATCGCGCGCGTGGCCGGGGAGCGGTTCAGCGTGTAGAAGTGGATCCCCGGGGCGCCGCGGGCCAGCAGCTCGGCGCACTGGAGCGTCGCGTAGGCCACGCCGAGCTGGAGCACGGCGTCGCGGTCCGCGGCGCGCCACTCGAGCGCCTCGAGCAGCGGCTCGGGGATCGTCGCCTTGCACATGCCGGTGATCGTCTTGATCTGGCCCACGTCGGTGATCGGCATGATCCCCGGGATGATCGGGACCTCGATCCCGACCGCGCGCGCCTCGTCGACGAACCGGAAGTACAGCTCGTTGTCGAAGAACAGCTGCGTGATCAAGAACGAGGCGCCGGCCTCGACCTTCTCGCGCAGGAAGCGCAGGTCGTGGGCCATGTCCGGCGCCTCGGGATGGACCTCCGGGAAGCAGGCCGCGCCGACGGCGAACGGATAGCGCTCCGGTGATCAGCGAGGCCAGCTCGGTCGAGAACCGCAGGCCGCCGGGATGCGGCTTCCACTCGGTCTCGCCGCGCGGCGGGTCGCCACGGAGCGCCAGCACGTTGTCGATCCCGGCGTCGGCGACCCCGTCGAGGATCACCTGCAGCTCCTCGCGGGTCGACCCCACGCAGCTCAGGTGCGCCATCGCCTCGATCCCCAGCTCCTGCTTGATCCACTTCGTGACCTCGACCGTCCGGGCCCGGGTCGAGCCGCCGGCGCCGTAGGTGACCGAGACGAAGTCGGGCTCGAACGCCCGCAGGTCCTCGAGCGTCAGGCCGAGGTTCCGCTCCCCCTCGTCCGTCTTGGGAGGAAAGAACTCGAACGAGAAGACGGGCTCGTCGCCCGCGGCGATGATCTCGTCGATCCGCAAGGTGCGGGACTCTACCAACCTTGACACGAGCGTGTCAACGTTCCCGCGCCGACGTGGCCACCGCCAGGCGCCGCCGCCACGCCGCCAGCCGCCACCGCCAGGCGCCGCCGCCATGCCGCCAGCCCCCACCGCCACGCGCGCCGTCACGCCGCCAGCCCCCACCGCTTCGCCCCCTCCGCGCCATCCTCACAGTCCACCCGCCCCGCCACCTCCAGATGGCGCAGGTAGCACAGCGTCTCCTGCAGCCGCCACTGCACGTTGTGCTGCGCCCAGCGCCTCGCCGTACACCGCCGGGGCCAGCTCGACCGCGGTCAGCGGCCGGCCCAGCGACAGGGCCGCGAGCGACGGCGTCGAGCCGCGCCGCCACCAGCCGCCGGTTGCCCTCGATGTGCCCGTGCACGTCGACGAACGGCTTGCCGTGACCGGACAGGGCCAGCCGCGCATCGAGCGCATCGACGACGTCCAGCGAGTGCAGGAACTCGCCGACCGGGTCCGGCGTCCAGCCGTAGTCGTAGAACAGCGAGATCCGGCCGAGCACGTGGTCGCCGGAGATCAGCAGCCGGCGCTCGGGCTGGAAGAGGCAGATGTGCGAGGGCGCGTGGCCGGGCGTCTCGTACGCGTGCCACTGCCCGAGGTCGCTGTCGACGACGCACCCCGGAGACCAGGGGCCGATCGGGCTCGATCACCGCGCGCGATCCCCGAAGGCGCGGAGTCGAAGCGCTCGGCGTAGCGGCGCAGGGCCTCCTCGGGCACGCCGCTCTGGCGCCCGACCTCGAGCCGGCGGGCCAGCGCCGCCTCGGGATCGGAAAGGCCCGAAACCGCATGCTCGTGGTTCGGGTGCATCCAGAACTCGCAGCCGGCCGCGCTCGCGGATCGGGCGCCGCCTGGCCCCAGTGATCGGAGTGGGCGTGGGTGACCACCAGCAGCCGCACGTGCTCGAGCCGCAGGTTGACCTGCTCCATCGCCCGCTCGAGCTGGGCCAGCGAGCCGGCCTCGTGCGTCCCGGTGTCGACCAGCACGACGCCGGGACCGGCCGCGATCGCCCACGCGTTGCCGTGCGGAACCCCGGGCCAGGGCAGCGGCAGCCGCAGACGCCACAGCCCCGGGATCACCCGCTCGCCCCGGCCCAGCTCTCGCTGCCTGGTCACGAGGACGGACGATATTGGCGACGCGTAGACTGCGACCGTCCGATGGCCTCGTCCGCCGATATCGCCAGGCCCTACTTCGAGCCCTCGACGCCCATGATCTCGACGAGCGCCATGGCCCTCTGGCAGCCCGGCGCCACCGGCCGCTTCGTCAACGAGCAGGACCTGACCGCTCCGGACGGCGTGCGCGAGTACTTCGCCGGGGTGTTCGCGGCCTTCCCCGACTTCTCGCTCGAGGTCCTGGACGTCACCAGCGCCCGCGGCAACGCTGCGGTCCGATGGCGCGCCCGGGGGACGTTCGCCGGGCCGGGCCTGTTCGAGGGCTTGGCCCCCAACGGCGCCCGGGTCGACCTCGAGGGCTGCGACGTGCTCACGATCGAGGACGACAAGATCCAGCACAACGACGCCTACGTCGACTTCGGCGCCGTCGCCCGTCAGCTCGGCGTCCTCGCCGCCGGCCGGGCTCGAAGGCCGAGGCCCGGCTGACCAAGGTGGCCAACCTGCGCACGAAGGTCCGTTCCCGGATCGCACGGCGACGAGCCGGAGCGGATCGCCGACGGCGTCTGGGTCGTCCGCGGCGGGTTCCCGCTGAGGACGATGAACGTCTACCTGATCGAGGACGACGGCGGCGTGACGATGTTCGACGCCGGGATCTCCGACATGACCGACGCGGTCCGGGTGGCCGGCGTCCGCCTCGGCGGGATCAAGCGGATCGTGCTCGGCCACGCCGACCCCGATCACCGCGGCGCCGCGCCCGGGATTGACGCTCCGGCCTACTGCCACCCGGACGAGCGAGAGACGGCCGAGTCCGAGGCGCCGCACCGCGACTACTGGGATCCGGCCAAGCTCCACCCGCACGCGCGGGTGCTGCTCGGCCGCCTGCTGCCGATCTGGGATGGCGGGGCGGTGCCGATCGCGGGCACCGCTCCGGGAAGGCGACGAGGTGGCGGGCTTCAGGGTGATCGAGCTTCCGGGCCACGCGCCCGGCCAGATCGGGCTGTTCCGCGAGTCGGATCGACTCGCGCTCGTCTCCGACTGCTTCTACACGCTCGACATCCAGACCGGGATCAAGGGCGCCCCCCGCGTCCCCCACCCCGCCTTCAACGCCGACACCGAGCAGGCGCGGGCCTCGATCCGGAAGCTGGCCGCGCTTGAACCGTCGATCGCCTGGCCGGGCCACGCCGATCCGGTCAGCCGGCGACGTCGCCGACGCAGCTCGAGCGCGCCGCCGCGGGACCCCTCTGACGCCGGCGTGGGCCGCCGCAGCCGCCAGCGCGAGAAGCTCACCGCCCCGGTCAGCGACTACCACGACCCCGAGGGCAACGTGCTGAGGCTGCGCGGCTCGCTCTCGCCGGCATCGCGGCGCCAGTACGCCGACACCCTCGCCGGCGGCCTCGAACGCGAGGACGCCTGGCAGCGCGCCATCGAGCTGCTGTTCGAGCGGCTGGCGGCGTCGTGGACGATCGCCGGGCTCGAGATCACCCGCCAGCAGGAGCTCCTCGGCCGCTACCGGATGGCCTCCGCCGAGGAGCGCCGGTTCGTCCGCGACTCGTTGCGCGAGCACGTTGGCGAGCACTTCCCCGAGCTGCAGGCGCCATGATCGAGCCCGATGCGTTCTCGCGGCTGCTGTGCGACTGGTCGATCGAAGCCGCCGAGGGCGACCAGGTGCTGATCGCCACCACCGTGCTCGCCCTGCCGCTGGCGCGGGCCCTCCACGCGGCGCTGCTCGAGCGCGGCGCGTGGCCGCTGCTGCGGCTCGCGCCCGCCGAGCTGCCGGAAGAGTTCTACCGCCACGCCCGGCGAGCTTCACCTGGACTCGTTCGCGCCGCTCGAGCTCGCCGAGGCGCAGGGCGCGGACGCGCTGATCCGGATCGACGCGCCCGCCAACACCCGCGCGCTCGCCGCCGTCGACCCGGCGTTGATCGCGCGCGCGGCCCGCGCCCGCCGGCCGATTCAGGAGGCGCGGCTGGCCTCGCGGTGGTGTGGGACGCAGTGGCCGACGCCGGCGCTGGCCCAGCAGGCGGGGATGAGCGCCCACGACTACGAGGCCTTCCTCGAGCGGGCGCTGTTCCTCGACCGGCCCGACCCGGTGACCGCCTGGGGAGATGTGAGCGCGCGCCAGCGAGGGCTGATCGAGCGACTCGCTGACGCCCAGGAGATCCGGATCGAGGCCGACGGCACCGACCTGCGCCTGCGGGTCGACGGGCGCACCTGGATCAACTCCGACGGCAAGCACAACATGCCGAGCGGCGAGATCTTCACCGGTCCGCTCGAGGACTCCGCCAACGGCACCATCCGCTACACGATCCCGTCGAGCCCGCCCGGCGCCCAGGTCGAAGACATCCGGCTGACGTTCGCCGGCGGCCAGGTGGTCGACGCCGCCGCCGAGCGAGGCGACGACTACCTCCGGGCAGCGCTCGACACCGACCCCGGCGCGAGGTTCCTCGGCGAGCTGGGTATCGGCACCAACCCCGGGATCGACCGCGCCGACCGGCTCGATCCTGCTCGACGAGAAGATCGCCGGCACCGTACACCTGGCGCTCGGCCGCTCCTATCCCGAGACCGGGGGCACGAACTCCTCGGCGCTGCACTGGGACATGATCTGCGACCTGCGCGACGGCGGCCGGCTGAGCGCGGATGGCCAGGTCCTTAACGACGCCCTGTGGTCGGTGCTCTAGCGTCGAGGTCGACTGTGCGCCGCACCAAGATCGTCGTCACCATCGGCCCCGCCTGCCGGGATCCCGAGACCCTCGCGCGGATGGTGGAGGCGGGGATGGACGTGGCGCGCCTGAACTTCTCCCACGGCAACCGCGAGCTTCACGCCGAGAACGCCGAGCGGGTCCGCGCCGCGGCCGCCCAGGTGGGGCGCCAGGTGGCGATCCTGCAGGACCTGCCCGGCCCGAAGATCCGGATCGGCGCGCTCGCGGACGACCTCGCCGAGCTCAAGCCCGGCGAGCGGCTGATCCTGTGCTGCGGCGTCAGCTTCCCCGGCGACGGCGAGAAGATGTCGGTGAGCTGGGACGGCCTGGCCGGCGCGGTTGACGCGGGCGACATCATCTACCTCGCCGACGGCGCGATTCGCCTCCGGGTAACGCGGGTGCGCGCGGGCGACGGCGAGATCGAGACCCAGGTTGAGATCGGCGGCACCGTCGCCTCCCGGCAGGGGCTGAACATCCCCGGCTCGACGCGCGGGCTGCCCGCGGTACCCGCCGAGGACCTGGAGTTGCTGCGCTTCGGCGAGTCGATCGGGGTCGACCTGGTGGCGCTGTCGTTCGTGCGGACCGCCGAGGACGTGACCTCGGTCCGTCGGCACACCCGGCTGCCGCTGATCGCCAAGATCGAGAAGCCGCAGGCCGTGGACGCGATGGAGGAGATCATCCGGTCGGCGGACTGCGTGATGGTCGCGCGGGGCGATCTCGGGATCGAGCTGCCGATCCAACGCGTGCCGCTGGTCCAGAAGCGGCTGCTGCGACTGGCCGGCCAGCTCGCACGGCCCTCGATCACCGCCACCCAGATGCTCGACTCGATGGTCTCATCCTCGCGCCCCACCCGGGCCGAGGTGGCCGATGTCGCCAACGCGATCCTGGACGGCACCGACGCGGTGATGCTCTCCCAGGAGACCGCAGTCGGGTCCTACCCGGTGGGGGCGGTGGAGATGATGGCCTCGATCGCCGAGCGCACCGAGCACGAGCTGCCCTACCGGGACTGGAACGAGGAGCGGGTGCGGCGCGACGCCCGCGATCCCGCCTACACCGTCGCCTACAGCGCCTGTGCGGCCGCGCGGGAGCTCCACCTCAATGCGCTCGTCGTTCCCACCCTCTCGGGACGCTCGGCCAGGCTGATCTCCGCACACCGGCCCCAGGTCCCGATCTACGCGCTGTCGCCGGGCAAGGAGACCGTCCGCCGCTGCAGCCTGATGTGGGGCGTGGAGGCGGCGTCGATGCGCCGTCACGAGATCACCGAGGCGCTGATCGCCGACGCGGCCCGTCGCGTGGTCGAGCTGGGCTGGGTCAAGGCCGGCGCGCGCGTCGGCATCACCGCCGGGCTTCCGAGCGGCAAGCCCGGGACCACGAGCTTGATGCAGATCCAGCGCGTGTGAAGCGGGGCAGCGATCCAGCGCGTGCGAACCGTGGTACCGTTTCTGGGCAATCCGGGGCCCGGGGTTGCGGTGGTCCGGCAGGAGGCGGTCGCGTGCGCGATTTCGTGCCCGGTTTCGTGCCCGAATCCAGGGCACGGATCGGTCGGGCGAGGGTGTGACGCTTGTCACACTGAGCGTCTGGGCCGGTCTTGCTATACAGCACAGAGTGGAGGCACACGGCGCACCCGCACCCGAGGCCGTGGACGTCCATCAGGACGGCTACGTCGTCCAAGGACGTGACATAACCCGCCGCTACGGCGAGGGGGCAACCGCGGTGAACGCGCTGCGCGGCGTCTCGATCGAGGTGCAGCGGGGCGAGCTGGTGGCGGTGATGGGCCCGTCGGGCTCGGGCAAGTCGACTCTGATGCACACGCTGGCGGGGTTGGACAAGTCCACCAGCGGCACGGTCACGATCGCCGGCACCGAGATCACCGGGCTCGACGACGCCAAGCTGACGCGGCTGCGCCGCGATCACATCGGCTTCGTGTTTCAGTTCTTCAACCTGTTGCCGATGCTGAGCACGGAGGAGAACATCCTGCTGCCGCTGACGATCGCGGGCGAGAAGCCCGACCGGACCTGGCTCGACGAACTGCTCTCGAAGACCGGACTGGCCGCGCGCCGCAGTCACCGCCCCTCGGAGCTCTCCGGAGGCGAGCAGCAGCGGGTGGCGATCTCCCGCGCGCTGGTCACCCGTCCGACGATCCTGTTCGCCGACGAGCCCACGGGCAACCTCGACTCCAAGACCGGGGGCGAGATTCTCGACCTGCTCCGTGACTCGGTCGATGCCTACGGCCAGACGACCGTGATGGTGACGCACGAGCCCCGCGCCGCATCGATCGCCGACCGGATCCTGTTCCTCGCCGACGGCCTGATCGTGAAGGAGCGGACCGACGCGAGCGCCGCCGAGGTGCTCGAGGTCATGAGCCAGCTGCAGTCGTGACCCGCGTCGCGCTGAGAGGGCTGATGGGCCGCAAGCTGAGGGCGGCCCTGACCGCGATCGCGATCGTCCTCGGCGTGGCCATGGTCAGCGGCACCTATGTGCTGACGGACACGATCAAGGCCGCGTTCTCGACCGTGTTCACCCAGGCGTACAAGAACTCCTCGGCGGTGATCACCGGCAAGAGCGCGATCTCAAACCAGACCGCGAGCAGTGGGGCCACCGTCCCGTCGCTGCCGGCGTCGCTGCTGACCCGGGTCCGGGGCCTGCCGGAGGTCGCTCAGGCCGACGGGAGCGTGGCCGACCAGGCGCAGCTCATCGGTCACGACGGCAAGGTCATCACCCGCGGCGGCGCCCCCAACCTGGCCTTCAGCTACGACGCCGCCGGCCAGCGGTTCAACCCGATGTCGCTGACCAGCGGTCACTGGCCGAACGCGCCCAACCAGGTGGCGATCGACGCCTCCACCGCCAGCAAGGAAAACTTCTCCGTGGGGCAACAGATCGGGGTCGTGGCCCGCGGCCCGGTGCAGAAGTTCACCATCGCGGGCACGGTCAAGTATGCCGGCCTGTCCTCGCTTGGCGGGGCGACGCTCGCGGTGTTCACGCTGCCGACGGCGCAGGTGCTCTTTCACAAGGTCGGGCAGCTCGACGAGATCGACCTCGCCGCCGCGCCCGGCGTCTCGGACACCAAGCTGGTGAAGGCGGTCAAGCCGCTGCTGCCGGCCAGCGCCCAGGTGCGAACCGGTCAGGCCCAGGCGCAGCAGGCGACCAAGGACACCTCCGGGTTCCTCAACATCTTCCAGGACTTCCTGCTCGCCTTCGGCGGCGTGGCCCTGTTCGTCGGCAGCTTCGTGATCGCCAACACGCTCTCGATCACCGTCGCCCAGCGGACCCGCGAGCTGGCGACGCTGCGCACGCTGGGCGCGACCCGCCGCCAGGTCCGGGGCTCGGTGATGCTGGAGGCGCTGGTGATCGGGGTGCTGGCGTCGATCATCGGGCTGTTCCTGGGGTTGGCGCTGGCCAAGGGTCTGAATGCGCTGTTCGTGTCCTTCGGCATCGACCTGCCGCAGACCAGCACCGTGTTCAAGACCCGCACGGTCATCGTCTCGCTGGCGGTGGGGATCGTGATCACGCTGATCGCGGCGCTGCGGCCGGCGATCCGCTCCACCCGCGTGCCGCCGATCGCCGCGGTCAGGGAGGGCGCGGTGCTGCCGCCGTCCCGCCTCGAGCGTTACGGCGTCTACCCGGCGATCATCACGATCTCCGGAGCGTTGGCGCTGATGCTGGTGGGGCTGCTGGTGAGCTCCCTCTCGACCGGCACCCGGCTGCTGGCGATCGGGGTCGGCGCGGTGCTGTTGTTCGTCGGCGTCGCGATGCTGGCGCCAAGGCTGGTGCCGCCGCTCGTGCGGGTGCTGGGCTGGCCGGCGCAGAGGATCGGCGGCGGCGCCGGCAGGCTCGCGCGCGGCAACGCCGTGCGCAACCCGGCGCGGACCGCGAGCACGGCGTCGGCGCTGATGATCGGGCTGGCCCTGGTCACCCTGGTGGGCGTGCTGGCGGCGGGGCTCAAGTCCCGGTTCGAAGGCGCGATCAACCAGCTGTTCGTGGCCAACTACGCGGTCACGGCGAGCAACAACTTCAGTCCCATCGGCGTGGCCTCCGCGAACAGGTTGCGCACCGTGCCCGGGGTGACGGTGGTCTCGAGCGTGCGCGCCGGCGACGGCAAGGCGTTCGGCTCACGCATCAACGTCACCGGCGTCGAGCCGAACGTCAGCCGGGTGATCGCGATCAAGTGGAAGTCGGGTGGGCCGCAAACGCCGGCCGAGCTGGGCAGTGACGGCGCGTTCGTAGCCAACGCCTATGCCAAGGCCCAGCATCTCCACGTCGGCTCTCCGTTCACGGTCGAGACCCCGAACGGGACCACGCTCCATCTCGTGCTGCGCGGCATCACCTCGCCGCCGAAGGGCGGCAACCCCTACGGCGACGTGACCATCTCGACCGCGAGCTTCGACCGGGTCTACCAGAACCCCCAGAACCTGTTCACGTTCCTGGACATCCAGGGGGGTGTCAGCGCGGCCAACACGAACACGCTGAACGCCGCCCTCAGCGGCTTCCCGGACGCCAAGCTCCAGACCAAGTCGCAGTTCAAGGCCAACCAGGAGCAGGGCCTGAACTCGTTGCTGAACCTTCTCTACGTGCTGCTGTCGCTGTCGATCGTCATCAGCCTGTTCGGGATCGTGAACACCCTGGTGCTGACCGTGTTCGAGCGCACCCGCGAGCTCGGAATGCTGCGCGCGGTGGGGATGAGCCGCCGCCAGGTCCGCCGCATGATCCGCCACGAGAGCGTGATCACCGCGCTGCTCGGGGCCGCCTTCGGGATCCCGCTCGGGGTGCTGCTGGCGCTGATGATCGGCGCGGCGATCAACTTCGCCGCCTTCACCGTCCCCTGGGGAACGCTGATCGTGTTCGTGATCGCCGCGGTCATCGCCGGGCTGGTCGCCGCCATCTTCCCCGCCCGGCGGGCGGGGCGACTCAACGTCCTCGAGGCGCTCCAGTACGAGTAGCGCCAGGCGTCGACGAACAGGGAGAGGACAGATGTCCCCGGTCAGTCGCGGTTTTCTCGGCCGGCGTCATCCGATCGACGACCCCGAGCGGGTCCCGCCGGGGCAGTACGTGACCGGCGATTTTCCGGTGCTCTCGGCGGGGCCGACGCCGCACACGCCGCTCGACGGGTGGAGCTTCACGATCCAGGGCGCGGTCGCCGAGCCGGCGTCGTGGACGTGGGCGGAGTTCCTCGAGCTTCCGTCCGAGTCGGTCACGGTCGACATCCACTGCGTGACCAAGTGGTCAAAGCTCGACACCACCTGGAAGGGGGTCTCGGTCGACCTGCTGCTCGACGGCGTTCGGAGCTCGGGCCGGTACCTGACCGCGTGGTCTGACGGCGGGTACACCACCAACCTGGCGCTCGACGACGTGACCGACGGGAAGGCGTGGGTGGCCCATCAGTTCGGAGGCAGGCCGCTCGAGCCCGAGCACGGCGGACCGGCGCGGTTGCTGGTCCCGCATCTGTATTTCTGGAAGAGCGCGAAGTGGGTCCGCGGGCTGACGTTCACGGCCGAAGACAAGCCCGGGTTCTGGGAGCGCTACGGCTATCACAATCACGGCGATCCATGGCTCGAGCAGCGCTACCAGGGAGACTGACCTGGCAGCTGGCGAGCGTGGTGGAGTTCGTCGAGGAGACGCCGCGAACCCGGAGCATCGTGCTCGAGCCGCCGGCGTGGCCGGGCCACCGGGCCGGCCAGCACGTCGATGTGCGACTGACCGCCGAAGACGGCTATCAGGCCCAGCGCAGCTATTCGATCGCGTCGGCGCCGGAGGATGGCTACCTGGTGCTGACCGTCGAGCGGCTCGACGATGGCGAGGTCTCGCCCTACCTGGTGGACGTGCTCAGGCCCGGTGACGAGCTCGAGCTGCGGGGCCCGATCGGCGGTTATTTCGTCTGGGACGAGCCGTTGGGCGGCCCGCTGCTGCTCCTCGCCGGCGGCTCGGGGATCGTCCCCTTGCGGGCGATCGCCCGGCACCACTCGGCGATCGCGAGCCCCGTCGAGCTGCGGGTCCTGTACTCGGCGCGATCGCTCGGCGAGGTCATCTATCGCGAGGAGCTGCTTCGCCTCGGCGACCATGCCGAGGTCGAGGTGCGGCTGGCGCTCACCCGTGAGTGGCCCGAGGACTGGGAAGGACACCGGGGCCGGGTCGACCGCGACCTGCTGGCCGAGGTCTCCTGGCCGGCGGGGCAGCGCCCCCTGGTCTACGCCTGCGGACCCAGCGGCTTCGTCGAGGCCGCCGCCGGCGCGCTGGTCGAGCTCGGGCACGACCCGAACTGGGTGCGAACCGAGCGCTTCGGACCGACGGGCATCTAGGACCGCGGCCGTGGACCCACTCGATGGCAACGCAATCGCCGGAGCGCTCCATCAGCTGTTCGGCGCCGACCTGACGACCGCCACCGGGGCCTGCGGGCACTGCGGCGCGATCGCCCAGATCGCCGAGCTCCGCGTCTATGCCCGAGCGCCGGGCGCCGTGGCCCGTTGTCGCAGCTGCGGCAACGTCGTGTTCGTGCTCGTGGAGGCCCGCGGAGTCACCCGGATCCACCTCGGCGGCTTCGACCTGCTCGACGACCCCGGGCGCCGCTGAGCGAGCACGATCGGCTCACCGCGCCGTTTCCAGGATCGCGGCCGCCGTCAGCGCCTCGAGCGTCTCCACGACCAGGTCCGCGAGCGCCAGCGCGTCCGCGTCGGGCGGGAACTCGCGGTTCGGGACCGCGACCACCACCATGCCCGCTGCCGAGGCCGAGCGCAAGCCGTTGCTCGAGTCCTCGACCGCGGCGGCGTGCCGCGGCTCGACCCCCAGCTCGCGCGCGGCGGCCAGGTACACGTCGGGCGCCGGCTTGCCGCGGTCGACCTCCTCGCTCGAGACCGTCGCCCTGAAGCGGTCGGCGAGGCCGGCGCGCGCGAGCACGGCGTCGATCACGGGACGGTTCGCGGACGAGGCCAGCCCGAGCGGCCAGCGGGCCGCCAGGCGCGTGACCGCCGCCACCGCCCCGGGCAGGAGCGGCAGCTCGCGCCGGTAGGCGGCCAGCACTCCCGAGACGACGCGGCCAGCGGCCTCATCCGGCTCGAGCGGCACCCCGAGTGCATCGCGCAGGTACCGCGACCACTCCGGGGCGCTCATACCCATCATGTCCCGGGTGGCGGACTCGCGCCACCGCCCGCCGGTCTCGGCTACGACCGCGCGCCGCGCCTGGTCCCACACGGGCTCGGAGTCGATCAGCACCCCGTCGAGATCGAAGACCACGGCGGCCAGCGGCGTGTGACGGGCGGAGACGATCGCGATCGGTGGGTCGGTTCGCCGTCCGCTCAGATCTCGAGCCGCGACTCTTCGAGATCGAGCTCCTGGATGATGCGATTCATGGTCTCGTTCGAGATCGTGCCCTCCTGGCGAGCCTCGACCAGGGCGTCGCGCTGCGCACCGAGCACGATCTGCACGGCCTGCTGGTAGGCCAGCGAGCGATCCTCGTAGCCGTCGTCCTCGATCTTGCCCGCCCGCGCGGCCAGCCGCCGCTTGCGGTATTGATAGGCGCCGCGCATCCGCTCCATGGTGTCGTCGCGGGTCCAATCCTCGCCGGCGAGCTCGTCGATCTGAGCCAGCGCCGCCTTGGTCGCCACCAGGCGCGCGCGCAGCTCCTCGTTCGCGGTCGCGCCCCCGTCGGTGATCCCCAGGCGCCTGATCACGAACGGCAGCGACAGCCCCTGGACGATCAGCGTGGCGAAGATCACCGCGAAGGTGAGGAACAGGATCAGGTCGCGGTCGGGGAACGGCGCGCCGCTGGCGATCGTCAGCGGTAAGGCGAGCGCGGCCGCCAGCGAGACCGCGCCGCGCATGCCGCTCCAGGCCATCACGAACCGGTGGCTCGCCGGGCTCCTCCGCGCGCGCTGGCTGGGCCGGCGGTCGAGCACCCGGACCAGGTAGGGCATGGTGAAGAACCACACCATCCGGGTGACGACCACGACCCCGGCGATCGCCAGCCCCCAGCCGATCAGCGTCCTCGCCGAGTATCCGGTGAGCCTGTCGACGATCGCGTGCAGCTGCAGCCCGACGAGGACGAACAGCGTCGAGTTGACGAGGAAGTCGAGCACGTCCCAGACGAAGAAACCCTGGAGACGGACCCGGGCGGGGATGATCCTGGGGCCGCGGATCCCCATGTAGATGCCGGTGGTCACCGCCGCCAGCACGCCCGAGGCGCCGACCGCGTTGGCCGGTATGAACGCGGCGTACCCGCTCACCAGCGAGATCGTGATGCTGAGCTGCGGATCCGAGGTGCGCTTGCGGATTTCCGCCACCACCCAGCCGACGGCGAGGCCGATCGCGATCCCGCCCGCCGCATCGGCCACCAGCGCCACCGTGGCGTGCCCGAGCGAAAACGTGCCGGCGACGACCGCGGCGACGGCGACGCGGTAGGCCACCAATGCGGTGGCGTCGTTGAACAGCCCCTCCCCCTCGGCTGCGCTGACCAGCCGGCGCGGAACGTCGAGACGGCGCATGATCAGTCCCGCCGCCAGTGGGTCCGTCGGCGAGACCACCGCCCCGAGCGCGAACGCCGCCGCCCACGGGACGCCGATCAGCTCGTGGGCGACGACCGCCACCGCGGACATCGTCACCAGCACGAGACCGACCGTGACCATCGTGATCCCACGGAGATTGGCCCTGATGTCGCCGAGGTTGGCGAAGAACGCGGCGCCGTAGACGAGGATCGGCAGGAACACCACGAGGACGATGTCGGGATTGAGATTGACCGTCGGCACCCCGGGGATGAACCCAAACGCCGCGCCGCCGATCACGAGCACGATCGGATACGGCAGCGACAGCCACCGGGCCACCGCGCCCAACCCCGCGACGGCCACGAGCAAGGCGCCGATCAGCAGTTCGGCCTCGTTCACACGGGCAGTGTGTCGGATGTGAGCCTGCTCGCCAACCCACCGGCCGGCGCGCCTTGCGCGCCGGCGGGTGCTGCGTCATGCTGGCAAGCTCGGACTGTCGAATGACGAGGGGTTGAGGCATGAGCTCTGGGGATTACGACGTGGTGGTCGCGGGCGCGAGCATCGCCGGCTGCACCGCGGCGACGCTGCTCGGCCGGGCGGGCGCGCGGGTCGCCGTGGTCGAGCAGCGGCCCGACCCGGCCGCGTACAAGACGATGTGCACCCACTTCATCCAGGCCAGCGCGACGCCGACGATCGAGCGGCTCGGGTTGGCCGAGCGGATCGAGGCGGCGGGAGGGATCCGCAACGCGCTGACGCTGTGGACTCGGCAGTACGGATGGATTCGGCCGCCGCTCCGGGAGGACTATCGTCACCCCCGCTACGGATACGACATCCGGCGCCAGAAGCTCGATCCGATGATTCGCGAGCTCACGGCCGAGACGCCGGGCGTGGAGGTCATCCTCGGGCAGAAGGTGACCGCCCTGCTCGGGACGGATGGCCGGTCCACCGGCGTCCGGACGGCCGACCCGGAGCGTCGCGAGCGCGAGTTCAGGGCTCGCGTGGTCGTCGCCGCCGACGGCCGCAACTCCGATGTGGCCAAGCTGGCCGGCGTCCGCGCGCGGGTGATGCCGCACAACCGCTTCGGCTACTTCGCCTACTACCGCAACCTTCCGCTGGTGTCAGGCGATGCGACGATTCTGTGGCTGCTCGATCCCAACGTCGCCTACGCCTTCCCCCAGGACGACGGGGTCACGCTGGTGGCGACCTTCCAGACCAAGGACCGCGAGTCGTGGTTCAAGCGAGACATCGAGGCCAATTTCGAGCGCTCGTTCGCCGGTCTCCCGGATGCTCCCGATCTGGCGCAGGCCGAGCGCATCTCCAAGGTCCTCGGCCAGCTCGAACTGCCCAACAAATCTCGGCCGGCGGGGCGGCCCGGGCTCGCCTTCGTGGGCGACGCAGCGATGGCCGCGGACCCACTGTGGGGTGTCGGCTGCGGGTTCGCATTTCAGTCCGGGGAATGGCTGGCCGACGAACTCGCCCCGACGATCGCCGCCGGCGGGTCAGATGCGCAGCTGGACGCGGCGCTCGAACGCTATCGCACGCGACACCGAAGCCACCTGCTTGGACAGTTCTGGGTCACATCGGACTACGCGACCGGCCGCCGCCTGAATCCGCTGGAGCGACTGCTGTTGTCGGCCGCGACCAAGGACGAGCAAGCCGCGGACGGCTTCTTCGCCTTCGGCTCACGGGCGGTTCGTCCGAACGACCCCGAGTTCCTGCGGATTGTCGGCCGCGCCGTCCGGGTCAACGCGACCCGGCGCGCCACCCCGTCGGTCGAGCAGCTCGCGGACGCACACGCCGAGGGATCCCCGCTTCCCGCCGCGGTCAGCCCCAACCGGCTCACCGTCGACGGGCGCACGATTCCGGTCTCGTCCGTCGGTGATCCGGAGGCGGCGGAGGCCGTCGTGTTCGTCCACGGCAATCCGGGCTCGCGCCGCGACTGGGACGACCTGTTGACGCGGGTGGGCCCGTTCACGCGCGCGGTCGCGTTCGACATGCCCGGCTTCGGCCACGCCGACAAGCCCGCGGACTTCGATTACACCGTGGAGGGGTACGGACGGTTTCTCGGTGCGGCACTCGGCGAGCTCGGGGTTGAGCGCGCCCATCTCGTCCTGCACGACTTCGGCGGACCGTGGGGCCTGGAGTGGGCGGCATCCGAACCGGAGCGGCTCGCCAGCGCGGTGCTGATCAACACCGGCGCCCTGACGGGCTACCGCTGGCACTATCTGGCCCGGATCTGGCGCACGCCGGTCGCGGGCGAGGTCTTCCAGGCCACGACCACTCGTAGCGGCCTTCGGACGGCGCTGCGCCACGGCAACCCGCGGGGACTGCCGCGCCCGTTCGTCGACCGGATGTACGACGACATGGACGCCGGCACCAGCCGCGCCATCCTCAGTCTCTACCGGGCGACCGACGATCCCTCTACGCTGGGGCGCCGGCACGCCGCCGCCCTGCGATCGCTCGACCGTCCCGCGCTGGTGATCTGGGGGGCGCACGACCCGTACATCCCACTGGCGATGGCCGAGCGTCAGCGTGAGGCGTTCCCCAGCGCCGAGATCGCGATTCTTCCCGACAGCGGCCACTGGCCATTCGCGGATGACCCCGACGCCGTGGGCCGTCTCGTCGAGCCGTTCCTGCGCGCACAGGCTGCCGGACGGGTCGGCGTCACCGCCTGAGCACCCGCGCGCGAAGACGCCTGCCGCTCGCCGATACTTCGGAGTCGAGTTGGGTCTGATCCTCCAGAACCCGGGTGACGCGGTCTACGGCACGATCGCGGTGGGCGCGCTGCTGGCGGCGGAGAGCGCGCGCCAGGAGACGTACCTGGAGACGGTCGTGGCCGTGGTGATCACCCTGGTGCTGTACTGGCTGGCTCACTCCTACGCCGAGCTGGTCGAGCGCCGGCTCGAGCAGGAGGCCAAGTTGACCGTCGCCCGCGCGCTCGACACGTTGACGCACGAGTTCCCGATCCTGCTCGGCGCCGCCGTGCCGCTCTTGACCCTGCTGATCTGGTGGGCCACAGGGGCGAGTCTCTCCAGCGCGGTTTCCGCGGCCGTGTGGACGTCGGCGGCGATCGTCGTGGCGGTCGAGGCCGTGTCCGCCGTGCACGCGCGGCTGAAGGGACGTGAGCTCCTGGCCCAGGTCCTCGTCGGCGCCGTGGTGGGGCTGCTGATCGTCGCCCTCAAGGTTCTGCTCCACTGAGCGGTGATCAGGACGTGGCCAGCGCCCCGATCACCTCCCGCCACCAGGCTCGTTCGCTGTCGGTGCTGGCGATGCGCAGCCGGCGCCGGGCGGCGTCCTGGAGTTGCGTGGCCGACCCGATCGCGGTCACCGGTCCGGTGTAGGCGTAGCGCCCGTCGGCGAGGGCGACCAGCGCGCCGGGCTCGTCGCGGCGCGTGCGGAGCTGCTCGAGCACCTCGATCTCGCCGATGCGGACCGGGTGGGCGGCGGCACCGTCCTCGGGCCGCCAGGGGCGGCTGGTGAAGATCGGCGCCGTGGCTCTGGGGATGGGGCGGCGGCGGGCCGGTGGGCCGACGGGACCGACGCGCCAGCGCTCCTCCAGCGCCTGGAACTCGACCGCGACCTCCTGGCGGAGCAGGATGTGGAGGTGATCGCCGGCCTCGATCGTGGTCGAGCCTCGGGGCGGCACCGCCTGGCCATCGCGGATGATCAGATTGAGCAGCGCATCGCGAGGCAGTCCGAGCTCGCGGACCCGCCGGCCCGCAGCGGCGTAGCCGTCCTCGACGACGAATTCGACCACCTCGGCGCCGAGCCGTCTGATCGCTCCGGTCTCGATCAGCGGCGCGGGCAGTGCCGCCTCGCTCGTGGTCACGCCCAGCCGCCGGGCCAAGGGCTGGAAGGTCGTGCCCTGGACCAACGTCGACACGAGCACAGCGAAGAACACGATGTTGAAGAACTCGAGGCGGTGCGGGACGCCGCTGATGACCGGGAAGGTGGCCAGCACGACCGGTACGGCGCCGCGCAGGCCGGCCCAGCCGAGCACCGCCCGCTCGGCCAGCGAGAACCGTGAGAAGACGGTAGCCAGCGCCACGGCGACGGGGCGCGCGATCACCGCCACCACCGCCGCGAGCACGGTGGCCTTCACCGCCACCGACCCGAGTTGGCCCGGAATCACGAGTAGCCCCAGGACCAGGAACAGCGCCAGCTGCGCCACCCAGGCGAGCCCGTCGTGAAACGTGGCTACCGTCCGCTGCGCAGGCGAGGGCACGCTGCCGATCGCCAGCCCGACCACGTACACGGCGAGAAACCCGGAGCCGCTCAGCGCGGCGGCGGCGCCGTAGGCCAGGAACGCCGACGCGAGCGACGCCACCGGGTACAGGCCGGCGGACGGCAGCTTGAGGTGGCGGAGCGCGGCCACCGCTCCGGCCGCGACGACGCAGCCGACCGCGAGACCGATCCCGAGTTGGCGAACGAACAGCCACACGAAGTCCGGCAGCCCGTAGTGCGGGTTGGTGGCCCACGACATGAAGCCGAGTACGAGCAGTACCGCGACTGGGTCGTTGAGGCCCGCCTCGCCCTCCAGCGTGCGCGCCAGTCGCCGTCGCAGGGTCGAGCCCCGGAGCACGGCAAACACCGCCGCGCCGTCGGTCGAGGCCAGGATCGAGCCGAGCAGCAGACCCTCAACCAGTCTCAGGTCGAACAGCCAGGCCGCGGCCAGCCCGGCCAGCAGGGCGGTGATCACGGTCCCCACCGTGGCCAGGCTCACCGCCTCGCGGATCACCGGCCGGATCTCCCCCCAGCCCGCGGCCACGCCGCCCTCGAACAGGATCAGCGCCAGCGCGACCACACCCACGGTACGGGCCAGGCGGTAGTCATTGAACGTGATCCAGCCCAGCCCGTCGGACCCGATCAACATTCCCAGCGCCAGCACCAACACCAGCCCGGGCACACGCAGCTGGCCCGCCAGCATCGACACGGCCAAGCCCGCCGTCAGCAGGCCACCGACGATCAGAAGCCTGAGCCCGTCGCTCACCCGCACAGTTTCGCGGTCGCAGCACGGGTTGGGGGAGAGCCGCCGGGTGAGAAGTCCTGTCAGAGTCAGCGGCGACGATGACCGACACGCCGGCGCTGCCGAACGGATTCCGGGTCGGACACTGGACCGACGCCGACGCCCGGACCGGGTGCACGGTGCTGTTGGTGCCACCCGGGACCCGAGGCGGCGTGGACGTGCGCGGCGGTGGGACGGGAACCCGCGAGCTCGAGGCACTGTCGCCGGGCGCCAACGCCGAGGGACCAACCGCCGTGTTGCTCACGGGTGGCAGCGCGTTCGGGCTGGCGGCGGCGGACGGCGTCGTGCGCTGGCTCGAGGAGCGTGGCCTGGGGCGACCGACGCCGGCCGGCGTGGTGCCGCTCGTTCCCACCGCGGTCGTATACGACCTGGTCGAGGGAGAGTCCAGCAGGCGGCCCGGGCCCGAGCACGGCTACGCCGCGTGCGAGCAGGCTGCCGCCGGGATGCCGGAACTCGGGTGCGTGGGCGCGGGCGTCGGCGCCGCCGTGGGCAAGGTCCTCGGCCGCGACCGCGCCACGCGCGGCGGGGTCGGATACGCCGCGGCCGGGCTCGCCGGCGGCAAGACCGTGGCCGTGCTCGCGGTGGCCAACGCGTTCGGGGACGTGATCGCCGACGACGGTCGGCTGCTCGGCGCCCCCCACGGTGAGGACGGCACGCTGCTGCGCAGCGCAGAGCTGATCCCGGACCTGCCGGAGCCGCCGCTGCTGTCGGCGCGCTCCGCCGGCAACACCACGCTGGCGTGCGTGTGCACCGACGCGCCGCTGGACAAGCGCAGCTGCGCGATCGTCGCCCGCATGGCCAGCGCCGGCATCGCCCGCGCCGTCGACCCCGCGTTCACTCCGGCCGACGGGGACGTGGTCTTCTGCCTGGCCTCGGGATCCGAGCCGCCGCCGCCGCCCGGCCTGGCGGCCTCGTGGGCGTTGACCGTGCTCGGCACGGTGGCGGCGACGGTCACCGCCGAGGCGATCCGGGACGCCGTGGGCCAGGCCGGCTGAGTGCGCCAGGCCGGCTGAGGCCGCCCTCACCCGGCCTCGAGGACCGGAGGTCCGCGATGACCACGTAGTAGCCGAGGTGAAGCTCGGAGCGCTCGAGCAGCTCGCGATGGGTGTCGTGCCACCGACGCGAGTCGAGATCGTCGCGGAGGGCTGCGATGCCCTCGGCGACCTCCCCGGCGGAGAGCTGCGCGAACACCGAGATGCCCTCGCGCACGCGGGGGTCGAGGTACGCCGCCGGCCGACGCCAGAACGCGCCGTAGAACCCGTCCACACAGTCGTGGGGAATCGCCACCGGCACGAGCGTGAGGTTCTCGAACACCTCTCGCAGCTGCCGCTCCCACCCGCCCCGCTCGCGGTAGCTCGGGGGGATGAGCTCGAGAAACCCCGGGAGGTACTCGCGCGTGAGCCAGAACAGCTCGGCCTCTCCCGGGTTCGCGGTGAACAAGACGACACGGTCGCGGGCCACCCGTTTGCACTCCTCGAGCCCGCGGCGTCGATCCCGCCAATGATGGTCGCTCAGCACCGCCATCGCCGCATCGAAGCTGTCATCGGCGAACGGCAGCTGCTCGGCGCTCGCCTGCACCACCGGGGCGCCCTCCGGCGGCCGCTGAGCGATCATCACCGCCGAGGGCTCAACCGCGGTCACGGCGCGGTCGGGGGGCTCGTAGTTGCCGCTGCCGGCGCCGACGTTGAGCACCGTCCGCGCATCGGCGAGCCCGCTCCAGATCGCCGCCGCCAAGCGAGGATCGGGACGCCGCGTTGCCGAATACGTCCGGCCGATCCGATCGTAGGAGACGCCCGTCACGCTACGACAGCCTGTACACCGACCTAGTCGACACGCCCGCGCCGCCGCTCGCCGGCTTGGCTGGGCGTCTCCTGGTCGGGGCGAGTTCGCTCGCGGACGATCGCGGACAGTTCCGTGGTAAAGCCGATCGACGGTCCGCCGACCAGCTCCCAGGCCCGCGCGATCCCGATCAGGAAGCAGACGATCACGAGCACCGCGATTCGATGTGCCGCGTCCGCATCGTTCGGGTGGACGATCAGCTGGAGGCCGAAGATGAGCTGCAGCGCGAATGTCACGATCAGCCCGATCAGGAACAGGGTATCTCGAGGGGCAGTGGGCTGAAGGGCGCGAACGCGCAGCACCGAGATCAGCGACCCGGCGACGAACGACAGCCCCAGCAAACTCACCACGAACGCCGTCCAGCCGAGCCCGACGCCAGGGACGAGTCCGAACAGAGAGATCGAGAGCGCGTTGGTGAACGATGTCAGCGCAGCCGCGGCCCGCACGCGGTGCGCCTGGTCCGCGTCCTCGGCCGTCAACCGCTCGTGCGCGACCGAGATCGCCACGAATAGCAACCCGATCAGCGCGCCGGCGACGCCGGCTGAGGCGACCAGGAAGTCGTTGAGCGACGATGGCGTCACGGAGAAGCATTGTCACCCGTATCCCCGCCTACGGGAACGCGGGTCTGCCAACACCGGCGCCACGCTAGATCTCGTCGCTGTGGCTCCGCAGCCAGTCCGCGATCTGCGGCCGCGCCACCTTGGCCGCCTCGCGGCCGGCGACGAAGCCGATGTGACCGGAGTGGAGTCGCAACTCGCTGGCGTCCTTGGATCCGACCAGCTTCGTCAGCGGCTCCGAGGACCCCGCCGGCGTGATCCCGTCCTTCTCCGCGTACGCGTTCAGGAACGGACAGCGGATGTCCCGGAGCCGGACCTCGCCGCGCCGCAGGGGGACCACTCCGGAGGCCAGCGCGTTCTCGCAGATCAGCGTGTTCACGGTCTGCCGGAACAGGGCGCCGGGGAACGGAACCTGGTCGCGAGCCCACTGGCTGATGGCCAGGTGGCCCTCGAGGAAGTCGGCGTTCCACAGATTCTGGAACAGGTTGACGCGCTGCACCACCGGATCGGTCGGCTTGAGGGTCTGAAAGCCCTCGTCGAGCGCGCGCGCCGGCACCAGCCCGGTGGCGTCGATGACGTCGTCGGCGACGAGCCGGTGGTGGCGGAACATGTCGCTCATGAACCCCGTCCGGTGATAGTCGCACGGGGTCGCCATCACCATCAGGTTGCGGATCGGCAGCTCGGGATGGGCGGCCGTGGCCAGCAGCGCGAGGACGCCGCCGAAGCAGTAGCCGTTGAGCGTCACCTCCTCAGCGCCCGACTCCTGGAGCAGCGCCTCGATCGCCTCGGGGAGATAGCCGTCGACGTACGTCTCCAGCAGGTTCTCGGCATCGGCGGGGTCGGGCGCCTCCCAGTCGAGCAGGAAGGTGTCGAAGCCCTCCTCCACGAGGAAGCGCACCATGCTCGTGCCGGGCAGCAGATCGAGCACGTAGCTCTTGCTGATCAGGCTGTGGACGATGAGCACCGGCGGACGGTAGCGGGGGCCATCGGAGCGATAGCGCCAGAGCCGCGCCTTGTCGCGCTTCCAGACCGGGTCGCGGGGAGTCTGCGCGACCACGGGGCGGTTCTGTCCGGCGAGATAGCCGAGGCCGTTGCGGGCGCGCAGGATCTGGCGACTGACGACGCCCGGCGCCATCAGGTATCGCGCTGCAGTTCCCGGACTTGGCGCTCGAGGCTGGCGATCTGGTTCATCAGGCTGATCACGTCCCCGCGGGAGACCATCCCGAAGGCGTGCAGTCCCCGCTCGGCGACCCGCTGCACGTCGCCGGTCAACCGCCGCTGGAACTTGAACGCCACCGCCGCGAGGTCCATAAACGTGTCGCTCTGGACCCAGGACTCCGAGGCGGTCGAGATCGGCCGCTCGATGGCGTCGAACGGCCGGCGCCAGAGCGAGCTCATGGTCGGCCTCCCGGCTTGCCCCGGGGGAGCTCGGCCGTCAGCCGATCGCCTTCTCGCGCCCTTCCCATTCCTTCTCCCTGAGCACGTATTTCTGGACTTTGCCGGTTGAGGTTCGCGGCAGCTCCCCGAACTCGATCGCCGCCGGGCACTTGAACTTCGCCAAGTGCTCGCGACAGAACGAGATCATGTCGTCCTCGCTGGCGTCCTGGCCGCTCTTGAGCTCCACGAACGCCTTCGGACGCTCGCCCCACTTCTCGTCCGGCGTCGCCACCACCGCCACCTCCTGCACGGAGGGGTGCTCCGAGAGGGCCTGTTCGATCTCGATGCTCGAGATGTTCTCCCCGCCGGAGATGATGATGTCCTTCGAGCGGTCGCGGAGCTCGACGTAGCCGTTTCGGTGCCACACCGCCAGGTCCCCGGAGTGGAACCAGTCCCCGCGAAATGCCTCCTCGGTCTTCTCGTCCTTGTCGTAGTAGCCGGTCATCACGCTATTGCCGCGCAGCACGACCTCGCCGACGGTCTCGCCATCCCGGGAGACGTCGTTCATGTCCTCGTCGACGACGCGGACCAGATCGGCGCCGTTGTAGGTGTGGCCCTGACGGGCCAGCAGCCCCGCCTGTTCCTCGAGATCCAGCTCGTCCCATTGGGGCTGCCAGCTACAGCCCATGATCGGCCCGTAGGTCTCGGTGAGGCCGTAGAGGTGGATCGGGTGCAGGTTCAGCTCACGCATCCGCTTCAGCACCGCCGGCGTCGGCGGGGACCCGCCCGTGGGCACGGTCACGTAGTGGTCGAGCTCGTGCGCCTTCTCGTGATTGACGATGCTCATGTGGACGGTGGGCGCGCCGCTGTAGTGGGTGACGCTCTCGGACTCGAACAGGTCCCAGATTCGGTCGGGCTCGACCTTGCGCAAGCACACGTGGGTGCCGCCGGCGGCGGTCACGGCCCAGGTCAGGCACCAGCCGTTGCAGTGGAACATCGGGAGCGTCCACAGGTGCACCGAGTCGTACCCGAGCCTCACCTCGAGCGCCGCCCCCAGCGCCCGCAGGTACGCACCGCGGTGGGTGTACACGGCGCCTTTGGCCCGCCCGGTCGTGCCCGAGGTGTAGTTGATCGAGATCGGCTCGTTCTCGTCCTCGAGCCAGCTTTCTGGCTCGTCAGGCGATCCCGAGGCCAGCAGCCGTTCGTACGGGTCGTCGTCCTCGCCAGTGTCTTGGATGACGATCGTCTCGATCTCGTCGAGCTCGAGCGGGTCGACCAGTTCCTTCAGTTCCGCGTCGACGAGCAGCGTGCGCGTCCCCGAGTCCTTCAGGATGTACTCGACCTCCTCGGTGCTCAGCCGTGTGTTCATGGCCACCAGCACGCCGCCGGCAAGCGGGATGCCGTAGTGGGCCTCGAGCAGGGCGGGGGAGTTCGGAGCCAGGATCGCGACCCGGTCGTGGCGCTCGATCCCACGCTCGCGAAGCGCCGATGCCAGCCGGTTGCAGCGTTCGGTCAACTCGGCGTAGTTCAGACGGCGCTCGCCATGCACGACGGCTGGGCGCTCGCCCAGCGCGCGATCGTTGCGCCGCAAGAAGTTCAGCGGACTCAACTCGAGTCGCGACGGGGTTGCGTTCACGGTTCCCTCCCTCTCTATGGCTGCGCGCCCGGAGCGTGCGTCGCAGGCGCGCGCGGCGATACGTCGTACACCTACCCCGCCGCCGAGAGAGAAAACGCGGCCTAAACTCCAGCGCCGGGGCGGCCGGTCTGGAGCGCCTGGGCGGCTGCCGCTGCCGGCGCCGGGGCCGCCGATCCGGGCGCCCGCCGGCCGCAGGAACCCCCAGCCGGGGGGGAAATCGGACAGATGTGCGTATCGCGCACAGCGGTGGGTAGATCTCTAGGCTACGAAGCCGCGCGCAACCCGATCAGGAGGAGTCACGTGAACGTAATTCCGCTTGCGACGCTGCCCGACGACGTCGCCGCCGAGGTCGAGGCCCTGGGCGCGCGACAGGCCAACCTGTATCGCGCGCTGGCGCACGCCCCGGAGCTGCTGCGCGCGTGGGTCCACTTCGCTTGGGCGTTGCGTGGCCAGAGCGCCACCTCCCGCCAGCTGCGCGAGTTGATGATCCTGCGCGCCGCCACCCTGCATCACTCGCCCTACGAATGGCACCAGCACCGGCGCATGGCGGCGGAGGCCGGAGTGACCGACTATGAGATCGCCGAACTCGAGATGTGGCGCAGCTCGAAGGCGTTCGACGCCGCCACCAGGGCGGCGCTCGCGTTCACCGACGCGATCGCCAACGGCCAGGTTCCGGAGTCGGTCAACCAGGAGCTGGCCGCACATTTCGAGCTGGCCCAGCGAATCGAGCTGACGGTCACCGCGGCGTTCTACTCGATGGTGCCGCGCGTGCTCCACACCCTCGGCGTGCCGATCGAGGACGACGACGAGGACTACGACTGAGACACCTCCGCGCCCGGCGCATCCGGGCGATGGCCCCGCGTATGCTTGGCATGTGTCCGAGGACAGCGCTTCCTCGCTGGGGGATTTCATTCGTCGACAGCGCGAGCTCTCAGAGGTGTCAATGCGCCAGTTTGCGCAGCTCGTAGGCATCTCCAACCCCTATCTGTCGCAGATCGAGCGTGGCCTGAGGGCCCCTTCGGAGCAGGTCGTGCAGTCGATCGCCGACGTGCTGAAGGTGTCGGCGGACACGCTCTACGAACAGGCGGGCATGCGAAACGAGACCGAGGAGCCGAGCAAGGTGATCGAGGCCATCGAGGACGACCCCGAGCTCACCGCCCGGCAGCGCCAGGCCCTGATCGAGGTCTACAACGCGTTCACGGGGTCGCGGCCCCGTCCGCGCCGGCGCCAGCGCGCGGGCACCCGCTCGACGAACAACAAATGAGCTCCGGACAGCAGACGACCTCCGGACAGCAGATGACCTGCGGACGGCGGATGAGCTCCGAACAGCAGATGAGCACGGGCGCGAGGCACCCGTGCTCATCATGAAGCGACGACTTCTACCCGCCTAGGCGGCGATCAGCTCACGCGTGACCGAGAGGCCCGCCTTGACCACGTCCTCGGTCAGGCTCGCGTGGGCGTTCAGCAGGCTCGAGACGAACTCGACCTGCGACTGCTCGCCGAACTTGCGCTCGGCCTTGGCGACCCCTGCCACGTAGCGCTCGACCCCGTCGAGATACGCGGCGGTGAACTTACGTCCCGCCGCCGTCATGAGATCGCCGGTCTCACGGACGTGCTCGCCGGCGGCGTCGATGTCAGGGATGAAGTTGCGGCTCTTGCTCGATGTTGCGGTCATGGATGTATCTCCTTCTGGGCTTGCTTACCGCTGTGTGCTAGCAGGTTAGCAGCATGCTAGCTAGCACGATGGCCCCGTCAGACTTCTGACGCCAGCGCCGGCGCCGGCTCGATCACGCCGGCGCTCGGTCCGCCCGCGGAGGGTCGATGCGTGAGCCGCATCCGGCGAGGTCGTACCCACCGAACTGGGCCACCCGGTGGGTGAAGGCGGCACTGGCGAGGAGGTCTCCCAGGGTGCCGGCGGCCGGATTGTCGACCCACCGCTCGGCGAGCCAGATCTGGACGGCGTGGCATTCCAGGGCCAGGAACCGAAGGCCGAAGGCGCCGGCGGCGGCCTCGGTGGTGATCGCGGCGCAGTCGAGCGCCGCCGCGATGCGCGCGGCCTCGATGTGACCAGCGGCCCGCGGCCCCCCCGGTAGTGAGGCGACCCCGGCCTTGGCCGCGGCGCGGCTGAGGGCCTGCTGGCTGGCGGCGGCCGGGTCGCGCTGGGCGATCGGCGTGCTGCCGCTCAGCAGGGCGTCAAGGGACCGGCGTCTCAGCTTGGGCGAGACGGCGAGTCCGACCTGCCAGCGCGCCAGGTGAAAGCGGACGATCGGAACCGGGGCGACCGGCAGCTCGTCCTCGAGCCCATGGACGACGGCGGCGTGCACGCCGCCCCGCCCGAGTGAGCGCAGCGCGGTGCCGGTGGCCGCCGAGATGGCGAGCAGGCTGCGGGGCCCGAGGCCCAGCAGCATCGCTTCGGCCACGCCGAGCGCCGGGTCGCAGCCCGCGAGGACCATCCCTGCCGGCGTTGCCCCTGGGAACAGCCGCAGGGCGCCGTGCTCGAATACGCCGTCGGTCTTTGCCCACGCCGCGCCCGCGATGCCGTGGTCGGCGAGCTCGGCGGCCACCAGGCGGTCGCCCACGCGGCCCACCCGGATCGGCACGCCGTCGGGCAGGCGACCGCCCAGGGCCGCGCTGACGGTGGGGTGAGCGGAGGAGAACAGCTCCTCGACGGTGAGCCCGAGCGCCCGGGCGAGGCCGAGCGCGGCGTCGACCGCCGGCGCGTTGTGACCGGCCTCGACGGCGGCCACGAGCTGACGGCTGACTCCGGCCCGGGCCGCGAGCTCGGCCTGGGTCAATCCGCTCTGCAAGCGGCGCTCGCGCAGGGAAGACGTTGTCGTTGACGCCATGATCACGGTAGGCTGCCAGGATTCTGGCATAGACGCAGGAGGCGATTTGTGGTGTTGAGGATCCGCAGCGGCTGGCCTTTGGGCATCGCGGTCGGGCTGTCGGCGCTGGCCGTCGGCTGCGGCAGCTCGAACAGCAGCTCG
Organism: uncultured Solirubrobacterales bacterium; assembly: GCA_963723555.1. Taxonomy (GTDB): domain Bacteria; phylum Actinomycetota; class Thermoleophilia; order Solirubrobacterales; family Solirubrobacteraceae; genus Palsa-465. The sequence continues at coordinate 264,006 of CAVRRC010000003.1, read as the reverse complement.
ACGACGAGCGCGCCGGCGGCCGGCTCGGGTGCGGCAACGACGACTGCGAGCGGTGGCGGCGCGCCCCCGACCGTGCTGGCGGCGGCGTCGCTGACCAAGGTCTTCCCGGAGATCGACCCGAACGCGAAGTACTCGTTCGGAGGCTCGGGGGCGTTGGAGACGGATATCGAGCAGGGCGCCCCTGCGGACGTGTTCGCGGCTGCGAGTCCGAAGCAACCGGCCGCGCTGCTGGCCAAGGGCCTGGTCGACAAACCGGTCGAGTTCGCCACCAACACGCTGGTCCTGATCGTGCCCAAGAGCAATCCGGCCCACATCAAGTCGGTGAACGACATCACCAGGCCCGGGGTCAAGCTCGTGATCTGCAACGCCACCGTCCCGTGCGGGGACTACGCCCGAACCGCGTTCGCGAACCTCGGCATCACGTCTGCGGCGATGAAAAACGTGGTCAGCCAGACGACCGACGTGACCCAGACCGTGGCCGAGGTCGCGCTCGGCCAAGCCGACGCCGGCTTCGTCTACATCACCGACGCCGACGCGGCCAAGGGCAAGGTGGCGGTGATCCGCCTTCCGGCCAAGGCCAAGCCGGGGGCCCAGGACTACATCGCCGTGGTCAAGTCAAGTAAGAATCAGGCCGCGGCCAAGGCGTTCGTCGCCACCGTGCTCTCGCCCGCCGGTCAGGCGAAGCTGAAGGCGGCCGGGTTCGGTCAGCCGTGAGCATCTCGACCGCAGGCCGCGACTCGAGTCATCTCGACGCGTGGATCCCGCTGGGCCGAGTGGCGGTGACGATCGCGGCGATGTTCGTGATCGTGGTCGTGCTCGGGTTCCTGCTGCTCCCGATCGTCGCCCTGGTCACCTACCAGCCGGTGCACGATCTCCTCGACGGCTTCGGGACCAAGGTGGCGACGGACGCGATCGTGGTCTCGCTGAAGACGAGTGCGATCGCCTTCGCGTTCATGATCGGGCTGGGAACGCCGTTCGCCTACATCATCGCCCGCTCCCGGTTTCCCGGGCGAAGTGTGGTCATCACTCTCGTCGAGGTTCCGCTGGTGATGCCGCCGGCGGTCGCGGGCCTCGGGCTGCTGGTGGCGTTCGGCCGGCTGGGGCTGCTCGGGCACACGCTGAGCGCGCTCGGCATCGACCTCGCCTTCACCCAGGCTGCGGTGGTGATGGCGATCATCTTCGTGGCCAGCCCGTTCTACCTCCGTGGGGCAATCGCCGCCTTCGAAGCCGTCGACCCGACCCTGATCGACGTCGCGGGCACGCTCGGAGCAGGCCCGGTGCGGCGCATGCTGAAGGTGGCGATCCCGGTCGCCGGCGGTGGCCTCGGCGCCGCCGCGGCGGTCGCGTTCGCGCGCGGGATCGGCGAGTTCGGCGCGACGATTCTGTTCGCGGGCAGCCTCCAGGGCATCACCCAGACGCTGCCGCTGGCCGTCTACTCGCTGTTCGACGCCAACCTCGACCAGGCGATTGCGATCGGCGTGCTGCTGATAATCGTCAGCGCTGCGATCCTGCTGATCGCAAAGTGGCTGGTGCGCTCATGGCCCTCTTCGCAATCGACATCACCCTTCCCCGGCGGTCGTTCGACCTTCGCGCAACGCTGAGCTTCGGCGCCGAGACAATCGGGCTCGTCGGGCCCTCGGGGTCGGGCAAGACCTCGCTGCTGCGAACCGTCGCCGGCCTCGAACGACCCCGGGCGGGACGGATCGCCCTCGGCGACGAGGTGTGGTTCGACGCCGACCGCCGCATTCACCTCAGTCCCGAGCATCGCCGGGTCGGCTACCTGCCCCAGGACTACGGGCTGTTTCCCCACCTCACCGTGGCCGGGAACGTGCGCTTCGCCGGCCGGCGTGAGCGCCCGGACCTGCTCGAGCGGGTCGGGATCGCCCACCTCGCGGACGCGCACCCTTCGCAGCTGTCGGGCGGCGAGCGTCAGCGGGCGGCCCTGGCCCGCGCACTGGCCCGCGAACCGCGCGTGTTGCTCCTAGACGAGCCGTTCGGCGCGCTGGACGCGATCACCCGCCGGCAGGTGCGCAACGAGCTCGCCGACATCCTCGCCGACCTCCGGCTGCCCACGCTGCTGGTGACACACGCGTTCGACGACGCCACCGTCCTGGGCGCTCGGATCGGGGTGCTCGAGCGCGGCCGGCTGGCGCAGCTCGCGCCCGCCGAGGAGCTCCTTCGCCGTCCGGCGAGCGCGATGGTCGCCGCCCTCACCGGCGCCAACGTCCTCGACGGAACCGCGGCGCCCGCGCCGGCCGGTTGCACGGTGTGGCTCGACGGGGGCGGGGAGCTGAGAAGCTCGATGCCCGGCCACGGGCCCGTGCAGATCGCCGTGTACCCGTGGGCGCTGGAGCTCACCGACCCGCAGGCCAGCCCGCTCACGGACACGGTCCTCAGCATCCATGCGGACCGGGGCACGCTGGTGATGCGACTGACACGATTCACCGTGCACGTGCCGCCAGGCCCGAACGGCGCCATGCCGATCGCGGCGGGCTCGACCGTCGGCCTGCGGGCCGCCCCGGGGGACGTGCGCGTGCTGCCGGGGAACTCGGCTCAGAAGCCGCCGACGCCGTGGGGATAGACGGTGATCGCGAGCTGGGTCCTTGCCAGTGAGCTCGACCGGCCGGGCCCTACTCCACCTGCAGGACGATCTTGCCGCGGCTGTGCCCGGATTCGCTCTGCTCGTGAGCGCGCCGCACCTCGGCCAGCGGCAGCACCTCGGCGATCTCGACGTGCACCTCGCCGGCCGCCACCAGTTCGGCGATGCGGGCCAGCTGTTCCGGGTTCGGGCTGGAGACGAGCAGCTCGGCGCGAACGCCCCGCTCGCGCGCCGCCTCTTCGGGCGGGGCGCCGGCGATCTCGACGATGGTGCCGCCGTCCCGCACGGCAGGCAGCAGCGCCCCCGGGTTCTCGCCGCCGACGGTGTCGAACACGAGATCCACGCCGCTCACCGCCTGGCCGACATCCTGTTGGGTGTAGTCGACGTAGTCATCGGCGCCGAGCCCAAGCACGAACTCGCGATTGCGCCCGGATCCTGTGCCGATCACCCGCGCGCCGGCGTGTTTGGCGAACTGCACCGCGAGGTGGCCGACTCCACCCGCGGCGCCGGCGATCAGGACCGTCTGACCGGGCTGCAACTCGCCCCGGTCGAACAGCGCCTGCCACGCCGTGATGCCGACGGTCGGGATCGCCGCGGCGACCTCGTCGCTGAGCGCGGAGGGCCGGTTGGTGATCGCCGATGCCGTCGCGGTCCCGAACTCGGCGTAGGCGCCGCTGTTGACCGAGCCGAACACCTCGTCCCCGGCCGCGAAGGCGTCGGCGCGCGACTCCTCGACGCTCCCGGACACGTCCTGGCCTAGGACCGTCGGCAGTTGTCTGGGCATGTAGCCGCGCCGGTACTTCCAGTCGATCGGGTTGACGGACGCCGCGCGAATCCTGATCAGCACCTCGCCGTCGGCGGGCTCGGGCCGCTCGATCTCGCCCAGGCTCAGCACCTCCGGGCCTCCGGTGTCCTGCATCAACACGGCGCGCATACGGCCCTCCTCGATCGCAGAGTGGATCGGGCGTAAGGCTAGCGGCGGTCGGTGGCCGGCAGCACATGGACGGCAACCGTGGCCTCGAGCCCGGAGCGCGTGGCCACGGCCGGCAGGGCGCCGGAACGGCGCAGCACGAGCGTCAGCGTGGCGCGGCCGTGGCGGCCGGTGTGCACGTGGCGCCCAGCGAGGGCGATCACGGCGCCGGCCACGGGCGTCCCCGCCCGCTTGCCGTTTGCCTTGACCGATGCCTCGAACTGCAGCCGGATGCGCCGGCCAGCGCGCACGTGACCGGGAGCCGCGGTCAGGGTCAGATTCGATCCGCATCCGGAGGCGAGCCGCCGGGCCCCCAGCCGCGAGGCCGGCCCCGGCCGGGGGTGCAGCGGCAGGAGCAAAGGCGGCCGGGGCCGCTGGGCGAAGTCGAAGTCCCTGGCCAGGTTGCCGAGGATCGGCAGCGATTCACGCACGTCGGGACGGGGGTCGGGGCGACCGTCCGTCGCCGGGTTGATCCGGGAGCCGTGCAGGAAGTCGTCCTCGATGAACTTGTTGAAGGCGTCGAAGGACAGCGTCTGGTGATCGACGCAACCCCGCTTGGCGTAGGGGCTGATCACGATCCCCGGAACCCGCAACCCGAAGCCGTTCTGATCCACCGTCGGCGGCGCCACATGGTCGTAGAACCCGCCCCAGTCATCCCAGGAGAGGAAGATCGCCGTGCTGGCCCAGTCCGGGCCCGCCATGATCGTGTTGATCAGGCCGGTCACGTAGGACTGACCCGCCGAGACCTTCCCCGGCGCGTGCTCGGAGTCGGCCTGATTCGGGACCACCCAGGAGACCGCGGGCAGCCTCCCGGCGCGCGCCGCGGCGTAGAACTTCGACACGTCCTGGACGTTGCCGGTCTGCCCGTCCTGGTTGACGGTGTCGAACTCGGGCAGCGGGTTCCAGATACCGGGCACGATCGTGCTCAGGCCCTTGCCCGTCCGTTGCGGCTGCGGCGGGCACGTCATCTGGTCATCCGGGCAGTCGGCCTCCAGCCCCTGCTCGATGTAATAGCCCCAGCTGACGCCGTGCCGGTGGAGCAGATAGGTCAGGTCGGTGTAGTCGAAATGGACCTTCGGATACACCGGCGCGGGGCCGAACACGGCCCGGTTGTCGAGCCGCGAGTTGGCATGCTGGGTGATGTCGCTGTGGCAGCTCATCGGGTCCCCGAACCGCGTGCAGGTGGCCGACCAGTCCGAGACCATGTACAGGTGGGCGGCGAAGCTCCACGAGCGCTCGGGCTCGAACATGTGGTCGTCGAGCACGTAGTTCTGCGCGTACTGCCAGTAGTTCGGGATCTCCCGGGCATCGTGATAGCCCATCACGTCCGGCGTCGCCGACTGGCTGCAGTTCGGGTTGTCGACCTGGCCGGGGCCGCAGCCCTTGGCCCCGGTCTCGGCCTGGGCGACGAACCCGTCCATCTTGCCGCGGTCGATGTCGCCCACCGCCGACTTCAGGTTGTGCGGTCCGCCGCCGTTGACGTCCGCCGGATCGTGATAGGGACGCTGGCAGCGGCCGGTGCGCGGATCGGGCGAGCAGACCGTGGCCACGCCGCCCCGCGCCGGGATCCCATCCGCTCCCGGGAAGGTGCCGAAGTAGCTGTCGAACGAGCGATTCTCCTGCATGATGATCACCACGTGGCGGATCTTGTGGATGCCGACCGCTCGCGTGTGGATGCCGACGGCACGCATGACCGGCGAGACCGTCGCGGCCGGGCCGGCGACCGGGCGTGCGCTCGAGGCCGGCGCCACCCCCGACGCGGCGACGACCAGCACCACGGCCGCGGCCAGCGCCGGTGGCGCGCCAATCAGCACGGCCCGTCGCGGGCGTCGGAATAGCCTTGCGGGGCGCTGGGCGCTCATCGGTTCACCGCGAGCCCGTCGCGGTCAGATGAAGGGCGGGGAGGGTGGAGGTCGCGATCCACGCCGTGCCGTCGGCCGGATAGAAGTTGCAGTCGTACCCGCCGTAGTAGAGCCGGCCGTCTGCAAACGGCGAGGCGACGATCGTGCGGATCGAGACGAGGGCCTGGCCGGAGCGAATCGGCTTGCTGACCCGCACGACGGGATCGAGACCGCGACCGCTCAGGCAACGCAGTGTGTAGGTCGGCGCGCGTCCTCGGTCGGTGCGAACGGCAAAGCAGGCGGTGGAGTCGAACGTCACGGCGCCGAACGCGGTCGGGCCGCACCGGCGGCCCGGGGGGCACCCGCCGACGTAGGCGTGTTCGATGCCGAACAATTGCCGCTGCACCCCGCCGATCCTGACGCTCTCGAAGTTGTTGTAGGCCGCGATCACGTAGCCGATCGATCTCTTGCCGGTCGCCGGGACGGGCGTGCCCTCGGCGGCGAGCATGTGCCTGAGCGCGGGGATCGGCGAGAACTCCAGGACCGGGTGAAGTCCTTGGCCGGGGGCGGTGGCGGGGCCGTGCAGCCGTCCTCGTGGCAGGTGGCCGAACCGGTACACGTATCCGGTGCCCTCGGTCGAGACGAGCAGCGCGGGCGACCCATGATGGGTCACGCACGTGAGGCCGCGCAGGCCGCTGTTGTAGGGGCCCACCGGCGGCGCCCGGTAGACCAGGCTCCAGCGGGGCGTCCCCGGCGCCAGGGGGCTGTCGTTTCGCCGGAACAGCCTGGTGTTGATCGAGACATACAGCGCACCGGCGCAGTCCGCGAAGCCAGTGACCTTTTGCGCCTTCAGACCCGGTGAGCGCGGTGGCGCCACCGACAACTCGGGCCGGGGGCTGAAGACCAGCGTGCGTCGGCGCGGCGACCAGGTGCCGCGCAGGATCCCCGTCGGGCTGACGCCGGCATAGATCGACCACACGCCGCGGGACTCGTGGACGCCAAAGGCTCGAACGTCGGCCGCGTTCGAGGACAGGACAAACGAATCTGCGGACCGGAACGAGTTCGCCCGGTCAAGCAGCCACTGGATCCGCGATCGCCCGTCGACGATCGCCTGGGTGATCAACAGGGAGTGACCCGAGCCAAGACCCTGATCGCTGGGGATCGGAAACGAGTCCAGTGCCTGCACCCGCAGTGACTTGGTGTGCTCGAACACCGTCCATGGACTGCTCCTCGATCGCTTGACCAGCACTTGGCCCGCCGCGGAGGGCGAGGAGTACTCCCACTGGTCGGTGGCCGCGAACAGGCGTCCGGCGTGAGCGACGATCGCCATCGTCTCGGTGTCGTGGGCGACCGTGGAGCGATGGTCGGTGCTCAGCGCCTGACGCATCGCCGCCACCGTCAGCGGGCTCGGCGCCTTCTTCCTCGCCGAGCCGGGCCCCGCGCCGGCGACGCAGACCAACGCCGACACGGCGAGAATCACCGCCAGCCGTGCGAGTGATCGCTGCATATCGGGTCGTGCACGCGATCGACGCATATCGGCTCGGAGTGGTAACGGATCGTGGCTAAAATGTCAACCATGGTTGTCAATCTCCCCCGATGAACCCGAGTCTCCCCCAATGAACCCGAATCGCCCCCCAGCGCGGACCGACAAGCCGCGCACTTCGCTCAAACACGACACCGGACACAAAAGTCTCGGCGGCGATCTGCGCCGGGCGTGGGTCGGCTATCGACGTCGACTGGACGCGGAAATGGCCGCCGCGGGCTTTGCCGACCGCCGCTTTCCCGACGGGCGAGTGCTTCGTCTCTGCTCCACCACGTCCGGGGCGACGATCTCACAGATCGGCCGCGAGCTGGGGATCACCCGCCAGGGGGCGAGCAAGATCGTGGCCAGCCTACGCGATCGCCGCTACGTGAAGCTCACTCCGTCGCCGACCGACCGTCGGGAGAAGGTCGTCGAGCTCACCTCGCGCGCGACCGACTTCCTGGCCGCTCACCGCAAGGCGACGCGACGGATCGAGCGTCAGCTCCGCGCCGAGGTGGGCGCGGAAGGGTTCGACGGCCTTGACCGGCTGCTCCGGGCCCTGGGCGGAGACGAACAACCGCGGATGAGCGACTACCTCCGGCAGACCACAAATCCGGACTACCTTGGCTGACGCTCTCGGTTGACCGGGCCGCCCGGCTTCCGGCGCCGCTCGCCGCGAGCCCCCGCGGCGCGGCCGTCAGCGTCGAGAGCCGCCGTCCGGCTCGTCGCGGAGCCTCGCCGCGAGCTCGTCGAGCATGTCGGCGACGCGGTCGCCGAGTGGGCGCTCGCGCTCCTGGGCGAGCCGGTCCGCGAGCTCGGTCCCCGCGTCGGCGAGGATCTTGCCCAAGGTGTCATCGGTCCTCACGTACCCGAGCTCTTCATCCGAGGGCCGCTTGTGGCTCGCCGTCGCCTCCGCGTGGGCGGCCCGCCGGGCCCGCTCGCTGGCCGCCCGGGCCTCGCGCAGCTCGCGCTCGATGTGGGCGATCCGGGCCTCCACGTCGGGATCGGAGGCCGCGGTGGGCGGCGGCGGCTCTGCGCGCGGCGCTTTTCCGCGCTGTTCGCGGATCGCGGCGTATGCCGCCTGGATCTCCTCGAAGCGACGGGTGGCCTCGAGCGAGCCGCCGTTGTGGTCGGGGTGGTGGCGTTGGACCAGCCGCCGGTACGCGGCGTGGAGCTCATCGTCGGATGCTCCCGGGAGCACCCCCAGGACCTGGTACGGATCAGAACTCGGTGCCGGCATCGCCGGCACAACTGTAGTTCCTGTGGTTCCTCAGGCCGAGGCGGCGGCCAGGTCGATGATGTCCGGCAGTTGGGTCGCCGGCCGGGACCAGCTCTCGCCGGCGTCATCGGTCAACAGCAGGGTCCCGCCACGCAGTCCCACCAGGAGCCGGCCGGGCTGTCCGGGCAGCGCGCTGAGCGCGTAGGGCATCCGCCGCAGCGCCGGCGCCTCGCCCCAGGTGTCGATCGGGATCCAGCCGTCGCCGCGCGAGCGCCACAGCCGTGCCTGCCCGTCGCCGTCCCCATGGGCGGCGAACGGCGAGCGGCTGACCGACACGTACCAGAGGTCCGGGTCGGCGGGATCGAGGGCCTGCGCCCAGGCGTAACGGCGGTCGAGCCCGTCCTCGAACCGGCGCCACGTCTGGCCGCGATCCTCCGACCGGGCCACGCCCTGGCCGGCAGCCTCGTACAGACGCTCGGGCGCGAGCGGATGCGTGAGCAGCTCGTGCGCGTCGCTGTGCGCCTGGGGGTTGTGGTCCACCCACGAGGCGCCGCCGTCGGCCGAGCGCATCACTCCGCCGAGCTCGATCCCGACCGCGATCCAGTCGGGATCGGCGGCGTGCAGCGCGATCGTCCGCACGTGGTGCGTCCACGGCCGCGGCGGAAACGACCACCGGGGCTCGCTCGGCAGATCCCGGAGCGCGGGAAGTCGCTTCCAGCTCCGCCCGCCGTCCTCGGACCGGTACAGGTTGCTGGGCTCGGTGCCGGCGTAGACGACCGAGATTCCTGACTCCCGGTGCGAGGGCGAGACCGCTACCGAGAGCACGCGCCGATCGTCGAGTCCCCGCTCGGGCGCACGCCAGCTGACCCCGCCGTCGTCGCTCGCGTACAGCCCGTCATCGAACGTGCCGACGTAGATCCGATCGGGGTCGTGGGGGTCGACGGCCACGCATCGCGCGCCCACGCCGGAGAGCACGACCTGGGTCTCCCCGCCGTGCAGTGAGAAGCGCGCCACCTGCTCGCCGGTGGCGGCGAACAATCGCAAACGAGCCGGATCGGAGACACTCGACATCGACATCAGGGTAGGCCCGCGCGGCCCCGGCGGCTACCGGCAATTGGTCGTAGGACCTCGCCGTGGCCAGCCCTGCCCCCGCCGCCACTCCGAGGCTGGACTTTGCGCCGAGGCTGATCGATACTCCCGGGCGGTGGGATCCAGGGTTCGGCGTGCCATCGCAACCGCGGTCGCCCGATTCACCTGCCTGTCGGTGCTTGCCCTGGCCATCACGAGCGGTTGCGGGAGCGGCGCCGACAATGGCCCATTCGCGCTGGCGGCGTTCCAGCGGCGGGCGCTGGCGGCAATCGCCCGGGTTACGAACGCCGGCATTGGCTACAGCGGGCACGCAGTCCTTCGGCTGCGGATGGGGATGGTGGCCAAGCGAAAGGCGGCCGCGGAGGGCGCGGTGGCGCTCGCCCGGGCGCGGCCTCCGCGTTCAGCCCGGCCGCTCAACGGCCGAATCGTGGCCATGCTGTGGAAGCTCGACCACGACTTCGCCCGCGCCCAGCGGCGCAGCCTCAGCGCCGCGTTGGATACCGATGGCGCGGACGTCCAGCGGCTGATCAGCTTGCGATCGGCGGTGGACGCGGTGCCGTCGTATTAGCCGCCGGCGCCCCCGTTTGAGCCCCGAGCCCCGGCGCTTCGCGATCCGCTCAGCGGCGGGTCACGAATTGCGTGATCGCCTGGGCGAACGCCTTCGCCGCGAGCCGCTGGAACGAGACGCGGACGAGCATCGAGGCATCGGTCGCGTTGCGCATGTTTCCGCACTCGATCAGCACCTTCGGGACGCGGGTCAGGTTGAGGCCGGCGAGGTCGTCTCGGTAGGCGATCCCGTCGGTGCCGTCGTAGGTGCTCACCGGCATGCCCGTGACCGTGTGGTACACGTGGCGAAGCGCCCGTCCGAATGTCTTCGAGGGGCCGATCACGCGATCGTTGGGGCCGTCGGCGACTGGCTCGAGGATCGCGAAGCCGCGACCGCTCGCCGGCCCGCCGTCGGCGTGGATGTCGATCGCGACGTTGGCATGGGCGCGGTTGAGGATCTGCGCCCGCGTGTTGACGCAGGGGCCGATCCCGTCGTTGCTGTGGCGGGTGAGGACGACTTTGGCGCCCTCCCGGCGCAGATCGGCTGACAGGTATCTGGCCACGTTGAAGGTGAACCGGGCCTCGGTGTAGCCGCCGTCGGTCGCGGTGCCCGTGGTGTCGCACGCCTCGCGCTCGCGGCCGTTCCAGACCAGGTGGTTGAGAAAGGACGGATCGGTGTAGTTGCGCCCGTTGTGCCCGGGGTCGATCCCGATGACCTTTCCCGCCAGCGGTCGCGTCCCGCGAGGCTTCGCTGCCGCAGCAGCGGACGCCGCCCCCGCCTCGGTCGAGCTCGAGCACGCCGTGAGGATCCCTGCTACCACCGCCAACAGTCCTGCCGAGCAGGTCAACCGGCGCGGCGGCGCGGCACGGCGGGGCATGTCAGGCCGGCGGAGGGGTCTGATCGCCCGGATCGTCAGGTCCGGTCCGACTTGCCGAACCGTGCCGGGCGTACTGCGAGCCGGTGATCGCCTCCCAGTCAAGCGCCTCGCCGGCCGCCCGGCGGCCAAGGACGCCTCGAACGTGTTCGCGGAAGCCGGGACGAGGGAGGGAGAAGGACGCGCCGCAACGAGGACAGCTCTTGAGCGACTCGTAGATGCCGCCGACGTGGAAGGTCGCGTGGCAGCGGGGACAGTCGAGGTACGGCATCGGTCATTCACTTTAGTCCTCGACCGGAGCCGCACCGTTACCGTCTGGTTGAGTCGACCTAGCCACTCAGAGGAGACAGTGAAGATGATCGAGAGAATCCAGGACATGCCGGCCGGGACGATTGGCTTCCAGGCGTCGGGCAAGCTCACTCGGGCGGACTACCACGACGTTCTCGAGCCGGCCCTGCGCGACGCGGTGCAGGCCGGCGAGATCCGGATGGTGTTCCGGCTCGCCGATTTCGACGGGCTCCAATCCGGCGCGTGGTACGAGGACGTCAAGACCGGGCTCGGGCTGGGGATCGGACACCACTCGGCCTGGAAGCGCTCGGCGATCGTCACCGACGTGGAGTGGATCCGGAAGGCATTCCAGTTCTTTGCCTGGATGTCCCCGGGCGAGGTCAGGATCTACGGGCTCGGCCAGCTCGAAGAGGCCAAGCGCTGGGTCGCGGGATGAGAGACTGTCAAGGCGACTACTGGACCCTGCCGCGGGCGGCGACCGGCCAGGTCGCCTCGATCTGCCCACCGCGGTGCGCGTACAGCGAGTCGTGCAGGTTGACCGTGGTGTCGATGTGGGAGGGGACGAGCGTCACCCGGTCTCCGACGCGCAGCTGGCGCCGGTCGGGCTCGCCCGTGGGCGACAGCGCGCCGTGCTCATCCCCGGCGTGAACATAGGACCAGCCCGGGACATCGACCAGACGCGCGGGGCCGGAATCGTCCGACAGCGTCTTCAGGCCGGCGTCGATCACCGCCCGGTCCGCGGTGGGCCGGCTGATCACGGTCGCGATCACCGCCAGCGCCGGCCGGTAGGGCACGCCGCCGGTGTCGAGGTAGTCGGCGTCCATGAACACGAATGACCCCGGCTGGACCTCGGTCACGACTTCATGCGCGGCGCAGAATTCGGCCGTCCCGGTGCCGCCCGTGGTCACGACGTCGACCGTGTGCCCGGCCGCGCCCAGGGCGTGCGCCGCCGTGGCCAGGCGTTCCATCGACCGGTCGCAGAGCAGGCGCCGTTGCTCTGGATCCCGGACGTGTTGCAGGTTGCCTTCGTACCCCTGCAACCCGACGAGCCGCAGGCGATCGAGGCCGTGGAGGCGATCCGCCAGGGCCGGCGCGTCCTCCGGCGCGATCCCGCACCGGTCCTGCCCGACGTTGACCTCGATCAGCGTCTCCAGCGCCCGCGGCAGCGCGGCGTCAATCGCGGTTGCCCCCTCCCTGGGAAACCAGCTGCGCCAACCGCAGCGCCTTGATCGGACCGGCGAGCTCGGTGGTGATCAGCACATCGTCGATCCCGCCGGCGAGCATGACCTCGGCTTCGCTCAGCTTGGCCACGCACACGCCGGCCGCCCCCGCCTCCAGAAGCAGATGGGCCACGTCCGGACTCTTCGCGGTCTTCAGGTGCGGCCGCACGCGAACCCCTGCAAGCCGGGTTATGCCCAGCCGCACGTTGTCCTCGAACACGTCGAGATCGACCGTCAGGCACGGCGTGTCCAATTCGTCGACTCGGAAGGCGGCCATGGATCGAGATGTTGAGCCCAGGTCGGATCGGAGATGTCAGCCCGGGTCGGCTCGCGATGTGAGCCCGGCTCGGGTACACCCGGATCCTAATCGGGTGAAATGATGAGGATTGACCGCCATGACCCGACTGTCGGAAAAGGTCGCCCTGATCACGGGCGGAGAGAGTGGGATCGGACTCGCCACCGCCCGGCTGTTCGTGGCCGAAGGCGCCAAGGTCCAGCTCGTCGGTATCGACGAGCCGAAGCTGGCGGCTGCGGTCGCCGAGCTCGGAGATGACAACGCGCTGTCCTCGCTCGCCGACGTCACCGACGAGGACGCCGTGGCCCGCGCCGTCGCGGCCGGCATCGATCGCTTCGGCGGGCTGGACATCGTCGTCAGCAACGCCGGGATCAGCGGGGAGGTCAGCGAACTCGTCAGCTACCCGTCCGACGCCTTCGCGCGCACGTTGGCCGTGCACGTGCTGGGCGCCTTTCACGTCCTCAAGCACACGATTCCACGGATCGCCGACGGCGGCAGCATCATCATCACCTCGAGCGTCGTCGGCCTGATCGGCGCCCCGGGCGTGTCCGCGTACGTCGCCGCCAAGCACGCCCAGGTCGGATTGATGCGCGCGGCGGCCAAGGAACTGGCGCCGAGGCGGATCCGGGTGAACACGATGCACCCGGGTCCGACGTCCACCGCATTCTAGGACTCGATCGAGATGCGGGCGACCGGTCTGGCCCGCGAGGAGGCGGCCAGGGCCTTTGACGCCATGATCCCGCTCGGTCGACACACCACGGCGGAGGAGATCGCGCGCGGGATGCTCTACCTGGCAGCGGATGAGAGCGCGATGGTCACCTCGCACGCGTTCTCGATCGACGGCGGCATGAGCGGCTGATCGGGTAGGGTCCTCACCGCTCGGTGGCCGCGGTGCGCCGCCACCGTCCGTGGCTGTGACCAATCTCCAATCGCGCCTCGATTGCGCTTATCTTCCGACCGGCGGCCCGCATAAGGTCCCGTAAACCAACCGACCGGAGGCCGAAATGACTCTGTTCGCCAGTTCCTATCCGTTCCTCGACATTCTCTGGACGACGCTGATCTTCTTCGCGTGGGTGATCTTCATCTGGATCGCGATCACGGTGCTGATCGACGTCTTCCGCCGCCACGACATCTCCGGCTGGGGCAAGGCCGGCTGGACGATCTTCATCGTCATCCTGCCGTGGATCGGCGTCCTGGTCTACCTGATCGTCAACCACGCCGGCATGCAGGAGCGCAAGGTCAAGGACACTCAGGCCGCCCAGGCGCAGTTCGACGACTACGTCCGCAGAACCGCGGGCGCAGGCGGCGGCGGCGGCGCGGCGAGCGAGATCGAAAAGGCCAAGCAGCTGCTCGACAGCGGCGCGATCAGCCAGGCCGAGTTCGATTCGATCAAGGCCAAGGCGCTCGCGTCGTAGCTGAGACGCGCCGCGCGTCTTCCTCGCGCGACGGCTCATGCACGTCCATATCCCCGCGGCGCGCGGCGGACACGTCGGCCCCTTGTGGCCTTCGCACGACGCGCGCGAACTGAACCCCGCTATGGGTGGCTCACGCGCCAGGCGAGCGAGGCCTGGGGCACCGCGCCGGCGACGAGGAGCCGAACCCGCGCTCGCTCCCGGCCGGCGGCCAGGACCGCGGTTCCGACATTCTCGCCCGGCGTCAGCGGGGCGGCGAGGTGGGGCGCGGTGGCGATCATGGCGTGAACCCGCAGGCCGGGCCAGCCGAGCAGCGTGGCCGAGCGGGCGGCCATGACGGGCACCGGAGCTGACCACGGGGTCTTCATCGACGTGACCATCGCTCGGCGATGGATGACATCGCGGCTGGACAGCACGTTGCCGGTGCTGGCCAGCAGCGTGGTGCTGGCGCCGAAGGCGGCGGCGATGATGCTCGGCTGTCCGTGACCCGGTAGCTGGTGAAGGACGGCTCCCACCATGGTCACGGTCCGGCCGGAGATCCGCCGGCGCGCGGCGAACACGAAGCACCCGCCCGCCCGCGAGGTGGACCCGGTCTTGATCCCCACGATCCCGTCCCGTCCGAGCAGGCCGTTGAGGTTGTCCTGGCGCCCCGCTACCGGCAGCGTGACCTGCCTCAGATCCACGATCTGGCGCAATGCGGGCATCTCGAACGCCCGCATGGCGAAGCGGGCCTGGTCGCCCGCGGTGCTCATCGTGCGCCCGCTCACCCCGCTGGCGTCGGCGTAGTGAGTGTGCCGCAGCCCGAGGATCCGGGCCTGGGCGTTCATCCGGGCCACGAACGCGCGCTGGCTGCCCGCATCCCAGGTGGCCAGCAGCTGCGCGATGTTGTTGCCCGAAGGCAGCAGCAGTCCCTCGAGCGCCTGGCGCTCGGTCAGCCGCTCACCCGCTCGCACGGACACGACCGATTGGCCGGCGGCCAGGTCGGAACGGAAGGCGGCCACGTCGGCGCGGTTGACCGCGATCGTCGGCCCGCCCGACCCCGTCCTCAGGCGATGATCGCGGAGCACAACGTAGGCGGTCATCACCTTGGCCACGCTCGCGATCGGGGTCGGCCGATCAGACCCGTGAGCGCCGATCAGTCCCACCCCTTCGACGCCCATCGCCGCCTCGCCCTGGTGCGGCCAGGCCAGCGCCGCCGGTCGACCACGGAACCTGCCGTACCTCAAGGACGAGGCGAAGGTCGGCTGGGGAAGGGTGCGCAGCAGGGCGAAGGCGAGGTACCCCGCCGCGGCCAGCAGCACCACCCCGGCCAGCACCCCCCACCACGCCGCCGGCACCCGTCGCTGCGCGATCGGACCTCGGGGGCGGCCAAGCCCGACCGGCGCCAGCGCCCGCCGCCCTCTCCGTCGGGACGACCCGACCAGTTGGATCCGCACAGGGCCCGGATCACCGCGACCCATGATCACCTCGTGGCTGTTCGAAGACCGGTCCTCCCCGACTGCCTATAGCACGCGCGGATGCAACCCGCAACCACTCCCTCGCTGCCCCGGCCTCCCGGCCTGATCACGCACGTCGGGAGCCGGAGAATTCCGATCACCGGACGGTGGTCGGGCGCAGTCGCGCCAGCTCGGCGTCGAGGGCGGCGCTGACGGGCACGGCTGCTCCCTCAGCCCGACATCGCCGGGCCGTATCGCGATCAAGCGCCTCAGCGACGACCGCGCGTACCTGGCGGTAGAGGAGGACCTCCAGCGGTGTGCGGAAGGGAAACGGTGCCGCGCTGCTGATCGTGGCCAGATGACGCGACGCGGTTTCGTAATCGCCGTCATTGGTGGCCAGGGCGGCAAAGCCGATCAGGCACGACACCTCGCCGAGCGGGATCGCGTATTCGCGCACGATCGCGGCCAACGCTCGGAGCTGCTTCGAGGCGTCCTGGTTCCGACGTTCGCAGACCGCGATCACCGCGGCCAGGAAGCCGGTGCCGTAGCCCTCCAGTGGAGTGTTGGCGGTTAGCTCCAGTGCCGACCGTTTCGCCGTCTCGGGATCGCCCAACAGGGCGACGATCCCGAGGAATCCGTACGTGTTGACGGGCGACCCGCTCGTGACCGTTGCCAGCAGCTCGTCGATCAGGTGCTGCCCCCCGAGCTCCTCGTCCCGCTGGGGGTCTCCGGTGAGCAGATTCGCGGCCCACATGGCCGTAGTTCGCTCAAACTGGGGGACACCGGCGGCCACGGCGCTCCTTCGTCCCTCCTCGATGCAGCGTCGGCCACGCTCCGGGTCGGCGTAGGTCCAGTACAGGGCCTGTCTTGACCACGCGTGCGCAGCGATCCAGGTGTCGGGCGCGGCGATCGCGGTGGCGGCCGCGCTGAGCCTCTGCATCTCCTCGAAATCCCCCAAGGCCATCGCGTGCTCAACGCCGACGAGGAGCGCCGCGGCGCGCAGCTCGGGAGCGAGGCGCGGGAGGCTGAGCTCCAGCTCGCGCCACCAGGCTCCCATCTCCGCGACCCGCACATACGACCACCAGTAGCCGATCATTCTCGAAGCGATGCGGGCGACGAGATCCTCGCGGCCCTGCCCGAGAGACCAGTCGAGCGCGGCGATCAGATTGTCCGCCTCCGGCCTGAGTTGGGTGCCGGCGCCCAATCCGACCAGCTCACCCACGGGGAGCGATTCGATCCACCGCAGTGACCAGTCGCGGTGGGCGGAGCGCAGCTCGGCGGCGTCACCGCTGGCCACAAGCCGCTCCTCGGCGTAGAGACGGACGGTCTCGAGCAGCCGATAGCGAACCACGGCGCCCTGTTCCTGGACGCTGACCAGCGACTTGGCGACCAGCGACCCGAGCAGGTCGAGCGCGTCGGGGAGACACACCTCCTCGACCGCCGGCAGCGAGAACGAGCCTCGGAACACCGCGAGCCGCTGAAGCAGCGTCCGTTCCGGCTCGGTGAGAAGGTCATAGCTCCAATCGATGACCGCGGCCAGTGTCTGCTGGCGCTGGACCCGGCGCCGCCCTCCGGTCAGCAGCCGAAAGCGGTCGGATAGCCGCTCGAGAATCTGAGCCGGAGCGAGATGCGCGGTCCGGGCGGCGGCAAGTTCGATCGCGAGGGGGATGCCGTCGAGGCGCCGGCAGATCTCGGCGACCGTTTGGCCATTGGCGAGGTCGAGGCGCAGGCCGGGACGGGCGGCGTTGGCGCGGTCCATGAACAGCCGGACCGCGTCTGTGTCGAGGTCGAGTGACGGCACCCGGAAGACGTACTCGCCGTCGAGCCCGAGGGCCTCGCGACTGGTCGCCAGCGTGTGCAAGTCGGGACACCGAGCCATGAGTCCGCCGACCAGCTCGGCGCAGGCGTCCAGCAGGTGCTCGCAATTGTCGAGCACGAGGAGCACCCGACGCCCCTGCAGGTATCCCGCAAGCCCCCCGACGTCGGTGTCCAGCAGGTGCAGGCCGAGGGCGCTGGCTACCGCCTGACCGACAAGCTCAGCGTCTGAGAGCACGGCAAGGTCGACCAGGAAGACTCCCTGGGCAAACCACTCCACGAGCCGGGCGGCGGCCTCGAGCGCCAGCCGGGTCTTGCCGCACCCGCCGATTCCGGTGAGGGTCACGAACTGCCCGCTGAGCACGCGCTCGCACACTTCGGCGAGCTCGAGTCGGCGGCCCACGAACGAGGACCGTACGACGGGAAGGTTGTGGCGAATGACGTCGAGCGAGTGCAGGCCGGGGAACTCATCCGCCAGATCGGGCGCCACAACCTGAAAGACATGCTCGGGCTCGCTCAGGTCGCGGAGCCGGTGCTCGCCCAGATCCCGTAGGGCGATCCCCGATCCGCCGATATCCGACACCAGCGCCGCCGTGCTCGCCGACAGCAGCACCTGGCCCCCATGCCCCGCCTCCGTCAGCCGCGCACAGCGATTGAGCGTGGTCCCGAAGAAGTCCCCCTCGCGCGCCAGCGCCTCGCCGCTGTGGATTCCCATCCGCACCGGCAGGACGAGCTGCCGCTGCGCGTCGACGGCGGCCCGGACCGCCTCCGCGGCAGACGAGAACACGGCATGGAGCCCATCGCCGGTGCGCTTGAACACGGTGCCCCGATGGGCTCGTACCGCCGCCTCCAGCGTCCGGTCGTGCGCCGCCAAGCCCACGTCCATCGCCGCGGGATCCGCCTCCCACCGGCGCGTGCTGCCCTCCACGTCGGTGAACAGAAACGTGTGCGTCGCGTACGACGACGCCCCGGCGGAGTCGGACTCATCCGCGCCCATAACGGCGAGGATATTCCCAACCGTTGCCGATCGGGCCGAACCGTTACCGATCAGGCCGTAATCCTGGCTTGGTGCCGTCCAGCGGCAGCCAGATGTGGAATGCCGTCCGACCCGGCTGCGAGTCGAAATCGATCGAGCCGCCGAGCCGCTCGGTGACGATCCGGCGCGCGGTGTCGAGGCCCAGGCCGGTGCCCTCCCCGACGTCTTTGGTGGTGAAGAACGGGTCGAACACCCGATCGCTGATCTCCTGCGGGATCCCCGGACCGTCGTCGATGATGTCGACGCGCGCGCAGGGCCCGTCGCGCTCGGTGCTGATGTCGATCGTCCCCGAATCGCCGAGCGCCTCGATCGCGTTGGCCAGGAGGTTGGTCCACACCTGATTGAGCTCCGAGCCCCGAAGCGTGATCTTGGGCAGCGTGCGGTCGTACTCGCGCCGGATCTCGATCGAGGTGTGCTTGAGCTTGTGAGTGAGGACCAGCAGAGTGGTCTCGAGGCCTTCGTGGATATCGGTCTCGACGAGCTCGCCGCGGTCCATGAACGCGTAGGCCTTGATCGCCTTCACCAGCTTGCCCATCCGGTCCGTCGATTCGGCGATCTGTCCCGCCAGCCCCGTGGCGGTCAGCGACGCGGCGATCCACGCCACGGCGGCGTTCAAGGCCGGCCCAGCGGCGGCGGCCAGGCGATCGAGCCAGGCCGCGTCGACTCCGGCCCCCGCCAGCGGCTCGGTCACCCGCCACGGCTCCGTCACACCCAGGCGCTGAAGCGACTCGAGCAGCGCATCCTCGGCATCCGCCGCGTCGAGCGCCGACAGCGAGTCGCGAGACGCAGCGCGCTCCAGCGCCTCGCGCTGCATGCGCACCAGTTCCCGCGCCTGCTCGTGCTCGATTCCCGATTCGACGAACTCACCCACGGTCGAGGCCAGTACGTCGAGGGCCTCGGCCAGGTCGGCGGCGGCGCGGCGGGCCGCCGACGCGGGATTGTTCAGCTCGTGGGCGAGCCCGGCGGACATCGTCCCGAGCGAGGCCAGCCGCTCGCGGTTCTGTTCGCGCA
Source organism: uncultured Solirubrobacterales bacterium (assembly GCA_963723555.1). GTDB lineage: Bacteria > Actinomycetota > Thermoleophilia > Solirubrobacterales > Solirubrobacteraceae > Palsa-465. The sequence goes on along the minus strand of CAVRRC010000003.1, from coordinate 244,832 downwards.
CGGCCCACCGCGCCGATACCGTGCGGACCGCTCGCATCACCCGGCGGTGCACGGCGCGCTGCGTCATCGCCAGGTTGGTGAAGTCCTCCGGGGCGATCACCGCCATCCGCACGCCGGTCACCGCCCGCATCTGGCCGGCGTAGCCCGTCTCGGTCATGGCCGTGATCGCGCCCATCCACGTCGGGGCCACCTGGCGGGTGACCGGCTCGAGCCGGCCCGCCTCGAAGACCAGGCCCTGGAGGACTCCTTCGAGCAGCAGGATCACGCCCGCTGAGGCATCCCCGGCCTCGGCCACGACGGCATCGGCCTTGGCCGTGCGGATCACGGCGATCTGCTGCCAGGCCCGCAGCTGCTCCTCGTCCAGCCCCTCGAACAGGTCGATCCGCCGGAGCTCCTCGAGCGTCGGGCGCTCGGGCTCGGTCATGTGCTGGCCAGGTATTCGTGGATCAGTGCCACCGCCATCGATCCCTCCCCGACGGCGCTGGCCACGCGCTTGATCGAGCGCGCCCGGACGTCGCCGGCGACGAACACCCCCGGCACGCTCGTCTCGAGCACGTACGGATCGCGGGACAGCGACCACCCGTGGTCGCGCACGTCGGGACCGGCGAGGATGAAGCCGTGCTCGTCGCGCGCGACCACGCCCTCGAGCCAGTCGGTGCGCGGCTCGGCGCCGATGAACACGAAGCAGGCGTCCACTTCCTCGACGTTCTCGGTTCCGTCCGCCGCCCGGATCCGGAGCGCGCGCAGGTGGCCGTCCTCGCTCTCCGCGCCCACGGCCTCGGCACCGGTGCGCACCTCGACGTTCGCCAGTTCCGCGATCTGCTCGACCAGGTAGTGGGACATTGACTTCGCCAGCGAGTCGGCTCGCACCAGCATCGTCACGCGGCGGGCGTAACCGCTGAAGTACACGGCCGCCTGGCCGGCGGAATTGGCCCCCCCGATCACCACCACGTGCTGGTTCTGACACGCGCGCGCCTCGGTCAGCGCGCCGCCGTAGTAGATCCCGACGCCGGTCAGTTCGGCAAACCCCGGCGCGTTCAGCTGGCGATAGGAGACGCCCGAGGCCACCAGCACCGTGTTCGCGCTGAGCGTGCCGCCACCGGTGAGCTGCACGAGGCGCCCGGACCCCTCGACCTGGAGCGCGACCGCCTCCTGGACGGCGATGATCTCGGCTCCGAGCCGGTGGGCCTGGTCGGTGGCTCGATGGGCCAGATCCGATCCGCTCAGCCCGCGCGGAAAGCCCAGGTAATTCTCGATCCGGCTCGACTGGCCGGCCTGCCCCCCCGGCGCCACGCGCTCGACCATCACCGTCTTCAACCCCTCGGAAGCGCCGTAGACGGCCGCCGCCAGCCCGGCCGGGCCCCCGCCGACAATCACCAGGTCGTAGTGGTCCTGGATCGGCTGGGCTGAGATCCCGAGCCGCTCCGCGAGCTCGAGCATCGTCGGGCGCTCGAGCACCGATCCGTCTTCCAGCAGCGCCACCGGAAGCCGGTCGTCGTCGGCGCCGGCGGCCGCGAGCAACTCGCGGGCCTCGCTATCGCGCTCGACGTCGAACCACCGTGCGGGCACGCGATTGCGAGTGAGGAAATCGCGGACCTTGTGCGTGTGCTTGGAGAACCGGTGACCGATCACCCGCACGCCGCCGGATTCGAGTGCCGCGCCGGACTCCCACGTCGTCAGCAGATCCTCGACGATCGGGAACAACTGCTCCTCCGGCGGGTCCCAGGGCTTGAGCAGGTAGTAGTCGAGGTCCACCTCGTTGATGGCCTGGATCGCCGCCGCGGTGTCGGCGTACGCCGTCAGCAGCACACGCTTTGCGTCGGGCACCAGTTCTCGCGCCTGCACGAGGTAATCCGTTCCCGACAGCCCCGGCATCCGCTGGTCGGCGACCAGCATCGCCACCTGCTCGCCCCGCGCGCGGACCTGTCTGAGCAGGTCGAGTCCCTCGGCGCCCGACCCCGCGCGCATCACCCGGTAGCGCTCCCCGAACCCGCGCCTCAGATCGCGCGAGACGGCGGCCAGCACCGCCGGCTCGTCGTCAACGGCGACGATCGCAGGACGACGTCGCTGCTCATGGCCGTCTCGCTGCTCGGCCTCGGCTACCGGCGACTCGATCACGAGCCCGATGCTAGCTAGGCGATGCGGACGGGTCGCCCCGATCAGGCGGCGCTGGCCGCGCTGATCCGTCCCCGGTACGGCTGGCAGGGGAGGCCATGGATGCCGAGCCCGACGATCGAGAAGACGTGGCCGGCGTGTGCTTGGCCGGCGAGGGCGTCCTCGTCGAGCCCGGCGCGGGCGGTGGTCACGAACAGCGTGTCCCGGTCGGGTCCTCCGAACGCGCACGAGGTCGGGCGCTGCACCGGAAGGCGCAAGGTGGCCAGCAGCGAGCCGTCGGGGCCGTATCGATTGACGGCTCCGCCGCCCCATAGGGCCACCCAGATCCCGCCCTCATCGTCGACGGTGAGCCCGTCCGGCACGACGCCCGGCTGGTCGATGTGGACAAGCGTGCGGCGCTCGCTGATCGCGCCGCTCGCGGGCTCGAAGCCGAAGACCTCGACGCAGCCCGTGCCGCTGTCGTTGAGATACATGGTGCGTTCGTCGGGGCTCCAGCCGATCCCGTTGGAGATCGTCAGGCCGGTGAGTACGGTCGTGCAGCTGCCGTCGAGCTCCAGGCGGAACAGTGAGCCGGCGCCGGGCGACTCGTCGTAGGCCATCGTTCCGGCCCAGAACCGCCCCTGCGCGTCGCACGCCCCGTCGTTCATGCGCACGTCGGTGCGGCCCTCGTGCGGCTGCGCCAGCTCTCGGATCGAGCCCGCCTCATCGACGAACAGGAACCCCGGCCCGGCGGCGAGCACGTACCCGCCGCCCACGACCGGGGCGACCGCGCCCACGTGCCGGTCGACCGCGATCGTCGAAACGCGTTCCAGGCTCCCGTCGGCCGCCAACGTCCCGCGATGCAACAGACAGCCGAGGATGTCGACCCACAGCAGCTCCTGGCGCTCTTGGTGCCACCGGGGGCCTTCGCTGAGCAGCCCCGGCTCCGCGGACCATGTCGCGATCTCAGGCTCGGACATGGGGGCGGTCGTCGCTGGCCATCACGGCGAGGCTCGCAGAGCGACGCTGGCGCCGCGTCACCCAAAACGGAGGACGAGCGGGCATCGGTGCTGGGACCGCGTACGCTGAGGTGCAAGCAATGACGGGAATGGAGCTCGAGACCGCAGCCCGGCATGGATCCCGGTGAGGTGAGCGGCTCGGTCGCGGCCGCGCCGGCGCGGAGTCGCCGCGCGATGCCGGACGAGCTGCATCCGCGCCACCTCGCCGTCCGGGTGCTCGAGATCGCGGCCATCATCGCCGCGGTCGCGATCGCGATCACGGCCCTGCCGGGGCTCGACGAGGTCCGGGCGCGTCTGCACGGCGCGGACCCAGTCTGGGTGGTGGCCCTGATCGTCGCCGAGCTCGGCTCCTGCCTCGGCTACCTGCTTGTCTTCCGGGCGACGTTCTGCTCACAGATGTCGTGGGGGCTGAGCTATGACATCGCGATGGCCGAGCAGGCCGCGAACGCGCTGCTCCCCGCCGGTGGCGCCGGCGGCCTCGCCCTCGGCGTGTGGGCGCTGCGCCAGGCCGGGATGCCCACCGGCCACATCGCCCGCCGCACGGTCGCCTTCTTCGTCGTCACCAGCGCGGCGAACTTCCTCGCGCTGATCGTAGTCGGGCTCGGGGTGTTCGTCGGAGTCATCGCCGGTCGCAGCTCGGCGGTGCTGACCCTGGTGCCCGCGGTGATCACCGCTCTGGGCGTGCTCGTGGTCGTGCTCCTCCCCCGGCTGCTGCGGGGCCTGGGTGAGCGCGGCGCCGGGGCCGACGGCGGGGGCTGGCTCGGGCGTGCACGCGCCGCGGTGCGCACGTGGCTGACGGCCGGCGCCGACGGGGTGGAGCAGGCAATCGAGCTGCTGCGAGCGCACAGCTTCGGCGTGATTGTGGGCTCGTTCTCCTACATGGCCTTCGACATCGCCGCGCTCGGGTGCGGCTTCGCCGCCGTCGGGCACGTGCCGGCCTTCGGGACCCTCGTGCTCGGCTACCTGATCGGCCAGCTCGGCAATCTCGTGCCGCTGCCCGGCGGGGTCGGAGGCACCGAAGGGGCCTTGATCGGGGTCTTCGCGCTCTTTGGGGTGAACGTCGCCGAGGCCACGGCCGCCGTTCTGCTCTACCGCCTGTTCCAGCTGCTCCTGCCGGCGCTGCTCGGAGCGCCGGCGTTCGTAATGCTGAGGCGCAAGCTGATGGGGGCGGGCCAGCCCGCGCAGGTGTGCGCGCCGCTCGGCGTGGATGTCGTGAAGCTGCCGGCGCGCACGTAGCGCTACCGAGGAGCGGAGCGCCGGCGTGTAGAACTTCTGGGCATGGCCGCTTCCGAGGCAGCGATCGTCGACGCCGGCGGGCGCGATCTGCGGGTCTCCAACCCGGACCGGGTGATCTTCCCGGCGACGGAGCACTCGGCGGGGGTGACGAAGCTCGACATCGTCCAGTACTACCTGGCCGTCGACGATGGGATCATGCGGGCGCTGGGGTGGCGACCGACGACCTTGGAGCGCTGGCCCAAGGGGGTGCATCCGGGGGTGGTGGTCTCGACGCGCGAGCGCGGCGGCGGCGACGCCTTCTTTCAGAAGCGGATTCCGCGGGGGGCTCCGGACTACGTGCAGACCGCGCGGATCGAGTTCCCGTCCGGCCGCACGGCGGACGAGGTCTGCCCGACCGAGGTGGCCGTGGTCGGCTGGGCTGCGCAGATGGGCACGATCACGTTCCATCCCTGGCCGGTTCGCCGCGAGGACGTCGATCATCCCGACGAGTTGCGGATCGATTTGGATCCTCAGCCCGGCACCGATTTCGCTGACGCGGTGCGGGTCGCGGCCGAGGCCCGCCTCCTGCTGGATGAGCTTGGCTACCGGGGGTTCCCCAAGACCTCGGGTGGCCGCGGAGTCCACATCTACGTCCGGATCGCGCCGCGCTGGACGTTCACCGAGGTCCGTCAGGCCGCGATCGCGTTCGGCCGCGAGCTCGAGCGCCGGCTGCCCGCTCAGGTGACCACGAGCTGGTGGAAGGAGGAGCGGGGCCAGCGCATCTTCATCGACTACAACCAGAACGCCCGCGACCGCACGATCGCCTCGGCTTACAGCGTGCGCCCGAAGCCGGGCGCGCCGGTGTCCGCGCCCCTGAGCTGGGACGAGCTGCCCGAGGTCGCGCCCGAGCAGTTCACGGTGGCGACGATGCCGGCCCGCTTTGCCGAGGTGGGCGATCGCCACGCCGCGATCGACGAGGTCGCCCACTCGCTGGAGCCGCTGCTGGAGCGCTACGAGCGCGATGCGGCCGAGGGACGGGGCGATATGCCCTACCCGCCCGACTATCCGAAGATGCCCGGCGAGCCAAAGCGGGTGCAGCCATCGCGCGATCGTGACCGCCCGAGATGATGTTGGGGGGCGCGCATGCGCGCCCCCCGCGGTCGGCGCATGCGCCGACCGGCCACCGGCGCATGCGCCGGTGGCTCAGGAAGATTGAGGTAGCTTGGCCGAGCCCCGCTTGGTGACCGGCGCTGACGGTGGCGGCACGACCGGCCCGATGTCGCCGTCGGGCGCCTCGTCGAGGTCGACGATCACCGGCGCGTGATCGCTTGGCCCGCTGCCCTTGCGGGCGTGGCGGTCGACCCACGCCGCCCGAACCCGCCCGGAGACGCTGTCGCTGGCCAGGACCAGATCGATCCGCATCCCCAGGTCCTGGTGGAACATCCCCGCCCGGTAGTCCCAGTAGGTGAATACCCGCTCGTCCGGCCAGCGGTCGCGCACCACGTCGTGGAGGCCGAGCGCCTGGAGCTCGGACAGCGCGGCGCGCTCGGGCGCGGTGACGTGGGTCTGGCCCACGTAGGCCTCGGGATCGAACACGTCCTCGTCGGTGGGGGCGATGTTCATGTCGCCGGATACGATCGTCGCCTCCGGGCAGCCGGCCAGCTCGTCCCGCAGCGACGCCAGCCAAGCGAGCTTGTACCGGTAGTGCTCGGACCCCGGCTCGCGCCCGTTGGGCACGTACACCGAGACCACCCGAATCCCGCCGCACGTCGCCGCCACCGCACGCGCCTCCGGGTGGGGGAAGCCGGGAGCGCCGGCGAGGCCGGGCACGACGTCGTCGAGGCCCGCCCGCGAAAGGATCGCGACCCCGTTCCATGCCGCCTCGCCGTGGGCGGCGACAGCGTAGTCACGATCCGCGAGCTCGGCCCCGAGCAGCTCGGCAAAGGCCTCGTCGGTGACCTTGGTCTCCTGGAGACAGACCACGTCCGGCCGGCGCTGGTCCAGCCACGGAAGCAGCCGCGGCAGCCGCTGCTTGAGCGAGTTGACATTCCAGGTCGCGATCCGCACCGACGCAACGGTAGCGCCACCGCCGCCGGCCGCCGCTGGCTAACCCTCCACCTTCCCCGGCGGGCCCCCGAGGGCGTCGATCAGCGCCGAGAAGTTCCTCCCCGCCGCGCTCGGGATGCTGTCGGCGTCGTTGGTGTAGGTCCACTGACCGTGCTTGGCCGCGTAGGTCTTGGTGTTCGCGCCCGCGCCCCAGCCGATCTCGATCCCGCTCGAGGAACCGCGGATGATCGTCGCGATGGGCTGGCCGGGGCCCACGATCTCGCCCACGCGCAGGCCCGCTGCCGGGCTCACGCCTTCCGCGTAGTAGACGTAGCAGCCGCGATCGGGCCCGGCCTGCAGCCGGTACTCGATGAACGCTCCCGGCCAGCCCGTGCCGGCCATGGCCACGTGCGTGACCCTCGCCGCGCCCAGCGCCGTCAACGTTCCCCACCCGGCGTAGTCGACGCCCTGGTCGATCCGCTCCGGCGTCACGCGCGCGCCGGCGAGCGGGTTCGCGTAGCCGGTGGCGCGGACCGCGAGCGGGCAGGTGCCGATGCTCCTCGGGCCGCCCCCTTCGTAGCCGAGCGAAGCCTGCTCCGGATACGCGGGCGCCCCGGCCGCCGGCACCCGGAACCCGGCGGCCTGGGCGATGGCGGCAGCGTCGTCGCCCCGACCATCCAGGGCGCTGGTCAAGGTGGCGGTCAGCAGCGCGAGCGCCAGGACCCCGCCGGCGCTCAGGATCAGCATCCGCGAGCGCCTGGCCAGGCCCCGTCCGGGCCGTCGCCGCCCGGTCGAGAGGCTCCCCGAGCGCGTCGACCGGACCCGGCGCGCGAGCGAGCGCTCGAGCGATTCCTGCCACGGCTCCCCGCGCCCGAGATCACGCACGGTGTCCACAAAACCTCCCTATTGAGCGACTCGAAAGCCTGCGGGGTTAGCTGACGGGCTCGCGCTGTGCGCTACGCCGAACTGCGACGGCGATTCGCCCCGGCGATCAGATCGATCGCTCTGGGTCCCCCGCTCGCCTGACCACGGATGGCCTGGCGACTCGGCTCGTTATGTTGACGCGGGCACGCTATCACCCCGGGCGGAGGGGTGCAGCAGCGGAACCAGCGGCTGCCAGCCGGAGCGCAGCAGCGCGGTCAGCGATGGGGGCGTGATCAGCAGCTCGCGCTCGCCGGCCGGGCGGCGGGTGCGCGCGCCGTAGCCGGCGGCCGTCCAGGCCAGCAGCTCGGCGCCGAGCACGAGCCGGGGCGCGCCGTCCCACATCACGAACGCCCCGTCGGGGAGATCATCGAGTGCGACCCGGTGGCGGCGCCGGCCCCCGGTGGCGGGGTCGAGGCGCTCATCGTGCAGCTGCGCGTCGATCGCGTCGGCGCCGAGCTGGCCGGGGTGACGCCCGCGCCAGAACGCGACCAACTGGTTGTAATCCTCGCGCCGGCACAGCGCGCAGGGCCGGTGGCCGGCGGCGAGAGCGGTGGCCTCGTCGAGGAAGAACAGCTCGGTGAAGCGTCCGGGCTGCATCAGCGGCTGGCGGTGCCAGCCGCGAAACCGCAGCCGGCAGGCGATCCAGCGCTTGCCGTTGTAGCGCCGGCGGATGCGGCCGCCCTGATCGTGCAGGCAGCCCCGGTTCCCGTACACCAGACCGCGCGCCGGGTCGGCGATCAACTCGCCGAGCGGCGTGACCCGATTCTGCAGCGGCATCTCGGCTCACGTTAGCCCGTCCGAGATCCGGCCCCTCGCGCGCGCCAAGCTGAACCGAGCGAGGTCGATGTCGGTGGCGACCTCGGTCGCCCACTGCGCCACCGCCTCTCCGATCGCCGGCGAGTGCTTGAACCCATGTCCCGAGCATGGGGACACGATCAACACGGCGTCGTGCTCGGGATGACGGTCGATCACGAATCGGCTCCCGCGGGTGCAGGTGTAGAGGCAGGAGACCGTCCGCACCGGCTCGGCGCCGAGCCACCGCAGGTAGGGGGCGACGAACCGGTGGCGCAGCTGGTCGATCTCGGCCCGGGTCGCCGGAGGCTGGCGGGCGTCCGGCGTCGTGGTCTGGGCGTAGGACTCGGTGGCCAGCTTCACGCCCCCTCCCGGACCATCGACCGCGGGGAAGCCGTAGAAGCCGTGCAGGTGCACGAGCCCGTGCTGCCGCTGGCCGCGGAAGTCCCAGATGAAGATCGGCATGGCGCGGAACTGCTCATAGCGGGCGCGGATCGGGAACCAGTGCAGGAGCTGTCGGTACACGGCGAAGATGTCGCCGCCCTCCGGGAACAGTTGTGCGATCCACGGCCCGGCGCACAAGACCAGCCGCTCGGCCCGGTAGGTCCCGGCGTCGGTGGACACGGTGACCCCGCCGGCGCCGGCCGCCCATCGCTCGACCCGCTCGCCGAGCCGCAGCCGGGCGCCGTGGCCACGAGCCAGCCCGAGCTGGGCCCGGACGGCCGCCTCGGGCCGCACGTAGCCCGCCTCGGGCTCGTAGTAGGCCTCGGTCTGCTCGTCGATCGCGAACATCGGGAAGCGCTGGCTGACCTCGGCGCCCGACAGGTTCTCGTGGGCAATGTGGTACTGACGCGCCGATGCCCGCGTCTGCTCGAGGAACGGGTTCGCGGACTGTCCGAGGACCAGCCCGCCCGATTGGGTCAGCAGCGGCGCGCCCGACCGGTGCTCGATCTCCCGCCACAGTTCGTGCGAGCGCCTGACCAGCGGCACGTACTCCGGCCCTTCGCCGATGGCCAGGCGAGTGATCCGGGTCTCGCCGTGGCTTGACCCGTAGGGGTGCGGCGGCTCGTATCGGTCCAGGCCGATCACCGACACCTGGCGAGCCGCGAGCTGCCAACACGCGGCGCTGCCCATCGCACCCAGCCCGACGACGATCACGTCGGCCTTATCCACCACGGTCATGAGAGGCATTGTCGGTGAGGTGCCGCTGGCGGCGGGGCTATCCTCGGCCCACCGCCCGTCACCACCCGCCGCTCGAGCGCCCACCGGCACGTCTCGACACCGCCAAGCCCAGTGTCTCCCTTCGACTACATGAGCCTGCACGAGCTGCAGTCGCGCCGCGCCGAGCGCGAGCGCCAGCGCCGCCGGCAGGCCCGGCGCCGGCGGCTGGCCGCGTTCGGGGCCCTGGCCGCGGTTCTGATCGCCGGCGGCGCGATCGCGCTGGCCTCCGGCGGCGGGTCGGGACCGAAACCGGCCTCGGCCGCGGGGGCGGCTGCGAAGCCCGCCGGCCACCATTCCCGGGGGGCGGCCGTGGCCTCGCGCGCGGTGGCGCAACAGCGGGGCACGGGCGTGCCCGGGACGGCGAGGGTGCCGGTTCTGATGTACCACGTCATCAATTCCCCGCCGGCGGGCGCACCGTTTCCGGGCCTGTACGTCCCCGCGGACGAGTTCGCGGCCCAGATGCGGGCGCTCAAGGCCGCAGGCTGGCATGCCGTCACGCTCGACCAGCTGCGGGCCAACTGGACCCGAGGCGTCCCCCTCGGACCCGGCAAGCCGATCGTCCTCACCTTCGACAACGGCTACGAGTCCCAGTACGCCAACGCCTTGCCGGTCCTCGAGCAGCTGGGCTGGGTGGCGGACGAGAACATCCAGCTCACCGGTCTACCCCCCTCCCAGGGAGGGCTGACCGATGCCCAGGTCAGGGCCATGGTCGCGGCGGGCTGGGAGCTCGACACGCAGGGCATCAGCCACGCCGATCTCGTCACCCTCGACGCCGCGCAGCTCCAGTATCAGATCGCGACCGCGCGCCGCATCCTGCGCCGCCGCTACGGCGTGCCGGTGAACTGGTTCTGCTACCCCTCCGGGCACTACGACGCGACCGTGATCGATGCCGTCCGGGCCGCCGGCTTCGTCGGCTCCACGACTGTCGTGCCGGGCTGGGCGGGGCCCCAGAGCGATCCCTTCCGCCTCCCGCGGCTGCGCGTGCTCGGCGGCACGAGCCCGTCGGAGCTGCTGGCCCAGATCGGCTCGGCCGCGTCGGACTCGGCGCCGCCCTCCACCTACACCGGGACGTGACCGGATTGACCTCGCGATAGCTATGCGGCCAGCGGCGGCCGTCGCGCCGGCACCCGATCGCGCCGGTGGACGATCACCGGCACGCCGTGGCGCGGCCCGATCGTCGGCATCTGGCGGGTCCGCAGCTCGTAGGCGGGCTCGAGCTCGAAGTTGAAGCGCTGGAGCAGCGCGCTGGCGATCGCCTTGACCTCGAGCTTGCCGAACCGCATTCCGATGCAGATCCGCGAGCCGCCGCCGAACGGCACGTAGGCGCCCTTCGGCAACGCCGCCTTGGCCTCGGGGGCGAAGCGCTCGGGCCGGAACTGCTCCGGCTCACCGAACACGTGCGGGAGGTGGTGCGAGACCCAGGAGCTGTAGTTGACGTAGGCGCCGCCGGGAACCGTCTGACCGGCAAACTCGTATGGCTCCACCGACCTGCGCGCGCCAATCCAAGCCGGCGGGTACATCCGCAGCGTCTCGTCCTGGACCATCTCGAGCAGCTCGAGCCGGCCGCTCATCAGCAGCGTGGCGTCGGGGCGCTCGCCGCCGAGCACGCCGTCGAGCTCGTCCTGCAGCGCGGCGGCGATGTCGGGGTGGCGGGCCAGCTCGTAGACCATGAAGCCGATCGTCGAGGTCGTGGTGTCGTGGCCGGCGAACAGCAGCGTCATCACCTCGTCGCGGATCTGCTGATCGGTGAGGCGGTCGCCGTCCTCGTCGGTGGCGTCGATCAGCAGGCTGAGCACGTCCTGGCCGCGCTCGCCGGCGCGCCGCCGGCGCGCGATCTCCTCGAAGATCACGCCGTCGAGCGCGCGGCGGGCGTGCTGCATCTGCGTGAACGGAGTACGCGGCCCGCGCAGCACCTGAAGCCAGTAGTCCCGGGCCCAGAAGCCGAGGCCCTGCTCGAAGTTGCGGGCCACGTCGGTCCGCGCCCCGGCTGCGTCGGGGTCGAGGCCGAACAGCGCCCGCATCGCGATCCGGAGCGCCAACCGCCGTGTCCAGTGGTAGATGTCGATCCGCGCGCCGTCGCGCCAGCCCTCGAGCGCCCGGTCGATCTCGGCATTCATCGCCGCCAGCGCCGCCGCGATCGTCTCGTGGTGGAACGCGGGCAGCATGATCCGCCGTGAGCGGCGATGGAACTCGCCGTCGATGGTCAGCAGCCCGTCGCCGAGCAGCGCCATCAGGTCGCCCATGTGCCCGTCGCGATAGGTGAAGTTACCCGCGTGCGAGACCGTCATGTAGTGGTTGGCCTCGGGGCCGATCATGAACACGCTGACGCCGTGGAACACGCGCATGGTGAACACCGGCCCGAAGCGCTCGTAGGCGTCGAGCAGCACGGGCAAGGGATGGTGTGCGAACGCCCGCGTGCGCCGGACGCTGAAGCTCGTCTCGCCTGGCGGGTAGGGCACCGTGGTTCGGCGCTCGGCCAGCAGGTCGCTGGTCAGCCGCCGCACCGGGTTGAATGAGATCGGCGGGGGGCCGACGAGCGCCATGCCGCAAGCCTACTTGCCCCGCGGCTCGGTCCCCGGCGTTCGATCTCCGCGGCGCTCCGCGCCGCCCGGCGTGAGACGCTAGCCAGCCCCGATGCCGATCGCCGCCCTGCTCCTGGCCCTCTCGGCCGCGGTTGTCCACGCGACCTGGAACCTGCTGCTCTCGGGCACCGAGGACACCCACAGCGCCACCGCGGTGGCGGTGGCGTTCGGGGTCGTCGTGTTTGCGCCGGTGGCCGCGATCACCTGGCGGCTGGAGACGGCCGCGCTGCCGTATGTGGCCGCCTCGAGCGCGCTCGAGGCGCTGTACCTGGCGCTCCTGGCGACGGCGTACTCGGTGGCGGCGATGAGCTTCGTCTATCCGATCGCCCGGGGCTCGGCCCCGGTGCTGGTGCTGGCGGCGGGCGCCTTCATCCTCGGCGCGCGGGTCTCCTTGCCGGCGGCCGTGGGGGTGGTGCTGACGGCCGCCGGGATCGTCCTCGTGCGCGGCCTCAGTGCCGCCGGCCGCCCTCGGGATCTCGCTTTGGCGCTCTCGGTCGGGGTCTGCATCGCCGGCTACACCCTGGTCGACAAGCAGGGCATCGTCCACGGGGCGCCGATCTCCTACCTCGAGCTCGTGTTCGGCGTGAGCGCCGTGATCTACGTGGCCGGCGCCCTGCGCACGCGGGGGTGGGCGGCGCTGCGCTCTGCGGTGAGCGTCCGGACGCTGTTGGCCGGCATCGGGTTCTTCGGCGCCTATGCCCTGACGCTGGCCGCCTTGAGGCTGGCGCCGGCGGCGTCGGTGGCCGCGGTACGAGAGACCAGCGTGGTCATCGCCACTGCGGCGCTGGCGCTCAGCGGCCGGGAGCGGGTCACGGCCGAGCGGCTGACGGGGGCGGTCGCCGTGGTCGCCGGGATCGCGCTGATCTCGCTCGGCTAGCGCTCCTCCCGGGTCCGCGGCTTTCCGGGTACTCGGTGGCGTAAGCTACGGGACCGTAGGCGCTTGCGAATTAGCAATAATTCTGCTAATGTGCAAGCGCTTCACGCGAGCACAGATGCTCGCCGACTGAAGGAGACGACGATGAACGCTGGGTCGCAATGTCCTCCCGTGCCTGCGCCAACCTCCCCCTCGGGGTTGTTCGACAACTGGATGGCAGGCTGGCGCGCCGCCACCACCGGGATGACCGACTGCCTGGCGGCGATGCTGGGGCGCGGACCTGGGGCGTTCGACATGCCGCGCTGGGTTGCGCTGGCGAGCGCGCGAGGACGGCCGTCATGGACGACCCCGCACGAGCTCGTCTTCGACGCGCCGCTGGCCCGGCTGCGTGACTTCTCCACCTCCCGTTCGCCACGCCTGGTCCCGACGCTGGTGCTCCCGCCCCAGGCCGGCCACGACTCCTGCATCGTCGACTTCTCCTCCGAGCAGAGCCAGGTCGGGGCCATCCTCAGCTCCGGCTTGACCCGAGCTTTGTCCCTGGACTGGGCGGGCGCGACCCGCGCCACCGCCGACGCCTCGGTCGAGGACTACCTCGATGTCGTCGATCGGGCGGTCGAGCACTGCGGCGGGCACGTGAACCTGATCGGCGACTGCCAGGGCGGCTGGCTGGCGACGATCTACGCCGCGCTCCACCCCGAGCACGTCAACACGCTCACCCTGGCCGGCGCGCCGATCGACTTCCACGCCGGCGAGCCGGTGATTCACGAAGTGCTGCGCCGGCTCGCTCCGGACGGCAACCTCCGCTTCTACGAAGCGCTGGTCGCCGCCGGCGGAGGAGTGTTCGAGGGCCGGCACATGCTCTCCGGGTTCATCCTCATCCAGCCCGGGGACGAGATCTCCCGCCAGCTCGAGCTGCTGCTCAACCTCGACGATCCCGCGCACGTCGGCCGCTACCGCGAGTTCGAGGACTGGTTCAAGCACACTCAGGACATCCCGGGGGCGTTCTATCTGTGGATCGTCCGTCACCTGTTTCGTGACAACGAGCTCGTACGGGGCGCCCTGAGGATCGGCGGAGAGGCGGTCGACCTGGGGCGGATCGACATGCCCTTGAACCTGCTCGCCGGCGCCACCGATCACATCACGCCGCCCGATCAGGTGTTCGCGATCGCCGAGCACGCCGCCACGTCTCCTGATGAGATCCTGCGGGACATCACCGCCGGCGGCCACCTCGGGCTGTTCATGGGCCACCAGGCGCTTCGCGAGCATTGGCCGGCGCTGTTGGCCGAGGTGCTGCGTCACTCGATTCCTGCTCGGCCCGCGCGGCGAGGTTCCGCTCCAGCTCGCCCATGACCGCTGGATCCCGCAGCGTCGTGACATCGCCGAGGGCGCGCCCGTCCGCGATGTCCCTGAGCAGCCGCCGCATGATCTTCCCTGACCGTGTCTTGGGCAGATCCTCCGTCCACAGGATCCGCTTTGGCCGAGCCAGCTTGCCGATCTGCCCGGCCACGTGGTCGCGAATCTGCGTCTCGATCTCGGGCGCGCCCTCCAAGCCGCCGACGAGGGTCACGAACGCCACGATCGCCTGTCCGGTTAGGTCGTCGGACTGGGCCACGACGGCCGCCTCGGCCACCTTCTCGTGGGCGACGATCGCCGACTCGACCTCGGCTGTCGACAGACGATGGCCCGAGACGTTGATCACGTCGTCGATCCGCCCGACGATCCACAGATAACCGTCCTTGTCGCGGATCGCCGCGTCGCCGACCAGGTACGTGGAGGGACCGAACCGCGACCAGTACGTCTCCACGTACCGCTCGTCGTCGCCGTAGAGCGTCCGGAGCATCGCCGGCCACGGGCGCCTGAGGACCAACAGGCCCTGCCCCTGCTCGACGCTTTCGCCGGTTGCCTCGTCGACGACGTCGGCGACCACCCCCGGCAGGGGCTGTGTCGCCGAGCCAGGCTTGCAAGCGGTCGATGCCGGCAGCGGCGAGATCATGATCTGCCCGGTCTCGGTCTGCCACCACGTGTCGACGATCGGGCAGCGTTCGCGGCCGATCACGACGTGGTACCACAGCCACGCCTTCGGGTTGATCGGCTCGCCCACCGTGCCGAGCAGCCGCAGGCTCGACAGAGCGAACGCGTTCGGATACTCGGCCCCCCACTTCATGCATGCCCGGATCGCGGTTGGGGCCGTGTAGAAGATGCTCACGCCGTAGCGGTCGCACAGCTCCCACCAGATCCCCTTGTGCGGATAGTCCGGGGCGCCCTCGTACATCACGCTCGTGGTGCCGTTGGCGAGCGGGCCGTAGACGATGTAGGAGTGGCCGGTGATCCAGCCCACGTCGGCCGAGCAGAAGTAGACGTCGCGCTCAGGATCGAGGTCGAACACGAGCCGGTGAGTCGCGCTCACGCCGGTCAGGTAGCCGCCGGATGTGTGCACGATTCCCTTCGGCTTCGCCGTTGACCCGGACGAGTAGAGGATGAACAGCGGGTGCTCGGCCGGCATCGGCTCCGCCGGGCACGAGGGATCCGCCGCGGCGATGATCTCGTCGTAGAACACGTCGCGCCCCGAGCTCATCGGGACCTCGATCCCGGTGTGGCGCACGACCACGATGTGCTCGAGTGAGGGCAGGTCTCCCATGACCTCGTCGACGGTCGCCTTGACCGGCGTCGTCTTGCCCTTCCGCCGCGCGCCGTCGACGGTGATCAGCGCCGTGGCGTGCGAGACCTCCATCCGCTCCTTGACCGCCTCCGGCGCGAATCCCCCGAAGACGACATTGTGGGGAGCGCCGATCCGAGCGCAGGCCAGCATCGAGGCCACGACCTCGGGGATCATCGGCAGGTAGATCCCGACCACGTCGCCCTTGTGGACCCCCAGGGCCTTCAGGGCATTGGCGAGCCGCTGCACGTCGCGGAGCAGCTCCGCGTAGGTGATCGCGCGCTGCTCGCCCTCCTCGCCGACCCAATGGAACGCCACCCGGTCGCCAAGGCCCGCCTCTACGTGCCGGTCCACGCAGTTGTAGGAGACGTTCAGCGTGCCATCGGTGAACCATTTGTAGAACGGCGGATTGGAGGCGTCGAGGACGGTCGTGAACGGCTCGTCCCAGTGCAACGTCCGAGCTTGATCGGCCCAGAACCCGTTCGGGTCGATCTCGGCCCGCGTGTGCAGGTAATGGCCGTTGGCGGGGTCCGCCCCCAAGAACCGCTCGGGAGGCGGAAAGCGATCCTGGTGCAGGAGCTCATCCAGCCGGAGTTCGAGTTTCTCGCCGGCCAGAGGCTCCTCGGCCGTGGTTGCGGTGGCATCCGTCATCTCGAGTGTGTCCTCATGCGGAGATTTGCGTGACGTTCGTCACACTAGTCACGAGGGGGTTGCACTCGAGTTGCAGGCAGCAACCCGAGTGTTCAGACGGGCCTACAGCTGGAACACGATCCTGGCCGTGACCCGGCCGGCCTCGACGTCGGCGATCGACTCGTTGACCTGGTCGAGTGGGCGCACCTCGCGGGTCACGTGCGTCTTGCCCGCGGCGTGCAGCTCGAACACCTCGCGCAGGTCGGTGCGCGTGCCGACAATCGAGCCGATGATCGTGATCCCATTGAGCACGGTCTCGAAGATCGGCAACGTGACCTCGTTGTCCGCGGGGAGCGCGACGAACACCAGCTTGCCCCCTCGGCGAAGCGAGCCATACGCCTGCTCGAAGGCCCGTGGTGAGACGGCCAGCGCGATCGCCTGATCGGCTCCGCCGAGTTCCTGGATCGCCTCCATCGGGTCCCGTTCCGTTGCGTTGATCGTGAACTCGGCCCCCAGCTCGCGCGCCAGCGCAAGCTTCTCGTCGATCAGATCGACGGCGATCACCCGCCCGCCGGCGATCGCCGCGTACTGGATCGCCATGTGGCCGAGACCGCCCACGCCGAACACCGCCACCAGGTCGGACGAGCGGGTGCCGGCGACCTTGACCGCCTTGTATGTGGTCACTCCGGCGCAGGTCAGGGGCGCGGCATCGATCGGGTCGATGCCTTCGGGCACCTTCACGACGTACTGGGCGTAGGCGGTGGCGTACTCGCCGAATCCGCCGTCGATCGAGTAGCCCATGTTCTTCTGCTCGAGGCACAGTGTCTCCCATCCGGAGACGCAGTAGTCACAGACGCCGCAGGCATAGCCGAGCCAGGGCATCGCGACTCGATCGCCGATCGCGACCCCGGTGACGCCGGGACCGAGCTCGACGACGCGCCCTACCCCCTCGTGGCCGGGGACGAACGGTGGCGTCGGCTTCACCGGCCAGTCGCCGTTGGCGGCGTGGATGTCCGTATGGCAGAGCCCCGAGGCCTCGACCTTGACGCGAATCTGTCCGGGCTCCAACTTCCGCGAGTGAACCTCGTCGACGGTCAATGGCTCATGGAACTTGTGCACAACCGCAGCGCGGTAGGTCCTGGGAGGCGCCTCGACAGCAGGGGTTTGGGTGGTGGTGGTGGCCATGTCGTGGCTCCTTTGCTTGGGGTGCTACCGAATCGTTGACGTCGACCGTAGGGGCCGGGGGGTTGCGCTGGGGTTGCACAGCCGCCGGGCAAGGACCGCGGCCTTCGCGGTGGCGGCTGCGCGACGGGAGTCGCCGACAGGCAGGCTCGCGACGAGCGCGCGTGCGGCCGGCAGGTCGTCGGCGCCGGCCGGATGGGCGAGCCAACGCGTCAGCAGTTCGGAGTCGGCCGAGCTCAGGACGGTGCGCCTCAGCGACTCGTCCAGCAGGTCGCGGGCCTCGCGCACCGCGGGAGCATCGGAAGCGGGCAGCAACGGTCCCGGGAAGGAGTCGAGCGCCTCTCCGGGGCGACCCTCGGAAACGAGGCGCTGGACGCAGAGCCAATCCGCATCGACGGCTCCGAGCAGGCGGTAAGGATGCGTCTCGAGAACGTCCTCGCCCAGGCGCTCCCGCAGGCGATGGACCTGGGCCCGCACGGTCACGGTCTTGCCGCGCTCTCCGTACAGCGCAAGCGCGAGCTGCTCGGCGGTCATGCCTTGGGGATGCATGGCCACTACTGCCAGCAGCTCAAGCGAGCGCAGACCCCGTTCCTCGCGTCCCGCGACCCTGGCGCACGGGCAGTTCCCTAGCAGCCGCAGCGACAACCTCCGCCGGGACCCGGCCGACCGCGGGCGGCGAAGGCTCAGGATCGCCCCCCCGCCGGGCAGACCTTCAGCTTCCCAGGATCGGCCATCGGCGGATTGCACGGGTCCGTCGATCCGCGTCTCGGGCCCGAAGTCGCGGGGTGGGTCGACAACGCCGCGCGACGCGAGCACGCGGCCGTGCGGGTCGACGAGCACGCTGGCGCTCCGGCGCCCGGTGATGGCCGACTCCCAGCGCTCGCGCATCCGCGCGGCTCGCTCCAACTGGCGCACGCGCAGCGTGACCTCCGCCGCTCGGGCTGCCAGCGCCGCAACGGACAGCGTATGCGGGTGGGCATGGCGCAGTTCGACGGTGAGATCGACGACCCCGATCAGCTCTCCGGTCTGAGGGTCGTGGATCGGCGCCGCCGAACACGTCCACGGGTGCACGGCCGCGACCAGATGCTCGGCGGAGAAGATCTGGACGGCGTGATCGAGCGCGGCCGCCGTCCCAACCGCGTTCGTGCCCGCGCTGCACTCGGCCCACGCCGCCCCCTCCTGGAAGCGCATCGTCCGAGCCGCTGCGTCGACCACGGCCGGATCGCCGGTCACCCACAGCAGGTTGGCGTCGGCGTCGCCGATCGCGACCACCTGACGTGCCGCATGGTCGAGGCTCGACAGGGCGCCGAGGATCGAGTCGATCACGGGCGCCAGCGGAGAGGCTGCGCGCGCCGCCTGAACCGCGTCGGCGTCCAGCACCACCGGCGCCCCCAGCGCCTCGGGCGCCACCCCCGCCGCGAGGCTGCGCTTCCAGCTCTCGGCGACCAGATCCCGCACGCCGCTCGACGCCGCCTGGGGCGCCGCGACGCTGCGGTCGTAGGCGCGCTGCAGGTCCCTCGCGTGCAGGACCGGATCGGTCAGGACGTCGAGTGCCACCCAGGGATTGCGCGGCGGGACGTTCACCGGGCTCATGCCCTCAGGCCCCCGCGGTGCGATAGTGCTCGCGCCAGATCAGCTTGTAGATCGGGATCCAGCGCGGGAGGTCGCGGATGCCCGGGATGAACGGGATCAGCACCAGCGCGAGGCTCATCACGCCCATGATCGCCATGACCAGGATGTCGGCGTTGGGCGAGGTCGAGAACGGCTTGATCTGATACCAGAACGTGTACAGCCAGAGCCAGGTCTGCCCCGGGTAGCTGCCCGTCTCGTTCATCATGCCCCACTGCTCTCCGAGCAGGTGCTGAGCCTGGGCGCGATCGGAGAGCACGCTGCCGTCGGCCATGAACAGCAGCGGCTTGGTGTAGTCGGTCTGGTAGAACTGCTTGCTGGTCAGCAGCGCGCCGTCGAGTCCGCCGCTTTGCGCGAAGCTCAGGAGCGAGTTCATCAGCGTCGGCACTGGGCCGTAGTTGCCGCCGGGAACCGAGATCGAGCCATTCGTGTTGGCCTTCGCTTTGCCCAGGGCATTCGTGTAGGCAGTCGTCCACGCCGTCTGCTGCTTTGCCGGCGCCGACTGGTAGGTCGAGATTGCGCTCTGCAGCGCCGGCTGACCGGGGATCGCGGCGAGCGGTGCGAGCACGAAGTCCTTCGCGGCGTCGACCGGATGGCTGACGCCGAGCCATTTCTGGAGGCGGATGAACAGGATGTGCTGTCCGCTGCTGTTGTGGTTATACGGCGGTCCGTACGTCGCCGTCCCGCTCGTGCCGTCGAGCTGGCTCACGGCCGTGGTCACGAAATCGACCGGGTCGCCACGCGACCACGACTGAACCGTGCTCGGCTTCAGGTCGGGCGAGGAGAACAGGATCGTCAGCACCAGCGCGAGCGCGAGCACCACGCCGAGCGCGATCGACGCCTCCTTGACCAGGTCGTAGGAGCGGTATCCACCCTTCCACTCCCCGTAGCGGTCGTTTTCGAGCGTGCGACGCTCACGCCTGGTCATGCCCGGGCTTCTTCCTCAGCGGGCTCTGGTGCCTTGGCTTGTTGAGCCGCCAGCTTGTGCACGTCGAACGGCGGGACCACGCCGTGCTTGCGCACCAGCAGGATGTGGGCGATCACGATCGCCACCACGGCCGCGGGCAACAGCAGCACGTGATAGCTGTACATCTGGCCGAAGTTGAGCAGGTTGAAGAAGGCGCCGATGCCGGCCGAGTTCATCGCGTCCTTGGCCTGGGTCGAGATCCACTGCGCGTCGAAGTTCTGCTGGGAGACGTAACCGGTGAGCGCGCAGGGAATCGCCACCAGGAAGGTGAGCGCGCCCGTGATCCACACCCGTGCGCGCCCACCGCGCCACGCCGCCATCCAGTACTTGCCCCACAGGTGGATGACCATGAAGAAGAAGAACAGCTCCACCGACCACAGGTGGATGCTGTTGAAGAAGTGACCGACCCCGGTGAAGTGCCACCACCCCGGGCCCTTCAAGGCCAGGATCGTGCCCGACCCGATGATCACTATCAGCGAGGTGAGCGAGAGCACGCCGAACACATAGATCCATGAGGCGACGTACGAGGGCTGTTTGTCAGGCAGCAGCTTCTCGGGCGGCAGCGCCCCGACCGCCCGCCCGCGCACTCGGGCGGTCCAGGATCGCTCGGGGGAGACGCTCACGGCGAGCCTCGGTGCTTCGGGAACGGCAGGAGGATCGCCGCCGCGAACACGACCAGCATCAGCACGATCACGACGACGTTGCCCACCGAGAGGCTGATGAAGTGCCAGTGCACGGAGTGCGCAGGATGATTCAGGTTGAAGACGGCGCCCACGGCCCCGGGAAGGTACGCGCGCGGGCGATCGGGCCCATCCGGGCGGACTCGCTGACCTGGCTCGGGAAACTACGGATGCCGCGGTTCGCTCGGCGCAGCGCATCGCCATCGCAGATGCCCGGGGTCGACTACCGATTTCGGTAATTCCTACGGACTCTGCTTGGCCCGGGAGCGCTGAAACCCCGCGTATAGTGCCGCCGGGCAATGAGCAGTCGAACACGGGGTGACCAGCTCCAGCGCTTGCTGCAGGTGGGCAGGGCGTTGGTGGCCGAGCACCGTACGGAGGCAGTGCTGGATCGGATTCTCGAGGAGGCTCGCGAGATAACGGGTGCTCGGTACGCGGCTCTGGGGGTGCTGAATGAGGAGCGGTCGGAGCTGGAGCAGTTCATCACGTCGGGGATCGACGAGGCGACGCGGCGTGCGATCGGCGAGCTGCCACATGGCCGGGGCGTGCTGGGGACGTTGATCGAGGAGCCGCGGCCGCTGCGCATAGCGGATGTGGGTGAGCACCCAGAGAGTTATGGGTTTCCATCCGCACACCCGCCGATGCGGAGTTTCTTGGGGGTACCGGTGCTGATTCGGGGGCAGGCGTGGGGGAATTTGTATTTGACCGAGAAGGAGGGGGGTGAGGGTTTCAGCGAGGCGGACGAGGAGGCGGTCGTGGCGTTGGCGCAGTGGGCGGGGACGGCGATCGAGAACGCGCGGTTGTACGAGAGCAGTGAGCGGCGCCGGGAACAGTTGGAGCGGGCGGTGCGTTCGTTGGAGGCGGCCCGTGATATCGCCGATGCGGTCGGGTTGGTCTCGGATTTGGAGCGAGTTTTGGAGTTGATCGTCAAGCGGGGGCGGGCGTTGGTGGATGCGCGCAGCGTGCTGATCATGTTGCGGGAGGGGAACGAGTTGGTGGTGGCGGCCTCGGCCGGGCACGCCACGGGCGCGCGGGGGCATCGGGTGCCGATCTCGCGCTCGACCTCGGGGCAGGTGCTGGAGCGGGGGCGGGCGGAGCGGATCGTGGATGTGGGCTCGCATTTGCGCATCGCGCCGGGGGAGCTGGGGATGTCAGGTGCGCGCTGCGCGCTCCTGGTGCCGATGTTGCATCGGGGGAGCGCGCTCGGGGTGTTGGCGGCGTTTGACCGGGGGCTGGAGCAGGGGCCGTTCACGGCCGAGGATGAGCAGTTGCTGTGGACGTTCGCGGCCTCGGCGGCGAACGCGGTGGCGATCAATCGCAGCGTCGAGGCGGACCGGTTGCGAAGCGCGATCGCCGCCGCGGACGCGGAGCGCAGCCGGTGGGCCCGGGAGCTGCATGATGAGACGCTGCAGGCGCTGGGGGGGCTGCGGGTGTTGCTGGCCTCGGCGTTGAGGCGGGGTGGCGCGAGCTTGGAACCGGCGGTGCGCCAGGCGGTCGAGGACATCGAGTTGGAGATCGGGAACCTGCGGGCGATCATCACCGATCTGCGCCCCTCGATGCTGGACGATCTGGGCCTGCGGCCCGCGCTCGAGGCGCTGCTGGAGCGCCGGCGGGAGGGCGGGTTGCGGATCGAGAGCCAGATAGAGCTACCCGAGGGAGCCGCACTGGCGAGGGAGCTGGAGACGACCGTCTACAGGCTGATCCAGGAGGCGCTCACCAATGTCGCCAAGCACGCCCGGGCGAGCACCGTGCGCGTGCTGGCGACTGTGTCCGGGATGGAGGTTGAGGTCGAGGTCGAGGACGACGGTGTCGGCTTTGATCCCGCCGCGCAAACGGCCGGGTTCGGACTCGCCGGGATGCGCGAGCGCGTGTACCTGGCCTTCGGGATGCTGGAGGTCCGCTCGGGCCAGCGAGGCACACTGGTCCGCGCCCGGCTGCCGGCCCGCGGCGCCGACCCGGCGGCGCCGTCACGCGCCGATCAGGTGGCGTCCTAACGCGAACCGCACCAGCTCGGCGCGCGTGGACAAGCCGAGCTTGCGATGGATCCGCGCCCGGTGGGTCTCCACCGTCCGCCGGGACAGATGCAGCTTGGCGGCGATCTCCACGCTCGTGTAACCGAGCGCGATCAGCCGCAACACCTCGGTCTCGCGCGGGCTCAGCCCATCGCCGCCGACCGCCCGCCGCAGCGCCTCCAACCCCGCCGCCACCCGGGCACTGACAAACTCCTCACCGCGGGCCGCGTGCCGGATCGCGCTCAGAAGCTCGCTATCGGCCTTGTCCTTGAGCACGAACCCCACCGCGCCGGCATCGATCGCGTGCTGCGCGAACAGAGGGCTCTCCTCCATCGTCATGACCACGATCTCGGTCCCCGGCACCTGCTCCCGCAGCCGGCGGATGGTCTCGATGCTCGACCCATTCGGAAGCTGTAGATCCAGCACCAGCACCCGCGGCAGACACCCATGAACCTGGCGAACGACCGTCGCCAGATCTGAGGCCTCGGCGACGACGTCGACATCGTCCTCGCCGTCGAGCAGCCGCCTCAGGCTTTGTCGCAGCCTGGCGTGATCGTCGGCAAGCACCACCGTGATCGGCGACTGCGCCCGGGCCGACGATTCAGCGCTGTCCGAAGCCACGGCGAGACGCAGACGCGCTGACATGACGGCCAAGGTAGCCTGAGCATCAGCGCGGCGCGTCCCGAAAAGGACGCGGATTGCTTGCGGTGAATCACTGATCGACGCGCTGGCGGCAGCGCTGGATCAGTCCCATCATAATTTTTTTCGTGGTCCGCTCAGTCGCCCTGTCCGTCCCCGAGGATCATGTGATTGTGCTCTTCGGTGCGCTGGGCGATCTCGCCCGACGCAAGCTGTTGCCCGGCCTCTTTCATCTCGAGGATGCCGGCCTCATGCCCGCCGACTACAAGATCATCGGGACCTCGCGAAGGGGTGGCTCCGACGCCGACTTGCGGGATGTGGCGCGGGACGCGCTCGGCGAAGTCACCGGCGAGGCCTGGGACCGCTTCTCGCAGCGGCTGTCCTTCAGTGCCTTCCGCATCGATGAGCCCCGACCGTTAGCGGAGGCGGTGGCACGCGCCGAGGCCGAACTGGGCGGAACCCCCCGGCGCCTTCACTACCTGTCGATCCCGCCGAGCGGGTTCGTCGACACCGTCGCGTCGCTGGGGTCCACCGGCCTCTCGGATCACGCGCGGGTCGTCCTGGAAAAGCCCTTCGGCCTCGACCTCGAGAGCGCGCGCACGCTCAACGGCGTCGTCCACGACGTCTTTGAAGAGGAGCGCGTGTTTCGGATCGACCACTTCCTCGGTCGTGAGGCGGTACAGAACCTCATCGCGCTGCGGTTCGCCAACGGGATGTTTGAGCCGATCTGGAACCGCGATCACATCGACCACGTACAGATCGACGTCCCCGAAACCCTCGCCGTCGACGGCCGCGCGGGCTTTTATGAAGGCACCGGCGCCTACCGCGACATGGTCGTCACCCACCTCTTTCACGTGCTCGGCTTCGCTGCCATGGAGCCGCCGACGACACTCGAGGCACGGTCGATCGTCGAGGAGACCGGCAAAGTGTTCCGATCGGTGTCGCCAATCGACCCAGCCCGTGTCATCCGTGGCCAGTACGCCGGCTACCGCGAGAGCGAGGGCATCCACGCGGCCTCGCAGACGGAGACGTTCGTCGCGGTGCGCGCCGGCATCGACAACTGGCGCTGGTCCGGTGTTCCGTTCTTCCTCCGCACCGGCAAGCGCCTCGCCGAGCAGCGGCGACTGCTCACGATCGCCTTCCGCGAGCCGCCCCGTCGGATGTTCCGCGCCGCACGTGCGTTCGTCGAGGACTACGGCCCGGATCACATCTCCTTCGATCTCGGGGACCCCGGCGGCATCACGACGCGGTTCCTGGCCAAGGTACCCGGGCCTCAGATGCGCCTCGGACAGGCACGGATGGAGTTCACCTACGAGGCATCCTTTGGCACTCAGGGCCTCGAGCCCTACGAGCGCTTGATGTACGACGCGATGCTCGGCGACCGCACGCTGTTCACCGACGCCGAGGGGATCGAATGTCTGTGGGACGCCTCCAGCGCGCTGCTCGACGATCCTCCCCCGCTGCACCGCTACGCGCCCGGGTCTTACGGTCCGCAGAAGATGCACGAGGTGATCGCGCCGCGGCGCTGGTGGCTGCCAGAGGGCTGACGGAGCCGAACGCGAGGGAGCGCCGTGATACCACGGCGCTCCCCGTGACGATCGATCGAATGTCCGTGGACCGCTACGCCGCTCCGGCTTCGCAGGCCCAGCCAGACAGCGGGCCGCTCACGAAGTGCGCGTCGGGCTCCCCAAGGGAAAAGCCCTCTGGAGCCCCTCTCGCGACGGCGAGGAGGAACTCAGGCTCGCCCCAGCGCTCATACTGCTCCGCGTCGATGTAGAACGGGGCGCCACCCACGTGCCCCAGCAGCACGTCGTTGTGGCTCGGCGGCATCTCGCTCGCGAGGAGACACAGCGGCAGCGAGCCGTCGCAGCACCCGCCCGACTGGTGGATGGCCAGCGGTCCGTGCTTTCGCGCGAGCCGCCTCACCATCGCGGTTGCCTGGGGAGTTGCGGTGATGGCGGTGAGCTCTTCGGCGGCGAGCATTACGGTAATCCTCTCCTCGTCGTTCAATCGATCGAGGTCAGCGTAGATTTGCGGTCACCGCGGCGCCTCGGGGCTGGGTACTGAACCTGATCAGGGTTTCCCGCGCGGCGCCAGGTGCGCGCTCGCCGCGCCCTCGTCGGGGCGGAGGTGCAGCGTCCTAGGGACCTGCTCCCTCCGGGTTTTCCCGTAGGGCGCTACGCAGTCTGCGCGGATGCCACCCGGCCGCCCGGATGCTGGAGTTGACGCCCACCTTGGTTCCCCCAGAGAGAGGTCTCCTGTGTCCACCATAGAGTCAACCGCGTTTGCGGCGCCGGGTGAGTCCGGCAGTCCGGTCGAGGTGAACGACCGCTACGACAACTTCATCGGCGGCGAGTGGATCGCCCCGACCACCGGTGAGTATCAGGAGAACGTGACGCCCTCGACGGGCGAGCCGTTCTGCGAGGTCGCGCATTCGGGGGCGGAAGACATCGAGCTGGCACTCGACGCCGCGCACGCGGCGAAGGACGCCTGGGGCCGCCGCTCTCCGGCGGAGCGCGCGGCGGTGCTGATGGCGATGGCGGACGCGATCGAGGAGAACCTCGAGATGCTCGCGGTGGCCGAGAGCTATGAGAACGGCAAGCCGGTGCGTGAGACGCTGGCGGCGGACATCCCCTTGTCGGTCGATCACCTGCGTTACTTCGCTGGCGCTGTGCGCTCGGAGGAGGGCCGGATCTCCGAGATCGACGAGCAGACCTACGCTTACCACTTCCACGAGCCGCTCGGGGTCGTCGGGCAGATCATCCCGTTCAACTTCCCATTGCTGATGGCGACATGGAAGATCGCGCCGGCGCTGGCGGCGGGCAACTGCACGGTGATCAAGCCGGCCAGCCCGACGCCGTGGTCGATCCTCAAGCTGATGGAGGTGATAGCTGACGCCGTCCCACCCGGCGTGATCAACGTGGTCAATGGACCGGGCGCGGAGATCGGCAAGGCCCTGGCGTCGAACAAGCGGATCGCCAAGATTGGTTTCACCGGCGAGACCGTGACCGGCCGGTTGATCATGTCCTACGCGGCGCAGAACCTGATTCCGTCGACGACCGAGCTGGGCGGAAAGTCACCGAACATCTTCTTCGAGGATGTGCTGGCCGCCGACGACGCGTTTCTGGACAAGGCCGCCGAGGGTCTGGTGCTGTACGCATTCAACAAGGGCGAAGTGTGCACGTGCCCCTCGAGGGCGCTGATCCAGGAGTCGATCTACAACGAGTTCATGGAACGCTGCCTGGACCGGATCAGGGCGATCAAGCAGGGTGATCCGCTCGATCGCGAGACGATGATCGGGCCGCAGGTCTCGGCCTCGCAACGCGAGAAGATCGAGAGCTACGTGAAGATCGGGCGCGAGGAGGGCGCCGACGTGTTGATCGGCGGCCAGCGGCCGGCGCTCAACGGCCGCCTGTCCGGCGGCTACTACTTCGAGCCCACGGTGCTCAAGGGCCACAACAAGATGAGGGTCTTCCAGGAGGAGATCTTCGGCCCGGTGCTGGCTGTCACGACGTTCAAGGACGAGGCCGAGGCGCTGGAGATCGCCAACGACACGCTGTACGGGCTCGGCGCGGGCGTGTGGACCCGTGACGGCAGCCGCGCATTCCGGATGGGCCGGGCGATCCAGGCCGGGCGCGTGTGGACGAACTGCTATCACCAGTATCCCGCGCACGCGGCATTCGGCGGCTACAAGAGCTCGGGAGTGGGTCGCGAGAACCACCGCATGATGCTGGAGCACTACACGCAGACCAAGTGCCTGCTCGTGAGCTACGACCCCAACCCACTCGGGTTCTTCTGAGTCCCGATCAGCCCCTGGGAGTGAACCGATGCCACCAGCGAAGAGGCCGACATCATCACCCTCGTCCCCGCACGTTCAAGCAGCCGGCTGCGTTGAATCGGCTGAACAAGTCGCTCGACGCCGCGCATGAGGCGCTCTCGGAGCTACGCAAGGACACCGGCCGCGACGTCAGTCGAGGCGCCAAGGATGTTTACGATGACCTGCGCAGGTTCGTCACAAACGCGCGCCGCGACACCGGCAAGCTCTCCAGGGCGCTCGCGCGCGACTTCGAGCACGCACAGAAGCGCCTGGCCAAACCAACCGCCGGCGGCACCTCGCGTCCAGGCGGCGCAAGCCAGGCCAAGCCAAAGCGAGCAGCTTCGACCCGTCGGACCGCCACACCGCGCGGTCGCTGACCGCAGTCAGGCGGGGGCGGGCGAGCTGCGAGCGAGCCGGTCGCGTGCCTCCAGGTAAGGCGTCAGGTAGCGACCGAACACCTTGGTCCGAGCTGCTCGCCGGTCGGTTTCGCCGTGCACCAGCGAGGCCGAGGCTGGGTGACCGTGCGCGTCGAGCTCGATGGACAGGAACAACGGAAGCTCGCCCCCCAGCAGCTGCGCCCCGAGCACGAGCGGCCCGTCGAACCCCTGCGCGGGAAGGCCCAAGGCCACGGCGATCGTCTCGGCGACCCGGTCGGCCTGCTGTGCGGCCAGGCCGCCCTGCTTGACCGGAGAGGTGGTCATGTCCCCGGCGGCGTAGACGTCGCTCAGGCCCTCGACCCGGCCGCGGGCATCGGTCGCCACGAACCCCCACCGGTCGTGTGGCAGCCCGCTAACTCGGTTGGCGCGAAGCCGCGGCACGGCCACAACCCGATCAGCCTCGATCGCGCCGTCGACCTCCAGGGCCAGCGTGCCGTCACGGCGTACGCTGCTGGCCGCGCACCCCCCCACGAACCGCACCGTCGCTCGGTGCAGCACATCCGCGACCAACCCAGACGCCTCGGCGCCAAACAGCGCCAGCGGCGCGCGCTCCGGGCTCACCACGGTGACCTGCCACTGCGCGCCGCGCGCGGCGGCATATGACGACGTCAACAACGCCAACTCATACAGCGGCAGTGGCCACGTATACCCGGACGGCACCGCGAACACCAGCCGGGCGACCGCCGCTCCCCCAAGCTCAGCCAACAGGCGCCGAAAGCGGGGCACGTCCCGCTGGTCGCGGAACATCAGCGCTCCGGGCACGCCTGCTTGCGCCCGTGCGCCGAAGGCGAGGATCAGCGCGTCATAGCCAAGCCGAGCTCCGGACGCCAAACGGACGTACCGCTTGCGCGGCGCCACCGCGTCGAGGCGATCCCGACGAAACACGCCGCCGAGCTCACCGACTATCGCCTCCAGGTCATAGGCCCGAGGCGGCGCTCCGCCGAACGCCTCCGCGGTCGCCGCCGGACGATACGCGAACTCCGACCCAGGCGCGATCAACGTGATCCGTACCCCCTCACCGACCAGCGCCCGCAGCGCCAGGACCGCCTCCAGCGCCGCGAACCCCCCACCCGCGATCACCACCTCCGCACTCCCACGTGACGAAACCGAATCGGCCATAGGATTACGCTCCAACCTGGCGGCCAACCCGTCATCCGGGACAATCCGCCGGTCACCGGGGAAGAACTACTGACGCTCCGGTAGTCCTCGGGGGCCCGCAGCCCGCCGCGGCCCGCGCGTCGCGCGCTGTCCGCCACCGTCGGTGAGGAGCCGGGCCCGCCACTCGTCGGCATCGAACTGGGCCGGCTCGGTCTCGTCGCAGAACCGCTCCAGCACGGCGACGAACCGTCCGGGCGCTTCGAGCTGGGGCAGGTGCCCGACCCCGTCGAAGATCTCGAGGCGGCTGCCGGGGATGGCTCCGTGGGCGCGCTCGCCGTGGCGGACGGGGATGATCGGATCGTGCGATCCCCACATGATCAACACTGGGACCCCGGCGGCCATATAGAGCCGGTCGCGAGCATCGATTCGCTGACCGCCCGGGTTTATGACCGAGCGCAGCGTGGCCAGAAATGCGGCGCGGCGATCGGCATCGGCGAGGGACGCGTAGCCACGAGCGACCTCGGTTACGTCCGCAGTTGGCTGCAATCCGATGGCGCCCAAGCCACGTGTCAACACGGATCCCGCCCAGCGCCCAGGCTTAGCGGTCGCGGCGATGAACAGATCCGCCCCGGGGAGCGCAGCAGCGCGCAGAAGCGGGCTCACCTCCGGACCGAGACCGCCGCTGGACACGAGCACGAGGCGCTCGGCGAGCTCCGGATATTGGAAGGCAAGCTGCATCGCGATCCCGCCACCAAGCGAGTGCCCGACGAGCGTGGCACGGTCGTGACCGAGTGACTGGAGCAGGTCGCGCAAGCCAACCGCAAATGCCGCCAGCGAATAGTCCCCAGCACCCGGCTCCGACGCGCCGTGTCCCGGGAGGTCGGGTGCCACGATCGTGTGGCGGTGGGCGAGCGGCTCGATCACGGCGTGCCAGTTTTCATAGCTCCCTCCCATCCCGTGGATCAACAGCAGCACGGGGCCAGCACCGAGCTCGCTGTAGGTCACCGCCCGTCCGTGCAAGATCGCCGTCTTGGGCTCCATGTTCAGTCCAAGTCAGCGCCGGCGATCTGCCCGGGCGGGAGCGGTGCCTGCATGCGACGTGGTTTTAAAGCGCCTTCGTGTCGCAGGCATCCGGGGAATGCCGGTGAGCCAGTGTGAGGATCTACGGATGCGGGAGGAGTCAGGTCCGTACCTGCCGCGTACCCGATCGTCAGAAGTGGCCGAGGTGCGACGCGTATGCTGATCGCGTGAGCGGCACGGCGAATTCAGACGTGGAAAACGCCTCGGATCCGCCTGGAGGGACTGAGATGCTCGTCACAAGGGCCACTGGATCCGGATCCGCGCGGGCACGGTATCGGGTCGGCGGATCGTGGCGTAGCGCGCCGCTCACCTGACTGGTTTGGGCTAACCTCCACAGACCCGAGTTGCAAGCCAACGTCGGGGCACGGATCGGAAATCCGAGACACCGACTCGTGACAGGGCTTACCCACAAGGGCTCCTTGCCTGAAACTGAGGACAGGTTTCGCCGGCTGGTCGATGTCGGCAAGACAGTCGTCCGCGAGCTCGACCCCGAGGCGGTCCTTGACCGGATTCTCGAGGCCGCGCGTGACCTCACTGGTGCCCGCTACGTGGCGCTCGGTGTCCTCGATGGCGAGCGCAAGCGACTGGGGCGGTTCCTCACGGTCGGCGTCGACGCAGCCACCCACCGCATGATCGGGCAGCTTCCGAGAGGCCGCGGCGTGCTTGGCGTGCTGATCGAACAACCTCGCCCCCTGCGCCTGGCGAACGTCGGCAAGTATCCCGAAAGTTACGGATTCCCACCTGGTCATCCCGAGATGCGCACCTTCCTTGGAGTCCCGGTGTTGATCCGAGGGCAAGCGTGGGGCAACCTGTACCTGACCGAAAAGCAGGGCGGCGGGGCATTCACTCAGGAGGACGAGGATGCCGTTGTAGCGCTTTCCCAGTGGGCGGCGATCGCGATCGAGAACGCGCGGGTGCACGAGGAGAGCGAGCAGCGTCGCGAGCAGCTCGAGCATGCCGTGCGCTGGCTCGAAGCGTCTCGGGACATCGCCGCGGCGATCGGCAACGTCGCCGACCTCGACCGCGTGCTCGAACTGATCGTCAAACGCGGCCGAGCCCTGATCGGAGCGCAGAGCCTGCTGATGATGATCACGGCCCGCGATGGCGACGATCTCGAGGTGATCGCGGGCGCCGGAAGGGCCGACCCCGCTCGCGGCCATCGGCTGCCGATCGCCGGCTCGACGTCCGGCCAGGTGCTGAGTCACGGGGTTCCCAGACGGATCAGCGACGTCGCGGGCGAACTGCAGATTCCGGCTGCGGAGCTTGGCATCGTCCAGGCGCGAACGGCGCTGCTCGTCCCGATGTTGCGCCGCGGGACGGCCATCGGGGTGCTCGCTGCCTTTGACCGCGGTCAGGAAGCCGGGGAGTTCTCCGAGGAAGACGAGCGGCTACTCAGTGCGTTCGCGCAGTCCGCCGCCAACGCCATCGCAATCAAGAACAGCGTCGAGGCGGACCGGCTTCGGACTGCGATCGCGGCCGCCGACGCCGAGCGCGCCCGGTGGGCCCGCGAGCTGCACGACGAGACGCTGCAGGCGCTGGGCGCCCTGCGGGTGCTGCTTGCCTCCACGGTGGGTCGCGGCGATGCCGTCACAAAGGACGCCGCCCTCCGCCAGGCGATCGCCGACGTCGAGCTTGAGATCGCGAATCTGCGGGAGATCATCGCGGACCTGAGACCGTCGTTGCTCGACGACCTCGGGTTGGTTCCGGCGATCGAGGCGCTGCTGGAGCGCCACAAAGACGGGAGGCTCGAGATCGAAAGCGAGCTCAGGCTGACCCGTGACCACAGGGCGACGGCGCTTGCGCCCGATATCGAGACGACGATCTACCGGCTCGTGCAGGAGGCGCTCACGAATGTCGTCAAGCACGCCCGGGCCAGTTGGGTGCGAGTATCGCTCGAACTCGACGACCGCGGGGTGATCGTGGAGGTCAAGGACAACGGCAAGGGCTTCGATGCGCACGCCCGCTCCGACGGCTTCGGTCTCGCCGGCATGCGTGAGCGCGTCAGCCTCGCCGGGGGCACGCTGTGGCTCGAGTCCGGCGACGGGGGCACGGTCGTCGGGGCGCATCTGCCTGTGGGCCAGGCATCGGCGGGGCGCTCCGCGCTGGGTGATGAGCAGGTGGCGTCGTAGCGCGGAGGAGACCACCCGAGTGCCATTATGTGTATGAGCTTGGCCTCGTAGGCCGAGGGGAGCCGCTTGATGGCGTTACGAGTGACATGCGACCACTGCGCCGAAGTGATCGGGGTGTACGAGCCGGCGATCGTGGTGATCGACGGCCAGGTCCGTGAGACCTCGAGGGCGTCCGAGCCGATGGTCCGCTGGGGGCCCGGCGAGCGCTATCACTCGAGCTGCTACCTCGAGCGCGTCTCCGCAGGGGCCTCCTGAACCCGACCGAACCTCGGTGCTGTAAGCGAGCGGACGACGATTCGCGGCACCAGCTCTTCGATTGCCGCTCGCCTTCCCGTGCCAAGCCCGTGGCGCAGGAAGTTGCCGGAGCCGACGGTCGCCGGCCGCTACGGTCGCCACTCCCGGCCCCACCGCCTGCACGGTACCGACCGCCTCGTGACCCAGGATCGTCCCGGGGACTGTCTCGGGCACGTCGCCCTTGAGGATGTGAAGGTCGGTGCCGCAGATCGTGGCGGTGTCGATCCGCACGACGACGTCAGTCGCCTCGACGATCGTCGGGTCATCGACGGTGTCCCAGCCGCGCTGACCTGGTCCGTGATAGACAAGCGCCTTCATCGGAACGCTCCTTTCTGAGGTGAACCTTCAGCGATCATGGCTTTGCTCAGGCGCTGGGACATCGGGTGCCGGCGGCACTCTGCCTGTGGGTTTGCCGCAGTCCGGTTCGCGGTAATAGCGTTGGCTCGGTAGCAGAGCAGGTCAGCGATGGCCAATCGCCCGGGCGCCCACCCGGCTCCGGCAGGGCGAGGCGACTCAGGCCGTCACACCCTCCTCGATGTACGTGGTGATGCCGGCGCTCAGCCCGAGATCGAGCGACACCGACCCGCCGTCGAGGTGAAGGCGACAGCCGTCGTCAGTGATGACCGCGGTCCATCCGTGCAGGTCGACGTGGCGGAGAGCTTGCTCGAGGACGAACCGCGCGCGCTCGTCGCGGTCCGCGCTCATCGCAGGACGGTCAAGCTCGAGTTCGAGTTCGGCCTCGACGTCCCGCGCCGAGCGGTCCCGCATCCGCTGGAGGTTGAGATCGATCTCGGCGGCGACGGGGGCGAGCATCAGGTCCTTGTGTCCTTTGGGATGGATGGTCATCGCTCGGCGTTCGTGATCCGTCGTCACCCTGACGGCGCCGGAGGCCCGGTTGCGGGCACAACCACGACCGGACACGGCGCGACGTGTAGCAGCCGTATCACCACGCTGCCCACGAGCAGTTCGGCGAGCGGTGCGTGGCCGCGCGTACCTACCACGATCAGATCGGCCTCCACTTCGCGGGCAGCGTTCGCGATCTCGTGCGCCGGCTGGGGCCCGACGTGGTTGACGATCCTGAGACTCGCCTTGAGTCCCTCGGCCGACAGCTCCTCGACCGCCTGCTCGAGCTTCGCCGTGACGCGCTCCTCGTCGGCATATACAGCCAACCCGGTCTCGGTCGCGTACCGCTGCACGATATGCACTACGACAAGCGAAGATCGATGCTCGCGCGCAAGCGTCTTGGCCAGCGGCAACGCAAGATCGGCGTTCGGTGACCCGTCGGTGGCCCAGACGATTGTGCTGAACACGGACCCCCCGAATTAGTTCGTATGCCGCATAAATGCGTTTGCGATCCAGAGGACGGGCAGCGCACATCCCACCACGAACAACATGACCAGCGCCGCAGGGCCGAGCACGATGCCCACGAGGAGCAGCGCCGGCAGCATCAGCACCAAGCCGAGAATCACCAGCACGACGTTCATCCGAACACTTCCTTTCCACAGGACGTCGGCGACCCTACTGCGCCACGAGCGACTGGACATCCGTGTTCCAGCGTCGATGCACTGCACGTAACTACGGTCGAGGGTGCGGCGGGGTACACCGCGCGTACCGATGTGGATAAGCCCAGGCACCTCTGCGGCTAGCTACTGACTACGAGCGACACGGCACTTGCGACACTGCGGGACGGCCCAGGCTCATAGAGCCACGGGGAGGCTATTTGAAGTCGTCACGAATAACATGCGACCACTGCGCCGAGGTGATCGGGGTTTATGAGCCGGCGGTGGTGGTCACGGACGGCGAGCCGCGGGAGACCTCGCGGGCGGCCGAGCCGACGATCGGCTCCGTGCCCGGCGAGCGATACCATCAGGCCTGCTACGTCGAGCGCCTTGGCACCGCAGCCGCCTGAACACGGCCGGGCCTGATGACTTTGCCGGCGCGGGGCGCCGCAGACCGCCGACGCGGCGGGCGTGGCCCGTGCGTCGCGGTCGATCTTCACTGCCATCTCCTGCCGGGCCTCGACGACGGCGCCCGGGACCTCGATGACGCGGTGGCGATGGCCCGGCAGGCCCAGGCGGACGGCATCGCGGCAATCTGCGCTACGCCTCACATCCGCCCCGATCATGATGTGCGGATCGCCGAGCTGCCGGCGAGGGTGGCGCAGGTCTCGGCCGCGGTCAGAACCGCAGGCTGTGGCACTTCCATCGTTTCCGGAGGCGAAGTCGCGGTGCGCGCGCTCGACGGGCTCGACGATCGCCAGCTCAAAGAGGTCTCGCTGGGCGCCGCGGGGCGATGGATCCTGCTCGAGCCGGGGCCGGGGCCGCTGGACGAGGATCTCGAGCGGGCGGTCGATCGTCTACGTTCGCGAGGGTTCTGCGCGCTGGTGGCGCACCCTGAGCGACACCTCCGGCAGCGATGCCCACTCCTCGCACGCTGGACGGCCGGTCGCGCTGGCGGCAGCGATCGAAGTTCTCGGGACCGTCGAGCCTGCGGCGAGCCACCTTGACTGGATCGCATGCACGGCACCCCTGGCGATCGTCGAGGGGGACAGCCTCACGGCACCGTTCACAGCGCGACCGTAGTTTGCGGGATGCGTAGTTGTCCGCAAGGCAAGTGCGGACGCTGGCGGATGAGAGACGGACCACGCTGACCCAGACTCCGCCGTGAGATTTTTTGGCTGCGGTTCGCGGCCAACGGCCATCTAGGGGAGGACCCATGTCTGAAGCGGTCATCGTCGACGCCATCCGCACGCCCGTCGGGCGTGCGGTCAGAGGGACCCTGCGGGACATGCGGGCTGACGACCTCGCCGCAATCCCTCTGCGCGCCCTCGTGGAGCGCAACCCGGAGGTCGATTTCAAGGACACCGACGATGTGATGATGGGCTGTGGCTTCCCCGATCACGAGCAGGGGTACAACGTCGGCCGCAACGCCGCGCTGCTGGCGGGGATCGACCATCACGTCCCGGCGGTCACCGTCAGCCGCTTTTGTGCATCGTCGCTGCAGACGATCCGGATGGCGTTCCACGCGATCAAGGCCGGCGAGGGCGATCAGTATCTCGCGGCGGGAGTGGAATGCGTGTCGCGGGGTGCGGGCATGACGCTGCCTGTGACCAACCCACGGCTCGACGGCACCGATGACGCCATCTACAACGTGTACATCCCGATGGGGCTCACGGCCGAGAACGTGGCCGAGCGCTGCAAGGTGAGTCGCGAGGCCCAGGATGAATGGGCGGCGCTGTCCCAGACGCGCGCGGTCGCGGCGCGCGACAATGGGCACTTCGACCGCGAGATCGTGGGGGTGGACTTACCGGAGACCCACGACGCCGGCGGCGACGTCATCCCCGCGCACACGGTCACCAAAGACGACGGGCCTCGGGCGGGCACGACGGTTGAGGCGCTCGCGAAGCTGAAGCCCGCGTTCAAACCAACTGGCACGGTGACCGCGGGTAACGCCTGCCCGCTGAACGATGGCGCTGCAGCCGTGCTGGTGATGTCGGAGGAGAAGGCCCGCGAGCGCGGGGTCAAGCCCCGAGCGCGGATTGTCGCCTCCTCGGTGGCGGCGATCCGCCCGGAGATCATGGGCCTCGGGCCGATCCCCGCGGTCAAGAAGGTGCTGAAGCTCGCCGGCATGAAGATCGACGACATCGACCTTGTCGAGATCAACGAGGCGTTCGCCGCACAGGTGCTGCCATGCCGCGACGAGCTGGGAATCGATCCGGACAAGCTCAACATCAACGGCGGAGCGATTGCGCTGGGTCATCCGTTCGGGATGACCGGGGCCCGGATCATGACCACGCTGCTCAACAACCTCGACTCGGTTGGGGGCCGGTACGGCTTGGAGTCGATGTGCGTTGCCGGCGGGTTGGGACAGGCGATGATCATCGAGCGGCTCAACTCGAACTGAAAAGGACGGCACGATGGCAACTACAAGTTCCAAGACTCAGGCCGCTGCGCGCGGTAAGGATCTGACTGGTCGGGTAGCGCTCGTAACGGGAGGCACCCGCGGGATCGGCGCGGCGATCTGCCAACGACTCGCCGCGGACGGCGCGGTGGTCGCGGCCGGCTTCGCCGGAAATCAGACCCGGGCCGATGAGCTGCGCCAGTCGATCGAGGCCGACGGAGGCACGGTGTCGTTGCACCGCGGCAACGTGGGCGACTTTGACGACTGCCAGCGCGTGGTTAAAGAGGTGATCGCCGAGCACGGACAGCTGGACGTCCTGGTCAACAACGCGGGCGTCACGGTCGACAAGCCCGTCTGGAAG
Organism: uncultured Solirubrobacterales bacterium; assembly: GCA_963723555.1. Lineage (GTDB taxonomy): Bacteria > Actinomycetota > Thermoleophilia > Solirubrobacterales > Solirubrobacteraceae > Palsa-465. Next base: position 208,554 of record CAVRRC010000003.1, on the reverse strand, counting down.
ATGTCGCCGGACGATTGGCACAAGGTGCTGCGCGTGAACCTGTCGGGCGGCTTCTACATGTCCAAGCCGGCGATCGAGCACATGATCGCCCGAGGCTCGGGGCGGATCATCTTCATCTCGTCGGTGACCGGCGAGATCGGCAACATCGGCCAGGCGAACTACACAGCCTCGAAGGCGGGGGAGTTCGGGCTCGCGAAGACGCTCGCCCGCGAGGCGGCGCTCGCGCTCCGGTTGGCCGGCAAGCTCGAGAAAGGGATCGGGCTGACGGTCAACTGCATCACGCCGGGTCTGATCGAGACCGACATGGTCAGCACTATCCCGCCGTACATGCTGGCCGACATCGTGGAGAGGGTCCCGATGCACCGGATGGGACAGCCAGAAGAAATCGCCCGCGTCGTGTCCTTCCTTGCCAACGACGCCTCGGGCTACATCACGGGGCAGGTATGGGGCGTCAACGGCGGACTGGACATGTGAGGGAGGGACTGACGATGGCAACCAACGTTTCAGAGAAGGAAGCTCGCGATGTCGTCGAGGCGGCGCGGGAGGCTGACTGGAAGCTGCCAAGTTTCGGCAAGCAGTTGTTCCTGGGCGACTTCCGGCTCGATCTGATCCATCCCCAGCCACAGCTGGACCCCGAGGCGATCGAGAAGGGCGAGCGTTTCCTGGCCGAGTTGCAGGAGGTGCTGGCGACCGAGGCCGACCCGCTCGAGATCGAGCGCGAGGCGAAGATCCCCGATCACGTGCTCGATGGGCTGAAGAGGATCGGCGCGTTGGGGATGAAGGTTCCGCCGGAGTACGGTGGCCTTGGCCTGTCGCAGGTGTACTACAGCCGCGCGCTCGCGATTGCCGGCGTGTGGCACTCGTCCCTCTGCACCTTGCTCAGCGCGCATCAGTCGATCGGCGTCGCCGAGCCGCTGCGGATGTTCGGTACCGAGGAGCAACGGCGTAAGTGGCTGCCGTTGGTGGCCAAGGACCACGTCAGCGCGTTTCTGCTGACCGAGCCCGGCGTAGGCTCCGACCCGGCACGGATGGAGTCGACGGCAACGCCGGTCAGCCCTCAGCTGGCAGCGACGCCGGTCGACGACGAGCTGGTCGCGACCCCGGTCGAGGGCGGCTATCGGATCAACGGCCGCAAGCTGTGGGCGACGAATGGGACGATCGCGGAGATCGTGGTGGTGATGGCGAAGGTGCCGAAGGGTGATGGTAACCGCGGCGGGATCAGCGCGTTCGTACTGCCATACGACACCGAGGGCATCACTGTCGAGCACCGCAACGAGTTCATGGGGCTGCGCGGGATCGAGAATTCGGTCACCCGGCTGGAGAACGTGTTCGTCCCCGAGGAGAACCGGATCGCTCGCGAGGGCGACGGGCTTCGGATCGCGCTCAGCACGCTCAACACGGGGCGTTTGGCGCTGATGGCGATTGCCGTCGGCGCTTCGAAGTGGGCGACGAAGATCGGCCGCGAGTGGGCGGCGGAGCGGGTCCAGTGGGGTCGGCCGATCGGCAAGCACGATGCGGTGGCGCAGAAGCTGGCCTTCATTGCCGGCAGCGCGTTCGGTCTCGAGGCGATGCTCGACGTCTCGGCGCGCATGGCGGACAACAAGCGCAACGACATCCGGATCGAGGCCGCGCTGTGCAAGGTGTACGGCTCCGAGCTTTCCTGGCAGGTCGTCGACACGCTGATGCAGGTCCGGGGCGGGCGCGGCTATGAAACCGCGGCATCGCTCAAGGCGCGCGGAGAGAAGCCCGTGCCCGTCGAGCAATGCATGCGGGACATGCGGGTGAACCGCATCTTCGAGGGGTCGAGCGAGATCATGCACCTGTTGATCGCGCGCGAGGCGGTGGATACGCACCTCCAAGCGGCCGGCGGCCTGATCATGGGCGACGGCGACGCCAAGGCCAAGGCGGATGCGGCGATGAAGGCCGGGATCTTCTATGGCAAGTGGCTGCCCCAGCTTGCCGTCGGCAAGGGCCAGAATCCTCGCTCCTACGACGAGTTCGGGTCGCTCGCGGGCTACCTGCGCTATGTCGAGCGTTCTTCGCGCAAGCTCGCACGCTGCACCTTCTACGGCATGGCGCGCTGGCAGGCAAAGCTCGAGCAGAAGCAGACGTTCCTGGGACGTATCGTCGACATCGGCGCCGAGCTATTCGCGATCTCCTCAACCGTTGTCTACGCCGACACGGTCGGGCGCGAGCACCCCGAGCGCAAGGCCGAGGCGATCGAGCTCGGCCAGCTGTTCTGCATGATGGCCAAGCGCAGAGCCGACTGTCTGTTCCGCGAGCTGTGGTCCAACGACGACGATGCCCGTAATGCCGCCGCGCAGAAGGTGCTGGCCGGTCGCTACACGTGGCTGGAGGAGGGGATCCTCGATCCATCAGGCGAGGGTCCGATGATGCCGGCGCCGGACTCGGAGCGCTGAGCTGATGGAGGCCGCAACAAAAGATCCGGCCGTGCCGGGAGGGGCCGAGTGGGCTGGACGGTTGGATGGCTTCGTGGAGCGCGCGCGGGAGGCCGCCGCGGCGATGCGCGAGCTCGATCAGGAGGCAGTCGACGGGATCGTCTGGGCGATGACCGTCGCGGGGCTCGAGCACGCCGTGGAGCTGGCGGAGCTGGCGATGGAAGAAACCCACTTCGGGGTGCTCGAGGACAAGGTGCTGAAGAACTACATCGCCACCGAGTTCCTGTACGACTACCTGAAGGACAAAAAGTCGGTCGGCGTGATCGACGAGGATCGGGAGCGTGCGCTCAAGTACGTGGCCGAGCCGATCGGAGTCGTGCTGGCGCTGACGCCGATCACGAACCCCACGTCGACCACGCTGTTCAAGTCGATCGTCTGTGCGAAGACGCGCAACGCCGTCATCTTCCGCCCATCCTTCAACGCCCAGCGCTGCTCGCTCCGCGCCGCCGAGATCCTCCAGGAGGCCGGCGAGGCCGCCGGGCTGCCGCCAAGCACAATCCAGGTCATCCCCGACCCCACGCTCGACGTCTCCCAGTACCTGTTCCACCACCCCCACGTCGACTTCATCTGGACGACCGGCGGACCGAAGGCGGTGGCGGCCGCGAACGCCGCCGGCAAGCCGTGCCTCAGCGTTGGGGCGGGCAACGCGCCCGTGTACCTGCACCGCAGCGCCGACATCCGGATGGCGGTTGTCGACATCCTCGTCTCGAAGACGTTCGACTCCTCGGTGATCTGCCCCGCCGAGCAGACATGCGTGATCGACGATCACATCTACGACCATGTGATCGAGGAGTTCCAGCGGATGGGCTCACGGTTGCTGACCGACGAGCAGACGGCGGCGTTGGCGGCGCGTTCGTTCTCAGACGACGGCAAGGTGCAGCTCGAGGTCCTCGGGCAGTCGTGCGTGAACCTTGCCGGCCTCGCGGGCTTCGAAGCGTCGGAGGCCGACAAGGTGCTGCTCGCCCCGCTTCCGACGGATCTGAACGCCCTGGCCGCGCATCCATTCATTGCCGAGAAGCTGATGCCGGTGCTCGGAGTCGTGCGTTCGCCATCGGTCGAGCACGGGATCCGGGCGTGCGAGCTGGTCACCGAGCACGCCGGCTTGGGCCACACCTCGGCCGTGTACGCGACCGACGACGACGTGATCGATCGCTTCGCGATGGCGATCCGCACGGGGCGGATCCTCGTCAACGCGCCAACCGCCGTCGGGGCGCTGGGCGGCGTTTACAACTCGATGACCCCGACCTTCTCGCTCGGCTGCGGCACCTGGGGAGGATCGAACACGACCGATAACGTCAACTACCGAAACCTGCTGAACGTCAAGACGGTGTCGCGCCGGCAGACGCCGCCCCAATGGTTCCGGGTTCCCTCGGACACGTACTTCAATCCTGGGGCGCTCGACAACCTGAGGCAGTTCGAAGCCTCCCGCCCGATGATCGTCACCGATGGCCCGACGGTGGCCCGCGGCGTCGCCGAAGAGGTGCGCCATTACCTCACCGCCGGTGCCGTGAACGTGTTCTCCGGGGTCGAGCCGGAGCCCACCGAGGAGCAGATCCGCGCCGGGGTGGAGGAGCTGGAGCGGTTCGACGCCGACGCGATCATCGCGCTTGGCGGGGGCTCGGTGATGGACGCCGCCAAGGCCATGCGCCTGTTCCACGAGAGCCCGCAGCTGAGCGTCCGCGAGCTGTCGCTGCCGTTCCTCGACGCGCGCAAGCGGATCGCTGACTTCCCGCAGCTCGACCACAAGGTGCGGCTGGTGGCGATCCCGACCACCTCCGGCACGGGCTCGGAGGTGTCGCCGGCGGCGGTGATCAGCGTCGGACCGCGGAAGGTGACCCTCGTCGACTACTCGCTCGTCCCCGACATGGCAATCGTCGATCCGAACCTCACGCTGACGATGCCGCCGGCGATCACCGCCGACACCGGGATCGACGCTCTCACCCACGCGCTCGAGGCCGCGGTCTCGATCTTCGCCTCGCCGTTCACCGACGCATTCTGCATGCAGGCCGCCAACCTGATCCTCACCGCGCTTCCCCGTGCCTATCGGGACGGCTCGGATCTCGAGGCCCGGACGGCGATGGCCAACGCCGCGACGATCGCCGGGCTGGCGTTCGCGAACGCGTTCGTGGGGCTCAACCACGCGCTGGCGCATCCCGTGGGCGCGCGGTTCGGCATCGCGCACGGCCGCGCGAACGCGATCTTCCTGCCGCATGTGCTGCGCTACAACGCGTCACTGCCGAGCAAGTTCATGCCGGCGCCCGGCTACTCCGCCTACATCGCGCCTGAGAAGTACGCTCAGATCGCCTGGGTGCTGGGGCTCGGCGGCCGGAGCGAGCGCGATCGACGCGAGCGGCTGTTCGCTCGCGTCGACGAGGTGCTGGCCGAGGTCGACGAGCCGCGCACGCTGGCGGACTGCGGAGTGGGACGCCAGGAGTTCGAGGAGGCGCTGCCAGAGCTCGCCAAAGCCGCGTTCGCGGATCCCAGCATCCGAACCAATCCGCGCATTCCGATGATCCGCGAGGTCGTCGAACTGCTCGAGGCCGGCTACTCGCAAGGAGATTGACGGCTCCTCGGCGACACGCCGGCGAGCGAGGCCTCGATGCCCCAGCGTGAGTTCTCGCGTCTGGCGATCGTCAACCGCGGCGAGCCCGCGATGCGCGTCATCCACGCCGTGCGCGAGCTGAACGAGCGTGGCGAGGATTCGATGTGCCTGATCGCCGTGCACACCGAGGCCGAACGCGATGCGATGTTCGTCCGGCATGCCGACGAGGCCGTGTGCCTCGCGCTGAGCGCGGTCGACGCCGGCGGCGCGGAGCTGGTCGATTACGTGGACCACGAGGTGCTCGAGCACGCGCTGCGACGGTGCCGCGCCGACGCCGCCTGGGTCGGCTGGGGGCCCGTGGCCGGGCAGCCCGAGTTCGCGGAGCTCTGCGAGCGGCTCGGGATCGTGTTCGTGGGACCCGATTCGACCATGATGCGACTGCTGGGCGACAAGACCGCGGCCAAGCGGCTCGCCGAGCAGGTGGGTGTGCCGGTCGCGCCCGGGAGCCTCGCCGGAGCCCGCCGTGTGGAAGTGCCGATCATCGCCGATGGTCATGGCGGCGCGTGGCCGCTCGGAGTGCACGACTGCTCGGTCCGTCGATCGAACCAGACGCTGCTCGAGGAGTCCTCCTGTCTCGGACTCACCACCGATCAGGAGCGCGAGATCATGGACGCGGCGCAGAGGCTGGCGCTGCGCGCCGGCTACCGCAGCGCAGGCACCGTCGTGTTCCTGTACGAGCCGGCGCCGCGCCGCGTCTCGTTCCTGGAGGTGAACCCCCAGCTCCCCGCTGAGCATCCGGTGACCGAAGCGGTGGCCGGCGTCGATTTGGTCAAGCTTCAGCTGCACGTGGCCGCGGGTGGGCGGCTCCAGGGCGACCCGCCGGCGCCGGTCGGGCACGCGATCGAGGCCCGCCTGTGCGCCGAGGATCCAGCGCTCCGGTTTGTGCCCGCCCCCGGGCAGCTGGTCCACCTGCGATTCCCGACCGGACCGGGGCTGCGGGTCGATACCGGCGTGGCCGAGGGCGACCGCATCGCGGCCGAGTTCGACCCGCTGATAGGCAAGCTGACCGCCTGGGGCAGCGATCGCGCCGAGGCGCTCGCTCGCCTGCGGCGAGCGCTCGCCGACACGGTCGTGGTGCTTGACGGCGGGACCACGAACCAGGGCTTCCTGCTCGAGCTGCTGGGCCGCTCCGAGCTACGCACCGGTGGGGTTGACACCGGCTGGCTCGATCGCTTGTACGTGAGCGGGGGGCCGCTGCTGGTGCGCAACGCCGACCTCGCGCTGCTGCAGGCGGCGATCGAGCTGGCCGACCGCGACGCGGCAGACGATCGGGCCCGTTTCTACGCGTTCGCGCGCCGGGGCCGTCCCCAGGCGGGGGGCGCGCTGTCGCGCACCTACGAGCTGCGCCACCGCGGGCAGTCCTACCGGCTGGCGGTCTCGCAGATCGCCCCGAACCGCTACCGCGTCAGCGTCGATGGGCAGTCGCTCGAGCTGAATGCCCGGCGCCGGGAGGCGCACGAACGCCGGCTCGAGCTGCTCGGCCGCTCCCACCGGACGGTGACCTCGAAGCAGGGCGAGGACCTGGTCGTAGACGTCGACGGCGTGCCGCATCGTGTCACGCGCGACGACGGCGGCATCGTCCGTGGGACGGGTCCGGCGCTGGTGGTCTCGATCCCCGTATCTGAGGGAGATGCCGTGGAGGCGGGAGACGTGGTCGCGGTGGTCGAGGCGATGAAGCTGGAGTCTTCGCTGACGGCGCCATTCCGGGGCCGGGTCAAGCAGGTGTTCGTGGGCGAGAACGTCCACGTCGACGCACAGACGCCGCTGGTCGCGTTGGAGGCGATCGAGCAGAGCGCGCCGGGGCCGCCGAGCGAGCGGCTGTCGTTCGCGCCGTTGACGGGGCCGGGGGAGGCCGCGCGCGACCCCTGCCAGGAGAACCTGCGCCGGATGGAGTGGTTGGTGCTCGGCTACGACATCGGCGCCGCGGAGGTGCAGCGCACGATCGCCGACCTGCACGGCCAGTGCGCAGACCTACTCGCATGCGACCCGGCGCTGATTCCCGGTGAGCACCGCCTGCTCGGGATGTTCGCCGACCTGCGCGCGCTGTCGCGTCCGAACCGAGGCGAGCAGGAGCCCGGCTCCGACCTCCTCCCCAGCCCCCAGGAGCACCTGCACGCGTGGTTGCGCTCGCTCGACGCCGAGGCGGAGGGGTTGCCGCCGCAGTTCATGGCGGCGCTGGGCCGAGCGCTTCGCCACTACGGGATCGATGGCCTGGAGCGGACGCCCCAACTGGAGGAGGCGTGTTACCGGTTGTTCCTCTCCCAGCAGCGGGCCGCGATCGCGCGCACCGCGATCGTGGCCATCCTCGACCGCCGCCTCGAGGATGCCGGCGAGCTCGTGGGGAAGGTCGGTGGAGAGTTCCGGGAGGTGCTTGACCGGCTCGCCATCGCGCTCGATGGCCGCGACGCGGTCGTCTCCGATCTGGCCCGCGAGGTCCGCTTCCGCTATTTCGACGAGCCCGTGATCGCGCAGGCTCGGGAGCGGGCCTACGCGGAGATGGAGGAGCATGTGGCGGCGCTCGCCCGTGAGCCCGACCGACCCGACGCGGAGGACCTGATCCGGGAGATCGTGGAGTGTGCGCGCCCGCTCGCGACGCGGCTGACGGTTGCGATGGGCCGGGGCTCACGGGCCGCTCGCCGGCTGCTGGTGGAGGCGATGGCTCGGCGCTACTACCGCACGCGCTCGCTGGAGGGATTCGAGCACGTGCAGCTGGACGGATACGACCTGGCGCTCGCGACCTACCGGTTCGACGGACGGCAACGGCACCTGGTCTCAGCGTACGTCGAGCTCGGGGAGGTGGCGGCGATCGCGAATGCCTTTGCCGGTTACGCCGGGACGCTGCCCATCGGTCGGCTCGCGGTGCTCGACCTGTATGCGCAGCACCGCGATGGCGCGCCGTCCCGCCAGGAGGTGGCAACCCGGTTGCGCTCCTCGCTGGCGAAGGTTCCGACACCGCCGGCGCTGCACCGGATCGTGGTCGCCGTCGCTGAGCCGCGCCGGGGTCGCGGGATGTCGGCGATCGACCTGTTTACCTTCCGCCCCGGACCGACCGGGCTGGTGGAGGACGAGGTGCTGCGCGGGCTGCACCCGATGATGGGCGATCGGCTTCAGTTGTGGCGCCTGGGCGAGTTCGACCTCGAGCGGCTCCTCTCGCCGGAGGACATCTACATGTTTCATGGAGTCGCGCGTGCCAACCCAGAGGACCAGCGGCTGTTCGCGCTGGCCGAGGTCCGCGACCTGACCGCCGTCTACGACGAACGGGGACGCGCGGTCGCGCTGCCGGAGCTGGAGCGGATGGTGGTGTCGGTGCTCGAAGCGATCCGCGGCTTCCAGGCCCGGCGGCCGCTTCACCGGCGCCTGATGTGGAACCGCGTGCTGCTGCACGCGTGGCCGGTGATCGAGCTGCGCCCCGACGAGGTCCGCGCGCTCGTCGAGCGTGTGGCATCCCCACGGGCCGGACTCGGGATCGAGCTGGTGGCCATTCAAGGACGCCTCCGCGAGGAGGATGGCACGGTGCGGGACCGGGTTCTGCGCTTCTATTCGCCGACCGGTCACGAGGTCGCGGTCGAGGTGACCGACCCACCGTCAAATCCACTCCGGCCCCTCGACGAGGGCACGCAGCGCATCATCTCGGCTCGCCGCCGCGGCACCCTGCACCCCGCCGAAATTGTCAAGCTGCTCGCCCCCGCCCGCGTCGCCGCTGGCCAGCCCGCCGGAGAGTTCATCGAGCACGAACTGAGCGACAGCGGCCGGCTTGAGCCGGTCGACCGTCCACCGGCGACCAACGGCACGGGCATCGTCGTCGGCACCGTCCGCAACTTCACCGAGCGCTACCCCGAGGGAATGCTGCGCGTGATCCTGCTCGGCGACCCCACGCGCGCGCTCGGATCGCTGGCTGAGCCGGAGTGCCGGCGGATCGTCGCGGCGATCGATCTGGCCGAGGGGCTTGGCGTCCCGGTGGAGTGGTTCGCCCTCTCGGCCGGAGCAAAGATCGCGATGGACTCTGGCACCGAGACGATGGACTGGATCGCGGCCGGGCTGCGGCGGATCGTGCTGTTCACCCAGGCCGGCGGGGAGCTCAACGTCGTCGTGGCCGGCATCAACGTCGGGGCGCAGCCCTATTGCAATGCCGAGGCGACGATGCTGATGCACACCCGCGGCGCGCTGATCATGACCCCCGACAGCGCGATGGTGCTTGCCGGCAAGCAGGCACTCGACTACTCCGGCGGCGTCTCGGCGGAGGACAACCTCGGGATCGGAGGCTACGAGCGGATCATGGGGCCCAACGGCCAGGCGCAGTACTGGGCCGCCGATCTCGCCGACGCCTGCCGCGTGCTGGTTCGCTACTACGAGCACACCTATGTCGCGCCGAGCGAGCGCTTTCCGCGCCAGGCGCGCACGACGGATCCGCCCAATCGTGACATCGGCGAGGCCCCGCACGACGTGCCGGGCTCGAACCTGAAGCGGATCGCGGACGTGTTTTCCACGCGCTTGAACAGCGACCGAAAGCAGCCGTTCGAAATCCGCTCGGTGATGCGCGCGGTGATCGACGCCGACCACTCGCCGCTGGAGCGCTGGGCGGCGATGCGCGACGCCGAAATCGCGGTGGTGTGGGACGCCCATCTCGGAGGTTGGCCGGTTTCGCTGATCGGGATCGAGTCCCGACCGCTGCCCAGGCGCGGAACCATCCCCGCCGATGGACCAGAGCAGTGGAGCTCGGGCACACTGTTCCCGCGCGCCGCGAAGAAGATCGCCCGCGCCCTCAACGCGGCAGCCGGCCGCCGTCCGATGGTCGTCCTCGCGAACCTGGCCGGGTTCGACGGCTCGCCCGAGTCCCTGCGCGAGTGGCAGCTCGAGTTCGGCGCCGAGGTCGCACGGGCGGTGGTCAACTTCGACGGTCCGATCGTCTTCTGCATCCTGTCTCGCCTCCACGGCGGCGCGTTCGTGGTCTTCTCGCAGAGCCTGAATCCGAACCTCGAGACGGTCGCGCTCGAGGGCGCTCGCGCGTCGGTGATCGGCGGCGCTCCGGCGGCAGCGGTCGTGTTCGCTGGTGAGATCGAGCGGGTGGCGGCGGGCGACCAGCGAATCCAGGCGCTGGACCATTCGATCGCGCAAGCCGAGGGCGCACAGCGCCAGGGCCTACGGGCGCGCAGAGCCGCGCTGTGGGAAGGGGTGCTGGCGCAGAAGCGGCGCGAGTTTGCGGAACGCTTCGACCGGGTTCACAGCATCGACCGAGCGATGCGGATGGGGTCGGTTAAGGCCGTCGTCGAACCGGGGTCGCTGCGGGGCTTCCTGATCGAGGCCGTCGACCGCGGGATCCGCCGCTTCGACCCGTCAGCCAACGGGATCGACTGCGCCGTCGTCACGGACGAGCACGCCGCCGTGGTGGGCCCGCAGCAATCGGCGCCCGGCGGCCGGACCTGACAGCAGCGCGGCCTTGGCCAGCGCATCGGCCTCCAATGCGGTCGGGGCGAGCGCCGTCACTGCCACCAGCCCCGTCCACGCGGGGTTCCCTGTGGCCGGGTCGATCAGGTGGTGGGCGAAGCCGCCGTCCTGGCGCTGCCACAGCCGCGCGTCGATGCCGGAGGTCGCCACGCCGCCGGCGCGCAGGAGGAGCGTGTGGGCGGTTGCGCCGGTCAGCGGATGTCGCACGCGCACCTCCCACGGCCGGCCACGATGGGCGGCCACGCGCAGGTCGCCGCCACAGTCGACGGCGCAGCGGCCGTGGCCCTCCAGTCGAGCACCGAGAAGGTCGGCCGCCCATCCCTTGACCGAGCCCCCCAGGTCGAGCTCCAGGCCGGGCGGCCGACGGATGGCCCCCGCGGCGTCGTCCACGTCCACGGTGCGCCATAGGGCGGCGGGGTCCGGCCGAGCCGGGAGACGGGGTGGCGCCTTGCTCAGCGCTCGCCGCAGCGACGCCGGCGGGACATGGGCGCGGGACTGGCAATAGCCGGCGCGGCACACAGCCCCCAGGAGTGTCGGGTCGACGAGGCCGGCGCTCACCGACGCCGCACGCAGCGCCGCTGCGACCGCGTCCCGGAGCAGCGGCCCGGCGGGGACAGAAGGCCGCGGATCGGCGTTCAGCCGCGACAGGTCGCTGCCGGGATCAAAGCGCGATAGGCGGCGGTCGATCTCGGCGAACACTCGCCGGACGTCGACCCCGCCGTCGGCGTCGCGCACGACCCGGGCAACGGTTCCCATCGTCGGGAAGCTGTCGTCGAGCACGCGTCCTCCGCATTGCGCCGTCAGGCGTCCGCCGTGCCCTCACCGGTCCCCGGCGCTGACGGCGGCGCCATCTCGGCGCCGTACTCCTGCTGGAGGTCCGCGATCTGCCCGGGGCTGGATTGCGTTGTCAGCGGCGGCGGCGGATTGTGCACCGATCGCCGCCGGCGCACGAGCTCGCCCACGCCACCGGCCGCCGCGGCTGCGGCCGCAGCCCAACCCGCGTGTGAGAGCCATTGGCGGGATGCCACGGATGACAACCGGCGGTGTGGAATTAGGAGCATGGGCTGGGCTTCTCGACGAACCTAGGTCTCCATGAGCCCGTGGTCGAGCGCGTAGCGGACGAGCTCGGAGCGGGTGCCGAGCCGCAGCTTTTGCTGGATGTGCGCGCGATGCGTCTCGACGGTGCGAACTGACACGTACAGCTTGGTGGCGATCTCGGCATTGGTGTGTCCGAGCGCAATCATTTGCAAGACCTGGAGCTCGCGGTCGGAGAGCCCGTCGGGAGGCCCGTGGGAGACCTCGGCGGCGACGCGCGCTCCGAGCCGCGGGTTCAGGTAGGGCTCGCCGTCTGCGGCGCGGCGCACGGCCTCGACCAGCTCGGACTCGGCCGCCTCCTTGAGCACGTACCCGAGCGCTCCCGCGGCCAGCGCCTGGCGCGCGTATGCCGGCTCGTTCTGCATCGTCAACACCACGATCTGGGTCTCTGGGCATTCGGCGCGGATCTCCGGGATCGCCCCCAGGCTCAGTCCCTCCGGCAGGTTGAGGTCGAGCACCAGGACATCGGGATGATGGCCGCGCACGTACCGCCGCGCGCCCATCAGGTCAGCCGCCTCGGCGACCACGTCAAAGCCCTGTTCGGCGTCCAGCAGCTGGCGCAACCCACGGCGCACGACGGCGTGGTCATCGGCGATCACCACCCGAATCGCGCCACTCGCGCCGGTCATTTTGGCGACGCTAGAGCTTGTCGATTCGCTCAGCGAGCGTGGGAGTCCGAACGCTTGGTGCGGAGAACTACGCACACCTCCACCTCCGGCCGCTTCGAGTAGCGAGCGCCAGAGTCACGCTCACGGTGGGGAAAACTACGTACGGGGCATCGGCAACTCCCACGGTTGTGCCTCGCGTCCTCGGCGACGACACTGATCCCTCCGTCAGCGGGGCCAAGTCGAGGCCGTAGGACGAAACGTCGAGCGTCCGGGAGGAATGAGATGACCACTCAGCTAGAAACCGGCAGCGTCAAGGACTCTGCGGCGGGTGGCGAGAAGTGGGTTTACGACTTCGCCGAGGGCTCGCGGGAGATGCGCGACCTACTGGGCGGCAAGGGCGCCGGCGTCGCGGAGATGACCCGAATCCTCGGCCCCGATCTCGTTCCCGCCGGCTTCACCATTACCACCGAGGCGTGCGTGGCCTACATGCGTGGGGGCAAGGCCATGCCGCAGGGTATCGACGAGCAGGTAGACGCGGCGCTCGCGACGCTCGAGAAGCGAGCCGGCAAGCGGCTCGGCGACGCCGAGGACCCGCTGCTGGTGTCGGTGCGCTCCGGCGCGCGGCTGTCGATGCCCGGGATGATGGACACGGTGCTGAACTTGGGGCTGAACGACGAATCGGCCGCGGGGCTGGCCGCGAGTACCGAGGATGAGCGCTTCGCCTGGGATTGCTACCGACGGCTCGTACAGATGTTCGGCAACGTTGTCCGTGGGATCCCCGGGGAACGCTTCGAGGACGAGATCGCGCGCGTCAAGCGCGAGCGCGGCGTGACCCTTGACACCGAGCTCGACGCCGCGGCGCTGCGCGAGCTGACCGACACCTTCAAATCGTTCTTCGACTTCCCGACCGACGCACGACAGCAGCTGACCGAGGCGATCCGCGCCGTATTCGACTCGTGGATGGGCGAACGGGCAGTGCAGTACCGCCGGATCAACCGCCTCCCAGACGATTGGGGTACGGCGGTGAACGTGCAGCAGATGGTGTACGGCAACAAGGGCGACTCGTCGTGCTCCGGGGTCGCTTTCAGTCGCGACGAGGTTACGGGTGCGCCCACGCCGTCGGGCGACTTCCTGCCGCGAGCGCAGGGAGAGGACGTCGTCTCCGGAGTGCGGACGCCGCGCGATCTCTCGGAGCTGCGCGAGTGGATGCCGAACGTCGCGGACCAGCTGACGGAAATCCTGCGCAAGCTCGAGAACCACTACAAGGACATGCAGGACACCGAGTTCACGGTCGAGGAGGGCCGCCTGTTCATGCTCCAGACCAGAAGCGCGAAGCGGCCGGCGCAGGCCGCTGTCCGCTTCGCGGTGGATGCGTTCGAGGAGCGCATGTTGACGAAATCCGAGGCGATCGCGACGATCGACGCGGGCTCGCTGGATGCCCTCCTTCACCCCTCGTTCGACACCACCGCGCGCTACACGGTGATTGCACGCGGCGTGGCCGCATCCCCGGGAGCGGCAAAGGGGGCGATCGTGTTCACGGCTGGGGAGGCGGTCGAGCAGGCCGCCAATGGAGCCCGTGTCATTCTGGTGCGGCCGTTCACCGAGGCCGACGACGTCGCCGGCTTCCACGCCGCCGTCGGGATCCTCACCTCGGAGGGCGGCAAGGCCTCTCACGCAGCCCTGGTGGCCCGTGGAATGGGCCGCCCCGCGGTCACCGGAGCGGCGGCACTGGATGTCGATCTCAAACAGGGCGAGGTGCGGATCGGCGACCTCGTCCTGCGCGCGGGCGACCACATCGCGATCGATGGCACGACCGGTGACATCACCACCGACGATGTTCCGCTGGTCGAGGCTCACGTCGATGCCCGGTTTGAGACTGTCCTTCGCTGGTGCGATGAGCTGCGCCAAATCGGCGTGCGGGCAAACGCCGACACGCCCGAGGACGCCACGCGCGCGCACCGCTTCGGCGCCGCGGGAATTGGGCTGTGCCGAACTGAGCACATGTTCATGGCGGCCGATCGCCAGCCCAAGATGCGGGCGATGATCATGGCCGAGGACGAGGCTGGCCGCAAGTCCGCGCTCGACGAGCTGCTGCCGCTTCAGCAGAGCGACTTCGAGGGGCTGTTCGAGGCGATGGTGGGCTGGCCGGTGACGATTCGCCTGCTGGACCCACCACTGCACGAGTTCCTGCCGGACCGCTTCGAGTTGCACGAGGAGATCGTGCGGGCGCGTATCGACCGCAGCCCTCGTCTCCAGGGGCTCGAGAGTCAATTCGATCGGGTGCGGTCGCTGGAGGAGACCAACCCGATGCTGGGAACGCGCGGGGTGCGGCTGGGCGTGATGCAGCCGGAGGTCTACGAGATGCAGGTGCGCGCGATCGCTCGCGCCGCACGAGTGGTGCACGAGCGAAGCGGCCGCGCCCCCAGACTCGAGATCATGATCCCGCTCGTGGCCTACGAGCGCGAGCTGGAGCTCGTCAGAGATCGCGTGGTGTCGGTGGCCGAGGAGGAAGGCCTCAGGTTCGGGACCGACTTCGGCGTTGGAACGATGATCGAGTTGCCGCGCGCCTGCTTCATCGCCGACCAGATCGCCCGTCACGCCGACTTCTTCTCGTTCGGGACCAACGATCTGACGCAGGCGGGGATCGGCTTCTCCCGTGATGACATCGAGGGTCGGATCATCCCCCGGTACGTGGAGGAGAAGATCGTCGACGGCTCGCCGTTCGCGACGATCGACAAGCTCGGCGTCGGGGAACTGGTGCGGATCGCAGTGCAGCGGGGCCGCCGTGAGCGGCCCGAGCTCGAGCTCGGCATCTGCGGCGAGCACGGCGGAGATCCGGAGTCGATCCGCTTCTTCCATGACGCGGGCCTGGATTACGTGAGCTGCTCGCCGTTCCGTCTTCCAATTGCTCGCGTGGCCGCCGCTCAGGCCGCGATCGCGGCTCCGAGATAACCGTCGTACGAGTGGATGTACCTGTTGCCTATGAAATCAGCTTCCTTGCGGTGCTGTACGCGGACGTCACCTGACGTGTCAGGTCCGCTTGCGTGTCGACGATCGACCGCAGGGCATCGTTCTTGGACTGCGCGGCCAATTTATGCTGAACGGAGATCACGTGGTCGAGGATCCTGTCGTACCGGCTGCCGTTGCGTCTGCCGGCCTCGATGGGTCTCATCTGCAGTCTTCTCCGCGGCCCAAGTCTGGCGGCACACTAACGACCGTGGGGTTAATAGGCAAGCACCGAAAGCAAAGACTGCGGGATTTTGCGGATGCCAGCGCAGTCGTTGCCGCCGTACTAAGTGGAAGGCCTGCGCAATGACCGGTGAAAAGCACAATTCTTGGCAAAGTGATGGTGACGCGGATGGAGTGTGCGGATGACTCCCCAATCCCGGCGGGTCCAGCGGTCTGAGCGCCGGCCAACGCCGCGGCCCGCCCGCTCGGCCACGGACATAACTCCGCTGACGGATCTGGAGCACGGACGCTCGCGCACGGGGCCCGTGCGCGACCAGCGGCCGGTGTACGTCGATCTGCTGCCGCCCTGCAACGCGGGCTGCCCCGCGGGCGAGAACATCCAGAGCTGGATGGCGCATGTCAAGGTCGGCGAGCACGAGCGGGCATGGCGCGTGTTGACCACCGACAACCCGTTCCCTGCCATTCACGGGCGGGTCTGTTACCACCCCTGCGAGAGCGTATGCAACCGCGCCGATCTCGACAGCGCGATATCGATTCACGCCGTCGAGCGGTTTCTGGGGGATCTGGCACTCGAGGGGGGGTGGCTGTTCGATCCACCGCCGGAACGCAGCGGCAAACGCGTGCTGGTGATCGGGGCAGGCCCGAGCGGGCTGTCGGCCGCCTACCATCTGGCGCGCCTCGGCCACGAGGTCGAGATCCGCGATGCCGGTCCCGAGCCCGGCGGGATGATGCGCTACGGGATCCCGGCCTACCGGCTGCCCCGCGAGGTGATGGGTGCCGAGGTCGGCCGGATCGCAGCGCTCGGCGTCCGGTTCACGAGCGACCATCGGGTCGAGGACCTCGACGCCGAGCGCCGCGAGGGGGCCTTCGATGCGGTGTTCGTGGCCGTCGGCGCGCATCTGTCGAAGCGGGTCGACATCCCCGCGGCGGACGCCGGGCCGATCGTCGACGCGGTGTCGTTCCTGCGCGGCGTCGCGGCAGGCGAGCGGCCGGTGATCGGACGGCGGGTGGCGGTGTACGGTGGCGGCAACACCGCCATGGACGCCGCCCGGGTCGCGCGACGGATGGGCGCGGAGGAGGCGCTGATCGTCTATCGGCGCACGCGCGAGCAGATGCCGGCCCACGAGGAGGAGGCGGCGGACGCCGAGCGGGAGGGAGTACGGATCAACTGGCTGCGGACGATCAAGGCGATGGAGGGCCCCGAGCTGCAGGTCGAGGAGATGGAGCTCGACGAGTCCGGCTACCCGCAGCCGACCGGCCGTTTCGAGACCCTGGCCGCGGACACGGTGATCCTGGCGCTGGGCCAGGAGAGCGACACCGCCTTCCTGCGCGGGGTGCCGGGGGTGGAATTCGACCGCGACGGGACCGTGCGAGTGTCGACCTCGCTGATGACGGGATGCCCGGGCGTGTTCGCCGGCGGCGACATGGTCCCCTCGGAACGCACGGTGACCGTTGGCGTCGGTCACGGCAAGCGAGCCGCGCGGGAGATCGATGCCTGGCTGCGCGGCTCGCGAGACCGGCCCCCGCCCAAGCATCCGCTGGCGGAGTTCGAGCTGCTGAATTTGTGGTACTTCGGCGATCATCCTCGACGCCAGCAGCCGGAGCTCGAGCCGGAAGCGCGGCTCGGCGGTTCGAAGAGGTGGTCGGGGGACTCTCGCCCGAAGAGGCGGTGTTCGAGGCCCGGAGATGCCTGTCGTGCGGGAACTGCATCGAGTGCGACGGCTGCCTGGGTGCCTGCCCCGAAGACGCCGTGATCAAGCTGGGTCCGGGACTGCGCTACCGATACGACTATGACCGCTGCACCGGCTGCCGGGCCTGCTTCGAGCAGTGCCCGGTGCACTCGATCGAGATGGTCCCGGAGGAGGCTCCCGATCCCCACTACGCGTTTGTAGCGCCCCCCGATCCACTCGAGGAGACACCCTGATGCGCGCCACGGTCGACGCCAACGAAGCGGCGGTCTCGGTTGCTTTCCGGTGCAGCGAGGTCTGCTGCATCTTCCCGATCACTCCCTCCTCGCCCATGGCCGAGCTCGCCGACGAGTGGTCGAGCAAGGGACGGACGAACCTCTGGGGCACCGTTCCCGCCGTGGTGGAGATGCAGAGCGAAGGCGGTGCCGCGGGAGCCCTGCACGGCGCGCTCCAGGGCGGGGCCCTCGGGGCCACGTTCACGGCCTCCCAGGGGCTGCTGCTGATGATCCCGAACATGTACAAGATCGCCGGCGAGCTGACGTCGGCGGTGATGCACGTGGCCGCGCGCTCGCTGGCGGCGCAGGCACTGTCGATTTTCGGTGACCACTCCGACGTGATGGCCGTCCGGCAGACCGGTTTTGCGCTCCTGGCCTCGGCGTCGGTGCAGGAGGCGCACGACCTCGCGCTCGTAGCCCACGCCGCCACGCTCGAGACGCGCGTCCCGTTCATGCACTTCTTCGACGGCTTTCGCACCTCGCACGAGCTGCAGACGATCGAAATGCTCGATGACGAGGACGTGCGCGCGCTGATCTCGGACGAGCTGGTCCGGGCCCACCGCGCGCGGGCGCTTTCGCCGGAACGGCCGTTCATCCGCGGCACCGCGCAGAATCCCGACATCTACTTCCAGGCGCGGGAGACCGTCAACCCGTTCTACGCGCGCGTGCCTGGGGTGGTGCAGGGCGCGATGGACCGGCTCGGCGAGCGGACCGGCCGCCGGTACGCACTCGTGGACTACAGCGGTCACCCGGAGGCTGAGCGGGTGCTGGTGGTGATGGGCTCCGGCGGGGAGACCGTACGCGAGACGGTGGCCTTCCTCGAGGCCCAGGGTGAGCGGGTGGGCGTGGCCCAGATCCGGTTGTACAGACCCTTCCCAGCGCGCGAGCTGGCGCGGGCGCTGCCGCAGACGGCGCGGCGCGTCGCCGTGCTGGACCGGACAAAGGAGCCGGGCTCGCTCGGAGAGCCGCTGTTCCTCGACGTGCTCGCGACGTTGAGCGAGGCTCGCGGCGCCGGCGAGCGCGACCTCGAGCCGACGGTGATCGGCGGCCGCTACGGTCTGTCCTCGAAGGAGTTCACCCCCGGGATGGTGGCCGGGGTGTTCGAGGAGCTCGCGCGGGAGCAGCCCAGGCGGAGATTCACGATTGGGATCAACGACGACGTCTCCGGGACGAGCCTTCCCTACGACCCGTCGCTGGACATCGAGCCCCCGGAGACGGTTCGGGCCGTGTTCTTCGGGCTGGGTTCCGATGGGACGGTCGGCGCCAACAAGAACACGATCAAGATCCTCGGCGACGCGGCGAACCTGCACGCCCAGGGCTACTTCGTCTACGACTCGAAGAAATCCGGCTCGCAGACTGTCTCGCACCTGCGCTTCGGACCGCGGGCGATTCGCGCCCCCTACCTCGTCTCGGCGGCGAGCTTCGTCGGCTGCCACCAGTTCGGGCTGATCGAACGCTCCGAGGTGCTGGACCGCGCCGCACCCGGTGCGACGCTGCTGCTCAACTGCCCCAAGGAGCCAGATCGCGTCTGGGACTCGCTCTCGCGCCCCGTCCAGGAGAAGATCCTGGCCAAGCAGATCGACCTCTACGCGATCGACGCCGGCAAGATCGCGCGCGAGGCCGGCCTGGGCCGGCGGACCAACACCGTGCTGCAGACTTGCTTCTTCGCGATCTCGGGGGTGATGGAGCGCGAACCGGCGATCGAGGCGATCAAGGCCTCGATTCAGAAGACCTACGGGAAGCGCGGCGACGAGGTCGTGAAGCGCAACATCGACGCCGTCGATCGATCGCTCGCCGCGCTTCACCGCGTGGCCGTCCCCGACCGCGTCTCGTCCGTGCGGGAGGCACCTCAGCTTGTGCCCGCGGACGCTCCCGAGTTCGTGCGCACGGTGACGGCGGCGATGATGGCCGGCCATGGCGATCAGCTGCCCGTGAGCGCGCTGCCCGTCGACGGCACCTATCCAAGTGGCACGACGAGGTACGAGAAGCGCAACATCTCGGACTTCGTCGCCGTTTGGGATTCGGAGCTTTGCATCCAGTGCGGCAACTGCAGCTTCGTCTGCCCACACAGCGTGATCCGATCTCGCTACTACGAGCCCGACCGCCTCGCCGGCGCTCCCCACAGCTTCCGGTCGGCGTCGCTGAACGGCGCCGGGCTTCCGGAGGCTCGCTACACGCTGCAGGTGTACGTCGAGGACTGCACCGGATGTGGGCTGTGCGTCGAGGCTTGTCCGGTGTCCGCTGCCAATGAGCCGGGCCGCAAGGCGATCAACCTCGACGCTCGAGAGCCGCTGCTCGCGGCCGAGCGGGCAAACATCGCCTTCTTCGAGCAGCTGCCGGCGATCGACCGCACCCGCGTGGATTTCGGCACGGTGCGAGGGACGCAGTTCCTGGAGCCCCTGTTCGAGTTCTCCGGGGCCTGCGCCGGCTGTGGCGAGACGCCGTATTTGAAGCTCCTCTCGCAGCTGTTCGGCGACCGGCTGACGGTCGCCAACGCCACCGGCTGCTCGTCGATCTACGGCGGGAACCAGCCGACGACGCCGTGGACGGTCGATGGCAACGGCCGCGGACCGGCGTGGTCGAATTCCTTGTTCGAGGACAACGCCGAGTTCGGGCTGGGGCTGCGACTCGCCGCCGACCGGCACACGGAGCTCGCCCGCCGCCGGCTCGAGGAGCTGCGCGACGTGGTGGGCGCCGAGCTCGTGGACGAGATCCTGGCCGCGCCACAGGTGCGAGAGTCGGAGCTGCGCGCCCAGCGCGGACGGATCGCAGCGCTCGAGCGCCGCCTCGACGGGCTCGACGGTCCGACGATCGATGACCTGCGCAGCGTGCTCGACCACCTGATCCGCCGCAGCGTCTGGATCGTCGGCGGAGACGGCTGGGCCTACGACATCGGCGCGGGTGGGCTCGACCACGTGCTGGCCAGCGGGCAGAACGTGAACGTGCTGGTGATGGACACCGAGGTCTACTCCAACACCGGCGGGCAGATGTCCAAGGCGACTCCGCTGGGGGCGGTGGCGAAGTTCTCCGCCGCGGGCAAGACCGTCCCCACCAAGGATCTCGCGCTCCAGGCAATCGCCTACGCCGACGTGTACGTCGCCCGGGTGGCGTTCGGGGCCGATCCCCAGCAGACCCTGCGCGCGTTCCGGGAGGCCGAGGCCTACGACGGGCCTTCGTTGATCATCGCCTACAGCCACTGCGTCGCGCACGGGTACGACATGCGCGCAGGCCTGAACCAGCAATACGGCGCGGTGGCCAGCGGTCACTGGCCCCTGATCCGTTACGACCCGGTGGTGCGCGCAGGCGGCGATAACCCGTTCCTGCTCGATTCGCCCAGACCGCGGATGTCGCTGGCGGACTATCGCAAGGCCGAGTTGCGCTTTCGCGCGCTGGCGGCCGCGAACCCGACCGAGGCCGAGCGCCTAATGGGTCTCGCGCAGCAGGTGGCCGACCAGCGCTGGCGGCTGTACGAGCAGATGGCGACCCGCGGCGCGAACGAGTTCCCCTCCGACCCCCGGGGGCGCAGCTGATGGACCTCTCGACCAATTACATGGGCCTGGAGCTGCGCAACCCGCTCGTTGCCTCCCCATCGCCGCTGTCGTACACCCTCGACGGCGTCCGGCGTCTGGCCGACGGGGGCGTTGGCGCGATCGTCCTGTTCTCGCTGTTCGAAGAGCAGCTCCGAGAGCAGGCGGTGCGCACCGCCCGACTCGTCGATGAGACCGCCGAGAGTTTCCCCGAGGCGCTCAACTATTTCCCAAGCGTGGCCGAAGAGGACAGCGGCCCCCGCAGCTACCTGGTGCTGCTCGAGCGCGCCGTCTCCGCCGTCGACGTCCCCGTGATCGCCAGCCTCAACGGGGTCACTCCCGAAGGCTGGACCGAGTATGCCCGGGCGATGCAGGACGCCGGCGCCGCCGCGATCGAGCTGAACATCTACTACCTCCCGGGGAGTCCCGAGATCTCCGGCCGCGACGTCGAGCAGCGCCACCTCGACGTGCTGCAATACGTCAAGGCCTCAGTCACCATCCCGGTCGCGGTCAAGCTCGGCCCCTTCTTCAGCTCCCCCGGCGAGATGGCGCTGCGCCTCGACGAGGCCGGCGCCGATGCGCTGGTGCTGTTCAACCGCTTCCTGCAACCCGACATCGACCCTGAGCAGCTCGTGGTCCTGCCTCGGGTGAACCTGTCGAGCCCGGTCCTCGCCCGGGTGGCACGGACGTGGATCGCGCTGCTGCGAGGGAGGGTCAGGGCCGCGCTCGCCGCCACCTCGGGCGTGGAAGTCCCCGCCGACGTGGCCAGATACCTGCTCGCGGGCGCCGATGTGGTGATGACCACGTCCGCGCTGCTGCGCCACGGCCCGAACTACGCCGCCGAGCTGCTCGATGGCCTGTCCAGATGGATGACGCGCAAGAGCTTTCAAGCCGTCGACGAGGTCCGCGGCCTGCTCGCGGTGCCGCAGGAGGCGGATGCGGCTGCCTATGAGCGCGCCGGTTACGTCAGCGCGATGCGAGCCGCCAACGCAGGTGCGTACGCCCCCTGGTAAGGAGTGTCATGACCGAAGCCCACAGTTCCAGGTCCAACTCGGTCGTGATCGTCGGCGGCGGCGTCGCGGGTCTGGAGGCGCTGCTCGCACTTCGCGACCTGGCCGGCGATCGCGTCGCCCTGACGCTCGTTTCCCAACACGACTGGTTCGTCGATCGGCCCCTGACGGTGGCGGAGCCGTTTGGATTGGGTTCGGCAGCGCGCCACTCGCTGCCGGAGATCGCGGCCGACCTCGGGGCGGAGTTCGTCCGCGGGACCGTCGCGGCGGTGGATGCCGCCGAGCACCGGATCCGCTGCGCGGGCGGGCCTGACCTGGGCTTCGACACGGTGATCCTCGCACCGGGGGCGCGCCTGAGCGCGCCGTTTGCCGACGCGATCGCGTTCGGTGTCGAAGGTTCGGGCCAGGCGCTCAAAGAGATGCTCGCTCGCCTGCGCGGTGGCCAGGTCCGCAGCGTGGCGTTCGTGGCCCCCAGCATGACCGGCTGGCTCCTGCCGCTGTATGAGCTCGCCCTCATGACCGCTCGCGAGATCGCGCGGCACAACGTCGAAGGCGTGCAGCTCCGCCTCCTCACCCCAGAGGATCGCCCTCTGGCCCTGTTCGGCGAGCATGGCACCCGAAGCGTGGCCGAATTGCTGGACGTGGCCGGGATCGAGTTCGTGGGCGCGACGAACGCGACCGTCGAAGCCGGCGACGTGGCGCTTCACCCGAGTGGAGAATCCCTCGCCGTCGACTATGTCGTCACCCTGCCGCTCCTGCGCGGCACCGGCCTGGCCGGGGTGCCTACCACAGAGCCATACGACTTCGTCCCGGTCGACGAGTTCGGGCGCGTGGAGGGGCTCGCCGATGTGTACGCCGCCGGCGACACGGTCGACTTCCCCGTCAAGCAGGGTGGTCTCGCGGCTCAGCTGGCGGACAGCGTGGCCGAGCACATCGCTGCGAGGTTCGGGGCGAGCATCGACCCGGAGCCGTTTCGACCCGTGCTGCGAGGGATGCTGTTCACCGGCGGTGAGCCGCGGTTCATGCGCGCTGAGGTACCCGGCGCCGACCCAGATGTCGCCGGCGCCTCGTATGCCCTCTGGTGGCCTCCGACGAAGGTCGCTGGTCGCTACGTCGCGCCGTACCTGTTCGCACGGAGTGACGAGGAGGGCTTCGCCACTCATCCCGAAGGATTCGTGGACGTCGACATCCCGCTGACGGCGACCACACTGCCAGGCTGACGGTACCTACGAGCACACGAAGGAGGCCCACAATGACGGGAAGCGACGTCGAGCCTAGTCACGGAAGTTATCTGCTTCCGCACTTCGACCACGCGACCGTTGCCGATGCCATGCATCCCGGGATCCTGTCCTGCGATCCCGACGCGACCCTGACCGACGTGGCGCGGATGATGAGCACCCATCATGTTCACTGCATCGTCGTCGTCAGGGGCTCTGCCGAAGGCCAGCCGGGCGAGCCGCTCCCCTGGGGGATCATCTCCGACTTCGACGTGCTGCGGGCAGGCATGCGCCAAGACGTCTCGGACACGGCCGAAACACTGGCGCTCCAGCCGATGATCAGCGTCGAGACCTCGATGGAGCTGCGCGAGGCGGCGGAGTTGATGGTGACCAACGCCACCAGTCACGTGGTGGCGGTCAATCCCGAGACCCGCCGTCCCGTCGGGATCCTCTCCACGCTCGACATCGCCGGCGTGTTGGCGTGGGGAGAGGTGTGAACAACGCGCTCGATCCGATCACGGCGCCTTCGAACCGCAGTCGGTCGATCAGCCCACGGGTTCGCTTTCGGCAGTTGCCTTGGCGGCCTTCCCTACTCCGTCGTGGTCGCGTTGTGAGGCGACCCTTCGCATCACCTCGAAGTACCGTCCCAGGTGGTGTGGCCCCAGGAACTGCTGCTGAACGCGGCGTTGGGCCGCGATTCCGATCTGCTGCGCCCGCTCGCTGTCCGTCAGCATCTCGCTGATTGCCGCCCCGACCTGCTCGAGGTCGCGCGGGTCCGGCAGCAACAGACCCGATCGGCCATCCTCGATCTGATCGCGAATCCCACCGATCCGGCTCGCCACCACGGGTCGCTGCTTCCACATCGCCTCCGCGACCGTCAACCCGAATCCCTCCGCGAGGCTTTTCTGCACGACCACCCCCGCGTGTCGCTGCAGGGCGTTGACGATCGCCGCATTCTCCTCGATGTCGTCCATCGGCAGCGAGCACAGATGCACCCGGCGACGAACCGGGCCTGGCAACTCATGCCAGGCCGCACGGACTGCGTCCAGAACCTGCGCGCCTTCCGGGTCGTCGGCGACCGCCGCGGTCGATGGACCGACCAGCAGGAGGTGCGCCGGCGCCCGTTTCGCGACATGCTCGGCGAAGGCACCGAGCACACCGAGCGGATCCTTGAGCTGATCCCACCGCGAAACCTGCATCACCACCGGCACGTCGGCTTCCAACTCCTCCTCCTGCAGCATCTCCGCCCGTCGCTCGACGCGCCCTGGGGTGCCGTCGGAACGGGTGAACGTCGGATACACGCTCACGTCGCTGGCCACAACCCCCGCGGTGGTCATGATCGCCGAGGACTGTTCCCGAGTCTGCTCTGCGTTCTTCGGCGCGAAGGCGTCGATCGACGGGCGGATCACCGAGATCCTCCCACGCGGCAATCCCTCCCACGCAAACCCTGCCCGGGAGAACACGAACACATGCGCACCCAAGACATAACCACGCAAAAAGTCCCACGCCTCCCGGGCATGATCATTGGCGACATCGAGACCGACATGACAGCGCCATATCACCGTTGCGCCCGTCGCCCGCACCGTCGCCGCCAACCCGGCCGTCTGGGGATCGTGCAGGATCACAATGTCCCGAGGACGCACCAGGGCCGCGAGCTCCTCGGCACCGGCTGCCAAGGTCTGCTCGTACACGTGCCGCTCGGCGGCGCTCAACGGGCCGCCGTCCCCGGCGAACCCGTGCAAGCGATTGTGGAGCCGCTTGGTGATGGCGAAGAACTGCGGCTGGCCCGAAATCACCACCCATCGGGCGTCGACACCGGCTCCACGGCAGTACCCCAGCAGCGGCCGCAACATCTCGACCACGCCACCACCCTTCGCGGTCGAGTTCACATTCCAGATCACCCGGCCATGCAACTCCCGCGCGGCATGCTTGACCAGATCCAACAAGGCCTCGTACTCACCCGGCGAAAGCACCGAGGCAAAGCGCTCTGGCGCCATGGCGGGGACGGCCTCATGTTCAAGTGCACTCATCTCTCTCTCCTCACTACCGGTTGGGCGGATGTGACCGAACTCGTGCCGCGCGTCGCGGTCTCGCGGACACCGGGCCTCAGTCGCGCTCGATCATCATGGCGATCCCCTGGCCGCCGCCGATGCACAGGCTGACGAGGCCCAGCTTGTGGTCCTCGCGTTCCATCTCGCTCAGGATCTTCACGACGAGGATCGCGCCCGTGGCCGCCACTGGGTGTCCCAGACCGATCGCCCCGCCGTTGGGGTTGACCCGGGTGGTGTTCAGGCCGAGATCCTGCAGGACGGCCAGGGACTGGGCCGCGAACGCCTCGTTGAGCTCGATCACGTCGACTTGATCGAGCGTCCTTCCGGCCCGCTGGAGCGCCTTGCGGATCGCGGGAACGGGTCCGATGCCCATCGTCTTGGGGTCCACGCCACACACCGCGTACGCGAGGATCCTGGCCCTGACCGGCGCCCCCAGCTGCTCGGCCCGCTCCGCTGACATGACCACCACGGCTGCCGCGGCGTCGTTGACGCCCGAGGCATTGCCGGGCGTCACCGTACCGTCCTTCTCGAACGCGGGCTTCAGCTTGGCCAGACCCTCCAGCGAGACATCGGGCCGGGCATGCTCGTCAACCTTGAACTCGACGGGTCCCTTGCGCGTTTTGATCTCCACCGGAACGACCTCGTCCTCGAATCGTCCGGCTTGGATCGCGGCGATCGCCCGGCGATGGGACTCCAGCGCGAACTCGTCCTGTGCCTCGCGGGGGATCCGGTGCGACTTGGCCAGGTTCTCGGCGGTGACCCCCATGTGAACCATGTTGAAAGGGTCGGTCAGTGCGCCGACGACCGAGTCGACGAGCGACGCGTCGCCCATCCGTTGGCCCCACCGTGCGTTCTCGATCCAATACGCCCCTCTGCTCATCGACTCCGCACCACCGGCGAGCGCCACCTCGGCGTCCCCGGTCTGGATCATCTGCGCGGCCGAGACGATCGCTTGCAGACCGCTGCCGCACAGGCGGTTGAGCGTCATCGCCGGCGACTCCTTGGGGATGTCCGCCTTGATTCCCACGACGCGCGCCAGGTAATGGTCCTCGGGCGAGGTATGGATCACGTTGCCAAACACAACCTGCTCCACCTGCCCGGGGTCGAGCTTCGCGCGCTCGATGGCCGCTCGGGCGGCGGCCGCGCCGAGCTCGGTCGGAGGGACGTCACGCAAACTGCGCCCGAACGACCCGATCGCGGTCCGGGCGGCCGAACTGATGACAACGCTGCACACGGGCACCTCTTTCGCTCGCGGACGTCTAAGCCCAGTCCCGCTGTCTCAGGCCGGGACCTTGGCCAGCATCTGGGCCGCCAGCTCCACCAACCGGTTCGAGTAGCCCCACTCGTTGTCATACCAGGCGATCACCTTGACCTGGGTCGAGTCGATCACGCTGGTCAGCGGCGCGTCGAAGGTCGCACTGTAGGGAGAGCCGACGATGTCCGTGGACACGAGCGGGTCCTCGCTGTAGCACAGGATTCCCGTGAGCTCGCCGGTGTCCGCACGCTCGCGGAACGCGGCGTTGACCTCCTCCGCGCTCGTGCCGCGCTCCGCCTCCACGGTGAGATCGACGATCGAGCCGGTCGGGGTGGGGACGCGCACCGCAAAGCCGTTCAGCCGGCCCTGCAGCTCGGGGATGACCAGGCCAAGTGCCTTCGCGGCGCCTGTCGACGTCGGGATCAGGTTGATCGCCGCCGCCCTCGCACGCCGCAGATCCTTGTGCGGCCCGTCGTGCAGGTTCTGGTCAGACGTATAGGCATGGATCGTCGTCATCAGCCCGTGGCGGATCCCGACCGCGTCATGTAACACGCGTGCGACCGGGGCCAGGCAGTTGGTCGTGCACGACGCGTTGGTCACGATGTGATGGCGCTCGGGGTCATACGCCTGGTCGAAATTGACGCCGAGCACTACATTCGCGTCGGCCGGCGCGTCGCCCGAGGCCGGCGCAGTGATGATCACCTTGTGAGCCCCGGCATCCAGGTGCTTGGCGGCCGCCGCGCGGCTTCGGAACTTCCCGGTCGACTCGATCACGACCTCGACGCCAAGCTCGGACCAGGGAAGTGCACTCGGGTCGCGCTCCGCGAATACCCTCACCGATCGATCGTTGACGACCACCGCGCCGTCCTCGGCTCGGACTGGATCGGGGAAGCGCCCGTAGACCGAATCGAACGCCAGCAGCTGTGCGAGGGCCCCGGCGTCGGTGACGTCGTTGACGGCGACAATCTCCAAGTCGGCTTCGTGCTCGTAGGCGGCGCGAAAGAAGTTCCGGCCAATTCGTCCGAATCCGTTGATGGCGACTTTTGTGGACATCGTCGTGCTCCTCTCGGGGGTTGCCGAGGCTCACCCTATGCGCAAAAACGGCGGGCGCCATCCGTTGGAACCGACCGAGGGGGTCGGGGTTAACTACGGACCGCCGGCCCACCGCGGTGATGTGGCTGAGGGACTGGTCACCCACGCCGGAGTTGTTCTAGTTTGCCGACCCCGCTGTTACGTGATTCACCGCACACGATGCGCACTCTTTTCGGGACGACCCGGCGCGCGGCTCGGGCTACCTTGCTGGTATGACACCACACCTGCAGCTGGCCTCGGTTCAGGACAGCGCTGAAGCTTCGCTAGCAGTGAACGCGCGGGTCCAGGTCGTGCTCGCCGACGACCATGCGATGGTTCGGCGCAACCTCAGGCTGTTGCTCGAGCGCGAAGAGGAGGTCGAGGTGATCTCGGTGGCCTCTGAGCTGTCCGGGGTCGTTCGCCAGGTTCATGGGTGTCTGCCGCGGGTGCTGGTGCTGGATCTACAGCTTCCGAATGGGTCGAGCATCGAGACCATCCGCCGGCTGCGGGAGCAGGTGCCGGGGACCGAGATCGTGGTCATGACGATGGAGGAGAGCCCTCTGTTCGCGCAGCACGCGATCGATGCCGGCGCGGTGGGGTTCGTGCTCAAGGACAAGGCCGATAGCGAGCTTCTGAGCGCGATCCGGCACGCGGCCCGCGGTGAGGAGTTTGTCAGTGCCCGGGTGGCGGCGGGGTTGGAGGCGCTGCGGCGGGCGGTCGGCGGCGATGGGCTGAGCCCGCGCGAGACCGAGGTGTTGCGGCTGATCGCGCTCGGTTACACGAGCGTGGAGATCGCCGCCAAGCTGCATCTGTCCCGGCGGACGGTGGAGACCCACCGGGCGCGGATCCATCGCAAGCTCGGCTTGTCCACGCGCGCCGAGCTGGTGCGGTTCGCGTTAGGACGCCACCTGATCGGCGCGTGACGGCGCCGCCGGGTCGGCGCCGCGGGCCGGCAGCCGGGCGGGCGGTGGGGTCAGCCACACGCGGCTTTCCTTTCATCCGCGGTATCGCGCGTCAGCTTGCGGAGAACTACCGAATTCTCGGCCGCAGCCGAGGTCTACGATCGAGCGGGTGCGGATCGGCATGCTTACCGGGGGTGGTGACTGTCCCGGCCTCAACGCCGTCATCCGAGCGCTCGTGCGTAACGGAATCGACGGCTTCGGCGATGAGCTGATCGGCTTCCGCGACGGCTGGCGCGGGGTGGTCGAGAACTCGTACATGGAACTCGACATCGAGTCGACGCGCGGGATCCTGCCTCGCGGCGGGACGATCCTCGGAAGCTCGCGGACCAACCCCTACAAGCGCGACGACGGTGTCCCGCGGGTCCGGGAGACGCTCGCTGAATTACGACTCGACGGCTTGATCGCGATCGGTGGCGAGGACACCCTGGGGGTGGCCAACAAGCTTCACCAGGACGGCGTGAACGCGATCGGCGTGCCCAAGACGATCGACAACGACCTCGGCGCCACCGATGTGACCTTCGGGTTCGACACCGCGCTGCAGATCGCGACCGAGGCGATCGATCGCCTGCACACCACGGCGGAGAGTCACCACCGGATCCTGGTGGTCGAGGTGATGGGGCGACACGCGGGCTGGATCGCGCTGCACTCCGGGGTGGCCGGCGGCGCCGACGTGATCCTGATCCCGGAGATCCCGTTCGACATCGACGAGGTCTGCCGGCTGATCCAGCATCGCCACGACCGCGGCCGGCCGTTCTCGATCGTGGTCGCCGCGGAGGGGGCGACGCCCAAGGAAGGGACGATGAGCGTGACCGCCGGGCAGCTCGACGAGTTCGGTCACCCACGACTCGGCGGCATCGGCCACCGGCTCGAGCAGGAGATCGAGCAGCGGACCGGGTTCGAGACGCGCGCGACCGTGCTCGGCCACGTCCAGCGCGGCGGCACCCCGACCGCGTTCGACCGCGTGCTGGCGACCAGGCTGGGGCTGACCGCGATCCAGGCCGCGCACGACGGTGCCTGGGGCATGATGACTTCACTGCGGGGGAACGAGATCAAGCTGGTGCCGCTGGTGGACGCGGTGGCCGAGCTACGGCAGGTGCCAAGAGCGGAGTACGAGCGCCACGGCGTTCTGTTCGGTTGAAAGCGAGGGTTTGAAATGTCAACGCAGGGTTACGACGGTCTCCTGTACATACTGGCCTTCGATCATCGAGGGTCGTTTCAGAAGAAGATGTTCGGGATCGAGGGCGATCCGACGCCGGAGCAGTCGGAGACGATCTCGGATGCGAAGCGGCTGATCTTCGAGGGTATGCTGGAGGCGGTCAGCCGTGGCGCTGAGCCGCGTACCACGGGCGTGCTCGTGGACGAGCAGTTCGGCTCCGACATCCCACAGCGAGCCCGCGAGCGGGGGCTCAGGCTGGCGATGCCGATCGAAAAGTCCGGCCAGAACGAGTTCGACTTCGAGTACGGCGAGGACTTCGGTGCGCACATCGAGAAGTTCGATCCTGACTTTTCGAAGGTGCTCGTCCGCTACAACCCAGAGGACGACCCGGACATGAACGACCGTCAGCTCGGACGCCTCAAGCGGCTCTCGGACTGGCTGCACGAACGGAATCGGAGGTTCCTGTTCGAGCTGCTGGTCGCGGTCACGGACGCCCAGCTCGAGCGGGTCGGCGGCGACGGCGATCGTTACGACGCGGAACTCCGTCCGGGGCTGATGCGCCGGGCGATCGAGGAGATCCAGAGCGCGGGGATCGAGGTCGACGTGTGGAAGATCGAGGGCGTCGACGATCGCGCCGACGCGGCGATGCTCGCTGAGCAGACTCGGTCGATCCCCGGCCACGAGGCCGTCACCTGCGTGGTGCTCGGTCGTGGCGCCTCGGAGGCGAAGGTCGCTCACTGGCTCGAGCAGGCGGCACCGGTGGAGGGATTCGTCGGGTTCGCGATCGGACGTTCGATCTGGTGGGATCCGCTCGCCGATTTTCTCGCCAACGAGCTTCCGCGCGCGGACGCTGCGGCGCAGATCGCCGACAACTACCTCCGCTTCGTCCGTGTCTATGAGCGCGCGCTTCCAGCCGTGCACACCTGACCATGGGCGCGATCGAGTACGTCCATGCCCGCCAGATCCTCGACAGTCGCGGCAACCCCACGGTCGAGGTCGACGTCCGGCTGGTCGGCGGGGCTCGCGGCCGCGCGGCCGTCCCATCCGGCGCTTCGACCGGAACCCGCGAGGCGCTCGAGCTGAGGGATGGCGAGGCGCCGTTCGGCGGCAAGGGGGTGCTGCACGCGGTCGCCAACGTCAACGGCGAGATCGCCGAGGCGGTGCACGGCCGGGACGCCGCTGACCAGCGGGGGTTGGACGATGCGCTGATCGCGCTCGACGGCACCGAGGGCAAAGCTCGGCTGGGGGCAAACGCACTGCTTGGCGTCTCGATGGCCACCGCCCGCGCCGCCGCCGCGGATGCCCGCCAGCCGCTGTGGCGGTACCTGGGCGGAGCCGACGCGCGCCTGCTGCCGGTACCCACGATGAACGTGCTCAACGGCGGGGTCCACGCCGACAACCCGGTGGACTTTCAGGAGTTCATGATCGCCCCGGTCGGGGTGGATTCGTTTGCGCGGGCACTGCGGACCGGCGCCGAGGTCTATCACGAGCTGCAGCGCGCCCTTCACGGCCGGGGGCTGGGCACGGCGGTTGGGGACGAGGGCGGATTCGCGCCGGCGCTCGACTCGAACGAGGCTCCGCTCGAGCTGCTCGTGACCGCGATCGAGAGCGCCGGCTACTCCCCCGGGACCGACGTGGTGATCTGCGTGGATCCGGCGGCAAGCGAGTTCTTCTTCGACGGTCGCTACGAGCTTGCGGGCGAGGGCCGGTCGCTGTCCTCAGATGAGATGGTCGAGTACTGGGCGACGATCCGGGAGAAGTACCCCGTGGCGTCGTTGGAGGACGGGATGGCCGAGGGCGATTGGGATGGCTGGCGGGAGCTCACCGAGCGGCTCGGCAGCAGCGTTCAGCTCGTCGGCGACGACGTGTTCGTCACCAATCCGGCGATCCTGCGCGAGGGGATCGAGCGCGGCGTGGCGAACTCGATTCTGATCAAGCTCAATCAGATCGGGACCTTGAGCGAGACTCTCGACACCATCGCGATGGCCGTCGATGCCGGCTACCGAGCAGTGATCTCCCACCGCTCCGGCGAGACCGAGGACACGTTCATCGCTGATCTCGCGGTCGCCACCGGGGTGGGCCAGATCAAAACCGGCGCGCCGGCCCGCTCCGAACGGGTGGCCAAGTACAACCGCCTTCTGCGCATCGAGGAGGAGCTGGGCGAGCGCGCGCGGTTCGCGGGCCGCGACGCCGTTGTGCTGGCCTGAGCGACGTTATTCGTGCTCCTCCAGCGACACCTCGGGTAGCGTCATACGGGGACGGCGAATCTTCTCCGTCGGCGCCAGCACGGTGGCGGCCCCATCGATGACAATCTCCTCGCGCTGGTTGACGCACCGGCAACCGAGCACGACGCGGTGACGCTTCGGGTCCTTGGAAGTGACGGTTACCGAAACGGTGATCGTGTCTCCGATGCTCACGGGGGCGCGGAAGAAGAGGGTCTGATCGATGTAGATCGCCCCGGGGCCTGGCAGCCGGGTGCCGAGCAGGGCGGAGATCAGCGAGGCGCCCCACATGCCATGCGCCACGATCCTGTGGAATCTGTCACTGCGGGCATATTCCTCGTCCACGTGGGCAGGATTCACATCACCCGACATCACCGCGAACAGCTCGATGTCCTGCCAGCTCAGTGTGCGCTCGAGCGTGGCCCTCTCGCCGACCTCGATCTCTTCGAACGTACGGTTCTCGATCACCGCACGGGGCTCGTTCATCAGCGCGTCTCCCGGTTCGGTCCGGCCGGTGACAGTCTCGCCCCCGCGGCGGGCGCGCGCTCGGCCGGCGCGGCGCGCTCGATCAGCGACCGCCCCGTCATCCCGGGCGGTTGCTCGATCCCGAGCACCTCGAGGATGGTGGGCGCGACGTCGCCGAGGATGCCCTCGCCGCGGATCTCCAGCTCCGGATTGGTGACCAACAGCGGCACCGGGTTGGTCGTGTGGGCGGTGTTGGGGCTGCCGTCGTCCTCGAGCATGTGCTCGGCGTTGCCGTGGTCGGCGGTGATCAGGCACGTTCCCCCGGAGGCGTGGACCGCGTCGACCACCTCCCCCAAGCACCGGTCGACGGTCTCGACGCCCCTCACCGCGGCCTCGATCACACCGGTGTGGCCGACCATGTCCGCGTTGGCGAAGTTGATGACGCCGAACCCAGGTGCGTCGCTGCGCCAGGCCTCGGCGAACGCGGCGGCGATCTCCGCCGCGCTCATCTCGGGCTTGTAGTCGTACGTCGGGACGTCGCGGGCCGAGGGCACGAGCACGCGCCGCTCGCCCGGGCAGGGCAGTTCATCGCCGCCGTTGAAGAAGTAGGTCACGTGCGCGTACTTCTCGGTCTCGGCGACGTGGAGCTGTGGCATGCCCTGGCGAGCCAGCACCATGGGCAGCGTCGTCGCTGGATGCTCGGGGGCAAACGCGACCGGATACGGGAAATCATCCTCGTAGCGGGTCATCGTGACGTAGCGGCTCACCGGCGAGATCCCGCCGCGATCGATCTCGCCAAACTCGGGATCGGCAAGCGCGCGGGTGATCTGCCGCATCCGATCGGGACGGAAGTTGAAGGCGATCACCGAGTCTCCGGGTCGAATTTGCGCTTCCTCCCCGACGAGCACGGGGGTGATGAACTCGTCGGTCTCCTCGCGCGCATACGCCTCCCGGGCGGCGGCGTGGCCGACGCCGGCCCGATGCTCCGCCCGCCCGTGGACCAACAGGTCGTACGCGCGCTGGGTCCGGTCCCAGCGGCGGTCTCGGTCCATCGCCCAGTAGCGTCCGACGACGGATCCGACCCTCCCGGCGCCGACCTCGGCCATCCAGCCGGCCACGGTCTCCAGATACCCGGCGCCCGAGGTCGGCAGCGTGTCCCGACCGTCGGTGAAGGCATGAAGCACGAGGTCGGGGACGCGTAGCTCGGCGCCGAGCCGGATCAGCGCCTCGAGGTGCTTGAAGCCGGAGTGCACCCCGCCATCGGATACCAATCCGATCAGATGGACCCGCTCGGCGGCGGTCAGGGCGTCGCGCAGCACCTGGTTCTCGGCCAGCCGTCCGTCGCGGACGGCGTCGTCAATGCGGGTGAGATCCTGCATCACCACCGAGCCGGCGCCCAGGCTCAGATGCCCCACCTCCGAGTTGCCCATCTGGTGATCGGGGAGACCGACGGCGCGGCCGGATGCCGCCAGGGCGAT
This sequence comes from uncultured Solirubrobacterales bacterium, assembly GCA_963723555.1. GTDB lineage: Bacteria > Actinomycetota > Thermoleophilia > Solirubrobacterales > Solirubrobacteraceae > Palsa-465. Next base: position 174,779 of record CAVRRC010000003.1, on the reverse strand, counting down.
GTGCGGGTACTTCGACAGAAGCTCGTCGAGCACCGGCTTGTCGGCCCGGGAGATCGCGTTGCCGGGCCCGGCGGGCGCCAGCCCCCAGCCGTCGAGCACGATCAACGCGACGCACGGAGCCCGCACCACTGCGCCCCCTCGCGGTGCCATCAGCCCAGCCCCCCGCCGCCGCGGGCTTCGGTCCCATCGAGCGCCTCCACCCCTGGCAGCCTCTTGCCCTCGATCAGCTCGAGCGAGGCCCCGCCGCCGGTCGAGACGTGCGTGACCTTGTCGGTGAGGCCGAAGCGATGCAACGCGGCCACTGAGTCTCCGCCTCCGACGACCGTTGTCCCGGCCGCGGCGGCGGCCGCCTCAGCCACGGCGTACGTGCCGGTGGCGAAGGGCGCGAGCTCGAACGCGCCCATCGGGCCGTTCCAGAAGACGGTGCCGGCCCGTCCGATCACGTCCGCGTACCGCTCAGCAGTTCGGCTGCCGATGTCGAGCCCCATCCATCCGTCCGGCACCTCGACGCCGTCGATCTGCCGCACCTCGGTATCCCCGGCCAGTCGCTCGCCGAGGACCAGGTCGACCGGCAGCTGCAGCTTTGCCCGGACTTCATCGCGGCTCGCGAGCGTGCGCTTGGCCATCTGGACGTCCTCTGCCGCACAGAGCGACGACCCCACCATGTGCCCCTGGGCGGCCAGGAACGGGAAGCACATCGCACCGCCGATCAGAAGCGCGTCGGCCAGTTGCAGGAAGCGGTCGATGACGGCAATCTTGTCCGAGACTTTGGCCCCGCCGAGCACGGCGACCAGGGGGCGGGTCGGGTCATCGAGCACCTTCCTCAGCTCTTTGACCTCGCGCTCGAGCAGCAACCCGGCGGCGTGGTCGCGAACCAGTCGGGCGACACCATCGGTCGAGGCGTGGGCGCGGTGCGCGGCGCCGAAAGCGTCGTCCACATACACGTCCGCCAGCTCCGCCAGCGCCCCCGCGAGTTCCGGATCGTTCTTCGTCTCCCCCGGCTCGTAGCGCACGTTCTCCAACACGAGCATGTCCCCCGGCGCCAGGCGCTCGACCAACGCGCTCACCTCCGCGCCCACCACCCCGGGCGCCAGCGGCACCCCGGCGCCCGTCAGCTCGGCGAGGCGATCGGCCACTGGGCGAAGCGACAGCTCAGGCTCGCGATCCTTCGGCCGGCCGAGATGCGAGGCGAGCACTACCCTCGCCCCGCGCCGGCGCAGCTCCTCGATCGTCGGCAGTGCGGCCCGGATCCGAGTGTCGTCAGCGACCGCTCCGCGATCCAGCGGCACGTTGAAATCAACCCTCACCAGCACCCGTTTGCCGGCCAGATCGCCGAGGTCATGGAGCGTCCTCACGGCAGGCGCCGTACCTGGCTCGTCATCGGCCCATCCTCCCATCGAGGCAAGCGGACCAGCATCGGGGCTGCTCCTCCAGGCGATCGCGGAAAAGTACGGATGTGCGCGGGCGGCGGGGCAGAGTGAATGTAGGCCACGGGCGGCTGCGAGGGCAGCCGCGCAGCAGCTATGTCGACCAGCTCAGAGTCTCGTTTCACTAGTCAACGGCGCCGCCGGCGAGGTCTGAGGGTGGTCGTCGTCGGCGGCGGCATCGCGGGCCTCGAGACCCTGCTCGCGCTGCGGGCACTGGCATCCGACCGCGTGGAGCTGCACCTGCTCTCGCCAGGAGACGCGTTCGTCTACCGACCACTCGAGGTGCTCGAGCCGTTCGATCCACGGGCGATGGTCCGGGTTCAGTGGGCGCGGATTCTCGACGATCGGCGGATCAGCCACCTGTCAGACGCGTTCGCGACCGTCGATCCCGACCGGCGCGTGGTGGAGACTGCCGGCGGGCACACGCTCGGCTACGACCTGCTCGTGCTCGCGCTTGGAGCGCGAGCACGAGTTGTGCTGCCGCGGGCCGTGACCGTGGGCGTGGGGGGAGCGAGCCGGGAGCTCGAGAGGCTCGTCGCGGAGCTGTGCGCGGGAGAAGTCAAGCGCATCGCGTTCGTGGTTCCGGCGGGAGTCACCTGGACCTTGCCCCTCTATGAGCTTGCGCTGTTGACCGCCCAGCATGCACGTGGGAAGGGCGCCGAGCCCGAGCTCCTCCTGGTCACGGCGGAGGCTGAGCCGCTCGAGGTGTTCGGACGCGAGGCGAGCCAGCTGGTCCGCGCGTTGCTCGCCGAGCACTCGGTCCGCCTGCACACGGAAAGCGCCGTGCGGGACGATGAGAAGGGGGGGCCGTGGCTCGAGTTCGAAGGCGGCATGCCGGTCGAGCGCGCGGTCGCGATGCCGCGGCTGGAGGGTCCGCGGATTGCCGGCCTCCGGGCTGACGACGACGGCTTTCTGCACGTCGACGAGTACGGTCGCGTCAAGGGCGAAGAAGACATCTACGCGGCCGGTGACGCCACCGCCTTTCCGATCAAGCAGGGCGGTCTGGCGGCGCAGCAGGCCGACGCCGTCGCGGCCCACATCGCGGCACGTGCCGGAGCGCCGGTCCAGCCCGTGCCGTTCGAGCCCGTGCTACGGGGAATGCTGCTGACCGGGGAGTCGCCGCGGTACCTGCGCCGCGCACTGACCGCCGCGGCGTCGCCCCCTGAGGTGAGCGGCGAGTCGCCGTGGTGGCCCGCCACGAAGATCGTCGGCAGACATCTCGGACCGTACCTCGCCACGCACGTCGACTGGGCCGGACCACGGCCGCGCTTCAGGGGAAAGTACTGATCTGAACCGCGTCTGCGCCCCGATGATCCGGTGCGAGCGTGTGTGTAGCGTCGGGTCATGACCGACACGCTGACTGCGCTCGATGCCACATTCCTGGAGCTCGAGCAGCAGGACGACGGGGCGTTGATGAGCATCGGCGGCGTGCTGGTGTTCGACCCACTGCCAGACGGGACCGTGCCCAGCGTCGATCAGGTGTGCACCAACCTCGCGCCAAGGCTCGGCCAGCTGCCGCGCTACTCACAGCGGCTCTCCTCTCCTCGAACTGGTGGCCTTGCCTGGCCGCGGTGGGCGGACGACGATCGCTTCGACATCCGCGACCACATTGGTCACGTCGCCCTACCCGCGCCCGGCAATGACGCGGAGCTATGCCGATGGGCGGCCGACTTCTACTCCCACCGGCTGGATCGCGCACGTCCATTATGGGAGATGGCGCTGATCGAAGGACTCGAGCGTGGGCGGTGGGCGCTGGCGCACAAGACGCATCACTGCCTCGTCGACGGGGTCGGGTCCGTCGACGTCGCCTATCTGCTGCTTGACGCCGAGCCGAATCGCTCCGAGCGTGCATTCGCCCCGCCGGCGGCGAAGGATGGGGGCTCGCTATTGGCTCCGTTCGTGCCCACCCCGCCCCAGCCGATCGTGCAGGCGGCAAATACCGGCGCGCAGGTGGCTCGGGCGGGACTGCACGCGGCGCTGCACCCTCGGGACGCGTTGGCACGGTCGCGCTCCCTCGCCGAACTGCTCGTCCGCGACGAGCTGATCGGGGCTCCTCACAGCTCGCTCAACGAGCCGATCGGATCCACGAGGCGATTCACCGTGGTCAGGGTCACACTCGCGAAGCTCAAGGCCATCGGCCACGAGCTCGGCGGCTCGGTGAACGACGTCGTGCTGGCGGCCTGCACGGCCGGTCTGCGACGGCTGCTGCTCGAACGCGGTGAGCGACCGCCGAAGCAGGGACTCCGAGCGATGGTGCCCATGAACCTCCGCGAGACCTCGGAGCGCCTGGCGCTCGGAAACCGGATCAGCTCGCTGTTCGTCGAGCTGCCGGTGGCAGAAGCGGTCGCGGTCGAGCGCTATCGGCAGATCGTCGCGTCGACCACGCGTCTGAAGTCCTCGGGCGCGGCGATCGGCGCGACGACGATGATCGATCTGGCGGCGCTGGCGCCGCCGGTCATCCACGCGACACTGGCCCGATCGCTGTACGCCACTCGCCTCTTCAACGTCACGATCACCAACGTGCCCGGCCCGCAGATCCCGTTGTACGCGCTCGGCGCCCGCCTCCGCGAGGTGCATCCGGTCGTGCCTTTGGCGGCCGATCACGCGGTGGGAATCGCGATCTTCTCCTACGACGGCGACCTGACCTTCGGCATCATCGCCGACAGCGAGTCGACACCGGATCTAGACGCACTGGCGCGCGGGATCGAGCAGGGGATCGAGGAGCTGGCCACGCTGGTCCGGCGCGGGCACGCCGCTCGCGCTAGCACGGCGGCCGAACCGGGGTGATTGCGTGCGGTCCTACTACGCCTGGAGCGAGGCCACGGGCTCCGGTTCCGGCGCCGGTTCCAGTCGTACCCGCGCGTCCAGGATCAGGGCTCCATGCGGGGTCGCGATCAACGGGTTGTAGTCGAGTTCGACGATCTCGGGGTGGGTTTCGACCATCACGCTCAGCCGCAGCAGCACGTCCTCGATCGCCGGCACGTCGCACTGCGGGGCGCCGCGATAGCCGTCGAGCAGGGGGAACGTGCGCAACGCGCGGATCAGCTCGCGGGCGTCGAGCTGGCTCAGCGGGGTGATCCGTACCGCGACGTCGTTGATGAGCTCGGCCGTCGTACCGCCGGGTCCGCAGGCGATGACCGGTCCGAAGCTGTGGTCGTTGACGACGCCGACGATCAACTCCACGCCGGTCGGCGCCATCGGTTGAACGATGAAGCCGTCGAGGGCGTACCCGGCGGCGCGGACCGCCGCCTCGATCTCGGCGGCGGCCGCCCGGACCTGCTCGGCGCCGGCCAGGCCGAGCCTCACGCCACCGGCCTCCGTCTTGTGGATCAGGCCCCGAGCGCTCGCCTTGACCGCCACCGCGACGCCGAGCTCGGTGGCCGCGGCCGCCGCCGCCGCTGCGTCCGCCACCACGTGGGTCTCGATCAGGGGCAGGCCATAGCAGTCGAGCAGGGCGAGCACCTGTGCGGGTCCGAGCCATCCCGGTTCGCGAGCCAGCTCCTGGCTGATGATCGCCGTCGCCTCGTCGGGACGGGCCTCCGATGGTGCCCACGCGGGCGCCCAGGGACGCGCGCGCCACCGGCCGTGCTTGGCGGCGAGAGCGATTGCTCGGGCGGCGTCCTCGGGGAACTCGTACCCCGGCACCCGGATCTTTCCGGCCCGGAGCTGGGGTGGCGGACCGTCGCTGGTCATGAACACGGCGGCGATCGGAACGCCGACTTCGGTCTCAGCCACCTCACGAATCGCCATCGCCACATCGCGCGCCTCGGTGACCAGCGGGGGCACGAAGATAATGAGGATTGCGTCGCACACTTGCGCGGCGATCAGCGTCCGCAGGGCTCGCCGGTAGTCGTCCGCGGAGGCAGTCGCGATCATGTCGATCGGGTTGCGCACCGAGGCCTCAGGCGCCAGGAACTCGGCGAGCGCGGCCTGAACCACGCCCGGCAGCTCCGGCACCGACACGCCCTCGGCCTGGCAGGCGTCGGCGCACATGATGCCCGGGCCACCTGAGTTGGTGACGATCGCGACCCGATCGCCGGCGGGGACGGGCTGCGCGGTCAGCAGGGAGGCCACCGCGAGCAGCTCGTACAGCGTGTCCGTGCGAATCACCCCCGCCTGCTCGAAGAGCGCATCGACCGTCACGTCCGAGGCCGAGAGCAATGCCCCGGTATGCGACGCGGTGGCGCGCGCGCCGGCTGCGGAGCTTCCGCTTTTGACCGCGAGCAGCGGCTTACGCCGCGCGAACCGTGGCGCGATCCGCGCAAACTTGCGTGGGTTCCCGATCGACTCGAGATACAACAGCGCCACATCGGTATCCGGATCCTGCTCCCAGTAAGCAAGCAGGTCGTTGCCCGACAGGTCGGCCCGGTTGCCGATCGAGACGAACGACGAGATCCCAATCCCGAGCCGGCTCGCAGCCTCGATCATGGCAATGCCGACGCCACCGCTCTGGGACAGAAACCCGACCCGGCCAGGAGTGGCGGAGTGCGGAGCAAAGGTGGCGTTCAGGCGAACCGCGGATGACGTGTTGAGCACGCCGAGGCAGTTGGGCCCGACGACTCTGATCCCGCCCTCGCGGCAGACCTCGAGCAACTCCCGCTGCCGTCGCGCGCCCTCCTCGCCCATCTCGGCGAAGCCAGAGGAGATCACGAGCACCGCGCGCACGCCCGCCGCCGCGCACTCCCTGGTGACCCCGACCACGGCGTGCGCGGGGACGACTACCACCGCGAGATCGACCGGTCCGGGGACTTCGCCGATGGCGCGGTAGGCGGGGAGCGACTGGACCACGTCGCTGCGGTCGTTGACGGCATAGATCGGTCCGTTGAACTCGGCGGCCAGCAGGTTGTGGAGGATCGCTCCACCGACCGTGGCTCGTCTCCGGGACGCACCGATGACGGCAATCGAGCGGGGTTCGAGAACGCCTCGCACCGCTGCAATCGCGGCCAGGGAGTCACGCTCTTCAAAGCGCGCGCGAGCCTCGTCGGACAGCGACGTCGGCAGCTCGATGTGGATCGCGTCCGGACTAGCGCGAACCTCGACGGGGAAGCCGCTCTCGCGGAACACTTCGATCATCCGGTGGTTGTGTGGCAGCACCTCAGCGGTGAGCGTCGAAATCGCGCGCTGCTCCGCGACGGCCGCGAGATGCGCGAGCAGGATCGTCGCGATGCCCTTTCCCTGCCATCCATCGGCGACCAGGAACGCCACCTCCGCTTGCGCCCGGTTCGCGCGTACGTACACCGCGTGGGCGATGATCGAGTGCTCCGCTCCGGTCTCGGCCACGAGCGCGTAGCGATCGGCGTAGTCCACGTCCAGCGACCACCTGACCACCCAGCTGAGGTCGGGCATGCCGAAGAAACGAAACGCGATCGACCGCTCAGATAGGCCCTCGAGAAACGCCCTGATCGCGCCCTCGTCGCCGGCCCGGACCGGACGGACGTGAACCGTGGATCCGTCCCGCAGCACGATCTCAGCTTCCCGCTCGCTCGGGTACGCGGTCGGTTCGGACGAGCCCACGGGCTTGGAGTATCGCTGAGCGCCGTATCGGGCTCGCGCGTCACTGCCTGGCGTCTCCGTATTTTTCCGCACTCGATTCGCGGAGTCGCGTCGATGGCCATGGCGCTTCACGGCAGCACCATTTGCTGCCGACGGCTCCGAAGGGGCCCATGCGACAGGGGAATCAACAATGTCTCGTAAGGTCTTCGATGTTCTCAGCAGTGCCATCGGCGCCGTCGTCGTGGTCGTCCTGCTGGTGGCGGGCGGTCTGCTGCTGTGGGGCCATAGCTTCGTCAACTCCAACGTCCACAACCAGCTCGCCCAACAGCAGGTCTACTTCCCGCCGAAGGCGGCGTTCGCCCACGCCAAGCCGGGTACCGAGATCACTCCGAGCATGATCCCGTCCGTCTCCCAGTACGCCGGGCAGCAGCTTCTCACCGGTCCGCAGGCCCAGGCGTACGCGGATCATTTCATCGCCGTCCATCTGTCTGAGCTGCCCTATGGCGGCGTCTATTCGAAGATCAGCGCCGCGGCGCTGGCCGACCCGACCAACGTCAAGCTGCAGGCGCTGAAAGCGACCTCGTTCCAGGGGACGACGCTGCGGGGCCTCCTGCTCGAGGGCTATGCGTTCTGGAAGATCGGTCAGGTCATGCTGTGGGGAGCAATCGCGTCCTTCTGCTTGGCCGCGATCATGTTCGTGCTCGTCTGCCTCGGCTTCTGGCACGCCCGCCGGACCCCGAGCGAGACACGGATGCTGACCCCTGAGCGCGAGCCCGGTCTCGTGAGCTGACCGATCAAACGCCGGCGCCGGCGGCCATCCGCGCTTGCCGGGCGATCTCGAGGTCCTCGCGAGCGTGGATGACGAGCACTCTCGCCCGTGTCCCTTCGCCACCGATCTCCGTGTCGCCGACCGCGCCCGAGTTGCGCGACTGATCGATCTTCAGACCGAGAAACCCGAGCCCGTCGATCGTGCGCGCGCGGACCTCCGCGGCATGCTCCCCGACTCCGCCGGTGAACGCCAGGGCCTCGAGCCCGCCCAAGGCGGCCACCATCGCCGCAATCCCGGCCCGGAGACGGTGCACGTAGACGTCGAGCGCCAGCCCGGCGGCCCGGTCCCCCGCCTTCGCTCGCGCCACCACCTCTGGCATCTCCGACGTACCGGCGAGGCCGCGCAACCCCGACCCATGCTCGAGCATGTGAGCGAGCTCGCGCTCCGCCATCCCTGTCCTTTCCAGCAGCCACAGCAGGAGGCCGGGATCAACGCTCCCGGAGCGTGTCGCCATCACCAAGCCCTCGAGCGGCGTAAAGCCCATCGTCGTGTCGACGGAGCGGCCGTCTGCGATCGCGCACAGCGACGCGCCCGCGCCCAGATGACAGCTGACTAGCCTCAGGCCGGAAGGGGGGCGCCCGATCAGCTCCGGCGCGCGTCGCGCGATCCAGGCGTGCGAAAGGCCGTGGAAGCCGTAGCGGTGCACGCGCCAGCGCTCCCGCCACGCGGCCGGCAGCGCGTAGGTCTGCGCGGCCGGCGACAGCGTCGCGTGGAAGGCGGTGTCGAAGCAGGCCACCGCCGGCACCCCCGGGAGCGCGTCGGAAACCGCGTCGAGCGCCGCCAGCGACTTCGGCTGGTGCAGCGGCGCCATCGCCACCAGCTCCCGCAACGCCGCCTCGACCTCGCGGTCGATCACCACCGCCTCGCGGAAACGCTCACCGCCGTGGACGATCCGGTGCCCGACGACGTCCGGCCGCTCGAACCCGTCCTTCAGCGCCGCGTCGAGCTCGCGCTTGTCCACCGCCGCTCGCGGCGAGCGCAACTCGCGCTCGGCCAGCGTGGCGTCGTCGCCGTCGATCAGGCTGAGCTTGACGGTGCTCGAGCCCGCGTTCACGACGAGGACGCGCACCCCGGCTACCGTCGGTCGCCGGGCCAGGTCCAGTCGCGCACGTCGGGTGCGTCGTCTCCGACCTCGCGCGTGTAGGCGCGATGGCGAAGCCGCGAATCGACCATCTCCTGACGCAGGTGGGCGGCACGCTCGCCGAGGCCGGGCACCCTGTCGATCACGTCCATCACCAAGTGGAAGCGATCGAGGTCGTTGAGCATCACCATGTCGAACGGCGTGGTCGTGGTGCCCTCCTCCATGTACCCGCGGACGTGGAAGTTGTCGTGGTTGGTGCGCTTGTAGGTGAGACGATGGATCAGCGAGGGGTAGCCGTGGTAGGCGAAGATCACGGGCCGCGACTCCGTGAACAGCGCGTCGAACTGGGGGTCCGAGAGCCCGTGCGGGTGTTCGATGTCCGGTTCCAGCCGCATCAGGTCGACGACGTTGACGACGCGGACCTTCAGCTCGGGCAGGCGCTCGCGCAGGATCGCGGCCGCTGACACGGTCTCCAGCGTGGGGACGTCCCCGGCGCAGGCCAGCACCACGTCGGGCTCCTCGCCCTCGTCGTTGGAGGCCCAGTCCCAGATCCCGATCCCGCGCGTGCAGTGGGCGATCGCCTCCTCCGCGGTCAGATAATCGAGCGCCGGCTGCTTGCCGGCCACGATTACGTTGACGTAGTCGCGGCTGCGCAGGCAGTGGTCGGCCACCGACAACAGGCAGTTGGCATCCGGGGGCATGTAGACGCGGACGATCTGCGCCTTCTTGTTCACAACATGGTCGATGAACCCCGGGTCCTGATGCGAGAAGCCGTTGTGGTCCTGGCGCCAGACGTGCGAGGAGAGGAGATAGTTCAGCGACGCCAACGGCCGCCGCCATGGGATCTCGCGGGTCATCTTCAGCCACTTGGCGTGCTGGTTGAACATCGCGTCGATGATGTGGATGAAGGCCTCGTAGCAGTTGAACAGGCCGTGGCGGCCGGTCAGCAGATAGCCCTCGAGCCACCCCTGGCACAGGTGCTCGGAGAGGACCTCCATCACCCGGCCGTCCGGCGCCAGGTGCTCGTCGGTGTCGAGCCGGCGAGCCTCCCACGCCCGGTCGGTTGCCTCGAACACCGCCGACAGCCGGTTTGACGCCGTCTCGTCCGGGCCCATCAGCCGGAAGCGGTCGGCGTTCAGGCGGATCACGTCGCGCAGCCACCCCCCGAGCACGCGCGTCGCCTCGCTGGTGCTCGTCGCCGGCTTCGGGACCTCGATGGCGTAGTCGCGAAAGTCAGGCAGCTCGAGCTCGCGCAGCAACAGGCCGCCGTTGGCGTGCGGGTTGGCGCTCATCCGCTGCTCGCCTTCCGGCGCCAGCGCGACGACGTCGGGGAGGACCGCTCCGAAGTCGTCGAACAGCTCGTCCGGCCGGTAGGAGCGCAACCATTCCTCGAGCGCCGCCAGATGCTCCGGATTGGTGCGGACCTCAGCCAGCGGCACCTGGTGTGAGCGCCACGTCCCCTCCGTGGGCAGGCCGTCTACCACCTTCGGTCCGGTCCACCCCTTGGGGGTCTGCAGCACGATCATCGGCCAGCGCGGGCGGGCCTGCTCGCCATCCTCGCGCGCCCGCCGCTGGATCGACGCGACCTCGTCGAGCACCTCGTCGAGCGTCGCCGCCAGGAGCTGGTGGACCTCCTCGGGCTCGGATCCCTCGACCCGCCGCGGCGCGTAGCCGTAGCCCTCCAGCAGCGACTGGAGCTCCTGCGGTTCGATCCGCGCGAGCACGGTCGGATTGGCGATCTTGTAGCCGTTCAGATGAAGCACTGGCAGGACCGCCCCATCTCGAGCCGGGTTCAGGAACTTGTTCGAATGCCAGCTCGCCGCCAGCGGTCCGGTCTCGGCTTCACCATCGCCGACCACGCACAGCGCCAGCAGCTGCGGGTTGTCGAACACCGCGCCGTAGGCGTGCAACAGCGAGTATCCGAGCTCGCCGCCCTCGTGGATCGAGCCCGGGGTCTGGGGGGCGACATGGCTGGGGATCCCACCCGGGAAGGAGAACTGCCTGAACAGCCGCCGCACGCCCTCCTCGTCGCGCCCAATGTGGGGGAACACCTCGCTGTAGGTCCCGTCCAGGTAGGCGCTCGCCACCAGGCCGGGGCCCCCATGGCCCGGACCGGTCACGTAGATCGCGTTCAGCCCGCGGGCCTTGATCGCTCGATTCACGTGCGCGTAGAGGATGTTCAGCCCCGGAGTTGTCCCCCAGTGCCCGAGCAGCCTCGGCTTCACGTGCTCGGGACGCAGCGGCTCGCGCAGCAGCGGGTTGTCGAGCAGATAGATCTGACCGACCGAGAGGTAGTTGGCGGCCCGCCACCAGACGTCGAGCGACTCCAGCTCGGCCGCGGACAGAGGTCGCGGGCTCGACTCGCTGACGCTCGCCACCGGCGTATTTACGCACATCGCCGCCGGCGCGCGGTAGCCCGATTCGAATGATGAAGATCGTCGTCGATCGGTCACGATCCTGGCCATGACCGCAACTACGGACAGTTCCACCGAGACGGCGCCTCACTCGGACAACCGGCGCGCCGTGCCATATCTGAGCGTCGCCGAGCGGGTCGCGCGGGGAAAGGCCGCACGGTCCGAGGTGCCGCGCTCGAGTCACGCAATGTATGAGCCGAGACCGCAGCGGGATGATCCGATCGACCTGCTCGAACGTCAGGCGTCGACGCGGGTGCCGGAGCTCGTTCCCATCCGCTACGGACGGATGCTGGTCTCGCCGTTCACGTTCTATCGCGGCGCCGCGCTGATCATGGCCCAGGATCTGGCGGCGACGCCCCGGTCGGGGCTGAGCGTGCAGTGCTGCGGGGATGCGCACCTGTCGAACTTCGGCGGCTTCGCTTCGCCCGAGCGGCGACTGGTGTTCGACGTCAACGACTTCGACGAGACCCTGCCGGGGCCGTGGGAGTGGGACGTCAAGCGGCTGGCGGCGAGCATGCTGATCGCCGCCCGAGACAACGGGTTCAAGGTCAAGGACCAGGAGCGGATCGTCACCGAGACGGTTCGGGCGTACCGCACGGCGATGGTCGCCTTTGCCGGCATGGGGAACCTGGCGGTCTGGTATTCGCATCTGGATCTCGAGGAGATCGTGGCGCAGTACGGCGACCAAGTCACCGCGAGTCAGGTCCGGCGGACGGAGAAGGCGATGGCCAAGGCCCGCACCCGCGACAGCATGACGGCGTTCGCGAAGCTGACCCACGCCGTCGACGGACGGGTCGAGATCATCGATCAACCGCCGCTGATCGTGCCGGCCGAACAGTTCTCGGGTCTCCCGAAGGAGCAGATACTGGAGGCGCTCCACGACATGTTGCGCCGATATCGCGCCTCACTTGATTTCGACCGACGCGCGCTCCTCGAGCAGTTCGAGATCACCGACTTCGCGCGCAAGGTCGTGGGCGTCGGGAGCGTCGGCACCCGGGCGTTCATCGCCCTGCTGGTCGGCCTCAACGGGCAGGACCCGCTGTTCCTGCAGGCCAAGGAAGCCGAGGCGTCCGTGCTCGAGAAGCCCCTGGGAAAGAGCCAGTTCCGAAACCACGGCGAGCGGGTGGTCACCGGACAGCGGCTGATGCAGGCCAGCAGCGACATCTTCCTCGGCTGGCTGCACGTCGAGGCGGGGTTCGATGGTCGGTCGCGCGACTTCTACGTCCGCCAGCTCAAGGACTGGAAACTCTCCGCCGAGATCGAGCAGATGCAGCCGAACGGGTTGTCGATCTACGGCAGGGTCTGCGGCTGGACGCTGGCACGCGCCCATGCCCGCAGCGGCGACCGGGTGGCGATCGCCGCCTACCTCGGCAAGGGCAGCGCTTTCGACCGCGCCCTGCTCGAGTTCTCGATCGCCTACGCCGAGCAGAACGACCGCGACTATCAGGCGTTGGCGGCGGCAGTCAAGTCCGGGAGGATCGAGGCCCACACGGGGCTGTGAGAAGCCGGGCGCACGGGCTAGATCGGCAGCAAATTACGAGTTGCCCGGTCACGCACCCTGTGATCATCCGCTTGAAGCGACTAATGTCGTTGGTCGAGAGGCCTCCAAGTCGTGTCCAGCGAGTCATCAAACGAGCGTTTCGGTCGGCTGACGCCCGACCTGGTCCTTCGGCGCGGCAGCGGGGCCGATCCGCGACGGCCAAGGTGGGCGCGGTGGAATGGGGACCTGGGGCGGCGCTACACGGTCGGGGTCGAGGAGGAGGTGCTGCTACTGGATCGGGGCGATCTCTCGCTGGCGCAGTGCAGCGAGGAGGTGCTGGCGGCCCTGTCGGATGGGCTTTCGGCGCATGTGTCGCTGGAGACGCACGCGGCCGTGATCGAGTTGTTCACCGGCGTCCATGGCGATGTGGCGGGGGCGGTGGCGGAGCTGGCCGGGCTGCGGTCGCGCCTGGCGGATGAGCTCGAGGGGATCGGGCTGGTGGCGGCGTCGACGGGGACGTATCCGCTGGCATGCCCGAGCGAGGTTCGGGTGTGTGGCTCGCGGCGCTATCGGGCGATCGCGGCGTCGATGCGCTCGCTGGCCCGGCGAGAGCCGACGCTGGCGATGCATGTCCATGTGGGCGTGCCCAATGCGCAGGACGCCGTCCGGCTGTTGAACGGCCTGCGCGCGGTGGTGCCGTTGCTGGTCGCGGTGTCGGCCAACTCGCCGTTCTCGCAGGGGCGCGACAGCGGCTTTGACTCGGCCCGGACGGTGATCTTCCAGGGCTTTCCGCGCACGGGCCCGCCGCGCTGGTTCGCCGGCTATGGCGATTACGTGGACGCGGTGGATGGGCTGATCGGCGCCGGCGCGGTGCCGGACCCGAGTTTTCTGTGGTGGGATGTGCGGTTGCAGCCGAGGCTGGGGACGGTGGAGGTGCGGGCCATGGACGCGCAGACCACGATCCCCGACACGGCGGGGCTGCTCGCGCTGGTACGGTCGCTGGCGCGGCTGGTGCTCGACGGCGAGACGGCCGATTGGTGGGTGGCGCCGGAAGTGCTGGCCGAGAACCGGTTCCTGGCCGCTCGCGACGGGTTGGAGGCGCGGCTGATCGACCCGGCCGGGGGCCGGCTGGTGCCGGCGCGGGCGCTGCTCGAGGAGCTGGTCGCGCGATGCCGCGCCCACGCCGACCCCGCCGACGCGCTCGAGCTCGACCGCCTGACGCGACTGGCGATGCGCGGCGGTGCCGCGCGCCAGCGCGCCCTGGCCGGCGAGTACGGCCTCGCCGGGCTGGTGGCGACGCTCGCGCAGCGGTTCGCCTCCTCCGGCCAGAGACTGCGGCCTCCCGCCACGCCCGCGCCGGCCTGATCCCGGGTGGGCGTCGGCACGTGTCGGTTCCTGGGGGCGCTCGCGCTCACGCTCGCGACGGGACTCCTGCTGCTGGCGTGCGGCGGCGCTCGAACCCCGACCCCTTCTACCCACTCCGGGCCCGGTTCGAGCGCCCGGCCAACGCGACCTCGGCAACGGCTCGTGGTCACGGCGGCCGCGGCCGGTCGGCTTCCGGCCGCCGTCCAGGATGCCGCGATCGCCCCGCTCGACGGCGGCCGCGTCGCCCTGCTCGGCGGCCTTGATGCCGCCGACACCTCGACGGCGACGATCACCGTTCTCGCCGGCCGCACCGCCGCGATGCGCGGCGCGCTGCCCGCGCCCCAGCACGACGCGCAGGCGGCGCGCCTCGGGCCCTACGTGTACGTGTTCGGGGGAGGCGACTTCTCGACCTATGACCACATCCTCCGCTACGACCCGGCGAGCGGCACGGTCGAGCGGGTCGGAGTCCTTGCCGGTGGCGGCCTCGGATGTGGCGGTGGCGGCGCTCGACGGGGTGGCGTACGTGGTCGGCGGCTACGACGGGACGCACTGGCTCGACACGATCCTGGCATGGCGTCCCGGGACCTCGCCGCGCGTGGTGGCGCACCTGCCGTTCGGCCTGCGCTACGCCGCGCTGGCCGCCGACGGCGAGCGTCTGATCGTCGCCGGCGGCACGACGGCGACGGGGGTCAGCGACGCGATCCTCAGCTTCGACCCGGCCACCGGAAAGGTGCAGCGCCTCGGCCGGCTGCCGGTCGCGCTCACGCATGCCTCGGCCGCCGCGGTCGACGGGCGCGTGCTCGTGATCGGCGGACGCCGCCTGCTCGACGGCGGCCAGACGTCAGCGATCCTCGCCGTCGACCCCGCCTCGGGGCGCACGCGACAGGTCGGCCGGCTCCCGCAGCCGCTGTCCGACGCCTCGGTCTCGTCGGTCGGCGACGCGGTCATCGTCGCCGGCGGCGAGAGCACCAGCGGCACGCAGAACGCGGTCCTCAGCCTGGCACCGCGCCTGGTTACCGCGCCGGGGAGCGGCCGATAGGGCGTCCCGTATTCTTCCGCACGGAGGAGCGAGCACTGGCGACCGAATCACACAACAGGAGTTCGCTGCGAGCGGCGCTTGCGCCCTCGGCGCTGCGAGCCGCGCTGGTCCCGCAGCGACCGGTGTTCGCCAACCCCTGGGATTCCACGCCCGACATGTTCGCCTGCTACATGGCGGTCAGCGTGATCGACCCGTTCCTGGTCTGGCTGGGGGGCGAGCTGATGGGCTCGATCTTCGGTTTCAGCTCGCACTGGCATCTCGCCGTGTTCATGGTCGCCGCCCTGGTCGGCGCCGCCGGCTTCATGACCATCGTGGGCCGCCGGCGCACCAGCATCACGGTCGACGTGCTGGCCATCACCGCCTGGCTCGTGTTGGGTTTCGTGGTCGCGCCGATCATCGGCCTGGCGCCGCCGGCCGGCGTGGCCATCGCCTGCTACGCGGTCCTGCTGCTGGGGATCTTCGTCTACGTCCTCTTCTTCGGCCGCTGGGAGACCGAGTTTCTGCGCACCGTCACCTGGCCGCTGACGTGGAGCGTGCTGGCGCTGTTCTTCGCCTTCTGCGTCTACCGGCTGATCCTGTACTGAGAAGCGCGCGGGTGCCGCCGGCGTGGGCCGGGCCGCGTCGACGCTCGCGGCGGCGAGCGGGTGCCGCCGGCGTGGGCCGAGCCGCGCCGACGCTCGCGGCGGCGAGCGGGGGCCTGGCCGTGTTACGGGAATATTTGGCCCGTTTCGCGGCCAGCCTCGGTGCGTCTGCCGGCAGGGCCGTCGCCGGCCGTCCCGCCCGATGGCTAATTCGCCCGCCGTCCCGCCCGGTGGCTAATTCGCCCGTCGTCCCGCCCGGTGGCTAATCCTCGGCCTGGATCAGATTGTGGTCGAGCGCGTAGCGGACCAGCTCGGACCGCGAGCCGAGGCGCAGCTTCTGCTGAATGTGCGACCGGTGAGTCTCCACCGTTCGCACCGATAGGTACAGCCGCTCGGCGATCTCGGCATTGGTATGCCCGCGCCCGATCATTCGCAGGACCTCGACCTCTCGTTCGGAGAGGCCGCCGGGCGGCCCCGGCGGCGGCTCGGCGGCGACGCGAGCCCCGAGCCGCGGGTTCAGGTACGTATCGCCGACGGCGGCGCGGCGAATGGCCTCCACGAGCTCGGTCTCGGCGGCCTCCTTGAGCACGTAGCCGAGCGCGCCGGCGCTGAGCGCCTCGCGCGCGTAGGCCGGCTCGTTCTGCATCGTCAGCACGACGATCTGCGTGTTAGGGCACTCGGCGCGGATCTCGGGAATATGTCCCAGGCTCAATCCACCCGGGAGGTTGAGGTCGAGCACGAGCACATCGGGGCGATGGCCACGTACGTAGCGGCGAGCATCTTCGAGGTTGGACGCTTCGGCCAGCACCTCGAATTCTGGCTCCGCCCCCAGGACTTGCCGCAGTCCCCGGCGGACGACGGCGTGATCGTCGGCGATCACGATCCCGATCGTCGTTTCGGCACCGGTCCGATCGGTGTTTGCGCTCACGCCGTCCTTCCAGCCATCCGGTCACGTTCGTCGAGGTAGGGGGACAGGTATTTGGCGGCGATCTTCGTCGGGGGCGACCACATGGGCGTCTCGCTGATCTCCGAGCTCGACCCGTGTCCGCCGGTGACGTGCGCGCTCAGGTAGAGCGGCTTCTCCCCACCGAGCAGGATCGCGCGAATCACGGGATGGAAAGGTTTCGGCTGCACCGGCGCCCCCGCCAGCGCCGCGATCGCCTGCGCGGCGGTCTCGGCCTGCTGCGCGGCCATCCCGCCGTGCTTGACGGCGAAATCGGTGGCGTCGCCGGCCGCGAAGACAGCGTCGAGGCCCCGCACCCGGGCGTGAACGTCGATGGGGATGAATCCGTTCGGGGCGGACTTTGGGACGCCCGGTGTCGAGGGCCCGAACAGCTCCGGTAGCGCCACGATCCGGTCCACGAACAATCGTCGCGAGCCCGGGTGGACTGACAGCTCTCCCGGCTCGGGCGTCTCGCAGCGCGCGGATGGGATCGTCAGGATGCCGCGCTTGGTGAGCAGCCGCGAGACGGCGTCGCTGACCGTCTGGCCGAAGATCGCCAGCGGCGCGTCTTCCGGGGTGGCGATCGTGATCGACACCTCGGCGCCCGTGTCGTAGGCGCGCTGCGCGGTCATCAGCGCCAGCTCGTAGATCGGCAGCGGCCACGGCATCCGGCTGGGTGCGACGAACGCGAGCTTGTGGGTGAAGCCACCCTCGACATCCTGGATCATCCCGTGCAGCTGCTCGTCCAGACGACTGTCGTCCAGCGTCAGGGCATGCTTGAAGCGCGGACGCCTGACCGCGCCCAGGGCGAGCAGCAACGCGTCGTACTCGAGCTCATCGCCGCTCTCGGCGTGGACGACCCGGCGCTCCGGATCGAGCCGCTTGAAGGCGTCCCGCTTGAGCTCTGCTCCGATGTCCCGGGCGATCTCGTCGAGCGGATAGCGGCGGGCTTCGCTGTAAGCGAAGGGCTCGCGTACGCGCATCGGCCGGTAGACAAACTCAGCCTGCGGGCAGAGAAGCGTCGTCGCGACACGTTCGCCGGCCAGGTCGCGGAGCGCCAGCGCGGCCTCGAGCGCGGCTACGCCCCCGCCGGCGATCACCACTCTGAACGGGCGGGTGCCGCCTAAGCTCATGGAGGCAGACTAACGCCGGGCTCTGCCCCTGCCAGCCGCCACATCCCGACGCGTTATTGCGGAAAACTACGTACTCGGATCGGCGGTCACCGGCACGCGCTCACGAGCCTCGCCGGCGCCCGCCGCCGGCGCGCCCTGGCCGGCCCGCGGATCCCGCGCCATGATCGCGGCGCCGGCGGCGCACGTCGCCAGGCTGGCCACCGATGCCGCGACGATGGCCGCGGCCAGCGTGTCGGTGATCAGGTGGGCGGAGAGACCCAGGGCGACGATCGCGGAGGGCACCCCGAGCTGGGCACTGGCCAGCAGACCGGCGCCGGGGCGCTGACGCGTGCCCAGCGCCCCGAGCACGTGGACGCCGGCGGTCAGGACCGCCAGCGCCAGGGCCAGACCGAGCATCGCCGGATGCTCGACCACCCCGCGCAGATTGATGCGGGCGCCGAGCACGACGAAGAACAAGGGGATGAAGAAGCCGCCGCCGATCCCCAGCACCTCGGTCGAGAGACGCTTGGGACCCCCGATCGCGGCCACCATCAATCCCGCGCCGAACCCCGCGATCAGCAGACTGGCGCCCGTCCACTGCGCAATCCAGGCGAGGCCGAAGAGGACGATCAGGGCCACGCGCAGATCGATCGCCCACCGTCGCCGTTTGCCTTCGCGGCGGAAGGTGTGAACCGCGGAGAGCCCTCGCAGCCGCCGACCGATCGCCAGCAGCGCGAGAGCGCAGGCGGCGATCAGCAGTGTGCCGAGCGCGACATCGAGCGCGCGGGCCGGGCGCAGGACGAACGGCACGGCGATCATCGCCCCGACGTCGGCGACCGTGACCTGGGCGATGACCGTCAGCGCTGCTCGGCCCTCGATGCGCCGCTCCTGGATGACCGGCACGACCACGGCGGCCGAGCCCGAAGCCAGCAGCACCGCGAACACGGCCGGGTGCCCGGCGCCGGGGATCCGTGAGACGAGCAATCCCGCGAGCCCCGAGAGCCCGGCCACCAGCGCCGCAGCGCTGGCCCCGCGACCGAGCGAGGCCCGCAGGCGCTGGTCGTGGATGGGCACGTTCATCCCGACGCTGAACATCAGCATCGCGAACCCGACATCGGCGAGGAACGTGAGCGTCGGATCGCTCGTGTCGAGCACGCCGAAGCCCGTGTGGCCGATCACGATCCCGGCCAGGATCTCGCCCACGACGGCGGGGATCACGCCTTTGCCGGCCACCGACAGGAGCGGTCCGACGAGGCCGCAGAGGCCGATCAGCGCCAGCGTGCCGAGGCTCGTCGTCCCGCCCCCAGGAACCCGCGCCGATCAGCCCGGTGGGCTGGATCGACCCTCGGCGCCGTGGACGATCCGACGCCCCGACACCCTCCATGCCCTGATCCGAACCCAGTGCGAGCGGTCCCCGGGGGGCCATGTGTCGAGCCCCAGCTCGTCGAGGCGGCGGACTTCGATCGGGTTCGTGACCTCTTCGGTGACCCCGACGATGATCACGCTCCAGCCCGAGCGGGCCTCGGGGTCGAGGTGATCGACTTCGAAGGCCGCATTCTTCGCGCCCAGGAGCGCGTGCAGCTTCGACCCGGGGGCGGTGCGGAAGGCGACGGATTGCGAGCGCTCGTCGAAGACGTAGTTCAGAGGACGGATGATCGGCGCGTCGTCGCCCGCGCTCACGCCGAGGCGGCCGACGTGCGACGCGGCCAGGAGGCGCAGGCATTCGGCGCGCTCGAGCTCAACCAGACCATGCGTCGAACCGTGCACTGTCGAGTCCGGGGCCACCGGATCAGCATACGGGCGAACCGCCCTCCCGCCAACCGGCTCAAAACGAACAGCGGCCGGGCCCGCCAAGGCCGGGCCCAGCGCCCCCGATCGCGCGGCGCCGCCCGCGGGGTAGAGGCGGGCTAGTGGACAGTATGGGGCGGCGGTCAGACGCGGGCCGCGCCATGTCGGTCGTTCAGCGAAGGGAGGTCCATTGCACCGATTAGTGGTGGTGCTGATGGTGATGACGGTCGCGCTCCTGGCGGGCGGATGTGGCAGCAGCAGCTCGAGCTCGACCGGTGCCTCGGCCGCGAGCACGAGCCAGTCGACGACCACCACGAGCTTCGCCAAGACGAAGTTCGTCCTGCACGCCGGGCTCGCGTTCGGAGCCTTTCATCGCTACATCTACAAGCCGTTCAAGGCGGGAGCGTTCTCCGGCGGCCTGTTTCACCACAAGCTGGCCACGTTGAAGGCCGCGCTGGCGGCGGCGTTCGCCTATCACGAGCTCAACCTCGCGCTGGGCGACGCTCGCTCGAGCAAGGTTCTCTCGACCCTGCTCGCCCCACTGCTGGCCCTGCAGACGAAGCTCGTCGCGCTCAAGGACCGACTGAAAGGGGGCAACGTGGACGCGACGGCGATCGAGTCCGCGAACGCCGACACCGGCTCGATCGCGGCCCAGAGCAGCAAGGCCGGACAGCCGATTCCGGACCAACCAACGCCGTCGCTGGGCGGGTGAGGCCGTTCTCAGGTTCTCAGGTATTCCTCAGGTTCGTGCTCGAAAATGGCGGTGTGAACGAGCAGGAGCCGAAGTCGCGCGTGCTCGTCGTCGATGACGAGCCCAACATCGTCGACGTGGTCACGATGGCGCTTCGCCACCACGGTTTCGAGGTTGGCGCCGCCGACACCGGCGCCGGGGCACTGGCGCAGGTTCGCGAATGGCGGCCCGACGTGCTGGTGCTGGACGTGATGTTGCCCAAGGACGAAGCCAGACGCCGCACGGGGCCGCTCGAATGCGACCGTATTTACGGCGGAGAGCACTTAGTGGTTGTCAACCGCTTGTCAGGGACGGCGGGCATAATCGGCCAGGGGGGAATCGGAGGCCGGACGTTCTGTCTCTTGCCGACACTGGAGGCTCTTGACCCGTGAGAAGACTTGCCCATTGGTGCTTCACGCGCCGGCGCATCGTGGCTCTGGCCTGGGTCGCCGCGCTGATCTCCCTGAGCGCGATCCACTCCGCGGCGGGAAGCGCCTACAGCGACAACTTCAACCTGTCGGGGACGCAGAGCTTCGATGCCGTGAAGCTGCTTCAGCGTGCCGCCCCCAAGGCCTCCGGCGACACCGACCAGATCGTGATCGCCGTCTCCCAGGGCCGCGTGACCGAGCCTGCGGTGCGCTCGCGGGTGCAGACGATGCTGGCTGCGGTGAGCCGCCTGCCACACGTGTCGGGGATCACCTCCCCCTACCGCCCCGGCGGCGCCTCGCAAATCTCACCCTCGGGCCGGGTCGCCTTTGCCAACGTCCAGTTCGACGTCCAGGCCAACAAGATCGGCCCGAGTGCGGCCCAGACGTTCGTGAACACCGCGCGCGCGGGCTCGGGCCCCGGCTTCACGGTGCAAGTCGAAGGCCAGGTCGCGCAGACGGCCAACAAGAACGGTCCCGGCGGCCTGCCGTTCGGTTTCCTGGCCGCCGGCATCGTCCTGTTTCTGGTCTTCGGCTCGCTGCTGGCGACGGCGCTGCCGTTGCTGACCGCGGGCATGGCGCTCGGCACCGGGGTCGCCGTGATCGGCCTGCTCTCGCACGCGATCCAGACGGCCTCGTTCAGCAACGAGCTGTCGCTGCTGATCGGGCTGGGAGTGGGCGTCGACTACTCCCTGTTCATCCTCACCCGCTACCGCCAGGGCCTGCTGCGTGGACTGAGCGGCGAACAGGCGGTGATCGAGGCGGTGGACACCTCCGGTCGGGCGGTCCTGTTCGCCGGCATGATCGTGTGCATTGCGCTGCTGGGGCTGTTCGCGCTCGGCGTGAGCTTCCTCTACGGGGTCGCCATCGCGGCGTCGATCGCGGTCGCCCTCACCGTCCTCGCCGCGCTCACGCTGCTGCCGGCGCTGCTGGGTTTCTTCGGGGTCGCCGTGCTTCGCCGCCGCGAACGCCGGGCGTTGAGGCACGGGGAGCACCGCGCCACCGACGAATCCGCCGGGTGGGCGCGCTGGGCCGGCCGGATCCAGAAACGCCCGGCCGCGTTCGCGGCCGTCGCCGCCGGCGCGATGGTGCTGATCGCGGTCCCGTTCTTCTCGATGCGGCTGGGCTCCGCGGACGCGGGCTCGGACCCCTCGGGCTCCACCACCCGCAAGGCATACGACCTGCTCGCCAAGGGCTTCGGGCCGGGGTACAACGGGCCGTTGCAGCTGGTGGCGAAGGTCTCCGGGCCGGCGCAGGAGGCGCAGTTCAGGCACGTCCTCGATGCCGTCGCCGCGACGCCCGGCGTCGTCGGCGCCACCAAGCCGAGGTTCATCCCGAGCCCCAGCCCCGGAGGGGCGGGGGTGGCGCTGGCCAACGTCTACCCGAAGGGCTCGCCGCAGGACGCCTCGACGTCGGACTTGCTGAACAAGGTCCGCGACACCGTGGTCCCAGGCGCGACGCGCGGCACCGGCCTGCACGTTCTCGTGGGTGGGCAGACGGCCATCTTTGCCGACTTCAGCAGCGTTCTCTCCCGCAAGCTCCCGCTGTTCCTGGGCGTGGTCGTGGTGCTCAGCTTCCTGCTGCTGATGGCGGTGTTCCGCAGCCTGCTGATCCCGCTGACCGCCGCGGCGATGAACCTGTTGTCCGTGGCCGCGGCCTTCGGCGTGGTGACGGCGATCTTCCAGGACGGGATCGGCGCCTCGCTGCTCGGGATCGACAAGACCGGCCCGATCGAGGCCTTCGTTCCCGTGTTCCTGTTCGCGATCCTGTTCGGCCTCTCGATGGACTACGAGGTGTTCCTGGTCACGCGCATCTACGAGGAGTGGCACCGCCGGCGCGACAACGGCGAGGCGGTCAGCCACGGGCTCGCCGCCACCGGTCGCACGATCACCGCCGCGGCCACGATCATGGTCCTCGTGTTCGGGGCCTTCATCCTCGGTGGAGAGCGGATCATCGATCTGTTCGGCGTCGGCCTCGCCAGCGCCGTCCTGCTCGATGCGCTGATCGTCCGCTCGGTGCTCGTGCCCGCGCTGATGCTGATCTTCGGCGAGGCCAACTGGAAGCTGCCGATCAGGCTCGAGCGGGTGTTGCCCCACCTGCGGGTCGAAGGCGCGACCGCCCGCGCCGCGGCCACCCGCGGTCCGGCCGAGGCGCTGCCCGAACCCGCCGCGAGCTGAACGTCAGCGGGGCCGCCAGGCCCGTGTGCCCCGGCCCCAAGGCCAGGGCACACGGCGGCAGGGTCAGCGGAGCTCGACCGCGGGGGTCCCGAGCCGGAACTCTTGCGAGGGCGCCGGCAGCTTGGCCGCCGCCCTCCGGGCAGAGTTCGCCCTGGCACTCCCACCCGAACCCGAGCCGGAACTCGTGCTCGAGCTCGAGCTCGACGGCGGAACCGGCTTGGGCAGCGGGGCGCAGGTCTTGTCCCACGGCGCGCTGGGGATCCGCGGCGGTAGCGCACCGGTGGCCAGGTAGCCCGCGATCGTCCCGTCCACGCACAGATCGCCCGAGAGCGAGTCGGCGTGAGACGTTCCTCCCGGCTCGGCCAGCAGCACCGAGTGGGGGAAGAGCTTGCGCACGTACAGGCTGCCCTCGAACGGCGTCGCGCCATCGAGGGTCTCGTCGATCAGCAGCGCGCTCTTGACTGCGTTCCCGTTGATCTTGACCGGCTGCGACGGTGGCGCGGGCCAGTAGATGCAGGGCGCGTTGAACCAGGCGTTGCCCCACGTCTCGAGCGGCGCCACGCGATAGATCGCCCAGTTGTCGACGCTCCACACGTTCCAATTCAGCGGCCAGTGCGCGTCCGTGCACTCGACCCCGAGGTAGACGGCGAACTCGTTGTCGTCACCGGGAGCGTCGACCTCTTGATAGAGGCCGATCAGCTCGTTGGCCGCGGCCGCGTCGTGGTGGTTGATCCAGTCCGAGAAGGCCTGGGCCCATTGGGTCCATGTCTGCTCGTAATAGGCCGGGTACAGGAAGATGTCGACCCACTCGTCGGGTCCGATCTCGCCGCCGGCCGGATTCTTGATCAGCGAACGCTCGGTCGAGTAGAACAGGTGCTGGACGGCATGCTCGGTCGAGCCGAGGTGGTAGACGTCGTTGTACCGCGCCAGCCACGCGAACCAGATGTTCTCGTTGCGGTTGAAGGCGACGTCCTGGTTGAGGTTGGACTGGTACCACACCGCTCGCGGGTCAACGTTGCTGTCCATGATCAGCCGCCGCACGTGCGACGGGAACATCGTCGAGTACACCTGGCCCAGGTAGGTCCCGTACGAGAAGCCGTAATAGGTGATCTGCTTCTGGCCCAGGGCCTTGCGGATGCTGTCCATGTCCATCGCCGAGTCGCGGGTGGTCATGTTTCGCAGCAGCGCCGACTGGAGCGGGCCCCTGGAGCCGCAGTCCTGGGCATAGCCCCGCGACCGTGACAGCCAGGTTCCCAGCAGCTTCCGGGTCCGCGGGATGTAGTTCGGCCGGTCCGGGCTGAAGTAGTTGGGGTCGCAGCTGATCGCCGGGAGGCTCGAGCCGACGCCGCGGGGATCGAAGCCGATCCAGTCGTAGTCGTCCGCCGCGGCGTTGAAGCCCTCGCTCTTGAGCACGGGGACCAGGAACGTGTTCAGGTCAAGCCCCGATCCCCCGGGGCCGCCCGGGTTGGTCAGGATCACGCCCTGGTAGTCGCCCGGACTCGAGGTGTGCTGGATGCGCGAGACGGCGAGCTGGATCTGCTGGCCGTGCGGCTCGCTGTAGTTCAGTGGCACCGACAGGTAGCCGCACTGCGCGCCCGCCGCCTGTAGGTCCGGCTCCGAGCACGGCCCCCAATTGATCGTCGACGCGGCGCTCGCCGAGGCCGCCGCCGACAGCGTCACCCCCACGACGCCGGCGAGGATGGCTAGACGGAGAAGTCTTCGCAACGGGTTCCCCTCCCTTGGTATGGACAGTCCGCGGACTGCGGTTGGACGGTCCGGCATTAATTTCACATTCCGGGCCGGGGCGCGCCGCCGGCGCCGGCGCGATTCCCGACGGGCGCGAGTCGGGGGCCCCCGGGATCTCCGGGGCCCCAGCCCCTTACTGCCAGTAGCGCTCGACCGTGTCGGCGTCGCGCGCCTGCGCCTCGTCCGGGTCCTCGCCGGCCTCGCGCCGGGCGCGGCGCTGACGCAGGAGGTCCCAGCAGCGGTCGAGCTCGACCGAGACGCGATCCAGGCGCTCGCGATCGGCCGCCAGCGCGTCATCGCTCGCGGCATCGGTCTCCTCACGACTCTGTAGGGCGTGCTCCTCCTGGACCAGGGCCTCGATGCGATTCAGAATCGATTCGTCGTCCACCACTGCGACAGTATCGCGCCTGAGTCGAGGTGGCCGCTCGAGTTCAGCTCAGGAGCCGGATCGGGGCGCCACCCAGAAACGCGGCGATGTCCTCGACGGCATCCGCGTACATCGCCCGCAGCGCGGATTCGCTGACGTAGCCGAGATGGGGCAGCAGCACCGTGTTCTCGAGCCCGAGCAGGTCGTGATTCGCCGGCAGCGGCTCGCGGTCGTAGACGTCGAGCCCGGCGGCGGCGATCGTCCCGCTGCGCAACGCCTCCACCAGCGCCGTCTCGTCCACGATCGGGCCCCGCGAGGTGTTGATCAGCACCGCCGTCGGCTTCATGCGCGCAAGCTCGCCGGCTCCGAACAGCCCGCGGGTGCGCTCGCTGAGGACGAGGTGGATCGAGAGCACGTCGGAGCCCGCCAGCAGCTCGGCCTTTGACACCTTGCGCACGCCCAGCTCGGCGGTGCGCTGCTCATCCAAGTTCTGGCTCCACGCCATCACCTCCATCCCGAACACCCGCGCCGGCGCCACCATCGCCCCCCCGAGCCGTCCGAGGCCGGCCAGCCCGAGCGTCGCGCCGGCCAGGTTGCGCGGCAGGTCGAGTTGCCAGCCGCCGGCGCGCAGGGCGCGGTCCTCGATCGTCACCCGCTTGTAGACGGCGAAGATCAGCGCCCAGGCCACCTCCACGGTGCTCGGCACCCCGGGCGCCGAGCCCGAGCCCACGCCGCCGGTTCCGGACACGGTCACGCCTCGCTCACGCAGGTAGGCGACATCGACGGAGGCGTTTCGCATTCCCGTCGTGACCAGCAACTGGAGCCGGGGCAGAGCCTCGAGCACCGCCCGCGGGAACGCGGTCCGCTCGCGCATCAGCACCAGCACCTCGAACTCGGTGAGCGTGTCGACGAGGGCGGCGCGGTCGATCGACTCGTGGAAGAAGGTGGCCTCGGCTCGCGGCGCAAGCGAATCCCAGTCGGCGAACTCCGCAGCCCGGCGTTGATAGTCGTCGAGGACCGCGATCCGCAGCACGACGCGGAGCCCTATGCCGCCATCCGCTCGTAGAAGGCCGCCTCTTCGCGGCCGAGCTCGGTGGCCGGCGCGTCGCCGTAGAACCACTCGCGGGCGATGCGGTGGAAGTTGCCGCGGGCGTGCAGCTGGGCGATCACGGCCAGCGTCATCACCTCCATCCGGCGGCCGAAGATGTGATCGGGCGGCGCCGACTCGTGGCGCAGCTGCCCGAAGTACTCGGACCGCGGGTCGCTCATGTCGATCAGGACCTGGGTGGCGTACTCGGGCTCGAGCTCGATCTCCCGATCGCACGTGTACCAGGAGGTGGCGGCGCGGAAGTGTGCGAGCACGCGGTCGGGGTTGAACTTCTCGGGCTCGGGGAAGAAGCCGACGTCGCTCCCGATCCGCATGATCGTCTCGGTGTCGCCCTCGATCACGGCGCGGGCGACCTGCATCTCGAGCTCGACCGTTCCCGGCGGCATCCGCTTGAACAGTCCGAAGTCGATGAACGCCATCCGGCCGTCGTCGAGCAGCATCGAGTTGCCGGGGTGGGGGTCGCCGGAGAACTGGTGGTGGCGGTACAGGCAGCCGAAGTAGAACCGGAACAGGATCTCCCCGATCCGGTCGCGGTCCGCCTGCGGGTAGCGCTTCAGGTCCTCGAAGCCGGTCCCCTCGACGAACGTCGAGACCATCACCCGCTCGCGCGAGAGCGAGGTGACCACGTCGGGAACGACGATGAACGGATGGCCCCGAAAGATCCGTGCCAGCGTCCGCTGGTTCTGGGCCTCGAGCTCGTAGTCGAGCTCCTCGGCGACGCGGTTGCGGATCTCCTGGCCGATCGCCTGGGGGTCCATCCCGGGGGCGATCCGCTTGACCAGCCGGAGGATCAGCCCCAGGTTCTGCATGTCGGCCCGGACCGCTGCGGCGACGCCGGGATACTGGACCTTGACCGCCACCTGGCGGCCGTCGATCAGCCGGGCGCGATACACCTGCCCGATCGACGCCGCCGCGATCGGCTCCTCGTCGAACTCGTCGAACACTGTTGACAGCGGCTCCTCGAGCTGCTCCTCGATCACCTTGCGCATGTCCTTGAAGCTGACCGTCGGCGCCGCGTTACGCAGCGCCGCCAGCTTGTGCTGGAACTCCTCCCGGTACTCCTCGGGTACCACGCCGACGTCGAGGAACGACATCACCTGCCCGACCTTCATCGCCGCGCCCTTCATCGTCCCCAGCGCGGCGACGATCTGCTCGGCGGCCTCGATGTGCCGGCGCTCGAGCGCGGCGTCTCGCCGGGGCTTGGATCGGGTCACGTTGGCCGCGCGGGTCCCCGCCTGCCGGATCGCCTGTCCTGCGGCTAGGCCCCCGATCTTCGCGGTACGCCCGACGCGCGAGGTCGGGATGTTGTCCTTCGCCACTAGGTCTTCAATGCTATCTGCCGGAGTTTCGGGACCGCGATCAGCGCGTCTTCAAGCGGATCCATTGCGCTAGGAACGGCTCGCTGATCCACGCCCGCCCGTCGGCGCGCCCGATCAGCTCCGCCCGCTCGAGCCCGCCGATCGCCCGCTGGATGCTCGACGGCGCCGGCAGTCCGTGGCGACGGCGGTACTCGCCGGTGAGCGGACGGCCTGCCTCGAGCGCCAGCGCCTGCAGCAGGATCCGCTGGTGCGAGCTCGCGGCGTCCCACACGGACGTGAAGTGGGAGTCCTCAGCGCGCAGCACGTCATCGAGTGCGCTCCGCGCGTGCTCGATCGTGGCGGCGCTGCCCTCGTTGCTCCGCGCCCAGAGGAAGTAGCAGAGCTCCTGTGTCGCATACGGGTGCCCGCCCGTCGTCCCGAGGACGAGATCGACGGCCGCCTCGTCGACTGTCCGCCCGGTGGCGGCGAAGCGCTCGGCGATGAACGGCCGGAACGCGTCCGGCTCGATTACCCCGAGCTCGGTCCGCTTCGCGCTTCGCCAGAACGGCTCGTTCTCGTGGTTGAAGATCCGCTCGAGGGTGTGGCGCTTGCTGCCCAGATAGATGTGAGACACCTCGGGTTGGCGCTGGAACACCGACCGCATCAGGCGGGGCAGACCGGGGTCGATGTCGACGATCTCCTGGAACTCGTCGAGCACGAGCACGACCTTCCGATGGCGCTCGCGGGCCAGCGCTCCGGGCAACTCGAGCAGCCCCTCGATCGTGGCCATGATGTCCGTCGTGGCGGCCGCCGCCGTGAAGCTGAAGCTCATCGAGCCGTCATCCGGATCGACCGTGATCGTCGGCGTGACGCGCAGCCCCTGGAAGACGCGCAGCCGTTCTCGGGCTCGGAACAGCGCCGAGGCCAAATCGTCGTGAATCGACTCGGCGAGCTTGTCGGCGAGCCGGCCGAGCGTGGGCGCGGTCATCAGATCGACGTGCGCCACCAGCGCTCGCTGCTTGACGAGTTCCTGGGAGACTCGCCACACCAGCGAGGACTTGCCGAACCGCCGCGGAGCAAACAGGACCACGTCTTGGCCCGCGAGCGCGTCAGCGGCCAGCTCGGCGAGCTCCACCGCGCGATCGGCGAACGCCTCGTCGAGCGCAAGGGCACCGAATCGAAACGGGTTGTCCGAGGTCGTGCGTGCCATTACTTATGCAGAACAGCGTTACGCAGGAGAGTATAGCGCTGGTTAAAAGGCTGCATAGGAAATATTATGCAGATGCGCGTAACGCAGTGGCGCGTACAGAGACGCAGGCTCGCGCCCGCAGGCCGAACCAGCCGCGGTGCCTCAGCGCTGGAGCTGCGAGCCGGGGACGATGTCGTCCGATCCGTCGGCCCAGCGCACCCATGCCTTGTGGCCGCCGTCGTAGTCGTCGCCGAGCAGGATCAGCGTGGCCGGCTCACCCAGCGCCGTGCAGGACTCATTGCCCTCGGGATCGAGGCCCCGCCAGATGCGGACGAACTTGTTGCTCTCGAGCTCCTCGGCGACCGTGGTCGGGTCGGTGTGACCGGGATGGATCCGGGTCTCCGGCGGCAGCTTCAGCAGCGTGTCCATGATCGAGGTCTTCAGATCGGCGTAGCTGGTGTGACCGGGCGCTCGCACGCCCCCGACCGATCCTTTGAACAGCGTGTCGCCGGTGAACACGTCGGTGCCGTTGATCAGCAGCGACACCATCCCCGCCGTGTGGCCCGGCGTGTGCAGCGGACGGATCTCGAGCGCCCCGCTGTAGATGGGTTCCTCCGGCGCCAGCAACCCGGTGGCGCCTCCGACCAGCTCGCGTTCGAGCGGATGGATCAGCACCGGCGTTCCGGGGTGGCGTTCGAGCACCTGGTCGAGCTCGGCGACGTGGTCGTGGTGATGGTGGGTGAGCAGGACGTGGGTGAGCTGGAAGCGCATCCGGTCGAGTACGTCGAGCAGAGGCGTCACCGGGCCGCCGGCGTCGATCATGACCGCGTCGGTGCCCTGCTCGTCGGCCACCAGGTAGGTGTTCGACAGCCATCGGTCGTCCATCGAGCGTTCGATGATCATCGACTGGAGCCTACCCGGTAGGCTGACCTGCAGATGAGCCTGATCCATACCTGCTACCGCATCACCGACGTCGACCGCTCGGTGGCGTTCTACAACGCGCTCGGCTTCGAGGAGAAGGGCCGGATCCCGATCCGCGAGGAGGCGATCAACGTCTTCATGGGCCTGCCCGACGACGGCGACGAGCCGCGACTCGAGCTGACGTTCAACTTCGGCCAGACCGAGCCGTACGAGCTCGGGACCGGCTACGGGCACATCGCGATCACCACATCCGATCTCGACGGGGCCCTGGCGCGGCTGGCCGAACAGGGGATCGAGCCCGAGCGCCCGCCGTACACGATCCGGGAGGGCGGGTCGCGGCTGTGCTTCGTGCGCGATCCGGACGGCTACCGGATCGAGATCCTCGAGCGGGGCTGAAGCGAGATGGCGGACACGACCAAGATCGGCAAGCTGCTCGAGGCGCTGGCGAACGGGATCGCCGCCCACGACCGCGCCAACCCCGATCACAACGCCTGGGGGATCGGTATGGCGGGCTTCGACATCGAGCGGCTGGGCCTCGAGGAAGGCGAGCAGATCCTTCCCGGGATCGTGCTCCAGGCCGACGGGGGCCAGCCCGGCGCCTTCCGGGTCCTGTGCGACGGGCTCCACGAGGAGGAGCAGGAGGAGGAGGCCGAGATCGTCGACGCCGTCGCCGCCGAGGAGGAGCTGGCCGAGCCCGCGTACGCGCCGGGACCCGCGCCGCCCCCCGGGTCCGGCCGCCGGTGTGAGATCGACCGGCTGACCGCTCCCGCCGCTCAGTAGTTCGGGGCCGGGATGCCCGCCCGCGCGGCGATCCGATCGGTCAGACCTGCGATCGTCGGGCACTCGATCCGGTGGCGCTTGCCCGCCCGGAGCACCGCCCCGGGGATCGCGTCGAGCTCGGGCTCGCGTCCGGCGGCGATGTCCCTTTGCATCGAGGATCCGAGTTCGGGGTGGGCCTCGTCCAGCTCGGCCAGCGGCGCCGCGGGATCGATCTCGGCGCCGTCGGCGTTGGCCACCGCCGCGGTCTCGACGATGCAGCGCTCGAGCACCGGCCGCCACTGGGGATCGGTGCGGATGAACCCGATCGCGCGGTCCGACGCGCTGGTCGTGCAGGCGAGCGCGTTCAGGCGGACGAGCTTCGACCACAGGACCTGGGCCTCGCTCGGGCCGGTCGCGGTCGGGACCCCGGCGTGCTCGAGGGTCTGGGCAAGCCGAGCCAGCGCAGGCCCGAGCGCGGGGTCATCGGCGGCGAGGTCGACGCGTAGCGACGGGCTCGTCTGCACGACCCGGGCCGGGGCGGGCCGGTCGGACTCGATCCGGATCACGCCGGCGGCGACGCGATCGGCGGGAAAGCGGCGACGCAGCACGGCCATGTGCTCGAGGCCGTTGAGCAGCGGCACCACGAGCCGCGGCTGGCCGCCGATGCGGCCGAGGGCGGCTTCGAGGCCGGTCGCCTTCGGGGCCACCAGCAGCACGCCGACCGAGCCGTCGAGCTCGCTGGTCGCCTGGGGGCGGGCCACGAAATGGCCGAGACAGACGCTCTGCACCATGATCCCCTGCCGGGCGATCAGGGCGGCCGTGGGCGCCCGGGCGACCACGATGACCTCCTCGCCGGCGCGGGCCAGCGCCGCGGCGATGAACCCTCCGACGCCACCGGGGCCAAGGACGGCAATCGATGTCACGCGCGCAAGCCTGCCAAAGTACGGCCGCGTGACCTACTCGATCGTGGCCCGCGATCCGGCGACCGGCGAGCTCGGGGTGGCGGTCCAATCGCATTTCTTCGCCGTCGGTCCGATCGTGCCCTGGGCCCGCCCAGGCGTGGGCGCCGTGGCCACCCAGGCCACGGTCGAGATCGCCTACGGGCCGCGGGCGCTCGAGCTGCTCGAGCACGGGCGCGATGCCCGGGCCGCCCTGGCACAGCTGCTCGCCGAGGACCCGGGATCCGCCGTGCGACAGGTAGCGGTGGTCGATGCCACGGGGACGATCGGCGCGCACACCGGCGAGCGCTGCATCCCGTTCGCGGGCCACGTCACCGGCGACGGGGTGTCCTGCCAGGGCAACATCATGGTCTCCGAGCGAGTCTGGCCGGCGATGCTCGACGCCTATCGCGAGACCGAGGGGCCGCTGACGGAGCGGCTGCTGGCCGCGCTCGATGCCGCCGAGGCCGAGGGTGGCGATGCCCGCGGCCGCCAGTCGGCGGCGATCCGCGTCGTGCCGGCCACGGGTGACCCGTGGCAGACCATCGTCTGGCTGCACGTCGAGGATCACCCCGAGCCGCTCGTCGAGTTGCGCCGGCTGGTGACGCTGCACGACGCCTACACGCTCGCCGAGCAGGCCGACGAGCTGGCCGGCGAGGGCCGCCACGAACAGGCGGCGCACCTCTACCAGCAGGCCAGCGAGCTCGCGCCCGACAACCACGAGCTGCTGTTCTGGGCCGGCCTCGGGGCGGCGCAGACGGGCGATCTCGACACCGGCGTGCGTCGCGTCCGCGCCGCGATCGAAGCCCATCCTCCGTGGCGCGAGCTGCTGGAACGGCTGCCCCCCGAGCTGGCGCCATCGGCCCCAGCGGTCCTGGCGCGCCTGCGGGACTGAGGCCCTACCGGGGCCCGCGGGTCCACGAAAGGGAAGAATCCCGGTCCGTGGCCGACTACGTCGACATCCACGTCCACGTGCTCCCCGGGATCGACGACGGCCCGCCCGACCTCGCCGGCTCGATCGCACTGGCGCGGGCGGCGGCCGAGATCGGCACGGTCACGCTGGCCGCGACTCCGCACGTGCGCCCGGACTTTCCCGATGTCCACGTCGACGAGCTATGGGAGCGCTGCCAGGCGGTTCGCGATGCGCTCGAGCGCCAGGACGTCCGCGTCCGCCTCCTCTCCGGCGCCGAGGTCTCGCTGGTGTGGGCGCTCGAGGCGAGCCAGCGGGACGTCAAACTCGCCACCTACGACCAACGGGGCACCGACCTGCTGGTCGAGACGCCGCCGGGCAGCGTGTTCGGTCTGGACCGCATGCTCGACGAGATCCGGGGCCGCGGCATCCGGGTCACGCTCGGCCATCCCGAGCGCAACCTGGACTTCCAGCGCCAACCCGATCAGCTACGGGATCTGGTTGACCACGGCGTGCTGCTCCAAGTGAACGCTGACTCACTCGTCGCCGCCCGGCGGCGCTCGGGAGTGCGCCGGCTGGCGGAGGGACTGTGCACCGCGGGCCTGGCCCACGCGCTCGCCTCCGACGGCCATCGTGCGGGCTCGTGGCGATCGGTGACCGAGCTCGCCCGGGGCGTCGAGGCCCTGATCGAGCTGGTCGGGGCCGAGCGCGCGCAGTGGATGGCAGCCGATGCCCCGAGGGCCATCGTCGACGGCACGGAGCTGCCCGCCCCGCCCCCGATCATCCCCCGGCGAACCAGCCGATGGCCGTTTCGCCGGGCCTGATCGCTCCGGACGCCCGCACGCTGCGGCGCTGGTGCAGGAGCTCCAGGGTCATCGGCGGGCCGATCGTCAAGCGTCGGCAGCCGGCCCAACTCCGGCGCCGTCGCCCCCGCCCGCTCCAGCCGCGAGGCTGCCCAGCAGCGTCGTGGCGGCGGTCTGGAAGCGCTCGAGATCGCCGTACGGGCGCGCGACCAGCATCGCCCCTTCGAGACCGCTGATGATCATCCGCGCGACATCCCGGGCCGGCCGGTCGAGCTGCAGGGTGTGGTCCGTGGAGCCCTGTTCGAGCACCCGCTCGAGCCAGGTCTCGTTCTCGTCGAAGAACGCCATCACGCCGTCCTGGATCGGCTTGGGAAGCGTGCGGTACTCCGCCGCCAGCATTCCGCACAGGCACATCCGCCGTCCCCTGAGAACATCGGCATAGAGCCCGGCGTAGGCGCGCAGCTTGGCCGGCGCGTCCTGCGCGGTGCCGTCGATCGCCTCGAGCTCCGCGGCGAAGCGCTCGCCGTAGCGGGCGATCAGCGCCTGCCCGAGCTCCGCCTTGCCCGGATAGTGGTAGTGGAGGCTGGCCTTCGTGATTCCCAGCTTGGCGGCGATGTCCGCATAGCTGAACCCGTTGAAGCCCCGGACCTGGACCAGCTGCTCGGCGACGTCGAGGATCCGCTGGGCGGTGTCTCGCTTCCGTCCGCCGGACCTGAGCGCGACGCTGTTCCCGGCTTTCGTGGCCACGGCCGCGATTTTTGCAGATCGGGCCTTGACTATCTACCTACTAGTAGATAAGAATTAGTGCTCATCGAGTAGCTAGCAGAAGGAGGGACCAATGGAGCGGGCAAACGGCTACACGATCGCCAATCGCGAGGAGCTGGAGCAGGCCGGGAACTGGACCCTGGTGCGACGGTCGGTCGACTGCCAGTCGTTCGGAGTCAACCTGGTCGAGATCCCGCCGGGGGAGTCGATCCCGGAGCACGACGAGACGGCTCGCGACCAGGAGGAACTGTTCTACGTGCTCTCCGGCCAGCCGACGCTGGTGATCGACGGGGAGGAGCACGCGGCGCCCGCCGGGACGTTCGCGCGGCTTGATCCCGCGCCCCGCCGGACCGTTCGGAACCATGGCTCGGATCCGGCCTCGGTGCTGATCGTCTCCGCGCCGAGAACCAGCGGGTTCCAGCCGATGGAATGGGCGTGAACGAAGGCGCGCGGCGACGCTTCAGCAGACCATGACCGAATTCCCGACCGTGCGGGTGGCCGCGGTCCAGGCCACGCCCGAGATCCTCGATGCCGAGCGCTGCGTGCAGAAGGCCGAGCGGCTGCTGCACGAGGCCGCCGACCGCGGGGCGCAACTGGTCGTGCTGCCGGAGTGCTTCATCCCGCTGTACCCGTCGAACGCGTGGGCGCGCGCCGCGTCGGGCTTCGGTGGCTGGGACGAGTTGTGGGACCGCCTGTGGGCGAACTCGGTCGACGTCCCGGGGCCGCTGCTGAACCGGCTCGCCGCGGTTTGCCGCGAGCGCGAGCTGTTCTGCGTCGCCGGGGTCAACGAGCGGGAGTCGGAGCGGCCCGGGACGCTCTACAACACGCTCGTCTACCTGGGGCCGTCGGGGCTGCTGGCGCGCCACCGCAAGCTGATGCCCACCCACCACGAGCGCCTCTTTCACGGAATCGGCGCCGGCGACGATCTGGCCGTGGTCGAGGCCGCCGGTGCCCGCGTCGGCGGGCTGATCTGCTGGGAGAACCGGATGCCGCTGGCCCGCTACGCCGTGTATCGGGGCGGGCCGCAGATCTGGGTGGCGCCGACGGCCGACGACAGCGACGGCTGGCTGGCGTCGATGCGCCACATCGCGATCGAGTCGGGCGCGTTCGTCGTCTCGGCCCCCCAATTCATCCCGGCCGCCGCGTTTCCCGATGACTTCCCCGTGTCCCTGCCCGCCGACAAGGAGATCTTCGGCCGCGGCGGCGCGGCGGTGGTCGAGCCCGCCTGGGGCAAGGTGATCGGCGGCCCCCTGTATGACGAGGAGGGGATCGTGATCGCCGACTGCGACCTGCGCCAGGGCCTTCACGCCAAACGGTGGTTCGACTCGGTCGGCCACTACAGCCGCGAGGACGTGCTCGCACCCGAGCTGGCCGAGCTGAGGGAGCCGGGCGAGTGAGCCCGGCCTACCACGTCGGCTCGCGGAGGCTTCAGGACCGCTTCGACACGCGCCGGCTCGCGGACCGCCTGGAGGAGAAGTTTCTCGACCAGCCGCTCATCGATGCCGAGGACCGGGCCTTCATCGAGCGCATGGACATGTTCTTCCTGGCCACGGCCGACGCCGAGGGCCGGCCCCAGTGTTCGTACAAGGGCGGCGATCCCGGCTTCGTCCGCGTGCTCGACGAGCAGACTCTCGCCTTTCCCAACTACGACGGCAACGGCATGTACCTATCGATGGGCAACCTGCTCGAGAACCCGCACGTGGGCATGCTGTTCATCGACTTCGTCTCCGCCCGCCCCTCGCGGCTGCGGCTCAACGGGATCGCGACGATCGACGAGGGCGACGAGCTACTCGATCGTTATCCAGGGGCGCAGTTCGTCGTCCGCGTGCGCGCGACCCAGGTGTTCCCGAACTGCCCCCGCTACATCCACCGCATGGCGCTGGTGGAGCGCTCGCGGTTCGTGCCCCGAGGGGACCGGGAGCCGCCCGTGCCGGGCTGGAAGCGCTCGCCCTGGGCGTGCGATGTGCTGCCCGCGGGCGATCCGGCCCGCACGCCGTAGACGTCCCATCGCTCAGGCCGCCGGCGATCCGGCCCGCACGCGGTACCCGTTCCGTTTGTTCAGCCGCGTCGCAGTAGCCGGCCGACGGCGGCCATCATCTCCTCGGTCCGCTGATCCTGCTGGTCGGGCTGGGCGCCGATCACGCACGTGTGGGCATGGCCGTCCAGCAGGCCCAGCGCGACCTTGTCCAGGGCAGCCTGGATGGCGCTGATCTGGGTGAGGACATCGATGCAATAGCGGTCCTCTTCGACCATCTTCGAGACGCCGCGAACCTGGCCCTCGATCCGGAGGAGCCGCTTCTGCAGCTGTTCCTTGGTGGCCGTGTATCCGCGGACGGGCGTTGCTTCGCTCATCCACCGCACAATAGCAGATACCCCCCAGGGGTAATCTGCTAGAGTCGTCTCCCGATACCCCGTCGGGGTAATCCCAGATATCCCGCCGGGGGTAGGCCTCCGATACCCCCAAGGGGTAATTTTGGGAGGTTTTCTACGGTGAGCTTTCTCGACACGATCTTCGACGGCCTCGGCAACGCATTCCTGATGGCGTGGACGGTGTGGTGGGCGCTGGTGTTCGGGTTCGCGATCTCGGCCATCGTCCAGGCCTGGGTCCCCCGGGCGCGGATCGAGCACGCGCTGGGCGGCTCGGGCACGCGGCCGGTGGCGCTCGCCACCGGCCTCGGCGCCGCGTCCTCCTCGTGCTCGTACGCAGCCATCGCGATCGCCAAGTCGCTGTTCGAAAAGGGTGCCTCGGCGGCTGCGGCGCTGGCCTTCCAGTTCGCCTCGACGAACCTCGTGATCGAGCTGGGGATCGTGATCTGGGTGCTGATCGGGTGGCAGTTCACCCTTGCCGAGTTCGTCGGGGGGCTGCTGCTGATCATCGTCATGACCCTGCTGCTGCGCCTGTTCGTGTCCGAGCGCCTGGAGGAGCAGGCGCGGGCGCACGCTCAGCAGGCCGACGTGGGCCACCGGCACGCCCCCGCCGGCGAGCCGCTCCGTCTGCGTGAGCGGCTGACCTCGATCGAGGCCTGGTCGGACGTGGCGGACAACTTCCGCCACGACTGGTCGATGCTGTGGAAGGAGATCACGGCCGGATTCCTGCTCGCTGGCTTCATCGGGCTGCTCGGCAACGACTTCTTCAACGGCCTGTTCATCGAGCACGCACCCGGAGCGCTGAAGCTCATCGAGAACGTGCTCCTCGGACCGATCATCGCCGTGCTCAGCTTCGTCTGCTCGGTTGGCAACGTACCGCTGGCAGCCGTCCTGTGGTCGGGGGGCATCAGCTTCGCCGGCGTGATCGCGTTCCTGTTCGCGGATCTGATCGTGATCCCGATCGTCCTCATCTACCGCAAGTTCTACGGCGGCCGCTTCACGGTGCGGATCGTGGCCCTGATGTTCGTGGCCATCGTCATCGCCGCGCTGGTCGTCGACGGGCTGTTCAGCGGGCTCGGGTTGATCCCCCAGGTGCGGCCGGCCCGCACGGACATCTTCAGCTCGGTCAAGCCCGACTACAAGCTCGTCACCAATGTGATCGGCCTGGCGATCTTCGCCACCCTGTTCGGGCTGTCGTGGCGCCGTGCCGCCAACCACGAGCGCCGAGCCGCTCACGCCCACTGATCGGTTTGCGCGCCGGGGCTCCACCGCCATCGACCGGTCCCTGTCGGAATCAGCTCGATCATCCCTGCGGCCCGAGCAGGACCCCGGGATTCAACGCCCCCGCCGGATCCACCGCCGCCTTGGCGCCCCTCAGGGCCGCCGCGAACGGGTCCGGGCGCTGGCGGTCGTACCACGGCCGGTGGTCGCGGCCGACGGCATGGTGGTGGGTGATCGTGCCGCCGGCGGCGATCACCGCGTCCGAGGCCGCGCGCTTGATCTGCGCCCACTGCTCGAGCTCCTCGCCGCGGCGCGCCGGCGCGAGGATCGTGTAGTACGGCGCGGGGCCATCGGGATACACGTGGGTGAATCGGCAGGTGACCGAACCCGCGCCGCAGATCCCCGACACCGCCGCCGACGCCGCCCCCAGCACCGATTCGTGGAAGGACGGGAACCGATCCCAGGTGATCGCGGTCTCGAACGTCTCGGAGAGCACCCCCATGGCCACGAACGTGTCACGCAGGTAGGGGGCTCGGAGAAACGCCTCGCGCCAGCTGCCCACGGCGTCGCCGCCCGATCCGCCGGCCTGGCTTTGGCTTCCGGGCCTGCCTCCGCCTGAGCGCCGGTCGGCATCGGCCGCTTGCCGCTCCCAGCAGCCGCCGTGATCGCCGCAGCACTCGAGCGCCAGCGACATCCAATGCTCGACCTCGTGCCCGGGCGACTCGAACCCCAGCACCAGCAGCGCCCCCGATCCGTCGCCGGCGCCGGTCATGGCAGCCTCGGCCGGATCGATCAGCCGGCAGTTGCTCGGGTACAGGCCCGACTGCGAGAGCTCCCGGACTGCGGCGGCCCCGGTCATGAAATCGGGGAACCGTACGCCCACCGAGGCGCGGAACCGGGGTCGCGGCCTGACCCGCACCCACGCCTCGGTGATCACACCGAGGATCCCCTCTGAGCCGATCAGCAGCCGGTCCGGCGAGACGCCGGCGCCCGAGCCCGGGAGCCTCCGGGACTC
This sequence comes from uncultured Solirubrobacterales bacterium, assembly GCA_963723555.1. Classification (GTDB taxonomy): domain Bacteria; phylum Actinomycetota; class Thermoleophilia; order Solirubrobacterales; family Solirubrobacteraceae; genus Palsa-465. The sequence continues at coordinate 136,488 of CAVRRC010000003.1, read as the reverse complement.
CCACACGCCCGCCGGCGTCAACGCCCGCACCGATTCGACCAGGTCGTCGATGTGGGTGTACAGGGTGGCGAAGTGCCCGCCGGCGCGGGTCGCGATCCAGCCCCCGAGGGTCGAGAACTGGAACGACTGCGGGAAGTGACGCAAGGTCAGCTCGTGCTCGGCGAGCTGCTGCTCGAGCCGGAGGCCGGTGGCGCCAGCCTGGATCCGCGCCGACAGCGAGACCGGGTCGACCTCGAGCACGCGATCCATGGCTTTGACGTCGAGCGTCACCACCCCCGCGAACTCGCCGCCAGCGAGCCGTGCCTCGACGCCGCCGACGACGCTCGTTCCGCCGCCGAACGGGACAACCGCGGCGCCGGCCGACAGCGCCCAGTCGAGCGCGGCCGACAGCTGCTCCTCGGTGCGCGGGCGCACGACCACGTCGGGCGGGTGCTCGAAGCGACCTCGGAAGGCGCGGACAACGTCGCTGTAGGAGCGGCCGTAGCTGTGGAGCGCACGCTGGTAGGGATCGGCGCAGCAAATCTCCGCCAGCGCCTCGGGGCACCGCAACCGGGGCTCGGGCAGCGATATCTCCGACAGCGGCACCGGCTGCTCGGGCTCGGCCGAGCCAAACCCGAGCCGCTGGGCCAGAAAGGCGGCGCTCGTGCGCAGGTCCGCTGGGGACGGCTGCTCGTCCTCGTATCCCCAGCCCCAGTGCTTCAGTCGCCGCGCCACTGAAGGCACCCTATCGCCACTCCTCCGACAGTTCGTGAGCCCGGTCGACCCGTGTCACCACCCGCCGGCTGAGCGGCCACCGCTCGTCGGCGCGATACACCGGTACCGTGTCGCCCGTGGCCAGCGCACCCGGTCTGCTCGCGCGGGGACCCTGGGATCCGACCCAGGTGCAGGCGTCGTGGCGCAGCGACCCGTTCCAGCCCGCGCAGAGCGCGACCGACGCGGCCGACGTGGCCCTGAACGAGCTCCGCGAGCGTGGCTCGCCGAGCCACGACGGCTTCGCCGGCCGGCTCGCCTCCTTCGACGCCCGCGTCGACCGGCTGACACTCGAGCTCCAGCCCGCCCGCTGGGCCCTGCGGCTGCTGGCCGAGCACGCCGCCCAGAGCCTGTCGGTGCTCTGCGTGGTCCGTGACGCCGGCGGGCGCTGGCTGGCGGGCCGCCGCGCCACGTGGCTGGCGTCGTGGGCCGGCCGATGGGCGCTCGGCGCCGGCGGCTCGGTCGAGGTCGATGAGAACCCGGCCGACACCATGCGCCGGGAGCTGCGTGAGGAATGGTCGGTCGAACCCGAGCGGATGCGGATCGAGGCTCTCGTGCAGCTGCCGAACGAGGTGGTGCTGATGGTCGGGCAGGCGTGGCTGTTCGCGGGCGCCACCGTCACCCCCGACCACGAGCACGACGACTTCGCCTGGTGGCCGGCGGGCGTGCAGGATTGGCCGGTGGAGGCGGACGAGCCGCTGCGCCGGATGGGCAGCTTCCTCGCGCAGTCGTGAAGTGGATCACGTTCTCCCGCCTGGAGTTCGCGTCGTTTACCCACTCCATCATCTACCTGTCGCTGCTGATCTGCGCCTTTGTGCTCGGCGGGCCCCAGCCCGAGACGTTCATCCTCGGGCTGACCCACGGGCTGATGTGGATCGGCATGTCGATGATCTGCATCTACGCCGCGCGCCTCCGGGTGATCCCGTTCTGGCTGGCGGTGACGGTGGCCGTGCTGGGCGGCCTGGGACCGTTCTGCGGATCGGTCGGGTTCGTGATCGAGGAGCGCCGGCGACGGCGGACGGCGGAACTTCGGAGCGACCGGGCTCCGGGCGGTCGGCACCCCGCCTGAGGCGGGTCAGTTCAGCAGCCGCAGCAGCTGTTGGCGGTCGGGGCCCGGGATCCGCGGAAGCTCCCGGCCCCGCGCCACCTCCAGCACCCGTTCGACCACCTCCGGGCGGCTGAAGGCCTCGCCCAGCGGCGTGATGCAGCACCGAGCCGCGAGGAAGACGCGGAACACATCGGGGTCGTGGGGCATCGCGGACAGCAGCGCGGTCGGCAACGCTGCCGCCCCGGCGGGAGCAGGAGGCTCGAGTCCGTTGCGCAGCGCCTCGAGCACTCGGCGGTGGGCTCGGTTCTCCTCGATCGTTTCCCGATACCACGGCGTCAGCTCGGCCTCGGTGACCGCGTCCCAGATCAGCGCGAACTCACGCGGGTCCTCCAGGTGCGTGCGGACGACGTCACGGAGCCGCTTGGCGTGCCGCAGCCCGAACGTCATGCCGCGCCCGAGCGCCGGGTTTGTGCACGCCCACGCGTCAGCAACCAGGGCAATGCCGGTCGCCACCGGCTGCCCGTCCACCACCAGGCGGCGGTAGCGGTCGACGACCCCGCTCATCGCCAGGATGTCGGTGATCGGCTCGCCATCCAGCCAGTGGGCATGCAGCGGGCACGCCCGCAGCACCGCTGTCCAGCGGTCGGGATCGCGCAGTCGCTTCAGCGGCTGGTCGCCGGTGGAGATGTACACCGTCACCGACCAGGTCCCGTTGTCGCCCGGGAGTGTCACCACCGAGAACGTGCCGACCGACGACATCAGCGGACCGCGAAGCCGGGGCAGCGCTCCATCCGCCGAGCGGAAGAATCGCGTGTAGTAGATGAAACCCGCGTCCTCGACCTCCTCGTACGGGGTGCGGCAGCCGGCCTCCCGCAGCCATCGCGGGAGCTGTGACCGCCTGCCCATCGCATCCACCACGAGGTCGGCACTCAGCTCCTCGCCGCCGTCCATCCTCACACCGGTCACGTGGGGCGTGCCGTCGTAGCGTCGCGTCGCCAGCGCCTCGACGGCCACCCCGCGTCGGATCTCGAGGCCCGGCTCAGCCTGAGCCGTCTGACCGAAGGCCTGCTCGAGCGCGGGACGGCGGGCGGTGATGGTCTGGAACCGCTCGTCGCCCGGCCGTGGCGCGCGATCGGTGATCGTCGGCGGCAGCATGGACAGCGCATCGAACCGCAGGGACCCGGCGGCGTCGAGCGCCGCCACCACGTCGGGCAGGTCCGATTCGAGGACCGCGCGCCCGCCCGGTTGCAGATAGTGCGCCTGGCGGAACTGCCCCACCCCGTCGCGGGACCACTCCTCCCACGCCTCCTCGATCGATTCCGGCACCCCGGCCTCGTCGCGCTCCAGCATGGTCACCTCGTGACCGTCTCGCGCCAACATCATCCCGGTCGCCAGCCCACACACACCAGCGCCGAGCACAACAATTCTCGACACTTTTACGTCCCCTTCTGGTGGATGAATCCACTACCGACGGTACGGGCGCTGTGTGGAAACGGCCTGTGAGCTTTGTCACGGCGGGGCGGCCAGCTCCCGCAAGCGGTCGCGGAGCCGGAACACGTCGGCGCGCCTCCCCGTGAACAGTTCACAGCCATGGCGCAGGTCGAGTCGCGTCCGTCGCACGATGTCGGCCATGAACGCATCGCAGGTGACCAGGTCGCAGTGCGGGAGCGCGGCCGAGAGCGCGTCGAGGTCGGCGGTGTCGCTGGCGCGGGCGTGGCGCTCAGGCAGTTCGTGCGCGATCGTCCACAGCATTCGGCGCCGCGCATCGCGTGCGGCGCGCCCGGACTCCGGCAGCCGCTGGCCGTTTGAGAGCTGATGCAGCAGCTCGAGCACCCCAAGGTCCGGCCGGGGGCGCGACTCGAGTTCGTGCACGGCGGACTCCACGACCCCGACGGCGCCCGCGGCGAGCGCCTCGCGCAACGCCGGTTCGAGCGCCCGGAAGGCCGGCTTGCGCTTGGCGATCCCGCTCAGGTAGTTCTGATCCAGGTACAGCAGCAGGCGCACCGAGACCATTCTCCCGGCGGCGAGGGCGAATCCGGGCACGTTCTCCCCGGCGGCGAGCCCGAGTCCGGGCATGGGGACCCCCCGTCGGATTCCGTTCAGGCCGCGAACTTGCCTCGGCCCGTGCTCACAGACCTGGGTGTGGACGAGCGCGGGCAAAGCGTTGCATCTCGTCAGCCGACCAGACGGTGATACGCGGCCACCCAATCGGTGGCGATCTCTCGCTGCGACGTCGCCAGTCCAATCTCCCCCTCGCACACCATCGCGTTCAAGCGATCCTCGAGCTTGTCCTTGGGGTTCGGCGACGCCCCGGGCTCGGGCCACAGGTTGCGGGGGTCGTTGGTCGCCCCGCCGAGCTCGAGCGGGACGAGGTGGTCGTACTCGTAGTCGTGAAGGGAGCCGGGGTCACCGTAAGCCGTGATGCTGGCCTCCTTCTCGGCCTCCGTCACCGACTCCGGCGGTCTCACCGTCTCGGTGTAGCCATGGCTGCAGATCGTCGAGTCGAGATTCGCCTGAGTCACGGCCGGGCTGATCGCACCCGGGGTGCAGCGAAGGTCCGGGAGCGAGAACAGCCCCGAGCCGCGGGCGTGGCAGGAGCCGGCGGGCGGCTGCGGCTGGACCACGCCTGAGCTCGCCGTGCTCACCGCCAGGATCGGCTGGGGCGGCGGGGCGACGGGTCGTCTCGGGTGCGGCCGTGGACGCGGGGCGGCATGGTGGCGGCGGCGGTGGGTGACCGCCGCGCCCGGCGTGGAGTCGGTAGTGCCCGGAGCGGGCGGAATGCTGCTCGAGGGCGATGAATCACTCGAAGAAGCCGAGCAGCCGGCAATCAACCAGCAGCAGGCCGCAGCTGAGAAGAACGGGATGGCCCGTCGGATCGCGCCCGGTCGCACGAGAGATCAGGCTACTGCCGTGACAGGTCGCCACGGTCACCCCAGGACGCTGTTTTTACGTCCACCCAAGTTGACGCTTTGCCAATAACGGATAGCTTTGGGACGTGCGTTCGGACCCCTCTACGAGTGACGCCCCGGCCGGTGTGGGGGCGACCGAACGCCCGCCCCGGCGACCGCCGCCCGACGCACGCCCCCAGCAGCTGGTCATGGCCGCCACGCCGGTCCTCGCCGCGCAGGGACTCACGGATTTCTCACTCGATGAGGTAGCCGCGCGAGCAGGGGTGACCCGCAACCTGCTCGACCACTATTTCCCCAGCGGTCGCCCGGACATCGCGCTGGCCGTGGTTCGACTGGCCGAGCGAGAGCTGGCCGCGGGCTGGAACCTGGACGAGGCCCTGCCGCTGGCGGACCGTGTAGCCGCCAACGTCAGGCACGTCGCGGAGCACGCGCTGCGGCCGACCGACTCCTGGCTGATCCATCGCCACTCCCGCGCCGCGGCCCAGCCCGAGCTTCGGGCCGCGTCCGAGCTGTCGCTCGAGGCCATGGTCTCGGTGATCTCGCGCAACCAGTTCGGCACCAGCGATCCCCCGTCCATCGTCCGCCTGGCCCTGCGGGGCTATGTGGCGTTCGCCGAGACGGTCCTCGACGACGCGCGCGCGTCCGGCGTCCCGCGGGCCCAGGTGATGCACCTGTTGACCGACACCCTGTTCGCCACCGTGCGCGCCGCCCGGGTCAGGCAATCGCGCGTCCCTTTGCCCTGATCGGTCAGCCGGACCCGGTTTCGAGTTCGTGCTTGAGGACCTTGCCCAGTGCGTTTCGGGGCAGATCGTCGACGAACCGGACCTCGCGGGGGCACTTGAACGATGCCAGCTGTCCGGCGGCGAAGTCGAGCAGCGCCCGCTCGGTGGGCGGATCGGCGGTTGGGACCACGTATGCGGTGACCTGCTCGCCCCATTCCTCCGAGGGCAGGCCCACGACCGCGGCCTCTCCCACCCCGGGGTGGGAGAGCAGCACGTCCTCGACCTCGCGCGGATACACGTTGAGTCCGCCGGTGATGATCAGCTCCTTCGAGCGCCCCAGGATCCGCAGGTAGCCGTCCGGATCAGCGGCGCCGAGGTCCCCGGTGCGAAACCACTCGTCGGCGAAGCTCTCGGCGGTGGCCTCAGGCTGCTCCCAATAGCCGGCGAACACGTTCGGGCCTCGCACCAGGATCTCCCCCTCATCGCCCCCCTCGAGCCGCACCTCGACGCCCGGCAGCGGCAGCCCCACGCTGCCCGGGCGCCGCTCCCCGTCATAGGGATTGGACGTGTTCATCAGGGTCTCGCTCATGCCGTAGCGCTCGAGCACCCGCTGCCCGCCGCGCTCGGCGAGGACGCGATGAAGCTCGGCCGGCAGCGGCGCCGAGCCCGACACGCACAGCCGCAGCCTCGACAACTCAGCCACCCGCGCCGAGTGGGCCAGCCGGTGATACATGGTCGGTACGCCGAAGAACAGGGTGGCGTCCTCGGCGCCGACGGCGTCGAGCACCGCATCGACGTCGAAGCGGGGAACGAGCACCGCGGAGGCGCCGGCCAGCAGGGTGCCGTGCAGCCCGACGCACAGCCCGTGGACGTGGAACAGCGGCAGGGCCAGCACGAGCCGGTCGGAGGCGGTCCACCGCCACGCCAGGGCGACGGCTTCGCTGCTGGCCAGCAGGTTGGCGTGCGTGAGCACCGCGCCCTTCGGCCTGCCGGTGGTTCCCGACGTGTAACAGATCAGGGCCGGAGCAGCGGACGCAGCGCCGTCGAGTGACGCCGGCTCATGATCAGGCAGATCGACCTCAGGCCCGACCACGACCGTCCCCGGCTCCGCTGCCGCCACCACCCAGCCGGCGCGGTCAGGATCATCGAGCAGCGCCGCCTTCGGACGCGCATCGGTGACGACGTGCGCGAGCTCGCGCTCGCCGTAGGCGGTGTTCGCCGGCACGACCACGATCCCCGAGCGGAGCGCGGCCACGTGCGCGATCACCAGCCCGAGGGAGGATCCAGCGCTGAACAGCATCCGGTCCCCGGGCTCGAGACCCGCTCCCTGCAGGCGTCCCGCGACTCGGCGGGTGGCCTCCTCGAGCTGCTCGCCGGTGATCCAGCCGCGATCCCGATGGCAAAGCGCCGGCGCCGCCGGCGCCTCCCCCCAGACCCTCGTCCAGGCGGCGGGCAGAGTGCCTTTCGCGGTCAAGTCGAGGTCGTCGCCACGCATGCCCGCCGGCAAGTGGGCCTGCCAGCCGAGGAGCGCCGTCACCCCGGCCACTTTACGCAAGCCCCGGCGCCCGCGAGGATGCCGTCGATTCGGCCGGCGACCCCCAAGGACCCGGCACCCGTACTGTCTGGCGGTGTCAGAAGGCCAGCCAAGTCGGGCCGGCAGCGGCCTCGCGGCTGCGACCGCGGCCTGCCTCGTCGGCCTGCTCTACGCCGCGGTCAGCATCTACTGGGGAGTGGGTGGCACATGGCTGCTCGACACGGTCGGCGGCTCACTGGCGGAGCACGGTCGGGCCCGCGCCGCGGGCGTGCTCGTCGCGTTGTGGGCTGCCGTGGCCCTCAAGCTGATCGCGGCGGCGCTGCCGCTGGTGGCCCTTCGCCCGCCGAGCAGTCCGGCGCGTAGTCGCGACGCGTGGGTGCTGGCGTGGATCGCCGCTGCGGTGCTGACGATCTACGGCCTGGTGCTGACGGCGGTGGGGCTGCTGGTGCAGGCCGGTGCCGTCCACCGGTCGGCGAATGCCGATGACCGGGCGCTGGCGTGGCACGCGTACCTGTGGGATCCGTGGTTTCTGATCTGGGGGCTGCTGATCGCCACCGCGCTGTGGCGGGGCCGACACCGCCGCCTGCGGTGAGCTGATCACCCGGGGAGCACTTAGCGAGTGTCCGGGACCCGGGTGCCGTCCCCAGCCCTTCCCAGGGCGCCGTCATTTGTCCAGGCGGATCGAGAATCACGCGTTACAGTTGAAACCGCATGGCGGTAGGTACGGAGACGGTGCAGGTCGTGATGCCCGCGATGGGCGACTCGGTGTCCGAGGGGACCGTGCTCGAGTGGCACAAGCACGAGGGCGACACGGTCGAGGCCGACGAGACGATCGTCGAAATCTCGACCGACAAGGTCGACGCCGAGGTCCCCGCGCCGGCGGCCGGCACCGTGGTCAGGGTCCATGCGGCCGAGGGTGAGACGGTCGCGGTCGGCGCCTTGCTGGCGGAGATCTCGACCGCGACGGATGGCGCGCGCCTCGGCCAGCCGAGCGAGGACGAGCGCCGCGCGCCCGGCACCCCCGCCGGCGCCGCGCCGGCCCCCGGGAACGGCGGCGCCGCGGCCGTCCCCATCGAGGCCACCCCGGTCTCTGCGGAGTCGCCACCGGCCTCGGCCGAGGAGCAGGTCGCGGGCGCCACCACCGAGGCGGAGGGAGAGGCCTCGACCGAGGCGGCCATGGGCGAGACGATCGACATCGTCACCCCGACCGGCGGCGAGTCCGTCACCGAGGGGACGATCCTCGAGTGGTCGGTCAAGGTCGGCGATACGGTCAAGAACGGCGACACGGTCGTCGAGATCTCGACCGACAAGGTAGACATGGAGCTGCCAGCTCCTTCCGCCGGGACGATCACCGAGATCCTGGTCCAGGAGGGCGACACGGTCACGGTCGGGCAGGTGATCGCACGGATGACGAAGACCGCCGGCGCGACGCCGGCCGAACCAGCGCCGGCCGAGCCCGCGCCCGCGACCCCCGACGCCGTACCCACCGAGCCCGTCCCCGCCGACGGCGCCACCGCCTCCCCGATCGCCCGGAGAGTCGCGGCCAGCGAGGGGATCGATATCCGCCGCGTCCACGGCACCGCTCGGAACGGCCGGATCACCAAGGCGGACGTGCTGGCGGCAGCCGGCAACGGCGCGTCCGCGACGGCCGAACCCCAACAGGCCGCCCCCATAAAGGAACCTGGCGCCCAGCCGCTCCGAGGCGGCGCCGCCGCGTTGGCGCGCTACATGGACGAGAGCCGCTCGATCCCGACCGCCACCTCGCTGCGCACCCTCACCGTGACCGTGCTCGACGAGCGGCGCAAGCAGCTCAAGAACGCGGGCTACCGCGTCTCGTTCACGCACCTGATCGCATATGCGATCGCCCGCGTCGCCACCGCGGAGATGCCGGTGATGGCCCACCACTATGAATCGCTCGAGGGCAAGCCGCACCGCGTCGATGACGGCGCCGTCAACCTCGGGCTGGCCGTCGACGTGGAGAAGAAGGACGGCAGCCGGACGCTGATGGTGCCGGTGATCCGCGACGCCGGCCGGCTCACCTTCGAGCAGTTCTTGGACGCCTACGATGCGCTGGTCGAGAGGGCCCGGACCAACACGCTCACGGCCGATGACCTGAGCGGCGGCAACATCACGCTCACCAATCCGGGCGGGATCGGAACCATCGCCAGCGTCCCCCGGCTGATGGTCGGCCAGGGCACGATCGTGGCCACGGGCTCGATCTCCTATCCGGTCGGGCTGCAGACCATCGGCGCCATGATCGGCGCCGAGAAGGTCATGACGATGACCTCAACCTATGACCACCGGATCATCCAGGGCGCCGAATCGGGCCGCTTCCTGCAGCGGATCGAGGCGCTGCTACAGGGCGAGGACGGTTTTTACGAGGCGGTGTTCCGCGACCTCGGGGCGGAGCTCCCGGAACTGCCGCCGCCGCCTGCCCCCGCGGCCGCGGCGGCCCCAACCGCGGTGCGGGCACCGGCGGGGCCGCCCGACGAGGAGCTGCTGCAGGCGGTGCAGGCGGCGACCTCGCTGCTCAAGGCGCACCGGACCCATGGCCACCTCGCGGCCAAGCTCGACCCGCTGGGGCGCGAGCCCGAGGGCGACCCGGCGCTCGACCCCGAGCCGCTCAGCCTGACTCCGGAGCTGATGGCGAAGATCCCGGCGCGAATCCTGCGGATGTCGGTGCCCGGCGCGACTCTCGCCGACGCGCTGCCGCATCTGCGCGAGACCTACTGCGGGCCGATCGCCTACGAGATCGAGCACATCTCCTCGCACCGGCAGCGGCTGTGGCTGAGGGAGGCGATCGAGTCCGGCACGTTCCGCAGGCCGCTCACCAACGAGGAGCAGAAAGCGCTGCTGAAACGGCTTACCGAGGTCGACGCGCTCGAGCGGTTCATGCACAAGGCGTACCTCGGCCAGAAGCAGTTCTCGGTCGAGGGGCTCGACATGACCGTGCCCATGCTCGACGAGCTGGTCGAGCTTGCGGCCACCCGCGGCGCCCGCGAGGTCGTGATCGGGACCGCACATCGCGGGCGCCTGAACATCCTCGCCCACAATCTCGGGCGACCATACGGGACGATCTTCGCCGAGTTCGAGGGGACCTCGACGCTCGAGGCGATCACCACCATCCCGCAGGGTGGGACCGGCGACGTCAAGTACCACCACGGCGCCCAGGGCTCCTACCAGCTGCCGAGCGGCGAGTCGATCATCGTGCGGCTGGAGTCGAACCCGAGCCATCTGGAGTTCGTGGCGCCGGTCGCCTCGGGGGCGACGCGCGCGGCTCAGACCACGCGGCAGGGCCCCCACGCCCACCAGGACACCGACGCCGCGATCCCGATCATCCTCCACGGCGACGCCGCCTTCCCGGGCCAGGGAGTGGTCGCGGAGACGTTGAACCTGCAGGCGCTGGACGGCTACACCGTCGGGGGGACGATCCACATCATCCAGAACAACCAGGTCGGGTTCACGACCGACCCCGACGACGCTCGGTCGACCACCTGGGCGAGCGATCTGGCCAAGGGCTACGACGTGCCGATCATCCACGTCAACGCCGACGACGTCGCGGCCTGCATCTCGGCGGTGCGGCTGGCGTTCGCGTTCCGCCAGGAGTTCGGCCACGACGTGCTGATCGACATGATCGGCTACCGGCGCTTCGGCCACAACGAGGCCGACGAGCCGGCCTACACCCAGCCCGAGATGTACCAGGTGATCAAGAAGCATCCGCCGGTGCGCGAGCTGTTCGCGAAGCAGCTGATCGAGCAGGGGGTGGTCTCGGTGCAGGAGTCGACCGAGATGACCGACGAGGTGTGGGAGAAGCTGTCCGACGAGCACGAGCTGCTCAAGGAGCGGATCGCGGCGGCCAAGGAGGTCGAGCACGCCACCGGCGAATACCAGCTCGACCGCACCGCCTCTCCCGAGGTCAAGACCGCCGTCTCGGTGGATCGGCTTCGGGTCCTCAACGACGAGCTGCTCTCGGTGCCCGACGGGTTCACGATCCACCCGAAGCTGCTCAAGCAGTTCGAGCAGCGCCGGAACGGGCTCGAGTCCGGAGGCGGGATCGTGTGGGCGCACGCCGAGGCGCTGGCCTTCGCTTCGTTGTTGACGGAGGGGATCCCGATTCGCCTCACCGGTCAGGACACGGAGCGGGGGACCTTCAGTCAGCGGCACCTGGTCCTCCACGACCCCAAGACCGGCCAGGAGCACTGCGCGATGCAGCACCTACCGGGCGCGCTGGCGCCGATGGAGCTGCACAACAGTCCCCTGTCGGAGATGGCCTGCCTGGGGTTCGAGTACGGCTACTCGCAGGAGGGCCCGGAGACTCTGGTGTTGTGGGAGGCGCAGTTCGGCGACTTCGTCAACGGCGCGCAGGTGATCATCGATCAGTTCATCGTTTCGGGGCTGGCCAAGTGGGGCCAGACCTCGCGGCTCACGCTGCTGCTGCCGCACGGCTACGAGGGCTCGGGCCCCGAGCACTCCTCGGCCCGGCTCGAGCGGTTCCTGCAGCTTGCCGCCGAGGGCAACATCCGCGTCGCCAACCCGACCACGCCCGCCCAGTACTTCCACCTGCTCCGCCGCCAGGCGCGGATCGCCAAGCAGCGACCGCTGGTGGTGATGACCCCGAAGTCGTTGCTGCGCCTGCAGCAGGCCACCTCTTCGGTTGACGATCTGGCCTCGGGGCGGTTCCAGCCCGTGCTCGCGGAGCCCGGAGTCGATCCGGAGGCTGTTACTCGGCTGCTGCTGTGCAGCGGCAAGATGTACTACGACCTCGAAGGCCATCCGCTGCGGGCCGAGCGACCGCAGGTCGCGATCGGCCGGATGGAGCTGCTCTACCCGTTCCCCCAGGCCGAGCTGCTCGAGCTGATGGAGAGCTATCCGAAGCTCGACGAGGTCGTGTGGGTCCAGGAGGAGCCGCGCAACATGGGCGCGCGGGCGCACATGTCGGCGCGGCTGCGCCAGCTGCTGCCCTCGGGGATCCGGTTCGGGTACATCGGCCGGCCCGAGCGGGCCGCCTCGGGCGAGGGTTACCCGGTAGCGCACGCCAAGGAGCAGCACCGAATCGTCAGCACCGCGCTCGACATGGAGTACGCGGTGTCCCAGTTCCCGCGGCTGTTGCCGGGCGAGCGATAGACCGGAACGCCCGGGGAGACCCCTCGGAGCGCGGCGGGCGGAGGCAGCGGAGCCACGACCGGTGCCAAGGCGGTCCTGGGACGCCGGATCGCGCTGGTCCTGGCCCCCACTTGATTACGCGATCCGCCGTCCCAAGGCCTTGGCTGGGACGCCTGATCGCGTTCGTCCTTGCCCCCTTCCGCGATCAGGCCCCCAAGACCGGCCTAAGCCTGCTACTTCCTCACGCCAGGATCAAGGGGTCCAGACGAACGTCGCAGTGAAAACGTTCGGGGGGGTCGATCATCCGTTGATTCCTTTCGTTCTCAACCGTCCCTCGGCCAGGGCGTCGAGGTCCACATCGTCGAGCGTCGTGACGACGATGTCGGCGTGCTCAGCCGCGAGGAGTTCCTCATCGTGCGCGCGGGCGATGCCGATCGCGCTCATGCCGCCGGCCTTGGCCGCCTCGACCCCCGCCGCCGCGTCCTCGAGCACGATCGATTTCTCCGGCGCCGTCGCGAGCTCCTGCGCGGCGGTGAGGAACATCTCCGGGTGGGGCTTGCCGTGGGCGAAGTCCCGGCCCGAGACGTCGGCGTCGAAGAACTCGAGCAGCGTCAGCCCCGGCCTCAGCGAGGGCGAGGAGATCCCTTGCTGTTCCGCGAAGCTGTCGAGCCTGATCTTGGACAGGAACAGGTCGGCGTTCTTGGATGAGGATGCCGCGGCCACCCGGAGACCCGCGTCCTTGACCGCGATGATGAAGCGGAGCGCGTCGGGGTAGGCGGTGAAGTCGCCGGCCTCGATCAGGCGCACCACCATCGCCTGTTTGCGATCGGCGTATTGGGCCAAACGCTCGTCGTCGTCGTCGGGGACCTGGAAGTACTCGAGCGCCGCCCGGGCGCCATCCATGCGCGGCTTGCCGGACATTTCGGTCTCGTAGACGCGGGGCGTGAACGCCTCCGGCGACCACGTCGTCCGCTCGCGGATGTCGCCCCACTCCGACTCCATCAGCTCGCGCATGGATTCGCGCCAGGCCTTCTCGTGAGGCGAGTCGACGAGCACGCCATCGACGTCGAAGATCGCGCCTTGGAAACTTGTCATCGTGCCTCCGTCTCAGCGTGGACTTGCTGCCTGACGCCGGGAGCCGGCTGCAGCTCGAACGTGAACCGGTCCCCGGGGCAAAGCTCGCGGACGTGGTCGCCGACCCCGACTCTGACCGGCCGGCTGGCACCCTCGGGATGGGCGGCCAGCGTCAATCGGCGATCGGCCAGGGTCACCTGGATCGGGGCCCGTTGAAACTGCATCGAGAAGGTGACGCTCTCGATCTGGGCCGGCAGCCTGGGGTCGAAGTGCAGGATGTCGTCCCGGACGGAGGCGCCCATGTAGCTGCGCTGGACGAGGTCCAGCGTTCCGGCCATCACGCCCATGTGCACGCCCTCCTTGGTGGTCCCGCCCTGGATGTCGCCGACGTCGCTCTTCAGCGCGACCAGGAACCGCTCCCAGGAACTCTCCGGATCGAGCGCGGCGAGGACGCCGGCGTGGGCGATGAAGCTGAGCGTCGAGCCGTGCGATGTGCGCCGGTCGTAGTAGGCGATGTTCCGGCTGGCCGTGTCGGGACGGTATTCGTAGTCGAGCCGCGCAAACAGCCGCCCCAGCTCCTCGGCCGAGAGCAGATAGAACAGCATCACGGTGTCGGCCTGCTTCGCCAGCTTGTAGCGATTCGGGTCATCGCCCTCGGCGCGCAGGATCCGGTCGAGTCGCTGGATGTTGCCGTACTTGGCCCGGTAGCCGTCCCAGTCGAGCTCCTCGAGTTCCTCGTAGCCCTCGAACTGGCTGATGATGCCCTCACCGTGGAAGGGCACGAACATCCGGCGGCTCATGTCCTCCCACGTGCGTAGCTCCTCCTCGTCGAGCGCGCACTTCTCGCGCAGCGCCTCGGCCCGGCTCTCGGGCAGCAGCGAAAGGACCCCGTGGGCGACCCCGCACAGCCAAGCCACCATCACGTTGGTGTAGGCGTTGTTCCGCAGCCCGCCCTCGTGCGCGCCCGGGTACTGCTCGTGGAACTCGTCGGGCCCCATCACGCCGTGGATCTCGTAGCGCCCGCGCTCGGGGTTGAAGTGCGCGATCGAGGCCCAGAAGCGAGCGATCTCCAGCATCATCTCCGCGCCTTGGTCGCGCAGGAAGGTCAGGTCCCGGGTGGCCTGGAAGTAGTGCCAGATGTTGTAGAAGATCGCGGCGTTGACGTGCCGCTGGTTGTGGCTGAGGTCGGGCTCCCAGCGACCTGAGAGCGGATTGAGATGTAACCGTTGCGTCTCCTCCTTGCCTTCGCTGCCGCTTTGCCACGGGAACATCGCGCCCCGGAATCCGGCCTCGCGCGCGGCCGCCCGTGCCTCGTCCAGCCGCCGGTAGCGGTACAGCAACAGCCCGCGGGTGACCTCGGGCATCCGGAAGTTCAAGAACGGGTACACGTAGAGCTCGTCCCAGAAGATGTGGCCGCGGTAGGCCTCGCCGTTCAGCCCCCGGGCGGGCACCCCGGCGTCGATGTCGGCCGTATTCCGCGAGCACACCTGCAGCAGGTGACAGGTGTGCAGCCGCAGAAGCTGCTGCACCCCTTCGTCTCCGGGCACGCGCAGGTCGCATTGCCGCCAGAGCTCCTCCCAGGCCGACCGCGTCCGCTCGAGCTCCTCCTCGAACTCGCCGGCGCGCTGTGCCGATGTGCCGGCCTTGATCAGGGTGTCGCTGGTCGCGGGGTCGCGAGAGGTATAGAAGGCGACCATCTTCTCGACCCGCACCGCCGAGCCCTGGCGCAGCTCGAAGACCAGCACCTGCTGGATGTAGTCCTCCATCTGGTGCAGGGTGCGGGTGACGGCGATCGGCTCAGAGTCCTGGAAGACGCGCGTGCGCGCGGCCTGGCTGATGTAGAGATTCGATTGGCGGGTCTCGACCTTCAGCGCGATCACCTCGGCCCCGAACGTCCTCGGTGAGACCGGGTCGAGATGCCGGCCCTCCAACTGCTCGTACCGGGCCACGCCGGCGTTGGTCACGCGGCCGTCGATGGCCGAGACGAGCTCCACCCGGCCCGACCAGTTCTCCGCCGTCAGCGTCCACTCGATGCCGGCGCGGTGGACATCCGCCATGCTCACGAACCGCCGGCTGCGCAAGGTGGTCTCCCGGGAGCTTCGATCGCGAAAGCGCAGCTCACGGACCACCGTCGCGCTGCGGATGTCCAGCCGATGGTGATAGGCCAGCAACTCCACGTCGCCCAGCCCGATCGCCTCCTCGCCCTCGATCCGTAGCTTCAGCACCAGCCAGTTGGGAAGGTTGACGAGGTCCTCGTTGAGCACCGGCAGCCCGCCGAGGATCGTCGTCTCCCGGTTGTAGACCCCGTGCGCGTAGGTGCCCGGGTAATGGACGCCGTCGGCGTCCTGCCACTCGGCGGCTCCGCGCGTGCACAGGTAGCCGTTGCCGGTCGAGGTCAGCGCCTCGCGGAGCCCCTCCTCGCTCGGCTCGAAGCCCTCGTAGGTGAGCGCGAAGCCGTCCATCGCAGGAGTCTATGTCTACGCCCAACCCTTGCGGTGGAAGAAGACCATCAGAGCCGCCACCGTGGCCACCATGCTGCCGACCCCGACCACCCAGAACGTCCATTCGGCGTGGATCAGGTCGGTGACCATATAGGCGAAGTTCTGACCGAAGAAGCCGGTGATGAACGACAGCGGCAGGAAGATCGTGGCGATCACCGTTAGCTGTTTCATCACGTCGTTCTGGCGGTTGCTGATCGTCGACAGGTAAAGGTCGGTCGCGCCCGAGAGCAGGTCGCGGTAGGAGTCGATCAGATCGCTGATTCGGATCAGGTGGTCGTAAACGTCGCGGAAGTAGTCGCGCTCGTCGAGCTGAAGGCCGGGAAGCTCGGCGATCTGATCGATCGAGCGAGCGAACAGGTCGCGCTGGGGGGTCACCACCTTGCGCATCGCCACCAGCTGGCGCTTGAGCGCGAACAGCCGCTCGAGCTGCTGTTCGGTGGGATTGGCGAGCACGGCCGATTCGAGGTCGTCGATCTCGGTGTCGAGGTCGGCGAGGATCGGGAAATAGCTGTCGGTCAGCGCGTCGAGGACGCGGTAGAGCACAAACTGCTCGCTGTGCAGCCTGCGGCCATCGAGGTCCTTGCGCTGCTCGGCGAGCGACGGCTCGTGGTCGCGATGGATCGTGACCAGAAAATGGCCGGAGACGAACAGGTGAACCTCGCGCAGCAGCTCGTCGGTCCCGGTGCGTTCGGGCGCGGCGCCGTAGAACACGAGAAAGATGTAGTCGTCGAAGTTGTCGAGCTTGGGCCGCTGGGCGAAATGCTCGGTGTCCTCGAGCGCGAGCGGGTGAAAGCCGAAGATCTCGCCCACCCGGCGGAGCTCATGCGGTCCCGGTGCGGTGAGATCGAGCCAGAAGAACTGGTCGCGCTTCAGCAGGTCCCGGATGCGCGGCTCGTCGAGCTCGGTGAGGCAGGGCACCTCGAGCTGAAACTCGTTGCCTGCCGACTCCGAGGTTGCTGCTTTGGCCTTGCCGACGGGCATGTCGTCTCCTTTGTCGATCCGGCGAGGACGGGGCAGATGAGGGGCAGACCCCATTCTGGCGGCGGCCGGGGTCGAGCAGACTTGCTGGGCGCGGACTGAGCGACCATCTCCATGATCACCTCGAACCCCATATCCGATGCGGGCGCTTACCTCTTGGCGCGGTGGCGTCGCCTGCCAAAGCGCGCCCGGGCGGCGGCCGTCATGGCCGCGGTCGCGCTCGCCGTATACGGCGCCGGTGTCGTCCACCCGCCCAACCTCGAGGCTGCCATCCGGCAGCTCGGCGAATCGCTCGGCTCCTACGCCTACCCGTTCGTCGGCGTCATGGCGTTCCTGGAGACCGGCGCGGGCATCGGGCTGATCGCGCCTGGCGAGCTCGCCGTGATCGTGGGCGGCGTGACCGCGGGCCAGGGCCATACCGACATCGCGGTGATGATCGCGGTGGTCTGGGCCTGCGCCCTGGCCGGCGACATCACCTCGTATATCCTCGGTCGCCGGCTCGGCAGCGACTTCGTTCGCCGGCACGGGCCGAGGGTCAAGCTCACGACCGCGCGCATCGAGCAGGTCGAGCGGTTCTTCGCTGTGCACGGCGGCAAGACGATCGTCGTCGGCCGCTTCATCGGGTTCGTACGCCCGCTGGCCCCGTTCATCGCCGGTGCGTCGAAGCTGGCGCCCCGGCGCTTCCTTCCGGTCGCCTTCGTGGCCGCCGGCACGTGGTCCGCGGCCTGCTGCCTGCTCGGCTACTTCTTCTGGCAGTCGCTAGATGAAGCGACCGCGATCGCCAAGCAGGGGACGCTTTCGCTGGTGGCGGCGGTCGCGCTGCTTGCCGCCGCGATCATGATCTATCGCTACCTGCGGGACCCCGAGAACCGCCGGCGCGTGCGCCGCGGGCGGCGGAGTATGGATGGCGGACAGCAGTCCAGCGCGGGCGAGACTGGGGTTGACCGCCCGCTGGCGTTACCCAGAGAATCACCGTACGGAAGCGGTGGTGTGGCGTATAGCGGGCAGCTACCTCGAGGCCTGTAACTGCGAGGCCATCTGCCCGTGCCGTTCGAATTCCCCTGGGTCTTCAAAGCCTCAACCCTGCTCGGCGTCGAGGCGCTCGAGATCGAGAAGGATCCGCCGCCGCCCCTCGAGGCGGCCGCCGCTGATCCGACGGGATGCTTGGCGTTCGCCGCAGATCCCGTTGCGATGAGGTGGTTCATCGCTCCGCGATCCGGGGTATTCCCTAGGCATGGCTACAGAGACAACAGAGACACGGCCGGCGACCGGTGCGGCCGGCAGGCCGATGCGGTTGCCCAGGACGACCGGGGCCCTGAGCGGAATCCTGATCATCATTCTTGGGCTGTGGGGAGCGCTGATCCCTTTCATCGGCCCGTATTTCCACTACGCCTTCGGCAGCTACAGCAGTTGGCACTACACCATGAATCGGCTCTGGCTTGACATTCTGCCCGGCGCGGTCGCGGTCCTCGGCGGCCTTCTGCTGCTGACCAGCTCGCGTCGCTCGAGCGGCCTGCTCGGTGGCTGGCTGGCGCTGGCTGCCGGCGTGTGGTTCGCGATCGGCCCGGCGGTCAGCCTGTGGTGGCACGCCGCCGGCAACCCGATCGGCGCGCCGGCGGGCGGCCATCTCCGCCAGGCGGTGGAGCTGCTGGGCTATTTCTACGCCCTCGGCGCAGTGATCGCCGCGCTGGCGGCGTTTGCGATGGGCCGATTCGTGTCGCGTCCGCGCCTGGCCGAGGAGCCGTTCGTAGCCGCCGGCGCCGCCGCCGGCGAGGTCGAGGAGCGCCGCGGACGGCGGGGACTGTTCCGGCGCCGTCGGGCCGTCGCCACCTGAGCCGGCGCCGTCGCGCCGTCGCCACCTGAGCCGGCTCAGGCCGGGGGCTGTTCGAGCGCGCGGCTGAGCAACGAGCGCAACGTCGCTCGCTCCTCGGCGGTGAGGCCGGCGAGGATCTGATCCTCGAGGCTCTCGCGCGCCACCTCGCCGCGCTCGAGCGCGGTCCGTCCCTCCTCGGTGAGGGCGACGACGTGCCGCCGGCGATCGGTCGGATCACGGCGGCGCTCGATGTAGCCGAGCTCCTCGGTCTCGTTCAGCAGGAGCACGCAGTTGTTGGGGTCGAGCCACAACGACTCGCACAACTGCTGCTGGAGCGCCGGCCGGTCGCGCAGGTAGCTGAGCAGCATCAGCTGGCGCAGGTTCATCCCGAGCACGTCTTCCGTGCTGCGCTTGTGGATCGCCTTCGACAGCCGCAGCAGCATGACGATCGTGCCCGGCGTGGTGTCTACGGCCATCGCGACTCGCAGATTATCAGGATGAGCATCATGCATTAGATGATAGTCCATGATAGAGTGACGATCATCCAACAAGCGACGAGCTATAGAGAGGGGATGATCACTATCCAACGTCTAATCAACGGAGAGCGGCGGCGATGGATCGCCTTGGCGGTCGTGTGCCTCGGCCAGCTGATGATGGTGCTCGACGCGACGATCGTGAACGTCGCCCTGCCCTCGATGCAGCGCGACCTCGGGTTCTCGCAGGCGAACCTGGCCTGGGTCGTCGACGCCTACATGATCGCGTTCGGCAGCTTCCTGCTCCTGGCCGGGCGGCTTGGCGACTTGCTCGGGCGCAAGCGGATGTTCCTCACCGGGCTGGTGATGTTCACGCTGGCCTCGATGGCGTGCGGGATCGCCGACAGCCAGCTACTGCTGGTCGTGGCGCGGTTCGTGCAGGGGGTCGGCGGCGCGGTGGCATCGGCGGCGGTGCTGGCGCTACTGGTCACGGAGTTCCCGAAGCCGTCCGAGCGAGCGATTGCTTTGAGCGTCTACACGTTCATCATCTCCAGCGGCGGCTCGATCGGGCTGCTCGCCGGCGGTGTGCTCACGCAGTCGGTGAACTGGCACTGGATCTTCTTCATCAACGTGCCGATCGGGATCATCGCGTTCGCGCTCGGATGGATCCTGATCAACGAGACCGAGCGGCCCGGACTCGGACACGGGGTCGACTGGCTCGGCGCCGTCTTGGTCACCGTCGCCTTGATGCTCGGCGTCTACGCGATCGTCAAGGTCACGGAGTACGGCTGGATCTCGGCGCACACGCTCGGCTTCGGCGGCGCGGCGGTGGCGTTGCTGGCCGTGTTCGTGGCCGTCGAGTCTCGGCTCGCCCACCCGATGTTCCCCCTCCGGATCCTCCGGGTTCCGGGTCTGGCGGCTTCGAGCGTGGTGCGCGGCTTCCTGGTCACGGGCATGTTCTCGACCTTCCTGCTCGGGGTCCTCTATCTCCAGCACGTGCACGGCTACGGGGCGCTCCTGACCGGCCTGGCGTTCCTGCCGACGACGCTCGCCCTGGGCGCGCTCTCGCTCGGGATCACCGCCCGCCTGATGAGCCGCTTTGGTCCGGTGCGGATCCTGCTCTTTGGCTTGACCGCGATCGCCGGCGCGCTGCTGCTGCTGTCCCGGCTGCCCGCGCACACGAGCTACTTCCCGGCGATCTTCGGGCCCTTCGCCTTGCTCGGGCTCGGCGCCGGCCTGGCGTTCCTGCCGCTGACCACGATCGCCATGGCCGACGTGCCGCCGGCCGACGCCGGCCTGGCCTCGGGCATCGTCAACGCCTCGCTGCAGATTTCGGCGGCGATCGGGATAGCGGCCCTGGGCACGGTGGCGGCACAGCGCACGAAGGTGCTCGCCGGCCTCGGGCAGCACCATCTGCAGGCGCTCACCGGCGGCTTCCACCTGGCGTGGGCGATCGGGGCCGGCGCGGTCGGCGTGGGAGCGCTGATCGCGCTGCTGCTGCTGCGGGCGCCGGCGCCCCCGGCGGCCGAGGTTGTCGAGGCAGAGTCGATCCCGCTCGGACGAGACGAGCAGGTCGCCTACGAAATGGAGGCAGCATGATGGAACTGGCAACAGGGGTACTGGTCCGCCGGGGCTTCGATCGCTCGTCGCGGGCTCGCAAGCCGCTCCGGCTCGAGATCCGGCGGCGGGCCGCGCGGCGCGCCGGCGCCCGGGAGTTCGTGACGCAGGTGTTGCTCGGAGAGCACGACGCGGTGCTCGTCCCCCGAGGCCTCGAGCCGGTCGTCGCCGACGGCCTGGCGGTGGTCGAGCCGGCGATGTAGCGGCCCCCCGGCGTCGGGGCCCCCCGCCCAACCTTGGCGTTTTGTTCCGAGGGGTCGAACGAAAACGCCAAGGTTGTCTCATCCGGCGCCGGCCAGCAGCCCGTCGATCAGCGCCGTGATCCCGGTGTCATAGCTGTCGCGCCTCCGGGCGGGTGCCCAGTACTCGGCGACCGCGGCCAGCGTCGGGAGCTGGTCGGGATCGACCCCGGTGAGAACGTCGAGTACGAACGGCCTGCGGCCGCTCGCCGCCACGCGATCGAGGCCCCGCTGGATGATCAGTTCGCCGACCGTGAACTGCCACACCGCGCGGTAGCCGGCGGCCGCCTGGGCCGGCGAGAGGCCGCAGGCGACGAACCCGGCGACGATCTCCTCCATCAGCCACAGGATCGACGGCGCGATCAGCTCGCCGCCGGCGAGGACGTCGACGACCCAGGGGTGCTCGGCGAGCCCGTCCCGCATGGCCCGGCAGGCGCGCGCCGTTCTGGCGCGCGGTTCCCGCGGCAGCCGCGGCCTGGGCAGCTCCGAGGCCAGCCGGTCGAGCAGCAGCACGAGCAGCTCGTCCTTGTCCCGCACGTGGCGGTAGATCGACATCGGCGAGCTGCCCAGCTCCTCGGCGACGCGGCGCATGGTGAGCCCCTCGGGGCCGTCGCGCTCGACGAGCCGCTGGGCCGCGGCGATCACCTTCTCGCGAGAAAACCGGGGCGGGCGCCCGCCGCGCCGGGGCTCGGTGCTCAGCGTTTCAGGCCCGCTCAGCCTTCGACGCCGGCTCAGGCCTCGACTGCGGGGCGGTAGGTCCCGAACGACCACGTGTTGCCCTCGGGGTCACGGGCGGAGTAGTCGCGGGAGCCGTAGTCCGTGTCGTGCAGATCGTGCACGATCGTGGCGCCGGCCTTGCGAGCCTGCTCGCAGTGGGCGTCGGGATCGTCGACGGCGACGTACAGCCAGCCGGCGCCGACGCGCTCGCCGTAGACGTCGTCCTTCGCCGTGCCCAGCATCAGGATGCTCGGGCCGTAGCTCAGCTCCGCGTGAGCGATCGTGCCGTCCTCGTTGGCGTACACCTCGCGCTCCTGAAAGCCGAAGGCCGACTTGAGGAACTCGATCGCGGCCGGCGCGTCGCGGTAGCGCATCGATGGATACAGAGTGGGAGCCTGGGCGGACATCGGCTTGACCTCCAAACGGCCATGGGTTTGCGTACACGTACGCAAACCTTAGCGGCCTACACGTCGGGCGTCAAGCACGATCGGCATCGGCAAAGCGCTGCTCGAGCTCGCGGATCTCCGGGGAAACTATCGCCGGTGGACAACGCCCACATCGCCGATCGCCTGGACACGTTCGCGTTGCTGCTCGAGCTCCTCGACGCCGGCCCCTACCAGGCCCGCGCCTACCGCCGCGCCGCGGACACCATCCGGGGCTCGGTGATCCCGGTGGACGAGCTGGTGCGATCCGGGCGGGCGCGCGAGCTGCGCGGGATCGGCCCCGGGATCGAGGCCCGGCTGCGCGAGCTGGTCGAGACCGGCGAGATCGCGGAGCTGTCAGAGCTCGAGCGCGAGCTGGCTCCCGATCTCGTCGGCCTCGGCCGTTACCTGGGCCTGGGAGCCAGGCGCTCGATCGAGCTCGCGCGCTCGCTTGGCGTCCGCACGGCGGACGAGTTCCGGGCTGCGGCGGCCTCGGGGCAGCTGCGCAACGTGCCCGGGATCGGCCCCAAGACCGAGGCGCGCCTGCTCGAGGCGCTCGCCCGCAAGCCCGAGCCGCGCCCCCGGCAGGGGCTGCTGCTGAACCGCGCCTGGGAGCTTGTCGGGGCCATCGCCGCCGCGCTCGGCGGCGAGGTGGCGGGCGACCCGCGCCGGTGGCGCGACTCGTGCGAGCGGCTGGCGGTGGTTTGCCCCGCGGCCGATCCCCAGCCGATGCTCGCGCGCTTCGCGGCGCTGCCCCAGATCGTCGCCGTGGTCGAGGAGCAGGAGCGACGGGCGCTGGGGGTGACGGTCGATGGCGTGCCCGTCGAGCTCGTCGCCGCCGCGCCCGAGGGCTTCGGAACCGCGCTCGTCCGCGCCACCGGTTCACCGGCCTACGTCGCGGCCCTCGAGCCGCTGCCGGAGGCGCCCGACGAACCCGCGCTGTACGCCTCGCTCCAGGTCCCCTGGTGTCCGCCGGAGCTGCGCGAGCAGCCGTTCCGCGGTCAGCCGCCGCCGCTGCTGGAGCCGGCACAGATCCGGGGCGATCTGCACTGCCACACCACGCGGTCGGACGGCCGGGCGAGCGTCGAGGAGATGGCCCGGGCGGCGATCGAGCGCGGTTACGATTACCTCGCGATCTGCGATCACACGCCGGCGGTGGGCGCCGTCCGGGGGCTCACGCCCGATGACGTCCGCCGCCAGGCCGAGGAGATCGCTGCCGTCAACGAAGTGCTGGCGCCGTTTCGCGTCCTGCGCGGGATCGAATGCGACATTCTCCCCGACGGCCGGCTCGATCTCCCCGACGATGTCCTCGCGGAGCTCGAGTGGGTGCAGGCAAGCGTGCACGGCGGGCAGCGGATGGCGAAACCGGAGATGACCCGGCGCGTCGAGGAGGCGCTGCGCAACCCCTACGTATGCTGCCTCAGCCATCCCACGGGCCGCTATATCAACCGGCGCCCGGAGAACGCCCTCGACCTCGAGCGTGCCTTCGCGGTGGCGCTCGAGGAGCGAGTCGCACTCGAGGTCAACGGCCTCCCCGACCGCCTCGACCTCAGCGGCCCGCACGTCCGCGCCGCGCTCCGCGCCGGCGTGCAGATCGTCTGCTCCACGGATGCGCATTCGGTCCGCGGGCTCGGGAACATGGCCCTGTCCGTGGCCACCGCGCGGCGCGGCGGGGCCGGGGCCGCGGATGTGCTCAACACACGACCGCTCCACGCGATCCTCAATCGCTCGCCCACCGCTCGTTGATCTCCTCCCACCGCGGCCCCGGTCCCGGTAATCGCTCGCCGTTCCCGGCCCGCAGCCCGTCGAGCACCACGGCCAGGTAGCGCCGGCGCAGCTGCTCGGTCCGGGCCCGATCCCCGAGCTTGATCGCCGCGATCAGCTCGAACACCAGCGACAGGTCGTGGACCTCGAGCCCCGGTCGCAGCACGCCCTTGATCCGCCGGAACAGCCGGATGCTCAGCCGGTTGGCGCGCTCGGCCAGCGCGAACATGTCCTCGGTCGGCGTGAACCTGCCGGCGAGCGCGAGCGTCAGCGAACTGGTGTCGGCATCGACCAGGCGCTGCATGTAGTCGCTGAACACCGTCCACGGATCGCGCTCGTCGCCGAGGGCAGCCTCGGTTTCCACGACGAACCGCTGGAGGCCGTCGCGGCACAGCTTGCCCAGCAGTTCCTCCTTGCTGGCGTAGCGGGAGTAGAGCGCGCTGATGCCCACGCCGGCGTGCTTGGCGACCTCGCTGATCGGCGCGCCGGGGTCGGCCAGGAAGACCGCTCGGGCCGACTCGAGGATCAGCTGGTCGTTGCGTGCCGCCTGGGCGCGGCGGCCGGAGAGCGGGGACGAAGCGTCGGCCACGTCCGAGACCTTAGCATCGGAACAAAGTATTCCGTTCTGCTGCAGGGAGCGGTTTGCGCAGGGTTTGGCAGGTAGCGGAACCCGGTTTCAGTCTGTTTCGGACGCCGGCGCCCCGCTTCTGACACCCTTCCAACATCCGGTTACGCAGAGACGGATCACGCCGCGACAATTCCCGTCGCCATCTGGCCCCCGCGGTCGGCGTCCACGACATGGCCATCGACCTTGGGACCGCGAACACGCTCGTGTACGTCGGCGGGCGCGGCATCGTCGTGTCCGAGCCCTCGGTCGTGGCCTCCGACGTGGCCACCGGCGAGGTCCACGCGGTCGGCGCCGACGCCGAGCGGATGATCGGCCGCACACCGGCCACGATCTCGGCCACCCGACCGCTGCGGCACGGCGTGATCGCCGATTTCGAGGTCACCGAGCAGATGCTGCGCTACTTCATCCGCAAGGTGCTCCACCGTCGGATGGCCCACCCGCGGCTGATCGTGTGCGCGCCCTCGGGGGTCACCGAGGTGGAGAAGCGGGCGGTCGAAGAGGCCTCGCTGGCCGCCGGGGCGCGGCGCGTGCACCTGATCGAGGAGCCGATCGCCGCCGCCATCGGCGCCGGCATCGCGATCGAGGAGCCCGTCGGGCGGATGGTCGTGGACGTCGGCGGCGGCACCAGCGAGATGGCGGTGATCTCGCTCGGCGGAATCGTCATCTCGAGCTCGGCGCGGGTCGGCGGCTATGAGATGGACGAGGCGATCGCCCACTACCTGCGCGGCGTCTACCAGCTGGCGATCGGTTCGCGCACCGCGGAGATGATCAAGATCACCGCCGCGTCGGCGATCCCGCTCGACCAGGAGGAGACGATCGAGGTCCGCGGCCGCCACCTGATCACCGGGCTGCCCACGGCGATCCAGCTCCGCACCGAGGAGGTCCGCGAGGCCATCCGGCTGCCGCTCCAGGAGATCCTCCGCGCCATCCGCGACACGCTCGAACAGACCCCGCCCGAGCTGGCCAGCGACATCGCGCGCGAGGGGATCCTGCTCGCCGGCGGCGGCACCCTGGTCCGGGGCTTCTCCGATCTGGTCGCGCTGGAGACGGGAATGCCCGTCTACCTGGCCGAGTCGCCGCTGACCTGCGTCGCCGTCGGCTCAGGCGAGGCGCTGGCGCACTTCGACGAGCTGAGCGCCGACAGCCGACAGTGGCGACCGACGTACACGGCGGACTGGCGCACCGCCTAGTCCGAGCGCCGTCGCCACCGCGCACGCCGCCGGCAGCATCAGGAACGCGTCCACCGGCTCGCGGAACCGAGGCGTCTCGGCGTTGACGAACAGGACGCTGAGCGCCATCAGCGCCGGCGCCGCCCACAGCCACCACGGGGCTTGGCGGACCGCCCTGGTGAACGCGCCGGCCAGCGCCAGCAGGCACAGGATCCAGAACCCGACGACCCCGACCTCGGCCGTCCCGCGGTCCAGCCCGATCGACTCCGTCGACACCCTCCATGCCAACGAGCCCTCCAGCTCCAGCAGCCGGCGGAGGTTGTGATAGCCGACGGCCACCGGTGCCAGCGGGTGGGCGCCGATGTAATGGAGCGCGTCGGCGAGCTGGTCATTGCTGAGGGCCGGCTCTGCGAGCCGGCTGGGGTGTCGCTCGGGCAGGAACAACCGCCATTGGTAGGGGATCCGGTGATCGGCGGCAGCCCCGCGGTTGTAGGTCCCGGCAAGCGTGATCCCGGCCTCGTCGGAGACCGGGATGAAGCTGTGCAGCTCGATCGCGTCGCGGATCGTCCACGGGACCACGGTGAGCACGGTGGCGGCGACCAGCAGCGCTGGACCGCGGAGCGTCCCGTTGGTCGCGCTCCAGGCCGCGATCGCCAGCGGGATCACCAGCACCACTCCGTTTTCGTGGGTCAGCGCGGCCAGCCCGGTGAGCACGCCGGCGGCGGCGATCCACGGGTACGGATGCGGTCCCGAGCGGGCGCGAAGGGCGGCGTACACCGCCGCCAGCACGAGCGCGGTCAACAGGTTCTCCGCCACGAGCACGCCCGAGAGCTCGATGAACGCCGGGTAGAGGGCGGCGAGCGCGAGCGCGATCAGCGCGATCGCCGGGCCGAGCGCCTCGAGCGCGACCAGCCCCACGAAGGCGACCGTGACCGTCCCCAGCAGGGCGTTGGCGATCCGAGCCGGATGGACGGCCGGGCCACGCGCGGTGCGGTAGCCGTCGAGCAGGTCGATCCCGGCCAGAAAGTACGGGTACGCCGGCGGGAAGTACGCGCTCGGGCCGCGCGAATTGCCGGCGCCCCGGTCATGCGAGGAGTAGTCGCCGGCGTGGGCGATCTCCGCGGCCAAGGTCAGGTAGGAGGCGCCGTCGTTGAGCGGGCGGTAGCTGGTGCGCTCGACCTCGGCGATCCGGATCGCGAGCGCAGCGAGCAGGAGGGCCCCGGCGATGGCGGTTCGACGCGTCACTCTCTGGCGCGAATCGAATCACAGCGAGCGGGCGGCGGCGACCGGCGAGTAGCGAGCGGGCGGCGGGTGGCGGGCGGCGGGCGGCGGGTGGCGGGCGCGTTAGGTGATCGCCTTCGAGCGCGCCAGCACGTGGGCCTTCGTGCCCAGCGCCTGGACCTCGAAGTAGCGGGCCGTGCTGTGGACCGTCAGCGCGGTCTCGAAGCTGCGCTTGCGGACAATCCTGAGCGGCCTGAGCCGGGTGGGGCTGGAGCCGCCGAGGACGCGGAACGCGCTCACATTCGTGGCCCCGTTCCAGCTCGCGTACGCCGTGGTGACCCCGTGGGCGCCCCGCGAGACCGCGATCGCCGGCAGCGTCGTCGGCTGCGAGCTCCAGGGGAGGCGATAGGCGCGATAGCTGTCGGTGGCCGAGGTGAAGCGCGCGTCGAAGTCGATCTGACCCTTGCGGTTGAACTCGGTGAAGTACGGCTGCTGTCCCCAGCCCACGAACATGTCGCCTCCCGCGAGCGCCTGCGCGCTGCCCTCGTAGTTCGAGGACAGGGCGGGCCGGTGCTCGTACTGCCCGACCAGCGTCGCGGTCATCTTGGCGATGTTGAGCGCGATCCTGATCGCCCGCGACTGTCCTTCCTTGCGCGGCGGGCCGGCGCCGTCGTCGAACAGCGTCAGCGTGCCGTCGGGCTGGACGACAACGTCGTGCTGGAACGCGGTCCGGGTGCCCCGCCCCATCATGAAGCTGCTCCGGTTCCCTCCGAGCGTCCACATCACCGCGCCCGTGCTGTGATTGATCTTGTACGCGGCCCAGGTGTTGCGCATCGAGACGATCACGTTGCCGTCGCGATCGAGCGCAACCGAGTTGACGTGGTACGGATCCCACACGAAACCCTGCTGGGCCGGTGTCTTGAAGAAGGACTCGCTCACCGGGACGTGGTCGAGCGCGTCCCACTCGAACAAGACCAGCCCGGTCTTGACGTCGATCTCCTGCACCACCGAATTCATCAGCGGCTTTCTCGTCCCCGGCCAGCGCAGCGGCGAGACGGCGATGATGTAGGCGTCTCCCTGCGGGGTGAGCAGAAACTCGTGCAGGTCGGTCCCCTGCAGGCCGTCGCCGGCCCGGACCACCCCGATCTGCTGGTAGTCGCGGTTGAAGATGACGTCCTCGCCGCGGCCGCTGCCGTTGTTCATATAGCCCTGCCACCACGTCAGCACCGGCTGGCTCGCCAGCCTCTGAACGCGAAAGTCGGTCGCCAGCTGACCGCGCGGCACAGGATGGAACCAGATCAGGTTCCCGAACGCATCCAGCAGCATCGGGCCGTCCTGACTGGGGCCGAACTGGGGCGCGACGAAGATGTCGCCCTTGCCTGCGGTGGGACGCCTCAGCACCTGGATCGAGGGCGGCTGGAGGTCCGGTCGCGAGCGGAAGCGCTGCACCCCGCCCGGCACATGGGCGACTGGAATGGGCTTGATCGGGCCCGCCGGCCGAGCCACCTTGAACTGGAAGGCGCCGTGGCTGGCGCCGGCGATCTCGAGGCTCGTCGTTACCGTCACCAGCTCGCCGGGGTCGAACGGATGGTCGGGCAGGAAGCTGCCGCCGTCGCCGTCGGAATCGGCGGCGATGTGTCCCGTGTGCGTCCCGCTCTGCGAGCCCACCACCGAGATCGAGCCGATGTTGCCGGCGGGGATGCCGCGCAAGGCGATCTGCGTTGTCGGGAGGGCGTACTGCGTGCCCGGGCTCGGGAACGCGCTGACCACGGGCGAGGCCGCCGACGCACCGGCGGCGAGCGCCACCATCGCCGCGAGCGCACACCAAGCCCCCGCCAGCACCCGAACGAACCTCCTCACACCCGGAACAACCCGGCGGCCATGTGAAGGTTTCGGTAGCGGGCAGGGGGGCCTCAGCGGGCGAACCCTCCTGGCTCGCCCGCTGAGGCAGGGGGGGCAGGTCAGTGAATCCCGACGATCCCGGCGCAGACCCATGCCGACGCGCCGGCGCCGCCGTTCCAGATCCGCGAGGCGACCGCATCCTGCTCGCTCTTGGGCGCGAGATATGCTGCGGGCCCGGTCCCGCCGAACTCCTTCCATGTGCTCGGGAGGATCTGGTAGTAGCCGGAGGCGCCGGCGCTGTTGGGCGGTAGATCCTGACCGCCCGATTCGCAGAGCACGATCGCGTACGGGATCGCCCAGCCGCCCGACGGCCCGAGCGTGGGGCCCGCCGGAGCGCCGGTGCTGGAATCCCCGGCCCCGGTCGTCGGGGCAGCTGTGGAGGCCGCGGCCGCCGCCGCCGCCGCCCGCCGGGCGGCGGCTGCCTGCTCGGCCTGGATCCTGGCGATGGCCGACTGGAGCCGACCCGCTCTTGCCCGGCTCGCGGCCAGCGCCGCTTGTTGCGCTGCGCGTGCTCGCCCCAGGGCGGCCTGCTTCGCGTGCAGAAGCGCGTTCATGCCCGCCAGCGCCCGCTCCCGGACCGCCGCCGCCAGGGTGACGTGGACCTCCGCGGCCTCGAGCGTGGCCAGCCGGCGCTGCGCCGCGTCGGCCTGCTCCTTGGCCTGCCTGGTGGCCATGATCGTGGCCTTCTGCTCACCCTCGGCGCGTCCCAGGAAATTGAGCGCGTCGAGCAGGTCGCTGAAGCCGTGGGCGTCGAGCACGACCGAGACCAGGTCCGGATGGTCGCCCTCGTAGTTGCTGACGAGCTGCTGGGCCAGGACCGCCCGCGCGCGCGCGAGCAGTGCCCTGAGCTTGACCACGATCGCATGCTCGCGGGCCAGCGACATCCGATCCTTCGCCAGCGTTGCCCGATCGTTCGCCAGCTCCCGCCTGACCGCCGCCTCGCGAGACTCTACGAGCACGATCTGCGAGCCGAGGGCGCCGATCGCCTGCCCGAGCCGGCTGAGGCTCGCCGACAGATTTTGCTGGCGGGCACGCGCTTGGCCCAGCTGCGAGTTCAGCTGGCTGATGCTGGCCGCGCGCGCCGGCGAGGTCGAGCCACTCGTGGCCGCGATCCCGACGGCGACGGCAGCCGCGACCCCTGCGGCGCTGGCGAGCCGGAGGGGAACGGAAGCGGTGCTGATACGCCGGCCAGTGGTCATCGTGTGCGCCTACGGGGTTAGCTGTCGGGCTCGCGCTTGGGTTTGCGCTACACGGTCAACAGACCGCGATTCGCCCCGGGGAGACTTGGGTCCCCCGCTTCCCCGCACGCGGCGGGGAATTCGGCGAGCCGCAGCCTAGCAGGAGCGAGCGACGCGCGGGGTGAAAATCGCCCCGCTCCCCGCCACATATCCTCCCTGCGTGTCCCCGGACCGGACCGCCGAGATCCTGGCTCGAGTGCGCGAGACCCCCTGCGGATTCGTGCGCACCTACGGCGACGTGTCGCCGGGCGCGCCGCGGATGGCCGGCGCCGTGCTCCATCGCTGCGCGGATCGCTCCGTGCCCTGGCACCGGATCGTGCGGGCCGACGGGTCGCTGGCCAAGGGCTCGCGTCAGCGCGCGCTGCTGCAAGCAGAGGGCGTCCCGTTCCGGGGAGCGCGCGTCGACATGCAGGTCGCCCGGCTGCCCACGGGATTCTGATGTGGGTCCAGCGGGACATACGGCTGGAGGCTCGGCCGCGCGGCTTTCACCTGGTGACCTCGTACACGCTCGAGGGGCCGACGAGGTGACACGTTACTTTCCAACCGTTCCGTCCCCAACTGTCAGCGCACTACGGTTGACAGACCCGTGTCTCTATCGTAGAAAGAAACTGTGTCTGATCGCGCAAAACGCGGAGGCTCGCTGGGTTGTCGACCCTAGCCACCGTCGCCCCACTACCTAATCGACGGCCGGGGAGCGGGGCCAAGGCGGTACGTGTACTCGAGGCCGATCCGGACCTGGGCGCCGGCATCGAGGAATCCCAATTCCAACTGGCGGCCGGGTTCGCGGTCGCCCGAGCATTCGAGTTCGAGCGAGGCCCGTGGCGGTTCTCTCCGCGGCCAGACCCGGGTGGATTCGGGGCGCTGTTGCTCGAGGGGCTGATGGTCGTTCGGCTCAAGGCGGGGTGCCGCTCGCACATCGAACTGCTCGGCGAGGGCGATCTGATCAGTCCCTGGGTCGGAACCGGCCCGACGCTGACCGCCCCGTCCGTGGTGACCGCGTCGGTGGTGTCCAAGACGCGCATCGCGCTGCTCGATCGTCAGTTCGCGATCCGAACGGCAAGGTGGCCCGAGATCCATGCCGCACTGATGCAGCGGCTGATCGTGCGTACCCGCAGGCTGAGCCTCCAGTCCGCGATCAACGCGCTGTCGCGCATCGAGGAGCGGCTGGACGTGACGCTGTGGGAGCTGGCCAACCGCTTCGGGCATGTGACTCCCGAGGCGATTGTGCTCGAGCTCCCGATCACCCACGCGCAGCTCGCGGACATGGTGGCCGCGCGGCGGCCGTCGGTCAGCATCGCCGTGGCCCGCCTGCACGAACACGGTCGTCTTGTTCGCACCGGCCGCCACCGATGGCTGCTGCGGGGCGAGCCGCCATCGGCGCTGTCCTCGCTGGCCCAGCAAAGCGGGCTGCAGGCTTGAGCGCGTCTCGCCGCCGGGGCCGGAAGCGCGGGTAATCGGGCGTCGCGCGATCCCCTACCGGGTAGTGGGCTCCTGAACGGTGGAACAGGAACGGGCAACCTGCGTGCGGAACGAGCCACGCCACCTCGTCGCGGTGCTCGAATCCGATCCGGACCTCGGGGAGGACCTGAGCGACGAGCAGCTGCAGATCGCACGCGGGCGAGCTGTGGCCGAGGTCGTGGAGTACCCCGCCGGTCCGTGGGAGGTGGGGCCGGATGACTTCGAGCGCGAGGCCAATCTCGGCCTGCTCCTGATCGAGGGGTTGCTGGCACGCGAGGTCACGGTCGGCGATTACACCTGCGCCGAGCTGCTGGGACCGGGAGATGTGCTCCAACCGTGGCTGCGCATCGGTCCGGACCAGTCCGTGGCCACGGAGGTCGACTGGGATGTGGTCCAGGCGGTGCAGCTCGCGGTGCTGGGCCGGGAGTTCTCGCGTCGGCTCGCGCCGTTCCCCGAGGTGACCGCGGCGATTTCGCGACGTCTGATGCAGCGCACCCACTGGCTCGCCTTCCACCTGGCGGTGTGCGGGCTGCGCCGCATCGACGACCGGCTGCTCCTGGTCCTGTGGCACTTCGCCGACCGCTGGGGTTCGGTGACACGCGAGGGCGTGCGCCTGGACGTGCCCCTGACTCACGGCGTGCTCGCCGCGGTGATCGGGGCTCGCCGGCCTTCGGTGAGCACGGCGATCGGGCGATTGATGGATGCGGGCCGGGTTCGACGGTTGCCGCGGTCCCGATGGCTGCTCCTGGGGCGCCCGCCGGCCGAGCTCCGGCACGTCCACGAGCGAGCCGCCAGGCCTTCCTCCTAGCTCGCGCGAGCACCTGATCGGCGCCTGGGACGCCCAGCCGTCTGTCCGCGAACGGCCTCCGATTGAACTCCAGTCCGGCGGGTAGCCGGAGACCACCCAGTAGGCGTCGTCTCCAGTCAGACCCGCTAGCGCTCACGTGTCATCCGACTCCCGCGATCACCGCCGCCGGTCCCGGTCGCGGCGCGTCGTCGTCGTCGTGGCGATCGCCTCGAGCGTCGTGCTGGCGGGCTGCAGCAAGCAGTCGATCCTCTCCACCCACAGCCCGCAGGCGCACAACATCGCGCTGCTGTGGTGGTGGATGCTGGCCGCCGCGGTGCTCGTCTTCGCCGGGGCGGTGGCGATGCTCGTGCTGGCGTGGTTTCGCCGGGGGACGCCGGGGCTGCCGCACTTCGGCGAGCGCGAGGATGTCTCGGAGGGAATGGTGCTGCTGTTCGGGATCGCCATCCCGGTGGTCGCGCTGGTGGCGCTGTTCGGGGTCGCGGACGTCTACCTCGTCGGTCAGACCTCGGCCCCCAACCCGCGCACCACGACGATGACCATCGACGTGATCGGCCATCAGTTCTGGTGGGAGGTGCGCTATCCGGGGACCGACGCCGTGACCGCGAACGAGATCCACATCCCGGTCAACACGCGGGTGAACGTGATCGCGACCTCGGCCGACGTGATCCACAGCTTCTGGGTGCCCGCCCTGAACCGCAAGATCGACATGATCCCGGGGCGGCGGAACCGGGTGCTGCTGTACGCGTCCCAGGCGGGTAGGTACCGCGGGCAGTGCTCGCAGTTCTGCGGGGTGCAGCACGCGCACATGTCGCTGTACGTGTTCGCCCAGCCGCCGGCGGCGTTCCGGAGCTGGCTGGCAAGCATGGCCGCGCCGGCCCGCGCCCCGACCACGGCGCAGGCCCGCGCCGGCGAGCAGCTGTTCATGACCAGCCAGTGCGCGACCTGCCACCGGATCGGCGGCACCCCGGCCCAGGCCACGGTGGGGCCTGATCTCACCCACCTCGCCACGCGGTCCTCGCTCGCCGCGCTGACGATCCCCAACACCCCGGCCGAGCTGACGGCCTGGATCTCGAACCCGCAGGCGATCAAGCCCGGCGTTCGGATGCCCGACCTTGGACTTTCGCGGGCCGAGGTCGCGGAGCTGGTGGCCTACCTGGAGAGCCTTCGCTAGCGATGGCCACCGTCGTCTCACCCCGGGGCCAGCGACACGTCGATCGCCTGGGGCGGATCTGGGAGGAGCGCCCCGGGCTGCTCGGCTGGCTTACGACCACCGATCACAAGCGGATCGGGATCCTGTACTTCTTCACCTCGCTGGCCTTTTTCGGCGCTGGCGGGGTCGAGGCGCTGCTGATCCGCACTCAGCTGATCGGCCCCAATGGGCACGTGCTCTCGCCTCAGGCCTACGACGAGATGTTCACGATGCACGGGATCACGATGATTTTCCTGTTCGTGATCCCGATGACCACGGGCGCGTTCGGCAACTACCTGATCCCGTTGATGATCGGGGCGCGGGACATGGCCTTCCCGCGCATGAACGCGCTCTCGTACTGGATCTTTCTGTGCTCGGGGCTGTTCATGTACATCGCCTTGTTGCAGGGGCATGCCCCCAACGCCGGCTGGTTCGACTACGTCCCGCTGGCCTCGAAGCAGTACGACCCCGGCAACAACATCGACTTCTACGGTTACGGGCTGATCTTCAACGGGATCTCCAGCACCGCGGCCTCGATCAACTTCATCGTCACGATCTTCAAGCTGCGCGCGCCAGGAATGTCACTGAACCGGATGCCGTTGTTCTGCTTCGCGTTCCTGGCCGTTGCCTTCGCGCTGCTGTTCGCACTGCCATCGCTGAGCGTCGCGGCGCTGTTCCTCGAGCTCGACCGGCAGCTCGGGTTTCACTTCTATGACGCCGCCTACGGCGGGGACCCCCTGTTATGGCAGAACCTGTTCTGGATATTCGGTCACCCCGAGGTGTACATCATCATCTTGCCCGCGTTCGGAATCGCGACCTCGATCATCCCGACCTTCGCGCATCGCAAGATGGTGTTCTTCCCCTTGGTCGCGCTGGCCGAGATCCTGGTCGCGTTCCTCGGCTTCGGCGTGTGGGTGCACCACATGTTCACCGTCGGCTTCGCCACGCTGACCACGGTCTACTTCGCCGCCGCGAGCCTGATCATCGTGATCCCCAGCGCGATTCAGTTGTTTGCCTGGATCACCACGATCGTGACCGGGACGCCCCAGTTCAAGACGCCGATGCTGTTCATCATCGGGTTCATCGTGTACTTCATCATCGGCGGCCTGTCGGGGATCATGGTGGCGGCGATTCCGTTCGACCAGCAGGTCCACGACAGCTACTTCATCGTCGCCCACTTCCACTTCGTGATCTTCGGCGCGGCGGTGTTCCCGATCCTCGGCGGCATGTACTTCTGGTTCCCCAAGGTCACCGGCCGCATGTACCACGAGGGGGTCGGGAAGCTCAGCTTCTGGCTGACGTTCATCGGCACGTTCGTGGTCTTCTTCCCGATGCACATCGTCGGCATCCTCGGGATGCCCAGGCGCAACTACACCTATCCGCCGGGGATGGGGTGGACGCTGCTGAACTTCATCGAGTCGATCGGGGCCTACATCCTCGCCGTCGGCCTGGTGCTGATCGTCGCCAATCTCGCCCTCAGCCTGTTCAGGGGCCCGGCGGCGGGCAACGACCCGTTCGAGGGCGACACCCTGGAGTGGTCGACGACCTCGCCGCCCCCGCCCTACAACTATCCGGTCATCCCGACCATCACCAGCGCCTATCCGATGTGGGATGAGAAGGACCGCGAGGCCGACAACCGCAGGCTCGACCGCGGTGAGGGGCTGCTCGAGGTCGGTCACGAGACGCCGGCGAGCACCGTCCAGGACGCCGTGCTCGACGAGATCCTGACCATGCCCTCGCACTCGATCTGGCCCCCGGTGTCCGCGCTGACTCTCGCCGGCGTGTTCGCGATGCTGCTGATGGCGCACTACTGGATCGCGGTCGGCTTCCTGGTGGCGGGCGGGCTGTCGCTGATCGGCTGGCACCTACGGGGTGTCCGCGCATGAGCGACGCCGGGCACGTGACCCGCAGCTCGGCGGCGTTCACGGCGGCGGCCGCCGGTCGCGCCTCGCGCCAGCGTCTGGCGCAGCCGAACGGCTGGTGGGGGATGGCGCTGTTCCTGTGCGCGGAGGTGACCCTGTTCGGGACCCTGATCGCCACCTACTTCTACCTCGACTTCGATGCCCATCACTGGCCGCCGCCGGGCATCAAACCACCGAGCGTGGTGCTGCCGTTGATCGCCACCGGCGTGCTGGTGGCGACGACAGCGCCGATGTGGGGGGCGGCGCGTGCGGCCCGCGCCGGCCGGCGCTGGCCGGCGGTGTGGCTGATCGCCCTGGCGATGCTCGTGCAGCTCGCCTACCTGGCGGCGCAGATCCTCCTGTTCCGCCACGACCTGCGTCAGTTCACCCCGCAGTCGAGCGCGTACGGGTCGATCTACTTCACGATGCTCGCCGTCCATCACGCGCACGTGCTGCTCGGGATCCTGATCGACCTCACCGTGATTGCCTTCGTCAGCCTCCGTGGACTGACGAACTACTGGCTCACCGGGGTGCGCGCGGCGGCCCTCTACTGGTATGTCGTCAACACGCTGGCGGTGCTGGTCGTGTTCACCCAGCTCTCTCCGTCGCTGTGAAGTTCCCGCCGTCCAACGCGCTGGTGTGGTTCGGCGTCCTCGGTGGCGCGGGCGCGTGGGCGGTGCAGTTCGTCGCCAACCTCGCCTTCACCTTCGCCCAGTGCAACCAGCCGGTGGATCGCTGGCAGCTGCCCGTCCACGGCTGGCAGATCGCCCTCTCCGCCGCGGCGATTGCGATCGGCCTGACCGCGCTGGGGGTCTGCATGTGGCTGTTCCTGCGCACGTTCCACCTCGACCACGTCGCCGAGGCGGAGCGGCGCGGAGAGGGGACCGCGCCGCCTACGGGCCGGATCAGCTTTCTGGCCATGGTCGGCCTGACGGTCAACTTCCTCGCCCTGGCGATCATGGTCATGACCGGGATCGGCGCGCCCTTGCTTCCGGTCTGCCAGCAGTCATGAGCCGCACCCGGGACATCCTGCTGCTCGCCGCCGTTCTCGCCCTCGGCGCGGTGGGGCTCGCCGGGGCCCAGCCCGGGTCCGGGATCGTCCGGCCCACCACCGAGCCCTCCACCCCGAGCGTGAGGCTCGGGGCCGAGCTCTACGCCGGCAACTGCGCGAGCTGTCACGGGATCGCCGGCGCCGGCATCCAGTCACCGCGTCCGGGCGCCGGCGGGATCCTCGGCGCCGGGCCGCCGCTGCGCGGGGTCGGCGCGCAAGCGCCCGACTTCTACCTGCGCACCGGCTACATGCCGCTGTCGAGCATCCACGATCAACCCGGGCCCGATCGCGTCCTGTTCTCCGACACGGAGATCCGCTCGCTGGTCGCCTACATCGCCTCGCTGGCGCCGGGCCCGGCGATCCCCCGTCCCGATCCGGCGGCCGGATCCATCTCCCAGGGGCTCCAGCAGTTCACCCTGCACTGCGCCGGATGCCACCAGGAGGTGGCGCGCGGCGGATTCGTCACCGGGGCGATGGCGCCGCCGCTTCAGAGCGCCACCCCGACCGAGATCGCCGAGGCGGTGCGAATCGGCCCGTACCTGATGCCGCGCTTCTCGAGCCGGCAGATCTCGGACGCGCAGCTGGGCTCGATCATCCGGTACGTGCTGAGCACGCGGCATCCCGATAACCGGGGCGGCTGGGGGATCGGGAACCTGGGCCCGATCCCCGAGGGCCTGGTCACCTGGTGGATCGCCGCGCCTCTGCTGATCATCGCCTGCATGCTGGTCGGAAGGAGGTTGCGCAGATGAGGGTGTGGCGGTGGCTGGTCGCGTTCGTGACCCTGCTGGTCGGCAGGCGGTTGCGGCGCAAGGCCAAGAAGGAGGAGCAGGAGCGGATCGTCCCCGAGGGAACCCCGGAGCGGCGGGCCGAGAATCTCGTGCTCGTGCTGCTCGGCGTGGCGACGCTGTTCGCGCTCGGGTTCATCGTCACCTACGCCGAGTTCAGCCCCGCCGGCCTTCCCAACGAGCTCCTGGGCATCTGTCTGGGGATGTGCCTGCTGTTCATCGGCGCCGCCCTGACCGTGGTCGCCAAGCGGCTGGTGGTGACCGAGGAGCTCGAGGACGACTACCCGCAGGAGCATCCGCAGCAGCAGCAGGAGATCGCCGAGATCGTGCGCGAGAGCGGCAGCCGGATCACCCGCAAGCGGCTGTTGATCTCCGCCGGCGCGGCCACCGGCGGCGCGCTCGGTCTCGCCGTGCTGACCCCGGCGCTGTCGCTGGGTCCGATCTGGGACACCGGCCCGCTCGACCGGACCCCTTGGCGCCGGGGCGTCCGGCTGGTCGACGAGAACGGCGATCCGATTGGCGCCGCGAACATCGAGCAGAAGACCTTCTACACCGCGTTCCCCGAGGGCGCCGACCCGGAGAACATCGGCTCGCCGCTGGTCGTGATCCGCGTCGATCCGAGCAAGCTCGAGCTTCCGCCGGCGCGAGCCAACTGGGC
The DNA here is from genome assembly GCA_963723555.1 of uncultured Solirubrobacterales bacterium. GTDB lineage: Bacteria > Actinomycetota > Thermoleophilia > Solirubrobacterales > Solirubrobacteraceae > Palsa-465. The sequence goes on along the minus strand of CAVRRC010000003.1, from coordinate 98,816 downwards.
GCCAGGCGGGATCCTGGCCTTCTCGAAGATCTGCACCCACGCCGGTTGCGCGGTGGCGCTGTACCGCAAGCCGACCTTCCCCGTGCTCGAGCCCCAGGACGCGCTGGTGTGCCCGTGCCACTACTCGACCTTCGACCCGTTCACCGGCGGTACCGTGATCTACGGGCCGGCCGGACGGCCGCTGCCCCAGTTGCCGTTGATGGTCGACGGCGCCGGGTACCTGCGCGCCGCCGGGAACTTCTCCGGCCGGGTCGGCCCGTCGTGGTGGAACGTCCGGGAGCGCCCCGCGTGAGCGATCCGATCCAGGATCCGGTTCGCTTCATCGACGAGCGGACCGCGTCAGCCCCGGTGCTGCGCAAGGGCCTGCGCTACCTGTTCCCCGATCACTGGTCGTTCCTACTTGGGGAGGTGGCGCTCTACTCGTTCATCGTGCTCATCGCCACGGGCATCTACCTGGCGCTGTTCTTCGACCCCAGCACCGCCAAGACCGTCTACCACGGCCCCTACACGCCGCTGGACGGGGCGAAGATGAGCGAGGCCTACCGCTCGGTGCTCGACATCTCCTTCAGCTACAAGGCCGGGCTCCTGATTCGCCAGACCCACCACTGGGCCGCCGACGTGTTCGTGGCCTCGATCGTCTTGCACCTGATGCGGGTGTTCTTCACCGGCGCCTATCGCAAGCCTCGCGAGCTGACCTGGCTGATCGGCCTCACGCTGCTGTTCACGGCCTTCCTGGAGGGCTACCTGGGCTACTCGCTCGTCGACGACCTCCTTTCGGGGATGGGCCTGGCCATCGGCTACGGCGTCGGCCTCTCGCTGCCGGTGATCGGGGGGCCGATGACGCTGGCCATCTTCGGGGCCCCGTTCCCCGGAAAGCCCGAGTTCTGGTCGCGCATGTACATCGCCCACGTGTTCCTGATCCCGATCCTGCTGGCGACGTTGATCGGCGTCCATCTGGCGCTGGTGATGGCCCGCCACCACACCCAGTTCCGCGAGAGCCGCCGGCATACCGAGCGCCGGATCATCGGCGTGCCCTTGTTCCCGGGCCAGGCGCCGCGCTCGCTCGCGCTGATGTTCTTCGTGGCCGCGCTTCTGTTCCTGCTCGGCGGGCTGGTGCAGATCAACCCGATCTGGCAGTGGGGGCCATTCGAGCCCTGGCTCGGGACCAACGGCGCCCAGCCCGACTGGTACCTGGGCTGGCTGATCGGTGCGCTGCGGCTGATGCCGAGCTTCGATGTCACGATCGGGCACTTCACGCTCGTCCCGAACCCGTTCTGGGGCGGCGCGCTGTTCCCGCTGGTCGTGCTCGGCGTGCTGGCCGGCTTCCCCTGGATGGAGCGCCGGCTGACCCGCGACCGCGGCTTTCACAACCTCGCCGACCGGCCCCGCCATGCGCCCACGCGCACGGCCTTCGGCGCCGCGTTCCTCACCTGGGTGTTCCTGGTCTTCCTGTTCGGCGCCGCCGATCGGATCTTCGTGCTCTGGGGGCTCAGCTACAACACGCAGCTCTACATCTTCCGGATCGGGATCTGGGTGCTGCCGGTGGTGGTGTTCCTGGTCGTGCGCCGCATCTGCCGGGAGTTGCAGAAAACCGACCTCATCGAGCAGCAGCGCGAGACGGCGGAGCTGGAGGCCGAGGAGCATCAACGCTCGCTGGCCCGAGCCCGGGCGCAGACGGCGAGATAGCTACCGCATCACGTCGCGGACACGGGCGGAGCGACCGTAGCGGGCGGCGCGGGCGGCGAGGGTCGCGTCGAGATCGCTTTCGAGCAGTCGCTGGCGAAGCTCGGCTTCGCGGGTGAAACGGATGAACAGCCAGGCGAACGCCAGCAGCGTGACCACGCTGCCCTCGATGAACATGATCGCGCCGGCGGCCCGCTGGTCCGACACCGTCGCGGCCACGGAGCCGTGCTCCCGGACCAGGTAGTAGGGGTAGAAGGGATGGTTGGCCCAGATGAAGACGTTGGCCAGGATCGCGCCCGCCGTGCGGACGGCCAGCGTGTAAACGGCCTTCCACCCGTTGCCAAACCACGCCGGACCCGGCAGCGGCTCGATCACCGCGGCCCACATCAGGGCGCCGAAGAGGAAGAAGCAGAAATGCTCGAGCGCGTGGACATCGTTGTGGCGTAGCGCCGCCTGGTAGAGCAGCGGCAGATGCCACAGATAGAGATCCACGATCCACAGCGGCAGCGCCACCAGCGGGTGGGCCAGCGGCCGCAGGCGCTGGACCAGGCCGACCGAGAGCACCGGTCGCAGCAGGGCACCGGTCAGCCCGAGCACGACCAACAGCGGAGCGATGTCTCCCAGCATCAGGTGCTGGACCATGTGAACCCATAGCCGCCGGTTCTCGGCGTACCAGTCGAGCGGCGAAACGAGCGCGAGCAGGGCGACCGCGAGACCGCTGTAGAAGGCCACCTTGCGCAACGTCCGCACGGGTCGGCCCTTCGCCGCCAGCTCCCGCGCGCGGATCGCGTAGGCGAGGCCCGCGAGCAGGACCGGCGCGAGCTGGGCCGGCTCGAGCTGCCAGTGAGGGGCGCTCACCCCTGGGCCTCTGGTGCCGGCGGTCGGCGATCGGACGATCGTGCGATCGCGCTCGAGTTCGCCAGCCGGCGCCGCACCTCTGGGTCGAGCTCGACGTGGATGTACATCTCACAGAGCTCGTACACGTCGATGTCGTGGCCGCGGGCGGCCAGCGTCCCGGCCAGCGCCGCGAAGTCTCCGGAGGCCAGCTCCGCGACCTGCTGCTCGACCTTCGGGGCGTGGACGTCGTTCTCGACGAACAAGCCGTTGGTGGAACCGCGGACGACCGCGTCGCTGATCTCGAGCGTCAGCTCGAGGCGCAGGATCAGCGCGTCGCCGCGCTGAAACTCCTCCACCCACTGGCCCCACGACTCATCGCCGGCGGCCGCCTCTGCCTGGGCGTGGGCCAAGGCCGCCTGAGAATCATCCAGCCGCGCGTGTGCCAACAATCGCTGCACGGACACTTCAGCAGGGACGTACCCACGTGGCGCGGCGGCTATCCGCGTTCATAGCTGCCGGGTTTGCGTGATGACACGCTGATCAGCGACCCGGGGATCTGCGCTCGCCTGGTCCCGGCTTGTTGCGCGACGGCGATTTGCCGGAGTTCGCGGCTTGGCGGGCGTAGGCGCGGAAATCCCGCTCGAACTTCGCCCACCAGTCTCCGCGCAGCTCCGGCGGCTTCCGATGCCCGGCGATCAAGCCGACGAGGAGCAAGGCGCTGATGGTGGCGGCCAACATCAACACGAGCATCACCGCTGGCGTCACCGGCCACCCCCACTGTGCGTGGCGGACAAGGTTTCCATACCCGGTTGGTACCCGCGCGCGCCGCTGTACAATGGCGGCCGGCTGGTTTCCGTAATCGCGCGAACCCTCTCGTCGCGACCCGGGCCTCGACGCCGGCGCGGACGCCGGTCGAGCGCGTACGGCGCTACGCGGATCAGCCCCAGCAGCGGTCCCCACGGCTCACCGCAGCCGGGCTGCCCTCCAGATCTCGCGACTACGCTACTCATGGGTAGGGAGTACCCGAAATCGGGCGCTCGGAACTGCGCCGGGCGACGTTCCACGTAATCGACCTCGAGACAACGGACCATCTATATGGATGGTGTTAGGATGGTCGGCAGATGGGGCGGCAGATTCCGATGAGGGGAAAGGCATGACACTGGCAAGAAAGTTCGCCGATGCCGAGAAGAGCGAGAAGATCACCATTAACGTGGGATTGGTCGATCTAGGGCAGATCGACTTGCTCGTCAACGAGGGATTCTTCGCCAACCGCACAGACTTCATCCGCACCGCCATCCGCCGTCAGCTCGACGGTCGGTCGAATGATGTCGACCGGACAGTGGCGCGACGCGAGCTGATCCTCGGCAGCGAGCACTACAGTCGCCACGACCTCGAGGCACTCCGAGCCTCCGGTCGCATGGTGGAGCTCCGGGTTCTCGGGTTGGCGAGCATTGCCGACGACGTCTCGCCCGAACTCGCCCTCTCGACGATTGCCGCGGTCGAGGTACTGGGGGCCTTCCGGGCGCCTCAGGCCGTAAAGGCCGCGCTCGAGTCGCGGACCGCATGATCGATCCGCCCGTCTTGCCAGAGCGAGCGAAAAGCGCACCTGAGCACACCATCCTCTTGACGCTCGCAAGCCCGAAAGGACAGCCCATGAACCACGATCAGAACCGCGCGATGGCGGAAGCGCTACGACTCACCCGCGCCGGACGGTTGACCGAGGCTACTGCGCAGATACGGCGGCAGCTCACTGGCGCCGATGCCGGCAACGCACCGACGGCCGATTCGGCCATTGCGCGACACTCCAACCGTGCTGGCCGCCTCCCCGAGCGAGCCTCAGACGACGATCCGGACGCCCGGCGAGACGGCCCACGCGAGACAACGGCGACTCCCGCCGCCTCCGGTGGCGAGATCCGCCACCTCACGCACACGGAAACCGCCGGGGCGCGCCGTTACGACCTCTACGTTCCCAGCGGCTATACCGGTGACCCGCTGCCACTTATCGTCATGTTGCACGGCGGCACGCAGGGCGCATCTGATTTCGCAGCCGGCACCCGCATGAACGAACTCGCCGAGCGGCACACGTTCCTGGTCGCCTACCCCGAGCAGTCCAGCACGGCGAACCAGGGGCGCTACTGGAATTGGTTCCTGGCCGGCCACCAGCGCGCCGGTGCGGGCGAGCCAGCAATCATCGCCGGCATCACCAGGCATGTCGCGAATGACCTGGCTGTCGATGGCACCCGCGTCTACATCGCCGGGCTCTCGGCCGGTGGCGCGATGGCCGCGGTCATGGCCGCAACCTACCCTGACCTGTGTGCGGCGGTCGGAGTCCACTCCGGGCTCGCCTACCGTGCCGCGCAGGACGTCCGGTTCGCGTTCGAGGCAATGCGAACCGGCGGGACGCCAACCGCGACCAGCGCGGTGCCGTTGATCGTCTTTCATGGCGACCAAGACACGACCGTAGCCCCGGTCAACGCGGACAAGCTGATCGCCTCCCGGCTCGCAGCCGGCGACATCACAGGCCAGGAAGGACCGCTTACGACAGACGGCCACAGCAGCCGTCCCTCCAGCCGTACGGTGCACACCAACCGCGACGGGGCTATCGTCGCCGAGTCCTGGATCGTCCACGGCGGCGGTCACGCCTGGTCAGGCGGAAGTCCCGCCGGGTCCTACACCGACCCACACGGCCCCAACGCCTCCGCCGAGATGATCCGATTTTTCCTTCTACACCGGACGGCCGCGCGCTGAAGCAGAGACCGGGCGTCGAGGCACCCCTCGATTCCCAAGCGCGAGATCACCGCGGAGGCGGGTCAAGGGTGGTTCATCGATGCGGGCGAGCCTCGACGTCCCTCCGTGCCCCGGAGTCGGATCGCGGGCGAGGCCGACTGACGATGACCTGGATCGTGGCGATCACCAAGACGATCACGGTGAGGATGCGTTCGCTCACTGGGACCTCCTCGAAAATGGCGTAGATCTGGATCGACGCGCCTAGGAGTTGGGCCGCGACCGGCAGAGCGATCGCTGGCCACCCGGTCACCTCTCGCCGCTCGAGTCGACCCGGGTGCGGTTGCCAGGCCGCGTAGGCGACGAGAATCGCGGAGCCCGCCCAGGCGGCGTCGTAGACGCCCCGATCATGAGAGTGCGCCAGAGCCTGCACCGAAGAGATCGCGTCGGCAATCCCCATCACCGTTAGCCCGACCCCAAGCGCCAGCCACATCCGACCGGGGCGCCAGCCCATGAGCGCAAACACCCCGAGCACCGCCCCGACGAGGACCGCGTCGCCCAGCGGATACGCAAAGTCGAGCATCACGGCCAGCCCCGACGCGCTCGAGTGCTCCGCGACCGGCTGCAGGAACAGCGCCACCCACGGCGTCGCAACGAGCAGCATCACCGCGACGCCGTCGATCCAGCGGTGAAGCTCGAAGCCAGGGACCCGGTCTCGGACCAGCAGGGCTAGCGCCGCGACGATCAGCGGGTACCAGGCCAGCCAGAACACGTCGGAGATGCTCGTCGGCGGTGGTGCGGCGACGTTCCCGAAGCGGATACTCCAGATCGTGTCGCCGATAGCCCAACTCGTGAGCGCCAGCGCGACCAGCAACCACGCCACGCGGCTCCGGCTCTCGCGCAACGCTCCCCCGACGCAGGCGACCGCGGCGCACCACAACAGCCCGTCGTTGATCCAGTCGTCAAACAGGCCGTCGATCCCCCGGCCCCCCAGCCCAAGCCCCTGGTGGGCAGCGTAGAGTGCCACCAGCACGGCCGTGATCCCCCAGAGGGCACCGATAGGCGGAAGACGCAAGAGGGCGCCCCGCCGCCGGGCCGCTTGAATCTCCACGGACGGAGACTAGCCGGAACATCCGGTGGGCACCACAAGCGCACCTGTGCCCGTCGCCCCTGACCCGGAAGTGCTCGCCGGCGAGAACCCTCTCCGGGATCGACAACCGTCGCCGACGCGACGCTCCCAGTCGTGAAAGCTGGTGTTGGTTACGCCCAGCGCCTGGAGCCGAAGGCGAGGACGGATAATCGCCGCGTGTCGATCTTCCTCGCCCGCCCGGAGCGGTCCGCGGACGGGATTCCGCTGGCCGTCAGGCGGTTCGAGCGGAGTCTCGGCAGCTGCGCCTGCGGGCGGCCTCGCGGATGCAGCGCTGGGGACCGACTCGGGCGGCTCGATCCGGATCCCCGCCGCCCGATGGCTCGGTCGGTCCCGGAGTGCGCGTCCGTGCTTACGGCCCTCTTGCCAGACTACCGAGCGCGCTGTGTCGAATCGGTCGACGAATTGAAGCTCGGCTTCGCATGGAGGCGAGCTCGCCGATCCGCTCGTGCGCACCCGCGTCGAAGAGGCCGGCCGACACTTTTCGCGCCCCCGCCAGGTTGACTTTCCTTTGTCGCACCGTGTGGGAAGCGTGTTCATGCGCGAGGTGGCCGAGGTCCACCGGGATCTCTTCCGCGACCAGGCTTATCGCTATGGCGAGAACGTCCGGATCAAGATCGAGCGCTGCCTGGCTGTCACCGACGAAGAGCTCGAAGAGGGCCCCGCGCGCGCGAGGCCTACCGCGAGCTCTGCCTCGAGCGGCTCGAGGGAGTCGACCTGCTGCTGACCCCGACGACCTCGTTCGTGGCGCCTCTCGCCGATGCGGACGATCCAGGTCGTGATCATCGCGGCGCGCGTCATGCCGGGGGTCTGAGACGAGCATGGCTTGAGCGCGCTAAGCACTTTCTCGGGTTCCACGGGCACAAGGCTGAGGCTGAGCCGGAAGCGGATCGCTGCGAGTCCGAGGTCTGAACGCCGGAACGGAATAGCCGGCGTTATGAGAGCCCTGGCACTTGCTCTCGCTGGCCAAGCACCGGCGGTCCAACCACTATGGTTGCCCCATGCCCAAGCCCGCCCGTGCAGTCACCTCAAACGCCGGGCCGCCGTTCGCCTGGGACGATCTCGGCCGCTACAAGTCCGGTGGCCGCTTCCTCGATGGTTATCCCCCGGATGTGCGCACCTTCTATTCGCCGGTCGACGACGTCCACGGGGTGCTGGTCTCCCTTCTTGCTTCGACGCAGAAGTCGCTCGTGCTCAACATGTACGGTTACGACGACGACGACCTCAACGACATCGTCCTCCTACCAGCTCGCCACCGACTACGCCACCGGACGGCTCGCAGACGCTTTACAGGGTGCCCCGGCGGAGCTATCCGAATACCTCGCGCGCATCTACGACACCTACCTCCACGAGCTCGCCGCCTTCCCGCTCGCCACGCGCGCGTTCGTGATCGAAAGCCGCGCCGCCGGCGCGCCCAGCCAGGAGCACCGTCGAGCCGTCGCCGATCAATTCGCCGAGCTCTTTCGCATCCCCGGCAGCGACGATGACCCGCAGCTGCGCACCGCCGTGGTCGCAGCCAGCGACGAGCTCATCACCCGCGAAATCGCCGATAACGGCACCGAACAGCTATCGCGCCTGTGCCCGACGCTTGTCGAGCTCGGAATGCGACTCCTCACTTCGACCCCAGCAACCCTCTGAGCAAGGGCACTGTCCGGCTTCAGTGGGAGCAGCTCGGGGCCCAACGCCTCCGCGATCGAGATAGCGCCAACCCGGGAAGTCGACATAACGGTGTCGCCTACCCGGCACGTCTTGCCCAGGGCCTCCTATGAGGGGGCGGCGCGCCCGGCCGCTCGGGCGGCTGGGTGGCAGCCGGCCGCCTCGAAGGCCGCCTGGTCTCGCGGGTGTGCGGGGCCTATTGTCGGGCCATCGCGATCCGGATCGCCGCTTCGCTGTCTTCGATCAGCTCGCGCAGGTCGACGATGACGCTGTGGAGCTTGCCGGTGAACCGGAACGGGGCTTTGTAGTCGGGGGTGACGGCTGATCCTGGATTCGCCCCGCAGGTCAGGCCGCCTGGGTTGAATGCGACCGGGGTCGTGACCGGCATGTCGGTCTCGGCGATGAGTGTGCCGTCGATGTAGAGCTGCGCCCTCCCCGGGGTGCCCTTGCCGTTGGGAAGGTCCGGCGGCCCGGTCGGCTCGAACTCGAAGCGCAGCTCGTGACGGCCACCGGGAACCGGGTCGGGCGTCGACACGCGATAGGTCGCTCGGCGCACGTAGTTGTGAACGTAGTGCAGCCGGTCGTCGAGCATGTACAACGACCACCCGCCGACCGCCGAGCCCTGACAGAGCAGCACCCCTTCGGCGCCGTCCATCGGAATCTCCGCGTCCGCGGTGATGCTATGCGGGCGGTTGACCACCTTCGGGGCAACGAAGAGCGGCACTGTCTCGGTGCCGGGGCGGTAGGTGTACTTGTCCCGGGGCTCGGCGACCTGCGGCCGTTCGACTACGAAGCGCTCCACCGCGCTGCCGTCTATCGGGAGCACGTCGTACTTGCCCGCCTCGACGTACCACGTCGCGATCATCTCGATCAGCTTGTCGCGGTGCTCGGCGGCGAGGTTGTGGTTCTCCGCCGGGTCCTCGGCGATGTGGTAGAGCTCCCATCCGTGGGCGTCGAGCTCGGCGAGCGTGTCGCGCGTGATCGGCACTCCGAATGGCTTACCGGCCTCGGTGAACGATGGTCCCGGCCACGGGCAGACCGCGCGCCAGCCGTCGTGGTCGATCGCGCGGTGGCCGAACATCTCGAAGTACTGGGTGCTGTGGCGCGACGGGGCGGACGGCTCGTCGAACGTGTGCGCGAAGCTGATGCCGTGGATCGGTGACTGGGTGACGCCCCGGATCGTCTTGGGCGACCCGATCCCGAGCGCGTCGAGGATGGTGGGGACGATGTCGATGATGTGCGCGTACTGGTGGCGGACCTCGCCGCTGGCTTTGATTCCCTTCGGCCAGTGCACGATGAACGGGTCCCCGGTGCCGCCCCGGTAGGTCTCACGCTTCCAGCGGCGAAACGGCGTGTTGCCCGCCCACGTCCAGCCCCAGGGGTAGTGATTGAAGGTGGTCGGGCCGCCGAGCTCGTCGATCGCCTTGAGGCTCTCCTCCAGCGGTTCCTGCGCGTTGTTGAAGAACTGCAGCTCGTTGGTGGTCCCGAATGGCCCGCCCTCGGAGCTGGCCCCATTGTCGGAGACGAGCATCACGATCGTGTTCTCGAGCTCCCCGATCTCCTCCAGGAACGCAACCAGGCGGCCGATGTGGTGATCGGTATGCGACATGAACCCGGCGTAGATCTCCATCATCCGTGCCGCGAGGCGCCGTGCCTCGGGCGGGAGCGACGCCCATTCGGGTACGTCCGGGTCGTGGCGCGAGAGCTCCGCGTCGGCCGCCATGATGCCCAGCTCTTTCTGCCGCGCGAATACTCGCTCCCGGAAGGCATCCCAGCCGTCGTCGAACTGACCCGCGTAGTGGTCCGCCCACTCCTTGGCCACGTGGTGCGGGGCGTGCGTCGCCCCTGTGCAGAAGTGCAGGTAGAACGGCTTGTGGGGGGCGACCTGCTTGGCGTCGGCGATGAACTGGATCGCCTTGTCCGCCAGGTCCTCGGTCAGGTGATAGCCCTCCTCCGGAGTGCGCGGCGGTTCGACCTGATGGTTGTCATGGACCAGGTCCGGCGTCCACTGGCTTGTGTCGCCGCCCAGGAACCCGTAGAAGCGCTCGAACCCGCGGCCCAGCGGCCACCGATCAAACGGCCCCGCGGCCGACTCGAACTCCGACGGGAGCAGGTGGTACTTGCCGACCATGTACGTGCTGTAGCCGTGCTGCTGCAGCATCTCCGACAGGAACCCGTTTTCGAACGGGATCTGCCCGTTGTAGCCCGCATAGCCGGTCGCGATCTCGTTGACCGCGGCGGTCGCGTTGGCGTGATGGTTGCGCCCGGTGATGATGCACGAGCGCGACGGCGAGCACAGCGCGGTCGTGTGCATGCTGTTATAGAGAAGACCGCCCTCCGCGAGCCGGTCGATGTTCGGCGTGGCGATCGGACTGCCGTAGCAGCCGAGCTGCCCGAAACCCGTGTCGTCGAGCACGATCATCAGCACGCTCGCCGCTCCCGGCGCCGCCCGCAGCGGCCGGGGCCACGCCGGGCTCGACTCCTCGACCGTCCGTCCGATCACGCCGCTGAAAGCCGTCCCCGGCTCGTACTCGTTCAATCCCATCTCAGGCGACTCCTATCGGACACCACGCCAGGCGGGCGGCAGGCTAAGCCGACCGCTGCCGCCGGACATCATCCGAAACAGGTGATCGCCCGGGGGGTAGGAAAAGCGGCCTCTGGTCGACGGCTGACAACCCGGGGGGTAGGAAAAGCGGCCTCTGGTCGACGGCTGACAACCCGTAGATGGTTATGACGAATCGAGCTCCCGTCCAAAGTGGTTGAGCTGAGGGAGCCTCTTAGGAGCCCCAGTGGCCCACATCACCTGGATGGGGTGAACGCTGAGCGCCACGTCCGCCAGGCGCTTCGGCTTCGGGCCTGCCTTTCAACGGTGTCGGCCGCACAGCTGACCCTGCCAGCGCACTGGTTTTGAAAAGTGGGAACAGCATCCGGGATCGCCAGCCACGCGCCTGCTCAGCACTGAGCGAGCGGCCCGTGGGCGGCCCACCGCCTGCGACTTCGGCGGCGATGCGCGCCACTAGGAGCGAGTCCTGCTTTCACTCGGCGACGAGCATCTCGCGACGGAGGACGAGCGTCCTGCTAAGGCGGGAAGCGTGCACAACCCCTGGCCCGGAATTAGCAAGATCTCAGCAAGCGGTCTCCCGGCGGCGTGGCGCCCGCAGAGCCTGCGGCCCGCGCTGACGAGCCGTTCGCGGCCCCGCGCTACGTGACTCTTGATCGCCATAGCGGCGACGATGCCGAGATGTCCGCTTTAGCTTAACCCAGCAGCCAACCCTGGCCGGCCCGCGTAGCTGCAGTCATGTGCAGGCGGTCCCCGAGCGTTGACGAGTACTTCCGCTTCGACGCCGGGCTTGCAGTTTCGCCACCGCATGGCGATGATCGCACCCGTCGAGGTTGCGGCTGCATGCGAACACGTGTCCCGAGCATGTCCCGAACTCGGCAATTCTGAGGCGCGCCAAGAGCATCTGAGCGAACACAAACGCCCTTATCTACAGCAAAAGCCCTGCAAAGGGCGATCTTCTAATTCGATCACACCTCAATCATCAAGACGATCTTGACCAGGTTCTGCAACACGGGCGGCCAGATACCGGCGATGACCGCGCGAGTGGCCGCGGCCAACCATCTCGGGCACCTGCTGGCGGCGGGGCCGGGACGCCAGGATCTGGTCGATGTCCGGGAGCTCGCAGGCCGCATGACCGCATGGCGCTCGGACTGGGCGAAAGCCCGGTTCGCGGACCCGATCGCCGCCGGCGGCAATCCCGCGCGTCTGACCGACTTCCAGACCGGTTTCTATGACATGGCGCGCCGGCTGGGCGAGGCGGGGTTGCCCGGAGGGCATCCCTAGGCTCCCATCACAGACCCCGCGGAAATTCCGTCCGACCGCCTCGTGGCGAGCAGGGCAGCTCTGTCTGCTGGGCGCGACCGCGCCCGATCCGCGCCTTGACCGGCAGCGAAGTTCGCTCGATACTCGCTCGCGATGGACGCGGACGAGCGCCTGCGCCTCGACTACGACCAAGCGACCGAGTTGATCCGCGCGCTGATGGATGTGCGCTTCAAGCTGCTCGCCCTCGTTCCCACTTTCGCCGGCGCGGCGGTCGCGTTTCTCGGCTCGCACCGGGCGGCGGCGGAGCTGCTCGCGCTCGGACTATTGGGCCTGCTCGCAACATCGGGATCCTCCTCTACGACCTGCGCAACACCCAGATCCTCGATGCGATGCTGCTTCACGCGCAGGACCTCGAGCGGCTACTCGGCATTCAAACCGCGCGCGTGACAAACGGCCCGGACGGCGTGCTCACCCAGTTCGCGCCCGGGCACGGGCGACTCTTCGGCATAGTGACCTTGGGGCAGGAGCGGGCGCTCGGCTCGTCTACGGAGCCGCGCTCGGCGGCTGGAGCTACCTCGTCGCCTGGGGCGCGCTCCGCGCACTTGCTTTCAGCGGCGCCCGCCAGGTCGGTGGCGTGATCGGAGCGCTTTCGGCGGTCGCGGTCATGTTTGAGTTGGAGCGCATCGGCAGGGAGGCTCAGAAAGCGGCCGAGCGCCCGGCTGACAGCTCTTGATCGCACGCCGCTTCAACCCCCTCTACCTTGAGGAGACAGTGTCGGTGGGCACGGCCGCGCAGACTCCAGGCATTGACGACGCCGCCTTCATTACGGTGCTGCCTCACCGCTGAGCAAACGCTCCGCGGCTCGGACTACGCGGACACGCATGCCGGTTGCGTAGAGGTCATCCCGGTCCGCCCCGAACGCCGCGTCATGCGACTGCTCGTCGTATCCACGCGGACCGGGCCGGCCGCATGTCGTGCCACCTCTGCGCTCCCGCGATCACAGCGCCCGACGAACTGGCCGCGGAACGCGACCTCCTCGGACTGCAGGATGGCGAGCTCCCCGTCCTCGACCGACGCAGCCTCCGGGGCACTGAAGATGACGGCAATCACGTCTTTGGGAGGCCTCAGACAAGCCGCGTTCACCCGAGCCCGGCTGGACCGCGCCTCGGGGCTGGGTCAGCGGCCCTGCCACACCGGCGCGCGCCGCTCCGCGAACGCCTTGGCTCCCTCCTGGGCATCGGCCGAGGACATCACCGGGCCGGCGATCTCCCCCTGGCGGGCGAAGAACTCCGAGTCGGGCCAGTCGACCGACTCGGAGAGGATCCGCTTGGTGGCCGTCAGGGCCAGAGGGCCGTTGGCCGCGATCGTCTCCGCCAGCTCGAGCGCCACCGCCACGGCCTGACCCGGCTCCGCCAGCCGGTTGACCATCCCGAGCTCGAATCCGCGTTCGGCCTCGATCGGCTCGCCGGTCAGCGCCAGCTCGAGGGCGACCGTCCGCGGCAGCACCCGCGGAAGTCGCAGCAGGGCCCCGCCGGCGGCCACCAGCGACCGCTTGACCTCGGGGATGCCGAGCCGGGCTCCACGGGCCGCGATGATCAGGTCGCAGGCCAGCGCGACCTCCAGCCCGCCCGCGACCGCGAACCCCTCAACCGCGGCGATCAGTGGCTTCTCGGCGGAGCGCTGGGCGATCCCGGCGAAGCCGCGGTCGCCGGCCCAGGGGCGCTCGCCGGCGACGAACGCCTTCAGGTCCATGCCGGCGCAGAACCCCTTGCCGGCGCCGGTTAGCACGCCGAGCGAGAGGCCGGTGTCGCCGTCGAGCTGGTCGAGCGCCGTGGCGATCCCATCCGCCACCGCGGCGTTGACTGCGTTGCGCTGGTCCGGCCGGTTGATCGTTATCAGGAGGGTGCGCTCGCGGCGCTCGGTGAGGACGGCTGGCTGATCGTTCATGCCGCGAACAATTTCAGGTCGGGCTGGCGCTCGCCGCGCAGCACCGCCAGGTCGACCTCGACGCAGGCGATCCCGCGCGCGCCGGCGAGCACGCGGGCCTGCGGTTTGATCGTCTGCGCCGCCAGCACGCCGCGGCAGCTCGCGAGTGCGGGATCGAGCCGGATCCGCTCCAAGTAGCGAGCGAGCTGTTCCACGGCCTCGATCCCCGCGATCCGCTTGACCTCGACCGCGACCCAGCGGTCCTCGAGATCGCGGCACATCAGGTCGACGGGCCCGATGTCCGTCGGCCACTCGCGCCGGACCAGCCGGAACCCCTCGCCGCACCACTGCGGCCGATCGGCCAGCAGCGCCTGGAGGTCCGCCTCGACGCCGTCCTTGGCCAGCGCCACCCCCTCGTCGGGGGAGCCCATGTCGTGGCTGATGTCGGACAGCGTCTGGGAGATCGCGATCTCGAGCCGGTCCTCGGATTGGCCCGCGCGCTTGCGGACCACGATCAGCTGCTCTGACTCCTCGATCACCGTCGGTGGCGTCATCCAGTTCAGCGGTTTGACGCTAGACCCCCCGCCATCGGCCCAGACCATGAACGTACCGTCGGCCTTGATCATCAGCAGGCGTATGGCTTCCGGAAGCGCGGTGGCGAGCCGGCCGGTGTAGCGGACGGAGCAGCGGGCAACGACGAGGCGCATATGGGCCCAAAACCTACGCGCGCGAGCAGACGAACTGGCCGCGGCGAAGGTCGTGATCGCCGACCTTGCGCGAGGACCACGGCACGCGCCGCGCGCACTTCGCAGTCGAGGTGAACAAGCCGACCTAGTTCGGCGACGCGACAATACTGCCGTGGAGACGCACGTGGACCAGCGCGTTCGAAGCTGCGGCGGACGCGGCGCGCACGCCCTGCTGATGGCCGGCCTGCTGGCGACGAGCTTGGCCGGATGCGGCTCGCAGGAGAAACGTACCCACTCCTCCACTGCGCGCTTGGCCTCGTATGGTCCACTTGCTTCGTGCGCGCAACCGTCCCCAATCGACAAGGCGCCGGGGATAGGCGCCCCAGAGGTCGTCGGGCATGGAACCGGAGCCCAGCTGTGGGGACTCATTCAGGCGCCTCGATATCCGCTCGTCGCCGGCGAAGGTGTAGTCAAGATCGTCTGGCACATGACTGGTCGCGGCGCCTTGAAGCTCGGCGAGTACAGCGGGCGCGGACAGCGGATCTCCCTGGCCTGGGGGCCCATCGCGCACGGTGCCGGCGCCAGCAACTACCTCCGACCCGGAGGTGAGTGGGGCGCCGGCTACCGATTCGCACAGCCGGGTTGCTACTACCTCACAGCGCGAAGGACCGAGGGCAGCGGCGACGTGTGGCTGCGAGTCCCACGGTCAACGCAACGATGATCCCCAGGTGACGCTCCCCCACACCGTCACGGGAGTGCGTTTTCCATCGCCTGGAGGACGCTGGGCAAATCCATGTTCCACCGCTGGGCGAGTGCGTCGGCCTCCTCGAAGAGTTCCATGATCCGGGTGAAGTCGGCCATCCTAGCCTCTACCTCCCCGAGTTCCCATTCGCCGCGCGGCGCAAAGGCGCGCCGTTCGTTGGCAGTGAGCGCACGAACCCGATGACCGGTGAGCGTGGCGTGTCGGTACGCAGCGGCTTCCGAGCCGATCATCTGGCACTTATCGCAGAGCCACGGTGCTGTCGTGTGGCCTGAGCCCATGGTCTTGCCGGGGGATCGTAGGCCGCTGAGCCCTGAAGTACGAGCGTTGCATGAAAAGCTGTAAAGCTTTCGCGTGGTCAACGGAAGGATCCGGGCCCAAAGCTCGTTACCCGGCCCCAAAGCCCGCTACCGAGACCCCCTCCGGTCTGGTTAGTCGCCCTGAGTTTCACTCAGATTGGTACTGCGATTGGCACCCGAGAGACCGAATTCAATAGGGCCGCGCGCCGCCGACCTTCGGCGCTCAGCGGACCGCCCAGCGCGTGCGGCCGTGTGGTTACGGTAGGTGTCGTCCTGGCTCTTGGGCTGGCGGCGGAAGAGGGTACGATTCCGACGAAGCGGGCACGGCGGATGAGACCGTCTTGGTAGTGACCACCGCCATGGCCACAGGTCCGCGTTCGCCGGGGTCTCCTGCCCGTCGGCCCTCGGCACCGCCTGGAGCTCGTAATACGCCTCAGCTCTGAACATGAGCCGGGGCCGGACGCGTTGGGTTGAAAGCGCGGACTCTGGGTAGTCACCCACCATGAACGCTCTGGAATTCGTGATTCTCATCGTCTTGTGCCTGGGCCTGGTGGTGGCGATCGTGAGCCACCTCGGGTACGGAGTCGTCCGCGACGTCGATCACCGCAGGCGGCTGGGACGGCGGGACCGCTCCCGGGCTCGCGCGCGTCGCAGCCGCGTCGGTGGGTCCCGCACATAGGGTGAAAAGCTCTCTCTGAGACAGCGACTCGGCCGAAGCGGTGCTGGGCGTTGCAGGCCCACTACCGAGCCTGTGACCCGACCTATGATCATGGGCGAATGCGCAACCAACTCCGCCCTCTGTTCGACCGGATCGTGATCAAGGAGCTCGATCCCGATCGCGTCCGGCGCTCGGGCCTGATCGTGCCGCCGGGCTCGGACGAGCCGCCGCCCCAGCACGGGATCGTGCTCGCGGTCGGCCCGGGCCTCGAGTGGTGGGAGCAGGTGGGCATACAGATGCCGGTCAAACCTGGCGATTACGTCGTCTTCCCCGCCTCCGCCGGCGCCTGGATCGAGGTCGAGGAGGAACGGCTGCTGGTCTGCCGCGTCGGCGAGCTGCTCGGCGTGCTCGAGGAGGTCGGCGACTGCCCCGGCTGCAAGGGGCGTCTGCTCGGACCGAGCGAGACCTGCCCGGTGTGCGGGCGGGAGGGCTCGGTGACCGGCGGGCACCCGTAGGCCAGCGGCGGGCACGGCACGGCGACGTCGGACGCATCCGGCGCCTACGCTCCTGGCTTCGTCCAGACGAGCGAATAGCGCCATAGCAGGTGGCGTCGAAAGCGCACGCCCCCGAGCGCACGCTCGGCCAGCCGCTGGACCTCCTCGTAGGTGTGCGGCGGCGGCCACACGGTCGGCGCCGAGGACTCCCAGTGACGCTTGGCCGCCAGGTGCGCGCGGTTCACGATCACCGCGGCGATGTCTCGCGGCAGATCGGCGGGCCAGCGGGCGCGCGCGAGCCCAAGCACGGCGAGTGCGCCCCCGGGATGCAGAAGGCTGCCCATCCGCCGCAGCGCGGCCTCCTCGTCCATGTGATGAAGCGCGGCCACACAGGTGACGAAATCGAACGAGGCGGGCTCGAACGGGAAGGCGCGAAAGTCCCCGAGCAGATACTCGATGTCCGAATCACGGTCCCGCGTGCGCGCGACCCTGAGGCAGGCTTCGTTGCCGTCGATCGCCGTCACGTGCGGAACCGACCGCCGCAGCGTCCGGGCCAGGTCACCCTCGCCACAGCCCACGTCAAGCGCCCGCTCGCACCGCGCCGGCATCGCGTCCAGCACGATTTGGCGGTAGTGGAGGTTGTGGTTCCAGCGGGCCCTGCGCACGCAACCGCGCCGGCCGCCGGTCCGCTAGGCCGCGGTCCGTTCGGACAAAGAGCGCGGCCGTACGGCATCCACTCGCGCCAGCAGGTCCGCGACGTCCGGGTCCTCTCCAAGTTCGATCGCCCGCCGGCAGGCGCGGCGGCACTCGCGGATGCGATCAGTGCGGGCCAGCGCGTGTGCGTAGGTCGACCACGCGGCCCGGGACTCGGGATCCAGGCGCGTCGCCGCCTCGGCGGTCGAGACCTCGGCGCCGACGTCGCCGGCCAGGTGGTAGGCGAGGGCCAGATCGAGCAGCCCCTCCACCGTCGGTCCCATCAGCCGGGCGTGCTCGAGAGCGGAGATCGCCGCGGCGCGATCCATCTGGTGGAGGCGCAGCCGGCCGAGACGCTCCCACGCCGAGGCATCGCCGGGCCCGCGGTCCGCGGCACGGGCGGCAGCGTCGGCGGCCAGGTCGATCGCCCCCATGTCCTCGTAGATCCGCGAGGCGAACCGCTCCGGGGTGGGGCGGTCGCTGTCGACCCGAGCCCAATCCCGCACCGCCCGGGCGGCGGCGGGCAGGTTCCCGGCCTGCCAGAAGGCCGCGGTCAGCAACCGCAGCACGACGGGATTCGAGGGGTCCGCGTCGCGCGCGTACACCAGCCGCTGTGCGGCGAGCACCGCATCCCCCTCGGCCAGCGCGTGCTGGGCCGCGGTCATGAACCTCTGCACCCGGTCCGCGGCCGGATCCGGCCTTGAGAAGTCGACGAACTGAAGCGACCCCGCCGGGATCGTCCGCACGCCGACCGCGAACGAGACCCGCGCCCACTGCTGGACGTCATCTTCCTCGCCCGAGAAGTAGATGCCGGTGACGGTGCCCACGCCCCACTCGGGATAGGAGAGGCAGCGCGCGTAGCGGTGCACCACCGAGTGATCCGGAACGCGCGTGCCGAACGGATCGTGCTTGGCCCGCTCCTCGGCTGCGGCCCGCTCGCGCTGTTCCGCCTCGTAGGCTCTCCTGCCCGCCTCGGCGCGAGCCTTGCGCGTGGCCGCCGCCGACACCTTGACGGCGTTGCGGGTGACGCGCCCGCCGCGCGAACCCTCGGCCAGCGTTTCGAGCTCGTCCGCCGCCTCGTTGATCGCCTGCAGGTGGCGTTGATGCTCGTGCTGGCGGCCCGGCGGCGCGATGTCCGGATGCCAGCGCTTGGCCATCCGCCGACGTGCGAGCTGGACCGCGCGCTGGTCGAACGGCGGCTCAAGCTCGAGCAGAAGCAGCGCTTGCTCTACGTCCAGGATCCGAGGCATGAAGTCCCTACGTTAGCGGCGTCGAGGATCCACGTGGGCCATTGCCCTGTCTTCCCGACACGATCGCCGTGGCGCGCTCGAAGCTCGACCGCCTATCCCGGAGCGGCGACGCTCCATTAAGCGGTGACTTGAGAGGTCGCACCTGCGCACGGCAGGCGGTTAGTATCCGACCTGGGGGCGCCGCGAACAATTCGTGGCCTTGCCACGAGAAGGGAGCACGGGGTTGAAACGTCTCATTGGGAGTGGGCTGGCCGCGGTGGTCGTGGCGGTCGTGGCCTTGATTGTGCTCGGCTCCGGGGCATCGAGCGCCACCGGCATCGCCACCGTCGCCGCAAGTCCGGTGAACCGGACGTTCTCGTTCATCGCGAGACCAAACTCATCGACGAAGACCGTGGTCAAGGTCGACTCGTTACTGGTGAATGCACGTTGCGATCCACGCGGAAACCCGGTGGTGTTCGCGTTCACGACCGCCGGCTCCGCAGACATCTTCGGGCGCATGTTTGATGGATTCGGGAGGAGTCACATCATCAAGAACAGCGCGTTCTCGAAGAGCAGTAGAGGTATCAGCCTGTCGCCCAACGTGGCCGGCGATTTCAATTCTTCGGGCACCGTGATGTTCGAACGGTCGAGCGGCCAGGTTGTGACACTCAACTACGCATTCGACAACGCCACGACACTGAATAAGCAGAATGTCTGCACGGTGTACGGGTCGGTGACCGCCACCTGACAGTAAGCTTGGCCTTGGCTTCCCGCGACCCCGCGGGGAGCCAAGGCCGGGTGCACGGCCGGCACTCCGTCGGCTCCGCCGTTCCTGAGGAATGTCATCAGTGCCGCGAAGGCGTCGCCGTCCAGGCGCTCCGGAACTTCGCCGCGCATGATCTCGAGCGCGGCCGCGGCGTCGTACGCGGCCCGATAGGGCCGCTCGGCGGTAAGCGCCTCGAAGACATCGGCGATGGCCAGGACTCGCATCGGCATCGTCAATTCGCCCGCGCTCAACCCGTGCGGGTAGCCGCTGCCGTCGAGACGCTCGTGGTGCGCGCTGGCCAGCGGCGAGAGCTCGGCGAAGCCCGGCACGCGATCGAGGATCCGTTGAGTGACCAGCGGGTGCTCCCTGATCTGGGCGAACTCGGCGTCGGTGAGCCGCCCCGGCTTGTCGAGGATCCGGTTTGAGATCGCGAGCTTGCCGATGTCGTGCAGCCGTGCGGCGCGGCCGAGACCGAGCAGTTCCTGCTGCGCGAGCCCCAGCAGCGTGCCGACGCCGGTGACGATCGCCCGAGCGCGGTCGGAGTGTCGGTGTGTCCAGGGCGACTTCGCGTCGATGATGGCCGCGAATCCGTCGGCGATTCGGTCCAGCCGCCGCTCGTCCACGTTCAGCACCCGATCGGGAGGTTCGACCGCGGAGAGGTCCGGCGCCGCCAGCGTCGCCCAGAAGCCGGCGTCCTCGCCGATGGCGGCCAGCGCCTCCACGAGCCCGGGGTCGAACCACTGGCCGCTACGTTCACTCGCCACCCGGTAGGCCGCGGCCAATCCGCGCCGGGCGTGAAACACCTCCACCGTCTGCGCCAGGCACAGGATCCGAGCCGCCAGCGGGATCTCCGTTCCGCGGAGGCCGCGCGGCTGGCCGTGACCGTCCCAATGCTCGTCAAGGGCGCGGATCGCCTCCGCGGTGGCGTCGGAGAATCCCAGCATCCGGGCGATCTCCGCGCCGCGATCGCACCGCGCGAGCATCAACGACCGCGTCACCTGGCCCTCGGCCCGGATCGCCAGCAGTCGCTCCAGCCGGGCGCGCGGCGAGCTGCCAGGGGCGACGGTCCGCAGCGACCACAGAAGCGCCGGTAACGGCCGGGCCCAGTCGACGAGCTTTGAAGTCCGCTTGGCGACCTGATCGTCGGCGCCGAACAATGCCGCCATGTGGGCCGAGTTGGCAGAGCAGCCCGCGTCTTTCAGCAACAGCGCGTAGAAGAGATCGGACCGCGCCTCCGGGTCGAGCCCCAGCTCATCCGCCACGCGCATGCCGATCAGGCACGAGCGCGTGGCATGGCCGGCAGGCTCGCCCTCGGCGAGATCGAGCGCATACGACAGCGAGCCGATCAGCTCGGACAGCGCGATCTCCGGTGGGCGCCCGACCACCGCGGCAGTATCCCGTATCCAGAGATCCGCTTGCCGGCGCCCCGTATCAGCTCGAACGCGCGCAGGAAGGTCTGCGCACAGCTCGAGTCCGGGGCCGCCGGGGTCGAGCCAGCAACAACTTAGTGCCAATTCGCGCCAGCCGGGCGGCGAGCAAATACGGTGGCGCGATGCTCGTCCACGGCCGCGGCCGCAGCCGAAGCGGCGTCCTCGTCACCTCCGCCGTGATTGTCGCCGTGTCCGTTGCCGGGCTGAGTGCCGCCATGCTCGCGCTGCTGGTCACGATGCTCACGCGCCGGAGCGGTTGTCCCGCGCCTGCCGCCAGCAGTGCCGGCTCGATCGTGTTGGGGCCGCCCGGGACCGGCCGGCTGGTCGGCGCGACCGAGTATGGCGGCCCCGGCGACCCGAGCTCGGGAAGGATCGGGGCGCGCGGAGATGACCTGCTCGAGCACCCGGACAGTTATGCGGAGCTCGGTGGGCTGACGTGGCAGACCGCGACCGCGATGGGGGGTCTTCCGTACATGGCGCCGCTCAGGATCACGTTCGCCGGCCGCTCGGCGATCGCCTACAAACGCGACTTCGGCCTCGGCGGCGGCCCAGTGGCGGGCCTGCCGCGCGTGATCGACCTCTGGTGGCAGCTCGCCGGCCGGCTCGGCATTCCCTACGAGCACGGACTGTGGTCGGGGCCGGTGCGGGTGCAGCGACCACCGCTAGCCGGCGCAGGCAACCTGCTCGGACAAGCCGCGGAGCAGGCGATCGGGCTCGGCCCGGCGCCCCTCGCCGGCGTCGACCCCGCGGCCTGCTCCCCCGAAGGCGCCACCGGAGTCCCGCTCACCGCCGGCGACCGGGCCTCGCTGTTGCCGGACGGGCTCGCCGCCGCGCCCAGCGACGCGCCGGCGGCGGTCAAGGAGATCATCGCCGCCGGCAACCAGATCGTCGATAAGCCGTACCTATACGGTGGCGGGCACGGCCTGCCGCTGTCGGCCATCGCACCGGCCTACGACTGCTCGAGCAGCGTCGAGCACCTCCTTTACGGGGCGCGCTTGCTACCGGCGACCTACGGCGCTGCATCGGAACAGCTCGAATCCTTCGGCCAGCCGGGCCCCGGGCGCTGGGTCACGCTGTACGCCGACGCCGACCACGTGTTCATGTACGTGGCCGGACTGCGGTGGGACACGCACGACGCGGCCGGGCCGGGCGACGGCAGCAGCGGAATCGGCTGGCATCCGTTGATCCGCAGCTCGGCGGGGTTTGTCGCCCGGCACCCGGCGGGGCTGTAGCGGTGACGCGAATCGTCGCCACCGGCGCCGGCGTGCTGCGAGTCGCGGCCGCCCTTGCCGGCGGGTCGCTGGCCCTGGCCGGCTGCAACGCACTGGGCCCGCCGGCGACCACGACCTCGACCCAGCCCTCCACGCTCGCCCGGGCCGAGGCGACCCACGAGTACACCTCTTCGCCACCGCCGCGGCAGCGCGCCGACGCCGGCGCGGCGACGGCGATGGCGGCGATCCGGGCGTTCGCGACGGCGTACATCAACTGGAGCGCGCGGACGGTCGCGGCAGACATGCACGCGCTGGCCGCGGCCAGCATCGGCCAGGCGCGCGCGGCGATGGAACTGGCCGCGGCCGGGGCCGCGCGCGACTATGAGCTGCGGAGGGGTGGGATCGCCAACAGCGGGACGGTCGAAGCAATCGCGCCGCTGAGCGCCAGTCACGACCAGTACGTGGTCGTCACCCGCGAGCTGACCACGGCCGCCAACACCACCGCCTACCAGGGCCTGCGCCCGGCGTGGCACGTCACACTCGCCACCGTCGCCGCGGCCGGTGGTGGGCAATGGGTGGTGAGCGGCTGGCAGCCGGAGACCTGAGGGCGCGCCACCGCCGCCCGCGCCACCGCCACCACCCCGGAGCGCCACCGCGGCGCCCCACACTATCCCAAAAGGCGCTACTCGGGCTCGGCGAGCTCGATCCGGACGTTGAGCTCCTCGGACTCCCTGAGCTCCAGCGCCCGAATGTTCGCGGCGGCGCGAAAGTCCTCGAGCACGGACCGCAGCGCCGCCAGCCGTCGCGGTTGATCGGCGATGACCGCGTGGACGACGGGCGTGCGGAGCTTGCGCCGGGCGTCGGACTTCGCCTTGCGCACGGTCGCCAGCACCTCGGTGGCGAGCTGGAGCCCGGCCGTGCACGGCGCGGCGGGGAACTCGCCGGCCGTGGGCCACGGCGCGCGATGGACCGAGCCCCGCTGCCACCAGGACCAGCTCTCCTCGCTGGCGTAGGGCAGATAAGGCGCCAGCAGCCGCAGATAGGTGGACAGGGCGTGGTGCAGCGCCGCGCGGGCCGAGCTCTGGCGCGCCGGCCCCAGGTCGCCGTATGCGGGCGCCTTGGCGAGCTCGAGGTAGTTGTCGCAGAAGTCCCAGAACGACCGTTCGACGGCCTCCAGCGCGCGGGCGTGCTCGTAGCCGTCCAGGCGCCGGGTGGCTTCGGCGACCGTCGCCCCGAGGCGGGTGAGCATCTGCTCATCGAGCGGCTCCGTGACCCGATCATCCCCGCTCTCGACGAGGGCCGTGATCAGCCGCGCCGCGTTCAGCAGCTTCACCGCCAGCCGCCGCCCGACCCTCATCTGCTGCTCGTCGAAGGTGGCGTCGACGCCGAGCCTGGCCTTGGCCGCCCAGTAGCGGACGCCGTCGGCGCCGTGGGCCTCGATCAGGTGCTGCGGGGTGAGGACGTTGCCCTTCGACTTCGACATCTTCTTGCGATCGGGATCGAGGATCCAGCCGGAAATCGCGACGTGCTTGAACGGCAGCCCGTCGCCTTCCAGGTGCGCGCGGAGGACGGACGTGAACAGCCAGGTGCGAATGATGTCGTGGGCCTGCGGGCGCAGGTCCATCGGGTAGACCCGCCGGAGCAGATCGGGGTCCCGCTCCCCGTCGGCGCAGATGCGCGGCGACAGCGACGCCGTGGCCCAGGTGTCCATCACGTCGGGATCGCCGATGAAGCCGCCGGGGCGGCCACGCTCGGCCTCGGCGAAACCGGGCGCCGGCTCGGAGGCGGGGTCGACCGGCACGCGCTGCGGGCGAATCGGGTTCGCGCGGTCGGGCTTCGCGTGTTCGTCGAGCCGGTACCACAACGGGATCGGGACGCCGAGGTAGCGCTGGCGCGAGATGCACCAATCGCCGGTCAAGCCGTTGACCCAGTCCTCGTAGCGAGCGCGCATGTGGGGCGGGTGCCAGTGCAGTTCGCGCCCCAGATAGAGCAGCCGTGGCCGGAACCTCATCGTGGCGATGAACCACTGACGGGTGGAGAGGATCTCGAGCGGCCGCGCGCCCTTCTCGTAGAACTTGACCTCGTGGCTGACCGGCCGCGGCCTGCCGATCAGCTCCGCTGATCCCGCGAGCAGCTCCGCGATGCGCTCGCGGGCCTGCTCGATCGGGCGGCCGGCGAGCTGTGCGTGGGCGTCGCGGGCGGCGCCCGGGTCACGCGAAGGCCACTCCGAGCCCCACCGGCCAGGCGCGATCCTGCCGTCGGGCTCGATCGTCGAGCGCGCCGGCAGCTTCAGCTCTCGCCACCAAATGATGTCGTTGGCGTCCCCGTAGGTGCAGACCATGACCAAGCCGGTTCCCTTCGCCGGGTCGGCCAGGCGGTGCGCGCGGATCGGGACCGTGGCCCCGAACAGTGGCGTGATCGCCTGAGCGCCGGCGAGCCTGGCGTAGCGCCGATCGTCGGGGTGGTAGACGAGCGCGACGCATGCCGGCAACAGCTCCGGACGGGTGGTCTCGACCTCGACGCTGCCACCGCCGGCGAGCCCGAAGCGCAGCCGGTAGGACGCGCCGGCGACGGTCCGGTCCTCGAGCTCGGCCTGGGCGACGGCGGTTTGGAAGTCCGGGTCCCAGAGTGTTGGCGCCTGCATCTGGTACGCGAGCCCCCGATCGAGCAGTCGCAGGAACGAGGACTGGGACGCGTGACGCGCGCGCTCGCCGATCGTCGCGTACTTCAGCCGCCAGTCGACCGACAACCCCAGCGACCGCCACATCTCCTCGAACGCGCGCTCGTCCTCCAGCGTCAGCGAGCGGCACAGCTCGAGGAAATTGCGCCGTGAAATCGGCCGGGGGGAGGGGGTCGTCGATGGGCTCGTTGGGGCGCCGGCGGCCGGCATCGCGCCGAGGCTGGAGCTGTAGACCGCCGCCGGATCGCAGCGGACGTTGAAGTGGTTCTGGACCCGTCGTTCGGTGGGCAGGCCGTTGTCGTCCCACCCCATCGGATAGAAGACCTCGCGCCCGCGCATCCGCTGGAAGCGAGCGATCACGTCCGTGTGCGTGAAGCTGAACACATGCCCGACGTGCAGGGATCCCGAGACGGTCGGCGGCGGGGTGTCGATCGAGAACACCTCGGACCGGCCCTTCGTCCGGTCAAAGCGATAGGTGCCCTGCGCCTCCCAACGCTCGCCCCACTTCGCCTCG
Source organism: uncultured Solirubrobacterales bacterium (assembly GCA_963723555.1). Lineage (GTDB taxonomy): Bacteria > Actinomycetota > Thermoleophilia > Solirubrobacterales > Solirubrobacteraceae > Palsa-465. The sequence goes on along the minus strand of CAVRRC010000003.1, from coordinate 73,600 downwards.
AGGCCGCCCAGGCTGGGCTGGCGCTCAGCCGCTGGAGGGATGTGAGCCGCGACGCACACGTACGTCGTCCTCCCCGAGGAGGGCGAAGTCAGCGAGCGTGGTCGTCGAGCTCATGATCCTCACTATACGGCAGGGGGTGGCCGTGAAACGGGCCATATTTTCCCGTAACCCGGCCAGCCTCGCTCGATTCCGCACCGCCGCCGTCAATCAGTGCGCCACCACGTTAAGCACCACCGTGATCGCGAAGCACACCAGCGCCCCGACTCGCAACAGCAGGCCGGCCCGGGCGCCGGGCCGCCCGGTGACCATCCCGACGATCGCCAGCGACATGCAGGCCACGGCGACCAGGGCGAACACGGCTGCGAGCGCGCGCACACCTCGATGGTCGCACGGCCCTGGGTCAGGTACGTGTCATCCGATCTGCTCGCGCCGGGTTTCCATCCCCTGGTCATCGCGGTAGCGCACCTCGATCCGCTCGCCGTCGAAGTCGAGCACGGCGAAGCCGAACCGGGCCCAGTGGTCTCCGCGCTCCTCGAGGAAGCCCCGTTCCTCCCACGTCCCCGGCGCCGGGATCGGGTCATCGAGGCCGTGGTTCATCAACACCGGCACGCCACCGTTGCCGATGCAGCGCAGGTACTCGACGTGATGATCGGCCGCGAACCCCATGCAGCGATGCTCGTGGCCCCAGATCCAGGCCGTCACCCGACCCGTGTTCAGCACCGGGTCGAGCTTCTGGGCCAGGGTGGGACCGAGATCCTCGGGGTCGTAGACGGAGATCAGCTGGTGATGGCTCATCAGCATCAGCTTGCGCTCGGATTCGGCGGCGACCCGGGCGACGAACTCGGCCTGCGGGTCCTCGAGCATGCCGACGTGCCCTTGCGAGAGCGGGTCGGGATCCCAGGAGGTGTCGAGCCCGACGATGTCCCATGACGGTGTGGTGATGCGAAAGAAGCTGGTGGTCTGGCCGTCCGGCGAGCGCTGGCGGGAGAAGCGCTGGTCGGCGAGCAGCACGTCGAAATAGCCGAAGCCCCCGCCGTACATGTCGTGGTTGCCGTTCAGCGACCACGAGGTGACGCCGGCCGCGGCCTGCTCGGCCGTCACCGGCCACCGCCCGTCGGCGAGGACGTTGCGCCGCACTTCGTCCGGCATCCCCGAGTAGTACACGTCCCCGAGGTGGATCACGTGCGCCTCCCGCCCCCCCGCCAGCGCCTCGGCGACCTCGTCGGCCATGAACCCTGCCACCGCCCGCGCGCGCGGCAGCCCGGTGCCCCAGTCGCCGACCACCACGACCCGAGCATCGTCGCCGACCTCACACACCGCCGGCCGCGGATTGAAGGCGTGGTTTCCGTCGTCCAGCCGCTTGAGCATCGCCCGGCCCACGTCGACCACCCAGGCCACGTTCGTGGGGCCGTAGCGCTCGGGGTGCAGGTAGGACTCGCACGTGTGGATGACCTTGCTGAGCCCCTCGCGATGGACCGGGGTGTCGTCCTGCACTCCCTGCTCGCGGAGCTTTGACTCGATCGTGCTCTGCAGCAGGCTGTGAACCGGGTCCCGGGCAAAGAACGGAGCGTGGCGAGCCGATCCGCTACCCGACGAGGGCCGCACGGCGTCCAGGTGCGGCGCGTTCTGAATCTCCGGAGCGTCCAGCTGCTGCCGGATCGCCGTCATGTACCGATGGAGCTCGTCCTGATCGAACGCCTGCTTTAGCACCGACTGGCCCCTCCGTCGTGAACCCCTCCGGTCGATCCTAACCGCTCGTGCCTATCCTGAGCATGCACATGTCCTCCCAGTACATCTTCACCACCTACAAGCTCTCCCGTCGCTTCCCGCCCGACCGGCAGGTGCTGAGCGACATCTCGCTGTCGTTCCTGCCCGGAGCCAAGATCGGCGTCCTCGGCTACAACGGCGCCGGCAAGTCGACCCTGCTGCGGATCATGGCCGGCCTCGACACCGAGTTCGACGGCCACGCCCAGCTGGCTCCCGGCGCCACCGTGGGGCTGCTCGAACAGGAGCCTGGGCTCGATGAGTCCAAGGACGTCCGCGGCAACATCGAGGAGGGCGTGGCCGAGACCAAGGCGTTGCTCGACCGCTTCAACGAGCTCTCGATGAGCTACTCCGAGGACACCGCGGACGAGTTCGCGCGGGTACAGGAGCGGATCGACGCCGTCGACGGCTGGAACCTCGAGACCACGCTCGAGATCGCCATGGACGCCTTGCGCTGCCCGCCCCCGGACGCCGACGTGACCAAGCTCTCCGGCGGCGAGCGCCGGCGGGTCGCCCTCTGCCGCCTGCTTCTCGGACAGCCCGATCTGCTGCTGCTCGACGAGCCCACCAACCACCTGGACGCCGAATCGGTGGCCTGGCTCGAGCGCCACCTCCAGGACTACCAGGGGACGGTCGTCGCCATCACCCACGACCGCTACTTCCTCGACAACGTCGCCGGCTGGATCCTCGAGCTCGACCGCGGCCGCGGGATCCCCTACGAGGGCAACTACTCGGGCTGGCTGGAGCAGAAGCGCGCCCGCCTCGAACACGAGGCCCGCCAGGACACCGCCCGCCGGCGGACGATCGAGCGCGAGCTCGAGTGGGTTCGCCTGAACGCCAGCGCCCGGCGCAACAAGCCCAAGGCCCGCCTGAACGCCTACGAGGCGCTGCTGGCCGAGGAGCGCAACGTCAAGCTCGACCAGGTCCAGATCCACATCCCGGCGGGTCAGCGGCTCGGGGACGTGGTCGTGCAGGCCGACGGGCTGCGCAAGGCCTACGGCGACCGGGTGCTGATCGACGAGCTGTCGCTTCAACCTCCCCCGCGGCGGGATCGTCGGCGTGATCGGCCCCAACGGCGCCGGCAAGACCACGCTGCTGCGGATGATCACCGGGGCCGAGCAGCCCGACGCCGGCGCGCTGCGGACCGGGGAAAGCGTGAGCGTGGCATGGGTGGACCAAACCCGCGCGCTCGACCCCGACAAGACGGTGTGGGAGGAGATCTCGGGCGGCAGCGACCAGATCCCGCTCGGCGACCGGACGGTCAACAGCCGCGCCTACGTCGCCGGCTTCAACTTCAAGGGCACCGAGCAGCAGAAGAAGGTCGAGAAGCTCTCCGGCGGCGAGCGCAACCGCCTGCACCTGGCCAAGCTGCTGCGCACCGGCGGCAACCTGCTCTTGCTCGACGAGCCCACCAACGACCTCGACGTCGACACCCTGCGCGCCCTCGAGGAGGCCCTGCTGTCGTTCGCCGGCTGCGCCGTGGTCGTCTCCCACGACCGCTGGTTCCTCGACCGCATCGCTACCCACGTGCTCGCGTTCGAGGGCGACTCCCAGGTCCGGTGGTTCGAGGGCAACTTCGAGGCCTACGAGAGCTTCCGCCGCGAGCAGCTGGGCGCCGAGGCCGACCGCCCGCACCGCCTCACCTACAAGAAGCTCGTCCGCGGATAGCGCCGCTCAGAGTGGGCTCTGCCTCGAGGGCCGGGCGCGGGCCGCGCTGTGTATCGCCGGGCGCGTGCGCCGCCATCAATTCGGGTAGCACGTTGCCGTGAGCGAGGAGCGCCACGAGATCAAGCCCAGCGAGCAGCGCGGCGGTACCACCCCCGACGAGCGCGAGTCCCGCGAGAAAGGTCCGTGGGCCGCGCGGGCGAGCGAGGGCGTCGTCCCCGCCGAGCTCGGCGGATCGGACGCGCCGCGCGAGATGCTGGACGACGACCCCGAGCTCGGCAGCTCCGTGCTCGGCGCCACCGCCGCGTCGGCCGAGCCCGCCACCGACAGCGGCATCGCCCCGGGGGCCGGCGACCGCGCCGACGCGACCACCCACGTGGGCTCAAAGCCGCCAGAAGGGGCCGAGCCCGATCTGAAGGACGCCGCGTCGGGGCCCCGTCAGCCCGACCTCGAATCGGCCGAGTAGCGCGGATAGATTCCCCCCGTGCCCTCCAAGGCCGTCCTCATCACCGGCTGCTCGTCCGGGATCGGGTATGCCACCGCCGAGCTGCTCGCCGCCGAGGGCTGGAAGGTGTACGCCACCGCGCGCCGGCCCGAGACCCTGGACTCGCTGAAGGACAAGGGCTGCGAGACGCTGGCGCTGGACGTCACCGACGAGGCGTCGATGAAGACCGCGGTGGATGCGGTGAGAGAGGCCGAGGGGGCGGTCGGGGTGCTGGTCAACAACGCCGGCTACAGCCAGTCGGGGGCGGTGGAGACGGTGCCCATCGATCAGGTCCGGCGCCAGTTCGAGACCAACGTGTTCGGGTTGATCCGGATGTGCCAGCTGGTGCTTCCGGGGATGCGCGAACAGCACTGGGGCAAGATCGTCAACATCAGCTCGATGGGCGGGAGGCTGACCTTCCCCGGCGGGGGCGTCTATCACGCCACCAAGTACGCGGTGGAGGCGATCAGCGACGCGCTGCGGTTCGAGGTCCGGGGCTTCGGTGTCGATGTGATCGTGATCGAGCCAGGTCTGATCGTGACCAATTTCGGCGACGTTGCCTCGGCGTCGGTCGGCGAGCCGGCCGGCCCCTACGCACAGTTCAACCGTAAGGTCGCACAGCTGACCGAGGACGCGTACAAGGGGCCGATGGCGAAGCTGGGCGCCGGCCCCGAGGCGGTGGCCAAGGCAATCGCCGGCGCGCTCAGATCCGAGCGGCCCCGGGCCCGTTACCCGGTGACCCCGAGCGCGCATCTCATGATCAACCAGCGCAGGCTCACTCCCGACCGGGCGTGGGACCTGATCATGCGAACGCAGTTCCCGACACCGGGGATGTGACAGTTCTCACCGGCGCGGAACGCGGACTGGGGTAGCCCGCGGCGAGACCAGGAGGGCCTCGAGCGTCGCTCGCAGCCCGCGCGCGTCCGCCGCGGCCCAATCCGCTTCCGCGAGCCGGTCGAGGCCATAGGGCCCGGTGGCCACGGCCACGCACCTCACCCCGTCCGCCTTGGCGCAGGCGATGTCGCGGGGGGTGTCGCCGATGACCACGGTGTGCTCGCGCGGATAGGGACGGCCGCGCTCACCCGCGCGCCGGCGCGCGAGCGGAGGCAGTGAGACGCGGTCCTCGCTGTCTGACCCGAACGCCCCCTGGCCGCCGGGGAAGTAGTGGCCGATGCCGGCGCGCTGCAGCTTGATCCGGGCCACGGGCTCGTAGTTGCCGGTGAGCAGGCCGAGGACGACGCCCTCGCTGGTGCAGAGCAGCTCGAGCAGCTCGCGGATCCCCGGGAGCACGGTCCGGCTGAGATCGGCGGGGCACAGGCGCGCGTAGTTCTCACAGCACAGCTCGCGCACCGCGTCCGCCCGCTCGTCGATGCGCTCGGCGGAGATCCCGGCGCCGAGCAGGATCTCCCTGGCGATCTCGCCGTCGGTGCGTCCCGCGGGCGCGCTCGGACGGACGCGCGTGGCATCGATGCCGTGCACCTCGAGCAGCGCCCCGTGCAGGGAGTCGCGGTGGGCGTCGGTGGCGCCGTGCAGGAGGGTGCCGTCGATGTCGAACAGCAGCAGCAAGGGCTCGAGGGCCGGCTAGCGCCGGAAGGACATGCCCGGCTCCAGGCGCTGCGCGAAGGCGGCGATCAGCTTCGCGGTCGCCTCGATGTCGGCGATCTGCACGAGCTCGACCGGCGAGTGCATGTAGCGCAGCGGCACGGACACGACCGCGGTCGGAATCCCGGAGCGGGTGGCGAAGATCGCATCGGCATCGGTGCCGGTGGTGCGGCCGATCGACTCGACTGTGAACGGGATCTGCTCCCGCTCGGCGGTCTCATAGAGCAGCTCGAACAGCCGCGGATGGATCGCGGCCCCGCGTCCGATGACCGGCCCCGACCCGAGCGTGTGCTTGGTGATCGGGCCGAGCTCCACCCCGGGCTGGTCGGTGGCGAAGGTCACATCGACGGCCACCGACAGATCCGGCTCGAGCGCGAAGGCGGTGGTCCGGGCCCCGGCCAGCGTCGTCTCCTCCTGGGCCACCGCCAGCGCCACCACGTCGCCGGGAGCGCCGCCGGCCTCGGCCACCAGCCGCGCCACCTCCGCGGCGACGTAACAGCCGACCCGGTTGTCGAGCGCCCGCGAGACCACGCGCCCGTTCGGCATCGACGCCGGCTCGACGTCGATCACGGCGATGTCGCCGATCCGCACCACCTCGCGGGCCTCGTCCGCCGACTGGGCGCCGATGTCGATGTGCAGGTCCTTGAGCTCGGGCAGCTTCTTGCGATCCTCGTCCCCCAGCAGATGGATCGGCTTGCGCCCGATCAACCCCACGATCGGTCCGTCCCGGGTGATCAGCCGCACCCGCTGGCCGACGAGCACCAGCGGGTCCCAGCCGCCTACCTGCCCGAAGCGGAGATAGCCCTCGTCGTCGATGTGGGAGACGTGCAGCCCGATCTCGTCGATGTGACCGTCGACGGTGAGCGTCGGTCCGCCCGCGGTTCCGGCCACCCGGGCAAACGAGGATCCCATCTGATCGCTGCCGACCTCCGTGGCGAACGTGGCGCACGAGTTCCGCCACACCTGTGCGGGATCGGTTTCGCGGCCGGACGGCCCCACCGCGGCCAGCAGGTTCTCGAGCAACTCCGGGATCGGCACGGAGCGGAAGGCTATCTACACAGCTCGCGGAGCACGTACTGGAGGATCCCGCCGTGGCGGAAGTAGCGCTGCTCCTTGGGGGTGTCGATCCGGACCGTGACCGCGAACTCCTTCTCGTCGGCTTTGACCGTGACCTCGCGCGGCACCTCCTCGGCGCCGGCGAGCCCAGCGATCGTGAATGTCTCCCGGCCGCTCAGCCCCAGCGACGCGACCGACTCGCCGTCCTTGAACTGGAGCGGCAGCACGCCCATTCCCACCAGGTTCGAGCGGTGGATGCGCTCGAAGCTCTCGGCGATCACCGCCCGCACGCCGAGCAGGCGCGTGCCCTTGGCGGCCCAATCGCGGCTCGAGCCCGACCCATACTCCTTGCCGGCCAGGACCACCAGGGGGACGCCCTCGGCGATGTAGCGCATCGCGGCGTCGTAGATCGGCATCTGTTCGCGGTCCGGAAGGTGCAGCGTGACCCCGCCCTCGGTCCCCGGCGCCAGCTGGTTTCGCAGCCGGATGTTGGCGAACGTGCCCCGCATCATGACCTCGTGGTTCCCGCGCCGGGAGCCATAGGAGTTGAACGCCTTCGGCTGCACGCCGTGCTCGATCAGGTACTTGCCGGCGGGGCTGTCGCGCTTGATCGATCCCGCGGGGGAGATGTGATCGGTGGTCACGCTGTCGCCGAGCACCGCCAGCACCCGGGCTCCGTCGATGTCGGTGACGGGCTCGGGCGTGGCCGGGAGATGCTCGAAGAACGTCGGCCGGCGGACGTAGGTGGACTCCGGATCCCAGGCGAAACTGTCACCGGTGGGCACCTCGAGCGAGTTCCACCGCTCGTCGCCCTCGAACACCTCGCCGTAGCTCTTGCGGAACATGTCCGACTGCACGGCGTCCTCGACCGCCCGCGCGACCTCGGCCTCGCTCGGCCAGATGTCCTTCAGGAACACCGGCTGGCCGTGCTGGTCCTCCCCCAGCGGCTGGTCGTAGAGGTCGATGTCCATCGTCCCGGCAAGCGCGTAGGCCACGCACAGCGGCGGCGAGGCGAGGTAGTTCATCTTCACGTCGGGGTTGATGCGGCCTTCGAAGTTCCGGTTGCCGGACAACACGGACACGACCGCCAGGTCGTGTCCATTGACCACCTCCGAGATCTCCTCCGGCAGCGGGCCGCTGTTGCCGATGCAGGTCGTGCAGCCGTACCCAACCAGGTGAAAGCCGAGGTCCTCCAGGTACTCGGTCAGGCCGGCCCGGTCGAGGTACTCGGTCACCACCTTGGAGCCGGGGGCCAGCGAGGTCTTCACCCAGGGCTTGACCGTCAGCCCCCTCTGCACCGCGTTGCGGGCCAGGATGCCCGCGCCCAGCATCACCGACGGGTTCGAGGTGTTGGTGCAGCTGGTGATCGCCGCGATCACCACGTGCCCGTGGTCGAGTTCGGTCTCGGTGCCGTCGGCGAGCGTGACCGCCGCGGTGGTCCGCTCCCGCTCGGCCACCTGCGCCCCGCCCGTTCCCCCCGCGGGCTCGTGGCCGTCGCCGTTGGGCAGATGGGTCGAGACCGGGTCGCTGGCCGGGAAGCTCTCCTCGATCGCCTCGTCCTCGGCATCCTCCTCAGGCAGGTAGCCCTCGAGCGCCAGCCGGAACGCCGGCTTTGACTCGGTCAGCGAGACGCGGTCCTGGGGCCGCTTGGGCCCGGCGATGCTGGGCACGACCAGCGACAGGTCGAGCTCGAGCGAGTCCGTGAACGTCGGCTCCTCGGCGGTTTCGTCATGCCACAGGCCCTGGGTTTTCGCGTACGCCTCAACCAGCTCGATCAGCTCTGGAGGTCGGCCCGAGAACTCGAGGTAGCGGAGCGTCTCCGCATCGATCGGGAAGATCGCGCTGGTGGAGCCGAACTCCGGGGACATGTTGCCGATCGTCGCCCGGTCGGCCAGCGGCAGGTTGGCCAGTCCCCGACCGTAGAACTCGACGAACTTTCCCACCACGCCGCGCTGGCGCAGCATCTCGGTGACGGTCAGCACCAGGTCGGTGGCGGTGGCGCCCTCCTGCAGCTCGCCGGTCAGCTTGAACCCCAGCACCTGCGGGATCAGCATTGACATCGGCTGGCCCAGCATCGCCGCCTCGGCCTCGATTCCGCCCACGCCCCAGCCGAGCACGCCGAGCCCGTTGATCATCGTCGTGTGGGAGTCGGTGCCGACCAGCGTGTCCGGGTAGGCCTGGCCGTCGCGCTCGAACACCACGCGACCGAGGTACTCGAGGTTGACCTGGTGGACGATCCCGGTCTCGGGCGGGACGACCCGGAAGTTCCGGAACGCCCCCTGGCCCCAGCGCAGGAATGCGTAGCGCTCCTGGTTGCGCTCGAACTCGAGCTGGGCGTTGCGCTCGAACGCCTGGCGCGAACCGAACACGTCGACCTGGACCGAATGATCGATGACCAGCTCGGCGGGCACGAGCGGGTTGATCTTCGCCGGATCGCCGCCCATCTCGCGCATCGCGTCGCGCATCGCGGCCAGGTCGACCACCGCCGGCACGCCGGTGAAGTCCTGCATCAGCACGCGCGCCGGCGTGAACGCGATCTCCTTGCTGGGCTCGGCCTTGGCGTCCCAGGTGGCCAGCGCCTCGATGTCCTGGGCCCGGATCGACTCGCCGTCCTCGTTGCGGAGCAGGTTCTCGAGCAGGATCTTCAGCGAGAACGGGAGGCGGGCGACGTCGTAGCGCGATTGCAGCGCGTCGAGGCGGAAGATCTCGAACGACCGGTCGCCTACGCGGAGCGTGTCCCGTGCGTCGTAGCTGTTAGTCGTCAATTCGGGTCTCCTGATTCATCGGGGACCTTTTACTCTACGGACGCGGTGTCACCAGGCCCGACTCGTACGCGAGGATCACGGCCTGCACGCGGTCGCGGAGCCCGAGCTTGGCCAGTACGTGGGCCACGTGCGTCTTCACGGTGCCGCCGCTGACCACGAGCTGATCGGCGATCTCGGCGTTCGAGAGCCCGCGCGCGAGCAGCTCGAGCACCTCGCGCTCGCGCTCGGTCAGCCCGTCGAGCGAGGGATGCTGTGCTTTCTGAGCGGGGGAATGGCGGAGGAACTCCTGGATCACCGACCGGGTGACGGCGGGCGTCAGCAGCGCGTCGCCGCCAGCGACGACCCCGATCGCCGCGAGCAGCTCCTCGGGGGGAGCGTCCTTGAGCATGAAGCCGCTGGCGCCGGCGCGGAGCGCCTCGAAGACGTACTCATCGAGCCCGAAGGTGGTGAGGATCAGGACTCTCGGGCCACCGCGGTCGGCCGTCAGCCGGCGGGTGGCCTCGATCCCGTCGAGGCGGGGCATGCGGATGTCCATCACGACCAAACTGGGTCGCAGCCGCCGGGCTTGGTCGATGGCCTCGCGGCCGTCGCCCGCTTCGCCGACGACCTCGATCTCAGGCTCTGACTCGAGCAGCTTGCGAAAGCCTGCGCGCACCAGCGCCTGATCGTCTGCGATTAGGACCCGGATGCTCATCGGATCAGGCCAGCGGAAGGCGGGCATGGACCTCGAACCCGCCGGATTGGCACGGGCCGGCGGCGAACTCGCCGCCGTACAGCGCCACGCGCTCGCGCATGCCGATCAGGCCGTGTCCCGCCCCGTCGGTGGCCGCGCTGTCTCGCCCGTGTCCATCGTCGCGCACGGTGACCTCGAGTGCGTGCCGAGTCGTAGGCGATGCGCACATCCGCGCGGGCCGGGCCCGCGTGCTTGAGCGCGTTGGTCAAGGCCTCCTGGACGATCCGGTAGGCGCACAGGTCGACGCCGGCGGGCAGCGACACGCGCTCGCCCTCGAGGTCCAGCCTGACCGGCAGGCCGGCGCGCTGGATCTGCTCGACCAAGAAGTCCAGCTGGTCGAGGCTCGGCTGGGGCTCGAGCTGCTCGGGCTCCCCCTCGCGCCGCAGCATCCCGAGCAGCCGTCGGGCTTCGGTCAGCGCCTGGCGCCCGGCCTGCTCGATCGAGGTGAGCGTCTCGCGCGTTGACTGCTGCCCGGCCGGCAGGGCGTGGCGCTCGGCGCCGGCCTGCACGACCATCACGCTCACGTTGTGGGCGACGAGGTCGTGCAGCTCGCGCGCGATCCGGGCCCGCTCCTCGGCCAGCGCCGCGTTGGTCCGCAGTTCGTGCTCGCGCGCGAGCAGCTCGGCGCGGGTGGCGAGCGCGTCGGCTCGGAGCTGGCGGTCGCGGACGGCGCGGCGGGCGAGCAGCATTCCGATGATCGGAATGACGACGAACTGAACCCCGTTCTGGGCGCTGCCCTTCGGACCGAGCTGGGCGACCGCGCTGGTCACCGCCACGACGCCGCAGCCGGCGAGGAACGGGCGGGTGTCAGTCCACACCGCGAGCCCGTACCAGTCGCACAGGATCGCCACGCCGACGGCGATGCTCGTCTGCGGGGCGGCCACGAGCAGGAGGACCGCGAACGATGTCGCCGCGAACGAGGCCGCCGCGAGCGGAACGCGTCGGCGAATCGCCACCGAGGCCGGGATCAGGATCGCCAGCGGCACCGTCAGTCCCTTCGGGCCCGGCATCGCGGTGGTCAACCACAGCTCGAGCTGCCCGAGCACGATCAGCACCGCTGCGACGAGGCGGTCCAGGTCCTGTCCGCGAGGGAGACGTCTCGTGCCGGTGCGGGGCAAGCGGCTCACAACGGCAACGGTAACCCTTGGGAGTCCATTTTTCATCTGCCGCGCGGGGGATCTGGGCCGCGCAAGATCGGCCGTGCGGCAGATCCCGAAATACGTCGCTTTCCAGACGAAATCCGATTACCCCGGACGTAGCGTGGTCCGCGTCAACCAACTGAAGGAGGAGTCGCATGACAGAGGATCGTCTCTCCCGCCTTGGGCCACTCGCGGGTGTGCTGTTCGTGGTGCTGGAGCTCGGTGGCGTGGCGGTCGGGTCAGCCGGTCACCGGGCGATGGTCACGCTCGGAGATCCGACCTCGAAGATCGTGAACGCCTACGCTCGAACGGTGGGTACGGGCGTGTGGGTCGGCGCCTACATGGAGCTCGCCTCGCTCGCGGCGTTCGCGGTGTTCGCCGCCTGGCTGTTCCGCTCGCGGCGGGGAACGCTGTCCACCGCCGGACTGATCACGGCCGGCGTGTACATCGCGGTCACCGTCGTCGGCCTGGTGATCGGCGACGTGCTCGAGTACCAAGCCGGCCACGCGCTCGGCGCGCAGCAGACGCTTGCGCTGTTCGATCTCCAGGCCGGGCTGTACACCGCCAGTTGGGGGATCGCCGCGGGCTTCCTGGCTCTGGCTCCCGTCGGCGGGTGGCTTCGGCGCTCGGCGCTGGCGATCGCGGCCCTGTCGGTGATCGGGATGGCGATGCCGAAGGCGGCTCCAGGGCAGTTCGCCTCGTTCCTGTTTCTGATCTGGGTGCTGGTCGCGGGTTTCGTCCTCGCCCGGCAGCCCCGGGCTCTGGCCAGCTCACCGCCGGTGGCGGCTCACGCCTGACACCGAGCCGCGTTGCGCCCCGCTGCCATCCCAGGCGGCGGGGCGCTTCCTACGCCTGTCTTAGCCACATCTTCGCGCGACCTTCGCCGCGGGGTCGATTCTGAACCGCGCAGTCAGTCACACCCGTCGAAGGAGAACGACAGATGACATTCCTGACCTGGACGATCACGACGGTCGCGGTCGGCCTTGGCGCCGCTCTCGCGGCCGCGGCCGCGTACGCAGAGGCGCACCGGGCGCCCGACCAGTCCTAGCCATGGGGACCGCGCTGATTCCGCTGGGCTCGCGCGTCAGGCGAGCCCCCGCGGCGCTCGACGTCGAGATCGTGGTGCCGGTGCACAACGAGCGGGTCGCGCTCGAGGGCTCGATTCGGCGCCTGCACGGGTTCCTGAGCAGCTCGTTTCCGTTCTCGTGGCGGATCGTCATCGCCGACAACGCCAGCACCGACCGCACGCTCGCGATCGCCCGCCGGCTGAGCTACGACCTCGACGGTGTCGAGGTGCTGCACCTGGCCCAGAAGGGACGTGGCCGTGCCCTTCGCCGGGCCTGGTCGGAGAGCCAGGCCCGCGTGCGCTGCTACATGGACGTCGACCTCTCGACCGACCTCGCGGCGCTGCTGCCGCTGATCGCGCCGCTGCTCTCGGGTCACAGCGACGTGGCCATCGGCACCCGGCTGCACGCGCAGGCGCGCGTGAGGCGGGGCTTCAAGCGCGAACTGATCTCGCGCGCGTACAACCGCCTGCTGCGCCTCGCCCTGCGCGCACGCTTCAGCGACGCCCAGTGCGGGTTCAAGGCCATTCGCGGGGACCTCGGCGCCGAGCTGCTGGCCCAGGTGCGCGACGAGGCCTGGTTCTTCGACACCGAGCTGCTGGTGGTGGCGCAGCGTCGCGGACTGCGGATCCACGAGGTGCCGGTCGACTGGGTCGAGGACACCGACTCGCGGGTCGCGATCCTCGCCACCGCGCTGGCGGACCTGCGCGGCGTGGCCCGGCTGCTCCTGCACCGACCCTCTGACCGTCCGGCGCTGGTCGCACCCCGCCGAGCGATGCTGGCGCCATGAGCTGGGACTCGCTCTCCTACGCCGCGCCGTGGGCAGCGCGCCGACGCGCTGCCGGCGCTCGCACCCGGCTCGAGCGCGCGCTCGCCCGCCCCGAGCTGCTCGGCCTGCTCGGGCTGGCCGCGGCGCTGAACCTTTGGGGGCTCAGCATCAACGGCTGGGCCAATCAGTACTACAGCGCCGCCGTGCGCTCGATGACCACGAGCTGGCACGACTTCCTGTTCGCATCGCTCGACCGCAGCGGCCTGATGACCGTCGACAAGCCGCCTCTGAGCCTCTGGATCCAGGCGCTTTCGGCGCGGGTGTTCGGATTCCATCCGCTCAGCCTGCTGGTGCCGCAGGCGCTGATGGGCGTGCTCGCCGTGGGGCTGGTGTACGACCTGGTGCGGCGGCGGTTCGGGCGCATCGCCGGCTTCGTCGGGGGCCTCGCGCTCGCCACCACGCCGGTGATCGTCGCCGTCTCTCGTCACAACAACCCCGACGAGCTGCTGGTGCTGTGCTCGGTCGCTGCCTTGTGGTTCGCGGTCCGCGCGCTCGAGACCGGCCGCACGCGGTGGCTGGTGCTGAGCGGCGTGGCGGTCGGGCTGGGCTTCGAGACCAAGATGGGCGTGGCGCTGATGGTCGTGCCCGGGATCGTCGCCGCCTGGCTGTGGGTCGCCCCGCGAGGACGCTGGCGCGCCTTGCGCCAGCTGCTGGCGGGAGGGTCCGCGATGCTCATCGTCGGGTTGGCCTGGCCGGTGCTCGTGTGGCTGACGCCCGCGTCCGATCGCCCGTGGATCTCGGGCACCTCGGACAACAGCATCTGGTCGCTGATCTTCGGCTACAACGGCCTCGGGCGGGTCGCCGGGCAGGCCGGCGGGCCCGGCGCCGGCGGGGCGGGCGCCGGCGGGGCGGGCGCCGGCGGGGCGGGCGCCGGCGGGGGCGGCACGCTGTTCGGCGGCCCCACGGGGGTGTTCCGGCTCCTCCAGTCGGGGCTCGGCGACCAGGCGGGCTGGCTGCTCGGTCTGGCCGTCGTGTCGGCGCTGGCCCTGCTGCTCCTCACCCGGCTCCGCCGCGACGATCCCCGGACCGGCTGGCTGCTGGTCGTCGCCGGCGCGTTCTTTGCCACCGCCGTGGTCTTCAGCTTCGCCGGCGGGATCTTCCACCCCTACTACGTCTCGCTGCTGGCGCCGTTCACGGCCGCGCTGATCGGAGCCGGGGTGGGGGAGATGCTCTCGGGACGGCGCTCGGCGCGGGTGGTGGCCCCGTTGGCCGTGGGCGCGGGGGTGGTCACCGAGCTGGTCGTGCTGAACGAGATAGGCGGGCAGCTGGCGTGGGCCGAGCCGCTGGTCATCGGGGTCGCCGGCGCGTGCGCCGTGCTGCTTGCGATGACGCTGGCCCCGCGGCTGCGCCTCGCGATCGTCGGCGTCGCGCTGGCGGCGCTGCTGGCGGCGCCCGCGACCTGGGCCGCCGAGACGCTCGGCCACGCCACCAGCGGAACCTTCCCGGCGGGCGGCCCGGCGAGTGCGGCGGCCGGTGCCACCGGCGGGCGTGGCGGCTTCGGCGCGCCCGGCGGCGGGTTGGTCTCGCGCGGCGGCGCGGGCGCCGGCGCCGGCTTGCGCTTCAGCGGGCCTCCGGCCGGTGGCGGGATCCCGGGAGGCCCGGGGGCGGCGACCGCCGGTGGTGCGGGCGCGCGGGGCGGCGGCGGTGCTGGGGGCGCGGCGAGCGCCGGCGGCGGTGGCCCCGGCTTCGGCGCTGACACGGCGACCCTCCAAGCCGCCGTTCGCTACGCGCAGGCCCACGGCGGAGGGACGATCGGCGTCTCCAGCCAGAGCAGTGCCGCCGCGGCGATCCTGTCCTCGAACGCCGACGTGGCCGGACTCGGCGGCTTCTCGGGCCGCGAGAGCACCGTCAGCGCCGCGTGGCTGGCGGAGCAGGTTCGCGACGGCCGCCTGCGCTGGGTGCTGGTCGACCAGAGCCAGGGGACGAGGCTTCCCGGCGACACGCGAACCGGCAGCGAGGCCGCGATGACCATCGTCGCCAAGGTCTGCCGCGCGGTGACGATCACGGCCAGCGGAGGGACGCGGGCTACCATGTATGACTGCTCGGGTCGCGCCGCCGCGATTCTGAGTGCCTCGAACCACGGAGTGTCATAGGGGCAGGCATGCCGCTCAGGCCTCATCCTCAGTCATCCAAAGCAGGGCTGGTGCGTCGCTCGCTGACCGCGGCCGCGTTCGGTTTCGCGGCGCTGCTCGCAGGAGCGCCGGCGGCCCTCGCCAACGAGCAGGACAGCTCGAACTGGTCGGGCTACGCGGTCCACCGCTCCGGCATCAGGTTCAGCACCGTTTCCGGGTCGTGGATCCAGCCGTCCGCCACCTGCACGCCCGGCCATCGGAGCTTCTCGGCCTTCTGGGTCGGGCTGGGCGGCTACGACCTGCGCTCGAGCTCGCTCGAGCAGATCGGCACCGAGGTCGATTGCAGCGTCGCGGGCGCCGTCCGCTCGAGCGCCTGGTACGAGTTGGTCCCGGCGGCGTCGAGGACGATCCGCCTCCGGGTGCGCCCGGGCGACGCGATGACCGCGAGGGTCACGCTTACCGGCCATCAGGTCACCGTCGTGCTCGACGATGAGACCAGCAGACGCTCGTTCCACAAGACCCTGCACGCCGCCACCGTGGACGCCACCTCGGCCGAGTGGATCGCCGAGGCGCCATCCGAGTGCATCGGCGCGGATCAGTGCCAGACGCTGCCGCTGGCCAACTTCGGCTCGGCCAGCTTCACCATGGCGCGGGCGCGGTCGACCACGGGCCGGGCCGGATCGATCTTCGACCGCGCGTGGGCCTGGACCAAGCTGCGCCTGCTGCCCGGCGGCCGGCGCTTCGTCCAGGCCCAGCAGGGCGGCGTCGCCGTCGGCGAGTCCACCCCCTCGCCATTGTCGGCCAACGGCAGCCAGTTCACCGTGAGCTATTCGCCGATCTCGATCCAGCCGTCTCCGTTGATGCGCGCGCGCCAGGCGTCGCTGAGCGACGGCCACCTGGTCCACTGAATCGGCGTTCAGCCGCCGAGCTGCACCGAGCCGTCGTCCCGCACCGTCCAGTGCGGGTTGTGGGCCACCTCCCAGGGATGGCCGTCGGGGTCCACGAACACGCCTGAGTAGCCGCCCCAGAACGTCTCCGCACCCTCGCGCGGGATCGTCGCGCCGGCCCCCCGGGCCTCGGCGATGACGGCGTCGACCTCCGCCGGCGAACGGGCGTTGTAGGCGAGCGTCACCCCGCCCCATCCGCCCGCGTCCACGACGCCGCTGTCCTCGGCGAGGGTGGCCCGGGACCACAGCGCCACGATCATGCCGCCGGCCTGGAAGAAGACCACGTCATCGGCTGGCGCGGCACCGCTCGTCCACCCCAGGCGCTCATAGAATTCACGCGCCCGGGCGAGGTCGCCGACCCCGAGCGTGATCAGGCTGACGCGCTGCTCCACGAGGTGATTGTCGCCGATGGGCTGACGCGCGAACTTGACGGCCTCGAGCCGCGCGGGTTAGGATCGGGGCGAATCGCTTAATAGGGGGTAAAGACGCTGCGACTCGGGGCAGGGTCGGGCGCGCCGGGACGGCGGTCGGCCCTGCGACCACGCTCACCCTTGTCTCCTGCGCCTCGGATTCGTTCTGCGCCGCGACCGACGGCACCAACGTGTTCAGCTTCGACGGCCACGGCTGGAGCGGCCCCGTTCGTCTGGAGCAGACGTTTTGGCTGACCTCGATCTCGTGTCCCTCAGCGGGCAACTGCCGGGCCGTTGATGTCTACGGGCAGGCCTTCGTTGAGACTGGGGGCACGTGGAGCGCTCCGATGCAGGTCGATTTCACCGTTGGCTTCGACAGCATCTCCTGTCCACGAGCGGACTTCTGCATGACCGTGGAGACCTTGGACTACAGCGAGATCTTTGGCAGCACCATGTGGCAGTGGAACGGCACGAGCTGGATGGGCAGCGGGCTCTCGGACAAGTCCGGGCTGGGGCAGGTTACCTGCAGCTCCTCCAGCTTCTGCCTCGTGACCGACGGCGCCGACCGGTACTTCGAGTGGCACCCCGAATAGGGGCATGAGGCTTGAGGCAGCGGCGAAGCGGCATCGGGCTGGTGCTCAGGCGCGCCCGGGCTTCATCCCGATAGCCATCCGGGTAGCCGTCTCTGGCCGGAGCGGCGAAGGGGTAACCGTTCAGCCCCGGGGGCTTTGCCGGTGAAGGTGGCGCTGACGGCCCCTACGAGCCCAGGAAAGCTGCACAACGCGACACCGCCACCGGGACCGGCGAGCCGTGCCGTGCCAAGCACCACAGTCATGCACAACACGGCAGCGCCTCCAGCCCACGCCCGCCTTGCCGCACTATGCAGCTCCCAACCCGCCGGCCTCCCACACGATCTCGCGGGGGTGCAGCTGCCCGGCGACGTGGGCAAGGGCTCCGCGCCGCCGGCGGGGCGCTCGACCCGGCGCTCGACCGCCCGGGCGCCGGCGCCGGCAGCAGCTTGTCGCCCACCGATCGACCGGCATCACACAAAGCCCAGATCGCACCGAACTCGCTCCCAGTCGACGCGCCCCCAACTACTGAACGGTTTCGCGAATGGCCGCACGTACGAGCGATTCGGCTTCGGCAGGTCATATGCGGCTCTTACGGGATGTCTACGCGGCTCTACCGCTGGTCCCCGAAGCTCTTCCCATGACCGACCCGACACCCCACCTGTTCTGGATCACGAGCCGGGCCGCCGGCTTCACCGCGCTGATCCTGGCGAGCCTCGCGGTCTCGCTCGGGCTGCTGATGAGCACGAAGCTGCTCAGGCGCCGTGGCCCCGATCTGTTTCTGATGCACGAGGTCCTGTCGCTATCGGCGATCGTCGCCGTCGTCGTCCATGGCCTGGCGCTGCTCGGCGATCACTATCTCCATCCGTCGCTGGCCGATATCGCCGTGCCGTTCGTGAGCAGCTACAAGTCGGCGTGGACTACGCTCGGAATCGTCAGCGGTTGGATGCTGATCGTGCTCGGCCTCGGCTACTACGCGCGCCGGCGGATCGGGGCCGCGCGCTGGCGCAAGCTGCACCGGTTCACGGCCCTGGCCTGGCTCGCCGGTCTCGTCCATGCGCTCGGCGAGGGCACCGACGCCGGTCAGCTTTGGTTCCTGGTCATGGTGGCGATCGTGGTCATCCCCGCGGTGGCGCTGCTGGCGACCCGTTGGCTGCGCGGCGCCGCCGGCTCGCCGCAGGCTTCCGGGCGGGGGACCGCCTCCGGCCACGATCCCGCAGTCGAGCTCCCCGCGCGCGTCGGGCTCCCCGCGCGCGGCGTGGTGCCACCGCGCTCGATCGGTGCCGGCGAGGCGCCGGCGCGAGGGTGAGCTCCTCGACGGTGGGACGGGTTGACCAGGCCGGGCCTCGGCGAACCTACCTTTGGCCCGGCATCTCCCGGCCGGCCCCCATCTCCGGGCGGCCCTCGCCTCCGGGCGGCCCTCGCCTCCGGGCGGCCCTCGCCTCCGGGCGGCCATCACCTCTCGGCGCCTACAACCCCGGCGGGTGACGGGCGACGAAGCCCGCGGTCGAGGCCATCGATTGCGACCACCGCGTGCCGCTCTCCGCCAGCGCGACGGTGTCAAACCGCCAGCCAGCCACGACCATCCAGGCGTGGGTGGCGTTGGCGTAGACGGTGATCCAGCGGCCGGGGCCGGGAAGGCCCCAGCTCTCGAACCCGGTCGAGTCGAGAGGCGAGCTCAGCAGCCCGGCCGCCGCGAGGGCGTAGCTAACCGAGCCCGAGCAGTCGTAGCCGTCGGCGTGGAACGAGCCGTGCCCACCGCCCCACACGTAGGGCAGGGTGGCGATCGCGTTGCCGGCGGCGATCACCTGCGCGACCGCGGCCGGCGCGCCTGGTGGCGGCTGGACCATCCCGCCGGTGTCGACCGCGACCCCGCCGACGGGCGCGGTCTGGGTGGCGGCCGCTCGCGCGGCTGCGGCCGCCGCTCGCGCCGCCTCGGCCGCGGCTTTGGCCTGGAGGGATCTGAGCCGAGCGTTGACGCCGGTCAGCCGTGCGCTGGCGTGGCTCTTGGCCCGCTCTTCTGCGACCTGCCGGTTCAGCAGGGCGGCCTGCAGCGCCGCGACCTGATTGCGCTGGCCCAAAACCTGCTCGGTCAGGACGCGGTCGCGCTTCTCCAGCGCCGCGAGCTGGTTTGCCTGCCTGGCGACCGCCGTCCGGGCCGCGCGGGTGGCGCCGACGATGTTGGCGTCCTGATGGCCTATCCGCTCGAGGAAGTTGAGCTGCTCGAGCAGATCGGTGAAGCCGTGCGCGTTGAGGACCACCGTCATCAGGTTGGGTTGCTGGCCCTCGTAGGCGGCCACGAGGTTGGCGGCGAGCGCCTTTGACGCCACCCGGAGGCGGTTCTCGAGCTCGACCAGGCGATCGCGCGCCGCCAGCAGCGAACCCTGGACCGCCCGCAGCTGCGCCTCGCGGGCGGTGAGCTCACCTTGCAGCGCCGATAGCCGGTGCTGGGCCGTCCGCAGGCCGCCGGCGGTCTGGCGGATCTGGGCCTCGTCGCCGGCGATCGTTGACCGCAGCGCCGCCGCCGCGGACCGGCTGGCCGAGATCTGGCCCTGGAGATCGCCGGCGCTGCGGGTGGTCAGACCGCTGCCGAGCAGCGCGGCCGCCACGGCGCCAGCGACGGCGAGCACGCGCAGAAGCGTTCGGTATGGACTCGCAGCAGGCATGCAGAAACGAAGACCGAGATCGCCGATAAGGGGGCACTTGGGAGAGGGCGAACGCTCGATCTTGAACCCTGGGGTGCGGGCGGCAGCACCCTAACACGGCCCGTCGAAACGAAGCCCCGTCCTCCTCCGCCTGCAAGAAATCCTGCAAAACACCCGGATTGTGGAACCGTTCAGTCGCCGGGGCCTTGCCGGTGAAGGTGGCGTTTCCATCGGCCGCGGCGGGTTGGCGCCGGGGCAGCTGGGCGCGCGGATCGCTCCGTGGCGCGGGTCGTGGGCGGTGGCGCTGGTCGCTCCGCGGCGCGGAGTGCGGGACGGTCGCTGTGGCCGCTCCGGCGCGGGGTGCGGGCCGCTCGCGCCGGCCCCCACGAGCCCAGGGAACCTGCATAACACGACACCCCAGGTGCTCCAACACCGGCCGCTCTGACGCCGGCGCAGCGTCGCCCACCAGCGGACTGGCATCACCCAAAGCCGAGATCTCGCCCCCCGTCGACGCGCGCCAACTACTGCACGGTTTTCGAGACGGCGGATTGCCGTTCGCTCGCCGTTCCGAGAGTGCGCCATGGACGTCGGCGGGATGGTCTGCCGAGGACAGCTGAGGGCCAGTGGCGCCGCCCGGCCCCGGACCCACGCAGACCACGGCAACGTCACGTGCACTCGAGGCGGATCCTTTGCCGTCACTTGACCGACGCCGTGCCACCGAAAAGTGACGGCGAGTCGTCCGCTGGGTGCAGCGCGTCACGTTTGCGTGGTTCCCGTCTCTCGAACCCGCCGGCGCCGGCGCCGGCGCCCGCGCCGACACCCCGGCGCCACTCGCGGCGCGCCGGCGGACCATGCCCGGGGCTGACGAATGCCGGCTGACGAATGCCTTCACCAGAAGCGATTCGCCCAGCGCAACTCTGGCCCAACCGCCTGGTTAAGGGGGTCAGTAGGAGCCTGGGCCGGGTGAGTCTCTTCGGGAGTTGCGCGTGCGCCGTCTGCTCATCGTTGTGGCATCCCTCGCCGTCGCCGGGCTGGCAGCCACGCTGCTCAGTTCGGGTGGGGCCCCGGCGGCCGCGGTGGCGGGGGCGGGCGGCCGTCCCACCATTCACGCCGCTCCCAACCCGAGTACGGCCGGCCAGGCGGTCGTGATCTTCGGCCGTTTGCGCGGATCCACGGCCGCGGGAGTCCCCGTCGTGCTGTGGCAACGGGCAGCGGGGCGGCGGCGCTTCGAGCGGGCGGCGGCCACGACGACCACCGCCGGGGGACGATACGAGTTCGTGCGCCCTGCCGGCGCCGTGACGACCAACCGCCGGTGGTACGTCGTGGTCGCGGCAGGCCGGCGCAGCCGAACGCTGCGCCAGCGGGTGTTCGCGCTCATTACGTTGACCGCGTCGCAGACCGCGGTGGCGCCCCGCGAACGCCTGACCCTGAGCGGCACGGTGGCGCCGCGTCATCTGCGCCGGCGGATCATGATTCGGCGCCTGGTCCGCTCCCGTTGGGTGACGATCGCCCACCCGCGCCTGCGGCGGGGCTCCAGCTTCAGCGTGCGCCGCGCCTTCTCGCGCACCGGCATGGTCGTGCTGGAGGCGGTCCTGGCCGGCGATTCACGCAACGTCCGCTCTCGTTCGAACATCGTGGCGATCTCCGTGAACCCGATCCACAAGATCAAGCACGTCGTGATCATCATGCAGGAGAACCGATCCTTCGACCAGTACTTCGGCACCTTCCCCGGCGCTGACGGGTTCCCGGCCGGGGTGTGCGTGCCCGATCCGGTGAACGGCGGCTGCGTGCGCCCGTTCCACGATGCCAGCGACAAGAACTTCGGCGGCCCCCATGGCGCTGCCAATGCGGCCGCCGACATCGACGGCGGAAAGATGGACGGGTTCGTCGGTCAGGCCGAGAAGGGCATGGGTTGCACGACCAACAACCCCAACTGCAGCCCCTGCAAGGCAAGCACCCAGAGCACGTGCGTCGACGTGATGGGCTACCACGATGCCCGGGAGATCCCCAACTACTGGACCTACGCTCACGACTACGTGCTTCAGGACCACATGTTCGAGCCCAACGCCTCCTGGAGCCTGCCCGAGCACCTGTTCCAGGTCTCCGAGTGGTCGGCCCACTGCACCAATCCGTACGACCCGTACTCGTGCACCAACTCGCTGCAGCGCCCAAACTCCCCCGGCAAGCCCCTCAGCCAGGCGCCGCTGTACGCCTGGACCGACATCACCTACCTGCTGCACCGTTTCGGTGTCAGCTGGGGCTACTACGTCTTTCAGGGCACCGAGCCCGACTGCGAGGACGACAGCGCGATGACCTGCACCCCGGTCAAACAGGGCCCGAAGACCCCGGGCATCTGGAACCCGCTGCCGCACTTCACCGATGTGCTGCAGGACGGCCAGCTCGCCAACGTCCAGACGCTGACCGACTTCTTCACCGCGGCCAAGGCCGGCACTCTCCCGGCGGTGTCGTGGATCGACCCCAACGGGACCGTTTCCGAGCATCCGCCCGCTCTCGTCAGCGCCGGCCAGACGTATGTCACCGGCTTGATCAACGCCATCATGCGCAGCCCCGATTGGAAGAGCACGGCGATCTTCCTCTCCTGGGATGACTGGGGAGGCTTCTACGACAACGTCGTCCCGCCGACGGTGGACCAGAACGGCTACGGGCTGCGCGTTCCCGGGATCGTGATCAGTCCCTATGCCCGCCGGGGCTACATCGACCACCAGACCCTGAGCCATGACGCGTACAACAAATTCATCGAGGACGACTTCCTGGATGGCCAGCGCCTGAACCCGGCCACCGACGGCCGACCTGATCCCCGTCCCGACGTGCGGGAGGCAAATCCGATCCTCGGCGACCTGCGCTCCGACTTCGACTTCAGCCAGCGGCCTCGCCGGCCGCTGATCCTGTCCGTGCACCCGGCGCCGGGACCGCCGTCGACCCCGCCCCCAGCGTGAGACCCGCCCCCCGGGACCGCCGTCGACCCCCCGCCTGAGACGCGCTCCGCCTCCGGCACCAACCGCCCGCCCCGAATACCAGGAGATCCCGCTGACCCCTCAGACGTCGAAGAAGATCCCCTCGGGCCCCAGGTTCACGACTCGCGTCGGCCCGATCTGCGCCTCACGTCCCCACGATTCGTGGACGTGCCCGCACACGGCGAGAACGGGCTGGGTCCGCTCGATCGCGCGCAGGATCGCCTCGCTGCCGAGATGGCGGCCGCGGGATTCGTCGACATATCCCTTGGGCGGTGAGTGGACGACCAGGACGGCGCCGTGCGGGCAGCCCTCGAGCTTCTCCGCCGCCTCGTCCTCGCTGAGGTCAAAGCTCCACGGGAACGGCGTCATCGGCACGCCGGCGCCGAGGCCGAAGAACTGGATGCCGTCGATCTCAGTGCCCTCGCCGTGCAGCACCGAGGCCGTCGTCCAGCCGCCGCAGGCTCGCCACAGCGCGTCGTCGCTCTCGTTGTTGCCGGGAACGAGCACCGTCGGTGCGGCGATCTCGGAGAGCACGTCGATCATCCCGCCCAGCCCGAGGTGCACCGAGGCGAAGTCGCCGGCCCCGATCACGACGTCGGCCTCGCGCCCCCTCTCCACTGCGTCCTTGGCCCGATTCCGGTCCCGATGCAGGTCACTGAACGCGAAGAGCCTCAATGCTTGCAATACTCGCAGGGTGAGCAGTTGGCAGAAGATCGCTTGCTCGCTGACCGTCCTCTGCCTCGCGTTGCTGCTGGGACCGGCAGCGGCGCTGGCCAACGGACCGTCCGCGGGCGATCAGCAATACATCGACCCGCTGAGCGGGTCGACTCACCACAGCAGCAGCC
Source organism: uncultured Solirubrobacterales bacterium (assembly GCA_963723555.1). Lineage (GTDB taxonomy): Bacteria > Actinomycetota > Thermoleophilia > Solirubrobacterales > Solirubrobacteraceae > Palsa-465. The sequence continues at coordinate 50,036 of CAVRRC010000003.1, read as the reverse complement.
AGACCCACAGCGGTACGACGACGCCGTCGAGCTCCTCGTCCACGGCTTCAAGCTCGCCGTCGACCGTCACCACCCCCAGCACGACCGCGACCACGCCAAGCACGACGTCCACGGCGCCGGCGGCCAGCACGGCCTCGAGCACGTCGTCGAGCGCGAGCGATCCAACCGGGAAGAAGACGCTCCCGTTCACGGGCTTCGACGCCTGGATGGGCGCGGCGCTGGGGCTGTGCATGTTGGCCTCGGGCGCCTGCCTGCGCCTGGCCGCGCGCCGGCCGTAGTGACGCGCCCTGCCGGCGGTGGCAGCTCGCGGACGGTGAACATGGCTGCGTGCCGACGATGACGCGCCGTTCGGCGCGGGGGCCCGCCCCTGCCCGCGTTTCCGGCCGAGTCCCGTCGGCCGGGCCGCCGGTCGCCATCAACGCCCGCGCCGCCGTCCGCGCCCAGATCGGCGGGGTCGAGCGGCTGGCGCGGGAGATGGCGGTGCGGCTGCCGGCGCTGCGCCCCGATCGGTACCACGCCATCAGGCCCGCTCCGGCCCTAGCTCACCGCGCCGGCCACGCCTGGGAGCAGGCGGTGCTGCCGGCGCTGGCGGCCCGCTCGACCCTGCTGTACTCGCCGGCAAACCTGGCGCCGGTGATGTTCCCCGGCAACGTCGTGGTCATCCACGATGCGGCCGCGCTGCGGCAGCCGGAGGCCTATTCCCGCTCCTACGTGGCCTACCAGCGGCGGCTGCTGCCGGCGATCGCCCGCCGGGCCAGGCTCGTGATCACCGTCTCGGAGTTCTCTCGGGGTGAGCTGGTGGAACTGCTGGGCGTGGCCGGCGAGCGAATCGCGGTGATTCCCGAAGGCGTCGATGAGCGGTTCCGCCCCGAAGTCGACGCCGCGCCGGTCCGGTCGGCTCATGGCCTGGCCAAGCCATACGTACTGGTGGTCGGCACCGCGTCGGCCCGGAAGAACCTCGGCTCACTCGCGCTGGCGAAACGGGCATTGAGCGAGCGCGGAATCGAGCTGGTCATGGCCGGCTCGGACCGCGGCTATCTGCGCGGGGCGTACGTCCCGCTGCGACGGCTCGGCTACATCGCCGAGCCGGACCTGCCGGCGGTATACGCCGGGGCGCTGGCGCTGGCGCTCCCGTCCTCATACGAGGGCTTCGGGCTGCCGTGCCTGGAGGCGATGGCCAGCGGCGTGCCGGTGGTCGCCGGCGCCGCCGGGGCGCTGCCCGAAACGGTCGCCGATGCCGGCATCCTCGTCGCACCGGACGACGCCCACGCCTTCGCCGAGGCGCTGCTGGCGGCGGCGTGCGAGGAGGGCGTCCGGGTGCCGCTGATCGCGGCCGGAAGGGCGCGCGCGAGCAGCTACTCGTGGTCGCGCACCGCCGCCCTGACCGACCGAGCGATCGGGGAGCTGCTGGCCTAGGGGAGAATCCCGCTTCCCGACCGGAAGGATGCGACCAGCATGGAGTTCGAGCAGATCCGCGCCGACCTCGACGACCGCGTGCTCACGATCACCCTCAACCGACCCGATCGGCTCAACGCGTGGACGGCGACGATGGGTCGGGAGCTGATCAGCGCGTTTGATCGCGCCGATGCCGACGACGAGGTGCGGGCGGTGGTTCTCACCGGCGCCGGCCGCGCATACTGCGCCGGCGCTGACCTCGCCGGCGGCGGAGAGACGTTCGACTGGAGGGGCCGGGAGACGACAACCCCGGTGCCGCGTGACAACGGGGGCCAGTTCACGCTGCGGGTATTCGACTGCCGCAAGCCCGTGATCGCGGCGATCAACGGCCCCGCCGTCGGCGTGGGGGCGACGATGACCCTGCCGATGGACGTCCGGCTGGCCGCCGAGGATGCCCGCATCGGCTTCGTGTTCGTGCGCCGAGGCATCGTGCCGGAGGCGTGCTCGAGCTGGTTCCTGCCCCGCGTCGTCGGCATCAGCCGGGCCATGGAGTGGGTCGCCACCGGTCGCGTGTTCTCCGCCCGGGAGGCACTCGAGGCGGGGCTGGTGCGCAGTCTCCATCCCGGAGGCGAGCTGCTCGACTCCGCATACGGCCTGGCTCGGGAGATCGCCGACAACGCGGCGCCGGTGTCGGTTGCGCTGGCCCGGCGGATGATGTGGACGATGCTCGGGGCCGAGCATCCGATGCTGGCGCATCGGGCCGACTCCCGGGGGATGTTCGCCCGCGGCCAGTCGGCCGATGCCCGTGAGGGAATCGCGTCGTTCCTCGACAAGCGGCCCCCCGCCTTCCCCGACCGCATCAGCGACGGGCTCCCCGAGGTGTTCCCCGGCTGGACGGCGCCGGGCTTCGAGTAAGGACGTTCTCACCCCCTCCTACCGCAGCGGAGCGCCGAGCGCCTTTCTACACTGACCGCAGCCGTGTGCGTGCGCCTGCGTTTGCTCGTCCTCATACTGGCGCTCGCAGGAGCGGCCATGCTGCCGCCTGCCCTGGCGAATGCGCGCGCCCACGGGCATGCCCGGCCGCGGCGCGCTCACGCGCTCCCCGTGCCGCAGGGCTTCGTCGGCGTCGATGTCGACGGCCCGATGATCACGGCCACCGATCAGGTGAACCTGGCCGAGCAGTTCGATCAGATGGTCTCCAACGGGGCCCAGTCGGTACGGGTGGCGTTCAGCTGGGCCGCGGCGCAGCCGTACCCGGACTGGGCCGCCGTGCCCCCGGCGCAGGCACCGCAGTTCGTCAACGTCGGCGGCGTGCCCACCAGCTTCGCCGCCACCGACCAGCTCGTCGGGCTTGCCGCCGCGCACGGCCTGTTCGTGCTCCCGACGGTCTTGTATGCGCCGGCCTGGGACCAGGGCGTCAACCCCAGTGGCGGTTTTGCCCCGCCCGCGAGGCCGGGGCCATACGCCGCCTATCTGGCGGCGCTGGTGCACCGCTACGGACCCCACGGAAGCTATTGGAGCACCCACGGCCCCGCCCGAGCGATCCGGATGTGGCAGGTCTGGAACGAGCCCAACATCGAGGCCTACTGGCCGCAGCCGTTCGCGAAGGGATACGTGGCCCTGCTGCGGGCTTCGCATGCGGCGATCAAGCACGCCGATCCCGGCGCCAAGGTCGTGCTCGGGGCGCTCACCAACCTGGCCTGGAAGGCCCTCGGTCAGATCTGCCGGCTGCCCGGTGCGAAGCACCTGTTCGACATCGTTTCGGTCAACGGCTTCACCTCCAGCCCGAGCAGCGAGATCCTCTTCCTCCATTTGATCCGTCGGGCGCTGAACCGTCTCGGCGGCCGGAGCAAGCCGCTGCTGGCGACCGAGGTGAGTTGGCCCTCCGCTCGGGGGGAGGCGACTCGTCAGTTCGACTGGGACACGACCGAGGTCGGGCAGGCCCGCGACATCGCCGCGCTGCTGCCCAAGCTTGGAGCGCAGCGCCTGGCGCTCGGGCTGGCCGGCTTCGACTACTACACGTGGATGGGAGACGAGTCCGAGATCACCGACAACTTCAGCTTCGCCGGGCTGCTCGGCTATCACGCCGGCGGCACGATCGTGGTCAAGCCTGCCCTCGGGGCCTTCCGGCGGGCGGCGCTGCGGCTCGAGGGATGCCGCAGCAAAGGGCGGACGGCGACGATCTGCGTGAAGTAGGGTCCCTCGCGACCGCGGCCCGTTTGGCGGTCCCTCGCGACCGCGGCCCGTTTGGCGGTCCCTCGCGACCGCGGCCCGTTTGGCGGTCCCTCGCGACAGCGGCCCATTTGGCGGTCACGACCGACACAGCCGGATCGTCTTCGCCGGCTGCCCCGCCGCGCGCAACGCGTTGGCGAACGCGCTGGTGTCAGGGGTGTCCCCGCCATCCGGGGGATGGATGCCAAACCAGTCCCCGGAATCGGCGGGATTGCGCTCCGGCGTGACCCAGGTGTAGAGGATCACGCTGGCAAGGCCACAGTTGACGTGGCCGAGCGCGTCGATCGTGCTCGATATGTATCCGGGCCGCAGCGGCTCGGGCGCCCACCCCTGGGCGCCGGCGGGCTGGGTCGTCCAGCCGAATTCGGTGACGTACAGGGGAACGCTCGACATCCCAAGCGAGACGAGCACGCTGCGAGCGCCGCGGACCCTGGCCAGCACGACGAGCGGGTTTGGTCCATAGGGATGGATGGCCACCCCATCGAGGTGGCCGGCGAGACCCGGGCGGGCCCGCACCATCGCCGGCAGGAACGTGGAAATGCTGGTGAGCCCGCCGACGATCACTCGGGCCCCGGGGTCGACGGCGGCGATCGCGTCCCGGGCCGAGAGGTAGAGATCGACGTATCTGGCCGCGTCCGGCGTCGGCACCCAGAACTCCTTGTTGTCGGGCTCGTTCCACACCTCGTAGGTGCTCACCGGCTGCGCCTTCAACTTCGGCCGCTCCCGCCAGAACGTGCCACCGGCGCCGTACCGCGCCGCCAGCGCTGCCGCGAATGCCGCGAACGCCTCCGCCGAGCGAGGGGGCGAATGGTCCTGTCCCGCCACCGACCGGGCCCAGCCCGGTGAGTAGTCGAGGATCGGAAGCCACTGCAGCCCGTGGGCTGCCAGCGAGCCGGCGATCAGGTCATCGAAGCGCCAGTCGTAATGGTGAACCCCGTTCACCGGCGCCACTCGTTCTCCGTACTCCCACAGCGCGTCGCTCCGCGCGACCGTCGCCCCCGTCTGCCGGAGGGCCCGCAGCTGGGCGTCGATCTGCGCCCGCGAGTACATCCGGTCGTTGAACAGCCGGTTGACGCTTGCTCCGAAGGCCTCGGTGGCGGGGGCCGGATGCGCTGGCGGCCCCAGCGGTGGCGGAATCTCCGTGGGCCGGGGGCGCCACGGGCGGCGCCGAGCCGCGGGTCACGGTGGTTCCCGCGTGCCGCGAGCTCCCGCCGCCGGCCAACACCGCGATCCCGACCGCGATCACGCCCACGATCCCGGCGGCCAGAATCCATTTCCACGCGCTGCCCGCCGGGTCTGCGGGGTCCTCTTTCATCCTTGCTCTAGATTGAATGCGGTCCTCGCCAGACCCGAGCCAGTGCCCTGAGCTGGCGCTGCTCGCGGCCCGCGCCGCGCCGAGTCGCGCCCTTGACCGCGATGCGCGAGGCGAAGGTCAGGGCCTGGGCCGCATCGTCCAGACGCGCCCGGCGAGTCCCCAGCCGACGGGCGACCACGTCGTGCCGGGCCCCGGCCAGCAATTCGAAGGGCTCACCGCCGAATTCCCTGCTGGTCGCGTGGGCCCGGTGGTGGACCAACCGGGCCCGCGGCCAGAACCACGTTTGCACGCCGTGCTGCGATGCCCGCAGCCCCAGGTCGAGGTCCTCGCCGAAGAGGAAGATCCGCTCGTCGAAGGGACCGAGTCGCCGCAGCGTCTCCGTGCGCGCGGCCAGCGCGCAGGCCACCGCCCACCCGACCGGCATGGGCCCGCGGGCGCGCCACGGCGCGAGCTTGACCCCCAGCCGCCCGGGGGCGAGCGTCGGGGGGATGACCGCGCCGGCCAGATCGGCGCCCGAACCGGGTCGGGGATGAACCGTGTCCTGCCGGGAGCCATCCGGCGAGAGCACGAGCGGCGCCAGCAGCCGCTCGGGACGGTCGCTCCGGGACGCCTCCGCGGCCAGCGCCAGCAGCGAGTCGTCGAGCAGTTCGACGTCGGGGTTGACCAGCGCCGTGACCGGCTCGCAGATCTCCGCCATACCGCGATTGCAGGCGCGGCCGAAGCCGACGTTGTCTTCCAGCGCCACCGTGACCGCCGAGCGGTGGCGGCGCGCCACCTCGAGCGTGCCGTCGCTCGAGGCACAGTCGACGACCACCACCCGGACCCTGGCCAGGTACCGCTCGGCCGAGCGCAGCAGCGCATCGAGCTGGCCGGCCGAATTGTGGGTGACGGTCAGCAGCGCCAGGGCCCCCGCAGAAGCGCCGGGCGCCGGCCGGGCACGCCGCAGCGGCGTCACGGCCTCCACGAACTGGGCCCGGGTCGCCGCGCGATCGAAGCGGGCGCGAGCGCGAGCGCGGCCACGCTCGCCCATCTCCCGGGCCCGCTGCGGGTGTTCGAGCAAGTCGACCATCGCCGCGCTGGCGGCGGCGGCGTCGCCGGGCGGGTAGAGGATCGCGCACGACGAGTCCGCGATCTCGGCGGGCCCGGCGGCCGCCGGCACGACCACGGGCCGGCCCGTCGCGAGCGCCTCAACCACCGCCAGCCCGAACGGCTCCCGCAAGGCGCAGTGCAGCAGGCAGGTGGCGCGTCCCAGGTCTTCGCGCGGATCGCCAACCGGGCCGGCAAACTCGACCGCGCCGGCCAGATCCGGGCGAGCGGCGCGCGCCCTGAGCCGCTCTGCCAGCTCACCGGAGTCGCCGTCCAGCGCTCCGCCCACGAACCGCAGGTGGAGATCCGGGCGCTGGCGGCGCGCCACCGCGCAGGCCTCCAGGGCCAGGTCCGGACGCTTCCAGCCTACGAGCGCCCCGAGCACGAGCACCTCGGGTGGGTCGGCGGGGCCGCCGCCGCGCTCGAACGATGAGACGTCGATCCCCGGGGGGATGACCGCAGGCCGCAACCCGGCATCGAGGTCCTCGGCGACCGCCCGCGAGGGCACGATGATCAGTTCGGCGCGGGCCCCGGCGCGACGTCCGATCCCACCGGCGATCCCGCCCGGAAGCATGTCGTTGTGCATGAACACGACCGGCGGCTCGGGCGGGCGGGCCAGCAGCAGGGCGATCGCCGACCGCATCCCGCAGGCCAGGACCAGGTCCGGATCGAGGTCCCGCGCCAGCGCGCGGACCTCGAGCCCGTGGGCGGCGAGCCGGGGGACCGCGAGCAGCCGATCCGCCGGCGTGGCCCGCACGTTCAAGCGGCGCTCCGGCAGCGGGAACACCGTCATGTCCTGCGCGCGTGCCTCGCGGGCCAGCTCGCCCTCCGGGCAGGCCAGGCAGATGTGGCCGTCGAGCCCGGTGGCGAATCCGATCAGCGCGCGCTCGGCGCCGCCGAGCAGGCCCGAGTAGCTGATCAGCAGCGCCGTTGACATGCGACGCCGGAGAGTACCCAGCCCATAGACTGCCGGTGTGGGATCCGTGTCCCATCCTCCGCCGTCGACCCGGCGCGTTGCGCTGGTCCACGACTTTCTGCTCGATCTGCGCGGCGCCGAGCGCGTCTTCATGGAGCTGTGCCGGATGTGGCCGAAGGCCGACATCTTCACCCCCGTCTACGACGAGCGGGGGACCGACGGCCGCTTCGCCGGGCGGACGATCCACACCTCGTTCCTGCAACGCCTGCACCCGTCGGTGCGGAACTTCCGGGCCTTCCTGCCCTTCTATCCGGCGGCGATCGAGTCCTTCGACGTGTCGGACTACGACCTCGTCGTCTCCAGTTCCTCGGCCTGGGCGCACGCCACGCTGTGCGGCGAGCGCTCCGTGCACGTCAGCTACTGCCACAACCCGTTTCGGTACGCCTGGAACGACCGCGACCGGACGCTGGCAACGAGGCGCAACCCCCTCACCCGGGCGTTCCTGCGCGGGGCATTCAGGCGCTGGCGCCAGTGGGACTGGATCGCCGCTCAGCGGACCGATCGATACATCGCCAACTCGCGCATCACCCAGGCCCGGATCCGCGCCTATTTCGGCCGCGAGTCGAGGGTCGTCTACCCGCCCGTCGAGACCGCGCGCTTCTCGCCGGGGCCGGTCGGCAACCACTACGTGATCGTTTCGGAGCTCATGCCCCACAAGCAGATCGACGTGGCCATCGCGGCCTTCAACCAGCTGCGCCGGCCGCTGATCGTGGTCGGGGATGGGCCCGCCGCGCGGGCTCTGCGCCGGATGGCCGGCCCGACCATCCAGTTCGCCGGCCGGCTGCTCGACGGAGCGGTGGCCGAGGTCCTCCAGCGGGCTCGGGCCCTGGTCGTCACCTCGACCGAGGAGTTCGGGATCGCCGCGGTCGAGAGTCAGGCCGCCGGCCGGCCGGTGATCGCCCGCCGCGGGGGCGGCTCGCTCGAGACCGTGATTGACGGCGTCACCGGATGCTTCTGGTCGGGCGGGCCGGCGGAGCTGGCTGCCGCGGTTCTGCGCTTCGACGATGCCGCCGTCGATCCGGAGGCTTGCACCGACAACGCGGCTCGATTCGCCCCGGAAGCGTTTCGCAACGGCGTGCTCGAGGAGGTCGAGGCCGCATTCGACAGGGACGGGCGGGCGGTCGTCAGCGGCCGCCAGCCGCTGCCGTCCACCCGGCTCGTCCGACGTGCCGCCCGGGACGGCCACCGGACTCGTTAGGGCCATGCGCCGGACACTGCTCACCGGCGCCTGCGCCGCGCTCCTCCTCGGTCCGACCGTCCTCGCGTTCTTCACCGGGGGCTATTTCGATGGGCCCCGCGTCGTCGCCGCTCTGATCGCCTGGATCCTGGTCGCGGTCGCGGCGCTCGCCTCCCCGCAGCCCCTGCCGCGCACGCCGGGGGGCTGGCTGGCCCTCGGGGGGCTGGCGCTGCTGGCGGGCTGGACGGTGGCGTCCTTCACCTGGGCTCCGGTCGCCGGCGCCGCCTACCACGCCGGCCAGCGGGTGGTCCTGTACGCGGGCGTGCTGTTCGCTTCCGCGGCCGTGCTCCGTACGCGCAGCCTCCAGCGGCTGGTCGAGCCGGCGCTGGCCGCGGGCGTCCTGATCGTGATCGGCTACGGCCTCGCCGGGCGGATGTTCCCCGGGCTGTTGCACTTCTCGCGCTCGGTCAGCGCGCAGGGACGGCTCGAGCAGCCCCTCACCTACTGGAACGCGATGGGCGAGGAGGCCGCGCTCGGGCTCGTGCTGGCCGTGCGGCTGGTCGGCGACGCGAGCCGTCCGCGATGGTTGCGGATCGCGGCCAGCGCGGCAGCCGCGCCGCTGGGCATGGGCCTGTACCTGACGTTCTCGCGCGGCGCGCTGTTCGCGTGCCTCGCCGGCCTGGTCGCGCTGATCGTCCTGGCCCCGACGCGGCTTCAGCTCCGGGCGGTGCTGACCTCGTTGCTGGCGGCAGCGTTGGCCGCGGTCGCCGCGGCGCCGTTTAACGGCGTCACTAATCTCTCGGGCACTGTAGCCGCCCGCGAGGGCCAAGGCGCGATTGCCTTGGCGCTGCTCGCGGCGATCACAGCGGTGTTCGCGCTTGCCCAGTGGAGGCTGACCCGCGCCGGTGACGGCAGCAGCGCCGACGCGCCGCTGTCGCTGCCGCGGCACAGCGGCTGGGCCGCCTTCGGCCTGATCTGCGCCGGTCTCGCCCTGGCCATCGTCGTCGGGGCCAAGGAGTCGACGGCCAGCCCCAAGCTGCAACCCGGGTCAACCCGCTATGCGACCCTCGACAGCAGCCGGTACGCCTACTGGGATGTGGCGTTGCGGGCATTCCGAGATGAGCCGCTGCGCGGCGTGGGGGCCGAAGGCTGGTCGGTGTACTGGCTGCGCTACCGGACGATCGACGATTTCGCCCAGGACGCCCACTCGCTGGAGCTCCAGACCCTCGCCGAGCTCGGCGTGATCGGCCTGGCGCTGCTGCTCGCGTTCCTGGGCGGAGTCGCGCTCGTGGCCAGGGATGCCCATCGCCGCGCGCCCGCGGTTGCCGCGGGCCCGATCAGCGCCTTCGTCGTCTACGTCGCCCACTCACCGCTCGACTGGGACTGGCAGCTGCCGGCGCTCACGTTGATCGCGCTCGTGCTCGCCGGCCTGCTGGTGGCGCTCGGCGACAAGGTCGACCGGGGAGCGCCGCCCTCACCGGATCTCGCCACCCGAGCGGCTCAGTGAGGGACGCTGGGGCCAAGGCCGTTCGGCGGCATGCGCGGCGAGGCCCGCGGCGGCTGCGCCTGGGCGGCAGAGGTTCGGTACCTTTACCGACTCGCATGTCCGCTCCAGAACCCGTGGAGATGACAGCCGGCAACGTGCGAGGGCGCCTGGCCACGGCCGAGGGGTTCGACCGCGACGCGATCGACCGTGCCCAGCCCGCGGGTGGAGATCGCGGCAAGCGCCTGAACGTGCTCGTCCTCGCCGACCGGTGCTGGTCTCATCCGCAGGGCGGCGGCACCGGAGCCAACCTCTATGCCCAGGTCGTGCGCTGGGCGCAGGACGGCCATCGGATCACGGTGATCGCCGCCGATTACCCCGGCGCCGAGCGCGTCGAGCGGGTGGCTCCGAACCTGACCGTGCACCGCATGGGTGGACGCGCGACGGTGTTTCCGCGCGGCGTGTGGGCGGTGATGCGCGGACTGGGCAAGGAGGCCGATGTCGTGCTGGAGATCATCAACGGGATCACCTTCCTGACTCCGCTGTGGCTGCGAAAGCCGCGCGTGGCGCTGGTCTGCCACCCCCACCGCGAGCTCTACGTGGGGGAGTTCGGGCGCGTGCGGGGGAGACTGTTGGCGGCGTTGCTGGAGGAACTGCCGTTGCGCCTGCTCTACCGCCGCGCGCCGTTCTTGACCATCTCCGAGTCCGCGGCCGACGACTTGGTGCAGATCGACGGGATCCCGCGCGAGCACATCTCGGTCTCCTACTGCGGCGTCGAGCCGGGCAAGTTCGGTCCCTCGGCGCGCACTCCCGAGCCGACACTGCTGTACCTGGGGCGTCTCAAGGCATATAAGCGGATCGAGCACGTACTCGACGTGCTCGAGGCGGCCCCCGGAACGACGCTGGACATCGTCGGCGAGGGTGACCACCGCGAGAGCCTCGAGGCCGAGATCGAGCGTCGGGGCCTCGGCTCGCGCGTGCACATGTACGGGCACGTCGACGACGAGACCCGAGCCCGGATGTACGGGCGGGCGTGGCTGCTGCTGACCGCCTCCTCCTCGGAGGGCTGGGGTCTCAACGTGATGGAAGCCGCCCTGTGTGGGACTCCCAGCGCCGCGCTTGCCGTCGGTGGACTGAGGGAATCGATCGTCGACGGCGTAACCGGGATCCTGGCCCAGCGCAGACCCGAGCTCATCACGCGAGTGCGCGAGGTGATCGGTGATCGCGATCAGCTAGAGCGACTCGGCGCGGCGGCGCGACAGCGCGCCCTGACGTTCACCTGGGAACGGACCGCCGGCGCCAACATGCGGGTGCTCTCTTTGAACGCGAAGCTCGCTGTGCCGGCGGCACGCATCGTGGACCACGCGCGGCACGGATAGCGAGCGGTCGCCGCATCCGGGCATGAAGGCGCCGGTGCCCCACCCACGGGCTTCACCTAGCTCGTGCCGCTGATCTGCCAGTGACCGGAGCTCTTCGTTAGCGTCATGCTCCCTCGAGACTTGCCCTGTATCACGAGCCTGGCGCTGCTCGTCCCGACCGAGCCGCTCAGAACGTGGACCTGACCGCTGAGCAACAGCCCCACGTTGCCCAAAATCTGTTGGCACGTGTGTCCGAAATGACTGGTGCGAGCGGTGATTTGGGCCACGATGCGGCGCTGCGCCGCTCGGGTGAGCTGGCTGCAAGCCTGCGCTCCTCGGTGCGCCTGAAGCGCCGAGTAATAGCCGTTCACGGCGGTTAGCACGGCCCGCCTATTAGCGGGGCTGACCCCGGATAGCGCGGGGCCTGGCACCGACGCGCTCGAGGTCGCGGTGGCCTGCGCGGAAGCGTGGCCGCCCGAGCCGCCGCAGCCAGCAGCCGTGCCAGCGAGCGCGGCCACGACCGCAATCACGATGACCGATCCGCGTCTTCGCACGTGGTGACCCTAGTCGATAAGCGCCACCGACGACGTCCCGCCGGCGAGCAAATGATCGCTCACCCGCCGGTTCTGATATAGCCACAAATACGATGACCTCGGAAAAGCACCAACAGTGGCAGCTGGTTCCCGAGGGAACCGGGATCGAGACGGTGCTTCTCGCCTTCGTCGCTCGCCGGATCATGAGGGTCACGGCGCAGCGTCCAGGTCTGATCGAGGTCAAGGGCGGCTCGGCTCTGGCGGTTGGCAAGCGGGGAAAGGCGCTCGACTGGCTCCCTGTACGTGGTCGCATCTCGTTCGGCGAGGACTCAGACGGTTACACCCGGGTGGAAGCGTCGATTAGGCGCAGAGGCCGTCCGCACGTGCGTAGGCGGACGTTCGCGGGGCTGTACGAGCAGAAGCTATCGAGCTGGATGGCGGAGCTGGATCGGACGCTCAAAACAAGCACACAGGAGGTTCGCGAGACCGGCGCGAGCTCCGCCGCCATGCGGCCCAGGGGCCAGCCCGCCTCGGACGGGCTGGCTTGACGGAGGTATGGGCGTCAATAGCCCAGGAGCCAATCATGAAGTGGACGCGACCGGAACACGGCTGCTTTTCACCGTTGGTGATCCACCGTTACACTGCGCGCCCCGATGAGGCTCCGAGTCCAGAGAGATGCCGGCTACGGGCTCAGCTTCGCGGCTGCCGCCTACGCGATTGCTTTCTGGCAGAAGCCGGGCTGGGCCACCTCGGACACGAAGATCGACTTGCACGTGGACCCGGTCCGCTTCCTCGGAGACGTGGCCTCGGTGTGGACGCCGTCCTCGGGCCTGGGCGAGGTCCACAGCGCCCAATACGGCGGCTACCTGTGGCCGATGGGGCCGTTCTTCGCGCTGTTTCATCAGCTGGGGATCGCGCCGTGGGTAGTCCAGCGACTCTGGTATGGCTCGATCCTTGCGCTGGCCGCCTGGGGCATGCTGCGGCTGCTCGACCAGCTGGTCGGGAGGCCTCGGGGAATCGTGCATCTTGTGGCCACGACATTCTGGGTGCTGAACCCCTACACCGTCGTGTTCAGCGCCCGGACCACAATCACTTTGTGGGGCTATGCCGCGCTGCCATGGCTGTTGCTCGTCGTCTATCGGGGCGTGCGCACGCATCGCGGCTGGCGGGCCTGGTGGTGGCCGGCAGCCTTCGCCTTGATCTTCATGTCGACGGGCGGCGGGGTCAATGCCGCCGTCGTCTTCTACATGACGCTCGGGCCGCTGCTGCTGATGGTGTACGAGCCGGCGATCGGTCATGTCCGCTGGCGGGCCGCCGGCGCCTTCCTAGTCAGGGCCGTGTTCCTGAGCGCGCTCGCGTCCTGGTGGTGGATATCGGCTCTCCTCGTCCACGTTCGCTACGGCATCGACTTCCTCCAGTACACCGAGCAGCCGCGCACGATCTGGGGGACCAATGCGATCACAGAATCGCTGCGTCTGATGGGCTACTGGACCTCGTATCTGGGCGCCGGTTATCCCCGGACGCAATTTCCCTACTTCAGCGATGGGGCAACCCTTCTCTACAATGTTCCTGTCGTCGCGGCATCGCTGCTGTTGCCCGCGCTGGCGATTTTCGGCTTCGTGTGGACCAGGCGCTGGCGTTACGCCCCCTTCTTCGTTTTGTTGGTCGTCGTCGGCGTCGTTGTGATGAGCGCGGGATTCCCGGACGGCACTCCGCTGCGCTTGATGATGGACTGGATCTATTATCACGTGTTCGTCACCCGCTTCTTGCGCACCGTCGACAAAGCAGCGCCGCTGGTGGCGCTCGGAGTGGCGGGCCTGCTGGGATTGGGGGCACGGTTGACGGTCGCGCGCCTACGGCGCTTTGAGCCGGCGCGACTGCGGCGGACTGCACTGATCGTGGCGCCGGCGGCGCTGGCCGCGCTGATCGTGTTCGCGGCTCTGCCGATCATCCAGGGTAAGGCGCTTGACAGCCAGCTCACGTGGAAGCGGATTCCAGCGGCCTGGACGGAGGCAGGCAAGGCACTTGACCGCCAGCTGCCGCGCAACTCGCGGGCGATCGTGCTGCCAGGGCAGATCTTCGCGTACTACAAGTGGGGTGGAACGGTCGACGCGATCCTGCCCCGGCTCACCAAGCGGCTGGTGGCGGTGCGTTACGAGACTCCATACTCGGACCTGCACGCGGACGATCTGCTGCTTACCATCGACTCGCTCGTCCAACAGAACCGTCTGTATCCCGGCCAGCTGCGGCCACTCCTGAATCTGATCGGTGCAGGTGCGGTGGTCTCCGCGACGGACGACGACACCTCGCGCAGCGGGGCCGTGGACCCCGCCGTCGCTGCGCTCGCCCTATCGGGACAGGGCCTCGGGGCCGCCGAGAATTTCGGTCGCCTAGCGCCGGTGCCGGCCGCAGCGGGTGACATCGATCCCACCCGGCTGCTGCCTGAGGTACGACAGTACAACCTGTCGCCGGGACGAGGGATCGTGCACGTCGATCAAGGGGCTCCGACGGTCGTGGATGGCTCAGCCAGCGGGCTGGCCGAGCTGGCCGCTTTCGACGCTCTGCCGGCGCGGGCACCGATCTTCTACGCCGGCGATATGACCGCGAATGCCATCGACAGAGCCGCTGCGAGCGGCGGGAATGTCGTAATCACCGACTCCAACCGACGGCAGTTCATCCTCCCGCAGTACACGCAGCAGAACGTGGGCGCGGTACTCGAGGTCCTCGGACGCCATCACGCGCACCGAGGCGGACATAGATCCGTTTCCCAAAGCGGGTTCCGACGGCCAGACGGTCTCGATCCTACGGGGTGCCGCGTCGCTGACAGCGCCGTACGAGTACGGGTTCAATGAGTTTCCCGAGCACGCACCAATTTCCGCGTTCGACGGCAACCTGGGCACGACCTGGGTGCCCTACAGCAACGTGCCCCAGTCCAAGCGCTGGATCGAGATCGGCTTCGAGCATCCGCGCGATGTCCCCTACATCGACGTGTACCCGCTGGGCGGTCCACACGGGACCGTGACGGAGCTCGAGATCAACGGAAAGACGATACCGGTGCGACTTGGCTGGAACCGAATCCCGATCGGCGCTCGCGCCATCGGCAGCCTGCGGATCCGGATCGCGCACGTCGTGCAGCCGGCGACCCACGGCGGCCCGGGAGGGCTGCGGGAGATCCGCATTCCGGGCGTGCACGTCAGCCAGGTGCTTCGCGCTCCCCGGTGGCCGCGAAAGCACTGGCCGGGCACGATCTCAGCCACGCCAGCCTCACGTATGTGTTTTCGCGCACGACCGGAGATGACCCTTTCCGGCGCGATCGATACGTCGACGAGCCCGACCAGGGCAACCTCGACGACCGCCAGGATCCCGAGACCCTGATCCAGCGGGTGGTTTTTGCTCCGAGCGCCCGCTCGTACACGGTGGACGCCCGGGTAATGCCGGCCGTCGACGGAGCGGATTCGATGCTTGATCGGCTCGCCGGCTCGGGCGGTGGCACGCGCTTTGAGTCATCGAGCCGCTTCCACAACCAGGCGCGGTTCCGGGCGTCCAGCGCGTTCGACCGCGACCCCAATACCGCCTGGGTCGGACTCTGGATCCGACCGTACGTGCCGCCGCCGTGGCTCTCTTGGCGAAGCATCCATCCGCTGACGATCGCTCATCTGCGGATTACGCCGGCTCGCCTTCCGGTTCGCCGTCCAACCCTGGTGCAGCTCAGCTGGCCGGGCGGAAGCTCGCCGCCGCGGCCGGTCGGACACGACGGCACCGTCGTGCTACCGCGGCCGGCGCGCTCCAGCTCCTTCCGTCTTACGATCCTGGCCGCTGCTTTCCCGTCGGGGCTGTCGGCCAGGCAGCGAGCCTCGCGCGCGATCGGGATCGGTTCGCTGTCGGTGCCCGGCCTGGCCCCGGTCGCCGTTCCCCGTCAGGGTCGGTTGCACGGCGTCTGCGGCGACGTGCACGTGGCCGTAGCTGGCCACGACGTGCCGCTGCGCATCAGCGGCACGGTCACCCAGCTCGATGCCGGGCGGCCGCTGGTCGCCCGTTCATGTGGCGGCCAGGTGGCGATGCCGAGCGGGATCCAGTACGTGAGTGCGTTGGCGGGTAGCTTCAGCGTCGATCTCCTGCGCTTGCGCTCACCGGCTCCCGCGCCGCTGCCGGTTGCGGCGGGCGAGGGCCGGGTACTCAATCCGGGGAACATCAACCGCTACAGCGTCGACGGCGTGCGGGTGGCGCTCCCACGAGCGAGCTGGGTGGTGCTCGGTGAGAGCTTCGATTCAGGCTGGAAGGCCAGCTGCGATGGTCGTTCTCTGGGTGCCCCTCAAGTGATCGACGGGTTCGCCAACGGCTGGCTGGCGCCCGCCGGCTGTCATCGCGTCTCATTCACTTTCTCTCCGCAGCAGGGAGTGAATCGCAGCTATGTGATCTCGGGGGTCGTGGTCGCATTGCTGTCGCTGCTGCTTCTCTTCGTGCGCCCGCCGCGCAGGCGGGAAGCTCCGGAGCCACCGCTGCTGGACGTGAGTCGCCCGGCGCGGCCGATGCCCCTGCGCCGCGCGCTCCCCGTAGCGGTGATGGTCTCGATCCCGCTCGGCTTCATATTTGCCTGGCGCGCAGGACTGGTGATGGCGCCGGTTCTGACATTCATCTTCTGGCGCGGTTTCGGGCCGCGGGTGCTGGCCGCCGCCGCGGCGGCGCTGACCGGGATCGCGATTCCCCTGGCGTATTTGATTACTCAGCCTAATAACAAAGGAGGCTACAACTTTGACTATGGCGTCGAGCTGATCTACGCGCATTGGATCGGGGTCGGCGCGATCGTGCTGCTCGCCCTATCGGGCTGGTTGACGCTGGCGGCAGCCCGGGGCCGGCGTGGAGGGTGGCGGCCGCCGCCACCCCGTCCATGGCCGACGACGCCGGTCTCCGAGGTCGACCAAACAGTGGAGCCCGTGCCTGCAGGCGTCCAGGCCGACAGCTGAAGCCCTCAAGCGAGGCCGTACTCCCGATACCACTCGATCGTCCGCAACAGTCCGTCCTCCAGCGCGACCGCAGGCTCCCAGCCCGTGAGCTCCCGGAGCTTGCTGTAGTCGAGCCACTGCCGGTCGATTTCGCCGGCCGGCGTGCCGGCGCCGCGGACGTCGGGTTCGACGCCGGTTCCGGCCAGCCGACAGATCAGCTCGACCACGTCCAGCACTCGGTGCGGACCCCCACCGCCGGCGTTGAAGGCTTCGCCCTGGCCCTCATTCTGCTCGAGGGCGTCTGCGATCGCAAGATAGGCTGCAACGGCGTCCTGCACGAAAAGGAAGTCCCGCTCGGGTGATCCGTCGGAGCGGACCACCGGGGCACGTCCGGCAAGTGCAGCGAAAACCGCTTCGGGTACCAGCCGCGAGCGGTTCGCATCGCCGCCGCCATACAGGTTTGCGAACCGCGTCACCGCCACCGGCAGCTGCCACGTATGCCAGTACGAGCGTGCCAGCAGGTCGGTCGCTGCCTTGGAGACGTCGTACGGGTATCTCGGCTGGAGCGCGTGGTCTTCGAAGTACGGCAGCTGGGAGTGGGGGCCGTACGCCTTGTCCGAGGACGCGACGATTACGCGCGCGGTCCCGTGCAGCCGGCAGGCCTCAAGTAGTAGCCAGGTGCCTCGGATGTTCGTCTCGAACGTCGAGAGCGGCGAGCGGTTGGCCGTAGGAACTATCGTCTGCGCGGCCAGGTGAAAGACGGTGTCGATGTCGTTCTCGGCCAGCGCCCTGGCGACAAGCCCGTCCTCGCACAGGTCGCCGTGAACGATGTTGACGTCGCAGTCGAGGCCCATCCGAATCAGCGGCGAGCGCGGAGTGTAGTCCCGCCGCACCACGGTCACCGAGGCAGTCGACTCCAGGAGCTCCTTGACGAGCCAGCTTCCAAGCAATCCGTACGCGCCCGTCACGAGGACGGACCTGCCGCTCAATGCCACAGCTTCCACGGCGCACGCCGGGCCGACCAGAGGTCGTTGAGCAGCACGGCGTCCTTATAGGTGTCCATGCACTCCCAGAATCCATCGTGCTGGTACGCACGCAACTCGCCCATCGACGCCAACCGTTCAAGCGGCTCGCGCTCGAGCACCGAGTTCTCGTCGAGGATGTCGCACACGGAGGGTTCGAAGCAGAAGAATCCGCCGTTGATCCATTGGTCGATGTGCGGCTTCTCTACAAATCCTCGTACGATCCCGTCGCCGTTCAGCTCTGCCACGCCGAACTGGAGCTGGGGCCGGACGACCGTCATCGTCGCTTGCGTACCGTGGCGGTCGTGCTCGGCGAGCAACTCGCTCAGATCGATATCGGCGACGCCGTCCGCGTAGGTGGCGCAGAAACGGTTACCCCCGAGCGTCTCGGCCGCCATCCGCAGGCGCCCACCCGTAGGCGTATCGTCGCCGGTATTGAGGCACTGCACGATGGTGTCCTGCGGCCACCTGACGTTGGCCACGAATGTGTCAATCAGATCGGCTTTGTATCCCGTCAGCAGCACGAAGCGCCGAAACCCCTGGGCGAGGTAGATCTGCATCACGTGCCACAGGATGGGCTGTCCGCCGATCTCAACTAATGGCTTCGGGATCGACTGCGTGTGTTCCTGCAGCCTTGTCCCGCGGCCACCACAGAGGATCGCGACGGTCGGCAACACCGGGAGGAGATTATCGAGGAACCGATCTCGCGGGCGCGATCTGCGATATCCGAGCGGCAGGCGGAGTCGCGAGCGTCCCGGCGCCTGCACGCTGTGGGCGGTCCGAGGACCGGCCGAAGCTCACGCTCGCCTCGGTTTGAGCCGCCGAGGCTACGGCATGGGCGGGGCCACCTTTCGCCCCTTCCGATCGTCATCGCGGCGCAGCTGGCACGGACATGGGGACTATTCAGCTCTTCCGAGGGAGCTCAACGGAGGCGCGGAAACGTCACCGGTCTCAAAGATCGGAGTATCAGCCACTATCCGGTCGTGGCGCACGCGAAATCGGTCCGCCGGCTTTGCGCCGCCCGGTCACGGCCGGGATCCTCACCCGCACGCTTGAGCGCCCTCCACACCCGCCGGTACCCATACGCCTCATAGTTGGCCAGGTGAAGCTCCTTGATCCGCTCGGTAAGGCGCTCGTCCTCCAACTGCCGAGCGGAGCGCTCGCCCGTGGCGCGCTGCTAATACGCGGACGCCGACACGCCCAGGATCCGGCAGATCGGCTCGACCCCGAAGCGCTCGCGACGCTCGTCGATGAAGCGGCTCCCTTCGGTCTGGGTCGAGCTCCTTGGCAAAAAACACCGACGCCTCTTTGAGGATCGAGTTCGCGCGGCGCAGCTCGAACACCTCGCGGCGCAGACGCTTGATCTCCTCCCGCTCCGCCGAGGTCAACCCCTTGCGCAAGCCGGCGTCGACCTCGGCCCGGCGCACGCGCTTCCGCAGCGCTTTCGGATGGATCCCCAGATCGCGGGCGATATACGCGATCGGACGCTCTCCCTCAAGCGCGAGACCGATCCCCCGCTCCATCAAATCCTTCGGATACTTACTCGGTCGTCCCATGAGCTCCGAATTCCTTCCTCGATGGCCAAACCCTCGAAAAGAAGAGGACGATCTGTCCTCGGGTCAGGAGAACCTCCAGCGATGCCAAGAGGACGGAAGTATCCAAAGGAGCTGATCGACCGCGGGGTGAGGCTTGCGACTGAGTCCGGTCGGCCGATCCGGCATGTCGCGGCTGATCTCGGGATCCATCACGAGACGCTGCGAAAGCACGTGCGCCAGGCCGAGGCCGATGGTGGTCTGCGGCCGGATCTGCCCACCAGCGAGGAGCGCGAGGAGATCAAGCAGTTGCGCAAGGAAGTGTTCGAGCTGCGCCGCGCGAACGAGATCTTGAAGGCCGCGTCGGTGTTTTTCGCGACCGAGCTCGACGCAGACCGAACGAAGTGAGCGCGTTCATGACATGCATCGCGATCGCTTCGGTGTCGAGCCGATCTGCCGGACCCTGGACGTGTCGGCGTCCGCCTACTACCAGCGCGCGAAGGCAAGCCCTCAGCACGAGCGGTCGAGGATCAGCGGCTGCTCTTGGTGATCAGCGAGACGCACAAGAAGAACTACGAGGCCCACGGCTACCGTCGAACCTGGAAGGCGCTCCGACGGGCCGGTGAGACCGTGGCGCGCTGCCAGGTGCAGCGACTGATGCGTCCGGCGGGCATTCAAGGCGCGAAGCGACGCGGGAAGCGATGGCGCACGAACCGTTCGCCTCCCAGAGCCCCGGCTATGAAGACGAGCTGCTGCTGTTGGACTCCCCGCCGGTCGAGACCGCCCGCTCGCCAAGACCGTCAAACGCGCCGGCGACAGCAGCCTGGCGGACGCGATCGGTGACGCCGCGGGCTATGGGTATCGCCCCAGCCACTCCCGCTACTTCTACGGATGCGACTGCACCTGCTCAGCGCCCCCGACGGCACCCCGCGCGCGGCCACGCTGTGGTCTCCCGAACGCGGCGAGCGCGAGGTCGCGATCAGCCTGCTCGCCCGCGCCGGCCTGCGTGGCGATGAGACCGTGATCGCCGATAAGGGCTACGCCGGAGCGGAGTTCAAAGCCGCCGCTGCCCAGCTCGGCGCCACGATCGTACGGCCCAACCTCAAGACCGAACCCGGCCGGCCCCCGATCATCTCCGGCATCCGTCATCCCATCGAATCGATCAATCAACACCACCAAGAGCATCCTCAGCCTCGAGCGCCACGGCGCCCGCAGCCTGCACAACCTCCGCGTGCGGATCTGCGTACGCCTGCTCGTGCTGGCGGCCTGTATCACCCACAGCCTCGGTCTCCCCTGCCGCCACCTGAGTCCCCTACACGGTATGACCGTGGCGGTCAACGATCTAGGCCCGGGTACCTTCGCGAACGCCTGGTCGCGCACCGGCACGCTACAGCGTCCGATCGCGAGGATCCGCGCTGCGCCGCATACAAGGCGATCGCTCTGCTCACAGCAGGCGCGCTCGCCTTGCCAGCTGATCGCAGACCGGCGTCCGCGCGGGCACCGTGGTGATGATCCCAGGAAAATGCGACACGCCATGATCGTCGCGATCGATCCCAACCGACTCGCTTGCCTGACGGTCGTAGGGCACCGGAGCATCGACGGCAACGCCCTCGCCGGCAATCTGGACCGAGAGGAACCAGCGCTCGCCGACGCGGTCGAACGACAACGTGACGTGCACAGGGTGGCCTGCCCGGGTCGCGATAGGGACGCCGGAGGCGACTACCCTCCCGCCGACTCGGATCGAGAACGCGACGTGGTCCGTGGAATCCTCAGAGCTCATGACCGTGACCCGGTCCGTTCCCGTGCCCAGGGTGACAAGCGCGGCCGGGGTCGAAGGGGTTGGCTGCGCTGGGAAGCGGACCATCAGCTCGTGCAGGCCGGAGCGGTCGGTTCGCTCGACGGGCAACCAGGTACCGCCGAAGCTCTCCACGTAGAGCCCGTCGCACTGTCCAAGCACGAACAGGTCCCCGAGCGGTCCCAAGGACCTGGTCGGCAACGTGCTCCCGGAGTGGACTCCATGCGGAGCGCGGCCCAGGAAGCTATCGATGTCATCCTGGAATTGGACGAAGGATGCCCGTTCTGCGGCGCTGGTGGTGGGCGCGAGCAGGCGTTGCTGGACAAGGCCGACGGACCCGTTGATAACTGTTCCGGCAAGCACCAGGATTGTGATCGTCGCGAATCCCGCTCGTCCCGCTGCCGACGACCGCAGGCGCCCCTTGCCGGTGAGCTCATGTAGCCCGGCGCACGCGCCGACGAATAGGAACGGAAGTAGATCGGCGAGATACCGTGTTGCGATTGAGCCGAAGCTGAGGGCGGGAATGAATGCGGCTGCCGTGCCGATCAGCACGCAGAGCAGCGGCCGGACCTGCCGGTCGCGCAGCAGCCCCGGCAGGCCGCTCAGCAGCAGCACGCCGAACAGCGGCATTGAGGTGAACGCGCTCAGCGATGGAAGGAGCGCGTTGAAGCGGACCGAGCCGATCACCGTCGGGGGCGATGACGGCAGTCCGATGAACGGAAATGCGCGCGTCGTGCCGATCGCGTCCGGTCGGATTGCTGCCAGCAACGTAGTCGGCACGAATCGGGCCCCGACCGCCGAGCCATGGTAGGCGGCGACAAATGCGCGCTGTGCGGGGTCGATCTGCGTGTCGAGCTGCTTAGCGAGCGGTATCCCGAAGGCGCTGTGAAACTTCGCTTCGTTAATCGCAGCCGCGGATCCCAGCGCGAGGATCGCTGCGGCCACCAGCAGTGCGGCCATACGCAGCGGCCGGTCGCAGGCGCCTGCTGGACCGCCCTCTGCAATCGCGCGCAAAAGCCCCGAGCCCCGCCGACCCTCACCGCGTGCGCCCGCGGCCGCCCCGGCGGACGCAGCCAAGGCCGCCAGCACTAGCGCCATGATCGGCCCAAACCCGACCGAGATCCTGGTGTTGACAGCTAGCAGCGACAGCGCGCCGGCCCACGCGATCCGCCCATCCGTCGGAGCAGCCATGACGCGAAAGACGGCATCGATCGCTGCGAGGGAAAGCGCGGCCCCCCACAGTTCCGCCTCGTGGTAGACGACCGGCCAGCTGGCCAGGAACAAAGGAACGGCACCGGCTCCCAGCGCGAAAGAGATCAGGAACGCGGCGGCCCTGTCGGCCAATCCGACCGGCTGGTCTGGCCTGATCAGCTCGCGCACATGCCAGTGGATCCGCGCCCCTGATGCGAGCATGACCACGAGCGCGAGCAGCATTGATAGCTGCGTAAGCCGCCCGTCGAGCGCGTGGGTCATCATTAGGACGGGCAGGCGCAGGAGCGCCGGTACAAGCCCGAAATAGATATAGGTACGCCCACCGATGACGAACCCCTCGAAGCTGACGCTGCCCGGGGGAACGGCCAGGTGTCCGTGCAACAGGGCTCGCCCCTGAATGTCGTAGAAGGACCCGAGCAGCCCCATCGGATGCCATAGGCTGAGATGCCCGACGCTCAGCATGAACACGTCGGGCACGAGCGCAAGCAACGCCCCCGCGTAGGCGGCTCGCATGAACGATGATCGTCCGGTGGCGGCAGGCACCGCGTAAGACTAAGCCTGGTGCGCCCGGCGCGGAGCACCTCGCAGTCATCGATGCAGCGGCCCCCACCAACATCGCGTCGATCAGCGCTATTACCTTCCGGCCCGCGTTCGCGGCGCCCGGGCGATCACCACACAGACGCACAAACCTGTTCACCAGCCGCTCGATCCCCAGCTGCCCGACAAGCGTCGCGATCAGCGCGATCCCCGCGTCCGAGATCACCCGCTCGTCATCGAACGCGACCCGGACACCGTCCAGTCCTGCAGGCCCGTCATCATTCAGTCCCACAGTGACCTCCTGACGCCGGGCCCCGGCTGCCCACACGGCCAGAAAAAGCCCTGCTCAGGGGGTCATTTAAGCGCTGGCCTCGGACGGGAGAACCACCCACTATGCGGCGGATCCAGGCTAAGCTGCCCCCTCGCGAAGCAGCCCGTACCGGTGTGCCGATAAGCTCCTGCGCGAATGCACTCGGTGCACGGCTGCCGGATCTGCGCTGGTCCGCTGGAGCTGGTTCGTCGCGGTAGCGATCCCGAGCCGGTTCCCGAGCGGTTCGCTCCAGCAAGGCATGATCCCGGTGTTCATGGCGATCTGTATCGCTGCAGTGACTGCGGCACCGTACAGCAGCCAGCACTGCCCGTGCGCGAGGCTCTGCATGACCTGTATCGCCGGATGCGCGACGACCGCTACCTGGTCGAGGAGGAGGGTCGGCGCAGGACAGCCCGCCGCCTACTCGACCTGGTCTGCGAGCACGTTCCTAGCGGACGGCTGCTGGACATCGGATGCGGCTACGGCCTGTTGCTGGACGAGGCCAGGGACCGCGGCTACGACGTGCTCGGGGTGGAGCTCTCCTCCGACAGTGTTCGCTATGCGCGCGAGACTCTGAACCTGCCCGTGGTGGAATCGAGCCTGGAGCAGGCGAGCCTCGAGCGAGGGTCCTTTGACGTGGTCGTGATGACTGATGTGTTCGAGCATCTCGACGATCCCGTTGAGGTGCTCGATCTCTGCTGCGAGCTGCTTGCCCCGGGCGGCGCGCTCGTCCTGACGACGCCTGATCCGAGTTCGCTGACCGCTCGTCTGGCTGGACAGCGATGGTGGAGCTACCTGCTTGCCCATCACTGCCTAATCCCGCGGGCTACGATGCGCGAATTACTCGTCTCGCGCGGACTCGTCGCCGCGGGGGAGCATCCTTATGTGCGCGTCTTCTCCCTCGACTACTGGCTCGCGGGGCTGACCGAACGCGCGCGGTCCTTGAGCGCGACCTCGCAGCGGATCGCCCGTTTGCTGCCGACGAAGCGCCTGCTGGCGGTCGCGATGCGGGACCAGTGGACGTACATTGCACGGCGGATTGAGGTGATGCGGCCCGAGCAGCCACTCGCAAGCGACCGTGGGCAGCGGCTGAAGGTGCATGCGGTGATACCGGCCCACGACGCAGAGCGCACGATCGAACACGTGGCGCAGGCACTGCCCGTTTCGGCGATCGACCGGGCGCTGCTGGTCGATGACGCAAGCCGGGATCAAACGATCCGTGTCGCGCTCGCTGCCGGTCTGGAGGTATTGCCGCATCCGATTAACCGCGGCTACGGTGCAAACCAGAAGACCTGCTACGTGCGCGCGGCGCTCGACGGAGCGGACGTCGTCGTGATGGTCCACGGTGACAATCAGTACGACCCAGCGTTGGTTCCTGACATGACCAGGACGATCGAGGAAGGCATGGCCGACATCGTGCTCGGTTCGCGGCTTCTGCAGGACACGGCGATAGCCGGTGGCATGCCCCGCTGGAAATGGCTCGGGAACCGCGCGCTGTCGTTCGTCGAGAACGTCGGCTTCCGGCGCCACTACGCGGAGTATCACACGGGATACAGGGCGTTCTCGGTGGACTTCCTGCGTAGGATCCCGTTCCTGCGCAACTCGGACGGATTCGTGTTCGACCAAGAGATATTCGCCCAAGTCGTGGCAAGCGGAGCGCGGGTGGTCGAACTCTCGATCCCCACCCGCTACTTTCTGGAGGCCTCCTCCGTCTCGTTTGGGGAGAGCGTGAAGTACGGCATCAAGACGCTGACCATCTTAGTCCGCTTTCGCCTCGACAAGCGGCGTCAGCGGTGGCCGCTGCTACGCCGGCCGGCAGTCTCGCTACAACCGCGATCGAGCGCTCCCGACCATCGCCACGCCGAGGTTGGCGACCGAGCCGGTCCTTGAGCCGCCAGCACGGGAAGCTTCACGAAGCGGTAGGACGTGCCAGCTGGCAGCGGCATCAGCGACGAGGCGAACAGCACGTCGACGATCGACAGGTAGCAGCGTGCTCGGCTACGACCTGGAATACACCAAAATGCCCCGATATAAGGAGTAGGACAGGCTGCCGACAAGCCCAAACGGACGCCGCAGGAGCAAGCGGGCGAGCACCGCGCGTCCGTGCGCAGGAAGATTGGCAGCCAGAGATTGCCTGACTGGTAAAGGGCGGTGCGCCGGGCGGCTGCCAGGACCGCGATCGAGATCGCGAGCAACGCCGGCTCGCGACGCGTGTCACATATCCGGAGCACAGCGAACGGCAAGGAGCGGCCACACCAAGTAGAACTGCTCCTCGACGGCGAGCGACCACAGGTGGGTGACGTACCGGGAGGTCGCCACGCCCGCCTGCTGGGCCCAGTCGATGACGTAGAGGCAAACGGCGGGGATCGAGCGCAAGGCGTCCCGACGCCCTTCCCTCGTATAGGCGCGTACAGCAGGTTCGCGGTCGACACAGTGAGCACACCCGGGACGAGTCGCAGGATCCTACGCAGATAGAACCTAGCGACCGGGTGGCGCTTCCGACCGCGGCGCTCGAGCCGGAGTGTGGTGATCAAGAAGCCACAGAGGCCCAGAACAGGTCTGCGCCGAAAACCCGCCTAGCCTCGATTCGTCGGTAGCGCTTGGGGGCGGCGGGGGCGGTGGGTCTGAAACGTCCGCCTGAGCAGGGAGGATCCGGCTTGCGAACAGTCGATCCCCCCGCTCAGGAGGTTCACCGTGAAGGTGATGGGACGTTGGAGTGTCAAGACGGTAGATGTCCGCGCGGACGGCATGGGTTTGTCGTCGCGGGCGGGTACCTCGTTGCTGGCGCTGGTCGCTGATCGCGTCGGCCTGACGGACGAGCTGTGCGACGCGCTTGCGGGCACGCGCGAGCGCCAGGGCGGTCATGAGCCTGGGCGGGTGTTCTGCGACCTGGCGGTGATGCTCGCCGACGGCGGCCGGTGCGTGTCTGATCTGGCGGCGCTCGCGGGGCAGTCCTCGCTGTTCGGGGATGTGGCGTCGGTGTCGACGGCACGGCGGGTGGTGCTGTCGATCGGCGAATCCGAGCTGGCCGGGATCCGCGCGGCCAGAGCGGCCGCCAGGGCGCGGGCGTGGGCGACTGGTGCTCGGCCCGAACGGGTGATCCTCGACTTCGACCCTACGCCGATCGATGTGCATTCCGAGAAGGAGCAGGCGGCCGGGCATTACAAGGGCGGGTTCGGGTTCAACCCGCTGCTGGTGACCTGCGGGCGGGAGGTGCTGGCGGGCATTCTCAGGCCCGGCAACGCCGGCGCCAACAATGCCTGCGACCATCTCGAGCTGCTCGACCTCGCGCTCGAGCAGCTGCCCCAGGACGCGCTCGACGGGGAGATCCTCGCGCGCTCGGACTCGGCTGGAGCCAGCCACGACCTCGCCGACGCCTGCCGCGAGTGCGACATCCGCTTCTCGTTCGGCTACCCGCTGAGCGAACCAATGCGCCAGGCGCTGGTGGCCCTGGCGGAATCGGCGTGGCGGCCTGCGTCAGACCAGGACGGCCAGGAGCGCGACGGGGCGTGGCTGACCGAGCTGACCGGCAAGGTCAACCTGCCCGATTGGCCCGTTGGCACCCGGCTGATCTGCCGGCGCGAGCGCCCGCACCCCGGGGCGCAGCTGTCCTTCACCGACCTGGACGGGCATCGCTTCCAGTGCTTCATCACCGACCAGACCGACCCGGACATCGCCGCGCTCGAGGCCCTGCACCGCCAACACGCCCAGGTCGAGGACCGCGTCAAGACGCTCAAGCAGGCCGGCGCCGCGTTCCTGCCGTTCCGCGCCTTCGACGCCAACCTCGCCTGGCTCGAGCTCGCCTTGACCGCGCACGACATCATGGTCTGGACGCAGCTGCTCACGCTCGACGGCGAGCACCGCATCTGCGAGCCCAAACGGCTGCGCTACCGGATCCGGCACGTCGCAGGGCAGCTCACCCGCCACGCCCGCCAAATCACCCTGCACCTCCCAGCCGACTGGCCCTGGTCCAGCGCGATCCTCCGCGCCTTCAAACGCTTGCAGGCCATCCCGGCGCACGGCTGACCCGCCGGCCCCCGCCGAGGCGACGAGGACGAGGGCAGCCGCGGATTGGAGCTGCCCGCAACAGGCCGCCAGAGCACTACCGAGCGCGACCGCGGCCTCCATCACCCCGCACCAACCAGCCCACAGCACACCCCGTCGGCACTCACCGTGACCCGCACCGCGAACCGCGCTCACACAACGGTTACTGACGAATCGAGGCTAGGACAACCTCCCCCGCCGCGAAGGAGCTAGAAATGCCGCGCTGTGGTCAGGACGATGAGGCCGATCGCGACGGCCCCCGTAGCCCGTCCAAGCCGGTCGATAGCCGAGGCGGTCCCCACTGAGCGCCACCCGCTGATGATCTGCGGGTGGCGGTCGGGAACGGAGGCCATGCGCTTTTGAAATCTGGCCAAAGGCGAGAGGGCACCGGGCTCTGGCCCGGGACGGCTGAATAATAGACTATGGTTGTGGCGCTTCGCTGCAGATTCGGCACGTACTCCCAGCGCACTCGATGACCGGCGTGAGCGCCCGTATCGTACTGTCGGTCACCGCCGTCGTCGCATGTGCGTGGTTTGCGCTCGGCATCCGAGCGCTTCAGGACGAGGCCAGCGTCAGGGACTACCTGCACCAACACGGGATGCTCACCCACACTCAGGCAAAAGCCGAGGATGCTGTGCTCGCCGAGGCTCACTTTTTGAACCCTGATCACTCTCTGGATACGCTGCGCGCGCTGGTGGAGTCCCAGTCGGGTGACCTCCGAGGCGCCGCCGTGATCGCCCAGAAGACTGCGCGCCAGGAGCCGGCGAGCATCAGCAACTGGCTCATTCTCCAGTTTCTCGCCGGAGGTACAAACCCGGCCGTGCTCCGTTTGACGCAGCGCCGCATTCGAGCGCTGGCACCACCAGTTCCCGCACGATGAGGTCAGGCCCAACGGAGCACGCAGCGGTGGAGGCCGAACGCGGCTTCACGACCGCGTTCGAGCGTGCGTCACACGTCGAGGGGTGGTTGAGCAAGTCGCAGGCACGCCGGTTGTGGGAGGGCGCTCGTCGCGTTCGCGCTCCCGGAAGGATCGTAGAGATCGGCTCCTTCCGGGGTCGCTCGACGATCGTGCTGTCTCACGCAGCTTCGGCAGGAGTGGAGTTGGTCGCGATCGATCCTCACGGTGGCAGTGACCGCGGCCCTCAGGAGATCGCGCCCGACACCCAGCGCGGGGATGAGGACTTCGCCGCATTCCACGAGAATCTGCGACGCGTAGGGGTCGACGAGCGGGTTCGTCACGTCCGCCTCGCGTCGGACCAGGCGCTCGACGCGATCGACGGCAGCGTCGACATGTTGTACGTCGACGGAGCCCATCGCTATCGACCCGCGCGCAGCGATATTGAGCAGTGGGGACAGCGCGTCCCGCCCGGGGGGACAATGCTCGTTCATGACTCGTTCAATGCGGTCGGAGTGATGCTCGCACAGCTGCGACTGCTGTTGCTCTCATCGACTTGGCGCTACCTCGGACGATCCGGGTCACTCGCCGAGTACCGACGCGACCGCTTGGGCGCCACCGAGATCGCGCGTAACGCACTGCGCCAGCTCGCCGCGATGCCTTACTTCATGCGCAACGCGGCCATCAAGACTCTGCTGTTGGCGCGCCTGCGGCCGCTGACGCGGTTGCTTGGGCACCGGGACGGGAACTGGCCGTACTAGCTGCCGCGGCAGAGTGACTGCGAGTCGCCCCCTGCTCGGCGGTGCGCGGCTCCGGCTTGTCGGCGGGGTCCGCGAGCGGCGCGGTCCGCGCTGGCCACCTGCGGGCCAGCCACGGCAAACGTAGCACTGGGACCAACCACAGCGCCTCCACCGCGATTCCGAACGAAATCTTGCTTTCACCGATAGTTCGGTCGTGGAACACGATCGGCACCTCGATGATGCGAAAGCCGCCGCGCTGCGCGCGGAACGTCAACTCGATGTTGAACACGTAGCCCTGCGACCGGAGCGTCGGCAACTCCACTGCCTCTAACACCTCGCGTCGAATACATCTGAAACCACCGGTGAGGTCGCGGACGTCCATGCCCAGGATCAGGCGGGCGTACAGCGATCCGGCCCGGCTCAGCAGGCGGCGCAACAGAGGCCAGTCGGTGATCCGTCCGCCGGGCACGTAGCGGGAACCGAGCACGAGGTCGCGATGTTCGGCGGCTGCGAGCAGTTCCGGCAGGTGCCTAGGGTGGTGCGAGAAGTCGGCGTCCATGACGATCACCAGTTCCGCGCCTGCTGCGAGTGCGCGCTCGAAGCCGGCCAGATACGCGCGCCCAAGGCCGCGCTTGCCTCGGCGATGGAGCACCTCGACCGCCGGTAGCTCTGCCGCGAGACGATCCGCCAGCTCTCCGGTTCCGTCTGGAGAGCCGTCATCGACGATCAACAATCTATGATCGCCGGGAGCGGCCCGTTCCAGCTGCATGAGCGCCGCGCGCACCAGCCGCTCGACGTTGCCTAACTCGTTGAAGGTGGGGAGCGTTAGCCAAACCCGAGCCATCGGCTGCAAGCCTACGCTGCCGACGCCCCGCGTGTCGCGCTGATCGAAACGCACGCTGGCAGCCGACAGCTGCGGCCGGATACGCTTCGCCGCCCAATGCCAACGGCTCGTCGCGAAATGGCCATCCCGGCACTGCTTGGAGCCGGATCGTTCGTGCTTGCGTTCGTGCAGCGGCCCGGACTCGCCACCGCCGACACTAAGATCAATTTGCACGTCGACCCGGGGCGGTTCCTCGCCGACGTGGCATCGATGTGGACCTCGACTGGCCAGCTGGGCCAAGTCCAGGCGGGGCAGCAGGCCGGCTACCTATTCCCGATGGGGCCGTTCTTCGCGGCTGGCCACGCTGTAGGGCTGGCGGATTGGGTGGTCCAGCGGCTTTGGCTCGGGGCAGTACTGGCGTTGGCCGCTTGGGGGGTAGTGCGGTTGCTAGACGCGCTGCTCCCGGGGCCGCGCGGAATCGCGCAGTTTACCGCCGGCGCAGTGGCGGTGCTAAATCCTTTCGTGGTCACCTACACCAACCGAACCACGGCCACGCTGCTGGCCTATGCCGCGCTGCCTTGGCTGCTGCTTGCCGTCCACCGGGGCCTGAGGGAGCCGCGCGGCTGGCGCTGGCCGGCCGCATTCGCGCTGCTCGTGAGTGCATCGGGTGGAGGGATCAACGGCGCCGTGACCGCGTGGATGCTCGTCGGCCCAGTGCTGCTGCTCCTGTACGAGCCGCTGTTCGCGCGGGTCGGATGGATGCAGGCGCGCGCGTTCCTGCTGCGGACGATCCCGCTGACCTTCCTCGTTTCACTGTGGTGGATCGTCCCGGCCTACATCCAGTCCGCATACGGAGTCGACTTCCTGCACTTCACCGAGCAGCCCGGGACGATATGGGGCACGACGAGCGTCACCGAGAGCCTGAGGTTGATGAGCTTCTGGCTCTCCTACGTGGGGATCGGATTCGCTGGCACGGCGATCCCGTACTTCGACGACTCGCGGACGCTGCTGTTCTCCGCCCCGGTTGTCGTCGGGACGCTGATGTTGCCGGCCGCAGCGCTGACGGGATTCGTATCTACCCGCCGGTGGCGCTACGGGCCGTTCTTCCTGGCACTCGCGTTGGTGGCGGTGCTGATCATGACCGCGGGGTTCCCTGACGGGACGCCGTTGCGCCACGGCCTTACGTTTGCCTACAACCATGTAGCCGCGGTGCGGTTCCTTCGCGCGTCCTACAAAGCGGCTGCATTGCTTGCGATTGCTCTCGCCTGCCTCGCCGGCGCGGCCGCGGCGGAGGCGTGGGTCCGCCTTGGCCGGAGGCAGCGGGGCCGGAGCTGGCGACTGATAGCCACGCTTGGCGGTACCGCTGTCCTGAGCCTCGCGGCCTGGCCAATGATCACCGGGCGGGCGCAGGACGCACAAGTGTCGTTCAAGCAGGTTCCTGCTGCGTGGCGGGAGGCAGCTTCCGATCTCGACCGGGAGCTGCCGGCCAACTCCCGAGCGATCGTGTTGCCCGGAGAGCTGTTCTCGTTCTACAACTGGGGTGGCACCGTCGATCCGATCCTCCCCGCGCTCAGCCGCCGACCAGTGGCCGTTCGCTCGGAGGTGCCCTACGGCGACCTGCGCGCCACGGACCTGCTGTGGACGATCGACGGCCTCGTTCACCAGCAGCGCCTGCTGCCCGGGCAGCTCACGCCGCTGCTGGAGCTGATCGGCGTGCGCTCGGTGCTTACCGGCACCGACGATGATCTCGCTCGCAGCGACGCTGCTTCGCCTGCGGACGTTGCCCGGGCGCTGGCCGACCAGACTGGATTCTCCTCCCCAACCCG
The DNA here is from genome assembly GCA_963723555.1 of uncultured Solirubrobacterales bacterium. GTDB lineage: Bacteria > Actinomycetota > Thermoleophilia > Solirubrobacterales > Solirubrobacteraceae > Palsa-465. The sequence continues at coordinate 18,802 of CAVRRC010000003.1, read as the reverse complement.
TTCGTATGGCCCGGTCCGGCGGTTCACGCCCAGCGGACTGGGACCCGACATTGCCCTGCCGGAAGTCCGGAGGTACGACCTACCTCCGGGTCGCGGGCTCGTGCGGGTCGAGCTGCGGGCGGCGCCGCTCGTCGTCGACGGGTCGGCTGCGGCGCTCGCCGGACTCGCCGCATTCGGCGCCCTGCCCACCCGGCGACCAATCCTGTACGCCGGTGATCTCACGCCCGATCAGCTCCGCGGGGCGCTGGCGCACGGTGGCCAGCTCGTGATCAGCGACTCAAATCGTCGCCGTGCGTTCGTCGCCGCGTCGCTTGAGCAGAACGTCGGCCCGACGCTGCCGCCGTCCGAGTCGGTGAGCGCCGACGGCATCATTCTCGATCCTTTTGGGCGGGGGCCGGACTACGAAACGGTGGCAAGCTTCAACGGCGTGCGCGCGGTCCATGCGCCCGCCTCGCCCGAGATCCCCCAGTTCCCCGAGCACGCGCCGTTCGCGGCGATCGACGGCTCAGTGCACACTGCGTGGCTCGCTGATCCCACGCTGGCTGCGAACCAGCGCTGGCTCGAGGTCGACTTCGAGCGCCCCACGGCCGTCCCCTATGTCGATCTGTTACCCTACGGCGACGCTGGTGGCAGCGTGCACGCGGTGGAGATCGCGGGTCGCGTGTTCGCTGTGCATCCCGGATGGAATCGTTTGCCGCTGCGGCTTCGGGCGGCGTCCAGCCTGCGGGTGACGTTGACCAATGTGAGCCGGCCGGTGGCGGGTGCCGGGACGGGAGCCGGCGGGATCAGCGAGCTGCGCATCCCCGGCGTGCGGGCGAGCGAGCAGCTGCGCGTGCCTCTCGATGCCGCGCAGGCGCTGCGGCGCAGCGACCTTGCTGCCGTCACGCTGACCTATCTGTTCGAGCGCACGACCGGAGACGACCCGTTCGATCGCGACCCGGCGAGCGGGGCCGGCTCAGCCCGGAACGTTCACGAAGCGGGCGACGCGGAGCAGTACATGAGCAGACTGTTCGAGCTCCCCGCGCGTCGAACCCTCGCGGCGAGCGCCTGGGTCAACGTGTTCGCACAGACGCCCGACGACACGCTCGATCGCCTGGTCGGTTACCGCGGTCCGGTCACCGCTATCTCGTCTGGACGGTTTGACGGCGCGCCGGAGTGGCGGGCCTCGCACGCGCTCGATGGTAACCCCGGCACCGCCTGGATCGGAGACTACGATCCGTCGAATCCAGCATGGCTACAGTGGGCAAGCCGCCGACCGATGGTCGTGCGTGTGCTGCGCCTGCTGGCACCGCGCCAGCCGGTCCGCAGAGCGACGCGCGTGCGGATCCTATGGCCGGGCGGCGCGACGCGCCCGCTGCGGGTTTCGCCCGCGGGTGTGGTCAGGTTGCTGCGGCCGGTGCAGGCGCGAGCGTTTCGGCTCGAGGTGCTGGGCGCGGCGGCGCGCCCCGGCGCATCGGCCGCCGAGCGGCGGGCGGTTGGGATCGCTGAGGTGCAGGGAGTCGCTGGACTACCGCGTGTCTCCGCACCGGTCACACCACGGTTTGCGGCTCCCTGTGGCCGCGTCCGCGTGCGGCTCGGCGCCGCCACCATCTCCCTGCGCGTGACGACGTTGCGTAGCCAGTTCGAGCAGGGGGCGCCGCTCCCCGCCTACTCCTGCAGCGCTTCGGTTGTGCTCGCGGCCGGGGCCCACCGTCTCGTGGTCGAGCCGGGACCGTTCGCTGTCGATGAATTGCGACTGTCCTCGCCTGCTCCGAGGCCTAGCACCGCCAAGCCCATCCCCGCCGGGACCGTGCTTGACAGCGGCCGTAGCGGCCGGGGGTCCTACACACACGTTCGTGTGGCCGTCAATGGGCCATCGTGGCTGGTGCTCGGCGAGAGCTACAACCGCGGCTGGCGGGCCTGGTGCGATGGGCGTTCGCTGGGACCGCCGGTTCCGATCGATGGATACGCCAACGGCTGGCAGATCGGCCCGGCATGTCACGAGGTACGGTTTGACTTCGCCCCGAACGAGCTGGCGGCTGTCGGCTACCTGGTGTCGGCGCTCTCGGGCCTTCTGTGCGTCCTGTTGCTTTGGAGCCCGCTCTGGTTGCGTTGCCAGCGAGCGGCCACGGGGCAGGCTGACCTCGAGTCCGAGGCGTCGCTGCTGCCGAGACGCGGGAAGCGCCTCGGCTGGCCGGCTTCGCGAGCGCTGGTCTGGGCCCTGCTCGCTGGCGCCAGCTTTGCGTTCGTGTTCGGACTGAGAGCCGGCGTGGTGGCCGCTCCGGCGATCGGGTTCGCGCTGTGGCGGGGAATCGGTGCACGCGTGCCCGTGTGGCTGGCTGGAATGCTGCTGGGCATCGTGGTGCCGGTCCTCTACCTGGCCCATAGCGGCGGCGAGGCGGGCGGCAACCACTACTCCTTTGCCGTCGAGCACATGACCGCGCACTGGGTCGGCGTGGGGGCGATTGGCCTTCTGATGTTCGCGTTGTGGCGGACGCTGAGCGAGCGCCGCCAGCTCCGCCATGAGGATTAGGTGCGCCGGGCAAGCGGCCGACCGAGCCGGTACAGGACGATGCCGCCCGTATCCACCGGCTGTACACCCAGCGTCGCAAGGAGGCTCGGCCAGGGCCCGGGAAAGCGTTGCTCGACCACGATCGCGGTGACGTGCATTGCCCTGACGAAGCGCCGAAGCTGCGTCGCGGAGTCCGCGGGCAGCGGGCTGGTCGGATAATGCGCCTCCGCGTCCGCGGTCCAGTTGAGCAGCGCGGTCCAGAAGGAATATCGCGTGTAAGCCGGAGACAGGCCCTGCCCGCCGGATCCGGCCGTCAGCGCGAACGGGAACCCGGCATCGGCGATCCAGCGCTGGCTCGGGCCCCAGACTGGGATCGTCATGACGTGGTCGCCACTGTGCAGGTACGCGCGGTAGGCGCCGTTCTGGAAGAAGGCCGGCTTGTAGAGTGTCGTGTTCCAGGCGTGGTTGCCGATGTCGGGCAGGATGGAGGCCACCGCAAGCAGCGCCAGGCCCCATCCCGCGAGTTCACGTGGCCGTGATCCTCGAAGCGTCGGGGCGCCCGCGTCTCGCAGGCACATCGCGACGATCAACGCCGCGGGCAAGACTACGAACACGCCGAAGCGCGACGGAATCGCGTAGTGCACCACCGGCAGGTTCCAGAACAGCCGCCATGGCATCCAGATCGCGACGTCATGCCCGCGGACGTCGAGTCCCCACCCGCCGAGTGAAGCGATTCCTGCCAGGAGTAGACAGAACACGGGCAGCAGCGCGGCGCGGCTGCGCCGCCGCTGCCAGCAGAACAGGAGGATCAGCAGAAGCAGCGGCAAGCCCAGGTACCCCTCGAGATTGGAACCGATCGGGGAAACCGCGCCCGGCAGGTGGAACGCGAGCGACGATGGCGGCAGCACGAACGAGACCACGTCCGCTCCAAAGAAGGTGATCGGGGGTGGATAGTGACTGCCGAACAGAAAGTAATAGAGATATGGGCTGACGAGCACAGCCGTCGCCGCGTAGGCGAGGACGAGCAGCCCGATGGTCCGCACGAGGGGCCGACGCTGCTCCTTCAGCAGGGCGAACCCTCCGAGCAGCGCGAAAGCCCCGAATAGGGTGCTCGTGGCGAGCACCTCGGTCGAGATCAGGAACTGCGCCGTCAGTGTCAGTGTCATCGCGATCACGAACCGGCGGGACGTGAGCGAGCCCTCCACGTGCTTGACCACGAGCAGGACGAAGACCGGCAGCAGCGCTACCAGCGCAAAGTTCGGGCTTGCCTGCAGGTGTGCGAGCATGTAGGGCGAGAAGCCGAATATGTAGCCGCCGATGAGCGATGGCCACAGCCGGCGGGTGACGTGCCGGCAGAGCAGGTACGCGGTCCATGCGCTGAGAGCCGGGGAGAGCAGCGCGAGCGCGTTCCAGCTGACCGCGGCCCCAAGCGTAAGCGTGATCGGCGCCAGTACGATGCTGGGCAGCGGCAGTGACGCAGCCCACGTCACGTTGTAGCCGTCGGGATAGAGGATCGCGTGCGTCACGAACGGGTTGATCCCATGCAGCAATGCGTGCGGCCACCAGGCGAGGAACCAGATGTACACGCTCGGATCCAGATCGTCGACCGCGATGATGTGGCCGCGGGGATGGGCGATCACCGGGATGCCGAACAGGATCGTCGAGATAGCCAGGTACAGTCCGAGCGGCCCCAGCACGCGCCGGGCAGACGCTCGCGCGCGTCTTGACTCGCCAGGCTCGAACTGCGACACCACGACCCCTTCCAGCGACCGGTCTGTCGGCGCGGACGACGCGCTCATGAGCTCAGCAGGCTAAACGAATCGACGAGGCGATTGCGACCGGGCACGAATCACCCGCCGCTCGGTGGGCGCCTTAGTCTGTAGAGGATGACGCCACCGGTGGTGATGGGCCGTACGCGGAGTGTCGCGAACAGCGATTGCCAGGGCCCCGGAAAGCCTTGCTGGACGACAATCGCGGTGACGTCCTTGGCGCTGAGGAAGCGCCGTAGCTCGGTCGGATAGTCCGCGGGCAGCGTGTAGGGGGGTGCGAGCATCGCGTCCCAGATCGGGTACCGGGTGTATCCGGCCGGGAAGCCTTGCCCGCCGGATCCGGCGCTGAGCGCGAATGGGAACCCGGCGTCGGCGATCCAGCGCTGGCTTGGACCCCAGGTGGGGATCGTGAGCACGTGGTCATGGCTTGTCAGATACGCACGGTATCCGCCGTGCTGGAAGAACGGCGGATCGGTGATCGGCGTGTTCCACACGCGGTTGCCGAAGTCGGGCACGATGAAAGCCACTGCGAGCAGCGCCAGCCCCCATTGCGCGAGGTGGCGCGGGCGGGCCTCCGGGATACTAGGGGTGCCCGCGTCGTGCAGCCACATCGCGACGATCATCGCCGCCGGCAGGATCACGAACACGGCAAACCGCGCCGGAATCGCATAGTGCAGCCCGGGCACACTGGAAAAGAGCCTCCATGGCATCCAGATCCTAGTCACGTGATCGCGCAATGTGACCCCGAGGCCGCCCAACGATAGGACGGCGGCTATCATCAGACAGAGCACCGGCAGTAGAGCCGTGCGGCTCCGTCGCTCCCGCCAAACGAATATGGCAATCAGTAGCAATAGCGGCACTCCCAGATAGTTCTCGACGTTGGAGCCCGCCAGCACACCTGCACTCGGAGGCTGGAGCGCGACCGACGGCGGCGGCACAACGAACGACAACAAGATCGCCCCAAAGTTCGTCGTTCCGGGTGGATAGTGGGCGGCGAAGAGGAAGTAGTAGAGGTACGGGCTGACGAGCACCGCTGTCACCGCATAGGCGACGACAAGCAGCCCCACGGTCTGTAGCAGGGGTCGGCGATGGTCCTTCAGCAGCGCGAACCCTCCGACCAGCGCAATACCTCCGAACAGGGTGCTGGTCGCGAGCACCTCAGGGGAGATGAGGAACTGCGCCACGAGCGCGAGCGTCATCGCGACAACGAAGCAGCGGGGAGAGATCGAGTCCTCGACGCGCTTGAGCGTGAGAAGCACAAACACCGGCAGCAATGCGATCACCGCGAGCGTGGGGCTCCCCTGTAGGTGTGCGAGCATGTAGGGCGAGAAGCCGAAGATGTAGCCACCGACTAGCGCTGGCAACGAGCGGCCAGTAATATGCCGGCAGAGCAGGAAGGCGGTCCAGGCGCTGAGCGCGGGCGCGAGGAGCTGCAGCACGTTCCAGCTAACCGCCGGTCCGAAGGCGAGCGTGATCGGGGCAAGCACCAGGCTCGGCAGCGGCATCGACGTGGACCACGTGATGTTGTAGCCGTCGGGGTACAGCATCGCGTGTGTCACGAACGGGTTGAGGCCGTGCAGCAGGGCGTGCGGCCACCAGCCGAGGAACCACATCAGCGTGCTCGGGTCGAGGTCGTTAACGGCCACGATGTGACTGCCGAGGTGACCGATCACGGGGATGCCGAACAGGACGATCGACAGGGCCAGGTACAGTCCGAGCGGCCACAGTCTCTCTCCGATTCTCGGGCGGCTCCGCGCGGCGGCGCATCGGACCGGCAAGCCTCTACCCAGTTTCGACGACGGACTCGTCGAGCTCGGCGATGCGCTCATTATCCGCGCAGAGTAAAGGAGGCCAGGGCCAACGCGCGCTCCAGGCGCTACGTTCCGGTGTCGCCGCGCAATCGGTAAAGGATCACGCCCCCGGTGATCACCGGCCGTACGCCGAGTGTTCGGAAGAGCTGTTGCCAGGGGCCCGGAAAGCCTTCCTGGACGACGATCGCGGTGACATGCTTGGCGCTGAGGAAGCGGCGTAGCTCGGTCCGATAGTCCGCGGGTAGCGTGTAGGGGGGTGCGAGCATCGCGTCCCAGATCGGGTAGCGCGTGTAGCCGGGGCTGAGGCCTTGTCCGCCGGATCCGGCGCTGAGCGCGAATGGGAACCCGGCGTCGGCGATCCAGCGCTGGCTTGGACCCCAGGTGGGGATCGTCAGCACGTGATCGCTGCTGTTGAGATAGGCGCGGTAGGCGCCGTGCTGGAAGAAGGCGGGATCGGCGATCTTGGTGTTCCACGCGCGGTTGCCGACATCGGGCACGATTGCAGCCACGGCGAGCAGCGCGAGGCCCCATTGCGCGAGCTGCCAAGGCCGTGCCGCACGGCGCGTTGGAGCCTCCGCGTCGCGCAGCCACATCGCGACGATTACCGCCCCCGACAGGACCACGAACACGGCGAAGCGCGCGGGAATCGCATAGCCCAGCCCCGGCAGCTTGGCGAACAATCGCCACGGCATCCAGATCCACGTTCGGTGCCCGAGCACGTAGAGGCGCGTTCCAAGCGACAACACGGCCGCAGTCAGCAGGCAGAACACGGGCAGCAGCGCCACGCGGCTGCGCCGTCTGCGCCAAAGGAACAGCCCGATCAACAGCGCCAGCGGCAAGCCCAGATAACCTTCGAAACCCGTCAGCACGAGTGTGGGGCCGCCGTGGACCACGATCGCGACGAGCCGCCGGGGCAGCACGAACGAGAAGAGATCCGCCGAGAAGCCGGTGGTCGACGGCGGATAGTGCTGCCCAAAGAGGAAGTAGTAGAGGTAGGGGCTGACGAGCACAGCCGTCGCCGCGTAGGCGAGCGCGAGCAGCTTGATCGTTTGTAGCAGCCGCCGGCGGTGCTCCCCGAAAAGGGCCAGCGCCGCCCCCAGCGCGAAGGTCCCGAGCAGCGTGCCAGTGGCGAGCACCTCGGTCGAGATCAGGAACTGCGCCGTCAGTGTCAGTGTCATCGCGATCACGAACCGGCGGGACGTGAGCGAGCCCTCCACGTGCTTGACCACGAGCAGGACGAAGACCGGCAGCAGCGCTACCAGCGCAAAGTTCGGGCTTGCCTGCAGGTGTGCGAGCATGTAGGGCGAGAAGCCGAAGATGTAGCCTCCGACTAGCGCTGGCAACGAGCGGCCAGTAATGTGCCGGCAGAGCAGGAAGGCGGTCCAGGCGCTGAGCGCGGGCGCGAGGAGCTGCAGCACGTTCCAGCTAACCGCTGGACCGAAGGCGAGCGTGATCGGGGCAAGCACCAGGCTCGGCAGCGGCATCGACGTGGACCACGTGATGTTGTAGCCGTCGGGGTACAACATCGCGTGCGTCACGAACGGGTTGAGGCCGTGCAGCAGGGCGTGCGGCCACCAGGCCATCAGCCACATCAGCTCGCCCGCATCCATATCATTCAGAGCGATGATGTGACTGCCGACGTGCCCGACCACTGGGATGCCGAACAGGCCGACCGACAGAGCCACGTACAGCCCCAGCGGCCCGAGCCAGCGAGCAGCTTCGCTGCGCGGGTTCTTGGCGCTGTTCGGCGCGGCCTGCCGCGGGCTGGTCGACGCTTTGGCCGATGCCCTCGTCGAGGTCGACGACACACTCATGCGCTGCGCAGACTAGAGACCGCCGCAGCTCCTCGTTCCGTCGACATGTCGGCTAGGTGCGACGCTGGAGCCGATAAAGGAGCACGCCGCCCGTCGAAACTGGCCGGATGCCGAGCGATCCGAACACCGACCTCCAGGGCCCTGACACAGTCTCGTCCACGACCACTGCGGTCACGCCCTTGGCGGCGACGAACCGCCGCAATTGCGCTGCGAAGTCAGGCGGCGCGGCACCCGTGAGGAACGTCCTCCAGATCGGAAAGCGTGTGTAGCCGGCGGGAAACCGCTGCGCTGCGTATCCCGCGGTCAGCGCAAACGGGAAGCCAGCATCGGCAACCCAACGCTCGTTGGGTCCCAGCGCCGGGATTGTGAGCACGTGGTCGCTCGCGGTCAGATACCTGCGGTACAGGCCAGAGCTGAAGAACGGCGGGTCGACGGCGTGGGTGGCGAACGCAGAGCTGCCGACGTTCGGCACGATCGCCGCGATCGCCAGCGCCACTAGAGCCACGCGGGCGGCGCCCTCGCGCCTCTGCAACGACGGTCGGCTCAGCCACAGCGCCACCACAACGGCCGCGGGAAGCGCCACGAAGACACCAAACCGGCTCGGTAGCGCGTAGCGGAGCAGGGGCATATCCTCGAGCGGCAGCCACGGGAGAGGGATCACGGTGCGGTGAGTCCGCACGATAAGGTGCCCTCCGAGCGAGAAGATTGCCGCAATCAGCAGCGAGAGTCCGAGCAACCACGTCGCTCGCTCTCGCATCTGTCGCCGGAGGAATAGCCCGATCAGCACGATCAGCGGCACTCCCAAGTAGTTCTCGGCATTCGCTCCCCTGATCGGTGTCGCATGGGGCGCGGCGGCGACGAGGGCCGGAGGAAGTACAAACGAGGCAAGGTCCGCGGGGAAGCGGGACAGGATTGGGGGGTAGTGATGAGCAGAGACGAAGTAGTAGAGAAACGGGCTGATCAGGATGGCGGTCGAGGCGTACGACAGCGGGAGCAGCTTTGCCAAGGCGAGCAGGGCGCCTCGGTGCTCGCCGAAGAGGGCGTACGCGAGCACCAGCACAATGGCGCCGAACAGGGTCGACGTGGCCAGCAGCTCGCTTCCGATCAGATACTGCGCGGCGAGTAATACGGCCATCGCCCCGACGAAGCGGGGCGGGCTGATCGAGCCCTCTAGGTTTTGAAGCACGATCAGCACGAACAGCGGGAGGAGTGCAACAAATCCCACGTTCGGTGCTCCCACGAGATGACTGAGCACATAGGGCGAAAAGCCGAATAGGTACCCGCCGATGAGCGACGGCCACAGTCGACCGCTCACATGCCGGCATAGCAGCGACGCCGTCCAGGAGCTGAGCGCCGGCGACAGCAGCTCGAGCACATTCCAGCTGACGACGGGTCCGAAGGCGAGCGTGATCGGCGCGAGCACAAGAGCGGGCAATGGCAACGACGCCGCCCAGGTGAGGTTGTATCCGTCGGGGTAGAACATCGCGTGCGTTACGAACGGGTTGAGCCCATGCAGCAGCGCGTGTGGCCACCATCCGAGGAACCACATGTACGCGCTCGGATCGATCGGGTTCGACCCGACAAGTCGGCTTCCCAAGTGCCCGATCACCGGTATCCCGAATAGGAACAGCGAGAGCAGAACGTATAAGCCAAGCGGCCACACCCAGACAGAGCCCTCGCGTCCCAAACCCCGCACCGGGAGACGCGGTCGTCGGACCGCGATCAAGGGCGTGCCCGACGAACCCACAGCGCCGAGATCACCGCGCCCAGCAGCGCCAACAATGTGCACACCGTCACGATCCAGCCGATTCGCCAGCTCGTCGGTTGGTAGCGGAGCTCGACTGTGTGTCGTCCGGGACCGACGCTCACGCCGCGCAGCAGGTAGTCGACCCGCTGCACTGTTGTTTCGTGTCCGTCGACCGTCGCATTCCACCCTGGGTAGAAGTCATCTGTCAGGACCACAAGGCTTCGGTGAGGTACAGTGGCGTCGATCACAATCCGCTCCGCGCCGTAATACGCCAGCCGGGCCGTGCCGCCTCGGGGCTGCGGGGCGGCGGTTGCCTGCGGAAGGCCGGGAATCTTGGTTTGGGTGACCGCGACGCCACGGCCGTCGAAGCCGGCAGCGGTGACCGCTGCGAGCGCAGCGGAGTCGCTGCCGACAGTCTGCTGGTGGTCCACCACGAAGACGCGAGGAAGCGCGCGCTCGTTCGCATAGACGACCGCATCCTTGCCCGTGTATGCAACGCGCAGGCCCTCCCTCTGCAAGTTCAGCTGGATCGCCTGCAGGGGACCGACGAGCAAGTCAGAGACGCTCAGCAGGTCAAGCGCTCGCAGGGCCGCCGGGGTCGAGCTCGCGTACTGCTCGGGCTGGGTAAAGTCGAGGATCGAGCCGGAAGCAATGGACCGACGCCAAAGCGCATCGAGGCGCTTCTCCACGGGGAAGTCATACGCGCGGGCGTCGTAAAGTCCGAAACGCATTGCGTAATCCGTCGGTAACGGTTGTGAGATCGCTTGCGTACTGACGCCGATGAAGCGGTTTGGGCGCTGCGTCTGTAGGTAGCGGATCGCGCCCGTGAGTGGCGGCGCGGCAGTGCTCTGACGGATCGCGGGGTTGAAGCCCATGTTGGCCCGGAATAGGTCCGCGGCGAGCAGCGCCACCATCAGCGCGACGAAAGCGCCCGACGGCATGCGCCCAACGCCGAGAAGACGGCGCGCGACGAGTGCGAAGGCGATACCCGCAAGCGGCAGCCACATAAGCAGCGAACTGTCTCTGACGATGGCACCCGTGGCGGTGCCCTCGGCGCCAACACCCGGTGGCGGCAACGGCGGATGGGCAAAGCCCCATGCGACATCGAGCCCACGGCCGAGTTCGTGCAGGTTCAGCGTCCCGGCCGCGACCAGCCAAACGATTGGGACGAAGAAAATTCCCGCGTTGGCAGCAAGCACCCTATGGCGGTACGACGGAGGCGGAAGCTGCAGCGAGCTGAGCTCGTCCAGGCCCCATCCTGCTAGCAACGCGAGGCTCAGTAGGAAATAGATCAGCAATCGCTCGTTGTGGGCGCCGCTGAAGCCCGGCATGCTGTTCACCAGCCCGAACACGGGCGGCAGCCCGATGACCATACACACGCAGAACACTGCGAACAGCGCGACGGCGATCCGCTCCGCACTGCGCCTTACCAGCAATGCCGTGGCCGCGAGCATCAGCGTTCCGGCGCCTGCGTACCACCCACGGATCTGCATGAACGGCTCGAGCGAGACTTGTGTCGGGCGCCCCCAGTAATCATGGAGGAACAAGGCGCCGAGGTACTTGCGGGGCCAGTGACTGGCAGCCGTGTGCGTGCGCCGCGCAAGGTCGCCAGAATGCACCACGAACTCGAGGAACGGGGCTAGGACGAGTGCGGCGAGGCCTGCGCCTGCCAACATTGCGACTGCGAATGCGAGCGTTGGGCCGGCGAGAGCGCGGAGGTCGCTCTGCTCCCGGTGCCGGTGCAGCAGAGCGCGAAAGACGAAGAACACCGTAGTCACGAACACCAAGTGGAAGCTCGACTCGGGATGGCCACCGAGGAACTGCAGTCCGATGATGCTCGCGAGTCCCGCGACCGTCAGGCGTCCGGGTCGCCGGATCACCAATTCCGTAAGTGCCAAGGCCCACGGGATGAAGGCGAAAACGCTCGACAGCGGCCACGCAAGCCACACGACGAAAAACGTCCCGAACGCGAATACAAGCCCACTGAGCAGCGCTCCCCCGAAGCGCATCCTTAGCGTGCGAGCGAGAAAGTACGTCCCGAACGCAGCGACGAACAGCTTCAAGATTGCCGCGACCGCGAGCGATTTCCAGAACGGCAGGACGTAAGAGGGGACGCTGAACGGCGAGAACACCGCGGATTGCGCGTCCGCGAGCAGGGGGCGACCAGCGCCTATGTACGGGTTCCACAGCGGGATGGCGGGCAGCCGGGCTCGCGTGTACTGGAGGAAGATCTGAAACACGTCGGCCGAGTCGGCGAGCTCGAAGTTTGTACCCAGCACTGGCACGCTCGCTGGTTTTGAGCTTTGCCACGGAACGGAGCTGAGAGCCCAGTCAGAGCTCGACAGCGTGCGTCCCGGCAGGAGCCCCTGACCGACCAGCAGGATCGACAGGACGGCGTAGATCGCTGCCGCGGCGAAGGCCGGCCGGGCGATCCAGAAGCGCCGCAACCTCGTTGTGCTCCTCGCTGGGACGCGGAGCTGCTCCTGGGCCGACGCCGTCGAGGCAGATTGCACGCGGCGCAGACTATCTGCCCTTTGCCCGATCGCGTCGCGCTCCCCGTACTCCTGTTACGCCCAGACGATGCGGGCGAGTCGTGTCCCGCTCAAGACCGTTTCGGGTGAGCGCATGCCCCCGAGGAATCTTGGTTCCTGACGCCTCCCATGGCCCAGCCCAAGGTGTGCCGCCTCCTTTTGGGAACTGGGCGATGGTCAGTCGCTGGACTGCCGCGGCGCGGGCGACCCCTCGCGGGACAGTGCGGCTGGAACGTGGTCGTGGATGGCTCTTGGTCGCTCGCGGGTGCCTGTCGGCGTCTCGGCGATGACTGTCGGCGACTCTGGCGTGCTGGTCGCCGTATCGGCGGTGTTCGTGGGCGCCAGTCGGGCAGCACGCCCGGCACCCGCTGTCCGGGCCCGCGTCGCTTCTCTGCGGATGTGGATCCTGGTCGCCACCAGCTCCCGCAGAACCGGCACAACAATCCGCAACATGGATAGGCGAGAGCCGGGCCTGTGTGACCACGCAATCCCGCATGGCAGAACGCGATAGCCGAGCGCGCGCGCCAGCGCGAGGGCCTCGGCGTCGAAGGCCCATCCATCGATCTGGGTCAGCTTGAACACGTCTTCTGCAGCATCCGCCGTGAAGAGCTTGAAGCCGCAGAAGACGTCTCCAAGGGGCTCCCCCATCACCAGGCGGCACAGGAGAATAAACCCAAGGCTCGCCGCGCGTCGTCGGAGCGGCTGATGGCGCACGACCTCAGAGTCGGCTGCGTTGCGCGCGCCGGCGACGATCTCGCACTGGCCGATCAGCGCTTCCATAGCGGACAGAGAGACCAGCGAGGGGGCGCAGTCCGCGTCGCACATCAGCCGCAGCTCGCCGCGGGCCGCGAGCATCCCCTGGCGAATCGAGTATCCCTTGCCCCGGTTGCGCGCGTTGCGGAGCAGTCGGACGCGTCGGTCCTCTAGAAACGGACGCATTCGCTCGGCGGTCTCGTCCTCGCTGGCGTTGTCGACCACGATGATTTCCCACTCCCCGCCGCGGGCCACCAGCACATCGCGCACAGAAGGCACGATGATCGCTATCTCCTCAGCCTCGTTGTAAACGGGGATGACGACTGAGATCGAGCAGGGACCGCGAGTCACGCCCGTGCAGTCTACGACCGCCCACAAGTCGATGCAGCGATCGTCCGACCGACGACCTCCTGCTGCACCGGCCGGGGTACACTATCGCGCCTTGGAGCAGTACACCTACCGCGAGCAATTCGAGCTGGAGGACGATCATTGGTGGTTCGCGGGGCGGCGCAAGGTGATGTGGTCCCTGCTTCGCCGTGCGGGCGTAGGCGACGCAGTCCGTGTCCTCGACGCCGGTTGCGGGAGTGGGCGCAACCTGCTGGAGTTTGGCTCGTTGGGAAGCGCGGAGGGAATCGATACTTCCTCCGAAGCCGTGGAATTCTGCCGCTTGCGGGGGATCGCGGCCGTACGCCAGGCGCGCGTCGAGCAGCTGCCGCTAGCCGACGGCTCGTTCGACCTGATTCTAGCCACCGATGTGCTCGAGCACATCCGGGACGATGTCGCTGCGTTGCGGGAGCTGCATCGCGTTGCCGCCCAGCGTGGACACCTGCTTGCGACGGTGCCGGCATATCAGTGGCTATGGAGCCAACACGACCACGACTACCATCACTTCCGCCGCTATACCCTTCCACACCTCCGCGAACGCGTTCTGGCGAGCGGTTGGCGACCCGTGGTCTCGAGCTACTTCAACACGCTGCTTTTCCCGCCGATCGCGGCGCTGAGGGTGTGCGCGCGCCGGCGACCTACTGAAAACAGGCGCCCGGACCTACGGCTCACCCCCACGTGGGTCAACCGGGTGATGGAGCAGCCGCTGCGGCTGGAGGCAGCGCTGATCGAGCGGGGTGTCCGCTTGCCGGTGGGCGTTTCGATCGGGCTCGTTTGCCGCGCTTGCTGATGTTGAGGGTTCGGTGTCGCGGGCTTCGCCTGCCGCCCCGAAAGCGCGTGCGGTCAGCCCGTTCGCGCCGCGCCGCGGTGAGGCCGAAATCAGCGCGGCCGGAGGCCGATGATGACTGGGCCCGCTCGCACCCACTAGTGCAAGAGAGGATCCGAGGAGAACACACAGCTCCGGCGCTGGAAGCCGCGGAGGTACGTCTCTGAGAGACTGCGCGTGTGCGTCGGATCGGTCGGCGATTCTACGTTCGCCTCGGCGTTGTCGCGATGTTCGGGCTGGCCGTACGGGGGTCTACGTGCTCGTGCTCGCGCCCGTACGGGCTGCCGACGATACGTTTTGGTGTGACCTCGTCAGCGACGAGATCGTCCGGGGGCACGGCTTCGCGATCTGGCACGGATCTCCGTCAGCCCGGGCTCCGACATCGCGCCGACTGCGCTGCACCCGCCACTCTACCCGCTTACCCTGGCAGGGCTGCCAGCTCGGCGTGACCAGTGCCAGCGGTCTGCTCTGGCTTGGTCCGGTGACGGGGACGATCACGGTCGTCGGCCCCGGGCTCCTCGGCCGGAGTCTGGGCGGCCAGCGAATCGGGCTGGTCGCAGCGTCGCTCGCCGCCGTATACCCGCTGCTGATCGTTCCCGACGGGGCGCTGCTGAGCGAGACGCTTTACGGCGCCGCACTCATCCTCGTTCTCGCGGCTGCCCTCGTCCCAATCAGACGACCGAGCCAGCGGTCGGCTGCGGGGCTGGGCTCGGCGGTGGGGTTGGCTACGCTCGTCCGCTCCGAGGCGATCGGCCTCGTGGCTCTACTGGCGGTTCCGTTGCCTGGAGCGGACCCGGAGGGACTGCGCGCGCGGTGCGACTCGCCGTGACGGTTGCCTGCACACTGGTAGTGATCGGTCCATGGTCGTTGGTAACGAGGAGGTGCTCGGGACTCCGACAATTTCGACGAACCACGGCATCACGCTCGCGTGGGCCAACTGTGCCGCGACGTACGGTGGCCCTGCCCCGGGCTACTTCGACATGGCATGTCCGGCTTCGCACGTACTGGCAACGAAGCGCAGCGGGCCGCCGCGCTGCGGGCCGCGGGTTGCGATACGCGCCGAACCACGCGGGGCGCTTGTCGATTGTTGTGGCGGCGCGCCTGGCGCGGACGTGGGGACGCTTCCATCCTTCACGGGAGCACGGCCGCGGGCCGAAATGTGACGGTCTCCAACGTGGGTGTGCTCGCCTATTACCCGATCGCAGTGCTTGTCGTGATCGGAGCTTGGGCCTTGCGGCGGCGGCGTGCTGAGCTCTGGGTTCTGCTCGCGCCGCTCATACTGGTGAGCCTAGTCGCGGCCTCCACCTTTGGATCGCTGCGGTTGCGCTACCTGGCCGAGCTGCCGCTTGTGCTACTCGCGGCGCTCGGCACGGGCGTACTGTGGCGACGCTGGGTAGTCCAAGGTACGGCAACTGAGCGCCACATGGGTTCGGCCGAAACGGTACTAGCATCGAACCGCTGAGCCCGTCCCAGTGGATCTAGACGACCATCGAGCTCGTCGAAATCGCTTAGCGTTCCCTGCCCACGGCTACGCGATCCGGACGTCGCATGACCGCCCCCAGCAGCTCCGCCAGCAGGCTCTGCTCACTCCGCAACGCCATGACGCCGTAGACCGCGACGAACAGTCCCAGTTCGGCCAGCGCCTGCAGGGCGGTTCGGCGTCCGCCCCACAGCGCCACCCGCAGCGCCATCGCCGCGCCGGTGGCGAGCAGGATCGGGACCAGCGTCGGCGCGATCACCGAGCGGTAGCGGACCCCGGCAGCAGCCGGCGGGTGAAGGCGGCGCGGACCGCGAGCGGGACCAGCGCGGCCGCGATCTGGCCGAACCCGAAGCCGTCGAAGCTGGCGAGCAGTAGGCCCGGGATGGCGAGGCCAGGAACGCCACCATGTCCGCCGCGCCTCGAACACCGGTGGCCTGGTATCGCCGTGGGCGCGATGGAACGAGAACCAGTTGAAGCCGAGCTGCGTGATCAAGCCGACGATCGCCAGCCCCGGCAGGAGCACCACCGCCGGCTCCCGCTCACCTTCGAGCACGAACGTGGCGAAATCGGCGCGAAGAGGACGACGCCGATCGCGTATGGCACCACCCAGATCAGCGTCGCCCGTGTTGATTTATGGCAGCTCCTCGAGCGGCCGGCGCTCGGCCTGCTGATGGGGGTGCTGTGGAGAACCATGCCCGCGGTGTGCGGGACGGCGCTGAGCCGCGTGATCCTGCTTGATAATCGGAGCATGCGCCCGGGAGCGCGAATGCCGATGAGGGTCGACTGTAGGGCGGTCCAGGTGATCGGCCGTGCCGTATCGTCGCTCAGACTGCGGGTGGCCGACGGTGCCGATGCCGTGCTGGGGCGCCGAGATCAGCTTACGCCACCTCGACGGCTGGCCGGCTACGTAGGCGATTCAGACTTTCAGGCAACTGGGGATGAGTTCGTGGGCTATTTTCGGGAACTCGCGGGTCTCCGACCCAGCGATCGGGTGCTGGAGATCGGCTGTGGCATCGGACGCATGGCGCGGGCGTTGGTGCCGATCTTGCGCCCGCCAGGGTCCTATGACGGTTTCGACGTCGTCGAACGGGGGATCTCCTGGTGTCGGACTCACTACCGCGACGCGCCGGCTCCGTTCCGTTTTGTGCACGTCGACCTCTACAACCCGGTCTACAACCCGAACGGCGTCCATGCGGCGCGTGATTTCGTATTTCCGTACCCCGACCAGTCGTTCGACCTGGTTCTTGCGACGTCGGTGTTCACTCACCTGTTTGCCGAGACCGCCGACCGTTACCTCGCCGAAACCGCGCGCGTGATCGCACCGGGAGGCCGAGTGTTTTCCACATGGTTCCTGCTATCTGGCGAGCGCAACGTGAGTCCGCCAGCGCCCTTCAGGCGACTCGACGCGACCTTACCGACGGCGATCGCCGACCCGACGACACCCGAGTCAGCTGTCGCCTACGACGAGGACTGGGTGCGCCAGTGCGTGCGAGACCACGATCTACGGCTGCGGGCCATCTACCACGGCTCCTGGGCCTCCGGATCCGGCACCGCTCATCAGGATCTCGTCATCGCTGAGCGCGGCTGACACCAGCTGGTCAGGAGTCCGGCGCAGCGCGCCCAGAAGCTCAGACACCAGCGGACGCTCGCGCCATAGCGCCGTGATGGCATAGATGCACACAAACAGTGCCGACTCTACGATTGCCTGTATCAACGGCCGGTGGCCTCCCCAAAGTGCGAGGCGCATCGCGATCGCCCCGGCGCATGCGAGTACAATAGGGATCAGAGTGGGCGTCACCAGCTGGCGGTAACGAACCCCCGGAAGCAGGTGGCGGATGTAGAACCCGCGCACCGCGAACGCGACCAGCGCCCCCGCGATGCGACCGGCGACGAAGCCGTCAAAGCCGTACAACAGCAGACCCGGCACCGCCAGGCAGAAGAAGGCAGCGGCCCCCGCGGCCGCCTCGACGCCGGGTGGACGAGTATCTCCATGTGCACGGAAGAAGGAAAACCAGTTGAACCCAAGCTGTGTGATCGCCCCCACCACCGCGAGCCCCTGCAACAACACAACTGCAGGCCGCCAGCTGGGCCCGAGGACAAACCTGACGAGATCGGGAGCGAACAACACGATCCCGACCGCATACGGCAGCACCCACATCAGCGTGGCGCGGTTGGACTTCACGTACAGCTCCTCGAGCGCGCGGCGCTGACCCTGGATCGCGCAGATCGCGGGGTAGATCGTCGCCGTCACGATCTGGTCGGCTCGGTCGATGTAGCGCGTGAGGGTGACGGCAAGCGTGATGTAGCCGGCGGCGGCGAGCCCGTCGTGGAGCTTGATGGCCAGGATCTGAGCCTGTGCGATGAGCATCGTCGCGGCCACCGTGAGCAGGATCGGGACCGAGAAGCGCAGGTACCTCGCGGTGACCGCCCGGTCATAGCGCAGCGCCAGGCGGTACGGCGAGACGACCAGCGTCGCGCCTACGGCAAACACGTACCCGGCGACCTGACCGACGATGATGCTCCACACGCCGAGATCGGTCCCCGCCGCCAGGGGCACGGTGACGACGAAGGAGATCAGCGGCTGGATCGCCTGCAGCGAGCGCTGGCGTCGGTAGTCCATCCGCCGGAAGAAGATCCACAGCGGCGCCTGGAACGCGAACGCGAGCGGAAGGTAGGCCAGGCTTGCCATCAACGCGAACAACTGGTCGTCGCGGTACACCAGCGCCACCAGCGGGGCGGAGGCGACGATCACGGCCGCCATCAGGATCGAGAGACCGAGCTCGAGCGTGAACGCGTACTGGAATTCGCGCTCCTGCTCAGCCTCGGCCTGCTGCACGAAGGCCTCGTCGATCCCGACGCGCTTGAGCGCGATCAGCGAGATCACGGTGGTCGAGACCACGCCGTAGAGGCCGATCTCGCGCGGCCCGAGGAGCCGCGTGACGACCAGCCCCTGGGCCAGCACGATGGCGTCGATCCCGACCAGGAAGCCGCCGGTCACCAGTGCCCCGCGGACCGTCCGCCGGCGCAGCTCATGGCGTGGGAACGTCAGCCGATCGCTCATCCCTGCCTGCGCCCCGGGATCCGCAGCAGCACCTCGTAGTAGCCGAACCGGCGGTAGACGCGGTAGTGCTCGGCCAGGTAGCGGTCGAGGATGTGCACGCCGCTCGAGCGACCGGCACCATCCGGCTCCACGAGG